>NZ_CP016483.1:0-3059495 GCF_001693295.1 Picosynechococcus sp. PCC 8807
GTGACTCAAAATCCCCAATGGCTTTGGCAAGAAGTCCTGACAAAACTTGAACAACAACTGAGTCGCCCCACCTACGAAACTTGGATTCAGCCGACGGCGATCCAACAGTGGCGAGAGGATGAAATCGTACTCTGTGCCCCAAATGCCTTTGTCCTGAACCATATCCAGAAATACTATGGTGCGTTGATTACCGAAACCATCGCCGAATTATTGCAGCAGCCCGTTAAGGTACGCCTCACTTCTCCAGAAGGGAATACCCTCGCAGCGACCCAGAGTTTTTATAGTTCCCGCAGTGGCCAATCGACCCGTCCAGGCAAAAAGACCCCAGAACTCAACTCGAAATATACGTTTTCGCGGTTTGTGGTTGGCCCAACCAATCGCATGGCCCATGCTGCAGCTCTAGCGGTGGCGGAATCGCCGGGGCGGGATTTCAATCCCCTGGTGCTCTGTGGGGGGGTGGGTCTGGGAAAAACGCACCTGATGCAGGCGATCGGCCATTACCGTTTGGATACCCAGCCGGATGCGAAGATTTTCTATGTTTCCACGGAGCAATTTACCAATGATTTAATTGTTGCGATTCGCAAGGATAGTCTGCAAACGTTCCGGGAGCATTACCGCACCGCCGATATTTTACTGGTAGACGACATTCAGTTCATCGAAGGGAAAGAATACACCCAAGAAGAATTTTTCTATACCTTTAATACTCTCCACGAAGCGGGTAAACAAATTGTTCTCGCGAGCGATCGCCCACCGCATCAGATTCCAGGCTTGCAACAACGACTTTCTTCTCGCTTTTCCATGGGGCTAATCGCCGATATCCAACCCCCCGACCTGGAAACCCGGATGGCGATCCTCCAGAAAAAGGCTGAGGCGGAAAATTTAAACCTATCCCGCTCGGTGATTGAATATATCGCCACCCACTACACGGCGAATATCCGCGAATTGGAGGGGGCGCTCCTGCGGGCAGTGACCCACATTGCGATCTCTGGGTTGCCGATGACGGTGGAAAACCTCGCCCCCATTTTGAACCCGACGGTGGAATATGCTCCGGCAGCCCCGGATGTGATCTTGCAAATTGCCGCTGAAGCAACGGGGGTGAGCATTGAGGATTTGAAGGGGGCTTCTCGACGACGGGAAATTAGTACGGCCCGGCAAATTGCAATGTATTTAATGCGCCAACACACCGATCTCAGCTTGCCCCGCATTGGTGAACTGTTCGGTGGCAAAGACCATACCACCGTGATGTACAGTTGCGACAAAATTGGTCAGTTACTGACGAAAAATCAAAAAATCTCCCAATTGGTGAGCCAAATTAGCGATCGCATTAACCACCACCACCAAAACCTCTAGGGACAAGCGGCCCACATCGTGCCAAAAAAGACACCGCTACAATGAGCAGTAGTTCATCGATTGTGTTTTATCCATGGTTGCTTCCTACCGGATTGTTTCGCTCTTGCCTAGTGCCACCGAAATTTTAGATTGTCTGGGTTTAACTCTGGACGTGGTGGGCCGGAGCCACGAATGTGACTATCCCCCAGAGATTGGCGATCGCCCCGTGTGTACCGCTGCCCGCCTCGATTCAGAACGTCCCAGCGGTGAAATTGACCGGGATGTATTGGCCCTGCTCCAAGGAGCCCTGGGGATCTATGAAGTGAAGCTCGATGTCTTGCAAGCCCTACAACCCACCCACATTGTCACCCAAGATCAGTGCGATGTTTGTGCCGTCACCCTGGCCGATGTGCAAAAGGCGATCGCCCAGTTGAGTGATCATCCGCCGCAGTTGATTTCGCTCCAGCCCAATACCCTAGCGGACGTTTACCAGGATATTCGCCGTGTTGCCCAGCAGTTTAACCGTGATCCCCAACCCGTTTTGCAGGATCTACAACAGCGGGTACAAGCTTGCCAAAAACGGGGCAAGACTTTAGCAAAACGGCCCCGGGTGGCGGCCATTGAATGGATTGATCCCCTCATGGGCGGTGGTAATTGGCTCCCAGAACTCATTGAACTCGCGGGCGGCGAGAATATTTTAGGAAAATCAGGCAAACATTCCCCCTACATCAGTTGGGAAACCCTCCTGGCCAGTGATCCCGATGTGGTGGTGGTGATGCCCTGTGGTTTTGACCTCGAACGTACCCGCCAGGAAATGCTCGCCGACTTGGAATTGCACCCTGAGTGGAAACAATTACGAGCTGTGCAAAACGATCAGCTATTTATCTGCGATGGCAACGCTTATTTCAACCGACCAGGGCCGCGCCTTGTGGATTCCCTAGAAATTCTCACGGAAATTTTGCAACCGACTGGCGATCGCCTTTATTCAAAAACTGCCTGGCAAAAACTCTCTTTGCTCGAATAAGTAATATTTCAACAAATAGTAACTATCCAAAGAAATATTACATCTGGGCCTAGTTTTACAACATTTTCTATCAAGTTTATGTTGGCAAAAAAGGAATTATTAGGACAAATTAGGGGATATTTTCGCAAAAATGAGCATCCTCCCCAAAAAAGCATCCCTTTGGCTTCGCCTGGGAATTTGGCACATTAAAGACATAGCAAGATTTTGAGGGCAGGCGTTTCGTGATGTACCGCCGCTTTTCGATTCAAAAAATATTATCTAAGGTGAGGATGCTGTCTATGTGGCTCAAAATTAGGCACCTAGTCGATCCTGTATTTCAATATCTCAATCAACCCGTGGGACACACAGATCGGCATACCGTATGGAACCCGAATCGGTTTTGGTATCTCTATAAAATCAACCTGTTAGAAAAATGCTGGCAAAAAGAAGCGGCCAATAAAGGCCAACATACCTATTAACCCCTTAACTTTGATGCCAGTTACGACGTCAATTTTTGGGGATCTGCTTGGGAACTCTCCTGGGCCGCTTCAGCTTCGGCTCGCAGTCGGCTGACCAATTGACCGTGGATATTGACACAGTAGGGCACACAGTAGGTTATGGCCGCTGCCAGCCAGCGGGTACTGGTCATGGTGCCATTCAACACAGCAACGCCATGGTTGATGCAAAAGTGGACAGTCCCCACAAACAGGGCAACCCGGATCGCCGTTGGTCGAAAGGTGCGATCGCCTAAGGCCCGGAAATAGATTGTCAAGCGCATCGGTGCAATCCCCAAACTAATAAAAAAGTGGCTCTAGATCTTTATGGCTCGGAAGAAGGGTGGGCTTTGGCTTGCTGGCGCATCCGGCTGGCTATTTGGCCATGGAGGTTAACGCAGTAAGGCACAAAGTAGGTCACAACCACAGACGTCCAACGAGTCCGGGTCATCACCCCATGGAGAAAGGCACTACCGTGGTTGATGCAAAAAATCACAGTGCCCACAATTAGGGCGACGCGGATGGCAGTGCTGTGGAGGGTGCGATCGCCCAGGGTTTGAAGATAACTTTTTAGGCCCATCGGTGAACCTCTAATTTGTATATCTGAATTTTACTCATGGGCGGCCTGGGGCGATCGCCTGACAAAATTTTTGTGCCAAGAGATCAACACCAGTAATCGCTGTCCCAACAACGACGCTATCAGCCCCCAGTCGAAAGGCTTTTTGCAGCATTTCTGGGGTGTGGATGCCTCCTTCACAGATGATCGGCTGGTCAAAATCCTGGGCAAGTTTTTCAAGCAACCCAAAACCAGGGGGCGTTAAATCTTTGGTTTCCCCCGTATAGCCGTAGAGGGTCGTCCCCAAAATATCAGCACCAGCTTGGGCGGCCCATTGAGCATTTTCGTAGGTGTCGAGATCCGCCATCACTAATTTTCCTGTTTGCTGGTGAATCCCGGCGATCAGATCCGCGAGGGTTTCTCCGTTCGGGCGGGGGCGGGCCGTGGCATCAACGGCAACAATATCGGCTCCCGCTTCCACCACCGCCAGGGCATCCTCTAACCGGGGGGTAATGTAAACATCTGATTCGGGAAAAGTACGTTTCCATAAACCGATAATCGGGATCTGGGGTAATTTGGCCCGCACAGCGCGGATGTGGTCAGGGCTATCGATGCGCACTCCAACGGCTCCTTGATTGACGCAAGCTTGGGCGATCGCCGCAATCATTTCAGGGTCATGGAGGGGAGAATCAGCGGGAGCTTGGCAGGAAATAATCAGGCGATTTTTAAACTGGGCAATCAGATCAGACATGGGCTTTACGGGAAATTTCTAGGAATATTGGGACACAGCTAAGGCGATCGCCGCTGGAAAAATACGATGCTCTTGCACTTGAATTCTGGCGTGGAGCGTTTCAGGAGTGTCATCGGCCAAAATGGGCACCACTGCCTGCATAATAATTTCGCCACTATCTACTTCTGGGCTAGCAAAATGTACCGAACAGCCCGTCACTTTTACGCCAGCCGCTAAAGCCTGTTCTACAGCGCGAATCCCTTTAAAACTGGGCAATAGACTGGGGTGAATGTTTAAAATCCGATTTTCGTAGCCCGTAAGCAAAACATCCGTAACGATGCGCATCCAACCCGCCATAATTACCCACTCCACCCCATGTGATCGCAAGACTTCTAAAGTCGCTTGGTCACAGGCTTCGCGGGAGGCAAAATCCCGGTGGTTAATCAGTTGGGTTTTCGTGCCAAATTTTTCGGCCCGTTCTAAAACCTTCGCCTTGGGGTTGTTGTAAATCAGAATCGGGATCTCTGCGTTAAGTTCTTTGGCGATCATGGCCTTGGCGATCGCCCCGTAATTACTGCCGCTACCGGAGGCCAAGACTCCCAACTTTACCGGACGGGATAAGGGCACATCCGCTAGGGTCACAGGGGGAGAAATTAAAGCAGAATTTAGCGTAACATTACCCATCAATCGCGGTAATCCTCGGAAGTACAACCACTAAGCATATCGGTTCCCTAGTCGAAAGTCAGATATTTTTGCTCGGTGGCGTCGGGGTAGGGCTAGGCAGAATCGCGATCCTCGAAACGAATAATATCTTCGTCTCCCAAAAATTCGCCATTTTGAATTTCGATCATCACCAGATCAATGACCCCCGGATTTTCGACCCGGTGCCTGGTATTCATCGGGACATAGGTAGATTGGCGGGGAGTCAGAATAATTTCTTGGTCGTTGCAAATGACCTTCGCTGTCCCGGAAACGACAACCCAATGCTCGCTGCGATGGTAGTGCATTTGGGTGCTGATGTGGTGACCGGGCTTCACTTCGATGCGGTTAATGCGGTAGCGATCGCCTTCTTCGAGGATCGTGACTTTGCCCCAGGGGGGTGTGCGGGTTTCAAGCATAGGGATAAGTCCAGCGGGATTTCAAGATTATTTTAAAGGCTTACTGAGTACCGAGGCGATCGCTTAGTTCTGTTTCACTGGCCCGAAATCCCACCAAGACCGCTTTGTTATCCCGCACGAACAAAGGCCGTTTTAAGAGCATTGCATCTTGACTAAAAGCCTCGATCCACTGGTTATCATCCCAGGTTTTCTTTTCTTCCCCCAAGGCGCGGTAGGCTTGCCCAGAAGTATTGCGCATCGGTTTACTGCCGAGTGTTTTGACCCATTGGGCGATCGCCTCTCTGCTGGGAGGTTGCTCTTTAGTATTGATAAATTCGTAGGAAATTCCGGCTGTTTCTAGCCATTTCAAAGCTTTTTTACAGGTGTTGCAGGTGGGAATGCCGTAAACTTGCAGGGCCATTTTGTGATCGGTTCAACAAAAGATAACTTCGTTTATTATCCATGATCCTCAGGGCGGCCCACTTTGGCAGAAGTGTTACAACGGAACTGTAGCAAGTCCCCAAATTTTTCATCATGACGACCATTTCTGCCGAAAAATCAATTGCAGCTTGGCTTGGAGAGGAAGCAGAAAGTCTCTTGGGTCACAGCGCGACAATTAATCAAAATCTGCTCACCCTCCCCGGGGCGGATATCGTGGAACGGGTCTATGCCCAGAGCGATCGCCCCACCCCAGTCTTACGCTCCTTGCAACAACTGTTCGGTACGGGACGGTTGGCGAATACGGGTTATTTGTCAATTTTGCCCGTTGATCAAGGAATTGAACATTCCGGTGCAGCTTCCTTTGCCCCAAACCCGATTTATTTTGACCCCGAAAATATTATTCGTCTGGCGATGGAAGGGGGGTGTAACGGCGTGGCGACGACCCTCGGTGTGTTGGGGATGATGTCCCGCAAATATGCCCACCGCATCCCGTTTATCGTCAAACTGAACCACAATGAACTGCTGACTTATCCCAACGGTGCGGATCAAATTATGTTTGCGACAGTGGAACAGGCTTGGAATTTGGGGGCGATCGCCGTCGGTGCAACGATTTATTTTGGCTCCCCAGAATCGAGCCGACAAATTCAAGAGGTTAGCCGTGCCTTTGCCCGCGCCCACGAGCTAGGAATGGCGACGATTCTCTGGTGTTATCTGCGCAACGATGTGTTTAAACAGGACAAGGATTACCATTTGGCGGCGGATTTGACGGGGCAAGCGAACCATATGGGCGTAACCATTGAGGCGGATATTATCAAACAAAAATTACCAGAAACTAATAACGGCTACGGGGCGATCGCCAAAGCGACGGGCCAAAAATATGGCAGAACTCACCCCAAAATTTACGACGAACTGACCAGTGAACACCCCATCGATCTCACCCGTTACCAAGTGTTGAACTGTTATGCCGGACGGGCAGGTTTAATTAATTCCGGTGGCTCCTCCGGTGAAAACGATTTTGCCCAAGCAATTCGCACCGCCGTGATCAATAAACGCGCGGGTGGTTGTGGTTTGATTTCTGGTCGTAAAACCTTCCAACGCCCGATGGCAGAAGGGGTTAAACTCTTTCACCTGATCCAAGATGTCTATCTTGATTCTGAAATTACCATCGCTTAAAGAAGATGTCGTCCTGGGGTGAAGGAGGACTGTTCTTTAAATATTGATCAAGTCTCAGTAATGATTGCCATGACATTTTTTAGCAGGTTTAAGCAAAAGACAATTATGCGCGTTTTTTAGTCTGCCAAAAGCACCCTTAGCTCGTCATCTAATACCGCTTAAGTATCTTTGATTCCAGAAATGCTATAACGGTGAATATCCCGATTGCAAGAAAGACTATATGGTTATTGCTGAAGAAAAATTTCCCCGATTCACTCCTGACGAATATTTACGTTGGGAGGAACAGCAAGCCGAAAAATACGAATATATCGATGGTCAAATCTATGCCATGGGGGGCGGCAACAAAAACCATAGTCTAATTGCCGTGAGGCTGTCGAGTTTATTTTTTAATTATCTGGATGGTAGCGGTTGCGAAACCGGAAATTCTGATCTCAAAATCAAAATTCCCAACAGCCATAACTATACCTATCCAGATATCAGCGTCACCTGCGATGAACGAGATCAGTCCACCACCCAATTCATTACATATCCTTGTCTGGTTGTCGAAGTTTTATCAAAAAGCACTGAGGCTTATGATCGGGGTGGCAAATTTAGACTCTATCGCCAAAATCCGGTCTTAAAAGATTATTTACTGGTGAGTTCTACCGCCATTGAGATGGATTTGTATCATAAAAATAAATCAGGAGAATGGCTGATCACTAACTATCAAGCCGGAGATATGGTCATCCTAGAAAGTATTAACCTCACTTTTTCTATTGAGCAAGCTTACCAAGGACTAAGATTTTTATAAAAAAGAATAATTTCAGCACTTTTTTAAGTCCTTGACGGTGTTGACAATACAAAAATACCAATTAGAATAAAAGAGTACATTTTTTCAATAAAATAATGAAAAACAACAATTCTCAATACTCAATTTCTCCAGAGAATATTCTTCGTGAGCAAAAGCTTTTACAAGCACCTGTTGATGGGAAAAAAACTCATCGACAATGGAATTTTAGAGAAGGTAGGGCTTAAAAAATATCGATGCCTTGTTAACTCCGATGAATTGACAGAGGAAGTCAGAGTAAAAATAGAGTCAGTAAAACAATGCACAACTGGAGTGATTATTGGCATTTATTGAAACATACTCAATGAGCCTCAAAGATTGTGGAAATTTAAAGTCATCCGTAGAAAGCTTTTGACGAAGCGATGGGGAACATTTGATAATGAATCGATGTTCTGTTGTGCGTCGGTAAACCATGTCCAATCTGCCCCAATCCTTTGAAGAAACCCTCGAACAAGCGAAAGCCGCAACCCTAAACAGTTTAGAAGCAGGCTGTGGGCGGATTTTAATTGAATTGTGCTTTCCTGAGATTGCCCTACAGGCCCAGGCCTTGGCGTGGAATTGGGCGCAACTGTTTGTGGAGGAGTATGGTTCGGGACTGAAAATCTTCTTTCCGGATACGGGCGCCGCAGCTTTGGCCCGGCGGGATTGGGGCGAAATTCCCTTTAAGGTGACGGATATCGGCACGTCGCGATCGCCGATCGAAAATAAAATCGGCGATGATGACCAAATTTTTATCATTGTCTGCCCGTCGGCAGTGGAAGTTGCCCAGGTGGAAAAGCTCTGTAACTTTGCAGGCGATCGCCCGGTGATTATGTTGATTCCCCAACTGGAGGATGTGTCCATTGTGGGGATTGGCTATGCGGCGCGGCAACTGCGGGAACGGTTTATCAGCACCCTCGAAACCGCCTATTACATTCGCCCCTACGAAGGCGCCATGGTTTGGCGCTCCTATCCTTCGGCCTGGGAAGTGTATCTCGAAAAAGAAGTAGACCAATACGAACTCATCGCCAGCGAAACGACCAAACCCCTTGGTGAATATTTAGAGCGGCTGCTGTTGGCGGCGGTGGAACCCGAAGCTGGGGAAGCAGCAAATCCCAATGCACCGAAAATTAAGAAAACAGGACTGCTTGGGGGTCTACAAAACTTCCTAAAAGCCCTCAGCAACTAAGTTTAAGACTGAATAAGCAATGATTGATAATCGTTCACTGACCATTGCTGTGGTGGGAGATGTCCATGACCAATGGGACGCCGTTGGCGATCGCCAAGCCCTAGAGATTCTTGGGGTAGATCTCGTGTTGTTTGTCGGGGATTTCGGCAACGAAGCGGTGAAATTGGTGCAACAAGTGGCGGATCTTCCCTTCCCAAAAGCCGTGATTTTAGGGAACCATGACGCCTGGTACACCGCCTCTGATTGGGGTCGCAAAAAAGCCCCCTACGACCATACCACCGAAGATCGTGTGCAAGCCCAGCTAGAGATTCTGGGAGAAACCCATGTGGGCTACGGCCATTTAGATTTACCGGAATTTCAGCTTTCGGTGGTCGGGGCGCGGCCTTTTAGTTGGGGGGGCGAAAAGTGGAAGAATGAGAAATTCTATGGCGATCGCTATGGCGTCCATGACTTTACGGAATCCACCGCGTTAATTGAGAAAAATATTGCGGCCTGTCAGTACGAAACCCTGATCTTTCTCGGACATAATGGCCCTACCGGATTGGGTTCGGAACCAGAAGATATGTGTGGTCGCGATTGGAATCCCCTGGGGGGTGATTTTGGTGATCCGGATTTTGCCCAGGCCCTGGCGATCGCCCGCCGTCAGAACAAGACAATTCCCCTAGTCACCTTTGGCCACATGCACCACAGCCTCCGCCACCGCAAAGATCGTCTGCGCACCCAATGCCAATTTTTAGACGAAACCCTCTATTTCAATGCCGCCCGCGTCCCCCGCATCCAAACCTACAATAATGGCGATCGCCACCACAGTTTTTCTGTGATTACCCTCACCCAAGGCCGACCGACGAAAGCCGAACTGGTGTGGGTCAACCCGGCTAACCAGCAGCAAACGAGGGAAACCCTCTGGTCGCAGCCCCTCAGCTCTCTTCCGTAATCTCGATCACGTTGCCGTCTGGATCTTGCAAAAATAAGGCCCGTCGCCCCGATGCGCTCATCTCGTAGGGATAATTTTCTTCATCCAACTGCGATCGCACTGCATCAAGATTTTTTACACCGAAAGCAATGTGGGGATTCCGACCTAACTTTTCTGGATTGGGTAATTTTGCTTGGAACGCCGGATCTTCGATCAAATGAATCTGCATCTGGGGTAACTGATACCAAACGCCACCGTAATTAAAGGGTCGCTCCACCTTTGGCAGCCCCAGCAACCGATCATAAAAGGCCGCTGCCCGCTCCACATCCGCCACCAAAATTGCTGTGTGTAAACAACGGGTCACTTGAATCTGAGGTGTTACCATACTAAATTCTTGCTCGATGCTTGGTTTGACTTGTCGTGCTTCCTAAATCCCAAGGGAGAAAATTCCCTAGGAATCCGTGGTCGCAAAATTAATCCAGCCTTCAATTTTAGGCCCTAGGCGAAACAATAAAGATTGGGCCAACCCTAAATGATCAGCCACCAATAAAAGCATCATCGCCTGGGCTTTAACCGTCATCAGTTGTGTCGGGCAAGCTTCAAAATCTAGGGTCAATACAGTGGATTCGCCCCAAACTTCTCGATAAATTTGGCATCGACTGGGGAGCAGGGCCGTAAGCTGACGAAAGCGTTCTAAGGCTTCTTTTTCAAAGGCAGCACTACTACCTTGGGTCGAAAAAGGTTGGTGGTTCATAGGGGGATTGTCGTTGATGACAAAACGCTGGCTTCTTCTTTTACCTTAAGGGTTGCTTTGGGGCTGTGGGGGCAGGCGTTAGAATTTTTATCTTTGTGAATTGAGCATGACAATATGTGAAGAAATGTCCCTGTATTTTTGTTGGGCCAGGGGCGAAAGCGTAAATTTAGAAACGGTTTAGAAAAATAACGTAAGATCAAAATACCGTTTTCTTTTCACGGCCAATGTTTTTGTGGGGAACCTCAATGGTTGAGTTTAATCGGCTGGTCAAAAAGGGAATTGATCGTAGTGTGAGACGGGGTCTCCTGAATCAAATTCGCCACGGCCTTGACATCAAATTTCCCCAGGATGCAGATCGCATTTTTGCCGATATTCAACAAATCCCCAGTCTGCACGGCCTCAAAATGATTGAGAATCAACTTTATCACCTCCAGACAGTCGAGGAACTCCGTTTGCTCTATCGCAATTTACTCTAAGTCGGGTCGGGAGTTTGGGGAGAACCATGGGCTTTTTGGATAACATTCACAGTTTAAAAACCTTCATCTGTGCGTTTCATCCGATCATCGTCATTGAGACCGTCGAAGAGGAACGGGTAGAGGCGCTCCTGCGGGAAGTGGTCAAAGATTTACACATGCCCTTATTTGAATGGACGGTGAATTTGGGACTGGCCCCGACCCCAGGGACAAAATATGCGCCCCGCACCAATGACTATGCCCGACCGGGGGCGAACAAACCGATCGCCTTTGAAAATACGGCAGATCCCCTCGATGTACTGAAATATATGGGCCAGATTGAACGCAATGGCATTTTTTGGCTCAAGGATTTTGCGCCCCACCTGGAGGATCCTAAAGTCATCCGGGAAGTACGGGAGTTGGCTGAGATTTATGGGGTTGTGAATTCGGCGATGGTGCTGACGGGGGAGTCGATCACTTTACCAAAGGCGATCGCCCACGATGCGGTGTATTTTGAGCTGACCCTCCCGGATGGGGACGAACTGTACCAAACCCTGTCGGAGGTGATGCGGGAACTCAAGGTGCGCCATAAGCTAGCCATTACGCTCCAGGGGGAAGAACTGAATCAATTTGTCCATGCCCTCAGTGGGATGACCCTCAAGCAGGCCCGCCAGGCGATCGCCTATGCTGCGTTGATCGACGGGGAACTCAACGGGGCCGACATCCTCAAGGTGATCCACCGCAAGGCCCAGATCCTCCGGGAAGAATCTCTCCTGGAACTCTTTCCCGTGGAAGAAAATACGGCGAAATTGGGGGGCTTTGTGGGTCTCAAACAATGGCTCAAACGGGCTCAAGTGGGCTTTAGCTCGGCGGCAAAGCGGGTGAATCTCCCGGCTCCGAAGGGGATTTTAATCGTCGGGGTGCAGGGTTGCGGGAAATCCCTCGCGGCGAAAACCATTGCTAGGGAATGGCAACTGCCCTTGTTAAAATTGGATGCGGGCCGCCTGTACAACAAATTTGTCGGTGAATCGGAGAAAAATTTCCGCCAAGCAATCAAACTGGCTGAATCCATGGCTCCGGCGGTGTTGTGGATCGATGAAATTGAAAAAAGCTTTGGTAATCCCAGCGGTGAAGGCGATGGGGGTCTGAGTTTACGTTTGTTTGGTTCGTTTTTGACTTGGCTTCAGGAGAAATCCCAGGAAGTTTTTGTCGTTGCAACGGCCAATGATCTGTTGCAACTGCCGCCGGAACTGTTGCGGAAAGGGCGTTTTGATGAAATTTTCTTTGTGGATCTGCCCAATGCCCAAGAGCGGGCGGCGATCTTTTCGATTCACCTGGCGCGCCATCGACAAAATGTCCAAGATTTTGATCTGCGCATTTTGGTGACGGCGGCGGCGGGTTATAGTGGCGCAGAGATTGAACAGGCAATTATTGCCGGGCTATACCAGGCTCTCTACGCCCAAACTCCCCTAACAACGGATGCGTTGGTGGCCCAGATGAAAAGTACGGTGCCCCTGTCGGTGTCGCGGCGAGAAGATGTGGAAAAATTACGGGCGATCGCCTCGGAACGTTTTGTGTCAGCGCGGTAGAATACCGGGATGCGAATTTATGGTAATCGACAGATCAAAACCCTCCCTGGCGAACTAACGCGGCCCACCTTAGCAAAGGTGCGGGAGGCAATTTTTAATATTTGGCAAGGACAGGTGTCTGGCTGTCACTGGCTGGATCTCTGTGCGGGTTCTGGTTCCATGGGGGCTGAAGCATTATGTCGCGGCGCGGTGAAAGTTGTCGGCATTGAGAAAAATTCCCAGGCTTGTCGCATTATTCAAGAAAATTGGCAGAAAGTGGCTAAAATTGACCAAGAATACCAAATCTTAAAAGGTGATCTCCTCAAGCGCTTAGAAAATTTAGGGGGTGAAACTTTTGATTTGATTTATTTCGACCCGCCCTATGCCGCGAAACTCTACGACCGGGTTTTAACCAAAATTGTTGACTTAGAATTGCTCGCCCCCACGGGAGAATTGGCCGTGGAGTATGACCCGAAACTTTGGCAACCCATTGAGTTATCTGGTCTAATGCTATTCAAAGAAAAAAACTACGGCAAAACGGCGATCGCCTTTTACTGTTCTGCTGATTGACACTCCCCTGACCCCTCTCAAGAGGGGAATGGTTTGTGGGTGTTCTGGAAAGTCCCTAACATCCTCCCTAGAGGGAGGTAGCCGCTAGGCCAGAGGGTGTTCTCTCCCCTGGAGGGGAGTCAGAGGGGTGTCACCTTGAGGGAGGTGGCGAAGCCGGAGGGTGGAAGGGTGCTACCCCAAACGTTGCAACCAATCAAGGATCAAAGAATTAACCAAACTGGGATTTTCGTCGTGGGGACAGTGGCCCGCCCCCGGAATCGGATGAAATTCAACCCCGGCATTTTGCGCGGCGAGATCTTGGTAAATTTGCGAGCCTTTGATCGGTGTCCAGGGATCGCGATCGCCCCAAAGCACCAGTAAAGAATGTTGCCGTTTTGGTAAAAGTTCCGTCTGGCTATCCCCAGGAGGAGCC
Organism: Picosynechococcus sp. PCC 8807; assembly: GCF_001693295.1. Taxonomy (NCBI): domain Bacteria; kingdom Bacillati; phylum Cyanobacteriota; class Cyanophyceae; order Chroococcales; family Geminocystaceae; genus Picosynechococcus; species Picosynechococcus sp. PCC 8807. Next base: position 13,487 of record NZ_CP016483.1, read on the forward strand.
GTAATCACCGACGCAAAAACCTGTTGCGCCCCTGGATCACAGGAGGGTTCGTAGAGCATCTCGACCAATTCATCGGTGACGGCTTGGCGATCGCCATAGACTTGATAAAGAGTATTTTTGATGCGCGATTTTTGGCGCACCTGATTAAAAAGAAATGGCCCCGTTAACCGCGAACTAACCAATTTCGCGAAAGTAGCCATCACCACCCGTAACGGTAGAGCCAATTCATCGGGGCGATGGTTGAGGCCGCCCGCGCAGTTAATTAACACGCCCCCCGCACAGAGTTCAGGATAATTCGCCAACATTGCCAAACTGAGCAGACCACCGATGGAATTGCCCACAAATACCGTGGGTTGCTGGATTTTCGCTTGCCAAAAATCGCGGAGTAAATCTTGCCATAGGTCGAGGCTATAGTCCCAGGCGGGTTTTGCCGAGGCCCCGAAGCCCAATAAATCCAAAGCAAAAACTTGATAACCCTGGGCTGCCAGGGCGGGAATGTTGTGTTTCCAGTGACCGATCGAAGCGCCAAACCCATGGATCAGCAGGAGGGGTTGACCTTCCCCTTGGACGGTGTAGCGGATTTGCTGGTTGCGCCAAGTCCAATCGAGGGGCGTTAGGGCGGAAAGAGGAGTGACGGCCTGGGTCATGGTTTTTGCGAAATGAAATCGGTGTAATGAAGTGAATGACTTACTTTTGTGAGTATAACGTGCTACTCCGGTGGGAGGTTGAGGAGGGCCGTACACAATTGGCGATCGCCTGGGCGTTGGCTGGGAGAAATTTTTAAATCGCCATAGATTAGTAGTCGGCAACTTTTCTGGAGTAATTCATCGAGATCGAGGTTCCAGAGGATGAGTTGATTGTTTTGATCTAAAGTGGCGATCGCCTTTCTTTGGGGCTGCCAGTGGAGTTGCGTGATGGGAGCTTGGTGCCCCGTGAGGCTACCGAGATAGGTGCCATCCAGTTGCCAAAATTGCAGATGATGGTTTTCTGTATTGGTGATCAGTAAAGGTAAAGCGCCGTAGAAACCGATGCGGTCGGGGCCATTGCTTTGGTGGTTGATGGTGCTGGGTTCCCCAAAGACGGGATTATTATTGTCGTAGGTCATTGGGTAAACGAATACCTGATGATCCCGCCCCGTTAAGCCGAGGTGGCGACTATCCGCCCCAAATTGGAGATCCATGATTTCTGTGGCAAAGGGGGGAAATTGGGTCACAAGGAAGAAAGAATTATTTCGTCGCCGCTGCCAAATTTGCACGGTGCGATCGCCCGCCGCCGTTGCCAATAATTTTCCGTCGGGGCTGAATTGTAGGGCGGTAATTGGCCCCCGATGTTCCGTCAAGATCTGCAACAGTTCCCCAGTTTCCGTCCAGAGGCGCACCGTTTGATCCTGGCTGCCCGCCGCAAACATTTTCCCATCACGACTCCAGGCAACAACGTTAATTTTGTCCTGGAAGCCCCCCAGGGTTTGCACAATTTGTCCATTTCTTTGGCGGAGCTTCACCCGGCGATCGTCTCCCCCGGTGACAAAGAAGTGACCCCGTGGTTGCCAGGCGAGACTGGTAATCGACTCATTGCTGGATTTTAAGACTTGATCCTGGTTGGGCCACTGCCGCAAAGGTTGGTTGGGCTGGGCGAGCAGAAGCTGGAAACTATTTCCCACAAAGGCAAAGTCCGTAATGGGCACATCTGGGGTTATGGTTTGGCGATCGCCTGGGGGCCGAAAAACTGCCGGAATAAAATTTTGACTAAAGTCCCGCACCGTTGTTGCAGTAGTCGCTGCAGCGAGGGTGCTGAAATTTTGTTCTAGGGCAAGGAGCACCTTAAGTCTGGTTGCGGGGGTAACGACATCATCGTCCTTATCATCCAGTAGTCGTTGCAAGACCACCGCCGCCCGGATACTTTCCCGGAGAGCCTCGACGGGTTGGGCACCATCCTGGAGCACCTTGGCAGCCTCGGCCAATTTCATCAAAATGGCGTTTTGCGCCCCTTGCCACCGTTGGTACCGTTGCAGTTCCACCCAGCGCAGGCCAAATCCCAAGGCGATCGCCACCAGACCCAAGCGCCAAACGGTGCCTACAGACAGCTTCCACCAGCGCCGCCAGAGCATTTCCCGTTCCCGGCCAGTGATGCGTTGGAGCCATTGTTGGGACTGAAAGGCTTGGTAGTGGTGTCGAATGGGTTCCACGAGATCGGGCCGAGCCAGTTGGTAGGATTCTTGGCCACCATAGAGTTGAGCGCGAATTAGCCCCGTTGTTTTAAAAATATGCAAAATGAGTTCTGCTTTTTCTTCCCCCAGGCGGCGATCGCCAAGGAATTGACGACCCAGTTGGAGGATATCCGCCTTGGTGAGCACCAGTTGACTATGGCGCAAATCCGTAAAGTAATGGAGAAATTGCCAGGCTAAATCGCGGTTTTCATCGCCGCAGTACCGAATGATCCCCAGCAGTGATCGCTCCAACAGCAGCAATTTAGGCGGAAAGCCCAACCCTAAATATTCCTCCCTGGTATAAAGATGATCCTGGTGCAGTTGCGCGCCGATGACCTGGAGTTCGAGGGGGCGAATTTCCCCGTGGCCATCTTGCAGATCCTGAATTAGTTGCTGTATTAACGCTTTATCTAGGGGCAGTTTGGCCCAGGTTGCCACCTGTTCTAAAAGGGCGATCGCCGCATCGGGACGGAGATTTCCCAGGCGATGGCGGAGGCGATGGTCAAAAAGATTGTGGTTCGCCTCCCCTAGATCCGCCCCTGCTTCCCAATCCAAAAGGGGCGCTAGGGCTTCGTTACGACAGGACAGGATTACTTTCACCGTTGGTAACCGGAGACTTTGGGCCAAGAAACGTAAAAAATCCTGACGCTCTTCCGGGTTGGGATATTGCAAGAAAAACTGCTCAAATTGATCAAAGATCAACACCGTCAAAGGGGCAAAATCTTGCTGCTGTTGGAGGTGAACGAGGGGATCTAAGCTGGGGGGATTGGGCCAGGGACAAAAGGGGCGATCGCCATGGAGTTGTTGCACTAGGCGGCGGGCCCACTGACCATAATTTTTAAAATAAATGACCTGTACTGGCCGTCCATCTAGGAGCTGGCTTTGGAGCCTGGGGATCAATCCCGCTCGAAGAAGGGAGGTTTTTCCCACAGCGGTAGCCCCATGGAGCAAAATCAGGTTGGGTTGGGGGCGCTGCAACCGGGCGATCAAGGCCTGGAGATCCTGGTCCCGTTGGGAACCCCGGAGCATCACCAAACTGAGGGGATCCTGGGGCGAATACAGGTTGTGTCGCTGCTGATCTGGTAGGGGTTGAGTCCCCACAAAAGGCCGCCAACCCCAGCTTTGTTCGTATTGCTGGCGTTCCCAGGCGAGGTCAAAGGCCTGGCGATAGTCCTTACCTTGTCGGTAAAGATCACCCAGACAAGCAAAAATCTGATCATAGAGCCGTTGTTGCCAGTGGCCCCAGGGAATAGGTGATGTTTTGGGCGTTGTAAGTTGGCTGCGGCTGGGCGGCAGAATTTCTTCTAGGGTGGCGATCGCCTGGGCAAATTGACCAAGGGCTTGATTTGCTTGGGCCCAAATAAGGGCACTCCAAGCTCTGACCACCACTGGGGGCGCTTCATCCAGGGCTTGGCAATGTTCTAGGGCTGTTTGGGCGAGGGTTTGGGCTTTGTGCCATTGTTGTTCCTGAAGGGCGATCGCCGCCATCAGACTGTAATGCTGGGCTAGTAGTTCGGGTGGCCAAGGCTCCTGAACCCCCTTAAGGAGTGACCAAGCCAAATCCCCTAGGGCTGACCTGCGCTGCCACTGCTGTAAAAATACGCCGATCAGTAAACTCAGTTGACTAACCCAAACCCATTGTTCCTGTCGTTCCCAGAGGCAACGGCTTAGGCGGAGATAATGGAGAGCTTGTTCTCCTTCTGGACTGGGGGCCTGATAATGCTGGGGGCGATCGCCTAGGAGTAGACCCAAATGAAACAAAATCAGAGCTAGTTGTTGACCCTGAGAACGCGATAATTGCTCTAGCAACGGCGAATTTGGGTTGTCCCGCAGCACCTTGAGCCAATCGATCCCCTGCTCCCCACAGCAATAGTGGCGCAGACTCTCCTGATAGGCTTGCCGGGCCGTTTGCCATTGCTGATCTTGGTGGGCTTGTCGTCCCTGGATAAAACAGAGCAAACCCGCGCCGTCACTCATGGTCTTGGTGGCTAACTCTAATTCTCGATAACCCCGTTGACCAGGCGCTAAATTCCAGTGGCGATGATCGAGAAAAGTGAGGGGGCCAGCGGCGGTTAGTCTTTGAAAGTAGTCCTGTTCTGTACGTTGCCAAAAATCCTGAAGCGCCTGGGAAGGCCAGGTAATTTCTCCCAAATCCGTTGCGGTTGCCAGCCCATCAGGAACTTGTCGTTGTTGATAATTTGCCGTTGGTAGCGTCACAATCCAGGGGGCAATTTGGCTTTGAAACGTTGCCGCAGTTAAGTTAACGGCTGGGGTTAACCCAAAAACCATGGCGCCATTGATGTGAGAAGGCTGGATACCAAGATTGGTTAGGGTTGTCTCTAACAGATTTAAAATCGCTCCGAGATCATCGGCCTGGGGTTCGAGCCACAGACAAAGTAGCCCCTGGGCGATCGCCTTTTTTTCTAAATCTGCCAACGCCTGGTCACTGTAGTATGCCGCCGTAAACTGAGAAAAAACCTGGTGCCATCGCAGTTTTAGATTGCCTTGAAGTTGTGCCAGAAGTTCCTGTTCTTGGGCTTGATAGTTGCAGCGAACAAGATAAAGTCCTGGTTGAACATCACTACGGGGAGAAGACCACAATCGGTCGGCCAACCGCTGCACAATGGGGCGGGACGTGGGAAATGGCGGGCCAGGGCGATTGATCATGGCAAATCCAAGGGTAATTTCCAGGAAAGAGAACTAACTTCAGTAAGATAGTCATACATTGTGTCGGTTTTAACGTCACCTATGACAGAAATCACCATGGCAACACGGGAGCAGCTCCGGGAACAACGGAAGCAAAAACAACGACAGCGTACCCTCCGCTGGTTCCAGGGTCTATGGCGATCGCTGGCCCTGATAGGGTTGGCCTATGGAGCATTCTGGGTCTTAGACCGACCCGATTGGATTATCAAAAGTGCCGCCCAAATCACCATTGAAGGCAATCAAGTCCTTCCCTCAGAGCGGATTCGTCCCCTGATCCCCCTCACCTATCCCCAACCGATCCTAACCCTCAAACCCCAGGAACTAGAGCAAGCCATTGAAGCCCAAGGGGCGATCGCCGAAGCTCTAGTTTCCCGTCGTCTGGTGCCCCCCAGTCTGGCGATCCAAGTCCAAGAACGTTTCCCCGTCGCCCGCTCCCAAACGCCCATCTCTAGCCAAGGCGATCGCCCCCTCGAACCGGGATACCTAGATGCCGAAGGGCAATGGTTCCCCGCCGCAGTCTACGAACCCCTCAGTGAATATCAGCCCTTACCGACCCTCGAAGTGACCGGAATTCGGGAGCTGCAACTGCCCCTTTGGCCCGAACTCTATCGCACCCTAGGGCGATCGCCCGTTGAAATTTTGAGCATCAACTGGCAAGACTCCAACAATTTGATTTTGAACACCGAACTTGGTAGTTTTCACCTGGGGCCAGATCTGACGCAACTCGAGGCCCAACTAGAGGCGATCGCCAAGCTCCAACAAACCCTCGGCACAACCATTCCCGCCCAGGATATCCAATACATCGATCTGCAAAATCCTGACGAGCCGATTATCCAGAGCAACAAACCCATCGTTCCCCCAGTCTCCCAGCCCGAAACCCCCCAAACCTAAAAAAATGATGCCCCTGTAACAGCAACATCTCCCAAAATCTGGCAGTCTAAAAAAGCTTGAAGGTCTTATGATCTAAGAAATTTCTCCCAAAAGATACTTAATAAATCCTGTTAAACGACTAAACTTAAATATTCATATCCATCACACTTTTTTTGTGACCGTGAGCCAAAACCATCTATTCCAACCCCATAACGCCTCCTTCGATGCGACTGGAAACCATTCCGCCAGCGCCGAAGAAACCGCGTCGCAATTTCCGATCATGCCCAGCAGCGTTGCTCAAATCAAAGTCATCGGTGTGGGTGGTGGTGGCTGTAATGCGGTGAATCGGATGATTGAAGGGGGCATGTCGAGTATCGACTTTTGGGCGATTAATACCGATGCCCAGGCCCTAACCAACTCCAAAGCAAAAAAGCGCCTGCAAATTGGTCAAAAAATCACCAGGGGTCTTGGGGCTGGTGGTAACTCAGCCATTGGTCGCAAAGCCGCCGAAGAATCTCGCGATGAAATCGCCCAAGCCCTCGAAGGCGCAGATCTCGTCTTTATTACCGCTGGCATGGGGGGCGGTACCGGCACTGGCGCCGCCCCCATCGTCGCCGAAGTCGCAAAAGATTTAGGTTGTCTCACCGTTGCGGTGGTGACCCGACCCTTTAAATTTGAAGGCCGCCGCCGCTCGAACCAAGCCGAAGAAGGGATCAAAGAACTCCAGAGCCGTGTCGATACCCTATTGGTCATTCCCAATACAAAGCTCCTGGATATGATCCCCCAGGAAACGTCGATGTCCGAAGCCCTACGCGCTGCCGATGAAGTGCTCCGCCAAGGGGTACAAGGGATTTCCGATATTATTACCATCTCTGGCCTGGTGAATGTAGACTTTGCCGATGTGCGGGCGGTAATGGCCGATGCCGGTTCTGCTCTGATGGGGATTGGTGTCGGTTCTGGTAAATCCAGAGCACGGGAAGCAGCCTTGATGGCTATTTCTTCGCCACTGATGGAGTCGTCCATTGAGGGAGCTCAAGGCGTTGTCCTGAATATTACCGGGGGCCACGATCTGACCTTGCATGAAGTCAATGATGCTGCGGAGGCCGTTTACGAAGTGGTCGATCCCAATGCAAATATTATTTTCGGGGCGGTGATCGACGAACATCTCCAAGGGGAAATCAAAATTACGGTCATTGCCACTGGGTTTGCTGTAGAGTCCCAAGCCGCAGAAACGCCCCAGCCTTTACCCCAACAGCGACGGATGCAGGCGGTTCCCCAGCCGGACCTTTCCCAGGCTCCGCCAGTGCCAGAAACCCCTAGACCCCGTCCTGCTGCACCACCCCAGGCCCAACAGCCCCCCGCGCCCCGGAATGGTTTCCCGGATATTCCTGACTTTTTGATGCGTCGTTCTAATCGTTCTAAGCAGTAGGTCGATGGCAATTACTCCGGCGATCGCCTTAACCATTGCCGGCTCCGATAGTGGTGGTGGGGCAGGCATCCAAGCCGATCTCAAAACCTTTGCCTTCCACGGTGTCCATGGCACCAGTGCGATCACCTGTATCACGGCCCAAAATACCATTGGCGTCACCGATGTAGTGGCCTTGAATTCGGCCATGGTGACTGCGCAAATTGAGGCGGTGGTCAAGGATATTGGCGTCCAAGCGGTGAAAACAGGGATGCTCCTGAACGAAAAGATCATGGCGGCGGTTTTGACGGCTGCAGCAATCGGTAGGCTCCCCAACTGGGTTTTGGATCCGGTGATGGTTTCCCGCACGGGGGTACAGCTCATCGACGACGGGGCGATCGCCTTTTTGCAAAAGCAATTAATCCCTCTCGCCCAGATCCTCACGCCAAACCGTTACGAGGCAGAGATTCTCAGCGGTCTAGAAATTACCGATCTCGCTACCATGGAACAGGCAGCCCAAAAAATTCACCAGCTTGGTTGTGGGGCAGTGCTTGTGAAAGGGGGAGCGATGACCGGGACGTTGCAAGGGGTGGATGTGTGGTTCGATGGTGAACGGCTTGAAATTTTAAAAACGGAATGTATCCAGACTCCCCATACCCACGGCACTGGTTGTACCCTTTCGGCGGCGATCGCCGCTCGCTTAGCCCTGGGAGATCCTCCATTCCAAGCCGTTAACAAGGCAAAGACCTACGTCACAGAAGCCCTAAAACATAGCCTAGCCATTGGTCAGGGGACGGGGCCAGTGGGCCATTTTTATCCGATTTTGCCCTAAACTGCGGCGATCTCTGCTTGTAGTCGATATAGCAGGGTTTGGCGATCGCACTGGGCGAGAATTTCTTTGATCGTCGTACTTGCCCCCAGGTTTCCCCAACTGCAGCCATTTTGCAGATAGGTCTGGGTCACTTTTCCGATCACATAGCTACCATAGGCGGCAATTCCCCCCTGGGCGAGGGCGGCAGTGCCATAGAGACCGAGAGTGCTCGGATTGGTTAGAGATTCAAAACTGAGGGCTGTTTTACCTAAACCCAGAAAGACACCGCTACCCAGTTCCGCCACAAACAAAATTCCCGCACTGATCAAAATATTGCGCCAGAGTTTGGCTGCCTCGTGGCTGGTCATGGGTAATCCATACAAACGGGCGAGGGCACGGATCAAGGCTAAATCAGCAAAAGTACCCCCAAGGAGATCCAGAAAGCCAATGGGATTTAGGGCGATCGCCGCACCTTTGGTTTTGGCATAGTTCCAGATCAATTCTTCGGCTTCAGTTTGGCGATGGGACAGGGTTTTTTGGGCGATCGCCGTTTGCAAGTGACGCGCCTGGACAAGGGCATGGACAGCCATCAAAGATTTGCCTTCACGGCTGAGGATCGTAAAAATCTTTTCCCGTAGGGGATCAATCTGGGCGTCGGGGGTTTCCCAAGCTTCTTCAACACGGCCATCGGGATGTTCGATGCGGACAGCGAGGGGTTGGGGTTCGGCGGCAACCATGACAATTTCTTCGGGACTGAGGGGAAACTGGGTACCCGTTGACTCTTGGCTCAGTTGTTGGAGTTGCCGGAAAATGCTTTGGCGATCGCAGTCGGGATAGAGATCAATTTTGTTAAATACCACCAGTAATGGTTTGTGCTGTTGGCGCAGTTCGTAGAGAGATTCGTACTCGGTGCGGGTAATATCGCCGGCAATGATAAACAAAATCAAGTCAGAGTTTGCCGCCACTTCCGCCGCCATTTTTGTGCGGGCTTCCCCGGCAATTTCATCGAGGCCTGGGGTATCGACTAATTCAATTTTGAGTTTTTCCGTGGTCAGGGGCCAACGCACCGCCCGTGGATATTGGGTCACCCCGTGGAGGGGGCCAGTTTCGAGCATTTTTTCGCCAATGAGGGCATTGATCACCGCTGATTTGCCGCGACTGACCAGGCCAAAGGTGGCGATGCGCAGGAGATTTTGATCCAGTTTGGCGATCGCCGTTTGGAGTTGTTGTAATTCAGGCCGCACAGCCGCTTTTAATGCTGGATCAGGGGGATAGTGCCAATGGCGGCGGGTGTTGCCATACCAAGCCAGGGCCTGCTGGAGACTGGCCCGCGCCAGGGTAAAGTGCCTTTCCTGTTGTTGACTATCCATCGGCAGCGAAAAAATTAGTAGAACCCATTTTCTATGATATCGAGTTGTCGTGAGGCGATCGCCAACTTTTCGATCCGGTTTGAGGCATTTGGGTTTACCCTAAAGCCAAGTAATTGCCGGGACATGGGCAAAGTTTCATCATGCAACTGGAAACGATCTTAATCAACTGGTTAACGGTTCAAGAAACCCAAGCAGCAGACTTGCTCTACTTATTGGAACAAGCCCAAGCGGATCCAAACCAAGCCGCAGCCCTCGATTATGATCTGAGTCTAGCCCGCATTACCCATCGGGCTAAGGATTTTTTGGCGATCGCCCCGGAAATTCTCCAACTCTGTAACACTCTTAATTTCCACGATCAAGGCGCAATTCTCAAAACCCTCTGGGAACTGTGGTTGCCCCTGGCCCAACAAATTCGTACCGCTCGCCAACAGCAGGATCAACCGCTAATTTATGGCATCCTCGGCGGCCAAGGCACAGGCAAAACGACCCTCTGTCGGGTGTTGCAAACGATTCTGGCGCGATGGCAATATCCCTGTGTGGCGATTTCCATTGATGATCTTTACAAAACCTATGCCGAACGTCAGGATTTACGAAAAACTCAGCCGGAACTAATTTGGCGCGGCCCCCCCGGTACCCACGATGTAGACCTGGGCCTAGAAGTTTTAACGCAACTGCAACGGGCCAACCTGGGGGATAAAATTGCCATTCCCCGCTTTGATAAGTCTTTACATAATGGTGCGGGCGATCGCCTTGGGCCGGAGTGGATTGATCCGGTGGAAATTGTGCTTTTTGAAGGCTGGTTTGTGGGTTGTCGGCCCGTTGCCCCGGAAGTTTTTGAAACAGCCCCAGAACCGATTTCAACCGCAGGCGATCGCCTTTTTGCGCGAAATGTAAACGAGGCTTTAGCGAAATATGTCCCCCTGTGGGAAAAGCTGGATCGATTGTTGGTGCTCTCCCCGGAAGATTATCGCCTGAGTAAACAGTGGCGCAAGGATGCAGAACACCAGATGATCGCTCAGGGTAAAACAGGCATGAGTGATGCTGAAATTGATCAGTTTGTGGATTATTTTTGGCGATCGCTCCACCCAGAACTCTTTATCCAGCCCCTCACCCAAAATCCCCATTGGACAGATCTGGTGATTGAAATTGATGCCGCCCATCGCCCCCACAAAATCTATCACCCCAGCGATTTAAAGTCAGTTTCTCTTTTCCCTCGCTAGATTCAACATGGGTTGTTGGCAAAAATCACTGCTTGAAAATCAGATAAGTGCCACCACAAACCATTGCTGTTCCTGCCGCGACCCTACCTGCTTTTTGAGCCTTGGGTGATTTGACTCGCTTGACTAATTGTTCTGCAAAATAAGCGTACACAGCTTTGACTCCTCCCACCGTCACAATGGTGGTAAGCACAATAGTGATTGCTTCAGAAGATCCAAGAGTTTTCAGATCAACGATTGCCGGAAATAAGCTGGCATAGAAAAAAATAGCCTTAAGATCCCCAAGGGTAAGAGCAAACCCACTCAGAAAACTTTCCAAAAAATTTGTGCGACGTTGATTGTTTACCTTGAATTCAAAAGTCTGTTTTGTCCGAATTAAGCCGATCCCCAGCCAAATTAGGTAAAGTCCCCCCATGATTTTAATGAGGGTAAATACTGAGCCGAGTTGTTGCGCTAACGCACTCAACCCCAACAAAGCAAGGCAGACAAAGACTAAATCTCCAGCGACAATCCCAGAGGCCACAGCCAAGCCATTGCGAAAGCCTGCCGTCGCAGAACGGGTCACAACAAGGGCAACACTGGTACTAGGCAGTGCCGCCAACGCGATCATTGTTGTAAAGAAGTAAACAAAATTTAAATAGTCCATGGACGCATTCAAGCCTCTGTTGAAGATTTTTGTTTCTAGGGGGACATAGCCCGTCACTCAACTTTAGGCGGATAATTGGGCGCAATCAAACACGCCGATATAATAAAGCCTATCTTTTCGTTAACGACACAATGCCAAATGTTGTTCTGTGTGGCTATTACGGTCAGGGAAATGCCGGGGATGAAGCCCTGCTATTGACTCTGTTGCAAATGTTGCCCCCTGGGGTGACGCCCATTGTCCTCTCCCACAATCCCACCGCTACCGCCCAAGCCTATGGTGTGACCGCAATTCCCCACAAATCCTGGGCAACCCTCAAGGCGATCGCCAAAGCAGATGGTTTTATCTTTGGGGGCGGCAGTTTGTTGCAGGATGTCACGAGTTTAGGAAGCCTGCTATATTACGCTGGTTTGATGAAATGGGCGCAACTCCTAGGAAAAAAGACCATCGCCTGGGCGCAGGGCATCGGCCCGTTGCAGTCTAGTTTGGCGAATCAGGTTACACGCTTTGTGCTGCGGGGTTGCACAGAAATCACCGTGCGGGATCAGGCTTCAGCAGATTTATTAAAAAATTGGCAGATTCCCCACAGGCTCGCCCCAGATCCGGTGTGGGCTTTAGCAGCAAAACCTTGTCTGGAAATGCCAGATTTACCCCGTCCCCGCATTGCGGTCAATCTCCGCTCCCACCGCACTTTAACACCCCAAAAAATTGCCGTTCTGGGGGAAGCCCTCAAACAATTTCAACGGCAGCACCAGGCCAGTGTGATTCTTTTGCCGTTTCAAAAAAGCCAAGACGAGGCGATCGCCAAGCAACTTTACGACGAATTAGCAGAACCCAAGGCAATCATCACCCCATTGCAACCGCAACAGTACAAAAGCCTTTTTGCCCAAGTCGATTTTCTGATTGGGATGCGCCTCCATAGTTTGATCCTCGCCGCCGCCGCTTGTCCCTGCTTTGCCCTGAGCTACGATCCCAAGGTGGCCCAGCTACAGCAACAATGTCACCTGCCTGGCCTTGATCTGGATCAACTCCCCCGCGATGCAACTACGATTACCGAGCAGTGGACAACCGCTTTGCAAACCGCCGAAAAGCTGACCCCAGCCCAGCAGCAAACGATTCAATCCCAGGTACAGACCCATCAGGAAATACTGACAATCTTTCTTTAAAAATGCGTTCGGTTTTGACGCCTAGGATGCGATCGCCGAAAAAATTGTTGATAATGGGCGTAAAAGTACTCTAACTGGAAAATCTTCACATAATGGGTAGTAAATCCAAAACTAAGACCAAAGCCAAAGAAGAAGTAGCCATGAGCACTATCTCTGGCCCGATGCCCATCAACACTGGCATTAGCGAAGCCGATCGAGAGGCGATCGCCAAAGGCTTAAGCCACCTCCTCGCCGACACCTATACCCTCTATCTCAAAACCCATAATTTCCACTGGAACGTCACTGGGCCAATGTTCCAGACCCTCCACCTCCTCTTTGAAACCCAGTACAACGAACTCGCCCTGGCCGTAGATCTCATTGCCGAACGTATCCGCGCCCTGGGTGTACCGGCCCCCGGTACCTACCAAGAATTTGCCGAACTCTCCGCCATCCCCGAAGGCACAGGAGTACCCACTGCCGAAGAAATGATTCGTCTTTTGGTAGAAGGCCAAGAAACCGTTGTCCGCACTGCCCGCTCCATCTTCCCCACCGTGGACAAGGCCAACGACGAACCCACCGCCGATCTGCTCACTCAACGGATGCAGGTGCACGAAAAAAATGCCTGGATGCTCCGGAGTTTGTTGGGCTAGAACTTCTTACGAGAAAAAATGGGAGGCGATCGCGAACTTGATAGCGGGTTTTCCCTCCCTAGGAACCAAGGCCCAATGCTATACTAAATACATTGCACGGGGCCGCAACGGTTTCGACAGGTTGGCGAAAGCTTCCACTGTGATGCAGGTCGAGAGTGGATCTCCTCTCGCAAATCAAAGATCCAAACAAAATGTAACTGCGAACAACATCGTTCCTTTCGCTCGCAAAGCTGCTGCTGTAGCTTAATAAGAACACCTTAACTTAGGTTCGAGCATTCATAATTCGACTCCGTTAAGGATTATGACTAAACCCCCAACGGATGCTCTCTAGGAATACATCTGGTTTGCACTAGAGCTAAGACTAGACCAGAGATTCTTGGCGACTCGGAACAAGCAGTCGTTCCTGTTCTGAGGATTAGAAGGACTAAACCTGTGAATGAGCTAGGGGTGAATACCCAGTTTGGACAGCAGTTCGACTCTGCTCGGCTCCATTTCTTTTAATCAGTTACAACAAAAAGCCCCCTAAATTAAACGAGGGGGTTTTGTTTTGCGTTAAAATCTAGCGAATTTTAAGCTTGGTCAAGTTCCTTGGCATTCAGCAGCGAAACCAAAACTTTGTCCACCCTTGCGCCGTCCATGTCCACTACCTCAAAGCGGATCCCACTCCACTCAAAATGTTCACCCGATTGGGGAATATGGTTTAGGAGGTGTGTCATAAATCCGCCTAAAGTATGGAATGCTCCTGTGTCTTCATCGGGGAGCGCTTTCTTTTCCAACAAGGCTTTCAATTCATCAATGTCTAAAAGTCCATCTAATAGCCAGGAATTGTCATCCCGCTGAATAATCATCGGTTCCTCATCATGTTCCATAGAGGGCAAGTCCCCAACGATCGCCTCCATCAGGTCATTCAACGTCACCACACCTTCGATTCCGCCATATTCATCTGTGACCAAAGCAATGTGAATCCCTGTGGCTTTGAATTGTTCAATCACACTCAGGGTACGTGTTCCTTCGGAAATGTAAAGGGGAGGTTGGAGCATCGCTTGTATATCGATGGGCTGACCCGATAGTTGCGCACTTAATAGGGTTGTCCCTCGCACTGTCCCCAGGCAATGGTCAAGGGTGTCGCGACCTACAGGAAACCGGGAATGGTTACTCTCCATCACTTCTTTGAGGTTTTCTTCTAGGGGAGCGGTGATATCTAGCCACACAATGTCTGTGCGGGGGGTCATCATGGCTTTAATGGGGCGATCGCCTAGTCGAAAAACCCGTTGAACAATGTCATGCTCTGCCGCCTCAAAGAGACCGGATTCTGCCCCTTGACGAATCAAAACCTTAATTTCTTCTTCTGTGATGTCCGGTTCATTGGAATCCTGAATCCCCAAAAGATGTAACAGAGCCTCCGTTGAACTGCCCAAGATCCGTACTAATGGCGTTGTTAAACGAGATAGCCAGCGCATGGGCTTAGCGACAGTACAGGCAATTTTTTCCGGAGCATTAAGGGCAATCCGTTTTGGCACTAATTCCCCAATGACGAGGGATAGATAGGTGATAATTGTCACCACGATCACCACGCTAATGGCTTCACTGTAGGGTTGTAAGCGCGGGATATTATCAAAAGCAGGCTTGAGGCGTTGGGCAATGGTTGCACCACCCACTGCGCCGCTCAGGATACCGATTAAGGTGATGCCAATTTGTACAGTCGAGAGAAATTCATTCGGATTATTCGCTAATTTCAGCGCCGCTCTCGCTTTTACGTTTCCTTGCTCTAACAGTTGCTCTAATCGGATTTTTCGGGCAGAAACGACGGCAATCTCTGAACCGGAAAAGATGCCATTCAGGATCGTTAGCAGAAGAATGACCAAAATTTCAAGGACACTCGAAGACATGGTGGCAAATCAAAAACAAATGAGTCTCTTTAGCATAAGGGGTGATTGTGGGAAAAGGTGTAAATTCCTGGTTTAACCCTCGCCGTCGTTGAGATGGGTCATGACCCCTTTGATTCCAACCTTGCTTTTGGTGACAAACTATGTTCGATCTAGTTCTGCAAGGATGGCGATCGCCTGCTGACAAAGTTCTGCATGACACGGCCCATTAGACGCCATAATGCCGCCCCACTTCACCACATCGCCTTGGTTATAGAGCACTTCATTGCCTGCAAAATAACTAAATTTTCCACCTGCTTCCGTGAGGATTAGTTCCGGGGCCGCAAAATCCCAATCTTTTGCTGCAGATTTCCCCGATAGAGAAATATAAACATCGGATTTTTGTTCGAGAATATGGGCAATTTTACAGCCGACACTCCCCACATAATTTCTATCTTTAAAGGGTAGGCGATCTAACAAATCCTGGAAGCGTTGATCCCGGTGGGTACGGCTGGCGACTAAATATAAATCTTCTGGTTGATTGCGCTCAGAAACTTTAATTGGGGTGACGGTGCCATCACGAGTTTCCACAAAAGTGCCATTCCCTTTCGACGCGAAATAAAGTTTTTCTGCTTCGGGGACGACCACTACCGCAATGACCGGGCGACCTTCATGAACAAGGCAAATGTGAACGGCATATTCTCCCGTTTGGTCAATAAAATCACGGGTGCCATCGAGGGGATCAATAATCCACACCCAAGGATGTTCAACTTTATTGCCGTCGTAGGTTTCTTCGCTGAGATAGGCAAAATCTTCAGTGCCTAACTTTTCCTGAAACGCTTCCAGAATATAGTGATTTGCTGCTAAATCTGCCTTGGTGACAGGGCCATCTTTTTTATCAGAAATATTTTTAATATCTCCTTTGTAATAACTTTGGAGAACATCCCCTGCACCCCAACCGATTTGTCGGGCGATCGCCAAAATTTCTTCTAACCGTTGCTGATCCATTGTTCTCAAATTTTACCCAGGTAAATAAGCTTTAAACCGATGTTTTCTCTGCTGGAGAATTATCCTCAGTTTCTTTGCGGTTTTTCAATAGCGGGAAGGCGATTACATCGCGGATACTTTCAGCATTAGTCAACAACATCACCAGGCGATCAATCCCAATCCCTAGACCAACCGTGGGAGGCATGCCGTATTCCAGTGCTGTGACAAAATCCTCATCCACATCACAAGCTTCCTCGTCCCCCGCTGCTTTCTTGGCCGCTTGTTCTTCCAACCGTTGCCGTTGATCGACGGGATCCGTTAACTCAGAGAAACCATTGGCAAGTTCTCGGCCCACAATAAACAATTCAAAACGCTCCGTTAAACCCGGTTTATCGCGGTGGGGCTTGGCGAGGGGAGACACTTCCACAGGATATTCCGTCACAAAAGTGGGCTGAATTAAAGTTGCTTCTACCTTTTGCTCGAAGGCTTCATTCAGTAATTGCCCGATGGTTTTACATTTTTCGGGAATGTGCATTCCTACAGATTCAGCGGCTTGCTTTGCGGCGTTAAGGTCATCAAAGCTGAGGAAATTGATCCCTGTGGCTTCCTGAACGAGGTTTTGCATGGTTTCCCGGCGCCAGGGAGTACCCACATCAACGATCACCTCACCATAGGGCAGTTGAGCTTGACCGACGATGTCCTTCGCAAGGGTACGAATTAGATCTTCTGTGAGATCCATCATGTCGAAATAGTCACCATAGGCTTGGTAGACTTCGATGGAGGTAAATTCGGGGTTGTGCTTAGTGGAAACGCCCTCATTACGGAAGATGCGCCCCAGTTCAAAGACCCGCTCAAAGCCACCGACGACCAAGCGCTTCAGGTGTAATTCCGTGGCGATCCGCAGATAGAGCGGCATATCAAGGGTGTTGTGGTGGGTAATGAAAGGACGGGCTTCTGCGCCGCCAGCTTCAGCTTGGAGGACGGGAGTTTCAATTTCAAGGAAATCGCGGTCTTCAAGATAACGGCGGATGGCGGCAGTAATTTTGGCGCGACGGCGGAATGTCTCTTTTACTTGGGGGTTAATAATCAGATCAACGTAACGCTGACGGTAGCGTTTTTCGATGTCGGTGAGGCCATGCCATTTGTCCGGGAGAGGCAGCAGGGATTTGGTGAGCATGGCAAATTGGCTCACTTTAATGGAGAGTTCCCCTTTTTCGGTGCGCTTGATAATACCTTTGACACCGATAATATCGCCGACGTCGGTAAGCTTTTTGAGGTGATTGAATGCGCCTTCGAGGTCGGGCATTCCGCCATTAATTAATTTCTTATCGAGGTAAAGCTGGATCGTTCCAGTTTCGTCCTGGAGGCTAAAAAACGCAAGTTTACCGAAGACACGACGGGCGAGAATTCTCCCAGCAATGGATACGGTGTCTTCGACTTCTTCTCCAGCTTCGATGTCTTTATATTTGTCCTGTAGTTCGGCGGTGTGGTGGCTGATCTCCCATTTGTAGGCGTAGGGATTCATGGCGATCGCCTTGAGTTGATCAACCTTTTCTAATCGGGTAGCGCGAATGTCATCGAGGGAGGAATGGCTAGACTCAGACATGGGAAAATTAAAGACTGTGAAGGCTCGTCGCAGAACTCGGTTATTATAACGGCTTCGTTCTCAAAACAGAACCGCCACGGCCTTTAACTCATGAGGAGTGAGAATAGCTCAGGGGAATTTGGGGTGTGAGGTGCCGGAGGAAGCCGAGGAAAAATTGGGCCGCCGCTTCGGTGGCATAGGCACGGAAGGGCAGGGGGGGTTGAGGATTTCCGTAGCTCTGCACCGCTTTGATCACAATGGCAGGACAGTCTATTGCAGTAGCCAGGGTTGTGGCGGCGGCACTGCCGATATCTAGGCCAAACAGGTGAGTCTGGGTCGCAAAAGGATCCTCCTCGGTCTGGAAATTGGTATGGGTCACATCGGCGATCGCCCCTAAATGCACGCTGGGAACCGCTGGATCATGGGGGAAACCCGTCGCTAAATGGAGCGCGTGATTATCACGGATTAAATCGATGGCCAGGGCCGTAAGGCGAACCGGGTCGGCAGTGAGTAATTTTTCGGTGACTAATTGCTCGAAAATCAAAGGCCAGTCGGGGCAGTGATAGCGGCGCTCAGGGTGTGCCTGGGGTGGAGGGCAATGGTCAGGCTTGAGTTCGTGGTCGTAGAGGGTGTGGAGTAACCAGCCCCGCTGGTGCAAGCTTGATTTAGGACGCGGCGTTTGGATTTGCTGTTGCCAAGCGCTAGATTGCCCCAGGAGTCGCCCTTGCCAAGGTTGGGCAAGGATGTAGGCGGAGTCACTGGTGCGGTTTGCCGTTGGTAGCGTAAAAATTTTCTGGGCAACGATAATATCCCCTAAAACAACTTTGGCCGGATTGCCGCGACAGATGCCAACCATCACAATCAACTGCGGCTTTAGATGGTCGCCTAGGGAAATAAGACGCTGGGGATTAGCAAGGGATTTGGCAGAAAGATGCACAAGGGCGAGTTGTAACCCGTTGTAGTTGGTGGCGAGGTAGGGGGTGCCGCAAGGGGTTAAGGTTTCCTGCCAGGGGTGATGGATCGCCCTTTGGAGCGCAAGAAACTCATCGGGAAAAACCGTAAGACAAAGAATTTTCATGGCATGGGCCGCAAGACAATACTGGCGCAAATGACCGCAGGAAATTTCAAAAATTGCGCCCTTAAAATTAACGGGAGAAAAGGGGCAAATTTTAGGATCCTGTATCTCTATTGTAATCTGACCTCTTGGTGATAGATTTCGCTAAAAGGAAGGCGATCGCCCCTGGGCTTTGTCAGGCAACTTTACAGTCTGAAACATTTGGCCGATAATCATTGGGGCATTCCACACCGTAGCGATCCATGGCGAAACAGCGCATTCTCTCTGGGGTACAACCCACCGGTAATCTTCACCTCGGCAACTATCTTGGGGCGATCCAAAACTGGGTGGAAATTCAACAGGACTATGACAGTTTTTTTTGTGTGGTAGATCTCCACGCGATTACGGTGCCCCATGACCCCAAGGTTCTAGCAAATAATACAAAGGCGATCGCCGCATTATATTTAGCCTGTGGCATTGATTTAGAGCACTCCACAATTTTTGTTCAATCCCACGTTAAGGCCCACAGTGAACTGGCTTGGTTGTTAAATTGTGTGACCCCCCTGAACTGGTTAGAGCGGATGATTCAGTTCAAAGAAAAAGCCCAAAAACAAGGGGAAAATGTCAGTGTGGGACTGCTTGATTATCCGGTGCTGATGGCCGCTGATATTCTCCTGTATGATGCGGACAAAGTGCCCGTGGGCGAAGACCAAAAACAACATTTAGAGCTGACCCGCGACATTGTGATTCGCATTAACGACAAGTTTGGCACGAAGAAAAATCCGGTGCTGAAAATGCCGGATCCGCTGATTCGGACGACGGGCGCTAGGGTGATGAGCCTCACCGACGGCACCAAGAAAATGTCCAAGTCCGATCCCTCAGAACTGAGCCGGATTAATCTTTTGGATCCCCCCGATGTCCTGACGAAGAAAATCAAAAAGTGCAAAACCGATCCCGAACGGGGCCTAGAGTTTGACAATCCTAACCGCCCGGAATGCAATAACTTGCTGGGGTTGTATGCTCTGCTCAGTGGTAAACCCAAAGAAACTGTAGCCGCTGAATGTGCCGATCTGGGCTGGGGTCAATTTAAACCCCTCCTCACAGAGACCGTCATTGCCGCCCTAGAGCCAATCCAAACGAAATACCATGACATTATGGCGAACCCCGATTACCTCGATCAGGTGTTGCGGGAAGGCCGTGAAAAAGCTGACACTGTTGCAAATGCGACCCTCAAGCAGGTAAAAGACGCCCTTGGTTTTCTGCCGTCCCTGTAGAATGGTTCATTACCTGTGATTTTTTTAACCCTAAAACTGCTTCCATGACCACCCGTCTGCGTCGTGCCATCGAAAATCGAGATTTTGTCGTTACGGCTGAGGTTGCGCCTCCAAAGGGGGGTGACCCCACGAAAATGCTGCGGATGGCAAAATTGCTTGGCGATCGCGTCCATGGGGTGAATGTGACCGATGGGAGCCGGGCTGTGATGCGCATGTCGTCCATTGCCGCCTCAACTTTACTCTTGCAAAGCGGTATCGACCCAATTTTTCAGGTGGCCTGCCGCGATCGCAATGTCATTGGTCTCCAGGCAGATTTAATGGGTGCCCATGCCCTGGGTTTACGGAATGTGTTGGCCCTAACGGGGGATCCAGTAAAAGCGGGCGATCACCCCAAAGCCAAGGCGGTTTTCGATCTCGAATCGGTGCGTCTGTTAAAGCTGATCACCAAATTAAATAACGGCCAAGACTTTAACGACAAAAAAATGCCCGATGGCTCCCTGGATTTGTTCCCTGGGGGCGCAGTGGATCCCCAGCTTAAGAGTTGGTACACCATTGAATCTCGCTTTGCCCGAAAAGTAGAGTCTGGGGCGCAGTTTTTCCAGTCGCAAATGATTACGGATTTCCAGCGACTCGAAGAATTTATGAACCGGGTGGCTAGTCAATATGATGTGCCCGTATTTGCGGGAATTTTTCTGTTGAAATCGGCAAAAAATGCTCAATTTATCAACCGCTGTGTACCAGGGGCGCAAATTCCCGATGCGATTATTGAGCGCCTAGCCCAAGCTAAAAATCCCCTCGAAGAGGGTCTCAAAATTGCGGCGGAGCAGGTAAAAATTGCCAAAAATCTCTGCCACGGTGTCCATATGATGGCCGTCAAAAAAGAAGATCTGATTCCACAAATTCTTGATTTAGCGGACGTTTCCATTCAAATCTCCACGGCACCGGCCTTAGTTTAATAATTTTATTTCTATCCTGTATGTCACAAACCTATACTTTCCATACCCTCGATGTGTTTACAGAGCAAATTTTCGGGGGTAATCCCCTGGCGGTGTTCCCCCAGGCCCAAGGGTTAAGTTCGCATCAAATGCAGGCGATCGCCAAAGAACTTAATCTTTCAGAAACTGTCTTTGTTTTTCCCACAAAAGATCCTGATACGGACTTTCAACTGCGGATTTTTACGCCCGCCGCCGAGATTCCCTTTGCGGGTCATCCCACCGTGGGAACTGCCTACCTTCTGGCCCATCTCGGTTATCTACCCGCAAATTGTCAGCTTGTGCGCTTCCAAGAAGAAGTGGGGATTGTCCCCGTCTCTATCTATTGGGAACAGGATCAAGTTCGTACCACTGCCCTAAGTGCGGCCCAGTTGCCTCAGTTTATTGAGCGATCGCAATCCATCGATTACGCTTCCCTGGTAAACCTCCCGGCCCACGACTTACATCCGGTGCTAAAACCGGCGGTGATTTCCTGTGGACTGCCCTTTTTATATCTGCCCCTCAAGGATCTCGATGCCCTGAGCCGTTGCTCCCTCAACCGCACCTTTTGGGAAGAAGCATACCAACATCAACTGGCAGCCCACATCTATCCCTTTGTCGTAACCGAAGACAATCAAATTTATGCGCGGATGTTTGCTCCCGGCCTGGGCATTGCTGAAGATCCGGCAACGGGTTCAGCGGCCACGAGTTTAGCGGGTTATCTACATCGCTACCTCCCCAGCCAGGCGACATTACAAACTTGGCAAATTTACCAAGGCATTCAAATGGGGCGGCCCAGTCAGCTCATGCTGACCATGCAACAGCAAAAAGGGGAATTGACGGAGATCGCCGTGGGCGGCTCTTCTGTGCTCGTCAGTGTCGGCCACATTAATGTGCCAACGTTTTAGACAAAAAAAAGATCCCTAATTGCTTTAGGGATCTCGTTTCTCACCGTAGTGATTAGCAATAATTCAATTTTCCGAGTTGCTTAAGCTGCGGTACTAGAGAAAGCGGCCATTTGCACGTCACTTTCCATGAGTAGGGTTTGTAACTCCTCAGCATCAACGGTCTCTTTTTCGACGAGCATCGCTGCTAATTTATCGAGGACACTGCGGTTACCGACAAGCACATCTTTCGCGCGCTTGTAGGCTTCTTCCACGAGGCCCCGGACTTCTTCGTCAATTACGGCGGCTGTTTCATCGGAGAAGTCCCGATCAGAGGCAATGTCACGACCCATGAAAACGTTACCATTCTGGCGACCCAAGGCTACAGGCCCCAGGCGATCGCTCATCCCGAAGCGGGTAATCATTTGACGGGCAACATTAGCGACCTGCTGTAAGTCATTAGAAGCACCTGTGGTGACTTCTTCTTCACCGAAGATAATTTCTTCAGCAATGCGGCCACCGAGGGCAACGGCCATCTGGTTTTGTAAATAGGCACGGGAGTATAGACCAGAATCCATGCGATCTTCACTGGGGGTGAACCAAGTTAAACCGCCAGCACGACCCCGGGGGATAATGCTAATTTTTTGGACTGGGTCATAGTCAGGCATCAAAGCACCAACGAGGGCATGGCCCGCTTCGTGGTAAGCAACAAGGGTTTTGCGCTTTTCACTCATGACGCGGTTTTTCTTCTCAGGGCCAGCGAGGACGCGATCAATGGCATCGTTCACTTCGTCCATGGAAATTTCCGTCAAATTGCGACGGGCTGCCAGAATTGCTGCCTCGTTTAGGAGGTTCGACAAATCTGCACCGGTGAAGCCGGGAGTCCGACGGGCAATTTTTTCGAGATCCACATCCTTCGAGAGGGTTTTACCCCGGGCATGGACATTGAGAATTTCTAAACGACCGGAATAGTCGGGGCGATCGACGACCACTTGACGGTCAAAGCGACCGGGACGCATTAACGCCGCATCCAAGACATCGGGACGGTTAGTCGCAGCGATGATAATGATGCCAGTGTTGCCTTCAAAACCATCCATTTCTGTCAGGAGCTGGTTTAGGGTCTGTTCCCGCTCATCGTTACCGCCACCGAGGCCCGCACCACGGGAGCGACCCACAGCGTCAATTTCAT
The DNA here is from genome assembly GCF_001693295.1 of Picosynechococcus sp. PCC 8807. Taxonomy (NCBI): domain Bacteria; kingdom Bacillati; phylum Cyanobacteriota; class Cyanophyceae; order Chroococcales; family Geminocystaceae; genus Picosynechococcus; species Picosynechococcus sp. PCC 8807. The sequence continues at coordinate 36,319 of NZ_CP016483.1, forward strand.
CGATAAAGACGATACAGGGGGCATTTTGTTTGGCCTGTTCAAAAAGATCGCGGACACGGGAAGCACCGACCCCGACGAACATTTCGACGAATTCAGAACCAGAAATAGAGAAGAAAGGGACACCGGCTTCCCCAGCAACGGCTTTTGCCAAGAGCGTTTTACCGGTTCCGGGAGGGCCAACGAGGAGCACCCCTTTGGGAATTTTTGCACCGATTGCAGTGAACCGATCAGCGTTTTTCAAGAAGTCAACAACTTCGGTTAACTCAAGTTTGGCCTGCTCAATCCCTGCCACATCACCAAAGGTGACTTGGGTCTGGGGTTCCATTTGAACCCGTGCCTTTGATTTGCCAAAGTTCATGGCCTGGGAACCGGGGCCACTCTGGGCGCGCCGGAGCAGGAAGAATAACCCCACGAGTAGTAGGATTGGAAAAATGAGTGTACTGAGGGCGCGGAAAATCCAATTGTCGTCACTCTGGGGCAACACGGCAATATCGACATTGTTTTCGCTGAGGATGTCGATTAACTCCGTATCACCGGGGGGAAGGTTGACGAGGATAGGCGTGCCATCCTGGGCCGGGACAAAAGCTTTAGTGCGATCGCCACTGATTTTGACACTTTCGATATTGCCCTGCTGGACTTCTTGGAGGAACTGACTATAACGCCAGGTCTCTCGACTTTGGGGTTGCTGATCCAAGAAAGACACAGCTAAGGAGATCACGACGATCGCCAATAGGGCGTAAAGCCCGGTACTGCGCCATTTTTTGTTATTTTTGTTCACTACTGAGAGCCTCCTAGGATTTGAGGATAAGCAGAATAATTATGCGATTCTTAAAAGAGCGTCTTATCCTGTGTTTCAGGTTGGTTATTAAATAATGTTAACGTTTCTCAGGAAAGATTGTTAAATTTTCTGCTTTTGTGTCTAAAATCGCAGGTCATATTCGACAGAAAAACGATTATCGTTGTTGAGATCCGTTGAGCCTCGGACAAAAATCTCATCGTTGACCCGATACCGGAGACCAAACTGAGCGGGTTGGCTACTATTCAGAATTTGCAGCACCGACAGGGACAAATCTGGGCTGATATTGGCACTGAGTTCTGCCCCAAGCCCCAAGGTTGAACTGCTCTCATCTTCATCTTCTGTAATCACCGTGGGGAAGAGGCGTAGCTCGCTCAAACCAAGGGCATTGCCAATGACATCTTGGATATTACTCAAAAGGGCGGAACCAGCTAGGTTAGCCAAAGCTAGAGTTTCGTTGGTGCTGCCCCCGGTGAAGTTTTCTAAGAAAGATCCCCCCAAGAGAGAAATCAACTCCGTTTCACTACGGGGCGGACTACTGGTCAATTCAATATTTTCATCTAAATTGCTCGCTCGTCCCCGCACATTGGCTTGGATACGGATGGTTTCGACGGTGCCGATCTGGCTGGGGCCAAAGACGCTATTGTCACGAATTTCAGCAGAAAGGGGATCGGTAGTGGCAAGAAATGACCGGGAATTTTCCAACAGAGAAGTCTCTAGGGTGATGTCAAGCTCTGGATCGAGGCCAAAGTTGGGGGTAAAGGTTGCGGTATTACGATTACCCGCAAGCCGCAGTTGAGCAGCAAAGAGATTGACCTGACCCCGATCTAACTGAATCACCCCGGCAGGACGCAAATCATTGAGGGTGCCATTGAGGGTTAAATCGCCCGTTGCGAGGAAATTCAGAATCGGTTGCCGGGTAATTTGCACGCGATCGCCAAGGGTGATTTTCAGGTCTTTAAACTCTGTGATCGCCCGCAGATCGACATTGGAAACGCGTTTCGGTGTTGGGGATGTCCCTGGGTCAAGCTGTTTATTCCCGGCCGTGGTTTGTTGGTCTGTGGCTGCGGCTGAGTTGCCATTACCATTGCCATTTTCTTGGTTCCCTGCCAATGAAATACGTCCCTCTCGGAGGGTTAAATCGCCCCCAATGGTCGGCTCTAGGCTGGTACCAGCAATGATCAAATTGCCCGCAACGCCCCCTTGGTAGAGATCAGGCAGCACAAAGTTGAGATCTTCTAGGCGCACATCGAGGGTTTGGCTCTCGGTCGTCGCCCTGGCGAGGGGTAGTTGCCCAGAGATTGCCACCTGGCCACCACTAAAATCGCCGGTGAGTTCTTGGACGGTCAGGGTATCTAGATTAAAGTCAATTTGCCCATGGACATTGGTCAAGGGGGCATCGGGCAGTACCTGGGCTTGGATCTCTGCCTGGGCGATCGCCACCTGACCATCCGCCACCAGATCCACTGGCCGCCCCGTATCGGGATCAATTTCTCCGTCAATGGACAGATCCACTTCCCCTTCACCGCCCAGCCAAGCCACTTGACCCCGCGTCAAAATATTTAAGAGGGCAAATCCCTCATTCTCAAGGTTAAATGTGAGATTGAGCGCGTTACTCTCCGGGACGACCGTCGCATTGGGGAGTTGGTAAGGAATACTGCCTGTAATTTGGAGGGGGTCAGCCTCGGCCACCAGTTCACTATCAACGATGAAATCGAGGCGGGCATCATCATAGGTGAAGTTCCCCTTGACGCTATTGATCGGCGTGTCATTAATACTGGCGTTAGCCATGGTCATTTCGCCCCGGGCCGAGGGATCATCAGGAGTTCCCGCAAGGGCAGCATTGGCGTTAATAAAACCGTCGATCGCCACCGCCTCAGGTAAATCAACAAACTTTTCTAAAAAGGCTACAGGGACTTCGGTGAGGCGCAATTGTCCCGTTTGGGTATCGCCCCCAAAGCTACCAATAAAGCTTAGGCGTCCCCCGCCATCTTGTTCCGAGAGACGAATGCCCACGGGCCGCAACGTTAAGACCCGATCCCGCAGCACACCCCGCGCAATAATTTGGGGCATCGTGATTTCGCCCCACTGCCAAGGGGAACCAACAATTTGTGATTCACCAAATACGGCCACTTCGCGGTATCCGCCAGTGAGATCAAAATCCGCCTGGAGACCAGTCTCTGCATTGTAGGCAAGGCTCAAATCGCCGCTAAATTCCCCCCGTAGGTCTGCTAATTCTGCGGGCAGGAGTGGTTTACTTTCGGCGACATCTAAATTGAGTTGGCTTTGGACGCAACTGAGGAGAGCGATTCTTTCGGCAAAGGATTGTTGGCGATCGCCACGGCTATAGAGGGCCGGATTTTCGCCATTATTTTCCGGCGGAGTCGCTTCAGCCATGCCGTTGAGGAGGGTATCACAACGATATTTTTCCCGTTCAGGGGGCGTGGCATCGGCTAATTCCAGGGTGGGTTGGGCTGGCACGGCCACAGACTCAATTTCGGTGGTGATGGGGGGCGGATCCTGGGGACGGTTGGCATAGAGATCGGCGCTCTGATCGAAGCGACTGGAACGGCCAAAATAATCCGGTAGGGACAAACTGCCGAGATTTTGGAAATCGCCGTAATCGAAAATTTGCAGGGCCGCTAAAACATCTTCAATCCGGCCTTGTTCAATGGTGCCCGTGGTTTGAATGGTTGGGCTAGGACGGTTTTCGTTGGCTAGGGCAATGGTGCTATCGACGCTGTAGAGGCCACCGTTTTGCGCCCATTGGAAATCCTGGAGCCTGAGGGTATCGTTGGCAAAGTAAAAGTTTCCACTGAGGCGATCGCCTTCAAGATAACCCAGCATCGGTTGGGCGATCGCCACCTGACCGGACACCGAATTCGCCTGGAGATCCGCCCGCAGTTCACTGGAGAGTCTTCCCCCCAAGACCATTGTTTCTAGGGGAAAATCAAGCCGTTGCAAAGCGGGTTGTCCCTGGGCCACCTGTTGAATCAAGGTAACGGGGAGGTTGCCACTACTCAGTTGGAGTCGGGTCGGTTCGAGGCCCGCTTGGTTGTACTCCAGGGCGAGGTCTAGGGTCGAGCCATCGAGCTTGAGTTCGGCTTGTTCTGGGCGGAGACGGGAATTCAGACGGGCAAAAATCTGGTCTTCTTCCCCTTCGATAGCGATAATGGTGCGGCGATCGCTGCGGGTTTGAATGGTGCCCTGGAGGGTGGGGTCGAGGGTTAATTCGGCTAACTGCACATTATTGAGAGCGACTTGACCATTGATCTGGGGCTGCTGGAGCGTCCCTTGGATCGTGCCTCGAAAATCCCCTTGACCTGCAACATCGAGAGACTGGGCCACCTCTGGTAAGGGCAGTTGCTGGAGATCAAGATTTTGGGCTTCTAGGTTGAGGGCCAATTGTGTAATTGCTTGGCTTGCATCGCGACCGAGGCGATCGCTATCAATGGTTAAGACCCCATCGGCCCGGAAATTTTCGGCGATCGCCCTTTGGATTTGCAGTTGCTGCCCATTCCAAGCCCATTGACTGGTTAACGGAGAATTAATCAGGGCGACCCCTTCACTGAGGCGCAGATCCCCTTCGGCCCGCACATTCTTCAGGTCTGGCTCGGTCACATCCGCTGTTAATTGCACAGCGCCACTGCCAATTCCCTCCAGGCTGCTATTGAGGCGATTTAGAGCCAAATTTTGAGCGGTGAAATCCCCTTGGAGTTGACCATTCTGGAGCGTTAACAATCCGCCGTCAATGACACCGCCTGCTAGTCTGGCGCTCAGGGAACCCTGGGCCAAAATCCCCTCTACTGAGAGATCCTCTAAATTACCCCGTACCTCAAACTGACCTTGGCTGGGGACTGTATTTGCCACATTGGCCAACTGGGGGGCAAAGCTCACTAAATCTACATTATTTAGGGCGGTACGACTGTACCATTCCCCCCCAGCGACGGTGACGCCCTCGGTGCGAATCTCACCATTGCCCACCGTGAGGCGTCCGGAACCCGTTGCTTCGACGGTATTTAAGTTCACCTCAGCTAAGGTTCCCCCAGTCTGGAACTGACCGGAGTAGTCCGCCACTAGGGTACGGGGAACAGCGGGTAAAATTTCTTTGAGATCGAGGTTATTTAAGGCCAGGTCAGCGCGCCACCGACCATCCCCAACGCGAATATTGCGGGCGATCGCCTGACCATTGGCAAAACTGGTGCGGGCCTGACCGGTAATGTCGAGGGAACCCGCTTGTGCCTGGGGTTCTGACTGGCCAAAGGTGCCCGCAACTTGGAAATCACCATTGACGATACTGCGCTGGAGAAAGGAGGGCAGTTCCTGTTCCGTAAGCTGGGCGAGACGCAGTCCCTGGGCGCGGGCAGGGGTTTGGAATTGGGTTTGGGTAATGCGCAGGTTGGGCATCGTCACCAGGCCCCCAGCCACGGGCACCACAGCGGTACCTGAGACGACAAATTCTGAGACTTGATTCAGGGGCGCTTCAAACACCACATCCGTGCGGCCCGGCCCGGCAGTGACGGGTAAATTGAGTTCGTAGAGTTGGGCCAGGGCATTCGTCGGTAGTTGATCCCCCTGGGCTGCAATGGCGATCGCCCCAGGCGAAGATGTACTCTCATCGGCCAATTGAATCACCCCTTGGCCAGTGATATTGCCCCCCAGGGTAGGTTGGGCGGTGAACTGCTCAACCAGAAAACGATTACCCGTAATGGTCAGATCGCCCTGAAAACGCTCCAGGGTCAGGCGATCAACTTTTAATTGGCTGGCATTCGTTGCCGCAACGGCCAACTGAATTTGTTCCAGTGGCCCCCCAAAGGTCACCGTCGTTGCCAATTGACCCTCCACCGGAAAGGCTGGGGATTCTAATTCAAAGGTGTCCAGGATTTGGGCAATTTCGGCGGGGGCTGTTTCAATTTGTCCCGTAAAACCCGTTTCAAAATTGATATTTAGATCGCCATTAAATGGAAGCGTCCCCAGGCGGCCTGTCGTCTGTTGGAATTGAAGTTCTTGGTTTTGAAAGCCAATTTTGCCGGAAAAATCTTCTACGGGTTTGGCAAGGGCCGGAACGATTAGGGTCGAACCCTCGGCCATTAACTCTCCATTCCAATCGCTGAGGTCGCCTTCTTCTAGGAATAACTCGATGGCACCATCTACTACACCACCGGAAAAGGTAACAGGGGGAACCACCAGGTTAGAAATGGCGACAGGGTCTAATTTCTGGGCGCGAATCCTGAGATTGCTGGTTTCTTGGTCAAAATCGAGGATTCCTTCGATGTTTAAGTCTCCCCCCGACGCCAACTTACCCTGGACATCAAAATTGATTACTTTGTTTTGGTTCGTGAGGCGGCCTTTCCCGGAGGCGATCGCCAACTGCACAGGGGGACTCAGGGTGCCGGAACGTTGGCGGGCAATTAACGTCAGTTGACCCCGGCGGAGGCGGATGTTGTTGATATTAACTTCGAGACCTTCAGTATCTGGGTCATCGGGAGCAATGTTCAAATCTAGCCATCTGCGGGCTTGGTTTTGCTCAACGGTCACCTGGGGATTAATCAGGGTGAGGTTTAAGTCTAAGCGCCGCTGGGTAAGCAACGTCCACAGGTTAAAATCAACGGCGATCGCCTCAACCAGAAGCTGATCATTGGAATCCGCCGTTGGTGGCAGTTCAGACGGGCCAAACCGTAATCCCCCCAAGGAAAATCCTTGCACTGACCCCAGGTTAATGGGGCGATCAATTTGCTTATTAAGCTGCTGCTCAATTTGTGGTGATAAGCGCTGGTAGATGTAGTAACGCCCATAGCCTAGGCCCGCTCCCACGGCTAACACAAGGCCCACAGCCGCCCCCGTAATGAGACGTTGACGCCGACGGGATGGTGGAACTTGCACTGAGTTTTCGGAAGAAGGGGGAAGGTTTTGGCTCATGGTGGCAACAGTTTGCAAGTGTTGCGATCATTATAGAGAGGATGACCCTATCGCAATGGCTTTTGTCGCTTTTTAATTACCACAGATTTTGGATCTGCCCCAAACGGTCAGCGAAAAAATTTTGGTACCAATTCCATGCAGCACAGATTCCCCATGGCCCTAGTGTCAAAGATTTATTTTTTGACCATCGCCACATTAATAAATTTGTCACAAAAAAAGAGAAGTAATCACTTCCCTTTTTCAACCCTAAATCATGAATGGATGTCGTTGTCCCTGACAGAAATTCTGTTGACTCAAGCCTCTTTCTAGAATTTGATGTTTTGGGCCATCGCTTTAAAAGCAGCCATGTTTGCCCCTGGGCAGCGACGATTGGAACGGTTGCCGGGTTTGAGGAGATAGTTTTCTGCAAAGGCTCCAACTTCTACTGTCTGTGCGAGGACGGCTTCTCGGCTTGCAGCTTGAATGGCGGCCACAATCACATCGGTGGGGTCATTAACATTGGGGGCCGGAGCACTGGCTACGGGAGCAGGGGCCTCTTGGGAAGCTTCAGCAGTAGGGGCTTCTACCTGAGGTGTTTCCTGTACCCGCACTTCGGGCGCAACAGATGCTTCGGCGATTGTGTCGTTACCTTGGGAAGGTAATTCCATGAAAAAGTTATCTTTCTTTTTTCCTAAAATTTTTCCTAGCACGGGCAAGCTCCTGAATATTAAAAATGAATTAAAACAGCACTCAACGCACCAAATGATTAAGCCTGAATATTTTGGCGGTGTTAAGTTACGCTGATTCTATTGATTAAGTTTTATGAAGTCAAGGCAATCCCGGAAATTCAAGATTTTTTAAGTATTTATAACCATCACTCTCAGGAAAAATGATAAAAAAGAGCCACAGTGTGCAGAAAAATGAGAGGCGATCGCCATGGGTCAGGTAGAAACAATTTTGGGCGCAATGCCAGGGGATCCCCTCAAGGGGCTACGGGCCGCTGATCAACGGTGGCAAAATTGGCGACAGGGTAAGATTGGCGCTCCGGCGATGGTGCAAATTGGTACGGAAGACTGCCCTGACTATGATTGTGATGTGCTCGTCTGCGGGGGCACTTTAGGCTTGCTCCTCGCGGCGGCCCTGCAACGGCGAGGCTGGCGAGTGATTATCTTGGAGCGGGGGCCATTGCAAGGGCGCGTTCAGGAATGGAATATTTCCCGGAGTGAGTTGCAGACGCTTCTGGATTTAGAACTGCTCAGTGAGACCGAACTGCGCGAAGTCATCGCCACGGAATTCAATCCCCTGCGTATCCAATTCCATGGGGGAGATCCCCTCTGGGTGAAAGATATTTTAAATATTGGTGTGAGTCCCCGGCGATTACTGGCGGTTTTGAAGGAAAAATTCCTCACCTGGGGCGGCAAAATTTTTGAGAATCACCCTTGCACAGGGATTACGGTTTCGCCGCAGGGGGCGATCGCCAGGACTGAAAAATTCACGTTCCACACCCGCTTAATTTTGGATGGTATGGGGCATTTTTCTCCCATTGCCCAACAGGTGCGCCAAGGCCAAAAGCCGGACGGTGTCTGTCTAGTGGTGGGAAGCTGCGCCCAGGGGTTTGCGGCGAATAGTAAAGGAGATTTAATCTATTCCTTCACGCCGATTCGCAACCAATGTCAGTATTTTTGGGAAGCCTTTCCCGCCCACGATGGCCGCACTACTTATTTATTTACCTATCTCGATGCCCATCCCCAACGGTTTGACCTAGCTTTTCTCCTGGAGGAATATCTAAAATTACTGCCTGACTATCAACAGGTGGATTTAGCCGCCTTGGATTTTCAGCGGTTTCTGTTTGGCTTTTTCCCGAGCTATCGTCGCAGTCCTCTGCATTATCCTTGGGACCGCATTTTGCCCATTGGCGACAGTAGTGGTGGCCAATCCCCCGTTAGTTTTGGTGGCTTTGGGGCAATGTTGAGGCATCTGGAGCGACTCACCAACGGTTTAGATGATGCCCTGACCCAGGACTGTTGCGATCGCCAATCCCTCGCCCAGCTACAACCCTACCAACCGAATCTTTCGGTCACCTGGCTTTTTCAAAAAGCGATGAGCGTTGGAGTAAACCAAAGCTGCCCACCCAATCAGATTAATGACCTGTTAAATGCGGTCTTTGGGGTGATGGCCCAGTTAGGGGAAGACACCCTCAATCCTTTCTTACAGGATGTGGTGCAGTTCCAAGGCCTAACGAAGACATTACCCAGGGTGAACTTTAAAACGGTGTTGCCCCTGTTGCCCCATTTGGGGGTGGGCGCGTTGGCCGATTGGTTGCGCCATTACCTTGCCCTGGGTCTCTATACCTCTAGCTATGCGCTCAGTCAGCGTCTGCCCATGGGAGATAGTTACCAGGCCAAACGACGGCGTGAAGCGTGGCAATATGGGTCGGGCCAAGATTTTCATCAGGCAGGACTCACGGAACAGGACTAAGCACAGCCCGCAAAAGCGAGGTCTCAAAAGGCGATCGCCCCCAGACGATTTTGCAACATCTGAGGAAACTGGGCATAGTAGCGTTGATTTAGGGGAGATGGGTGGGGCAAAGGCGACAAAGTAACGATCTTTTGGTGTTCCATTCCCAGATCATCCACCGCCCGGAGGGTCACTTGCAAGGATGTCTCAAAGCGATCGCCCCGCCGGAAGAACCCGTTTACCTCTCCCCGTCGTCCGTAGGGGTCAAACCACTTAAAGGCTTCCGTACCCAGGGTGATGATTTGGTTGCCCTGCCAGTGCAACACCAATAGCCGCTCCACAAAAGGGCGAAATCGTTCCTTAACCGACACCGGATAGGCCTTGTTGCCCGGTGGTTTGTAGGGCACCGTATTGGTCAGCAAAATGCGATCGCACACCGTCGCCAATTGCGCCTTGTCATGGATTTTTTTGTGGTGAACTGCATAATAAAATCCCTGGCGTACCAGGGTGCCCGCAGCACCATAGAGGGGTTGGCGGGCGTGCACCTCATCCCGTCCCAAATCCCGCCCGAAAAAACACAGGGATGCCTTGAGATTCCCCGCATAGAGCACTGGCTCCGTGGGATTAAGGCGTGCTGCTTGGTACACAGGCACATCAATGGGAAATGGTTCCCGCTCTGCCTCTGTCTTTACCTGGGCAATTAACGTCGCAATATCCGTCATGGTCTCAACTGGAGAGGGCTAGAAATCTATGTCATTGTTGGCGATCGCCACTGCCCTTTGTCAACCCAAACCATCGCTAACGGCGTCTTTTTCTCGCCTAGAACAGCAAAAGCTACATCAAATCTTCACAAAATTGTCTAGGAGAAATCTCTATAATTTTTTCTTAAGAATTACTTTCAAACGTCCCACAGTCAACATGTTCTTGAACTTCACAAAAGTTAAAACAAGCTTCAGTGTTTATACGTAGAAAGCAACAGCGGAATTAAGAACCGCCTCAATACTTGTGCGGCAATAAAAATCAAAATAAAGCGAATAAATTCCCATGCAAAGAAAATATTGTTTGGGTTTATTGTGCTGCTAATTGCTTGATTTCTAGGGTTTTAAATCAATAAATTGATTTGTGTATTGTTGCAAAGTTTTTGTTAGGTGATCGTGATGTTATGGGTATATTGAAATCGAGAATGCTCTAGACACAGAATATGACTGCTGCAGGCAATACACTCAGTTTCATCGCCGATCAACTAAACCAGTTGTGCCAAACCCGGGCTACGGGTGAGTTGATTGTGGGGAATAGTCAATACCAGGGGCATATTCATCTCCTGTCCGGGCGTCTTCTCCATGCCACCGCCGGTATCCACTCTACCCGTCGTTGGAACCGCATTACCCAACGGCTCGCCCCCCAGTGGACGCCAAATCCCCAAGAACTGATCAGCTCGCAAATGTGGGAATATCAGCTCCTTTACCAAGGGATCACAACCAAACAACTGACGGTCATGCAAGCGAAGGCAATTATTCGGGCGATCGCCCAGGAAGTCTTCTTCGATCTTGGTTGCTATGCCGATGCCACCATCGAATCCCATGAAACCCAAAAAAATGCCACAGAAATCGCCCTCAGTTTGTCCTTGTCTTACCTAGAAGTCGAACCCGACCTCAAGCGAGTCATGCAACTCCAACAACAATGGCAAGCCGCTGGTCTTGGTAACTTGAGTCCCACCCTCGCCCCAGTGCTAAAGGCCGGTATTGATGCCAGTGCCCTTGGCAGTTTGGGTCAGTATCTCAATGGACAATTCACCATGTGGGACATTTCTGTGTGCCTTGGTAAATCGGTTAATAGCGTTGCCAATGCCCTAATTCCCCTATTAAAAAAGCGCATTGTTCAACTGAAAAAATTGCCGATTTACCCCCTCCCCTAGGCCATCTTGCAGAATCTACCGATGCTGATGGCCCCACCTCCGGCAGTCTGAGATCGCCCGAAAAGCGTGATGCCCTCATTGCTTGCATTGATGATAGCCCCGTGATTCTCCAAACCCTACGGAAAATCCTCGAAGGGGCTGGTTATCGCACCATCGGCATTAGTGAACCCATGCGGGGCGTTGCCAAGCTCATCGAGAGTCAACCAGACGTGATCATTCTTGACCTCGTAATGCCCAATGCTAGTGGTTACACCGTGTGTAAGTTTCTCAGGCAAACCTCTGTGTTTGAAAAAACGCCAATTATTGTCTTGACCAGCCGCGATACCTTGATTGATCGCAATCGAGCCAAGCTCGTGGGAGCTTCAGATTTTTTGGGGAAACCACCGGATCCAGAGAAAACCATTGCCTTAATTGAAAAATATTTAGATGAAGTTGCCGCACAGGATAATGAAACAGAAGATGTCACCTTAAAAGTTTCTAGCTCTACCCGATAAAATTTGACTTTTCAAAGTTTACTTAAGGGTTGCTCTCAAACAAAAATTGTTATTTAATTTGAATTTTCCCCAGAGGTTTGTAATGGCAACTTTATTATTAGTTGAAGATAGTCCGACAGAAGCACAAATTATCACAAGTTGCCTAGAAAATGCCGGGTTTAGCTTGCTAAAGGTGACGACGGCAGAGGCAGCGCGGGCCATCCTGGATCACAAAATGATCGATGGCATTGTCTTGGATGTGGTGCTGCCGGGCCAAAGCGGTTTTGGCTTTTGTCGTGAGGTGAAAAATAATCCAAAAACCCAAAATATTCCTGTCATCATGTGCTCTAGCAAAGCTGAAAAAATGGATAAAAAATGGGCCAGTAAACAGGGGGCCAATGATTATGTCACTAAACCCATTGACCAAAATGAATTGTTAAACGCGGTACGGCGTTGGATCCCTTAAGCTTGGCGCTGCCTGATTTGCCATCCCGTCTAGCGCAACTATTTGTTGACTGAAGTTTGATTTGGAGCGTTGTTTATGGCCCCTGTGACCTCTGCCCCGGAAAGTAGCACAACACAATACATTGGTATTCTTTTGGCCGATGGTTTTCGGGCCATGGTGCCTACGGCTCAATTGGTCGAAACGATCAATGTCGAGTTGGGACACATTGTGCAAATGCCAGATTTGCCGCCTGCGGTGGTGGGGGTCTGTGGCTGGCGCGGCGATGTGCTATGGCTGGTGGATTTAGCCTATGCCCTGCGTTTGCCTCCTTTATTGGCTGGTGATTATGGGCGATCGCAATGCCATGTTTTACGGGTTACGGTCAACCACCAGACATTCGGGATTCTCGTCGCCGAGGTGCAGCATCTCATACGCGGCGATCGCCTGGAGTTATTACCTGGTCCTCCAGGGCAAATCCCCCCTGAGGTTTCAGCTTTGGTGGCTGGCCAGTTTCGGACGGCTTCGGGGGAAACCATCTTGAGCATCAACCTCGAAGCCTTGCTAGATCACCTCAAATCCCCAGGCTAATTTTTCCAGACTGAATCATGAATCGGCCCAATGTTTTGGCCTCTCATTTTTTCATTTCCCTGCGTTTATCTAAATTGAAATTCCCTGAAACTGCCATGACTCAAGCTCCCTTCCGCCCCAACAGCTCCCAAGACAACCGTCTTCAGCCCCAATCCCTCGGCCACGACCGCAAAGAACGACCCATTGAAGAAACGGTGACCATTGTGCCGGTACAGGCCACCAACGCCAACAACGGCAAGCATTCTACCCTCACCTCAAAGGCTGGCACCCTTGTGAGTGAACTCAGTAATCTTCGTTCCAACATCGACATGATGACGGAAGAACTCCAATCTCTGTTAGCCACAGAACGGGCGGCAGTGGAACGGGCTGAGCTTCTCAATGCGATGACTTCCCACATTCGTGAGTCCTTAAGTTTTGAATATATTCTCAATGCGACGGTCTCGGATGCGCGCAATGCCCTGGATGTAGACCGGGTGGTGGTGTATGTCTTTGATGACCCAGATTGGCTCGGCAAAGTGATGTACGAGTCCGTGGAACGGCGGTGGCCCAGCGCTTTGGGAATGTCCTATTCTCTAGTGGGGTTGTCAGACCATGCCATTCGGCTCTTTCAGCAGGGTCGAGTTGAAGCGTTTAACAATCTCGGCCACGGAACGACAACAGATGATACCCAACTGGATCAATGGCAACAATTGGAAGTCCAGGCAAGTTTAACGGCACCGCTGCTTTTGGGGGGAGAGTTGTATGGGTTATTGGTGGCCCACCAATGTGCGATCGCCAGGGAATGGTCAGAGTCGGAGATCGAATTTTTCCGGCAGTTAGCGGTGCAGGTGGGTTACGCCCTCGACCAGGCCCAATTGTTAGATCAACAGCGGGCGGCGGCGGAACAGGCCCAATGGTTAAACCAAATCAGTGCGCGGATCCGGGAATCTCTCACGCCAGCGGATATTTTTGCGGCGGTGGTTCAGGAAGTGCAAACTGCGCTCCGGGGCGATCGCACGGTGGTCTATCAGCTCGGTGAAAATGCCCTTGGGGGTCAAGTGGTCGCCGAAGCTGTAGAACGGCAGTTTCCGACAATCCTGGGCCTAGAACTCGATCTTCCCTGGCTGGAGGCCTCCCACCAAGACGCCTATCTCCGGGGTCAAGTGACTGTCATCGAGGATATCTACGATGCCAACCTCGATGAAGCGGTGCTCAATCACCTGAAGGCGAAAGGGATTCGCGCCAGTGCGATCGCCCCCATTATCGCCCGCCAAAAACTCATGGGCTTTTTGATGGTGCACCAATGCTCACTACCCCGCCGTTGGGCCGATAGTGAACTAGAGATTTTGCGCCAGGCCGCCACCCAGGTCAGCACTGCCCTCGATCAAGCCTTTGCCCTCCAACAGCAAGAAAATGCCGCGCTCCAGGCCCAAATTCTCAATGAATTGTCGTCCCGTCTCGGTAGTTTTAATGACACCGCGGAGATCCTCGAAACAGCAGTAGACGATGCCCGCGAAGCCCTCCAAGCCGACCGAGTGCTCATTTTCCGGGTCGATGGCCCCCAAAAAGCCATGGCGATCGCCGAAGCTGCCGATCCCCGCTGGAAAAGCCTCATGGGCAAAACACTCCAGGACTGTGGCCTCGATGAACGCTACCTCAAGCAGGCCCAGCGCGGCAAACTCACCGTCCTAAATCGCCTCAGCGACATCGGTTTGAGTGCCTCCCAACTAGAAACCCTCGACCAGGCCCAGGTGCGGGCGATGATGATTGCTCCTATTACCATCGAACGCAATCTTTTCGGCCTGATCGTCGTCCACCGTTGCCAAGGTGCCCACCCCTGGCAAGAAGTCGATAGCAACCTACTCCAGCAAATTAGCAACCAAGTTAACTTTGCCCTCGAACGCATTAGCCTCATTGAACAACGGCAGATGACCGCCGAGCGCGCCCAACGCCTAAGTGAGATGAGTGCCCGTCTCCAGGAATCCCTCGAAGTCCAAGAAATTCTCAGCGCCGCCGTCGAAGAAGCGCGAGACATCCTCACTGCTGATCGAGCGATTGTCTATCGCTTGGATCAAAACTGGCGCGGCCTGATCAATGCAGAATCCGTTGTGTCTGGTTTTGAGTCGATCCTGGGATTAAAAACCAACGAACCCCGTGTCACCGAAAAATTTGCCAAGGCCTACATCCGGGGGAAAGTGACGGCCTACGCCAACATCTACGAAGCCGACTTTATCGACTGTCACATCACCGAATTTGCGACCCATGCCGTTAAAGGCTACATGGCCGTTGGCATCGTCGCTAACCAAAAGCTCTATGGCATGTTGATCGTGCATCAATGTTCTGGGCCGCGCCAATGGACTGACCTAGAGATCAATACCCTAAAGCAAATTGCCCAGCAGATTGGCTATGTTCTAGAGCAGGCTTTCCTCAAGGAAGAACAAGACCGTGCCAAGCGCCTGAATGAAACCCGGATGCGACTCCAGGCCGCCTCGACGGTAGAGGCCATTCTCAATGTCGCCGTCGAAGAAGCCCAGGATCTTTTGGGCACAGACCGGGCAATTGTCTATGAATTTGATTCCTCTTGGAAAGGGCTGATCACCGCGGAATCGGTGGAGCAGGGCTACCCCACAACCCTCGGCTTACGCACCAATGAACCCCGAGTCACAGAAAAGCTCTCAAAAAATTACCAGAAGGGTCACATCGTCGCGATTCCCGATATTTTTAATGCTGATTTTGTTGACTGCCATGTGAATGAGTTTGCCCCCTATGGCGTCAAGGGTTATATGGCCACCGGGATTAGTGCGAACCAACGTCTCTATGGCATGTTGATTGTGCACCAATGTGCCAGCACCCGTCTTTGGAGTGAGACGGAAATTGATATCCTCCGTCAACTCTCAGAACAGGTGGGGTATGCCCTCGACCAGGCCCTCCTCCGCCGGGAACAGGAGCAGGCACTCGTCCGGACACGCCAAGTAAACCTCATCAGTTTCCGGATCCGTGAATCCCTCGATCTAGAACGGATCTTCCGGACTGGCGTCGAAGAAGCCCTCAAGCTCATGAAGTGCGATCGGGTCGTAGTTTATCGCTTTGATGACAACTGGGATGGCCGGATTAAATACGAAGCCGTCAAATCCGGTTGGCGCAAACTCAGCGAAGATATGATGACCTCCGGCGATGCCCCCTGTTTCCCCGAAGATTACGTTGAACCCTATCGCCAAGGGCGGGTGCAAGTGACTCCCGATGTCTCCCAAGCTGGCCTCACCGCTTGTCACGAAGAACAACTCGGTAAATGGCAGGTAAAGGCCAACGTGGTGGTTCCCATTCTCGTTAACCAAAAGCTTTATGGTCTTTTGGGGGCGCACCAATGTTCGAGTATCAGAGAATGGGAGGCTCCCCTGGTAGAATCCTTCCGTCAGGTGGCGATCCAGTTGGGCTATGCCCTCGACCAAGCCCTCCTCCTCGAAGAAGTCGAAACATCCCGTCGTCAAGCAGAAATTGTTTCCGAAGAACAGCGTCAACAGCGGGAGCAACTCCAAGGGCAAATTGAAAACTTCCTCGAAGAAATCGAAGAATCCTTTGAAGGGGATTTGACCGTGCGGGCTGGGGTCACCGAAGGGGAAATGGGCACTGTCGCTGACTTTTTCAACGCCACCCTTGAAAATCTCCAACTGCTCGTACAGCGGGTACAGGAATCGACAACCATTGTGTCAGACACTGCCCAAGAAAGTGAATCCTTGATTCAAAACCTGTCTGCGGAAGCGTTGCGCCAAGCTGAGAGCGTCAATGTGGCCCTCGATAAGCTCTTTAAAATGACTGGATCCATCCAAGAGGTCGCCAGCAACGCCCAGGAAGCCCAAGCCAAAGTCCAATTGGCCAACAAAACCCTCCAATCAGGGGACATGGCCATGAACCGAACTGTCCAGGGGATTGTGGCGATCCAACAAACCGTTGAAGCAACGGCCCGCAAGGTTAAAAATCTGGCGGATTCTTCCCAGAAGATCTCCCGGGTCTTAAACCTGATCCGCGAACTGGCCAACCAAACCAATTTACTCGCCCTGAATGCTTCTGTGGAGGCAACCCGCGCCGGGGAAGAAGAACAGGGATTTGCCGTCGCCAATGAAGTGCGCACCCTAGCGGAACAATCGGCCAACGCCACCAAGGAGATTGAAGCGATCATCGAAGAAATCCAGGCGGAAACCAACGAGGTGATCAAAGCCATGGATGTGGGCCGGAAGCGGGTCTTGATCGGAACGAAATTGGTGAAAGGGACACGCCAAGCCCTCACGGATCTTGCCAAGGTCAGTATGAGTATTAACCAAACCGTCGAAAAAATTGCGGATTCGGCGTCTACCCAGGTTGATATTTCCAATGAGCTGAACCAAACGATGCAGGATGTGGCCAATGTTTCCAATCAAACCTCCGCCCAATCGGTGAAGGTGGCGGAATCGTTCACCAAGCTCCTGGGGGTAGCCGGAGAACTGCAACAGAGTGTGTCTCGCTTTAAGGTGCAGTAGTTGTCGGGGTATCGGGGAGAGGCGATCGCCCTTTCCCCACCCTGTCGAGTAACATCGCATCGCAACATTATTTTTTATCATCACATCGGTTGAGTAGGGGATCATCATCCAATCATGGCCAAGGAAACAGTTGATACAAACGATCAAGCCTATGAATTCTTTGTCCAGGAATCACAGGCGCTTTTGCAGCACCTCGAAACGGGTTTGATGAACCTCTGCCAAGACCATGAAACACCGACAATCCATGGTTTGATGCGGGCCGCCCATTCCATTAAAGGGGGCGCTGCCTGTGTGGGCTTGATGGCCATCCAAGCGATCGCCCATGATCTAGAAAACGGCATCCGAGCTCTTTACAAGGAAGACACTGTGTTCGATGTGGAGCTGGAAAACCTGTTGCTCGAAGCCTATGACGCCCTCCAAGACCCCATCAATCAGCAAATTCACCAGGGAGAATATGACCCTGACCACGCTTTAGGACGGGCAAAACCGATCTTTAGCCAGTTAGAAGAAAAGTTAGGTCATGCCCTAGATGAAGCGGCAGAACTGCCGGAAATGCAGATGGAAGGGGATATTACTGAATTTATTTTCAAAGAAGAAGTCCCCCAGGCCCTTGGTCGCCTCGAAAATTACGTCAACAAACCGCCGACGAAAAATCCCCACGGGGAACTCGTTTCCCAAATGGAAGTTTTGGCGACTCTAGGCGATATGTTGAACCTCGAAGGCTTTGCGGCGATCGCCCAGGTGGCCCAAACGGCCCTTGAAACCAATGCTGAGCAGTACCTAGAGATTGCCCGCTGCGCCCTTGCTGATTTCCAAGCGGGCCAAGCTGCTGTCCTCGCTGGCGATCGCACCCAGGGAGGAGAACCCAGTGCCGCCCTCCACCAACTCAGCCAAACCCAGACTCCCTCCCCGTCAACGGCACCAGAAACTCTTCCCCTAGAGACGGTCAATGACCTCGTGAATAACGGCAATGGCGAAGATTTAGGAAACGGTCTTTCCCTCGATGCCGATGAACTGGCCGCCCTCCAATTTTTAACCCAAAATGCCCGACCAGAAGCCGAGATGCGACCCGTTCTGAGTGACATTGATCTGGCTGAACTGATCCTAGAAGCCGATGACGCCCTAGGAGAGGTCGATGTAGATCTCACGAGCCTGGTGCTCATGGATGAACCGGAACCCAGTGAACCGATCATCCAGAATGATATTGTTTCCACCGAGGACGAGACTCCCCCCAGCCCTCCTCAGACTGAGGCGTTAGAACCCAAGTTAATTCCAAATTCAGCAGCAGCAGCACCAGTCCCAGAAAAGGCGATCGCCCCCCCTACCAATCCCGTTCTACCAAGCATCGACACCAATAGCCTCAGCGTGCGCCTCGACATGGGCCGCCTCAATCACCTCAACAGCCTGGTCGGCGAATTAGTCACCCAGGACAACAGCGCCCTACTCCGGAATAAACAAAGCAGCGACGCCCTCGATTCCCTCAAACGCTGGTATGGTCGCTTCGATAAAATTACCGCGCAATTCCAAGAATATGCCAAAGAACTGGTGGTCAAAAATCCCCAGGCCCGGGCTCAGTTGGCGCAATTTGTCATTTTTGCTTCGACCATGACCGAGGAAATGGCCCAGCTCAGTGAAACCATTGAAGACACCACCCTCATCGCCCAGCAGGATCAGCAGGCCCTCAAACAACGACAACAAACCCTCAAACAACTAGAAAATAATCTAATCCAAGCGCGGATGTTGTCCATTGGGGAGCTTCTGAACCGTTTTCCGCGCACTGTGCGTGATCTTTCCGTTAAGGGTAATAAACCCGTCAGCCTGAACCTAGAAGGAACCGATACCCTTGTGGATCGAGCGATTTTATCGAAGCTCTATGATCCTCTGGTTCACTTAGTTCGTAATGCCTTTGACCATGGCATCGACTCCCCCGAAGAACGCCTTGCCCACAATAAATCAGAAGCGGGCACGATTACAATCAAAGCCTACAACCGGGGCAACTCTACCTACCTTGAAATCCAGGATGATGGTCGCGGCATTGACATTGAAAAGGTCCGTGCCAAAGCCGTGCGCAAAGGCTTAGTCAGTGCCACTGAAGCGGCAGAATTATCTCGGTCACAACTGTATGAATTACTCTTTGTTCCGGGTTTTTCGACAGCAGAAAAAGTCAGTCATTTATCGGGTCGGGGGGTGGGCCTTGATGCGGTACGTCTGCAAATTCGCGCCCTCAAGGGGAATATTTCCCTGACCTCTAAGCTAGGCCAAGGGACAACTTTTACCCTCCGGCTCCCCTGGAGTATGACCATTACAAAATTGTTGATTTTCCGTTGTCAAGAGAGTGTCTTTGCGGTGCCTATCAATAGTTTGTCGGCGATCGCCGCTGCCGAAAAAGCAGATCTTACGAAGGATGGTCACCAAGAACAGTTCCGCTGGCAGGGGAAAACAGTGCCCCTCGTCCAGGCCCTCCTGAGTGGCTTTAATTATCCCGCTTCGGCCATTGCCAGTCGGCAACAAATTGGCTCTTTAGCCCAGGGCAATATCAGTAATATTTGGAATCAAGTGGGCCAACAGATGGTTTTGGTCATGGCCCAGGCCAATGAAGTGATTGGTTTGCGGGTCGATCAAATTCTCCTCGAACAAGATCTGGTGATCAAACCCTTTGGGACGGCGATCGCCTCACCTCGGTATATTTCTGGTTGCACTATTTTAGGGGATGGTCGCCTGGTTCCTGTCCTAGATAGTGCTGCCCTCATTGAACGGGTCTGCCAAAAAGATAGCCACAACACAACCATCATTAATCCCCAATTCCAGACCCGCCAGCCAAAACTAACTTTGCCGACTGTCCTCGCCATTGATGATTCTCTAACGACACGACAAACCCTCTCCACCACCCTGCAAAAGGCCGGTTATCGTGTCATCCAGGCCCAAGACGGTGCCGATGGCCTCAATCAACTAGAGCTTCACCCTGAAGTGGTCGGGATCATTTGTGACGTGGAAATGCCCAATATGAACGGCTTTGAGTTTCTCGGCCGCTGTCGCAAAAAACATCCGAAAGCGGAACTTCCGGTGCTAATGCTGACTTCCCGGGGTAGTAAACGCTACCGTCAGTTGGCCCAGCAGTTGGGGGCAAATGGCTACTTAACGAAGCCCTATTTAGATCAAGAGTTAATTGAAACCCTCCAAGGGGCGATCGCCGAAACGAAGGCTAAACCAGCGGCGATCGCCACCCCTTAATTACTACAGGAATTAGCTCATTTTCGGACGGCGCACCTGTTGGTCTTCCATCTGGGCTTTGGCTTTGGCGGCACTCTTCCGTAAGAACTGGAGCCGTGTTTCGTAATCCTTGCGTTTGCGGCGGTTGGGGGTTTGCTCAATCAGGGCTTTAAGGGCACTCCCCAAACTCTTGTAGGCATTGGGTAGGGTATAACCAAACCGAGTAGCGAGGCGAATCGCCTGTTCGTCGGCATCAATGGCGATGGTCATCCGTTTTTCACCGCTATTTTTTTGCCATAGTCGGTAGCCCGAAAAACCACAAAGGGCGATCGCCAAAACCAAGAGCAAACCATCCTGGACCCAAAGCTCGCCCACAGCACCCCCCAGACCAATGGCGAGGGCGGCCATTTCCCAGCCTTCCCGGGGAATTGTATCGTTCTGGATCTTTGCGACTTCATGCCAAAACAAGAGGTTGCGTTGATCAATGGCGAGATTTTCCCACTTCGCCAAATCAATTTGAATTTCGACTTCATCTTTGCCTAATTCTTCGCAGCGGATGAGGGGGGGGTTGACTTCTGTGGTGCCCTCAACCATCACCCAACTTTGCAACTCAGGGGGCAACAGCGTCTTGAGGCGACGCAGCTCACTCATTTCGGCTCTGGCAGAAAAAGTGGAATAGGAAGTCATAGGATCGGCAATCTGTAGGTGGGCTAGGGAATAAATTCTTGCTTCGTTATAACAATTGTAAACTTTCGTGACCTAATCCTTTTGTTAACCTTGGACAGCATCAACAAAGGCGATCGCCTAGGAAGTCAAAGAGGCATTGCGAAACTTCTTTGCCTGTTCTTCAATGCGCTCAGCCAAGCGATTACAAACTAAATTACACAGGTCATAAATCAGCTCATCACTGACCCGATAATAGGCAGAAGTTCCTTCACTCCGTCGCTGTAAAATTCCTGCCTGGAGCATCACCTTGAGGTGTTTAGACACGTTTGCTTGGCTTGTATCCGTTGCTTGAACCAAATCCTGGACGCAGCGTTCCCCGTCCTGTAAAAGACCTAAAATCCTCAACCGCATCGGTTCTCCCAGAACACTAAAGTACGAAGCTACCTGTTGGAGAACTTCTGGGGGCATCTGATGGTCGTCAGGCATTGGTTTTCTCAGAAAAAGGAATAGATAGTTTAAGACTATTGTATCAATTGATTATTGGAACGCT
The DNA here is from genome assembly GCF_001693295.1 of Picosynechococcus sp. PCC 8807. Taxonomy (NCBI): domain Bacteria; kingdom Bacillati; phylum Cyanobacteriota; class Cyanophyceae; order Chroococcales; family Geminocystaceae; genus Picosynechococcus; species Picosynechococcus sp. PCC 8807. The sequence continues at coordinate 57,810 of NZ_CP016483.1, forward strand.
TAGGTTGGGTTGACCCACATTAGGGTCTGACCAAATTCAATGGGTTCACCGTCTTCAACGGCAATTTTAACAACTTCACCGCTGACTTCTGCCTCAATCTCATTCATTAATTTCATCGCTTCGATGATGCAAACGGTTTGACCATTGCCAACGCGATCACCGACGGCAACGAAGGGATCTTCACCAGGGGCCGGCGCGCGGTAAAACGTTCCCACCATGGGGGAGGTAATGGCGACCCACTTATCATCAATGCTCGCACTGGGAGCCGGGGTTTCCGCTTGGGGGGCTTCTGGGGTTGCAGTCGGTTGAGAAACAACGGAAGTGGACATCGCTGGTTGGGCGATCGCCTCGGGCATCACCATCGTCTGGGGAGCAGCCACAACAGTACCTTTGCTCACCCGGAGTTCAAAATCATCGGTTTTGAGTTCAAACTCGGTGACATTGGTTTGGCCGATGGTGGATAGAAGTTCTTGGATCTCTTGTAAATTAATAGCCACAGAACAGGTTATTCCTCACAACTGCATGGGTAGGGGGGAGATCCAAGCCAGGATTAGTGCGGATCTCCAAAAAAGCTTTGGGGCTTTATTCGCGACCGAGATAGGTATCGGTGCGGGTATCGATCTTGATGCGCTCACCAATCGAGATAAAAAGAGGCACATTGACCTGGGCCCCTGTGGAAACGATGGCGGGTTTAGTTCCCCCTGTGGCCGTGTCGCCTTTCACACCAGGATCTGTTTCCGTGACTTCGAGGACAACGGTATTCGGGAGTTCAACGTCAATGACTTGGCTGTTCCAGAAGAGGACATTAACTTCCATTTCTTCCATCAAGTATTTAACGCGATCGCCAATTTGCGCTTCGGTCAGGCGGACTTCCTCATAGGTTTCCATATCCATAAAGACAAACTGCTCGCCCTCTTTATAGGTATGTTGCATCGTGCGTTTGTCGAGGATCGCTTGGGGAACGGTTTCACCAGCGCGGAACGTTTTTTCAACGACGCTACCCGTTTGGGCGTTTTTTAGTTTTGTCCGGACAAAGGCGGAACCTTTACCGGGTTTAACGTGGAGAAATTCGACGACGCGCCACACTGAACCGTCTAATTCGATGGATGTACCAGTACGAAAGTCATTACTTGAAATCATGGAGCTTTAGCAACATTACGGGCTTGCATAATCAAACCATATTCTACCGTTGATAGGGAAATTTCCGGCTAAATTCCTCCACTGCTTTCGGGGGGAGATGTTTTTCCAGTTTTAGGGGTGGCGATCGCCGCAATGCCGCAAACTTCTAAGCCCCCACGCACAAGGGTTTGTTGGGCTTCGGTGGCCGTTGTCCCTGTGGTATAAATGTCGTCAATCAGCAAAATAGACTGGCGCAATCCTTGGGATATGACTTTAGGGTTAAGGGAAAAAGCCCGTTGCAGTTCCCGTTGTCGTTGTGCCACCGTCAGTTCAAAGAGGGCTTGGGTCGCTTTTGGGCGTTGGAGAAGCTGGGCTTCGTAGCGTAATCCGGTGACTTGGGCAAATTGACGGGCGATAATCTCGGCTTGGTTAAAACCCCGTTGCTGTTGTTTTGCGGGGTGCATTGGGATGGGGATAACGGTTAATTTCTGCTGATTTGGAAAGGATTTTCGCCATTGCGAACCCAATTGGGTACCAAGCCAGCGTCCCAGTTGAGGGCAATTGTCGTATTTCATTGTGGCGATCGCCCGTTTGAGGCTGCCGTCATACTGGCCCCAGACGAATAGCGGCAGATCGTTTTGCCAGTGGCGTTTAGGATTGATGAGCTTTGTTTTTTGTAATTGGCGATCGCAGTCCCGACAGACGATATGTTCTCCAGGGCGATCGCAGAGGGGACATTTATCCTGAAGAAATAGGTAAAAGAAATCTTGAAAAAGCTTCATGCAAATTGGCGCAATCTATTTAGACATGGCTGGTATTAGCAAAAAAGACTTGCAGTTGCTCATAGGCAGTTACAGGCAATCGGGACTCTAAGCTTTGCCACTGGCTTGGTTGAAGCGACTTGACCCCTAACAATTCCAGGGCGATAACATTTTCATTCTGGTCATAATCTAAAATTATTCCCGCACTGATTTCCTCAGATTCAACGTAACTCCCTTTCTGAATCTTGAGATAGGCAGCATCCATTTCTGGGTCGTATTCGATCATGTTCATCCCTTAAAGCTCCTGTCAAAAAATACAGTAATAATGACGGGGGGTTGTTTTTCTGAATTGTAAACGACCCTTAAAGCACGATTTCCATACTCTGGGATGCGTTTCCAGGCCCGGCAAGCATTTGTCCTCTCGTCTCGGTCAATATAATCTGGCGCCGTTAAGGTTCGTCGTATCCATTCTGGATTAATACAATTACGATCGCTTTTTTGTAAGACGTCACGGGCATGGCGGGAAAGTATATACCCATCGAGGGGGTCAAGCATTGGTACTACTGATATTCTAGCCCTACTCATTTTACGTTTTGGAAGAAACAAAAAAACTCTCCTAACCTAGGAGAGCATTGAAGTAGCGACAGGTTATTGATAACGAGTAACGAGTAGTTTCTATTTAGCGAATTGAATGTCTAAGGTACGCATATAAATTTGCATCCCTGCATCCTGTACCGGAAAGACAAAGGCATCTTCGTCAGACTCATTGTGGTGGGAATGCCAAAGGCTCGGCGGCGTCACAAAAACGCTATTGGGCTGCCACATTACTTTCACTGGGTTGATGATATTGCCATCGTTATCAAGGGATTTGCCAATCAAAGTATAGGTATTTTCTTTCGCTGAAACCGCTAAATCTAAGGCAATGGAATTGTGACGGTGGGGCTTTTGAGAAGAATGGGGCGGCACCAGATTATACAAAGACCACATGGTGTGGGTGGCGGTGCGGGTGGCTTCACTTTCGGGGTTGCCTAAAATTACACCGTTACGGTTGAGGTTGCGACGAATGCCTTCTTCCCGGATACGTTCAATTTCGCTGTTGAGATATTCGCTAGCGTAGAAAGCCGGTTCAAAGCGGGGGGCAGTGGGCCGAACGCCAAGATAAGCCAACATTGGTGCGTCGTGAACCCAATAGAGCGCACTATCTTCATCGGCATAGTGGGTAACTCCTGCATTCATTGGCAGGGTAAAGGAGTCACCTTTTTTCCATTCGAGCACGCCATATTCAGTTTCGGTACGCCCGGCACCGCGCATCACATAAAAAACTTCAGAACTGGAAGCGGCGATCGCCGGAATCTGTTCCCCAGCATTAATCCGAATGTAATTAGCGAGAAGATTCGGAGTCGTGGCGGGGTATTTTGTCCCCAGTTCCACCGCAAGGTCGAGGGGGATGACCCGTGTTTCACCGGATTCATGGAGGCTGGCCGGAAATGCGCGAATGGGTACATCTGCTAAACGCGGATTGGCTGCCTTGTGATATTCCCAGCTGAGAGCTGTCTTTTGCCAAGTCTGATTCATGACATTTTCCATATCCCGACTCCCGCTCAACCTAAATTGATGCCTAAAGAAAAATGTCTCTCCGCGACGCCCTATCAAGTCATTGTTTGGGTCGATGCAAAGAGATGTTTAATCAAAGTTAACATGAATGCCAGTAATAACAGTACATTTAGCAACAAAATCCCTGAAGGATGCCATTGTTTATGCTAATCACGGCAATGTTTTTTACTTACTTTATCTACTTGTAAAAGTCGTTGGTCGAAGTAGAGGCAATGGGCTCATAGACCTTTTCTTTTTCCACGTGGGGAGCCAATTGTAGCTCTGGCAGAATCGGGTGAAAGGGCTGATGGAGACTAATCATTTGGGCGAGGGTTTTTTTCAATTCAGTGCGGGGCACAATCGCATCGACAAACCCATGTTGGAGTAAATATTCAGACGTCTGGAAATCGTCAGGAAGTTTTTCGCGCAATGTTTGTTCAATGACGCGGCGTCCAGCAAAACCGATGGTTGCTTTGGGTTCGGCAAGAATCAAATCTCCCAACATCGCAAAGCTAGCGGTGACGCCCCCGGTGGTGGGATTAGTCAGGACAGGAATGTAGAGTAATTTTTGGGTGCGATGGCGTTCGAGGGCACCAGAGATTTTCGCCATCTGCATCAGACTGAGCATTCCCTCTTGCATTCTCGCCCCACCAGAAGCACAAACAACCACCACAGGTAAACCTTCGGCGGTGCCATGTTCTACGAGGCGACAAATTTTTTCGCCGACGACGGATCCCATGCTGCCGCCCATAAAGCCAAAGTCCATCACTGCTAAAGCAAGGGGCAAACCGTCAATCAGTCCTGTGCCAGTGATTACAGCATCGGTGAGGCTTGTTTTTTCTTGGTAATCTTTGAGGCGATCGCTATAGGCTTTTTTGTCGCGGAATTTGAGGGGGTCGGTCGGCGCGACATTTTGACCAATTTCTGTCCAGGTGCCTTCGTCAATCAATTGGCGTACCCGTTCCCGACTGCCGACCCGGTTATGGAAGCCACACTCCTTACAGACCATTTGATTGTTGCGGAGGTCTTTGGTGTAGGTGAGGGCATCGCAGGATTTGCATTTCGTCCAGAGGCCATCGGCAATCTCGCGCTCCTGTTGGGGCTGGAGCTGGGTTTCAGAATTTTGGCGATTTGCGGCAAACCAATCAAAAAGAGACATAGGCGGTTAGGGCGAAACACAAGGGTTTAGGGGTCATCTTCCGGGGGACTGAGCAGGAGTAAGGCGGTCCATTGATCAGGCGATCGCACCTGGAGGGCAGCTTGGCTTCCTTGCCCAAAATAAATGCCCAGTCCAATATCTAAAACGCGGTTGGGGATACTGTGGGCGGTGAGAATTTCTCCCATCATCTCAGCTTCCCAACGGGCTTTTGTGGTTTTAATTGTAATCCAAGTCACAGTTTAGAAAAAGACAAAAGGTAGAGGTGCCTAAAGCACAAGGACAATTCTAAATGGTTTATTTCAACAAAAACCTCAATTGATCTGGGCAAATGCGGCGGGAGCCATCTCCTATAATGATCGGGTTTATCTTGTGTGCGGAGTAAAAAAAATGTCGCCTTTGCCCCATAAGCAGATCGGTGTCGCCGTTATTCGCGATCGCCAGGGAAAAATTTTAATTGATCGCCGTTTAGACCAAGGGGAAATGGCGGGCCTGTGGGAGTTTCCTGGGGGGAAGATCGAACCAGGAGAAACAGTAGAAGCCTGTATTGCGCGGGAAATCCAAGAAGAAATTAATCTCCAGGTTGAGGTGGGCGATCGCCTTATTTTAATTGAACATGATTACCCGAAATTCAAAGTTTCACTCCATGTGCATTGGTGCAGTGTCCTGGCTGGAGAGGCCAAACCCCTTGAATGTGCAGAGATTTTGTGGGTCAATCCCGGTGAATTGGGGCAATACCAGTTCCCAGAAGCCAATCAAGCGATCATCGAGGCAATTCAAGAAAGCTAAATGGAACCCTCAATCTGGGCCAATCGTCTAAGAATCTTAGTTTGGGTGTGAGGAAATATAGAAGGGCGTCGGGGGATCGTAACTCAGGCCAGATCTCCGGGCGCTTTTCTATGGCTGGGGCGTGAAATTTTCGAGGGGGGCGATCGCCTCAAAGGCCATGCGGGCGGCAGCTTGTTCAGCGGCTTTTTTAGAACGACCAACCCCTTTCCCAAGCAAAGTATCCCCCAGCTTCACTTCCGCCAAAAATCGTTCTTCTTCGTGGCGAAATTCCGGATTTTCAGTCACTTGGTAGGTGGGGAGTTTTTGGTATTCCCCTTGGCTCCAGGTTTGTAGGGCATCTTTATAATTTTCCCGGGCTGGATCTTGTTTAATCTCAGCGGCTTTGTGGCGGAGATGCTCATCGAGCCAAGGGTGCACGAGGCTTAAATCGTTGGTGGTGAGAAATAAAGCCCCCAACATCGCCTCAAAGGCATCGGCCAACAGGGAAATTTCCCCAGCACCGTGGTAATGGCCGTGGTAGGACAAATATTTTTTGAGATTGTAGCGGTGGGCAAATTCTGCCAGGGTGCGATCGCTCACGAGGATCGACCGAATGGCGGCAAATTCTCCCACGGGTTCAGCGGGATATTCGGCGTAGAGCACTTCAGACGCGGCCAGACGCACCACCGCATCGCCGATAAATTCTAACTGTTCATAATTTTTGTCGGGGGAAATGCTGGGGTGGGTGAGGGCCAGATCCAGTAAATCCCAGCGCATACCATGGTAATCGGGGAGGCCGAGGCGATCGATGAGGCGACGGAGGCTTTTTTGACGTTGGGAAGGAACCATGGAAATACTAAGATGGCAAAAGCAGGGAACTTTGCCTGGTGATTTTCGTCTACTCTCTACACCATAGCAATTTGAGGCAACATCAGCGGAGAATTATGGGCTTTTTTGGGCAACGGATCACACGGCTCACTCAGTTAACCCTAGGCTCTGCCTTGGTCGCGGCGGGCTTGTTTCCCAGCCCTGGGGCGATCGCCAAACCAGATCGCAAACCCGAACCGACAATCGTGCAGCAATCTTCGGGGTCTAGTCAGGGGCTTCCTGGCCGCCAAACGTGGCAAGGCATCCTGGCCGATATTCGTAGTCAATATCAAACCATTCCAGACAGCCGCTTTACTCAGTTACAGGGGGATGATTTTTTTCGGAATCAGCTTTTTTCTTTGTTTTGGGGCCAAACGGGCGATCGCCGCACCATCCAAGAAATTCTTGTCGATCTGCTGCTGAATGGCTCCCGTTCCCAAACTTCCCAAGGCTATTACTTTTACGACGTGGATCGCCGCTGCCTCCCTCCGGGCCAACAACAACGCCTCGCCAGCGGTAAACCGATTCCCCCAGGCATCTTACAAAAGTGCGGGCGGCCAATTTTCCGGAATTATTGATCGAGCGTGATTTTTAGGCCAGCAAGTCGATACAATCGGCACCATGGATAAAAAATGGTCACTAATTATCTATCTATGCTGTGCGATCGCCGCCGGCTGGGGTCTATTTGAATTAGTCTCCCGTTTCCTCGTTGAACAATTTTGGTTCGCTGAGCTAGGATATCGTTCTGTCTTTTTGAAGCAGGTTTCCCTACGCATCGGCCTGTGGAGTCTTGGTTTTTGTGGCTCCTTTGTGTTCCTCTGGATAAATTACCGGGTGGTTGACCGCCAGGAATGGCAAATAATCCCGGATCAGTCGGGGGGCAATCGCCAAACCAATGTGCCCCGGCCTCCGTTGCAATGGTGGCAAAAATTTTTCCTCGAACCCATCCCCTATCACAAGAAAATTCCCGAATCACCGGCGATCAATTTTCGGGGATTACTGCTGTTAATGGCCGGGTTTAGCCTGTTGATTGTCTTGATTTTGTTCCACTACGGCTCGGTGGTCTGGGAAATGGGACAACGGGACATGAGCCTGCCGCTAATTACCCCTGCTTTACCGGATCCCCTGGCATTCAAATCATTGCGCAGTTTGTGGCAATTTACCCAACAGCAAATCTGGCGTTTGGGGTTAGCTGCGGTGGTTTTGGGAGGCATCCTTTGGCGACGGTGGTTTTCCTTGCGGGCGATCGCCGTGGTTTTAAGCCTCTGTTTCGGGACGATCCTGGCGAATAATTGGGTGCGGATATTCCAGGGTTGGTTTGGGGTGCCCTTCAGTCAAATCGATCCGATTTATAACCATGATGCCGGCTTTTATGTCTTTACCCTGCCCCTGTGGCAAATCCTTGACTTTTGGTTTGAGGGTTTATTTCTCTATGGTTTGGTAAGTGTGACCCTGTACTATCTGCTGTCTGGGGATAGTTTTTCCCAGGGACAGTTTCCGGGCTTTAGTCCAGCCCAGTTACGGCATCTCAATCTCTTGACGGGCCTCCTCTTCCTCGCCGTGGCCGGACGCCACTGGTTAGTGCGTTATGAGCTACTCTACTCCAAGCTTGGGGTGGTTTATGGGGTGAGCTATACCAATCTCAACGTCGATCAACACGTGGAAATTCTCCTCACAGTTTTGGCCTTGGCGATCGCCGCTTGGTGTTTAGGGCAATTCTGGCGCTATCCCCACCGCCGTACCGTTTCTATCCGTCGCCAACAGCCCCAGGTGTTAAAGGGCATTATTTTGTATATCGGCGTTATGGCCATCGGTGCCATTCTCTCTGCCGGGACCCAACGCCTCATCGTGCAACCGAATGAATTAGCCCGGGAGCGTCCCTATTTGGAATACAGCATCGCCTCAACCCGTAGAGCTTTTGGGCTAGATGCCATCGAGTCACGGGTGTTTAATCCAGAGGGGGAACTCACCGCCTCCGACATTGACAGCAATCCCCTAACCATCAACAACATCCGCCTATGGGACAGTCGCCCCATCCTGCAAACTAACCGCCAATTGCAGCAAATCCGGCTGTATTATCGCTTTTCGGATGCTGATATTGATCGCTATACCCTACGCCTAAACCCAGACCAAAATCCCAGCCAACAACAGGTGATCATTGCCCCCAGGGAGCTAGATTATGAAGCGGTGCCAGAACAAGCAAAGACTTGGGTGAACAAGCATCTCATTTATACCCATGGCTATGGTTTTACGGTGAGTCCAGTCAACCGGGCTGAGGAGACTGGCTTACCCCAATATTATGTACAGGATATTGGGGCCGGGGCGACGGCAGATAATGGCAATTTGACTACCTTAACCCCAGCGGTACGGGAGGCAATTCCCATTGGTCAACCGCGCATTTACTACGGTGAGCTGACCAATAACTACGTGATGACCGATACCAAGGTGCAGGAGTTGGACTATCCCAGTGGGGAAGATAACCGCTACAACACCTACGACGGGACGGGGGGCATTGCCTTTGGGAATCCTTTGAAACGTTTGTTTTTCGCGCAATATCTCCGGGATTGGCGGATTTTGTTATCCAATGATCTCACCGGTGATACTCGCTTGTTGATGCGGCGCAATATTAATCAACGGGTGCGGGCGATCGCCCCATTTTTGCGGTTTGATCGTGATCCTTACCTCGTGTCAGCCGACATTGGTGAGACCAACCGCCTCGGTGAAAAAAATTACCTCTATTGGATTTTGGATGCCTACACCACCAGTGACCATTATCCCTACGCCGATCCGGGGCGACATCCTTTCAACTACATCCGCAACTCCGTCAAGGTGGTGATCAATGCCTACAATGGCACAGTGCGTTTTTATATCGCCGATGCCGCCGATCCGATGATCCAAACCTGGGAAAGGGTTTTTCCAGAATTATTCCGTTCCTTTGCCGAACTCCCCGATGACTTAAAAGAACATCTGCGCTATCCGACCGATTTCTTTAATGTGCAGTCCGAACGCCTCCTGAGCTATCACATGCAAGACCCCCAGGTTTTTTATAACCGTGAAGACCAGTGGGAAATTCCCCAGGAGGTTTATGGGGGTGAGGCCCGGGCGATCGCCCCCTACTATCTGATCATGCGGCTACCCACGGCCACTTCAGAGGAATTTATTCTGCTCCATCCCTATACCCCCACCAGTCGCCCTAATTTAATTGCCTGGTTAGCGGGCCGCGCCGATGGTGATAACTACGGCAAACTGTTGCTGTACCAGTTTCCGAAACAGAAGTTGATCTATGGGCCGGATCAAATTGAAGCGCTAATTCAACAAGACCCCGTGATTTCTCAGCAAATTTCCCTCTGGGATCGAGAAGGCTCTCGGGCCGTACAGGGCAATTTATTGGTGATTCCCATTGAACAATCCCTCCTTTATGTGGAACCCCTTTACCTAGAGGCCGCCGAAAATAGCGTTCCGACCTTGGCGCGGGTGATTGTGGTCTATAACAACCAAATTGTGATGTCCCGCACCTTGGAAACAGCCCTCAATACGATTTTTCGTCCGGAGCTAGAATCGCCTGAACCAGATACGATTTTCCGTGATCTCGAAACAGGAGAAATTGTGTCCCCCACTTAGGTTCAAAAGGGAAGTGGCGTAAGTATCACAATTTATGAGCGATCGCCTTTTGCGGCGGTGACCTGAACCATCATGAAGGGATTAGTGATGGATTTGGTAATAACCCATGTTTTTTGATTGCTTTGGGAAGGTCGTTCGTTCTACGGTGCTGGTGTCTGGGGCCATGGTCGGTTTGGCGATCGCCCCCCTATCTCTCTGGGCCGAAACAGTAGAATTGCAACTGCTTCACCTCAATGATGTTTATGAAATTACGCCCCTGGGTGGTGGGGCAACGGGGGGGCTGGCGCGGTTGGCGACCCTACGCAAGGAACTGCTCGCCGAAAATCCCCACACTTTCACCGTTTTAGCTGGGGATTTATTTAGTCCGTCGGCCTTGGGGACTGCGGTGGTTGATGGCGATCGCCTCGCAGGAAAACAAATTGTGGCGGTGATGAACCAAGTGGGCTTGGATCTTGCAACCTTCGGTAACCACGAATTTGACATCAGCGAATCCCAGTTCAAGCAACGCTTAGCAGAATCAGACTTCCAGTGGTTTTCGGGGAATGTCCTGACGGCGGCGGGGGAACCCTGGGATAATGTGCCTCCCTACGTGATTGAAACCATTTATGGTGAGGCAGGAACTCCGGTGCGGATTGGTTTTGTGGGGGTGGTAATTCCGAGCAATCCCGTGGATTACGTCACCTACCTCGACCCCCTAGAACAGATGGAAACCCTCGTCGCAGAATTAGAGACACAAACGGATATTATTGTGGCGGTCACTCACCTGGCGATGCAGGATGACCATTACCTCGCTGAAAATATCCCGGAAATTGACCTGATCCTGGGAGGCCACGACCATGAAAATATTCAACAGTGGCGTGGTGTGGATTTTACGCCGATTTTCAAGGCCGATGCCAATGCTCGCACGGTTTATCTCCACAATCTCAGCTACGACACAGAAACGGAGCAGCTTACAGTTCAATCGCACTTGCAACCGATTACCGGGGCGATCGCCTCGGATCCGGAAACGGAACAGGTCGTGAATTACTGGCAGGAACTAGCTTTTGATGGGTTTCGGGCTGATGGTTTTGAACCAGAGCAAATCATTACCGAAAGTCCAATCGCCCTAGATGGTTTGGAAAGTTCCGTGCGCAACCAAGCCACAGCGTTAACGGACATCATTGCCCAGTCGATGTTAACGGCGACACCCGCTGCCGAATTAGCCATTTTTAATGGCGGCTCGATCCGTGTTGATGATGTGCTGCCTCCCGGCCCGTTGTCCCAGTATGATGTGATTCGGATTTTGCCCTTCGGGGGAAATTTAGCCACCGTTGAGATTGAGGGAGTGACTCTGGAACGAATTCTCAATCAGGGCTTGGTCAATCGCGGCACGGGGGGATATTTGCAAACGGCGGGGGTGACCTTTGTTCCGGAAAGTCAAACCTGGCAAATTGGCGATCGCCCTTTAGATCCCGAACGCATTTATCGGGTCGCGGCGACAGAATTTCTCATCTCCGGGCGGGAAACGGGCCTCGATTTCTTGACGCCTGAACATCCCGACGTGACCTTGCTCGAAACGGGAGAAGATGTACGCTTTGCCTTCATTCAACAACTCCAGCAGCAATGGGCCGATTAGAACTTTCCCCTAGCCCCTCCAGCGGTGGGGAACAAGAAGTCTCCCTTCATAAGGGAGATTTAGAGGGATGTGGGGATGTGGATGCCCTATTTTTCAAAGCGCACCGCATACCACTGCAAAAAACCGTCCTCGATTTCCAGTTCGCAATAATCTGCGAGGAGTTGATCAATTTGCTCAGCTTGGGAGGGGAGTTTGGCCAAATCGGCGGGCAATAGATCCGGCTGGGTACTGAGGAGCGTTTCAAAAAAGGTGCGGATCTCGTCAGGCTCCATCAATTGTTCCGGGTGGTCATGGCGCAACACCACATAACCATCCACTTGGTACATAATCGGATCTGCCATAATATGCCTTAATGCTTTTTGGTTTAATTGTACGCCCATGGCCCCCATCAGTGAGCTCACCCAAAATCCCCTCGTTTGTCTGCCCTATGAACAGGTCTTTGCAAGCCTAGGCGATCGCTTTTCTGATGAAGTGACAGCGGCAGATTTTCCCCACCATGAGCTACGGTTCCGTAATGACGCCGTTTTAGAAAAATTGGGCCTCGAACCGAAACAAGTAGACGATCAAGATTTCCTCGAAGCGTTCGGTCAGTTCCAAGCGCCCCATCCCTTGCGGGCCATGTGTTACCACGGCTATCAATTCGGTCAGTACAATCCTCAGCTAGGGGACGGACGGGGTTTTCTCTATGGGCAGGTGCGCGCCCAGGATGGTTTACTCTACGATCTCGGCACAAAAGGCTCTGGTCAAACCCCCTATTCCCGCAATGGTGATGGGCGTTTAACCCTCAAGGGTGGCGTCCGGGAAGTTTTGGCGGCAGAAGCATTGCATCAACTGGGGGTAAATACATCCCGCTGTCTGAGCCTGATCGAAACGGGGGAATCCCTCTGGCGGGGGGATGAGCCTTCTCCCACCCGGTCTTCGGTGATGGTCAGGTTCCAGCGATCGCATATTCGGTTTGGCACCTTTGAGCGGCTCTATTATCTACAACGGCGGGACTTATTACAGCAACTCCTCGACCATGTGGTGGAACATTACTACGGCGAGTATGCTGGAGATGAGGATGCCTACGCCCTGTTTTACGCTGATTTGGTGAAGCGGGTGGCACGATTAGCAGCCCAGTGGATGGCGGCGGGCTTTTGCCACGGGGTATTAAATACAGACAATATGGCAATTACGGGGGAAAGCTTTGATTATGGCCCCTACGCGTTTATTCCCAGCTATGACCGCAAGTTTACGGCGGCTTACTTCGACTACAGCGGTCGTTATAGCTATGGTAACCAACCAATGATCTGCCGCCTGAATTTGGAAATGTTGCAAATGCCCCTGGCGCTGGTGATGGATAAGCGGGATTTGGCGACGGGCCTCGTGAATTATGAAATCGAATATGAGCAAACCTATCGCCAGTTAATGCTCGAAAAATTGGGGCTGCGAGATTTGCCGGAAGATCTAGGGGCTGATCTGTCTGCCGCCACCCTAGCACTGTTGGAGGAAACCCAAACGGGCTACCACGACTTTTTCTATCAGTTGGCAGCTCAGTTTAATTACGCTTGGCGATCGCATTCCAGCACCATTTTGGAAAATAGTGATTTGTCAGGGCCGCTCTTTGAACAATGGCAAGGACTTTACCAGCGGGCTTTACAAGAAATCCCTGAACCTGAGTTGGCACCAATTGGTGATCGCCTGACCTCCCAAAACCCGAAAACAGCTTTGCTGCGTCCGGTGATTGAATCTGTTTGGGAACCGATCACCACAGAAAATAATTGGCAACCCTTTAACGATTTACTCGACAGAATTCGCACGAAACAATAATCTTTTGAACGAAACAGTTTTTATTTTGATTGAGATTAACCCCGATGGAATGGACAGACGAAGCTAAAGAACTCTTTAAAAAAATCCCCTTTTTTGTGCGGCCCTTTGCTAAAAAGAAAATTGAAAAACTTGCCGAAGAAATGGGGGCAAAAATCATCGATAAGGAGATTTATATCCAGGCTAAAGCTCAATTTAATGACCCCAAAAAATCGGGGGAAGCCTAATTTTATCGCCCGTGATTGGGGAAGGTGAGAATATCGACAGCCGCCACATCACAGGCTTTGCCATCGCCCATCACCGCCCGCATTTCTTGATAATCTTGCTGGAGTTGGGCTTGGCGATCGCCATCCTGAAGTAATGCCAAAGATTCTTGGGCAATGCGGGGGGCGGTCGCTTCTGTTTGTAGTAGTTCGGGAACGATGCGCCGCATCAGGGTCAAATTCACTGGACACATAAAAGGAATCGAAAATTTCAGCAGATGTTTCGCAATCCAAGCGGTGACGGGATGCACTTTGTACAGCACCACCTGGGGGACGTCTAACAGGGCAATTTCGAGGTTTACGGTGCCCGATTTTGTGATCGCTAGATCCGCAGCGGCGATCGCCAAGGGAGTTTGGCCCGGATTATCAATCAAAATTGCATTTAAACCCGCCTCATTAACTGCTGTTTCTAGAATGTTGCGGTAGTGGGGCAAGGCGACAGGAATTAAAAACTTCACCTCTGGCACCTGACGCTGGAGAATTTTGGCCGCTTCCACCATCACAGGTAACAGGTATTTCAGCTCCTGACGGCGGGAAGCTGGCAACAAGGTAATCAGGGGGCGGTCTTGGTTGAGGCCCAGTTTTTCCCTAGCGGTGGCACGACGGGGACAGGTGGCCATTTTTGCCACGAGGGGATGGCCCACAAATTTCACATCTATGCCGTATTCTGCAAAGTAACGGGCTTCTTCCGGGAAAATGGCGAGAATCCGGTCGGTGATGCGGGCGATCGCCTTTGTATTGTTGTCATTAAACGACCAAACCCAGGCCTGGGGCGCAATGTAGTAAATAATTGGCACCTGGGGCAACTGACGGCGGACAAAATTACCGATGCCAATATTCGGGCCGATGTAATCGATCAGCACCACCAGATCCGGCGGATTTTCTTTGAGATAGCGTTTTGCCTGCCGTTGAATGCGGAGGGTCGGAATGATGTAGGGCAAGGATTCGATCAGACCGATGGAGCCAATTTTGGTGGTGTTACCCAGGAGGGTTGCTCCCGCTGCGGCCATGCGATCGCCACCGAGGGCCGTAATTTTTAGGTCAATATTGAGCGCCTCGGCCTGACGAAAAAGCGCTTCTACCAAGAGACTCCCCTGGAGATCGCCGGACACTTCCCCCGTACTGATGAAAATATGCATTATCGCCTAGCTCCGTTTCCCCGGAATTAAACCCCGACGGCTGGGATCGAGGGCTTTTTCGAGAAACTGTTGGAGATGCTGGAGATGTTCATGGTCGCCGATAGTCGCAAGTTGGGCGATCGCCTCAGAGGTTTTGAGATCCGAGCGGTACAGTAAGCGAAATGCTTGTTTGAGCAAACCCATTTCCGCCGGGGTTAAACCACTGCGCTTGAGGCCCACCAAATTCAAAGAACGCACCTTCGACGGATTGCCTTCGACCAGCATAAAGGGCGGCACATCCCGATCAATGCGACTCATGCCCCCCAACATTGCCATCTTGCCGATACGTACAAACTGGTGAATGCCCAACATCCCACCAATCACCGCTCGCGATTCGATTTCCACATGGCCGGCGATCGCCACATTGTTCGCAATGATGATGTTGTTTTCCAGAATGCAATTGTGGGCCACATGGACATAGGCCATCAGGAGATTGTCATTCCCAATGATCGTTTTTTCTCCCGCCGCCGTCGCCCGATTCACCGTCACATATTCGCGAATCGTATTGCGATCGCCAATTTCAACTAAACTGGCTGCCCCCTGATACTTGAGATCCTGTGGTTCTAAGCCAATGGCCGCCCCTGGGTAAATCCGATTCCCCTGACCAATGCGCGTATAACCATCCAAAATTGCATGGGCACCAATAACCGTACCTTCCCCAACCGTGACATATTCACCAATCACTGCATAGGGGCCAACCTGAACCGTTGGATGAATTTGAGCGTTGGGGTGAACCACCGCCGTCGGATGAATCAGAGTACTCAAAAGAATTCTCCAGTGTGCTCCATAGTAGTGTAGTGGGCCTCAGGGCCAATTATTCAAAATTCAGACGGGAAAAGAGCATCTCCCCTTCCACCGCCACTTGACCATCCACGGTGCCACAGCCCTTCATTTTCGCAATGCGCTTGGCCTTTACCGTGATCACTTCCACCGTCATAATTAGCTGATCACCAGGGACTACCGGTCGCCGAAACCGAACTTTATCAATCCCAGCAAACGCAAAAAAGCTATCTTCCATCCCCGGCATTTGGGTCAAAATAAACCCGCCCACCTGGGCCATCGCTTCCACCATCAGTACCCCCGGCATGATCGGGTGATTTGGGATGTGACCTTGGAAATGGGGTTCATTAAAAGTGATATTTTTCAGACCCACAGCCTTTTCACCAGGAATATATTCGAGGATGCGGTCTACCAGCGAAAAAGGATAGCGGTGGGGTAATAATTTTTGAATCTCTTCGACGGGGATCGGCTGGGCCAAAGTTCCGGGATGTTCTGTGGTCATAGACGGTGATCAATTAATAACAGTCTGTGCGGCTAGTTTAGATTACCTTGTAAAGGAGTTATAAGCCAGCATTAAAACCCAGCAAAATGATTAGGTCAATCTTGCTGGGTTATTTTCCCTATTTAAGGGCGTTTTCTGCTGCTTTCCATGACGATAAGAGTCTAGCCCGGATGGATTCACAGTGAGAACATTCCCCATCGGTTAGGGGGCCGCCACATAGGGAGCAGTGCCCTAATTCATTGGGGTGGTAATGAACTAAATCCACATACTCACCACGCTGGACATAGCCGACTAGAGCTTTGAATAGTAATCGTGTGGCATGGGCGGCGGTTTTGGTTCTGAGCAGTCGGATTGGGATACCTTGTCGCTTGGGGGCATTCATCCAAAGATAGATCAGTTGAGCTACTGCGTTAGAGTCTCGTTGTTTGGCAATGGAAACGCGGGTAAAAACCCATAGCCAAAGCATTGATCGAGATATGTCAGACCCCCCTACGATTTGGCGGTTATCTTTTTTCCCAGAAGCCTCCCGACTAGGGGCAACGCCTAAACACTTCTCAAAGCGGCGGCGTGATATCTCGCGTTTCGTCTGTTTTTTGGAGTAGCGACCCCGTTTATAAATCACAATGCGATCGCCATTTTCATCTAAAAACCCTGTGATGGGGAAAATCTGGGTAAGGATAACGGATTGAAGGCGATCGCCCATGCCGAAAACATCAAAGACAACCAAGTAAGGTTTAAACCGTTCATCTTGTTTAAACTTCTCGGTTTCAATTTCTATCTGAATTTCTTCCTCAATAATCCTGACTAAGCGGCGGGCGTGGCTTCTGGCATCGTCGGTTAAGCCTAGGCCGCAAGTTTTGGCGTATTTGCGATCAAAGGCAGATGATTTGTATTCCCCGGCGATCCATCTGATCCAGCGTGGGACAGACTTGCTACGTCGGGCTAACAGGTCTTTGTTGGCTATCTCTGGGAATTGCCATTCTAGATCCTGTTTTAAACGGTTGATGATGGGGGATTGTACGCGGTTAAGATGAGCCAGTCTTAAAACTTTCTCCCTGAGTTTGACGATAGTTTGATCTCTCATCTGTAGGAACCATTGGGGGTCATTTAAGTGAGTCCATCCATAGTGAGCCAGCGCAAAGCTATCAAATTCATCATCTTTATCGGGAAAGCGCAAGAACTCACGATGTTTTTTAAGGCTATGGTGAGCAACTAACCTCACTTCAACGCCATTGCGGGCTAAGTGAGTGCCCCAAAGCTTACTGTAATTTGTTCCGGTAGGCTCTAAAACAGCGATGTCTGCTCCATAGGCCAATATCTCCCTAATGCCTTTTGGATCGGCGGTAAATTGGCGGTACTGTGCCCCGTCTAGGGCATATTGCCGTGGATTCTCTGGGAAGTGATCCAACAGGCAACAAGTGGCTAAACCACGTCCGATATCGATTCCTAAAATTTTCATGGTGCTTTAAAAAGGTGAACTCCCAAAAAATCCATAGAAAAGCCGACGTATCACCCGATAGCCCGAACAATGTGAGCCATATACCTTGTCACAGCAGTAAACGGCTCAAAGGCCGTCTATGGATTAAACCCTTATTGAGATGGGATGAGCCGACGTAATCTAGAAAGCCCTTAAGAGCCTGTTACTACAACACAGCCCGAAAGCCCATCAAAGATAAGGGGTAGAAAGCTTTGGACACTTCCCACGACCGGGATAAGTTACCCGGTTTCGATTGGTAGTGAGTCAATCTCATCAGGTGGGGGTTGAACTGCGTTTCTTGATGTGGGGGCGATCGCCTTTTTGGTGGCGGGCCATCTCAAGCCGCTTGAATTCAGCAAAAATCATCTTTGCCCATAGGTTTGGGATTTCCTTGGAATGTCCGCTGGATAGGAAAATCACGTATTGCCCGCTGGCTTTACTACGGGTGATTTCTTCTATCAGGGCAAGGTTTAACCAACGAGCTGGAATGCGATCGCGTTCGATGGCGGGCAAGAATAGCGGATAGACCGAGGGGATTTTAGTGAACATGGTGGTTTTCCCGTGGTTCAGCGGTTGGGTAGGAATAGTCAATTTGTGCGCCATCATCCATTAGGCAGGCGATCGCCGCTTCTTTAGCCTGTTGATAGGCCAATACTGGATCATCCGGCGGTAACTCGAAAACCATTTCAAACTGAATCGGCAGATCCATCTCATGCAAGACAGAGTTAAATCTGATGGTGGCTTTGGTGAGCATGGCTTGACGTTGTAATTTACTCATTTATCTTGAGGGGAAACGATAAAAGTGTGGATAATTTCGTTGCGGAAAGCGGCAAAACCCCGATTTTTTACGCTCATTTTTTCTGCGAGTTCTGCAAATATCTCCCAAGCCTCAGAATCATCGGGATTGATCCATGGGGGGTGAGGCGGGGCATCCCCTAGGGAATAACGGTTGAGTAAAGCTTGGATCAATTCCGGCCTCAATAGTGCCAGTAGAATCGTCCTGTCTCTCATCTCGGATTTTCTCAGCGGTTTGAGCATGGTTCGGGAAAATGTTAGGGAGCAAGTTAGGGAGATTTCCGGCGAACGAAAACCCACCAAAACCTTTAGAACGCTTACTAGGCTTAGGTTCGGGTTCTTGTAGGGGGTCTGTTGGTTCGTCACCTAAGTCTTTTTGAAGCAAAATTTCCAGATATTTCTTGGGCTTCATGCCGTATCTAGCGGCCTTTTCGGTGAGTAAGTCCCATTGTTCTCTAGGTAACTCGATACGTTTAGAGGGTGCTTTTCCCTGGTAATCGGGGTCAACATCGCTTAATCTACAGGCGATCGCCTCTATGTTTTTTGCGGTGCGATCCTTCTCTGGGATGAACCGACATACTCGACTCCAAACATTTTCTAAGTCAAAGTCGATCAGCTTTACCAACGGCCTGCATTGAGATTCAGTAGCAGGGAGTTCAGTGAACCCCATGCCGATCAGTCTGATCGCGACTCCAGCGGCATCAATAATCCGATTCACTTGCCAGATCGAACGGCCTAGCCATTTTTCACAAAAGGCCGTAAATGATTGACTGATTTTTGCGTAAACGCGCTTGGTTCGGATCTGATGGGCGATGATGCCAGCTTTGATGTAACCGTAGGACTGCTTACGGAATTCAGTTACGAAGTCCATGGCGGAATAGTCACCATTGAGATCCTGCCATTCGTCTGACTCTTCTTTGAGCCATTGGCATTCGTCCCAAAAGTCCCTTAGCCATTGCGGGGCATATTCGAGATCGGCCCCTTGTATCAGGTCTACAAAAGTCATAGTTATTCAGTGATAGACAATTGAGGTAGTCCCCTATCCTTTTCGCACAGTGACGGGGAATGTCCCTTTACTTTTTCTGCACTATAGTGCCTATTCCTATATTGGTCAAGCACCATAGTGCAGGATAAATGCTACTATGATGCACAAAGAGAGAGAGAGAGGAAGCCCGACTTTGAAAGAGTTGATACGAGCTGCTGGGTTCAGTCAGGTCGGTTTCTGTGAACAAGTTGGTATTAGTACGAGTTCACTACGTTATTACAACAGTGGAGAAAAAGAGCCTACTTTGGGAGTCGTTCTCAAAATGTGTGAAGTCTTACAGGTTTCTCCAAAGGCGATCGCCTCTGCACTGGGTAAAGACGTAAAGGACGTGCCCGACGACAGATAAAAAAATGCCGTCCCAAAATTGGGGCGGTTTTTTAAGCTGCAACAGTGAGTGTGTATATCCCTTCTCTTAATAACTTAGCCAATTGGCACAGTGGAGGCCAAAAATATGACGTACGGATACGAAAATGAGGACTGCTACAAATACATTTACCTTGCCGCAAAGGGAGAAGATCCCCCTATCCCCATTGGAGAGGATAAGAGACTTCTCAGTGATGCCGTTGCTTGGGTCAAAAAGATGGTATCCAGACAGATGACCATCAAAGAATTTAACGCCGCTGATATCTCCGAATGGCAAATTGAAACCCGCCAAGGAGAAATTCAATACACGGAGCCGAATTTTGCGGATCCTGTTTCCCATCAAGGGGAATATCTTGCTTTATTGTTCCTGGCAGATCCTGAGCCTTACGCAATTTCTCCACCTAAAATCGAAAATTCCCTTGTCCCTTATCGATTTTGGGCGTTCTTAGCCCATGACTCTTTTGAAAATATGCTCAGTTGGGATGATGACATTGGGGAAGTAATCGAATTTCCCTTGGATTAGTTAGGGAGCGGAAATTATGACAGAGCCATTATTTGACATTCTCGGATATGAACCGCCCATTGTGGTGAAAGAAGATGGGCATGATGGTAAAGAGATTGATGATCCGGATTATATGTTTCCCGGTAGCCGCCCCAAGCCAAAAGGCGATCGCCCACAAAAACGGCGGTCATACATTGAAGAGAAAACCATTAGGGGACGTGTGTATCTTTATGAACGGTGGCGGGAAAACGGAAAACTCAAGTCAAAATATCTAGGGAGCAAGTCAAAATTACAACAGCCTGTAATCCAATAATCACACCAATTTTAGGGGGCAATGCTCCCTAATTTTTTTAGGTATCTGTATGTCAAATTACGATCCGCGCAAAATCCCAGACTCTATCTTTCGGTTACGGATGACGATCCAGCATTTAGAGAAGCGAGTCGAGTCCTTAGAGACGATGGTGGCATTGCTTGCCCTTTGGGTTTTGGCCCTATCAATTGCCTTGGCGATCGCCTTTTTCGTTTAAATCAATGAAGCCAAGGCCCGCCGCCGCGCTTGCGGGTCACTCTCAATGTATTTATCCAGCATCTCATAGCTACCATGCCCGGTCAGTTCCTTGATCACCCGCCGATCAACCCCATTACGGGATAAGTCAGTGATGAACGATCGCCGCGTGCTATGGGTAGAAATTTTCTTGTGACTCAGGCCCGCCAAGGTCACCGCCCGCCGCAAGAACTTATCACAGCTTCTGAGGGTGACATGGTGGAGTAGGTCTGAGGGAGAAGGGAACAGCCAGCCCACCGTTGGCGGAATGTAAGCCGACAGGGAGCGATGTAGCTCAGGGTGAATCTCAATTTCACGGGCGATCGCCTCTTTCCCGCCGCCCCGTTTCCGGGTTTCCTTTCTGAATACGATGGTTTCCCGTAAATATCGCCTTACCGGGTCACTCCAGATATCCGTTACCTTCAGTTGGGCGATCGCCCCCCATCGCTCTCCGGTGTACCTGGCAATGTCCCACATGAGCCGATGGCTATCCAAGGTCAAAAAAGATCGTATTTTCGCCGCTTCTTTTCTGCTGATATAAGCCGCTTTTCCTTGGGTAGACTTTTCCATTTTTCTAGGTTCTCATTAAAGGATGAAATGGGGGATTAACCGGAACTTTCTCTCATAAAAACAATAGGTAATCGAGCCACAATTAAAGGATAACAAGCATTGCGACGATTTTACTTAGGTGCTGGAAATAGGTATTAGTAGAACTTTCAAAGCCAATTTATAACCGCTAAATTAGTGCTTAATAAAGTCCTACCCCATCCCAAGAAAAAATACAATGGCTACCTTTAACCTCGTCTCCATTCCCGCCGCCACTTTCGATGATGTTTCCCGGCAACTGACCATCGATTGCACCAATGCCGCCTATACCGACAAAATCCCAGCGGTTCCCACCAATGAAGAACAGATCGAAGTCGGGTTTATTCTTGCCCTCGAAGCCGCCGCCGCCGGAAAACGGACGGATCTCGATGCTCCGGTGAGTAATGCCGATGCCCTCGACATTGACAGCCCGAATTACCAGTTTGTCAGCCGGGAAAATGCAGACGCCACGGTAACGGAAACTCAACTCGAATACATCCCCAATTTGCGCCTGTGGATGAAGGCCGATGTGGTGAACGCGACCAACGCCGTAAACGATAACGACTAAGCCTCACCAAAAGGCGATCGCCAAATTCATTCACCCAATGGGGGGCAAGTAATGTCCTGCGAAAATCTAGTCAGTGCCAGCGCCTTTCAATCAGAAATCAAAAAACTTAAGGCAGAAATTGCCGCCCTTAAGAAGCCACCCCAACAGGCCAGCATCGACCCCAAATTACTCGCCGCCGCCGTTGGGACATATTTTGCCGGGTCAAGTGGGAAAGATTTACTTGATTCCCTCACTGGGATGACTTTAGAGCGGAAGCTCAGCGCAGAGCTAAAACGCCGCCAATTTGCCACCGTAAAACAGCTAGATGCGACTAAAGGCAGCCTTGAGCGGTCATTCACCAAAAAGATAAACCCACTGCAAAGGAATATAAATCGCCTAGAAGGTGGGTTTGAAGCCTTCAAAACGAATGTAAATGGGCGGATCGGGAAAATTCAGAATGGAATTGCCAAATATGCCGATGATGTCATCAAGAACTCAAAACTGCTTACCAAATTGAGAGGACAGATAGGCGGGCTGCTAAGTAAATTCGGTGGCCTACTGCGTCGGATCGCCCCATTCCTGAGATTCCTAGACATTCTGATCACTGGCATTAGCGTTTACCAACTCATTCAACTTACCCGCCGCATGAGCAACGCCGAGCGCGCCATTTTAGCAGCCCAGGCCGGGTTAAGTTACGCCACAGGCCGCGCCCTGTTTGCCCTGACCCGCATTAACCAAGTAGAGGCCATGAACAATCGCAACGCCGCCAGCATCAAAGCGCTGATCCGCTCAGAGCATCGACAGACGCGAAATTCAGTCAATGGAAATGTGAATAGGGAGCACACCACAACCCGATCCAGCGTTTCGGCGGTAAGCTCCACGGTCAGAAATCAGCACAACAGCACTCGAAGCCATGTCACCTATGAGCATCGAGTGACCCGGACCGGGGTCAGTGCCGTTAACACCCAGGTCAGAAATCAGCACAGCAGCACTCGAAGCCACGTCACCTATGAACATCGCATTACCAGAAACGCGATTTTTGCCATTCCCGCACGGATTGGGCAGTCCTACCAGAACATCTCAAAAGAGGTGGTGGACTGGAACAAAAGAAATCTGCTGCCTAAGCTCAATGGCATTCAGAGCAAGCTGGATCAGACCTACAACAAACTTGTAGACCGATTTAATAAGCTTTGGGATTACATGAAAATGGATCGAATTCTCAATGTGATCAACACCGCCGCCAGTGTCCATAATGCTGCGATGCTGTCCCGGAACCTTGCCGCGAGTCTGCTCGATACCATTGGGGAAACATTGGGGATTATTGGCCTAAAAGACCCCGACGGACAAGCATACAACCTAAACGCAATCCTAGGGCGATCTGCTCAGGATCTAATCGTGGGAATGATTGGGCAACAAGCTTTTAATAACCTGTCTGAAGATTGGCGCAATTGGAACCGGATCATTAGCGCGGGTGCTGGGGTGGTGATGAGTCTGCGTAATATCCAATGGGCGATCGCCGAGGGAGTCGAAAACCTCAATACTTGGGTGGCCCGCATTGGGAACGGCCTAGAGGACGATGGGGTAGTGACGGATAGGAAATGGCCTTGGATGCGGGAAAACGTGGGGATTACTCGCATTACCGGGCTAGACAAACTCACTAACACACTAGAGAGCGCCGAGGAAATTACAGAAAACATTTACGCCACGGTCGCCAGCGGGCAAGAGATCGCCGAGTCTGTCACCCAATTAAGGCAGGCAAAAGCCAGCTTTGACCAGACCCTACAGACCGATGAAACCACCCAAACCACTGAGCAGCAAACCAAGGAAACCGAAAGCGAAAGCCCTACCCCTAGCGTTGATGACTTAGCAGAATTTGAACCGGAGCCGGAGGAATAACCATGGCTGTATCAGATGAGTGGAGCTTTACCCGGTCATTCCTGCGCCGTACCCATAACCGCGAGGTAAATGAATATTTCCGGGATATCGATCCGGATTTCATAGGCGATAACACCACGGGCCGGAATGCCACCAAGCGGGCCTGTTTGATTCTCCCTAACGAGTCCCAAAACCGCGCCCTACTCAAAATTCTCACCTTTCGCTATGTCGTCCAGCAGGTTCACCTAAAACCCGCCGTGTTCGGCCTCCCTGTGACCACCTTCCAAGAACAGGTGAGATATCTGCCCCAAATCATCATTCACTATCGGGAAAGGGCCGACATTGCCCGCGCCAATAATCGCTACCCCCTACGGGCGAGATACGCTGTCCGCTATCGGGGCGATGTCACCAGCGCGGCGGATCTTGCCCTACTCGAAAACCGCATTTTCCAGATTTTCGATACCCCGACCCACTACTTTGACAAAGGCCGTTTTAAGTTCAGCTACCGAGATCCAGAAAAAGGATATTCCCTGGTAGTCGCGGCCGCAGGTGAGGCCGATGCCAAGGACGTGATTAATAAAATGCTGGATCTAAACTTTGATACCCCCGATTGGGATAACCTCACCAAGTCTGAGTACACCGAACCGTTAGCACTGCTTGAAGGGACGGTGCGGGTAGGGGGTGAGCTGCACCGTATCCCGAAAAAGCGACCATCGGGGCGGGTCTATTTCCAGACAGCAGAGTTATCGGTCTGGGGAATGCCGAAAAACAAGATCCTTTATACCAATGGCTCCCCCCGGCAAAATGCCACATTTTTCTAGGGCGTTTGGGTGGGTTCTGGAATTTAGCTGCGAGAGGCGAACCCTTAAGGTTTGCCAGTCGCCTACAACAGATTTTTTTACCCCCACTATGGGGGCGTAGTTTTTTGATTTTGTTCTATGGCAAGCCTTGAGAAAAAATGGCACGTCGTCCAGCTTGATGGGGAAAACGCTAAGATTTGGCTCCCTGACGTTTATGACGGCATCGGTTCAGCGGTTGGGATTACTGAAATCACGCCGGAACAGGCAGCAGACATTGCAAACAGCATGGGCGTTTCTGAGGGGCTGAAAGATGGTCAGCTTGTGCGCCTGCGTTTGACGGTGCGGGATGCGACTACGGGTCGGTCTAAATCGGCGCGGGTTTTGTGCTCGGTCACTGAGGTAAGAACCGCGATCAGTCGGCTCCCTGGTTTGACCTACCGGGGTAATGAGGTGCGGTCTGCGGGTGTTCCCCGTCGTCGCCGCTTGGGGTAGAGGTCAACTCTTGATCGTCTAGGGATTGTTTCGGGATTTATCTTTTATAGGAGTTTTGTTCTAATGGCACGTTTTGTAAAACATAAAATTACGGTTTCTGGGGTTGTAGAACTTGAGCCGTATGACTTCTTTTTCCTTGCCCCTGAAGGCAGTTACACCGGGCTAACCACTGAAACGGGTGTTGATGCGACTTTGGCTGATGCTGAGGTGAATATGCCTACCTGCAAGGTTGAAGAACTGGTGAAATCTGGCAAGGTCAAGCGTAAGTATCTGCGGGTGAGAACCACTGGCGGGCGTACTCGGTACATCAAAATTCTGCACTCTGACCAAAAGGATACGTTTGATGCTGACATCATCGGCAAAACGGTACAGGGCCGAGTTGTTGAGGCCGTTGTGACTCGTCAGTCTGCATCCTTTGCGTAGTGCTTAGACTTCCGGCTACTGAGGGGAATTTTCAGGTGATCGGGGTGGTGAACAGCCCCCCGGGTCAATTTGGCTATGAGGCCCAAATTCCCCTCAGTTTTGCGGCGGATCTAATTATTGCGTCGGTGATTAATCAGCAGGAAAAGCCCTGGGTTCGGGGTGGTCGGGTGTTCCAAGCCTGGGACAGGGGCGATATTTTCGTTTTCTCCCGGAATAACTGGATTAACCTCGATACCCCGACCTTGATCGAAGTGGAACCCGTGGCCCAAAGCTTGATTAGGTACGAGCCGCCGGGATGGTTAGGGCCATATACGCTTGTGGTCGAGGCCCGCCCGTATCTAAACCCTTTTACTTACTATTCTTGACCTATGGATATCGGCATATTGATTACGGTGGCGATCGCCTCTGGTTCGACGGTGGCGGCTCTGTTTCAGCAGATAGGGGCAATGGAGCGGCGGTTAGATCAGCGGCTCGACAAAATCGAATTGGCGATCGCCACCAAGATGCCAGCCCTAGAAAGCAGAATCCAACGCATTGAAAATAATCAGAATCAAGAGGCCCGGTCAGTGCGGGCGATGGTTTCCCAGTTGGAAAAATTCGCCGCTGCGGTGGCTCGGCCTGTCCCAGTCAGCCTTGAGGAGTCATAACCATGGGTCAAGTGGTGGTTTGGGGCAATGGTTCGACGGTCACGGGGCGGTTTAAGGTTCCCGCCGGGAAAACTGCTGTTAGTGCAACTTCTGAGGCTCAATCTGGGGGAATCCGTGTTGATTGGGGCGGCGGTGATGTAGTGATCTTGCCTGGAGAAAGCTGGACATCTGAACCAATCCAAGACCAAACAACAGGGGCTTTGTGGAATCATAGTTTTCCGATTAACAGAGGAAATCCTGTTGTTTTTACAACAGCAAATTACCAACCCCCAAGCCCTACTTTGTTGATTTATGGAATCTCCATGAGTGCGGCTACCTTTGTTGCTGTTGTACGCGGGTTTAAGACGCAACCACTAAACCTTGGGGGAACGGTTTATTATCGAATGCTCGGAAGCACTAATTGGGCGAATATTGAAACTTTTAACGCGCGTATAAACGGAGGATATGGGGGAACCACTGAGTATCTTCAACAAATAGCAATCACAGGCCCGCCAACAACGACTCGTTTCAATGGAAGCATCAACTTACAAAATATTGGCTACAAAGTGACAACAGACGCTGCAACATCATCACAAAGAGAAACAACAACGCCCCCTACTATTTCGTTAGAGTCCGAAGGATGCTCGATAAATATTGGCTATTTTGACGGGAATCAAACAATTAATTTAGGCGGGATTTGCCCCGGTTTTGTACGGATTGAAGACGCGAGTCAATGCCCGCCGGGGTCTTGCTCTTGTGACCATCGGGATTATCGATGCTGCATTGATAGCAGCAGTGGACAAATCATTAAAAAAATTAGGTTGTAAAAAATTCATGTTTCCAACGACAGCAACAAAGCTTACTGAGCTAAATTCTGAGCAGGTTTTAGCACTACAAAAAAGCCTTTTTCTTGCGGGCTATCATTTGACCGTTGACGGTATTTTAGGCCCGGAAACGAAACAGATATTTGCTCAGTTTAAAAAGGATGCAAAGTTAACCCGACCATCTGAGATGGGGCAAACAACTTTAGACGCTCTGGTAGAGGCGATCGCCGAAAATCTCAGAACGCCAACAGACACGACAAAATCACCCGCCAAAGTAGATTTACAGCTTATTAAAAAGTGGGAGGGCATGAGGCTCAATGCTTATCTGTGTCCGGCGGGCGTGTGGACGATTGGTTATGGTTGCACATATTTAGCCAATGGGCGGCGGGTAATTAAAGGCGATCGCCTAAATTCCAAGGCAGAAGCCGAGCAACTCTTAGTTCAGGTGTTTTCCCGTGATTTTCTGCCTAAGCTACAGGCTATCCCCCATTGGCAAGAAATGAGCGCGGGTCAACAAACGGCCTTGGCGTCTTTCGCCTGGAATCTTGGGGCTCACTTCTATGGAAACGGCGATTTCAATTCCATCACGCGGGCTTTGAAAAATAAAGATTGGGTGGGCGTTCCCCGTGCTTTGAGGCTTTACAACCGCGCGGCAGGCAAGGTTAACCAAGGGCTGATCAATCGTCGTGAAGATGAGGTTAGAAGCTGGAATGCCCGATAAATTGCTGGAATTGGCCCATGGTGACGGGAAAATCAATCTCTATGATTGGATTTATTTCTTACAGGCGATCGCCCCTGTCGCAATCAGCGGTGTTTGTATCTGGGCCTTGATATGGGGTGATGTTTCGCGGGAAGTAGCCAGCGATATTAAATTCCTATTGGGCGGGTCTACCATTGCCACTACACAGGTATTGAAGCGGAAACCATAGCGGAACGGATAGGGGATACTACAAAATGTTAATTCTGCAGCGCTTCTCCACGGCAGATCTGTATTAGTGCCCCATGCGGATGAAAATCAGGTCAGTCCATGGCTTCGATTAAGAACCTGTTTGATTTGCGGAACGAAATCGCCCTTCTATGAAATCTCGCTTTTGGAGATGTTTTGTGTTCCGCCCGGTCACCCGCTTGCGCCACATCTTAAAACTAGAGCGTTTCATATAGCGCCGCATGATTTGAATCACTTCCTTTTCCTGAAGCCCAAATTGCATCTCAATGGCCTCAAAGGTAGTGCGGTCTTCCCAGGCCATTTCGATCACCCGGTCAATGGTGGCCTCATCTAGCGCCTCAAAATTCATTGTTGTCTTTTAATAAGTTCTATCTAAATCAGTTCCACGCTGTACTGTAGCGCAAATCTTTAATTCGGCAATTCGAGGGGGATTTGTCCCAAAATGCCCTTACGAAATTCATTGAGCAACGTAACTGCACTACGTTCCCTGTCGCCTTGGAAGCGATGGTCTCCGAGGGCAATGACATAATCTTCGCCAGACATATCGAGGGGGTCGAGGTCATAGCGCTCAGTCAGATGCTGTTCTAAATTCAGTTCCACGAGCAAATCCACCATGGCCGCTGCGACCAGTTGGTTGTCATAGGAGGCCGCGCCAATGTCCTCACAAATGGCTAGTTTCACCGCATTATGTTGATCATCGAGCTTCCAGGGAATTACCCCTGGGGCATCAAGCATTTCAATTTGGTCAGAGATTCTCACCCAGCGCAATTGTTTCGTCACCCCAGCTTTGCGGGCACTTTCGACGACTTTTTTACCGACTAAACGGTTAATCAGGGCCGATTTCCCAACGTTAGGTAAACCCATAACCACTGCCCGCACTGGACGAGGCCGCATTCCCCGGGAAATGCGGCGGTCATTCATCGCTTTTCCGGCTAATTGGGCAGCTTTAATCACACCTTTAACCCCGGTTCCTTTTTTTGCATCGGTAAAGACGGGCTGAATTTTTTGGGCTTGGTACCAGTCGCGCCATTGACTGAGGGTTTCGCTGGGGATCATATCCCGCCGATTGACCACGACGACCCGAGGTTTTTCACCAATCCATTCATCGACTTGGGGGTGGTGGGATGCGAAGGGGATGCGGGCATCGAGGACTTCTAACACCACATCAACGCGGTTGAGCTGTTCTTTGAGTTGGCGTTCGGCCTTGGCAATGTGGCCGGGATACCATTGGATCGGTTGAGGCATGGGAAGGAAGTCAAAACGGTGTTTTTTATCATACTGCCTTGGGTTGGGTCGAAAATTGCTTAGGGGTAAATTGGCAGTGCTTTTGGCGACCCACCACAAAAAAGACCACAGCGATAGAACACTGTGATCCGGATGGGAGTATGAAAAAGTTAAGGCTGAATGTCTGTTCGGCGAGAACTCTTAGAATTGGGGGCCAAGACCAACTTTAGGGGCATAAACTGCGCGATCGCCAAGTTCATCCTCGATGCGGAGTAAGCGATTGTATTTTGCTACCCGTTCACTGCGGCAGAGGGAACCGGTTTTGATTTGGCCGGCGCGGGTTGCCACGGCAAGATCAGCGATGGTGGTATCTTCCGTTTCCCCAGAGCGGTGACTAATCACGGACTGATAGCCATTGCGGGTCGCCAGATCGATGGTTTCGAGGGTTTCGGTGAGGGTACCGATTTGGTTGAGCTTGATAAGTACCGCATTACCTGCTTTTTTCTCAATGCCCTGTTGGAGTCGCACTTTGTTGGTGACAAACAGATCATCCCCGACCAGTTGTACCCTGTGGCCGATGCGCGCGGTCAAAATTGTCCAGCTATCCCAATCATCTTCATGGAGACCATCTTCAATGGAAACAATCGGGTACTTTTCGACCATCGCCGTCAGGTAGTCGATAAATTCTGCCGGACTGTGGGCTGTACCGTCGTAGGTGTACTGACCATCGGCGTAAAATTCACTGGCGGCAATGTCGAGGGCGAGGGCCACCTGTGTACCGGGTTCGTAGCCCGCCGCTTTGATCGAATCCACGAGAATTTCGAGGGCTTCTTCGTTAGAGCCTAGGTTAGGGGCAAATCCCCCCTCATCACCGACACCCGTTAATAAACCTTTGCTGTCAAGTACCTTGCTCAGGGCAGTGAAAACTTCCGCTCCCCAACGGAGTGCTTCCTTAAAGGAGCTGGCCCCCACCGGCACGATCATAAATTCTTGGAAATCAACGTTATTAGCGGCGTGGGCACCGCCATTGATCACGTTCATCAAGGGCACGGGGAGGACATTAGCCAAAGGGCCACCGAGATAACGATAGAGGGGCAGGGCGAGTTCCGCTGCTGCCGCTTTTGCCGCCGCGAGGGATACCGCCAAAATGGCATTGGCCCCTAGATTAGATTTGTTGTCAGAGCCATCCCGGGCAATCATGGCGTAATCAACTGTCGTTTGGTCAAGGGCATCTTTACCGATCAGTTCCGGGGCAATTTTTTCTTTCGCATTGCGCACGGCCTTTAGTACCCCATTGCCGCCATAACGGGCTTTGTCTCCGTCCCGCAGTTCATGGGCTTCGAAACTACCGGTAGAGGCTCCACTGGGCACTTGGGCGAGACCTACTGCACCGCTTTCTAAACGAACTTCTGCCTCGACGGTGGGGCGACCTCTGGAATCTAAAATTTCTCTAGCATCTATTGCTTCGATGATTGCTTCGGATTTGTCCAGCATTTGGGATTACTCACTGACCATTGATATTCAGGTATAAACATACCCTGTTCTGGTGGATTTGTTGCTTTTTTTAGGGGGGATTTTGGGAACAATCGTCCGTTGTCAAGGTTCAGGGATATATCTTGATATTTTCTTTAGGTTTGCGGCGATCGCCAACGGGAAGATAGCCAGGGAGTTGAAGGGTAGGGTTTTTTCAAGATACACTGAGGGCGTTGTCACACCGCCAAACCGACTTCGAGTCACATCAAGCCGCCACCGCGATCGCCACATTTTTTTTGCAGCTTTTTGAATCAATGGAAGACTCAAGGAAATGGCTAAGAAGCGACTGGGGTTGTAAGTGCCTGGAACGCGGTACAGGATTTTAGGAGGCGAATAGAGTCATGGCAAATAGTCGACGGGTATCAAAAGTGTCTTCGCTAATCAAGCGGGAAGTGAGTTTGATGCTCATGCAAGATATTAAAGATGACCGAGTTGGGGCGGGCATGGTGAGCATTACTGAAGTGGAAGTGTCTGGGGACTTGCAGCATGCCAAGATTTTTGTGAGCATCTATGGCTCCGAGGAAGCCCGGGCTGAAACGATGGAAGGACTGCGGGCCAGCCAAGGGTTTGTGCGTCGTACCCTAGGTCAACGGATTCGTCTGCGGCGATCGCCAGAGGTTTTATTCATCGAAGACCGTTCCCTTGAAGAGGGAGACCGGATGATCCATCTCATTAACCAACTAGAAATTAAGGATCCAGAGGAACTAGAAGCCCAAGAATCCGAGGAAATGGTGTAGCGCCCTTGGTGATGGCTCCCCTCCCCCCGGTTGAATCCTTGTCTCTCCGCCAGGCGATCGCCCAGATGATCGTCGTGCGGGGGGCTGGCTATCTATTTGACTACGAACGCCCCTACCCCCAGTGGGAAGCCGATCAAACGACCCTACAACGCTGGATCGAGGCGGGGATCGGTGGCGTAATCCTTTTGGGGGGGAGTGCCGCCGAGGTAGCCCAGA
The DNA here is from genome assembly GCF_001693295.1 of Picosynechococcus sp. PCC 8807. Classification (NCBI taxonomy): domain Bacteria; kingdom Bacillati; phylum Cyanobacteriota; class Cyanophyceae; order Chroococcales; family Geminocystaceae; genus Picosynechococcus; species Picosynechococcus sp. PCC 8807. The sequence goes on from NZ_CP016483.1 coordinate 89,393, forward strand.
AAACCAAGCAATTGCAGAGTTGGGCCGAAATTCCCCTCTTGATTGCCGCAGATATCGAAGAAGGGGTCGGCCAACGGTTTAGCGGTGCGACGGAATTCCCGCCTCCCATGGCTTTCGGTGAGATTTGGCGTACGGATCCCCACCAGGCGATCGCCCTTGCAGAAACCATGGGCGCAACTACGGCCCAGGAAGCCCTCAGCCTTGGTATCAATTGGGTTTTGGCCCCGGTGCTGGATGTGAATAACAATCCCCACAACCCGGTGATCAACATCCGTGCCTTCGGAGAAACGCCGGATCAGGTGAGTGCCTTGGGTACTGCGTTTATCCGGGGGGCGCAACAATATGCTGTTTTAACGACGGCAAAACATTTTCCTGGCCATGGGGACACGGCAACTGATTCCCACCTCGCGCTCCCCACTATTGCCCACGATGACACGCGCTTAAATACCGTCGAACTGCCTCCCTTTAAGGCCGCCATTCAAGGGGGCGTAGATGCGGTGATGAGTGCCCACCTCATGATTCCCGCTTGGGATCAACAATATCCAGCAACCCTTTCGCCAGCAATTCTTACGGGCCAACTACGGCACAAGCTAGGATTTGAAGGATTAATCGTCACCGATGCGTTGGTCATGGGAGGAGTAACCCAATTTGCGGCTCCTGACACCGTTGCGGTCCAGGCGATCGCCGCTGGGGCGGATATTCTCCTGATGCCTCCCGATGTGGATGGAGCGATTATTGCCATCGAAGCGGCGATCAAAACAGGTCAACTTTCAGAAAGTCGCATCTATGAATCCGTAGAACGAATTTGGCAAGCCAAGCAAAAAATCCTTACGGCAACACCAGCAACTTTTCCCCAGGGGATCAGCGGGGATCGCCCGGAAACGAGAAAAACCGTTGCCATGGTGCTGGAAAGAGCGACTAAACATAGAAAATCCCCCGTAAAAATATCAAGTTTTCCTGACAATTTTGCGCGCAACTTAATTGTGGTGGATTCAGTTTTAAAAAGCCCTTTTTTGCGTCCCAATTGTCCGGCGATCGCCATTCCCCAACGCCACGGTTATGCCGCTGAAATTGTCGAATTAAAAATGCTCCCTCGCCTGCAGTTAGAAGCGATCCCTACCCTTATCCAGTGTTTTCTTCGGGGTAATCCGTTTACGGAAAAACTGGCAGATCCCATTGATGTTCTCCAAAAAATTGCCGCCCAAATACCGTTACAGGGCGTTATCTTTTACGGCAGTCCCTACTTCCTCGAAGCTTTACAAACGACTTTGCCAGAAATTCCCTGGTGGTTTAGCTATGGTCAAATGGCGATCGCCCAAGCCGAAATCTGTATATCTCTCTGGGAAGAAGCGCCCCAAGCGGATCCCAGCGCCGCCGAATTCATTTAAAAAGTTCGTCGGACGTTGGACAACGGATAATCAAACCTTAATGATCTTTGATTACATTACTTAAAGTTTCGCTAAAAACGTTATTGATAAGTATTGAAATATACAGCGTTTTCTGTATAGCAATGCCTTGCATAATCCAATAGAATAGGCATGGAACAAACATCAGCCACCCAAGAGGTAAATCCTATGACCACCACGACAATGCCTCCGGCGTCTCCTACCCCAAAACATTTTTCTATTGAAATGCTCAAGGACGAAGCCCGTCAGTTGGTCGAATCAGGAACAGTAGACTGCTGCCAGCCCATTTATGTCCTCTGTCAGTTCATTCCAGCCCGGGAATGGGTTTGTGTAGAATGCGAACTCGAACGCAATGGTTTTCTTCTCCGGGATCAAATTGCCGATCTAAATCCAGCCCAATGCTGGTCTGATGACTAAATAAATTCACTGTTGTCGGTATCTAGGTGCGCTGCCCAACGCCGACCATTTCCTTGGATGACTTTCCATGACTCAATCTGTCTTTGCATTGCGATCGCCTTTCTTTTTTTCATTGGGACAAATTCGCGATGAAGTAAAACAATTAGTCGAACAAAATCGCATCAGTCGTCAACAGCCCCTCTATAGCCTTTGTGAATATATCCCTCCCCGCGAGTGGCACTGCATCGAAGTCGAGCTAGAACGCTGTGGCTTTCTTCTCCGGGACTGCATCGGGGATTTGTTAGGGGCAGAGCGATGGGAGAACGATTAAACGATTAATTGATCTCGTCATTCTTGCTCTAGGGAATAGACAAAAAAATAGGGCAGCAATTTTAACTGCCCCAAGCGGTTGGACTCACGTAAGATTTACCGACAGCTCCGCACTCGATGCCTAGTTTGGTTCGTTTTCTTGTTTGTCCTGACGGAGCGCCGCAAGCTCGCTTTTGAGAGTGACAATTTGATCTGTTAGGTTCTTTAGTTCGTTTTGCAGATCGCTATCTTTTACTTCCGTTGCCGTGGTCACGATTTCTTGGGTACCGGGTTCCCTGGCGGCTTTGTCTTGCTGGAAGATTTTTTCGAGGAATTTACGGGCTTCTTGCTCGGTCATTTCACCTTTTTCTGACCATTCTTCGGCGCGATTTTGAAGCTCTGTGCGAAATTCAGAAATTGTCACTTCCCGTTTGGTGGGATCTTGGATCGTTTCGACTAAGGTAGCAGCGGCCCCAACGGTGACATGGAAGCCCTTTTGAAACAGTTCAAAGAAGTTTGTGGATGTACTCATGGCAACAGTTTTCTCGCTTGAGGGATTGAGATGGGACTAGAAAATTGCATTATTTATGTTTAGCCTAGCGCACCGCCACAAAAATCGCTGTTATCTTTCACACTAATCGGCCTGGGCCAGATAATTCTCTAAATCTTCGATTAAACGGGGTAATTCTGCTTCGCTGGTGAGCCGAATCCGATCATCCCGGAGGGTAATCAATACCTTGGCGGCGAAGGGACTGGGGTAAATATTCGGATTGCAAAAAATCTCTAAAAAAATGTCCCCGGTGTACTGATAATTCATGGATTCTTGGGGCTGGGGACGGCCTTTGGGGTTACTATTGCCGGCGATCGCCTTCATGCTGTGCATCAGTTGATCGATTTCTGCTTTGAGGGTTTGGGCGGCAGTGCTAGTGAACCGAAAGGTGACAGAACCTTGTAATAAATTGAGAGTAAGGGGCGTTGACATTCTGTTAGTTTAAACTCAAAAAAATAACGATGGTTTCATCATAGGAATTCCTGGGGCGATCGCCAATTTTTTGTGATCTTTTATTGAGCAATGTCGCTGAATGCTAATTTAATTGATTTTGCCGGAGGGCTGTGCCACATCGCTTACAAAATTGAGCATCTTGATCATGAAAAGCTAGACCACATTTTGTGCAGTCGATTTCCTGTTGATTCGCACTTTTGAGAAACTGGCGTACTAAATCCCCTAACTGCCAAGGAATCACCGCAATCCCCGTGAGAATCATGGTTAAAGTTACGACTTTGCCAATGTCTGAAATGGGCGTTTTATCGCCGAAACCCACTGTAGTCATCGTCACCACGGCAAAATACAAAGCATCTAAAAAATTGCCAAAAACAGCAGGGTTAATATCATGTTCGACTTGATAAATCAGGCCAGAATAAACAAAGATAATTGTAAATAAGGTCAGGAGAATTCGGCTGAGAATAATGCTGTCTTCGGCCTTGATCTTGAAAATCGAGATTTCTAGGCGAAAAAATCGGATCAAGCGTAGTAATCGAAACCAGCGGAACAGCCGCACAAAACGAATGTCGAGGAAGCCGAAAAATAACGGGGCGATCGCCAACAGATCAAGGTAGGAAAAAAAGCTAAAAATAAACTTCCGAGGTTCAGCGGCGCCCACACAGCGACAGCAATATTCCACGGCAAATAAAATCAAAACACCTGTATCTAAATAATCCAAATATTGTGCCCAAACCGTTGGCAAAGGATAGGTTTGCGCCACAAAAATCCCCGACGAAATGAAAATTAGTCCACACAAAGCCAAATTGAGGAGGCGGCCTGTGCCACTGTCAAAATCATCGAGGTAACGGCCTAGTCTTAATCGCCAAGGCAATTGGCTTTCCATCGGAATTTCTTTTCTAGGCGGGAGTATGGCCTGCTTCGGTAATAATGTTTTTTAAGGCAGTTTCAGAAAGCGTCGTTTGAATCGAAACTACTTTACTAGGAACATCGACGGCAACTTGGGCCTTTTGATCATGATTTTGGATGGCTTTTGTAATGGTTTGACCGCAGACTTCACAGGCGATTGTCGGCACAGTAATTGTAAATTCCATAAATATTAAAAAATAACGGTTTACGGTAAGTATTTAGTTAGTTTTAAAGCCTTTCGTTTGAAATTGATTTCAATGTTAGTTTAGTAACTTACGCCAGGTTTGAGCACCAACAATGCCATCTCCATCTAATTTCAAGGCAGTTTGGGCCGCAATGACAGCGATGCGAGTATTCGGGCCAAAAATACCATCGACACGGCCTGTGTAATAGCCCAATGCTTGCAGGCGAGTTTGCAAGAGTTTCACCGAATCCCCTTCCATGCCTTCCTTTAACAGGGGCAGTGTATCTGGATCTGTGCTGGTGGCCGTCTGATTTGTGCTGGAGCTGGGAGTTGCCTCGGCATCAGTTACTTCCTGGGCTGGGGTTGCGGGGGGTTCGTTCTGGGCTGTTGTTGGGCTACTGGCTGTTGGAGTTGGGGCTTGTTCCTCAGCAACGGGTAAATTCGCCGCCGAAATCGGAAATAATGTCTCCCAAGTGGTGCGATCCATGACTCCGGTCTGGGGGATTTGGGCCGCCTTTTGAAATTGGTAGACTGCGATCACGGTAGCTTCGTCATAGGTACCCGTGGTTTCGCCGCTGTAGTAACCCAGTAACCGGAGGGTGGTTTGCAGTTCCTGAACTACAGTCCCCGTACTACCAATGCGCAATTCTGGTCGGGGGGATTGGGCGCTGACCAGGGGGCTAAGACCGAGGCTACTCGACAAAATCAAGGCTGTCGATAGACCTAAATTTAAAACGGTTTGACGCACAGACATGATGATTTTCTTCATGATGTTTAGGAGGCGATCGCCTTTTACGATAGCTGAAGATCTTCGATCAGGGAAAGGGCCGTTTGGGAGCCCACCACCGACACATAGGGATGGTGAAAATGACGTTGGGCTGCCTGGTGGGTTTCCGTCGTTGTAATCTTTTCGACGTGGTGCTGGAAAGCTTGATCAAAGTCGATGCCGAGGCCAATGCTCTCATACCAGCCAAAAATTTGTGCCAATTCAGCATTGGTCTGTTTCCCCAGGGCATACTGGCCGAGGAGTTTATTCTTCGCAATTTGCAAATCCGCTTCCGACAGGGGAGCCGTCACCAGCCGTTGGATTTCTTGGTGTAATCCATTCAAGGCGATCGCCGTATTTTGGGGGGCCGTACCAATGTAGGTAATAAATTGGGATTGACTCAAGCGCGTGGGAAAAAACGCCGACACGTCATAGGCAAGCCCTTGTTTTTCTCGCAATTCCACAAACAGCCGACTAGATAGTCCATTACCCAAATAAGTGCTGAGGAGTTTCAAGGCAAAAAAATCATCATCGGCCACCGTTCCCGTCAGATAACCCAAGATAATGATCGCCTGTTGACTCTCTTTTTCCTTTGTCCACACCCCTCCCTGGGGCTGTAGGGGCGCAATTTCTAAGCTTGGTAGCGGCGTTGTCGGGTTTTGCCAATCCCCCAAGGTTTGTTCCACGATTGCCTCTGCCTGTTCGAGGGTCAGCCGACCGGAGAGGCTAATCACCAAATTGTCTGGCCGGAAATGGGTTTGGTGGGCCTGTTGTAAATCTGCAGCCGTGAATCGCGCCACCGTTTCTGCCGTCCCTAAAATAGATTGGCCGTAGGGATGCTGGGGATACATCTGGCTCCGGAGGAGGTCATAGGCCACATTAAAGGGCTGCTCCATTTGGGAACGGATATTTTGTAGGGTAATTTTGCGCTCTAACTCTACTTCTTCGGAGGGGAAAGTCGGTTCCCGGAGGATTTCTGCTGCTAGCTTGAAAATTGTATAAAAATCCTTTGTGACTGTCTTGAGGCTCAGGGCCACATAATCGTTGGACGCACTCGCGCCGAGGCTCGCGCCGATAGATTCGATTTGTTCGGCAATTTCGACGGCACTGTAACGGCTTGTTCCCTTCGTAATTACTGCCGCCAAGAGATGAAATAAGCCCGCTTGGTCGAGGGATTCCCACCGTCCGCCCGCCTGGGGAAAAAATAAGCGCGCTGCCACCAAGTCTGCCACAGGATTTTCCGTCACAATTAGGGTAATGCCATTTTTGAGGACGGTGCGGTGGGTCATTTGGGGAGATGCGGGGCTAGCAACCATGGGCAGATGAAACTTTCCGAAAAAGAACGCTGGCGTTTCACTTTAGCAAATTCCTGGGGTGAGGAACGCTGCAAGGTACGCTATTTGAGAAAAGCGATAAAAATATTTACTGACTGTGTTTCATCCTGACGCGATTCAAGGGGCCTTAAGCGATCTTCTTGCCTGTGAAACGACACTTCCCATCGAAGTTTTCCCGGAGCTTGACTCGACCAATACGCTCCTGTGGCAACGGTATCAAGCACAATACACAATGCCTAGGGTGGCGATCGCCTTAACCCAGACAGCGGGGCGAGGCCAGTGGGGACGCACCTGGATTTCCGCACCAGGGGGATTATATTTGTCGGTCTTGTTGCCCATAAAATTAGACCCCCAATTTGCCTATGGCTTAACCCTAGCCAGCGTTTGGGGCATTGTCGAAATGTTCCAACAGCAAGGGCTTCCCGTACAAATTAAATGGCCCAATGATCTTCTCCTGCAAGGCAAGAAACTGGGGGGGATTAAAACCGAAACGAAAGTCTCCCAGGGGAAAATTAGTGCGGCTGTGGTCGGAGTCGGCATTAATTACCAAAATCCCGTTCCACCAACAGGTATTAACCTCGAACAATTCTGGCAAGGGGAGTTAAAAATTAAAGGCGATCGCCTTGCGGCGTTGGTCATTGCCGGAATTCTAAAGGGGACGCAAAAACTAGCTCGAAATTCAATTGAACATATATTGCCGGGCTATTTAAAACATCTCAAAAACCTAGGCGAAATAATCACCTACGAAGGCCATCAAGGGATCATTACCGGGGTCAATCAAAAGGGCGAACTCCTGGTTAAACTTAGCGCTCCCGGTGCCAGTAGCATTGTAAAAATTCCCCCTGGTCAAATTTCCCTCGGGTATTTGTAGAGAATCTCGTTTTAAATTTGACTTTCCCAATAGAGCTTGCCACACTGCAAATCGTTGTCTCAAAACAAATATTCAAGAATATGTCAACCTATCTCGTTACTGGCGCAAACCGGGGCATCGGCCTGGAATATTGCCGTCAACTCAACGCCCAAGGCGATCGCGTGATTGCCGTTTGTCGGACGCCCTCTGAGGAACTGCTGCAACTGGGTGTAACGGTAAAAGCAGACGTGGATCTGACGAATCCCGATGCCGTCAAGCAGCTTGCCCAAGATCTCCAGGGAGAAACTATTGATGTCTTGATTAACAACGCCGGGATTTTAGAACGGGTCGATTTGGATGAGCTAGATGTTGACAGTATTCGCCGTCAATTTGAAGTCAATGCGATCGCCCCGCTGCGTTTCACCCAAGCCCTTTTAGCGAATCTTAAATCTGGTTCGAAAATTATCCTGATGACCAGTCGCATGGGTTCCATCGAAGACAATACCTCCGGCGGTTCCTATGGCTATCGAATGTCAAAAGTCGCCCTTTCCATGGCCGGAAAATCCCTGGCGATCGATCTCAAACCCAGGGGAATTGCGGTGGGTATTTTACACCCTGGCCTCGTGAAAACGCGGATGATTAATTTCCGGGAAGATGGCATTAGCCCCGTTGTGGCAGTCAAAGGATTGTTGGCCCGCATTGAAGCACTAAATCTCGATAATACAGGCACGTTTTGGCACGCCAATGGGGAGATTTTGCCCTGGTAAGTGGTGCGTCATTTTTTCTAACTGTAGAGGCTGGCGACGTATTCCCCGTAGCCGTTGTAGGGTAGGGTTTCCTTCATTTCCCAGCTAAATTCTGGGGTATTGCCAATAAATTTTTCGGTGGCCTGGGACCAGCGGGGATGGGGCACATTTGGCTCGACGTTGGCTTCAAATTTGTACTCGTGGCCGTCGATGGTGTTCCAGTAGGTGGCGGGCTGTTCGGCAAGGAATTCGATTTTGACGATGGATTTTGCCCCCTTGAAGCCGTATTTCCAGGGAATGACCATGCGCAGAGGCGCACCATGCTGTTTCGGCAAATCGTGGCCATAGATTCCCAGAGCAAAGAAAGCGAGTTCGTTATTCATCTCTTCAATGCGCAATCCCTCGGTGTAGGGCCAGGGCAGATTCCCCAGGTGGAAACTGGGGCCATAGGTAACATTTTCGTCGTAGTAACTGGTGAAGCGGACAAATTTTGCTTGGGTCTTGGGTTCGACGGCTTTGATTAATTCGCGCATGGGGAAGCCAATCCAGGGCAGCACCATCGACCAGGCTTCGACGCAACGGAAGCGGTAGATGCGTTCTTCGATGGGAAATTTTGTTTTCAGGTCGTCGATGTCATAGGTTTGGGGGTTGTTCACGAGGCCGCCCACTTCTACTTGCCAGGGCTTAGTGGGGAGATTTTGGGCGTTTTGCCAGATGCCTTTGGTGCCGCCAAATTCGTAGAAATTATTGTACTGACCCGCAAAGAGTTCTTTGGTGATGGGGCGATCGCCAATTTTCCGGAAGTTGGGATTTTTAATCGCGTCTAGTTTGGGCAAATCTAAAGTTTCACGGAGGGCGCTGTACTGCTGATCCTGGGACTGACAACTCGCTAGACCAATGCCCACCCCAGCCCCCAGGAGAGTTTTGATAAATTTGCGGCGGTTCCAATAGACGCTTTCGGTGGTGACGAGATTTTCGGAAAGGGTATAGCTGGGGGGGACTTTAAACAGCACCATGGTGGGTTTTGCAGAGGACGAGTAGGGTTATACGTTTTAAAAATCTAACGCATTTTGCCAAGGGTCTCCGGCCCCAACTTCGTTAACATCCCTTTACAATTTGAAAAGATATGTCATGTGTTCAAGCAATTGTTAGGGAAATTTAGGTGAAGGTTTTTTTGCAGCTCCAGTCGGAAATGCGCTGGAATTTGGGCTTGTTATTTTTGGCGGCCCTGGGATTTTGGTTGAGTATGACCAGTTTATTACCGGTGCTCCCGGCCTATATCCAAGATTTGGGGGCAACGGATCAGCAGGTGGGCTTTGTGATGGGTTGCTTTGCCATCGGTCTGCTTTTGGCCCGCACTCGCCTCGGTAAAATGGTCGATGAGCAGGGTCGCAAACGGGTAATCCTCATTGGCGCTGTGGTGGTGGCGATCGCCCCGTGGGGATATATTTTTTTAAATTCGATTCCCCAGATGATGGTGTGGCGAGCCTTCCATGGCATTAGTATCGCCGCTTTTACGACGGGTTACAGTGCTCTAGTAGTGGATTTGGCTCCAGAACGAAACCGGGGGGAGGTGATCAGTTACATGAGTTTGGCGATTCCGGTGGGGATGTCCATTGGGCCAGTCTTGGGGGGCTATCTCTTGGGGGTCGTCGATTACCCGTGGATCTTTGCGGTGTCGGGTCTGTGTGGGGTGGGGGCTTTGCTCCTGGCTAGTCAAACTAAAGAATCTAATCCCCAGGCGATCGCCATTGATAAAAATTCCCTGACGCCCAACCAAGGGGAAACCAACCGCGATTACCCGGAACTGTTTCGCCATAAGGGGCTCTACATTCCTTCCTTGATTATGCTCTGCATTGGCTTGGTATTCGGCGTTTTAGTGACGTTTCTTCCCCTGTACATTCGGGAACTGGGCTTAAATTTCAATACCGGACTGTTCTATGGGGCGGCGGCCATTTCCAGTTTTAGCAGTCGTATCCTCGTGGGTCGGGCGTCGGATACTTTGGGGCGGGGTTTGTTTATTAGCGGCAGTCTGCTCTGTTACGCCGCAACGATGCTGATCCTCACCAACGCCAGCGGGACAAATTGGTTTGTCTTGGCAGGGGCGGTAGAAGGTTTAGGAGCGGGTACGCTGGTGCCGATGATGATTGCCCTGATGTCGGATCGTTCCTCCAGTGCGGAGCGGGGAAAGGTTTATTCTATTTGTATTGGCGGCTTTGATGTGGGAATCGCCCTGGCGGGTTTATTGCTCGGCACCGTGACCCAGACCGTCGGTTATCAAGGGATTTTTGCGATCGCCGCTGGGTTGGCTCTGTTTTCTTTCTTTATTTTTCTCACCCAGGGCAATGCCAAAATTGGTACATCCCTCAAATTTGCCTTGGGGCGCACGGGCGATCGCTATGCCCAAAAATTCTAAAGTTTAAGAATATTTCGCACAGTTCAAGATGAAACATCCCGAACCTCTTTCCCTACCTCCCCTCGCCCCCTACGAAGACCGTCTACTCCATGCCCTTGCTTTTTTTCGGACAGGCCGGGCTGTGGAAACCCAAGCCCACCATTGCCTATCTATGTACCTGCGCCAGGGGGAAGCGCGTGTGATGGGAGAAGTGGGCTTCTATGCCAAATTGCTCAAGATCAGTCCCGATGAATTATTGGAATTGATCTATTGCAATCCAAGCCAAGCCCAAACGCTGTTAGCCGAATTTGGGGCGATCGCCCCCGTCGCAGAGGAAAATCATTCGGCATAATGGAAGAAAACCATTCCGTTGCGATGCATCGATGAGCGCACCCCAAGGGCCCGACACCTATCAAGCTGAAGATATCCAAGCCATTCTCCAATTGGCGATAGCCCGCCGGGATACCGATGGCGAACTGACCCGCAGCCAACTCGAAGAAATTGCCGCTGACCTGGGCATTCCCCAAACCGACCTCGTCGCCGCCGAACAGACTTGGCTCGACCTCAAGGTTGAAACCAGCAAAAAGCAAGAATTCAATTTATATCGCCGTCAACGCCTCAAAAACCGCGCGATCCGTTTTGGTATCGTCAACAGCTTCCTCGTTGGCCTAGATACCCTCGATACCGGACATCCTTCCTGGTCTCTGTATGTGCTGCTGCTGTGGGGGCTGTTTTTTACCCTACGCAGTTGGCGACTGTGGCAAACTAGCGGCACCGATTACGAAACGGAATTTCAGAAATGGGACCGCAAAATGCAACTCAAAGAATCTGTCCAAACCCTCTGGCAAAAAACCCAGGAATTCCTTAAGGGAATTTCTTAGGGCCACATTTAATCCAGTCATCATTGCTAACCCAAGCCCATGACCCAGATTCCTAAACCCATCGCGACTGAATTAGAGGATTTTTTACATCAGAAAAATATCGAAGCTTCCCCTGCTTGGGAATTTCTGTTTGGGTCTGCAAAACAAAAGCCGATGCCGTCTCTATTCCACTCCCGTCTCCAGCGCAATTTGGTAAACGCCATTAACCAGCAAACTACCCAGTATGAAGCGATTCAGGAATTGCGTTGTATTGTGCCGCCCCTGTCGCCTGTGCCGGATATTGTGGTCGCCAAAGCAGAGAGATTAACAGAAGATGGCCCATTACAGGGAGCGCCGGACTGGCTAATTGAAATTCGCTCCCTCGACCAGAGCACCCTCGATCTCCAAAACAAAATTCTGCATTGTTTGGGGCAAGGAACAGAATTGGCTTGGTTAATTGATATTCAGCGGGAACGGGTTTGGGTTTGGGAACAGGATGAGCTACCCATTATTTACGCTGGCGATAACGTTTTACCGACTCTAGGGGCAATCAAAAATCTGACGGTTGCAACAGTGATCGCCATGACCCAGCAGCGTTAAACCTGAATTTTCCCGTTAATTGTCGAGTCTCGTAATCCACTCTCTAAAGGATGACTGTGCCCCGTTGGTCAATATCTAAAACATGGGCGATCGCCTTTACACCAATCTCTTCCCAAGCCGTTTGCATCGCCGTTGCGACTTTGGGGGCATTTTCTGGCGCCACAAGCGCTAATAACGTCGGGCCAGCGCCACTGATCACCATGCCATAGGCCCCAGCGGCGATCGCGGCTTGTTGCACTGGGTCATAGCCTTTAATCAGGTTTTTTCGGTAGGGCTGATGAATTTGATCATCCAGGGCTGCCGTTAAATATTCAGCCTTGTTTTGCGCTAACCCGTGGGGCAACAAACCCAACCGCGACGCATTGAAAATTGCCTGGGCCCGGGCGTACTGTTGGGGCAAAACGGCGCGGGCTTCTTCCGTGGACAGCTCAAAATCAGGGATCGCCACCACAGGCACCACATTTTTATGCCAAACCCAAGGACAAATCACCCAATCCTGCTGATGTTTTACCGACAGTTGACAGCCCCCCAGTAGGGCAGGCACCACATTATCGGGGTGGCCCTCCATTTCGATGGCGAGGTTCATAATTTCCTGCTGGCTCAGAGGAGATCCGGCCAGGGCATTGGCCCCCACCAAGCCGCCCACAATTGCCGTCGCGGAACTGCCCAACCCACGGGATAAAGGCACTTTGAGATCAATGGCAATATTTACATGGGGAACAGGCTGGCCGAGGCTTGCAAAGACTTTCGCAAAGGCACGGTAGAGCAGATTGTCGGCTGTGGCTTCGAGCTTCTGGGTTTCCACATCCGCACCGACGAGTTCGAGGCTGAAAAATGGCTCCCTTTCCCCCGCAAGGCGAAATTGGAACTGGTTATGGAGACTAAGGGCAGCGCCTAAGCAGTCAAACCCGGCGCCAATATTGGCAGTGGTAGCAGGGACTTGGACGTGGATAGAGGTCATAAACTTTTTCAAAAAAAACAAATCAAAGGCTAATGTCGGCCTTCAGCAGAATGACTTGATCGGCTGGAACGGCGATCGCCCCGAGGCCATTTTGATTGAGACGATTTAACAATTCGGTGATCCGGGCGGAATCTGCGGTGTGGGCCGCCAGCAGATAACCGCGTCCCCCATAGGCGACCAGGCCAATATTTTGCCCCATTAAACGCTGCAACTGATTGGCGATCGCCAAATTCCCGCCGTATTCTACCAGCACCCCGAATCCCCCCCGGAGTCCTTGGGGTCGGAAGTTAGCTGGCCCTTGGGTTGCGGGGGGAGGCGTCGATTTTGTTTCTGCCTGGGGCTGGGCTGGGGGCAGAGCAACGTTACGGGTTGGTGTCCCGGTTGTTTCGACCACCACATCGGGGGCGATCGCCGTTGTCATGGGGGGAATAGTCGGCGCTTGGCTGGTTTCTAGGGCCAAATCACTATCTACTGGGGTGATCACCATCAAGGGCAAACCCACCGCTTCCCCAAAATATTCGGCCCACTGGGTCGCGTTTTCGAGGCTCGTAAAGCCCCCGACCCGACTGAGAACATTGCCATCGTATTCACAAACCACCGCCTGTTGGTTTTCCGGGAGGGTTTGACTCACTTGATTGCGCACTTCCGCCTGGAGGGGTTGGGATGGGGTAAATACCAATACCAAAAACTCTGCGCCCTGGGGCGGCTGACATTGAGATAAACCCCGCTGGGCAATACTGGGGGGGACAAAGGCGATCGCCGCAATACTCCCGATGCAAGCAGCACGCCCAAGCCTAATCAACGGTTGCCAGAAATTGCCCATCATAAGTTCACACGCCAGAAAGAATAGGGGAGTCTAGGCGGCTAGGGACTTGAGGGGCTCTGGAATTTCCTCAGAGGGAGCCTCAAATTCGCCGACATAGATGTACTCCAACCGTAATTTTAACCAAGTAATAAATTGCTTCTTCGTGGAGATGATCGCCACACAGGGTTTGGGGGTCTTTTCGCTGGCTTCTTTAAGGCTAGGAGCGTTGATAAAGGCTGGATTCTCCACTACCCAAAAATCCCGTTCTTTGCCTTGTTCTTCGTAGTGGCGGATGCGTTCTTTGATTACTTCTTCGAAGGGTTCTTCTTCAAAGAGAAATTTTTGGCTGGCCAGGGCAAAATGATAGGTCGTCATCACTTGTTCAATATAGAAAGATTTATAACTGTTTTTGTTCCAGTAAAGATACCCTACAATTGTCCCCACATGGCAAGCTTCATCTCCCGCACGGCCCGTTCTAGGCCCACCAACACAGCCCGGCTGATGATGGTATGCCCGATGTTTAACTCTTCCATGCCTTCGATACAAGCGACGGGGTAAACATTACGATAGGTTAAGCCATGGCCGGCGTTGACCCGTAACCCCAGGGCGATCGCCTGTTTTGCCCCAGTTTTGAGGGTCGCCAATTCTGCCTGCTGCTGATCTGAGTCCTGGGCCTCGGCATATTTCCCCGTGTGCAACTCGATAAATTGCGCCCCGGTTTTCTGGGCCGCTTCGATTTGCTCTAGCTCAGCATCGATAAACCAACTGACGGGAATCCCGGCCCCCTGGAGTTGTTCAACCACCTCTTTGAACCGGGCAAAATTACCCACGATGTCGATCCCTCCTTCCGTGGTGATTTCCTCGCGTTTTTCGGGGACGAGGGTCACGTAGTCGGGTTTGATGTCTAAGGCGATCGCCACCATTTCCGCCGTGGGGGCCATCTCTAAATTCAGGTGGGACTGCACCGTCTGCCGTAGGATTTTGACATCCCGGTCTTGGATATGCCGCCGGTCTTCCCGGAGGTGTACCGTAATCCCGTCGGCTCCCCCCAGTTCTGCTAAGGTTGCCGCCGCCACTGGATCTGGTTCTACCGTGCGTCGCGCTTGGCGAATCGTTGCAACATGGTCAATATTCACACCGAGGGTCAGGCGAGGATTTGGGGAAACCATTAGGGAAAATAAGCTTAGAAGATAAAAAACTAGAAGCCCATTTTATCAGGGTTGCCAAAGGAGATGGAAGGGGCATTACGCAGAATTTGCAGGGGATTACCACGATCCCCCACTGGATCTCTGGGGGCGGCGATCGCCCTTAAATAAACGATTCCCAAATCTTAAAATGACGTCGGTGAAAATCAGACCTATGATGGATTCTGGGGAAAAAATCCCGAAAAAGTTTGAATTGTTACTTTTCGAGATCCCCCCTCCAGTCATACACTTGACACAGAGGTCAAAGGCAGTCGTGAGGTCTTTTTTGTGAAACGAGTCCTAGGAATCATACTTGGCGGCGGCGCAGGTACTCGCCTATATCCGCTAACAAAACTCAGAGCTAAGCCCGCAGTACCTCTAGCAGGCAAATATCGTCTCATTGATATTCCTGTTAGCAATTGCATTAATTCTGAAATTCATAAAATCTACGTTTTAACCCAATTTAATTCAGCATCTTTAAATCGTCACATTAGTCGAACCTACAACTTTACCGGCTTCACCGAAGGCTTTACCGAAGTACTCGCAGCCCAACAAACTAAAGAAAATCCCGATTGGTTCCAAGGCACCGCCGACGCTGTCCGACAGTACAGTTGGCTTCTAGAAGACTGGGATGTCGATGAATACATCATTCTCTCCGGTGATCACCTCTACCGTATGGATTACCGTGAATTTATCCAGCGCCACCGTGACACTGGGGCAGACATCACCCTGTCTGTGGTTCCCGTGGGCGAAAAAGTAGCCCCCGCCTTTGGGTTGATGAAAATTGATGCCAATGGTCGTGTCGTGGACTTTAGTGAAAAGCCCACTGGTGAAGCCCTTAAGGCGATGCAGGTGGATACCCAGTCCTTGGGTCTCGATCCAGAGCAGGCGAAAGAAAAGCCCTACATTGCGTCGATGGGGATCTACGTCTTTAAGAAACAAGTACTCCTCGATCTACTCAAAGAAGGCAAAGATAAAACCGATTTCGGGAAAGAAATTATTCCTGATGCGGCCAAGGACTACAACGTTCAGGCCTATCTCTTTGATGATTATTGGGCTGACATTGGGACCATCGAAGCGTTCTATGAAGCAAACCTTGGCTTGACGAAGCAGCCGATCCCACCCTTTAGTTTCTATGACGAAAAGGCTCCCATCTACACCCGGGCGCGCTACTTACCGCCGACGAAGGTGCTCAACGCTGACGTGACAGAATCGATGATCAGCGAAGGTTGCATCATTAAAAACTGCCGCATTCACCACTCAGTTCTTGGCATTCGCACCCGTGTCGAAGCGGACTGCACTATCGAAGATACGATGATCATGGGCGCAGATTATTATCAGCCCTATGAGAAGCGCCAGGATTGTCTCCGTCGTGGCAAGCCTCCCATTGGGATTGGTGAAGGTACAACGATTCGCCGGGCGATCGTCGATAAAAATGCACGCATCGGTAAAAACGTGATGATCGTCAATAAGGAAAATGTGGAGGAGTCCAACCGTGAGGAGCTTGGCTACTACATTCGCAGCGGCATTACAGTGGTACTAAAGAACGCCGTTATTCCCGACGGTACGGTCATTTAAGATCTGTTGCGGCCCTTGTTTTAAAAATTCTTTTTAAATCACATTTTTTGTCTAGGCAATGTGCCCTGTCTCTCGGTGAGATGGGGTTTTTTTGTGGACAGAGATAACCTTTAGCATTTCTAAGCATCGAGAGACCAAAACCAGTGGTTTTGCTGGAGTCGTTGGGCAATGGTCGCTCCCCAGGCTTCTAATTGGACAGTAAATTCGGGCTGATCTAAACCCTTGCGCCACATGATCAGGGCGTCTTCTCCGGTGTCTTGGTAGTACCCTTTACGGCGTCCGGCCAGGGTAAAACCAAATTTTTCATAGAGGGCGATCGCCCGCTGATTGGATTCTTTGACTTCGAGGGTCGCCCGTTCTAAACCCCGTAACCAAGCATCCCGGAGCAAACCCAACAAAATGAGTTGTCCCAAGCCCTGCCGTTGCACTTCCGGATGAACTGCCATCAGCGTAATGTGAGCTTCTTCGACAATCGCCCAGAGACAACCCAATCCCAATAATTTATTTGGATCATGGGGAGCCGGCACAATCAGCAAGGTACTATTTGGACTTTCTAGCTCCCGTAGATAACCATCCTTAGACCAAAGGCCACCAAAACATAATTGATCTAAAATCAATGCCTGGGGCAGTGTTTGTTCTGTCAGGGCCTGCACCGATAAAGCAACTGCACTCACAAATCTCACCACTCACTCATAAAAATACTTGAAAAGTTTATCAAATGCGAACAGCAGAAAAATTGAAAGACACCAGGTTAAATCATTAAATTTTTATGTTTATCGTGGTGCCGAAAATAATCATCCATCATCCTCTCTCGGTAGCAAAGACAATTAGTTTATAAAAATTGTTAAACGGTTTTTTTATCCATTTGTACAATGACAGCAGATTTCACGCACAAACGATGCAAAAAAAAGTAGAACTCTCAAAGCAATTACCTTAAAAAGTATGGCAGTTGTCGCTCTGTGTAGTGGCTCCCTCTTGGGATTTAGTCACAATGCCATGGCCCAGGAATTTAACGGTGGCTCGATGACTGTATCTGAAGGAAGAAATGGTACAGAAATTACCATCAAAACTAAGAATGGTAGTACCATTCGAGTCCGTGTCAGTGAAAGTGGAGCTTCGAATGTCAACAATACTTCGAGCAGCGGTGAAAATACCAATACGACGACGGGCCGGGATGGTGATCAAACGACAACTACCAACGCCAATGAAAATTTAGACAAATAGCCGCCATTTCCATAGCAAGGGTGATTATTTTTTCGGTATCCTTATTTACCTATGATTCTATTGAATCTAGTAAAAGATAACCACAAAGTAATTGCTTATGTTAACCGCAGCCTCCACTGACAATACAGGTCGACAATATTTGCCCCAAAATCCAGATGGCCTGTCTCCCAACCAAGCGTTAATGCCCCTGACCAGCACCGTAAATGGCCAGGATCACTTAGTGGTGGGAGGCTGCGATGTGACTGAATTGGTCAAGCAATATGGTTCTCCGTTATATATCCTCGATGAATACACCCTGAGAACCACCTGCTGTCAATACCGCGACAGTTTCCAAAAATATTACGGTGGTGAATCCCTCGTGATTTATGCATCTAAGGCCTGGAGCTGCATGGCCATCTGCGCCATTGTTGACAGTGAAGGGTTAGGCTTCGATGTGGTTTCTGGGGGAGAACTCTACACAACCCTCAAAGCTGGAGTCAGCCCGCAAAAAATTTATTTCCATGGCAATAACAAATCCCGCGAGGAGCTGAATTTTGCCCTCGACCAAGGGGTGACGATCATTGTTGATAATTTCTTTGAGCTGGAATTGCTCAAGGCACTCACGGGCGATCGCCAAACAACGGCCAAGATTATTTTGCGCCTCACCCCCGGTATCGAGTGCCACACCCACGAATATATCCGCACTGGGCATTTAGATAGCAAATTTGGCTTTGACCCGAACCAAATTGAAGCGGCCTTTGCCCTGGTGAGCCAGGCTGAATTTTTAAACTGTATTGGCCTCCACGCCCACATTGGGTCGCAAATTTTTGAACAACAACCCCACAAAGATCTCGGTGATGTCCTCGCTGGTTGGTACAAAAAAGCCGCTGACTATGGCTTAAACCCAGAAATTCTCAACCTTGGCGGCGGTTTAGGGATTCGCTATACCGAATCCGATGACCCCCCCAGCATTGAAGCCTGGTCGCAAAATGTTGCCCAGTCCCTCGAAGCCGCCTGCCGGAGCCATGGGATTGCGCTACCAAAATTGATCGTAGAGCCGGGTCGTTCCCTCGTCGGCAGTGCTTGCGTTACGGCCTATACCGTCGGGAGCCGTAAGGTTGTGCCAGAAATTCGTACCTACGTTTCTGTGGATGGCGGCATGTCTGATAATCCCCGTCCGATTACCTACCAATCTCTGTACCGGGCGGTCATTGCTAATCGCCTGTCGGCCCCCTGCGAGGAAACAGTCACGGTAGCGGGTAAACATTGTGAGTCGGGGGATGTGGTGATCAAGGATGCCCAACTGCCCACGCCCCAACCGGGGGATATCCTTGTGGTGCTGGCGACGGGAGCCTATAACTACAGTATGGCCTCGAATTACAATCGCATCGGTCGCCCGGCAGCCGTACTGGTGAATGAAGGGGAGGCCCAACTGATTATCCGTCGGGAAACCTTGGAGGATTTAGTGCGTCAAGATTGTTTACCGGAGCGGCTACGTCAAGGCTGATCTCTTTTCATTGGTTAAACATTTTGGGGAACGGGGTAGATGGGGTGGCCACATTGAGGCGATCGCTGACCCCGTTTTTCTTTGCCCAAGGTTACCCCCGCCATGACATGATAGAGTCTGATGGCAAGTTGTTGGTTGTGCTGGAGTAGCGGTAATAGAGGATGCCAGATTGGCTGTTTGACATTGCGGATATTGCGCTGACATTGTTCTTAGTGTATGTGGCGGTTTTTGCCATTCGAGACCGACGAACCCTCTGGGTGATGCGGGGATTTTTGCTGTTGATGATTGCTGATAAGGCAGCAGAAATATATCAATTTGAATATGCGGCGGCTCTCCTCGATAAATTACTGTTGATCTCTGCGGTGGCGATCGCCCTAGTCTACCAAACCCAACTGAAGCGCCTATTAGAGAAATTAGGCCAAGGTAAAATCATGGAATTGCTCCGGCCCGTCGAGGCGCGGAATACGAACTCCGAAAATACCGTGCTCGACCGGATTGTTGAATCGGTTAAAGAACTCTCCCAATCCCGTACCGGAGCGCTAATTCTCATTGAAACCACCGCCATTCCCATCGATAAAAAAGGCATTGCCCAGCCCGGAGTCCCCATCGATGCAGAGGTCTCTAAGGAACTGCTCCAATCGATTTTCTACGACAAAAATCCCCTCCACGATGGCGCGATCTTGATCCGTGACTCCCGGGTGGTGGCCGCAAAGGTCTTCTTCCATTTGTCCGAAAAATCCGGCTTCCGTCAGTTAGGCACCCGTCACCTGGCCGCCCGCAGCATCACAGAACAAGCTGAAAACTGCGTCTGTGTGGTGGTTTCCGAAGAAACGGGTTCTATTTCCCTCGCAGACCGGGGGAACCTGAATCGCCCCCTCACCAGCAATGAACTCAAAGAACTGCTCTCGGAATATTTCACCACCGGCGATCGCGAATCTGTAACGCCGTCCCTAGGTGACCTGGGTCGTCGGCTAAAATCTCAAGGGGAAGATTTACTCAAGTTTCTTCGGCAACTGAATCTCCCTTTCACCCACAAAGATTAACCTTTGACTGTAACTATGGTTCATCCTTTGCCCGCTGACCTCGATCCCCAAAAGCTTCCCAAACACATCGCTGTCATCATGGATGGGAATGGTCGTTGGGGCCAACAGCGTGGTTTACCTAGAATTATGGGTCACCAAAAAGGGGTAGACACAATCCGCAATATGCTCACCTACTGCCAGGACTGGGGAATCCATGCCCTCACGGTCTATGCGTTCTCCACCGAAAATTGGCGGCGTCCCCCCACCGAGGTGGAATTTTTGATGACCTTGTTTGAAAAGGTGCTTCGGCGAGAAATTAAAATTTGGGCGGCCAAAGGGATTCAAATTCGCTTTGTGGGGGATCTGACCTCCTTACCCTATTCCCTCCAGGCGGAAATTCAACGCTCCGTCATTCAAACCCAGCACAATAATGGCATTCAATTTACCGTTGCCACCAACTACGGCGGCCGCCAGGAATTAGTCCAAGCCTGTCGGGCGATCGCCACCAAAGTTGCTGCCGGGGAACTGCGACCCAGCGATATCAACGAAACCCTGATCAACGATCACCTTTATACCCACGGCATCCCTGATCCCGATCTCTTGATCCGCACCAGCGGTGAAATGCGCCTGAGTAATTTTTTGTTGTGGCAAATGGCCTATAGCGAAATTTATGTCACCCCTACCCTCTGGCCCGATTTTGACAAAACCGAACTCCACCGCGCCCTCTTGGCTTTTCAACAACGGGAACGTCGCTTCGGTAAAGCCACCGTTTAATCCCCTGAACAATGTCATAAAATCGTCATGCAGTTATCTAAGGCTGGGCTTCGGGTATTGTTTAAAAAAATTGCGCCAAGGAGTTGACATATACAATTTCTGACTTTATATTATTAAAAGTGACCTAAACCACTTGGGACTGTAGTTCAGCTGGTTAGAATGCCTGCCTGTCACGCAGGAGGTCGCGGGTTCGAGTCCCGTCAGTCCCGTACAGTAAAGAAGAATATAATCCGTCCTTGGGTGTGGATGCAGATATTGCAACACAATGCGGTAAATAGCTCTAGCCAGGAATAGTGATGTACTGGTAGGCTGATATCAGAATTTCAAAGGCAGTGAACTAGGATGGCATGGCGTCGGCGTGATTTTTTACAAGCTTTGGGGTTGACCTGTGGTGCCCTGGGGTTTTCTTCGTTTTTACGGCCATCTGATCTCAAACAATCTGCCCAGGCTCTCAGTCAATTTCGGGGTCGCAAGATCGCGTTGCTCATCGGCATCGATCAATATGGTCAAGGGCCTAATTTGGGGGGGTGTCAGCAGGATCTAAAAATCCAGAAACATTTGCTGGAATCACGTTTTGGTTTTGCGGCGACGGACATCGTCACTCTCCGTAATGATCAAGCCAGTGGCAGCGGTATTTTTACAACGTTTCAAACAGACCTGAAGACAAAAGTGAAACCGGAGGATCTGGTTTTTGTGCATTTCAGCGGCTATGGTACTCGCTTAGTCACAGACCCAACGGATCCAGAACCAATACCAGCCCTGGTGCTCCCGGGGAAATCTGGCCCTGAGGCGATCGCCCTGAGCACTTTTCAAGCCTTAATCCAAGATCTCAATCCAGCCCAAGGAATTCTCGTCTTGGATACCAGTTTTGATCCTGGCTCCCGACCCCCGGCCCCCTATTGGCGACCCCGCACTTATCCGGATGAAACGGCGATCGCCCCCATTGTTGCCCCCGAAACCACCACTGTCAAATCAAATTCTAGTTTTGCGTTAGGACGATCAGCTTTGATTCAACTGTGGGCTGCCACCGAGGGCGTTACCCCAGAAGTGCAAATTAATGGTGTGATGACGGGACTGTTTACGGCGGCCCTTGGGCAATATCTCTCCGCCTATGACCCGATGGTCACCGTCACTACGGCCCAGACAAACCTTGCTGTGCGTTTACCCAAGGATGAGACGCAACCGGCAACAATGACCTTTTTGGGTACCAAAACCGCGCCCCTCTATGGCACTCTCCCCAGCGATACGTTGCCAGCGACGGGTCAGATCTTTAGCCAAAATCCCACGGGGTTAGAAGTCTATTTGGGGGGCTTTGAACCGGAAATTTTGCAGGCGATCGCCCCCGGTAGTGAATTAACAATTCGTACCGAAACGGCACCGATTCTCCAACTCAGCGGCAAAGCAGGGGTTTTCGGCCAAGGGAAATCTTCTACGCAAAATGTCACCGTTGGCACAGCAATCCAAGAAACGAAACGCCATCTACCCCGCAACCTCGCCTTAAAAATTGCCCTGGCTGAGGATCTCAGTCGCATCGAACGGGTAGATGCCACCAGTGCTTTTGCGAGTTTGACCAACATCGCCAGCGTCAGTAACCCCCAAGATTGGGTAGATTATGTTTTTGATGAAGCCTATCAATTGACCACCGTCCCTGGCAAAATTGTCCCCGGTGTGGTGCCGGCCAGCGATACCAACGAAGCGATCAAATCTTCAGTCAATCGACTCCTCCCCCGCCTAGAACAATTATTAGCCTTAAAATGGCTCCGGTTGTTGGTCAATGAAACCAGTACCCAACTGCCTTTGAAAGTAACGGTCCAACGTCTGGATCGTTTTTCGACCCTGCTGACGGCAAAAACAACACCCTTTAGCCTGGGGCAGTCGAAGAGCAATCCTAATCCTCAACCGACGTTTACGGTGGGAGAAAAGGGGCAATATCAATTGGAAAATACGGGAACGCAACCTCTATTTTGTCTAGGTTTTGCCCAAAGCCCGAAACAAGAATTACTGCTCCTGATTGCTAAAGAAGGTCTCAAGATCCCCCCAGAAACCGCAACCAGCCCCCTAGAATTAACGGCGCTACGTCCCTTGGGAGTGTGGACAATTTATTGGATCATTGGCGATCGCCCCTTTGAAAATTTCCAAGACCAGGCCACCCAACTTTTTGGGGATTTAGAGACCATTCCCCAGAAGCTAGAAAAATCCCTGCCCCTTATCCAAGGCCTCCTCAGCGATTTGCAAGCGGTTCCCCCAGAAGGCACAGAACCCAATAAAGAAAATTATGTTTTTTCCACGACCCAGTGGGCGGGTTTGCGCTTTACCTACACCGTTGTGGAAACGGAGGCGTCATCCTAATCTTAGCGCTTGGCATAATTAAAAAAAATCAAATCAAACAATAAAAAACCCCAAGACAAAACCCTGGGGTCAAAAATTATTGTTTTTTTAAGTTGAAGGATTGGGTCTTGGTGTGAGTATTTTCCGCAGCCCAAACTCACCAGATGAATGATGTTTATTTTGAATTAAAGGCCGGGGAGGTTGAGGCCACTGGTTAGCTCTTCCATCCGGGTGCGCATGGTTTCGGTGGATTTGGTATAGGCATCGGTCAGGGCTTCGGAAACGGCAGCCGAAAGTTCCTCTGCACCCTTGGCGATCGCCTCTGGGGAAATTTCTACGCCCCGTGGTTCCTGGTTGCCGCTGAGAATCACTTTTACAGAACCATCGGCATTGGTACCTTCAATGTCCATCGCTTCGAGCTCTTCTTGGAGTTTTTTCGCCCCTTCCTGTACCTTTTGGGCTTGCTGGAATGCGGCGGCCAGCTCTTTCATTTTCCCGAGTCCAAATCCTTGTGGCATAGTCTTTACAAAATAATAATGTTCGTGATTGTCTCGTCTAGATTAGACCCCCTAGGGCATCTAATCCGTAACCTATCTTAATATCTCCCGGCACCATTTGACGTTTTCAGGGGAGTTTCTGCCGGGGCCTAGGAAAAATCCCCCAGAATTTTCACTTCGGGTTTCAGTAAAACCTGCCAGCTCTGCTCCACCTGGGCTTGGACGTGTTGAATTAGCTGAAAAATATCCATGGCCTTCGCCCCACCACAATTGACAATAAAATTAGCATGGCGTTCGGCTACCTGGGCTCCGCCAATTTGATACCCTTTCAATCCTGTTTGTTCAATTAAATGGCCCGCCGCCTGGGGATAGGGATTGCGGAAAACACTGCCACAACTGGGTAAATGGTAAGGCTGGGTCGATTTGCGCATCCGGAGATTCCGATTGGTTTCTGCCCGTACCGCTGCTTTATCAAAACCGGGTTCCAGTTGAAAAGCGGCTTCGAGCACCAGGCGATCGCTCCCTTGGAGATTAGACGTGCGGTAACGGTAATCGAGATCCGTCGGTTGGAGTTGATGGATTGTCCCGTCGGGATCAAGCACCTTGAGCCACAACAACTGATCGGCAACACAACCTTGGTGAGCGCCGGCATTCATCACTACACTCCCGCCAACACTCCCCGGAATGCCCACGGCCCACTCCAAACCTTTCCAACCCCGTTTCGCTGCATTCCAAGCAAGGCGAGCAATGGGTTCCCCCGCACTGGCTACGAGAATACCGTCGTCTTCTTGGGCATGGTAATAGCGCAATTTTTTGGTGTTGATGGTGAGACCAGGAATGCCTTTATCACTAATCAAAAGGTTAGAACCGGCCCCCAGAATAGTGAGGGGAAATCCCGATAAATGCTTGAGATACCATTCAAAACAGGCTTCTGTTTCCGCCAGATTGCTGGGTTCTGCATAAAATTCTGCCTGTCCCCCAACCCGAAAGGAGGTGTAGTGAGCCAAGGGAACTTGGGCTTGAATCAGGCTAGTGCCGTCGCCTAGGGTTGTCGCAGGAGCAGCAATCTGGGAACGGGAGGGGGAGCAAACCATGGCGTATTTCCGGGTCTAGGGGGCAAAGGTCAAAAGCACTTAGTCTGGGGCAGAACATTGGGTCAACGGCGCTTGGGGCAGCGCAGGGTCGCCATTGGCAGACAGTTGAGCCAAGAGGCTTGGGATAGTTTGGTTGAGATTCCCGGCTCCCAGAAACAGTACCAGATCCCCCGTTTGCAGTTGCGGTGCTAACCATGTGGGTAGGCTTTGGAGATCTGGGTAATAGGCAACGTCACCATCTTGTTGATGGGCGATCGCCTGCTGTAGGGCTTCACCTGTAAGGTTATCTACATTTTTCTCCCCTGCGCTATAAATATCAGTAATTATGGTCACATCTGCGTTTTTGAAAGCTTTTGCAAATTCATTAAAGAAAGCTTGGGTACGGCTGTACCGATGGGGTTGAAAGATTGCCACAACGCGCCGCCCTTGACCAGCCCGGAGCCGAGCAGCCTGGAGAGTCACTTCAATTTCACTGGGGTGGTGGGCATAGTCATCAATGAGGGTAATGCCCTGGTATTGACCGCGAATTTCAAACCGTCGCTTTGCCCCTTGAAAGGAAGCTAAAGCCTCGGCAATGGGCTCAAAGGGCACACCACAGCACCGGGCGGCGGCGATCGCCCCCAGGGCATTACTCAGGTTGTGGGCACCCAGTAGGGCTAGATTAATTTCTCCGAGGCGATCGCCTCGTTCCCAAATGGTTGCCCGGGTCGAGGTGGCACCGTAGTGAATATCCGTCGCCCAATAATCAGCTTGTTCAAGATTCTGTAACCCATAGCCCACCTGATAGGGCACGACCCCCGTGGCGATGGTGGGACAGTCCACGCAGGCAATCAGGCGATCGCACTGCTGGGCAAAGGTTTGAAAAATTTCTACCACCTGATCCAGCGATTGATAATGATCCGGGTGATCCAATTCAATATTTGTGACAACCCCTAGCTGGGGACGGAGCTTTACCAAGGTGCCGTCCGATTCATCGGCCTCAGCTACCAAATAATTACCCTGGCCGAGGCGAGCATTGCCATCCCAAGCATCCACTTCACCCCCGACAATGATAGTCGGGTCAACGCCGGCCACCAGGAAAATATAGCCGATTAAACTACTGGTTGTTGTTTTGCCGTGGGTTCCCCCTACCGCCACACTGTCATATTCGGCGACGAGGGCAGACAAAACATCAGACCGATGAAAAATATGACAGCCTAGGGATTGGGCCGCTTGAAATTCTGGATTTTCTTGACCAATGGCCGTTGAGCAAATGACCTGGGGTAAACCGTTGTGATGTCCAATGGCATCGGACTCCCCTCCAAAGGCCTGTAAATTTTCTTTGACTTGCTGACTGAAAATATGGGCACCCACTGCCGCCAAACGTTCTGTAATGTGACTGGTGCGTTGGTCAGAGCCAGAGACGGGTAACTTTTTCTGGGCCAAGACATAGGCAAGGGCAGACATCCCAATCCCGCCAATGCCAATGAAATGGAATGGCTTTCCGTTTAGATCTACTGCTTTCAAAGATCCCTCCCCTCACACGTTCTATCGCTGGTATGGGTAACGATAGATAACAGAACACATTTAAGTATGCAATATTACCGGACATTTACAAGTAAATCATTCCGCAGAAACATCCCTTGGGGCGATCGCCTTTTGGGGTCTAGCCAATCGATCTAGAGGCGTAGCACCGAAGTCTTAATTCCCAAATCAATTCGGCAGTTTCCCGAAATTCGGGGATCGAATTGTGCAGTCTTTGATATGATTGGGGTCATCAAATGAAAACTTTTATTGCAATTTAATCTTTAATAGAGGGCAAGACGCGGTGATTAGAGTAGCGATTAATGGATTTGGACGTATTGGACGCAACTTCTTGAGATGTTGGGCTGGTCGCGAAAACAGCCAACTCCAAGTCGTTGGGATCAATGCGACCACCGATACCAAAAGTAATGCCCACATGCTTCGTTATGACACGATGCTGGGTAAATTTGATGGCGAAATCGATTATGACGCCAACTCTCTGACTGTCAACGGCAACGTAATCAAATGCTGTTCCGACAGAAACCCCCTCAACCTCCCTTGGAAAGAGTGGGGCGTCGATTTGGTGATCGAATCTACCGGTGTATTCAACACCGAAGAAGGATCTTCTAAGCACATTACAGCTGGTGCACAAAAAGTATTGATCACAGCCCCTGGTAAAGGCGGCCATATCGGCACCTATGTAGTTGGTGTAAACGCCGATCAGTATGGCCACGACAAACAAAATGTCATCAGTAATGCCAGCTGTACCACCAACTGCCTCGCCCCCATTGTTAAAGTACTCAATGATCGTTTTGGGATTGTCAAAGGGACGATGACTACCGTCCACAGTTACACTGGCGATCAACGTATCCTCGACAACAGCCACCGGGATCTCCGTCGGGCGCGGGCAGCCGCAGAAAATATTGTGCCGACTTCTACTGGCGCAGCTAAAGCCGTTGCCTTAGTTATTCCCGAAATGAAGGGTAAGCTCAACGGGATCGCCATGCGGGTACCGACTCCCAACGTCTCCGTAGTTGACCTGGTTGCCCAAGTAGCGAAGCCCACCATTGCTGAGGAAGTTAACCAAGTTCTGAAAGAAGCTTCTGAAACCTACATGAAAGGGATTTTAGCTTACACCGAAGAACCCCTCGTCTCCTGTGACTTCCGGGGAACTGATGTATCTTCCACCATTGACGGTAGCCTCACCCTCGCCATGGACGGTGACCTAATTAAAGTTGTGGCTTGGTACGACAACGAGTGGGGTTATTCTCAACGGGTTGTTGACCTCGCAGAAATCGTTGCCCAAAATTGGCAAGGGTAATTTTCCAAAACGATATGCGCCATGTCTGATTTGACATAGATGTTGACCTAGAGTTTGACGTCTTAATTAGGTAGGGCAAGTTACAAATCAATAGTAAAAAAAGGTGGTACGCAGCCACCTCTTTTTTTGCTAACTAAACTTCGAATAAGTTTTCAAATTCATGGCGTAGGGCCTGAAGATTGGCAATGCGGGCCACCACCAAATAGGGTTCTTGGGGAGTATCGGGTAATTCCTGTTCACAACGGCGTACCACCGCTTCTTGTTTGAGCCAAAAGTGAACCATGGTTTCGACGACTTCGTCCCAATTCCAATGGGGCTTTTTGGGAATGGTGTCTAGGGCCTGGATAAAGCTATCTAAAGTACAACGATGGGCGGCGAGATAGGCTTTGGGACGCTGGGGGTCTAGTTCGTATTGCTGTTGGTAGTTAAAAAAAGTAAGCAGGGGGGTCACCCCAAGCAGATCGAAAGCGTAAGTCATTTTTTTGCACACTCCAAACGCATAACCAGGGGAAAAGTCAGTCCACAGCATCCTCAGGCTGGGACTGTCCCGTACATTAGAGGCGATCGCCACAGAATAGGACAGTGGGAGGGAGAGCGCTCGTCCCTATGGTTGAGGTATAGGGACTGTTACTGATCTAGTCTAAGGAAAATTCCCCCTAAAAGGGTTATCTGCAAACTTTTTGCAATATTTAGCAGTTTCTAGAGAAGAGTGCTAATTTTGGACTGATTTACAAGTATTTGTTGAGCAATAAGGCAAGTTTCTCCTTGGTGCTAGCTGGGACTTGGTCGAGGGGAGTGAGAATCGCATATTTAAGGGTATCATGGGCAGCGGACTGGGGAGGATTTGCCGCTAGTTTTTCGACGACAGCCCGGATCACTTTTTGGGCATTGGTAGCATTTTTGTGGAGATTGCCAATGACCATTTCAACGGTGACACTATCATGGTCGGGGTGCCAACAGTCGTAATCGGTCACGAGGGCGAGGGTTGCATAGGCGATTTCTGCTTCCCGGGCCAGTTTTGCTTCCTGGAGGTTGGTCATACCAATGATGCTGGCGTCCCAACTGCGGTAAAGATTGGATTCGGCTTTAGTAGAAAAGGCCGGGCCTTCCATGCAGACATAGGTGCCGCCCTGATGGAGATCAACGCCTTCTAAGTTTAAGGATGCCACTGCATCACCGAGGATCTTCGCCAACTGAGGACAAATAGGATCACCAAAGGCAATATGGGCAACGATCCCGTCTCCAAAAAAGGTGTCGGTGCGGTGGCGGGTGCGGTCAATAAATTGATCGGGAATGACCATGTCCACGGGTTTGATATGACCCTGGAGAGAACCCACAGCCGAGGCAGAAATAATGTATTCAACGCCGAGGGATTTGAGGGCGTAGATATTCGCTTGAAACGGAAGCTCTGTGGGGAGGAGATGGTGATGGCGGCCATGGCGGGGGAGGAAGACAACGGGGGTGCCGTCGAGGGTGCCGCTGATGAGGCGATCGCTAGGGGCACCAAAGGGAGTTTCAACGGTAATTTCTTCGATGTCTTGGAGGGCGTCCATTTTGTAGAGACCGCTACCGCCGATGATGCCAATTTTAATGTCTGCCATGGTGACTCGCTGTTAGATTTGCCTTGATTTGCTACAACATTATCTTGTATCAAAACCAGCTTGAAATTCCATGTTGCAATTTTTTCGGACGATTCTCATTACTGTGGTGGCGATCGCCTTTATGTGGTTCCCCGGTGAGGCGGCGATCGCCCTGGGTGGCCCTCAGCCCGAGCTCAACCAGCTCGCCCCAGAATTCACGCTTTTGGGCAATGACGGCGAGGGGAGTATTCAAGAATTTTCTCTCCAGGACTACCGGGGCCAATGGGTCGTACTTTACTTCTATCCCCAGGACTTCACCCCTGGCTGTACCCTCGAAGCCCGCCGTTTCCAACAGGATCTCCCTAAATACCTAGAGCGTAATGTGCAGGTGCTGGGGGTTAGTGTTGACGATGTCGATTCCCACGAAGCTTTTTGTGATGCCGAAGGCTTAAAGTTTCCCCTCCTGGCCGATAGTACCGGGGATGTGAGCAAACAGTACGGTTCCTACTTGACAGGCTATTCCCTGCGCCATACCTACCTCATTGATCCAGAAGGGATTTTGCGCAAAATTTATCTGGGAGTAAATCCTGCGATCCATAGCCAAGAGGTCCTCACAGACCTTGATTCCTTGATGGCAAATTCCTCAGCCCAGCTTCCCCCAATGGGTTAAAATCGACAACGATTGTAAAGTTTGTCCACACCGTTGTTTTAAAAGAAGATTCCTCCATGATTCACGATATTTTCATGCCCGCCCTCAGTTCTACGATGACCGAAGGTAAAATCGTCTCTTGGACTAAGTCCCCGGGAGATAAAGTCGCTAAAGGTGAAACCGTTGTCGTGGTGGAATCTGACAAAGCCGATATGGACGTTGAGTCTTTTAACGAAGGGTTTCTCGCAGCGATTATCGTTGATGCGGGGGAAGAAGCACCAGTGGGTTCGGCGATCGCCCTCATCGCTGAAACCGAAGCAGAAATTCCAGAGGCCAAACAAAAAGCCGCGACTCTGAAAGGGGGTAGTAGTGCTCCTGCTGCTAATCCTGCGCCTGCACCCGCCCCTGCGGCACCTAGTCCAGAACCGGCTCCCGTTGTGGCAGCCCCGGCGCCTACACCTGCGGCACCGACTCCCGCACCAGTGGTCAACGATGGCAGAATTATTGCTTCTCCGAGGGCGAAAAAACTCGCCAAAGAATTTGGTGTTGATCTTAAAACAGTGCCTGGTTCTGGCCCCCACGGTCGAATTGTCGCCGAAGATGTCGAAAAAGCCGCTGGTAAAGCACCTACTATTGCCCCTGCTGCCGTATCAACTCCAGCGCCGACAACCAGTAAGCCTGCCGCCCCAGCGCCAGCTCCCGTCGCTGTCACTCCTGGTGAAGTTGTCCCGCTGAATACGTTGCAACAGGCGGTTGTGCGGAATATGAATGCCAGCCTGAATGTACCCACCTTCCATGTGTCCTATGACATCACGACCGATGCCCTAGATGCCCTCTACAAGCAAATTAAGAGTAAGGGCGTCACCATGACAGGTCTATTGGCGAAGGCCGTGGCTGTGACCCTCCAGAAACATCCAGTGGTTAATGCCAGCTTTGGGGATAATGCGATCCAATACAGCAGTGGTATTAATGTGGCGGTGGCTGTTGCGATGCCCGATGGCGGCCTGATTACCCCTGTGCTGCAAAATGCCGATCAAATGGATATCTATTCCCTTTCCCGCAAGTGGAAAGATTTGGTAGACCGGGCGCGCCTCAAGCAACTGCAGCCCGATGAGTACAGCACTGGCACCTTTACCCTCTCTAACCTAGGGATGTTTGGGGTCAGCAGTTTTGATGCGATTTTGCCCCCTGGTCAAGGTTCTATTTTGGCGATTGGGGGTGCTCAAGCTAAAGTCGTTGCGACGCCCGACGGTTTATTTGGTGTGAAAAAACAAATGACCGTCAATATCACTTGCGACCACCGCATTATTTATGGTGCTGATGCGGCGGCATTCCTTAAGGATCTAGCTGACTTGATTGAAAATAACACGCACAGTCTGACCCTTTAGGTTCATCTCGTTGCTCCTTGGGATTTTCCTCAAATACGCAATAAAACATGATCTATGGCTCCCCGGTCTGGGGAGTTTTTTTATTGCAAAAGTCAATGAACACTTTTAGAGACAATAAAAAAGACAACCTCATTATGGTTGTCTTCGGTACTTCATTTTGCGAATTTTAGATAAAAAAGACGATTTAAATAAAGTCGATCAATCGTGTTTTAGTTAACGGTTTTACCACCACCCCAAGCAACACCACGCACCTGGGCTTGAACGAGGACATAACCGGAAACATTTTGCAAATCCTCTTCGTTGAGGTTACGCATGCTACTCCAGATGTCGGCACGGACGGTATTGGGGTGTAACTGAGATAGGTCTAATTCACCATCGTAGGAGGTGGGATTTTTGAGATAGTCCACCATGGCCAGGATATTATCGCGGCGGGGTTCTGCCCCTTCTAGATCGACTAGAGAAAGGGTTACGTTGGGGTTGCTCTTTGTCCGGCCGCTGTTGTGGCAGGTGGAACAGGTGTTGATAAAGATCCGCTCTCCTTTGGCAACCTGCTGGTCACTGAGGACGACCGTTTCGGTTTCATTGAGGTTGACGGTGCGGTCTACTTCCCGGAGGGCGGTGGCATTGGCAGCGCCGACATTGAGTTGCCAAAATAGTAAAACGAATGCGCTAATCCCGAAAATAAATTTTTTGAGTGGGTCGATCCCCAGAATTTTATTCATGTTTTTCCTCAATACAGCAATAACGTAAATAAATCTATCTCCACCTATTTAACTGTGAAGGCAGACCTACAGGCAAGAATTTATCAAGGCTGTAAGTAAATGTGCTTATCTTTGTTTATTTAAATTTGCGTTGCCAACGGCACCAGTCAGCCAGGGCAACTAACCATACATATCATGCCATTGGCGTGAATTTTTCTTATAAATCCGTAAAGAACAGCAATATTTCGCGCTGCATTTCACTATTTGCTTAGGGGTTACCTCGGAGAATCTGGGCGATCGCCACTGCACATTGGGGATCAGTGCCAAAGGGTTGACCAAGCTGAATTGTCATGGTGGGGTTGGCCTGGGCGAAGGTTTTCATCTGGGCGGCGATCGCCTTTGGGATTTTGCCGGAAAAAAGAAAATAGGGAACCAAGTGAATCGTTGTTGCGGTCGTCTCTTGGAGCTGTGCAAGTCTTTGGTCTAAAGAGGGTTCTGTGGCCCAGTAGGCGGTGCTAGCGTTGAGGGCCTGGGCGAGCTTTTCGATTTCGGGATTCGCGCCGGTGCGACGGCTACCATGGGCGATCAAAATACGTTGGGCCGTAGAATTTTCGGCAAACTGTCGCTCTAGGAACGGGGCAAGGCGGGCATCTTTACCGAGGTAATCGAGTTGTTGAAACTTTACTTGGGGAAATTGGGACTGCAGTTGGGCGATCGCCTCTGGGAGATCTTCCCGGACATGGACACCGGGCAAGAGAAATAGAGGCAGAATTTGCACTTCAGCGGGTTCTGGGGCGTGATCCCGGAGGAACTGGGCGATCGCCGTCGTTAGGGGCACCTCGCTACATTCTAAATAGGCCCCAAGCACCGGATGATCCGCCTGGGCTTTCACCTGGGCGATCAGGGTCTGAAATTCCCGCTGATAACTGTCACTAAAACTGCCATGGACGACCACCACCGATAACCGCTGCATGAATTTTTTGTCCCGTCTATTGTTTCTGTTTGGTGATTATAAAAAGGTTAGCGCCAAATTTCTGGGCCGTAGTTGTGGCGGGATTGGCTTCGGCGTAGGATAAAACGAGGAAAAACTGTGGGAGTCATTAAACTGTGCAATGTCCTAAATGTCGCGATGTTGAGCTTGGGGATCAGCTTCTATCTGGGGAGCTGACCAGTTGCCATTGTGAAAAATGTGAAGGAGATTGGCTCCCTGGCGATCGCTACCAAACCTGGCAAAATAGCCAACGAAAACCACAGCGCCTCAATACCCAACTGTCCCTCCCAGAAACCGTGATCCCCGGTGAAACAGACAATAAAGCAGCCCTCTGTCCCGAATGCCGCCGCTATTTATCGCGGGTAAAAATCCCCGTTGATCAACCTTTTTACTTGGAGCGTTGCCCCGAATGTAATGGCTTCTGGTGCGATCGCCAAGAATGGGAAATTTTAGAAAAACTCCAACTCCACACTAGCCTCGAATATATTTTTACCGCCGAATGGCAACACAAAGTCCGGGAACAACAGCACAACATCAGCGAACGACAGGCCCTGATCCAGAAACTTGGGCCGACCCTGGCCACCGATGTTTTCGACCTGGGCGAAAAACTAGCGGCCCACAACAATGGCGATTTTGCTGTGGCTTACCTGGCCCGTCAAGTCACCGAAAATCAGACTAATCAAAGTCAATCACGCTAATTGCTAAATGTCACAGCCCCATCGCATCCTTGCAATTCGTTAAGGCTGCCCGGAAGAACGGAAAGGCGATCGCTATGATTTAAAGAGAAAGCCAAGCTTACCCAAGGCTTTTGGAGACTCCACAGCGGCAAAATATTTCCATTTATATGTCTTATCCCCTCTACATCGCGTTTATTTGGCATCAGCATCAACCCCTCTACAAAGCACCGGACGGTCAATATCATCTCCCCTGGGTGCGGCTCCACGGCACTAAAGATTACCTAGATTTGATTTTGCTGCTCGAAAAATATCCACGCCTCCACCAAACTGTGAATTTGGTACCTTCCTTGATGATGCAGTTGGAAGATTATGCCGAAGGCAAGGCTCTTGACCCCTATCTAAAGCTGGCCCTCACCCCCGTCACAGACCTCAACAGTGATCAAAAATGGTATATCCTGGAGCATTTCTTTGATGGCAACCACCGCACCTTAGTCGATCCCCATCCCCGCTACCGGGAGCTGTACACCGAGCGCCAGGACAAAGGCAAAGCCTGGTGCCTAGAAAATTGGGACGAACAAAAATTTAGTGATCTCTTGGCTTGGCATAATTTAGCCTGGATTGATCCCCTCTTTTGGGATGACCCGGAGATCGCTGCCTGGCTCGAAAAAGATCGCGGCTTTAC
The DNA here is from genome assembly GCF_001693295.1 of Picosynechococcus sp. PCC 8807. Lineage (NCBI taxonomy): Bacteria > Bacillati > Cyanobacteriota > Cyanophyceae > Chroococcales > Geminocystaceae > Picosynechococcus > Picosynechococcus sp. PCC 8807. Next base: position 123,593 of record NZ_CP016483.1, read on the forward strand.
TTTAGGCGATCGCCAACGCATTTATTCCAAACAACGGGAAATTATTAAGCGGATTATCCCCAAACACAAACAAATGCAGGACAACGGGCAACTGGAGGTGACCACCACCCCCTACACCCACCCGATTTTGCCCCTGCTCGCAGATACCAATTCTGGCCGCGTCGCCGTCCCTAAGATGGAACTGCCCCAGGAGCGCTTCCAGTGGTCAGAAGATATTCCCCGCCACCTCAACCGCGCCAAGGAAATGTACCGGGAACGTTTTGGCCGGGAAGTACGGGGTCTGTGGCCATCGGAGCAATCTGTCAGCCCGGAAGTGCTTAACCCCATCGCCGCCGCTGGCTTTAAGTGGATCTGTTCCGACGAAGCGGTGTTGGGTTGGAGCCTGAAACATTTCTTCCACCGGGACGAAGTGGGCAATGTCTACGAACCGGAAAAAATGTACCGCCCCTATCGCCTCGAAACAGACCATGGGGATCTCGCCATTGTCTTCCGGGATCACCGTCTGTCGGATCTCGTCGGCTTCACCTACAGCGGTATGGACTCAGAACAAGCTGCCTGCGATCTGGTCGGTCACCTAGAGGCGATCGCCCGCAGTTTGCGACACCACCAAAAAGAAGGCCAAACCGCCCTCCAAGAACCACACCTCGTAACCATCGCCCTCGATGGTGAAAACTGCTGGGAATTCTACGAAAAAGACGGCATCCCTTTCCTGACCTCCCTCTACGAAAAACTGAGTGCCAATCGCCAACTCGAACTCGTCACGGTCTCCGAATTTATCGAGCAATTTCCCCCCACCGAAACCATTCCCAGCCACAAACTCCATAGTGGTTCCTGGGTTGATGGGAGTTTTACCACCTGGATTGGAGATCCCGCTAAAAATCGCGCCTGGGATATGCTCACCAAAGCCCGCCACCTGCTGGCCGCCCACCCCGAAGCGACAGAAATTACCAACCCCGAAGCCTGGGAATCCCTCTATGCGGCCGAAGGCTCAGACTGGTTCTGGTGGTTTGGGGAAGGTCACTCCTCTAACCAAGATGCCATGTTTGACCAACTCTTTCGGGAACACGTCGCTGGGATCTACAAAGCCCTAAACGAACCGATCCCGCCGGAAGTGCTCCAACCCATTGAAGACCACACCCGCCACCGGGAGCACCTCCCCGAAAGCTTTATTCACCCGATCATTGATGGCATCGGTGACGAACAGGATTGGGATAAAGCCGGTTGCATCGAAATTGGCGGTGCCCGGGGTACTATGCACCAAAGCAGCGCCCTGCAACGACTCTTTTACGGTTGGGATCATCTTAATTTTTATTTGCGCTTTGACCTCAAGCGGGGCATCAAATGGGGCGAGGAACTCCCGGCAGAACTCCATCTCCTTTGGTTCTATCCAGGGGTAAACTGCGCCATTAGCCCGGCTCCCATCGCCAGTATGCCCGACCAGGCTCCCCTAAATTATCTCTTCCGGCACCACATCGGCATTAATCTCTTAACCCAATCTATCTGGTTTGAAGAAGCCAGTGACTATGGCCAGTGGCGGCCCCGGGGTGCCCATGCCAAAATGGCTTACCGAGAATGTTTAGAACTGTCTGTGCCGTGGGATGTACTGCAGATTAAACCGGACTATACGCTCAATTTGGTGGCAATTTTGGCCGATGATGGTGAGTACCATAGTTTTGTGCCGGAAAATCGCTTTGTTACCCTCCAAGTGCCTTAAGCCATTTTCTCAGGATAAAACTTAGCTCGTCGATAACCGTTGCACCGCTGCTCCTCCCAATAAATTATCGGCTTCCTGGAGATACTGGAGAATGTGTTTGCGGTGGGGACTGAGATGTAATACGTTGCGTAGATCTACCTCCGTTAAGCGGTCGGCTTTTTGGCCGGGAAACCAGTGGCCGCCGTTGCCCATCAGGTTGTAGCGGGCTTTGCCGTATTCAATCATGTCGTAGGCGATCGCCAAATTTCTGAGCCAGAGAATGACGGGGATATTAATCTGGTTCGGGGTTTGGTCATAGGTTGGCAGGCCCACTTGCCAGGTCTTGGCCCAATCTTCCCCCAGGGAGGCGATCACCTGATTTTCTAGTCGCGCGAGAATATCTGGCAAAATTTCAGCGGCCTGTCCCAGCAGAGGGAGGGTTTCTAGATGCCGATCAAAATCCGAAGGACGTGCCGCCCCCACGCTCAAAGTATGGATCTGGGGATGGGACAAGCAAAATAAATCGTTAAACACCATTGGATGCAGCGGCCCGCAGAGATCGACCAGCTTTTGGGGCGGATTGTAAAGATGCCCCCCCTTATCCGATGGACTGATAATAAATACCCCCATATCCTGCTGCGTTGCTGCTTCGATGGCCCGCCAATTGTCCTGATTAATCCAATACCAGTGCAAATTCACATAATCCATCGCCCCCGTTTCAATGGTTTTCACAATCAAATCCGTCGAACCATGGGTCGAAAAACCGATGTGACGAATCCGTCCCGCCCGCTGCAATTCCTGGGCGACTTCTAGACAACCCCGTTCAAAGGTGAACTTAAATATTTCCTCGTTATTAATGCCGTGGATACCAAATAAATCCACGTAATCCAGTTGCAAATAATTGAGGGATTTTTCAATTTCGCGCCGAAATGCCTGGGGATCAGCCTTTGGGGAAACCTTTGTTTGGATAATGAGATCTTCTCGTTTAAATTGCGATAAGACCCACCCAAGTTGCATTTCTGACGTGCCGTACCCCCGTGCCGTTTCGATGTGGTTAATGCCCAGATCAAGCGATCGCCGAATCGTTGCCGCTAGATTTTTTTGGCTATCAGCAGGAATTTTCGCGGGGTCTTGATCCTGCCACTTGAACTGATAGCGCATCCCGCCACAGGAAAAAACAGGCATTTGCAGTTCGGTGCGACCAAAGCGACGATATTGCATAGATCTCAAGGGCGTTTCTTAACTTCTATTGGGAGGTATTCAAAAAAAACATTATAACGAAGAACAAATCTCGTCCCTAAGCGGCAAAGGCTGTTCTGCCTCTGACAAAACAAAACGCGCCTATTTAAACTCAACTGATCAAAGCAACAAACCATCGGTTTTCAAAACATCACCCCCAGTATTGTTGGTCTTTGTTATACTATTGCTGCTGTTTAAGCATCATGGGGGGAGTAGCGGCAAAAATTACGCAGTGGTCTTATCTCTAAGACTCATTTACACTCTGCTGAAATAATGAATATAATGCTTGCGAGATTGTTTTAAACAGCTTCTACAAATATTTTTTCGAGTTTATGACGACACAAACGCTTACTTCTATTTATGATTTTTCGGCCACGGCCATCGATGGCACATCGGTCGATCTTAGTACCTATAAAGATCAGGTTTTATTGATTGTCAATACAGCCAGCCAATGCGGATTTACTCCCCAATACAAAGGTTTGCAGGCGCTCCATGAACAATATGGCGACAAAGGTTTAGTCGTCCTCGGCTTCCCCTGTAACCAGTTTGGCCAACAAGAACCCGGCAACGAATCGCAAATTCAATCATTTTGTGAAACTACGTTTGGGGTTTCTTTTCCGATGTTTCAAAAAATTGATGTTAATGGCAGCAATGCTCACCCATTATATCAATATTTAACCAAGGAAGCGCCCGGTATTTTGGGGACAAAAAATGTGAAATGGAACTTCACAAAATTCCTCATTAACCGCCAGGGTCAAGTGGTAAAACGTTATGCACCCACGGCAACACCGGAGGCGATCGCCAAAGATATCCAAGAATTACTTTAAAAACTACCTGCTTCAAAAAAACGCCTTGTTTTTTGACACTAATTTAACCCCCAGGCTTACGTAAAACTTGGGGGCTTTTTTTTCTTTATAAGAACAATCAATTAATCGATTTCAATGGTTGTGGGCGCACCATCTTCAGTCTTTGACTCACGATTGCCCCCTGTTTCTTGGCGGAACTCGCGATAAAGGCGATCGCGCCACTCAAAAAACGGCGCATATTCCGCATTATCCCCCAGACCCGGAATGCCCTTACCTTTGAGGTAGTCAGGGATATCAAAATAGTTCCCCTCAGGAAATTTGAGCAAAATACTCAGGGCGGCCACGGAAAAATCCGCCAAGGTTGGTTGGTCGCCGATTAAATAGGGTTGTTGCTGGACAAGCAAGGTTAACCCTTCGAGATCCTGCCTGAGACCCCGCTGGGCTTCTTTAACTGCATCACCACCAAGGCCAACGCCCGCCCCAAAGAAATCTAAAAAATCCCCCGGCACAGCCCCCAGAAGATTTTTAAAGAGATCAGGCACCTGCTTCGGCACAATGGAGGTGCGGAAGTTAGGGTTTTGGTTGAGGGCACCAATGAAGGCTTTGCGACCTTTCAAGCCAATGGACTCATCGGCCCATTCTTCCATGATCAAACATTGGGCCCGTTGCACTGGAGCGGTAGGAATAATCGGTTTTTCGGGATATTTGCGGTCAAGGTAAAAAGCAATTTCTGTGGAGTCACTGATTACCGTATCGCCATCTTTGAGGACAGGCACTTGACGCTGACCCGACATTTTATAGACGTCCAGTTGACCGATACCGGGGGTCACTTCGATTTTTTTGTACTCTAAACCCTTGTAATCGAGGATTAAGCGGACTTTTTCCGAAAACTGGGATAGTTCAAATTGGTATAACGCCAACATAGGGGTTCGCCTTGATGATTGAGTAGGTAAATCACTCACACCTTACAAAACTTCACAACAAATTGCCATCAGAACTTGTGGCACAATAAAGTAGAACAGTTGTATGGAAAGTCAACGATGACCATTAACCTCGTAAATCTTGTGGGCCGGGCCGGTGGGGATCCGGAAGTGCGCTATTTCGAGTCGGGTAGTGTGCTGTGTAATTTGACTTTAGCGGTAAATCGTCCCACCAGCCGGACGGATCAGCCGGATTGGTTTAACTTAGAGATTTGGGGAAAAACAGCAGAAATCGCCGCTAATTATGTAAAAAAAGGCAGTCTGCTCGGCATCCAAGGCACTTTAAAGATTGAGACTTTCACGAATCGCAATGGCCACGAATCGTCTAAGCCAGTAATTCGGGTTAATCGTCTAGATTTGTTGGGTTCTAAGCGGGATGTGGATCCCAATGCGGTAGATAGTTATAACAACTACGGGTAAACACTCTTCGCCTGCGGCACTTTCCTTAAGGGACGCCCCTCTAACTCCCCTTAATGGAGGCACCCCTCTAACTCCCCTCAAGGGGAGAATTACACCCTGCGCCTGCGGCACCTCCCTCCAGGGAGGATATTTTTTAGAGGCCTTGGGGAATTGCGGCAATGAGTTGTTTGGTGTAGTCCTGTTGGGGATTGCGGTAAATTTGGTCAGCGGTACCCACTTCCTCAATTTTGCCTTTGTTCATCACGATGATGCGATCGCCCATAAATTTCACAACGCTGAGATCGTGGGAAATAAAAATGTAGGTCAGTTGAAATTCCGCTTGGAGTTCCTTCAGCAGATTTAACACTTGGGCCTGAACAGATACATCCAGGGCCGATACGGATTCATCGCAGATAATAAATTGGGGTTCAATGGCCAAGGCCCGTGCAATACAGACCCGTTGCCGCTGGCCACCTGATAGTTCGTGGGGATAGCGGTTCACCCAACCGGGATTGATGCCCACCCGCTCTAACAGATATTGCACTCGCTCAAGGCGTTTTTTCTTGTCCCGCTTGATATTGTGAATGATTAACGGTTCGGCGATCGCCCGGCCAATGGTCATGCGGGGATTGAGGGAATTGTAGGGATTTTGGAAGACAATTTGCATCTCCCGGCGCAGTTGTCGGAGGCGCTTGCTGCGGGCAGGGAGTTGGGCAATATTTTCGCCCCGAAACCAAATGTCGCCACTGAGGGGTTGAATCAGTCGCAAAATGGCCCGGGCCAGGGTGGATTTGCCGCACCCGGATTCGCCTACTAGACCGAGGGTTTCCCCTGGATAGAGATCAAAGGAAACATTATTAACGGCCATGAAATACCGTTGTCCCGTCAAAAGAAAATTACGGCTTGGGTAACCCACCTGGAGCTTTTGCACAGATAGGAGCGGTTTTTGTTTAATTAGGGCTTCGAGGCGCTTTTTATCGGCCTCTAGGGATACTTCTGCTAGTAAATTTAGATCCGGCTGTCGCTCTTGGATCACGACGGTTTGGGTGTCGTGATCGGTTTCAACACTCATGTAGTCGGCAACGGTCGGCAGCAGGACTAATTTTTGATCAAGGCGGGGCCGACAGGCCAGTAATCCTTTGGTATAGGGATGTTGGGGCGCTTTGAAAATCCGTTCGATGGGGCCTTGCTCAACAATTTCCCCCCGGTACATTACCGCCACTTCGTCAACAAGTTCCGCAATCACCCCCAAATCGTGGGTGATGAAAATTAGAGACATTTGCCGGGCCTGACAAAGATCCCGCAACAGTTGCAAAATTGTCGCTTGCACAGTCACATCGAGGGCGGTGGTGGGTTCGTCCGCAATTAATAGCGTCGGATTAGAGGCGATCGCCATGGCAATCATCACCCGTTGCAGTTGGCCCCCGGACAATTCGTGGGGATAGCGTTTCATCACCTCGGCGGGCAGTTGCACTTCCTGGAGTCGGGCGATCGCCTGTTGGCGGGCCTGGGCTGGGGTGACATTTTGGTGCAATAAAATCGCTTCGGTAAGCTGAAACTCCACGTTATAAACGGGATTAAGGGAACTCATGGGTTCCTGGAAAATCATCGCAATCTCGCCACCGCGATAGGTACGCCGCTCCCATTCCGGCAAACTTTGGAGATCGAGGGGTTCTATGTCTGGGGTCGCCTTAAAGAAAATTTCGCCCCCAGTGACGCGGCCTGGTTTTTGGATCAGCCCCATCAGCGCAAGGGATGTGACCGATTTGCCGGAGCCGGATTCGCCCACGATGCCGAGGGTCTGGCCCCGTTTAAGCTGAAAGCTAATTTGATCAACCGCGAGATTGGTTTGATTTTCGCTGGTGAAGGCCACCTGCAGTTGACGGACATCGAGAACCAGATCACTCATGGGGGCAATTTTTTTACTAGACTCAGGCAGAGAAATTTATAGAAAAATTTATGTTGATTGTAGCGTTAGGGGGTTTTGGGGTGGCGATCGCCGAGGGCTTTGCGGGCTTCCTCCCGGTCATCGAAGTGAATTTTTTCAGTCCCCAGAATTTGATAGTCTTCATGGCCTTTGCCAGCGATGAGAACCCCGTCCCCCGGTTGGGCCTCTAAAATTGCCCGTTGAATTGCCGTGGCCCGGTCTGCTTCCACGAGAAACTGGATATTTTCGGGAATCCCTTCCACTACATCGGCTAATATCTGTTTGGGATCTTCCGTGCGCGGATTATCGGAGGTCACCACAGCCCAATCCGATTGTGTTGCGGCGATTTTTCCCATCAAGGGTCTTTTAGTGCGATCGCGATCGCCACCGCAACCAAACACACAGATCATTTTTTTCGCGATAAAAGGCCGGGAGGCTTTCAGGAGATTTTCTAAACTGTCGGGGGTGTGGGCATAGTCAACGATGACGCTAATGTCTTGATCCTCAGCCACGATCACCCGTTCCATGCGCCCCGGCACCCCTTGGAATTGCGGCAAACAGGTAATCATCTGGTTTAAATCCAGACCCAAGGCCAGACCTGCACCGACGGCGGCCATCACATTTTCGAGATTGAACTGACCGACTAGGGGTGACGTGAATTCTACCGTGCCCATGGGGGTTTTTAGGCGGCCCTCAACCCCCGTCGCGGTGTAGATTAGGCGATCCATGTAAAGATCCGCTGCGGCATCTTGGAGACTGTAACCCCAGGCTTTGTCACCGAGTTTGTGGGCGAGGCGATCGCCATAGGGATTATCCAAATTCACCACTGCCCTGCCGTGGCAATATTCCTCGTTAAAAAGCAGGGCTTTCGCTTGGAAATAGTCCTCCATCGTCGGATGGTAATCCAGGTGATCCTGGGTGAGATTGGTGAAAACGGCCACATCAAATTGACAACCCTTAACGCGATTTTGGTGCAGCGCATGGGAACTCACTTCCATCACCGCGTGGGTATTGCCCGCTTCGAGGGCTGCCGCAAAGTTTTTCTGGAGATCGATGGCGAAGGGAGTGGTGTGGGTGGCAATTTTTTCATAGCCGGGCCAGCGGGTGTAGAGGGTACCGATGAGGGCGGTGGGCTGCTGGGCGGCTTGGAGGAAATATTCAATGAGGTGGCTGGTGGTGGTTTTGCCGTTCGTCCCCGTCACCCCAACCAGCTTTAGACTTGCAGTGGGTTTTTCGTAAAAAAAGTTGGCAATTTCAGCACAGGCGATCACAGGGTCAGCAACGGGAATGACGCATTCGCCCTTGGTTGCGGGAAATTTTTCGAGGGCCTCTGGACTGACCACAGCGGCGATCGCCCCAGCTTCGATAGCCCCTTGCCAAAACTCGCCCCCATCGACGCGGGTACCGGGCAAACCAATGAACAGATCCCCAGGCATTACGGCTTGGGAGTTGCTCGCCAATCCTTTGACGACCTGCTGTAACATCGGGTGATCCGGCAGGGATTCAATGGCCGATACCTGTTTTAAAAGTGCGCCTAGCTGCATCATTTGCCTCCAAATCCTGGGATTTTCCCGATTTTAGTCTGTGCTCAGGGAAATTTTGTCATCTCAGTAGCAGTTTAGCTCAATTTTTACTCGTAGAGGATACTGAAAAACTTCTTGAAAATTCTCAATAAATAAATTCTTTTATCCAAAATGATAAAATTCGTAAATCACATTAGTTTTAGAATCAACAGATTGCCTTGCTAAGACTTACCCAAATCAAAAAAATCATTGAAGATGATGATACAACCCAAAGTAAAATTTTCACTATTTCAATTCAGCTATTAATACTATTTTCTATAATTGCTTTTTGTCTTGAGACAACGCCTAGTTTGTTACAGAAATTACAAACTGAGCTTGACATATTCAATGCTTTTTCAGTCACTGTGTTCACTGTCGAATATATACTTAGAGTCGCTGTATCAGACAAAAAAATAAAATTTGTTCTGAGCTTTTTTGGTATTGTTGACTTATTAGCAATTTTGCCTTTCTATCTCTCAACGGGATTAGATTTACGGTCTTTGAGAGCTTTCAGATTTCTTCGTTTTTTCAGAACGATGAAATTGCTACGGTATAACAGAGCAATTCGACATTTTTATTGTGCTTTCAAGATTGCGAAAGAAGAGCTTGTTCTTTTTGGCTTGACGACCTTACTGTTACTGTTTTTTGCGGCTGTAGGGATTTACTATTTTGAGCACTCAGCACAACCAGAAACTTTTCGATCTATCTTTGATAGTCTTTGGTGGGCTGTGGCAACTTTGACAACTGTTGGATATGGGGATCTTTATCCCATTACTCCTGGGGGTCGTTTTTTTACATTCATAATTTTAATCATAGGTTTAGGAATTGTGGCAGTCCCAAGTGGTCTGATTGCTTCTGCTTTATCGGAAGCACGCCGATTAGAAGAAAAGGAAAACTAATTTGTGAAGCTGGAGTCCAGAAAGGGTTTAGCGAGATAGTAGCTGGCAATGGTTTTTGCATCGAGGCGATCGCCATTATGGATTTTCGCTTCCAACTCTTCTGGACTCAACAAAAGCACCTCAATATCCTCGTCGGCATCCTGGGCTGGAGGAGTGGCTAATTTTTCTAAATCCGTTGCCAAAAAAGCATAGATCCACTCGTCAGAATAGCCTGGACAAAGGGGGAATTTCCCCAGCGATCGCCAATTTTTTGCGGTGTAACCCGCTTCTTCTGGTAGTTCCCGTTGCACCGTGCTGAGGGGATCTTCCTCGGTTTCAATCGTTCCCGCCGGAAATTCAATAATTCGTCCTTGGAGGGCAAAGCGATACTGCCTCACCACCACCAACTGACCCTCATTGGTCACAGGCACCACCAACGCGCCCCCCGGATGACGGATTGCCCCATAATCACCAACGGCCCCATTGGGTAACCGCAGACGATTCACTTCGTAGGCAAATTTCGAGCCACTGTACATCAAGAGAGGTTTAATCACCTCAGGCAGTTCATTGTGGGAAACCATGGAAAAAATTACAGGGTAAGGAGTAAGAAAAGGGGGTCGGAATCGGGGCGATCGCCTTAAAAATTGGTATGATTAAATATTCTGAGTTTTGATGTTGGCGTTTATATCATAATTTTTTGAAGCAAAACAGACCGCTTGTACTAAAGCTTAGCGAGTCCCCCCGTCATTATCCAGTCTTTTCCCCTGATTCAAGCAGAGTCCCTATGAAACTCCCCATTATTGCCGTGATCGGTCGTCCCAACGTGGGCAAATCTACCCTCGTCAACCGCATTGCTGGCGATCAACAGGCGATCGTCCATGACCAGCCCGGCATTACCCGCGATCGCACCTATCGGCCTGGTTTTTGGCAAGACCGCAATTTTCAGATTGTCGATACGGGCGGGATTGTTTTCGACGACCACGAAGAATTTTTACCCCTAATCCGCGAACAAGCGGCGATCGCCCTCGCCGAAGCAGCCGTTGCCCTTTTTGTGGTGGATGGCCAAGCTGGGTTAAATGCCGCCGACCAAGAAATTGCCGACTGGTTGCGCCAACAAAATGTCCCCGTTGTCCTGGCCGTGAACAAATGCGAATCCCTCGAACAGGGCTATACCCAAGCAGCTGAATTTTGGGAGCTGGGCATGGAAGAACCTTTCCCCATCTCGGCGATCCATGGCAGTGGCACCGGCGATCTTTTAGACAAAGTCATTGAATATCTCCCGACGATCACCGATGTCGAAGAAGATACCACCATTAACGTCGCAATCATTGGTCGCCCCAATGTCGGTAAATCGAGTCTGCTCAATGCCCTTACCGGAGAACAACGGGCGATCGTCAGTCCGATTTCTGGGACAACCCGCGATGCCATTGACACAATCATCGAACGCAACGGCCAACAATATCGCCTCATTGACACCGCTGGCATCCGCCGGAAAAAAAATGTGGATTATGGGGCCGAATTTTTTAGCATTAACCGTGCCTTTAAAGCGATTCGTCGGGCGGATGTAGTACTTTTTGTGATTGATGTTTTAGATGGGGTGACCGAACAGGATCTCAAACTAGCGGGTCGAATCATTGACGAAGGCCGAGCGGTGATCATCGTTGCCAACAAGTGGGATGCTGTCGAGAAGGATACCTACACGATCAACCAATACCGCAAAGAGTTGCAAGCGCGTCTATTTTTTATGGAATGGGCCGAAATGCTCTTCATTAGCGCCCAGACTGGTCAGCGGGTGAATAAAATTCTGGATTTAGTTGATCAAGCCGCCGAATCTCACCGTCGCCGCGTTTCTACCGCCGTAATTAATGAGGTGATCCAAGAAGCGGTTTCCTGGCATTCTCCCCCCACCAGTCGCCAAGGGAAACAGGGTCGGATTTACTATGGCACCCAGGTACGGAGTCAGCCGCCGACGATTTCTCTATTTGTCAATGACCCCAAACGATTTAACGATAGCTACCGCCGCTATATCGAGAAGCAATTTCGTCAGGATCTCGGTTTTGCGGGCACGCCGATCCGTTTGGTTTGGCGCGGTAAACGGGTGCGGGATGCAGAACGGGGCACCCCCAACCGAGCCACAAAGGTTTAGCACAGACGATACACTGAAGGGCATCTTTGTCTGGGACACTAGGCTCTATGTCTTCTGAAAAAATGTCGCCATCGTCACCCCCCTATGATCTAATCGTGGTGGGGGCCACTGGTTTTGTGGGCCAAATTATTTGCCGCTATCTTTGTGACCATGCCGAACGTGAATCGTTTACTTGGGCGATCGCCGGCCGTTCAGCCGAAAAATTAGCCCAACTCAAGCACTCTTTGGGCATCCCAGGGGAGACCTTAGCAACCTTTGTCGTTGATGTGTTTGATCAAGGGGCAGTGACGGCCCTCTGCGAGCAAACGAAGGTGATCCTCACAACGGTCGGCCCCTACAGTCTTTATGGAGAAACCTTGCTCCGGGCCTGTGCCACAACGGGAACCGATTATTGCGATCTGACCGGGGAAGTCCAGTGGGTCAAAAAGATGGTGACTAAATATGAGGCGATCGCCCAACAATCGGGGGCACGGATCGTCCATTGTTGCGGGTTTGATTCGGTGCCGTCTGACCTTGGGGTGTATTTTTTGCAACAGCGGGCTTTAGAACAATTCAGAAAACCCTGTCGCCAAATTAAGATGCGCGTTAAGGCGGCCCAGGGAGGCATTTCCGGGGGGACAGCGGCCAGCGGCATGAATCTGATCAAAGAGGTGATCGCCGACTCAGAGATCAAAACACTATTGGCTAATCCCTATGCCCTCTGTCCCAAAGCTCCCAATCCCCAGCACCCAGCTCCCCTAATCCCGGTACAAATCGACCACATTTTTGGCGAATGGGTGACACCCTTTATCATGGCAGCGGTGAATACGCCTATTGTGCTGCGCTCCAATGCCCTACAAAACTGGGCCTATGGTGAGCAGTTCCAGTACGACGAAGGGCTGCTTACGGGGGTCAGTGTTGGGGGTTGGTTGAAAGCCCAGGGTCTAAGCCTATTACTTAAAATCCTGGGAGGAACTGCGGCGATCGACCCTAGTCTCCTCGAAAAAATTGTCCCGGCCCCCGGCGAAGGGCCTTCCCCCAGCCAACAGCAAGCCGGTTTTTATGATCTACGCTTTTGGGGCATTACTACTTCGGGTGAAGTTCTTATGGCAAAAGTCACTGGCGATCGCGATCCGGGCTATGGTTCCACCGCAAAAATTATCGCCCAAGCGGGACTCTGTTTAGCCAAAGATAATATATCCCGATCCGGTGGCTTCTGGACGCCAGCCACAGCCATGGGTGAACATCTCATCGATCGCCTCACCGCTTACAGTGGCTTAACCTTCGGCATCCTTTGAGTTGATCTTGGCTCTCACGATTCAAAACATAGAAAAGGAGCGACCTGAGTCACTCCCTCCCATTTTCATAATTATTTTTATTTTGGCAATCGGTGGATTAAGCCCGATTTCCTAGCGCAGCACAGGATTTTTCATGGATTCTTCCATCGCCATTTGAGGAAGTCCTTGGGATTTCGTGTAGTGGGTCGAGTACAGCAGCGCACCGATGAAGATACCACCACCAATGATGTTACCAATCGTCACAGGCAGGAAATCCCAGAAGACCATATCCATACCAGAGATCGGCGCACCGAGAACCATGCCAGTCAAGATAAAGAACATATTGACCACGATGTGCTCCAGGCCGAGGGTGACGAACGCGAAGATCGGGAACCAGCAGCCCATAAATTTACCTGGGACGGACTTACTCACCATGCCCATCATCACAGCCAAACAAACTAGGAAGTTACAGAAAATACCACGGACAATGAAGAGGAAGAAACCATTGGTGCCCATTTCCTTTACTGCCACGGTCTTAGAGAGGGCGATTTCGATGATTTTTTCACCCACGGGGCTGGGGTCAGCAGTTCCTCCATTGGTAAGGGAGAACCCCATCAGCAAGGCCACAAACAAGCAACCTAAAAAATTACCCAGATAAACCCAAAGCCAATTATTAATAACTCTGCCAAACCTCACTCGTCTCGCCAACATTGCCGATGTCATCAGCGCAAAGTTGCCAGTGACCAGTTCCATCCCAAAGAGCACGATGGAGGCAAATCCCCAAGGGAAGAGAAGTGCTCCGAGGAATGGCAGACCACTTTGTACGGCGACGGTAACAGCGAGGGTAGTGGCAACGCCAAGGGCCAGACCGGAGTAGAAGCCACGGATGAGCAGATCTTTGACGGAAAGACGTGCTTTTGTTTCGCCTGCTTTGATACTGGCATCTACTAGTTCTTTGGGGATTACGTAGTCCATTATTTTCTCCTAATTTAAAACCGATGGGGAAACAAAAGGGTCATTGTTTTTTCTAAAGTCAATGCGCTTTGAGATTAACTTTTAAACCACAGATAAATTGTTCATGAAGAACTTAATTTTGCTTTTTCGGAATTTAATTTCAAAAGTTTAGCTCTGGATTTTTGTTCTGCTGTGATATTCAGCCAAGAAAGTTTCTTGATCTAAGTCAAAGCCAAGTACCACAATATTTTTGATGAATTCATCCAAAGAAAGATACTTTTAAATAAAATCAGTCTCCAGTCACAATTAAAGCTCCATTTTCTGACCAACTGCAAAAAATATAGAGGATTCAAATTGTTTAGAAGAAAGTAATCTTCAGTTGATTTTGCTAAGAAAATAATAATCCTTGGCAAAGTAGAGGACGAGCTACAAAAAATCTTTTTAAAAGAGATTTTGCGCGTTTAATAGGTCATAAATTAAACAAAGAAATCCTGAAAATGTGTAACCAAAGCTACGATTTTTGAGGACACTTGAGTTCTATGCATGAATTGAATTACGTTTTTACATGAAAAACACCCAGGCAAGAATGATCGCGGCCATGGGTGTGTTGCAATGGGGTTGTTAGGGCTGACTCGGGTCAGGTTGGAATGATTTGACCTTCTGAATCTAAAGGGGGATAGGGTAATTGGCGATCGCGGTAATGGGCGACAAGTTCAGGGTAGCCCCACTCAAAGACCTTCTGACGGTAGAACTCTGGGTCCAGACGGGGTTGATCATAAAATCCAGCTTGGAGGCGTTGGCGTTGTGCCTCAAAGAGAATCACCGCTGCGGCCACGGAAACATTAAGGGACTGCACCATCCCTAACATCGGAATGATAATGTGACCATCTACAAGCTCTGCGGCTGTGTCGCTGACCCCCCACCGTTCGGCCCCCATCAAAATTGCCGTGGGTTGTGTATAGTCAGTGGTGCGATAATCAACGGCGCGATCGCTTAAATGGGCCGCATAGATCTTAAAGTTTTGCTGGTGGAGCTGATCGATGGCTACGGTAACGTCAGGGTGACGATTTAAATCAACCCATTTCTCACTGCCTTGGGCCACCTGGGAGTAAGTATCGAGGACATCACCATCTGCGACCTGATTCATTGCATGGACAGCCATCACCCCCACCGCATCACAGGTGCGAATAATCGCGGAAATATTGTGGGGTTTGTGGACATCCTCCATGAGGACAGTGAGGTCAGGTTGACGACGATCTAAGGTTTGGCAAATGCGTTGATATCTTCTCGACAGCACAATCTTATTTTTTTGCTAACAGCACAGGATCCAGATTTTAGGTGATTTGGGAAAGATTGTCTTCCCAATTTTCCCCATCAAAAAATATAATCTCAAAGACATCTAATAGATTTTCATCTAAACAGCGCAGATTCACATCGATACTATCGGGATGGGAGCGGGGTAGATAAAAAGAATGGACGCCACAACGCCGACAAAAAAGGTGGGTTGCTTGGTGGGTATTAAACTGGTAGGCCGTTAGCAGATCTTGTCCTTGGAGTAAATGGAAATCTGCCTGGGGGACAATGATATGGAGAAATCCTTTTTTACGACAAATAGAACAGTTACAGTCAAGGGCTTGAAAGTTTCTCAAGGCGACTTGGAAGCGAACACCACCACAATGACAGCCACCACCATAACGTTTCGGTGTAGAAAAATTAGACATTGTAAAAACTTCAAATAACAAAACTTGTGGCTTCTCCCTGGGCTGCTTTCCAACTGCGGGCGTCGTAATACAAATCAGCAAGGGTAATGTTATAAAGGGCTTCTTGGAGTTTTTGGTGGAGCCGCTGCCAGAGACTAAAGGTAACCCAATCTTCGGCTTGGTCGGGGTGGGGTTCATGGTGGGGGAGCGGTTCAATGGTTTCACCGATGGCCTGGAGAATTTGACCTAGGGAAATATCTTCGGGTTTCGATAGTAATTGATATCCCCCTTGGGCACCACGGACTGAACGAAGAATTCCGGCTCGACGCATCTCAATCAACAGCTTCTCAAGGTATGGGGCAGGGAGGTTTTGGCGTTTGGCGATCGCCTTTACGGAAGTGGGGCCATAACCGGGTTGCAAACTAATATCGAGTAAAGCTTTAACGCTGTAATGACCTCTGGTGGTTAGCTTCATGGCTACCTTTTTTGAAAAAATTTTGGCATGTTAGGAAAGAATGCGATTATTTTTGCCAAAAAAAATCGTCTTAACCTCTATTTTAAGAGAGAATAATGTAAGATAAACGTGAGAAACAGCTAATTTAAAAGTTTAAGGTGCGCAGCGAAGTAAAAAAAGAATTCGCAGGCTTCATCCCATAACTCTCATTTATCGTCATTCATTCGTAATAAGTAAATGGCTACAAAGAAAAAGATTGAAACATTGACCGGTGATGCACTGCTCGCAAAAGTTAAGGAGCTTGAAAACCACAGTAAAGAAGAAAAAGCAAGAGCTTGCGGCTATTACACGATCACCAAGAATGGGGTTGAACGTGTCAATATGATGAAGTTCTATAATGCTCTCATCGAAGCAGAAGGGGTGCAGTTAGATAGCAATACAAATGCCCAAGGTCGGGGGGGTCGTGCTGCCACCTATCGTATTAGTGTACAGTCCAATGGGAATCTTTTGATTGGGTCTGCCTACACCAAAAAAATGGGACTCCAGCCCGGTGATGAATTTGAAATTTCTTTAGGTCGCAAACATATTCACCTCAAACAACTGGGTGCCGATGGTGATGATTAAATTTTCCTAGGAATTAATCTGCACAAATCGAGATAGCGATCGCCATGGTGGGGGTCGTTTTTTTGTGGAAATTACCATTGACTAGGGTGATGTTGCTGGAGTCGCTGGCTAAGTTCCGGCCATTCTTGTTTTGCGAGCATCGCGGGGGGAAAGAGATCACTTGAAAGGCCAACGGCGATCGCCCCGGCTTCGATCAATGCGGGGCCATTGGTGAGGCTAACGCCCCCAGTGGGAATGAGAGGGATTTGAGGTAAAGGGGCTTGGAGACAACGGATAAAACTAGCGCCACCAACGGATTTAATAGGAAATACCTTGACGCCGTCACTACCCCAATGCCAGGCCTGGTAGATTTCGCTTGGGGTTAAGGCGCCTAGCACCATGGGAATATCCTGGTGATGGGCAATCTGGATTAACTCCCGGTCACTGTGGGGGCTGAAAGCGAAGGTAGCACCGCAGGCGATCGCCTCTTTTAAATCTGTGGGCGTGAGGATCGTGCCCGTGCCGATGATTGCCTGGGGAAATTTTTCCCGCAGGGTCGCAATGATGTGGCCAGCTTGATCACTATTCCAGGTGATTTCAATGAGCTTTAATCCCCCGTTAATCGCGGTTTCAGCCATTTTGATTCCCAGTTGCCAGTCCGTGGCCCGAATAACGGCGATCGCCCGGTGTTCTCGGAGTTGTGCAAACCAGCGTTGTTGGAGGGGGGTCATTGCAAATTTGGACAAATGGTCGATGGGGGCTGGGGCTGATCGGAAAAATCTTGCCAACCAGACAGAATACCCTGTAATTCCCCCTTTAGGATCGTCAGGGCGGCCATTTGCTGATTAATTTCTTGGAGTTGTGCTTCTAATAACTCCCTAATTACCCCACAGGGCAAGGTTCCTTGGTCGCGCACCGTTAGGATCTTGCCAATGTCTTCGAGGCTTAAACCGAGGGACTGGGCCCGTTTAATAAATGCCAACCGAGCAAAGACCGCCGCCGAAAAGAGTCGATAACCCTTTGGCGATCGCCCCATAACTGTGGTCAACAACCCCAAATCCGCATAATAACGAATCGTTTTTACCGGTAAACCACTCTGTTGGGCCACTGTCCCAATTTTGAGACCATAATCTGCCGTTACCATTAGCGTTGTCTTTCGTTCATCAACTGGGGCAGCGGCACATTCACTTCCGTGGGGGGTAAATAACGGCGCGGTAAAACCCGATTGAGATCCCGTTGATCGCGGCGGATACGAGACCAGCGAATGGCGATCGCCCCTAATACAAATCCCAAACCGATGGTAAATAAACCCCAATGCTCATCGACACCCCCAATCACCACTTCGATTAAACCCATCACAATCAAGAAGCTAGACACTGGCTCCTTGCGATATAAACGCTTAACAGTTCGTCGATTGAAACGGGCCATAGAATTTTCCAGGGAAATTTTCCACAGGGGCTGAAAAATAATGAATAACGATCACCTTTAGCTTAACAAATTGGCGCTTCTCCTTGGTTCAGGAGCGGCCCCCAAATCACCGTCTATGTCGGGCAACCTTAGATTTTTGCCTTAAGATACATTTTGACTCTGCGCCCCGGTATTCCCCATGAAACTTTCAACCAAGTTCTTGACGCCATATCTTTTTCTGTTGCCAGCCCTTGTCATTTTGGGCCTAGCAGTGGCTCTCCCGGCCCTCCAAGCGTTTTACCTTAGTTTCACCGAGTATCAATACGACCTGACCCAAACGCCCCGTTGGATCGGCTTTAAAAATTTTGCCCTGCTGCTCCAGGACGATCTATTTTGGAAAACCTTAGGTAATACGGTGTTGTATCTGATTGGGGTCGTGCCGATACTGGTGAGTTTTTCCTTAGCCTTGGCCATTTTGGTGAACCAGAGTCTCCGGGGGATTACTTGGTTTCGGGCGGCTTTTTATACCCCAGTGATCGTTTCTCTGGTTGTGGCAGGAATTGCCTGGCGCGCCCTGTATGCCTCCAACGGTTTTTTTAATCAACTCCTAAAACAAATCGGTTTAGGGGATGGGATTCCTTGGCTCACAGATCCGAAACTCGCCCTCTGGAGTGTGATGTTGGTGACCATTTGGAAAGGGCTGGGATATTACATGGTGATCTATCTAGCAGGATTGCAGGCGATTTCCCCGGAACTGTATGAAGCAGCTTCTCTAGACGGTTCGGACGGCTGGCGTAAACACCTAGACATTACAGTGCCCTTGATGCGTCCTTACATTTTGCTAGTGTCCGTGATTTCGGCGATTTCAGCGACAAAAGTCTTTGAAGAAATTTATGTGATGACCCAGGGGGGGCCGTTAAACGCTTCAAAAACGGTGGTCTATTACCTCTATGAGCAGGCGTTTCAAAATTTAGAGATCAGCTATGCTTGCACCATTGGCCTAGTCTTGTTCCTGGTAATTTTTGTCCTCTCAATTTTTAATCTTTATCTGTCTCGCCAAACCAACCAAGGTTTTTAGTCTCCCTTAACGACGCTTAAGCTTGCCCTTGATGCGTTGCCAAAAAATTTCTAACTCTGGCAATTTCAACAAACTCGCGAGGCCAAAGAAAATAACCAGAGAAAAGGCGATCGCCACGAATAATTCCAAGCCCTGCACATAGAGGTTTTGGCCGAAACTCAAGGATTCTACCCCCAGCGAAATTCCCCAGCTTACAAATCCAGCGGCGATCGCTGCCCCCGTTAAGCCCAGCAAATTTAAGCCCCATTCTCCCAAGGGCAATCCGCCGAGGCGACGGTTTAAGATCCCAAGCATCATAATGATCGAAAAAACATTGACCCCAATCGTGGCAAAGACCAAACCCGGCGTCTGGAATTGGTTTACCAAAATAAAATCTAAAAACGCGTTCAAAAAAATATTAAAAACACTAATCCGCGACGGCGTGACCCCATCCCCCAAGCCATAGAAAACCCGCACCAGCACATCCCGTCCCAGGTAGAAAAACATCCCCATCCCATAGGCCATCAAGACTGGAGCAACAATGGCCGTCGCTTCCGCCGCAAAGGCATTGTATTCGTAGATAATCCGGATAATCGTCCGCGCCTGGGAGACAAAAATTGCACTCAGGGGCAACATCGAAAGGGCCGTGAGTAACAAACCCTGACGAATGCGAATCTTTAAATCATCCCAATTTTCTGGGGCCGCCAACCGTGAAAACACAGGCAACAACGGTACCAAAATCATGTTGGAAATAATCCCCAGGGGTGTAAGGACGATGAAATTGGCATAGCGCATCGCCGCCGCCGCACTCTCAATGTAGGAGGCAAAATACATATCCGTATAAACATTGATATGCAGCATCCCCGAAGACAAGGTGGCAGGCAACATCACCCGCATCACATCCTTCACCCCTGGAATATTCAGATCCAACCGGGGCCGCAGGGTACCTAAGCCCGATTTCCACTGAGCAAACACCTGGGCGAGCCACTGCCAAACCGCACCAACGAGGGTCGTTCCAGCGAGGACAATACAGCCCAACTGCATATATTCGGGGGCGCTGGCCTGTTCCCCCAAAATCCAGATCAAGCTACCGACCCCGATCACCACACTGAGGCTCGAAAACAACGGACTAATCCCCGGTAGCCAATATTGATCCGAGGCATTTAACACCCCGAAACCAATGCCAATTAGACCCGCAAAGACCGCCAACGGAGCCATGATCTGCAACTGCAAAATCGCCAACTCCCGCACGGTTCCCTCTAAACCTGGGGCTACCAAGTCAATAAAAAATCCCGCAAAGACCACCAGCAAAACGGTGATCAACAGGAGTCCCCCCGTCACCAGGGTAGAAACCGTTTCTACGAGGGGCGCAGCATCTTTTTGATCTCGCTTGGCCAAGATACTCACGAGGGCACTGTGGAACGGCCCATTGATTCCCCCCAAGAGAATGAGCAAAAAGCCCGGAATAATGTAGGCATAGGCATAGGCATCGACCACTGGCCCCACCCCAAATGCCCGGGCGATCGCCTGCTCTCGCACCAAGCCGAATACCTTACTAATCAGGGTGGCGATCGCCACAACCCCCGCAATACCAGCCAGCGAACGAGACTTTCGAGGAGAATCAGTCACAATCTTTTAGGAATTAAAAAAACACAATAAAAAGCGAAAAGCTTTCCCATTCTCACCGAGAATGCCTTCTTTGAGAATCACTTGCGGCCCCATCTACCAGAGAAGGTCAATTTTCTGGTAGCTTACTATAAACAATGAAAACTTTAGGATTTTCAAAACCTTATTTGGCATCCTAAGCCCATAAACCCCATTTGCTTGCTGTCTTGGGAGAATTTTAAAAAATGACTATTTTATTCCAACTTGCCCTTGCTGCCCTCGTGGCCCTTTCGTTCCTGATGGTAATTGGTGTCCCCGTTGCCTATGCTTCCCCCACCAACTGGGAACAGTCCAAATCCTTGATTTTTGTCGGTTCCATTGCTTGGACTGTTCTGGTCATTGCCGTCGGTGTCCTGAATTTTTTCGTGATCTAACCACGCACATTCCTATGTTTGGCGATCAGGACGGCCCTGATCTCCCCCAAGGTGCAATCTTCTGCGTTGGCAACCTCAACGTGATTGCACCTTAATTTTTTTATTAATTTCCCCCTTTACACCTTTTCTCTACAAATCCATTATGGCTACCTTTGAAGGAACCTATAACGACAACACCCAAGCGCTCAAATTGGCGATCGTCATCGGTCGTTTCAATGACCTGGTAACAAGCAAGCTCCTCGCAGGCTGCCAAGACTGTCTCCGTCGTCATGGAGTCAATACTGATCCAAAAGGAACGCAAATCGATTACATTTGGGTGCCCGGCTGTTTTGAAATTTCCCTAGTCGCCAAAAAACTGGCTGATTCTGGTAAATACGATGCCATCATTTGTCTTGGGGCGGTGATTCGGGGCGATACTCCCCATTTTGATTACGTTGCGGCTGAAGTTTCCAAGGGAGTTGCGGCGGCGGCGTTCCAAACGGGCGTACCGGTTATTTTTGGCGTCCTGACCACAGATACCATGCAGCAGGCCCTCGAACGGGCCGGGATTAAGAATAACCTTGGTTGGGGCTACGCTCTCAGTGCTTTAGAAATGGCGAGTCTGATGGGAAAAATTTAAGCGTTGGGGCGATCGCCAACGGGATCTCAAAAAAAATCAATGAGACCCTTGACATCTTCGTTTTTTCTTGGCATAGTTGTATACGTGCTCAGCACGCAAGCGGGTATAGCTCAGCGGTAGAGCGTCACCTTGCCAAGGTGAATGTCGCGCGTTCGAATCGCGTTACCCGCTTAACTAAAAAACTAATCAAACAATAAAATAACCTCATCATTGGCCTGGTACAATCGTTGCGATTTGCTATAGACTGTCTGGAATATTCGAGCACATTTGTTAAACTGGCTCCGAATCAAAGACCGCGATGCATCATAATCTATCGCTTAATTCGAGCCATGCTTAGAGGATTTCGGCGTGTTTAATTTTGTCAGAAAGTCAGTGTCTCAACCCCTAGAAGACAACACCAATCAATTGCAGAGTGGGTCACAACCTGGGGCTAGCTCTGACCATGACTTACAAGGTGCTGAAATGGTGGCCATGGACAGGGGAGAATTACCACAAACCACTACAGATAACGGCGCATCACCCCAAAAGCCACAGCGAAAATCAAAAAGACGGCGTTGGCGGCTTTGGCTATTGGCGGGACTTGTGCTTGGGGTTGGCAGCGGCAGTTTTCTCATCTACCGGGGCTGGCAGGAACTAGAGGCACTGGTGCCGGAAAATGTCGATGAAATCTTAATTTATACACGTCCTGGCACCCTCACCATTCAAGCAGCCGATGGCAGTGTCATTGAAGAGGTGGGGCCTGTTTCCCATGACCGGGTCAAAATCTGGGCCGTACCAACGACCTTAACCGAGGCGTTTATTGCCAGTGAAGACCGACGCTTCTATGAGCATTTTGGGGTGGATTTACAGGGGGTCGCACGGGCCGCCTACATGAACTTTCGGGCAGGCAGAGTCGTAGAAGGAGGCAGTAGCATTACGCAGCAGGTGGCGCGTATTGTTTTCTTAAACCAGGAAATGACCCTAGCGCGTAAGGTCAAGGAAATGCGCTTGGCGACGAAATTAGAAGAACAGTTCTCCAAGGAGCAAATCCTAGAAAGTTATCTAAATTTAGTTTATCTAGGCTCTGGAGCCTATGGTGTCTCGGATGCGGCTTGGGTTTATTTTGGTAAAAATTTAGAAGAGTTGACCCTAGGGGAAACGGCGATGATTGCGGGTTTAGCGCCAGCCCCCAGTTTATATTCACCGTTTGTTAATCTCCAGGCGGCGACAGTACGGCGGGATCAGGTGCTAGAGCGGATGTGGGAAGAGGGTTATATTTCCCAGACCGAGTATGAAACGGCGATCGCCACCCCCATTGAAACGAATCGGCAAACGCCCCAACGTTTACTGCGCAAATACCCCTATTTTGCTGATTATGTGAAGGCAGAACTGAAACGGTACCTTTCCCCAGAGCAGTTGGAAACGGGCAGTTTTGTCATTGAAACGACCTTAAATCCTCAATGGCAGGAGTGGTCAGAGGCGGTTGTGGCGGAAGGAATTACGAACTACGGACGTTATCAACGCTTTGAACAGGCGGCGATGGTGAGCATCGATCCCCGCAGTGGCCAGATTAAAACGATGGTTGGGGGCTTAGATTTTGAAAATAATCAATATAACCGCGTCACCCAAGCCCAACGGCAACCGGGTTCGACCTTCAAAATGTTTGTCTATGCAGCGGCGATCGCCTCTGGGATGTCTCCCAATGCAACCTATGTTGACCAAGAATTTGCCATTGATGGCTACCGTCCGAAAAACTATTCTGGTACCGTCAGCAATCAAGCCGTTTCCCTCACAGAAGCCCTGACAAAATCGATCAACACCATCGCCTTGAGTGTGATGCTTGATGTGGGTTGGGACCCGATCATTAATCTCGCCCACCGCATGGGTGTTGAATCGGAGATGAAGCCCACCTATTCCTTAGCTTTAGGTGCCTGGGAAGTAAATTTACTAGAGCTAACCGCCGCCTATGGCACCCTCGCAAATGGTGGCTCTTATCAGCCTGTGTATGGCATTAGTCGAATCCTTGATCGCAATGGCAAGGTCGTTTACCAAGCGAATCGCAAACCGATCCAAGCTATCGATTCTGATAGTGCCGCCATCATGACCTATATGCTGCGAAATGTCGTGAGTAGCGGTACTGGCAGCCAAGCAAATATTGGTCGTCCAGTGGCCGGGAAAACAGGCACCTCTGATCAGGCGCGAGACCTATGGTTTATTGGTTACATCCCCCAAATGGTAACAGGGGTTTGGCTCGGCAATGACGATAATAAACCCACCTGGGGAGCCAGTAGTACAGCGGCGCGTCTCTGGGGTGATGCAATGCGTCAAATTGCGGCGGCCATGACGGTGGAAGATTTTCCCAAATTACCAAATTTGAATAATCGCGTCGGTTCTATTGCCGCAGAACCAATCCAAGGGGGCGCGAAAAAAACGAAGGTCGTTGCCACAGATACAGAAGAAAAAACCAGCACCACAAATTCAGAAGCACAAGAGACCACGGAAGCATCCTCTGATGAGCGCCCAACCCCAGAGGCAGCGGCGACAACACCGACGAACAATGATAATAAAGCTGTGGTCGACAATGAAATTAAGCCCCCAGCACCGGCCTTTGACTTCACTGATCCGGCGGATACTGTGCCTCCCCTTGCCCCCGTACCGAGTAATAATCGACCTGCATCCACCGCAACGCCACCGAGTCCGCCTGCGGCCCCAAGACCAGCTCCTACGAATGTTGATGTGCCGGCTCCCCCTGTCATTCAAAAGAAGGAAACAACTCCCTAGGTATTCTGCTCGCCAAAGTAATATCCTTTTCCGTAAATGGTGTGGATTAGAGGGCGATCGCCTTTTGCTTCTACCTTACGACGTAGCAAGCGTACCAGAGCCGCTAGCACATTACTGCTGGGAGATTCATCGCCATCTTGCCAGAGGTGTTGATAAATTTGCTCGTGGGTCAGAAGTTGAGCCGGGTGCTCCATAAAATAGCTCAGGAGTTGCAACTCCCGATCCGAGAGGCGAATGGCCCGGCCAGCACGGTAGGCCATTTGGTTGGCGATATCTAATTCGAGATCGGCGATCTTTAAACGATTAGGTGGCTCTCCCCCAGGCGATCGCCTTAATAACGCCCGCACCCGGGCCAGCAGTTCCCGCAACTCAAAGGGCTTGACTAAATAATCATCAGCACCAGCATCCAGACCAGAAACCCGGTCGTCCACCGTATCCTTGGCCGTTAAAAATAAAATAGGCGTTGTACGACCTAGCGATCGCACCCGTTGGCAGATTTCAACCCCCGAATATTGCGGCAACATCCAATCCAAAATCAGTAGATCATACTCTTGATCGCAGGCCAGTTCTAACCCCTGCTGGCCAGTTTCTGCCAATGCTACGGTATGCCCTTCCCGTTGGAGCACTTGGCTAAGGGCGCCCCGTAATTCCCGTTCATCGTCTACCAACAAAATGCGCATGGTTACTTCCAAAACACCTTGATTCCCATTATTCCCGAAGAAGGAAACCTGACCCAAGGCGATCACCGACCATTTTCCCAATAAAAAAGGAAGCAGCTTCCATCCACTTCCAACTAATATTCATTATTCTTACTGTTATAACTACTGGGGAGATTTACCTTGTTCTATCACCAGAGTCAGAAAGAGTTTAAATCAAAATCACACCTTAAACCGAGGATAAAGCATTAGATTCCTGTTGCAGCAGGGTAATCAGTTGTTCGTCCCCCTGGGCTTGGGCCGTGCGGATCCGCCGTTCTAAGCTGCGACGCATATTTTCCAGGTGCACACGCCGGGCGTCTTGACCCATTAATTTAGAGAGCTGTGGGACTCGTACCGGACAAGCTGCAGCGGCCGCTTCCTGTTGCTGTTGGGCCGTCGCTTTAACCACAGGTTGCTGAATCGCGTAGGTGCCACCCCGATAGTGGAGGAGTACTGACTCAACATCCGGACGATCAACTGTTTGCGTTACACAGTGTCGCCGCACCGTTTGTCCACGATAACGACCTAAGATATCCCCTTCTGTCACTTCTAAGGTTGCGGGAAGAGAATCATAGGAAACACCACGATATGTCAATTTCATAGAGATTTCCTCACTGTGCCTCAAAACTTTTTCTGTAACTATTGTTACATTAATCCCTAGATTTTCTCGAAAAAATCAGAAAAACTTAAGGATTCTACTTAGATTGCGTATAACCAAACCACAAAAAAGGAGCCCGAAAGCTCCTCTTGGCATCTTAGGTTTTAATTAACGTTAGGGTTATCGACAGGCTAGAGATTGGTCACAGTTAACCAGGTTGCTTGGCTAATTCCAAAGGTTTTGCCGCTTTACTGACGGCCACTTTACCTTCTTCATTGATGTCGACGATCGCCGTATCACCAGAACCAACGCGGCCAGAAAGAATTTCCTCAGCAAGGACATCCTCTAACAGGCGCATAATCGCGCGACGTAACGGACGGGCACCATAGGATGGGTTGTAGCCTTCTTCCACGAGTCGCTCCTTAAACTTGTCGGTAACTTGCAACTCAATTTCCTGCTCAGTCAGGCGCTTGAAGACGTCCTTAAGGAGGATTTCGGAGATTTCTTTAACCTCTTCTTTGTTGAGTTGACGGAAGACAATAATCTCATCGAGACGGTTGAGGAACTCTGGACGGAAGTATTGCTTGAGTTCTTCGTTGACCAGGGAACGGATCCGGTTGTACTGGGATTCTGCCGCATCTTCGCCAAATTCGAAGCCGAGGCCACCGCCACCTTTTTCAATGACCTTAGAGCCAATGTTGGAGGTCAGGATAATCAAGGTGTTCTTGAAGTCCACGGTGCGCCCCTTCGCGTCGGTCAAGCGTCCATCTTCAAGGATTTGCAGCAGCATGTTGAAGATGTCGGGGTGCGCTTTCTCGATTTCATCAAAGAGAATAACGGTGTAAGGACGACGACGAACGGCTTCGGTTAACTGACCCCCTTCGTTGTAACCGACGTAGCCGGGAGGGGAACCAATTAGTTTAGAAACGGTGTGCCGCTCCATGAATTCAGACATGTCGAGGCGGATCATCGCATCTTCAGACCCGAAGAAGTAGGCAGCTAAAGCCTTAGTCAACTCGGTTTTACCGACCCCAGTGGGGCCAGAGAAGACGAAGCTGGCAATGGGACGATTGGGGTTTTTCAAGCCAACACGGGCGCGACGAATGGCGCGAGATACAGCTTTCACGGCATCTTCTTGACCAATGAGACGCTGGTGCAGGGTGTCCTCCATGTTGAGCAGTTTGGTGGATTCGCTCTCGGTAAGTTTGTTGAGGGGAACTCCTGTCCAAGAGGCGACGATGTGGGCGATTTCTTCGGCATCAACCACGGCATCGATGTCGCTATTTTTCTCTTTCTGACTGGCGGCGATCGCCCGAATTTCGGTTTTAATTTCCATTTCGCGATCGCGCAATTCACCCGCTTTATCGAAGTCTTGGGAGCGCACCGCTTCATCCTTTTGCTTTAGGACATCGCGCAATTCTTTATCGAGTTCCTTGGCTTCGGGGGGCAGTTGGGAATTGATCAACCGAACACGGGAACCCGCTTCATCGATCAAGTCAATGGCTTTGTCGGGCAGGAAGCGATCGCTAATGTAACGGTCGGCTAATTTTGCTGCCGCATCGAGGGCTTCATCTAAAATTTTGAGCTTGTGGTGCTGTTCATAGCGTTCCCGTAGACCAAAGAGAATCTCAATGGTTTCTTCGACGGAAGGTTCACCGACCATGACGGGCTGGAAGCGCCGCTCAAGGGCTGCATCCCGCTCAATGTGTTTACGATATTCATCAAGGGTGGTGGCACCGATACATTGCAGTTCACCACGGGCGAGGGCAGGCTTGAGGATATTGGCGGCATCGATCGCCCCTTCCGCAGCACCCGCACCGATTAGGGTATGAACTTCGTCAATCACCAGGATCACATTCCCGGCTTGGCGAATTTCGTCCATGATTTTTTTGAGGCGTTCTTCAAATTCACCCCGGTATTTCGTGCCCGCAACCAGCAAACCAATATCGAGGGTGACAACGCGCTTTTCTTCGAGGATGTCAGGCACATCCCCATTGGAAATTCTTTGGGCCAGACCTTCGGCGATCGCCGTTTTCCCGACCCCTGGTTCGCCAATCAGCACCGGATTATTTTTCGTGCGGCGACCAAGGATTTGAATCACCCGTTCAATTTCATTTTGACGACCAACGACGGGATCAAGCTTACTGTCTTTGGCCAGTTGGGTCAGATTCGAGCCAAACTCATCTAAGGTCGGCGTCTTATTACTCCGGGAAGAACCGCCACCCGCTGCGACTTCTGCGGTCTCACCGAGCATCCGGATTACCTGGGTACGTACCTTGGAGAGGTCAACCCCTAAATTTTCGAGGACTCTGGCAGCAACTCCTTCCCCTTCACGGATTAAGCCTAGTAACAAATGCTCCGTACCAATATAGTTGTGACCCAATTGGCGAGCTTCTTCGAGGGAGAGTTCTAAAACCCGTTTTGCCCTGGGCGTGAACGGAATTTCAACGGCCACAAAGCCAGAACCCCGTCCGATAATTTTCTCTACCTCAATGCGGGCATCCTTGAGATTAACCCCCATAGACCGGAGTACCTTAGCGGCAACGCCAGTCCCCTCACCAATGAGACCGAGGAGGATTTGCTCCGTACCAACGAAGTTGTGACCAAGGCGACGCGCTTCCTCTTGGGCGAGCATAATCACCTTAATAGCTTTTTCTGTGAAGCGTTCAAACATGACCTGTTTTTTACCTGCTGCTAGTCCCTATGTAGAGTTGATTCTAGCACAGGGGAAATTTTTGGTTGATGCCTAGAACAATTGATTCTGATACGGTTTCTCCCCCTTGGCAAGCTCTGGTAACATTCGCTACGAACCGACGTTAACGGCGGAAACAGTGAGGCCATACAGGAGCCCAATTTTGAAGACATGCATCAGTTGAAATAAGAGCCGGCTCTGGGGCGCAGTAGGGTTTGTGGCCGCTTTTTGGGCAATGGTTTGGCGATCGCCTTGTCTGTAGTAGAGAAAGTTGATCACTTCAGCCAAAAAAATGATCCCAATGGCAACTATCGGATCCCAAGCCATGGCTTGGCCGATAGCCGGCGGAAAAACCGTCGCAACAAAGTTTCCAAAAAGGAGAAAAATGGCGAGCAAGGCCATCTTGCGCCATGGATTTTGAAAAAAACTGGTAAATTGCCCAAGGGTTTCCCCCAGGAGGAGATTGAGTCGGGTACGTTGCATAGGTCACGTCAGGAGCGGTGAGGACATTATTTATTCAATCGATCGAGGAGCCAGAGGGCAATGACAATCCCGGTGAAATGGGAGGCGATCGTGTGGGTATTCGCCAGAATAATAAATAAATCTTTCGGTTGAATGAGCTGGGATGTATTGGAAAAAACGGCCCCCTGGGGAATAGTCAAAGATTTCCCGAGGACGAGCCCCACAAAGGCTTCGGCACCAATGATCGCAAACATCATGCCCAGGAGGTTAGCCAAGAGACCAAATTTAATGGTTTGAATGGTGTAGGATTTCTTGGGCCGGAGGGAGCTATCACCCGCGAGCATTAGTCGGGCAATGGTTTTGTAGCGGAAGAAGAAAAAGATACTCACGATGAGGGCAATGAGACCGCCGGCAGCACAGAATAGTCCAAAGCTGCTTCCCTGGCTAAAGCGAATATCTTGGTTGGCGTTGGTGGCATCACTACCGACTAGGCTCGCACTGGCAAAGAGGAGAATTAGCGCTGCGACAACACCGAGGATAATCTGTACCCAGAAGCCAATATTACCGGCGAGTTTGAGGGTGGCCGAGGCTCTGAGGATGGCGGCGGGGATCGATGCGCCCGCTAAAGCACCGTAGGAATCACGTTTCATAGGAGTTTGTGGTGATGGGGTTATGTCTGCAGGGTCAGAATTTGCTTTTGCTCCATTCTCTTATATCAACTGTTGGGTTGCCAAAAGGGAAAAGGCGATCGCCCATAACTCCAACCAGCGCTCCCTTGTCTAGCATTTGATGCCCATCACCAAGATCAATGGTGACCAAACAGCCGGAAACAAACAATGGGAGTCAAGTGAACTAAGGGTTACAGCATCCTCAGCGAAGGGGGACAAGCTATGATGGTCATCAGGTTTTTCAGAGAGTTTGCGCGTTAATGCACCCGATTCGCCTCACCTTATTTTTCATTGGCCTGAGTATTATTCTGGGGCTGATGTTGTGGTTGGTGAATTCCCTCTATCGTCTCTATCTCCAGGTGTCCTTTACGGCGCCATTTCTGGCAAATCTGCTGATTTTGGTGCTTATTGCTTTAATTGGTTTAATTCTCTGGACGTTTTGGCGCTATTTCAACCTCTTTGGTCGCAAACGAAAACCGCGATCGTCCCGAAAAGTTGTCAATTATCAGCCTCAACTGCCCACGGAAAAAACAGAGGTGGCGGCGGCAAATCTACGCACCATTCAACAGCAAGTCAACCAAATCCAAGATAAAGTGGCCCAGAAAGTCCTCCTGAACCGTTCCCAGGAAATTCAGGCGAATTTTGAGCGACAAGAGCTCCAGGTGGCTGTTTTTGGTACGGGATCGGCGGGGAAAACATCTTTGGTGAATGCGCTAATTGGGCAAATGGTGGGTAATGTCGAAGCGACCATGGGCACGACCCAGACCGGCCAGACCTATCGCCTGAAACTAAAAGGAGTGAATCGGCAGATTTTAATCACGGATACGCCGGGGATTTTAGAAGCGGGGGAAGCGGGCATTCAACGCGATCGCCTGGCGCGGGAGTTGGCAACCAATGCGGATCTGCTGATTTTCGTGGTGGATAACGATCTGCGGCAATCGGAATACGATCCCCTCTGTGAACTGGCTGAAATTGGCAAGCGATCGCTGTTGGTGTTTAACAAAATCGACGTTTACGCAGACGCTGATCAACAATTGATTGGCGATCGCCTTAAGGAAAAAGTGCAACACCTGATCACTCCCCAGGACGTGGTTTTAGTCTGTGCCAATCCCCAACCCGTAGAACTAGAGGATGGCGAAATCTTTGCCCCAGAGCCGGACGTGATGCCTTTAGTGAAACGTTTAGCGGTGGTGCTGCGGGCCGAAGGGGATGATTTGTTAGCAGATAATCTTCTTTTACAATCCCAACGCCTGGGGGAAGAAGCCCGCAAAATCATTGAACACCAACGGAAAAAACAGGCCGAACAAGTGATCGAACGCTACCAGTGGATTGGTGCTGGAGTAATTGCTGTAACGCCTTTACCTGTGGTGGATATGTTGGCGACGGCGGCGGTGAATGCCCAGATGGTGATGGAAATTGGTCGGGTGTATGGCTGCGAAATCGATGGCGATCGCGGTAAAGAATTAGCCGTCTCCCTCGGCAAAACCCTCGTTAGTTTAGGGGTCGTTAAAGGGGCGGTGGAAATTCTTGCAAAAATTCTCCAAACAAACATTGCTACGTACCTCGTGGGCAAAGCAATCCAAGGGGTGACAGCCGCCTACCTCACGCGCATTGCGGGCAAAAGTTTCATTGAATATTTCCGCCATGACCAGGATTGGGGCGATGGCGGGATCACGGAAGTAGTGCAGGAACAGTTTAAGCTCAGTAAAAAAGATGAGTTTGTCAAAGATTTTGTCGGCGATGCAATTCTAAAAGTTGTCAATCCCTTTAAGGAAGTGTGGCAAATTGAACTGGAAGAAGACCCAGAGTTAGCGGAGTTGGAATGGACGGCACCCCAACGGCGACGGCGGGATGAATGGTAGATTTTGCGCGGAAGCTTGAGGCATGATTATGGCACCACAGCGACAGATTAACTGGCAGAAATTAGCGGAAATTTACGAACTCAAGGAATTTTTTGCGGCGGATTTTGCTGGTTTTCAAGCCGAAATTGAACAGCAATTGCAAGATCTGGATCGCTTCCCGACGGAAACCTTGGATAAATTGGCAAAACTGCGCGCCCTAGAAGTGACCAACGGCATTACCCAATGGGCCTATCGGCGCGGCGCGGCCCAAGCGCTCCCCATCGAGCAGACCCGGCAATGTATGAACATGGTGATGGGCTTTATGAAAAATGTGGAATTGTCGTTTCCCAGTATCGGCACCGTTGAATTTAGCGATTGGGAAACAGACTATGTGCGCCGCGTGCGGGGACTTTATATTGATGCGTTTAAAAATAATGTGCCTGGGGCAGAATCGCAGTTCCATGCCATTTCTACGGCGCAGTTTATCGCCTGTGGTCATCACCGTTTCAATGAGGCGATCGCCCTCGTAGAAGCAGACTATGGGGAACTGTTTTCGGCCTATTTCATCGAGCGGATGAAAAAATATATCGGCGCTTATCTGGATAGTTTTAGCGAAAGCCCCTAAGATCCAAGACTGCGATCCGTGGCATCGGCATTGGGGAGAATCGAGCAGCAATGAAAATTCAGGCAGTAGACTACACAACCTTGGTGGCCCTGGTCACGGAATTACAGCGGGACTGGGTGCCGGCGCGCCTCGAACAAGTTTATCAATACGACAAACAAACCCTCTGTTTAGCCCTGCGTACCCTCGAAAAACGGGAATGGCTCTGGTTATCTTGGCACCCCCAGGCCGCCAGAATGCATTTAGGCGATCGCCCCCCTAGGGATCCCGATACCTTTACCTTTAGCGACCAACTGCGCCACCTCATCAAAGGTTCGGCCTTGCTGGGGATCGAATTGATCCAACCCTGGGAACGGGTGGTGGATTTTCAGTTTGGCCGCCGCCCTGGAGAAGCCCCCCAATGGCATTTATACGTTGAAATTATGGGGAAACATAGCAACGTAATCCTCGCCAATGCCGATCAGCAAATTGTCACTACGGCCCAACAAATCAGTGGCGATCGCTCCACCGTCCGCCCCGTCCAAACCGGCCAACCCTACGAATTTCCCCCGGCCCTGACGAAAACAGCACCCAGCCCCACAGAATCCTTTGAACGCTGGCAAGAAAGAATCGCCCTATTACCAAAATCTCTGAAAAAACAAATTCTCGAAAATTACCGGGGCGTGAGTCCTATTCTTCTAGAAGGGATGATTGGTGCGGCCCAACTAACCCCTGAGCAAACGACGGATACCCTCACCGCTAACGATTGGGAAAATCTTTTTCAGCAGTGGCAACGGTGGCTTGCTTGCCTAGAACAGCGACAGTTTTGCCTGACGCTCCAGGACAACCAATATCAAATGGTAACCTGGCAGCCGGATGAATCTTGTTTGCCCCTACAGCCAACTCTCAATCACTATTATCAAAGCCGCCTTAATCAACAACAATTCCAACAACTGCACCACCAACTCAGCCAGAAAGTTAGTCTCCTGTTGGGAAAATTGCAGCAAAAGGCCCAACTTTTCCGAACGCGCCTCACAGAATCCACCGAAGCGGATCAATACCGTCAATACGGCGATTTACTCATGGCCTATTTGCACGAGTGGCAACCGGGTTTAACCAAAATTGCCCTAACGGATTTTGCCTCAGGCGATCGCGTTAAAATTCCCCTCCAACCGGATAAAAATGCTGTCCAAAATGCCCAGGCTTTTTATAAGCAACACCAAAAACTAAAGCGAGCAAATCACATTGTGCAACCACTTTTAAAGGAAGTAGAAACAGAAATTCATTACCTCGAACACATTGAAGCCAGTTTGGGACAAATTGCTAATTACGAAAACGCCACTGACTTGGAAGCTTTACAGGAAATTCAGGCAGAATTGATCCACGGGGGTTACCTCAAAACAAACCGAGAACCCACTGCTAAACAAGCGGTTTCTAAACCCCACATTTACAGCACCCCAGGAGGATCAGAACTCTGGATCGGGCGCAATAACCAACAAAATGATCATCTAACGTTTCGGGTGGCCAATGATTATGATCTTTGGTTCCATAGCCAAGAAATCCCCGGTAGCCATGTTTTATTACGACTAGAACCCGGCGCGGTTCCCGATGAGGCGGAATTGCAGTGGGCGGCGGATTTTGCAGCCTATTACAGTCGCGCCAACCAGAGTGATCAGGTGCCCATTGTTTATACAAAACCCAAGCATGTTTATAAACCCAAGGGGGCCAAACCAGGAATGTGCATTTATAAACAGGAAACGATTCTCTGGGGTCAACCCCAACGGGCAAAACAGGCGATCGCCAAATTAACCCAATCCACAGATCAGCCCCGGAAAAAGTAGGGGGTAGGGTTTCGGTTCTTGAGTCTTAAATGCGTAGACATACAATATCACTGAAAAACTAAATAGTCTTTTAAAAGTATGGCGAAGTTGATAGGATTTCAGCTTTTGCTGGAAATAATCAATTAATAGCCACCATGATCGCTATGCTCACTTTCAGTTGCTTAGAAATGACAGCTACTGGTATCAATAGACGAAGTTAAGAATTGCTACGTTTATGTCTAGCCTTTATGCCATAGGGTATGTTTAGGTATGAAGCTAAGTGTATTTTGAGGTTTAGTTTCTTGGTGGTAGATTTTTATCTTCAGAAAAATGAAATCATTAATCTTTTCTAGCCTATATTTTTCTCTAGGGATAGCGATGCTCTCTCTTCCAATGGAGCCTGTGTTAGCTCAAACTAATCAATCTAGACAACATACAAAAATACCCAGTATTTACGGTTTAGAATATGAGCAAGCGCGGCAAAGATTAATTGCGGCGGGATGGCAACCGCAAAAGCAACACTGGACTTACAGAAACGAATTAGACTGGGATATTCCAGCACAAGAATGGTGGAATAAAGGGTACTGGGAAATTACTAGCTGCAGCCAAGGTTTAGTATATTGTTCTTTTTATTTTCGTGATGTCTACGGTAACCGTCTTTTGGTAACAACTCAAGGTCAAGTTAATGCAACAGTAGACCAATGGTCACTAGAAAATGTCGCTCTTAATAATGAAAATACATCCCAACCTAGAGATTTTCGATATCAGAGAGTTGTCGAATCCGATTTCGCTGTAGGAATTGCTCCGTACAATATTACAGAAGACAACTTTATCAACCTGCTCAATCAACCTATTCAGCCAGGCAGGCAAACAACTTTTTATATCCATGGCTTGGATAGTGATCACAACGCAGA
The DNA here is from genome assembly GCF_001693295.1 of Picosynechococcus sp. PCC 8807. Classification (NCBI taxonomy): domain Bacteria; kingdom Bacillati; phylum Cyanobacteriota; class Cyanophyceae; order Chroococcales; family Geminocystaceae; genus Picosynechococcus; species Picosynechococcus sp. PCC 8807. The sequence goes on from NZ_CP016483.1 coordinate 158,366, forward strand.
AGGTAGTCGTTTTTTTGCGAAATCTATGAAAAATGCCGAATCAATTGAGCAGGCCATTATGGTTGACTGGGGAGAAGGCTCCAGGCAGGGACTACGCAGGTTAGGACTTGCCGCCTCAAAAATACCAATTGTTGGGGAAACCTTAGCGAATAAAATCTTAGAAAGTGGACTAAAGCCAGAGGAGGTTGATCTGGTAGGCCATAGTTTGGGTGCTTATGTAGCTGTTGAGGCGGCAAAGTACTTATGGGAAGAAAAGGATTTTTCAGTTAATAGTGTCACATTGTTAGACTCTGCAAATGTATTTACTACAAAATACAGAGCACCAGAATTGCAGACACTTTCTCTAACTACTTCTATTCTAGCAATCTATGACTTGGTAAGAGGAGGTCAAAATCCATCCAATGATCCCGAATATGCTCGCACAGCACATCGTTCTATTGGTCTCAAGAATAATGGAATAGATCTAAATCCTAGGAGAGGCCATGGAGAGCCAATCTATTTTTATGGAGAATTGCTTGAAATAAATCCTGTAGAAGTCATCAATGATATTAGGAACAGTGACATCGCATTTATTGATATATTTCCTGAGGCACAGTTTGTTGAAGGAAGCCCGACAGGTTCACACGTTATCTTACGATGGTGATTTTAGTGTAAATTTAGTACAAGAAGAGATAAAATGAAAATAAAAAGTAAGTTATTATCTCCGGCATTGATTTTTATGACTTTATTAATTAATGTACCTGTTGCAACTAGAGCGCAATCCAACTCTAGTTGTCGAAATACAATCAATAAAGTCGATAATGAGATTGTTGAAAAAGGAGCAAAAAAGACTTTTTTTCAAACGACCCAAAATAGTGCGAATAACCGTCGAGGTAATCCAACTACTCGAAACGATGAAATAACGGTTATTCCATGGCCATCAACAGGAGACAACATTAATACTGGATTCTCCCAAACTAGTTACAATCGCATCAGTAACATATTGAATTCTCCTGTTTTGATGAATTTCTGGGCCAACATGATTATGAGAGATTGTAATAATGTAGCTGTAGTAACATTTTGCATACCGCAATCTGATTGTATCGCTTCCTTTGCTGTTTCTCCAGAAGGTAAAGCCATTCATCGGAAACAAGCTTCTAACTGCTCGAATTATGACAGGATTTCCTGGTACGAAGAATGTTATAACTAGCCGCCAAACAAACTTAAAAATATTTTCAAACAATAAAATCGATTTCTGATGCATAAATTATTTTTTGACGTTATTTGTAATTCTTGCAAATAGTTTTGTTTTACATAATTTTTTAGATGCATATAAATTAAATGAAGATTACATTTTTACTTCCATCATTGATATTTTTAATTTTGTCGAGTACTTTTACTTCCTCTGTTAAAGCACAGTCACGTCCAAATGAAGGTTGTCAAAAAGCGATTACATCCGTTAGTGAAGAATTAGCAACTAAAGGAGCATTTGTTCCTTTTAATAGTCCTGTTTTGGGCAGGGTTCAACCCAAAGTTTTTTTGGGAAATGGTAATTTCTCTCAAGAATATTACGGTTACCCTACAGAACGTCCTCAAAAGGTACGATTTCGGCTAACTGGTGATCCTGAAAAGATCTGGTATGGTGTCATGAGTTCGCCTCAATTTTTGACAACATTAACTTCTCAGATAACGACTGCATGTTCGCAAGTAGGCATGGTTGAGTACCAACATTTTTATGAAGGGCAGATACTTTTCGGTTATTTTTCTGACGGTACTATACAGGCTTTTACATGGGTAAATTCCGATGATTCAAGATTAGGAAAGTGGGGCTACTATTACTCGCCCTAAACCAATGGTCAACAAAAATAGTAGAAATAAGTTATGGAAAAGTTTTTTTCTTAAAAATCTTTCAAAAAGTTTCATTTGGTGTGCTGACTGAGACTTGTTAAGTCCTATAACTTCATCTCTAAATTTTCTACAAACTCACTTTTTTGAGATTGTTTTTTTGTTAATTTCTAATACATATTGGATGTATAAAAATGAAGACCAGAGCCTTGTTTTTGCTATTGCTGCCAACGACTTTGTCAAGTATCTTAATTTCCTCCGTAAAAGCACAATTTTATTCTAGATGTAATTATGAAATAACAGAACGAAGATCTTCTTCTTTTCGGGAAGTTGTACTTGAACGATTCGGTATAAAAGTGGATATTCCTGAAAATTATAGGACGATGCTACGGCAAGATGGCAGCGTTGAAATTTTACATCCTGATGTTTTTAAAGTGGTACAGTGTGTTGCACGCGGCGGTATTGGGGGTTCTGGTTCCTATCGCGAAATCTTAAGTATGGTCAATAGAAATTCTTCATTAAGTTTGAGGCAACAAGCCATACAATCTGCTGGCTATAGGGGTTCACATGTAATGGAATACAAAAATAGCCACTTGTCTGGCCATATTATTGTGTCAGACGGAGGCTATACCTATCACTTTCTTGGTAATGTCACAGGGCAAAATAAACTTCTTAAAGTAGATATTGGCTGTGATTGCACATTAGACGTTGAAGCTATTACTTCTTTGCTATCTAGAATTCGTCCACTAAATACTCTTTAATGAATTTTTTTTGAGTATAGATTATCCAAACAAACATCTCAAGTAGCGCAATAGATAGTGCTTTCATGTCGATTTTGGAGCGAACCCGATAATGCAGACTCAGACTTTTCGTACCACCACCCCAAAAATACTGCTTTGCGTTGGACTTGTGGGTGTACTGGCCGCCTGTTCCTCGATGTCGAATTCCAATCAGGTAAGTCAATCTAAATTTGCTGAGATTGTAAAACAGGCCTTCTCAGAAAAAGGGGGAGCTGATGCCTACCAGGAAATCTGCGAAGCTGGCTTCAGGGAATTGCAATCCATAACAAACTTTTTCAATGATGCTTATCTTCTTTCCAACGAATTTTTTTATCCAGAGTTGGCCGCTCAATTCCTTCCCCAGGTGAATGTGACCGTAGAAAATCTCAACGTTAAACCCGCCGATGAAATCTCTATCTTCGGCATTTCCCTAGCAAGTATGGCCAATAATATTTACTTTGCCTGTGTCAGTCTGAATCGTTCATTTCGATGTGCTTTAGCTTTTCGTGATAGTCAACACTCCGGCATCATAAGGGGCAACCAAGTGACGACTTATTCTGGTTTGGCTTATCCTGTTGAGTTTAAGATTACGGCTGATATTGTCGGTCTTGACAGTATTACGACCGGAGAAATCCTGCCAGATTGGGACTTTCTTGCGACCAGTGATTTTTCTACAGGTAATGAACTTTTAGAGATGGATGTGACTTGGAACCCAAGGGCTGCAGACAAGGTTGAAGTGAGTATTCCAAACAGCGAACAAGGGACTTTCTATTAGGGTATTGTCCCACAGCATGATGCTTTCTAGGCCCACCAAATTATCAACTATCCGAGCCATAACGACCATGAGAAATAGCCTCACCCGATTTTCCTTAAATTCCATCCAGGTTGCCCTCTGGAGTAGCAGCCTAGTGCTGGCCACTGCCACTGAACTGGGAGCAACAGTCCCCCGCGTGAGTACCGCCACTGATGTGATCTCTCAGTATTCCCCAGTTGCCCCTTTAGTCGTGGCACAAAACCTCAGTCTGGGGGAAAAATTAGCATTTCTGACGGGCACTTGGGAGGGATATTATTATTGCCGCCAGGGGTTGACCAAGCTCCGCCTTGAGATCGACGCAAATAGTGCTAGCAATGTTGAGGCGACGTTTAATTTTTCGGCCCATCCGAATAATCCGGGGGTGCCAACGGGCTCTTTTCGGATGAGGGGTTCGCTGCAAGGTTCTGACCAACTGGTTCTCAAGGGTACCCAATGGCTTCAACGCCCTGGTAATTATATGACGGTCGACTTGCGGGGGACAGTGGCTTTTGGTGGCGATCGCATTCAGGGTATCGTCACGACAGAAAGCTGTGGCACGCTTGAACTGGTACGCCGACAACCCTGGTTGCCTTCTTTTAATCCGGCTTTTAATCAAACTTTTAATCAGGCGATCGCCAGCTTAAATTCCGAGGATGCTCAGTTGGTTTTACAAAAAATTGCCGAAGCCGTTACAGATTACACCCCGACAATTTTGAATACGATGGGACTGATTTACGGAAAATTCGAATATTTCGATGTTGCCGAAGCTTTTGAATATCTCATGATGACAATTGATCTCGCTATGGCCGTAAACGAGCTCAAAAACGGAAATTACCTGGGTGCGGTCGAGCATTTTTTATCATCTCAACCTGGATTTGACGAGTTATCTGAAACACAGCAACAACAAACCATGAAAACCATTGAAAATATTGTTAATCCTGGTTCCTCTGCAGGGATGTCCTTAGAAGAATATCAACAGTTTCTCGAAGAAATTGGCATAAATAATTCTCCACGGAAAGATATCTCCCAAGGATCTACCAGAACACCTGTTGCCCAATCGACATACAGATGCACCACTTCAAGCGGCAGAATTACACAACTAGAGGCTTCCTTTTACGATGAAAATCCTGGGCCTCATACCGGAGAAGTTGTCATTAATGTCGATGGGAAAACGTATCAACTCCCAAGATTAGTGGGAAATGCGCCTAGTTACGGCAATGCAAACGGAAGCATAACTTTTGGGCTGCGTGGCCCCGAAGCTGGGTTAAGCATTGGCTCACCCATCGAGCAGAGTTATGATTGCATTGCTTTGTAGTATTGATGTTAAATAAGGAGAAAATTTTTTATATTTTTAGGTTGTTTTATTTAGAAAAATAGTTTTTTTAATTGATTGTCTATATGTCTAGAAGAATGAACAAAATTTTATCTTTAATAACTCTATCAATTTTATTTTTGGGCTTAAAGCCGGAAGCTGTTTTCGCAACTCTAAAGCTTCCCGTCACAGGTGAAAAACTTCTATTTCAAGTTGAGCCTCCACCCTCAAAGGGTTCTTGTAATTATCCGAGGGTTCTACCAAATTGTCATGAAAATGTTCAATGGAAAAATCTAGGCTCTCCAGCCCGAAATGTCTACCATTTCGGGGACTATATCTATCAGTGGGTTGGCATTAATACAATTTCGAGAAATGGTGATGCTATAAATTTCGATCATCATGATGGCGGTTTTGCTGGATATTCTCGTATTAGCGCAAATTGTAAAACTAGAGTTTATGCAATTATCTTAGCTTCACACTACGGCTCTAGTAGTTATGACCCGGTCGGTGATTTTTGGGGTCGGGCATTAGATTTTGCCTGTTCTATAAGTAATCCTAGACAATCCTATGGAACAGAATCAACAAGTCTTGCGCTTAATAAAGGTCTATATAAAGCATCTAAAAGCAAAGAAATCGAAAATGGTTCCACTTTATCTTGGAAAGGTTTACAGTATATTTCCCAAGCATCTACCAGGACCGTTGAATATCGCTGGCCTTGGCTAGAAAATATTGGCCTAACTTCCTTTGAGATTCCTTTCGGTTACAGAGCAGTAACTCAGGGGGCAGGAGTAAAGTACGTTGAAGGCAATCGGTATAATGATGTCAATATTTTGATTCTTAGTCCAGAAGAATATCAATTGTGGCAAAAAAATCCGACTCAATATCGTTCCTTGGGTATCAATATAAATGCTATTTTTGATGCAGAACTCATGTGGACAATTGGTCAAACTCCTGATGTGAATCGAATTAATCGAAATGGCCATCAGATTAGTATGTATCGCGTCGATGGCACCGGGCAATCTATTGGTGTGATTAGTTCTTCAAATAGAAATTCAGTACAAGTGACGGTTTATGATCGCGGAAATTCTGGGGTTGCTGAAATGATTTTAAACTCATTTGATTATCTGTAGTCTCAATCCAAGTTTTGATTACCATACTATTTTGCACATCTTTTTGCATATTCAACTTAAACCATGAACATGAATACAAAAAAAGCATTGTCTTTATTTATTTCATCATCTTTATTTTGGAACATTTCTTCTCAAGCCACCTGGGCAAATCCGCAATCTTCCGAAGGAGAAGAAATACTCGTTGCTCAAATAAATCGCCCTTCGCCAAATGGAATATGCAAGGATCACAATTTTGTCTGGATTGAGAATTGTTACGAGGGAGTGCAATGGGAAAAACTCCCGAATTCAAGACATTTCATGGGTGGATATGACGAGGGTTATAAGTGGGTTGGCACCAATACAATTTCTCGAAATGGTGATGCCATTAATTTTGATTTTCGCAGTTCAGCTGGTTATCGTCGCTTCAGTGCAAATTGTAAAACTAGGGTTGCTGCGCTCATTTTAGAAACGGATTATATTGCTGATCCCTATACATACAGACCCGTCGGTTCCTTTGGCATTGATCAGGCCTTGGACTATGTGTGTTCTATTAGTGATTAGTTATGGTGATTTTTTCGTGCGGGGGGTTTCGGTTCATTGGGGGGAAAGGTATGAGATCCCTCACTTGATTTTTTAAAGAAAATATGTAGCCACAAAAGACAAATTGCTTGAAAAGCCTTTTTTAAAAGCTTTTGGCCCGTTTGCATCGCCGAAACCAGAAAACATTAGCAGTCGCCCCCTAGGAGTGCTAAATTTGCTAGTGACGTAAAACTTTATAACGCAAACTCCTATGGCTAAGATTGTCTCTTTCAAGGATGACTCTAGACGCTCCCTCGAAGCAGGGATTAATGCCCTTGCCGATGCGGTAAAAATCACCCTCGGCCCCAAGGGTCGGAATGTACTCCTCGAAAAGCAGTATGGTGCGCCCCAAATTGTCAACGATGGGATCACCGTTGCGAAGGATATTGAACTCAGTGATCCGCTCCAAAATACGGGGGCACGGTTAATCCGGGAAGTGGCAGCGAAAACCAATGACAGTGCTGGGGATGGCACGACCACTGCCACCGTTATGGCCCAAGCGTTGATCCGCGAAGGTTTGAAAAATGTGACGGCTGGGGCGAACCCTGTGGCCCTGCGTCGGGGTATCGATGCGGCAGTGAAGTTCCTCGTGAAGGAAGTTGCCGCGATCGCCAAGCCCGTTGAAGGAGAGGCGATCGCCCAGGTAGCCGCTGTGTCTGCTGGCAATGACGAAGAAGTAGGCCGGATGATCTCCGAAGCCATGGCCAAAGTCACCAAAGATGGCGTGATCACCGTTGAAGAGTCCAAGTCCCTCGCCACCGAACTGGATGTAGTTGAAGGGATGCAACTGGATCGCGGTTATATCTCCCCCTATTTCGTCACCGATCAGGAACGGCAAATCGTTGAATTTGAAAATCCCTACATCCTGATCACCGACAAGAAAATTTCGGCGATCGCCGACCTCGTGCCCGCCCTTGAACAGGTAGCCCGTTCCGGTCGTCCTCTGTTGATCATCGCTGAAGATCTCGAAGGGGAAGCCCTGGCGACCCTCGTTGTGAACAAAGCCCGTGGTGTCCTCAATGCCGCCGCAATCAAGGCTCCCAGTTTTGGCGATCGCCGTAAGCAAATGCTCCAAGACATCGCTGTCCTCACCGGCGGTCGGGTCATTTCCGAAGAAGTGGGCCTCAGCCTCGAAGCCATTGACCTTGATATGCTCGGTAATGCCGAAAAGATCACCATCAGCAAGGAAGAAACCACCATCGTTTCCGGTGGCGGCAGCAAAGCTGACATTGACGCCCGCGTTAGCCAAATCCGTAAGCAACTGGCTGAAACCGACTCCGAGTATGACATGGAGAAACTCCAAGAGCGAATCGCCAAGCTTGCTGGTGGTGTCGCTGTGATCAAAGTTGGTGCAGCCACTGAAACTGAACTCAAAGACCGCAAACTCCGCATCGAAGATGCCCTAAATGCCACCAAAGCCGCTGTCGATGAAGGCATTGTTCCCGGTGGTGGCACGACCCTAATTCACCTCGCTGAAAAGGTCGCTGAAGTAAAGGCAAGCCTCAGTAGCGACGAAGAGAAACTCGGTGTCGATATCGTTTCCCGCGCCCTAGAAGCGCCCCTCCGCCAATTGGCTGATAACGCGGGTGCCGAAGGTTCTGTGGTTGTAGAACGGGTTCGTACCAGTGACTTCAACGTTGGCTACAACGCGGCCACTGGCGAATATGTCGATATGATTGCCGCTGGCATCATTGACCCGGCGAAGGTTGTCCGTTCTGTTCTGCAAAATGCAGCCTCCATCGCTGGAATGGTGATCACAACCGAAGCCCTCGTCGTTGAGAAGCCCGAACCCGAAGCACCCGCCCCTGACATGGGTGGTGGTATGCCCGGTATGGGTGGCATGGGCGGCATGGGAATGCCTGGCATGGGAATGATGTAATTTTTCCTGAACCCTTTTAAAAATTCATTATCTGCATTGGGCACCCTCCGGGGTGCTTTTTTTGTTTTCTGGGCGAAAAATCAAATTAGCCCGTCGGAGACTGTTCCTGTAACCAGTGATTGAGGGTTTCTCGGAGGGTTTGGGGATTGAGGGGTTTACTGAGGTAGTCGTTCATGCCCGCTGCCAAATACTGCTCTTGGTTGGCTTCTCCTAGGGTGGTGGTGAGTGCAATGATCGGTATCTGCCGGTGGCGATCGCCGCCGCCACCCCGGCGAATATGTTGGCTCGTTTGAAAGCCATTCATCTTGGGCATGAGGCAATCCATCAAAATTAAACGATAGGGCTGATTTTCAGGGGTTGCTTGGAGCATTTGTAGGGCTTCTGTGCCCCCTGGGGCAACATCGACGGAAAAACCAAACTGTTGGCAGAGGCCCCGAATAATAATTTGATTGACGGGGTTATCTTCCACGAGGAGGAGGCGGGCCGAGATTTTTTGGCCCTGTTTGCTTGCACTAGGTTGGGAGCCAGAATCTGGGGGTCTAGCGTTTGGCTGGGCGAAATTTTCACAGAAACGCCGACAAGCCTGCCACAGGGGACGGGATAAAATCGGCTTGACGAGGTGGTGGGTTGCCGTGAGTTGGGGGAAGCTTTGGGGATCGGTGGGACTGTAGGGAAACGTGGTGAGCAGCAGTAACTGGCAGGTTTTTTGGGGGTAAAGCTGTTGGAGATTTTGGGCGAGGGTCAGGGCATCGATCTCCCTCAGGGAATGATCCAAGATCAGGAGGGGCGTTGCGGTGGTGGGGGGCTGGGTTTGCCAAAGGGCGATCGCCTCTTGGCCATTGGCTGCGGCTTGGACAGTGGCGCCCCAGGCTTGGAGCTCATCGCGCAAAATTTCTCGTTGGGTTTGTTGCTCTTCGACGATGAGGATCTCTAATCCCTGCAAGCTATCGGCGGTCATCCGCGACAGTTGAGAACGCCCCGCCCCATACCCTAGGGTGAAGGTAAAACAGCTCCCCTCCCCTGGGGTACTAACCACTTCAATGGTGCCCCCCATCACTTGACAAAGACGCTGGGTAATCGCCAAACCGAGACCCGTGCCACCATAACGCCGGGTGGTTCCTGCTTCTAACTGGGTAAAAGGCTCGAAAAGATCGTTCAATTTCTCAGCGGCGATGCCAATGCCAGTATCCGTCACTGAGCAGGTAAAATCGAGGCGATCGCCAACCCGCTCCGTTTGACAGCGAATCATCACCTCCCCTTGGTTGGTAAATTTAATGGCATTGCTTACCAGATTCGTCAGGATTTGTCGTAAACGCCCAGGATCCCCTTGGATAGAACCGTGCCGCAAACCCCGTAAATCAAAAATGAGATTGAGACCTTTCTCCTGGGCCGCAAACGTCATCAACTTGGCAAAATTTTCAAAAAATTGATGGAGATCAAAATCCACCGTTTCTAGTTGCAGCTTACCGGCTTCCATCTTCGAGAAGTCCAAAATATCGTTCAGCAAGATCAGTAAAGATTCGGCGCTAGAAAGGGCGATGCGGGCGTGTTCTTGCTGTTCTGTGGTGAGCTCTTCGCTATAGAGCAATAAATTGAGCATTCCGATAATGCCATTCATGGGCGTCCGAATTTCGTGGCTCATGGTGGCTAAAAACATACTTTTGGCATGGGCGGCCGCTTCTGCTGCTTCTTTGGCATCAATCAACGCCTGCTCCGCCTGTTTGCGATCGCCAATGTCACTATGGGTACCAATAATCCGCAGGGGTTCCCCTGACGGCGTCCATTCGATCACCTTGCCCCGGTCTAAAATCCACTTGTAGGAACCATCTCTGCACCGCACCCGATGTTCACTGCGATAGGTTTCTGTCTGGCCATCAAGGTGAGCCTGGATGGCTTGATAAGTCATTGCCAAATCATCTGGGTGGACACGACTTTCCCATTCCATCAGGGTGTCACCAATTTCCGCCTCGCCGTAGCCCAACATCGCTTTCCACTGCCGCGAGAAAAAGACATGATTTGTTTGGGCATTCCAATCCCAGACCCCATCCCCAGAACCCTCTAGGGCAAATTGCCAACGGAGTTCACTTTCCCGGAGAGCCTGTTCTGCCAAGACCCGCTCCGTAATATCGAGGGCAGTTCCAAAAAAACGGATGGTTTTGCCAGAGGCATCTTTTTGACTACTCCCCCTCGCCTCATGGTAGAAAATTTGGCCATTGGTCAGTTGGGCACGGTATTGCACCATATAGCTTTCGCCCGTGCGCATCGCTGTTTCAACGCAGCGTTTGAGGCGTTCCTGGTCATCGGGGTGGATTAAGGCCCAATGTTCATCGTAGGTGGGTGGCCCCTGGGCCATATTTAAACCAAACATCCGCAACAATTCCGGTGACCAGGAGAGATGACCAGTGGCTAGATCGACTTCCCAGCTGCCAATGTGGGCGAGGCGTTGGGCTTCCTGGAGGGAGGCTTCACTGCGTTTGAGGCGTTCTTCAAAGCGTTTGTAGGGAGTCAAATCAATGTGGGAGCCAATGATACGCAGCGGCTGACCTTGTGCATCCCATTCGATGACCTTACCAGAACAAAGCACCCAGACAGTGGAGCCATCTCGGTGACGATAACGGACTTCGTTGCAGAAGGGCATTTCGCCGTGGCTAGCAATGTGCTGTTGCAGGTTGTGGTTAACTTTCTGGAGATCTTCGGGAAAAATCAGTTTTTGCCAGGATTCTGGGCGGTTAGGCAGTTCGTGATCTGCATAGCCAAACATCCGCTTAAAACTGGGGCTGAGATACTCGATATTGTTGATACAATCCCAGTCCCAATAGCCAGCAAAGGCATTTTCAAGAATTTCTTCAAAAAATTTCAGTTCATGGTGACTGTATTCCGGTGCTGCGGCTGGTTCTGGGTCGAGGTGTTGGCGTAATTCGGCGAGGCGATCGCCAGGCAAGATTCCCACTGGTTTCCCTTGCTCATCTACAAGGGCCAGCCAAGCAAGCTGCTGCTCGGCGAAGTATTGACATAATGATTCGATTTGGTCGAGGGCGGCCACGGGATAGGTCGGGGCGGGCCGTTGCATAATCTCTGCGGCGGTGGCCGTTTGGGGATTTTCCCCCTGGGCGATCGCCCGTAAAATATCCCCAGGAGAAACGGTGCCAAGGAGCTGTTCGTTAGCCATAACCAGCACACCAACAAGCTGAGGATCGGCACAAAGGCGATCGCTCAATGCGATGAGAGATAGATCAGGCGAAACAATAACCGGTTGATGCAGCAAACTGGCGATAATTTCAGGTGTTGAAAACCGAAGCGGACGTGCTGCTGACATGGCACACAGGCGAAACAATAGCGGCGATGGTGAGCCACAAAAACAAACTTTTGTATGTTAATTCTTTGGGGGCTACCTTTTATAATATCAAGCGATGTTTCTTATGGCTTCGTTTATGGAAAAGAAACAAATATTTTTTGATTTGAAATTAAAAAAAATAACTTCACAATGTAAAAAAGACGCCTCCAGTTTCTGTGGTAATTGATAGTAACTCTCAACTCAGTTACAGTCTAAAAATGTCAACAAGCAGATCCAGCTGATATTAAATTGCTATGAATTTTTTCCATCTTGAAATGCATTAATTATTTTTTAAGTTTCAGTTAGATTATCAGTGCTGAGATCGTGGACTATTGGACAATTAGATAACCGTCACGATACCAAGTTTCAAGCTGTGTGGGGGAAATGCCGCTGGCGATCGCCTCTTTTTGGGTAAACCCTTCAGGATATTCACTGAGCAAAGTTTGCAGTGTGGGAATGGTTTGGTGTTTGGCGAAAAAATCATGGTAAATGCCCCCTTCCCAGAGGTAACACCACGATGGCAAACGGTAGCAGGTCTTTTCAGTGATTGGGGTATAGCGATAGGCGAGGGGGTCACGACATTTTGCATTTAAAATCGCTTGGGCATAGCCTTCGAGTTGGCTTTGTACGCCGTAATTTTCATGGAGATAGGCAAGGGTTTCGGGGGAAGTTTTGCGTTTTTCTATAATAATTTGCGCGGCGATCGCCGCCGCTGTTTTCGCATCCCCAAAATGGACTTTATCAATTAAATGATCAGGCAACAATTCCCGATGGGTCGAGACACGGGACACAATCGCTGGGGTTCCACAACCCAAGGATTCATAGGGGGAATTACCAAAAGATTCAACAAAATTACCCAAGCCAAAGGTGACTGCACCCAAACTGTAATATTGCGGCATTAACGACTGGGGAATCCATTCATGAAAAATGAAATTTTGCGTTAAATTGCGGGTTTTAATTTCCGTTTCCATCTCCCGATAAAAAGCTGCCACCTCTGGCGAAAGGCCCACTTCTAACCAGCGGGGAACCAACACTTTTAAATTTTTAATGCCGTATTTATGAACAAGTAAATCGGCGACGGCGATTGTTTGAGGTAAACCCTTGCTGGGTTCAGGACGGTGGGGATGAATCACAATCGTATCTTTTACCGGGTCAACAGGCACAATCGCCAAAATTTCTTTAGGGGTTGTGGGCTTAAAAATATCCCAATCAATGCCCGTTGAAACGACTAATAGCCGCTCATTTAATTCCGGCAAAAATCGCCCCATCGTCTCCGCATAAAAACGCCGCGAATATTCCGACACCGCAATCAGGCGATCGCCCTGAAACAAAAATCCCCCAAGGATCGTTTCCGGATAGACGTTATCCCGCAGGGCTACCACCGTCGGAATGTGCTGGTAAGCATAGGGAAAGAGAAATTCGCCGTCGTGCATATAAAAGCGATCCGCCCCATCGAGGTGGGCTGCCACATCCTGCATCATGTTTGCAATATCGTAGGCGGGGATGGCGTAGGGCTGTGGAAAGGGTTGATGGAACCGCAAAATCGGTTTAACCAGCACATTGTCATGCCAGCGAAATTCAACGCAACTATCGGCACAACGGGTCGAAAGAATCACCACCTCATGCCCCATTTCCCCCAGATACACCGAAATATTTTTAATCTGTTTCGGTGCGCCCCCCAGCACGCGATCGCCAAACAGGGGATTAATCGAGAACATGACAATTTTCATCGGTGGCAAGGGGCAATAAACAGCAAAAAAATATCACCTATTTAACGGGAACCAGGTGAAGTTTAGTTTAAGGTTTCACTAGGAAATAGCATCACTGCATTGCTGAGCTCTGTATCTTGATCCTCACGTGACTTAGAAGATACAAGCCCATACTAAGTAAATCCGTTTGATGCCGATTTAGCAGCGTTAAAATTATCTAAGGTATGCTCGTTCTCCGATTGGGAGATCATCGCTTTACGGAACCTTATGTACGGAAAACTCGAACCAGTCGCGGCTGCCAAGTACCACAGATATATTTCGTGCTGCTGCTATGTAGTAAAGATCTCCATCAATGACTTGTAGGCTACAGCCGAATCGACAACTTGGTCGCATTAAAAAAGATTCAAATTGGGTTCGTCCTAGATTTATGCCTGCTCTCGCATCCCTCGGAAAAACATCTGAAGCTCTAAAATCAAAGATGTCCACTTCCACAATTTCAGGGCGTTGATAAGTGCTTCTACTAATTACACCTGGTCGGCCTCGCGGATCCCTATCTCTGTTTCTCGGATCGCTTGTAGTTAGAGTGTCAGTGACCAGGCGGACGGTCGGGACACTTCTAACGTCACTATCTAAAAGAATTTCATGCAGAACAATATAATCGATTTCTCCTTGGTTAAACATACTCGCTAAAACCAATCGATCAGTTTGCTGGATCAGGCTCATACCAGACGACGATGACCAAACATTATCAAAAGTCTTAATTAGTCGCCATTTACAACCTGGTTGATCTAAATCATCGCACTTTACCGATTTGAAAGACCGTGGCACCCATGGATCAAGATTCTCTTGACCAGGAGATGAATATATTTCACGTTCAGCGCGGTAAATTTCCAATTGTGAAGGTGCATATTCAGCTACATCTGACCGAACGAGAAAAATACCATGATCACCAAACTTCGTAATCCCTACCGAATTAGTTTTCTTTTCGATGCGGAGATCTGGTAATTCTTTTAATTGATTATTGGCTAAATTGTATACGCGAATATTGCCTATCCCTCTTTTATCGTCGTTATCTGTAGCAACGATATAATTCCCATGGGCTTGCAAAATACTGGGGTGGTAATAATCAAAGATACATTCGGTCTTCCAGGTAAGATTTTTGGCATCCATGCCTTCCGACCAGGGCGTCGAATAGGCGATCGTGCCGCAGGCTTGACTGTTTTCACCTCTATTCTCTAGTGAATGGCTGATCACAATCCGGCGATCGCCGGTCATAGTGATGCCTTGAACATGATCACTCCATCCTCGCTGATCGTTAAACCGGTCGTAAAAGCCCTGAATTTCCGTAGTATAAGTTGTAGAACGATCTGACCACCTCCTATTAGGGCCTGAATTCGACAAGAGGTCGAGCACACTTCTGTTAAGGGTTGAGTCTTCAGCATGTGCTACACTCTGCAGAAATGTTCCGAAAACAATGATTTGACAAGCAAACAATAGCAACTTCAGGGTGCGCATTTTCTCGACCTAACTATGTTCTTTTATCATGTTATCTGTGATTTTAGAGCGGGTTATAAGGGTTTATAAAAAGAGACAAGGAAAAAGGAAAGTATTGCCTGTTATTGAGTAGATCTTGATGTATGCCAAGAATTATTAAATATCGTCAATCCGTAAGCGTCCATCCCGAACAACCCCGCCCGCTTTCGTCACGCCGCCATAGGTTTTAATGTGGGTGATCAAAGCTTCCCGCAGCAGCAATTCCGTATCTTTGCTGGGCAAGACATCAAGATTAAACAGGGCAATATCCAGATGCTTTTGGCTAAATTTAGCTTCCCAGTGGCAGGCAGGTTGCCGGATAAAACTATGGGTCACAAAGGTAAAAGTATGCGCCAGTTGATCTTTTAACAGGATGCCCCGCACCACAATATCCGTTGCCTGGGCTACGACGCGATTTTCACCGAGCTGAATTTTGTAGCGAATTTGCCCGCTAAATTGCACAAAACCCCGTTCTAGGTGGGCTTCACCGTAACGATTTGCCCGCCGTGCATTGTCCTGCAACAAATCCCAAAGTTGTGCCCCTGTGATTTGAAACAAACGCAACGTATCGGCGTGGGGCATCACCGCAAACCAATCGCCATAGACCAACGTTGCTGGGGGTAAACCTGCGCATAACACCGCCGCATCGGTCAGGGCAAAATCTACTTCATAACCGTTTTTCTGTGCCTGTGCCACCATGCCCGCTGTGATGAAATTGGCAAAGGCGGATTCATGGCTGGCAAAATCATTTAAAACCGCATCGGTTTCCAAATCGGGGTGATCGGCGACCATGCCCAAGGGGTGATTCAGTTTTTGGTGTAGGGAGGTAATGATCGGGGCAATCTGGGTTTGCTCAAAGGTTGGCTCAACAGGCAGATCGGCAGTCACAGACAGTTTGGCATTGGTCACGGTGGCGGGCTGCTGCTCATCTCTCAGAGTAATGGTCACTTCCCCTAAAAAACGCCCTAAAGTTCCCGCCTGCACAATGGGAATACCGTTGACGATGTTTTCTTGATTCAGACAGGTTTCATTCAAAATGTGGTGGGTATGTCCGCCGATAATCAAATCCACTGCGCCAGAGGGTAAATGTTCCGCCAGTTGGCGATCGCCGTAATCTTCCACTGTGGCGCTGGTCGAGTGCAAATCATAGCCTAGATGACTGAGAATAATCAGCACATGGCAATAGGGACGCAACACAGGTAAAAGATTTTTGACAACTTGCACCGGATCGACAAAGGTTAAATGGCGCGCATCGGAACCCTTCATTTGCGCCGAGGTGGTTAAGCCGATAATGCCGACCCGTACCCCCTTCACATCCAGTAATGCCGCCGGATAAACGACCTTTTTTAGCTGGGCTGGCGGTAACAGATTCGCCGACAACACCGGAAAATCCCCCGACCGTTGAATCATTTTGGCGAGGGCATGGGTGCCTAAATCGAGATCGTGATTCCCCAAAGCGGCGGCATCGACCCCCAAGGTTTGATATAGATCGTAGGCATGGTTGCATTCAGAAACCAGCGCATCAAAGGGGGTTCCCACCATGTCATCCCCCGCCGAAAGGAGTAACACCCCAGCTTGGGGATTGTTGGCATACTTGCGTTGTTGCTGGTGGTAACGGGAGACAAGCCGCGAAAAAACAGGGATATTTCCCTCTGGGGCAAGGTGGGCGATTCGTCCATGTAGATCATTAAAATGCAAAATTTTTAACCGAAAGGGGGTCACAATCGGCAGGTCAGCGGCGCGGGGGATTTGGTAGCGACTGGAAATATTCGGGTCAACGTCAATCGCGGTAATGGGCTGGGTGGCATCGCCAATAAACAAAAACCGCGATCGCCCCTGATTTTTCGCCAGATAGGGAGCGGCGACCAAACGTAGCGGATTGGGGACAAATGCAGATTCTGATCGGGCAGAAGGCTTTGGGACTGGAAGATTTGGCTGGCTGTTCACAGGACTTCCCAAAAGGATGACGGCACAGGGAGAGGCGATCGCCACAATGACGAAACGTAGTTTCTATGGGAAGCGTGGCACAGTTGTTTAATCGGCGCGTTAAGGTTCCGTTAGTGGGCTGTAAAGTTCTGCCAAAGTGACCGAAAAAAAAGACATGGCCGCAACCATGTCCAGATTAATTACGTTTTTAAGGGCATTTAGTCGTTTTTCATCGAATCAAGCCAATTTCTCACCTGTTCTGCGGCGATATCTTTACCACCCAGACCAAAAGCAATGGCGATCGCCACAGCAATCCCACCGACCAGCAGTCCAAAGGCCAAATTCACGATATTTGTCGCAATGCCCATTTGTTCCAGCGCCATCGCGCCCACGAGGACGAGAATGATAATCCGCGCCGCTTGACCGAGGATCTTCGACTGCCTAGAGCCAGAGGCAGCCAGGGCTTTGTAGGAAATGTTGGAGAAATACAAACCCAACGCAAAGATCAAAAGGGCGACTAACACCTGTCCGGCGATCGCCAAAATGACCCCCACAACGCTGGTGAGAGCTTCAATTTGCAGCACATCAACGGCAGTCAGCGCCGCCACCAACATAATGACCACCAGGGAAATCGTCCCCATCACCTGGGAAGGGGTTTTACCCGGTTTCGCGGTTTCGCCCTCGCCTTCCCTCGGAGCAGCACTAACCATTCCGTCTAGGCCGAGCCAAGTTAAGACATTATCAAAGCCAAAACCCGTCAGCACATTACTCACAAACTCAGACACATATTCACCCACCACATAGGCAAAGGTGAGAATAATCGCAGCGGCGAGAAGCTTGGGCAAGAGCATCAACACCTGATCCAACATGGCGATCGCCGGGAACGAAATCGCCTCAATCTGGGCCACTTCTAAGGCAGAAATCGCCACAGGGATCAAGATCAAAATATAGGCAATGGTACCGAGCACCCAAGACAAAGACTGTCGCCCAGCACTACTAGACAGACCAAATTTTTCACCAATTTGATCTACGCCCGTTGCCTTCAGGAGGTTGGTCACCAAACGGCGCACCACCTGGGCAATGAACCAACCCACAACCCCAATCAGGGCCGCCGCAAAGAGATCCGGCAGGATTAGCAATACTTCATCCACGACATCCCGTAGGGGCGCGAGGGTGTTTTCTAGGCCCAGGGTTTCGAGGATCGGCGTAAGGAAAAAGAAGAAAATAAACCAATACAGCGCATTGCCGATGGTTTCACTGATATTCGTGGTCTGGGATTGCGGTGCCGTTTCTGCTTCTGTCGCCTCGGTCTCAGCGCTAGTGTCCGCCGGATTAAGGCGCTCATCTAGGCGAAAGGTATTTAGGCCTTTGACCACAATTAATTTGGCAATGGTGGCCACCAACCAAGCAACCCCTAACCACAAACCCGCCGCAAACAGTTGGGGCAAGAAGTTTGTGACTTGACTAAGCAGTTCATTCAGTGGTGTGTAAACCCCGTCAAGCTGGAGGGTTTCTAAAACAGCCACCACCGTAAAGAGAATGACGAACCAATAAACGATATTCGCCGCCCAAACTTCAATGGGCAGATCACTTTTGCCGTCGTGACCGGTGATCCAAGCAGCAATTTTATTATCGACATCGGTTTTATTCAGCAACCCTTTGACGATGGCTTTCACCACCAGGGCAACGATCCAACCGATGATTAAGATGGCGATCGCCTTAATGATATTGGCGACATCTTCCCCGACGAGGGTTTGTAGAGACTCCGGTAATTGGAGTGCTAAAACAGCATAGGGGTCACCCACAGGAGGCCCCAAGGTATTGATTAAAGGTGACATTGTTTCAGAATTAAAATCAAATAACTACATCGCTAATCACGGCCATAATGGGCGTTTTTGCGCTAATTTACGGCAAGACGTTGCCTCTTCCACCCTACAAAGATCCTCCGGATTTTTCACCCGCAAAAAGGATAAATTCGCTATATTTCTTTTCATAACTTTGGGAAAATCCACCTTTAGATAGAATTTTGATGGAAATTTTTGAGCAATCAATTCAAGTGCGGGCCAGTGCCACCTGTGTTGAGCAGTGTTTTACGGATCTAGAAACCATGCACCGCTGGTTAAATCCCCTGCTGCGGTGTGAACCCCTCGGCGATCGCTGGAGCACAGCCCTCGAAAGTCAAAGTCGCTTTTGGTTAAAAATTCCCTTGGTTAACCTGGTGTTGAATAATCGCGTCGTAGAACGGGAACCGGGGTTAATTGTCTGGCAATTCACGGGCTTTTTCCGGGGGCGAGACCGTTGGGAATGCATCCCCAATGCCACAGGAACCCAGTTGGTAAACCGCTTTCAGTTTGAAATTCCCAATCCTTTGGTGCGTTGGGGCTTTAAAACCTTTGCCGCCCGCTGGACAAAGAAAGATATGCAGGCCCAACTGCGACGGATCAAGGCGATCGCCGAAGCGACCCAACCGTGACCCCCCAAACCGTTTAAGATAAATAACTAGGAAAAATAACCCGTAAACCTGCATGTATAGTCTGGATTTGACCCTCAAATATAGCCCGATCCCCGTTTCTGTCCAACGTAAAGAAGCTGATGCGGCCCAAGCACTCTATCAATCTGTCCTTGAGGCGATGAAAGGCGACTACGCCACCCTCCTCGAACTCACCTGCGAAAAGGATGAGGATAAAAAAATCGCCCTCCTCAGTGATCAAATTAGTGCCGTTGTCCTCAACAAGAAAAGTGGTGCAGCCGCTGGCGGACGGGTACCAGGCTTTTTTGCGACCCAAGCGGCAGAATAACAAAGGTCTCCGGCCTCAACCCACGGGGGGCGATCGCGGCCCTCTTTTTTGTTACGTTTACTGTGTCGTTGTGATTATGGCCCCCAGTGACCACTCCCAAAGCCATGTCTAGTTCTGCCATTGCCGTCGAAAACCTAAATTTCAGTTGGCAACCGGACAAAAAAATCCTCAGTCACTGCAATCTAGCCGTCCCCCAGGGAGAATTTTGGATGCTCTTGGGCACCAATGGCAGTGGCAAATCGACTCTGTTACGGATTCTGGCGGGACTCCTAACGGCCGATTCGGGTACCGTTGAATTGATCCAACCCGTCGGCTTTGTCTTTCAAAACCCAGATCACCAGTTGGTCATGCCTACCGTGGGCGCAGATGTCGCCTTTGGCCTGGTTTCTGAACGCTTACCAACCCCCACCATCCAACAGCGGGTGGCCGAAGCCTTGGGAGCAGTGGGTTTAGGTAATTTGGCCCGTCGGCCGATCTATGCCCTCAGTGGTGGCCAAAAACAACGGGTCGCCATTGCCGGGGCGATCGCCAGACATTGTGAAGTGCTGCTCCTCGATGAACCCACGGCCCTCTTGGATGGTGATACCCAACTCGATCTCGTCAAACAAGTGCAACATCTGGTTAAAAGTCGGGGGATGACGGCCCTCTGGGTGACCCATCGCCTCGATGAATTAGACTTTTGTGATGGGGCCTTCCTGTTGGAAAATGGCCGAGTCGTTGACCAAGGCGATCCCCAAACCCTCAAACATCGTTTACAAACCACCACTGTCTAGCTTTCTATGCACCTCCGCCTCCTCAAGCTCCACCCCAACGCGATTATTCCCAAGTATCAACACGATGGGGATTCTGGTGTTGACCTCCATGCCATTGAACCCGTGGCGATCGCCCCCCACAAAACCGCCTTGATCAAAACGGGCCTCGCGGCGGAAATTCCCATTGGCACCGAACTTCAAATTCGTCCCCGCAGTGGTTTGGCCCTCAAACAAAGCGTCACCGTTCTCAATAGCCCTGGCACCATCGACGCCAACTATCGCGGCGAAATCGGCGTGATTTTAATCAACCATAGCGATACAGTTTTTGAGGTCAAAGCCGGGATGCGCATTGCCCAAATGGTGATGGTTCCCGTGATGCATTTGGATATTACGGTGGTTGACAAAGTCAGCGACACAAGCCGAGGTACGGGCGGGTTCGGCTCTACGGGCACTTAAATCCAAAGTGCCTTACGCTAAATTGGAAGAAAGGTAACTACGGTAGGCAACATTTGCGGCTATGGACTTTTCTTTTTTTTGGGGCTTAGGGTTAGGGGGAATTGGCCTGTTTTTTACGATGCGCACCGTCCAAAAGCAGGAAATTTTAAAGCTCAAAAAAAACTTTGCCACCCAACAGGAAGCCTACGAATCCCAGCTCCAGCTCCAGGCGGAAAACTACAGTTTAGAAATGGCGAATCAAGCCCAGGACTTTCAACAGGCGATCGCCGATCTTGAACAACGCATTGCCAGCCAAACTCAAATTAAAGAACGTCTCGAGCAAAAGCTACAACGGGAAAAAGAATTAAGCCTCGCTAGCCAAAAGAAACTCCGTGAAAATAACCGCGACATTGACGAAATTCTTGAATCTTTAGAACAATCCCAACAGGATGTCCTGCACCACAAAGAAGCAGAAATCAGCCAACTGAAAGCCCAATTACAAGAATATGCAGTTGACTTAGAACAACAAAAAGTTGATTTATTTAATCTCCAACAGCAGTCAGCTTCCCAACAAAAGACCCAAGGCGATCGCCTCAACGCAGAACAAATACAAACCCTTGTGGGTACTCTACTACCAGAAATCACCCTTCTGCGGGACTCTCTAAATGTATTAGTAGACCAGCCCGAAAACCTCGTCGCCCTCATCAAAGCCCTGAAAGATATTCTTGAAGGCCAAGCCTACGCCGCCAAAAAAGTCCGCGCCACTGACAACAAATGGACAGAATGCCGGGTGCCCCATATCAATTTGATGCGCCTTTATTATCAAAAATGTAAAAAAACATCAGGCTATCAAGTATTAATTTCACCCAAGAAAAATCAAAAAAGCCAAGATCAAGATTACGAATGGCTAAAAAATCAAAGTAGTTGTTAATGATTGACCAAAAATATATTTTTTCAACTGCGATTGCGATACTAACAATCCGAAATTTTCCCAAAAAAAAGCAAGCAAGCAGAAGCCCCCACCATCTCTGGTAGGGGCCTTCGCCAATCATTACTTATTCAGTTTTACTGTCAAAGCAATCATCTTTTCTCAACTAAGCCCGAAGACTCAAACAGTTATTAACCGTTGATTGCAGGTGCTTGCAGAGCCACAGGTGCTTGCTCGCCAGCTGCTAAGTCTAAGGGGAAGTTGTGAGCGTTACGCTCGTGCATTACTTCAAAACCGAGGTTCGCACGGTTCAGAATGTCCGCCCAGGTGTTGATTACACGACCTTGAGAGTCAAGGATGGACTGGTTGAAGTTGAAACCGTTCAGGTTGAATGCCATGGTAGATACACCAAGAGCAGTGAACCAGATACCGACTACAGGCCATGCACCCAAGAAGAAGTGCAAGGAACGGCTGTTGTTGAAAGATGCATATTGGAAGATCAAACGACCGAAGTAGCCGTGGGCTGCAACGATGTTGTAAGTTTCTTCCTCTTGACCGAACTTGTAACCGTAGTTCTGAGATTCGGTTTCAGTGGTCTCACGTACCAAAGAAGAGGTTACGAGAGAACCGTGCATTGCGGAGAACAAAGAACCACCGAATACACCAGCCACACCAAGCATGTGGAAGGGGTGCATCAGGATGTTGTGCTCTGCCTGGAATACGATCATGAAGTTGAACGTACCAGAAATACCCAAAGGCATACCATCAGAGAAGGAACCTTGACCGATGGGGTAGATGAGGAATACTGCAGTTGCTGCTGCTACGGGAGCAGAGAACGCAACACAGATCCAGGGACGCATACCAAGGCGGTAAGAAAGTTCCCACTCACGACCCATGTAGCAGAAAACACCAATGAGGAAGTGGAAAATTACCAACTGGTAAGGGCCACCGTTGTACAACCACTCATCTAAGGAAGCAGCTTCCCAGATGGGGTAGAAGTGGAGACCAATTGCGTTAGAAGAAGGTACAACTGCGCCAGAGACGATGTTGTTACCGTAAAGAAGAGAACCTGCGACGGGCTCACGGATACCGTCGATGTCAACGGGGGGAGCTGCGATGAACGCAATGATGAAGCAGGTAGTAGCAGTGAGAAGGGTAGGAATCATCAGGACGCCGAACCAACCGACATAGATGCGGTTCTCGGTGCTGGTGATCCACTGACAGAACTTCTCCCACAAGGAAGCGCTTCCGCGCTGTTGTAGTGTAGTAGTCATATCGTTATGATTGCTATGAAATTATCAAGGTGCGCTCTGGAAAAACTAGAACTGTTTTGTATGTATGTGTCCATACTAGCAACAAAATGAAGTTTTGTAAAGGGTTTTGGGGAGATCTTTACATTTGCTTTGGGTTTATGCATCATAATTTGCACGAACAGCCAAGGAAGTTGCTACAAAGAGTCTAGCTTGGTTTGAAGTTCGGGATTGTAAAGGCGTTCGTAATTCCAATAGTTTGCAAAGACAGTTTCGACGTAGTTTTTCGTTTCATTAAACGGGATCTGCTCGATGAAGGTGTCGGGATCGTTAAGGCCATAGCGTTGGAGCCACTGGGCAACGTTACCAGGGCCAGCATTGTAACTGGCGATCGCCAACATGGAATTATCATCATATTCCTGGTGAGTGTAGCGCAGATACCAGGTACCGAGTTTAATATTGTCCTCTGGTTCATCGAGGGCATAGGCCTTCCCGGTTGTCTGTTGGGCAATCCATTCGGCGGTACTGGGCATCACTTGCATCAGTCCCTTTGCTCCCACGGGGGACTCAATATTTTTCTCAAAGCGAGATTCTTGACGCATTAAGGAAACGACCAACAGGGGATTAAGGTCATTTTCGGCGGCCCACCGCTGGATCGGTTCAGCATAGGGGAACGGGAAAAGGGCGTGCCAATAGGTTTCGTTTTCCCGGAGTGCTAACCATGCTTGGCGATCGCCGGGTTCGTCCCGTTGGCTGAGATTCCAAATGGTATTAATCCCCTGGAGATAGCGACCTTGGGCCAGTTTTAACAGACCTTGGGTAAAGGCTTCGGGGACAGTGAGTTCTGTTTTACTGGCGAGTTCGAGTTGGAGGGTATTCCAGGCGTCAAAATCCTGGCCGAGGCGATAAAGCTCCTGAAATGTTTCCGAACCCGCCGGGGGCACAGGGCGAGTTTCGGGGATCGTTAATTCCGGTTGGAGACTGCGTACCGACGTGAAATCCCCTACATCCCAGCCGAGTTGTACCGCCGATCGCCAAGCGTAATAGGATTCGGGGTAGTCGCGGAGGACTTGTTGATAGGCTTGTTTGGCTGCTTGGGTTTGGCCGAGCTGTTGTTGCCATTTCCCTGTCCAAAAAATAGATTCGGGGGCAAGGGAATGATCCGGGGTCAGGGGGGCGATCGCCTTGGCCCATTCAATGGCCTGGGTGTAATTTCCTTCTGCGGCGTAGCGTTCGGCCTGTTGCCAGCGGTATTCTGTGGTGGCGGTGCCGTCTTTATAGGTATTGAGGGCTTTTTCGCGGGTTTGGTTGGCGGAACTATTGCTACCGAGCTTTTCTAAAAGGTTGGCCTTGGTGAAGAGGGCTTCGGGGGCTTCCTCTGGAAACTTTTCGACGGCTTGATCTAAATAGGTCAGCGCCGTGGTGTCATTAACTAAACTGGCGAGGCGACGTAAACCAAGGCCTGTTTCTGGGGCGTCGGGGAAAGTTGTGATTAAAGCTTCATAGGCAGGTCGGGCTTGCTCCGGTTGGTCACTGACCTGGAAGCTGCGGGCGAGACGGTATAAATTTTGAGGAGTTTCGGGGGCTTTTTGGTAGGCGGTGGCGGCGGCGGCATATTGCCATTGATCCCAAAAACTATCGGCGATCGCCTGCCAGGTTTCTGGGGATAGCTGATCGGCGAAATTATCAATTAAAGCTTGACGGACTGTGGCAATATCTGGGGCGTCGGCGTCATACTTGAGGCGTAGTTCCAGAAGATCCCGTTGCTGGGGATTTTCTGCAAGGCGTTGCTGGATCAAGCTTTGGGTGCGGGGGTGGGCAGGATATTCGGCGATCGTCTGGTCGGCATATTTCGGGTCGTAGGCACTGA
Organism: Picosynechococcus sp. PCC 8807; assembly: GCF_001693295.1. Lineage (NCBI taxonomy): Bacteria > Bacillati > Cyanobacteriota > Cyanophyceae > Chroococcales > Geminocystaceae > Picosynechococcus > Picosynechococcus sp. PCC 8807. The sequence goes on from NZ_CP016483.1 coordinate 183,176, forward strand.
GGCGAAAGAGGGCTTCGGCAGCGGCGGCATCCTCTGGGTAATTTTGCACCACATCAAACCAAATCACCTGGGCCTGTTCGGGGTTGTTCGTTAATTCGTAGGCGCGCCCCCGCTTAATCAAAATATGGGGCGTCAACACCGGATAATCTTGCTCTAGATTCTCGAAGGCGGCCAGGGCAGCGGCACCATCCTGTTCAACGAGATAGTCCATCCCTAATAGGTAACGGGCGCGACTGCGGTCAAGGCTATTTTTTTTCCCGTTGGCGATCGCCTCAAGTCGTTCCCGCCGTTCCTCTGGTGTTTGTTCTACCAAGGCCAGCACCTTAGAATCGCTTGTTTCAGAGGATTCCACCTGGCCAGCGCTCTGGGACAATAAGGGTATCTGTTGCCGGGCGGCGATCGCCCCCAGACCCAAGATCCCCATTAAACCAAGGCCAATCCAAAAGGTTGGCGAACTGTATTTGACCCGAACCCGCTTCATGGTGGTGCTGTCGTAAATTCAACGGTTTCGATCATAGGCGATCTCTCAAAAATCCGGTGCTTTCCCCAGGCGATCGCCGCAAAAAAACCTAACTTCCAGGGGAAATTAGGATCAATAAAAAAGATTGCAGTGGAGAATAATAGCGTTACTTTTTCGGCTGGTAGTACAGGTTAGACCCTTGATCCGCGATGTAATGGCAGGCTTTTTGGGATCTAAAGAAACTGCGCCAAATCGGAGCATGGCTCACCCGGTAATAATCTCCCAGGAGAGGCTTGATCGCTTCGGTCGCATCCTTGAGATAGTAATGGGGAATCGTATGGAAAATGTGGTGGGCGACGTGGGTGCCGATATTGTGGTGAATTTCGTTAAAAATGCCATAATCCCGGTCAATGGTGGAAAGGGCACCCTTGAGGTAATACCAATCATCACCCCGGTACCAGGGAATATCCGCCTCAGTATGGTGCAGATAAGTGACTAGATCGAGCCAAATCACGAAGATGACGTAGGGCACAAAATAGAATTTCACAAAGGCGAGAAGCCCGAACTGCACTGTAAACCACGCGAGAAAACCGACCATGGCGATAATCGCGGCGGTACTGACGATAATATCGTTGCGCTCAGCAGGCTTAAACAAGGGACTTTTTGGCGAAAAATGAGAACCAGGCCCCCGACCCGGCGATCGCTTAAACAAATAAACCGGATAAGCAATCAGGGGCGCATAGAAACGGACAAGTTTCTCCGCAAAACCCATCTGGTCATATTTTGACTCTGGGATTGGGTACCAACTCTCATCGGTATCAATGTTGCCCGTGTTGGAGTGGTGGGTGCGGTGGGAAATACGCCAACCATGGAAAGGCACCAAAATCGGCGTGTGGCTCAAATGCCCAATCAAGTTATTGAGCCATTTGGACTTAGAAAAAGATCCGTGGCCGCAATCATGGCCGACCACAAACAAAGCCCAAAACATGGTGCCCTGGGCAAACCAAAAAATGGGATAGAAAAACCAAGAATCTAAATAAGCGGCGATCGCATAGAGGCCAGCGATAATCCCAATATCAAGAAAAAAATAGGCGAGGGAACGGAAGACAGAAGGCTGAAAACAGTAGTCTGGGATGGCTGCTTTCACATCCTTGAGGGTGAAGGGCAGATCTTGCCGTAGAGACTCGCGACTCCCTGGGGAGCGGACTGTACTTTGCATTCAGTTTCAAAAAGAGATTAACAAATGTTCACAATTCTACTGCCTTTTGTCAGGATGCAGGGGAAATTGCCGCAAAATTCCTGAATTTCGTTTAATTTTTCCCATTGTTTGGCCCTGGCGATCGCCCCAAAACTTCTTTAAGAGTTCTTTGTAGAATAGGAGCTAGTCCATTGCAGAAAAAGTTTTATGTCCACTACCACTGAACCCACAGATCGTTTATTTGGGGCCTTGCCTTACCTATTACCCCTCGTCTACGCTTTGCCCTTCGGTCTGCCGTTTTTAATGCGCTTTCCGATCCTGGCGGTAATCTACGTGCCTTTACAACCCCTAATCCGCCTTTATTCATTTCCCTTTGCGGGGCTGATTATTTTCTTCATTCTCTATGCTGCGGTGGTACGCAACAGCAAAATTAGCCACTTCATTCGCTTTAATACCCTCCAGGCGATTTTGATTGACATTGCCCTGGTGTTGTTCGGGATTTTAATTCGCTTTTTTGGCTTTGGGGGCGACAGTCTTCTCGTTGAAACCCTCTCAAATGTTGCCTTTCTTGGTACCTTAGTGGCTTGTCTCTATGCAATGGTGCAATCGATCCTCGGCAAATATGCGGAGTTGCCGACCATTTCCCAGGCCGCCTATTCCCAATTACCTTATTAATCGGACGAAATAGGCAAAATTCTGGAAATTTAGGGTCTAATCGGGAAACTTTTTTGGGGTCATCCCCGACAGATAATCATGGTGAAGTATTAGGGCAACACAATGGCGAAGTTTATGATGTTAGAGTCTTATCAATTATTGTTGGGCGGCGTAGTGGCGATCGCCTTTCTCACGGTGGGCCTGACGGTGGGGGTCAGCAATGCCCTGGGGCGCAATATTCTTAAACCCCGGCAGTTTACCTGTCAGCCCGTCATAGAACCCCAAACAGGAGAACTGATGTGGACGGTCTTTCATCAGGGCCAAGGGCAACCGCAACCTTGGCTACAAATGGTGCCGGGCATGGAAGGGGATGTATCCCCCAAAAGTCGTTGTGATCAGGTCGCCCAGCGCCTAGATTCTCTAGTGCCACAGCAACTCCGCGCCCTCACCTATCAGCCCAACCCGGCCACCCCAGAACGGGAAGCAATTTGTGCCCTGACTCAAACCAAAGGCGGTCCTTGTACGACGCTCCTGATTTTGAAGCCTGATACAGACCCAACGCAGTTTTTTGCGGATCTGACCCTGCCCCTGCGCCAATGGGGAGAGGGGATGCAATTAGAAACCGCAAACCAGGTTCCCCTCGATCTGCAGCCCTATCTTCTGGAGCCAGCTTCTCCCTAGAGTTCTGGGCGGCTTAAATGTGGCCTAAATTTCGCCTGGGCGATCGCCAAGGCAAATCCCTAAACCCCGCGCGGTTTTCACCAAAGTTCCCTCCGGATCAACGACCCGATTGATCTCAATGGCTTCACTAATGGGCGCACTAGACACCTGGCCATTTTGCCAAGTCACCATGTGATCAAATTTGCCCTGGGCGATCAAGTCCACCGCCGCCACCCCAAAGGCCGAGGCCAACAAACGGTCTAGGGGTGAGGCGATGCCCCCCCGTTGGATGTGGCCCAATACCGTTACCCGCGTTTCTGCGCCAGTCTTTTTGGCCACCTCATCGCCCATGTATTGACCGATGCCCCCCAGACGACATTCCCCAAATTGCAATTCATGTTTGAGGGTTTCCCCAGAGGTGGTACAGACCGCTTCTGAAACAACGACAAGGGTATGACCATTACCGGAATTTTGGCGATCGCAAATAAACTCACACACCGTCTGTAAGTCGTAGGCAATCTCTGGGATCAAGATCACATGGGCACCGCCAGCAATCCCCGCATTTAAGGCGATGTGGCCGGCATCTCGCCCCATGACTTCCACAATCATTACTCGGTTGTGACTCGCCGCCGTAAAATGCAGTCGATCTAAAGCTTCCGTGGCAATATTGACCGCTGTTTCAAACCCAATGGAACGTTCCGTAATGCCCACATCATTGTCAATGGTTTTGGGGATGCCCACGAGGTTCATGCCCCCCAGGTGCGCTAATTTCTGGAGAATCGCCAAGCTACCATCGCCGCCAATCCCGACCAGTGCATCCAGCCCCAAGCGGTGATAGGCTTCGCCAATTTCCTGGGAGCGATCCTTTAGGGAACCATCTTCCATGGGAAAAGCAAAGGGATTACCTTTATTGGTTGTCCCTAACATGGTGCCCCCCATCGTTAACCAAGTATCGACTTGATCTTCGGTGAGGACAATGGTTTCTGGTGGCTCCTGGAGCAGGCCGAGGGTCGCTCGACAGATACCAATCACTTCCCAACCGTATTGATGTCGGGCACAGCGAGTTACAGCCCGAATCGCTGCATTCAAGCCGGAGCAGTCGCCGCCACTGGTGAGTACACCAATTTTTTTTACGTTTCCCATAACTGATGCTGTTTACCGTTGTCCTAAAGCATTTATGACCTGGGGCCATTGGGCCTATTGTTAATCAGGAAACGGCGATCGCCACAGCCTCTGAGATGATTCGTTTAATTTTTTGACAGTTATTTACTGATATGGCTGATAAGTCAGCGATCGCTCACATCCCCAGGGAAATTTACAGGGAAACTTTAGGATGCGAGGTAATGGGGAATAATTACATCGGGGATACTTTGCCCCGTCAGACAATGCCAATGGCAGGTAAACAGGTCTGGTTGTTGGCAGCGCAGAGAGGCGATCGCCGGTGCTGCCGGGAAGGGCCAGAGCCGATCAAAAATCAACCGCTTTTCCGGTGAGAAGGAAAACTGTAGCAGGTAAACCCCAGGCGTAGCCCCAATGGAATCGAGGAGTTGGTAGCCCAGATAATACAGACTTTGACGCTGTTCATCCCGGAGATCGATGGGCTGGTGGTAGGAGTTGGGCATTACCCCTTCACCGATCACTTCGCCGTACAAAGGCCCCTTCGCCGTGTAGATAATTGGTAGCCAGTGATCACCTAAATAATTGTGGTTACAGACCCGGTGGGTTGTGTGTTTCTGTACCCACTGACGCCGCTCTTCAATTTTGCGACAGGCTTGAAATACTTTTTGGTGCGTGAAAGAAAAAGGCTCTGGTAAATCAATCGTCAAGGGACAAACGAGGACGTCGCGACCCTGGGACTGGCCCCCGTGCCGAACCATCGCCGGTGTGAGTACTTCTACTTCTGTGCCCTCGGCCTGCTGCACAATTGCCGTTTTAAATGCCTTAATCATCCGCTCCGTAACGGGGGAAGCAGAGATAAATTTGCCAGAATGCTTTAATTCAGCATTGACTAAGATGATGACCTTAGAGGGTGCTGAACGTCGGGATGGGGCTGCCACCTTTGGGGTTAAATGTGGGTAATTCAATCTCAGACAGGCTATGACGACGATTTTTCACTGCAAGGCGGTAACTCACACTTTGTAAGTCGGCGTGGAGTTGGCGATTCTCCCTTTGCAGCTTCTCTACTTTATCGCGAACTGTTGCCATTCTCTCAGCAAATTTTTGCCGATAAATCTGCGGTAGTTCCTGAACCACCTGTTCTAACCGCCGACTGCGATCGCCTAATTCTTTAACAGATTGGCGCAATTGGGAAATTTCTTGATCTTTCTGGGTCAAGCGCTCTTGATAAAAAACGACTTGCTGTTCAACCTCTTGGAACTGCTCCCGGAGGCGCTGGAGTTCTTCTTGGTGCTGGGCTTCTAGCTCCGGGGCCGGGTCATCATTGCCCTTGACGAGACGAAATAACTCCTGGGACAGTTGCTGCACCAGTTGATCCCGCAGTTGGAGTTCCTGCTGGAGTTGGGCGACATCGAGGGGTTGGGATTGACGGGGTTCGGTTGTTGCCACGGTTATTCATCACTCCATTGATCAAGGGTTTGGGGTTAAATCGTCCGATATGTACATCAATCTAGACAAAATTTGCACCGCCCGAAGGATAGAAAAGACAGTCTTTCGCCTATGACTTTTTACTGGAACTGGCCAGTATAGACCTAATAATATCTAATGCTTTGGAAAAATGCCTGTCTTCGGGGAAATTTTGTAAGAAAATCGCCATTCGTGGTTTCCCCCTTGCGGATAAGATAAAGGGGATTTTTAACAAGCCCTGTTTTTCTTCACATGAGTATTGCAAGCAATCCCCCGATTAAGTTTGGCACTGACGGTTGGCGTGGCATTATCGCCGATGATTTTACCTTCGCTAATGTTTGTAAAGTGACCCGGGCGATCGCCAGCTACCTAGAGACGGCCTATGGGAAGGATCGTCCGGTGCTGGTGGCCTATGACACCCGTTTTTTTGCAGACGAATTTGCCCAGACTGCGGCGGAAGTGCTCGCGGATCTCGGTTGGACGGTGCAGGTGGTAGAGCGGGATTGCCCGACCCCGGTGATTGCCTACAATGCGAAGTTTCTTAACTCTGCCGGCGCGTTGATGTTTACGGCCAGCCACAATCCGGCCCCCTACTGTGGGATCAAATATATTCCCGATTACGCCGGGCCAGCGACCCCAGAAATCACCGACACGATTGTGGCGAATATTGCCAGTGCTTCGGCGGAGATGCCCACGGGCAAAAATGGCGACAAGATTTCTCGGTTCGACCCGAAACCTGCCTATTTAAAATTTATCTACACCCTCCTGGATGTGGACAAGATTCGTTCAGCGGGCCTGAAAGTTAAATACGATGCGCTGTATTCCACGTCGCGCGGTTACTTAGATGAAGTGCTCGCCCACTGCGGCTGTGAAACGGAATCATTTAATACCAGCCGTGATGTTTTGTTTGGCGGTGGGATGCCAGAACCAAAAGGCTCTCAGTTGGTGGGCCTCGTGGATGCGGTAAAAGCGGATCAAGCAGATCTAGGCTTGGCGACCGATGGTGATAGCGATCGCTTTGGGGTTGTGGATGAATTGGGAAATGTTTTAACGCCCAACACAATTCTGCTCTTGCTTGCGCGGCACCTGCTGAAAAACAAAGGTCAAAAAGGGGCGATCGTCCGCACGGTGGCCACAACCCATTTGCTCGACAATTTGGCCGCAAAATATGGCTTAGAAATTTTTGAAACAGCAGTCGGCTTCAAGTATATCGGCGAAAAAATGCGCGAAACTGCTGTCCTCATTGGCGGTGAAGAATCCGGTGGTTTGAGTGTGCTCGGTCATATCCCGGAAAAAGATGGCATTTTGGCGGATATGCTCGTGGCCGAGGCGATCGCCTACGAAGGCAAACCCCTTTCCCAATTGGTGAAAGAAGCCCTCGAAGATGCCAATGGTCCCCTCTTTAACAAGCGTTTGGATTTACACCTCGAAGAACCCCACAAAAAGGCTGTCTTGGACTTCTACAAGGCGACGCCCCCGGAAACCGTGGCTGGTTTAGCGGTCAAGGAAGTGGGCTTAAAAGATGGCGTGAAACTGTACCTCGAACATGGCAGTTGGGTGCTCCTGCGTCCTTCTGGTACAGAGCCGTTGATGCGGGTTTATATGGAAACGGATTCTGCGGCCCTTGAAGCGAAAATTGCCTCAGAAATGGAAGCGGCGATCGCCAAACTTGATCCCGCCAAGTAAATTGATTTAATTCATTTTGTAAATCCTCCGCTGCGTAGTGGGGGATTTTTCGTGTACATGAGATACTTTGGAAAATATTTTTCATCAAAAACATTCTATGCTTGCCGACGAAAAAATTTTAAGATTACCGAAAGTGAGTCTCAAAACAAAGGAATTATTACCAGAATATTCAGGCATTTATTATGTTGTCGATCAGGACAATATGGTGATGTATATCGGCAAGGCTAAAAATTTACAAAAACGTTGGCAGGGAAACTCACATCACCGAATTAATCAGCTTAAAGCAACAAGAAAACGTCAATTCCATCTGTATTATGAAAAAGTTGCAGAGTCGAACCTTGATCAGCGAGAAAAAATTTTAATTCGAAAATATCGATCAGAGCTAAACGATAGTCCTGTCACTCTCAAAGAGATCTATTTTGCTGAACTTGTTTTACAGGAAGCATTGCGAAAATTAAACGGCTATATCATCATAGTCGGCATCAATAACAAAGACAAACATATTTCTATTTTGTTTGACTATGCTCAGTTTATTAAGGATTTTGCAATTACTCGTGAATCTACTCAGCCTATTTTAAATTTTCTCTTTCGAAATCGTAGAAATGCGGCAGTCAAGTGGGAAGTTTTCACTCATAAATATGGAGCCTCAATAAGATTTTACTATGCTTCTTTAAAGGTCAATGGCTACAACATCACATTCACCAATATAGAAAATCTATATTTAGAACAATATTCATCACTTCATCAATTTACATGCATGCAAGTTGATTTCATGCATGAATTAGTCCCTCAAATTTCTTTAGAAGATCTTCGGCATTTAAAAATCAAGCGCAAATCTTATCAGACTTATTCACCCTATAAAGAAGATCTGGTACCTTATTTGGCCACTACCCATAATATTCCATCAATAGATAAACTTCGCAAACAGCTTCAAACAATATGCCATGAATATCAAGCGGGAAAGCGTGGCACTGGAAGTAAAACGGCAAAAATCAATTTATCCCTACAGTCAATTGACGATTTATTATTGAATAAGCCCACAACAAAAATCACTTCCACCCTCTCACACTATAAAAATAATCATGTCAGTTTGTATATAAATTGTTTTTACTTCAATGATTTCAAGAAAAACTCTTTCAATAGTTTAGTCTACGGAAAAATAAATAATTCATATATCCGCACAAGTCAATCTGATTTTGAAAATATCTATTTGTTATCTGGTTGTAACCCTAAGATTTGGCAATTATTAAAAGATGATTTAGGTGATTTTTTCCGATTGGGAATTGTCTGTAGTGATCCCGAATTTCCAAATAATACTGGTTATGTCAAAAAGTTAATGATATCTCCACGAAGATATATTACTCCAGCTAGAGTGAGTATTAAATTTGAGAGTGTTTCAAGCAGCTTTAGTTTGCCATTCGGCCAGGATATAAACCAGAAGTTCACAACATTTGAAGTTGCAAAAGCAGAAATTATTCGTCGTTTGCATAATGCAGATTTACCGCCTTTTAAGCTGACTTTTACGCCAGAGAAAATCGTAACCAAAGGAAGACGCTAGATTTTTTGTGATATTAGGCGATCGCCTTGAGATTTTCCTCGATGTGCGCCTGGGGATCATGATCACGAATTTGGCGAATAAAGAAATCCTCTAGGGAAACTCGCGCCAATTTCAAATCTAATAATCGCGCCTTCATCAAGCTCAGGGAAGCAATGAACTTTTGGGGATCTCCCTCCAAATGGCCGATCCAATGGTGATCCTTGCGGGCTAAATCCGGCACCCAAGACCGTAACGCTGCCTCGGTGCCCCCTTCGATGACGACTTGATAGCGATCTGCTGCCCCCAAAAGCTCATCTAAAGTACCTTGGCAAATAATTTCTCCCTTCGACAAAATTGCCAGGCGATCGCAAATTAGTTCCACATCCGCCAAAATATGCGAATTAAAGAAAATCGTTTTTCCCTGGGCCTTTAGGGACAAAATAATTTCTCGCACTTGGTAGCGACCGAGGGGATCGAGGCCCGACATCGGCTCATCGAGGAAGACTAAATCAGGATCATTGATTAACGCCTGAGCCATCCCTACCCGCTGGAGCATCCCCTTGGAATATTTGCGGAGTTGCCGCTTTTTCGCCACTTCCTGGGCCAGTCCCACCGTATCCAGCAGTAATTTAATGCGCTTTTGTCGTTTGCCGCGCGGAATCTGAAATAAACCCGCCGTAAAATCTAGAAATTCCCAGGCCGTCAAAAAGTCATAAAAATAAGCATTTTCCGGGAGATAGCCAATGCGCTGTCGGGTCTGGCGATCGCCAAACGGTTTCCCCAACAGCGTCGCATTGCCCCCAGTCGGTCGAATAATACCTAGGAGAATTTTCAAAAGGGTGGTTTTTCCCGCTCCGTTCGGCCCCAGTAGCCCAAAGGTTTCTCCTCCCAAGACTTCGAGGGAACAACTTTTCAGGGATTCACTGGTTTTATTGAGCCAAAAGCCGGTACGGTAAGTTTTGCAAAGGTCCCAGGTCTTGACCACTGCCATACCATTGGAGGAAGGAGATGCGGACTGCATAGGGCAATTTCGTGACAAATTGAAACAATTTAGGGAATTTCAGGCTAAGCGTTTGAACCAAACGACAAGATCGATAAAATATAGTCTGGTTGATTATATTAAACTTTTAACCAAATTCTTTTTCTGTTGAGAGCATTGAGAGGAAAACTCCTTTGAAAAAATTACTTGCTATTGCTTTAACCGTACTTGCTACTGTTTTTGCCTTCGGGACTCCTGCATTTGCCGCTGATGCTGCTGCTGGTGCCCAGGTATTTGCCGCTAACTGTGCCGCTTGCCATGCTGGTGGTAACAACGCAGTCATGCCCACCAAAACCCTAAAGGCTGATGCCCTAAAAACTTACCTCGCTGGCTACAAAGATGGCAGCAAGTCCCTCGAAGAAGCGGTTGCCTACCAAGTAACCAACGGACAAGGGGCAATGCCTGCTTTCGGTGGTCGTCTAAGCGATGCTGACATTGCTAACGTTGCCGCTTACATCGCTGACCAAGCAGAAAACAACAAATGGTAAACGACTGATTGCCTCAAAATCAGTTGCAACCCATTCCCCCATAGACCAGTTATTTTGCTTAAATAACTGGTTTTTTTATGGCGATTAACCCCCTCGACAGATAAACTTCAGAACAAAAAACCTCCCCAGATGGAGAGGTCAAGAAATAAATTAATCAAATCAAATCATTCGTTTTTGAGATTTACCGCAACAGTGGCCTAGACAAACCACTCGTCCATTGCCTGTTCTTTGGTGTTGGTATTCCGAGAAGGAGTCGCCCGGTCAAAAGTCATGTGAATCGAACGGGTTTGTTCCCCATCGGCAGCCACAGCCACAATCGGATAATCGATATTGCCGTCCTGGAAAGACATCTGGAAGCGGAATGTGCCGTCTGGATTCAGTTTGATCGGTTGGCCGCCAATGGTGACAGTGGCATCAGGTTCCGTCGCGCCGTAAACAATCAACTCTGCATCGGCCACGAGCCAGAATTTCCGGGGACGCGCTGGTGGCATCGACGCAAAGCCAGCACCGGACATATTCAAGCCGGACATATTGAGACCAGAAACGTTGGGGGCTGCCCATAGTCCTGCCCCAGAGGGGAAGACATAGGAACTGATGGATTCTTGGGGCGGTACTGAACCAGCCACATGTTGCATCGAACCAAACAGAGACCCAGCAATACGTTGGGCTTCGAGGGATTGGAGATCACCAAAGATTTCGTCGTAGATGGGACTAGAGGTACTTTCGGCAGCGGCGGCAGCAGCTTCTGCTTGTTTCTTGGCTGGGGGTACCAGATTGTAAACGGTTTTTCCTTTCAGTTCTTCATCCCACTGGACGGTCACAAAGATGTCTTCTACCCAGTCGCTGGGATAGACGGGGGGAATGCGAATTGCGGTGGAGCGGGCCAAGCTTAACCAACGGCCATCGGCGCAACGGTAACCGATTTCGACAACGTAATCGCGATCGCTAACGGGGACGGGGAAATACCATTCCCGCGCCATTTCATCACACAAATATTCTTGGACGTTGTGGGGGGTCTGGTAGTCGAGGTTGATGTCCGTGACGTCATAGAGACGCAGGGCGATCTGCTGGCCCCCTTGGTTCCGCAGGTATTGCTTGTGGTCGTTGGGGATATCCCAGTAGGCGTAGGCCCATTGGGGATCACGGGGTAAGAGAACGATGCGACTTTGACCATAGCCGCCGGGGAGGTCACCGAGGTCTTCATCGACACTGGCGAGATCGAGCTCGATGGGATCATCTTGACCAACTTCAAATTTTGCTGCTTCCACTTGAGTTTCCTCCTCTTGGCTATTGACTGGGATGATGGATTCAGTTTTGTCGGGGGTGACTGAGGCTTTGGGATTGTCGTAGCTTGAGCGTTTTTTCACCTCAGCGAGGAGTTGATCTTTGCGCATCCGACTATAGCGGCTGATGCCAAGTTTGCTGGCGAGCTTCCGTAGTTGCCTCAGGGTCATATCTTCTGGGTTGTCTGCGAATCCATTGCCTACTGTGGTGGTCATGGGATGGGCTCCTCCGTTGCACGAATTTTGGACTGATACAGGGTAGGCGCTTGCATCGGTTTTTTTGGCGATCGCCTGTTGTTTCATGTTTTAGCAGAGAATCCTGGGTTTCGTGATCCCAAAAGTCAAAATATGTTGACTTTTAACGAATTCAATGGCTTTCAGCGATTTTTTTATGTCAGGAAACTATGACTTTTGCGTCTAGGGTGAGTATTTATGCTTGGTTAAAAAGACGAATTTGAGTGATTCTGCCCCGGGCCATAGGCAAGGGATTTGGAAATCCGCTAAGATGACATCGCCCATTTGTAACATCCCGACATTATGATTCGCCTCGAAACGGTTTCTCCCCACCAGCAACTTGTAATTACGCCGCCTGCATCGGGCCTCAGTTTGCAGGGAAAGGTGCGGATTCCGGGGGATAAGTCCATTTCCCACCGGGCGCTGATGTTGGGGGCGATCGCCGAAGGCGAAACGATCATTGAAGGCTTGCTATTGGGCGAAGATCCCCGCAGTACGGCGGCCTGTTTCACGGCGATGGGGGCCAATATTTCAGAATTAAATGAAACGGAAGTCCGGGTGCAGGGGGTCGGTCTTGGTAATTTGCAAGAACCAGATAATGTCCTCGATGCGGGCAACTCCGGCACCACGATGCGCTTGATGATGGGTTTACTGGCTTCGTCGCCGGATCGCTTTTTTGCCGTGACGGGGGATGGTTCTTTGCGATCGCGCCCCATGTCCCGGGTTGTCAATCCCCTAAAGGAAATGAGGGCACAAATTTGGGGCAAAAAAGGCAATACCCTCGCTCCCCTGGCGATTCAAGGACAACAACTCAAGGGAATTCATTACCACTCGCCCATTGCGTCAGCCCAGGTCAAATCCTGCGTATTGTTGGCGGGACTCTTGGCAGAGGGGCAAACCACCGTCACCGAGCCAGCCCTTTCGCGGGATCACAGTGAACGGATGCTCCGGGCCTTTGGCGCAAATCTCACCATTGATCCCGAAACCCACAGCGTGACCCTTGACCCCTACCCGACGTTGCGGGGCCAAAAAGTGGTGGTGCCGGGGGATATTAGTTCGGCGGCCTTTTGGATGGTGGCGGCGGCGATTGTGCCCGATTCCGATTTGACCATTGAGAATGTGGGGATTAATCCGACCCGCACTGGGATTATCGAAGCGATGCAGATGATGGGGGCGGACATGACCCTTGATAATGCGCGGGAAGTGGCCGGAGAACCGGTGGCGGATCTGCGGGTGCAATATTCTCCCCTCAAGGGTTGCACCATCGGCGGCGAGATTATTCCCCGGCTGATTGATGAAATTCCGATCCTGGCGGTGGCGGCCTGTTTCGCAGCAGGAACAACGATTATTAAAGATGCTGAGGAGTTACGGGTCAAAGAAAGCGATCGCCTCGCAGTGATGGCCGCAGAATTGACGAAAATGGGCGCGAACATTATCGAGCATCCCGACGGCCTAGAGATCATTGGGGGCGCCTCTTTAAACGGAGCAGAAATGGATAGCTACACTGACCATCGCATTGCCATGAGTTTGGCGATCGCCGCTTTAAATGCCAAGGATGAAACCCGTATCCACCGGGCTGAAGCCGCCTCCATTTCCTATCCTACATTTGTCGAAACCCTCACCAACGTTTGTCAGTTTGAATAAACGCCCAGGCTAGATTTTGCTGCCGTTAAAGCGCATTTTCACCCCCGTTGCAGGAGACAAAACTAACCCCTTGCGTTTGGCCGCGACGGGCACTTGATCCAATAAGGTTAAGTCTGTTTGGGTGGCGATCGCCGCCAGACCCAGGCGCAACTCCACCATCGCTAGAGCTTCCCCGGCACAACGACGCACACCGCCCCCAAAGGGCATAAATTCGTAGGGCGTAAACTGCCGTTCTAGGAACCGTTCAGGGCGAAATTCTCTGGGGTTGGGGTAGAGATCCGGGCGTTGGTGGAGCAGATAAATTGACCCCATCAACACCGTGCCCCCCTCAATGGAATAATCGAGCAACTGGGTGGTGGCAACAGCTTGACGAGCAAAAGTGAACATCGCCACGGGATTAATCCGTAGGGTTTCATTGCAAACGGCTGCGAGGTAGGGCAAGCGGTAAATGTCCATCGGGTCAGGATTTTCGCCCAAGGCTGTGATTTCGGCGCGGACTTTTGCCATCACTTCCGGGTGGGTATGGAGCCAATAGGTGCCCCAGGCCATGGCGATCGCCGTCGTTTCGTGGCCCGCAAACAACAGCAACATCAACTCATCGCGTAACTGTTGATCGTCCATGGTGTTGCCCGCTTCGTCAGTGGCCGCCATCAGCAGAGACAAAATGTCAGTCCGCTCCGGGTCGGGATGGGCGCGGCGTTCCTGCAATTCGGCGTAGATCAACTCATCTAGGGCTTGGCGATCGCGGATAAAACTGCCCCAGGGACTCCAGGCTCCCAAATCCTTTTGCAACGACGTAAAAAAGAGAAAACTATTGGCGATGGGCGAGGTAAACCGATTCAAAATCTTGCGGGTCATCGCCATAATCGGCGCGTAGCGATCGCCCCCCTGCACCCCAAAGACCACCTCAATGATCGTGCGCAGGGTAATCTTTTGGGTAATGTCCTGCATCTGGAAGGCTTGGCCCGGCTTTAACTGAGACAACTCCTCCTCAATAATTTGGGTAATGAGCGCCCCATAGTTGTGCATCCGCGCCCCGTGGAAGGCTGGCATGATCAACTTTCTTTCTTGCCGATGGCGATCGCCGCTCAAACTCACCAAAGACTGTTGCCCCACCAGGGGTTCAATAATGCCGTTTAACTCCCCAGGGGCCGCAAAAGCCTGGTTACTATTACTTAGCAACTGCCGCATCGCCTCAGGATGATAGGCCAAAACCAAGGGCTGGTCGTAGCCTGCCGCTGGCATATAGGCGAGATCGGGGGCCAGGGCCGCCAAACTGGTTAAATACCCCACAGGATTCAACAACGATTGTAATTTTTGCTGAAATTTTCCCGTAGATAAACGCGGAATGGACTTGAATTCAGTGGCGATCGCCATAGGTTTGACTCGATAGGGTGAAGGGCCTTGTTTCCCTATTGTGACACTTTTGTCCAGAGAACCATACTCGCTAAAAACGTCCCTAAGCCAGAAAAAATCAGAGTTTGACGGGAAGCCCAAGGGAATTTTTATAAATTTTTCTTATATAGAACCGAAACTATGACGATATTTTCTTGTATTGACTCTAGTCTATGGTATTGCTAAACTCAGGCATAACAGCACAAGTTCAGGAGTAAACCCTTGATCCCTGCAACTCTCCACCAACTGAAGGTGTTTGAAACCACAGCTCGCCACGGCAGTTTTACCAAGGCAGCGGAGGAATTATCAATCACCCAACCGACGGTTTCTGGACAAGTGAAACAACTGACCCAGACCATCGGCATGCCACTGTTTGAACATATTGGCAGAAAGCTATATCTCACAGAAGCAGGTGAGGAACTCCTCGCAACCTGCCAAGAAATCTTTGAACGGTTGGATAACTTTGAGATGAAGTTGGCCGCCCTGCAGGGAGCGAAACGGGGTCAACTCCGCCTTGGGGTAATCACCACAACTAAATATTTTGTGCCGCGTATCCTGGGGGAATTTTGCCAAGATTACCCAGATATTGACGTGTCTTTGCAGGTAATCAATCACCAACAGCTCCATGATCGGATGGCGAATAATCTAGATGATCTCTACATCCTGAGTAATTTGCCCGATGATCTTGATGTCCATGCGCAAGCATTTTTGGACAATCCCTTGGTGGTGGTTGCCCGCGCCGATCATCCCCTGGCTCGCCAGAAAAATCTCCCTCTGTCTGTGTTGGACGGGGCCGATTTTGTAACGCGGGAAATGGGGTCGGGGACACGACTCGCGGTCGAAAAACTCCTGGCAGAACATGATGTGTCGGTGCAGGTGCGCTTGGAACTGGGGTCAAATGAGGCGATTAAACAGGCGATCGCCGGTGGCCTAGGGATTTCTGTCTTGTCCCGCCATACTTTGATCACAGAGCCTCCCCACGGCGAATTAACGGTGTTGGATGTGGAGCATTTTCCGATCCAACGCCATTGGTATGTTGCCTACCTCGCCGGGAAACAACTGTCGGTGATTGCCCAAGCCTTTTTGGAGTTTATGGTCCGGTCTAGCCAGAAAACTCTCGAAAATTCAGGGCGGCGATCGCTTGCTCTGCAACCCTAAAAGCTCAAAATTGTTGGGCCATTTCCCGTGCCTTTGGTAGGTCGAAGTTGGTAATTGCCCAACCAGTAAAAAAGATGGGTCATCAGCCCGCTTTTTCCTAAGCAAATTATTTCAGCGTCATCGTCATATGAATACTTTTTTCAGTCAGAGTGTCTGGCTTGTTCCCTGCTATCCTTTGCTGGGAATGGGTCTATCGGCGCTATGGATGCCGAGCATCACCCGAAAAACAGGGCCACGGCCTGCGGGCTACGTCAATATGTTGCTTACTCTTATGGCCCTAGTCCATAGTTGTCTTGCCTTCATCGAGCGATGGGAACAGCCCGCCCTAAAACCATCGTTAACTTGGCTCCAGGCGGCGGACTTGACCCTCAGCATTGACCTCGATATTTCCAGCATTACCATCGGAGCGCTGATTCTGATCGCCGGGATTAATTTACTCGCCCAACTCTATGCCGTGGCCTACTTAGAAATGGATTGGGGCTGGGCGAGATTTTTCGCGACCATGAGCTTATTTGAAGCGGGGATGTGTGCCTTGGTGCTCTGTAATTCCCTTTTCTTTAGCTATGTGGTACTCGAAATTTTGACCCTCGGTACTTATCTGTTAATTGGCTATTGGTTTAACCAGTCCCTGGTGGTCACGGGGGCGCGGGATGCGTTTTTAACAAAACGGGTCGGCGATCTGTTCTTGCTGATGGGGGTTGTGGCTCTGTTGCCCCTTGCTGGTACTTGGAATTTTGATGGTCTGGCTGAATGGGCGGCAACGGCAGAACTCGATCCGACTTTGGCAACGCTGCTTTGCTTGGCCTTAATTGCGGGGCCTTTGGGGAAATGCGCTCAATTTCCTTTACACCTCTGGCTTGATGAGGCGATGGAAAGTCCTGTCCCGGCAACGGTGGTGCGGAATAGTCTCGTGGTTGGTACTGGAGCCTGGGTGCTGATTAAGTTGCAGCCGATTTTTGCCCTCTCGGATTTTGCTTCTACCTTTATGATCGCGATTGGGGCAACGACGGCCTTGGGGGCAGCCATGGTGGCGATCGCCCAGATTGATATCAAACGTTCTTTGTCCTATTCCGTCAGTGCCTACATGGGCATGGTCTTTATGGCGGTGGGTTCCCAACAGGATCAAACGACATTGGTCTTGCTGCTCACCTATGGCGTGGCGATGGCGATTCTCGTAATGGCGATCGGTGGCGTTGTTTTAGTCAATATCAGCCAAGATTTAACCCAATATGGCGGCCTCTGGTCGCGGCGGCCGATTACGGGGATTTGCTACCTTGTCGGTGCTGCTTCCCTCGTTGCCCTACCGCCGTTTGGTGGATTCTGGAGCCTGGCCCAACTGACAACAAATTTTTGGAAAACAAGTCCGATTCTGGCCGTGATTTTGATTACGGTCAATGCCTTGACTTCCTTTAGCATCATGCGAGAATTTGGCCTAATTTTTGGCGGTAAGCCGAAGCAGATGACCGTGCGATCGCCAGAAGGATTATGGGCCTTAGTCTTGCCGATGGTGATTCTTGCGGGTTTCGCCCTCCACAGTCCTTTTATTCTGGCGAAACTGAATTTTCTACCGGATTGGCACCAGTTGAATCTGCCCCTAGCTGCAGTTTTGATTATTTCGACCATGGTCGGTGGCGGTACCGCGATGTATCTCTATCTCAATGAAAAAATCAGTAAACCGATCCATATTTTTTCAGATCCGGTGCGGGAATTTTTCGCCAAGGATTTGTACACAGCGGAGTTGTATAAAAACACAGTTATTTTTGCCGTTGCCTTGATTTCCAAAATCATTGACTGGTTAGACCGCTATTTTGTCGATGGGGTGATCAACTTTCTCGGTTTAGCAACCCTTTTCGGTGGCCAAAGTTTGAAATATAACAACTCTGGTCAAAGCCAATCCTATGCCCTCTCGATTGTGGCCGGTATTCTCCTTTTTATTGCCGCTTTATCGTATCCCTTGCTGAAGCATTGGCAATTTTAAAGGGTGATGCGTTAACGATTTTCGCTGAAATATTTATGACCTTCTCCGAAAGATTATGCTGAGTTTCTTACTGTTTTTACCGCTTATCGGCATTGGGGCGATCACCCTTTTCCCCAGGCCCCTGACCCGGATTGTGGCAACGGTGTTTACGGTTGTTACCCTGGCGATCAGTAGTGGCTTATTGATTAACCTCAACCTCCAAGATGCTGGTATGCAATATACCGAATTCCATAATTGGTTAAGCATCCTGGGCCTCAACTACAACCTCGGTGTGGACGGTTTATCTTTGCCGCTGATTGTCCTAAATAGTTTGCTGACATTGGTCGCGATCTATAGCATTGGTGAAAGCAACCACCGTCCGAAGCTTTATTACTCCCTCATTTTGTTGATTAATAGTGGGATTACAGGGGCCTTGATTGCCAATAACCTGTTGCTCTTTTTCCTCTTTTATGAAATTGAGTTGATTCCTTTTTATTTACTGATTGCCATTTGGGGCGGCGAAAAAAAAGGATATGCCTCGACTAAATTTTTGATCTACACTGCCATTTCTGGACTCTGTGTATTGGCGGCATTTTTAGGGATTGTATGGCTCAGTCAATCGAGCAATTTTGACTTTGAGAATTTAACCCTAGAAAATCTTGAATTTAATACCAAGGTAATCCTGCTCACGATTTTGTTGATTGGCTTTGGGATTAAAATTCCTCTTGTGCCTTTACACACCTGGTTGCCCGACGCCTATGTAGAAGCAAATCCAGCGGTAACAGTTCTATTGGGTGGTGTTTTCGCGAAATTGGGCACCTATGGCTTGGTGCGCTTCGGTTTGCAACTGTTCCCGGATGTGTGGTCTACGGTTTCCCCCGCCCTCGCAGTCATCGGTACGGTGAGTGTGATGTATGGTTCCCTGGCGGCGATCGCCCAACGGGATCTCAAGCGGATGGTGGCCTACAGTTCCATCGGTCACATGGGTTATATCTTGGTTTCGACCGCCGCCGGAACGGAGTTAAGTTTGCTCGGCGCCGTGGCGCAAATGATTAGCCACAGTTTAATTCTGGCGCTGTTGTTCCACCTCGTCGGCATTATCGAACGCAAAGTTGGCACAAGAGATCTTGATGTGTTGAATGGTTTGATGAATCCGGTACGGGGTTTGCCGCTGACCAGTAGTCTGTTGATTTTGGCAGGGATGGCCAGTGCCGGGATTCCTGGCTTGGTCGGTTTTGTCGCAGAATTCCTGGTATTCCAAGGTAGCTTTAGCCGCTTCCCGATTCCAACCCTGTTCTGCATCATTGCCTCTGGGTTAACGGCGGTTTACTTTGTGATTTTGCTCAACCGCACCTGTTTCGGTCGCCTCGACAGCCACACCGCCTACTACCCCAAAGTTTTCGCCAGTGAAAAAATTCCGGCGATCGCCTTGACGGTCATTATCCTTTTCCTCGGTTTGCAACCCGCCTGGCTCACCCGCTGGATTGAACCGACCACCAGCCAATTCATTGCCGCCATTCCCACGGTTCAGACCATTGCCTTGACTCCCGCTGAATTGTCGAAAGCACCCTAGTCAATCAGACGTTCTCGCTTAACCGATTCGCCCAGCATTTTCTTAAGGAACAAAGCACTATGATCACCACCAAAATTCCCCCCTCAACCCATCCCCATGCCGATGTCATTCATCGCCTCGAAGCCGGGGGCTCGATGTTGCCCGACACTCCCGAAAACCTGATGCAGATTATCGGCATCTATAAAGCCTATGCCGTGCCGATGGATTTCTACTGGCGGGATCTGCTGTACATTGCGGAACAAGTTTTTCTTGAACCCTTCCGCTTCTTTAAATACTTCATTTCCGACGAATATTTAGAGCGGCAAAATCATTACGCCGGCGATCAAGCTGATCTTCGCATTTGGCGCGGCACAGGGTCAGCTCACCCGGAACTTCTAGAGTTTATGAAAAAAGGAGAAACCTTTAAATCCTCTAAACTCTTCCATCACTTGTTCCATGACCGGATCAACATGGAATTCGCCGAAGCTTGTATGCGGGCAATGTTGTGGCATGGGCGGGACATGGGCCTGGGTAAATTTGATGCCTACCTCGATTCCGACGAATATAAAGCCAACGCCGACCGCGCGATCAAAGCCTACTTCAAGAAAAACCCGGTCATGTTGGGCTTGTATAAACTTTTCCCCGATATGTTCCTGGAGCAGGTGCGCGAACTCTCTTATTACGCCAATCTCGGTCTCTTTTGGGAAGTGATGGCCCCCGTTTTCTTTGAAATGTCGGACATCTATGATGAAGGCGGTTTTAAAGGTGTCCCCGATGCGATGAATTTTTTGGTGAATGGCATTTTTGCGATCGCCGGTCGCCCCATTTACCACCACGTTTATATTGATGGCGAATGTTTTGAAATTATTCCCAAATCGAAGGGGTTTACTTGGCTCTATGAGGCTGCCTTACCCTACGTCGAAGCCGTGTTTTACCGCACCGCGCCTTTCCGGGGGACAAAATCCTACAACGCCCAGGCCCATGAAGTGCCCGACGAGCAAAAGGACTTTCATTACGGCATTCTGTACGCCGATGTTTTCCCTGTAGGCACTGCCGGCATTCCGCCGACATTGTTGATGGATGATATGTATCACTTCCTGCCCCAATACCTCAAGGATTACTACAAGGAACATTGCCGGGGCGAAGATGATGAGCTGATCCAATTGGGCATCACCTTCCAGCGGTCGATGTACAACGTCACCTCTGCGGTGATTCAAGCTTTACGGACAGCCTTGCTTTATCCTTTGGATGATCCCAATCCGAAACATTTACAGAAAAATCGTGAATTTTTTGAAGCCCAAATGGATCGTTTTCTCCGGCCAGAAGCCCGCTTACGGGACATTCAAAACGCAGAATATCGTTAATCTATTTTGAATTTTTTTATTTATTCAATCGGAGCTTAAACAATGCCAAGTATTGTGGATATTGCGGTGAATACCGATGGTTTTTCGACCCTGGTGGCCGCTGTGCAAGCCGCAGGTTTAGTGGAAACTTTAGCCGGAGAAGGGGATTTTACCGTCTTTGCGCCTAACGATGATGCGTTTGCCAAACTCCCGCCGGGCACGATTCAAACCCTTGTGCAAAATCCGCCCCAGTTAGCGCGCATTCTCACTTATCACGTCGCGGCGGGACGGTTAACTAAGGATGATTTAATCAAATTGGGCGAAGTAAAATCCATCGAAGGTTCCCCCATTCCCATTAATGGCGAAGATGATTTTGAGGTCAAAAATGCAACGGTTTTAGCGGCCGATATCGAAGCTGACAATGGCATTATTCATGTAATTGATAATGTTATTTTGATGGGCTGATTTTTGTCTCATTATTTAAAACAGTAGGGGTTTACCATGGTAAACCCCTACTACAAATTTTTTGGTTAAATTTAACAGTCTATGGCGTGGTGATCGCGGCGAGTTTTTCTTCGTATTCCTGCAGATCTAATGCCCCGGAGAAGGTTTCAAATTTCCCAGTTTCCGTCGATGCCAAAATAAAGAAAGGTGTACCGTTTAGACCCAACTGTTGAGCCAGTTCAAGATCCTGTTGGATAGCCGGTTGGGCATTTTGGCGATCGCCTTCAAACTTTTCTAGATCCAGACCTAGATTTGTCGCAATTTCTTGGTAGAGTTCTTCCCCAAGACGGTCTTGATTTTCAAAAAGCTGATCATGGTATTCCCAGAATTTCCCCTGTTGTTGGGCGGCCCAAGATGCCTCTGCTGCCGGGATTGCTTGGGGGTGAATTTGAGCCAAAGGAAAGTGCTTATAGACAAGAGTAACAGTGTCACTGTTTTGAGCCATAAACGTTTGCAAAGTGCTATGGGCGCGGGCACAGAACGGACATTCAAAGTCAGAAAATTCGATCAAGACCACGTTTAGATCCTCAGCACCCAGGGTGGGACTATCGCCAATGACCGTCTGTGGTTCCGTCAAGACCTGCTGTTGAAAATCCTCAGCCGCCTTTTGTTGTTCTTCCTGTTGGGCCTGTTGTTGGGAGAGTTGGTAGTTTTGTACCGCATCAATCAACACTTGGGGATTGTCCCGAATCACCTGGAGGATTTGCGCTTCCAGTTCCGGATCGACATTGACATCCGCCTGGGCTGTCTCTTGATCGCCATTACAGCCCCAGAGACCAAACCCAAGACAAAGGACAGAAAAAAGGACAAGCATTTTTCGGGAAAAACCTTGCCCCATAGATAACGAAAGAATCATTAGATCTTCAATAAAAATTGCGCTTCTAGTCTATCTAAAAGAGAACCTGTTTTAGGGCAGCCAACAGAAGCGTCACATTTTCCTTGCGGGCGTTATAACCCATCAGGCCAACACGCCAAACCTTACCAGCCAGATCACCGAGACCACCAGCGATTTCGATGTTGTACTCCTTCATCAACTGAGCAGCGACGGCGGCACCATCAACCCCATCGGGAATGCGCACTGTGGTGAGGGTCGGCAGACGGATTTCACGATCCACATGGCACTGTAACCCCATCTCTTCGAGGCCCGCCCAGAGGAGATCTGCTGCCTCCTGGTGCCGTTGCCAACGGGCTTCTAATCCTTCCTCAGCGACGAGCATCAAGGCTTCCCGCAGCGCATAGTTCATATTAACCGGGGCGGTGTGGTGATAGACCCGTTTCCCAGTACCCCAATATTTGCTGACCATGGACATATCTAAATACCAGTTTTTCACCGGCGTCTTGCGATTATTCAGGACATCCAGGGCGCGGGGGCTGAGGGTCAGGGGGCCAAGGCCAGGGGGACAAGCGAGGGCTTTTTGGGTGCCGCTGTAGGCGAGGTCAACGCCCCATTCATCGAGGAAAAGAGGCACACCGCTTAAGCTGGTCACGGTATCGATTAGGAGCATCGTGCCGTGCTTTTCACAAATTTCCTTGACACCTTCGAGGGGTTGTCTGGCTCCCGTAGAAGTTTCGGCGTGGACAAGGGCCAGGATTTTCGGCTCGTGCTGGGCAACGGCAGCACTGATTTCTTCGAGGGTGAAAGCCTTACCCCAAGCAGTGGAGAAAGTATGCACTTCGGCGTCATAGCGGCTGGCCATATCCACGAGGCGGTGACCGAAGTAACCATTGATGCCGATCAAGACTTTATCGCCGGGTTCGACCATGTTGGCGAGGGTGGCTTCCATGGCGGCGCTGCCAGTACCACTCACAGAAATCGTGAAGGGGTTTGCGGTCTGCCAAGTGTAGCGGAGGAGATCCTTGACGTCCTCCATAATTTCAAGATACTTCGGATCGAGGTGGCCGATGGGAGGCATAGCGAGAGCGGCTAAAACCCTGGGGTGGGCATTGGAGGGGCCAGGGCCGAGGAGGAGCCGGGGCGGCAGGTCGAGTTGCTGAACAGGTTTACGGTAAGTATTTTGGACGGTGGGGCGATCGCTCATGGATAGTTAAGCTCTAAGGACTGTATTTAATCAGATTTTTATCGGGTTCAATTTTCCCATATTGTCGGGGCCATCAAGCGAGGGAAGTCTGATGTTTAAAGAATTTAAACTTTGAAAATATTTAATTGTTCCGACACCCTTTGGGGATCTTCTGGCGTGGTAGTGGTTATTTTCTTGGGGATGCCTTTGCGTAGGCCGACGGCAATTTTACTATGCTTTTCAATTTGGGTCATGACTTGTTTTGCCCGTTGAATGACGCTCTTGGGTAAACCGGCTAAACGACCAGCTTCAATCCCGTAGGAACGGTCAGCGCCACCGGGGCGAACTTGGTGCAAGAAGATAATTTCTTCGGGCATTTCTTGAACCGTTACTTGATAATTGGCGACATTTTCTAATAATGAAGCCAACTCATTTAACTCGTGATAATGGGTCGCAAAAATTGTTTTCGCTTTGATTTCTGTGGCGAGGTATTCTGATACTGACCAGGCGATGGAAAGGCCATCAAAAGTTGCAGTTCCCCGGCCAATTTCGTCGATTAAAACCAAAGATTTTTCCGTGGCATGGTTGAGGATATTGGCGGTTTCATTCATCTCCACCATAAACGTGGATTGGCCCGTAGCCAGGTCATCGACAGCGCCGACCCTAGTAAAAATGCGATCGCAAATGGGAATTACAGCACTTTGGGCGGGGACAAAACTACCCACCTGGGCCATCAGTTGAATCAAGCCCGTTTGCCGGAGATAACAACTTTTGCCGCTGGCATTGGGGCCCGTGAGGATAATCAAATCAGGATAGGAATTCTGAGTGCGGCCGAGGTAGGTGGAGTTGGGCACAAACAGACCCATGCCCAAGGACTTTTCGACAACGGGGTGACGACCAGCTTCAATTTCTAGGGTTTTTTCGGTGGTAATCTCTGGACGGCAATACCCTTGGTACACGGCAGTTTCCGCGAAGCTCGTCAATACATCCAGGGCGGTGATCGCCTTGGCGGTGGTGCGAATTTGGTCGGTATGTTCAGCGACCTCGGCGCGGAGGGTGGTGAAAATTTCGTATTCCAGGCTGCAAATGTCGTCCTTAGCAGTGAGGATACGGCTTTCCCGTTCTTTTAGTTCCGGGGTGATGTAGCGTTCTTCGTTAGCGAGGGTCTGTTTGCGTAGATATTCGTCGGGAGCCTTGTCCGCCTGGGAGCGGGGCAAACTAATGTAATAGCCGAAGGTCTTGTTATAGCCGACTTTGAGCTTGCTGACCCCCGTCCGTTCCCGTTCGGTAACTTCTAAATTCGCCAACCATTCCCGGTCTTCCACTTGGGAGCGACGCAGAAAATCGAGGTTTTCATCAACCCCATCCCGGATTAACCCCCCTTCTTTGATGTGAATCGGCGGCGAATCCACCAGGTATTGCAAAACGTGCTGTCCCAGGGCTTCTAATTCCGGCGGAAAATCTTTCACTGCCTGGAGATAAGGAGATCGCCCCTCGGTGGCCAGTTCTGCGAGGTAGGTTAATTTCGTTAAAGATTCCGCTAAAGCGTATAAATCACGGGCATTCGCACTACCAGAGCCGATTCTCCCAGCAATTCGCTCTAAATCGTAAATTTGCTTCAGCAATTGACGAATATCTTGGCGGAGATTTGTATTTTCTACCAGTTCTGCGACGGAATCTAATCGCTTGGCGATCGCCTTTGGATCTAATAAAGGTTGCAGCAACCAACGGCGGAGGGCGCGGCCCCCCATATTCGTACAGGTTACATCCAGCGCCCAGAGTAGGGAGCCGTAAAAACTGCCGTCCCGCACCGTCTGGGTAATTTCGAGGTTGCGCCTCGTTTGGTGATCCAGTTGCAAAAAGGCATCGATGCTGTAGGTTTTGAGGCTTTCAAAGGGCACTTTGTAGGCCTGCTGGGTTTCCTCCACATAGGCCAAGAGTCCCCCCGCCGCCCGCACCGCCAGGGGTAAATGTTCGCAGCCGACTCCCTCTAGGGAACGCCACTGGAAAGTCATCAAAAGCTTGGGTTTCGCCTCATTGAGATCAAATTCCCTGGGCGATCGCAGCGCATAACAAAAGTCCGGCGGCAAACAAGCGGGCAGGTGGTTTTGTAATAATGTTTGGCGATCGCTGGGACGCATCAAACGATTTAAATCCGGAGCATCGCTAGGATAGAGCACCTCCGAAGGCTGAAGGCGGAGGAGTTCTAGGTTTAAGGCTGCCAAATCCTGGGCCTGGGTGGTACAAAATTCCCCCGTGGAAATGTCGGCATAGGCCAACCCCCAATGGTTGCCGGCGATCACCACCGCCGCAAGATAATTATTTTGCCGCGCCCGCAACATCCCATCATCGGTGAGGGTGCCTGGGGTCAAAACCTTTTGCACTTCCCGTCGCACCATTCGTTTTTCGGCGTGGGCGGTGGCGGCGTCTTCTACTTGGTCACAAATGACGACCCCATAGCCTTTTTCTAAAAGCTGGGTGCTGTAACGTTCGAGGGCATGGTGGGGCACCCCTGTCATCGGTACGCGGCCAATGCCTTTACCGGATTCTTTGCTGGTGCAGACCAACTCCAATTCGCGAGAAACGGTGATCGCATCCATGAAAAAACACTCGAAAAAGTCCCCGACCCGGTAGAGCAAGATATTGTTGGGATACTTATCCTTAAGGTCTGCATAGTGCTGCATCATCGGTGTGAGGAGTTCCCGATTGAGCTGGCGATAATCTGCGTTGGGAATGTCTTCGGCGCTGGGGTTACGGTTGGCAGCAGGCATGAAACTTGGCTTCAGTCACGGACAAGTATTCTATCTTAGCGGCGATCGCCTTTTTCCTTAGGAGTCTCCTGGGAGATTGCCCCAAAAACCTGGGTAATAAAGTTTAAGTCAGATATCCAGCTAATTTTTCTTCGAGTTTAGCCACGGCCATGCGGGGCGGAAAACGGGGCAATTCTTTTTCCTGATCATTTTCGAGCAGATACAAAACCGGAATTTCGTACTGGTAGCGCGTAAACCACTGGGGATTTGTCGTAATGTCGCGCATTTCGAGTTGGAATTCTACCTGGGTCACCTGGGCCAATTTTTCGGCGAGGCCCTCACAGAGATGACAACCGGGTTTTGTGTAAAAAATAATTTGCTTCACAGTACGATCGGTAACAAAAACGTTTAAGAAAAGTAAAGATCCGATGAGAAATGTAGAGAATTTAGGGGGTGATTACATTATTGTTCCTGGCTATCCTTGATAATTTTTTTAGTATTTCAGCTTATTGACAAACTGAATTGATCTTACATCTAAGGAAATTGTGGCCTTGTTTCCATGGGAAATCGGGTGGCAAAGCTAAAGCGAGAAGTATGGAATGTCAGCAAATGAACCCTTTATTAGAAACCATTGATCATGTATTTTCTTCAGGTACTTTAACCAAGCAGGATGCAAGGGTGATCAATCAATGGCTCTGGAAAACTCCCATGAGTGATGCTCTGTATCAAGCGTTAGACCAGTTGTTGCAAGGCATCGAAGCGGGTTATATCGCCGTACGTGGTACCTAAGAAACTAAAACAGTACGATTACATCAATTACAAAACCGTCGTGTCGAGGCGATCGCCACCCAAGCAAACGGGCAAAAAGAGAGAGCCCGGGTCAAGCGGCGATCTAAACGTCGTTTTTTAGAAGTTAGGCCGGGTAAATTCGCGACTGACAAAGCCAATTTCTAGCAGTTGTTGGTAGGCCTTTTCGCCGAGGTCGCTGGTGGGACTTTGGGAGCGAATCACCTGGATCAGGAGGGGCACTGCCAATTCGGGTTTTTCCTGGACACGGTGGACGAGGGCCAAACGGTAGGTGGCGGTGTCGCGCATTTCCCCAGCGGCGATCGCCGAACGTCGCTCTGTATCATAAACAGAATTGTCTAAACCCTGGAAACTATTGGCTAGATCTAGGTGAAAATTAGAAAGCTGATTATAAACTTGACGCGCTTCCTGGAGTTTAGAGACGGCAACCTCGTAATCTTTGGCGGAAATGGCGGCGATCGCCTCATCCATTACCTGGGAAGCCCCGGACATACTGAGGATGCTGCTTTGGAGGGGGCGGAGTTCGCTGCTACTCCCTTGGACAGCCTCAGGCTGCGCCGAAACGGATGGCATCATGGCCAAGGAACACCCCATTGCCAAACTAGCGAGTGGAATCAAACGGTCGATAAAATTCATAATGTTCGTCAAGTCTTGTTTTGACACAATAACAGTACTGATTATGTTGTACATCTTGATCCCACAGTGGGAACAGACAAGGAGAGCTTAGGCCTATGGCACGCCCAGGGGGGACACCACAGCAACAAGGTCTTATTTTACAACGGGGACATACGGAACTTTTACTTCATCAGTTAGAGGATCGCCTCCTGGTGGCATTTCGCAGTTCTGATGTGGATCTTCTCGATATTGTTCCAGGATTAATGTATCGTCCCTTACCATCGGGGCAGCCAGATATTTTATTCGAAGAAATTCTTGTACCGCCAGAGGATTTCGCCACCTCCTTGAGGGCCGCGTGTCAACATCCCGATATTCTCTTTGCTTACCCGGTTTATCAGCTAGCAGACTCGGCTGAGGGCTTTGTCTATCTGACCCAGCAAATCACCCTCCAATTCGCCCCGGAGGTTTCCCCAGCAGCCCAAAAAGCGATTGGCGATCGCCACCACCTTAAAAAAATTCGTCCGCTTCTGGGGGCCGATCAAACGTTTATTTATGAACTAACAGCGCAAACTGACTGCGATCCCCTCCGGTTAACCCAGATCCTCCAGCAAGATCCGGCGATCGCCCTCGCTGAACCCAATGTTTTATTGCCCCTCGCGGTGCGAGAAATGTCTTTGGCGACAAATCCCCAAGGCCGCCACTGGTACCTAGACGCCATTCAAATCCCCCAAGCTTGGCAAATGACCAAAGGCGATCGCCAGACGACCATTGCCGTGTTGGCTCCTGACCTCGATCTAGAAAATTCTGCCGAGCCAACCGCTGAAACAAGCGAAACTCCCTATAGTGCCATTCCCGAAATTCGACCCACGACCTGGGGTAATACCATTGCCCAGTTAGCGATCGATGTGGCCCCAGAATGCACCCTATTGCTCCTGCAACTGCCCCAGTACTTAGATGATGCACTCCTCGAAAAAGTCATCGAAGCGGCGATCGCCCAGGGGGCCGCAGTGATTCTTTTGGCTTGGCAACTGGCGACGATCAACGGGCCTCTCTCCCTGCGGCAAAGTTTAGCTCTCCACCGGGCAGCTACCCAGGGAAACCGGGGTCAAGGGTGTCTGTTGGTAACGGGAGCCGGGGATGCCAATCGCCCCTTAGCCGGAATCATTTATGAACGTCACTGGCCGAATCAACTTTTTCAGGGGCCGACCGCTTGGCTCGACGGGAAGGGTAATCATCCGGCAGTTGTGACCGTTAGTGGTTGTACTGAGGCGAATAAAAAAGCTAGCCATAGCAACTGGGGAGAGGCCGTTAGCCTTTGTGGGCCAACGAATCCAGGTACACCAACCCTTTGGCTACCAGAACAGGGCATGGTCGCCGTCCCACCGGAAATTAGTGATGACTTGGGGGCCGAGATAGATCCGGTTGAAGCTTTAAATCAGCAGGGCAGCACCTTAGAAGCTGCTGCTTTAGTGGCGGGAGTCGCGGCATTGGTTTGGTCAGTGAATCCGAAGCTGACGGGGTGGGCCGTGCGGGAGATTTTACAAACCACAGCCGAAAAAATTGTCGATTTAACTGGCGATCGCCAATTGCAGCTAACTCTGGGTACCTACGATGCCCAGGGCCATTCCCCATGGTTTGGTTACGGTCGTGTGAATGCCTTGGCAGCAGTTGCCTTAGCCCAGGGCAATCAGCCGGACTGACAGAATAACGGGCATTAACTATTTTGGCCATCGATTAATGTAAAAGCCAACAATGGGACTTGAACCCACGACCTACGCATTACGAATGCGTTGCTCTACCGACTGAGCTATGTTGGCGCTTTTGCGAGAATTTATTGTACTACATTTTTCTGCGGCGCTTGGGGAAAATTTTTTCGGTTATTGGTGCATGAGTTGGGCCAGTTTTTGCTTGAGGCGTTTGGCTTCGGCGGGATTTTGGGTCTCATGGAGGGCGATCGCCTGCTTAAAGAATTTCTGGCTTTCGGCGATTTGACCAATGCGGAACAGGAGCGCGGCTAAATTTTGGTGCGCCCAGGGATTGAGGGGATTTAATTTCAAGGATTTTTCGTAGGCGTCAATGGCTTCGCCCACCCGACCCAGAGCTTTGTAGGCCAAACCGAGATTGTAGTAGCCAGGGGCAAAGGTCGGATCAATTTTTAAGGTGATCTGATGTTGGGCGATCGCCGCGTCGGGTTTGCCGAGGGTCTGTAAAAGCGCGCCGAGGTTGTGGTAAGCCCCAATTTTTAGCTTGTCTTGGAGGGGTTGTTCCCCAGCGAGTTGATAATGCTTGATCGCTTTTTCGGGTTCGTGGTTTTGGCGGAAAGCATTACCCAGGTGGTAATGAAGCTCATAGCGGAGGTTGGCGCTTTCGTTCGCGCTGTATTTCAAACCCTGCTTGAGAATCTTGAGGGCCTGTTTGGGTAAACCTTCACCCAAGTAAATGCCCCCCAACTTACTGCACACATAGGGGTCATTGGGATGGCCTTCGTAATAGGTCTCCATCGCCAATTTGGCCCGGGTGCTCTTTTCTAATTTGGCGATCGCCGTCCGTTGATAGCCCGTATGAAAAATCGCCACCTGGGGTAACTCTGTAATCTGCCATTGGGGCTCGGTGGCCAACAAAGTCTGGACGCTATCATCGATCATCGCGTGGTAGGGACGCGAAAATTCTAGGGAGGGGTGGCGGCGAAATAACCGCGACACCAGAGAATAAGGAGATTGACTCGCGCCGATTTCATAGCGGAGCAGATTGACCACCAAAGTATCCGGCTTGGCGATCGCCGCTTCGATAGCTGGAATTACCTTCGGGTTTAAGGTCTCATCGGCATCCAAAACCAAGACCCATTCTTTCGTCACCAGCTTGAGGGCTTCATTCCGGGCCGCCGCAAAATCTTGATTCCAGTCGAAATGGCCCACCGTCGCGCCAAATTCCTTGGCGATCGCCACCGTTTCATCCGTTGACCCCGTATCGAGAATCGCGATTTCCCCCACGAGATCCTGCACACTCTTGAGACAATCCCCCAGGGCATCCGCTTCATTCTTGACGATCATGCACAAACTTAAGCGATCTTTTATGGCGGCCACTGGTTTACATCCCAAACTCAATACAACATTCAGGCAAATTGTACCGGAAAGTGCTTCACTCTTTTTTCCAATCGCTAGACAAAAAAATAAGGGAGTTACCTCCCCTAGGCGAATCTTGAAATTATTCAGCAAAAGCTAGTTAGTCAATCAACTGCTCAGCGCTACGCCTGTAAAATCTTTAAGCTAAGAGATTCACCGTAATGGCCGCACCGATTAATAGGACTCCCACAGCTAAGGCAATTACCCCTAGCATCGTGTAATCCAGTCGTCTCTGCGCCGAGGACTTTTCCTCTTCATAAACCTCAGGCGTTACCGCGTAATTATTGACTAAACCCTGCTCACTGACTGTATAACCAGCCGTTGTATCAACGCTTTTATCTGTTTCTTGTTTCGGGTCTGGGGTGAATTCGCCTTCCCGCGCTTTCCTTGCTGCGACTTCTGCCGGCACAAGCTCTTCACCACTACTAATATCTTCAGGTTTTAGGTTTTCAGGAACAGAAATATTTTGGGTATCCTTATCCATAAAATGAAATACCTCGCTTTCTTGCAATAAAGATTAAAATTGATGATTTTCCAAAGCTCTGAAGCTTATTTCAATTTTAATCAACACTTTTATTATAACAATTCAATAACAGGCCATCATCTATCGAACGTAAGAGATTAGTGCCAATCAATAATATTTATTATTCTGCTTTTTTTCCTTCAAAGGAGATTCGGTTTGAATTTTTTAAGTGATTTTTAAGCTTGATTTAAATGACTCAAATAACTGACTTTCACTAACCTTAATCCAGTAGTTGCCGTCATGGAATCAAGCTACAAACAAACTTTCGCCGATCATTTGCCAAGTCGAGGTTGTGGAGGCAATCAAACTTTTGTACCGGAATTTTTTTGCCATTAATGCGTAATACAGCGCGATACTCCCAATAATATTTTGCACTGCGCTTCAGAGATACCAAACAAATTTGTTGTTCCCCATAAACACGGCACAACTCACCGTAGGCTGGTGCTGCCCACCAACAAAGCCCGATCAAAATAACGAAACAAATAACGCGCCCCATGCTGCCCTAAACAAAAAAAAGCCGAATACCAACTATAGTATCCAGCCCTCGGAGATTGACAATGAAAATTGAAGAGGTTAGTGCAAAGACTTAGAGGAGACCGAAGAAGTGGAGTACCCCTTGACCTGTTGCTACTTCGAGAATGATCGCTGCGATGAAACCGATCATTGCCATGCGGCCGTTGAGGTTTTCAGCAGAAGCGGTGAAACCAAATTTCTTGTCGTCCATGATGGGTACCTATGTGAAGAAAATAAAATTGCTTGCTGGTATAAGCTTAACAAACTGTTACGTTGATCCGCCACAACTCTAGGGCCATGATTGTTTGATTTAAGTTTTGAAATTTATAAGCAAAAATTATATTTCGACCTAGATAACCGTGAAGCAGGAGAGCCAAACAGACAAAAAAGTAGCCGTAGGCTTGAAGCTACGGCCTTTGCAGTCAAGGGACAATCATGTTTGACGGTTAGTAGCCAGATTCCTCTTCGTATTCGTATTCTTTCTTTTTCTCCGGAATGTTAACCGCCGGAGGTTGGTAGGGAGTTTCGTCAAGGGTGTCGTCGTCCCAAACGTCACCGGCGACGTCTTGGGGATAGCTAGGGGCTGGTTCTTCGTACTCGTAGGCTGTGTCGTCGCTCCAGTTGCTACTTTCGTCGTAGTCGTCATAGCTCATGGCGCGGGCCTGCTGGCGTTGGGGTGGGGCGATCGCCTCTTCTTCCCACTCATCTTCCCAGGTATTAATCGGTTGGCGCGTTTCCACAGGACGAGAAATCGGCTGCTGGAGGGGCACCCCAGTACCCAGTTGATTTTCCGGGCGGGCAGTGGGCGCGTAGTAGATATCTTCCTGTTCCCGTTCCCAGGGAGGGCGACCAATGCCTAGGCGTTCGAGGAAACCCACACTAATTTGACTGAGGCGCTCTTCGGCCCCTTCAAAAACAATGAGTCGGTTAGGGCCGCTGCTCACGACTTCTTCAATGGGGAGTTCGTAGGTGCTGATCACCTGTTCTGGAATTTGGGGCAAGCCAATGGAGGCAATAATAATCGAAGAGACGGTGCCGCTTTCGAGGTCAAACTGAAAATCACGCACCCGGCCTAGGGGTTCACCCGCTTCCGTAATCACTTCACTGTTGATCAGAGGACTGTAAGCTTCGACATCCACATCAGCCAGTACATCCTCATCTTCAACGAGAATGACATCTCCGGTTTTGGTGATCGCCTCTAGATACATATATTTGGGCATTCCAGAGACCGAGAAAATACTATCCCGTAGCCCTAGGGAAACGACTTCGCGACGGTCAATGTCCACTAATACATCCTTGACAACCCCTAGGCGCGTCCCTCGGTTGCGGGTAATCACCTGGGTGTTAATGAATTCGTTGCGTAGGCGGATAGAATCAATGCTCATATTGTCTAAATTAATGGCGATGCGTTAGTGGAAACAGGAAAAATCAGCTTAAAGGTAACGGGGACATGTGAAGGTTCAGGGGAAACAGCACCGGAAAGTTCCGTACAATAGCAAAAGCAAAATGTTGAGAGAATTGATCTCGACTGTGCACCGTAGCCTAGTGGCAATTATTCAGCAGACTCTATCATTTCGGGGTATTCTTGACAACTTTTCCATTGCGTGGGTGGTTTTATTTTAGCGAATCGCGCCGGAAATTTGAGATGATCATTTTTTTCCAGCAAGGGATTTCGTTATAATTGACTGCCGATATTGTCAGCTGTTTCCGTATTTTTTGCGTATTTGCCACAACTCCCAAAGATCTATGGTGGAATTAACCGATTTAAAGCGTTCCCTCGAAACTGTCCAAGCGCACCTGGGGAAAACCCAGGACTATCTTTGACCTAAAAACCTTAGACGCGAAGATTTTTGACCTCGAACAACAGGCGGCCCAGCCAGAATTTTGGGAGGATCAACAAGGGGCCCAGGACATTCTCCAGGAGCTAACGGAGCTAAAGGGCACCGTGGCCCAGTATCAACAGTGGCAGGGTCAGTTTGAAGATGCGGCGGTGATCGCCGAATTATTGACCGAAGCAGAAGACCCGGCCCTCCTCACGGAAGCGATGGAAAACCTTGATGGTCTCCAGAAGGAACTAAACCGCTGGGAACTGCAACAGATGCTCTCCGGGGAATATGACAACCTCGGTGCTGTGCTGACGATTAATTCTGGGGCCGGGGGCACCGATGCCCAGGACTGGGCGGAGATGCTGTTGCGGATGTACACCCGCTGGAGCGAAAAACAAGGCTATAAGGTGCGGCTGGCAGAAATTTCCGAAGGGGACGAAGCGGGCTTAAAATCGGCCACCCTCGAAGTGAGCGGGCGTTACGCTTTTGGGTATCTCAAGCATGAAAAAGGCACCCACCGCTTAGTCCGAATCTCACCCTTTAATGCCAATGGCAAACGCCAAACCAGTTTTGCTGGGGTGGAAGTGATGCCCATTTTGGGAGACGATGCTGTTAAAGTCGATATTCCCGAAAAAGATTTAGAGATCACCACATCCCGTGCAGGCGGCAAGGGCGGCCAAAACGTCAATAAAGTCGAAACGGCGGTACGGATTGTCCATTTACCTACGGGGGTGGCTGTGCGCTGTACCCAAGAGCGATCGCAGTTACAAAACAAAGAAAAAGCCCTGGCGATCCTCAAGGCAAAATTATTAATCATTGCCCAGGAACAACGGGCCCAGGAAATCGCTGAAATTCGGGGAGATATGGTGGAGGCCGCCTGGGGAAATCAGATCCGGAACTATGTTTTTCACCCTTATCAAATGGTCAAGGATCTGCGCACCAACCACGAAACAACCGACGTGGATGGGGTCATGGATGGCGACCTCGATGCTTTTATTGAAGCTTCCCTGCGCCAGGACACCTGGGTGGGAGACTAGCACCGGGGAATGGGGAACGGTGAGCTAAAATGCAAGGTGGCAAAATTTCGTGGCTTCTTCAGTTTTGGATATTTTTCGCCTCAAACGCTTCGATCAAGTCGTCCTCGCTGCCTTTTTTAGCCTTACGTTAGCGGTGGCACTGCTGTGGGGATTTGGCGATCGCACCCCCACCCAAGTGCAGGCCTTTAGTTGGGAGGGGCAACAAATTGGGGTAACGGACGAACAATTTCAACTGTCCTTTAACCAGGCCCTCGATCCAGCTATCGTCACGGAAAATTTCACCATTGAACCACCCCTGGCAGGCCGCTGGAGTTGGGTCGGCAAAACATTTTTCTATAGCCTCGATGAACGCCCCATCTACGGCCAGGATTATCAATTTAAACTAGCTGCTCCTACCCCAGAAGCGGCAGAGAAGCCCAATATTGTGCCTTTCTTGAGTCGGGTAAAAAGTCGAGACCGGGCCTTTGCTTACATTGGCACCGACGGCACTGACCGGGGCCGCTTGATTTTGTATAATCTGACTCGCCAGGAAAAAAGTGTCCTCACCCCAGCCGACCTCATCGTTCTTAATCTCGATGTGTATCCTGAAGGCGATCGCCTGTTATTTTCTGCCATTCCCCGCGGATCGGCCCAGGCTGAGATTGGCGACCAACAACTCTATACCGTGAGCACAGGCTTAAATTTCCAAGGCTCTACCGACAGCCCCCCACCTGCCGGGCGCATTCAATCGGTTCTCACAGCTAAAGACTATCGCAATGGGGCCTTTCAACTTGCGGACAATGGAGAACGGATCATTATTCAGCGCACAAATCGAGAGAATCCCCGCGATCGCAGTTTGTGGGTCATCGAAGGTCAAGCCGAGCCCCGCGCCCTAGGGATTCCCGCCGATGACTTCCTCCTCGCCCCCAATGCTGAAGTTGTTGCCATTTCCCAACAAAATAAACTCTCCCTCGTGCCCCTAAATCGTAATGGTGGTGCCGTCCAAGCCAAGGAAGAATTTACGAAGCTCCTCGCTTTTTCCCCCGACCAAACCCAACAAATCGCCCTCCAGCAGGCCAATGGCGTTTACTCCCTCCACCGCATCGACGCCCAGGGTGAAGCCACAGAAATTTTACGCACCCTCACGCCGATTATTGATTGTCGCTTTGAACCCCGCGCGGCGGAACTTTTGTATTGCCTCAAGCTGGATCGAAATGAAACCTCAGGCCAAGTGCTTGAGGAACCTTTTCTCAGTGCCTTGAATCTCAAAACAGGGGAAGAAACTGCCCTCCTCGCTTTACCGAATTACCGGGATGTGGGCCTGAGCATTGCCGCCGATGGGGTTGCCCTCCTCTTCGATCAGGTGGTCACGACTCCACCAACGCCCACCAGCGATCTGTTTACTTCCACGGGCCTGGCGGTGGAAGGGGGCCGACTCTGGCTATTGGCGCTCCCGGAGTTGGAGACAGATACAGAAATTCAGCCTGTTCCACCGGAATCTCTGCTGCCGGGCTATCAACCCCAGTGGATTCCTTAACGATTTTTTTGCTGCACTTTCCTTTTTTAATGGGAGCAATTAGCCCCCGTAGATCCTATGACCGTTTTGAAAACCATGACCCGCATTGATCGTCTTGCCCTCCTGTTGATTGTGATCTTTAGCCTGATGATCGGCATCGGTGTCGGCGGTGAGCAACTGTGTGGCGTGGATTGTCCGATTAATACCGGGCCGAGGGTGCGGGAATTTTCTTGGCAGGAACAACGCATTGGTGGTGATGATACGGCCTTTATTTTGACCTTCGACCGACCGATGGATGCGGTGGGGGTCGAGGACAATTTAGTTATTGATCCACCGCTCCCTGGCAAGACCAGTTGGGCGGGTAAACGCTTGGCCTATACGCTGTTGGCACCGGCTCCCTATGGCCAGGATTATCAATTAACCTTACGGGGGGCGCGGGAAAAATTTGCGGCTTCGGGAAATCTAGGCAAGACGATGCAGCCATTTTCCAGTAGTTTTCGCACCCGCGATCGCGCCCTGGCCTATGTGGGCACCGATGAGACACAGCAGGAAAAGGGACGGTTAATTTTATACAACTGGACAAAGGACGAGAAACGCATTTTAACGCCGCCGAATTTGGTGGTGCTGGACTTTCAGGTGTATCCGGAAGGGAAAGCAATTTTGTTTAGTGCGGTGGATCGGACGCGCCCAGCAGAAGGGATTCAGGATAGTCAACTTTATCGGGTAAGCACAGGCCTTGGAGAAGATGATGCGTCTGCGGATTTGGAACTGGTTTTAGATAATCGCACCTACCAAAATTTGCAATTTCAACTCGCAGCGGATGGGGAGGCGATCGCCGTGCAACGGGTTAAGCGGGATGATCCGGCGGACTTTGGGCTGTGGCTCGTGATGCCTGGGGAAGAGCCGCAACCGTTGGGCTTGTCGGGGGGAGATTTTGCGATCGCCCCGGATGGGAAAACCATTGCCCTGCCCCAGGGGAAAGGGATTGGTATTTTTTCCCTAGAAGATATCCAAGAAGAACCCCTCGACTTTTTGCCCCGTTTCGGTCAGGTGGTCACCTTTTCGCCCGATGGGACAACGGCGGTCTTGGTGGATTTCAACAGTGATAATCCAGAATTGCGCTATCGGCGATCGCTTTATTTAGTTAATAGCCGCAACCAGGAGCAAAAATTACTGGATACGGACGGCTCGGTGCTAGATTGCGACTTTAACCCCACAGAAACCCAGCTTTATTGTTTACTGACGGAATTAATTCCTGGGGACGAATACCGGGAGCAACCCTATTTTGCCCAGATTGATCTCGAAACCCAGACGGTCTATCGCCTCGCCCAGTTGACCCAATACCAAGATATTGCCCTCAGCATGGCCCCCGATGGCCTGGGGTTGCTCTTCAGCCAGGTGGTGACGGACATTACCGACGTGGAAGAGCCTTTTTTCCGGACGGCATCCGGGGAGGCGATCGCCGGGGGGCAACTTTGGCTTATTGTTCCTGGTGAAACCCCCGACCAAACTCAGTTGGAGGCCCTACCCTTTGCGGGAGTTTATCCCCGTTGGTTGCCCTAGAATCAGCTTTTAAAGCAGGATTGAGGCCCGTTCTGCCAATGGCGATCGCTCACCTTTGAGTAGGGTAATGTGACCGGCGATCGCCTCCTGTTTAAACTTTTCCACCACATAGGTCAGGCCATTACTTGAAGCGTCCACATAGGGATTATCGATCTGCTCCACGTCCCCGGTGAGGATAATTTTGGTGCCTTCCCCGGCCCGGGTCAAAATGGTTTTCACCTCGTGGGGCGTTAAATTTTGGGCCTCATCAACGATCAGAATTTGTCGGGGAATGGTGCGGCCCCGGATGTAGGTCAAGGGTTCAATTTGCAACAACCCCAATTCCATCAGTTCCTCATAGCCGTGGCGCCAGTGACGGGGTTTGTCCTTAAGGTCTTGGGTATTGAAAATCAGATCTAAATTGTCATAGAGCGGCTGCATCCAGGGGGTGAGTTTTTCTTTGATTTCCCCCGGTAGATAGCCCAAATCTTTCCCCATCGGCACAATGGGCCGCGAAATCAGCAATTGATTATAGAGGCGTTCTCCGGCGACCTTCGCTACCCCAGCAGCGAGGGCCAGGAGGGTTTTGCCCGTACCCGCTTTCCCGACTAAGGTTACCAATTGAATGTCATCCTGGAGGAGCAATTCTAGGGCAAATTTTTGTTCGCGGTTGCGCGCTTGGATATTCGACACTGGCGCCGCCGTTGCTTTGTGGAGGGCCACTACTTGGTGAACATCGCCGCGACAAATGCCGAGGGCGGTGTGGCTTGGTTTCAGGCGATCTACGAGGGTGACGGCTTGATTGGGGAAAAAAGTTTCTGGCAGGGTAATGGTGCCATTTTGATAAAATTCGGCGATCGCCTCTGCATCTACAAGAACTTCTGTTGTCCCCCCGTAAAATTCATCAAGGTTGACCTTGCCCGTTTCATAATCTTCGGTGGTCAGGCCCAAGACCCCAGCTTTAATGCGTAGATTCGTGTCCTTACTGACGAGGACGACCGGACATTGACAATTATTTTGTTCCGTTAGGGCCACCGCCAAAATTTCATTATCGCCAGAATCCCCTGCCAATTCCGTCGGCAAAGTTTCGAGAATTTCTGGTTTACAGAGGGCGACCCGCAGCAAGCCTCCCTGATCGAGGGCGATTCCCTGCACCAAAGATCCCCCATGGCTGAGGGCATCAAGGGTACGGGAAACTTGCCGGGCATTACGACCGATGGAATCGACTTGTTTCTTGAAGCGGTCTAATTCTTCAATAATCGTGATCGGCAAGACCACTTCGTTATCCGCAAAGGACAGCATCGCTTTGGGATCATGGAGCAGGACATTCGTATCCAGGACAAAGACTTTTTTCATAGAGATCTGCCAGGGGATCAATAGCTCATAGTTCTATCGTCCTTTGTTTGATCCCGTCAGTGTTACCTTTGCAATAAAAATTCTTTTAGGGAGAACTGAGCTTATGGGTTAATAAAGTATTTAGGCAATTAATTCTCAACAAAGTTAACCCGTTTATATAATTCTGAAAGTTTAATTTCTAGCGTAGTAAATTTGAATTTGATAACAGCCTTTTCCCCCATTAATTCAGTTAATAACCATTGGCGATCGCCTACCTTTTGATAAAGCTCTACCCGTGGGTAAGTCTGATCGATTAACAAATACTCTTGTAACTGGGGAATCGTGCGATAAAGGGCAAATTTTTGATTTTTATCAAATCCTTCGGTGGAGTTAGAAAGTACCTCAGCGATCATAGAGGGGTTTGTCACCGCCATTTGGCTCTCGTCTAGAAAAACTGGTGCGCCTTCAATCATCATCACATCAGGATAAAGATAACTAGCCACATCTGGTAACCAAAGACGCATATCACTGACGAAGATTTCGTATTGGCGATCGCTGATTTCAAACGGCAATAAGCGACTTAGATTTAAAGTCAAACGATTGTGATTTGCGGAAGCCCCTGCCATGGGAATAATTTTTCCTTGAATAAATTCATGTCTTAAGGCTGATCTCGCTTCCTGTTCGAGATAATCTTCTACCGTAAAAAGTTGAGGGACTGTAGAAATCATTATCGATCTCCGATTTCATTGAGCCGATAGACAATTAACGTTGCTTTGAAGCCAATATTAAGAGTCTTTTTTTTATTTTTAACAAGATGGTCTTTAAAATAAAAAGTAACGTTGGGCCATGGGTAAAACAGTGGCCGGTTCACAGACCAGTAATTCCTCATCGGCGCGCACATGGTAGGTTTCTGGATCTACTTCCATTCTAGGCAGGTAATCATTCAACTTCAGATCGCGCTTCGTCAGGTTGCGGCAGTTAGCAACGGGTAAAACGGTTCTCTGGAGACCCAATCGTGTCGCCACATCCGCTTCCATGGCCGCTTGGGAAACAAAGGTAAAGGCGGTGGATTGCATTGATTTCCCAAAATTGGTGAACATTGGCCGCATGTGGATTGGTTGCGGTGTGGGGATGCTGGCGTTAGGATCTCCCATCTGGGCGTAGGCGATCGCCCCCCCTTTGATCACCAGTTCTGGTTTGACCCCAAAGAAAGCGGGTTTCCAGAGACAGAGATCGGCGTATTTTCCTTCCTCAATGGAGCCGACGTAATTGGAAATGCCGTGGGTGATCGCTGGGTTAATTGTGTATTTGGCAACGTAGCGTTTAATGCGAAAATTGTCGTTATCTCCACTGTCCTGGGCCAGAGCACCCCGCTGAATTTTCATCTTATGGGCCGTCTGCCAGGTGCGAATGATTGTTTCCCCAACGCGCCCCATGGCCTGGGAATCCGAGGAAATCATGCTAAAGGCCCCCAGGTCATGCAAAATATCCTCGGCGGCGATGGTTTCCCGACGGATGCGCGACTCGGCAAAGGCGACATCTTCGGGGATACTGCGATCGAGGTGATGGCAAACCATCAACATATCCAGGTGTTCTTCTAGGGTGTTGAGGGTGTAGGGACGGGTCGGGTTTGTTGAAGATGGCAATACATTCGCTTCACCACAAACTTTGATAATGTCCGGTGCGTGGCCACCCCCAGCCCCCTCGGTGTGGTAGGTGTGAATGACGCGATTTTTAAAGGCGGCGATCGTATCTTCCACAAAACCTGCTTCGTTGAGGGTATCGGTGTGAATTGCGACCTGGACATCAAACTGATCGGCGACAGAAAGGCAATTGTCGATGGCGGCAGGGGTTGTGCCCCAGTCTTCGTGGAGTTTGAGGCCGATCACCCCCGCACGAACCTGTTCGATTAGTCCTTCTGGTTTGGCACTGTTGCCTTTTCCTGTAAACCCAAGGTTAATGGGAAACCCTTCGGCGGCTTCGAGCATCCGAGAAATGTGCCATTCCCCAGGGGTGCAAGTAGTTGCGTTGGTGCCCGTGGCGGGGCCAGTGCCGCCGCCGATCATTGTGGTAATCCCAGAGGTGATCGCCACCTCGATTTGCTGGGGGCAAATAAAATGCACATGGCTATCGATGCCCCCAGCGGTAAGGATATGGCCTTCACCGGCGATCGCCTCGGTGCCGGGGCCGATAATAATGTCGATATTGTCCTGGATATCGGGGTTGCCAGCTTTGCCGATTTTGTAAATCTTGCCATCTTTGATGCCGACATCGGCCTTGACGATGCCCCACCAGTCCACGATCAGCGCATTGGTAATTACTGTATCTACCGCCCCATCAGCGCGAGTAACGGCGGACTGTCCCATGCCATCGCGGATCACTTTCCCGCCCCCAAATTTCACCTCATCCCCATAGGTGGTGAAATCCTGTTCTACTTCCAGCCACAGTTCCGTATCTGCCAAGCGCAGGCGATCGCCCACCGTGGGGCCATAGGTTTCTGCATAGGCACGGCGCGACATCCGGTAACTCATGGGGACTCCTTCTTGCGTTGAGGCTCAAATTCTCAGTCCAGATTACCCCATCTCCCAAGCCCCGAACCGTAGCTGAGACAACTTGTTAGATCAGCGATATTTCACCCGCAAACTTCAGGATTTGAACTTTCATTACCCAAAGTGATAGCGGGGTTCTTTTTCCCTTGGGGAGGCGCTACCTTAAACGAAAAAATAGCAAATAATACGCCCCCATGGATTTAACCTGCCCGCTTCCCTTACAAAATACTTCCCATGTACTGTTGGCCCATGGCGGTGGCGGCAAACTGATGCAAGACCTCATCGACAAAATGTTTGCCACGGCCTTTGGTGAGACTTGCACGAGCCATGATGCGGCGGCCTTACCAGTATCGGCGGAGAAACTCGCGTTTACGACGGATTCCTATGTGGTGCAGCCCCTTTTTTTTCCGGGGGGAGACATTGGCAAATTAGCGATTTACGGCACGGTGAATGATCTGGCGATGGCGGGAGCGCGGCCCCTGTACCTTAGTGTGGGCTTCATTTTAGAAGAAGGCTTGCCCTTAGAAACCCTCTGGCGGGTGGTGGTCTCGATGCAGCAGGCGGCCAAGGTCGTCCGCGTACAGATCGTCACGGGGGATACGAAGGTGGTGGAGCGGGGCAAGGGGGATGGTCTGTTTATCAACACATCAGGCATTGGCATTATTGAATCTGGGCTTAATATTCAACCAAAGGCGATCGCCCCCGGAGATGCGATTTTAGTCAGCGGAGATCTCGGTCGCCATGGCATCGCGATTATGGCCCAGCGGGAGGGGTTAGCTTTTGAAAGTCCCATTGAAAGTGACTGTGCTCCCTTGGTGGAGCCGGTACAGGATTTATTAAAAGCGGAAATTGAGATTCATTGTTTACGGGATATCACGCGGGGTGGCCTAGCGGCGGTCTTGAATGAGTTGGCGATCGCCGCTGGGCATCAGTTCAAGGTCTACGGCAAGCAAATTCCTGTAACCG
Organism: Picosynechococcus sp. PCC 8807; assembly: GCF_001693295.1. NCBI lineage: Bacteria > Bacillati > Cyanobacteriota > Cyanophyceae > Chroococcales > Geminocystaceae > Picosynechococcus > Picosynechococcus sp. PCC 8807. The sequence continues at coordinate 225,649 of NZ_CP016483.1, forward strand.
AAGCGGTGCGCGGAGCCTGCGAGATCTTTGGGTTTGACCCGGTGCACATTGCCAATGAAGGTCGGTTTGTGGTGGTTTTGCCAGCAGCAGAGGCGGCGGAAGGCCTAGCGATTTTGCAGCACCACAACCCCAACGCCCGTCAAATTGGTCTCGTGACAACCCAAAACTGTGGGGAACAGCATTTGGCGATCGCCCCCGTGGTTGTAGAAAATGATCTGGGGGTAACACGCATTTTAGAACGTCTGAGTGGTGAACAATTACCGCGAATTTGTTAAGTATTTTTTGTACATTGATTAAAATTATTAACTGCCAAATTTTTCCGGAATTAAACAACAAAATAATTGTTTTATGGCGCGATCAAATTTATCTTAATTCGCAAAAAGCTGGTGCTAATTTTTATACAATCAAGGTTCGTTTGTAAGACTTAACATTTTAGAGAAAAAGCTTAAATTTTTCTGTAGAATTCTGAGGTTTCAAGGCGTTTAATTGATCCGTATGATTAATCCTTTTTAAGATGAAAGCAAAGGCGATCGCCGCCTGATTTTTACTGTCATTTGAGACGATTACCATGGCCATTTCCCATGCGGTTCCTGCGGATAAACGTTTTCGGGTGCTGGAAGTCGCCATGAAACGGAATCAATATCGCCAAGATACCCTGATTGAAATTCTGCACAAGGCCCAGGAAGTCTTTGGTTACCTCGAAGATGAGGTGCTTGAATATGTGGCGCGGGGGTTAAAACTGCCCCTCAGTCGAGTATACGGGGTGGCGACGTTTTATCATTTATTTTCTTTAAAGCCGAAAGGAAAACATACCTGTGTCGTGTGTTTGGGGACGGCGTGCTATGTGAAAGGCTCCCAAGAACTCCTCGATAAAATTGATGAAACTCTCCACATTAAACCGGGGGAAACAACCCCTGATGATCAAATTTCTTTGGTTACGGCACGCTGTATTGGAGCCTGTGGCATTGCGCCGGCGGTGGTTTATGACGATGAGGTGTGCGGCAAACAGAACGCCGATCAGGTGATGGCAAGGCTAAAGCAGTTATCTGAAGGAAGTTAACAGGTATTAGACATCAAATTTCAGAGTTTTATTTGTAGTCAGGATTTGAGGGAAAGATGACGGATTTAGCGGAATTGTTTGAAATTGCTGAGGCAGAACAGGATAACCATCGGAAAATTCAGATTCGCTGTTGTACGGCGGCGGGTTGTATGTCCTCTGGGAGTTTGGCGGTAAAAGAAGAGCTTGAGAAACGGATTAAGGAGAAAAATTTGGGTGATCGCCTGGAGGTAGTTCCCGTCGGTTGCATGAAACTCTGTGGCTTTGCGCCGTTGGTGGATGTGAGCGAGGAGACTTGTTTTCAGCAGGTGATGCCAGAAATTGCCCCAGAGATCGTCGATGTAGCATTGGGGGAAACGCCCTCGAATAAGCTGGAAATTTGCGATCGCCAAGCGCCATTTTTCACGTTACAAAAACCCGTGGTGCTAGAAAATAGCGGCAAAATTGACCCCGAACGGATTGAAGCGTACATTGCGCGGGGCGGCTATCGGTCATTGCACCAAGTGCTCGAAGATCTGACCCCGATGGCGGTGGTGGAAGAAATTACCCAGAGCGGCCTACGGGGGCGTGGCGGCGGCGGCTATCCCACGGGATTGAAATGGGCGACCGTCGCGAAAATGCCGGGGGATCAAAAATATGTCGTCTGTAACGCCGACGAAGGGGATCCGGGGGCATTTATGGATCGGGCGGTGCTCGAAAGTGACCCCCACCGGGTTCTCGAAGGGATGGCGATCGCCGGCTATGCCGTGGGCGCAAACCACGGATATATTTACATTCGGGCAGAATATCCCCTCGCGATCCAACGCCTCGAAAAAGCAATCAAACAAGCCAAAAGTAAGGGTTTACTCGGTAGCCAGATTTTTAATTCCCCCTTCAATTTCACCATCGACATCCGCATTGGCGCAGGGGCATTCGTTTGTGGCGAAGAAACCGCCCTAATTGCCTCCATCGAAGGCGGACGGGGAACCCCCAGACCCAGACCCCCCTACCCCGCCCAGTCCGGACTGTGGGGACATCCCACCCTAATTAATAATGTCGAAACCTACGCCAACATCGTCCCGATCATCCGTGAAGGGGCAGACTGGTTTAGCAGCATCGGCACCGAAAAAAGCAAAGGCACAAAAGTGTTTGCCCTCACCGGAAAAGTTACCAACAACGGCTTGATCGAAGTGCCGATGGGAACCCCTGTCCGGCAAATTGTCGAGCAAATGGGCGGCGGCATCCCCGACGGTGGCACAGTCAAATCCGTCCAAACCGGAGGGCCATCCGGCGGCTGTATTCCGGCGGACTACCTTGATACGCCCATCGAATATGATTCTTTGATCAAACTCGGCACAATGATGGGTTCCGGCGGCATGATCGTCATGGACGAAGCCACTAGCATGGTTGATGTGGCGAAGTTTTACATGGAATTTTGTCAGTGCGAATCCTGCGGTAAATGTATCCCCTGCCGTGCCGGAACGGTGCAGATGTCGGGACTGTTAAGCAAAATGCTCAAGGGACAGGCTGCCCCCAAGGACATTGAACTGCTCGAACAACTTTGCCACATGGTCAAGGAAGCAAGTTTATGTGGGTTAGGGCAGAGTGCGCCCAATCCAATTTTGAGTACCCTGCGCTATTTCCGTGATGAATACGAATCCCTCGTGGGCAGTGCTCCCGATTAAACCGTATTTGAATAACCCATTTTATGCAGTCCTTGCAGAGAGAACCTTAAGCAAAATCGTAAAAATATGGCAGTTAAAACTTTAACGATAAATGATCAGCTAATCAGCGCCCGCGCTGGGGAAACGATCCTTGAAGCCGCCCGTGATGCGGGGATTCACATTCCGACCCTGTGTCATCTGGAGGGGGTGTCCGATGTGGGAGCTTGTCGTCTCTGTCTCGTGGAAATTGAGGGGAGTAATAAACTCCAGCCCGCCTGTGTGACGGAGGTGATGGAGGGAATGGTCGTCCAGACCCACACAGAAAAATTAGAAGAATATCGTCGGATGACGATGGAATTACTCTTCGCGGAAGGGAACCATGTTTGTGCCGTCTGTGTGGCGAATGGCAATTGTGAGTTGCAGGATATGGCAGTGGAGGTGGGGATGGATCATTCGCGCTTTCCGTACCAATATCCAAAACGGGAGGTGGATATTTCCCACAAGCAATTTGGCATTGACCATAATCGCTGTATCCTTTGCACCCGCTGTGTTCGGGTCTGTGATGAAATCGAGGGGGCGCACGTCTGGGATGTGGCGAATCGGGGCGGTGAATCAAAAATTGTCTCTGGTTTAAATCAGCCTTGGGGGGCGGTGGATGCCTGTACGAGTTGTGGCAAATGTGTGGATGCTTGTCCAACGGGATCGATTTTCCGCAAGGGAGCTACAGTAGGCAGTAAACTCGGCGATCGCCAAAAACTCGAATTTTTAATTACCGCACGCACAAAAGGGGAGTGGACAAGATAATGGCGCAAGAAACCCAACAAAAAATTCGATTTGCAACAATTTGGTTGGCGGGTTGTTCCGGTTGCCACATGTCATTTTTAGACCTCGATGAATTTTTAATTGAGTTGACAAAATATGTGGATGTGGTCTTTAGTCCCATCGGTTCCGATGTCAAAGATTACCCTGAAAATGTCGATGTTTGTCTCATTGAAGGGGCTGTTGCTAACCAAGAAAATTTGGAATTATTAGAAAAAGTTCGCCAAAATACAAAGCTATTAATTGCCTTTGGGGACTGTGCCGTAACGACTAATGTTACAGGAATTCGCAATCAAAAGGGAGATGCCCAAACCATTTTAGAACGGGGCTATAAAGAACTCACCGAAGAACACCAATTACCCCAACAAATTACCGGGGGAATCTTACCACCCTTATTACCCAGAGTTTTGCCCATCCATGAAGTCGTTGATATCGATTTATTCCTCCCCGGTTGCCCCCCCGATGCCGATAGAATCAAAGCGGCGATCGCCCCCTTATTAGAAGGAAAATTGCCGGAAATGGAAGGACGAGAAATGATCAAATTCGGCTAGATTTTATGTCCCAAACATTTGCCATGCTGACTGCCGCCGATATCATGAATCCCAATGTGGTGACCATCAAAGGTTTAGCGACCATTGCCAGTGCCACCCAATGTATGCGAGTGAATAAAACCCGTGTATTAATAGTTGATCGTCGCCATGTTCACGATGCCTATGGCATTTTGACCGCCACCGATATCGTCAGTAAAGTGATCGCCTATGGTCGTGATCCAAGGGCAATACGAGCCTATGAAATTATGACCAAACCTTGCATTTTCGTGAGTCCCGATCTGGCGGTTGAATATGTTGCCCGCCTATTTAGCCAATGGAATTTGCACAGTGCCCCCGTCATGACTGACAAACTTTTAGGGATAATTACCGTTGAAGATTTAATTAGCAAAAGTGATTTTTTAGAACGTCCCAAAGAACTATTATTTGCCGCAGAAATGCAAGCCGCCATTCAACAAGCAAAATTAATCTGTCAAGAAAAAGGACATGATTCGAGTGATTGTATTCAAGCATGGGCAATGGTGGAAGAACTACAAGCTGAAACCGCCTACCAACAATCCCAAAAAGTAGATAAAACTGCCCTTGAAGAATATTTAGAAAAAAATCCAGAAGCCATCGATCATTTAATGGTTGACAATTGGTGTAGTGGTTAACAGTCATAATTCGTTAAAATAAAAACTATTTTAATCAACACATTTTTAGCGTTCGTTTGAAAAATTATCTAGGAGTAAAAAATGTCTAAAACAATCATTATTGATCCCGTGACTCGCATCGAAGGACATGCCAAAATTTCCATTTATCTAGATGATCAAGGAGAAGTGAATGAAGCCCGTTTTCATGTCGGAGAATTTCGGGGGTTTGAGAAATTTTGTGAAGGTCGTCCTTTCTGGGAAATGCCCGCCTTAACGTCCCGAATCTGTGGTATTTGTCCCGTCAGTCATCTAATTGCATCCTCAAAAACAGGCGATCAATTATTAGCTGTAAAAATTCCTGTTGGGGCAGAAAAATTACGGCGAATGATTAATCTTGCCCAGATCACTCAATCCCATGCCCTCAGTTTTTTCCACCTCAGTAGTCCTGATTTAATCTTTGGTTGGGACAGTGATCCGAAGACGAGAAATGTGTTTGGTTTAATTGCTGCTGATCCTGATTTAGCACGGGGTGGAATTCGTCTGAGAAAATTCGGACAGGACATTATTAAAATCCTTGGGAGCCAAAAAGTTCACCCTGCCTGGTCAATCCCCGGTGGCGTGCGATCGCCTTTGACTAAAGAAGGACAAACCTACATTAAAGAGGGCTTGCCGGAGGCAAAAAATACCGTCAGAAATGCCCTCAGTTTATTTAAAAAAATCCTTGATTCCCATCAGGAAGAAGTGGAAGTCTTTGGTAATTTTCCGAGTCTTTATCTGGGTTTAGTGGGGGAATCCGGCGCGTGGGAACATTACAACGGTATTTTGCGAATGATCGATAGCCACGGCAATATTGTTGGCGATCGCCTTGATCCGAACAATTACCGTGAATTCCTTGGGGAAAAATTACAGGCAGATTCTTATTTAAAATCCCCTTACTATAAGCTTTTTGGGGAGACAGGTGTTTACCGCGTTGGACCTTTGGCAAGGCTAAATATTTGCGAACATTTTGGCACACTATTAGCAGATCAAGAACTCATTGAATATCGGCAACGGCACGGCAGAATTGTGCAGGCTTCCTTCGTTTATCACCATGCTAGATTAATTGAAATTCTCGGCTCTCTCGAAAGAATTGAGCGGATGATTGATGATCCAGATTTGTTTTCTAGCCGTTTACAAGCAGAGGCGGGAGTGAATCAAACTGAAGCTGTTGGCGTGAGTGAAGCACCACGGGGAACCCTATTTCACCATTATCAAGTGGATGAAAATGGACTGCTCCAAAAAATTAATCTAGTGATTGCGACAGGACAAAACAATTTTGCGATTAACCGCACTGTAACCCAAATTGCCAAGCATTATATTCATGGTGAAAATGTCGCTGAAGGTATTTTAAATCGGGTGGAAGCTGGGGTAAGAAATTACGATCCTTGCCTGAGTTGTTCGACCCATGCTGCCGGACAAATGCCGATGATTTTGCAGCTAATTTCCCCCAATGGTTCTCTTGTTAAAGAAATTCGTCGTGACAGTTAATGAAACAGACTCTAATTATTGGTTATGGTAACACCTTACGTTCTGACGACGGGGCAGGACAAACAGTTGCTAAAGCTTTTTTTGATCAAGAAAATATAATGGCGATCGCCACCCATCAACTCACCCCTGAATTAGTGGAAGATTTAGTACAAGTGGAGCAGGTTTACTTTATCGATGCGGCTCCCGTTGAGACCGTAACGATTAAACCTATTAAACGGAGAGATAATGAACACAATTTTGGACATTTTATTGACCCCAAAAGCCTTTTGAATTTAGCCCAAGAAATCTATCATTATGTGCCCGATGCTTACTTCGTTTTAATTCCGGCTCGGAATTTTGAATTGGGAGAAAGCTATTCTGAAATTACCCAAAATGCCATCCAAACAGCAATTCAGCTTTTACAGGAACAAGTCATACCATGCATGAAGTCGCAATTATGACAGAAACCGTGGCGATCGCCTTTTTTCCGTGATTCAATTTTTTAATGTCATAATAGATTAAAAGCTCAAACCAAACGTTATGTTATTAGAACTCAAACGTGTTCAAGTTCCCCCTGGTCAGCATATTATCTTACGGGATATTACTTGGCAGGAATTCGAGCAAATTTTGACAGACTTAGGCGAACATCGTGCGGCTCGGATCGCATATAAAGATCAATTTTTAGAGATTATGACTCCATTAGCCGAACATGAAGATAATAAAGAAATTGTTAGTGATTTAATCAAAGTATTACTGGAAGAACTCAACATAGAATTTCGTTGCTTAGGCTCTACCACATTTAGAAAAGAAACATCCCAAGGACTAGAACCCGATCAATGTTTTTACATTGAGAATGAAGCAAAAATACGGGGCAAAAGTCGCATTGATTTAAGCATTGATCCTCCACCTGATCTTGCCCTTGAAATTGACATTACATCTCGCACCTATCCTGATATTTATGCAGCATTAGGCGTTCCTGAACTGTGGCGATTTGAGCGAAATACTTTACAAATTAATGTTTTAATTGATGGTCATTATCAAAGCATTAGTGATAGTCAAATTTTTGCAGGTTGGAATCTAATTCAAGTCATACCTCAATTTTTGGCAGATAGTAAAGTTGAAGGACGCACCACTATTCTACGAAAATTTCGTCGATGGGTGCAACAGCAGAGGTCATAATTGTTATGCACGAAGTCGCAATCATGACAGAGACCGTGGCGATCGCCTGTGCCTCAGCCGAGAAACAAAATGCCGTCAAAATTTTAAACTTGACCATGCGAATTGGGACAATCAGTGGTGTTGTTCCTGAAGCCCTGAGTTTTACCTTTGAAGCGGTGGCAGGCGGAACCCTTGCCGAACAGGCTCAACTAATCATTGAAACGGTTCCTGTGACCTGTTATTGCGCCGAATGCGATCGCCCTTTTACACCCCCTGATTTATTTTATGAATGCCCTTTATGCAGTAGTTTAAGTCAACATATTTTAAGTGGTAAAGAAGTCGAATTAAAATCCTTAGAGGTGATTTAAATTATGTGTGGAAATTGCGGTTGTAACGCTGTTGAAAAGCCTGTGGAAATTCATACCCATGCCCATGATCATTCCCACGGACATCATGACCATCATCACCCCCACGACCATGAACATCACTATCACCATGATCACAATGGGAACCATAGCCATGCCATTGATATTAATCAATCCATTTTTGCAAAAAATAATCGTTTAGCTGAGCGTAATCGCGGCTATTTTTTGGCGAAAGATTTATTTGTTATTAATGTCCTTTCAAGTCCCGGATCAGGGAAAACGGCATTATTAGAGCGAACCATTGACCAATTAAAAAATAAACTGAATTCAGCCGTTATCGTGGGCGATTTAGAAACGGATAATGATGCCCAACGGCTGCGAAAAAATAATATTCCGGTTGCCCAAATTACTACAGGAACCCTTTGTCACCTTGATGCGGAAATGGTTTTGAATGCCGCCCGAAAACTTGCCCTTGATGGTGTTAATTTATTAATCATTGAAAATGTGGGCAATTTAGTTTGTCCCGCTGCCTATGACCTCGGTGAAAATCAAAGAATTGTCCTACTTTCCACAACTGAAGGGGAAGATAAACCTTTAAAATATCCGACGATGTTTAAGTCCGCTGATGTCGTCATTATTAACAAAATTGATATTGCTGAAGTTGTTGGTTTTGACCATGATTTAGCCTTAGAAAACGTCAAGAAAATGTGTCCCCAAGCACAAATTTTTGAGCTGTCTGCCCGCACGGGGGAAGGGATGGAAAGCTGGTTAAATTATCTCCAAAGCCAATATCAAGACGTTGTTTCCCAAGCTGCAATACCTGTATAAATTGCTCGTGAAACGACGGTTAAGGTTGGAGATTCAAGGCACAGTGCAGGGGGTTGGTTTTCGTCCCTTTGTTTACCAATTAGCGACAGCACTCAATTTATTTGGTTGGGTGAATAACTCGGCTGTGGGGGTTACTATTGAAGTAGAAGGTGGGCGATCGCCTTTAAATTTATTTCTCGAAAAACTGCAAGCAGAATTGCCCTCTAATGCCAAAATTGATACTTTGAAATATCAATATTTAAAGCCTGTTGGGTTTGAAAAGTTTGAAATTCGCGCCAGTCAAACTGGGGAAAAAATAGCGATTGTTTTGCCCGATTTGGCTACCTGTTCTGAATGCATTGCAGAAATTTTTGCCCCCCCAAATCGCCGTTATCAATATCCTTTTACGAACTGCACCCATTGCGGCCCCCGCTACAGCATTATTGAAACCCTGCCCTACGATCGCCCCTTAACCTCAATGGCGGATTTTCCGATGTGTGCCGACTGTCAACGGGAATACGAAGACCCCGGCGATCGCCGTTTCCATGCCCAACCCAATGCCTGCCCAATTTGTGGCCCTAAACTTGAATTTTTGAGTCATTTCCAAGGGCAAGAAAATATAAATCAATCACCTTTAGAGGCAGCAATTCAATATATTCGTGATGGAAAAATTGTCGCCCTAAAAGGCTTAGGCGGATTTCAGTTATTAGTCGATGCCAGAAATAACAAAGCAGTACAACAATTGCGAGATCGCAAACAACGTCCCGATAAACCCTTTGCGGTGATGTATTCTGATTTACTGTCCATTAAAAATAATTGTTTTCTGTCACAATTAGAAGAAGAATTTTTGACTTCCCAAGCTAGCCCAATTGTTTTATTGCAGAAGAAAAAAGAATTTAATCTTGCTGAAAATGTTGCGCCGCACAATCCGAATTTAGGGGTAATGTTGCCCTATACCCCGCTACACCATTTGTTATTAAAAGCCCTGAATTTTCCAGTCCTTGCAACCAGTGGTAACCGCAGCGATGAACCCATTTGCATTGAGGAAACTGAAGTGCTAGAAAGGCTCAAAAATATTGCCGATGGCTTTTTAATTCATAATCGCCGAATTTTGCGTCCGGTGGATGATTCAGTGGTGCGGGTGATGAACAATACGCCTATAATTTTGCGGCGATCGCGGGGCTATGCGCCAGAGTCACTGACCTTAAAACGAACGCTCTCGAAAAATGTTTTGGCAATGGGGGCACATCTAAAAAATACGGTGGCGATCGCCAAAAAAAATCGTCTTTTTCTAAGTCAGCATATTGGTGATCTATCCAATCAATTAACACTGCAAGCGATGACAAAAACATTGCAAAAACTAAGCCAAATTTATGACTTTCAACCTGATATTATTGCCTGTGATTTACATCCTGATTACCTCTCTACACAATATGCTAAAAATCTCGCGCAGAAACTGAATATTTCTTTGATTTCAGTGCAGCATCACCATGCCCATATATATGCTTGTATGGCGGAACATCAGCTTGAATCGCCGCTGTTAGGGGTGGCTTGGGATGGGACGGGCTACGGTGAAGATGGCACAATTTGGGGCGGTGAATTTTTCTGGGTGACAGAACAGGGTTGTGAAAGAATTGCCCACTTTAAACCGTTTCCTTTACCGGGGGGAGATCAAGCGAGTCGAGAACCCCGCCGTACTGCTTTAGGTTTGTTGTCTCAACTCTATGATTTACAGGTATTGAAAAAGTTAAATTTACCCACAATTCAGGCTTTTTCTGCAACAGAATTGAAATTGCTTTTATCAATGTTGAAAAAAGGCATTAATACGCCATTTACTTCTAGTGTTGGACGCTTATTTGATGGGGTTGCCTCTCTGCTTGATTTCAGGCAAAGGGAAAGTTTTGAAGGACAGGCAGCGATGGCTTTAGAATTTTCAATTGATGGTTTACAAATACCAGATTTTTATCAGTTTCAATATACAAAAAATGATTCAATCTTAGAGATTGATAGTCGTGGTATATTTCAGGGTATTATTCAGGATTTGCAAAATGACTTGCCTAAAAATTTTATTGCGGCAAAATTTCACAATACCTTGGTGGAAATTATTTTTGATATTTATCTGCATACCCTTAAGCTTGGTTTTAATTCTCGAAAAAATATTGTCTTAGCGGGGGGCTGTTTTCAGAATAAATATTTATTAGAGCAAACGATCCAAAAGTTGGAATCTAGTGGGGCAAATATCTATTATCCCCAAAAATTCCCGCCCAATGATGGGGCGATCGCCTTGGGACAGGTTATGGTGGTTACTGGACAAGCGATCTAATTTTTTGCTGTTGGGAAATCATCCAGAAGAGTCTCAACAAAAAGCTTAATAAAAAAACTTAAAACTAATAACATCAAAGCAAAAAATTCGTTAGGATAAACAGTAGCCAATCCAATCAAAATATTCCAAAAATATGTGCCTTGCTGTGCCGGGAAAAATTTTAGAAATTGTGGGGGATGACCCCCTTTTTAAAATGGGTCGCGTTAGTTTTAGCGGTGTGGTGCGGGAGGTGAGCCTCGCCTATGTGCCGGAAGCCCAAGTGGGGGATTATGCAGTGGTTCACGCGGGGTTTGCCCTGAGTGTTTTGGATGAAGTGGCGGCAACAGAAACCCTTGCCACTTTGGCAGAAATGGAGTCCTTTGCGGGGGGATAGTGAATGAAATTTGTAGATGAATTTCGCGATCCCGCAGCGGTTCAGAAATATGTGCAGGCGATCGCCGCCCTTGTGACCCGTCCATGGACAATCATGGAGATCTGCGGCGGACAAACCCACAGCATCGTTAAATACGGCATCGATCAACTGCTGCCCCCAGAAATCACCTTGATTCATGGCCCCGGTTGTCCGGTCTGTGTCACCCCTGCTGAACTTATTGATCAGGCGATCGCCCTGGCTCAGTTGCCCGATGTGGTGTTGTGTTCCTTTGGTGATATGTTGCGCGTGCCGGGGACAAGGCTCGATTTACTCTCGGTGAAGGCGCAGGGGGCGGCCGTAAAAATGGTTTATTCTCCCCTCGATGCCCTGAAAATGGCCCAGGAAAATCCCGACAAACAGGTGATTTTTTTTGCGGTGGGCTTTGAAACGACCGCACCGACCACGGCGATGGCAGTCTACCAAGCCGCCAAGTTAGGACTAACCAATTTTTCCCTCTTGGTCGCCCATGTGTCAGTGCCGCCAGCGATAGAAGCGATTTTGTCCGCTCCGGATCGAACCATTCAGGGTTTTTTGCTCGCGGGCCATGTCTGCACGGTGATGGGGTATCAGGAATATGAGGCGATCGCCAAAAATTACCAAATCCCCCTGATCGTGACAGGGTTTGAACCCTTGGATATTGTGCAGGGGATTTATCTCTGCGTGAAACAGTTGGAGGAAGGGCGATCGCATATCGAAAATCAATACCGTCGCGTCGTCCAAGCCGCAGGGAATGCCACGGCACAGCAATTAGTGACCGAAATTTTTGAAATTGTGCCCCGTACTTGGCGCGGGATTGGTGAAATTTCCCAGAGTGGTCTCGGTTTGCGCGAAAAATATGCCGTCTTTGATGCCTCTCGCAAATTTAAGCTAGATTTGACGCATTTCCAGCCCCAAGCATCTTCTTCTTGTATCAGTGGCGAAATTCTGCAAGGTCGAAAAAAACCCAAGCAATGTCCCGCCTTTGGCACAACCTGCACCCCAGAACGTCCCCTTGGTGCGCCGATGGTTTCCTCCGAGGGAGCCTGTGCTGCCTATTACCGTTACGGCTAAATTTCCCTTGGCGATGACATCAGAGAATAAGGAAAATTAACGACGTCGCCTGGATTTTTTACGGGGCGATCGCCAAAACGTTTGCCAAGCCGTCTGGAATCCCGTCCAAGTACTACGTCCGCCCCGTTGCACCTGTTGAATTTGTCGTTGGGTGTGCTTCAGTCCTTTTTCTGTCTGCTGGAGAATCCCCCGGGCACTTTTAAAACTGGCTTCGAGTTCATCGGTTAATTCGGTAATATCTCCCCCCGTACGCCGGAGGGCATCAAGGGTGCGCGGCAGTTCTCGGTTGAGGGTATCGAGGAGTTTTTCTGCGCTACGGGCCGCCCGTCCCAGTTCCAAAAAGGCCGGGAAAGCAGCGGCGAGGACAGCGGTAAGGCTGAGGGCAACAAGCAAAAAAGACAGGAGTAGCCAAAAAAGGGGATCTTGCACTGTAAATGAAACGGTTTAATTTTGGGACGGGTCAATCTCTTGGACAGGGAGGAGTTCCTCTTCTTCGGCATCGAGGCGTTGGGCTTCGGTTTGGCTCGCTTCAATCCCAGCGGCGATCGCCTCCTGTAACCGCTGCAGCGTATCTTCCCAATTGCGACGGGCCGTTTCCGAGAGTTGATCAGCGTGGAGTTGTAGACTATCCGAGAGATCCTCCGCCAGTTCTGGCAACGCTTCGAGGGATTTTTTGAGAATTTTTCGGGTATCTTTACCAGAGCGCGGTGCGAATAATAAACCGGCGATCGCCCCCACAGCGCCCCCAATGAGCACACCGCCCACAAAGGCCCCACCATTTCGCTCAGCCATATTGAAGTTCTCCCATTACACAAATCGCCTCCATTGTAGTATTCAACCCGGCTTCTACTAAAACCGATGAAAATTGTTCTCCAACGGGTGCAACAATCCCACGTCAGCGTCAATCAGCACATTGTCGGCCAAATTAACCAAGGCTTAACGCTCCTTGTCGGCATTTCCCCCACCGACACCGACGCCGAATTACAGTGGCTCGCCCGCAAATGCCTTGATCTGCGCCTCTTTCCGGATCCTGAGGGCAATCCCTGGCAAGCCTCGATCCAAGATATCCAAGGGGAAATCCTTGTGGTTAGTCAATTTACCCTCTATGGCGACTGTCGTAAGGGCCGACGACCATCCTTTAGTGGTTCTGCCAAACCAGATCAAGCCGAACAGATTTACGAAAAATTTGTGGCTTTCTTGCGCCAAAGTGGGCTGAAGATCGAAACCGGACAATTTGGTGCCATGATGCAGGTGGAAATCAGCAACGATGGCCCCGTGACCCTCCTCCTAGAGCGCGAAGCTAAACCCGCCTGAACTGGCCTCAAATTTCAGTAAAGTTTTCCCCCAGGTTTTTACGAGAAATATGGCTTTGTAAAGCAGTGGGCAATATTGAGATACAAATATTAAAAGTCGGGCGATCGCCGTTTCAGTTCCCCCACGCAAAAGGCGATCGCCCCATGGCATAAGCCTTTGCCCAATTCAGCCCTCCCGTACTGCTTGCCCAATTCCCAGGACAAATTCTTCCCGACGAATTCCCCTGAAATTAAGGGAAAAGAACGATAGTAAGATTTTCAACAAGCAGTTAACGTGATGAATTTCCGCCAAAGCATAGAATCATGACAGATCAACAAAAAACAGCGATCATTACTGGTGCCTCGTCCGGGGTCGGACTCTATGGGGCCAAAGCCCTCGCCGATAAAGGCTGGCATGTGGTCATGGCCTGCCGCAACCTCGAAAAAACCGAGCGAGTCGCCAAAGAAGTTGGTATCCCCGAAGCCAGTCGGACGATCATGCACCTTGATCTCGCTGATTTCGATAGCGTCCGTAAATTTGTCGCCGATTTTCGGGCAACGGGTAAAACCCTAAACTCCCTAGTTTGTAATGCGGCGGTTTATCTGCCCCTCGCCAAGGAACCCCAACGCAACAAAGACGGTTATGAACTGTGCGTTGCCACCAACCATTTGGGTCATTTCCTGCTCTGCAATCTGATGTTGGAAGACCTCAAAAATTCCCCCGCTGCAGACAAACGCCTTGTGATTCTCGGCACTGTCACCGCGAACCCGAAAGAAGTAGGCGGTAAAATTCCCATTCCTGCGCCCCCCGACCTTGGCGATCTCCAGGGAATGGCCGCTGGCTTTAAGCCCCCTGTTGCCATGATCGACGGCAAAATCTTTAAACCCGGTAAAGCTTACAAAGACAGCAAACTCTGCAATATCCTCACCATGCGGGAACTCCACAACCGCTATCACAAAGACACTGGGATTATCTTCAATTCCTTTTATCCGGGTTGCGTTGCCGAAACAGGCCTCTTTAGAAATCACTATGGTCTATTTCGGAAGATCTTCCCTTGGTTCCAAAAAAATATCACCGGTGGGTATGTGACTGAGGAAGTTGCAGGTGAACGTCTCGCTAAAGTTGTTGCGGATTCTGGCTTCGATGTATCGGGTGTTTACTGGAGTTGGGGAAACCGCCAACAGCAAGGACGGGAAGCCTTTATGCAAGAAGTTTCTGATGAGGCTCTCGATGACAACAAAGCAGATGTCCTTTGGGATCTCAGCGCCAAGTTAGTGGGGATGCCGGCCTGATTTCTATCCTGATTCCTATTCCTTAAGAGAGTAATTTAATTGTTAACATCTCCCATCAAGGGAGATTTTTTTTGCTTCATGTGTGGTGTTTTTTCTTGAGAATAGGTTTAGATTTAGCCAAGGTTGGCTTTTGCGGGTCTGTCTGCTGCATCGGCACTGCGATTTCTTGAAGAGCATTCACAATAGCCTCTATTTGGAGATTATCCAAATAATCTTTTCTTTGAGCAATCAAACGATTTAATTCGCTCAAGGCAGTAATTACTGGGACAGAACAATGTTTAATACCGACCCACTGGGCAGCAGGAAAAATTACGGGTGCAATAATGGCATTTTGATCAATGGATAAATTTTGGATGTCAAGCCAAGTTTGAAATGCTTTTTGGTGATACAGACTTTGCTGGGTTGGACTGTTTTGTAAAGGTATCCAACGACTCCCTCCTCTCCTTTTCCAGCGGTCACGATACGCAGAAAAAGATCCTTTCCAGGTCTTGATTTCCAGAAGGAAAATACCTTTTGTGCCAACAATTAATAAATCAATCTCTGTTAGCTTTTTACTATGGGTTGGGATAAAAATATTTTTCCCCATTGCCCATGTTTTTGGTAGCTGACTCAACAAAAGTGCAATAAAGCTTTCTCCAATATTGCCTTGGACTTGATTTTTGAAGTTTTTGAATTGATGTATCCCTACCGCAAAGTAACCCAAGGGATTATTTTCCGCTTTCGCATAGATTTCCTGCGTTTGAGATGTTCTTTTCTTCTCGATTTCTTGGGTAAAAAATGTTTTTAAATCGGGAGACTGGGCTATTTTTTGCATTGACTTTGCAAAGAAGTGCTGCGATTTTAGTCTACTGCGGATTTTTAAATCCGATATCGATTTTATACACTTGGAAAAATGCGAATGTAACGGCGATCGCCCCTTTGCAATATTTCATCAAGGAATCTCTGCCGAAAGGGGCGCGGATTCTTGGTTTCGCGTCTATATTGGACACTAGCGCAACCCTTACGTCTCTATGCTAAACAAAAACACTCTTTTCCTGGCCCTGCTCGTTTTTATCCCAATTTCCTTGGCTGGCCACTTCCTCGAATGGAGTCCCGTGACTGTATTTTGTACAGCGGCGATCGCCATTGTACCCCTAGCCGCTTTCATGGGAGAAGCCACCGAAGAAATTGCCGTTGTCGTCGGCCCCAACCTTGGTGGTCTGTTAAATGCCACCTTTGGTAATGCCACCGAATTAATTTTGGCTTTTATCGCCCTCAAGTCCGGCCTAGTCGATGTTGTCAAGGCCACGATTACCGGATCAATCATTAGTAACCTGCTCCTGGTGATGGGTTTTGCAATGCTCCTGGGTGGCCTCAAGTTCAAAGAACAAGACTTTCAGCCCACCGCTGCCCGCCTTAATGCTTCGTCCATGAACTTGGCGGTAATTGCGATCCTAATTCCCACCGCCGTAGAGTACACCTCCGCTGGTATCGGCCAAGCCACTCTCCAAAACCTTTCCGTTGCTGTAGCCGTTGTGCTCATTTTGGTCTATGGCCTCACTTTATTGTTCTCGATGAAAACCCACTCCTATCTATATGATGTGGGGGTCGCAGAAATCGAAGAAGAAGGGGAAACAGAAGAAGAAGCCAAGGCAAAAGTCAACCTTTGGCTCTGGGTTGGGGTTCTACTGGTTGTTACCCTCGCCGTTGCCATTGAGTCGGAGCTCTTAGTCGGTTCCCTCGAAGCAGCCACCGAAAGCCTCGGCCTCAGTCCTCTCTTTACAGGGGTGATCCTCCTGCCCATCATCGGTAATGCCGCAGAACATGCCACCGCTGTTACCGTTGCCCTAAAAAATAAAATGGATCTGTCTGTATCCGTTGCCGTTGGCTCTAGTTTACAAATTGCCCTCTTCGTCGCCCCGGTCTTAGTGATTGCTGGTTGGGTCATTGGTCAACCGATGGATCTTGATTTTAATCCTTTTGAACTGGTGGCCGTGGCCGTGGCTGTACTGATTGCCAACTCCATTAGTTCTGACGGCAACTCCAACTGGTTAGAAGGAAGCTTGTTGCTAGCGACCTATACAGTGCTCGGATTGGCCTTTTTCTTCCATCCTGCCGTACCTGGATTGGCCTAGGCCGAGATATTCAACACAATCAAGCTGCTAATTTTTTTGGGCGAACCTTGGTTCGTCTTTATTTTTAGCCACCATAAATAATGCTGATTTAATCGGGAAATCTTCATCGCTCTTCCCGATTTTAAGTTTGCTGCATTAGCATAGGTATAGTGGCTGTCGTGCAAATTATTGATGGGGGCAGTCCCAATTTACTAATTATCTGAAGCCTTCCATGTCAAACTCTAAACCCTTTGTACTCGGTGCAACAGCTCTAGTGTTAACCACTGTGGCGGTTACAGGGGCAGGGCTGCACTACTCTAAAAGTCAAGCCTACCTCAAAGACAGCCCAAAGGAAATTGTGGACGAGGTTTGGTATGTCATCAACAAAGAATATGTTGATGCGACCTTTAACCAAAATGACTGGCGTCAGGTGCGGCAAGAGTTTCTCAGCAAAGACTATGCCAATACGGACGAAGCCTACGATGCAATTCGGGAAATGTTAGATCTCCTGGGAGATCCTTACACCCGGTTTATGCCCCCCCAAGATTTTGAAAATTTACAGGTTGATACGTCCGGTGAGTTGACCGGGGTCGGCATTCAGATCGCCAAGGATAAAGATACAGAAGAGGTGGTCGTGATTGCGCCCATTGAGGAGACGCCAGCCTTTGAAGCGGGCATTATGGCCCAAGATGTGATCGTTGCTGTGGATGAGCAACCCACCGAAGGGATGGAACTCAACGATGTGGTGAATTTGATCCGGGGCCAACGGGGTACGGAGGTCACCCTCACCATCCGCCGAGATGAGCGAGTATTAGAATTTCCCATTGTCCGGGAAGTGATTCAGATTCATCCGGTAAAGGCACGGATTAATGAGAGTCCCATTGGGGATGTGGGCTATATTCGCTTGACCCAATTTAGCGCCCAGGCAACGGCAGAGATGCGCGAGGCGATCGCCGATCTAGAATCTCAAAATGTCGATGGCTATGTTTTAGATCTACGTTCTAATCCTGGGGGACTGCTCTATGCCAGCATTGACATTGCCCAAATGTGGCTTGATGGTGGTGGGATTGTTTCGACGGTAAACCGTGTCGGGGAAGTGGATCGCCAGGAGGCCAGTGACCGCGCCCTAACAGATAAACCCCTGATCGTTTTAGTGGACGGGGGATCCGCCAGTGCCAGCGAAATCCTTTCCGGCGCGCTCCAGGACAATCAACGGGCGGTACTTGTAGGGACGCAAACCTTCGGTAAGGGCCTAGTCCAATCTGTCCGTCGCCTAGGGGATGATTCTGGGGTTGCCGTGACGGTCGCCAAATATTTGACCCCCTCTGGTCGGGATATCAATAAAGAAGGCATTGCGCCGGACTTTATTGTGGAACTTGATGAAGCTGATCAAGAAACATTGCAAGAAGATCGCACAAAAATTGGTACAATGGCTGACCCGCAATATGCCAAGGCGATCCAACTGCTCGACGAACAACTCCGCACTGGGACGATTGTGATCCCCGAAAAACAGGCCAGCACTGAGCGACCGAGCCGCCCCGCCCAGGATAGCTAAACTCCCAAGTCCTCGGTGTCAGCGATCGCCCTTTAAAAGGCCGTTACAAATCTTGTTGCGGTGGCGATCGCCCCCGGATCCCAGGCTCAACTCCCCTGGATTTGCGGCCTTAAAATTTGCTTAAGATTTTTTTAAAAATAAAGTTGCGCACCAGATATAGAGTGGAGTATGCTTAGTTACCCTACATCTAGCGTCTGAGGTGCAACCCATGGATCATGTTCAAGAATGGCAGCAAAGCTGTGTTGATCCTGAACTCATCCAACTGAATGTTATTTCCCTAGAGGGCGATCGCCCTTTGGACTATTTGCTCTATTCAGAGGCGTTGCCCCGACGAAATGATGGTCGTTTGGGGGACAGTTACCTCCAGCGCTATCAACACACCGAGGCCGGGGGCTGGTGGTGTTCTGGTGTTGATATTTTGACGGGAAAGGCTGACCTTTGGGGCTGTTTCAAACCGGAACAACCCCGCGTCAATCCAGAAAAAGGCAAACCCATCAAGTACGAACACCCCCCAAAAACGAGTACGGGCCTGTTTGCGTTGCGACTGCCGCCCCATGTGTGGGAACGGGTGGCCCGCCGCCATCAACTAGAATTTAGCCAAGACGATTGGGACGATACCCAGCCCGATGGGGGCTTTTGGCAATGGCTAAAGGAACATCCCCAAATCCCCCTGATTATTACTGAAGGGGCGAAAAAAGCAGGCTCCCTCCTCAGTGCCGGCTACGGGGCGATCGCCCTACCGGGTATTTATGGCGCGATCCGGACACCCAAGGATGAATTTGGCCACCGCATCGGCCAATCTCGACTGATTCCCCAACTGAAAAAACTGATTCACGCCCAGCGCACCATTTACATTGCCTTTGACCAGGATGAAAAACCAACCACTATCCGGGCCGTGCGCAGTGCCATCCGAAAAACAGGTTATCTACTCAAACAAGCCGGTTGCCCCATCAAGGTGATCACCTGGGATCGTCGTGCCGGGAAAGGGGTGGATGATCTCATTGCGAACCAAGGTCAAGCCGCCTTTGAAGCTGCCTTTCAAAACGCCCCCAGCCTCGATCTTTGGAAAGCCCAAGACCTTGAACAACTCACCTATCCCCGTCACCAAACCCTCCACCAGCGGTATCTCCCGGAGCAGTTAACAATTCCCCCAGCAGCCAAGTTAATTGCGCTCAAATCTCCCAAAGGAACGGGCAAAACCCGTTGGCTAGAATCAGTTGTTGCGGGGGCGATCGCCCGCCAACAGCCCGTCCTTGTGATTGGACACCGCATTCGTCTCGTCGAAGAACTCTGTCAGCGGTTTGGCCTCGACTACATCCGTGATTTACCCAAGGGCAAAGATCGATCCAAGGAACCCAACCTAAAAATTAATGGCTATGGCCTCTGCATTGATTCTCTGCATGGCAAATCCCAGGCCCGTTTCAATCCCCATCACTGGGGCGATGCCCTGATTATTTTTGACGAAGTAGAACAAGTGCTATGGCACGGGTTAAATTCCAGCACCTGTCGCGATAACCGGGTCAATATTCTCCAGAGCCTCAAGCACCTGCTGCAAAATGTCTTTGTCGGCGAAGGCCAAATTTACATCAGTGATGCCGACTTGAGCGATGTCTCCATTGACTACCTCCTGACCCTGGGAGGCCAAAAGCTCCAGCCCTATCTCATTGAAAATACCTGGCAAGCGGATACCACCACCCACTACACCCTCAATCACTATCCCGATGGCACACCAAAACGGCTAGTCAAGGACTTGGTGCAACATATCCAAGGGGGCGGGCGGCCTTTCATCTGTCTGTCGGCCCAAAAACTCAAGAGCCAATGGAGCACTTCGACCCTCGAAATTTACCTCAAAAATCAGTTTCCTGACCGCAAAATTCTTCGCCTTGATGCGGAATCCCTGGCGGATCCTGAACATCCTGCCTACGGTGCCATGGGCCAAATTAACCAAACCCTCGCTCAGTATGATGTGGTTTTAGCGAGTCCAGCTGTGGAAACGGGGATTAGTCTCGATTTGCAGGGACATTTCACCTCGGTGTGGGCGATCGCCCAGGGGGTACAAACGGTTAATTCCATTTGCCAGGCCCTGAGTCGAGTCCGTGAAAATATTCCGCGTCATCTCTGGGTCGCCAAATATGGCTTTAACACCGTCGGCAATGGGGCCACTTCCATTCCGGCACTACTCACCTCCAGTCAAAGGCTCACCCAAACGAATATCCGCCTGCTGCAACAGTCTGACTTTATCGCCCTTGATGATTTAGACACTGCTTTTCAGGCCGAATCCCTTCTGTGTTGGGCCAAATTTGCGGTGCGGATTAATGCGGGCATGGTGAACTACCGCGAGGCCGTGCTCGCCCATCTCCAGCGGGAAGGACATCAGTTGTCGGCGGTACCAAAACACCGCAAAACGACGGCGACTCAAAGCCAACCCGATAATCAATTGGCCACGGCGATTAATTCCATTCGCGATACGAACTACCAAGCAGAATGTTTGGCGATCGCCCAGGCAACCCCCTTGAGTACCAAAGACTACCAACGCCTGAAAAAGAAACTCCTGAAAAGCCCTTCCGAACGACAACAACTCCGCAAATACGAACTCCAGAAACGCTACAATCTCCCCGTCACCGCTTCCCTAGTGGCTAAAGATGACGACCACTGGTACCAAAAGCTGCGGCGTCACTATTTCCTGACCCTGGGTCGCCCTTACCTGGCGGATCGAGATGCCCTAATTGCAACTCACCTGATGCAACAGGGGGGCGGACAAATTTTCCAGCCTGATTTTAACCACTCCCAAATGGGGGCAATCATCGGCACTATGGAAATTTTGGGGATCACCACCCTCCTCGCCCAGACAAATCGACCGCTCCACAACCTCGATCCAGAGATGCAACGACTGGCGGCGATCGCCTTAGAAAATCGAGATGCCATCAAGACCACCGTTGGCATTGGCCTCGCGAAAAATTCTACCCCGATCATGATTTTGCGCCGCTTCCTCGAACTACTCGGCCTCGAACTGAAATACCTCAAGATCACCACCATTCAGAAAAAACGCACCCGTATTTACCAAATCAGTCAGCCCCAGGATCAACGCCAAACGGTTTTTCAACATTGGCTACAAACCGACCAAAATTGCCCAGGCACCTCCGCTTTCTGGCAAGAAGACTGCCAAAAATACCTGGCTAAGCTTCAGGAAACCCGGCACCAAACGGAATCAAACTATGTCCAACTGACGTTTGAGTTACCGACCCCAGAGGCGTCCTAATCTGCGGTGAAAAATAAAAAAAAGGGGCTATTTTACCCAAGCCCCTGATGTTCAAAAATTATGCGATCCGAGGGTCACTAGGATTTAGCTTCGAGACCCACGGGACAGCCGACCCCTGTACCACCGAGGCCACAGTAGCCCCCTGGATTTTTTGCGAGATACTGCTGATGGTATTCTTCCGCATAATAAAATTCCGGTGCCTCCAAAATTTCCGTTGTGATTGCGCCATAACCCTTGGCCTTTAAAGCATCTTGATAGGCCTCTTGGGATGCCTGGGCCAACTGTTTCTGGGCCTCGGAGTAGGTGTAAATACCAGAACGGTACTGGGTGCCCACATCGTTACCTTGGCGCATCCCTTGGGTGGGATTATGGCTTTCCCAAAAAACCTTGAGGAGAGTCTCGTAGGACACTTGCGTAGGATCATAGGCAACAAGAACCACTTCATTGTGGCCCGTCATCCCAGAGCAGACTTCCTGATAGGTTGGATTGGGGGTATGGCCAGCCGCATAGCCCACCGCTGTACTAAAAACGCCGGGGGTTTGCCAAAATTTGCGCTCTGCCCCCCAAAAACAGCCCAGACCAAACATCGCAAGTTCGATCCCTGCGGGGAAGGGGGGAGCAATGGGATTGCCATTGACGAAATGCTGATCGGGGATAGGCATTGTTTGGGTACGACCGGGTAAAGCCTCCTGGGGCGTAGGCATCTGGGTCTTTTTACCGAGCAAACCAAAAAACATAGGACTTAAATTTTAACCATGGTGACTGCCTTGATTGTAGACAAAAAGATCTGGCGGATGGGGCGGCCTTTTTCTCTGCATGGGGGGAGGGGGCGATCGCTTTCTGATAAAATTCTATAGAATCTTAAAAAAACGTTACTTAACCGGAATTTAAATGAATTTACTGGTGGTCGGTGCTACTGGCACATTAGGCAGGCAAGTCGCGCGACGGGCATTGGATGAAGGACATCAAGTCCGTTGTCTCGTCCGGAATCCCCGTAAAGCTTCCTTTCTCAAGGAGTGGGGCGCAGAATTAATCGGCGGAAATTTATGCCAGCCCGAGTCTTTGCTCCCAGCCCTAGAAGGGGTTGATGCTGTCATTGATGCTGCCACGGCCCGGGCAACGGATTCTATTGGTGTTAAGGAAGTTGACTGGGAAGGGCAAATAAACTTGATCCAAGCCGCCAAGGAAGCTGGGGTCGAGCGATTTATTTTCTTCTCAATTCTTAATGCAGAGCAGCACCGTGATGTGCCTTTGATGGATGCAAAATATTGCGTCGAGGAATATCTCAAGGAAGCGGGCATGAATTATACAATCCTGCGCTTGAGTGGGTTTATGCAAGGGTTGATTGCCCAATACGCGATTCCCATTCTCGAAAATCAGGCAGTCTGGATCACTGGGGAAAGCTCGCCAATCGCCTACATGAACACCCAAGACATTGCGAAGTTTGCGGTACAGGCGGTGAAAATTCCGGCCACGGAAAAACAAACATTTCCAGTGGTGGGCACCCGGGCTTGGAAAGGGGAAGAAATTATCGCCATTTGTGAGCGTTATTCTGGCCAAACTGCCAGCATTGCCCGACTATCTCTAGGTTTTCTGCGGTTAATGCGCCGGGTCAGCCGCTTTTTCCAATGGGGGCAAAATGCGTCGGATCGCTTGGCTTTTGCAGAAGTAATGGCCACAGGTAAGCCTTTGGACGCGCCGATGGAAGATGTTTACAAAACCTTTGGGCTTGATCACGCCGAAACAACGACCCTCGAAAGTTACTTACAGGAATACTTCAGCCGCATTATGCAAAAGCTGAAGGAAATTGACTACGAGAAAAATAAGGGCAAAAAGAAAAACGGGAAGAAAAAGCCGAATATTCGGACACCGTTTTAGGGACGTTTTACTACAGTTGTGTTCCCCTGGAGTGATACCTGGGGGATGCTGCTGAAGAATTAAAAACTTGACGTTTCATTAGTGGCGATCGCCAACCGTATAGGTATTAAGGGAAACGGTTTGAGTGATACCCTATTGTTTATATCCTTAAGTTTGTAGGACACTTCTACTTGTGCCCAAAGCCGGCATTATCTATAACGACATCAAACCCATTGCCTGCCAAGTCGCTCAGGAATTAGCCAAAACCTTGAGGAATAAAGGGTGGGAAGTGTTTACGGCCACTGGATTTGGCGGTCTACTTGGCTATGCAGAATGTCCGCCAACCCAGGAAACAGGGCACCAACAGCCCGTGTGTCACACCAAAATTGAGCAATTGGTGCCCCCCAACTTCGATGAAAATATGCAGTTTGCCGTGGTTCTGGGGGGAGATGGCACAGTCTTATCAGCCGCACGCCAAGTTGCTCCAAAGGGAATCCCGCTGCTAACGGTCAATACGGGACACCTCGGATTTTTAACGGAAATGTATCTCCAGCACCTCGATGAGGCGATCGCCCAGCTTTTAGCCGGAGAATACGAAATTGAAGACCGTTCGATGATCACCGTGCAGCTTTTCCGCGACGGGGAACTCCTTTGGGAAGCCCTCAGTCTCAATGAAATGGTGCTCCACCGGGAACCCCTAGCCGGGATGTGCCACTTTGAAATTCAGATTGGTCGCCATGCCCCCGTTGATATTGCCGCCGATGGCATCATGATTTCGACGCCCACCGGCTCCACGGCCTATTCCCTCAGTGCGGGCGGCCCTGTCGTTACCCCCGATGTGCCCGTTTTCCAGCTCGCCCCCATTTGTCCCCATTCCCTCGCGTCCCGGGCCCTCGTCTTTTCGGACACAGAACCGGTGAATATTTTTCCGGCAACGTCCCACCGCTTGGTGATGGTCGTTGATGGTAACGGTGGGGCCTATGTCTTGCCGGAGGATCAAGTCCATTTAGAGCGATCGCCTTACAATGCCCGCTTTGTGCGCCTCCACCGACCCGAATTTTTCCGAATCCTCCGGGAGAAGCTGGGCTGGGGACTCCCCCATGTGGCGAAACCCACATCCCGCAAAGTTCTTTAGGGAAATGGCATCAGAAGCAAAGATTCATGAAAATTTGTCCTTCCCCAAATTGAGCCTTTCTAGAATCAAAAAGATTACCCTTTGAGCTTTTTTATTTAGCCACATTTATTTTTCTTTGTTCGGAAGATTTCGATAGCTTGATATGCCCCAAAGCCAATATGCCGCCGATGGTTTAGCCTATGTTCTCCTCGTTGGGACGGATCAAGAGTTTACACAACGGGCCACCCTAGATCTTGCCGATCTCGGCTATCAAACCATTACCGTTGAAACGGTAGAACAAGCCCAACAACGCCTCCAACAGTTACCAGCAGGCATGGTAATTGTGGACTATCCCCTCCTGGGACAACGGGGGATCGACTTTTGTCGCAGTCTCCGCAAAGCGCAATTTGTGCGGCCCATTTTATTTCTGGTGACCCAAGATCGCGTTGAGGAACGGGTGATCTGCCTGGAAGCGGGTGCCGATGATTATGTGCTGCAACCCTACCAACAGGAACGCTTTTTACGACTCCTCAAAATTTATCTCCAGCCCCAAACAGGCCAACGGGAGCAACTTTTTTTTGGGGATTTAATCTTAGATCTCAATACCCGGCAGGTGTGGCGATCGCCAGGCCAAAGTAGCGACTCGCCCCGTCCCATTGAACTGACAGTCAAAGAATTTGAACTGTTGAAATATTTGATGTCCCATCCCCAACAGGTCTTAACACGGGAGCAAATCCTTGAAAATGTCTGGGGCAACGAATTTCAAGGGGAATCCAACGTGATTGAAGTCTATATTCGTTATTTACGCCTTAAAATTGAAGCAAAAGGCCAGAAACGCCTAATTCAAACTGTGCGGGGAGTCGGTTATGTCCTCAAAAAAGATCCCTAGGTTTTAAAATGCGTTCCAACTGCCTCCCTTTGATCTCCACCATTTAACTAAGCACCATGTCTTTTACTTCCCGTCTTTGTCTGGCTCTCTGTGGCACCGTCTTGGTTGGGTGTGTCCCATTTCCGGTTGATGATTCTGGCCTCAGTACGCCTCCCAGTGAGACCCCGGTAAGCCAATCCGCCCCCAGACCCCAGGGGCAAATGCTCCCGATTACGGCAACGGCCAAGATCGTGGGATCGGAGCAACGGTTTGGGTTAGAAGTTGCAGAAACCGCAGAACAACAGCGGTTAGGACTGATGTATCGGGAATTTTTACCGGATAATCGGGGGATGTTATTTGAATTTGATCCCGCCCGTCCAGTCAGTTTCTGGATGAAAAATTGCTTGATCAATCTGGATATGATTTTTCTCCGGGAGGGAGTCGTGCAGGCGATCGCCCATGATGTCCCCCCTTGTGAAAATGATCCTTGTCCCACCTATGGGCCGCCAACGACCGTCAATATTGATCAAGTGATTGAAATTCGGGGCGGTTTGGCGAAGGAAATTAATCTGCAAGCAGGCGATCGCATCGAGGTCACCAAGACTAACGAATAATGAAATTCCCATCGTCAAGTTGTGTGCATTGATCTGTTAAGAACTAGATGAACTACAGCCCCCGGATCCAAGATATTCCCGCTAGCGAACGACCGCGCGAACGCCTGGTGGCAGTGGGGGCCAAATATTTATCCAATGCCGAATTAATTGCCATCTTGATCAGCACTGGCGATCGCCACCGCAACCTCTCCGCCGTCGGCCTTGCCCAATTTATTTTGCAAACCTGCAGCCAGGGTAAGCGGGATCCCTTTGATGTGTTGCGCCACACGACCCCCCAGGAACTGACCAGCATCCCCGGAGTGGGCCTTGCCAAAGCTGCCCAGATCCTCGCCGGGATCGAACTTGGCAAACGAATTTTCCAGGCCAAACCCAGCGAAAAAATCATCGTTGATAGTCCCGAAGCAGCGGCGATCGCCCTCAGCAACGATCTCATGTGGCAAGACCAAGAACGCTTTGCCGTCCTCTGCCTCGATGTGAAAAATACCCTGATCGCCACGAGGGTTGTCACCATTGGTTTGGCCACCGAAACCCTAGCCCACCCCAGGGAAATTTTCCGCGAAGTCATCAAACATGGAGCCACCCGCTTGATCATCGCCCACAATCATCCTTCTGGTAATGTCGATCCCAGCCCCGAAGATTTACAACTCACTGAACGCTTACTACAATCCGCCCAAATTCTCGGCATTCCTCTCCTCGATCACCTGATCCTTGGCCGTGATAATTTCGGCAGCCTACGCCAAAAAACAGACCTCTGGGACTCTTACCCCCAACCAGAATAAGAACTATTTTTCGATAAAATTTTCCAATAAAAATTGTTTCAACTCAAAACAATAATGTATAGAATCTGTCGACTTTATAGGCCTTTTGGTGACATTTATTTCCGTATTTTCTTCCATTGATCTTGGTCACAACGATAAACTCAAAATTAGAAAAATATGGCCTAAAGCCTTGATAAACCGAGAGAATCACCGTTTTAAAAAAGGCAAAGCCACCATAGTGAAGTCTTAAATCAACCTTAAACCGTCACGAACTCACAATAATTTGAAGAACTTTTCACAGATCCTTGATCGATATTTAAGAAACACGACAAATGATGACCGAATTCTGAGCAAGATCAGACCCACACGCTAACGTAAAAGAAAAGAAGACCTCACACGCTTAGAAAAACAACTCAACACTCAATATGACTAAACGAACCTTTGGCGTCATCGGCCTCGCGGTAATGGGCGAAAACCTAGCCCTCAACGTTGAACGTAATGGCTTCCCGATTGCCGTGTACAACCGCACCGCCAGCAAAACAGAAGAATTTATGGCGACCCGCGCCGTCGGCAAGGACATCAAAGCCGCCTATAGCCTCGAAGAATTTGTCCAACTCCTCGAACGTCCCCGCAAAATTTTGGTGATGGTTAAAGCCGGGGCTCCCGTTGACTATGTAATCAATGACCTCAAACCGCTGCTAGAAGAAGGCGACATGATCATCGATGGCGGTAATTCCCTCTATGAAGACACTGAACGTCGCACCAAGGATCTCGAAGCTACAGGTTTAGGTTTCGTTGGTATGGGAGTCAGTGGTGGCGAAGAAGGCGCCCTCAACGGCCCCAGTCTGATGCCCGGTGGAACAGAAGCCGCTTATAGGGAGCTCGAACCGATCCTGACAAAAGTTGCCGCCCAGGTAAACGATGGCCCCTGCGTTACCTTTATTGGGCCAGGTGGTGCGGGTCACTACGTCAAAATGGTGCACAACGGCATTGAGTACGGTGATATGCAGCTGATCGCCGAAGCCTACGATCTCTTAGCAAACGCCGCAAAGCTGAACCATACGGAACTCCATGAGGTCTTTACGGAATGGAATCAAACCGATGAGCTTAATTCTTTCTTAATTGAGATTACCGCTGATATTTTCAAAAAAATTGACCCCGAAACCAATCAGCCCCTGGTAGAACTGATCCTCGACAGTGCAGGACAAAAGGGTACCGGACGCTGGACAGTGGTGAGTTCCCTGGAGTTGGGTGTGCCAATTCCGACGATCTATGCCGCCGTGAATGCCCGCGTGATGTCGGCCTATAAAGATGAACGGAAAGCCGCATCCTTGGAATTACCGTCACCGGAGCGCGTTTATCGGGGTGATATTAAAACCTTTATTAACCAAGTACGGGATGCGTTGTATTGCTCGAAGATGTGTTCCTATGCCCAAGGAATGGCCCTGCTGGGTAAAGCTTCAGCGGAGTATGGCTACAACTTAGACCTCGGTGAAACGGCGCGGATCTGGAAGGGGGGCTGTATCATTCGAGCGGGCTTCCTCGACAAGATTAAGGCGGCCTATGTGGAAAATCCGAATTTACCGAATTTGTTACTGGCGCCGGAATTTAAACAGTCAATTATCGATCGCCAAACTGCGTGGCGGACAGTTATTTTGGCGGCAAATGAATTGGGGATTGCAGTACCAGCTTTTAGCGCCTCGTTAGATTATTTTGATAGCTATCGTCGGGCGCGTTTACCCCAAAATCTGACCCAAGCCCAGCGGGATTACTTCGGGGCCCACACCTACGAACGAACCGATAAATCCCGGGGTGAGTTTTTCCATACAGCCTGGGCAGAGTAAGTCCTGTATTGGGCCAACAGATTCAATGAGCGGCTATTCATTCAAATGATATAGATATTTTCCGCAAAACATTCTCCCTTCTATCGACTGCGGTGGAAGGGTTTTTGTTGTTTTAATGGAAAGAGTTTCAATGGACAGCACTCGACATGGTAGCGACGGCATCACAATTAATTTCCCAAGCTCAGGCCTTTGACTGGATTGAAAAAATTATTCGGGCGGCGGAATCGGACGGGGTAATAGTGGCGATCGCCGAACGGGAATCTACCCTAGGCCGATTTGGGGAGAACCAAATTCGACAAAATTTGCAGAAAAATCAGTTTGAAATAACAATTACAAGTTCTTTCGGCTCCCGTAGTGCCAGTGTTACCACCGTCGAACAAGACTGGGAGCAGATCCAGGTGGCGTTACGACGGAGTGAAGATTTAGCGAGGCTTGCCCCAGAGGATCCTGAATGGGTACCGCTTTTAGTAAAACAAGTGTACGCAGTGCGGACAGCAAAATTTGATGCCGCAACGTTGCAGCGATCGCCTTTACAGCGGGGAGAATTAATTCAGCAGGTGTGCCAGTGGAGCGAGGCAGCCGGAGTAAACGGGTCAGGAATTTTAAGTACCAGTGCTAAGGTTTATGCCCTGGGGAATTCGGTGGGCTTACGGGCAGGCGATCGCCAAACCCAGGAAGAATTTAGCTACACGGCCAAAATTGGCAATGGCTCCAGTTGGCAAAGTCGCACAGCCTGGGGGATTGATGAGTTGCCCATCGAGCAAATGGTACTGACCACCATGGAGCGGGCAAAGCGATCACAAAATCCCCGTCGGGTTGAACCCGGTACTTACCCAGTGGTTCTGGGAGCCGGAGCAGTTGCTAATCTGATCCCCCGATTAGTTTGGTATATGTCGGCACGGGCTGCCGCCGAGGGACGCAGTTATTTTGCCAAACATCCCCTCGGTGAACAAATCTTTAGCCCATTGGTGAATCTATACCGTGATCCAACCCATCCCCTGTTACAAACCGGAGCTTTTGATAGTCAGGGTTTGCCCTGTAATCCATTGGCGATCGCCACTGAAGGGATTCCGAGAACCCTGAGCTATGACCGTTACTGGGCGCAGCAAACCGGCCAGAAACCCACAGGAAGCCTTTTCCCTCTGGTGATGACGGGCAGTGACCAGACTGTCGCTGATTTAATTGCCCAGACAGAACGGGGAATTTTTATCAATCGTGCTTGGTATGTGCAGGCAGTGAATCCCCAAACCCTCGAATTTACAGGTATGACCCGCGACGGCACTTTTTGGATCGAAAACGGCAAACTCGCTTACCCGATCTGTAATCTACGTTTTAATCAATCTTTGCCCGATTTACTCCGGGATGTAGAGGCGATCGCCACCCCAGAACGTCACGGCAGCACCGCAGTTCCGGCCCTCAAGGTGAAAAATTTTCACTTCAGCAGTGTTACCGACAGTATTTAGATTAGATACTTCAAAACTATTTTTAGATGGGCAGAGGGGGACTTGAACCCCCATGACCGAAGTCGCCACATTTTGAGTGTGGTGCGTCTACCAATTTCGCCATCCGCCCTTGGATGAACCTTCGTGATTATAAACTGAATCTCTGTTTTGAAGCAAGAGGGAATATTCCTGGGAACTCGCCCACCGCCAGATTTCCTGGGCGCGCACCACCGGCAGGGGATGGGTGAGTTGGGTGGTTTGAGTTTCCTGCAACAGTTGACCCAACTGATTTTGACTCAAATGTTCGTAGGTTTTGGCCTGTTCCATGAACGCATCCAGGTTCAACAACGGGGCTAAACTCGGCGATCCCCCTGCTAATTTCATCAGCACCGACATCATAATTTTCGGATCCTGACTCACCAAAAAAGCAGCGCGATCGCAACTCAGTTCCGCACAGCGTAACCAGGCCAACATCTGATTTTGCAGAGACCGGGACAGTAGGCTTCCCCATACCGGGAGGGCATTGGTGGCTAGCATTAGCAGATTCGCTAGGGTCAGATAGACGCCATGTTCGCACTTGAGGTGCCCCAGTTCGTGGGCCATAACCGCCTGGAGTTCTGCTTCTGTGAGGATTTCTACCAGGGCCGTGTGGATCACCATAAAGGGTTTTTGGCCCCGCATGGCAAAGGTATAGGCATTGGGCACAGGATTTTGTTGGATGTAGAGATCCGGCGGCGTCAGATCCAGTACTTGGGCGGCTTCCTGGAGGAGGTGATGGAGGTGGGGCAATTGGCGATCGCCCACCAAAATGCTCGACGCGAGATTATTGAACTGAAAAACCTGCTCTGCCGTTGACCCCAAAAAAGAGCGTACCAACAGATCCAAACCAGGGAGGCGGCGGAGAGCGGCAGTGGCTTCTTGATCTAGGGGATGGCGAAACTGATCTGCGGTTAGGCCGGTAAAATAATGCTTCACGCCAATAATCACCTCTACTGTTGTTTACTCAGACAGCCAGTTTTTCACCTTGGCCAACTCTTTCCAATCCGGTCTCCGCGTGAGGCCATCGTCAATATTTTCAAAAATATCTTGGCGCACCTCTTCACTGAAATCCATCACCTTTTGCACCAGTTCGATGTGCTTGCGTACCCCTTTACCCCCAGTACCAAGGAGCGCAAGGGCAAGATTTACATGGGCTTGGGGATTACGATGGTCAATTTTGACACTGCGTTGGGCGGCAGGGAGGGCGAGGTCTGCTTTCCCCCGGAGTAAATGTAACCAAGCCACACAGCTCCAGGCGGCGGCATTTTTCGGATCGAGCCGACAGATTTCGATAAATTCTGGCAGCAGGGCATCCGGGGACTCGCCGGCATCGTAACGCTTAAAACCAGCTTCAAACCGTTGTTCGATGGTTAATTCGGTCATAGTTGTCATTCGGGCTCATAAAAAACAGGCACCTTGCCGACCGCATAAGGGGCAAAGACGCGATTTTCTATTAAACCCCAAAAGATTTCCCACAACCACAGGTTTGGTTGGCATTGGGGTTGGTGAACTGGAACCCACCGCCAATCATTGCATTGCTGTAATCCAGGACGAGGCCATAGAGATAAAGCATGCTTTTGCGATCGCAGATGATCTTAAAACCGCCTTCATACTCGAATACTTCATCATGTTCGCTAACATTGTCGGGGCGATCAAAGTCCATCATGTAGGACATTCCCGAACATCCCCCCTGGCGCACACCCACCCGTAACCAGAGGTCTTGGCCCTGTTGTTCGCGGAGCATCAGGACGTGCTTGAGGGCGGTTTCAGTGAGTTGGATGCCGGGGGCAGTAGTTGTTTGTGTCATGGCTGCTCGATGATTTACACACAATCTATGGGCTGAACATGACCCTATTTTAACCGTTCTCTGGAAGCTCAGGCAGGGCAGCCGGGGCGATCGCCTGGGGAGAGCGGGGTAATTTTTCCACTTCCGGTAATGTTTCTAAGAGGAGGCGCGGCGCTTGCATTCCCCCCGAAAGTCGTTTTAGAAGCTGGGGCCGGGGGTCATGGAGGAGGTAAATAAGTTCGTCTTCGGCCTTGAGATCCTCTAGCGATCGCACGATCATGAGGCTGGCTTGGCGGCGGATGAGCAGGGGCAAAAATTTACCGGCATCAATGAGGGTTTGGAAGGGGAAAGTCTGGTTTTTATCCCTGGGGCCAATGGTTGTTTTTCCCAATTTGACCTGTTGATCGAGGATATATTGATTCCAAACTTTGACAGAAAAGCCGCCCCCAAAGACCTGACTGATTTTGCCCTTGTTGGCGATCGCATTGTCCGGATCCCCCTGTTCAAAAAACGCCGCTACCCTCGGCGGATGAAACTCCTCCATGATCCGCTGGGCCAACACTAAATTGACCTCTCCGTTGGTGGTGAGGGCGACAAAGGCTCCCATGGAGCTAATGCCAATTTCCTCTAGCACATCTCCATCTAGGGCGCTGCTTTGGTACACTTCCAACTGCTCTGTGCGGGCCGCTTCACAGGCTTTGGGGTCTGTATCGATGATCACCACCGACTCCCCCTGCTGCTGAAACAGTTGGGCCAATAGCCGACTGAGGGGACTAGAACCAACGATCACCGCCCCCCGCGCCTCAATGGAAGTAATTTTTAACTGCCGCGCAATCCATTTGGCCGACAAGCCTTGGATAAATACCGTCATCAAAATTGTCAAAAAAACCAAAGCTTTGATAGAAGCACCACCGTTAAACCCTTTTTCCGTCAAAATAATCGCAAATAGAGAGGCGACCGAGGCCGAGACGATGCCCCGTGGCGCAACCCAAGCAACAAAAAATTTCTGCTTCCAATCTAGATCGCTATTGGCCGTACAAAGGGCAACGCTAATGGGGCGCACCACAAACATCAGCACCGCCACCGTAAAAAAACTGCCCCAACCCAGGGCAAAAATACTGGCAATGGACAAATCCGCCGCCAATAAAATAAATAAAACGGACACACAAAGAACCGTGAGTTGACTCTTAAACCGCCTTAGTAGCCGCTCTTCTGGGATGGAAAAGGCCCGGAGAACAATCCCCGCCACCACCGCTGTCATTAAGCCCGATTCTCCTCGCACCGACTGGGCAAAACCAAAGAGGCCCCAGATTCCCGCCAGCACCAACAAATTTTTTAAATCTTCAGACAGGAAGTTCGCCAGGCGCAAGAATTGACCCATTAGCCAGCCACCAGCGGCCCCAATAACGGCCCCGATCCCCAAACGGAGGGCCAAGCCACTGGCCACTTCTCCCAGGCCCGCATCAACGTTCAAAATCGTATCGAGTACCACCACCGCCAGGATAGCCCCCACTGGGTCGATCAGTACGCCTTCTCCCTCCAGGAGGGTTGCCACCTTACGGTCAACGGCCACTTGTTTCAGGAGCGGCCCCACCACCGTCGGCCCTGTCACCACCACCAAAGAGGCATACAAAAAGGCGATCGCCCAGGGAAACTCAGCGAGGTAATGGGCCGCAAGACCTCCCCCCACCAAAGTGATTAAAGTACCGATGGTGACGAGGTTACGGAGGCTCCCGGAAACTTCATTTAATTCTTTGAGTTTGAGATTTAACCCTCCCTCAAACAGGATGACGGCCACCGCTAGGGCGACCAAGACCTCCAGGCCGACGCCAAATTCACTCGGATGCAAGATCCCAAAGCCATCTCCCCCCAGGGCAATGCCAAAAATCAGGAGGAGCACAATGCTCGGAATCTTTAAAAACTCACCACACACCTGGGCACTAATGCCCGCAAAGACGGTGATGATAATTTGCAACGTAAGATCAAAAGAATCTGTCATGCGGACGTTCTAGCTTGCCCCGGAGGGATCTGCAGCAATGCCATAAAATTAATCAAAGTATAGCTTCTCCCCTAATTTGTCCCTAGGGCGATCGCCTTTCCCCGTGGTGACTGCTCCGGATTTATCGCCGCAAACGAAAAAGCTGACTTTGCACTTTATACCGCTGGCCAGATTCATAAATTAAAGAAAGTTTACGGATTATGTCATAATTTTTCATAATTACTTCCTTGGTTTGCTAGTCAAATACCCTCTGAACGATGAGCGATCGCCCCATAGAAAAAACCCTCGCCGAAAAGGCTCCTGCTAGTTACGAATGCCCCAGCTGCGGTTACATTTACACCCCTGCAAAGGGAGAAAGCCGTACCAACACGCCACCGGGTACAGCCTTTGAAGATCTGCCCCTCATTTGGAACTGTCCTGTTTGTAGCGTTGATCGCGCCCAATTTCGCAATATTGGTGCAGCGGATGCCCCCTCAGGTTTTGAAGAAAATCTGAAATATGGTTTTGGCGTGAATAACCTCAGCTCCAACCAAAAAAACCTACTCATTTTTGGAGCCATGGGCTTGGCAATCCTTTTCTTCCTGAGCCTTTATGGTCTGGACTAAAGACCCCCATAGCAAAGCCTTGTCTTAATTCCAAATTTTTACTTTTATTGCTTTTATATTGCGCTATGACTTCAGTTTTAGGTCTATTAAAACCCTTAAAAAAAGCCATTGCGGCGATCGCCGTTTTGGTATTGTGCATCGGCTGTGTCCAGGCACCAACCATTAGCGAAAATCCCTGGCAAGAAATCGACTTAAATACCGATTCGACCTTTGCCAATATTGCCTTTACCGACGACCTCCAACATGGCTGGCTTGTCGGTACCAAAGAAACCCTCTTTGAAACTACCGACGGCGGCAAAACCTGGGCCGAGCGAGTTATCGATCTCGGTGACGAAAAAGAAAGTTTTACCGGTGTTAGCTTCTCTGGCCAAGAAGGCTGGATTACCGGACGGCCTTCGATCCTGCTCCACACCGACGATGGTGGTGAGCACTGGAGTCGCATCGCCCTCAGCAGTCAATTGCCCGGTGCCCCCTACAACATCACCGCCCTAGGGCCAAACACCGCCGAAATGGTCACCGATCTTGGGGCTATTTACAAAACCACCGACGGCGGCAAAAACTGGAAAGCCCTTGTCGAAGGTGCCGTTGGCGTTGCCCGTACCATTGAACGTTCTGCCGATGGTAAGTATGTGGCCGTTTCTGCCCGGGGTAATTTTTATTCCACTTGGTCGCCTGGGGACACAGAATGGACGCCCCATAACCGGAATTCTTCCCGTCGCCTCCAGAGCATGGGCTTTAATGGCGAAGATAAACTCTGGTTGTTAGCCCGTGGGGGAGTTGTGCAATTTAGCGACGATACAAATCCAGACAATGCAGAAGCCTGGAGCGAACCGGTGACACCGCAGTATCGCAACAGTGTTGGTTTGTTGCACATTGGCTATCGTACCCCCGCAGAACTATGGGCCGTCGGTGGTAGTGGCAGTGTTGTTGTGAGTAAAGATGGTGGCGACACTTGGTTCCGGGACGCTGCCCTAGAAGAGATCCCGACAAACTTTTACCGAGTCGTTTTCTTAAATGAGAATAAAGGCTTCATCCTTGGGCAACAGGGGGTGATTTTACGGTACGATACATCCACGGAAGCGGCCTAAGGGCAACCCATTCTATTGTGGGAGTGTCTGTTAATTCCGTATGATATAGGCTAATTTGTTTAATAAGTTTTTTTTCATTAACAATTGAGAGGAGAATAGTCGCATGGCAGGTTCTACCGGAGAACGCCCGTTTTCTGACATTGTGACCAGTATTCGCTACTGGGTTATTCACAGCATCACCATTCCGATGTTATTTATTGCTGGCTGGCTCTTTGTGAGCACTGGCTTGGCTTACGATACTTTCGGGACACCCCGTCCTGACCAATACTTTACTGAAACTCGTCAAGAGATTCCCATTGTGACTGATCGTTACAAAGCGATTGATCAGATCAATGAGTTTAACAATTAAGTAACGCGCGTTTTTCTTTGCTGTATTCACTAAAAGGTTTTGTATTATGACAAGCGGTCCTAACCAACCTGTTTCTTATCCAATTTTTACCGTCCGTTGGTTGGCGGTGCACACCCTGGCTGTACCCTCGGTTTTCTTCCTAGGGGCGATCGCCGCTATGCAGTTTATTCAACGTTAGGAGCTTCCGATGGAAAGAAATCAAAATCCCAACAGACAGCCTGTGGAACTAAACCGGACTTCTCTATATCTAGGTTTACTTCTAATCGCTGTGCTCGGTATTCTATTTTCCAGCTACTTCTTTAACTAAGCTGGCAGCCCTTTAATTTCAGCCCTTTAATTTATTTTTTTCGGAGGTTGTTCTCATGTCTGAAGGCGGAAAAATCCCACTTTGGATCGTTGCAGTTGTCGCTGGTATGGGCGTCATTGCGGTTGTCGGTATCTTTTTCTACGGTGCATATGCAGGGGTAGGCTCTGCGGTTTAGATGCACAATTCGCTCTAATTAATTGTTGAGACACCACCTGCTCTAATTGAGGGGTGGTTTTGTTTTAGGAACTTCTGGGGCAATAGGGAGTCCAAAAAAGTTTGGGGATAATCGTCAACGGTGCAGTATGACTATGAAAAGACAGTTGCGGGATCTGAAAGTATGGGTGATGGTGGGTCTGTTGAGTTTAGGTGGAGCCTGGGGTCAAAGGGCGATCGCCGCTGAAACCCTCCGACTAAAATTAGGGCCACTTCAACAAACTTTACAATTAGAAGATTTAGAAACCTTTGCCGAAACGGGTCAAGTCCCCCGCAACCTCCGACCCTATGGGGTATTTTTGGATGGTAATTTGCAGAAATTTCTCCAACGACGCTTGCAGATCGAGCCAGAGATGGCGGATCAGTTTTTTGATCAGTTGTGGCGATCGCCTACGGGAAAACAGATTTTGGCGCAAATTCAAACGGCCCTACCGGGAACTTCTATTCAGGATCTCCAGGCGACGGTGGATTTGGCGTTAGGTCAGGGAGTAGAAATCAGCGCCCTGAATTTGTTGCAGGCTTACCCCAAGCAGGAACTGACTATTGATCTTACGGCGGTGGCTGGCCTCTTGTTACAACTCAATTTACCGAATATCCAGAATCAACTCCTCGCGCCGAGGGTGACTGAAGCCCTCGAAAGTACAGAACCGCAGATTTTTCAACGCTCAAACCTCAACCCCACAGCCCCCGGCCCCCAAACTGTGCGTCGCCAGAGTTTAATTTTGCAAGATGCAAAGCGCGATCGCACCATTCCCATTGATATTTTTGATAGTCCCCAATCCCAGTCTCAGCTAGTGGTTTTGTCCCATGGGTTTGCGGCCAACCGTCATTTTCTCGATTATCTGGCGGTGCATCTGGCCTCCCATGGTTACACCGTCGTTACCCTCGATCACCCCGGCAGTAATATTCAGTCTCTGTTTAATCCGGGCTTAAATCTCGACACCCTGCTCCCGGCGACAGAATTTGTCGATCGCCCCATGGATATTCAGTTTGTGCTGGATCAACTGGAACGACTTAACCAAGACCAAACCCTCACGACCCGCTTTGCCACGGACAATGTGACAGTGATTGGTCACTCTTTTGGAGGTTACACCGCTTTGGCGATCGCCGGAGGAATTGTTGATCCCATTGCTATCCGTGCCCACTGCCAGCGGGCAACCCCTTTAACCAGAGCGCCGGGGGACTGGCTCCAATGTGCAGCGGCAAAGCTCCCCTATGACCAGTTAAATTTGCGGGATGAACGGGTCAAACAGGCGATCGCCCTTAATCCCCTCAGTGATCAAATTTTTGGGGAGCAGGGTTTAGAAAAAATTAAAATTCCGACCTTGATCGTTGCCAGCACAAAAGATACCGTCACCCCAAGCTTGGCCCACCAGTTGAAACCGTTCCAGCAGTTGGGCGGCGAAAAATATCTCGTCGTCGCCGACGGTGCAACCCACATGAGCGTCACTGATGTCAGCAATCGCGACAGTGCCTTAGCCCAAAGTACCCTGGTGCCAGAGGTAATGGGCAACGCGGCAGAACCAGTCCGACAAATGGTGCGGGGGGTAAGCTTGAGCTTTTTGGCGCGCCACCAAACTAGGGGGCAAAATTACCAACAGTTTCTCACGGGAGCCTACGTGCAATCCTTGTCCCAGGGGGCGATCAAGCTGCGCCTCACGGAAACGATTTCTCCAGAATTAGAACGATTTCTCAGTCGCTTACCCCAGGCACCCAGTTCTACCGCAGCAACGGCCCCGACCAAACAAGCTGCTTTTTTGAACATGGGGCGATCGCCAAACCCAAGCCCAAACAGCACCTATCCCCAGGGCGTTCTCACGGAAAGTCTCAAGCCATTGATGACGAACTTGGAAGCCGAAACCTTTCTCGCAATGAAACCGGAGAATTTTGATGTCTTGTATCAAAAACCCGGAAGAATTTCGGAGAAACGGTAAGATGAAAAAGTTCAATTTTCAGGCCACTTAAATAACAATGTCTCAGGCACCTCTGTTATCGAAATTTGGGACGCAAATGTCGCGTTTAACCGGCGTGCGTGCGATCATGAAAGACATCATCGATACCCTAAAAGCAGGGGCAGGCCAAGATTTTATTAACCTCAGTGCGGGCAATCCGGTGATTATCCCGGAAGTGGAACGGCTCTGGCGCGATTGCACCAATGATCTCCTCAATAGTCCGGAATATGGGGAAGTGGTTTGTCGCTATGGATCGTCCCAGGGTTATGAACCCCTGATTGAGGCGATCGCCACCGATTTTAACCAACGCTATGGTCTGAACTTAACGGGCGAAAATATTCTCATCACCCCCGGTTCCCAGTCCCTCTATTTCCTCGCGGCCAATGCCTTTGGTGGATATGATAATGTCGGCCAACTGAAATCGATCATCCTTCCCCTCAGCCCCGACTACACTGGCTATGGGGGCGTCAGTTTATACCCAGAGGCCATCCGCGCTTTTAAACCAAGCCTCGACATTGACCAGGCGAACCACCGCTTTAAATATCGCCCCGATTTTAGTCAGCTTAATATTGATGAAAATACCGGCTGTGTAATTTTCTCGCGCCCCTGTAATCCCACGGGAAATGTCCTCAGCGACGAAGAAGCCGAAAAGATTGCTGATCTGGCTGCCGTCCATGATGTGCCAGTATTTATTGATTCGGCCTATGCCCCTCCTTTCCCAGCTCTGAATTTCACGGAGATGAAACCCCTCTTTGGCGGTAACGTGATCCACTGCCTGAGCCTCTCTAAAGCGGGCTTGCCGGGAGAACGGGTAGGGATTGCCATTGGGGAACCGCGTTTTATCGGGGTTTTACAGGCTTTTCTTACCAATGCTTGCATTCATTCGTCGCGCTATGGTCAGGCGATCGCCGCCCGGGCGATCCAATCGGGGGCCTTAGCTCATATTGCCGAAACGGTGATCCGGCCCTACTACCAAAACAAAATCCAAATCCTCGAAGCAGCCTTAGATCGGGCGATGCCCAAAGATGTGCCCTGGTATCTTCACCGAGGGGAAGGGGCGATTTTTGCTTGGTTGTGGTTTGATGAGTTGCCGATAACCGACTGGGAACTGTACCAAGAACTAAAAGCCGTGGGCGTGATTGCCGTGCCGGGCAGTCCCTTTTTCCCAGGCTTGCGCGAAGATTGGCCCCATAAGCAGCAATGTCTCCGCATTAGCTTGACAGCTACCGATAGTGAAATTGAAACCGCAATGGCCCGCCTCAGTGATGTGGTTAAGAACGTCTATCGTTCCTCGGTGAAATGAGCTACGACAACATTCTCAAGTTTTTATTGGAAATAGATCCCCATCCTTTTGTCCATTGGCTTCTGGGGGAATCAGCCCTTGAGAGTGTGAGCTTTCTTAATACAGAATTGAACCTCGAACCAATCCGGGTGGATGGGGTGTTTTTCTTGGAGACTGCTGGAAAAATTCTCCATCTTGAATTTCAAACGGTGGCTACTTCTAACCCACCAATGCCCCTGCGGATGTTGGACTATTGGGTGAGGCTTTATCGGCGTTATCGCCTTGAGATTGAGCAAGTCGTTATTTTTCTCAAGCCCACTACGATGCCCGAAGTGTTTCAGGATTATTTCCAACAACAACGAACCACTCATCGCTACCGGGTGATTCGGCTCTGGGAGCTAGAACCACAGCTCTTTTTTGAGTTGCCGAGTTTGTTGCCTTTGGCGGTTCTTGCAAAAACCCAGGCTCCCGAACAACTGTTGCAGCAAGTCAGTCAGCAATTGGATAGGATTGAAGACAGGACAGAACAATTAAATCTCAAGGCTGCAACGCAAATTTTAGCTGGGATTAAGTTTACAGATGCGATGATCGAGCAATTTTTCCAGGAGGAACTTATGCAGGAATCGGTGATCTATCAAAAAATTTTCAATCGGGGAGTCGTCCAAGGAGTAGAGCAAGGTTTGCAACAGGGACTTCAACAAGGTTTACAACAGGGATTACAGCAGGGATTACAGCAGGGGATTGAGGAGGGAGAATTCACACTACTTACAAAACTCTTATCCCGCCGTCTTGGTTTGTTAGATGCCGCTGTACTCAAACGTTTGCGCCAGTTGTCTCGGTTGCAGTTGGAGGCTCTGGGGGAAGCCTTATTGGATATGCAGTCCCGTGCTGATTTAGATCAATGGTTAGCGACCTATGGCAACGAAACCTAAGCAGTTAGCTTTATGGAAAAACCTCGAAATTTTTGTCCTTGGTGGTTCCTTTAATCACTCGCGTGAAAATAGCGGAAAACTTCCTCGGCGAGACGCGGCCCAATCCCTTTGACCTCAGCGATTTGTTCGGGTTTCGCTTCCCGGAGATAGTCGAGGGAGTGGAAATGGGCCAGGAGTTGTTTTTTGCGGTGGTGGCCTAAACCAGGGATGTCATCCAATTGCGATCGCCTGCTGGACTTGAGACGCTGTTGGCGATGGAAACTGACCGCAAAACGGTGGGCCTCATCCCGCACCCGGCGGAGAAGTTGAATGCCAGGCTGTTCCTTTTCACTTTTAAGGGGATTGGATTCGTAGGGTAGATAGACCTGCTCTTGTTTTTTGGCGAGGCTAATCACATTTAATTTATCGGCGAGGTTGAGTTCCTCTAAAACTCCCATGACTGTGGATAATTGGCCTTTCCCGCCATCAATCATGATCAAATCGGGGCAGTCTTTTTCCAAGCCTTTTTTAAAGCGCCGTCGCATAATTTCCGCCATGCTGGCAAAGTCATCGGAGCGGCCAATGTGAATCTCAGGATTTTTAATTTTGTAGTGGCGATAGTCCTGTTTGGCAGGAATGCCGTCGATAAAAACCACCTGGGAGGCCACCGCATTCGACCCCTGGATGTGGGAAATGTCATAGCCTTCGATGCGTTTGGGCAATTCTGGTAAATCTAAGAGACTCGCTAAATCTTCGAGGGCCGCTAAATTCTTGGTGGCGGTGCGTTGGGTGCGGCTTAGTTCGTATTGGGCGTTGCGTTCTACCATCGCGATCAAATCCGCCTTCAGTTGCCGTTGGGGTTGGCGGATTTGCACTTTATTGCCCCGGCGATCACCCAGAAACTTTTCAAGCCATTCCTGGTCTCGGAGGGGGTATTGCACCAAGATTTCCGCCGGAATTTCCACCCCGTCCACGTTTGCATAGTGGGTTTCCAAAACGTGCTGGAGGATTTTGCCATACTCCACTGTTAAATCTGGCCCCAAATTTTCTGGTAAGGGCGTAAAAAAGCCTAATCTTCCCACCAGTCGCCCCGCCCGTACTTGAAAAAGTTGAATCGCACAGTGATGTTCATCGGCAGCCAAGGCGATCGCATCCCGGGACACCCGATCATCCGGTAAACTCACCTTTTGATCGGCATTGAGCGCACCAATTGCTTTGATTTGGTCGCGGATTTGGGCCGCCTTTTCAAACTGGAGATTCTCTGCCGCCTGGGCCATCTGGGCCGTCAAGGTTTCAATCAATTCTCCGCTGCGCCCTTGGAAGACCATCGCCACCTTTTGCACCGTCTGTCGATATTCCTGGGGGGAAATCAACTGCTGACAAACCCCCGGACAGCGGCCAATATCGTAGTTCAAACAGGGTCGATGTTTAAACAGCGGTTGTCGCCGTTGCCGCAGCGGAAAAATCCGTTTCATTAAGCCCAGAGTATGCCGCAGTAACCTTGTGTCCACATAGGGGCCATAGTAGCGATCGCCTTTGCTGCCGATATGGCGTTTGCGGGTAATAAAAAAACGCGGATAATCTTCCGACCAGGTGATGCACACATAGGGATATTTCTTGTCATCCTTGAGCAGCACGTTGTAATAGGGCTGGTGCTGCTTAATCAGGTTTGCTTCGAGGGCCAAAGCTTCCGCTTCCGTATCCGTGACAATGAATTCAATGTCCGCCACCTGCTGCACCATCATTTCGATGCGGGGCGAATGCAAGCGGGCATCCCGAAAATAAGACCGCACCCGATTCCGCAGGGTTTTGGATTTGCCAATGTAGAGAATATCTCCCTGACGACTGTGCATAAAATAAACCCCAGGCTCCGTTGGAATTTCCCGGAGACGTTGTTGCAATCGCTCAGGATCTTGCAATAAAGGCACTGAATTCAAGGTAGCCATGGCCAAGACAAGACATTGTTGAAGGGAGTTTAGAAATTGTAAGCAATTTTCCATCAAGACAGCCCCGACACAAAAAACGAGGCCTCCCTGGGAAGGTCTCGCCGTTAATTGTTTCCCAGTGAAATGGGCCGTTTACAGACTCGTGTTGGAGTTGATGGTTACGGTGCCATCGGGGGTAACAGTCACAACGCTTTCAATGGTGTAGTCAACGGAGCCGGGTCTACGCCCCTCGAAGGTGAACGTGTAGCTTCCATCGGCATTTAGTACATAGGGAGACTCATTGGGATTGCCGTGCATTGCCGGTTCAGCCCGGTAGTTGTTCAAACCGCCATTTTCTTGTTCTGCAGCTTGGCGGGCGAGGTTCTTCGCCTGATTGAGATCAACAATAGTCGCGCCGGAATCTACGGTACTGTCACTGGTGCGCACGTCGCCATTGTAAAGAATCTGGGTACTCCCATCCGTCAGCACCTTGACCTCTGTTTCGTAGGTGTAATCAAGGGATTCGGGACGACGGCCTTGGAAGGTAAAGGTATAGCTGCCGTCACCATTGCTAACGTAGGGAGATTGCTCTGCTAGACCATGCATGGAGGGTTCAGCGCGATATTGACTCAAACCACCATTTTCCCGTTCTGCAGCTTGGCGGGCGAGGTTCTTCGCTTGGTTGAGGTCGAGGCTCGCCGCAGCGATATTGGTGCTGTTGAAATTATCAGAGCGAATTGGCCCGTTGTAATCAATGGTTGCGGTGCCATCGTCAGTGACAGTTACGACGGTTTCGTAGACATAATCCGTGGATGCCGGTTGCCGTCCCCGGAAGGTGAAAGTATAGCTGCCATCGCCATTGTCCACATAGGGGGACGCCAAGGGATCACCATGCATGGAAGGTTCGGCCCGATATTGACTCAGGCCACCATTGGCATCCTCTGCGGCTTGGCGGGCGAGATTTTTCGCTTGGTTCAGGCCAAAGGCAAGGGTAAGATTTCCTTGGGCCAGGAGGGTCTGGGCTTGGTTGGGGGAGGGAGCAAGCAGGATGCCACCACTACTGAACAAACCAAGTAGCAGCATCGATCGTAAAGCAGTGATTTTCATAGTCAATAACCGAAAACTCCAAAGGGCGATCGCCTTGCCTTTCATGCTACCTAAAGAAGCGATCGCCGGGAAAAAAGTTTCCGTCAAGGGGGAAGCAAGGGGGATAATGGAAGAGTTTTCTTGCTTTCGGGAAAAAATGAGCCGATCTTTACCCCTCTCAGCCCATTATCACCAACGCACCAAATACGATCCTCAAACCCTTTCCAAGCGGGGCAAATCCCTAGACTGGTCCCAGCAGCCGAGTCCCTTCAAAGGCTACAAAATTGGCACCAGTTACGATCTCAAGCCCTATTTAGAACTTGACCGCAATGAGCCCCAATGGGAAAACCTGTCCTATTTGTTGTTGTTGAGCTACGGGCTGACCGCTAAAATCCCGACCTTTGGGGGAGATTTTGTTTACCTCAGAACTGCTCCTTCGGCGGGGGGTCTGTATCCGGCAGAACTATATCTCATCTCCCGGGGCACTGAACTGCTCCCGGCGGGCCTTTACCACTACCAGCCCCAAACCCATACCCTGTTGCGCTTTTGGGATAACCACTGTTGGGTCGATCTCCAAGAAGCTTGCTTTCGCCATCCGGCCCTCGAAAAAACCCAACTCGCGTTAGTAACAACGGCAATTTTTTATCGCTCGGCTTGGCGCTATGAAGCCCGGGCTTACCGTCGCATTTTTCTAGATACGGGTCATTTGCTAGGCAATGTGAACCTGGCAGCCACAGCCCATGGATTTCGCCCCCATCTCATCGGTGGGTTTAGCGATCGCCTGATGAATCAACTCCTCTATCTTGATGGTGAAACAGAGGCTGTGACCAGTATTATGGCCCTCAATCCACAACCCCAAGCAACCAGTCACGGCAAAACCGCCTTACCCTCTCCGGTGGCCTTCAATTACCCTGATTTGGCAGAGGACGAGCTACTTAAAGCGCTCCATGAAGCTTCGATGATTCAGGCCAAGGCTTCGGTGCCCCCCCACCAACCGAATCTGTTAGAAGACAAATATAATTTTCCATTTTGCTTAAAGGTTTCCCTCGCAAATACTGATGCCGAAAATCGTTATCGTCAGCGCATTGACTGGGGCGAAGACCAGGAGGATTTAGAAGAAACCCTGTTAAAAC
This sequence comes from Picosynechococcus sp. PCC 8807, assembly GCF_001693295.1. NCBI lineage: Bacteria > Bacillati > Cyanobacteriota > Cyanophyceae > Chroococcales > Geminocystaceae > Picosynechococcus > Picosynechococcus sp. PCC 8807. Next base: position 270,633 of record NZ_CP016483.1, read on the forward strand.
GGCGCTCGACCCGGGCCTACACCGGGGAAGACCTCACCCTCGAAGAATTGCAACTGATACTCCACTTTACCTATCATCCTGAGGACTATGGAGAACAGGGTCTACTAGGCGATCCGGACTATTTTGACTTGAGTTTGATCGAGACTTTTGTAGCGGTTTCTGGGGTAGAGGGTTTAGAGGCGGGTTGCTATTACTATGCGCCTAAGGCCCAGGCACTGCGGCAAATACGCTTTAAAAATTTTCGCGAAGAGTTGCATTACCTTTGTTTAGGTCAAGATTTAGGTCGGGATGCGGCGGCCTTGGTCTTTCACACGGCAGATCTAGGGGCAGCAGTCAGTCGCTATGGCGATCGCGCCTATCGATACTTACACATGGATGCAGGCCAATTGGGACAACGCTTAAACCTCGCTGCAATCCAGCTAGACTTGGGGGTCAGTGGCATTGGAGGCTTCTTTGATGATCAAGTCAATGAGGTTCTCGGCATTCCCGATGATGAGGCGGTGCTCTATGTTACGACCCTCGGTGTACCAGAGCAAGGGTGACATACTCCCGACTCTGATGCTTACGCATACAGAGCGGGCTTCTCAAGATCGCTCTCGATCAATTTCCTGCTTCATCCGTCCTCCCTAGAATGTTGCCATTCCCCGTTATGGATACGTCCACAGGCAGTTTAGAGTCTCCTGATGCCCCACGGAGACTATGTACAAGGAACCAAAGTTCTGTACAACGCAACCAAATTGGTTTTACGCATCAGTGGCTTCAGACAGTATTGTCATTCTTCCTGATGCAACGCCCTACCAATTATCAAGGTTCAATACCGTTCCTAGAGTTTGCGCTGTTCACCACGCTACTGAGACGTGTTCGTTTGAGTCAATCTAGTCAGTGGTTAGCTGATACAGTCATTGTAGTACAAGGAGACTGCAACAATAGCAAGAAGTAAAGTTTTTCGAGTTCGATTGACTCAGCAAGAATTGGACAAATTAGAGCGAAATCCAGAAGAACGGGGGAGCTCTAGCGCTGAACTGATTCGAGACCATATCAAAAGGCTACCGAATCTGGCTGCTTCGAGGGCATCGAACCCCACTCAGCAACCTTGAGGAGTCCATGTTGTTACTGAGCAGCTCGAGTGAGCGAGCCTCGCCGAACTCTTGCCGAAGTATTCCGGCGCTCATCGAAGCGATAGAGCGCGGGACTTATAGCCCCTCAAATTCCCCAACGGTTAAGATTGGGAAAAAAGGCGATCGCCTATGTTGAAAATTAACAACCTCACAAAAGCCTATGGCCAACGCCCGGTGCTCCAGGGCCTCGATTTGTGGATCGACACCGGGGAAATTTATGGCCTCCTGGGGCCGAACGGAGCCGGAAAAACCACAACCATTAATATCCTGTGTAATTTACTCCAGGCCGACGGTGGTGCCATTGAAATTGCCGCTTCTCCTCTTTCTGAAGCCACGAAAAAGATCATCGGTGTCGCCCCCCAGGAAAATTTGCTCTACAAAACCCTGACCTGTGCAGAAAATCTCCGGTTTTATGGTCGCATCTATGGGCTGTCGAAACAGGATTGTCAGGCGCAGATCGGCGCTTGTTTGGAGGCAGTGGGTCTCGGCGATCGCCACGGTGCTCCTGTCGAAACCCTTAGTGGCGGGATGCAACGGCGGATGAACATTGCCATTGCCCTGATGCACCGACCCCAATTGCTGATTTTAGATGAGCCGACCACGGGCCTAGATATCGAAACCCGCTATGAAATTTGGCAACTAATCCAGCGGCTCCGGGATGAAGGCATGACGATTTTGCTGACGACCCATCTTTTAGATGAAGCCCAGCGACTCTGCCAGCGCATTGGCATTCTGAAAGGGGGACAAATTATCGCCGAGGGGACGCTTCCGGAATTACGCCAACGGATTCCCGCCAAGGAAGTTGTCCTGCTGCAAACGACGGATAGAGAAGGGGCGATCGCCAAGGGCACCGCCGCCGGCTTTACCCAACGGGACTATGGTGGTGATCTCGCCTTTTGGCTACCAGAAGCCTTAGAACTTTCAGACATTCTCGATATTTTTCAGGGCATTCCCATCGATTCCATTGCCCGCCAAGGCATTCAGCTCGAACATATCTATGTCGAAATCACCCAAAACCACCAGCAAGCCGTCCCCGAAGCCCAAATGAGCTAGGGTGAGCCAAAACTTTTTCCCCCAAAGCTTGACAAGCCTAAAATAGTTAGGGCAATATATTATCCGTGCCTAAGGGGGTATAGCTCAGTTGGTAGAGCGCTTGCATGGCATGCAAGAAGTCACCGGTTCGAGTCCGGTTATCTCCATCGAAAAAACTATCTTCAGAAAATCAAAGACCTCTGGTGCCCAATCGCCCAGGGGTCTTTTGTCGTGGTGCATTGTGCCCAACTGTCGCAGTAAAAATCAGGTTTTGGCGATCGCCCCACAGCGGATCAGGGTGCGGATGTCTCTACCCAGGGTCGGTAAATGTTCATGCTAAGATCTCGATCAGTACGTTCTACGAACAACTCTCACTTCAGAATCTTCCTGAGATAGGAAATCTCTGAAGCATCCTGCAAACTCCAACGAGGAAAACACCACCATGGGATACGAACTACCTGCATTACCCTACGATTACACTGCCCTCGAACCCCACATCTCGAAGAGCACCTTAGAATTTCACCACGATAAGCACCATGCGAGCTATGTCTCCAAGTACAACGATGCCGTAGCTGGCACCGACATGGATAGCAAAAGTATCGAAGACGTAATCAAAGCCGTAGCTGCAGATCCCGCCAAAGCAGGTTTGTTTAATAACGCTGCCCAAGCGTGGAACCACAGCTTCTACTGGAACTGCATGAAGCCCGGTGGCGGTGGTCAACCCACTGGTGCCCTCGCCGACAAAATCAACGCCGACTTCGGTAGTTTCGATAAATTCGTTGAGGCTTTCAAAACCGCTGGTGGCACCCAGTTTGGTAGTGGTTGGGCTTGGCTCGTCCTCGACAATGGCACCCTCAAGGTCACTAAAACTGGCAACGCTGGCAACCCCATGACCGAAGGCCAAACTCCCCTCCTCACCATGGACGTTTGGGAACACGCCTACTACCTCGACTACCAAAACCGTCGCCCCGACTACATCAACACCTTCCTCACCAGTCTTGTGAACTGGGACTTCGTAGCGGCTAACCTTGCAGCGGCCTAACGTCTTGTTTGAATCCTAAGATTCATTTGGTTTTTCAAAATATCTAACTTAACTAACAAGGGACTTACCATGGGTAGGTCTCTTTTTTTTGGTGATGGGGAAATTAATTAGAAGAAGGATCGCAAAAATATAAACGATAGCGATATCCGGTCACTTTTTGCCCTGATTCCGGTTGCAACGGACAGATGGATTCTGGGGGCGCAAAATGGGTATTAAACATCAAGATCTGGGTTGGTGCCGTGAGCTGAGTCGCAGTTTCAGCAAGGACTTTGGCGGCTGTATCCTGTTTGAAAAAGTTATCGAGAATTAAAAACCGAGGTTGCAGGCTGGGATCGAGGTGATGCAAAGCCCAGGCAAGGCCCATCTGGGTGCGGGTTACGGCAATTTCGTAGTAATGGGTCGCAAAAATTTGAGGGTCATTCCAGTCTAAATTTTGTTGGAGGACTTGGGCGATCGCCTGATTATTTTCGGGCTTCCGGTAGGCAAGATCGACGTTGACACACAAACTACTTAAACCCATTAAACCCACAATTATTAGGGCACTGAGACGACAATTTTGGGGCCAGAATAACTTAGAACAGGCGATATTTTGCCCCATCTGCGCTAGGAAAAATCCCAATAGAATCGTTAACGCCGGGAAATAAATGAAATGATAGCGGGGGGCTAGGGTAATATCCAATTTCAGCACATAGGTAATGCCAAGAATTGTGACCAGATTCGCAAGAATAATACCTGTGAAAATTTTGACTTCTAATTGTGCCCAGCTTTGTTTAAAGGCCGCCGTGAGATTAGGGAGAAACCAGAGCAAAATCAGCAAAAGGGCGATCGCCGCGGCCACCACTAACCAAGTTTGATCTGCTTCGATGGGTAGCATAAAAATCATCCCCAAAGCCCACCCCAAGGAACGGAGCGGTGGCAGCAGATTTCCCAACCCCCAACCGTAGTCTTGATTGAGCCAGGAAGTCAGTTCGTCATTATTTTGGCTTTGCCAGTGACTGAGCAGCAGAAAAACGACAATTGCCGAGGCGATCGCCCCGCAGAAAATCCGTTGCCAATAGCTTGGGAAAAAGATTTTTGCAGGAGATTTTTGGGGCCAATTTTTTCTTAAAGCCTGACCATAACAAAAGAGTAAAACGAGTCCTTCCGCAAAGAGCGATAGCACCATGAAATAATGACTGGCTACCCCTAAAGTATTAACGATTAGCCAGCCTAATAACACTTGAAACGGAATTTTTTGTGATTGTTGTTGAGCTTGGATTATTTTCGCAACGCATCCATAGGACAGGGTCATCCAAATCATTGCCAGGGTATAGTGACGGGCCTCCTGGGAAAGATAAACGGCGTAGGGGGATAGGGCCATGGCGATCGCCCCACCGTGGGCCGCCCATTTATTTTTAAAAACCCAAGTACTCACCCCGAACACCACCAGAATGAGTAAAACCCCAAAAAAAGCAGCCGGCGATCGCCCCACAAAAATACTGATTAATTCCCCGTCTGTACTCCACAAATCGAGCCAGAGGTGGGTCAGCCAGTAGTACAAAGGCGGATGGTTACTCTCACTGAGGAGCATCTCGCTGACTGTCGCAAGATTCGTGCCAGTTTCATAGCGGAGTGGTGCCAGGAGAAGATCTGCCGCAATCAACTGGTCTAAGGGAATCTCCCGGAAACCGTGACCCAAGCTAAAGACTAAAGTGGCCCACTCATCTCCCCACACAGACTTAAGGGTGAGGTTCCAGAAGCGCAATAACGTTCCTAACCCCACCCAAATGCCGAGTAGATAAAAATCTTTCTGAGAAAATATTCGGGAGCTTGCCATGGTGCCTTTCGCCGATCAGTCTTGAAAGGACAATAGCAGATTACTCTTTATTGTTGTTCGGGCAATTCAAAGTCTTCGTAGCTACCACCAACGCTGATATCGGTATTAAACAATTCTGCATCGGTTAAGGTTAAATCTTCCATCACAGCCCCAAAAACATGGGTGTCATACATCCGTGCTGCGGTGAAATTTACCCGGTTGATTCGGGCATAGTTTAAGACCGCATTGGTGAGAAAAACATCGGTAAAGTCGGCCCCAGAAAGGTTCGCACCCGTTAAGTCGGCTCCTTCGAGGTTGGCCCCTTCGAGGTTGGCATAACTGAGGTTCGCATCCCGCAGATCGGCCCCAATTAAGTGCGCTTCCCTGAGATCCGCGCCAATGAGGTTACAGCCTTGGCAGGCACCCGTTTCCAACAGACGTTTTACGTGGTCTGGGTTTTCGCCCCTAGCTGGCTTGGCGATTACCAAGAGCATTGTGAGGGTTGCGAGGGCTAATAATAGGCGTTTCATAATTTTATTTCCTCCTGCCAATTTTGCACAAAACCGAGCCAGTTTTTCGACGGTCTTTTTGTTACCTAGGTCATCGGCTTTCGGCGGGTACTTGTTCACATCATTGGAGCTGACGTCACAGTCGATTATTGCCCCAAAAAATTTAGCGAAAAATTAATTCTGATGCAGAGTACAAAGTCCCCTACTTTTATTATTTCACAACTTCTATTGCCTGCTTGACTCTCGCCAAAAGCCGTTACATTTTGCCTTGCTATTGTCGAAAAATGGCCGCTACTAATAGTATAACAAAAATTCATAATTTTTGCCAGTTTAAAGCAATATTCGAGCGATAACCTTTATGATTACGGATAATATTTGAGCGATATTTTTTTTGGATTGTGATTGTGAGTGATCTCCACGAAAAGACTTCTTTACCAGACCCAGCCGCCCCTTGGCACCATCAGGCGATCGCCCATGTCCTCCAAGTATTTCAAACGGATGAACAACAGGGCCTAGAAGGGCCAGAGGTAGAACGACGTCAACAGTTTTATGGCCCCAATGAAATCGAAGCCGGTCGGGGGCGTAATACTTGGGAAATTTTCCTCGATCAGTTTAAAAATGTGATGCTGATCATGTTGATTGTCGTGGCCCTAATTTCTGGGGTAATTGATTTTGTAGAACTCCGTGCCAATGCCTTACCGGAAGGAACGGTTCCCTTCAAGGATACGATCGCCATTATGGCCATTGTGGTTCTCAATGGACTGTTGGGATTCATGCAGGAAAGTCGCGCCGAAAAAGCCCTGGCCGCTCTCAAGAAAATGTCTTCTCCCCAGGTGCGGGTGTGTCGTGGGGGGCAATTTTCTGAAGTCAAAGCGGCCCAGTTGGTGCCCGGAGATCTGATGTTTATCGAAGCTGGTTCCCAACTCAGTGCCGATGGTCTCGTCCTCGAAGCGGCCCAGCTCCAAGTGCGCGAGTCAGCCTTAACCGGAGAAGCCAACCCCGTCACCAAAAGGATTTGTCCAGTGGGGCTCGCAGCGGATACGCCCCTAGGCGATCGCCAAAATATGGTTTTTTCAGGCACAGAAGTCCTCCAAGGCCGGGGCAAGATCTTGGTCACTGCCACTGGAATGAGCACCGAGCTCGGCAAGATTGCCCAAATGCTCCAAAGCGTCAAAGCTAGCCAAACCCCTCTCCAAAAGCGGATGGCCCACCTCGGCAAAATTCTAGTCACCGGCTCACTTATCCTCGTGATTTTGGTGGTGGTTTTTGGTAGCCTCCAGGTGGGCAATTTTAGTCGCATCAAAGAATTAATCGAAGTTTCCCTGAGTATGGCCGTGGCCGTCGTCCCAGAAGGCTTACCCGCTGTAATCACCGTTACCCTTGCCATTGGCACCCAGCGCATGGTGAAACGCCAGGCCCTGATCCGAAAACTACCTGCCGTTGAAACCCTTGGTTCTGTCGATACCATTTGCTCCGATAAAACGGGTACCCTTACCCAGAACAAAATGGTGGTACAGCGCCTAGAAACCCAAGACCAGTCCCTCCGGGTTACCGGGGAAGGGTACGCCCCTGTCGGCGAATTTTTGTCCCAGGATCAAAGCCTCAATCCAACTCAACATCCCGAAGTGCAGCAATTATTACGGGCTTGTATCCTCTGCAATGATGCCGTTTTAAAACAAGACGACCGGGATTGGCTGATTATTGGCGACCCCACAGAAGGGGCTTTACTGAGTCTGGCTGGCAAAGGGGATCTTTTTGCTGAAGCTCTCCAGAAAGAATGGCCCCGCCTGGGAGAATTTCCCTTTTCCTCGGAACGCAAACGTATGAGCGTTATTTGCGCCACGCCAAACCCTGACCAAACTGAATCAACGGCAGCTTATTTGCTCTGCTGCAAGGGTTCGCCGGAGTTGGTGCTGGAGCGCTGTCAAGCCTACCAAACTGCCACAGGTATTTTTCCCCTCCAAGCAGAAGACCGGGCCGCGATTCTCCAGCGCAACAATGAAATGGCCCAGGCAGGTTTACGGGTTTTGGGCTTTGCCCAACGTTGCTTAACTCATGTACCAGAAGCCCAAGCTGAGGTAAATGCGGAACAGGAAATGGTTTGGCTGGGCCTAGTGGGGATGATGGATGCGCCCCGTCCGGAAGTCAAAGAGGCCGTGGCGAAATGTCGCGCCGCCGGGATTCGGCCCGTGATGATCACTGGTGATCACCAACTTACGGCTCAGGCGATCGCCCAACAACTGGGCATTGCGACCCCAGACGCCAAGGCTCTCACAGGGTTAGAGCTTAGTAAACTTTCCCAGGTCGATCTAGAAGCCATGGTCGAAACCGTGAGTATCTATGCACGGGTGGCCCCAGAACATAAGTTGCGCATCGTCCAGGCTCTCCAAAGTCGCGGTAAATTTGTCGCCATGACCGGAGATGGGGTTAATGATGCCCCTGCCCTTAAACAAGCTGACATCGGCATTGCCATGGGAATTACGGGCACCGATGTCAGTAAAGAAGCCAGTGACATGGTGCTCCTTGACGATAATTTTGCCACCATTGTCGCTGCCACCGAAGAAGGCCGGGTCGTTTACACGAATATTCGTCACTTTATCCAATACATTCTCGGTAGCAATATCGGCGAAGTAATTACCATTGCCGCTGCTCCCTTGATCGGTTTATCCGAAGTGCCCCTCATTCCCCTGCAAATCCTCTGGATGAACCTCGTCACCGATGGTTTACCCGCCCTGGCCCTCGCCATCGAACCCGCTGAACCTGATGTGATGCAACGCCGTCCCTTTAATCCCCAGGAAAGTATTTTTGCGCGGGGGCTAGGTGCTTATATTCTGCGCATTGGCTTGATTTTCTCCGTGATCAGCATTGCCCTCATGGCCTATAGCTACAATGCCCACCCCGACAATTGGAAAACCATGGTGTTCACTACCCTCTGCTTGTCTCAAATGGGCCATGCGATCGCCGTCCGTTCCCGCACCCAACTGACCCTAACCAGTAATCCCCTAAGGAATCCCTACCTAATTATTGCCGTGGCCGCCACAACAATCCTCCAACTCATGCTGATCTATGTCGAACCCCTACGGCTATTTTTCGACACCCAACGTCTCTCTGGCCAGCAACTGTTAATTTGTTTGGGGGTCAGTACCCTACTCTTTGTTTGGGTAGAATTAGAAAAACTTGTGATCCAATGGTATTGGGCTTGGAAAAATCCCCCAAAAAGCAGATGAAAAAAACAAAAGTGAATTCGATTTCTGTATAGATCTTATCTGTTTTTAGGATTAGTCTTGGGTAGTATAGTGCGGTTAGATCTACGGAAAAACCTATGACTGGAAACGCCGCCCGTGTTCAAGCGATTCAGCAAATTACCAATCGTACCCCCATCAAGTGTGAACCGCCCATTAAGCTCGAAGAAGCTTGGGCTACTAATGTTTTTGATCTGAGTAAGATGCAGGCCAGTCTCCCAAAGGCCGTTTTTAAATCTATCAAAAACACCATCACTTCCGGTGAAAAACTAGACCCTTCCGTGGCCGATGCTGTGGCCACAGCGATGCGCGATTGGGCGATGTCTAAGGGCGCTCTCTACTACGCCCACGTCTTCTACCCGATGACCAACCTCACCGCAGAGAAACACGATGGTTTCGTCTCTGTCCAGAGCGATGGAAAAGTCATCTCCGAATTTTCCGGTAAGGTACTGGTACAAGGGGAGCCCGATGGTTCTTCTTTCCCCAACGGTGGGATCCGTGACACCTTTGAAGCACGGGGTTATACGGCTTGGGATGTGACCAGTCCGGCCTACATCATGGAAACCGAAAATGGTTCGACCCTTTGTATTCCTACCGTTTTCGTCTCCTGGACCGGGGAAGCACTCGATAAAAAAGTGCCCCTACTGCGCTCCATCGATGCCATGAATAAGGCAGCCCAGAAAGTTTTAAAACTGTTGGGTCACACCGAAATCGCCCGGGTCAATTCCAGTTGTGGGGCAGAACAGGAATATTTCCTCGTTGACTCTAACTTCGCCCACCAACGTCCGGATCTTCTCTTGGCTGGTCGTACCCTTTTTGGTAAGTCTCCGGCTAAGGGCCAAGAATTTGATGATCATTACTTTGGGGCCATCCCTGAGCGGGTACAAATCTTTATGCAGGATGTGGAAGCGCAACTGTATAAGCTCGGTATCCCCGCAAAAACCCGTCACAATGAAGTGGCACCGGGTCAGTTTGAAATTGCGCCTGTGTTTGAAGCGGCAAACGTGGCCAGTGATCACCAACAGTTGATCATGACCACCCTCAAAACCACGGCGAAAAAGCATGGTTTTATGTGCTTGCTCCACGAAAAACCCTTTGCCGGGATCAATGGTTCTGGTAAGCACGTGAACTGGTCTGTGGGGAATGCAACCCAGGGTAATCTGCTGGATCCGGGCGATTCTCCCCATGACAACGCTCAGTTCCTCGTCTTCTGTGGGGCGGTAATCCGTGGTGTCCATAAGTTTGGGCCTTTGATGCGGGCGGTAATTGCTAATGCCAGTAACGACCACCGCCTCGGTGCCAATGAAGCCCCCCCAGCCATTATGTCTGTGTACCTCGGTTCTCAGTTGGAGGAAGTTTTTGAACAAATCAAAAATGGCACTGTTTCTGAGTCGAAGAAGAAAGGCGTTATGGATCTCGGTGTGGCGGTACTGCCTGAACTGACCAAGGATGCGGGCGATCGCAACCGGACTTCTCCCTTTGCTTTTACTGGGAACCGCTTTGAATTCCGGGCTGTGGGTTCTAGCCAGTCTGTGTCTGGGCCTTTGGTGGCACTCAATACGATTTTGGCCGATTCCCTAGAGTGGATTGGCGATCGCCTTGAGAGTGAATTAGCAAAAGGATTAGAAATCAGCGAAGCCATCCTCACAGTTCTCAAGGAAATCATGAACGAACATGGTTCTGTGATCTTCGGTGGCAATGGCTACTCCGAAGAATGGCACCGGATGGCCGTTGAAGAACGCGGTTTACGTAACCTCCCCACGACGGCGGATGCCCTACCTGTGCTCAAGGAAGCAGAAGTTGGAGCGTTGTTTGACCGACTCAAAGTCTTGACCCCCATAGAGCTTGAAAGCCGCTTTGAAGTGTACGCCGAGCAGTATATCAAATCCATCGAAGTGGAAGCCAAGCTGGTGATGAACATGGCAAAAACCATGGTTTATCCTGCCGCTGTAGAATACCTGTCTAAGTTGTCAGGTACCATCACTGCCCTTGTGAATCTCGGCATTTCCCTCGAGAAGAAAAGTGCAGAAACTGTTTCTAGTCTCACCAATGACCTGATGGCTGCCACCGAAAAGCTCAGTGCTGCCTTTGAAAAAGAAGATTTTGCTTCTACAGAAGAACATATGCACTATTGCGCGAGCACCATTCGCCCTCTGATGGATGAGGTTCGTAGCTACGCAGACCTGCTAGAAAACGAACTACCAGACAGCTTCTGGCCCCTACCCACTTACCAGGAAATGCTGTTTATTAAGTAGATGATTCGTCTCGATTGAGCCAGCCAATCATTCAATAAAAACAAAAAGCCCCCTATATTCTCTAGCGATGTAGAGGGTTTTTTTTGCATGGAAAAACGAGTTCAAACCGAATGGATCACGTTGGCAGGGAGATCCTGGTAGAGGGGGGTACTCAGGTACCGTTCCCCGTAGCTTGGTTGGATCACAACAATGAGTTTGCCACTGTTTTCTGGACGTTGGGCAACCTTGATCGCAGCACAGAGGGCGGCCCCCGTTGAAATGCCCGATAAAATACCTTCTTCCCTAGCTAAGCGACGACCAAAATTAATCGCGGCTTCGTCGGTTACCGTCACCACTTCATCAATGATGGTTTGATTGAGCACACTGGGGACAAAGCCCGCGCCGATGCCTTGGATTTTGTGGGGGCCAGGTTTACCACCAGAAAGTACGGGGCTATTGGCTGGTTCAACGGCGATCGCCTGGCATTCGGGCTTATATTTTTTTAGCACCTCGGCGATTCCGGTAATTGTGCCACCGGTACCAACTCCAGCAATGATCATATCGACTTTCCCTTCCGTATCCTCCCAAATTTCGAGGGCTGTAGTTTTACGGTGGGCATCGGGGTTCGCCAAATTATTAAACTGCTGCAACATATAGGCATTGGGCAGGGTATCGACGATTTCCTGGGCTTTGGTGATACAAGCACTCATGCCCGCATCTCCAGAGGTCAGTTCGAGTTGTGCTCCATAGGCGAGGAGCATGGCCCGTCGCTCCATACTCATGGTTTCTGGCATCGTCAAAATTAACTGATAGCCTTTGGCGGCGGCGGCCATCGCTAGGGCAATGCCTGTATTCCCGGAAGTCGGTTCCACCAAAATCGTTTTACCGGGGGTAATTTCCCCAGCGGCTTCAGCAGCTTCGATCATGTTGACGCCAATGCGGTCTTTAACAGAGGCCGCCGGATTCATCCCTTCTAATTTGATCACAACCTGGGCAACACAATTTTCCTGCTCAGGAATACGATTTAACTGCACAAGGGGCGTTTTTCCTACTAATTCGGTAATGTTCTTGGCAATTTTCATGGTGGGTGAGATTGTGCCGCTAGGGGTGAAACAGAATGGCGAACCGATGTTCATTATAGATGCCGACTCCCCTGAAAAGATGTTCCTTCAACTGTTTGAGAAAATTTGGGGTAATCGGCCCTTGGTTTAGGGGCAGAGACTGGCCTGAATTGGAGGCAGTAATCCAAGCTCCGTTAGGAAACCAAGGCATGGTGCTGTAGATCTTCGAGGCGAACAATTTCTAGGGCTTTTGCGTGGGTGGCTTCGAGGTGAACTGGGGGCGCAACACCGACCTCAAAGGCTTCTTGCCAGCGGGCAGCGCAGAGACACCAGCGATCGCCAGGTTTGAGGCCAGGGAAATGGTATTGGGGCACGGGGGAACTCAAGTCGTTGCCTTGGTTTTTGGTGAATTCCAAGAAAGCTGGCGTCATTTTTGCACAGACCACATGGCGGCCAAAATCATTCGCGCCAGTGGTGCAGCAGCCATCTCGATAAAATCCGGTTAAGGGGTCGGTACTGCAAGGCTGGAGGGCAGTTCCTAAAACGTTTTTTGCGTCTGTCATCGGGGTTAAAAAAATCCTCATTGCAAAGGTGGACAATTCCAATGATAACGACCGACACGACGGGTAACGCAGATTAGGCCATAGGAAAATCCCCTCCCCAATTTAGTGATTGGAGAAGGGAAAGACAAGGGATTTAACCGAGGAATCTAGCGGCCAAGTTTTTGTTCTAAAGCGGCGATCGCCAACTTAGTTTTGAGTAAAGAATCAGGGTTCAAACTGATAGAATCAATGCCCAACTCAACGAGGAATTCAGCAAATTCAGGATAATCAGAGGGAGCCTGACCACAGATACCAATCTTGCGATTGTATTTTTTCGCCCCTTCGATCGCCATGCGTACCATCCGTTTTACCCCTTCATTTCGTTCGTCGAAAATGTGGGCAACGAGGGCAGAATCCCGATCCAAACCTAACGTTAATTGCGTTAAATCATTGGAGCCAATGGAGAAGCCATCAAACACTTCACTGTATTCGTCAACGAGGATCACGTTGGAGGGCAATTCGCACATCACGTAAACTTGCAGCCCATTTTCCCCACGGCGGAGGTCATGTTTTGCCATTTCAGCTAACACTTTACGACCTTCTTCGGGGGTGCGACAGAATGGAATCATCGGAATAATATTCGTCAGACCCATCTCATTGCGGGCGATCTTAAAGGCTTCACATTCCAAACCAAAGGCTTCAGAATAATTAGGATCGTAGTAGCGGGAAGCACCACGCCAGCCAATCATCGGGTTTTCTTCCGTCGGTTCAAATTGACGACCACCGAGTAAATTTGCATACTCATTGGATTTGAAGTCGGACATACGAACCACAACCGGATTCGGATAGAATGCGGCGGCAATCATTGCGATGCCACTGGCTAATTTGTCCACGAAGAAATCGGCTTTATTTTCATAGAGATGGGTGAGTTCGGCGATCTCTTTTTTCACCATGAGATCTTCGAGTTCATCAAAGTGAATCAGGGCTTTCGGGTGGGCTTTAATGTGGTTGGCAATGATGAATTCAAGACGAGCTAAACCAACACCATCAGCAGGTAAAGGCGAGAGCGAAAATGCTTGCTCTGGGTTCCCAACGTTCATCAAGATTTTGGTCTTGGTGGTGGGGATATTATCGAGGGATGTTTCTTCCACTTCAAAGTTCAACAGCCCTTCGTAGATCTTGCCGTCTTCCCCTTCGCAACAGGAGACGGTTACGTCTTGACCAGACTTCACCAAGGTCGTGGCATCACCGCAACCCACCACAGCAGGGATCCCCATTTCTCTGGCAATAATCGCCGCGTGACAGGTTCTTCCGCCTTGGTCAGTGACGATCGCCGACGCTTTTTTCATGATCGGTTCCCAATCGGGATCAGTGCGGCGGGTGACCAGCACTTGACCGGGTTTGAAGAGTTTAATTTGATCCACATCGAGGATTACGTTGGCTTCCCCCTGACCGACCATTTCCCCGACACTGCGACCGTGGGCAATCACGTTACCCGTTTCTTTGAGTTTATAACTGCGGATCACATTGGCAGCTTTCTGGGACTGAACGGTTTCCGGACGGGCTTGGACGATAAAGAGTTCACCCGTGAGACCATCTTTTGCCCATTCAATATCCATCGGGGTGTATTGCCCACGAACGCCGGAATAGTGTTCTTCGATGGTGGTTGCCCAACGGGCGAGGGTTAAAACATCTTCGTCGCTGACACAGAATTTGTTTTGCAATTCTTCGGGAACGGCAACGTTTTCGGTGAGTTTTGCGCCGCCGGCATAGACCATTTTGATCTTTTTGCTGCCGAGTCGCCGTTCGAGAATCGGTTTGTAGCCATCCTTGAGGGTCGGTTTAAAGACCACAAATTCATCGGGGTTCACTGCGCCTTGGACAACGTTTTCCCCTAAGCCATAGGCTCCGGTAATAAACGCGGCATCTTTAAAACCGCTTTCGGTATCGATGGAGAACATTACGCCGGAGGTGGCGAGATCGGAACGTACCATCTTTTGTACACCGACGGACAGGGCCACTTCAAAATGATCGAAGCCGTTGTGCTGGCGGTAGGCGATCGCCCGGTCGGTGAACAGCGAAGCAAAACATTTATGGCAGGCTTCGAGAACGCCCTTGACACCGTGGACATTCAGATAAGTTTCCTGCTGTCCCGCAAAACTGGCTTCCGGCAAATCCTCTGCCGTGGCACTGGAACGTACCGCCACATCGACGTTGTGGGCACTGTCTTCGCAGGCTTGTTTGTCTGCCCCCTCAAAGCGATCACAGACATCAGATTTAGCCCCATAGCGTTCGCACATTTTTTTGTAAGCAGAGGCGATCGCCACCTGGAGATCCTGGGGGAACGGCGTATTTAAAATCGAAGCCCGTGCCTGCCGCCCCCGTGTCTGGAGATTGGCCACATCATCCGTATCCAAGTCTGCAAACAATGTCCGCAACTTTTCCTCTAAGCCCGCAGATTTAACAAAATGCCGATAGGCGTGGGCCGTCGTCGCAAACCCACCCGGAACATTGACCCCCTGGGGCTGTAACTGCTGAATCATTTCCCCAAGGGAAGAATTTTTGCCGCCAACCAGACCCACATCCAGGGAACCAACCTCCTCAAACCACAAAACGAGCGCTTCGGTTCTCGCATCAGAAGCCGTAGCCGTGTTAAGAGTGCTAACCATAACGATAAAAACTCCTTAATCATCCCTCTCCGTACACCTCGATCCTAAAAGACTTAAAATGAGCCCTTTACAGAAATGAAATATATCCTTACCTTTCACTTCTGTTTAATGAAAAAACATCAAGAAAAACAAGCTTGATGTTGCCTAAAAAGACAATATTTTTTTCTTATCTTTATTTAAGATATTTTTAACCTTTTCAAGATATGTCAAGGGGCTTTAAAAAAGAAAAAGACTAGGTTTTTCCCAGTCTCGCCGCCCAAATTGATTGGTTTTTATCAATATTGATCAAGGTTGCAATCAGTCACTGACCACAGTATCCCCCTGGCCCCAGAAGCCATCATATTTTTTGACAGTAATATCCCCTTCTACGCTAACTTGGCAAGCCAGACGCCGTTCTTTGTCTGGGTTATGGGGCGGGAGAGAGAGGCGCGTTTTTTCTTTCCAGCTCTGGGCTGAAACAGGGCCAGTAATTTCGACAGCACAGGTGCCGCAGGTACCAAGGCCGTGGCAATTGATAGTTTTTGCATTGCCATTGTAAAGACTAATTTTGTTGGCTAGCAGAACTTTACGTAAATTATCGCCTTGATTGCAGGTAATGGTTTGATTTCCGAAGGTGATAGTCGGCATGGTTGGTGTTTTCTCTCATTATCTCAATGATGATTGCTTCTATGGTGCCATACTTTCTAAAAAGGGTCGGTTAAAGATGCTGCAAAACCAATTTTTTTGTGGGGAAGCTATCACCATAAATCACTGAGATCTAAAACAAAATTCTGTAAAATATCTTCTCCGGTAAGCTGTTTAGGGGTCGTTAAAATTTCTACGGTTCGACCAGGACGATAAATTTCCACTTGGCGATCGCCTTGGTTAATGAGCCAGCCTAACCGACAACCGTTGGCTAAATATTCCTGCATCTTTTGCCGGGTCTGTTGCACCAGATCACTGGGCGAGAGCAATTCGGCGACAAAATCAGGGCAGAGGGGAACAAATTTTTGCTGTTGTTCTGGGGTAAGGCTATCCCAGCGGGACTTTTCGACCCAGCACATATCCGGCGATCGCGTCGCACCATTGGGCAAAACAAAGCCCGTCGAGGAGTCAAAACATTTGCCGAAACCGAAACGTTTATTCCAGTACCAAAGCTGGCCATTGAGTTCAAAATTGACTCTGCCAGTTTCACCACCAGTAGGGGCCATGATCACAAGTTCTCCTTGGGCTGTGCGTTCTAATTTGGCATCGGGATTCGCCTGACAGAGCTGGGCAAATTGGTCTTGGGTCAGGGTCAAAACGGGCTGGAGATCAAGGGTTACGGTAGCCATTGTCACGACCTCTCGCGGCGGAATGCTCCCATTGTAGGCAAGTTTTTTGGGGGATGGAGAATAGGGGATTCGAACCCCTGACCTCTGCGGTGCGATCGCAGCACTCTACCAGCTGAGCTAATTCCCCAGAACGAAAAATTATTTTAGCACCTCTGCGGGGGGCGCAAGACTGGGATCGATGCGTTCGAGTTCTAGATCGCTGAGGTAGTCC
The DNA here is from genome assembly GCF_001693295.1 of Picosynechococcus sp. PCC 8807. Lineage (NCBI taxonomy): Bacteria > Bacillati > Cyanobacteriota > Cyanophyceae > Chroococcales > Geminocystaceae > Picosynechococcus > Picosynechococcus sp. PCC 8807. Next base: position 287,401 of record NZ_CP016483.1, read on the forward strand.
ACACACCAGTTACTGCAACGCTGCAACATATGAAATGGATAGGTATGGGCGACGCCAACCACGGGAATACCGACGGATTTAGCGGCTTGGATACCATGGAAATTATCTTCAACGGTGAGACAATTTTCCGGTTGAATTTGAGCGTCAGGAAATTTCTGGTTCAGTTGGGTGATCGCCAGGCGATAACCATCTCCGTTCGGTTTAAACGTTTTCACTTCATCGGCGGTGACAATCACATCAAAAGCTTGGTCAAGTTGCGCTTGCTGGAGAATAAATTCGGCATCGGCACGACAATAGCCCGTTACAATCCCCACGGGAATATTTTTGAGTTTAATCGCCGAAATTAGGGGAACAACGTCTTCATAGAGGGGGAACGGCTTTATTTCCCGTAATTTGTTTTGGTAAAGTGCAGATTTTTGTTGAATGAGACTATCCAGTTGCACCTCGGAGAATACCCGCCCCCGGAGTGCAAGATTTTCCTTGAGGCAGCGGCGATCGCTTTTGCCCAGGCTGCTGTCGCGATAGAGGCGGTCGGTGGGTCGAAGATTTTCGGCCAGCAAAATGTCATCGATCAGCTCAAATTGGAGGGCCGTATCGTTCAGAAAGACTCCGTTGATTTCAAATAAAACGGCTTTGAGCAGGGTCATAACGGGACGATGGGAGGGTGAAAGTTTACGTTTTTTGACCAAGGGTCAGGTTTTTGCCTGGTAATCCTCATCTTAGAATAAGCGTTGATATTTGCGGGCGATCGCCATGGCTTTGATGACGGATATTCCCCAGCGGCACATTCTAAAAACAAGGGTGCATTGCCTAGATTATCAACGGGCCTGGGCCGAAATTGCGGCGGCGATCCGCGATGGAACGTTTGGTTATGGGGCGATCGCCAATGTACACATGGTGATGACGGGCTACTGGGATCGAGGGTTTCAAAAAATTATCAACCAAGCCTTGGTGACGACACCGGACGGAATGCCGTTAGTTTGGGGGTTGCGATGGTTGGGTTATCCCCAGGCGACCCGGGTTTATGGGCCGGATTTGATGATCCATTGTTGCGCCATGGCTGCCCAGGAGAAACTTCCGGTGTATCTTTACGGCAGTCGCCCAGAAACCCTCGAAAAATTGCAGCATCATCTTTTAGAAAAATTTCCCAATTTGCAAATTGCCGGAGTAGAAGCGCCCCCTTTTCGGCCACCAACCTCCGCCGAGGCGATCGCCACAAGACAGCGCATCGAACAATCTGGCGCGAAGCTGGTTTTTGTCGGTTTGGGTTGCCCGAAGCAAGAAAAATGGATGGCCGAAAATAGCCCTCACCTTAATGCCGTTTTGTTGGGGGTGGGGGCTGCCTTTGATTTCCATGCGGGTACGGTTTCCCAGGCCCCCCACTGGTTAAGGCCCCTGGGTTTGGAGTGGCTTTATCGACTGCTCCAAGAACCCCGCCGCCTCTGGAAACGTTATCTCATCCATAATGGGGCGTTTATTTTGCTGTTTGGCTGGCAACTGCTCCGGCGGCGATCGCCCTAATTCTTTTCAAATTCTGCCCACCCCTGAGGGATTTTAAGTATTTTCTTTGTATTGCCAGTTGATGGCCTCGATCCATGCCCAAGTCTCCGTTTCCCCTTCCCACCCAGGATATCCGCGCGATTCATCCGCTCCACTGGTTAAAAACTGCCCAAGGCCGCTGGAAAAGGGGTTTATTGCTGGTGGGTAGTGATCTGTTGGGGTTGGCGATCGCCTGGCAACTCGCGGACTACATTAATAATTTTTATTCACCCATTCCGGCAGATCTGGTCTGGTGGGTGTGGCTCGATATTCCCAGTCTGTTCTGGATTTTTGCCATTGTCACCCTCTGTTTTTTCTTTGGAAATCATCTCTATCGCCTCCCTCCGGCTCCCCAGAACTACACCCGCGCCGCCTGGATTATCACCTTGGTCTATGGTTTGTTCTTGGTCGGCAGTTATTTTCACAATCCAATGTTGGATCCGCCCCGTTCACTTTTTATTACGGCGTGGTTTCTCAGCATTGCCTTTGTTGTAGGTTTTCGCTTTATTCTGACCCTTATCCTACGGCAGTTTGATCGCCAAGCACCGCCGGTAAATGTCTTTTTGGTGGCACCGGCAAAACAGTTGGACTGCCTCAAGCGGGTGATCAAAAAACGTCCCCATTACAAAATTGTTGGTGCTGCCCTCGCTTCCATGGCCGGCACCCAGGCCACCATTGCCCAAATTCGTCAGTCAGGCGCCCAGGAGGTTTTAGTCAAAGACTTGCCGGAAACAGAGTTGGCTTCCCATTTGTTTTGGCACTTGCGCAGTGCGGGGATTGCGATTCGTTTGATGCCATCTAGTCGGGAAATGCTTTATCGTCGGGGCTTACCGGAAATGTTCGCGGGAATTCCCACCCTCCGCATTGAAACGCCTTTGTTATTGTGTTGGGATTATCGCCTGAAACGCTGGTTTGATTTCCTGGGTGCAGGGTTGGGTCTACTGCTAATCTCACCGCTGTTGGTCGGCGTGGTGATCGCCATTCGTCTCGATTCACCGGGGCCAATTTTCTTTCGGCAACCGAGGGCGGGTCTCAATGGCAAACCCTTCAAGATGTGGAAATTTCGGACAATGGTCGTCGATGCACCCCAGTTGCAGGCCCAACTAGAAGCGCAAAATCAAATGAAAGATGGGGTATTGTTCAAGATTAAAGACGATCCCCGCATTACCAAGCTGGGTAAATTTCTCCGCCGCACCAGTATTGATGAGTTGCCCCAATTAATTAATGTGGTACTGGGCCAGATGAGTTTGGTGGGGCCGCGCCCCTTACCATTGCGGGATGTGGAACGGTTTGACGAATGGCACCATATCCGCCATCAGGTATTGCCGGGGATCACGGGGCTCTGGCAAATTTCGGGCCGCTCTGATCTGAGTGATTTTAATGATGCGGCACGGCTAGATTTGTACTATATCGACAATTGGTCTTTGAACCTCGATCTCGATATTCTGCTAGAAACGGTGCGGATCGTCTTTTTTGGTAAAGGCGCTTACTAGGCCGGAAAACCGTTGGTTTCGAGGTAATGGCGGATATCATCAAAGGTTTCCCAAGGCACGTAAGTTTTGCCTTCTTCATCCAGATATTGCTGGAGGCGATCGCGGGCAAAAACCAAATCTGCTTTGAGGGCCATATTGATATCCGTCAGGGAATCCCCGATGGCGATCGCCTTTTGGTATTTATACTTCCCCATCACTTGCACTTTTTCCACCATTTCTGTCCCCCCTTCAAAGGGCGCAATAATTTTGAAATAGGGATCAAAGGTATCAATATTCATCGCGGCAACCGTTTCAATGTGATCATGCAGGGGGTTGCCATCGGTACCGGGGCGCGCTAAAACCCGCTCTACCATTGGCACGAGGCCGCCGGAGACCACCACAATCGGCACTTGGCGATCGCCTAAAAACTGGAGAAAATCACTGAAGCCCTGACGCACAGGCTTATCATCCACCTCGCCGACAAAAGCAGCAAATTACTCCGAGGGAATCGCTTCGAGGATTTTGCGTACCCCTTCCCGGAGCGTAATCTTGCGGTTATACAAGCCCGGAAGAATGTCAGCGGCCACCTCCGGCGCATATTTACCGAGGGCATCGCCGAAGGTATCGACGGTCGTGATTGTGCCGTCAAAGTCGCAAAATACAATCGTTTGGGCGTCCATTAACTTTTGTAACGTAACAAGTTCCCCAGGATTATAGTCCGCTTTGGGATAATTTTGATCTTGTACTTTCCCTTACGAAGCAAGGAGAGTCTGTGTGCGGGGATCGAATTCAAAAACAGCCCCTTGGAAATTTGTCTGATTTAGTTTAGCGCCCTGAAACTTGGCTCCCCGGAGGTCAGCACGGGCGAAATTGGCTCCCCAGAGATTTGCGCCCCGAAAATCGGCCCTTTGGAGTTGAGCATGCCGAAAATCCGTCGAAACTAATTCTGCTTGCTGAAAATTGCTGGCGATCGCCTCTACATATTGACAGTTAGCGGCGGTTAAATTTCCGTGTTGGAAATCAGCTTGGTGCAGAGATGCCCGTGAGAAATTGGCCCGGACAAAACTTGTAAAACGCAGTTTGGCTCCAGTTAAATTGGTTCCCACCAAGTTCATATCGTGGCCTTTTCCACCGCAGAAAAGAATTCCAGCACAATTGAGACCACTAAAATCCTGCCGCCGAAAATCAACACCATTGAGATAGGCGGCCTGTAACTGTATGCCTTGTAAATTTGTTTCCTGCAAAATCGCACCACTGAGCTTCGCCTCACTCAAATTACTCCAACTGAGATCCGCTCCTGTTAAATTGGCCCCGCGAAAATTGACCCCCGTTAAATTGGCGCCACAGAGATTCACATTTTGGAGATCTGCCATGAAAAAAGTGACCCAACGCATAATGGCCCCACTGAGCTGGGCGTGATTTAGGGTTGCTTGGGTTAAGGTCGCCCCCTGGAGATTAACTTTCGTGAGATCCGCGCCGGTCAAATCGGCTTGGTCTAATTTGGCATAGCTAAGGTTCGCGCCGTATAAAAAAGCTCGTTTGAGGTTGGCCTGACGTAGATGGCAATGGTGCAAATTCGTCCTTGCGAGGGAGGCAGAAACAAAATTTCCTCCGGTAAAGTTGGTATGGGCTAGGTCTAACCCAGTCAAGTTTGCGGCAGTAAACCGTTCCCTGGGAAATAACCTCTGTCCCAAGGCATAGTCATTGAGAAGCGCTTCAATATTCATAGGGCCAGCTTTATGCAACCGAGCACCAAAAACGAGCAGCACCATTTGTAAATGCTACCTGCTGGCATCGGCCTCCTCTTTTATTAGAAAAGCAAACATACTCTATTTACTGAAGAAGCATTTAATTCTTAATGTTTCGATAATCTTCTTTGTGAACTGTTAATCTTGACAACAGCGGTTCATCAAATCTAAGACATTTTCTACAGCATAGATGGGGGTCTCTAAGGCGATCGCCACTTCTGCCACCGTTTTATCGTCGAGGAATTTGGCTTCATCGTGCTTAAGCATCACCGTCGGGAGCAAAATGCCATCGCCAAAATCTCGGCCAGCCAGTTTTTTAATCAAGTCTTCCCCCGTGAGCAGTCCGGTAACCGTAATCGCCTGGCCCCAGTAGTCACTATTTAAGGCCGCTAGGGTAATTGTTAAATGTTCCACTTGGTTTAGACGCGCGACAAGGGGTTCAAAGGCTTGTTCTACGGCATTCCCTACGACCCAAGTGAAGTGCTTGGGTTTGGCGATCGCCGGCGGTAAAGTTTCATCGGCGGTGTTGAGAAAATCCCGGATGAACTGGCGAATCGAACCCACCCCATTCCCCAGTTGAGGATAGTCTTCGTAATGGGACTCTGGCGGCAGTTCTGCCCTCGCAATCAGGAACCACTCATCGGCCAGCCAAGCAAAATTCGTCTGAAACCGTTCCCGAAACTCTGCCTGGAGCGCCGTCACTTGGGTGATCACCTCCTGGGCTTTGGCTTGATCAACGGGGCTAAGTTCCGTCAGATTAGGGCGAAAACGAGTTAAACCGACCGGCACCACCGCCGCCGAAATCACAGCGGGCAAATCTCCCCTGTGAAATTCAGCCAAATCCCGCAATGTTCTTTCTAAATGAGGCCCATCGTTGATCCCAGGACAAACGACGACTTGGGCATGGATTTGTAAGCGATGATCCGCAAACCATTGGAGTTGCGTGAGAATTTCCCCGGCGCGGTCATTTTTGAGGAGTTGCCGACGAATCTCCGGCTCAGTGGCATGGACGGACACAAACAGGGGCGAGAGGCGCATTTGGTTAATGCGTTGCCATTCCTGCTCGGTCAGGTTGGTCAGGGTGAGATAACTGCCATAGAGAAAGCTGAGGCGATAGTCGTCATCTTTTAAGTAGAGGCTTTGGCGTTTGCCGGGGGGCTGCTGGTCGATAAAGCAAAAGGGACAGCGGTTATTGCACTGAATCAAACCGTCAAAGAGGGCATTTTCAAACTCTAAACCCAGGTCTTCGTCGTAGTCTTTTTCGATTTCGAGGTAATGGGATTTCCCTTTAGCATCGAGGACTTCTAATTCGAGGTATTCGTCGGCGCAGAGAAATTGATAATCGATGAGATCCCTCGGCTTCATCCCATTAATGGAAACGATGGCATCACCAGCCTCAAAGCCAATTTCAGCGGCAATGGAATCGGGGACAACATGGCAAATTTGGGCGGGCTTGATGGTGGAGACGCTCATGGGTTAACGCAGCAGGGTTAATGCCAAGATGATCATACCAAAGCCTAATCGATACCAGACGAAAACCCAGGTTTGGTGTTTTTGGAGAAATTGGATCAGCCAGGCGATCGCCAAGTAGGAAAATACCGCTGAAGAAATCAGACTGACAATTAGGGTGAGGGGCGGCACCGTTGTTAATCCCCCACTCACTAACCCTTGGAATTCCACCAGGCCAGCGATGGTAATAGCCGGAATCCCTAGCAGAAACGAAAAACGCGCCGCCGTAGCTCGGTCTAGATTCATAAACAAACCCGCTGTAATCGTCGAACCAGACCGCGACACTCCGGGGATGACAGCGAGGGCTTGGGCGCAGCCCATGAGAATACCATCCTTGAGGCTGAGCTGGTCAAAGGCGCGTTGGTGCCGGGGATAACGTTCGGCAAGGGCTAACAAAATCGCCATCACAATGGAGGCGATCGCAATGGCGGTTAAGCTGCGCAACGGTGACGCGTCATAGTTAGGGACAAAAATTTTGAGCAGCAGACCCACGCAAAGGATCGGGAAAGTCCCCCACACGATGCCCCAAAACATGCGCCACTCTTGTTTTTGCCAATCTTTTTGTTGCCAAGCTTGCCAAGCCCCACCAATGACCTGCCGTAAATCTTGCCAGAAATAACCCAGCACAGCGACGATGCTCCCCAGTTGAATCACGGCGGTGAGAGCCACCCCTGGATCGGGCCAACCGAGGGCCACGGGGATCACCTTGAGGTGAGCAGTGCTACTGATGGGGATGAATTCGGTTAAGCCTTGCACCAATCCTAAAATAATCCCTTGGAACCAATTGAACTGTACCGGGGCGATCGCCAACTTATTTTCGGGCGTGGCGGCATTGATGCGCAGATGCCAAAAGCTAATCAACAGAAATAGAACCAAGCCGAGGGCCACCATACTGCTGAACTCAAACCAGTGCCGTTGTTGCTTTTTTTTGAGCATTGATGTCGCTTCCCTTGGGCGTCGGGTAAATCTGCCTCAACTACTCTAGTCAATCTGGTTGACCTTGACTAGCTTTTAGAAAAATCCGGCCTGGGGATTCCCCACTCGGGGGTTAAATCCTCGGCGATCGCCCCTCAGAAATGGCAAAATCAGGCAAATTTCCCGTCCTCTTTATGAGAAAATCGGGAGTCATAAGTTAAAATTCATTAATAAATATTTACAAGTTATTGTTACAAACCACTTTGTTTTGCTGAACCATCCTCTTTTCTCTGTCGGTGCAGTGTATGTTCTCAAGCGACAACAGGATCTCCGCCGCAATATTCCCCTGCTAATTTGCCTCGCGTCGGGCTTCTTGGTTTCTGTGCCTGTTTTTTTCCAAGCCCCCCTGGTCAGGACGGCTCCCTGGCTGAGTTTGGCCTTGACTCTCCTCTGGGTGGCGATCGCCTGTGGCCTCCGGCAGCGAGAAAATACCGAAATTTGGGGTGATCTCCTCTGGGGGTTTAGCTGGAGCTGGTTAGCCGGAGCCATCTATTGGGGCTGGTTGCGCTACGAACCCTTTTTACATCTTCCGGTGGAAGCGATTGGTCTACCCTTTGCTCTCTGGGGTCTGTGGCAAAAGCGGGGCTTGGTGGGACATTTGTTTTACCTGGGTTCCCTTCTTGGTACGGCGATCACCGACATTTACTTTTACCTCACGGATTTGATCCCCTACTGGCGCAAGCTCATGTATGCCGAACCGGATTTTGTGATGCCCATTTTTCAAGCGGCCTTGGCCCAGATGCAGACCCTCTGGGGCATCAGTTGGGCAGTTGTTTTGGTGAATTTATTGATCGGCATTAGTTGGTGGGCCTTCCGTCAGCCCCAAATCCCCTACTGGAGTTTCGCCGGGGCTGTGGTCAGTACTCTCCTCGTCGATGGTCTGTTTTGGATTGCGGCTTGCTTCGCCTAGGAGATCCTGTTGCTTGATCATCTCCAACTGAAAAACTTCGCCAAAAATCTTCGGTAAATCTTCGCGCACTTGGGCCAAGGTAATCTCCGGTAAAAACTGCTGCAAACTCCCCACGGGGCGATCGCCAATGCCGCAGGGAACAATCCGTTTAAATCCCGCCAAATCCGGGCAAACATTCAGGGCAAACCCATGCATCGTAATCCAGCGCTTCACCTTGATGCCAATGGCTGCCACCTTGTGACCCTCGACCCAAACCCCAGTTAGTCCAGGAATTCGTTCTCCCACCAAGCCATAGCGCGCCAAAAGCCGAATTAAGACTTCTTCCAATTGCCGTAGATACCAGTGCAGATCCTGTTGGTGGCGACGCAAATTCAAAATCGGATAACCGATCAATTGTCCCGGACAATGGTATGTCACTTCGCCGCCCCGTTCTGTCCGATGCAATTCTATGCCTGCGGTTTCTGGAGAAAATTTCACAAAATCCAGCTTTGAACCTGTCCCTAGGGTGTAGACCGGAAAGTGTTCCAGCAGCAGTAAAACATCACTCAACTGCCCATCCCGTAGGCGTGCTTCCACCAGTTGTTGTTGCTGTGCCCAAGCTTCGGTGTAAGGCCAAATTCCCCCTTGATAAAATAGACAAAGGGGGAAAGGGTGTGAATTGATATGACGCAATGTCAAGGGATCCGACAAAACATTAAAAGTCATCAAGGGGCGATCGCCTTTTGGCAAAACAATGTTAGATATTGTCCTCACCATAGCAAAGAGTTAAGAACTGTAAAAGCTTCCTGGCTTTCTTAATGTTTCAAAAAAGATAAATTGACAAGGCCCAAAGGCAAAACCTACAATTAAAACTATAGAGAGAAAGAGATAAATCCTAAAAATTCCCAGTCAATAAGTTGTCAGCAACTAATTTTCTCCAAAAGAACTAAAAACCGCTTAATTTTCAGTTTGTTTATCTCATCAAAAAAAGTTTCTCTAGTATTCAAACCTACGCTAATACTTGTAGAAGTGTTGCGTAATATTAAACGGACGGATCTATATATGACGCCACCACAATAGTTTTTCGCCTTGAAGAAACCTTGCTAGAATAACGAAACACTTCACCAACAAGTTCTTGTTTACACCAGTCATTTCATTGCGAATTTTCTTAGGCTTAAAATCCAGATTTCATTCGTAAATTGTGTACAAAGTAAACTTGTTTTATCCATTCAGATGGAGTAACCAGAGACTATGAAGCTATTGATCCAAGGCAACAACATTGCAGTAACTGAATCGATCCATGACTATGTTGAAAATAAGCTTGAAAAAGCAACCAAGCACTTTCAAACCTTCGCCACAAAAGTAGATGTGCACTTGTCTGTTGCTAACAATGCTCGCATTACCGACAAGCATAAAGCTGAAGTTACTGTTTACGCCAATGGTACAGTGATTCGCGCCCAGGAAGGCAGTGAAAATCTCTACGCCAGCATTGACCTTGTTTCTGATAAAATCGCCCGCCAACTCCGCAAATATAAAGAGAAAAATTTTGGCAAGAAAACCCATGTTCAGGAAAAAACTAGTGAAGTGTTACCTGAGGATCCGGTGCCAGATAATCTCATTGGTGATCGCGCCCCAGAGCTTCCCTCTGAAGTGGTACGGATGAAGTATTTTGCGATGCCCCCCATGACCATTGATGAGGCTTTAGAGCAGTTGCAGTTGGTAGACCATGACTTCTATATGTTCTTGAACAAAGACACAAATGCCATCAATGTGATCTATATCCGCAACCACGGTGGTTATGGTGTAATCCAACCGCGCCTTGGCAAAGAATAGTTGATTTTTTCAAGGTTCATTTAATGGCTTTTAGACAATAGTTATTATTTGGATCGTCGGCAAATCTAATCCCTGATTTAAAGGAAAGTTTTTTTTAACATAAAGCTTTCCTTTTTTATTGCTTCTTTTTTGTGGGTTATCAGAGACTAATTGGCTTGCATGTTTAGGAAATTTGATATTGAACCATTGCGCCCCGTTGCACCTGAAAAAAGTGTTGGGCATTACCTTGATTTACACTAATTTCTAACCAACCATGGCTTCCTATCAAGGCACAGGGATAATTTTTCGGCACATCTCCATAGGTACAAACCAGGGGAATTTGTTGACCCGCTAACGTTGCTTGGCCCTGATTATCTGCACATACAGTATTGGGAATGGTGCTAATCAAGTTCCCAAAGTGGTCGATGTGCTGGATTATCCCGGTGTAGGACTTGCCATTGCTCTGATAGGGTGGAACATTTAAACGCATGATTTCTGTTGATTTGAGGGGACGACCCAGCTTGGATAAAGGAACGCCCAGGGAAAGATGGGCTGCCACTGGCGCGAAAATGTCCCGGCCATGGAAAGTGTGACTCAGGTTTTCCCTTAGGGGCGATCGCCAATACTGGGGATTATCCAGTTCTACCGCCGCAATAATGGCATCATCTGCAAACAAACCGCTCCCTAGACCGTTATTTGGCCCCACAAAATAACCTTGGTTCAATTCCACGACGATCGCCTGGCGGTTAGTGCCCACCCCCGGATCCACAACGCCCACGAAGATTGTTTCCGGCGGGAAATAAGGCGCTGCACTCAACAGACAAAAGCGACCAGCCCACAGATCCTGGGGCGGAACATTGTGGCTGAGATCAATCACTAGGGCTTGGGGGGCGATCGCCGCCATGACCCCCTTCATTGTCCCCACATAGCCGTCTTGTAAACCGAAATCTGTCACTAAGGCGATCGCCATCATGTTTTAAGTATTTTGTAGTATTTGATACAGTTTAATCTGAAGCCTGTTACTCTAAAAATAGCCAATTATCCCCAGCGAGAAGATCATGTTTAGAAACGTTCAACAGCAAATCGTCAAGCAAATTAAACGCACCCACCGCGAAAACCTCAAGAAAAATTTGCAGCATCGCCTCGAAGCCGCCCGGAATTCCGGCAATGACCACCTCGTGCAGCAGTTAGAAGCGGAGGCCCAGTACCTTGGGATCGGTTAAACAATATTCATCTCAGTCGAATAATTTTTTTACCAAAACAAGAAAAAAAGGGAGTGTTGAAAAACATTCCCTTTTCTTTCGGTTAATTTGATGGATTTGCTTAAAACGAAGGCTCACTTTTCAAAAAGCTAAACCTCCAGGCCGAAAATCAGCAATCGTTGCCGAGCCTATTTACCCATGCCCAGTTTTTGGGCTTTTTGGTAGACCTTCCCTTCTGTCAACAGCGAAGGAGCAATTACTACTTCTACCTGTTGCATTTCCTTGATATTTTTGGCGCCGAGGGTTCCCATACTTGTTTTGAGAGCGCCCAAGAGATTGTGGGTTCCATCATCAAGTTTCGCTGGCCCCGTCATAATCTGGGTAATCGTGCCAGTTGTCCCCACATTAATCCGAGTTCCCCGGGGTAGTACAGGGCTAGGTGTAGCCATCCCCCAGTGGAAACCGCGACCCGGTGCTTCCGCCGCACGGGCAATGGGAGACCCAATCATTACTGCATCTGCCCCAGAAGCAATACATTTACAAATATCGCCACCAGTAACAATTCCACCATCGGCAATGATCGGCACATAGCGGCCAGATTCTTTCTCATAATCATCGCGGGCCGCAGAACAATCAGCAACTGCGGTTGCCTGGGGAACACCAACTCCAAGCACACCACGGGAAGTACAAGCCGCTCCGGGGCCAATCCCCACGAGCACGGCCGCTGCCCCTGCACGCATCAGTTCCAACGCTGCATCATAGGTAACGCAGTTCCCCAGGACAACTGGAATGGGCAGTTCAGAACAAAGTTTGTGCAAGTTTAGGGGGACAATCCCTTCAGGAGATAGGTGAGAAGTAGAAACTACCGTTGCTTGGATAAAGAGAATATCGGCCCCAGCATCAGCGACAATTTTGCCATATTTGGTGGCACCGACAGGGGTAAGACTCACTGCAGCGAGGCCGTTTTGAGCCTTGATTTCTTGGATGCGTTTCTGGATTAGCTCCGGTTGGATCGGCTTGGAATAGAGCTCTTGCATTAAGCCGACAAACTCGGTTTTATCAACTGCGGCGATCCGATCAAGGACTGGGTTGGGGTCTTCATAACGGGTTTGGAGTCCCTCAAGGTTCAATACGCCCATTGCACCCAAATCAGAAAGCAGCGCTGCCATTTTTACATCGACAACGCCATCCATTGCACTGGCTAAAATTGGGATATTTAGCTTAATTCCACCAATTTCGAGACTGGTATCTGCCAGTTCAGGGTCTAGGGTACGACCGCCCGGAACGAGGGCAATCTCATCGAATCCGTAAGCACGACGAGCTGTTTTGCCACGACCAATTTGAATGTCCACTCTTACTCCTTAATGATTGCCAAAACTTAAATGTGTCAGTCTAGGATAACTGATTGCTTGCATTTTCTTACAAAAAAGCGACCATCAGACGTCAATCTTTCTGGAGGCTGAATTTTGGGCTTGGTGCTGGTGACTCAGTTCGTGTGTAGATTCACGTAAAAGCAACTCGATGAACTAGCTTCATTTTCACGAAAGCGAACAATCATCTCTCCTAGTTAAAAATCACTTTGTTGCAAAAGAATTGACAGGTAAGAGTGAGAATTAGAGTGAAAAATGACTAGGATTTTGATTGTCGGATCCAAAGAAGTGGTAGAGAATATTCTGGGAAAGAGGCTCCCAAGGTGTTGAAGCTTGAGAGTTCATTACAGGATTCTAAAAATTTTCCTGGGGAAAGATTTTGTCTTTAAAAAAGGTTTACGGGTGATTGGCGATCGCCAAGGGACTATCGACCATTAAGCGGCCCTAGAAACTATAAAGGCCAGGGGCATAGGATTCGACAACATTACCGGTTTCTTCACAGCTCACCATTAAATAATCGCAGGTTTCACAAGTTGTTTCCCGCAGGCTAGAGTTGTGTAAATAACGGCGCAGAGCTGGAGCACCACAGTTCGGACAGGGGAGCGAATATGAACAATCCATAGCTTTGTCCTGAATTCTAAAAAAATTAAGGTCGGTGATTTTGAGGGTCGTTTGAAGTTTCATTAAAAAGCTTTTAAATGCAATTGAGTTGATCCCAAGAATATTCTCTTACCTTTTTCTTTGATCCTAAACATACTTAAGACTAATTTAAGTTTTTACCGAAAAATAGTCAAAAACAGTTTCGGGTTTTCCGTACTTTTAAGTAAAGGTTAACAAAAAAATATTAAGTTTGTCGGCCCTTTAAAAGAGTGTGAGCCTCCGTCGGGAAACATCTTTCACAAGGCCAGTGAACCTTAGCAGTGGGGGAATGGGATAAGATGACGGGCAGTCATTGTCTATGAAAAATTATGGAATCTCTTGCTTGGCAAGCCGTCAAAGCTTACGAAGATATTTTGTATCAAAAGTTAGATGGGATTGCAAAAATCACGATTAATCGTCCCCACAAGCGCAATGCCTTTCGACCCCAGACAATCTTTGAAATGTATGAGGCCTTCTGCGATGCCCGGGAAGATCAAGACATCGGTGTCATCCTGCTCATGGGGGCTGGCCCCCATGAGCAGGATGGGAAATATGCGTTCTGCTCTGGTGGCGACCAATCGGTGCGGGGTGAAGGGGGTTATGTCGATCAAGCCGGGGTACCGCGCCTAAACGTGCTGGATCTGCAGAAACTGATTCGCTCGATGCCCAAGGTGGTGATCGCTTTGGTGGCGGGCTACGCGATCGGCGGCGGCCATGTACTGCATCTTCTTTGTGATCTAACGATTGCCGCAGATAATGCAATTTTTGGGCAAACGGGGCCAAAAGTAGGCAGTTTTGACGGTGGATTTGGGGCGAGTTACATGGCGCGTATTGTCGGACAAAAAAAAGCCCGGGAAATTTGGTTTCTTTGTCGTCAGTATGATGCCCAGCAAGCGCTGCAAATGGGCCTAGTAAATCAAGTGGTTCCCGTCGCCCAGCTAGAGGCTGAGGGGGTGCAGTGGGCCAGGGAAGTGTTGAGTAAAAGCCCCATTGCGATTCGCTGTCTTAAGGCGGCGCTGAATGCTGATTGTGACGGGCAAGCGGGCCTCCAGGAGTTAGCGGGGAATGCCACTATGCTTTATTACATGACAGAAGAGGGTAGAGAAGGGAAGCAGGCTTTTTTGGAAAAGCGATCGCCAAATTTCCGCCAATATCCCTGGTTGCCGTAAAAAACCCAAGGCGATCGCCCAGGTAAGATGAGGATTCATTACCACTAAAGGATCCCAATTTGGTAGAGTAGATACCGATATAAAACCGGATAGCTTGTCCCTATTAGATCCCAGACTTTTAAAAAATTAAGTGGAACGGACAAGATTAGTTCCGCCCTGAGATTGACAAAAAGAGGTTAATCATGAAGTTACGTTCGTTATTAGCAGCCATTCTGGCTCTGTGTATCGGCGTGCTAACTGCTTGTAGTGAAGCGCCCGATGCTGCGACCGTCGATGTGAAGCAACTAACATACGACGAAATTCTCAATACAGGACTCGCGAACTCCTGCCCCCAAATCGCGAACTTCACCCGGGGAACAATTCCCATTGCTCCCAATGAAACTATTGAATTCTCTGACCTCTGCTTAGAGCCTCAAACCTACTTTGTTAAGGAAGAGCCCCTCAACAAGCGTCGTGAAGCTGAATTCATCGAAGGTAAGCCCCTTACCCGCTACACCTCTTCCCTCGAACAAATGACCGGGAAGATCAAAGCCGATAGCGACGGGCTCCTTACCCTGGTAGAAGAAGACGGTATCGATTTCCAACCGATTACGGTTCAGTTGCCCGGTGGTGACCAAGTACCTTTCCTCTTCACCATTAAAAATCTAGTGGCCCAGACCTCTACCCCGTCTGACTCCATCAACACTTCCACTGACTTTATCGGTGAATTCCGGGTTCCCCCCTATCGTGGTGCTGTATTCCTTGATCCCAAGGCCCGTGGTACTGCTAGCGGTTATGACAACGCTGTCGCTCTACCTTCCCAAGCCGATGAAGAAGAGCTAACCCGCGCCAACATCAAGCAGTACGAATCTCGCACTGGTGAAATTTCCCTGCAAATTGCCAAAATCGACGAGAAAACTGGTGAAATTGCCGGCACCTTTGAAAGCGAGCAAACTTCATCCACTGACATGGGTGCAGAAGATCCCGAAGAAGTCCGAATTCGCGGTATTTTCTATGCACGTCTAAAGACGGCTGCTTAATTTCAACTTCTCAAACACTGTTCAATCGAGGGGCGGCAATGCCCCTTTTTTGTGGTCTTTTTTCGTTGTGGTTGACTAAATTTTCGTCTACCTCTTTCCCAAACTCTTTTAGAAAAAGCTTTCGAGAAGAAAAATCTGGATTTTAGGCTAGTCGTAAAAAAACTGAACATCAAAAAGATCTAGAGTCAAGGAACCCTAGATCATCGCCTCATCCTCTTGGGATGGCTCATTTATGTTTATGACAATGTGTCCAAGTAATCCCGCATAATATTGCGGCGTTTGGGCTGGCGGAGTTTCTGGAGAGCCTTTGCCTCAATTTGGCGTACTCGTTCCCGCGAAAGCTCTAGCATTCGGCCAATCTCTGCGAGGGAGTAGGTTTTACCATCGCCTAGACCATAGCGCAGTTGAATGACTTCCCGTTCCCGGTCGGTGAGTTCTGTCAGTAAGTTATGCAAGTCACGTTGCAGAGACTCCCGCACAAGATTTTCTTCGGGGGAAGCATCTTGGGTTTCTAGGAGATCACCTAACTCTGTGTCCCGGTCTTTGCCGACGCGAATTTCGAGGGAAACGGAACGGGGAACCTTTTGTAAGACCTCTCGCACCTGCTCTGGGGTCATCTCCAGGGCCTGGGCTACGTCGTCTAAGCTGGGGGTACAACCCTGGGTTTGGGAAATTTGCCGTTGTGCTTTTTTGATTTTATTGAGCTTTTCGGTGACGTGAACCGGGAGACGGATGGTGCGACTTTGGGTGGCGATCGCCCGGGTAATCCCCTGACGAATCCACCAGTAGGCATAGGTCGAGAAGCGATAGCCCTTTGTCGGGTCGAACTTATCCACCGCCCGCTCTAAACCGAGGGTTCCTTCTTGGATAAGGTCTAAAAGTTCGAGGCCGCGATTCTGATATTTTTTGGCCACAGAAACCACCAAACGGAGGTTGGCCTGGATCATGTGCTCCTTGGCCTTTGCCCCAGCCTTGAGGATCGAGTCAAGTTCTTTAACGCTTAAGCCCACTTGCTCAGCCCAACGCTGTTTCCCCTGGCGAATGATATCCCGCAATACGGCTCGCTCTAGGTTCATTTCCTGGGCCCAGCGATTGAGGGAAGGGCGGCAACCCAACTCAATGGCTAGGCGGTCATGGACATTGATACAACTCAAAAATTCTGCCAAAATTTCGTCGCCTGCTTCTGCCCCCTCTTGTCGTTTTTCCAAAAGCTGGATATAATTTTGAACCTTGCGGGCTTCCGTTAATTCTTCATCTCTTTCGAGTAACGGTACGCGCCCGATGTCCTGCAGATACAGCCTCACTAAATCTGTGGTCTGACCATTCCGGAGGGTTGTTTCATCCGGATCAAACACAGCAAGCTCATCGTTGCTAGCGGTTTCGGTTAGGGAGTCAAAGGAACCTTGGCTCTTGGACTGCTTGGCGGTGGTCATAATGGCGACTCTCCTGAAAAATATTAGGGGGGTGCTTACCCTTAAATTTCCCTGAATAAAAGTCCTTTTCAAGGTTTTGATATATAAATTAACATCTCGGCCCTAGTCCAAAGGCGATCGCCGCTACAGTTTTATGTCAAATTTTCATGACAAAATAATCCTTTAAAGGCCAACAAAATCGTCAAATATTGCCAGTATCCAAGGCATTTTTGTCAGCATTTAGCAATATAAGAATAGGGCGATTGCCCCCAAAGCCTAAAAACTCGAAAAACTTAATTTGCGGTGGTTCTAGCGACCCCATAGAATTAAACTCGCGCCACAGAAAACAGAGTTTTGTACCGTACCGATCAATACAATTCGCTCGCTTTTCCCGTTGCATGATTAGTCCTAAACCATTCAGCTTTTAAATTGACCATGACCAACCCAACCCGCATTTTGATGTGTGCCCCCGACTATTACGAGGTGGACTATGTCATTAACCCTTGGATGGAAGGAAACGTCCACAAATCGTCCCAAGCTCAAGCCATTGAACAGTGGCAGGCCCTACATCAAATCATCAAAGAGTATGCCGTTGTTGATCTCGTGCCCCCTGCCCAGGGCTGGCCAGATATGGTTTTTACGGCCAATGCCGGTCTGGTCTTGGGTCAAAAAGCGATTCTCAGTCGTTTCTATCACCCAGAGCGCCAAGGGGAAGAACCCTACTTTAAGCAATGGTTTGCGGAAAATGGTTTCCAGGTCTATGAGCTGCCCCAGGATTTGCCCTTTGAAGGGGCAGGCGATGCCCTCTTTGACCGGGATTCTGGAGCGCTATGGGCTGGTTATGGTTTTCGCTCTGAACTCGACTCCCACGCCTACATTGCCCAATGGCTCGATGTGGAAGTTTTATCCCTACGCCTGATCGATCCCCGCTTTTATCACCTCGATACTTGCTTTTGTCCCCTAAGCGGCGGTTATCTCCTCTACTATCCTCCCGCCTTTGATACTTACTCCAATGCCCTAATTGAGCGGCGGATTCCGGCGGAGAAGCGTATTGTTGTCCCCGAACCAGATGCGGTGAATTTTGCCTGCAATGCGGTCAATGTCGATGATGTGATCATCATGAATAAAATCAGCCCAGAACTCGAAACGGCGATCGCCACCAAGGGCTTGCAGGTGCGACAAACGTCCCTCACGGAATTTCTCAAGGCAGGGGGAGCTGCAAAATGTTTAACCCTAAAAACCACAGAACCAATTCAAGAAACCGCCCAAGCCAATGCTCCGGTGGATAGTCGGATTATTCACCTCGAAGGGCATCTCCTCGACGCGGGTATTTTGAACCAAGCCTTGGATTTAATCAATGAACAGGGCGGCAGCGCAAAAGTATTAAATTTCAACCTCGGCATCGAGCGAAAAAATACGTCATCGGCCAATGTACGGGTATCCGCACCCTCTCCCACCACCATGGAAGACATTATGTCCGCCCTCATTGAAATGGGCGCGATCAGTGCTTCGGCAGAAGATATTCAGGATGCGCACCTAGAAACTGTGAAGCAAATGGGAGTCGCCCCCGATGATTTTTATGTGACGAATATCTATCCCACGGAGGTCAGGATTAAAGGCCAATGGGTTAAGGTGACCCACCAACGCATGGACGGGGCGATCGCCATTAGTGAGAGCAACGGCACTATTCATGCCCGCTGTCGTCTGTTGCGGGATCTCCAGGTGGGAGAAAAAGTTGTTGTGGGCATCGACGGGATTCGCACCAACCATAAAACCACCGCTCGTCCCAGCGCCGAAAAACAAGAATTTAGCTTCATGGGGGCCGGGGTTTCGAGTGAACGCCGTGTGGAATTGGTCGTTGAGCAAATTGCCTGGGAACTCCATAAAATCCGCGCCCAAGGTGGAAAAGTTGCGGTCACGGCTGGGCCAGTGGTGATCCATACCGGGGGGGCGCAACATCTCGCCAATTTAATTCGCCAGGGCTATGTCCATACTTTGCTCGGTGGTAATGCGATCGCCGTCCACGACATTGAACAATCAATGATGGGCACTTCCCTCGGCGTTGATATGAATAAAGGCGTCCCTGTGCGTGGGGGCCACCGTCACCACCTCAAGGTAATCAATACCATTCGTCGCTGTGGCAGTATCGCCAATGCCGTGGCCCAGGGGCTCATTACAAAGGGGGTAATGTATGAATGCGTCCAAAACAATGTGCCCTTCTGTTTAGCCGGATCTATTCGTGATGATGGCCCTCTCCCCGATACAGAAATGGATCTGATTCGCGCCCAGGAAGAATATGCGCGTCTTTTGGAAGGCACCAATATGGTTTTGATGCTTTCGACGATGCTCCATTCCATTGGCGTCGGCAATATGACTCCTGCCGGGGTGAAGATGGTCTGTGTCGATATTAATCCTGCGGTAGTCACAAAATTAAGCGATCGCGGCTCGGTAGAATCCGTCGGCGTGGTTACCGATGTGGGACTATTCCTCAGTCTCCTGACGCGTCAACTGGATCGACTCAACCAAAAAGCTGCAATTACTGTGTAATTCCCGGAACAGCCTAGGCGATCGCCAAAAAACTCTCTCGGAAAGTCTGGGGAGTTTTTTTGTTGCTGCTCCCGAATCATGGCGATCAAAAAAACCACTAGATACAAAACTAGTGGCCTCACTGAATTTAATTCATGTTGTTTGGAAGCATGGACGTTTTTTAGAAATTACATCCCATGCCAACGCAGAGGTGATATTTAGCGGCTGTTGGTGCGGGGTCTTGCTTTATTGACCTTCATGTCGCGGCCCATCCAGCTAGCACCATCGAGGGCTTCAATCGCCTTATCTTCTTCTTCATCGTTAGACATTTCCACAAAGCCAAAGCCACGCTTTCTTTGGGTTTCACGGTCTACCGGAAGATAAACGCGTTTTACTTTACCGTAGTCATTAAAGACTTCACGAAGATCGTCTTCTTCTACGGCGTAGTCCAGGTTTCCAACATAAATTGACATAAAAATTGTCTCCTTAAAGATGACTTAATCTGTGCATCGGGGAAGGAGAGTTCGTAGTCGTATCGGGCGGGGAGATTTTCTGTCAATACTGTCGTAACCAAACACAATACCAAACGAGACAAAACCGTAACCGAGTACTTTCGAATTCTTTTGATTCCCAACAATACTAGGCTAGCACAGTCAAAAAAATAAACACAAGTTTTGGGGGACACTTGTTTTGTAGAATAAATAAAGTTTTATGAAGCGCTTTCTCCTTTTTTTGATAGCCTGAGCACTTTTACTTAGATAATCGCAGAGTCACCCTTCCTTTAAGCTTTGTTCTGGGTACCCAGGCTGTTGTTGGCCGCACATTCCGAGGCAAAACGATCCATCAAGATGACTACATCCGCTAAACATACTGAGCTGCGCCAGTTGGTCCGAAGCCAATTGTTGCTTTTGCTGGAATCGAACAATTTGCAAGGGGCTAAATCGCTACTTGTGCCCGTACAACCCGTTGACATTGCCGAGGCGATCGAAGATTTACCAGAATCGATGCAGGTCATTGCTTTCCGCCTGCTTTCTAAAGCGGAGGCCATCGAAGTCTATGAATATCTAGATTCATCGGTGCAGCAGGCCCTCATTCAAAAATTTAAGCGCCAGGAAGTGCGGGAAGTCGTTGACCAAATGTCCCCCGATGACCGGGTGCGTCTTTTCGATGAATTGCCCGCGAAGGTTGTCCGGCAGCTCCTGGAGCAGCTCAGCCCCGAGGAGAGACAGGCGACAAATCTTTTGCTTGGTTACGAGGAAGATACCGCTGGCCGGGTAATGACCCCGGAGTATATTTCCCTCAAAGAAACCTTTACCGTTTCAGAAACCATCGAGCGGATTCGGCAACAGGCCAGCAAATCGGAAATTATCTACTACCTCTATGTCACTAACGCGTCCCGGCAACTGGTAGGCATTGTCTCCCTACGGGATCTCGTTGTTTCAGAGCCGGATTTACCGTTGTCAGAGATTATGACCAGGGATGTGGTCTCGGTTCACACAGATACTGACCAAGAGGAAGTGGCGCGAACGATTCAACGGTATGACCTACTCGCTTTACCTGTGGTGGATCGAGAAGATCGTCTGGTGGGGGTCGTTACGGTGGACGATGTAATCGACATTATTGAACGGGAAGCCACGGAAGATATCTATGCGTTGGGGGGGCTGCAAACGGATGGTGATAATTATTTCCAGATGAATCTGTGGACGGTGGCCAGGCAGCGGGTTGTGTGGTTGTTTGTGTTGCTGATTACGAATACCTTTACGGGCTGGATTATTAGCTCCCAGCAGTCGCTCTTGGAACAGGTGGTGATTTTGGCGGCATTTATTCCGCTTTTGACGGGGACTGGGGGAAATGTGGGGGCGCAGTCTTCAACGGTGGTGATTCGGGGTTTGAATACGGAAGATCTGAACGATCTGGGGCCGGCGAAGGTAGTCGGACGGGAGGCGATCGCCGGGGCATTATTAGGGGCGATCCTGGGGATTGTGGTGATTGTTTGGGCCTACTTTCTCCAGGGAAATCTGGCGGTGGCCATTTCGGTGGGGATCAGTTTGGTGGCGATCGCCGTGCTGGCATCGGTGGCTGGCTCCTCGCTACCATTTTTGTTTCGATACCTAGGGTTAGACCCGGCCCTAATGTCGGCACCCTTTATTACAACGGCGGTGGACGTGATTGGGGTTTTGATTTACTTTAATATCGCCCGCATGATGTTGAGGTTATGATAAGGCGAACGCACCCGTGAGGAGGGTCATGTTTTGATGGGGAAAAAGCAGCAATGGTTGGAATTTGCAGAATTGGGTTTGCTGCTGCTGGTTTTCTTGGCGTGGATCTGGGATGTGATTCAAGGCGACGGTAATTCGACAGCTTCATTAGTCATATTCCTGCTCTGGATCACCCTAGGGCTAAATTTTTTTAACCGCATTGCCCATCAACGACACCAGCGGCGACAAATCCTGGGCATGGTGCGCAGCCTTGAGCAACGTTTACAAGGTCAGTTTCAAGGGCAACTGCAACCCCTCACTGAACAAATTCGCCAAGTGAGCCAAATCAATGCCAGCCTGGCCCAAATCGAAACAGATGGAGAAATGCAAACCTATCTGCGCAGTTTAGAAAAAGCCCTAACCAATGTGGTGCAGTATCTCAATGAAGCTGTCTTGGATGAACGACTCACGAATTTAGAACAGGAATTTTTACGGCAGCAACCTACCCCAGCCGCAAAATCTCCAGCCATCGCCCAAGCAGTTGCCGATGATCTAAAACCAGAGGCGATCGCCGATCCTTGGGCCACGGAAACACTCCCCGCTCCAGAACCACCCGCAGCACCGCAACCCAAGCAGCAATGGCAGTTAGTCGCTACTATCCCAGCCCACCGAGATTGTGTGAGTGCTTTAGCCTTTAGTGCCGATCAAAAATTTCTCGCGAGTGGCAGTTGGGATCATCAGTTGAAACTCTGGCGCGTAGACGATCAAAAGCAAATTTCCCAAGTGACCGCCCACGAACAGGGTCTTTTAAATCTAGCATTCATCCCCCCTGTGACCGGAGCCAAGGCGGAGACAGAACAAATAGAAACATTGGCGATCGCCAGTAGTAGTTTTTCACCGGAAGTTAACCTTTGGCACCTCGATCAAAGCCAAGCGGTGCCCCAACTCACGCTCCAAAAATCCCTGGAGGGACACCAAGGGGCCGTTTATGCCATGGCTTTGACTGGCCAACAAACACTCATCACCGGGAGTCATGATCAGACCCTGCGCCAGTGGCAACTTCAGGCTGGTAGCGTTTATCAACAAACCCTTGATCTCAATGATCAGATCCAGGCGATCACCCTGGCCCCCCAAGAAAACCTTTTTATTAGCGGTGGCACAGAGGGCATCCTCAAGTTTTGGCGCACCACGGATCATCGCTTACTCGGTAGTTTAAAAAATGATCCCCCCGCAGCCATTGCGGCGATCGCCATCCGCACCGACGGTAAATTGTTTGCTTCTGCTGGCGAACATGGCCTGATCCATCTGTGGCAAGTGGATCTCAATCATTTAGACGTTTTACCGGAAACTGTGCCTTGCTTCACCCTCGAAGCCCACGAAAAGCCCATTACTCAGCTTCTCTTTAGTCGTCAAGGTCATTTTCTCCTGAGCAGTAGCGTCGATGGCACGATTAAAATTTGGCAGTTAGGCATCCCTGAGCCTTTGACGACGTTAAATTTCAACACTCCCGACCAAGAAGATCATGTGCGTTTGCTGTCCCTAGCCCTCACTGCCGATGGGCGTACCCTCGCGGCGGGCGGTTCCGATGGCACAATCAAAATTTGGCAGCAAGTTTAATCAGATTTCATTCACCATGGTCAGCCAGGGAAATTATCCACCGTTAAATATTGATTCCGTGAGAAACAACAGGCTAGGCTAGATCCACTGTTTTTGTGCGGGTAGCTAACGTGAAGCGCGTAATTTTAATTCTGTTGACGATTATTACCCTGGTGCCGCTCCTGTCTTCGTTGTGGGCCAGTTTCCAGGAACCGCAGATCCAGGGCCGCCTCGAACTGTATCAAACCAACTTGGTGCTTCAGGCCGCAGAGTACGATCCCAATTCCACGGCCACGACTTCCCCTGAGGCGATCGCCACCCTCGTGACCCAACTAACGGGCCAAGATCCCTACAGTAGTGCGATCGCCCAGTACGAAAAGGTGCTCAGTAGTAGTGAAGCCCGCCAAAAACTCCTCACAGACTCCACAGAAACAAGCGCGACTCAAACCCAGGCGACAAAAAAGGCGATCGCCGAAACCGCCACCTTGATCGATGAACTCCAGCTCAGACTCGGGATTTTGTACGCCAGTCGCGGCAAGTTCGACCAAGCACAACAGCGATGGGAAGCCATTTCCGGAGAAGAATCTGATGGTTTGGCTCAAACTTTAGCGCCCCTCTGGCTCAACTCCCAAGCTCCCACTGACCCAGACGCCTTAACCCAGGCCCAGCTTGAAACCTGGTTCGAGCAACAAAATCTCCAAAAGCTATACCAAATTCAAGATAATCTTCCGGCACAGCAGCAACTCCAACAACAAATTCAACAGAATGCGCAACGGGCTTTTTTAAAATTAACGGTCATTACCGTCTTGCCCTTTAGTGTGGGGCTTTTTGGCTTGGGTTTTCTCATCTTTTTGGGCGTTCAGGCTTTCCGGAAGCAAGAAGCAGCCCTTTTGCACATTGATGATCAGGCGACTTGGAACACCCCCTGGAATGGAGAAATTATCTGGCAAGTTTTTATCGTTGGCTTCTTTCTCGTCGGTCAAATTATTTTGCCCCTTGTTTTACCTATCGCACTCCAGGCCTTTAGCATCGATGCCACCGCTTGGACAGTGCGTGAAAAAGCTGTTTATACCCTCATCACCTATTCACTGATGGCGATCGCTGGTTTAATCGTTCTAGCGGCTTCGGTTTGGAAATTTCGGCCCCTCCCCCAGGGCTGGTTTCAGGTGAAATGGCTGGATAACTGGACGGTATGGGGATTTGGAGGCTACATGGTGGCCTTGCCGCTGGTGTTACTCGTTTCCCTACTCAATCAACAAATTTGGCAGGGTCAGGGGGGCAGTAATCCGATTTTGTTTCTCGCCCTTAAAGCTCAGGATCAGGTGGCTTTAACGATTTTCTTTTTGACGGCCTCGGTGATGGCTCCCCTCTTTGAAGAAATTATGTTCCGAGGTTTTCTATTACCTTCTCTAACCCGCTATGTCCCAGTGTGGGGCAGCATTATTCTCAGTGCGTTTTTGTTTGCGATCGCCCACATGAGTTTGTCGGAAGTTCTACCTTTAATGACCCTGGGCATTATTTTGGGATTCGTTTATGTTAAATCCCGGAACCTGTTGGCACCGATGCTCCTCCATAGTTTGTGGAACAGCGGCACTCTATTGAGTTTGTTTATTCTCGGTAGTTAGGTAGGGTTGCCCTCGGTGGGATTTTCCCGTAACCAAGTTTCTAGTTCTGCGGCTGACTCAAACCCAAATAGGCGATCGCTTAGGGCATCCAGTTGAGTTAGATTCAGGGCCTGGATTTGTGGGGCGAATCCTGAAACTTGCTCCGGGAAGCGTTGCTGAACAAATCGCAAAATCAACTTGCAAGCCTCCTCCTGTCGTCCTTCCTGGCGGCCTTGCTGTAGACCTTCTTCCATCCAAGACGTGACAATTCGCAGCACCTGGGTTTCCTCCTGAGGCTGAATTCGGTGTAGTTCCTGCTCAAAGACCTGCTGCTCTGCCATATTTAACCTCAGATAGGTATCCACAAAACCCGACAACAAATGAATTCTGGCCGAATCTAAACGAAGCGTCACAATCATCCGTAAACATTCTAACTTGACCTTTGGGCGTTCCTCCGAGCTAAAGTTCATCTTTGCCATGAGCGCAGCCGCAACGGGGTTTGGTTGGCGGAGAAAGTCACGCCATGGCAAGCGGTTTAATTGAATAGTCTGGAAAGAAAACCTGAGAATTTCCTTGGAAGGAAAAGCCACCGAAAAAGTTTCCGGTTCTAGCCTCTGGGGAGAGCGGTAAGAAAATAAGGCAATGGGGTAAATGGGTAAACGATACTTTTCGTACAACCGCGCAAAATAGAGAAACATCCGTTCCGCAAAATCTGCTTGGGAGGTTGCTTGATTTTCAACGTGTACGAGAAAACAAGTCTCTTGGCCGCGAAAGTGAAGTTTCGCCACAATATCTACATTGCGACGCGTTTGGCCAGGTAGGTCATTGAAAACTTCTTGGGTAAGAAAAGTTAAGGAGTTCTGCTCGGCTGTTTCGAGGATTTCCGGCGCAAAAAGGGCGAGAAAATCCCAGAAAAAGGTCGTCAGCAACTCCTTAAACAACAAATCATGATCGATGGTTTGGGTCATGGTTCAACCGGAAAACCAAGGTAAAAGCAGTCTAAATTTCGTCGGGGATTACCCATTTGGGGGGTTCCATCATTTTCTTGAGGCGCGCCGCTTCGGCGATTTCGTGCATTTTGTCGATGGAGACGGTCTGCACAAATTCGCTGGCTTGGGCCGCATATTCTTTGTTGGGGCAGTCTTCCCCTAGGATGCAACCATTGACGCACTCAACGGCACAGTTTACGGTTTGACTCATTTTTCGCTCAAGGAGTTGAAGGTGTGTTGCTTTGTAGTGTAACGGTTTCAGCCTCAGCCACCACCAACAATGGTGACAATTTCTAGGCGATCGCCTGCTTGAATCAAGGTATGTTCCCAACGTTGACGGTGCAAAATTTCGCCGTTGTATTCCACTGCCACAAGGCGTGGATTCATGCCCAATTGCTCAAGACAGCGGGGTAAAGATAACTCACTCGCAATGGTTTTTAGTTCACCATTCACCCAAACA
The DNA here is from genome assembly GCF_001693295.1 of Picosynechococcus sp. PCC 8807. Taxonomy (NCBI): domain Bacteria; kingdom Bacillati; phylum Cyanobacteriota; class Cyanophyceae; order Chroococcales; family Geminocystaceae; genus Picosynechococcus; species Picosynechococcus sp. PCC 8807. The sequence goes on from NZ_CP016483.1 coordinate 313,529, forward strand.
TCGATCATTTATGCCGTGGCCTCCTCAAGGTTTTGTAGGGTTTGTTGGCGGTGTAATTGGGCCGCAAAAAACTGAGCTGTCAGGGTCGGGTCTTCACTCTGCATCAGTGCCCGCACCACTGCAACCCGTTCGGCTCCGGCGGCCAGAACCTCGCCGAGATTTTCGGTGTCAATGCTGCCGATCGCAAACCAGGGCACAGGACAATTTTCCCTGGCATGGCTGACATAACTGTGACCCGCAGCGGCTTTCCCCGGTTTAGTAGGGGTTTCATACACGGGGCCAACACCCACATAATCCGCTCCTTCACTCAATGCTTTTTCGAGTTCCTGGGGATTGGTGGTGGAGCGGCCAATAATTTTATCGGGGCCAAGGAGTTGGCGGGCCGTGGCAATGGGTAAATCCGTTTGGCCGAGGTGAACGCCGTCGGCATCCACGGCTAGGGCAAGATCCACACGGTCATTGACGAGGAATAAAGCATGGTAGCGATCGCATAATTTTTTCAGGGCGATCGCATTGGCAAACCGTTGTTCATCGGGGGTTTCTTTGTCACGGTATTGCACAATTTCAACGCCCCCCTGGAGAGCTGCTTCGGTCACTGCCAAGAGCTTTTCGTGGGGAGAAGTCACTAGATAAAGTCGTGCTTTTTCGAGACGTTGTTTCAGTTGGGGGCTAAAGAGTTGACTTTCGAGGGTATAGACCTGATACCGCATCTGTTTACAGGCGATCGCCATCTCCGTTTTGTAGAGTTTGGCGTACTCTTCTAGCACCCGGAGCGCTTCTTCGACCCGACAAAGATTGGCCCGGAGCAAATGATTAAGATCCGTGCGGCCTTCTTCCTGGGGATGACTGAGGCTGGTGCCTACATCGTTGGGCGTATCCCGTGCGGCGCGCAATTCGTCGTGATGCCATTGGGCCAGGGTTTGGCGCATTTCCTTGCAACGGGCGGCCAGTTCAGCATGGTTCAAGCCAAATCGAAACCATTCTTCAACAATGCGCAGTCCCTCCCTGGCTCGGTCAAGGTTGGCATCGAGGATGCGAAAAATAGCGGTGGTATCGGTGGAAGCAGGTTTAACCATGGTGACGGCGCACAAAACAGAATCGGCAGGCAAATTCTTACTTTATCGCATCTCCTAGGGGATCTCTGGATTTTGCCCCGGAGACAGGCGATCGCCTTTTAGAATACAGTAGTAACCCTGTGTTATTTTTTGTTGCCCAAGGCCATGGCCCTTCGTACTGTACCGCGACCCTTGCTTGATTTCGCTGATTCTTTAGAGATTGCCTCCTTCACCTATCCCGTCGTAGAAACCTTTCATTCGATCCAGGGGGAAGGCTTTTGGTTTGGCACAGCAGCTTTTTTCATTCGCCTCGCCGGTTGTGATGTGGGTTGCCCCTGGTGTGACACAAAAATTTCCTGGAATCCGAAACGTCATCCCCAAGTTTCCGTTGGTCAATTAAGAGATCAAGTGCAAGTGGCCCAGCCGAAGATCATTGTGATTACTGGTGGCGAACCTTTGATGCATGACCTTTATCCTTTGACGACGGGTTTAAAAGAAACGGGTTTGCCGCTCCACCTAGAAACCTCCGGTGCCCATCCCCTCAGCGGTCATTTTGATTGGCTGACCCTTTCGCCAAAACCCTTTAAAGCGCCTTTGCCGGAAATTTACGATCATGTCAGTGAATTAAAGGTCGTGATCGATCAAGCCACCGATTTCCAGTGGGCCGAAACCCAAGCCCAAAAAATTGCCGCAGAGATTCCGCAATATCTCCAACCCCAATGGGAAAATCCCGCCAGTCAGAGCCTTATTTTCGACTATATTCTGGCTCACCCCGAATGGCGTCTTGGTCTGCAAACCCATAAGTTTCTGGGGGTGCGCTAGATGAAACGGGCTGTTGTTTTACTCTCCGGTGGCTTGGATTCGGCCACCAGTGCCGCCCAGGCGATCGCCGATGGCTATGAAGTGTTTGCTCTCTCCTTTCGTTATGGTCAAAAACATAGCCGAGAATTGGTCGCCGCCCAGAAAATTGCCGAACATTTAGGGATCACCGAGCATTTCATCATGGATGTGAATTTGTCCCAGTGGGGCGGCTCTTCCCTAACTGACGTTAACCAAGCGATTCCCCAAAGTGGTGTCCAGACAGGAGATATTCCCTCGACTTATGTCCCCGGTCGTAATACAGTATTTTTGGCGATCGCCCTTTCCCTAGCAGAAGCGAAACAAGCCGAAGCGATCTACCTGGGGATCAATGCCGTAGACTATTCCGGTTATCCCGACTGTCGCCCCGAATATCTCGCCGCCTACCAGAAGTTAGCGGATCTCTCTTCTAAAGTTGGCATTGAAGGTCACGCGCCCCAATTGGTTGCGCCCCTTGTGCTTGATACCAAAGTAGAAATTATCCAAAAGGCAGTGAAATTGGGGGTTCCCATTGCCGAAACTTGGTCTTGTTACCAAGGGGGAGAACATCCCTGCGGCTTATGTGACTCCTGCCGCATCCGGGATGAAGCCCTGATCAAAGCGGGTTATCCAGAGCTAACGAGCCAGAACATTCAAAAATAACCAAACAAAAACCCCCAGACTGCAGCCGAGGGTTGGGGAAATTAGTGCTGGCCAAATTTAAGCTGCCTGCATCAGGAGATCGTCGAGTTTGCCTTGGTACTCTAGTTCATGGAGATCATCACAGCCGCCCACATGCTGATCGTTAATAAAAACCTGGGGGAGGCTACTGCGGCCATTGGCCCGTTCCGTCATCGCTTCCCGCGCTTGGCGATCGCCATCAATGCAATACTCTGTATATTCCACTTGTTTACTGTCGAGGAGATGCTTGGCCCGGATACAAAAAGGACAGGTGCTCCAAGTATAAATTTCAACGGTTGCAGCCATAATTTGGATTTTTCTGAAATGTAACAATTTATTTCAAGTTTAACGTTTCCTGGGCCTAAAAGCGGCGATGCCCTTTTCTCTCTGTAGGGAAATTTGAGCAAGCTTAAGGGCCAAAATTCCCTGTTTTTGCCATAAAATCGACAATTTATTTTCGTTATAAACTTCTTCCGCTACACTGGGAGGCTAGCCTTTTTCTCGGACTGCCATGGTTGCCGAATCGATCCAATACATCACAGAAAATCCGATTTTTACGTTTATTCTGCTGCTGTTAGTCTCCCTGACCATTCCCCCTATTTTTGAACGGCTGAATTTACCTGGCTTGGTGGGCTTACTCTTTGCAGGGATTATCCTTGGTGAAAATGCCCTAGGCCTCCTCGACTCAGAGAGTGAAACAATGGTTTTATTCTCGGAAGTGGGCAAAATTTACCTGATGTTTGTGGCCGGATTGGAAATTAATTTGGCGGAGTTTCGGAAAACCCAGGATCGCTCCATTGGCTTTGGTTTTCTGACATTTATTGTGCCGTTAACGATGGGAACGGTGGTCGGCCTAAGTTTCGATTTTGGTTGGAATGCGGCAATTCTTATTGGATCTTTATTGGCTTCCCATACGTTGCTGGGTTACCCAATTATTAACCGTTTGGGGATTCTCAATAATGAGAGTGTAACGGTCACGATTGGCGCGACGATTTTTACAGACATTGCGGCTCTTTTGGTGCTGGCGATCTGTGTGTCGATTCACCAGGGCGATTTTTCTACGGCTTCTTTGGTCTTGCAACTGGCGTTATTGGTGGGCTACGGAGCTTTGGTACTTTTCGGTCTGTCTTGGCTTGGTCGAGAATTTTTCCAGCGCAATGGGGATGAAGAGGGCAATCAATTTTTATTTATTTTGCTGGCTGTCTTCCTCGCGTCAGTGGGTGCCCAGGTGATCAATGTGGATAAAATTGTGGGGGCTTTTTTGGCGGGTTTGGCGGTCAATGATGTGGTCGGCAAAAGCCCGGTAGAGGAAAAAATTGAATTTGTGGGCAGTACGCTATTTATTCCGTTCTTTTTTGTGGGGATGGGGTTATTGCTCGATATTCCGGCATTTATTAATAATTTGCTCTATGAGTTTCCCCTCACGTTTTCGATTGTAGGTGGCTTGTTGTTGTCTAAATTTATTGCGGCGGCGATCGCCAAACAGATTTATCGCTATAGCTGGGCCGAAACCCTCACGATGTGGTCGTTGTCGATCCCCCAGGTGGCGGCAACCCTGGCGGCGGCCTTGGTTGGTTTCCGGGTGGGACTGATCAGCGAATCGGTATTTAATGCGGTGATCGTGCTGATGCTAGTCACTTCGATGCTGGGGCCGGTGTTAACCCGTCGTTTTGGTCGTTTATTACCCAGTATTGGCAAGGATCTTGCCCTGACAACGGTTAAGGTGTCGCCATCGACGGATCGGTTCAAAATTGTTGTACCCATTGCCAATCCCAGCACCAAGGATTATTTACTCGAAGCAGCAGGGCTTTTAACCCGCATTCGTCAAGGGGTTGTGATGCCTGTGTCGATTGTGACGGGCCACGCCCACATGGATGATCCGGCAGTGATGACGGGGATCGACCGGAGTCAAAGCTTACTCCAAGAGGCGATCGCCCAGGGGGAGCAACTGCAAATTACGATGCAACCAAAAATTCGCATCGATGACGATGTGGCCGCCGGGATCAGTCGCGTGGCCCGGGAAGAAAATGCCAACTTAATTTTGATGGGCTGGGGGAAAACCGAGGGCCTCAAAGCCAGGCTCCTGGGGACTTTAATTCATAATGTTTGCTGGTCGGCCCATTGCCCGGTGGCGGTCGTGCGTCTCTTGGATGACCCGAAAAATTTGCGGCGGATCATGGTGCCCTTCAAAGGGATCTCAGCCCAAAATTTACAGATAGTGCAATTTGCAGAACTTTTGGCGATCGCCAACCAAGCCGAAGTCACCGTCTTCCATGTGTGCGAAACCTGGATGACCAAAGACCAACGCAACCTACTCAAAGCCGACCTAGAAAATGCCCTGCAAAATGCCGGAATCACCACCAAAATGCAGATTCGGATCATCCGTTACCACGACGTGGCCAAGGCAATTCTCCATGACGCCAAAGACTTCGACCTTGTCATTCTGCACTCTACCCGTTACCGTACCGCCGGAGGCCTAGCTGTGGGCGATGTCACCACAAAAATTTCGAGCCAAATCCAAACATCCGTCGTCATTTTCAACGAACTCTAGCCCTCATTCGCCTAACAAAAGTAGCGTTTTTTTAGTTCAACCTAAAGCCAGTGCTTTGGATAAGGACGTCCTGGCACCACACGACTAAAAATTACCGTCAACCACACAATCAACACAGAACCGCATAAAGCAGGCGTCAAAATAAATTGCCAGGACGCATGGCTCAAAATACCAATTAAGGCTACGGCCCCCGAAGGCGGATGGACGGTTCGGGTCAGTTGCATGAGCTTAATCGTCACTGCCACCGCCAAACCCATGACCCAGGGAGCATCTCCGAACAAGTGAAATAACACCACACAACTGCAAGCCCCAATTACATTCCCCATGATCACGTTGCGGGGCTGGGCTAATGGACTATCCGGCACCCCAAATACCAGTACGGCCGTGGCCCCAAAGGGAGCCGCAATCAAAGGATAGGAACTATAAACCGAGATGTAAGCCAGGGTCGAAATACCAATAAAACTGCCTAAAAATGACAAACCAATATGTTGTCGGGAGAAGCTGGGTTGATGTCTACGGCTCTGTTGCAGCGTATAAAATTTGCGTCGCCACCGCCTCAAAATTGCTGTATTAGAACGTTTTTTTAATCGAATAGATGCCCGCCGGGGAAATGATGACATAAAACTTCCAATCAAGATCGATAGGATTGCTGGATTTTAATAACTTTGCTCCATGCAATTATTTAAATGTATCATGACGTTTTTGCATTTGTGGCTTTTTTATGAGATCAATTTTTAATTTCAAGGTCAACTTTTGCTTATAAAGTCAGCTAAAAATTAGCCTATTTTTGATCGAATCAAATGTCATCAACAAATCAAAAAATAAAAAACGAGGGAAGTATTCTTCCCCCGTAAAAAAGCATTCATGGTTATTACTCGAAACTTTAGCCCCCTGCCACAGCGGGTACAATGCTGACCTCATCACCGTCATTTAGAGCAGTATCGACACCGTTCAGAAAACGGATATCTTCTTCATTGACGTAGAGGTTTAAAAAGCGTCGAGGATTGCCCTGTTCATCACAGAGGCGAGCCTTAATGCCGGGGCAGTTTGCTTCTAGGGAATCGAGCAATTCTTTAATGGAAGAACCAGCGCATTCAACGGTGGGTTGATCCTTCGTAAACTTTTGGAGGGGAGTTGGAACTAAAACTTTAATTGCCATTTTGAGTCAGACAAATTTTTTTAAAACTAAACGATAAGGAACAGGGATTGGGTCAGATCTACCGTGCAGTGACAATGAGAAAAGACCCAATTTAGAACAGCAACTATACCAAAGTTTGCTGCCACTCTAGACGCTCGAGGGTACGGGCACGATCAAGAGCCTGCTCGAAACTTTCGAGGTTGGCTTCGATGGTGAGGGGTTCACCAGCAGCATTTTGTACTGCTTCTTGGGTCTTGAGGCCGTTCCCAGTGATGTAGACGACTGTCTTCTCGTCGGGGTTGATCTTGCCTGCTTCGACGAGTTTTTTCAAAACGGCAATGGTGGTGCCACCAGCAGTTTCGGTGAAAATGCCTTCTGTTTCAGCAAGGAGTTTGATGCCGTCAACAATTTCAGCATCGGTGACGTCTTCAATGTTGCCGTTGGTCTTGTTGGCGATTTCTACGGCGTAGACACCATCGGCCGGGTTGCCAATCGCAATGGACTTGGCGATCGTGTTGGGCTTAACGGGGGTGATGAAGTCGCGGCCTTCTTTGTAAGCTTGGGAAATGGGGGAACAACCTTCTGCCTGGGCGCCACTGAAGCGAACCGCTTTGTCTTCAACAAGACCGACTTTGACGAATTCGTTAAAGCCTTTGTAGATCTTGGTGAAGAGGGAACCGGAAGCCAGGGGCGCAACCACGTGGTCGGGGAGTTCCCAGCCAAGTTGTTCGATGACTTCATAGCCCAGGGTCTTGGAACCTTCGGAGTAGTAGGGGCGGAGGTTGATATTCACAAAGCCCCAGCCGTGGGAGTTGGCAACTTCAGAACAAAGGCGATTCACCTGGTCATAGTTGCCGTGGACGGCCATCAGAATGGGATTGTAGATCAGCGTGCCGAGGACTTTCCCGGCTTCGAGGTCGGAGGGGATAAAGACGCAACAGTCTAATCCGGCATGGGCGGCGATCGCCGCTGTGGAGTTTGCCAAATTACCAGTGCTAGCACAGGAAACGGTCGAGAAACCTAATTCGCGGGCGCGGGTCAGGGCAACGGATACCACCCGATCTTTGAAGCTCAGGGTGGGCATATTCACCGCGTCATTTTTAATGTAGAGCTCCTTGATGCCGAGGCGACGGGCCAAACGATTTGCTTTGAGGAGGGGGGTGAAACCAGTGCCCACATCAATGGGTTCCCCAGCAACGGGTAAAAATTCTTTGTAACGCCAGATGGACTTGGGGCCAGCTTCGATGCTTTCACGGCTCACTTTGCTGGCGATTTTCTCGTAGTCGTACTTCACTTCGAGGGGGCCAAAGCAAAACTCACACACGTGGAGGGCTTTGGGTTCGTACTCAGCGCCACATTCCTTACAGGCGAGGGCGGTGAAGTTGGCGGTGTCGAGGGAGGCGACGGCGGTATCAAGGGTTGCTTGCGTCATTAGGGTTTTCTCCGTTTCCATGAATGCTGAATGCTTAATTGAAAGCCATAGTAAACAGTTCTAAAATTGTCGTCAATCATACCCGATAAAAATAGTCGGGATTAAATCTGTGTAAAAAGAAAGAGGCGATCGCCTCTTCTCCCCCAAAAATATTCTCCCTTGGGAGAGATACCCGAAGGGTAGAGGGGGCTGCTCCCCTGGGGGAGATGCCGCTAGGCAGAGGGGGTAGGGGTTACTCCGGCAAGGTCTTATCCTGTACACCCCGCATAATCCGTGACAACTCCGACTTCTCATCCACGGCAATCCGGGTCGGCGAACCACTAATAATCCGTTCGTAGTTTCGGAAAGAATCCTTAATCGCTGCCCCACCTTCACTGATGGTGTATTCCCGAATGCCCTTGTCATGCCAAGATCCCCGCATCTTAAAGACGTTGATCGCCCGGGACATCTCGCCACGAATCTCGACATATTGCAGCATCAAAATCGTGTCCGTAATCGTCGAAATGTGGGATTCCGTAATCGAGTGGGCCCCCATAAACTGATCCGTTGTATTCGTAAAGAAGCCCGTGATCTCTTCCTGTTTCGCGTAGCCCGTTACCCCAATCACAAATTGGCGGAACGCATTATTGGTCACGCCCCGCGCTAACGCTGATAGTGAGTCAATCGCAATTCGGGACGGCTTAAATTCAGAAATTTCTGACTTAATCATCTGTAAGTGATCCTCCAGGCCCGCCGACTCTGGATAGGAACAGAGTAACTTGAGCAACCCTTTGCGTTCCATCTCCTCAAAATCAATCCCCCAGGAAGAGGCATTGCGCGATAACTGTGCCCGGGACTCTTCATAGGCAAACAGGATCGCCCGTTCGCCGCGCCGACAACCTTCTTCGAGGAACTTACTTACGAGTAAAGTCTTTCCAGTACCTGTGGCTCCCGTGGCTAGGATGATCGAATCTTTAAAGAAACCGCCGCCGCACATCTTATCCAGGGTTTCCACTCCAGAAGAAATCCGTGCATTAGAAGACCGCTGGGTCAGACGCATTGCCCCCAGTGGGAAAATATTGATCCCGTCGTTGGTGATCGTGAAGGGATATTCCCCCTTCATGTGGGTTGTTCCCCGCAGCTTAAGGATTTCAATGGTGCGTCGCCGCCGTTCCCCTTCTAGGACATTCCGCAGGATCACCACGTTATCTGAGACAAATTCTTCGACCCCAAAGCGGGCCACAGGACCATATTCATCCAGTCTTTCCGTGGTCATGATTGAAGTGACCGCAAGGTGTTTCAATCGCGCAACCAGGCGAAAAATTTCCCGGCGGACGACGGGGGCGGCATCATATTGTTGAAAAACCGCTGTCACCGAGTCAATGGAAACAAGCTTGGCATTGTATTTGCGAATCGCGTATTGAATCCGTTCAATCAAAGCAGATAGATCAAAGTTACCCACCACTTCCTGACCATCGGGATCGGGGGAGGCATCTAGGATAAATAACTTACCTTCATCAACGAGACTTTGGAGATCCCAGCCGAAACTATGGGCGTTCTGAATAATGTCTCGGGGGGATTCTTCAAAAGTGACAAAAAGCCCTGGGTAATCGAAATGCTTGATGCCATGGTAGAGAAATTGGATTGCCAATAAGGTCTTCCCAGTCCCCGAAGTACCACTCACTAGGGTTGTTCTGCCGGAGGGTAAACCACCATGACTAATCTCATCGAGACCTTCAATGAGGGTGCGGATTTTTTGGACGCCTTTGATGGCACCGTTATTAGAGGAGGTGGGCTGATTCATTACGACTTAGGGACTGGAGATATAAATAAAAAAATGAAGAGATTTAACTAGGGTTGTCCTAATGCAGGGAGAGCAAGCGCTTGAAACGCCATCTTTTTGGACGGCATAGCCTGATGACCCAACAAGACGAAGGAAGTATACGAAATCAAATGGCTTTATCCTACTAGAAAGTGCTCCTGTTCTTAAAGCTCTTCTTCCCGTTCTAAAAACTCTTCGTAAAGGAGATCGAGACCGATCAATACTTTTTCTCGGTCGGAGAGGTCACCGATGATCTTACGGACGGGGGGTGGAAGCACTTTGGAGAGGGTTGGTGTCGCCAAAATCTTATCTTCTTCGGCTAGTTGGGGGTTTTGGAGGACATCAATTACTTTTAGGGCATAGACCCCTTTAAAGTCGGTTTCTAAAATATTTTTTAAGGTTTTGAGGGCGCGGACAGAGTTGGGGGTATTGCCAGCCACATAAAGCTTTAAAACATAAGTTTTCTTTAGGAGGTTCATAGACAAGGCTGATGTGGGTAGGAATAGGGTTAGGTGCTAGGCGTCGTGGAGGGGAATGATTTCATCCTAGTCTATCCGAAATAGAAGTTCAAAAGGTAGATCTTCACGGGGGATAGAACGGCGATACATTTCACACAAGTGGGCGACGATATCGATGAGGGTAAGGCGATAGTCTAGGAGGATTTCTTCGCTTCTCCCTTCAAGTTTGAGCTGTTGGGCGAATTCGTCCATTAACTTCATGTGAGTTTCGAGGATATAAGAGACAGAAACATCGGCAAAAAAAGCCTGATTGACAAATTGATCAATGGCTTGATTTGTGGGGAGATCGCCACTGAAGTAGCTTAGGACAATATCGCGATAATCGGCGACAAATTGTTCCCGAAATTCTTGCTGTTCTTCGGGGGAAAGACTGCGATAAAAATATTTGGGATTGCGCTTGTAATAAACGCCGAGATAGCCTAATCGTTCCCGTAATTTTTCGGCGAGACGGCGCTGTTGTAACAGTAAAAAAGCTTGGTGGGTTTTATCGGGATCGCTGTGGTGGGGATCTTGGGGTTTGTCGCTCAGGGCACAGCTTGGGGCGAGGTGCAAAAATTGGGCGATCGCCTGGTCGATGGTCAACGATAAGTTTTCGAGATTGGCAAAATCTAGGTATTTTTCGGCACTATGGTAAAGCTGTTCGGAGACATCTTCTTGGGAAATTTCACAGGCGGTGGTCGGCCCAAGAAAGACACAGGGGAGTAAAATTCCACTCTGAGTTAAGCGCTCAAAATAGTCTTGGTTTTCTTTTCCTTGAACAACCACAAGGCAGTCAATTTGTTCTTTATTTGCCTCAAGAAATGCCAGGAATTTTTGGCCATAGTCAAGGAGCTTGATCTGATAGCGATCGCCTGTCAATTGAGCTTCAATTTTTCCGGGTTGAAAACCAGGAGGTGTAACTAGATAAAGGGAGAGTTTAGAAACCAAAGTAGACCGACCAACATCGAAATAAGCTTAAGTTAAAGGATAGCTTTCTTTTAATAATGGGACAATTATAAAGATAAGCTTAATTTTTTGCTTGCTTGGGGTTACGGTAACATCTTTTGTCAAAATAGGCTGAGATTTTACCGGAAATTTAGCGCCAGTATTATTTTTGTACCCGCAACAGTTCGTAGGGCGATCTTTCCAGGAGGAGATCAAGGGTTTTGTCCCCTAGGGGAAGTTCTGGGCGGGTGGATGTGCGCACCACCAACAGAAAAGAAGAATTGGCCTGGGTTAAGGTGCTGTCGATGGCGGCGAGTTCCTCTTCTTTATCATCGTCAATAAAGAGAATATCTTGGCCTGTATAGAAGACGAGGCTCGGCTTTTCAAACCCCACCATCATCACTGTTTCGTCAGGCCGCTGCTGGACTGTAATGGTATCGGCAATTTCCCGGAGACTGGCTTGGCGAGCTTGATCCAGCAAGGTGCTGGCGGGTAGTAAAACAAAGACAATAAATGCCACCATAATCGCCCCATTAGCTAGCCAGATTCCCAGGCGCGATCGCCACACACAAACCGCAAGAACAACCGCCCCCAGGAGCCAAATCCCAAAGCCCCACCAAGCAAGGTTTGATTGGGCATAGGTCGTAGCCAGATCCGGGGCCGCAGGATCATAACCAATGACTTGGGGACTATAGATCATAAACCCGCTGAGAATCAGCAACAGCCCCACATTGGCGATCGCACTCCAACGGAATCCTGTCGAGGGTTGCCGGGGCGTTTCAATAACATGGCTGAGAAACAACGCCACCAAAATTGCGGCGGCGGGCAAGAGGGGAATCGTATAACTCGGTAGTTTGGTGACGGCGATGGTAAAGAAGCCAAAAATCACCCCAAACCAAATGCTTGCAAAGACGGCAAGGTGGGTAGAACGCGCTTCCTGCCGCCAACGGGCCGGACGATGTAACTTGAGTCGGGCGATCGCCGCTGGTAGATACACAGACCAGGGCAAAAACCCCACCAATACCACTGGAAAATAAAAATACCAGGGAGCATCGTGGCCATTGACCACCCCCGTAAACCGATCAAAATTGTGGTAACCAAAAAAACTATCAATGTACGCTTGGCCATTGCGAAGAGTCACCAGGACAAACCAAGGTAAGGCGATCGCCGTGAAGATCAAAGCCCCAGTCAAGGGTTTCGCTTCCCCCAGCAGTACCTCGCGAAACTTGCCGACATAGAGCAAAAAGAGCATGATCACAAGTCCCGGCACTACGATCCCCACCGGCCCTTTGGTCAAGACTGCACAGGCAAATAACGCGTAAGCCGCCATGTACCAGCTATTGGGTAACCAGCGATTGATCGGCTGTCCGCCGCTACCATAACCATAGAAAAAACAAATCAAGCCCCCACTAAAGCAGCCATTAAGGAGCATATCGGAGACCCCCTGCCGCGCCCAGACAATGGTTTGTAAGTTCAAGGCGATTAAGCTACTGCCGATCCAAGCTGCCAGCCAGAGTTTGCGTTGGGTATTAGGAGCTTCAGGACTTTGGGCCGCCGTTGTTGTGCCAAAACCAAACTGACGCAGTACCACAAAGACTAAGACCATTAAACCAAGGGCCGCAAAGGCAGAGGGTAATCTGGCCCCCCAGGCATTCACCCCAACAATTTTGTAGGCGATCGCCATCAGCCAATACACCAGGGGCGGCTTATCAAAGCGGGTGGCATCGTTGTAATAGGGCGTAATCCAATCCCCTGTGGCTAACATCCGTCGGGCCGCATCCGCAAACATGGGTTCCGTTTCATCCACGAGGCCCACAGCGCCAAGGTGCCAAAAAAAAGCGAGTCCCCCCAGGAGACCCAAGGCGATCGCCGAAATGATCCCCGTGGTTTTTGGGAATTTCTCATAGCTGTAGTACCAACGACGAACAGAATCAAGGGGCGACATGGGCAAATTGGAGTATTTTAAGTAAAAAACTTCAGCGATTGTAACCTGCTACGTGGGCAACTAATTCGCATCCGTAGACAGGGCTTCTGGATCTAAAAGTTCCACCTGACCCAGGCGACCGTCGAGGCGTACCCATTGGCCTGGTTGGAGAAGCTCAAGGGCCATGGCGACATTAGCAACCATCGGAATTTGGTGTTGGCGGGCCAAACTTGCTCCCTGGGAGAGCATGCCCCCCTGGGTTGTGATAATGCCGCTGACCTCCTTGAGATGCTCTAGAAAATGTTCATCAATGTAAGTGGTCACCAAAATATCATTGGGACTCCAGGACATGACCCTTTCCCCAGGTAAACAGCGATGGACACGGCCAATCACCGAGCCACTACTCACCGCTTGACCCTGGAGTTTTTGTAAAAAACAACTACTCGAAACATCTTCTTTCGTGGTCAATTGACCGTAGATAATCTCTGGGGGAAGCCCCTGCTCTTGGTTTAGATTCATTTGCGATCGCCGATATTGAATTTTGAGCTGGAGGCGGGAAAACTCCTGGGATTGGGGGGCATTAATTAAGGCCTTTACCTCCGGGAGCTTGAGCCAAAAAATATCCTGGGGCTGCTCTAGATAACCTTGGTTTTGCCAAATCTGGGCGATCGCCAAAAAATGCCAGCGCAACTGAGCCAAGAACGTTTCACAAAGCCCTCTCACCGCTTCCTGTTGACGGTAGATCTGCTGGAGTTGGCGCTGGGCGGAGCTAAGGTCAAGGGGAGAAATGGCGGTGCGCGGCTGGTTCACTAAATCCGTTAATTGTTGGCGGATCGTCCCCGAATCTTCTCGCCAGCGCCGCTGGGCCAACTCCCAAGGGAAATCTGCCCCATCCCCATGCTCCTTCAGCCACTGATTTAAACGACCAAACAAATGTTCACCATCGGGTAGCTCTGCGAGTTGGGCAAATAAAGCCGCCCGTGTAAAGGGTTCAACGACCCCCTGGCGTGGTTCCCCTGTGGTGCGGAGGATCCCCCGGATATCCACGGCCAACTGATTGAGGGCTTGGAATTTGGGGGGGAGCGGCGGCAGAAAATGGGACAGCCCTGTGGTCAAACGGCGACGCCAAAGAATCACCTCGCCCCGGAGCCAATAGCCAAGCAGGAGTTCCAGCATCTCTGTAATTTGCTCGACATTTTGCACCAAGTCCGCCAGGCTGAGGGTCGAAAGATCATTGCGGCTGATCATTTTGATCGTTTTTAGCAGGGGATAACAAAGGCGCTCCGCTTCCTGCTGAAACTCTGGGTACCATTGCCAATCCCAACGCAAATAGCGGTAACAGAACAGAGGATGGCGCAGGCCAAACAGCAGACAGCCCAGCCGGGATTGGAGGTCGCTAAATTCAAAATTTTCCCGGCGGCAGACCCGCTCCCAAAAGCTGCGATTGAGATAGCTATATCCCCGATGATGGGAAATCAAGGCGATGTTCTGGAGATTTTCGCGCCCTTCCCACAGGGCATCATAGATACTGGCGATCGCCCCTGGTGCCGTGACCTCTAATAGGGAAGCGCTCAAAGGGGATAAAGGTTTGGGGAAATGGCTCGCAATCTCTTCCCTCGTCCAGACCGGATGGAGATGATAGATCGGCCGCACCCGCAAAATCCAAATATCCTGGCCCGTAAAACACCATTCCAGGGCCTGGGGGCTGCCCTGTTGATGTTCCAACTGACGGCTGAGGTGGGCCACTTCCTGCAAAATATCCAGGGGAGGGTGGTTAGCATAGGGTTTCCCGCCCAGGGGCTGGGGTGAATCCAGACCGTAGTACAGCAAAAATTGGCCTTCTCCAATTACGAGCGGCGTAATAAAATCTCGGACAACTTCTGTGAGGGGATCCTGGCGCTTGTAGGGGAGCGGTGGGCGACTGTAGGTAATGCCAGACCATTGCACGGTGGGTTGGGCTTGCACCAGCAGTGCTTGTTTCCCCACTGCCGTTTGACTAAAGCCATTCACCAGGGCAACTTCCAAGGCTTCTGGGCTGGTGAGTTGCTCCGTGGGAATCTGAAATCTGGGAAGGACTTTTTCGCTGGAGAGACGCACCATATAGGGGCGATCGCCACTGGGTTTTAGTAAATCAACCAGTCGTTTAAAATCATCCCCTGGTTTCAGCACCCACCCTGGCAAAACGGGATAACCCAAATATTTCAATTGACTGAGGGTCGCCGCATCCTGGCCCACTTGGGGGCTACTGAGGCGCTGATCGAGGGAGAGAAAGCCGGATTCAGGCCGAAAAATTTGCCAAACTTGCCGACTATTTGTTGTCTGTTGACTTAACCAGCCCAGGAGTCCCCCCAGGGCGATCGCCGCGACCCAATAGCCCGGCACCGCACCGTGGCGGATCGTGAGAGCCACAAAAATCAAAGTCAAAACGGCCCAGATCCCCAGGCGAATTTGTCGAAATACCGTCAAGCCCACCAAGCCAATAAAACTGACAATGGGGGTAATCTGCCAATCATGGAGTAACAAGCCTCCCCACACCGCCGCAAAAGCTAAGTCTTGGGTGCGCCAATAGCGGCCCATCATAAAAGCTAAAAGACTGATGAGTTCCCAAGGGGATTGGTACGGGAAAAAATACCGGGTGAAGAGCACCACAATTATCCCCAGGAGACAATCTCCCAACAGTTGCCTAGGGGGATGGCGATCGCCCCAGGGCAAAATACAAACTGCACCGAGGGTTGGGATTAAAGTGAAAATGATTAGACAACCCCAGACCTGCGTCAATGTCATGGTTGTGGCGAAAGGAATGTTTGGATCCGGCGCACGGCTTCCCGCAGTACCGCTGGTTCCTGAACGAGGGCAAAGCGGACATAGCCTTCCCCTGTTTTACCAAACCCTGATCCTGGCGACAGGGCAATGCCCGTTTGAGCCACCAATTGGGTACAAAATTCCAAAGAAGTTCCTGACCAAGCTTCTGGCAACTTGGCCCACACATAGAGGGTCGCCCCAGGCTTGGGTACAGACCAACCGTGGTCATTGAGGGCTTCGACGAGGGCATCCCGGCGGGCTTGGTAAACGCGTACGTTTTCCGCGATGGTGGCTTGATCTCGTTGGAGAGCGGTGATCGCCCCGTTGAGAATTCCTTGGTATTGGTTAAAATCAACCACCGCCTTAATTTGGCGTAGGGCTGCAATCAGTTGGGCATTCCCCACCGCAAAGGCAGTACGAAAGCCTCCCATATTAAAGGACTTTGAAAAGGTAAAAAATTCAATGCTACAGGTTTTTTCCGGATCGGCCTGTAATACCGACGGTGGTGCCGTTTCCCCAGCGAAATAGATGTCATTGTAGGGAAAATCATGGATCAGTGCCAGATCATGGGCCTGGCAAAATGCCACCGCTTCCCGGAAAAAATCGAGCGTGGCGATCGCCGTCGTGGGATTGTGGGGATAACTGAGAATCATTAAGCGACTTTTCGCCAAAATATCCTGGGGGATCGCCGCAAATTTCGGCAAAAAATGATGTTCAGCGGTGAGGGGCATAAAGTAACTTTCGCCACCCGCCAGCGCCACCCCACCCGCATAGGAGGGATAACCCGGATCCGGCAGTAGAGCATAGTCACCGGGGTCGAGCAAGGCCAGCGGCAGGTGGGCCGTCCCCTCCTGGGAACCGATCAGTGCCAAGACTTCAGTATTCGGATCAACGGCGACCCCATAACGCTCGGTGTACCAAGTGGCGATCGCCTCCCGAAAAGCCTGGGTATTGCGGTGGAGGACATACCCATGGGTTTGGGGGTCTGTTAATGCCTGGGCGATGGTTTCCGTGGCGATCGCTGAAGCAGGGAGATCAGAAGAGCCGAGGGATAGATCAATTAAATCCTGACCCGCTGCCACCGCCTTGGCCTTGGCCCGGTCCATATCTGCAAACACATTTGCCGAAAGCCGTGATAACCGCTGGGAAAAATGCATAGGGGCAAATCAAATCGCTGAAAAATATTACAGTTGGGCTTCAACAAAATCCTTAAGACCCTGCTTCGTAATCGCCCCCTCATGGCTCGCCACAACCTTCTGGGCCTTAAAAAAGCGCAGGGCCGGCACCCCCTCCACTTGGCATTGGGCAACGGCTTCCGGATTGGGGTCTACTTCGAGCTTAACGACTTTTAGGCGATCGCCATACTCCTGGGCGGCCCAACTGACCGAGGGCGAAACTAACCGACAAGGCCCACACCAACTGGCCCAAAAATAGACCAAGATATCTTGATTGACGTTGAGGACTTCCTGCTCAAACTGGGAATCGGTAATTTCCAAAACGCTGCCACTCACAGGGGGTGAACTCCTTGATTACTTACAAAATGAAGACAGTTCCTTACGTTAACAGTTTTCGGCGATCGCTGGATCAATGGATTTACGAACAGCCACAAAACTCCATAAGCAAACTAGGTAGGAGTTCTTTGGACTTCTACCCAGCCAAGTAATATGTTTGTAAGGTTTCAAGACCCAAAAACCAGGATAAAGATCCCCTCCTCAAGGCGAGATCCTAGAGATTTTTCATTTGGGTGCGTAGGGCCTCCAGCTCAGCATCCACCGCCGCAAAATCAGCATCCGTTGGTTCGGGAGTTTCGACGGGAGTATCGGATACTTCTTCCATTTCATCCACCATTTTGGCCGCTTCTAGGGCTGGTGCTTCCTGGGAAGCCGCTTTGAGCATCGCCAACTCATCATCAATGGAATTGGAGGCTTCGAGTTGGGCAAATTCTTGATCTAAACTGGCACTACCCAAGACATTGGTTGCTTCAGATTGGGCTTCGAGTTCCATGATTTTGTCCTCCATCCGCTCGAAGGCACTCATCGCACTGCTGGTGTCGATGTTGTTCATGGTGCTCTGGAGCTGAGCATTCGCTTTCGCTGCATTGGCCCGGGCCTTGAGCATATCTTTTTTGGTCTTGGCCTCTTGGATTTTGCTTTCTAGGGCAAGGAGGTTTTCCTTGAGGGTTTTTACCTGGGCATTTTGTTGGGTCAGTTGCTGTTGGAGGACTGCTGCGGTGTCCGCAAAGGTTTTTTTCCGGACTAGGGCTTCCCGGGCAAGATCTTCTCGACCGTTCTTAATGGCTAATTCTGCTTTCTTTTGCCAAGTGGTCGCTTCGGTTTGGTTTTTGATCAGCTGTTGCTCAGTTTTTTTCTGGGCGGCGATCGCCCGGGCCACCGACTGGCGTAATTGCACCAAACTTTCCCCCATATCGGCAACGGCCTGTTCCAATATTTTTTCGGGGTCTTCGGCCTTACTGACCATATCATTGAGGTTGGCTTTAACAACACGACCAAGACGATCTAAAAATCCCATGATGCTATATCTCTATACGTGATTGAGTGCAATTTAAACTGTGACTTACTCTGGCAAAGGGGTAAGCATACTCCTTTACATTTTAATCACTCCTTTGGTTTTCTATGGTAGTCGCTTCTACTGCTTGGGTCATTGGCTAAGAAGTTCGTCGGGCGTAAATACCCAAAGGGAAGCTGTATTCACCCGCAAAGATTGCATCTTAGTGTAGTCGGTAGTCAATGCGAGTTCGATTTTCTAAGTTTAATTTTTAAGACCACACTGCTATCTTGGTTGGTTTTCGTATTATTTTGAGATTAGTAAAACAAAGTATGACGATATCTAATCAATATCTAACCAATGGGGGAAAGCCTAAATAGGTTATTGTAAGATAGTGACTTTCCTGGAAAAATCATCCTCGTGAAAATTCAGCACCAGTTGTAAATCGAAGGAATATAGATTCCTGATATCGATGCAAGTAGGCGGGTAACGGCCACTTTTCAAGGGAAAAGCCTGGGGTGAAAAAGCGAGATTGCAAGTGAATTTGGCCTGACTTCCCCAACTGTCGCGACTAAACTATGCACTTAGATGATCTACATATTCTGCTCATTGAAGATAATTTGGCGGAAGCTGAATTGTTAGGGGATCTACTGGCAGATATTGAGATGGTGCAGTGCGATATTGTGCATTTTGCCCACCTCGAAAAGGCGATCGCCTGTCTTGAAGACCAAACCTTTGACGTGATTTTGCTCGATTTGAGCTTGCCCGACAGCCAGGGCCTAAGCTCTCTCCCGATGCTGATGGGCATTGCTCCGGACGTTCCCATTGTGGTGCTGACGAATACCAATGATGCCGAGTTAGCCCTCGAAGCGGTGCACCAAGGAGCCCAGGATTATTTAATCAAAAAAAATATCGCCTTTGACCAAGAGACATTACTCCGCTCAATTCTCTACGCCATCGAACGCAAGCGAAATCAACAGGCCCTCAAGTTAGCCAACGAGCGACTCCGGCAAGAGATGAAGGCCCGCGAAGCAATGCAGATCAAACTTGAACAATCCAACCAGGAGCTTGAACAGTTTGCCTATATTGCCTCCCACGATTTGAAGCAACCCTTAGCGAGTATTTACTCTTGGTCTCAACTGCTCCAGGTGCGCTACGGCAATTGTCTGGATGAAAAAGGGAGTAGTTACCTCAATGCGATCCAAGATTCCGTGCGCCAGATGACCCAGCTCATTGAAGATCTTTTAACCTATTCGCGGGTCGATCGAGTAGAAAATACGGCGGTAGACGTAGATTGTAATTTAATCGTTCATCAGGTTTGTAATCGACTCAGTTCGGCGATCGCTCAACAAAGTGCCAAGCTCACCATTGATTCCTTGCCCACCATTCAGGGAAATCCTCTACAAATCAGTCAAATTTTCCAAAATTTAATCGAAAATGCCCTCAAATATTGCCGGGAAGAGGTGCCCCCCCAGATTCGGATCAGTGCCGTCCAAAACGATAACCACTGGGTTTTTAGCTGCCACGACAATGGCATTGGCATTGAAGCCGATTATTTTGAGCAAATTTTCTACGCTTTTAAACGCCTCCATTCCCAGAGTCAATATTCCGGGACAGGCATTGGCCTCGCCGTCTGTAAAAAAATTGTGCGCCGTTATGGTGGTGAAATTTGGTTGACTTCTACCTTTGGTGAAGGCTCTACTTTTTACTTTTCCTTTCCGATGCAATCTTCCCCCAAGGACAATGCCTAGGAAGCAGCTCTAGGGTATCTGCGAGGGAGTTTGATCAAGTTACAATAAAGCTGACCCAGACCTAGTTGATTTCACCTGATACAGACACCGTGACTATTTCTCCCATTTCTCCCCAAGACACTACCTTTAACCCCAATCAACCCGATGCCTTTGGGCGTTTTGGGAAATATGGTGGTAAATATGTGCCTGAAACCTTGATGCCCGCTTTGGCTGAGTTAGAAGCGGCCTATGCCCAGTATCGTAACGACCCGACTTTTCAAGCAGAATTAGCTGGGCTGCTAAAAGATTATGTTGGTCGCCCCAGTCCCCTTTATTTCGCGGAACGGCTGACGGCTCGCTATGCTCGCCCCGATGGTTCTGGCCCGCAAATTTACCTGAAACGGGAGGATCTCAACCACACGGGTGCCCACAAAATCAATAATGCGATCGCCCAGGTCCTCCTCGCCAAACGCATGGGCAAAAAACGCATCATCGCCGAAACTGGTGCGGGTCAACATGGCGTTGCCACAGCGACGGTCTGTGCCCGGTTTGGGCTGGAATGCATTATCTATATGGGGGTGCAGGACATGGAACGCCAAGCCCTCAATGTCTTCCGGATGAAATTATTAGGAGCTACCGTCCAACCCGTAGAAGCGGGCACTGGAACCCTCAAAGATGCCACCTCCGAGGCTATTCGGGACTGGGTAACAAATGTAGAGACAACCCACTATATCCTCGGTTCCGTAGCTGGCCCCCACCCCTACCCGATGATGGTGCGAGATTTCCACGCGATCATTGGTGCCGAAACTCGCCAACAATGTGCAGAAAAATGGGGTGGTCTGCCGGATATTCTGATTGCCTGTGTGGGGGGAGGTTCCAATGCCATGGGGCTTTTCCACGAATTTGTTAAAGATTCGACCGTGCGCTTAGTTGGTGTTGAGGCCGAAGGGTCTGGGATCACCAGTGGTCACCACGCCGCCACCCTCACCCAAGGGAAACCAGGGGTCCTACATGGGGCCATGAGCTACCTATTGCAAGACACCGAAGGCCAAGTTGTCGAGGCTCATTCCATCAGTGCGGGCTTAGATTACCCTGGCGTCGGCCCGGAACACAGCTACCTCAAAGATACTTGTCGGGCTGAGTATTACAGTGTCACTGACCAAGATGCAGTGGCTGCCTTCCGACGGGTGTCCGAGTTAGAAGGAATTATTCCCGCCCTGGAAACGTCCCATGCCTTTGCTTATTTAGAAACCCTGTGTCCCCAGTTGTCGGGCAGTCCGCGCATTGTGATCAACAGTTCTGGTCGGGGTGATAAGGATGTACAAACAGTGGCAAAGTATCTCGATCGCCATGGTTGGGACTAGAGAAATTCGAGATTAAAGTCTAAATTGCGGTAAACAATGAGGGGGATTGATTGTAATCCCTCTTTTTTTGTGGCTACCAATGAATCTGACTCAGGATGTAGCGGAGTCGGTCATAGTCATCTTTGAGGAGGGTGCTGATCATGCGACCCACATCCACTAACCATTGGCGATCGCCTTTTCGCAGTCGGTAGACTTCCCGCACTGCCGCCGCCATGAGGGATTCTGGGGGCACCCAATTCACCTGCAAAAGCACTCTGAGAAACTCTAATCTGTCGGTGAAGTGAATAATTTCGTCCGGTTCGCAATGGTAAACCGATTGGTGAATTTGGGGGGGACGGGGTGGTAAATATTGAAACACTTCGCCCCGCCGACCATTGCGGCGATTACTGGGAATTTCAAAACCGACGATGGCCGCCCGAAACTCCGTTTTGAGCATCGCAAAAATTTGCGGCTGTTGTTCTCGCAACTCTTCGAGGCTCATCCCCAAGGCCCTGGCCCGATGGACTGAATCAATGGGGGCCGTGGTGACGTAGGTAACGACCCCGTAGACGATGTTGCCTGATTCTTCGTCATAGGATTTTACCCAACTGCCAAAGGGGGGCATCACTGGAAAGCTGAGGTCTTCCGGCTCCAAACATTGGGCGGTGAACTCAGTGATGGCAGTTTCAATGACCTCGGCAATGTGATCGGGGTGGCGATCGCCAGGGGAAAATTGGGGCAAGGGCAGACGCATAGGACGAGCCAAAGGGACTTATTTCGTGACTTCAAGCTCCGCGAGGTTAAAGGTAATCAGTTTATCCCAGTTCCCCCCTTCAAAAAGAACTGCCGCCCGACCATCGCTGACCCGTTGGACGAGGCCCTTAAACCGATAAAAGGTGTCATCGGGGTTGATTACGCGCACCGTGCTACCAGGGAGAATCATCGCTTCCAAACCTTTTACTGAAATGACTAAGAAATTTTACCTATCATAGCGCGTTCAATTGGCGTTACTCGCCGAATCTGTCAGGCGATCGCCTTCGTTATTGAGTTGGGGTAGGGATTCTGGAAAGTAGATCGTGCGAATATCTGTCGGCAACTCTTCTAAAACCAATTGACGCCCTTGGTTAAGCCAATCCTCCACGTCCTCAACGGTTAAATACTCTCTCTCGGCCTGGAGATGGGCAGAAATGCGGGTCGAGCTCCAGTGAAAATGATCCGCGAGCACCACAATCAACCGGGGCAGTGGCGGGACTAAATCCAAGGCCTGTTCGAGGTAACACCACAGGGGTGGCGTTGTCCGCTTAATGTCATAGTTAATGCTGGCCACTGGCGGAATCTCAAACTGATCCTGGTAGGCCGTCGCCACTTCCAAAAGCCACTGCTGTAAAGATTGAAACCCTTGGGCTTCTAAATCGAGGGTGCGCATTTCGTGAAAAATTTGCCGCCAGGTCAGGGCAAAAAGATAGTCCGTCTGCACAGGCGATCGCCCCCCATGACCAACGAGGGTATAAACCAACGGCGCGTATCGGCAAAAAATCCCTGTGAAGTATTTCCCTTGATCCAAATAGCGTTGACAAAAAGTCAGCAGATCCGAATCGCTATAATGGTTGAGGGCCAAAATCAGTGGATGATTGGTTTCAGAAAAACTCGGAATCTGAATCATGTCCTGCAATAATGCCTAAAAAGTGCCTGTGCGGCGTCACCTGATTTTAATCATAAGCGATTCACCTCCCAACTTTTGTTCCATGACCGTTGCTTTCTCTGCATTGTCCCATCCCTCAATGGCGGCCTTTTTCCCCGCCTTCGATAGCCTATTTTCCACCCAAGGCATCATGGTGATGTTGCTCTGTGCCTATGGGGTCGCCATGTGGATGTTTCTGACCACAGCCCCCAAAGTCCACACGATTATGGTCTCGGATCTAGAAGTGGCCAGGGGATTTTATGAAGGAATTTTGCAGCTCCCCGTCGCCGATGTCCCCCTCCACTATTACTACAACTATGAACAAACCCTAGGGGCCGCCAGCCTTGACCCGATGTATATGGGAGCTAGTCCCATGGCGATGGGCCGCACTGAAACCTTGGGGGGGGCAGACGGGTTATGGTATCAACTGAAAAAAAATACCCAACTCCATGTGGTATCTGGGGCGAGTCTCGGGAAAAAGAATCGCCAACGCCACGTTTGTTTCGATAAGGATTGTCTAGAAGCGCTCCTGCTCCGCATCCAAGCCCGCCGTCTCAAATATAAAATTCGCCAGGAAAAACCCTTAAACTTTCTGGTCAAAGACTGGGATGAACGGGTGATCGAACTCGCAGAGGTCATTAATTAACTCGCTACAGGTTTATCAGCGTAACGGCCCCAGGCGCGACGGTGCAGAACGTTGCAACGTTTCCCCTTCAACTAACGTATGCACTTGCCAAGGGACTTCAGCGTTGGGATAGTCGGTGCGATAGTGCCCACCACGGCTCTCGGTACGCCAGAGGGCACTCTTGAGGATCAAGAGGGCAACATCGGTGAGATTACAGGTTTCTGCATAGAGACGAATTTGCGCCTCGGCATCGGGATGGCTTAGATGAATTTGCTGTGGGGGATGGCCCTGAAGAAATTGCGCCAGGGGCATTTGCTGGAGTTGTTTTTGCCAGGTGCTTACCTGGGCGATCGCCTCCTGTAAAATTTTTTGTTCTCGACAAATACCAGCGCTTTGCCAGAGCAATAGGGGGAGATCGGCCCGGATCGTTTGCACTTTAACGGATAATTTTTTCCAGCTTGCGGTGACGGTCTGGATCTCAGGATCTTGTACTGCTAGGGCCGCTGGTTTTGGCTGGAGATCCCGCAGTTGCGCCGCAAAAACCAGACATTCTAGCAAGGAGTTACTCGCGAGACGGTTCGCCCCATGGACGCCTGTACTTGCGGTTTCGCCAATGGCATAGAGCCCTGGAATCGAGGTTTCACAGTCTGTATTGGTGGTGATCCCTCCCATCCAATAGTGGGCGGCGGGGGCCACAGGAATTGGCTCCGTAAAAACATCCACCCCCCACTCGGCACACATCCGAATAATGTTCGGGAAACGACGGCGGATTTTTTTGGCGGGGATCACACTCAGATCGAGGTAAACATGGGCATTGGCCGGATCACCGGCATTTTCGGCTAGGTAGCTAAAAATAGCGCGACTGACCACATCACGGGGGGCCAGTTCACCGTCGGGATGGTAGTCAAAGGCAAAGCGATCGCCATTAAACCCCAACAAATGCGCCCCTTCACCTCGTACCGCCTCACTAATCAAAAAATGGGGGGCGTTCGGTTTCGTTAAGGCCGTGGGATGAAACTGAAAAAATTCGAGATCCCGCAACTGAGCGCCCGCCCGCCAAGCCAGGGCCACCCCATCCCCAGTACTGACGGTGGGGTTTGTGGTTTGGGCGAAAATTTGGCCGCCACCGCCTGTCGCTAAAATTACGGCTCCTGCGGCAATCCACTGAATGTGATGATCAAATAAAACACTGACCCCTTGGCATCGGCCCGTTTCATTGCGCCAGAGTTGGAGGGCAAAGGCCTGGGAAACAATGTGAATGTTCGGACGTTCAACCACCTGCTCGATCAAGGTGGTAATGATCGCTTTGCCGGTGGTGTCGGCAGAATGTAACACCCGGGGGCGGGAATGGGCAGCCTCCAGGGTCATCGCCAGTTCCCCATCCCTGCGGTCAAAGGCGACCCCCATGGTCACTAGATGATCAATGGCTTCCTTCGCGTGGTTAACTAAAAACTCAACAGCCTCAGGATCACACAGGCCAGCCCCCGCCTTGAGGGTGTCTTGGAAATGTAATTCTGGGGAATCCATCGGGGCGATCGCCGCCGCAATACCGCCCTGGGCCCACTTACTTGATCCGGTGCGTAGCTTTGCCTTCGTGATGAGACCCACCTGTAAATGACTCGGCAAGGACAAGGCCGCATACAAGCCCGCTGCGCCACTCCCAATGACAACAACATCAAATTGAGTCGGCAAATTGGTCACGCTGGTCATTCCTTTGGGCAGTGGGTGGGCAATAAATTCTAATCACTATAGCTTTAAACCGCGGCGAACTGTGAGTTGTCCTTGACTACCCATGACACCTGGTTAATTTCAAGGCGATGGTGCAAAAGAAAAACATTTCTGCCATTGCATTCACAAAAAAATCCCCCCAGAACGGAGGGACTTGTTTTTTTTTCGGGGTGTTGGGAAATTCTCCTGGCTGAGACTAACGGTAAGTTAGCCATTGGGAAAATAACTTGAAGCTATAGCCGTAGTAGATGAACATCATGGGCAAAATTAACTGAAATCAACAAATTTTCAGTGAAAGTTTCGATTTATCGCACAATGCTACTGAGCATCCAAGCTTGTTTCTCGTGATCGCGGATTCGGCCACTGAGGAGTTCCACTGTAGAAACATCGTGGTTTTGTTCTGCCTGTTGCAGGACGCCCTTCAGCTTCTCGGTCAGGGTGATGTGGTCATTGGAGAGCTCGGCGATCATTTCTTCGGCGCTGGCTAAACCACTGGCCTCCTTAAGAGAACTCAATTCTAGGAACTGATGGAAGGAACCAGGGGCAGATAAGCCTAAGACCCGGATACGTTCGGCAATGTCATCTACGGCGATCGCCAAGGCTTGGTACTGCTCTTCAAGTAGGTTGTGAATACCGTAGAACAGATTCCCTTGGACGTTCCAGTGGAAATTCTGGGTCTTTAGGTAAAGCAAATAGGTATCTGCCAGAATGTGGGACAGAGATTGGGCGATCGTTAAGGATGCCTCTTGGTTTTGGGTCGTTGTACCAGTGGTGGGGGCTTGTAAAGTCGTAGCCATAAAATATTTTCCTCCTAAGTTGTTAAAGGGATTTGGTAAATGGGTTAGAGAAGCCCGGTTAACAGGGTGAAGTCATTCGCTCCGACCCCTGGGCTAAACAGAGTTTCGCTTTAGGACAAACTCTGCTTTAAGGTTTTTTAGAATTCATGGTTCTTAAATGCTTCAGCGTGCTCACTGTGAGTCAAGGTTTTAACCTAGGCCTGTTGTAGGGTTTTGGGTTTTGCCCAGATGCCCTGGCTGTTCTGCTCGTATTCATCCTCGACCCGCATCCAAGCGCGGTAGGCAGCAACGTGTTGATTTTGCTTCTCTGCGTAGACCTGGTTGTAAACCTCGACAAAGGTTTCTTGGGCCGCATCAGCAAGACGTGAGCGCACAGACTCCGGCAGATCTTCGGTTGAGCTGACTTTTCCAGTATCAAAGCGAGAGAGCAAGAAGTCCTTACAGGAGAGAATGTCTGTTCCCCCTTCTACCTGAAAGAGGCTTTCTAATTCTGTGGCAGTACCCTGACTTGTTTCGGCGGTCAGCATCAAGCCACCTGCTTTAATCTTCGTTTCGTAGATGGCTGCCTTTTCTTTGGGCATACCGAGGCTGACAAGGGCAGAGATGAGTCCGACACCTGCACCACCGGCGATCGCCCCGCTAGTTGCGCCGAGGAGGGCCGCACCGATGGGGCCACCAGCAACCACCGTACCAATGAAGGGGACGAATAGGACACCGAAGCCGCTCAGGGCACTAAATAGAGTTCCGAAGAGGGCACCGTAGATTGCGCCGGACTGCAAACCTTCTTTAATGAAATCTGCCCGACCGAAGAAACCGGTGATTTGGGTTTCTGACTGCAAATTCTTACCGATGATGGAGATGTCTTCTCGTTTCACCCCCATATCGAGCAACTGCCTGAGTACCGTGTTTGCCTGCTGGCGATCCTCAAAGATTGCGGAAACAGTGCAAGGTACTTTGGTCTGGAGATCAGCCGTTCGTTGATTGTTTTGGTTCTGATCAAGGGTTGCCGTAGTCATGGATTGTCCTCCTGTTGTCTCTTGTTCGTGTTGCGTGGTGAGACAGCGGATTAGAAGTTGTTGACGGCTTTTTGGAAGGATTGGTCTAATTCTTGCCAAGCACTTTCAAAGCCCTTCTGCAAGTCATCCCAGGCTGATTCGCTGGCATTCTGAAGTTCGTCAAATTTCTGTTGGGCAGCATCCCGCTTGGCGGTTAGCTCTTCGAGCATATTTTGGTATTTGAGTTTGCCGTCTGCCTCTGCTTGGTCAACTTTGGCGCGGAACTCATCAATGCGGGCGTCGATTTTATCAATCTGCGCTTTGACTTTCTCTTTATAGCGTTTTTGATTTTCTGCGTTTTGTTCTAGGGTTTTGTTTAGTTGGTTAGCCATAAAGTAAGGCTTAAACCTCCTTGTTGATGTGTTCTTCAAAAAGTCAAGCACGGGTCAGATCCAAAGTTCGAAATGTTTTTTTGAAATCGAATTTGTTTTTGCTTGACTACACTTTTAATATTATGAAATATTCCGACTAGGTACATCTATCGATAGACATAGATCGCTTCTGAAACGCTTATTTATCAAGGGTTTCAAATTTCAAAGGTATTGTTTTTGCAATATTTATTCGGTTTCCCGAACCTAAACCGAACCGTTTTTTGGAAGTCTTTCTGAATTGCGCAAAAGAGACTTTAAACATAATCTTTTATTGTTTAATTTTGCTCCCAAATAATTTTAGCAAGCTGCCACTAAACATCTGGGTGGATGCAATAAAAAAGAGGTCGCCCGGATGACGACCCCCAGAAATTTTCTTTTTAGGCGTAAAATTTAAGCTGTTGATTTAGAAGGATAAACCGAGATTAATGCCGAGGGCAGCATGGACCACAAGGAGGGCGATCGCCGCTGACCCCACATAGGCATGCACCGTGCGCAGGGAATCTTTGCCGAGGAATTTTGTGATCGATAGCGCACCGTTGGCCATCAACATCCCAATGGCGATCGTGCCCGTCCAGAAGTGGGGACTTTCAAAAATTGGCTCTCCCTGCATGACTAGAGAAAGAACGCCCCCTGTCCAACCCAAGCTGATAAAGGTTGTGAGCCAGAGCGCTGCTTTTTTGTGCCAGTAGGCACTCTCGTTCTTGTCGCTGACATCTTCACTGCGGCGAATCTGCCAACCCTTAACGGCCGCAGAACCACCAACAGCCACGATGACAATGCCCATCATCAAGGGATGCCCCCAGTGGGTAACGATTTCTGGGATCGGTAAAGTGTTGAACCAAGCGGCAATTGGTTCTAGATAAGGACGAATGAACTCACCCATGTTATTTCTAAAAATTTTCTTAAAAAGTTTGCGTTCTCTATCTTAGAGGATTCGTTAAGCCGCCCACGACTTTCGGCGAGAGGAAATATAGCCAATGGATCACAAATGGTTGGGTGAGGTGATGGTTAGGCGATCGCCAAAATTTTTTCCCGGAGCGTTTGGTCTTCGGTGAAGGTCTGGTTGGTGGCTGCCAAATCATCCAAGAGGGGCTGCAGATAAACCCGGAGCGGCTGGGCATCATCGGGGAGGGAAAGGTCTGGGTTGATATCGAGGATGCCCTGGGTGAGGAACCAACGCTTTTTAATATCCGGATCTGGAATGACCAAATTTTCCGCCTGGATCACCGCGTCATTAAAGAGCAAAATATCGAGATCCAGGGTGCGGGGGGCATATTTATCAGCAGTGCGGACTCTGCCGAGCTTTGTTTCGAGCGATCGCAAAATATCAAACTTAAATGCTGTCGCCTCGTACTCTGTTTCGACAAAGGCAACACAGTTAATGTAATAGGGCAGATCCTTGGTGGGGGCTTGGCCTGGGGCCGGAATCGCGTCCGTCACAAAACACCGCGAGACCGCTTTGAGCTGACAGAACTGCTTTAATTCCGTCATCGCTTGCAAGATATTGGCTTCCGGTTGAATATTAGAGGCGACGCTGAGGTAGACACGATTCTGGGCCATGGTTTTTAGCGCTCCCGATAGATCGTCACGGCCGAAGCCTTCGCAAAACGCAGGGCACCAGGCTTATCAATGGTGACTTCTACCTTTTCGACAAGGGCATCGGTAAAGCAAATATCAGCGACGACCTGGGCCATTTTTTCGATCAAATTGTAGCTAGAAGGCTCAATGGCGGCCAAAATTGCCTTGGTGATTCGTTTGTAATCAACGGTGTCATCGATACTGTCGGTTTGGCCCGCTTTGGTGAGATCCGCGTGCATCACCACATTGATCACCACATCCTGTTTTTTGGTGCGTTCTTCCGGAAAAATGCCGATAATGCAGCGCAGCAGCAGGTCACGAATGTAAATTTTATCGAGGCTTTTAGACATAGAAATTTTCTCCTAGGTGAAACCCACCATCAACACAAATGACTTGGCCAGTGATGAAGTCATTTTTTAAATAAAACAGTACCGTCTGGGTAATATTGCGTGGATCACCAAACCGTCCCAGGGGGGTTTTTGCAATTACAGCTTGCACCCGCTCATCTCCCTCCGCATTGACTGGTGGCAAGATGGGGCCTGGGGCGATCGCATTGACACGAACATTGGGGGCAAGCTCAAATGCTAACATCTTCGTGAAACTATGGAGCATCTTTTTGCTCAGGTGGTAGGGCACATGCTCATGGTCGTAGCCGTAGATGCGCGTATCAAGGAAATTAATCACATTCCCGTGGCTAGATTCTTTAGAAAAGAACGCTTTCGTCAACAGAAAAGGGTGCAGGGCGTGAACTTGAATATTGTCCCAGAGATTTTCTGGACTCAGGGCAAACAAACTTTCTTTATTAAACATCGAGGCATTATTAATCAAGATGTCTAGTTGGGGCGTTTTCGCTTTCACCGTTTCGATCATCGCCTCCACACTGTCCCGCTGGAGCAGATCCGCCGCCACAATATCCACCGAAATCGGCAAAGCTGAAAGTTCTTCGGCCAGTTGTTCTACCTCGGCTTGGGAAGAGCGGTAATGGAGGATGAGATTGATTCCTTCCTGGGCGAGGGTCCGGGCGATCGCCGCACCGATGCGTTTTGCCCCCCCTGTGATTAAAGCGGTTTGTTGACTCATGGTTCCCGTTCGGCAATTAAAACCCATAGAAGTTAACCTATTCTTTCTGGAGAAAGCAAGCGTGACCCGGATGATGCGTACCAACCGAGAGATCCGCCACCACCGCCCAAAGATGTAACAGATGTACAGAGAACCTTTAAGCCAGGGAAACGGGAATGATAAAATTTGGAATACTTTTTTAGTGAAAGAGAGAGAAGGTCAACGTGGTTCAAGTACCGATCAAGCCCACCCCGCAAACCCCCGCCCCCACCACTGCAATTCCCAATGGCCCGGCCCTCGAAGCTTGGTTAAATGACTGGGCGCAGCGGATTATTAATGGCGATCGCCTCACCCGTACCGAAGCTCTCCGTCTCGCCGCCATCACTGGCCCCGAAAATATCCTCAAACTCTGTGCCGCTGCGGATCTAATCCGGCACGAATGCTGTGGTAATACCGTTGACCTCTGCAGTATTGTGAACGTGAAATCCGGGAGCTGTTCCGAAAACTGTAGTTTTTGCTCCCAGTCCGCCCACCATCCCGGTGATGATTCTCCTGTGTATGGCCTCAAAACCGCCGAAGAAATTATTGAACAGGCCAAAGCAGCCGAAGCCGCTGGGGCGAAACGTTTCTGTCTCGTCAGCCAAGGCCGGGGCATTAAGTACAACAGCCCCAGAGACAATGAATTTGAGCAAATTTTAGAAACCGTGCGCCGTATCCAGGCAGAAACAGCGATCAAACCCTGCTGTGCCCTCGGCGAAGTCACCCCAGAACAAGCCCAACAGCTCCGGGAAGCCGGCGTCACCCGCTACAACCACAACCTCGAAGCTTCGGAAAATTTCTTCCCCGATATCGTCACCACCCACAGTTGGCAAGACCGGGTCGAAACCATCAAAAATCTCAAAGCAGCAGGCATTCAGGCGTGCAGCGGCGGCATCATGGGCCTCGGTGAAAGTTGGGAAGACCGGGTTGATTTGGCGATCGCCCTACGGGATCTCGAAGTCGAATCTGTGCCTTTGAATCTCCTCAATCCCCGTCAGGGAACTCCCCTCGGAAGCAATGACCGTCTCGATGTCTACGAAGCCCTCAAATGTATGGCAATCTTCCGGTTTATCTTGCCCGAACAAATTATCCGCTATGCTGGCGGTCGCGAAGCGGTAATGGGTGAACTACAACACCTCGGCCTGAAGGCAGGCATTAACGCGATGCTCATCGGCCACTACCTCACCACCATGGGCCAACCCCCCGAACAGGATCAAGCGATGCTCAAATCCCTCGGCTTACAAGGGGGTGAAGCACCGATTCCTGGCCAATATTCTGCCGCCCAATAACCCTTGAAAGCGAAAGCCCTCCCCAGATCCTTGTCCCCAAAGCAAACTGCCACCACTGGCCCGAACTGGTTTAACCAACTCCTGTGGGCATTGATCGGTGTATCCCTGACGATTGGGGGCACCTTCATCGAGGCCCATCGGCTCAATCTCCCTTGGGACTGGTCAACGGCGGGACTACAAACTCAGTCTTTGGGGATTTACTGTCAAGTGGCTGCCGTTCT
Organism: Picosynechococcus sp. PCC 8807; assembly: GCF_001693295.1. Taxonomy (NCBI): domain Bacteria; kingdom Bacillati; phylum Cyanobacteriota; class Cyanophyceae; order Chroococcales; family Geminocystaceae; genus Picosynechococcus; species Picosynechococcus sp. PCC 8807. Next base: position 345,213 of record NZ_CP016483.1, read on the forward strand.
CCTCACGGGCTGTTTGGGGGGCAAAAATGCGGGGATTATCGCCCAGATTGCCTATATTCTGATCGGTTTGTTTTGGTTGCCGGTGTTCTCCCAAGGGGGAAAACTGGGATATCTGACAGAACCCACCTTTGGTTACATTCTTGGCTTTATCCCAGCGGCGGGCATTTGTGGTTGGCTTGCCTTTCGGTATGTGCTGAGTTTAGAAGCCCTCGCTCTTAGTGCTTTTTGTGGTCTGATCGCTCTCCACAGTTGCGGCATTCTTTATCTGATGGGGCTGACCCTCCTGGAAAAATTACAGGCGACGGAACTGAGTTTGATCCAGGCGATCGCCCTCTATAGTGTGACTCCCTTTCCGAGTCAGTTAATGCTAGTCTGTGGTGTGGCCGTGTTGGCCTATGGGGTACGACGGATTTTGTTCTATTAGGCCAAATTAGGCCAAAGTATTGGGCTTGATATTCTTTCTTTTTAGCGAAACGGAAACTCTCTCTCCATGGATCTGCGCCAAGATTTACTGAAAAATCGCTGGTTTTGGCTTGTTGCCTTCCTCGGATTAGTCCTCGATCAACTAACAAAAACCATTGTGCTCCAGACCTTGCCGGAGGTGGGTGATACCTTTGCCCTCTGGCCGAATGTCTTCCATTTCACCTATGTGCAAAACACTGGGGCTGCCTTCAGCATCTTTACCGATGGCGTACATTGGCTCCGGTGGTTGTCCTTGGGAGTCAGTGTGGGTTTGATGGCCTTGGCTTGGTTTGGCGATCGCCAAACGCTCTGGGAACAAGGCGGCTACGGATTTATTCTTGCGGGGGCGATGGGTAATGGCGTCGATCGCTTTTTATTTGGCTATGTGGTCGATTTTCTCGACTTTCGCCTGATTAATTTTCCCGTGTTTAACATTGCCGATGTCTGTATCAACATTGGCATCGCCTGTTTATTGCTCAATTTATGGTTTTCTTACCGCCTCGCCCAAACAGAATCGCCCCCTAACTCTAAGTAATCTTTTAATAATCTGGAGGGTGGAGCGATCGCCGTTATGGATTCTCAGAAAATATCAAGAATAGATATATTCACTGCCATTGTGTTCATTTTGCTGCGAGAGCAACTGCTCCTCTAATTGGGCAATACGTTTGTAGGCCACCGTCAACTGGGCCGTTAGTCGCTTGATCTGCCATTCCGGGCTCATTTGCTTCTCGTCCATGGAACGCCCTTCTAAGCCTAGGGTTTCATCAAATAAAACATCTTTGTGGTGAAAGGATTCTCCCCCGACCCGAAAATCTAAGCCAAAGACCGCTGGATCAATTTTGGGAACCATTGCCATCAAATCTGCTTCCGACAAGGATTGTCCCGTTGGGCCTAGCCCCTGCTGCATTTGTTCGACGGTTTGATACAACAGATCAAGCTGATGTTTCAACTCGTTGATATAGCCTTGAACACTCATATTTTGTCAGCCTAAAGTCGGGTCTTTGTCCCATGCTAGTACCAACCCCAAGGCTGTGAATATTTATCCTGATATATTTAAGATTCTCTTAGAAAACCTTAAGAAAACCTTGCCTCTCCAAGGATAAAGTTGCAATTGTCCTGGCCAAGGTTGAACTTGATTAAAGGCTAAATTTGCTATTTTTTGAAAAGATATTTCCCAGGGGAAACGACATTTAGATTTATGCCCAATCGCCGCCATTTTTTGACTATTTCCGCACTCTATGCCCTCGCTGGGTGTTTGGGAGGGTGTCAACGAACCTCGGAGACAACTTTACAAATCAATACATTACGGGGGTCAATTTCGCCACAACTGTTGACATTGTTTCGGCAAAACCAAGGGCAAACGGTCAGCTTAGATCTCAAACCCCTAGAACAGCTCCAAGAATTATTTGTAGTGCTACAGGATGCGGCGATGAAGATACCAGAGACGTCTGAAAATTTCTTCAATCGCTCGGCAGCGGTGCCGGATTTGCTGACCCTGGGCCATGGTTGGTATCAACAGGCGATCGCCTTGGGATTTGTTCAACCGTTATCTCTGGAGGAACTAGCGCGGTGGGAAGAGTTGGGGGAACCTTGGCAACGGTTTTTGCGCCGCAATGTCCAGGGCGAGATCGACCCCCAAGGGCAACTGTGGGGGCAGCCCTACCGCTGGGGCACGACGATGCTGGTCTACCGCAAGGATAAGTTGAAAAACCTGGAGTGGACACCGACGGATTGGGCGGATCTATGGCGGCCAGAATTACAGGGAAAAATTTCTCTGCTGAACCAATCGCGGGAAGTGTTGGGGCTTTTGCTGAAAAAACGGGGGAAATCCTACAACGAAACCGATCCAGAGGCGATCGCCAATTTAGAGAGCGATTTCCAAACCCTCCACCGCCAGGTCAAATTCTATAGTTCCACCCACTATCTCCAGCCCCTCAACATGGGCGACACCTGGATTGCCCAGGGGTGGTCCCAGGATATTTTGCCGCTCCTGCAACGCTACCGCAATTTAGGGGCAGTGATTCCCGCCAGTGGCACGGCCCTCTGGTGTGATCTGTGGGTGCAGCCCCAACGCAGCCAAACTTCTTTTGAGACCCTAAAAACTTGGTTAGATTTTTGTTGGGAACCGGCGGCGATTCAGCAGATTTCCCGTAGTAGTCACGGGGCCTCTCCACTGATTTATGCGGCGACCAATTTAGACCCTGCCATCACTGATAATCCGTTAATTTACCTTGATCAAAACACCTTCCGGGCCAGTGAAATCATTGAGATGTTAGACCCCGACGCGACTGCCCAGTATCAACAGGTTTGGCAAGCAGTGCGCCAGGGCTAGGCCAGAAAAATTTTGATTTTGCCCACCGCTGTTCTGGATAATGCGGAGGAAGATCATCGATTGAGGAGTTCCCATGACCCACGACACCATTGGGGTGGCGATCGCCGGCACCGGTTTTGGCCAAAAAATTCACATTCCCGGCCTCCAACACCACCACCGTACTGAAGTGGTCTCGGTTTACCATCGCGATCCGGACAAAGCCCAGGCGATCGCTGCCACCCATCAAATTGCCGAAAGTGCCAGCGACTTTAATGCGCTTCTAGAAAATCCTGCCGTTGCCGCCGTTGCCATTTCGACGCCCCCTTTTTTGCATTATGAAATGGCCAAACAAGCTCTTCTAGCGGGGAAACATGTTTTATTAGAAAAACCCATGACCTTGAATGGGGCTGAGGCGCGGGAGCTTTACCATCTGGCAGCCCAAAAAAATTTGGTCGTAACCCCGGACTTTGAATTTCGCTTTGTCCCTGCTTGGCAATGTCTCGCGGAATATCTGCAACAGGGTTTTGTTGGTGAAAAACGCCTGATTACGATCAACTGGTTAGTGACCAGTCGAGCCAACCCAGACCGACCTTGGAATTGGTATGCCCGCCAGGATCAAGGGGGTGGCGCTTTGGGGGCAGTGGGTTCCCATGCCTTTGATTATGTCCATTGGTTGTTTGGCCCCGTGCAACGTTTGGCGGGTCATCTCAGTTGCGCCATTAAAGAGCGACCCGACCCCAAGGATGGCGATCGCCTTAAACCCGTAGATGCCGATGACACCTGCTTGATCATGCTAGAACTGGCCGACGGCACACCCTGTCAAATTAATATCACCTCCGTCAGTCACCATGGTCGGGGCCACTGGGTTGAAGTCTATGGCGATCGCGGTTCTCTGGTTTTGGGAAGCAGCAACCTCAAGGATTATGTCCATGGTTTTACGCTCCAGGCGGGCCAGGCGGGTGAAGCACTGCAACCTGTGGCTATTCCAGAGCGCCTTGAATTTCCCCAAACCTTTGCCGATGGCCGCCTCGCGCCTTTTATTCGAGTTGTCGATCATTGGGTCAAAGCCATCGACCGCTGCCAGCAAAATCAAGGGATCTCCGAAGATCCAGTGGCGATCGCCCCAACGCTCCGGGAAGGGGTCTATTCTCAATTGCTAATGGATTTAACCCACCAGGCCCATACCCAAGGCCGTTGGTTAACGGTGCCGGATCTCGATACCTATCTCGATCTAGGCTGACGCGGTTGGGGAGAAGTACGCCGTCCCTGGGGATTTTGGCCAGTCGCCTGGGGGGCTAACCCATTATTCGAGGATGGTGGCGGTTGGAGTTGCCGCCGTCCGTTTTGAACAATTTCTAGTTGCTCCCGGAGATTCACCTCAAGGCGTCCGAGGAGATTGTGGGCATATTGATCCGCATCTTGTTGGATGGCCTGGGCCTCGGCGATCGCCTGGTTTTTCATTTGCTGCACTTCCTGGGACACCTGCTGCCGAAAGGCCTCTAGATCAGCGAGGGTACTTTGGCGGAGGGCTTGGCATTCCTGCTCTGTGGTGTAGCGTAATTGAGCCGCCTGTTGCTCAGCTTGCCGGGTGAGGGCCATCTCGTCTAAGTATTGGGCGGCCTGCTGCTTGGCACTGGTGACAATCCGATCCGCATCGGCTTCGGCCTGTTCAACGAGGTGTTGCTTATATTGGAGCACTTCGACGGCCCGCTCAATAATTTCAGGAACACTGGCCCGTACCGCATCGAGCTGGTCTAAAACATCGTTGTCTTTAACGAGAGTTAGTCCCGTGAGGGGAATTTGAAAGCCTTCAAAAATTACTTCTTCTAAATGGGTGAGCTGTTCCTGCACATTCAAGTCTACCCCTCGATAAAGGGTTGGGGAGTTGGCATTATTGTCGGTGGGCTTACCTGGGGAGGATGAACTTTGTACCATTGATAAAGATCTTCAGCGACATTGTCAGGAACGAGGTGATCAACGGAACCACCAAATTTAGCAATTTCTTTGACGACGCTGCTGCTGAGAAAACTATATTCGTTGGAGGTCGCCAGGAATACTGTCTCGATATTATCCCAAAGCGTCTTATTTGTATGCGCCATCTGTAGCTCCTTCTCGAAGTCGGATAGCACCCGTAGTCCCCTTAGTAATACACCCGCATTACGTTGTCGGGCGTAGTCGGTGGTTAAACCCGTGAAACTCGCCACTTCTACATTGGGTAAATGTTGGGTACAGCGGCGAATCTGGGCCACACGCTTTTCGAGGCTAAAAATCGGTGATTTACTGGGATTGCACAGCACCGCCACGATTACTTTTTCAAAGAGGCGATCGCCCCGTTCAATAATATCGAGATGACCCAGGGTGATCGGATCAAAGCTTCCAGGATAAATAGCAATCACAAAATACAGCGCCACACAGAAGAGATCGGCTTTATTGTGACATATTGTTTCCCCAAGCCCCTAGGCAAACCCAGGGACATCAGCCCCTACAATGGAGAATGATTTTATCCACGATTTTAACCAGCTTATGAGCGAGCACCACCCGGAAAAAAAATACGAAGGTAAGGCAAAAATTCTCTACAGCACCGCCGACCCTGATGTTCTCCTCACCTATTTCAAAGATGACGCCACCGCCTTTAATGCCCAGAAAAAAGGCACTATCCAGGGTAAAGGGGAAATGAACTGCACCATTGCCGCTGCCCTCCTCCAATGGCTGGAAACCCAGGGCATTCCGACCCACTTTATCGAACAAACCAAAGCTGATGAGATGCTCGTTAAAGCAGTTAAAATTCTGCCGGTAGAAGTGGTTGTGCGCAATATTGCGGCGGGTAGTCTTTGTAAACAAACGGGTTTGGCCCAGGGCACAGTTCTCCCCCAACCCCTCGTGGAGTTTTATCTCAAGGATGATGACCTCGGTGATCCGCTCCTAACCCGCGATCGCCTTATGCTGCTTCAGATCGTCACCGCCGAGCAACTGGCCCGACTCCAGGACTATGCCCTGCGGATCAATGGTCTGATGCAAGGCTTTTTTGCGCGCTGTCAGATTACCTTGGTGGATTTTAAAATCGAGTTTGGCACCGACAAAACAGGGACAATTCTTTTGGCCGACGAAATTAGTCCCGACACCTGCCGCCTGTGGGATCAAACCGAAACAGACCCCAACCTGCGGGTGATGGATAAAGACCGCTTCCGTCAAGACCTCGGTAACATCGAAAACGCTTATCAAACTGTCCAGGCTAGGGTCTTGGCCCAGGTGCAGCAATTGCAATCCCTCGCCTAAATTTTCCCGACCTAAGGCTAAATTACGGGGTCTAGACATGGAAACATAAGCAACGCTTCCCCGTCTTCGACTCTGGTACAATCCAGCAGAGTAAATTACTCATGTTGGCCGATTTACAGAAAAAGCACTTATAAATATAGTGCTGATAACTTTCGTTTGATCTGGTGTTTGGACGTGCAGAAACAACAAAATTTAGACTATTTTTCCCCCCAGGCCCTCGCACTTTGGGCGGCGATCGCCTCTTTGGGTGTGATGTCTCCGGCCCATGCCGAACCCCGATCAGAAGGGAGTCACTCCGATCCCCTGGTGCCAACGGCGACCCAAGTTGTTGTGCCAGCTCTGCCCGTAGAGGATGTAGCCCCCACAGCAGCACCAGCTTCCCAGACGCCACTGCCCCAATCCGAAAACCTGGCCCAATCATCAACCCAAGCTGTTGCCTCTCCCGTTGCTCAGGCTCAAGAAGCTCCCCAAGATAGTAATCTGCCGCAACTCTACGCCCAGCAGCAGGGAAATCCTAATGCCCAGCAAGCCAACCCCAACGAGCCTAGGGTATTGGTCGCAGAAATTCAGATTAATGGTGTGGGCGACAACGTCGAACTGGAACAAAGAATTATCCGGGCCATTGAAACCCAAGCCGGGCGGCCGACGACGGTTTCGCAAATTCGTAATGATGTGAACCGCGTTTATGCGACAGGTTTGTTTGCCAATGTAGTCGCCACCCCGGAAGATACACCCCTTGGGGTACGGGTGACGTTTGATGTGGTACCCAACCCCGTTTTGACCGATATCGTCGTGCAGGCATTGCCCCTAGAAGGCAGTCAAAATATTACCCCTCCCGAAGTTGTCGATAATATTTTTAGCGATCGCTATGGCGAGATTATCAACCTCAATGATTTCCAAGAGGGTAGTAATAAGCTGCAACAACTCCAGCAGTGGTACCAAGACAATGGCTACGATTTAGCGAAGGTAATCGGTATTGATGAACCCAGTGCCGATGGGGTTGTGACCCTCGTCGTCGTTGAAGGGGTGATCGAAGATATCCAAGTCAATTTCATCAACGCCGACAATGAATCCGTTGATGGCAAGACCCGAGACTTTATCATCACGCGGGAAATGGAACTCAAGCCAGGAGACGTTTTCCGGCGGGATGTCGCCCAACGGGATCTCCAGCGGGTGTTTGGTCTGGGGTTATTTGAAGATGTCCAGTTAGATTTCACCACAGGCACCGAAGATCCGACCCAGGCTGTCCTCAATCTAAATGTCATTGAAGGAAATACAGGCTCCATCGCTGCGGGTGGGGGGATTAGCTCCGCCAGCGGTTTCTTTGGGAGTGTGAGCTACCAACAACAAAACCTGGGTGGCAATAACCAGCGTCTGGCAGCCGAATTCCAATTAGGACAACGGGATGCTCTGTTCGACCTATCCTTTACAGATCCTTGGATTGCCGGCGATCCTTACCGGACGTCCTATTCGGTCAATGCCTTCCGCCGTCGTTCTATCTCACTGATCTTTGATGGTGGGGAAAATGATGTTGATCTGCAAGACAGTGGCGATCGCCCCCGAATTAACCGGATTGGCGGTGGGGTGACCTTTAGTCGTCCTTTATCGAAGGATGTTTTTGGCCCCTCTGAATGGCGAGCCTCCCTCGGCTTCGACTACAATCGCGTCCGGATTACCAATGCCGATGGTGATACAGAGTTTATCGACGAAGCTGGGAACCAACTCAGTTTCTCTGACAATGGTATTGACGATATCTTTGCCCTGAGTCTAAATGTGGTGCGCGATAAACGGACGAGCTTCGATGGGGCAACCCGCGGCTCCATTACCCGTTTCGGCACCGACCAGACCATTCCCATTGGTAGCGGCAGTATTCTCTTTAACCGACTCCGGGCCAGCCACAGTATCTATATGGATTCACCGATTAAACTCCCCAGTTTTGGCAGTGAAGAGAAACCCCATACTTTGGCCTTCAATATCCAAGGGGGCGCAATTATCGGGGATTTACCCCCCTACGAAGCCTTCTCCCTTGGGGGCAGTAACTCGGTTCGGGGCTTTGAAGAAGGAGACCTCGGCAGTGGCCGTAACTACATCCAAGCGACAGCAGAATATCGCTTCCCCATTTTCTCGGCGGTTGGTGGCGCGTTATTTGCTGACTATGCCACAGACCTCGGTTCCGGGGATGATGTGCCTGGAGATCCGGCGGGAACCCGTGGTAAGCCCGGTAATGGTTTCGGCTATGGTATCGGTGTGCGGGTGAATTCTCCCCTGGGGCCAATCCGGGTGGATTATGGGCTTAACGACCAAGGGGACAGTCGTATTCACTTTGGTATTGGTGAGCGTTTCTAGGGTGTTATCGGTCTGATTTCGTGGGGGGCAACCCCCTTTTTTGTGATGGTTAAAACGTTAAAAACAACCGTTGAATGTTCTGGGGTGGGTCTCCATTCGGGGCAACGGGTCACCCTAAGGCTCGTGCCTGGCGATCGCCACCAGGGTCGTTATTTTGTGCGTACAGATTTACCAGGGCAACCCCAGATCCCGGCCCGCATTGAGGCCGTCGATCAAACCCTTTTGTCTACGGAATTGGCAGTGGGGACGGCCAAGGTCAGAACCACAGAGCATTTGTTAGCGGCGTTGGTGGGTCTTGGGATCGATGTTGTGCGCCTCGAAATAGATGGGCCGGAGTTACCCCTGTTGGATGGCTCGGCAGCGCAATGGATAGAGGCGATCGCCAAGGCAGGCACCCAGACCCTCACAGATGAGGCGATCGCCGTTCCCGTGGTCGCAGAACCCGTTTGGCTCCGGGAAGATGACGCGTTTGTGGTGGCCTTACCCTCACTGGAACTGCGGTTTACCTATGGCATCGATTTTACCTACAAGCCCATTGGCAACCAGTGGCACAGTTGGAGCCCCGCAGCAGAGCCCTTTGCCCAGGCGATCGCCCCGGCCCGGACGTTTGGCTTTGCCGATCAAATTGAGCAATTGAAAAAAGCTGGTTTAATTCAGGGAGGCAGTCTTGATAATGCCCTCGTTTGCGATCAAGAAAAATGGCTCAATCCGCCGCTTCGGTTTGAGAATGAGCCGGCTCGCCACAAATTACTTGATTTAATCGGGGATTTGAGTTTGCTGGGCACAATTCCCACGGCCCATTACCTGGCCTATAAAGCAAGCCATAAACTCCATACCCAGCTTGCCAAAACCTTACAGGCAATGCTTTTCTAAAATTCTAATCAAGCTGCTATTGGGTGAAGGATAACGCCGATAGTTTGACTTGTATTGCTGGGGCTGGCGATCGCCTTTTTTCAGAGACTGCCAACCCCTAGGACTTGAGGCTCTACTTATTCGGTTGGGGGGTCATACGGAGATAGGGCTTGATTTCCTTAACGCCCTTTGGAAACTTGACCTTCGCATCCTCAGTGGAGATTGCCGGAGAAACCACGACATCTTCACCATCCTGCCAGTTAACGGGAGTCGCCACGCTGTAGTTGTCTGTGAGTTGCAACGAATCCAAAACCCGCAAAATTTCTTGGAAATTCCGGCCGGTGCTGGGGGGATAGGTAATGGTTAAACGTACCTTCCGCTCAGGATCAATGACAAAGACTGTCCGCACTGTCACCTTCGGGTTGGCATTGGGGTGGATCATATTGTAGAGGGTAGCGACCTTCTGATCTGCGTCGGACAAAATCGGGTAATTGACAGCACATCCCTGGGTTTCGTCGATATCACCCACCCAGCCATTGTGGGAGGCCGTGTCATCAACGCTGAGGGCAATTACCTTAGCATTGCGCTTTTCAAACTCTCCCTTTAACCGAGCCACTTCGCCCAATTCGGTGGTGCACACGGGGGTAAAGTCAGCGGGGTGAGAAAACAAAACAACCCAACTGTCGCCGGCCCAATCGTAAAAATTAATTTCCCCAATGGTGGAATCTTGGGTAAAGTTGGGGGCCACATCGCCTAACCGGAGAGACATAAACTAAACTCCTGATGTTAAATAAACTACCAAAGAATTATTATGGCCCATCTCCCTGGGAAGATGCCAAGGGGGGCGATCGCCACCAGAAAATGATAAGCTGCCGTCACACAGCGCAATATTTATTAACTTTTGTTGCCATTCTTCAGAATCAAAAAAGCCGAGGGTGACAATCAAGCCGGAAAAATGAAATAATAAGCCAGAATTTTTTACGTTAGTAGTTTCAGGCCGCCTGAAGCTTGGTATTTTACATAAATCTAAGAATCATCAAAAAAAGCTGGGAAAAGCCTAGGAGGAATCAATCATAATGAGTAGAGTTGTGAGTGCATTAATGGGGCTCGTCCTCATGTTCGGTTGCGCGTTCTTTAGCGTTCAGCCCCAAGCCCAAGCCCTCGATTTAAGCAATGGCTTTGTTTCTGCAGCCGTGCTCGGTGAGCGTGTTAATCCCGCTGACAAGGTGCTTGAGTCAGAATATGGCAAGAAAATTGACCTAAACAACGCCAGCGTCCGTCTTTTCCGCGAGCTCCGTGGATTTTATCCCACATTGGCTAAACGCATCATCGAAAATGCCCCCTATGACAGCGTTGAAGATGTATTGAATATCCCCGACCTCAGCGAGAAGCAACTGGCACGGTTAGAGGAAAATTTGGAGCGTTTCACTGTAACACCGCCTGCCGATGTGTTTATTGATGGTGACCAACGTCTAAACACCGGTGACTATTAAAAATACAAACGAAATCTTGCTGCGTTTAGGAAGATGTTTGTGAGTCAAACCTAAATTTTCAATGGCAATTAACCTATTCCTGAGGGATAGGTTTTTTTACGGCAATTTTTAAGGTTTGGGGCTCGGTTGGCACAGTCGATAAAACTGAGGTACCCAGCGGGATTCCCAATAAAATGCCCCAAAGGCCAGCACGGGCGCGAGGAAAGTCAGCAGCAGAAAGCAACCCGCCAGGGTTGACAGGGACATCGCGAAAAAATCTTGGGTCAGACGCACCAGGTCATGGTCGAGGAGACCTCCTTTCCCGACCCGGTAGGCAATACGGAACGTTTCGCTGGTCATAAGCTGCCCGAAAAAGGCACTATTTTCCAGAAAGCTAAAACTGGCCAACAGGGCATAGAGAGTTTGTTCACCGGAGACGTGGCAAAAATATTTGCCGAGGGCAAAGTACAGACAAATAAAGACGGCGGCAATTTCTAAGAGATGACCCATGGCGATAATGGCGATTTGATCCCAACCCGTCAGGATCAAAAGGATTTGCAGGAGAGTCAGACCTGCCAAGGTGATTAGGGTACCGCGATTGCGACGGTATTGCCAAGCGAGATAGGCGATCGCCCCGTAGAGTAGCCACAAAATAATGCTGGCGCGGCCGAGGGCGAGGGTAATTCCCCCCCCAAAGATAAAGTCAAAACTCGGCACAGCGGGATAGCCAAACAGCCAAAAGGCGATCGCATGGCCAATTTCATGGACGAGGGTGAGAAAGGTATTCAGAATAAAGCGACTGGGGGGCAGCAAAAAGAGAATCAGACCTAGGCCGCCACCAATGAGGAGCGCCTGGGGGGTATCTGGATGCAGTTGCCGTGACCGGGGGCGCGGGTTGGGGATTTGGGACGGCAGGGCGCCATGGAGAGAAAAACAGGTTTTGAGGAGATACTGCCGTTGCTGACGATGGTAGACATTGAGATAGACTTTTTCCACATTATCCAGGGAGAAATGCTGCAAAGCCTGCTGGATAATCTGGCAATAGTCTTGGCTATCGCGCTGGTCAATTACCGTTAACTTGATCACCAAGGCCCCAGCGGAAGGGGTAACTTTGATACTCCATAGGTATGCAGCGAGTAGTTGCCGGAGTTTCAGGGTGAGATCATCGTTTTTGAGGGCTGCCTTTTTAGGTGATTCTTGGGCACTGAGCGCTTCCGGGGAGGGTTCCCGTTCGGCTGGAGAGAGTAAGCCCGCTACAATTGTCCATTCCCAGTCGGGGGTAACTTCCCCAAACCGAATGCCTTCAACAGTAAAGGTTTCTGTGATCGTGTGCTCCCAGATTTTCTGCCAAGGGGTAAGGATTTGTTTGGCGATCGCCTGGTCGGGGGTATTAAAACCTTCGAGTTGAATTTTGAGGTGCTTATCAGTCACCCGTTTGAGCATCACCCGGATCTGGTGGGGTTGAAACGCTTGCCTTAACACCTGGGCGATCGCCTGGGGATTTCCCTGTTCCGCCAATCGACGCAAATCCGACTCTTTCACAGCACAACCATTCTGGAGGGGAGCATTTCGATTATGCCACCAGACTCCCTTGGCCACAAAAATAGGGAAAAACAGTTTCGTCTTTCCCCAATTATTTATGGTCAAATCTAAAAAAATAGGATCTCAAGTCCCCCTTTGAAGGGGGATTTAGGGGGATGTCCTAGGCCGCAACCGCTTCTGATTTCTTACTGTTACGAATCCCTTCAATCGCCTCAGCATAACTGGGGGCTTTGAAAACAGCAGAACCTGCAACAATCGCATTCGCACCCGCATCAATCACTTGCCACGCATTAGCAGGCTTGATCCCACCATCGACTTCAATCCAAGGATCCAGGCCGCGCTCATCACACATGGCCCGGAGTTTTTCGATCTTGTTCACCATCGAAGGAATGAAGCTTTGGCCGCCGAACCCAGGGTTTACGCTCATGATCAAAATCAGGTCACAAACATCAAGGACGTGCTCAATGATGTCAAGGGGCGTAGAAGGATTCAGCACAACCCCAGATTTTTTACCCAGTTCACGAATCTGGCAGAGGGTGCGGTGGAGGTGGGGAGACGCATTGTGTTCTGCGTGGACGGAGATAATGTCAGCACCAGCTTTAGCAAAATTTGCCACGTATTTTTCTGGCTCAACGATCATCAAATGCACATCCAAAGGCTTTTTGGTGTAGGGACGAATCGCCTCAACGATTAACGGCCCAATGGTGATATTCGGGACAAAACGACCATCCATGACATCGACGTGGATCCAATCAGCGCCAGCCTCATCGACTGCTTTAATTTCTTCACCAAGGCGGCTAAAGTCCGCTGAAAGAATGGACGGGGAAACTACAATTTTCTTGTCAGTCATGGTGGGTGGATTCCTCTTATTATCTCAAGAATTCTAAGTTGGTATCAATATTAACAAAAGTTTGTATCAATATTTTTTGTAGCCTAGCCTGGGTGGAGCATTGTTTCAGGAAACACTGACCTAGCGCTGGGGGGGACGTAGAGGCCCATCGGTTTGTACAGGGATCAAAATACTATTTAATTTACGCAGTTGTTCGGCTGTGCCCATACAAATTAAAAAGTCCCCAGATAACAGTAAGGTATCACCCGTTGGCCCAGGAATAAGGCTGCCATCTTGACGGCGAATGGCGAGGACGAGGGCACCGGACTGTACCCTGAGTCGAGCTTCACTGAGGCTTTTGCCAATGTAACCGCCGCAATTGCTATCCACACGGATTTCTTCGAGGTAGTAAGACCGTTCTGCGCCAGTCAAAATGCCATCAACAAAATCCATAACCTGGGGTCTCAGGGCAGCGGCGGCCAGGCGACGTCCCCCGGTAATGTAGGGAGAAACAACGGCATCGGCTCCGGCGCGACGTAATTTTTCCACGGCTTCTTCGGTACTGGCCCTGGCGATCGCCCGAATTTTTGGATTCAATGTTTTGGCAGAGAGTACCGTATAGAGATTTTCTGCATCGGAGCTGAGGGCCGCCACCAAACAAGTTGCCCGGTCGATTTTCGCTTCATGGAGATGTTGATCGAGGGTGGCATCTCCTTGAATACAAATATAGCCTTGATCCTGAGCGGCTTCGATAATGTCGGGATCTTGGTCAATGACGACAAAGGGAATATTCTCGGCGAGAAATTCCCGGGCCACCTGCTGCCCCGTGCGACCGAGGCCACAAACAATGTAATGGTTATTGAGACGACTAATTTGCTGCTGATACTGTTTCAATTTTTTTATCTCCTGAAAATAGCCGCTAATCATTGCTTCGATGAAACGGTTGACGATATAACCAACCGCAATCAAGCCCAAAAAAATCAGAATAATGGTGAATATCCGAGAGCGATCGCCTAGGGGATGAATTTCCCCAAAGCCCACCGTGGCTAAGGTGATCATCGTCATGTAGGCCGCATCTACCCACGACCACTGCTCCACGACAATGAACCAACTTGTCCCCAGCAGAAACAGCGCCACAAGCATCAGCAGACCCAATTGCAGTTGCCCCCTGAGGCGTCTATATTTTTGCTCAATGCTGTACACCGATGAACCTCAAGATAAGTCTGATGTTTGTAGGGAAAGTTGCAGACAATTTCAGCCGACCCGTAGGAAGCTAAAAAAACATAGAATTTCTTTAGCTCATTCCCCCCTTGTATTTAGCAAAAAAGATTACCCATTGGCTAAACTGAAATTTAACTTTGAGTCTCGCCATCGAAGAGGAGTAACCCGTGAGTCCCCAAACGCTACTGAACCATTCCCCAGCCCAAAGCTTTAACCCAACTCAGTTCGATCAGTATGTGATGCATACCTATGGGCGCTTTCCGGTGGCGATCGCCAAGGGGGAAGGATGTCGTCTGTGGGATACCGAAGGAAAAAGTTATCTCGATTTTGTCGCAGGCATTGCCACCTGCACCCTGGGCCATGCTCACCCAGCCCTGATCCAAGCGGTCAGTGCACAGATTCAAAAACTGCACCATATTTCTAACCTCTACTACATCCCAGAGCAAGGCGCTTTAGCCCAGTGGATCGTCGAACATTCCTGCGCCGATAAAGTCTTTTTCTGCAACTCTGGGGCCGAAGCCAACGAAGCGGCGATTAAATTAGTCCGTAAATATGCCCACACCGTCTCAGATTTCCTCGAACAACCCGTGATCCTTTCGGCGAAATCAAGCTTCCACGGGCGTACCCTTGCAACGATTACCGCCACCGGACAACCCAAATACCAAAAGCATTTCGACCCGCTTCCTGATGGGTTTGCCTACGTGCCCTACAACGACATTCGCGCCCTCGAAGAAGCGATCACCGACATCGATGAAGGGAACCGCCGCGTCGCCGCCATTATGCTCGAAGCCCTCCAGGGAGAAGGGGGCGTCCGGCCTGGTGATGTGGAATATTTCCAAGCAGTGCGGCGCATTTGTGACGAAAACGGAATTCTTCTTGTCCTCGATGAAGTGCAAGTTGGCGTCGGGAGAACTGGCAAATACTGGGGCTACGAAAACCTCGGCATTGAACCGGATATTTTCACCAGTGCGAAGGGATTAGCGGGAGGTATCCCCATTGGCGCGATGATGTGCAAGGATTCCTGTGCGGTCTTTAACCCTGGGGAACACGCCAGCACCTTTGGCGGTAACCCATTCTCCTGTGCGGCGGCCCTAGCGGTGGTTGAAACCCTCAAACAGGAAAACCTACTCGAAAATGTCAATGCCCGTGGGGAGCAGCTCCGGGCGGGTTTAAAAACCCTGGCCGAAAAATATCCCTACTTCAGCGATGTCCGGGGCTGGGGTTTGATCAATGGTATGGAAATTAAAGCAGACCTCGAACTCACCTCCATTGAAGTGGTCAAAGCAGCTATGGAAAAGGGTTTATTGTTAGCTCCCGCTGGCCCGAAGGTAATCCGATTTGTGCCGCCTCTGATTGTTTCTGCCGCAGAAATCAATGAGGCGATCGCCCTTTTAGACCAGACCCTCGCTGCCATGGCCCTCTAAATTTCTTTATCCTGCCCAAAGCAATAAAAAGCTCCCCCATTGTTAAAAAATCGGGGAGTTTTGTTTTTACACGATTGGCCCAGTGGGAATTACACCGTAACGGGGGTGGGAGTAGAGGTTTCTTCCTGTTCTAAAAATTCCGTTAACTGGGTTTCGATGCTGTCTTTGACGATCTGGCGATATTCCAGGAAATGCTCGTTGTGGGCGCAGAGGGTGAGGTAATGCTCAAACACCGCCGGATTGTGGCGCAAAATACCAAATAAATGGTGCCAGAAGCGCCAGCGGGTATTCCGTTTAATGCCCTGTCGCCAAATGACGATCGCCAATGCCTTGAGATCGACCAGGCTGGGCAACTTGGCCGGGGGATGACATTTGGGCGCGCCCAATTTCAGGAAACAACGGTAAATGCGGTCCAAATAAAGGTGGGGATCGTAGAGTTGCCAAAAGGCGTGGACATACTCATTGGCGATGTCTTCGAGGGGACGAGTAGGGATGAAATTCATCAGGGTCGTTTGGTTGATGTTGCCGTCCTTTTTCGCCCGGAGTCGTCCTTCTGCTTCGAGGCGGTGCCAGAGAGCCGTATTCGGTAACGCCTGGAGCATCGCAAAGGTGGTGGTGGGGATCGCCGTCAGTTCTGCAAATTTGATAATGCGATCGCCTGCCCCTTTTTTCTCCCCATCGAAGCCGATGATAAAGCCTGCCATGGGTCGCAATCCCGCTTGAATAATTTTGTCAATGGATTCAGCGAGGGAACTGCGGGTATTTTGAAATTTTTTCGTCAGTTGCAAACTCTCTTCGTCAGGGGTTTCAATACCCAGGAAAACCGCATCAAAGAAACATTCCACCATCAAATCCATCAGCTCTGGATCGTCAGCGAGATCCACCGAAGCTTCAGTATTGAAGCGGAAAGGATATTGATGTTCCCGTTGCCATTCCTTAAGGGCCTTGAGGAGGAGTTTGACATTGCGTTTATTGCCGATGAAATTATCATCCACCATGAAAATACTCCGTCGCCAACCCAATTCGTAGAGGCAATCTAATTCCTTAAGAAGCTGCTCTGGGGTTTTGGTGCGGGGTTTGCGCCCATAGAGGACGATGATGTCACAAAATTCACATTGGAAGGGACAGCCCCGGGAAAATTGCACCGACATCGAATCATATTGATCCAATTCCAGCAGATCATAACGGGGGACAGGGGTGGTGGTGACATCGGGTTTTTCCTCAGCCCGAAAGGTGCCTGAGGTTGCGCCATTATTAACGGCCTCCACAAACATCGGCAGGGTGATTTCTCCTTCATCGAGGATCAAAAAGTCCGCCCCCACATCCTGGACTTCTTCAGGTACCGACGTCGGGTAGGGGCCACCAACGGCCACTAATTTATCTCGTTTTTTGGCTTCTTTGATTTGATCGAGGAGGTCATCCTTTTGGACGATCATTGCCGACATCAAGACCAGATCGGCCCATTCCCATTCCGCTTCGGTGACAGCACGGATATTGCGGTCAACCAGCTTAAATTCCCATTCTTGGGGTAAAATCGCCGCCACAGTAATCAAGCCCAAGGGGGGCAGCAGCACCTTGCGGTTGACCAGTTCAAGGATTTTTTCGTAGGACCAAAAGGTGGGCGGAAAAACCGGATAAATGAGGAGGACACGCATGGTATTTAAGAGTTTTATGATGAAAGGGTTTTAAAAAGGCTGATTTTTAGAAGGCGATCGCCGACCATCATCAAAACTGATGTCAGGTAAGCGCACAAGTGCCTTCAGTGTAGCGCTAAAGTTTTGTAACGGTATCCACGGCGAAAATTGGCCCCACCATGGCAACAGAAACCGTATCGGCGAGGACTTCTCCCGTTACAGTAACTTGCAGCCCTGGCTGCTGATAGACCTGGGGTAAATCCCGCAGTTCATAGTTGACCCCCGCTGCTGTTTCGAGAACCCATACGCCAACACCTAAGGATTGATGGGCAATGCGCCCCGTTAACTCTTGCATTCAGCTTCACCTCACAGTTGTCGATCCGAATTTTTGCCACATCCTCTCAATGCTTAAACACCGACGGTTTCCCGCTCTGCCTCTTGGATAAACGATTCAACCAATTCCACATTTTCCACACTGCCGAGGATTGTCGGGGTGCGCTGGTGGAGATAGGTCGGCACAAAATCCAGGAGCGGCATAGTGCCTGTGCTGGCTTTCCCCCCGGCCTGTTCAATGAGCCAAGCTAACGGTGCGGTTTCATAGAGGAGGCGCAGTTTGCCCTCTGGCTTTTTCTTTGTGCCCGGATAGAGAAAGACGCCCCCCTGCATCAGGATGCGGTGTAGATCCCCCACGAGGGCACCGCTGTAGCGGGCCGTGTAACCTTCGTGGCGGTGCATATAGCGGATGTAATCTCGAATCGAATCTTCCCACTGCCAAAAATTCCCCTCATTGACGCTGTAGATCGAGCCATGGTTGGGCATTGTGATGTTTTCTTCAGCGAGGATAAATTCTCCCAAACTGGGATCGAGAATAAACGAGTGAACCCCTGTGCCAATGGAGTAAACCAACATGGTCGAAGGGCCATAGAGAATATAACCAGCAGCAATCTGTTTATGGCCATTTTGGAGGAGGTCGGCGGCGTCTCCGTCGAGGTCCATGCCTTCTTGTTGGCGAATGGAAAAAATAGACCCCACGTTGAGATTAATATCGACATTGGAGGAGCCATCAATCGGATCGTAGAGCAGCGTATAGCGACCGATGGGGCAGTTTTCAGGAATGTAGTAGGGTTTTTCCATTTCCTCGGAGGCGAGGCGACAGACGAGGCCACTTTGTTTGAAAACGGAAATAAAGACATCGTTGGCATAGAGATCCATCCGTTTGACAGATTCTCCTTGGACATTTTCTTCACCCGTGAAGCCGAGAACCCCTTCCATCAAGCCAGCACGACTGAGGCGACGGGCAACGAGCTTTCCGGCGAGGGCAATGCGATTCATGATGGCGCTGATGTCCTGGGCTGCCGTGTCGAAGCTCTGGAGCTGTTGCAAAACATGGCGGGAGAGGGTGGTGCAGTCGCGGTCAAGACTGGGACTTTGGGTAATGTCGTTATTGTGATCTGGCATAGGCTTTTTCCTCTGTGGGTCTGCCCTAATGGTAACGATTGTGTTTGGGGGATGCGCTCTTGCTAAAGGATTACTTAATGGAAAAGCAAGGAAAAAAGGAAAGTATTTGGGCAGAATGGGCGGGATATAGGCAAACCTTGACCTTAAGCTGTCAAAAATCGTCACAATCTCCGGCTGTACGGGAAACGGTTGCTAGGATGGCCAGTAGAGAAAAATTGTGAGCTTGTAATCTGCGTATGTTTCAACGTCGTGCTAGTGGTGTTCTGTTGCATCCTACGTCTTTGCCGGGTCGATTTGGAATCGGCGATCTAGGGCCAGAAGCCTATCGATTTATTGATTTTCTTGCCGATAGTGGACAGCAGGTTTGGCAAGTTCTACCCCTGGGGCCAACGGGGTTTGGGAATTCTCCTTATCTGTGTTATTCGGCCTTTGCGGGCAATCCGATGCTGTTAAATTTGGAGTGGCTGGCTTCAGAAGATTTATTAGAAGAAGCTGATTTGGCGGCCTGTCCAAGCTGCCCTAGAGATCGAGTGGACTATGATCAGGCGATCGCCTTTAAGATGCCCCTCCTGAGAAAAGCCTGTAAACGCTTCCAGGCGGTGGCGACCCCAGAGAGAAAACAAGAATTTCAAACCTTTTGCGAAGAGCAGGCCTATTGGCTCAATGATTATGCGCTCTTTATGGCCCTCAAGGAAGCCCACGATGGTAAAAGTTGGTATGACTGGGATGCGGCCCTTGCTTGGCGTGACCCAAAGGCGATCGCCGAGCAGACTGAGATCCTCGCTGATCAAATCTTTTTCCACAAATACGCCCAATCAGAATTTTTCCGCCAGTGGTCAACCCTAAAAAGCTATGCCAATGAAAAGGGCATCCAAATCTTTGGGGATTTGCCGATCTATGTGGCCCACGACAGCGCTGATGTGTGGGGTCATCCGAAAATTTTCCGTCTCGATTATGAAACCGGGGCCGCCAAGTGGATGGCGGGAGTCCCACCGGATTATTTCAGCGAAACGGGCCAACTCTGGGGTAACCCGGTTTACAATTGGCGTCACCTTTCACGCTGTCATTATGCCTGGTGGATCGAGCGCATTAAAACCATGCTGGAGTATGTCGATATTGTTCGTATTGATCACTTCCGGGGTTTTGAAGCGTTTTGGGCGGTGCCCCAAGGGGAAAAAACGGCGATGAATGGCCGCTGGATCAAGGCTAAGGGTGACGAATTTTTTGCGTTACTCAAAGATAAACTCGGTGAATTGCCCATCGTCGCTGAGGATCTGGGGGTAATCACGCCGGACGTGGAGGCTCTACGGGATAAATATCGCTTGCCAGGTATGAAGATTTTGCACTTTGCCTTCGATAGCGATCGCGCCAATCCGTTTCTACCGTTCAACTACACCAATCGCAATTGCATTGTCTACACAGGCACCCACGACAATGACACCACTGTGGGCTGGTTTGACAAGCGCAGTGACGAAGAAAAGGCGCGGGTCACGGATTACCTCGGTTGCCTCTGCGATGAGGGAATTCATTGGGGTCTGATCCGTCTGGCCTTGGGTTCCGTGGCAAATCTGGCAGTTTTCCCCCTCCAAGATCTGCTCGGTTTGGGGTCTGAGGCCAAGATGAATACCCCTGGAGTGGCGGCAGGCAACTGGACTTGGCGCTACCAGCCGGAAATGCTGAGTGATGACCTCATTGGCAAATTACGCTACCTCGTCTATCTTTACGGGCGTGAACCGGAGTATCGAGGCGAATAAATGGGGCGATCGCTCAAAAAAGGAACGGGTTGGCGGTTAGGCTGGGATCCTGACCCCACCCGGACTTTCCAGGGCTTGGTTGGAGCCGATGATTGGGCTGTGGAATTAACCGCAGCAGAATTTGAAGATTTTTGTCGTTTGTTGGTGCAGTTAGCCGATACCGTCGAAAGTATTGCTTCGGAATTGATGCCAGAGGAACGGATCGCCATCGAAGCAGAAAGTGATTTGGTCTGGCTGGAGATTGAAGGGTTTCCAGTCCACTACAGCCTGCGTTTGTTAGTGCTAACTCAACGAAATATTGAGGGAAATTGGCAACCGGAAGCCGTGCAGCAGTTGGTGCAATGCAGTCATATTTTTCATAAAAGTCATGAGTTGCCGCTGTGATGAGATCCCAACATTTAAAGTCTGATAAGATAATCACTTGAGCCTCAAAATATAATGCTGTCTTATGTCAAATCTCAATCTCAAAGATGCTTGGTTGTCATTAGCTCCCGATGCAAATGAGCCGCAAATTGAAGCAATGTTAATGAGACCCGCAATTTTACCTTTTTTGGGATTTGAATTAAATGAAATTGAGAGCCAATACTTAGTCGGGAATGGTGGAGCAAAAGTTGACTTAGCGGCTCGCAAAAATTATGGGGATGATATCTTTTGTCATACTAAAGCAAATCCATCATTACTCATTGAACTAAAAAAAAGACAACTTGATTTAAGTTTTGGCTCTAACGATTATAAAAAAACAGTCAGCCAACTTAAGGGTTATTTACATCCAAAATCAAAACATTGCCATTCTGCTAAATGGGGAATCATTACCAACGCAGAATATATTCAATTATTTCGACGGCACGGAAAAGTCGTTTATCCCTACACCAAAAATATAAAATTAACGGCTGATAATATCGATGAAAAAATTAAGCTTATTAAGCATTATATCGATAATCAAAAACGCTCATTGTTCGTTGCTATTTACAATAATAAAGGCGGTGTCGGGAAAACAACGACTGTCATCAACCTTGCAGGTATTTTATCGCTCCCCCAGGGAAAGCCAGACAATTCTCTTGGATTTGACAAGAAAGTTTTGGTTGTAGATTTTGACCCTAACCAGAAAGACTTGACAGATTTATTAGATGTTAAACTAGGTAAACTTAAACTCTCAGAATATCTCCAAGATCATAAAAACCATGACATCCAAGATGTTATTTCGAGATATACTTTGAAAACAAAAAGCGGAAAAGAATATGGGTTTGATGTAATCCCAGTAGATGAAGAGTTACATCAAGAGCAAACTCAATATACTAAATATTTAACCAAGAGCTTTTTGCGACGATCTTTAAATCCTTTGAAAAATAATTATGATTATATTTTGATCGACTCTCCTCCCGGTACAAATAGATTTACCGAAGAGGCGATCGCTGCTGCCGACGTTATCCTGATGCCATCTAAACACAATGGTATTGCTTCATTTAAAAATGCGGCTACTGCCATGAAAACAATTTTTCCTATGTTGGGAGAATCACGCAGGCAGTTTGACGTAGATGCTGAAAAATTTGGAATCGCTTCAGAATTATCAGACCCAGTTCCCCTACCAATTTTCTTTAATGGAGAAGCAATTACTCCAACTCAAAAAAGGCAAGCACAAGAGGCAATTACTAAAATCATTAAACAAGCTAAAAAAGAAGAGCAAATTGATTTGATGCGCTTCTTTTTTCCTAAATATCGCCCAGCTCACAAAAATCTCGAAATATTTGAGATGCCTAGCTATGCTCACATTGCATCCGCTGCATTTTCTAATCGTCCAGCAGTTTTTACAAGTAAAAAAGCACGGGAATATTATCGTGATTTAGTTCGGGAGTATTTTATTTAATGAAACAAGAAGTAGGTGCATTATTACATCTCTATCTCGATGAAATCAGTACAGGGATAGATACACAAGTCCATGATTTTTTGATTCAAGGAGCAGCCAAAGCCATTAATGATGCTGAAAATAGAAATTGGATTCCTTTAATTGTCAAACAAATCGGTTCTGAATCTTATCAAGTGATTGCGAATAGCTTCGTTTTTGCTGCTGCCGAAGAAGCAGGATTGACGAAAGTTTGGTGTATTGTTGCTGATGATTCCCCAGAAACTCAAGAATCGGCCCGCATTCTTACTCAAGAAAAGCTTGCTAAAATTAACCTCGCAACAGCAACTAGGGAGGAAATCAAAGTGGGTCTGGACTATCTAATGAAGCGTCCAATTAATCCCCTGAAATTGGGCAGCGTTAAGCTCGCCAATGCAGTTGAACGTATTGAAAATGCTCCGCGTCAATATTGGAAAGAAAATTTAATGGATGTCACAAAAGTAAAATGCGGCATTACCAGAGGGAAAAAACTAAATATTTTCAAAGAAATTTTTTACACAACCCCTGAACCTCTGCCAGATGTAATTATTGATCCGCAGTTTCTTACGACTTTTACCCAGGCAGAACTCCAAAAAATGGCTAAAAAACGTGGCTTAAAAGGATATAGTAAGCTAAAAAAGAGTGCTCTAGTAAAATTACTTACTGAGCAAGGTTAATCCGAAAGAAAATTACAAGATTCAAATTATTTCTAAATGATCATTAAAGAAAAAGATTCTATCGATTCAAGCGTAGAACAATTAAAAGCGATCATCAATTTATCTAATCTATCCGAAGCAAAAGTTTTGCAGGCAAAAACAGAGCTAAAGAGACTCACCTCTGGTAATCAAGGAGAAAAGGATTCTGCTTATTTTATTGATTTTTATTATAAAAATTCACCAAACTGGGCGATTATTCACGATCTTAGAATTGAACATAATGGATTAGTTGCTCAAATTGACCATATCTTAATCAATAGATTTCTTGATTTTTATATCTTAGAAACAAAACATTATGCCCGTGGCATCAAAATCACAGAACATGGCGAATTTTTAGTTTCATTCCAGAAAAGCTACAGGGCAATAGAGTCTCCCATTGAGCAAAATAAAAGACACATCAAAGTTTTAAAGAACCTTCTCCAGGGTGAAGAAATACTACCTAAAAGATTGGGAATACCATTACAACCCCATTTTCTTGCCTATGTTTTAGTTTCGCCAAAATCTCGCGTGATTCGTCCCAAGGCAAAAGATTTTAAAACAGATGCTGTCATTAAGTCAGACGAATTTTATAAACAAACACGAGACAATCTCAATAATGAAAGTATATTGACAACCCTTGGTTCAATTACAAAAATAATTTCATCTGAATCATTGCAGCAAATAGCGAAAAACCTAGTCAGTTATCATCGACCTTCCCAGTTTGATTACTATAAAAAATTTTCTATTTCTAGAGAAAGAGACAATCAGCACCCCGTTTCAATAGAACAGACAAAGAAAACAAAATACTATTGCTATTGCTGTAAGCAACCTATTTCCAAAAAAGTCGCAATGTTTTGTTTTAATAATAAAATTCGCTTTGACGGAAAAGCATACTGTTTCGATTGCCAAAAGCAATTCCCCTTAAATTCGCCTCAACAAAAGGGTTAGGGTAACTCCCCAACAGAGGCCTAGTAAATGGCTGTAAAAACTGACATTAGGGGAACTTAGATCTACCGCAAACTGGATCACAATAATTAAGCAAATCAAGCGAAATTGTCTGCCCGCGGCTTCGAGGTGAAACCGTCGCCATCCCTGCCACAACACCACGGCGATCGCCCCGATCATGCCCATAATCGACCCAGAAGCCCCGACCCACACCTGGTAGCCATAGCGAATTTCTGTAGTGAGATAGGCCAACCACGCTGGAAATGCTTCGTAGTCAAAGCCCTGGGCCAACAGCACCAACCCAAACAGCGTTACCGTCGCCCCGAAACCACTACCTAAATAAACGAGGAGATAATGCGATCGCCCCAGATGTTTTTCGGCAAAGGGGCCTAGCAACGCCAAGGTTGCCATATTCATCAAGAGATGGGCCAGCCCCACATGGATAAAATTCGCCGTAAACAAGCGCCACCATTCCCCCTGCAACACTTGGTTGGGAATGAAACCACCACCCTGGAGCATCGCTTCTGGATTTTCGGGACTGCTAACGGCGATCGCCCCCAGGAATACCAGACAGTTGACGGCAACTAAAACAGAATTCACCGAAATTTGCTTTTGCCCCGCAGGTGGTTGGCCTACGAGGGATTGATAAAGCTGCTCTTGGGTTTCCTGCCGTACCAGGCGACTAAGGCGGGCCAGATCAGGATAAACGTTTATGGGGAGGAGCGATTGGGCTGGTCGGGGAGGATGTTGGCGGCGCATCTGGACGGCATTGCGGAAACGTTTATTTGAGTCCTCCTGGAGAGTCTGTAAAATGGCATTTCCTTGGGAGACACTTCCGGCCCCATAGTGGGCGATCGCCAACCAAAAACCCTTGATCTCTTTGGCATAATCCCGGAGAGGGCCTGTCAATAACCGTTGCACCGTCTTGATTTCGCCACAAAAAGCCGCCGTAAATAGTAATACCAAATGCCACTGACGGCGATCGCTCCCCCGCAACAGTTGCGCTTTGGTTTCTGGTTTCAGCACAAATTGTAAGAGTTCCGACAGTTGACCCGTTTCCCCCAAGGCGCGGCAATAGTACACCAAAAGCAAAGGTTCTTGGGGGGTTTGCGCCATTCCCCGGAGCCAAGCCAGCAACCCCATCCAGTCAAACCGCATCGCATAATCCATGGCGATCGCCTGACGGGCCAAAAAACTGGGGTGATCTTGGTATTTTTCTAAAAGATTTAAACCTGGGGTGAGTTGCCCCCGTTGGCTCAAGATTAAAGCGCGAATGATCTGCGGCTGTTCCCACCAACCATCAAAGGGATGGAGATACCGCAAATACAAAGCCCATTGGTAAGCCCGCTGAAAATCTTGCCGGGACAAAAGACCCTGGATCTGCCGCAAGCCCAAAGATGGCACGAGGATCAACAGCAACCAAGCGATACCGCCCCACCAAGCAGCCCAAGCCATCGAAATCAGGTTCATTCCCCAGGTGAGGACGAGGACAAACCCCGCCACCCAGAACCATCCCAGAGGACGGGGTCGCGGCGATCGCCAAATACGGAGCATCAAAACCCCGCAGGAAAAAGAAACAGCGTAAAACCAAATTAGGGGCCACAAAGCAGATGCCATTACGAAAGCCATTGGGGGGAGAAAACATTAATTGCTATCTTAAGTTGGGAATAAATCTTTTTCTTTCCCTTGAGAAATTACCCATGAAAAAACGGCTCCTGTCTGCCCTCTGTCTGCTTTCCCTCAGTGTTTTTGGCTGTACCGCTCCATCGACTATGGATGTCACTAGCCCCACCGAAAATGAGACGCCAACAACGGCAGTACAACCCTTGGTGACGGGGGCGATTCCCGACCAAGATCCTGAAAAATTGCAGCGACTCTATGGCCTGCTAGCGGATTATCTGAGTGCTGAACTGGGAGTCCCCGTAGAATATAAACCCGTCACCGATTACCTCGCCGCGGTCACAGCCTTTAAGGTGGGAGATTTAGATTTAGTCTGGTTTGGTGGGTTGACGGGTGTCCAAGCGAGATTGCAAGTCCCTGGGGCTGAGGCGATCGCCCAACGGGATATTGACGCTGAATTCCACTCGGTACTGATTGCCAATGTGAATAGCGGTCTGGGGGAATTAGCCAGTGACGCCGATTTAACCCAAGTAAAAGGCAAAACCATCACCTTTGGCAGTGAATCTTCCACCTCTGGCCGCCTGATGCCCCAATACTACCTAGAACAAGCCGGAGTCTCTCTTGAAGATTTCCAAGGGGAAGTGGGTTTTTCGGCCTCCCACGATGCCACCATCCAACTGGTCGAAGCGGGTACCTATGACCTGGGAATGCTCAATGAGCAGGTGTGGAATAGTCGCGTCGAAGCCGGGGAAGTAGATACCAATAGAGTAAAAGTGATTTGGCGATCGCCCGCCTACTACGACTATCACTGGGTCATTTCCCCCGACGTGGACGAGCGCTATGGGGAAGGCTTCCGGGATAAAGTGCAACAGGCTTTGCTCCAACTCGATCCCAATAATCCTGACCACAAAGAAATTCTTGATTTGTTTGGGGCGACCCAGTTTATTCAGACCAGCAACGAAAACTACGCTGAAATCGAAGCTGTGGGCCGCCAGATTGGCAAGATCCAATAAACGAAGTGAAGGCGAAGAAGTCTGTTGATCTGCCTCCTAAAATCTCCCCCAGACTGGGGGCCGGGGGGCTTTATCAATCAGCTCTAAGCGGCGGCCTTTTTCATTTCGATCAATTCGATCTTGTAGCCATTGGGATCTTCGACAAAGGCAATTACCGTAGTGCCGTGCTTCATGGGGCCGGGTTCCCGGGAAATTTTACCGCCCAGCTCGCGGATTTTTTCGCAGGTGCCATAGATATCATCCACACCGAGGGCGATGTGACCAAAACCATTGCCGAGGTCATAGCGATCGGTGTCCCAGTTGTAGGTTAGTTCGATCACGGTATTGTCTTTTTCGTCGCCATAACCGACAAAGGCTAGGGTGAATTTGCCGCCGGGGTAATCCTTTTGGCGCAGGAGTTTCATCCCCAGCACATCACAATAAAATTTGAGGGATTCTTCTAAATTGCCAACCCGAATCATGGTGTGAAGCATTTTCATAGGGGCTGTTTTTCTCCGTTGGTAACAAATTATCTCTAGTGTCTATTCTAAATTGAGTTCCCCTTGGAGCCAGTCTTGGGCAGTGCGGACGAGGGTACCGTCTTCTTCGAGGGCCACGATACTCACATCGAGGGGCAGGGCTAGGGGACTGTCGTAGGGTAGGACAAAACCCAGATTTTCGGTATTTAGGTTAAAGTCAGCAACCCGCAAGGGTAAGTCAGGATTCTGACTGAGGTAATACTCCAGGGTTGGCCGATCAAAAATTACACCGTCTGCTTTGTCGGCTTCCATTAAGGCGATCGCCGCTTCTAAGCTAGGGCGTTGCACAACTTTGGCGCGATATTCGGCGGCCAAAGCTTCCCCTGTGTGCCTTGGACAACGGCCATGCGGGTGCCGCGTAAATCTCCAGGATCACGGATTGCATCCTCTGGCAATTTAGCGAGGGCAAGGGTAAAGGCCGAGGCCAATCCCCCAATTAGAGAAGAAACCGCAATCAAAGAGATCAACATCCAAACTCCGGCGATAAACCGTCCCCAAGGGGTTTTGGGTGAGCGATCGCCATAGCCCACCGTCGTCAGAGTCACCAGGGCAAACCACATTCCATTGCCCACACCGCGCAGATACTGGTTGGGGAACTCCTCTGGATTATGGCGTCTCTCCACGAGCCACATGCCATTACCCACCAAAAATAAACAAACCAGCAAAACCCCCACCGAGGAGAGGGCCGTGCGCGTGAAAAAAGGCCGTACCCGTTCCCAAATGGGGGGCGACTCTTCGGGCAGCAAAACTCCTAGTCCAGAAATGAAAAAAGGCTGAGTGAAATCAACTACTTCTAAACGCTCGGCGGTAATACTAAACGGCCCCACCAGGAGGTCTAATTCCCCGGTGGCCACGGCATCCAGGGCGGCTTGTGTTTCCGTTTGCAAAATCAACTCATATTCCCAGCCATTCACAAAGGCGATAGTTTCCCAGATATCCGGCACAATCCCTTGAAAGTCACCGTTGACCGACTCCACTAAAAAAGGAGGGGTGCCGCCAATGCCAACCTGGAGAATTTCTGCCGCTTCATCGTCTGGCAAATTATCAGGACTTTGGGCCAATCCGACTTGGATCTGTGCTTCGGCCAAGATGGATAAGCCAATTAAGCCAAGAATTTGTAGGCCCTTCTGTCCAAGTTTCCTGATCGAAAAAAAATCACCTACTTTTTTTACATTAACCATTCCTAAGATTATTCAAATAACGACAGTGCCATTGTAGTCACTGGCAATATTCTATTGGTGAGCTGATTTTAGACAGAAGTGAAGCACTTCGTAAAATCAATCTCTGTTTAAAACCTGATTTTCTCGCCTGTAGATTGACGACAGCAGTTGCATATTCTGTAACGATGGCCTTTACTTCCCCTGGCTTGTTTACAATAAAGCTAATGTTTCTTCCCACA
This sequence comes from Picosynechococcus sp. PCC 8807, assembly GCF_001693295.1. Classification (NCBI taxonomy): domain Bacteria; kingdom Bacillati; phylum Cyanobacteriota; class Cyanophyceae; order Chroococcales; family Geminocystaceae; genus Picosynechococcus; species Picosynechococcus sp. PCC 8807. Next base: position 373,863 of record NZ_CP016483.1, read on the forward strand.
CATCATTAAATGCTCAAGCTGGTTGTTGAGATCACCAAAACTTGAGTACTGCCAAGGCTTACAGATTTATTTTCTGGAGCCTTTTTTATATTAAAAGATGATTAAATGCCATCTCTGGGGCAACGATATGTTGCATCTCTAAGGTGATATGCACTGATTTTCAGCAATGGGAAATGCTAGGGATCAAAAAAATAAGTACTGACATCATTGTTGAATTTTCTTTGAAAGCAATTTCAAAAAACAACACAGTCAGTAAAATTAGTTTGTTTTGGGCTTACTTGCAGCAAATCATCCAACTTACAAGAGATTTAGAATCTTTTTGGGGACAGAACATCAGCATTTAATTCACTGAAAATCCCCGCTTCGTGGTTTGGGACGGGGCTACTTCTACGGAAAAGTTGACTTGATCCTGGCGATCGCCTTGACGAATTTCTAAGGTCTGGGGGCCAGGGGTCAGGCGTAACTTCGGGTTCTGGGGATCATCCGGTTGCCAGGGATTGCCATTGAGCCGCCATTGCACAGGCTCTTGGTTCTTGGTTTGAAATTGGATTACCAGTTGGCCGGGATTGTTGGGGTCGCTCAGGAGGCGATCGCCATCTTGGGGAAACAGAATTTTTAAACCGTTTTGGGGCATCGCCAAGGTCGTTTGGGTCGCCAGCCAGCGGTCATATTCGGGGGGCAACACGAGACGAATCTCGCCGTTAATTTCCTGGTAAAAGTCATCTAAATCCGTTTCGTACTCGGCTAGATCTTCCGGAAAAAAATATTCCTGGACGATAACAGGACAAAGGCCCGTGGACTTTTTGCCAGACAGGGCACAAATAGGACGTTTGACCATGGCCGCTGGCTCAGAAAATGCTGAGGGTTCACGTTGTTGGTGCAAGTGCAACATAATTTCGCGCCAGAGCGGTGCAGCTCCTGTCACCCCCGACACTTGATTCATCGGCGTGCCATCGAAGTTGCCGATCCAGGTAGCAACAGTGTATTTTTCACTAAATCCCACCGCCCAGGTATCACGATAATTTGAGGATGTTCCCGTTTTGACCGCCGCTGGAAACGGTAAATTTAACGCCGAATCGACCCCAAAGGCGATCGCCCTAGCCTGTTTATCGCTCAGCATCTGGGTAATCAGTTGCCAAGTTGAGGAGTCACTGAGAGATGTTATGGCTGATTCCGGATGAGCAAAATGACTCACCAAATCACTTTTTTTCCCACCATTAGCCAAGGTGCGATAGGCATTGGCCAACTCCATCAGGGTTACTTCGCCGCTCCCCAGGGTGAGACCCAAGCCATAGTAGTCGGGGTTTTCGGTTAAATACTGAAAACCCAATTGGTGCAAACGTTGTAAAAATGCCTCAACGCCCACTTTTTCTAAAACCCGCACCGCCGGAATATTGAGGGAATTTCCCAAAGCGAGACGCACCCGCACCGGGCCTAAAAATTTTTCATCGTAGTCCGTGGGTTCATAGAGTTTGGCGTCGGGAATGGCATAGTAGGTGGGAATATCCGCCAAAATCGTATTGGGGCGAATGGTGCGGGTTTCTAGGGCCAATTGATAGAGGAAGGGCTTGAGGGTAGAGCCTGGTTGCCGGCGGGCTTGTACCCCATCGGTTTCGCCTTGGGGCGTAAAGTAATCCGTAGATCCCACATAGGCCAAGATTTCGCCGGTTTGATTCTCAATGGCGATCGCCGCCCCTTGGTGGACATGATGTTGGTTTAAATTTAAAACGGTCTGGCGCACCTGTGCCGCAACAAAATCCTGGAGATTTTTATCTAAGGTGGTGCGAATCACGGGGTTTTGGCTGGTGTCCAACTGGTCTGTTAACCAAAAAACAAAATGGGGCGCACTGAGAATGCCCTGGTGACGCGGTTGCAGGGTAACGGCTTCCTGAAAAATCCGATCCGCCTGTTCTGGAGAAAGTTCACCCTCGGCGACGAGGCGCTCCAACACGTACCGTTGCCGTTGTTTGAGATTGTCCCAATAGTGGTAGGGGTTGAGATAGGTGGGACTGTTGGGAATGGCCGCGAGGAGAGTCGCCTGGGCCAAATTAAGATCTGCTGCCGCCACACCAAAATAAATCTGAGCTGCCGCTTCAACGCCGTAGATATTGCCCCCCATGGGCAAACGGTTGATGTAAGCGGTGAGAATTTCTTGGCGGTTCATGCCTGCTGCTAACCGCCAGGCGACCCAAATTTCCTGGAGTTTTGCGTTCAAAGTCCGGGGGTGATCGCCTGACATCCGGGCAAGCTGCATCGTAATCGTCGAGGCTCCGCTGACAATTTTTTGATGTTTAATTGCTTGGTAAGTGGCCCTGGCGATCGCCTGGAGATCCAGGGGGCCATGGTGGTAAAAATCACCATCCTCCGCCGCAATAATCGCCTGCTGAAAATAGGGCGAAATTTCATCGAGGCTAACAACAGAGGTATTTTCTTGGTCGGCGCTGAGGACTGTCCCCAAAAACAAACCATTGCGGTCATAAAAGCGAAAGGCTTGATCGGTTTGGGCAATATCCGCTGCTTGCAAGGGCATCAGGAAGGGCGTTAAACGCACCACCAAGGCGATCGCCCCCAGGACAGCGATCATTTTTACGGGGAGGGGCGATCGTCGCCAAATTTTTAGGAGCCAGTCACGCAGCAACACAGGCAGCTTGGGCCTCATCTCTTTTCGTAGTTGTAGCCCTTTTCTGGGGCGATCGCCCAAAGGCTTAATATTTTATATTTTGCAGTTTTACCGAATAAAGCGAATCTTTAAGACTCATCACCAAAGCGATATTACCTGTGGGATTGTTCACTAAAATTGGAATGTTTCAAAGGAGCGACACCATGGGTCAGCGTCACATTCGGCACGGTTTGTTATTTCTTGGGGCGATGCTTTGCGTTTTTCTGCCATCGGTGGCGATCGCCCACGTTGGCGGCCACGAAACCGCTGGCTTTTGGCATGGCTTTCAACATCCCCTTGGGGGCCTCGATCACCTCGTTGCCATGTTAGCGGTGGGAATTTGGGCCGTTCAAGTCGAAGAAAAGCAAGGGCGTTTTTTACTCCCCCTGAGTTTTCTGGGACTGATGTTGGTGGGCGGTTTGCTCGGCATGGTCGGCATGACCGTACCAGGGATCGAGGTTGGCATTATCTTTTCCGATCTACTGTTAGGTTGTTTTGTTTTCTTTGGCACCCGTCTGCCGTTGCTGTGGAGTAGTCTCATTATTGGGGCGCTGGCCGTTTTTCATGGCTATGCCCACGGCGCTGAAATGCCTGCCAATGCCCAAGGTCTTCAATATGCCCTCGGTTTCCTGGCGGGGACTGCGAGCCTACACCTCATCGGCATGGGAACGGCTTTTCTGGCCTTGCGTCGTCAACAGATTCAATTTTTCCGCATTGCTGGGGTGATGATGGTGGTCGCTGGTGTGGCGGTCTTGGCCCAAAGCATTTAAGCAGCGATACTGACAGGTTTGATCAAAGAACTCTCCGGGTTTCAGTGGAGAGTTTTTTTAATGGGTTGATGGCGACCAAAGAAAAAACCGACTGGCATTTTCACCAATCGGCTTTTTGGTTCTAATCTCGCCCAGTGGGAGAGCGTCGTTTAAGGGTTAGCTATTTGCTTCCGCCCGTTCTTTAGCTTCCTTGATCACTTCATCCGCAACATTCTTCGGACAAGGATCATAATGAGAGAACTCCATGGAGAACTGACCACGGCCAGAGGTCATGGTACGCAGATCGCCGATGTAACCGAACATTTCACTGAGGGGCACTTTGGCTTTGATGCGGATCCCAGTAGCACCGGACTCTTGACCTTCGATCATGCCGCGACGACGGTTGAGGTCACCGATCACATCCCCAACGTAATCATCGGGGGTAAAGACATCCACCTTCATGATCGGTTCGAGGATTTGGGGGCCAGCCTTGGGTAGAGTTTGACGGTAGCCACTCTTGGCGGCGATTTCAAAGGCGATCGCCGAAGAGTCAACCGGGTGGAAACCACCATCCGTCAAAGTCACCTTCAGGTCAACACAGGGGAAGCCAGCCAGCACACCCTTCTCGATGGATTGCTCGAAACCTTTTTGAACGGCGGGCCAGAATTCACGGGGAACGTTACCACCAGTGACCTTGGACTCGAACTGGAAGCCGCTACCGGATTCACCGGGTTCAATAGTGTAATCAATCTTACCGAATTGACCAGAACCACCAGACTGCTTCTTGTGGGTGTAGCTGTCATTGATGACTTTGGTGATCGATTCACGGTAGGCAACCTGGGGTTTACCCACTTCTACTTCCACGCCGTAGGTACGCTTGAGGATGTCTACTTTAATATCGAGGTGAAGTTCACCCATCCCTTTAATAATGGTTTCACCGCTCTCTTGGTCGGTTTCTACCTGGAAGGAGGGATCCTCTTGCACCATCTTGCTGAGGGCAACCCCCATTTTCTCGTTGCCGCCTTTAGTTTTGGGGGCGATCGCAATGGAGATTACCGGGTCGGGGAAGACCATCGGTTCGAGGGTTGCCGGATTGTCCTTATCGCAAAGGGTGTGACCCGTTTGGACGTTCTTCATCCCGACAATGGCAATGATGTCACCCGCTTGGGCTTCATCGATTTCCTCACGGGAGTTGGCGTGCATTTCTACCATCCGCCCGATCCGCTCAGTCTTGCCAGTAGCAGTATTGAGTACAGTATCCCCTTTCTTCAGGGTGCCAGAATAAATCCGGGTAAAGGTCAAGGCCCCAAAGCGGTCATCCATAATCTTGAAGGCCAAAGCACGGAGGGGCTTTTCGGGGTCAACAATGGCAAAACTGCCTGTTTCATTCCCTTCAATGTCCGTTTCCGGCTGGGGATTTACTTCCATCGGGTTGGGGAGATAGTCCACAACTGCATCGAGAACCAGTTGTACCCCTTTGTTCTTAAAGGAGGAACCACAGTAGGTGGGGAAGAAAGCGAGTTCGCGAGTTCCTTTCCGGATACAAGCCTTGATTTCGTCAATGGTGACCTCTTCACCTTCGAGGTATTTTTCCATGATCTCGTCGTCTTGTTCGACAGCGAGTTCGACGAGGGCTTCGCGGTATTCTGCCACTTGATCCTTCATGTCTTCGGGGACATCGGTGATCTCGTAGTTCATCGGATCGCCAGATTCGTCCCAAATCCAAGCTTTTTCGGTAAGCAGATCAACAACGCCCTTAAATTCACTCTCTGTACCGATCGGCAGGGTCATTACCAGGGGGGTTGCCGCCAGGATATTTTCTACCTGCTTCACCACGTTATAAAAGTTAGCGCCGATCCGGTCTAATTTGTTGACGTAGATCAACCGCGCAACCTTAGAGTCGTTGGCATAGCGCCAGTTGGTTTCGGATTGGGGTTCTACACCACCGGAACCACAAAATACACCGACACCACCGTCGAGTACCTTGAGGGAACGATAAACTTCAATGGTGAAATCGACGTGACCGGGAGTATCGATAATATTGAGCTGGTGATCTTTCCAGAAACAGCTTGTAGCAGCGGATTGAATGGTAATCCCGCGCTCCTGCTCCTGCTCCATGAAGTCAGTAGTGGCTGCACCGTCGTGCACTTCACCTAATTTGTGGATTTTTCCGGTTAACTTCAGGATACGTTCGGTGGTGGTGGTTTTTCCCGCATCGACGTGAGCGAAGATACCGATATTACGATATTTGGTCAGGTCTTTCATAGGTTTATGTTCGCTCGATAAAATTTAAGTACTACTATTTTTACTAGGGTGATCACTCGGTGCAATTAGACGTACAACTGAAAACGTCTCGGTCTTGTTTGAGCCAATCTAAAACCGATGTGGTTTATGGTGAGTCGTTAAGGGACTAATTTGTATTGTAAGTTTGACATACTCACCGTCCTAAAGGAGCAGTGATTCTTGACACTTCGCTGGGTTGTGCCACAAGTGGTCTTACCATCCCTCCATGTCCGTTTAAAGTCTCCTAATGCCCTATGGCGACTGTGGCTAGATTTTACAATAAAGCCGTCCTGGAAGAACGGGGCTTGTATCCCGTTAGTTTGGGTCAAGCGCTTGGTTCGTATAAGCTGCCGCTCCAGTCTTGGGAAAACTGAATATTTTGCTACAGCAAAGAATATTAAAATCCTTGCGGGGCACGATGGCAACATTACAGATTGTAAATTATCTTGCGGTCAACTTAAAAGGATCTTGGGGGGCGATCGCCAATGGGTGAGGTAACCATGACCCAAATATTGAGCCGATGGAATCAGAATGAGATTTGGCGATCGCCAGGGTTTTTTTGGGGTCACGCCCACGGCACAATGGGGAGTTGCACGGCGACGGAGAAAATAGCTTGGCGAGTTTGACGCATATTCGGATTGTGATTGTAGAACCTGCAGGGGCCCTAAATCTTGGCTCCATTGCCCGGGTGATGAAAAATATGGGCCTGGGGCAATTGTTTTTAGTCAATCCCCATTGTAACCATTTGGGCCAGGATGCCTACCTGATGGCCGTCCATGGGCGGGAATTTCTCGAACGGGCGGTGGTTGTGCCTGATTTAGCAACGGCCTTGACGGGTTGTAAAAAGGCGATCGCCACCACTGGACTCCAGCGCAGTTTACCGATGCCCGTGGAAACCCCCAAGGCAGCTTTGCCTTGGTTTTTAGAAGACGATCAACCCAGTGCGCTAATTTTCGGGCGAGAAGACCACGGCTTGAGCAATGGCGAATTAAACCAAGCCCAAAGGCTGGTCTGCATTCCCACGGGGGATGCATATACGTCCCTCAATTTGGCCCAGGCGGTCGCTGTTTGTGGCTACGAATTGCGCAGTTTAGCCACCGAAAAACCCACTTTTGCCCCAAGAGAAACAGCCACAGCAGTCCCAGATCTGGCCGATCTCAGTGAATTAGAGGGCTATTACCAGCACCTAGAGCGGGTGTTGTTGCAGGTGGGATTTCTGTATCCCCACACCAGCGCCTCACGGATGGAAACATTTCGTGATTTGTACCACCGTGCCAGCCCCAGTAGTCGCGAGGTGGCGATGTTACGGGGGATTTTACGACAGGTGGAATGGGCGATCGCCAACGCCGCTTCACCCGAATAATATTTAGGCCTGATTTATACCTTTATATAAATGAATAATTTTAGCGACCACCGCCTCAATGCTGAGGTTATCGGTAATTAATTCCACCGCGTCGGGAGCCTTGGTCAAAGGAGCGATGGCGCGGGTACTATCAAGGCGATCGCGTTCGGTGATTTCTGCCTCTAGTTGTCCTAGGTCAATGTTGGTTTCTCCCTGGGCAACGAGATCCTTGGCGCGGCGTCTGGCCCGCTCGGCAGGGGTGGCAGTCAAGAAAATCTTGAGTTCGGCATCGGGAAACACATGGGTACCGATATCGCGCCCCTCTGCCACGAGGCCCCCATTTTCGCCGAGGCGTTGCTGCTGCTTCACTAGGGCTTGGCGGACAGCGGCTTGGGCGGCGATAACGGATACGTGTTTTGTCACAGCCGGCGTGCGGATTGCCTGGGTCACATCAAGGTTATTCGCCAGCACGGTAATGGGTTCTGTGGGCGCCTTGGGGGGCACTAAGGTAATGGTGGCGGTACTGACGAGTTCAGCAACGGCCACTTCATCCTGGGGATTGATATTGTTTTCTAAAACAAGATAGGCGATCGCCCGGTACATTGCCCCGGTATCTAGAAAGAGAAGCTTGAGCTGCTCGGCCACTTGGCGGGTAACGGTAGATTTACCGGCTCCGGCGGGGCCATCAATGGCAATAATCGGCTGACGGGTTTTTAGCATGGTGTTATCAATCAAACGGGTTTGACCGACATAGGTGGCGATCGCCAGTAAACCAGATTTTTGCACCTGGGGCTGGGGCATCAGGGTTTCTGGATCGACTAATTCTAAATATTGCAGTTGTACCCCCGGAAATTTAGCCAGGGTTTCTTTGGCTGCCGCAATGAGCCGACCTGCGTGCCGTTCCCCCGTTTGAAATAGCACTTGGGCAGTTTGGAGGGCTTGGGAAAGGGCGATCGCCTCGGCTTTTTCGGCAGTAGATAAATATTGATTACGGGAACTGAGCGCTAACCCTGATGTCTCCCGGATGATGGGGCAACCCCGGACAGTGACGGGTAGATGCAAATCCTGCACCAGCCGTTTAATAATCGCCAGTTGTTGGGCGTCCTTTTCACCGAAATAGGCGATCGCTGGCCGTACCAATTGCAACAGTTTCACCACTACCGTCGCCATCCCCGTAAAATGGCCTGGACGAAAGCGACCACAAAGCCCAGTCGTCATTGATTGGGGAGGCAAGATCTGCACTGGTTCTGGCCCCGGATACATTTCGGCTACTGTGGGGGCAAAGATGAGGTCTACCCCCAAGTCGTCACAAAATTGGCGATCGCCTTCCCATTGCCGGGGATAGTGGTCAAGATCTTCGTTGGCCCCAAACTGCAGAGGATTAACGAAGATACTCACCACCACAAAGTCTGTTTCTCTCCTTGCCCGTTGGATCAAACTGCCATGGCCTCGGTGGAGCGCCCCCATCGTGGGGACAAAACCAATTTTTTGCCTCGGAGCAACCTGGGCGATCGCCGTTTGTAATCCAGCAAGGGTGCGTACAACTTTCATCGGCTAAGGGATGGAGACGTTAGTTCAGAACCTCTAACTTTACCGTAGCCACGCCAGCACTGACTAAACCAATCTGCTGGGCCGAACCCTTGGACAAATCGATAATGCGACCAGGGGTGAAGGGGCCACGGTCATTGATGCGCACCACCACAGAGCGACCATTGCGGACATTTGTTACCCGCACCTTTGTGCCAAAGGGTAGGCTTTTGTGGGCGGCAGTCATCGCATATTGATTAAACGGTTCACCGCTCGCCGTGCGTCGGCCATGGAATCCTGGCCCATACCAAGAGGCCCGGCCTTGCATGGTGCGTTGTACCTTCAGGCCAGCGCCCGCCACATTTTTTGCCTTGGGGGCATTGGCGATCGCCGCCATGGGTTCAGCACCACCGAGGATCCGCCGGAAGCGATTCACCGCAATCAGAGCATCCTGGGTCTCATTGCCTGTCCGATCCGCGAGGAAAACCGAATCATCTAGGGTGATCAAGGGTGCATTGTCATAGAGCAAGTCATATTTGCCTGCGGCCTGCCAACTTGCAGAAAATTTCGTGGCATCAAAGTCCGCTTGGGCAACGAGGGTATTTAATTCTTGGGAAACTTTTTGGGCGATCGCCTGGGCCTCATCATCAGCGGCATCACCAGAATTGAGAAACGTGAGAACGGGGAGTTGGTTGACGTAGAGGGTGGTAGCAGTCCGTTCTTCGTGGGGATAGGAAAACAACGTCGCAATTGGTTCTAAACGTTCTGCCGCAGCGGTCACTTGAGTACGGGCCAGAACACGAGGAGACGTATCCGTATTTGCTAGGGTTGGTGCTGCGGTCAAGCTCAAGGGAGCAAAGGTCGTAAAAACAGCAGACAAAGCGAGCAAATGTTTACGTTTTAAGGTCATGAAAAAAAATTGAATTCAACTACCGCCGAAAACCATGCCTCACCAAAAACAATTGACAGTAGAGGGTTTCCTTTGGTCAAAGGGGCCGTTGCATCCAAAAAATGCGCTTACCCACACCTAAGTCAGAACGTTGTGATCACGTTACATTTCTTAAGCCGACATACAGTAACACAGGCTTTTTCGGCTTCACATCCGTATACACAGAGTCGAAAATGGGGTTTCAGGTCAAAATAAATGGCAACGAATAAAGTTAAAGCACGGTAAAATCTGCTTTTCGAGTTTTGTCAGACTCGACAATTTCCCTTGACCAATTCATAAAGAATTTTTATCGCATGGACTACCAACAAGCAGGAGTAGATATCGAAGCAGGGCGTTCCTTCGTCAAAACCATCAAGGATAACGTCGAAAGCACATACCGACCGGGGGTACTGGGTGGCCTCGGAGGGTTTGGTGGCTGCTTTGAAATTCCCGCTGGCTATCGTCAACCGGTGTTGATTTCCGGTACGGATGGGGTGGGCACAAAGCTCAAAATCGCCCACCAGACCGATCAGCACCACACCGTCGGCATTGATTTGGTGGCAATGTGTGTCAACGATATCCTCACCTCTGGGGCCGAACCGCTCTTTTTCCTCGACTATTTAGCAACGGGCAAGCTCGAACCTGAACAACTGGCCCAGGTGGTCGCCGGAATTGTTGAAGGGTGTAAGCAGAGTGGTTGTGCGCTTCTGGGGGGCGAAACAGCGGAGATGCCTGGGTTTTACCAAGCAGGGGAATATGATCTTGCGGGCTTCTGTGTGGGGATCGTTGAAAAGAGCGAAATTTTAGACGGCTCCCAAGTGCAGGTCGGCGATGTGGCGATCGCCTTACCCAGTAGCGGTGTCCACAGCAATGGTTTTTCCTTAGTGCGGAAAATCATCGAAATGAATCAATTGTCCTGGGACGACAAGCCCGCAGCATTTCAGGGCAAAACCCTCGGTGAAGTCTTCCTTACGCCCACCCAAATCTATGTCCAGGCGATCCAAGGTGCCCTCAAGGCCAAGATGGAAATCCACGGTATGGCCCACATCACCGGGGGCGGTCTCCCCGAAAATCTGCCCCGGTGTCTCCAAGCCAATCAATCCATGGCCATTGATCCGAGCACCTGGGAAATCCCCACCCTCTTCCAGTGGCTGCAAACCATGGGCGATGTCCCCCAAGCAGCCATGTGGGACACCTTCAATATGGGGGTGGGCTATGTGGTAATTGTGCCGGCCCCCAAAGCGGCGGAAAATGTTGCTTGGTTTAAGGCCCAGGGGATCGCGGCTTGGCAAGTGGGTACGGTGGTCGCAGGTCAAGGGGAAGTCCTCGGGCTACAATAGCTACGGTCATCCTTGCCAACGATTAATAGTTACTGATATTGGGTTTGAGTTCATGTTTTCCTCCTTCGACAATCAAGGCCCGCAACCCAGGGAAAAATGGCGATCGCACGTGGATTGGTTCGTCCAAGACTACCGCTCCCAACTGACGGCCCTCGCCTGGGGGCTCCAGCAGGAATGGCACCACGACGGCACGATCCTCGGCATTGACCTCAAACCCCAGCCCCATTTTGTGCCCTGCTCCCCAGAAACCCTCCAGACCCTCAATCGACGGGTGGGGGGTCGTCTCCAGGAAATCCTGGGGATCATTGCAGGGGCAGACTTTGAGCAGGATGTAATTATCCTCTGCATTGGTGATGGGCAGGTGAAACTGGTGTATTACCAAGCTGACCCCAGCCCTGAAACCTGTTGGCAAACCCATGGCCCCGATCTGGATCAGTTGATTGCCGATTTAGAAGCGGCCATGGCTGAATCTATCCAGCTTGAATCGGCCTCGAAGTAACGATCTACTACGAGAACCCCACAATAAAGCGAGATTTTCCTAAAATAAAGACAGAAAATCCTAAAAATCCCCTAAGCTGGCATCATGATTACCAAAACCGTTGCCGAAGTCATGACCCCCGATCCCGCCGTGGTCAAAGCAGATGATTCGCTCCAAACGGCGATCGCCCTCCTTGTGGAGAAAAAAATTAGCGCCCTTCCCGTTGTTGATGGTCAGGGTAAATTGGTGGGGATCATTTCAGACAGTGACCTCACCTGGCAAGAAACAGGGGTAGATACGCCCCCCTACATCATGTTGTTGGATAGTGTGATTTATCTGCAAAATCCCGCCAAGCATGACGCTGAGATTCACAAGGCCCTCGGCCAAACGGTGGGGGAAGTCATGAGCAAAAAAGTTTACACGATTCACCCCGAAAAAATTGTCCGGGAAGCGGCTCACTTAATGCATGAGAAACACGTGGGTCGTTTGCCCGTCATTGCCCCAGACAGCGAAAAAGTCATTGGGATCATTACCCAAGGTGATATTATTCGAGCAATGGCCCAGGCCTCTTAAATTCCATTGTTTCATTTGGTAAAACATCTTCATGGCTTCCCTCGAATCCGTCCGACAATTGCTTTCTTCCGATAGCTTTGGCGATCGCATTTCCGGCTTAAATCAGCTCCGGGCTTTTTCGTCCCAGGATGCGTTTCCCCTGATTCAGCCCCTCCTGAGTGATCCCGAAGCACGGGTACGTTATGCGGCGGTCAGTCAAATGGATGCGGTGGGCCAAGGCTTTGAAACAGAGGCTTTAGCACTACTCCGCCATGCCCTTTTTAACGATTCGGAATTGGATGTCAAGGCAGCAGCAGCCGATGCGATCGCCGGCTTAAAAATTGCCGAAGCCTATGATGATTTGGCCCAGGTGTACCATTCCACCTCGGAGTGGTTGTTGCAATTCAGTATCGTGGCAGCCCTCGGTGAATTGGGCAATCCTAATGCCTTCGATTTACTCAAAGAAGCCCTCAAATCAGAAACAGAATTGGTGCGCACCAGCGCGATCAGTGCCCTCGGAGATCTAGGCGATCGCCGCGCCATTGAACTATTAACTCCCTTTATTGCTGATCCCGATTGGCAAGTGCGTTATCGCTTGGCCCAATCCCTAGGACGGCTGGGGGGTGAAGAAGTTAAGCCCTTCCTAGAAACCCTAGCCCAGGATGAACAAGTGGCAGTGGCCGACGAAGCAAAGCACCATCTTAACTAGGTTTTATCGTAATTAAAGGGACTTATTTTTGAATTTTTTCTGCTTAACCATAGCATTCGTTTTTAACTGAATAAGCAACAAAAACTGCCTCGGATTTTTCATGTCAATGATTTCTCCTGGGGCAGTTTTTTAGAATGAGTTTCTAACGAAATATCGCGCTAAAAATCAATTCCCTAGATAATGTTTGCGGCCCGTAGACCAAGGAAGCCAGCAAGGGCAATACCAGTGAAAACGACGATATAACCCGCAAAAGGAATAATGGCAGCCATCTGATGTAGTCCTAATAAAAACATTGCCACTCATTATAAAGGAAAGGGCGATCGCCCCAAAAAGTTGACCCAAGAAAAGAGGGAACAAGTCAGTGACTGGCTCCCCCTGATCCTTAGATTAATCTCAAATTGTGAGTTTAGAGTTGTGGCACAAACTGCTCCTTTTCGGGAACGGTTGTGTATTCCGCTACAATCTGCCGAAACTCTTCTCCATCGATAGTTTCTCGTTCGATCAGCAGATCTACGAGACGATCAATGACTTCCCGGTTATCGCGTACCAACTTGCGGGCGAGACGGTGGGCTTCTTCGGCGATAACCCGAATTTGCTCATCAATGCGCGAAGCAACTTCTTCAGAATATTCCGAGCGGTTCATAAAGCCACCACCGAGGAAAACTTCACCCTGTTGGCTTTCTAGAGACAACGGGCCAAGATCACTCATCCCAAAGCGGGTCACCATTTGGCGGGCCATACCGCTGACCTGTTGGAGATCACCCCCAGCGCCGGTAGTCACTTCATCGTGGCCAAAGATTTCTTCTTCGGCGGCACGGCCTCCGAGGGCACCAGCAATGCGGGCCATTAGTTGCGCTTTCGTCGTTAAACCCTGTTCCTCGTTAGGGGTGAACCAGGTTAAACCTTGGGCTTGGCCACGGGGAATAAGCGTTACTTTCTGCACCGGATCATGATCCTTGAGTAGGGTGCCGACAATCGCATGGCCTACTTCATGGTAGGCAATCAGACGCTTACTCTTGCTGTCAACGAGGGGTGTCCCTTCCATCCCAGCGATCACTCGGTCTACGGCGTCATCAATTTCCGCCATGGTGATCGCTTCTTTACGGCGACGGGCTGTGAGAATTGCCGCTTCGTTCAAGAGGTTAGCGAGATCAGCACCACTAAAACCAGGCGTCCGGCGGGCGATCACATCAAGGGAAATTTCATCCGCTAGTTTTTTGTTGCGAGCATGGACTTCGAGGATACTCAAACGACCTTTGATGTCGGGGGTATCCACTGTCACCTGGCGGTCAAAACGACCAGGACGCATCAAGGCGGAATCTAGCACGTCGGGACGGTTGGTTGCGGCAATGATGATGATGCCAGTATTACCCTCGAAACCATCCATTTCCGTTAGAAGCTGGTTCAAGGTTTGTTCCCGCTCGTCGTTACCGCCACCGATGCCTGCACCCCGTTGACGACCAACGGCGTCAATTTCATCGATAAAGATCAGACAAGGCGCATTTTCTTTGGCTTTTTTGAAGAGGTCACGGACACGGGACGCACCGACCCCAACGAACATTTCGACAAATTCAGAACCAGAAATACTGAAGAAAGGTACGCCCGCTTCACCGGCGATCGCCTTGGCGAGGAGGGTTTTACCAGTTCCGGGAGGGCCAACGAGGAGAACCCCTTTAGGAATTCGTGCCCCCACTGCAGTGAATTTTTCCGGCTGTTTCAGGAAAGTGACAACTTCTTGGAGTTCTTCTTTTGCTTCTTCGATGCCAGCAACGTCATCGAACATGATGCCCGTTTGGGCTTCCATCATGAACTTAGCTTTAGACTTGCCGAAGTTCATCGCTTGGCCAGGGCCACCGGGCATATTGCTGGAGCGACGGAAGAGGAAGAATAGCGCCGAGATTAACAGGATTGGGAAGATCAGATTGCCGAGAATGCCCCATACAGCGCCATTGTTGCTGACAGGGTGAGAATCGAAATCTACCTTGGCGTCCCGGAGCTTACTAATCAGCTCAGGAGAATTGCCCGGTAAATCAACCCGGATTTGTTGCACACGGTTATCGAGTTCTGGGTCAACCGCTTCAATGATCGCTGTGCGGCCCCCTTCGTAGAGATCAACACTTGTTACCCGGCCAGCATCTAAATACTCAAGGAAGCGGCCATAGCTCATGCGGATGTTGGCGCTATTACCAACGAGGTTGGAGGGATTTGCCGAAAAGGCTCCCTGCCAGACAAAAAAGCCGATCACGAGTAGGGGAAGTGCCCAGAGGACAACGGTTTTCCAAGATGGTTTCATGGGTTAATCTTTGTTATGTTTGATTCAATAAATGGATGCGGCGAGAAGCAACACTGGGCTACTCATCTTTGCAATCCCTAGGGGCGCACCACGAAGCAAAGGTTTCCGCGCTTGTTAGCAATATAAAAAGAAAGCGTTGCTTAGGGGCTTTGCCTATAAATTGGCATTTTTATGACGATGTCTTAACTAAATTTAACTTAATTCTCATTTTGATAGCAACTTTCTGGGATTTTCTTAGGGCGAATCGCTTCTTTTCGCTGGGTGAGGGGTCTGCCGATGATTGGCTGCGTTTCCCAGACAAAGGGAGGACTGATCGTTTTCTACTGTAGATTTGGTTAAGGTTAAATATTTAATTCAATTTTTTAGATTTTCAACGTGATTTTGCTGTGATCTCTCCTTCCCCTGTTCCCCAAGACTCTCTGACCGCCGATGCGGCGACTCCCCATGACCCAGTTTCCCCTGATTCATCAACCCAGTCGCCCTTGCAATGGACTTTATTTTTGCTCATTTTGGCGTTGCTGGCAGTATCGTTTGCGGCGATTTTTATCCGTTGGTGCAGTACGGAACTAGGGGCCGGAGCCACGGTTTTTAATCGGTTGTGGTTGGCGACAGTGGTTTTGGGCTTGTGGGAGCTGTTAAAACCCAGGGCGAATGATCGCAACGTTACGGCGATCGCCCCACGGATCACCGGCAAAGATTATGCTTTGTTGCTTTTGGTGGGGGCGGTTTCTTCGAGCTCTGTGGTGCTGTGGGCGCTCTCCCTCGCCGAGACAAGTGTGGCGAATTCGACGGTTTTACGCAATTTGACGCCACTGTTCACGACCCTGGGGGCTTGGTTATGGTTACGCCAAAGTTTTGACCGACGCTTTCTCTGGGGTCTGGTGGTCGCTATGGGGGGGGCGATCGCCATTGGGGTGACGGATTTCCAGTTGGCCTGGCAGCATTTGACCGGGGATCTGCTGGCTCTGCTGTCAGCCCTTTGTTATGGCGTGAATTTGCTCTTGGTAGAAAACCTGCGCGATCGCCTGGGGGCCAGTCAAATTTTGCTCTGGCGCTGCGGTTTCGGTTGTCTGTTACTGTTGCCTTTTGTGTGGCTCACCGAAGACCATCTGTTTCCCCAGTCCTTGCCAGTATGGGGAGCCGCCATTGGTTTAGCAATTCTGTGTCAGTGTTTTGGCCAGGGGCTAGTGGTCTATAGTCTCAAAACGTTTTCGTCTGGCTTTGTGGCGATTTTTCTCCTTTTGGAGCCAATCATTACGGCGGTATTTGCCTGGGGCCTCTTGGGTGAGACGTTAACGCCGACCAATGCGATCGCTTTTTGCGGGGTGCTTGGGGGAATTTATCTGGCGAAATCGGCCCAGACCCAAAAGCCCCAAACCCAAGCTGCCACCCAATCCTATTCTTCGCCTGCTACCTGAAGCCGGTATTCTTCGGCGGTCATCGTTTCGGCGAGCATTTCATCGTCGAGGTTATCGACTCGCACTTTGATAAACCACCCTTCTTCGTAGGGGTCTTCGGAAACCATCTCTGGGGATTGGATCAACGTCTCATTACGGTCAATGACAGTGCCAGAAATCGGCGCGTAAAGATCCTCGACAGCCTTGACTGATTCAATGCTGCCAAAGGTTTCGCCCACAACAATTGCATCCCCTTCCTCTGGTAACTCTAGGAACACAATATCCCCCAATTCATCGATGGCATGAGCACTCAAGCCAATGGTGGCAATTTCCCCATCGAGGCGAATATATTCGTGGCTATCTAAATAGCGGAGGTCATCTGGATATTCGAGTTCCATAGTCAATTTCTCTAGGCTGGAAGGTTGCAGGGCACAGACAGAAAATCGCCATGGATGTGTCAAGTCTGTACAACCCTTGGGCTACTTTATTCTGGAATTTTGGCAAGATCAAGGCTTAACCAGAAATTTGTTACGATTTCTGAGCCATGGCCACAATGGCCGCAACGCCTCAAGGCCCATTAGCGGCGATCGCCTTTTATTTTTTGACCGATTTTAGTGCCCATTTCCGTTTTCGCCGACCAAAATAGATAGACCGTTAGACCCAGAAAAAATAGCCCAAAGCTGAGTAAATCATGGTGCATCTCGAAAATGCCTCCCTAGCGCTCTAAATCTTTAATTTCCTTGGGGACAGCCGCCGTCAAAACCTCATGGCCCGTTTCTGTAACCAGCACATCGTCCTCGATACGAATGCCAATGCCCTTCCAGTGGTCGGGAATTTCTGGCTGACCTTCGGCTGGTTCAATGTAGGGGGAAATGTAAATCCCCGGTTCAACGGTGACAATATTGCCCGCCGCAAAATTCGTCCAAGCATCCTTTTCCGGGCCAATTTTGTAAATCCCTGCGTCATGGACATCTAACCCCAACCAGTGGCCCGTGCCATGCATAAAGAAAGGCTTATATTTCTCCCCTTCGATCAATTCTTCGAGATCGCCCCGGAGTAATCCCAAATCTAGTAACCCCTGGGTGATGACCCGCACGGCAGCAGCATGGGAACTTTGGTAGGAATGTCCGGGTTGGACGGCTGCAATGGCTTGTTTTTGTGCTTCGAGGACAATTTCGTAGAGGGTTTTTTGTTCCGGGGTAAATTGGCCACCAATGGGGAAGGTGCGGGTAATGTCGCCGTTGTAGTAGTCATAGCAAGCCCCTGCATCGATCAGGAGTAATTCGTTGTCCTGGAGTTGGGCACTATTTTCAACGTAGTGCAAAATACAGGCATTGGCCCCCCCGGCAACAATGGAAGGATAGGCAAAGCCGGCAGCCCCTTCGAGGCGGAAAAGGTGTTCGATTTCGGCTTGGACTTGGTATTCGTAGAGTCCAGGTCTCGCATATTCCAGTGCCCAGAGGTGAGCTTTGGCAGAAATGGCTGTGGCCCGACGCATGAGGTCTAGTTCCGCTGGGCTTTTGACCATGCGCATCTGATGTAAAATTTGCCCCGGATCTTCAAGGGCAGTGGGGCCTGTACCGCGCTTCGAGCGGGTTGCCAGGAGACGTTGGTAGTGTTGCAGGATGGTTTGGTTGAATTTTTCGTCCCGGCCCAGGTGATAAAAAAGGCGATCGCCGCCCTTGAGATATTCCGGCAGTTTTTCGTCTAATTCTTGAATTGAGTAGGTGATATCCGCGCCAAATTTTTCCTTGGCCCCTTCGACTCCGGCCCGGTAGCCGACCCAAATTTCCTGGGCCAAATCCTTGGGTTGCACAAACAGAATAAATTGATGTTCTGGGTGGTGGGGAGCGAACACAGCCACCGCATTGGGCTCATTGAAACCCGTTAAATAATAAAAATCGCTATCTTGGCGAAAATTATATTCCACATCGTTATGCATCACCGCATGGGGCGCACTGCGTAGGATGGCGGTTCCCTGACCAATTTCGGCCATGAATGCTTGGCGACGCTGCTGATATTCCTGCGGTGTAATGCCCATTGATTTTTATCGATTTGCGCTTGTTTTAAGTGAATAAAATGGTAGCAAACTTTTCTGTCCCCGAATTTAGCCCCGGAAATTGACCCATGAAAAAAGGTTGGCGATCCTACCCAAAAGGCGATCGCCAACCCTAACTTTAGAAATTAAAGATCTGTTTTAGCTTTCGGCAAAAATGTACTTACGCAGATCTGCCGGATTGGGTTCAGGGCTACTTTCAGCGAAGGTCACAGACTCATTCACAACCGCCTGGACTTTCTTCTCAATCGCTTTCAGTTCCTCAGCGGTGGCTAGGCCCCGATTGGTGACAAATTTTTCAAAACGTTTGAGTGGATCCCGCTGGGCCCAGAATTCTTTTTCTTCAGCAGACCGCAATTCGTCGGGATCAGCGAGGGAGTGACCCCGGAAGCGGTAGGTTAGTGCTTCGATCAAAGTTGGCCCTTCTCCGGCTCTGGCTCTGGCCACGGCTTTTTGGGCCACATCCCGCATCGCGAGGACATCCATCCCGTCCACTTCATAGCCAGGCATCCCAAACACACTTGCTTTCTTATAAATCTCCGGCTGGGACGTTGCCCGTTCATGGGCCATACCGATCGCCCACTTATTGTTCTCTACGACAAATAAAATCGGCAATTTCCAGAGGGCCGCCATGTTCAAGGTTTCAAAAAACTGACCATTATTAGACGTCCCATCCCCAAAGAAACAAGCCGTCACATTATCAGCATTTTTATTGCCCATCACTTCCTGGCGGTATTTACTTTGGAGAGCCGCACCTGCCGCCACCGGAATGCCTTCCCCGATAAACGCATAGCCCCCCAGGAGACCATGCTCTTTTGAAAACATGTGCATTGAGCCGCCCCGACCCTTGCTGCAGCCTGTTTCTTTACCAAAAAGTTCCGCCATTACTTCCCGCGCAGGAACCCCAGCGCTGAGGGCGTGGACGTGGTCACGGTAGGTACTACAAACAAAATCTTCCCCCTGCCGCATTGAGCGAATCACCCCAGTGGAAACCGCTTCCTGACCGTTGTAGAGGTGGACAAAGCCAAACATTTTGCCACGGTAATACATCTCAGCACACTTATCCTCGAACAAGCGTCCTAAGGTCATATCTTCGTAGAGCATGAGGGCTTCTTCTTTGGTGATCTCTACCGAAGAACTATCAAATTCTGGGGCTGTCCGTTCTTTATGCATCATTAACATTCAGGATTTTTCGGTTAGTCTTATGAGTCGATCACGCGGCGCGAGGGCTGTGTGAAACTTGAAATAACAGTTTAGAATCAAATGGACTTCCATAGAAAGAAGAAGCAAAGCTTTATTGCTTAAGCAACTTCGCAATGCCATTGTCTAAGATTATCTAAGTGGGTATAGTCAATATGCTGACCGCCACCGCAACAGAGGGGCCGACAGCGCATTCGTTATGGGGATTAAAAACTCTTTGGTTAATTTGACACTCTCCGTTGGTCAACACAGAGATTCTTGATTCAGTGAGTCCACTTGCCCAGGATTCCTTGCGAAGCCATAGACAGAGGTGGGTCTCTCCCCAAGCGTTACTTTCCCAGTGCCCCTGGGTAGTTGGATTTGTCCAATGTTTGTTTGACTTGAAACGCTTTGTTTCAAATGCTGGTCGTCTAGTTCCTGCAAAGATTTTACCTATCCACAGGCTTCGGCCGTGAGACTTCGGCGTGAGCTCAGTCGAACGGGGGAAACTAGAACTATTGGATAGAACCCGATATCTTTGATTGTCAAGGTTCAGCGTAGTGCCGTGAGGCTACTGGGTTTTTAGAGCGGTTGATTACCCTATCCGCTAAAATTCAGTGTAGCAGCTTACCGGATATTGAATTTGCTTCTTCCCGACATCAGTCACTCGCTTTGGATCACCCCCTAGTACAGTGGGGTCTTACCGCGAATTTTTGATAACGTTAATTGACCTGACTTTTGCTGATAGGAAAGTAAACTGTGCGCATTCCGCTCGACTATTACCGCATCCTATGCGTCCCCGCCAAGGCAACCACTGCCCAAATTACCCAAGCCTATCGTGATCGCCTCTCCCAATTTCCCCGTCGCGAACATAATGCCTTGGCCATTGAGGCCCGCAACCGGATTATCGAGCAAGCCTTTGAGGTGTTATCCCAAACAGAAACCCGCGCCGTCTACGACCATGAGCTGTCGGGCAATATGTTTCGTTCCCTCGTCCCCAGCCGTCCGAAACTGCCTTTTCCCGATCGCCCCTCCAGTGACACAGAGTTAGAAGCCCTGACAGCCCACCAACCAACCATTGACATCGCGGAAAAAGATTTACTGGGGGGACTACTATTACTCCTCGACCTGGGGGAGTACGAATTAGTGCTGAAGTGGGCTGCCCCCTACCTCAAGGGCAAAGGCAAGCTGGTCAAGGAAGGGAAATTTGGGGCCGTCGAAATCGTCGAGCAAGAACTGCGGCTCTGTTTGGCCCTAGCCCACTGGGAATTGAGCCGGGAACAGTGGCTCCAACAACATTATGAACAGGCGGCTCTCTCCGGTCAGAAGAGTCAAGAGCTACTGGTAGATGTGGCACAATTTGCAGACCTCCAACGGGAAATTCAAGGGGATCTCAATCGCCTCAGACCTTATCAAGTGCTAGAACTTCTAGCCCTACCCGAATCAGAAACCCAAGAGCGACAACGGGGCTTACAACTGCTCCAGGAAATGTTGAGTGCTCGCGTGGGGATTGATGGCCAGGGAGATGATCAGTCGGGTCTAAGTATTGATGATTTTTTGCGCTTTATCCAGCAGTTACGCAGTTATCTAACGGTGCAAGAACAGTTAGATCTCTTTGTGGCAGAATCAAAGCGGCCTTCGGCGGCAGCGGCCTATCTAGCGGTGTATGCTCTCTTGGCTGCTGGGTTTTCGCAACGGAAACCTGACCTGGTCGTGCAAGCCCAGACCCTATTAAAACGCCTCGGCAAACGCCAGGATGTTTTCTTGGAGCAATCAATCTGCGCCTTACTTTTAGGTCAGCCAACGGAAGCCAATCAACTGTTAGAACAAAGTCAGGAACAGGAGGCGATCGCCTACATTCAAGAGCAGTCTGAGGGGGCACCGGATCTACTCCCAGGCCTATGTCTCTACGGGGAACAGTGGCTGAAAACAGAGGTTTTTTCCCATTTCCGCGATCTCCGGCAACGGCGTGAAGATGCCTCTGTTTCGTTGACGGCTTACTTCGCCGATCCTGAAGTGCAGCAATATCTTGACGATCTCCTCACGGAGGCTGTCCCCACACCCACACCACATCCAGATACAACAGATACAGAAAATACAGCAGCCCCAGCAGAAAAGCCACCGGAAACATTACAGTCAGAAACCGGTGTTTCGCCGCATCCCAGTCGTCCCGCCAAGGTTGATTCCTTTGAGGATCTCGTCACTCAAACTCCCGCTACAGTTCCCCCGGCACCGCCTTCTCCTGGTGTAGCACCTGTAACTGCGGCATTAAACCCAGACCCGGAAGCGTCTTCTGCTTCGTCAAAATCAGTTTCGTCAAAAAAGTCTATCGGGCCTTGGGGGGCGATCGCCGCTATCGTGGGGAGTGTTTTGCTGGTCGTGGGCCTGGTGCGAATTTTGTCTGGCCTAACTACCCAGGAACCCTTACAGGTCACCCTCAATGGTGAGCCACCCTTAACGATCCCCAGCTTAGACACCGCCGAGGCAAATAATAATCCGGAGAATGGAGCGACCAATACAACGACGACAACGCCTGCGTTCAATGAGGCGATCGCCGCTGAGGTGATTCAAACTTGGTTTGAGAGTAAAGCTAGAGCCTTTGGCCAAGACCGTGATTTGGCGGCCCTAGAAAATATTTTGGCAGAACCGTCCCTGTCTCGCTGGCGCAGTAGTGCCCAGGCCGTCCGCAGCGCTGGTACCTATCGCACCTATGACCACAGTTTGACCATTGAAACGGTGAGCTTCAACCCAGACCAACCCAATGTGGCGACCGTGGAGGCTCAAGTACAGGAAAAGGCAGATTATTACCGGGCGAATGGGGAACGCGATCCCGGCCAGTCCTATGATTCTGACCTGCGTGTCCGCTATAGCTTGGTGCGCCAAGGCGATCGCTGGTTGATTCGTTCCTCCCAAACCCTGTAATGCCTTCCGGACGTACCCATGATCAGATCACGTTCTGGGGATTACCTGTGGTGGTGGGCCTTGGTTTTTTCCTGCTGCGGCGGTGGGAATTGGCCCTCATTCTGAGTTTGGCCTATCTGTTTAGCGGTTTGATGTTTGGCCCGGACTTGGATATTCATTCCGTGCAGTTTAAGCGTTGGGGGATCTTCCGCTGGATTTGGCTCCCCTATCAAAAAAATCTCCGCCATCGTTCAGCCCTTTCCCACGGGTTTTTAATTGGTACAATTGTTCGTATCCTTTATCTAGGGACGATTCTGCTGTTGGTCACAATGGTTGGCGTGGCGATCGCCCAACTAATGCTTGATTTTTCCTGGAATTGGCGCACTGCTTTTCTCAATGCCCAGCAACAGTGGCAACAACATTATTTGGCGGAAAGTTTGGCCCTTTTTGTGGGGCTAGAAATCGGGGCGATGAGTCATTCCGTCAGCGACTGGCTTGGTTCCATGGTTAAACGTTCCCAAAAACAAGGCTTTTTTTCTTTATTTTCCCGAAAAAAACGCAAAAAACGCCGTAAATCTCCCCGTTCTTCCCGAAGATAACCATGACAGACCTCAAGATCAGTTGGACTGAATATCACGCTTCAATTGAACAATTGGCCGTCGCAATTCAAAGATCCCAGTGGGAATTTAATCAAATTCTCTGTTTGGCGAAAGGTGGCTTAAGGATTGGTGACATTTTGGCGCGCATTTTTGACCAACCCTTGGCAATCCTCAATGTGGCTAGCTACGGCGGCATCGGCAACCGCGAACAGGGTCAACTCCATTTTGCCGAGCATTTTACGAACTTTGGCCCCCTCGGCGATCGCCTTTTACTGGTAGACGATTTAGTTGATTCGGGGCGGAGTCTCCAGCAAACCCAGACCTGGCTCCAAACCCAAGCCCCCCAGATTACAGAAATTCGTACCGCCGTCCTCTGGTACAAAGGCTATTCCCAATTTCAGCCCGATTACTTTGTCCAGCATTTGCCCGATAATCCTTGGATTCAGCAGCCCTTTGAGCATTACGAAAAATGGCGAGCCATGCCCACGGAGAGCCATGCAAAATCAAACGAGATCCATTAAGGTATAAAAAATTCTTAAATTTTGCCTAAATCAATGGTTGCCCCGTCGCAAATTACCGTTACTTGGCACAGTGAAATCGTGGAAATCCCCAAAGCTGCCTGGGATGCGATCGCCGCGCCATTGAAAACCCCTTTTTTAGAATGGGATTGGCTCCACAACATTGAACTGTCTGGCAGTGTCGGCCCCCGAACGGGCTGGCAACCCTGCCATCTCTCGGTGCAGCGGGATGGAGAATTTATTGCCATGGCCCCCCTCTACATCAAAGGCCACAGCTACGGCGAATTTGTCTTTGACCACCAATGGGCCGATCTGTCCTACCGCCTGGGCCACGAATATTACCCAAAACTTGTGGGCATGACTCCCTTTACGCCCGCCGTGGGCTACCGCTTTCTCATTGCCCCCGGCGAAGATGAATTGACCCTCTCCCAGGTCATGGTCGCTGCCATTGATCAATTTTGCGATCGCCAACAGCTTTCCGGCTGTAATTTTCTGTTTGTTGATCCCACCTGGCAAAAAACCATGGAACAACTCGGCTTCCGGGCTTGGCTCCACCATGGCTACATCTGGAGTAACCAGAATTTCGACAACTTCGACGACTATCTCGGTGCTTTTACCTCCAACCAACGCAAAAACATTAAGCGCGAACGCAAAGCCGTTGATAAAGCAGGCTTATCCCTCAAGATGATGACCGGGGACGAAATTCCCGCCCATTACTTCCCACTCATTTATCGTTTCTATAGCAGCACCTGCGACAAATTTTTTTGGGGGAGTAAATATCTCCGGAAACCCTTTTTTGAAACCTTAGAATCTACCTATCGCCATCGCGTTGTTCTGGCCGCCGCTTACACGCCAGAAGATGACAAACATCCCGTCGGCTTATCTTTTTGTATCCGCAAAGATGATTATCTGTATGGTCGTTATTGGGGGGCCTTTGATGAATATGACTGTCTCCATTTCGAAGCCTGCTATTACAAACCGATCCAATGGGCAATCGAACAGGGGATCACGATGTATGATCCGGGCGCTGGCGGAAAACATAAACGACGACGCGGTTTCCCGGCAACCCCAAACTATAGCCTCCACCGTTTTTATCAACCCCGCATGGGCCAAGTTTTAGATACTTATATTGATGAAATTAATGCCATGGAGCAACAGGAAATTGAAGCGATCAATGCGGATATTCCCTTTAAACGGCAGGAAGTTCAATTGAAAATTTCCGAGCTTCACTAGCCAAAAGCGCGATCGCCTTTTGAAACCCCATTCCCCTGGAGCGATGCGGTAAAGCAAAAGGGTTTTCCTTCCTGTGTAAAGTAAAATCAGAGGGCGATCGCCTCAATGTGTAGGGGATGACCTCCTTCGTTAATAGCGTCACTCGGTAGGTAGAAATGGGTTAAACACGGGGACTTCCGCTTTCTCAAAATCTTCTACATTGCGAGTCACGACACATAAATCATTTACTGAGGCGATCGCCGCAATGAATAGATCCGGTTGACTAAAGGTGTAATTTTGCTTGCGTCCCCGCTCGACCATCCATCGCCACTCTAAAATGACATCCTCATCTACAGGCAAGAGGCGATCGCTAAACCAAGGACGTAAGCTATTTTCTAGCCACTGGATTAACTCTTGACGAAAAACTTCATCCTGCAACCGCTCTATCCCAAAGCGGATCTCGGCCATCGTCACGGTACTGAGGTAGAACGATTGGGGCGGTTGGTGATCACTCCAAGCCTTTACTGCTGGGTGACAATTTTGTTTTCGTAGTTCTGAGATCACGTTTGTATCCAGTAACCAGCCCTTCATAGCTCCACTTTTCTAACGGGACTCTGAACACCCGACAACTCAAAATTCAGACGACTTAAAGGGGATTGAGAAAGCAGCCCATGAATATTAGGTTGCTTCATGAGGGGTAAGAGCTTAACAAACTGATCCGCAGCAATGATCACAACTGCATCCTTTCCCCGGACTGTGATCAGTTGTGGATCAGCCTCCCGTGCTAGACGTACCACCTCACTAAACCGGGCTTTGGCGTCTTCTAATTTCCAAGTCTGGAGATTCTCTAAGCTTGGGGCTTCCGCATCGTCAGAAGGAACCGAAAATGAAGTCATTTTTTTACCTGACTATATCTAGTTAGATACTAACCTAAAGGTGATCGCCTTTTGAAACCCCATTCCCCTGGGGCGATGCGGTAAAGCAAAAGGGTTTTCCTTCCTGTGTAAAGTAAAATCAGAGGGCGATCGCCTCAATATGTGTATAGGGTATGACGGATTTTATTCAGAAATGGCAGAACTCAGAAGGGAATGAGCGAGCCAATTACCAGAGCTTTTTGAATGATTTTTGTGAATTTCTAGGGGTAGAAAAGTCGCCACCGAAGGGAAGCGGGAATAATAGTTATTGTTTTGATCGGGATGTGAAAATCATTGCGCCGAGTGGGGCGGAAACGACAAATTTTATTGATTTTTACAAAGAGGATTGTTTTGTCCTAGAGACGAAGCAGGGTAGCAACACCAGCAACAAGGGTCACGGGAAACGGGGGACGGCTGCCTACCGGAAGGAGATGAAAAAGGCATTCGGGCAGGCGCTGAAGTATGCGCGGTTTGTAGAGCCGAAGCCGCCGTTTTTGATTACCTGTGATATCGGGGATCATTTTCGGGTTTGGCAGGATTTTAGTGAGTCGTGGCTGAGTGCGAATGGGAATTACGGAACCTATGACAGTGTGCCGAAAATTCCGTTTACGGATCTGGAAAAGCCAGAAATACAGGATTTTTTCTACAAGGTTTTTACGGATCCGCAATCGTTAAACCCGGAAAAGATCGCGGCGCAGGTGACGCGGGAAGTGGCGGCGGATTTGGCGGAGTTGGCGAAAACGTTGGAACAAACCACCAAGCCTCAAGAAGTGGCGCAATTCCTGATGCGGTGCATTTTTACGATGTTTGCGGAGGATGTGGGTTTACTGAAGGAGCATTTATTTACGGAGGCACTCAAGGAACGTTGGATTCCGCAACCGCAGGATTTTAAGCCCCAAGTGGAAGCGCTCTGGCAGGCGATGAATGACGGGACAAGTTTTGGGTTTCATGGGCAGTTGCTGCGGTTTAATGGGGGTCTGTTTGCGAAACCGCAGGCGATCGCCCTGACAGCGGATCAGCTAAAAATTCTCCTCACGGCGGCGGAACGGGATTGGAAAAATGTGGAGCCTGCGATTTTTGGGACATTACTCGAAAGGGCTTTGGAGAAGAAGGAGCGGAGTAAGTTGGGGGCGCATTATACGCCGAGGGCATATGTTGAAAGGTTGGTGCGTCCGGTGATTATTGAGCCTTTACAGGAAAAGTGGCAGTTGATTCAGGGGGAGGTTGAGACGCTTTTGGAAGAAGAAGAAGCGGCTAAGTCGGCATCAGCGAAGACGAAAAAACGGAATGCGGCGGCGGAAAAGCTGACGGAATTTCTGGGGGAGTTGCGGAAAATTCGGGTGCTGGATCCGGCTTGTGGGTCGGGGAATTTTCTCTATGTGACGATGGATTTGATGAAAACGCTAGAGCTGGAGGTGCTGAATCGTCTGGGGACGGTGATGGGGGCTTCTCAGTTACGGCTAGATTTTGATCAAATTAATCCTTCGCAGTTTTTGGGGATCGAGATTAACCCCAGGGCGGCGGAGATCGCGGATTTGGTGATCTGGATTGGTTATCTGCAATGGCATTTTCGGTTGTTTGGGAGTTTGCCGCCGGTGGAGCCTGTGTTACGGGAATATAAAAATATCGAGAATCGGGATGCGGTGCTGGATTATGACGGGACGAAACCGGCGATTGATCCGAAAACGGGTAAGGTGCGGACGCGCTGGGGTGGACGCACAATGAAGCATCCAGTAACGGGGGAAGATGTGCCGGATCCGAGTGATCAAGTTGAAATTTTGGAATATATCAACCCAAGGGAAGCGCAATGGCAACAGGCTGATTATATTGTTTCAAATCCGCCCTTTTTGGGTAATGCCAGAATGCGGGAATATTTGGGAGATGGCTACACAGAAACGCTGCGGAAAGTGTATAAAGATGTGCCTGATACTGTTGATTTTGTAATGTATTGGTGGCATAAAGCAGCAGAATTAATCAGAAAAGAAAAGACTTTAAGATTTGGTTTTATTACAACCAATAGTATTCGACAAGCCCGTTTACGTTCAGTTATCGATTTTCATTTCAATCAAAAAAAACGAATACGCTTATTTTTTGCAATACCTGATCACCCTTGGTCAGATGGCGAGGTAGCTGTAAGAATCTCAATGACGGGTGTTGAACTAAAGAAAAAGCGAAGACAGTATTCTCAATTAACTCATATTTTAGAAGAGTCCAAGCTGAATACTCCTGAAGAAACAGCATTCAGTTTGAAATTTTCATATGTCAAAGCTAATGAGATATTTAGCAATCTGCAATTTGGGTATGATGTCAATCAAGCGAATAGTCTATCAAGCAATCAAAACTTGGCTTCTCAAGGATTTGTAGTAGGTGGTTCAGGATTTGTTCTTAAAAATCAAGCTTTAGTGGAAAATTTAGAGCAAGAAATTATCCATCCGTTTAAAACAGGACGAGATCTAACACAGTCTCCAGAGTTTAGACAGACAATTGATGTTAATCATTTATCTAAAAAACAGCTTTTATCTTCATATCCAAAAACGTATCAATGGCTTTCTGAGACTGTAAAATTAGAAAGATCAACAAATAATGATCCGAAATTGAAACGTGAATGGTGGAGATATCGAAGGGCTAATACTAGTATTCGAGATGGAATTAAAGATTTAAATCGATATATTGCAACAGTTAGAACCGCTAAGCATAGAGTTTTCCAATTTTTAAACTCTGAAATAATGGCTGAAAGTGGTGTGGTGATGATTTTTCTCGATGATTCATACTTTCTTGGCATTTGTTCTTCGAGTTTGCATATTATTTGGGCCCTGGCACAAGGCGGGAGGTTAGAAGATCGTCCCGTATATAATCATGATGCTTGTTTTTATCGTTTTCCATTTCCAGATCCATCGGAAGAACTGAAACAAGAAATACGAGAATTAGGCGAGCGATTAGACAGCCACCGCAAACAAGTCCAAGCCGCCCATCCCGAAGTCACCATTACCGCCATGTATAATTGCCTCGAAAAAATGCGTAGTGGCGAACCCTTCACCGATGGCGACAGAGAATTTAACAATAAAGCCCTGATCACCACCCTCAAACAAATCCACGACGACCTCGATCAAGCCGTATTCTGCGCCTACGGATGGGAAGACCTGATCCCCCTCTGGCAAAAAGTCTCCCTTCCGAAGGGAGATTTAGAGGGATGTCAAACCGAACCCAACAACACCGAAACCAAAGAACAACTCGAACAAAGCATTTTGCAAAGATTAGTCGATCTGAATGCCGAACGCGCCGAAGAAGAACGAAACGGCTTTGTCCGTTGGCTCCGTCCCGAATACCAAGCCCCCGATCAAGTCGTCACCCAGAAAGTCATAGAAGGTATTGGCGTAGAAGAGGAAACAAAAGAAGCCGTTATTGCCCCTCCTGAACAACAAAAATTCCCGACAAAACTCAAAGGCCAACTCGCCGCGATCCGAGATTTATTGCGTACCCAAGGCGGCGAATGGACAATTACCCAAATTGCCGCCCAGTTCAAAGGCACAAGCGCAAAAAAATTAGAAACGATTCAAAACTGCCTAGAAATCCTCGAAGACCTCGGCGTCATTTTGAGTCACACCGAAACCGAAACCAAGTGCTACTACGCTACCCTCTAGTGATCAGTTGGTGCTGCATTAGCTAAGAAGGTCAGGAGATATTATTCGACATCTAGCTGACGGCCATTGCGATCATAAACGAGGATATCCCACTGGCCATTTTCAGCGGCTTCAAAGGCAATTTTAGACCCATCAGCACTAATGGTTGGATTACGCACTTCTTGGTTTAAGTTATCGGTTAAATTCCGCTTTTGTTCAAACTCGCGATCATAGAGATAAATATCAGATTCGCCGCGACGATTGACCGCAAAGACAATGTAGCGACCATCTTCAGAAACGGCAGGATGGGAGGCAATTTCATTTAGGGTATTGAGGCCCGGTAACAGAATCGTTTGCCTGGTGCTGGTATCAAATAGATAGATATCCTGGGAACCATTGCGGTCTGAGGCAAAAACGAGGTAGGGTTCGGCGATCGCCGGGTCAAATTCGAGGGCCCGACTATTTAAACTGCGGCCACCGGGATCAACGGGAAAATTGACAATGCGCGGATAACCAACGCAGCTCTGGAGCAGCAAACCGAGGCTACCGAGGAAAAAACTGCGTAGAAAAGAAACATAGCGCATAGGTCAAAGGGAAATCAAAGGGCGGGCGATCGCCAATTTTTCTATAATATTGTCCTAACAGCACACTAAAACAGAGCCATGCTAGCAAAAATTTGGAGTGCCACCATTGTCGGGGTCGATGCCCTCAGGGTCGGGGTGGAAGTGGATATTTCCGGCGGCTTACCGAAAATGATGGTGGTCGGACTGCCGGATACAGCAGTACAAGAATCCCGGGAACGGGTCAAGGCTGCCCTCAAAAATTCTGGCTTCGGCTTCCCTGTGCGCAAAATTTTAGTCAATCTCACCCCTGCCGATCTCCGCAAGGAAGGCCCTAGTTTTGATCTTCCCATTAGTGTGGGCATTTTGGCCGCGACGGAACAAATTGAAACAACGCTCCTAGAAGATTTTTTATTCCTGGGGGAAGTGTCCCTCGATGGCACCCTCCGGCCTGTGGCAGGAGTTTTACCGATCGCCGCCGCCGCCCAAAAGTTAGGGTTTAAGGGGATGGTCGTTCCCACTGCCAACGCCCAGGAAGCAGCAGTCGTAGCGGGTCTAACGGTTTATGGCTGTGGAAATTTAAAGGAAGTGGCGGATCTGTTGGGGGCACCCCATGGGCATCAAGCTGTAAAAATCGATATCCGAGAGGCGATCGCCAAAGCCGCCCACCTCGTCCCCGATCTCAAAGACGTCAAAGGCCAGACCCATGCCCGTCGCGCCCTCGAAATCGCCGCCGCCGGCGGCCATAATCTCGTTTTTGTGGGGCCACCCGGTAGCGGAAAAACGATGCTAGCCCGAAGATTACCGGGCATCTTGCCGAAACTGTCCTTCGATGAAGCCCTAGAAGTGTCGCAAATTCATTCCGTCGCTGGTTTACTCAAAGATCGTGGCACATTGGTAACAGCACGCCCCTTCCGTAGTCCCCACCACTCCGCCTCTGGCCCTTCCCTCGTCGGTGGTGGTAGTTTTCCGCGCCCTGGAGAAATTTCTTTGGCTCACCGGGGGGTATTGTTTCTCGACGAATTAACAGAGTTCAAGCGTACTGTTTTGGAGTTTCTGCGGCAACCCCTCGAAGATGGTTTTGTGACTATTTCCCGTACCCGCCAGTCAGTGGAATTTCCTGCCCAATTTACCCTCGTTGCCAGCACCAATCCTTGTCCCTGTGGTTATTTTGGCGACCCGATCCAAGCTTGCACTTGCAGTCCGCGCGCTCGTGAGCAATATTGGGCAAAACTCTCCGGGCCACTGATGGATCGCATTGATCTCCAGGTAGCGGTCAATCGCCTGAAGCCAGAAGAAATGATGCAACAGGGTGTGGGTGAAGACTCTCGCACGGTGGCAGAACGGGTCAACCAGGCGCGACAGATTGCCCAAGTGCGATTTCAGGATCACCCCCAAGTGCACTGCAATGCGGAGATGACCACCAAGGATTTGCGGCAACATTGTGGCCTTGACCAAGGTAGTCGTAATTTACTCGAAGGGGCAATCCGTAAGTTGGGATTATCGGCCCGGGCCATGGATCGGATTCTGAAGGTATCCCGGACAATTGCCGATTTAGCCGCAGCTCCAACCATCCAAACAGTCCACATTGCCGAAGCGATTCAATACCGCACCATTGACCGAATGCAGTAGCAGGTTTTAGGCAATGTCCTCAAGGACAAACCAAGGGGCAGCCTTGTTAATTCTGCCGATCGCCTGAATTTTTTGGGGAGTCTGCAAATTTCCCAGCCATTGGTGCATCTGGGGATCAAGGGTTACCACCTGAATTGGTTTCGACTGATCAGGTAAGGCGATCGCATATTGGCAATTACCTTGGGGAAAAATTTCACCGCTGTAGAGTTTTGCCTGGGGTGTGGGTGCTGAGACAAACGGTCTGCGATCGCATAAACCATCCTGGGGATATTGTTCGGGATGATCGAGGTAAAATCGTTGCCATTTCAGCCATTCGGGATGGTCAAAGGCCAAATTATACAAAGGGATCACTGCTGCGGGCGCAAAATTATCTGTCAATAACTTTTCCTGAAGTTGCCGGACATCAATCTCTTTTGGGGCGCACCGATTTTGAATTGCCAGGGCCGCTGCTTGGCCTGCTGCCTGACCAAGATTGAGTACCAGGGGTTGCAAGCGTGTTGCCCCGTTGGCGATGTGGGAAACGGCGATATTTTTTTCGCAGGCAAACAAATTTTCCACCGTGGCTGAACACAGAGCCGTGTAGGGGATCGTAAAGGGAGTACCTGTCCAGCGGCCGCCCCAGGGGATCGACTTTGGCATGAGGGGAAACTCAAAGCCCGGATAATGGTGGTCATTGGCGTAATTCCCAACGGCGATCGCCTGGACTTCTCCGGCTGAATTTAACGGCAAAGGTGCAACAGTACCTTGGGGTAAAATTTGCTGCTCCGTAAGAGTTTCTGTCCCGATCAAACGCCGACTTTCCCGGAAATAGGGCATCAGGGCAAAACTGCCGCCGTACAAGTCATGGGGAAAAACGCCCGTCGCTAGGCCATATTTTCCGCCAGATGCTTGGTAAATGTAATCCGCAAACGCCAAACTGTGGGCCTGGGCTTCCCGATAAAAATTAAGACGTTGCTGGGGATCTAAAAGGCGATCGCCCCCCAAACCAAAATCATTACCAGCGAGGGGCCAGTTCATCATGTAGTGGCCATTGGGTAAGCCCCCATAATTCAGAAAATGCTCCAGGCCATATTTTTCCCAAGCCCCTTGGAACGCCGAAAAATCGCCATGGCTAGGCGGTGGCTGCACCCCTTTTTCCTTTAGATAAAAAACCCAGGTGGGCGACTGCACCGGGTAGATTTGCGTCATTTCATTTGGGGCAGTGGGAGCGCTGGGTTCCTTAAATTTCTCTGACCAATCCCAACCCCAACGGTGGGGCACATCTCCTAAGGCAAGTAGATCCCCTAATTCTGTCCCGTCGAAGATAATGTCCGCCTCAATCCAATAATCTGGAAAACGTACCGCACAAAGGCGATCGCCTTGTCTTTTGACTTCCAGGGGGATCTGTCCCGCAATCCAGGTTAACTGCTGCTCCGCTTTAACCCAATCTGCAAAAATCTCAGCCCCAACCTGCGGATCAAAAGTGAACATACTCACCCAACTGTGATCCAAGCCTGCTTGCTGATGTCGCCGTTGTAGCTCCCGGAGAAAAGCGCCCCAAAGTCCTGTCTGCCAGGCCTTGAGTTCATTGCCATCCGGTGCCGCAACCCCTGCCGCCGTGAGCATCCCCCCCAACCAGGGAAACTCACTCACCAAAATTGTCTCAATTCCTTGTCGCGCACATTGAATTGCTGCGGCTGTCCCCCCGGTGCCGCCCCCAACCACCAAGACCTGCGTCCGTAAGTTTTCCATTAATTTGCTTAGTTGCTAATCGATTCAATTACTTTCAAATTAATTGGACACAAACGATTCCTGGGATTGTTCCAGCCAATCTTGGCCCACACGGATCGTAAAGTCCGATTCAATTTCGCCGATGGAAGAAGCTTCAACTCTGCCCGTACCTAGGTTTGCTAGCAATTGATTTGCCCCAGCCACATTTCCCTGTTGGGCGATCACTTGGGTTTGCTCAAGGCGGTCTGGATAATCACTCGACAAATAAATATTCGTAAAGCCCTGGGCCTGCAAAAATTCCGACACCTGCCGCGCCATACCCGGTGAACCAGAGGCATTTTGAATCGCAATGCGCACGTTGTTCGTTAAAGTGCCATCATTTTCGCCGGGGGCTGACCAGACGGGCGATTCCACCGCGAAAAATTCTGTCATCACCTGATTTTTACCCTGGTCAGAAATAATCCAGTAACTGCGGTTATATTCACCCACGTCACTAAAGCGCCCTGGGAGCATCACCATCTGAAAATTTTCTGGCTTAAGCTGTCGTGAAAAATTCATCAATGCCAGCATTTCTTCCCAGGTTAGATTCGTATCAATGTGTTCACGTACTAAACCAATCAGAGCCGGGAGACGGGGAATAATCGCCGGGGACTGGATTTTTTCCCGGAGCGCTTTGAGGAGTATCTGTTGGCGTTGTACCCGACCAATGTCACCATATTGATCCTGCCGGAAGCGGACAAACTGTTCTGCCTGTTCTCCATCTAGCACTTGCCAGCCTTTTTCGAGGTTGATCTCTAGGCCCTGGGTCTGGTCTGTGTATTGCATATCCGCCGGGACAAACACATTAACTCCCCCCACGGCATCAACCAACTCTTTGAAGGTGTCGGTGGTCAAACGCACATAGCGATCAACTGCCACACCATTTAAGGCGTCACTCACAACCTGGGCCGCCAACTGACCGCCACCGTAGGCATTAGCTTCATTAATTTTTGTAATGCCCACATTGGGAATTCTGACTTGGCTATCCCGGGGGATCGAAAGCATATTGACTTGTCCCTGTTCTGGCTCGAAGCGAACCAAGAGGATTGTGTCGCTGCGTCCATTAAATTCGGCTTCTGGATTCTCCGTCCCTTCGACGCGATCAACCCCCATCACAAGGACATTCACGGGGCGACCCAAACTGTAAGTCCCTAATTGCCGTAAACCGTCGGTGGCAAGGCTTCCCAGGGGAGCTGGCAGGAAAGGTAATACCAATTGGGCAATGGGGGTATAGACGGCGATCGCCGTGCCTAGGGAAGCGGATAGGAGAATTGTGCCCATAAACCCAACCCCCCATGACAGTCCCCGCACGAAAGGCGAAAAAACCTTAGACTTTGGCTTATGGTGGCGGGAGAGATTGTGGCGTGGCGATCGAAGAAGCTTCGTGGAGCCTTTGCGGGGGTGATCCCCATTCGTAACTTCCTGACCGTGAACCATAAGACCGTTTCTCCTAGGGATTAATACAAAATTATCCCGCTTAGTGAATCCTAAAAGCGACTATACCCTGTCAATATAATTTGCCGCAGTGTTGCACAATGCTTTCCTCAAAAAATACCAATAAATTCATCAATCGTCGCCTATTCCTGGGCAAAATATTTTCTGCCCAAGGCACAATCCCTTAAGCTAACCTAGAATCTAACCCCACAACGCAGTAGACTAAAAGACTGCAATCGTGTTCTTGGTCGTGACCCCAGACCGCAGACTCTAAAACATTTCCTCAGAACACCCAAAAATGTTAAATCCTAATTTAGACACTATAGAACTAACAAAGGATGACTACGAACGCTATTCACGGCACCTAATCTTGCCGGAAGTGGGCGTAGATGGACAAAAGAAGCTTAAAGCCGCCAGTGTCCTTTGTATCGGTAGTGGTGGTCTCGGCTCGCCATTACTGCTCTACCTTGCTGCTGCGGGAATCGGTCGGATTGGTCTGGTCGATTTCGACATTGTAGATTTTTCTAACCTGCAACGCCAAATCATCCACGGCACTTCTTGGGTTGGCAAGCCGAAGATCCAATCGGCTAAAAACCGGATTCTAGAAATCAACCCCTTTTGTCAAGTTGATCTCTACGAGACCCAGATTAATTCGAGTAACGCCCTCGACATTATTAAAGACTACGACATCGTTGTGGATGGGACTGATAATTTCCCCACCCGTTATCTCACGAACGATGCTTGTGTGCTTTTAAATAAGCCCAATGTCTACGGTTCGATTTTCCGGTTTGAAGGCCAAGCCACCGTCTTTAACTACGAAGGCGGCCCCAACTACCGCGATCTATATCCCGAACCCCCGCCACCAGGCATGGTGCCATCCTGTGCAGAGGGTGGTGTCCTCGGTGTATTACCAGGGATTATTGGCACGATCCAAGCCACAGAAACCATCAAGATTATTCTTGGGGCAAAAAATACCCTCAGTGGCAGACTTTTACTTTTCAATGCCCTCGATATGAAATTCCGGGAATTGAAATTACGTCCCAACCCAGAACGTCCTGTAATCGAAAAATTAATTGATTACGAACAGTTTTGTGGCATTCCCCAAGCAAAGGCAGCGGAGGCAGAACAGCAGGCAGCTATGGAAGAAATGACAGTTACAGAGCTCAAGGCATTGTTAGACAGCGGTGCTGATGATTATGTTTTGATTGATGTCCGCAATCCCCACGAATATGACATTGCCCAAATTCCGGGATCGACTCTGATCCCTCTCCCCGATATTGAGCAAGGCGATGGGGTTGATCAGGTCAAGGAATTACTGACGGAAGGGAAAAAGTTAATTGCCCACTGTAAGATGGGCGGCCGCTCAGCGAAAGCTCTCGGTATCCTCCAAGAGGCAGGCATTACAGGCATCAACGTCAAAGGCGGGATCAAAGCCTGGAGTGAAGAAGTTGATGCTAACGTTCCCTTGTACTAGACAGTCTTGGGAATGAGGCTACAGGTTGGAACCACATAAAATCGTTGAAATGATTAATTTATAAAAAGCGCGCCCGCACCAAGCGGGTTTTTTTGTGGGCACAAAAGCAATAAACCATAGAAAAAACCCCTCTTAAATATTACAGAGGGGCTACGGGGGCAAAAGCGAAAGGAGGAATAATCATTAGGTTGGCGATCGCCAAATCCATCCGGTAAAGATTAATTTAGGGGATCAATACAGCCAACTTTTGAGGCGGCGGGCCACCTGGGGACGCCGTAGCTTGCGCATCGCCTTACTTTGGATTTGTCGTACCCGCTCCCGGGACAGATTAAACATTCCACCCACTTCTTCGAGGGTATGGGGCTGCTCAGAGGAGAGGCCATAGCGGAGGGCAATGACTTCTTTTTCACGGTCAGTGAGCACGTCACCGAGGACATCCCAAAGTTCTTGGCGCATCATCGCTTCACTCATCCGTTCTTCGGGAAGTTGAAGGCCATCATCCTCAAGGAGATCAACCAGTTCCGTGTCTTCGCCTTTACCCACCCGGTGGTTCAGGGAGAGAGATTGACGCCGGAGTTGAAGGAGTTGGTGGAGTTGATCAGCGGTAATATCGAGTTCTTGGGCCAATTCCGCTTCGGTTGGATTCCGTTGCAGGCTTTGTTTGAGCGTCCGTTGGGCTTTTTTGAGCTTATTGAGCTTCTCGACGATGTGGATCGGTAAGCGAATTGTCCGGGCATCATTGGCAATGGTACGGGTAATCGCCTGGCGAATCCACCAATAGGCATAGGTCGAAAACTTGTAGCCTTTGTTGGGGTCAAATTTTTCGGCAGCACGGTTAAGGCCGATCGCCCCCTCTTGAATCAGATCCAGGAACGGTACACCCCGGTTGAGATAGCGCTTCGCAATGGAGACCACAAGACGCAGATTGGAGCGAATCATCTTCCGCTTCGCCACCCGGCCTTTGTACAGGGCAGAGTTGAGCTGTTTAACCGTTTCGAGGCCAAGGACACTCGCCCATTCTTCGTTGGTAGGCGATCGCCCCAATTGTTCCTGAAGTTCAAGGCGACGCTCTTCAGCATCATTGAGAAACTTAACACTGTGGGCCAGTTGAATTTCTTCGTCTGGCTTGAGGAGGGGGTAGCGGGCCATCTCTTTAAAAAAAGCACCGACAGTATCCTCATTGCGACTACGGACTCCCCGCAAATTTGTGAGTTCTGTCTCTGAAAATTCCGCTTCAACCATTGAATTGCTCGATTCTAATTCAGTGGCTTGATGGCTATCTTGAGCATACACAGGGTCAAGACTGTTGGTTGTGGTTGTGTCGAACATAATCCTACGAAATAAAGAGTCAGGGGATGTGTGGTGGGAAGCGAGGATTAGCTAAAGAAAAACAAAAATAAGCAGAATTCAATACCAAATAATCGTTTATCAGGATGCAGCTAAAACAATTTCAAGGAGCAGACAGTTCATTCCTTAGAACTGTTATACCTGTTTGAGCTCTGGGAATGTAAATAAGCTTTTAATAAAAATCAACAATTGCAGCAATTAGTAAAGGTTTCTGGGAAAAATCCGAGACTTTTCTCAGAATTAATGTAGCAGATGGTTGAGTAGAATATGGTTTTGTTAAATACAAAATTAAGGTTTTGTTGAGTGGATCTTTTGTCCAGAGAAGTTGTGTAAATTTTTCTTAAATTGCTTGCCAAGCCCAAAAAGATCGGTTGCCCATCAAAATAGCTTGACATAGCAGACTGTCGACCTCTGTCTTATCAGCGACACTTCTTTTAAGGATTATTTAATGTGATGTAATCCAGGAAATTTCAAGAAAATTTAGTTTTGATTAGTAAAGATAAACTCTCACAATTTACTTCTTACTTCACTCTACCTAGGGTTGTATATAGAGAAAAATAATTATGCTTATTTGAATTGATAAAAAATCATGGGGTATAGTGCTTTTGCAGTGAGTTTTGGGAATCTTAGGAGATTGGGGATTTGGATTGGCTTGAGGTCTTAGTTGATTGTGGTTATACTCAAGGGCTTTTTACCTATGGAGTGCCACCAGAATTGACGGTGGTGCCAGGGGATATCGTATTGGTTGGGTTTGGGGCGCAACAGGTGGGAGCGATCGCCATTCGCTTCATTGCAAAGTTCCCCCAGGGACTGGATCCTGAGCAAATTCGTCCAGTGCAGGGGATCATCGCGCGGGGCTTTTTTTCGCCCCACTATTGGCAGCTTTTGTTGCAGGTTGCCCAGGCCTATCAAACGGATATGATGACGGTGGTACGAATGGCTTTGCCGCCGGGTTTATTGCGGCGATCGCAACCCCGTGTTCGGCTTTTGAAAACCGATCTCGCCTCCATCGACATTGACTCTTTACCACCGACGGCCCAACAACTTTTCCAGTTACTCCAGCGGGGATCAACCCAGGACTACAGTGTGAAGTACCTCCAACGACAGATTAAGTCGGTCTATCGGGGGATACAGGAATTGGAAAAGGCGGGCCTCGCAGAACGATATTTAGCGACGCCTCAGGTCATCCACGGGCAGCGGCAAAAGTGGGTGAGCTACGTGGGCGAACGGGAAGGGCTCACCAAACGGCAACGGGAAATTTTGCTGGTGTTGCGCCATGAAGGGGGCGAAATGTGGCTCTCGGAATTGGTGGGGGTGGCGAAAACAACGGCGGCAACGGTGACGAAAATGGCAAAAGTCGGTTGTGTGGCGATCGCCGAACGGGAAAAATTACGCCTACACCGCGCCCCAGATCAAAATTCAGATCAAGCAAAAACCCTAACTGCCGCCCAACAACAGGCTTTAAACACCATTCAAGCCATCCAAGGATACGGGGAAGTTTTGTTACATGGGGTGACGGGTTCAGGGAAAACGGAGGTTTATCTCCAGGCGATCGCCCCCCTATTATCCCAGCAAAAATCTGCCCTTATTCTCGTGCCAGAAATTGGTCTCACACCGCAACTAATGGATCGGTTTCGGTCACGGTTTGGCGATCGCGTTTTGACTTACCACAGCGGTTTATCAGAAGGGGAACGCTACGATACTTGGCGGCAAATGTTACGCCCCGACAGTCAAATTATCATCGGCACCCGTTCCGCTGTTTTTGCCCCCCTGCCCAATTTGGGGATGATCATCCTCGACGAAGAACACGACAGCAGCTACAAACAGGATCAACCCGCTCCCACCTACCACGCCCGCACCGTTGCCCGGTGGCGATCACAACAGGAAAATTGTCCACTCATTCTCGGGTCTGCGACCCCGGCCCTAGACACCTGGGTAAAATTTCAAACCGCCCGAAATTCCAGCTACCATTACGTTTCCCTCCCCGAACGGGTGCAATCCCGTCCCCTGCCCCCCGTGGAAATTGTTGATATGCGCCACGAACTGCGGGTCGGCAATTATTCTCTGTTTAGTCAGTCCCTCCGGCAAGCCCTCGAACGCATCGCCCAGACCCACGAACAGGGCATTTTATTCGTTGCCCGTCGCGGTCACAGCACCTTTGTTTCCTGTCGCAGTTGCGGCTACGTGATGGAATGTCCCCATTGTGATGTGTCTCTCTCCTACCACTATGTCCAGGAGGGAAGTCTGCCTCTATTGCGCTGTCATTATTGCGATCATAGCCAGCTCCAACCCAAACATTGCCCTAGCTGTAATTCCCCCTATTTCAAGTTTTTCGGGAACGGCACCCAAAAGGTCTTCCAGGCGATCGCCAAGGAATTTCCTCAGTTACGTTGTCTGCGATTTGATAGTGACACGACCCGTCGCAAAGGGGCGCACCGCGACTTATTAGGGCAATTTGCGCGGGGTGAGGCGGATATTTTACTGGGAACCCAGATGCTCACGAAGGGTTTAGATGTGTCTCAAGTGACTTTAGTAGGGGTGATTGCGGCGGATGGACTATTGCATCAAAGTGATTATCGGGCTGCGGAACGCACCTTTCAAACCCTAACCCAGGTGGCAGGTCGGGCGGGTCGAGGCGATGAACCGGGACAGGTGATCATTCAGACCTATTCCCCAGAGCATCCGGTGATTCAAGCGGTGAAAACCCATGATTACCTGACCTTTGCCGAGCGGGAAATAAGTCAACGGCAGGAATTGGACTATCCGCCCTTTGGCAAATTAATTTTGCTGCGCTTTAGTGGAGAAAATCATGATCAGGTACGCTACACCGCCGAGACGATCGCCGAAAAATGTTTTCCGTTGCTCGAACCCGAAGACGAACTCCTTGGGCCTGTACCAGCGAATATTCTCCGAGTGGCGCGGCGGTACCGTTGGCAGGTGGTGCTGAAATTTCCCCAGCGCAAAACGGAGATCCCCGATTTGACTTTTTTGCGGGAATTCTGCCCGCGCCCAGTGAGTCTTTCAATTAACGTTGACCCGTTGTATATCGATTAGCCATTCAGCGAAAAATTTTTTAAAACTAAGCCGTAATTTTCATACTGATATCGAGCCACGGCGCACGGGTAATCGTCGCACTGGTAGAAATGTAATCGATCCCCGTCAACGCCACTTCCCGCAACGTTTCCAGGGTAATATTGCCCGACGCTTCCAATTTCAAACGGGGATTTTTTTCCCGTAACTGGGGGATCAAATCCGCCATCATCGCCACGGACATATTATCCAGCATTAAAATATCGGCCCCCGCTGTCACCGCTTCAAAAGCCTGTTCCGGGGTTTCGGCTTCTACTTCAATCGCTAGAGGATAGGGCATATTTTGCCGCACAAGGGCGATCGCCTGGGAAATTCCCCCTGCCGCCTGGATGTGATTGTCCTTGATCATCACCGCATCATCCAGCCCGAAACGATGGTTTTGCCCGCCACCCACCTGCACCGCATATTTTTCCAGCAGACGTAAGCCAGGAGTGGTTTTGCGGGTGTCCACCAATTGCGTCGGTAAATCAGCAATTTTTTCCACATACTGCGCCGTCAATGTGGCGATCCCGCTCAAGCGCATCAAAATATTCAACGCGACCCGTTCCCCCATGAGCAAAATATCGAGGGGAGCCGTCATCGTGGCGATTAAATTTTTAGGCTGTCCCGAAGAACCTTCTGACAAAACCGTTTCAAATTTAAAATTCTGGGGATCAAGTAACTGAAAAACCCGTTCCACTAAAGGTAAACCCGCCACCTGACCATCCGCTTTTAAAATCAGTTTCGCCTGACCGATGGGAGCTTGGGTATTTGCAAAAAGGGATTGGGTCGTGCGATCGCCCCGTCCGAGATCTTCCTGTAACCATTGTTGGAGGAGGGGATCAATGATAAGCCAAGGGGGTAAGCTTGCCATCGGTTCTAGGCATCCTCTTCTTGGTTATTTTCACCACTCGGCGATGAGTTGTATAAATTGTCCAAGCGTTGCCTCGCGTCTTCTACATCTAGCGATCGCACGACCAATAGCGGTTCATTAATCGGTTGGCCCAAGTCGTCAACCATTTCTGGGTGGGGGGTCGGCCGGGGCCGTTGGGATTGCGCTCCTTGGGTATTACTCTGAAAATTCGGGTAGACCCTTGTTTCATTACTCAGCATCATAAAGCTGCGCACCAAGTTCACCGCTGCGATGGTGGCGATAATTCCAAATGCCAAAATAAACAAGAAATGAAACATTATTAATCTGTGCCTCGCTTCAATAGCAGCAATTCGGTGCAAAAAAAGGGCTACGCTATGCTTAGGTCTATTATCTCGAAAAAATTCCCGTCTGGCAAAGGGCGATCGCCTTTGATCCCCAAAGGTTAAGTATTTATCCTTAACTATTCTCCCTGGTTTAAGCGGGAATCCTGATGGTGTACTGGCGGCGGCTGATGGCCTAAATCCACCGTCGTTAAGTGCAACAGATCACCGATCATCAGCGTTAATTTGTGGGCGGCCCCCGCCTCGCCACGACAAGCCTGGAGAGAGGCTTGCATCGCCGTGAGTTTTTCAGGATGGTCTAAATAATCTAAGACCAAAGCTCCTAGGGTTTCTGGATCTAGTTCCCCCAACAGCTCCGGCACAATGTCTTTTTTCGCCCAAATATTTGGCCAAGCATAACGCACCCGATGTTTGCGGGCATGGGTAATAATGCGTCGGTTAAGCCAGCGCACAAACCAGGTTCCTAACCAGGGAATTTTCGCAATGAGACCGGGAATGCCATCCCAGGCGCGCATCGCATCCAATTGTTGCGTGGGCAAAAGCACCAGCATCGGCAAGCCCAAAGCGCCTAATTCAGCGGTATTTGCGCCAACGGTGGTGAGACAAAGTTGACATTGTCTTAAGTCCTGGTGAGCAGGAAAGTCAGTGATCAATTGAATCTGCGTGCCATCGGCGACTTGTAAATAGGGCTGATCCCCAGTGTGGCAAAGCTCAATGGCAGGTGCAGCAAAGCGTTTTACTATGGGATTTCGTTGGCGATCGCCATAGTGCAGTAGCGTTTGCACGGTGATGGTCGGGGCCACGGGGAGCAAAAATTTCACCGCTGGGCGCTGGCGGCGGATCACACTGGCGGTGGCCACGAGTAAAGGGACTCCCTGGGCGAGTTTCATTCCCTTAGAGCCTGGTAAGAGGCCGACGATCGGTGGGGTGCTAGTCTGCTGCGCCTTCTGGGAGATATCCACCATCAGATCGCCGACCACTTGAAATTTAGCCTGGTACTTGGGAGGGATTTTTTCTAAAACCTGGGCATTCATCACCCCAAAACCATCGATCCAGCGCCACCATCGAGCTTCCCATTCGGCGTAAATTAGGCTTTTAAAGCCGAGGCGTTTACCAATCACCAGGGGAAAAAATTGATCCCCACCGAGAAAAAGCACCACCCCCTGGGAAAACCAAGACCAAGATTCGGCGGTTTTTCCCCAGAGCAGAAATGGGAAAAAATGCTTGGCGGCCTGAACCCGGTCAACTTCGGGATAACTGCGGGCGATCGCCGCTTCTTGACCCGTGCTGTGGGAACAGGGAGCCAAGACCACAGAAATGCGCGGCAGACTTCCCCAATGGGCACGCACAGCCTGCACGACGGGACGGAGCCAAGTGGTCACTTCACCGGGGCCATTGGTCAGGATAATCAGGTCAAAGGGTTGGGCCATTGTTGCTCAAAAACCCCTAGACCTGCTCTTTGACTAAAGATTTGCGGGTTTGTTGCTGCCTGGTCAAGTTAAGGGGAGGGCGGGATTTTTGGAGTTGGAGGGGCTGAGGAGATGGGGTTTGGGGTCTGGTGTAGAGGCGCAATGTTCCCAGGAGGGCTTCCCGCAGGGGCTTTTCCCGTTCCTGTTGCCAGCTTAATTGCAAAAAGGTGTGGAGGGTGTGGCGCTGTTCTGCCGTCAATCGTTGCTCTTGTAATAACTGCCGCAATTGACGAATCGCGTAGAGTCGGCGGATACTACTGCGATCGCCTAAATTTTCCAGGGCTTGCTCGAATTGTTGTTGAGGCGATCGATACTGCCAGTGGCGACTGAACATCAGGGCAAACATCGCACTAATCATTAACCCTTGAAGGAGCATCACGCTGGTCAGCCAGTGGTTCGCCATAGATTGCCAAAAGGCGATCGCCCCATAACTCAGTAACACCGTGAGACTGCCGCCCATACCCGCCAGGAGTAACCGTCGGTGGCGACTATGCCAGAGTCGATAACCTTCTTCTAAATATTTCTGCCAAGGCGAAGCTTCAAAAAGATAAATCGCGGCCATTGCCCCAGCTCCCAAGGCGATCGCCACCAGTAGTTGCCACTGCCAGAGCCAAAGACTAGTAATGCCG
The DNA here is from genome assembly GCF_001693295.1 of Picosynechococcus sp. PCC 8807. Taxonomy (NCBI): domain Bacteria; kingdom Bacillati; phylum Cyanobacteriota; class Cyanophyceae; order Chroococcales; family Geminocystaceae; genus Picosynechococcus; species Picosynechococcus sp. PCC 8807. Next base: position 417,697 of record NZ_CP016483.1, read on the forward strand.
ACCCCCAATCCGCCAACTTTGCCCACCCAAAGCCAATCCACAGACCGACTGAGGGCAAACCATCGACGCGGGCGCTGACTGAAACGGCGCACCTTCGCAATCAAAGCAGGAGATGATCGTAAGCGAAAAGACTTAGACACGAAAACAGTCTAGGGGCTAGTAATATCGACAGAAATCTTTCCAAAGCAGGAAAAATTCCTTTTAAGCATACCGTACTTATCAAAGGAGAGAAATCCCTTAACCGCGACGGATGCCACTAAACCAATAACCGAGGACAAAACCCAAGATTAAGGCCCACATTTGACCACTATCGACGAAATTTTGAAAGCCATCACGGATTTGACCCAAAATATCAGGATCTTCGACATAGCCCGTTTGGGCGATCACAATTTGCTCAGATGCTACGGATGGTAAGGGCAAAGGAGATTTAGCAGTCATGGTGTTGACACAGATGGGATTCAATTGCTTCTGATTGTACCTGCACAACAACCAAGGTCATATCATCACCGCCCCGCACTTTGGGATAGGTAAATTTTTCCACTTGGGTAAAGAGTTCCTGCACAATTGCTTCCGGCGTCTGGCAATTTTGGCAGGCATTTTGAAAGACGCGCACAAGGTTTTCTTCGTCAAAGCGATCGCCGTGGGAGTTGACGGCATCGGTAAACCCATCGGTGTAATAGAGAATGATATCCCCCACCTCCAGCACCACCTTGGCGTCTTCGTAGGATGAATCTAGATCCAGACCAATCAACATGCCCTGGGTGTCGAGGGGTTCGATGTTTTGGGTTTGGGCGCGCCACAGTAGTGGCGGGTGATGGGCCGCATTGCTATAGGACAGGGTACGGGTTTTCGGATCGTACTCTGAATAAAATAGGGTCACAAATCGGTGGGAATTATCTAGATCCGCGTACATGACCCGGTTTAGGTGTTCAAGGATTTTGGCGGGACTGTGGCGGTTGAGCACTTCGGCCCGGAGCATCCCCCTGGTCATGGTCATAATCAAACCTGCCGGGACGCCTTTCCCCATGACATCGCCAATGACGATACTCCAGGGGACACATTGCACAAGCTTCGGATCATCCTGGCGGCGGATGCGGTCGTAGTTACTGGGAATGAAGTCGTAGTAGTCGCCCCCCACCCGGTAGGCATTGCGATAATCGGCGGCGATCGCCAAACCTTTGATTTGCGGACATTCACTGGGTAAAAGATGGTTTTGAATTTCCGAGGCGATTTCTAGTTCCCGGTCTTGCTTTTCTTTGCTCCGGAGTTTGCTGGTGAGGTCATTGTTGGCGATCGCCACCGCCGTTTGATCCGCCACCAGTTGCACCAATTTTCGCCGGGTAATATCCCAGCCATACTGGGGATCACGACTAAACACGTAGAGCTTGCCACGGGTCACATTTTTGACAAGGATGGGCGTGCTACAAACCCGAATTTCTTCGCCGAGCTGGGCCTGGAGTTTTTCGTCAAACTGCAACGCTTCCTGGGCTGTACATGTCGCTGCTTCCGGGTTTGTGGTCCTCGATCCGGTCTGAAGCTGCGTAAATGCTTGTCGAATAAACTGACAATCTCCCCCTTCGCCACAATAAAATTTTTCGAGCTGCACCTGGCCCTGGGCATCAAACAGCACCAAAGCACCACCATCAGCATCCACCACCCGCGCAGACATTAGGGGGGTCAACTCAAGAAATTGGTTGAGGTTATTAAAACTTCTGAGGGCAAAACCCAAGGAACTCAACAGATCTTGAACCTTCGTTTGCTCTCGGCTGAGCTTCGCAATTTGCGCCCGCAAAAATTCGACATCTTCGCCAATGGCCGTTTCTAAGCGGGAGTCTGGCTTGCCGGAAACGAGCTGCAACTCTGACTCCCGGGCGGCAGGGTCAAAATACTTGGGAGTGGCAAAGTTAGAGGCAGAAGGAGTCACAATCGTTGTTTTCGTGGGATGTGTAGAGAAGTAGACCTAGTACAAATAAAATTGTTAAAAAATCAACCCTGAGACAGATTCCGTAACCAACAAAAAGTTAGCTTTTTTCAGGAAAAAAATACTCAATTTTTAAGAACTAAAAGAGATTGATTTTTTACGGTTGCTAATTCATAGCTCAATCCCCATGATCTTGTCAAGATAATTTTTGCGCAATTCAAGATCGACGGGCCAGTTGATCTTCCCGGTAGGCAGCATAGACCCCCTGCACGTTGTACCAATTGAGAAAAATCCGGGCAATTTCGAGGGCCAGTTGTGATTTTCCCCGCTGGATTAGCCAACCTAAAAGGGGTTTTAGGCGTTTTTCATTGAGCCAGCCCCCCAGGGAAAGGATGCCCCAGAGCAGACGGTGGAGCCAGGTCATTTGGATCATCATGCGAACTTCCCAGGTGGGGTGTTTTTTGTAGAAGATGACCCCCATTTTGCCCCGCTGAATTTCTTGATCAATGAGCTGAGGGATTTGCGCCAAACTGAAGGGGGGATGCCAGTGGTAACCGACGGCATCGGGACATTTAATCAGGGTGAGACCCAGTTTTTTGAGACGGACACCCAGTTCTAAATCTTCCCAACCATAGAGCTGAAAGCCAGTATCAAATAAGCCAGCTTCGAGGAGCCATTTGCGAGCGATCGCCACATTTCCCGTGGCAAAGTAGGCCGCCGAAAAATCTGTCACCTTAAAGGGTTCGCTGGTGGGATCTTCAAAATTGGCAGTGTTGATCACACGTCCGTAGGTAAATAGGCGATCGCTTTTGAGTTTGCGTTTACCCCGGCGGAGTCCCTCTAGGTGGGCTGCCAAAAAAGTTTCTGTGACGACCAGATCACTATCAATAAAAATAATAATCTCCCCCTGGGCCTGTTCTACGCCGAGGTTTCGGGCCGCCGCCGCCCCTTTGTGGGACTGTTCAAAGAGTCGTATGTGGGGATATTGATCCGCTTCGGTCTGGAGCCAATCCACCGTGCCATCGGTGGAGCCATCGTCCACCACCACCACCTCGTAGCCCCCATTTTCTAGCTCTTCCGGCACCTGCTGCTGTTCTAGGGCCTGGAGGCATTTTGTCAAGATGGGTTTGCGATTGTAGGTGGGGATAACGACACTAATGTAAACCAAAGTTTTAACCCAAGGAAATGGAAAAAGACTGTCCTATTATGCCGGATACCCCTACGGTTTAGGGCGGGGATATTTAGACGCTGCCGGGAAATATTGGGGTTCTTCTCCCTTAAGGGCTTCCTGCATAAAGGCGCGCCAAATGGGAGCCGCATCGCCGCCGCCAGTGGTACCAGTGCCCATAGGCCGATAGTCATCATTGCCAATCCAAACCGCCGCTGCCAGTTGGGGTACATAGCCCACAAACCACACATCCCGTTCTGAGGAGGTAGTGCCAGTTTTTCCGGCGGCGGGGCGATCGCCTAAATTAGCGGCCTGACCCGTGCCGCCATTGATAACTCCTTGGAGGACTGTTGTCAGGGAGGCCGTGGCCCAAGGATCTAAAACTAAACGTGGCTGGGGTGTATTATCCAAAAGAACATTCCCTTGGCTATCGGTGACCCGCAAGATCAAAGTTGTTTCACTTTGCCAGCCATTACTCGCAAAAGTGGCGTAGGCGCTAGCCATTTCTAGGGGGCTGATCCCCACTGCGCCGAGGGGCAGAGAAATAACTGGTTGGAGCGGACTCTCGATTCCCAATAAACGACATAGTTCGATCACTTTTTCGAGACCCACTGCTTTTCCGAGTTTGACGGCAGGGACGTTTTTGGAAGTGATTAGGGCGTCATACAAACTCACGGTGCCAGAAAAAGATCCCCCATAGTTTTGGGGTGAATAGGTACCGTTGCCATCGGGGTAACTCACAGGGCTATCGTCGATGGTCGAAAAGGGCGTATAGTTGCCACTCGCAAAGGCAGTGTAGTAAACAAAAGGTTTAAAGGCTGATCCTGGCTGACGTTGAGACTGGATCGCCCGGTTAAATTGGCTTTCTTCGTAGTCTCTGCCCCCCACCAAAACCTTGACAAAATGGGTGCGCGGATCAACGGCAGCTACGGCAATTTGGTCAGCCCGTAACCCCCGACTGCGGGCCTGCTGAAAGGCTTTTTGTACCGTTTTTTCGGCACGGCGTTGCATATTGAGATCCACGGTGGTCTGGACGCGCATCCCGCCTTTGCGAACTAATTCTTCGCCAAAGCGTTGGGTGAGCTCTTCTACTACGGCTTGGGTGATATAGGGGGAAGCACTGGCTTTCCAGGCGGTCGGTTGGCCCACCAGGAGGGGAGCTTGGGCAGCGGCAGTGGCTTCTTCGGGAGTAATCCAACCGAGATCCTCTAGGCGATTTAGAACGATTTTTTGCCGTTGTTTGGTGGCTTGGTAATCTCGAAAGGGGCTGTAATCTTCGGGGGCTTGGATCATCCCGGCCATTACGGCGGCTTCGGGCAGGGTTAGATCGGCGGCGGATTTATTGAAATAGGATTCAGCGGCTGTTTCGACGCCATAGTTGTTGTGGCCCCAATAGATGTTATTGAGGTACATTTCTAGGATTTCGTCTTTGGGGAAAATCTGTTCGATGCGGAGGGCAAGAACGGTTTCGGCGAGTTTACGGTTGTAGGTACGATCTTGGGCTAGGAAGAGGTTTTTCACCAATTGCATGGTGATGGTTGAGGCTCCTTCGGTGATGCCGCCTGCTTCGAGGTTGGAGAGGATTGCCCGACCGATACTGGTGGGATTGATGCCGTTGTGTTGGTAAAAATGGCTATCTTCGATGGCGAGGACGGCCATCTTGAGTTCGGGGGAAACTTCACTGAGTTCGATATTGGTTCGGTTGGCTTCACCATGGAGGCTCAGGAGGACTTTGCCGTTGATGTCGTAGATATAGCTGGTTTCGGTGGGCACATAGGTCTTTAGGGTCCGCACATCGGGCAGGTTCCGGAAACTTATGGCGAGACCCACTAACCCCCCAGCAGCGATCGCACTGCCAAGCATGGTGCAACCAATCACCGTTCCCATGGCCTTTTGGGCAACCCCCCGCAAGAAACCTTGGGGCGATCGCCTTTCCTTGGGCTGACGGGCAAGGGCTTTTTTCGTTTTCTGCCGAACGGTACTAGATGACAATGGCGCTAACCTCTAAAGACTTGAGAAGGTAAGTTGAAACAGTCCAAACCATGGGCGGGGAGCGATCGCCCACCAACGTTTCTGCCCAAAATTCTAACAAGGGAAATTCTCTTTTAAACCCATGGTGCATTGTGTTGTAAAAAATAATCCCTGCTCCAAAAAAAGCAAGGATTGGCGATCGCTACTGGGATAGAAGCCGTAGATGGCTAGTTACTCCATGCCGAGGTCATTACCACGCTTGTACTGGAGATAGGCAGCGACGAATAAACCAGCGAGGGTTACGGGGATCAGGCCCAACACAATACCGAGTAAGAGGGGTTCAATCACAGGGGTTTCTCCTTATGGCGGCAGATTAAAGCTAACTGTTAAAGATTTTTAATCATTCTATGGGATGGAGGAAGTCCGTGCAAAGGGATTTGATTCGACATTCTTAGGCGATCGCAGTAGGATAACCATTAAGAAAAATTGCGTAATATCAACAAAGTTGTATCTCCTCTACAGCAAACCCCGTGGCTAATTCTTCTGAGCTTTCCGTCCCAAATTTTTCGAAGCTCCTCTTCGTAATCATCCTAGTGCTGGCCATTGCTGCCCTGGGGATCTTTGGTGTGTACAGTACCCAGGCCAGTGACCCCTACATTCAACAGGTTTTAGCGCTCCAAGGGGATGAACTGCGGGGCAATGCCATTTTTCAAATTAATTGTGCTGGCTGTCACGGCCCCCAGGCGGATGGCAACGTGGGGCCAAGTTTACGGGCCGTCGCCCAGCGAAAATCCGACGTGCGTTTGATTCAACAGGTCATCAGCGGGAAAACACCCCCCATGCCGAAATTCCAGCCGGCCCCCCAGGAAATGGCGGATCTGTTGAGTTACCTCCGCACCCTGTAGTTGTTTCAATGACGCCATTTATTATTCTTCCCTGTCCCTAGGAGTTCACTCGCTATGGCCCGCTCGATTTTCCTTGGTTCCCTGTGGCTTGCCTTTGTGTTGTATGCCTTTTTGGGTGCGCCCCCCAACCAACCGGAAACCCTAGAGCTGATTACCGCTTTATCCGGTGGACAGTGGGACGGCATCAACCCGTTGATCATTGCCCTGTTTAACATCATGGGTATTTTCCCGGTCATGTATGGGGCGCTCTTGTTTCTCGATGGCGATCGCCAAAAGTTACCCGCTTGGGTCTTTGCGACAGGCAGTTTTTTCCTCGGTGCGTTTGCGTTGCTGCCCTATTTAGCGTTGCGGCGCGATAATCCCACCTTTACGGGGCGAAAAAACTGGTGGCTCCGGTGGCAGGATTCGCGACTGTTGGGCTTGTTTTGTTTGGTTGCGCTGCTAGGACTCCTGATTTACGGATTCAGTGCGGGGGATTGGGGTGATTTTGGCACCAGATTTTGGGGCGATCGCTTTATCCACGTGATGAGCCTAGATTTTTGTTTGCTGGCGCTCCTATTCCCGACCCTGATCAAGGATGATTTAGCCCGCCGTGGCCTTGGGGAGCAAAACTGGTTGCTGTGGGCGATCGCCTTTACCCCTCCCCTTGGTGCCGCTTTATACCTTGCCCTACGTCCCCCCACCCCAGAGGCTCACGAAAACCCTGCGGCTCCCAGCCAGACCTTAAATACTGCGGAGGTAAGTCGTCCATAATGGAAGCCCTTGTTATTGGTGCTGGTCGTGGCATCGGCCTAGAATTTGTCCGGCAATACCTCGCCTCAGATCTGTATCAGCGGGTCTATGGCACCTACCGCCATCCCTCCGCCGATCTCCTGGCGTTACAGGCGCGCTACCCTGATCGACTCCAACTCATTCCTGTGGACGTGACCCAGGAAGCGCAAATCACAGCGGCGATCGCCACCCTCAAAGCCCAAACCTCTCGCCTTGATGAAGTAATTTATTGCGTCGGTCTCCTGCATCACCAAACCCTCCAACCGGAAAAAAGTCTCCGCCATATCCAAACAGAAAATTTACTGACCTATTTTCAAGTCAATGCCATCGGTGCCGTCCTCTGGGCCAAGCATCTCCTCCCCTTTCTCCGTCACCCAGAACCCGCAATTTTTGCCGCTATTTCCGCTAAAGTCGGCAGCATCGAAGACAATCGCCTAGGGGGATGGTATGGCTACCGTGCCTCGAAAGCAGCCTTGAATATGTTTTTGAAAAATATCGCCATTGAATGGAGTCGCGTTGCCCCAAATATCATTGTGGCGGCCCTGCACCCAGGGACAACGGCTACCGATCTCTCCCAGCCTTTCCAGAAAAATGTCCCCCTCGAAAAGCTATTTTCACCCACGCGGACAGTGAGCCAATTGCGCCAAGTGATCGCCAATCTGCATCCCCAGGATACGGGTAAATTTTTTAACTGGGATGGTGAGCCTTTGCCCTGGTAGCGACAGAAAGTGGGACAATTTTGCCATGAAATGCTGAAATGATGGTGCGTTTTGCGGCAAAAACTTCCACAATAGGGAACGTTCTTTAGCACCAAATTAAGGTTGTTGTTGTGCCTGAAACCCCGGCCCATGTGCGAATTTTGCAACAGTCCTGGCAGCAGGGCAAAATCATTGGCGAAGTGCAAGCGGGTTCCTACCAATGGGAATTTCAGTGGCATTTCCGCCAGGGAAAATTGCGGGTACATCCGACCCTCGGCCGCGCCTTAATTTACGAACCCCTGGGCCGATTTTTGGAGCAGAGTGATTATCGTCTGGAACCAGGCGGCGATTATCAGTTCACCCTCCGGTCACGGCTATAAAGTTCCTCCAACTCCCTTTCGGATTAATTGTGGGGAGACTGAAATCCGGATAGTGACACGGTAACCCAATCAAAAAATCTTGTTACACATCGCCGCAGCGGTCTAAGTCCCTTGGAGATCCGGGGTAAAATAACCACAGACCGCACCATTCGTGCTAAAGGACATTGGCAATGCAGAAAGTATTATTTCTGTTTGGAGAATTAAATGATGATGATATTGACTGGCTTATCACTGCCGGTAAGATTGCCAAAATTCCGCCGCAAACAGTTTTAATCCAGGAAAATCAACCCCTGGAAAATTTTTACATTCTCCTCGATGGCTCGGTATCGGTTTTCATTGACCTCATGGGAGTGACAAAAGATATTGCGGTGCTCCAGAGTGGGGAAGTTTTTGGGGAACTGTCTTTCATTGATCAGCAGTTACCCAGTGCCAGTGTCAAAACCTGCGGTGAATGCTTATTATTGGCCGTATCCCAAGACAAAATTTCCGACCGCCTGAATCAAGATATTGGCTTTTCGGCACGATTTAATCGGGCGATCGCCACCTTTTTAGCGAGTCGTCTCCGGAATACGGTGCGTCACCTCGGCGAGGATAAAGATTTCGTGTTTAATCAAAGTCGCGCTACCGAAGCCGTGCCCAGCATGATTCAAGAAAATCTCAATGTCGCTACCACCCGCTTCGATTGGTTGCTGCGCCGGGTACAATCCCAAACGGCGCCGGAAAATCCTGTTTAACGTTCTCCGCCAGGTAAAAGCAGTTTGAAGTATGGTGTGATGGAAATTTTTAGAATCTTATGGTCATGGGCTATTGGTATGCGGGGGCTTGGTACGAGGGGACAGAACTAACTCTCACGGTTAGTGATCCGAGTTTTTTATTTGGGGCGACCCTCTTTACGACCCTCCGGGTTCACCAAAATTCCCTCACGGATCCCCGCAGTCTGTGGTCTCACCATGGCGATCGCCTCCGCCACAGCATCAAAACTTTGCAATGGCCAGCACCCGATTGGGAGCGCATTAACCAGGGTGCCCAAAAAGTGGCCACCGTTGCGCCCGTGGTGCGGGTCACAATCCTTCATGATGGCCGCGAACTGATCCTCGGTCGTCCACTGCCAGAACATTTAGCCCAACAGCAACAGCAGGGAATCCAAGGTTGGTTGGCCCAAGACCCCTATTTCCAGAGACCCCAGGCGGATTTTAAAACAGGGAATTACCTCAGTGCGTGGCAGGCCCGTCAACGGGCGATCGCCTTGGGGACAGGAGAAGCCATTCTGCAAGCTCCCGGCGGCCACTGGCTCGAAACCGCCACCGGAAATTTATGGGGTTTTAAACAAGGCACTTGGTACACGCCGCCCCTGGGGGGAATTTTGCCTGGGGTGATGCGATCGCACCTCCTAGGGCAATTGCAAAATCAGCAACTCCCCGTCCAGGAAATTCCTTGGGACATTGATCTGATCCAAACCTTCGAGGCGATCGCCTACAGCAACAGCGTCGTGGGCTTGATTCCGTTCCAAGCAATTCAGGGAGTTGATTTTTCCTTAAACGCTCTCCAAATCGACCATCCAGCCCTGCGCCACCTCCAGCATTTGAGCGGTCAACTGGTCGTGTAATCCAGGTAAATCCCGAAAAAGCATTGAGAAAAATCTTAAAATACTTAAAATAAAGTAACAAGCCGTAATAAAAACGCGATTAATTTTCATAATTAGCGGCCCCTGCTGGCTTCATTATTTTCAGAAATTTCTATGAATCATTTCTTGCCTCGTCCCCTGCTCCGTAGTCTTTTCGCGGTCTGTTTGGCGGTGATGACCTGGGCGATCGCCCCCGCTGCCTTCGCCGTTAACAACCCTGAACTGCTCCCCGATTATGAAACGCCGGTCGTGGATTTGGCGAACTTCCTCCCCCAGCTCCAGGAAGAAAATCTCGTGACGGATCTGAACAATTTTGAAGCAGAAACGGGCTGGAAAATGCGCGTCTTAACTCAATTTGACCGCAGTCCCGGACGGGCCGTAAAGGAATACTGGGGTCTCGATGATAAAAGCATTTTGCTCGTCGCCGATGGTCGGGGGGGCAACCTCTTGGCCTTTAGCATTGGTGATGATGTTTATGAGCTAATGCCCCGCACCTTCTGGATCGAACTCCAGACCCGCTTCGGCAATATGTATTACGTCCGTGAACATGGCGAAAATCAGGCGATCGCCGATGCCCTAGAAACCGTTAAAGTCTGTGTCACCAAAGAAGGTGGCTGTATTGTTGTGCCTGGCTTACCCCGTGAACAGTGGCTACTCACCCTCATTAGTTCCGTTGTTGGGGGCGTTATCTGTGGCTTTGCTGCCATTCCCCGCAAAGAAGGTCAAGCCTTTGCCTGGCAGTGGGCCTTAATCATGTCTCCCCTCTGGGGCATCCTCTTTCTCGCCTTTGGGGTTGGCCCCGTTGTCACTCGCACCTCCGACTGGTTACCCCTATTTCGCAATATCCTCGGCTTCATGATGGGGGCGATCGTGGCATTTATTGCGCCGATGTTTAATCAACCGAATCCTTCCGAATCTGAATCCTAAAGCTTATCCCCTTGTAAAATTCAACCTGATGCCTCTCAGTTCCTTGGGAGGCTTTTTTATCTGCTCGCCCAGAAAAAACAAAAATTGCAATCAGACTATAAATAGTGCTTTCTGGGGGACAATCATTCCAACTGCACCCATCACTGGTGTGGTATCTCTCAGCAAACTCTTTTAAACTAAACTAAGACCTTTTAAGATTTGTATCCTCTACGCGGCCCCAGCCACTATGCAACAATCTCTCCTTGACCGGATGCCCACCAATCCCATCTTTAATCCCGATGGGAATGACGATATCGCCCACCGTTCCATTTGGTTCGGGGAAACCACTAACCTGATGCAACTGAACGATGTTCGCTACCCTTGGGCGGTGGGACTCTACCAACAGATGCGGGAAAACTTTTGGATTCCCCAGAAGCTGGACATTACCCAGGATGTCACCGACTACCACAACCTGACAGATTCAGAACGCCGCGCCTTTGACGGAATCCTCAGTTACCTGACCTTCCTTGATTCTGTCCAAACCTGTAATCTTCCTCACATCAAAAGCTCGATTACGGCCCCAGAAATTAGCCTCTGCATTGCCGAGCAGATCTCCCAGGAGGGGATGCACAACCAGTCCTATCAATACATGATTGAGACGATCATCCCTAGCGATCGCCGCAGTGCCGTCTATGATTTTTGGCGCACGGATAAAGTCTTACGCGATCGCTGTGAGTACATTGCCAGCAACTACCAGCGCTACATTGACAACCCCACCCCAGAAAATTACTTTACGACCCTTGTCGCCGACTATTTGCTAGAAGGGCTGTATTTTTACAATGGTTTTGTGTTCTTCTACAATCTCGCCTCGCGGATGTTGATGCCCGGTTCTGCGGATATTTTTAAGATGATTAACCGGGACGAACTCAGCCACGTGCGCCTATTCCAAAAACTGATCCCAGAGGCCATGGCCACCTTTGATCACTCTGTCGATCACATCTATGAAATGGTGGAACGGGCCGTACAGTACGAATGCCAATGGACAAACCACATTGTCGGTAACGATATCCTTGGCATTACAGAACAAAGCACCGAGATTTACACTAAGTATTTGGCGAATATTCGTCTCCAAGCCATCGGCCTCGAACCGTTGTACAAAGGGGATCAATACAAGAAAAGCCCCTACCGTCACCTCGAACGATTCTCAGACACAAAAAAAGAAGGCAACACCAAAGCCAACTTCTTTGAGGCCGGGGTGACCAGCTACGTGATGTCATCGGGGATTACGGGTTGGGATGAATTTTAAGCAGGCACTAGGGACGATGGTGCGGCAAAAAATCTGTAGTTTGTTGTACTGTTTTTCGTCCCTTATTCTGCCCGCAGTCGCAATGAGCTAAAATTAGCGTTGCATATCCGTTCAGTTTGAGGAGGAGAGGACTATTCCTGAACCGCTAAATCTGACTGTAAGTTTGAGAGGAACTTACGAAGTCATTGACAACAAATATCAAATTTTCCGCTTAACTGGGTTATTGGATGCTTTTTCCGAGCCTGTGTTTAGTACAGCCATCAAAAATCGCATTAATGAAGGCCCCCACGATATTATCCTCTCCCTAGCCCAAATTGATTTTGTGGATAGTTCTGGGATCGGTGCCCTGGTGCAGTTGGTAAAACACACCCAAAATGCTGGGGGAACGATGCAGGTGGTGACCAATCCACGGGTAACCCAAACGGTGAAGTTAGTTCGTCTAGAGAAGTTTTTGTCTCTACGAAACTCCATTGATGAGGCGATCGCCCACCTAGACGAGAAAAAATAGGGACGAGAAAACCATTGTTTGTCCCTGACATTACCCCTGATCAGCTCCGACAATTATCCCCCGCGTCCTTAGCCTATGTGGGGGATGCTGTTTATGAACTCTACAGCCGCTGTTATTTTTTGTTGCCCCCCTGTCGCATCGCGGATTACCACGGTAAGGTGGTGGCGGAGGTGCGGGCAGAAACCCAAGCCCAATATTTAACTCTCCTAGAACCCCATTTAAGCGAGCTAGAACAGAATATTGTTCGCCGGGGGCGCAATGCAGCCACCGGAAAACCAAGGCGTTTGAGTTTAGCTATTTATCGGCAGGCCACAGGTTTTGAAGCCCTAGTCGGATATCTCTATCTCACAAACCCGCAGCGTTTGGCCGAATTATTTACCTATTTACCCCAAGAACGGTCTGGGGTCTGATATGATCGACTCTCTTTTGTGTTTCGTTGGGGCTTTTTCCCCTAGGGAGCGCCCCGCCTGAGGTAAGACAAAAATATGTTTGTGTTGATTTAAAGGTTGGCTGAAAAAGGTGATTTTGTTGATTTTAAATAACAAATAACCGGAGTCGTACTCTAGGCGATCGCCCCAGCCCCTGCAACTGATTTTCCTTGACAAGTTAATACATCTGAACGACCAAAGACTGATTTTTTATGAACAAGCCACATCGATCCGATTCGGGTAAAAAATACGGTAGAGCCGCCGGGGGAAGAGACCGCAAGCCGAGCAAAAAGTATGGAAAAGCTTCTTCCTTTGATCGGGATCGACGTTCTGATCGCCGCGAAGATGGCGGTAAATTTGAACGGGGCGATCGCCCAGCCCCCCGGCGCAAGGGTCAATTTTCCCGACGAGACGAAGGAGGAGAGCGCTCCTTTAAACGCTTTGATAAACGCAGCAGCCAAGGTGCTGGCCCGAATAAAAGACGCCCCATTACAGACCGTCCCAAGCCCCAGCGTAGCCAAGGGCCAGAATTCATCCCCCAAGATGCGCCTGAACTCACGCCCCAAACCACCCCAGAGGAAGTTACCGAAGCAGTCACCCCAGAAGAAGATAATGACTTGATCTACGGCAAACATGCGGTGTTATCAGTGCTGGAGAGCGAACGTCCCCTCAACCGAATTTGGGTCACCTCTCGCCTGCGCCACGCCAATCGTTTCCATACCCTCCTCCAGGCTGCCAAAAACCAAGGCACGGTGATCGACGAAGTGAGTATGTCCCGCCTAGACTATCTGACCAACCGGGGCGTCCACCAGGGCATCGCTGTGCAGACGGCTCCCTATGAATATATGGAGTTGCCGGATCTCATTGAGCAAGCGAAGGCCAAAACAGAATCCCCCGTGGTCGTGATTGCCGACGGCATCACCGATCCCCATAATTTAGGGGCGATTATTCGTACTGCCGAAGCGATTGGTGCCCAAGGGATGATTATTCCCCAACGGCGAGCGGTGGGGGTGACCTCAACGGTGATGAAGGTGGCCGCTGGTGCCCTTGAACATTTCCCGGTCGCGCGGGTGGTCAATCTTAGTCGGGCCATGGAAGAACTCAAGGAAGCTGGTTTCTGGATTTATGGCACTGCCGCCGGAACCAGTAAAGCCTTACACAATATCAAATTTGAAGGTGCGATAGGATTAGTTATCGGTTCGGAAGGACAAGGTCTTAGTTTGTTGACGCAAAAGCATTGTGATGAACTGGTTGCAATTCCGATGACCGGGAAAACCCCTAGCCTAAACGCTTCCGTCGCTGCGGCGATCGCCTTATATGAAGTGTACCGACAAAAGCTTGTACGCCAGGTGCAAATCACCCTCCCGGATACCCCTTAAGGCAGTATGCAAAGTGAGCGCTTTCGGGATAAAACAAGAGTTGTTGGTTTGGATCCAGACAAGCTATCTTCAACAACAAGTATTTTTCCAGTAGACCCATACCTCAAACTTCACCACCACAGGGACAGATATGAAAGAACTTTTGCTCAAGCTCTTCGAGACCATTGGCCGCGCCTATTGGCTTGAAATTACCACTGAGCAACCGGAGTGTACCTACTACTTTGGTCCTTACCTCAGTCGCAAAGAGGCGATCGCCGCCCAGCCCGGTTTCCTCGAAGACCTTACCAACGAAGGCGCCCAGAACATCGACGTAAACCTACAACGATGTCGTACTCCCAAAGATCTCACCATTTTTGATGACTCTGGGTCAAAAAAAACCCTGATGCCCATCTTTAGCTTTAGCCACTAGCTTCTGAATTATTCCCCCTGGTAATCCCCATTTTCTGTGTGTGCCCCGGCGCTATTCATAATGGGGATTTTTGTCGTGGTTGCGAAGCCGCTTCCCTGAAACCAGGACGCCACAGGGGTAGAAGTCTTGTGATATCTTCATTAGGGAACAAAATCTATAATTCTGTCCATTTCCTAGCAAGTGTTCGAGGCAAAATAGCGTGTCGTTAAATTTTCAAGAAATCATCGCCACCCTCAATCAATTTTGGCGGGATCGTGGTTGTCTAATTGCCCAGCCCTACGACACCGAAAAAGGGGCCGGCACCATGAACCATCACACTTTTTTGCGGGCGATTGGCCCTGAACCTTGGTCCGTTGCCTATGTCGAACCTTGCCGTCGCCCTACCGATGGCCGCTACGGTGAAAACCCCAACCGGGTACAGCATTATTTCCAGTACCAGGTGATCATCAAACCGTCACCGGACAACATTCAAGAAATTTATTTAGACTCCCTCAAAGCCCTAGGGATTCAGCCGGAAGACCACGATATCCGCTTTGTAGAAGATAACTGGGAGTCGCCGACCCTCGGTGCCTGGGGCGTGGGCTGGGAAGTGTGGCTTGATGGCATGGAAATCACCCAATTTACCTACTTTCAGCAATGTGGTGGCCTCGACTGCCGCCCGGTTTGCATTGAAATCACCTATGGCCTAGAACGCCTGGCAATGTACCTCCAGGAAGTGGATGCGATCACCAAGATCCGCTGGAATGAGACCACCAGCTACGGAGATATTTTCCTGCAAAGTGAAATTGAGCAATGCACCTACAATTTTGAAGCGTCTAATCCGGAAATGTTGTTTCAGCTATTTTCGCTCTACGAAGCAGAAGCCCAACAACTCATTGAGAAAGGGTTGGTGATGCCGAGCCTCGATTATGTGCTGAAATGTTCCCACACCTTTAATTTACTCGATGCGCGGGGGGTAATTGCCGTGGCCGAACGTACCCGCTACATTGGGCGGATTCGTCACATGGCCCGCCAGGTGGCCCACCTTTACCTTGCCCAACGGGAAGAATTAGGCTTTCCGTTACAAGAGGCGATCGCCTAAGCTGGAGATAGACTCCGCCGACGAATTGAGGTATTGCGATGCGTACTTCCCTAGGGGCCATTGCCGAGCACATTGCGGCAACCACGGGCCAACCGTTCACCCTCGAACAGCAGCGTTCCGTGGGGGGCGGCTGTATTAATCAGGGCTACTGTTTGGCAGGCTCTGGCCAGCGGTACTTTGTGAAGCTCAATCGTCCGAATCAGACGGCAATGTTCGCCGCAGAAGCCTTGGCCCTCCAGCAAATGGGCGCAACCCAAACTATCCGTGTTCCAAAGCCCATCTGTTGGGGGGAAACCGAGAGTAATAGTTATATCGTCCTGGAATGGATCGACCTTGGTGGTGGTAGTGGTGAGGCTTGGCAAGCTATGGGCCGCCACCTCGCAGAACTTCACCGTCGGGGTACGGCGGAAAAATTTGGCTGGGATCGCCCCAACACCATTGGTTCTACGCCCCAAATGAATGACTGGCAAAGCAATTGGGCTGAATTTTGGGCGGAACAACGCCTTGGTTATCAACTGCGTCTTGCGAGGCGAAAAGGGGGCGATTTTCCGGAGCCACAGCGGATCATTGAAGGAGTACGAAGAATTCTGCGGGATCATCAGCCCCAACCCTCCCTCGTTCATGGGGATCTTTGGTCAGGAAATGCCGCAGTGACCGACCAGGGGGAACCAATTATTTTTGACCCGGCGGCCTACTACGGCGATCGCGAAGTGGATATTGCGATGACAGAACTATTTGGTGGCTTTCCGGGACGTTTTTACCAGGGCTATAACGAGGCTTGGCCCCTGGATTCTGGCTATGGCGATCGCCGCGATTTGTACAACCTCTATCACGTGCTCAATCACTTCAATTTATTTGGTGGGGGCTATGGCAACCAAGCCAAGCGAATTATTCAGCAGCTTTTTTAAGGGTGTTTTTAAGGTTGTCCCAAACCCTGAGATCGGCGGGTTCGTCAATGTCCTGGAGTATTGGCAGTAATGCAAGGCTTAGATTTAACTGCTGGCAGCGGGCCTCAGTTTCCGAGAAAACTTGAGCTGTACCCCAGGGCATTTTTGTAAAGAGAGCAGCAATATTTTGGCGCAGACCAATCAGATAATAACCACCGTCTACTGCCGGGCCAAGGACAACTTCAGCCGCATCGAGTTTATCAAAGGCCGCTGCGAGAATTTCATCGGTAATGCTTGGGCAATCGATACCAATCACCACGGTTTTGTCATAATCTTGTTGTTCACTGGTTTGAAAAGCATGAATCAGGCGATCGCCTAAATCTTGGCCCTGTTGCGCTTGATAATGCCACTGTTCTCCCAGCCAGGCCGCCATTTGGGGCATTGTAGCGCCGGAAAAGTAAATCGAAATCTCGATATTTTTCAAAACTTCTACGGTTTTCAGGGTATGTTCCGTCAGGTGGCGTTGTAGTGTTGCGGCCCCTTCCGCCCCTAAAGCAGGAATTAAACGGGTTTTTGTCTGGCCCGGCACCGGGTAGCGGGTGAAAATAATAAGATGAGCTGCTTTATGACACATTACTGATAAACGGGGTGTTGCCCATAGAACGGTACCACCGTGCCCCAAGGCCCCTGGGGGTTTGCTTGCCATTGGGATTGGGCAAGGCTTAAAACTTCAGTTACAGTATCACCAATCGTTTCTGGGGGATCGATCACCTGCAAATCAGGAAAATTGCCCTGACAATCTGCCCAGGCCGTGGGGGTAAATAACCGATCCGGCACGAGGGCGATCGCCCCTGTCGCCGTGATTTGATAAATGGCCCCAAAGACTGCGCCCCGTCGCGCTGGCAAAGCCACAGCCACTGTTTGACCCAGACAATTTTCTCGGTTCCGAAAGGCGCACCCCGTCGTGGATCGCTGCGCGATCGCCGCTAAGGTCGAGATGCCATAGAGGGGAATGTTTAACTGTTGGGCGAGGGTGCGGGCCGTGACAACGCCTAACCGAGTGCCCGTAAAGCCACCAGGCCCCTTTGCCACCCCTAAAAAAGCGATGTCTTGCCAAGCATGGGGCTGGATAAACTCCTGGAGATAGCAATGGAGTTGGGCCGATAGATCCCGTCCTAGTTCCCACAGGGCCGTGCGTTGTTCCCCTGTGACCAAGTTCCGTAAACTCAGCCCTAACTGGGGGGTTGTGGTGTGGAGTGCTAAACCCAAGGTGGGCTCCGGTGCGATCGCCATAGATGTCTGCAAATTGCCACAAATAACAGGCCTTTCATTCTAGGCGATCGCCTGCCGATTACCCAACGGTAGCCCAGTAAATTTAGCCCCAGGGATTAGGAATTTGGGCCATTTAAGCTATGATAGAAAATGCTGTCTTTATATAGAATTTTTAGACTAAATTTCATGGCCAAGAAATCAATGATTGAGCGCGACAAGAAACGTGCTCGCATGGTGGCAAAATACGCCGCAAAAAGAGCTGCCCTTAAGGAAGCTTTTAACAACGCAGCTGATCCCCTCGAAAAACTCGAAATCCACCGCAAAATCCAGAATCTTCCCCGCAACAGCTCTCCGACCCGGATGCGCAACCGTTGCCAAATTACCGGCAGACCCCGCAGCTACTACCGTGACTTTGGTCTGTGCCGCAACGTACTTCGGGATTGGGCCCACCAAGGCTTGCTCCCCGGTGTGGTCAAATCCAGTTGGTAGCGATGGGTCTCTGTCTCAATGGTTTAGGCAACCCATTTATTATTTTTTGAATAATTTTTCCCAAGGTAGAGTTCTGCTCTGCCTTTTTTGGTGGCTACTTTTGATGACTGTGGGGGAGAAGGCAATTTACAAAAAGCATTAAGCAACACCTCCCCTGAAGAAATTCTTTCGTTACACTAGAGTCGTTTCTTGGTGTTTTGTATTGATTCAAACCTCATTGGAGTTACCTAAGGCGATCGCCATGTCTGAATCCGAAAAAGAAAAATTTCTATTTCCCATTGAGAGCTACCGAGGCGAATTCAAAATGGAGAAAGTCCTCTTTAATGCCAACCTACAGGAGTTTGCCCAGCGGGTAAATTTTATCTGCAACTTAGAAACGAATGGCAAAATTTCATCACAGCAAGCCTATCAAGAAATAAAAAACCTTTGGAAAACCCTAAAAAGTACCCGCAAAAGCCTTGAACTCCCCGACGAGGAGAACAAAGCTTAGTCTTTTTTGGAGAATCATAGCGGCGATCTTTGCGCTACTTTTCCACCAGCCAGAGGGGTAGACTTTGGCTTGGGTTTACGGCCAAACCTTGAATATTAGCCTGGGCAAAAACATATTCTTTCCCTTGCCAAATGGGGATATAGGGCACATCCGCCACCATTTGTTCCTGAATTTGTGTAAAAATTTCGAGGCGTTTTGTCGGGTCAGTTTCGGTTCGTTGGGCATCAATTAATTGGTTCATCGCTTCATTCCAATAAAAAGACCCTTGGTTCTGTGCGCCTCCCGATTCACAGCCCGTTTCTGGGGATCCCACTTCACAATTTAAAAGGGGATGAATGTAATTATCCGCATCTAAAAAGTCCGGGTACCAGTTCCCCAGGGCTGCCGGATAAATCCCCTGGGCAATATTTTGAAAAAAGGTCGCCCCTTCCACACTGCTGGGTTCAAATTGCAACAAGCCCTCCAGTTCACGGTTGGCATACTCCCTTAGGGTTGTGGCGATAATGCCACGGGTGGTGGAGCCGGACGGATACCACAGGGGAATTACAGCCGGATTTTCTGGGGTAAAGCCCGCTTCGGTGAGGAGGGTTTTGGCCTGTTCAATGTTGGCATCACCATAGGCGCTTTGGAATAGCGGTTGTGATGCTGGAAAAGAAGTCGGAATCAAACTATAGAGGGGATCAGCCTGGCCATTGAGTACCCGTTCGTTGATCAGGTTGCGGTCGAGGAGAGCGGCGATCGCCTGGCGGACTTCGAGCTGATCGAGGGGGGCTTGGTTACGGTTTAGCACCATAAAATTCACCGCTGTCCCCTCTGCTTCTAGGGCTTGAATTTCGCCGCTTTCTGCCTCCCGTAGGAGATTACTCACCTGTTCCGGCTCCAGGGATTGGTAGGCGATATCCACGGCCCCCGTCTGGAGCGCATTAAATAAATTGGCAGCATTACTATTAAAAATTTGGATATCAACTCCGGCATTCTTCGCTGTCTCGCCCCAGTAATCGTCATTACGGTCGAGGGTAATGGTGTCGCTCGTAAAAGCCGTTAGCTTGTAGGGGCCAGTGCCCACCAGTTGACTGGGGTTAAAGGCACCTTCGCCGATTTCGTAGGCCGCGGGGGAAACAGCACTAGCCCCAGCAAAAGCCAATAATGCAGGAAACGCAGCAAAGGGTTGCTTGAGGGTAATGGTGAGTTCATATTCCCCGGTCGCTTCGATATTCTCGATGATGTCCCCCAGTAAAAAGGAGGGTTTGCCTTTGTTTTCCATGAAGCGATCTAAAGAAAATTTCATCGCCGCCGCGTTAAAGGGTTCGCCATCATGGAAAGTGATGCCCTCCCGCAGGGGAATTGTATAAGTGAGGCCATCGTCGCTAATGGTGGGCAGCGCTGCGGCCAGGAGGGGTTTGATCTCCGTGGTACCGATTTCGTAGGTGTAGAGACTTTCGGTGACGTTGTAGATGATATTTAAACCGGCAATTTCGTAGCTATCGGCGGGATCGATGGTGCGGGGTTTGGCGGTGGTGCCCAGGGCCAAACGATTATTGACATCGGCGCTAATGGTCGTCGTTTCGCTGTTGGGAGTGGTGTCGTTGGGATTGGGATTACAGCTCACCAGAAGGGAACCAAAACAAAGGGCGATCGCCGCTGCGGAATAAAATTGCCGGGAATGGATCATAGTGCTTTTGGACAACAGGACTAGGTGGACTTGATCATAGCGGGATTTGACCCCGAATATTGTTGGACAGACCGAGTTTGGGGATCGAGGACTTGGTTCAGCTTGCCACTGCGGTAGCCCTCTAGGTCTAGGGTGACGTACAGAAACCCATAGCCTTGGAACGTTTTGACCAGGGCATCAAGATCTACCTGGACGACGAAATCGCGAATTTGTTCGGGGGGCAACTCAATGCGAGCAGTGTCACCCTGGGAACGGACCCGCAGCGATCGCCAGCCCAAACGTCGCAGATAAACTTCACACCGACCGACCCGCTGGAGTTTTTCGGTGGTGATCAGCTCTCCATAGGGAAACCGGGAACTGAGGCAGGGTTGCGCAGGCTTATCCCACCAGGGCAACCCCAACTGTTTGGAAATCTCCCGCACTTCTAATTTGGTGATCCCCACTTCTGCCAAAGGCGATCGCGCCCCCCGTTCCTTCGCCGCTTGAATCCCCGGCCGATAGTCCTGGAGATCGTCGGCATTGACCCCGTCAATCACGTAGGGATAGCCCCGCTCTAGGGCCAGGGGTTTGAGGGTGTCGTGGAGTTCGCTTTTGCAAAAATAGCAGCGGTTGGCCGGATTACTGACGTAATTAGGGTTGTCCATTTCGTGGGTTTCCACCTGTTCGTGGACAATGCCAATGGTTTTCGCCTGGGCGATCGCCGCTTCCAATTCTTCGGGTAACAGGGATGGTGAGACGGCAGTCATCGCCACGGCGTGATCGCCCAAAACATCGTGGGCTACCTTTGCCACCAGAGTGCTGTCAATGCCCCCAGAATAGGCAATTAAAGCCCGTTCCGTTGCCTCGAAAAAATGTTGCAGTGCCGTGAGTTTTTCTTGCCAAGCCATGGATCGCCGCGTTCACTGAAGGTTTAGCCTGGGATCTTAACAGATTGCTCTGGTGCTTTTGGCCCCAAGGCGATCGCCATCTCCCTAGCCACCATAGACTTGATCAATCTCGGCCTCGATTTCTCGCACCATCTCCAGAGGAAGGCCCAACTGCCCCAGGAGTTGCTGGTAAACAATGCTCTCTAGTTCATTGACCCCATTGGCCCGAATGACCTCATAACTGAGCTTTAGGGCGGTAATTTTCTCGTTCTCCGTGGTTAGGGTATCTGTCAACTGCTCTAGGGGCAGATTGCTTGCCAGATAGTTTTCCAGTTCCCCTTGCAGTTGCGCCTGGTGCTGACTGTCGTTGGTAAATTGCTCACTCAGGCGACTGAGGATCACCTGTTTCTGCTCTGGGGCAAAGTTGCCATCGGCCCAGGCCATACTCGCGGCGATGCGAATCAGGTTCATTTGCTCCGGGGTGACGGTGGGCGCTTCCCCCAGATAAACCTCAATCACTTTGGGGTCGTTTTGTACCTGATTCATGTTGCCTTCACAGAGCACAGAACCCTGGTGCAGTACCGTTACTTGCCGCGCAATCTGGCGCACAAACTCCATATCATGTTCGATCACGATCAGGGAATGGCTTTCGGCGAGGGCGAGGAGTAAATTACCGACATTTTCTGTTTCCTCATCGGTCAAGCCCGCCACGGGTTCATCCACCAGCAACAGATCCGGGGACTGGGCCACGAGCATACCAATTTCTAAACGCTGTTTTTCCCCATGGGCTAACCAGGCCGCTTGGATATCGGCTTTTTCGGTGAGGCCAATGGTTTCTAAAAGACTTAGGGTTTGGGTTCTTTCCGTGGCCTTGGTTCCCCCAAAAAGAGTAGGTAAAACGTTTTTGTGGCGATTACAGGCGAGGTCTAGGTTTTCGCGTACCGTTAAATTTTGGTAGACCCGAGGCGTTTGAAATTTGCGACCAATGCCGAGGCGGGCCACTTTATGTTCTGGGAGACCGCTGATGGTTTTGCCTTTAAATTTGACTTTGCCTGTGGTGGGTTTAACCTTGCCGGTGATTACATCTAAAAACGTAGTTTTCCCCGCACCATTGGGGCCAATGATCACCCGTAGCTCCCCTTTACCCATGCGGAAGGTGAGGTTATTGAGGGCTTTAAAGCCATCGAAGTTAACGGTCAAATTCTCAATTTCCAAGATATTTTCCATGGCCTCGCCCTACTCCTTTGTCACTAATTGGTCTTCTTGGATATTTTGCACATCGGGATCGTCGGCGATCGCCGGATAACTCACTGGCTGGCCGATCCCCAACAGACGGGCCACCTTGACCCAGAGAACGTCCCGCACCCAGCCCACAATGCCGTCCGGGAGCACCGTCACCACGATTAAAAACAGCGCCCCTTGGAAAAACAGCCAAATTTCTGGGAAGCTTTCACTCAAATAAATGCGGGCAAAATTGACCAAAATCGTGCCAATAATTGCGCCGATCAGGGTCGCCCGGCCTCCCACTGCCACGGAGATCACCATCTCAATGGAAAAGGCCACTTCCATGTAGTTCGGCGTGATAATCCCACTTTGCACCGTATAAAGGGCGCCGGAAATTCCGGCGATCGCCCCGGCGATCGCAAAAACAACGACCTTAAACCAGGTGGGATCGTAGCCTGTAAACCGCACCCGCGTTTCATCATCCCGAATGGCGATTAACATCCGGCCAAAGCGACCACTCGTCAGCCAGCGACAAAGGAGATAAACCAACAGCAAGGCCACAATCGTTGTTTCATAAAACAGCAACTGAATCCCTGAATCCCCGACCCGCTGCCCTAGGAAAACGGCGGTATCTGTTTTGAGACCGTTGGTGCCGTTGATCAGTTTTTGCTGACCATTGAAAAAATTGAAAAAGACCAACAAGGCCGCCTGGGTGATGATCGAAAAATAAACCCCCTTAATGCGATTGCGAAAGACAAGATAGCCCAAGATCCCCGCAACGATCCCCGGCACCAGCACCATGGCAAGCAGAGTCAGGGGTAACGAGTAAAAAGGCTGCCAAAAGAGGGGTAATTTTTCGACGCCATAGAGCATAAAAAATTCCGGAATGGCACCATCGGGTAGTTGCAAACTGAGGTGCATCGCCAGGGCATAGCCACCGAGGGCAAAGAAAATCCCTTGGCCAAGACTGAGCAAGCCAGTGTAGCCCCAAATGAGGTCGATCCCCAGGGCGACGATCGCCATGGAGAGAAAACGCCCCACGAGTTTGAGGCGAAATTCCGTCAAAATCAAGGGCAAGATGACCATCGTAATGATCACCAGAGCAAGGATGATTGCTCCCTCAATGAGAAGTTTGGTGCGCTGTTGTTTGCGCTGGTCACGTCGGGTTAAACCTACATTCATGGTGCTGTTTATGGGCTGGGCTATCGGGAAAAGGGCTTATAGTTCTGCGGTTCTGCCTTTCGGCGGGAAGAGACCCGCAGGCCGGAACTGGAGGAAGCCGATAATAATCACAAAGGTCATCACCTTCGCCATACTGGTGGTGGCAAAAAAAGTGGCCAAATCCAAGAGAAATTGTGGGGCTTGGAGAGAGGTAAAAACGGTAACAAATGTGCCAGAACCGATGAGATAGTTGATAATCCCCAAACCGAGGGCCGCCAAAATGGTGCCGAGCAAATTACCAACGCCCCCCACCACGACCACCATAAAGGCATCGACGATGTAGTTTTGGCCGGTATTTGGCCCGACGGAACCCAACAGGGCGATCGCCACCCCGGCAATGCCTGCTAAACCAGACCCCAGGGCGAAGGTCAAAGCATCAACGCGAGCCGTAGGAATCCCCAAACAGGAACTCATTTCACGGTTTTGGGTAACGGCACGGATTCGGAGGCCCCAGTTGGATTTGTTCAAAAACCAGTACATCGCCCCCAGACAGATTAGGGTCAAGACGATGATAAAAATGCGGCTGTAGGGCAGTTGGGCGGAACCCAGGGAAAGTCCCCCCTGGAGCCATTGCGGCGCAGTCACATCCACATTTCGGGCACTAAACCACGGCTTTGTGAGGGCGTCATTTTTCGTCAGATTGACCGCGAAAATTACCCCAAAACCAAGGGCAAAGGCGGCAACCACGTTTAATTTATCCAGCCACGTTTTTAGGGCCACGGATTGGATCTTGGCGAGATTTAAAGCTTGGAGCACAGCCCAGCGGATCAAATCTTTAAGGAGAAAGGCAATGACCCCGAAGGCGATCGCCCAGTTCACACTGCGGACAAACTGCTGCAAAATTAGGCTGACCCCCCAGGTGGCCAAGAGGGTTTCTAGGGGACGGCCATAGAGATAGCGGATTACGCCCCGCTCTAGGCCAAAGCCCACTGCGGCGGCGACAAAAAAAGCCAGGGGAATCGCAAAGATAATGTAGAGATTAAAAAAAGGTTCCCCGAACCCCCGGAATACATTTTGGACCACAAAGGTTGTGTAGGCGCCCAGCATCATTAATTCGCCATGGGCCAGGTTGATCACCCCCATCAAACCAAAGGCGATCGCCAAACCCAAGGCCGAAACCAAAAGCACAGAGCCAATGCTGACTCCGTTAAAAATACCGATTAGAAGTTCTGTCACAGGGCAAACCCACCACAATACGCGCAATAAAACCGCGAGAAAGCCGGATTCTGTAGGGCGGAATCCCAGCTTTCCCGGAAAACATCTGGGCGTTAAACCCTAGATGGCATATTTCTCACCCTTTGTGGGGTCGCTCCAGTCACAGGCAAATCCTTTGGTGGATTCAACATACTGGTTCCAGGCTTGGGGGGCGATGGGGCCGTCGGTTTCCCAGACGATGTCGAACATCCCGTCTTCCCGTACTTGGCCGATGCGCACGGTCTTTGAGAGGTGGTGGTTAACATTCATCGTCACCGGGCCTTCGGGAGCCGCAAATTCTTGACCAATGGCGGCACTCCGCACGGCTTCGAGGTCATAGGCATCGGTCGCCCCATTGGCGATCGCCGCTTCTACCGCCTGCTTCCAGATGTAGACCATGATGTAGGCCGCTTCCATGGGGTCATTGGTCACCCGGTCTTCACCGTATTCCGCCTTAAAGTCTGCCACCCACTTTTCATTTTCGGGGGTTTCTACGGTTTGGAAGTAGTTCCAAGATGCATAGTGACCCGTGAGATATTCGGGGCCAATTTGACGGACTTCTTCTTCGGCGATCGACACCGACATTACCGGATATTGCTCCGGGGTGAGGCCCGCATCACGAATTTGTTTGAAGAACGCAACGTTACTGTCACCGTTCAAGCTGTTGAAAATCACGCCGCCGTTGGGAAGCGCTGCTTTGATTTTGGTGATAATCGGCGTCACTTCAGTGTTACCGAGGGGGAGATAGTCTTCGCCGACCGTGGTGCCACCTTTGGCTTCTAACTGGGCTTTGATAATGGTGTTCGCGGTTCTGGGGAATACATAGTCAGAACCCACGAGGAAAAATTCTGTGCCCTTATTTTCGAGGAGCCAATCCACAGCGGGCTCGATTTGTTGGTTCGGGGCGGCCCCAGTGTAGAAGATATTCTTCGAGCATTCCTGGCCTTCGTACTGGACAGGGTAGAACAGCATGTGGTCTTTTGCTTCAAAGACATCTTTAACCGCTTTTCGGCTGGCAGACGTCCAGCAGCCAAAGACGACGGCGACACCATCTTGGTCAATGAGTTTTTCGGCTTTTTCTTTGAAGACATCCCAGTCGGAGGCACCATCTTCGACGATGGCTTCGATTTGTTTGCCATCGATGCCACCGGCGGCATTAATTTCTTTGATGGCGAGTTGTTCGGCTTCGACCACTGTGGTTTCACTAATGGCCATGGTGCCACTGAGGGAGTGGAGAATGCCAACTTTGATCGTGTCACCACTGGGGGTTGAGGTTGTGCTGCCACTATCGGGGGTATCAGGGGTTTCTGTGGGTTGGCCGCAGGCTTTGAGGAGAATACTGGAACCGAGGGCGGCGGAACTGTAGAGAATAAATTTACGTCTTCCGAGATTACTCATGGTTAATGCGATTTTCTCAAGGGGCTTTGGGATAGTGTGTGGGAGGAAAGAAGCTTAAAAGTTTAAGTCGTGTTTAAGCTTTGCAGTGTAAAAGTCCCGCCCCTAAAAAAATGTGACACTTGATACAAAGTGCCGATGCGCTTGATTCAAGGGTTTGTTAATGGAGAAGAATTAATTTAACTTTACATTAAAGAAAATGGACTGCGTGCCCCTGCTCGGTCAGCGGATAGCCCTGAAGAGGCGATCGCCTAACTGGAGAATGTCATCCCGCCGGGGAATTTGCGCCAGCCAATCAGGGGGAATATTGTCGAGGCCGTAGTAAAGTCCGGCTAAACCGCCGGCGATCGCCGCTGTGGTGTCAGTGTCATCCCCCAAATTCACCGCCGCGAGCACCATATCCTGATAGTTATCATGGTTTAAACAGCACCAGAGGGCGGCTTCGAGGGCATGGACGACATAACCGCTCGATTGAAGCTCATGGATGGGCAATGTTGTTAAATTTCCGTCAAAAATACGCTGGTAGTGGCTGAGTTCTGGTTTGTAGATGGAATCGTGATAAAACTCTTCGGCCCGCTGTACTCCCTGTTGGTAGGCAATTTCAATACTTTTTCTGTGTAACAGTTCCAGGGCAATGGAAATATACATGCCGCAGGCAATGAGGGAACGGGGATGACGGTGGGTCAGGTAGGAAATGTTGTGCACGAGATCCAAGAGATCGGCATAGGGCAGTCGTTCACCACAAAAGGCGAGGGGCAAAATACGCATCAAGGAGCCGTTGCCATTACTCCGCTCCCCGATTCCACCTGCTTCCAGGGGATTGATACCCGCTAAAATTTGGTGAATTGCGGCGGCGGTCGTGTTGCCCACATCAAAGGTTTCGCCGTGGGGTGTCCAGTAGGCTTCCTTGAGCCAGAGACCCATCTTACGGCCCAGATGTTCGGGGAGTTCTTCGCCCAGACCCACTTCGGCGATCGCCTCGGCCAGACAAAAAGTGAGGGAACTATCATCCGACCAGGTACCGGGGGGTTGATTGTAGGTGCCATAGCCCCGCATCCTTGTCACAGGATCCCGCTGTCGGGTGCTGCGCTCAGAAAATTCCACAGGCACGCCCAGGGCATCCCCCACACAAAGCCCCAATAATCCCCCGTGAATCTGCGCTTGCGTAACCATCAACGATTACCCCCCTAAGTGATCAAATTGCTCAAACATATTGTGGATCAACTGTTGGGTTTTCGCTTCCAGTTTTTGCCAATCCACGGCCCCGGACGCCTCGAACAGGGTTTCATCGATTTCCACGGCGCAGCCATTTTCCACAAGAGTTTTGGTGGGATAGGCGACAAAACAGATCTGATAACAGAGATCCCAGATATTAACCGTCGTTTCGATGTGGTCTTTCTTGAGGCGCAAAACATAACCAGGGTAGGGGTCTTGGATGTCTTCGTACTCCCCAGTCCAGGGGGAATCTTCTAATTGAGCACGGAAATTATCGACGACCCGAATAAAGGCCGGTTGGAGCAGCATTTCGGCCTGATTCCAGGCTTTACGGGTTTTAAATTTTGGCTGCATAACTTAGAAATTCTCCCAAAAGATACAACGAACCACATAACACCCTAGTGTGGGGGGTGGCGATCGCCTGATCAAGGGCTTCAGATAAGGTTTCATGGGTTTGACAGGAGGCGAGGGCCGGACAAATCACCTGGGCCAACATTGCCAAACTCTGGGGATCGGCGCTGCTATGACCCCCTACTGGTACGAGATGCAAGTGATCCCCGTCTCGCAGGAGGGCTTGGAGGACATTTTGGTGATCCTTGGTGGAGAGCATTCCCATGACCCAAGTGACGGGTTGGGGGAGGGTGTCTACATATTTGCGTAATTCTGCCGCCGCCACACCATTGTGAGCGCCATCAATGAGGATTTTTTGCCCCTGCCACTGGTGCCATTCAATGCGGCCCGCCCAGCGAGTTTTCGCAATACCGTCACGCAGTTGTTGATCGGCAATTTGCCAGCCTTGTTTGCGCAACGCATAAATAGTTTCAATGGCGATCGCCGAATTATGAAGTTGAATATCCCCTAAAAGCGGCAAAAAATATTCAAATTCACCGTATTTCGCTATCCTCCTCTGTTCTCCTCCTGAAGGGGAATGAATGGCTTGGGCGGGTTGAATCCAGGTGGCTGGACAATTTAACTCACTAATTTTTTCACGAATCACTTTCGCCGCGATCTCCGGTACTTCCCCAATCACCGCCGGACAATCTTGTTTTAAAATTCCCGCTTTCTCCCCGGCAATTTTATCTAAGCTGTTACCTAAGCGCTGCCAGTGATCCATGCCGATGGAGGTAATGACAGAAACGAGGGGGCGATCGCAAACATTCGTCGAGTCCAAGCGTCCCCCCAACCCCACCTCAATCACGGCAATATCTACCTGTTCCTGGGCGAAATACAAAAATCCCGCCGCCGTAATCACCTCAAATTGGGTCGGTGTTTCTTGGTTGGGATCAATGGCCGCTTTCACCTTTTCCAAAACCGTCAGTAACCGCTCGGAAGGAATCGGCTGATTATTCAAACAAATCCGTTCTGTCCAGTCCACCAAATGGGGTGACGTAAACCGCCCGACCCGATAGCCCGCTGCCGCCAAAATGGAAGACAAATAGGCGCAGACCGACCCTTTCCCGTTGGTGCCCGCCACATGGAGAATCGGTACTTGGCGCTCTGGATGACCAAGGTTCGCCAATAGTTGGGTAATGCGCGTTAAACCGAGGTTAATGCCAAAGCGTTCAAAGGTTTCAAGGAGATTGGCGATCGCCACTTGGCTCATAGTGAATATCAAAAATTTGGGACAATATCCCCAGACTATAATGGATTTGTGTATGGGAAATTTCCAAAATCTGGGTTAATGCTGTTTTACGGAACTCCGCTACTGGCTCGATCTCACAGAGACCGACTGATAAGCCCTAGTCGATGCCTGGCTGTTTGGGAGGAATGTGAAAAAATACTTTAAGCTGTAATTTTCTGACCAAAAAGCCAAGTGAAAATTTTAGTTATTCATAATAGATATCGTAATAGAGCAGGAGAAGACTCTACTTTTGATCAAGAAGTTGCTTTATTACAACAGAGCAATCATTCTATTCAAGTCTGGACGAAGGACAATAAAGACATCGACGTAGATAATTTTTTAGATGCTATAAGATTAGCGCTTAGTACAATATGGTCTAGCAAATCTTACAGGGAGCTTTTAGCGATTATTGATGATTTTAAACCAGATATCATTCACGTCCATAATACTCTACCATTGCTTTCACCATCTATTTTTCATGCAGCTAAAAAGAGAACAATTCCAACGGTTGTTACAATTCAAAACTATCGTTTAAGTTGTCCTAAAGGAACTTTTTTTCGGAATAATAGTACCTGTGAGATATGCCTGAATAAATCTTTATTGTTTAGTGTTTACTATAAATGTTATCGAGATTCAAGATTACAGACAGTAACGGTTGCATTGATGTTACAAGTTCACCGTTTATTGAGAACTTGGACAGAAACTATAACTGCCTATATTGCGGTAAGTCCATTCGTTAGAAATAAGCTTGTTGAGATGGGGATTCCTGCGGAAAAAATTTATTTAAAACCCAATTTTCTTCAAGGCGAGACTAAGCGGCTTGAAACTATTGACTTTGGAAAATATTATCTTTTTGTTGGCAGACTAGAAACAGAAAAAGGAATTCTAAATTTATTAAATGCATATCAAAATTTAAAATCTGAATATCCTTTATATATTGTCGGCAGTGGTAGTTTACAGTCAGTAGTGGAACAATATGCCTCTGATAATCATAAAATTCAATATTTAGGACAAAGAACGCGGGAAGAAGTTCTTCAATATATGCAAGGGGCGATCGCCTTAATTTTTCCATCTACTTGGTATGAAGGGTTTCCCTTAACAATTTTGGAAGCTTATAGTCAGTCTTTGCCAGTGATTGGTTCAAATATCGGCTCCGTGAGCTATGCAATCCAAAATGAAATTACGGGTTTAACTTATCCGGTAGGTGATGAAAAGGCTTTGACACAAGCATTATTTTTTATTGAAGCTAATCCAGAAAAATGGCTTACACTTAAGCAAAGAGTTTTAGAAAACTTAGATGATATTTATTTTGCTGATCAAAATATTAATTATCTCTTGGAAATATATCGAAGTCTTATTGAGGCTTAATAGAAATAGATTGTAGTAATGCTCCCATATTTATTAAAGGAAAAAATTTATAGCAAGCATTAATAATTTTCCTTTTTATAGAAGGCATATTTTGGGTGCTTTCGATAACAGACGGAGAAGCGGTAAAGATAAAATTTGTTTTAAAGTCAGCACGTTGAAGACAATATTTCAAAGAACTGGGTTGGAAATAAATAATATGCTCTGGGGGTTTTATCTGAGACCATCTATGACCTTTAAGCTTAGCGCCGAATCCAGCAATATTTGGTGTTTCAATAAAGAAAATGCCACCTGGTTTAAGCAGTTGATAGACTTTTTGGATTAAAGTATTAGGATTGAGTAAATGTTCAATAACATGATACAAAGTTACCACATCATAGTAATTAGAGGGTAACTCTAGAGACAAAGCATCACCCGTAGCAACACACATTTCCCCAAGAAACTGATTTGCTTTAGCCGATGCAATTGGAGATATTTCTGTTCCTGAAACCTGCCAGTTATATTGTTTGGCAACTTTCAAGAAATCACCTGTACCGCAGCCGATATCAAGTAACTTTCGAGAAGATTGTCTTAAAATCTGTGGGGCATACTTTTTGAGTGCACTTTCAAACTGTAAATATCTGTTGGTCGCAAATTCAGTGCCAGACATTAGGCTTCCAGAGAATTCGCTACGATAGGCTTCGGAGTTATAAAATTCTTCTAGTTCCTGTGGTGAGGGTTGTGGAGTGTAATAGATGAGATGGCAATTCTTGCATTTCACCAGTTTCCCTGTTTTGACTGGGAATAAATATTTTGATTGCTGGGCAGTACAGACTGGACATTGTTCTTGCAGATTCATTTTCTTAAATTAAATTTCTGAGTTTTCTATAGACGCGAGGCCAGAAGCCAAACTTATGACTTTGTGTAAACTGATCAGCGATTTGACATTGCATAACTTTAGGAGGATGTTTTAACGGAAAAGAGATTGGGGCAGTTTCTAGGTTTGCATAAGGATTAAACTTATTGGTCGTGTGGGTAGCAGAATTATCAAAGCCGATATTTTTAACAAGGTTGGCTTCTGGAAGAATTGTGAGACCATCATTCATCCAACAAGAAAATGTCCACCGATATGCCCAGCTATCTACTTTATCTAGATAAGCTTGTTTGAATTTTCTTTGCCAATAATTAACGGCAAAAGGATTATGGAGTAGTTTTTTTAGTTGTTTTTGAGAATCAGAAGACTGTAGAAGTTTCATTTCTATATCATAATGTTGCCAAGCTCTGCGCCAAGTTGCCCAACCCCAACAATGATTATAGATTGAGAAATAATAGCTGTATTCTGTTCTTTTTCTACCAAATTGAAAATTATCACCAGAAATATGCATTATTTTTGGTTCATAGCGATATCTCTCAAGCATCGCTTCACAAAAAGGAAAAAATGAAAGATCTGGCAAACAGTCATCTTCTAAAATAATCGCTTCTTCAACTTTTTCGAAAACCCAATCTAAACCGGAGGAAACACGATTTTTACAACCTAAATTAGTTTCAGCATAGTTAGTCAAAACTTCGCAGTCCCAATCTACGGTATCAATAATTGCTCGGACAGCAGCGCATTTTTCAATATCGTCGGGGTGGGTTCCCCTTGGCCCATCGGCGACAACGAGAAGCTTTGGGGGTTTAGCCTGACGAATAGCATTAAAAACCTGCTGGGTCGTATCAGGTCGATTAAAGACTAAAAAAGCAACGGGGGTCTGCATTAGCTGTCTCTTTTAAGATCTCGTAAAGATTTTCCGTATTTATAAATTTTAGTGGACGATTAAACTTGTGGGTTTAGAGACTGTTGTTCGCCAAAGAAGGTAAAATATTTTTACAAAAGCTTTTGTCCAAACGATACTCCAGTTCCACAATTTTAAATGCCACGGACAGGCCAACCAAATAAAAATACTAAAAGTCACTGGATTGTGGGCAGATTTTTGCGAGAAAAATTTTTGTAAAGATTGCTGAAAGGTGGGTGCAATAAAATTATTTAGATGATGATGTCCAGTGTTTTCATTATCCCAACGAATGATCACGTTGGGATTGGTTAAAAGCTGAAATCCTTTACGCTTAGCACGATAAGTGAACTCATAATCAGAAATATAATGGGGTAATAATCTAGGGTAAAAGCTTCCAATTTTTTCAAAGGTTTGCCACTGAAGAAAAAGGGCGCTGGTGCAAAAACAGTCCGGAGTTTCATTATTTTGTACTGGGCGGAATTTGAACTGTTGCCAATTAATTTTTGTTCCTTTTCCGATATTTCCTTTTTGATGGCATTCAGCCATAAGTAGTGTATTAGATTTATTTTTGATTTGGCTTAATCCATTTTGAAGAAAATCAGCGTCAAATTCAGTGTCATCATTCATGATTAAAATGACGGGATTATAGTCAAATTTTTGTTTTTTTAGCCAAAGATAACCCTGATGCAAGGCTCCTGCCCACCACCAGTCGCCTGTACCTCGGATAATTGTAAGATTGGGAATTGCGGCTTTGACCATCGTTGCGGTGCCATCGGTGGAACCATCATCCAACAGAACAAGATGATAGTCTTGGAAAGTTTGTCGTTGAAGATGCCGAATAAAATGTTGCGTAATCGAGTAGCGGTTATGAACAGGCAGCAGGATATAGAGATCATGCATCTTTTGGGTAGAGGCCACGTTGGACGTGCTTGATTGAAGATATAAGTCTAGAATACCCACTCTTGTCTATGAGTTTTCTCTGTCGTCATCATTTTTGGCGATCGCCTACTATCGCCTACTGTCTAAAGAACGCTTCGATATAGTCAAAGCTTACCTAGGCAATAACTTTGTGACGGAGAATTTGCTGTGGAATATTAAAAATCTAAGGAGCGATCTAGGACGTCTGCCAAGCGATAAGAACAATCCTTTGGCATATCGATACCTGTTTCGGCGATCGCCTGTAGTCTGGCGTTTTGGTAGGTTTTGAGTAAATAGTCGTCCGTGAGATATCGCTTAAGACTGGGGCTATCGGCTAGATAATCGGCAATATTTGATCGTTCTCGTTGAATTGTCCCCAACCAGCTTCTTGATCGAAGCTCTGGTTGATAATCCCATGTGAGGAGGTGATGGAGAATTAAACGTAGGCTACTCAAAAGGCGATCGCGTTCTCGTTTAGACAAGTCTCGAATCTCTTCTACTAAATTTTCTAAATCGAGGGCACTGAACTGACCGCTTTCAAGCAATTCGGCCATGGTTTCGGCCCATTGACTAAAGTCTTGTTCATATAGGGTACTCATGGGTCTTGCTGCCGATGGGTAGGTTTGTTGATTTTATTTTGATTATAGTGAGCTGCTGCGGAGATAGGAGGGCGATCGCCTTTCCCGATTCGCCTCTAGAAAATTCTGCTGTAAAACATCGCAACTTAAAGCTCAACTACCCGATCTAGGACATCAGAAACGCCATAGCCACAATCAAGAGGATAGTCGAGATCCGTTTCTTTGATCGCATTTAAACGGGCGTTGACATAGGCTTTATCAATCCACTGTTGCGTCAGAAAGCGTTTTAAGCTGGGACTATCCTCAAGGTATTGTTGAATATTATTACGCTCCCGTTCAATGGTGACCTGCCAACTGCGAGACCGTTTTTGAGGCTGGTGATCCCACTTTAAGAGGTGATGTAAAATCAGCCGGATACTACTCAAAAGGCGATCGCGTTCCCGTTTAGACAAATCTCGAATCTCTTCTACTAAGTTTTCTAAATCGAGGGCACTGAACTGACCGCTTTCAAGCAATTCGGCCATGGTTTCGGCCCATTGACTAAAGTCTTGTTCATACAGGGTACTCATGGGTATTGCCGCCGATGGGTGGGTTTGTTGATTTCATTTCGATTATAGTGAGCTGCTGCTGCGATAAAAGGGCGATCGCCTACTATCGCTGTTAGCCTAAGATATTGCTTATTGTCTAAATCCCCCGACAAAACTCACCTTTCATTTATGCAGTGGTCTTTTGGTTGAGGATCTGTTGGTAGAGTTCAATATAGCGTTGGGCTTGCAGTTCAATAGGATATTCTGTTTCGGCAATGCGGCGACAATTTTGCGCCATTTTTCCCCTTAAGGTTTTGTCTTCGAGCAGTTGCACAATGCCATTGCAAAGGTCTTGGGGATCTTCGGGTTGGGCGAGATAACCAGTTACACCGGGACGCACTAAATCAGGCACGCCACCAATATCGAAGGAGACTAAAGGTGTACCGCAGGCCATTGCTTCTTGTAAAACGAGGGGTAAGTTATCGGCACGGGTCGGGCAAAGCAATAAATCAGCGGCATTATAAAAAATGGTTTTTAGGCGATCGCCTTCTACATAACCGAGGGAGACGGCAGGAATATCAATGTCTGCTAGAAATCCGGCGGATTGATTACCCAGGATCAGAAGTTGAATTTCTTGTTTGAGGGAGGTGGGAATCAGTTGGAGGGCTTTTTGAAGAAGATCGGAGCCTTTGCGGGGATCGTTGAGGTTCTGGGCCGCAAAAGCAAGAATATATTTATTCTGGGGTAAACCTAATACGGAGCGACATAGTTGCTGATCAAGTGGTTGAAAAATTGTAGTAGGAATACCGTTTGGAATCCAGTGAATTTGGGTTGTTTTATTCGCGATAAGAATGCTTTTTTCAGCCTGTTGTTTTAGCCATTGGCTGGGGACGACAATTGTTAGATTTGATTTGTCATAAACCCACTTTTTTAGTCGCCATTCGAGTTGAGTATTATCGATTTTAACGGCAGGATAGGTACTTAAATTTGGGCAGGAACCACAACCAGATTGCCATTTTTCACAGGTAAAACTATAGGCACAGTGTCCGGTAAAGCTCCACATATCATGGAGGGTATAGACGGCGGGAATATTTTCGGTTAATGCGGACAGGGCCAGATAATTAAAATATTCGCCGTGGAGGTTGTGGAGATTCAGAATGTCAGCGGTTTGGTAGAAGGGGTGTTTTTTGATCTGCCAGGTATCGGGAATGGTCAGGTAGTGGAGACCAAAGCTTGCGCCAATACGGGAAAGGGCTTTATTAACATAGCGACGTTTGCTGATTTGATCTACATGGCGATCGCCACTTTGTTTGTTACCGACTAAAATGCTGGAATCAATACCGACTCTTTGTAAACCTTGGTGGAGTCGATAGGCGGCAATGGATGCCCCACCGGAAATATCACTACTGCTAATCTGGAGTACTTTTAACATCTGAGTGGGATTGTGATCTGAATCATTAAAAATAAATCAGTACTTATACCAGTTTTTCGTTGATTTCAGAGTATTGGGGGAATTTTTGGTCAGCGGACATCAGATAAGCGTCGTAAAAAATAGCAGTGGCAATGATTAGACGATCATGGGGATCACGGTGATGTTCCGGCAAAGTGACTGCTATTTCGGCAATTTTGGGGGTAATCGGTAGCAATAGAATATCTGACCCACCAAGAGCTTTATCAAACCATGCTGTTTTCTTTTGTGGCAGTATGATGCGCTGATGGTGATCTAGCCAAGCGACCTCAAAGCAACTAATTGAACTAACTGCCAAGGGTTTAGGCTGTTCTAACAGTTGGACTCTTTTTGGGCCTAATCGGTCAAGGTTACCGTTAACCCACCACAGCCAAATGTGGGTATCCATCACAATCATTGCAGGATTTCCCAGTCGGTTTCAGGGACGCTATCAAAGGTGTCGTCAAGGATTTGTACTTGGCCAACGAGATCTGGGTGGGGTTTACGGACGGGTAAGCTAGAATCTGCGACATCATCAAGGACAAGAAAAATGCCTTCTATTTTTTTGTTGGGTGGTAATTTGGGAATATTTTTGATATTGCCTGATTGATCAGTCTCGAGAATGATATGTTGGGCTTGCATAGTAAAATTCCTCTTCTATTAAGAATAACCAGAGTCTATACCTTAATCAGATCGCCACTCTACCGGAAATATCACGGGTACTAATTTATAGAATGTTCATGAAAGATTATGCTGGTTTAGTGGCTTCCATATACAAAGAATCTGGTTTATAAATTGTACCGTCGGGTTCTGTATCTAGGTTAAAGTTTGTCCAATTGGGGATTCTACTTTCGTGGGCAGCACATTGTCTAATATCTACAAAGCCACATTCTTCTAAGAGTCGCTGGAGAGAATAGCGGTCATACATCCATTGATGAATTTCGCCACTCTGCCGAAAACGACCAATTTTTAAAGCAATATAGTCTTGTTTATTTAGGAGCAGACGAATGAGTAATTCTTTCCCATAACCCCAGGTTTTGAATTTTCGTGGCACTTTTTTAAGTAGTTGTCGCCAGTTTTGCGGCGTTATCGTCGTTTTTTGTTTGGGTGTGTCCATAATCCTCTGGGCTTCTAAGCCAATCCTTTCGAGGATAAATGCTTTATTCGGAATATTTTCTGAAGTTAGCAGTTGTCCCATTTCACCGCCAGACTGCTCGCGCACCATTTGGTCAAATAGCTCAATTAAAATCCAATCATAATCAGGGGTAGATTCATTATAGTTAAGGGTTACTTCTAGTTTTTGTAGGTAACAGCGAACAATTTTTTCTAAGTCTGGCACAACGACTCTAATTGTTCCTTGGGGGACAAGAACACGATAGCACTCCTGTAAAAAGTCTTTTGCTTGTTGCTTTTTAAAGTGTTCTAATAGATGGGAGTGATAGACCACATCAAAAGATTGATTCTCAAAGGGTATTCCTTGGGTTAAGTTATGGCCAATTACACCAGGTGATAAGGCTGTAAAATCCAAGTTTTTCCATTGTTGATGAAATCTGGAGCCACAGCCCAGATTAATATATCCTTTCATGGTTTAAGATTTGATTCCAAAAGGAGTGACGAAATTATAGTAAAAACCTTTTTCTTTATATAAATTAATTGTTTCCTTGGAAATTTTTATATACTCAAAATATTCATATTCTTTTGGGATATCAGGATATTTTTTCCAATAAAGAAGAGCTGTCATTGCAACTGGATTCAGATTAGTAAGTATTAATTTACCAAACTGATTTATCGAAGTTTTTTTTGAGGTTAATGCTAGGTTTTTTTTGTTTATAAAGGAAAATTTTGGTGTGTCATATTTGTTATTTTTCTTCTCAATAAAATTACAATATAAATCAAAAGAGAACATCAAGCCCCTGATTTTAGAGATGAAGGCCTTAAGAATAGCATCTTGATTACTCTTATAATCTTCAAGGGCAAGCTTTCTTATATAGTCGCTAGAAATATTGATTTTCTTTGTGGATATGAATTTATTTTTTCTTCCAAGATACATCTCTGAAACTTCAATGTTTTTATATAAAAGTAGCAGCAATCTAAGAGGAATATTTTTTTTACAAGTTACTGAACCTATAATTGACAGCAGAAATGTTATCCACGTAAAATACAAGCCTGAAGAATAGGGATTATGTTGATTGACAGGTTTAGAATTTATTGTGATGGTTCTATCAAGATTTTCTAAAGTATGCAGGTATATTGATGAATTACTTGGAGAATCTAATAAATAAACAGGAGGATGCCAAAAAATATCATTAAAAACTTTGTTTTTTTTCTGTTCATCTAGAAAGAGTTTATGAATTAATCTTATTTGTTGTTCAGAGCCTACGACTAGAGCATCAATATCTGATACTTGAGGACAAGAAACAGAACCAAAATAAGCAAATTGATCTTTGCTTAAACCTGATTGTTTACATATTTTTTCAAATTGTTGCTTAGTTGATTGATAATCCTCAATTGTTAGATATCTGGGTAGATCATCAATAATATTAAAGTTATTTTTCATTGATTATATCTTTTGTCTCTTGTATAAAAGCATCAACAGACTTCTGTTTTAAAGTTGGAAAAACTTCACAAGGAAATTTGGGAGCAAATTTTTGTGCGAATTTTCGATATAGGTGAGGATTAGTAAAAAATTTTGGTGATATAGAAAACAATTCAAATTGAAATGTATTTAGCGCTTTTTTCCAATCTTGACGCATAGTCGAGCATATTTCTAGTACTTTATGTACATCAGCAGAGTATATATTTGATGCGTTTTCAATTGCCCACTTTTTTGTAACACGCTTTCCTTTCATTTGGAATACATAGGCCGGCACTAATAAAAAAGAACCAATTAAACATTTCATGTCATAAAGATTGATTTGATTTTTTTGATATTTAATATAATAATTTTCTATATTCAGTAATGTAACTTTTAAGTTTCGTTCTAAGCCTACCTGAGTAGCTTCTATATTGACTTTTGCAGAGATTTTTTTCTCTCCTTGTAAACATATTGAATTCTCTAAAACTAGTAGAGGCATATAAGATTCATCATAATTTTCTAACTGATCTTCATAAATAATCCAGTGTCCATGATGCTGCAAAGGGTCTATGCGACAAAATCTCATATCTACTCTATTAAGCCAAGATTCAATTTTACGAACTTCTCTAACTGTTTTTATGCCATCTCTTTTGACAACAATCAAATCGTCTAAATCCGAAAAAGATGTCTTGGTTTGATCTGCCCAACTGCCATGGATATAAAGACTTAAGCAAGGAAAATTTTGAAAACCTTTAAAAATCAAGTTTACGTCTTGGATGTGTTCAGAAGATACAGTTGCGAAAGCATCAACATACTTGTACTGAGAGGTAACTCGTTGATTTACCAATGCATATTCAGCTTTGCAAGAATTATTTCTCAAAGACTTTAATTTGTTTATCAGGCGAATTAAAAAAGAGCTACGAGACGGAACAATTTGATTTTTTTGATTTTGGATCATACATCTACTATATTATTTTTAGCTGATTCATCATTAACTTTCCACGTTGGCATTGCCTGAACAAATCCCCATGTTCCAAGGTGCGGATTGGTATTTTCATAAGTGGCTTGATGGATCTCTAATTGTATGCATTGTAAAACTTGATCTAAAATGAATCCTCCCCTTCGAATACTTGGTGTTATGAAGTAAATTCCTGGGCTCATAATTAAATTTTCAAATGAGGCTACTACTGATAAAAATCCGCAGTCTGAGGTGGCAAAGAAATCATTTGTATTTTGACTTGCTGTTGTGACAATCGGTTCTTTTACAATAGAATCAATTCTTATAGAGACTACTAAATTTTTGAGTTCTGTTTTCGAAAATGCTTCAACTATAATCCTAAAAGGCTCACCAAAAAGTAAAGACTGACTTACTTTATTTTGAGAATCAAAAACTTCACACTTTTCTATTCTTATTATTTCTCCATGACTACTTTTTTGTCGTTTTCTTTGCCTTAGAGATTGACCGATTCGGGTATACATCGTTTTGGATTCCTCTAGATATTCCTTGACAACTTTTTCAATGTTGTCCACCA
Source organism: Picosynechococcus sp. PCC 8807 (assembly GCF_001693295.1). Classification (NCBI taxonomy): domain Bacteria; kingdom Bacillati; phylum Cyanobacteriota; class Cyanophyceae; order Chroococcales; family Geminocystaceae; genus Picosynechococcus; species Picosynechococcus sp. PCC 8807. Next base: position 457,394 of record NZ_CP016483.1, read on the forward strand.
TCATGATGTGACCTTTTGATAAGTAAAAGCCTTGAGAACAAAGATTCTGAATCATCCCCATGTTATGACTTACAAATAGAACTGTTCTCCCTTCCCGTGTTGCTACATCTTGCATCTTCCCCAAACACTTCTTCTGAAAAGCAGCATCCCCCACCGCCAAAACCTCATCCACCACCAAGATCTCAGGCTCCAAGTGTGCCGCCACCGCAAACGCCAACCGCACATACATCCCACTCGAATACCGCTTCACTGGCGTATCCAGAAACCGTTCCACCTCCGCAAACGCCACAATCTCATCAAACTTCTTGCGGATCTCCAGCCGACTCATGCCCAAGATCGACCCATTCAGATAAATATTTTCCCGTCCAGTTAGCTCCGGATGAAAACCCGTCCCCACCTCCAATAAGCTCGCCACCCGGCCCCGTAACTCAATCCGGCCCGTTGTTGGTTCCGTAATTCGACTGAGGATTTTTAGGAGCGTTGATTTCCCGGCCCCATTGCGGCCAATAATACCAACCACCTCGCCCCGTTTAATCTCAAAATTGATATCCTTCAGCGCCCAAAATTCTTCCGTTGTGTAACTGCGCCGCCGTTCCTTGCCAATTAGCCGCTTTCCAAAAGACTTGACCCCATTCGCCACCACATCCCGTAACGCCACATAATTACCACGGTTCGGTTTCCAGCCCCCCGATTGCGCTTGGTGGCCGATGATGTACTTTTTCCCTAAATTTTCAACCCGGATAATGGTGTCCGACATAGAAACCCAGTAACACAACCGACTCTTAAAATAGCCTACCCGATCAGACCCTACAGGCGATCAGTTTCAACAAACCGTTACTCCGAGCACTACTGAGGAATCGCAGAGAGAATTGCTCTCAAAGCTTTATTTACTGATTCGGAAGTCGTAAAAACTTGCGCGACATCAGGCTCTAACACAACCGTAACCCCGCTTTTGCGTTGTTTTGCCACGAAACGATTAGGGTGCGCCTTACTGTAATCAAAGTTGTACTCAGGAAGTAAGTCATCATCAGGCATCATTTTAGAATTTTTGGTTTCGTTCATAATCTTTTCTTTCTTTAATAGTTGCAGGACGAACACTAATCAATCGTATCCTCTGATCACGTTCAGTAAAACTGATGACGAGAAGAGTACCCTGGGCATTATAACCATGGAGAATTTTGATCCGAAAATCTCCCCCAGACTGGGGGCCAGGGGGCTCTATAAATCAGCTCTAATGATCAAATTTTAGGGAGCCAATTCGGGTCGAGGATTTGCTCAATACTGTAGGGACAACTGATGGGAAAGGTTTCGGGAGAAAGCCGGGACTTGCGAATCGCGCTTTTCCGCGCCTTTTGGTAGTCTTTTTCTAAGACTGTCTCTAAATAATTAGATAAGACTTTCGATTCTAGAAGTAAATCCAATTCCAAGCGAAAGTTATCGATTTCTTTCTCCCAACCTCTGCCCGACCATTCTCTTTCGGTATGCCAATGTTGATAGAGCAGTAAATGGATTAAAAGTCGAAGTAGATAGCTCTCGACTTTGCGGCGTTGTTCCCGTCCCAATGCTTCAATTTCCTCGGTCAGATTTTGCCAATCAAGATGATCTAGATCATGTTTTTTGAGTTGCTCTAGGGTGATATCTAACCAAGCAACATAATCATCATCGTAAAGTGTCGGACTAAGAGAGATAGCCATGAAAGTATCGATTTTAGAAAAATAGAAAAATATAGAGATTTCCGAATCCCCTAATCCACCTGCGCCAAAAATCCATCCAAATCAGCTACCGCAGCAAAATCCAATAGTGCCTCTCCCAGATCCTCTAGCTGCCGCACAGATAAACACCGGATTTTTTCGCTCTGTGACTCTGATAATTCTCCAAAGCGCCGTTTTAACTGACGAATTACCAAATTTGCCGCTTCCTCCTGGCGACCTTCCTGGCGGCCTTCTTGAAGACCTTTGGTCATGATCTCTTGGTAAAAGCGAGAACGAGTAATATCTGTCTGTTTCAGATCGAGAATTTCCATAATCATCTTCTGGGTCAAATCTGGGTATTTATTTGTCAGTATAGTCTCAATTAAACTCAGTCGACGGTCAAACTCCGCCTCTGTTTCTGCAGTTTTCAACAGGGTTTGGCCGAGCTGCATACTTTGCAGCTTCTCTGTCGTCAACAACTGCAACAGCATCAAATTAGGACTCAAGTCCACCTTGTCCTTAAGGTCACTCAAGTATAGTCGCGTTACCCGTTGTTCTAATAAATCTTGATAAGGTAATTCCGAGCCTAATCCTTGTCCTCTACTCCGTAAAATCAGTAGCCCTCGCCAGTCACAGTCAACATTGTACTGGTACAAATAAACGAATAATTGCGCAAAATAGCGGCCATAAAACCGCTCATCTGCTTGCATTTGCGCCTCTGCAAATACGATTGGGATCCCAGGCTTTGCAGTGACGGGCAAAAACAGACCATCCAAGCGAAATTCCTTTTCCTTAACGACGGGGGCGCTGTAAACAAATGCCCAGTCAGGATCAATACCAGGGATTAATTCCGCTAACATCCCCGGTTGGGATAAAAATAACTCGTAAAACCATTTGTCAGTGCGCATGAGCTTTTTTGAAATGACTGAAGTTTAGATGATATCGGCAAAAATACGCTCCATCCGCCGAAAATACCAAACACCACCCGCAAAAATTGCGACCACCAAACCGAAGGACAACAAAAATCCTGGGAGATAAATCTGGGACTCGCCCCCCAAAATTGCCCAGCGAAAACCATCAATGACCGAGACCATCGGGTTGAGAGAATACAATAACCGCCACTGCTCCGGCACAATGCTACTGCTAAAGCCCACTGGCGAAATATACAAACCAAACTGCACAAAAAACGGCACGATATAGCGAAAATCACGGTACTGTACATTCAGAGAAGCTAACCATAGTCCTGCTCCCATTGCTGCCATAAAGGCGATCGCCACAAAAATCGGTAACGTTAGAATTCGCCAACTGGGGACAAAATTATACCAAGCCATCAGCCCCAGCAGGATAAACCCCGAAATGAGAAAGTCCACAAAGCTGACGATTACGGCACTGGTCGGCACAATCAACCGAGGAAAATAAACCTTTGCCAAAAGATTGGAGTTGGTGATTAAGCTGTTACTACATTCCGCCAGGGAACTTGCAAAAAACTGCCACGGTAGCATCGCGGCAAATACCAAAATTGGGTAAGGTGCCCCCTCAGAGGGGAGTTTCGCCAGGTTACCGAAAACAATCGTAAACACAATCATCGTCAAAAAAGGCCGCAGTAAAGCCCAGAGCACACCGATCGCCGTTTGTTTGTAGCGCACCAAGATATCCCGCCAGGCCAAAAAATAGAACAGTTCTCGATATTGCCAAATATCCTGCCAATACTGTTTTTCCGTTTTGCCTGCTTCAATAACGAGATAGTAATTACGCATCGATCCCCTAGGAAAGGCTGTCTCAATAACCTTGTTGCATTTTACGGGTTTACACAACAATCAGGCGATCGCCACGCGAGTTTTCATGACGGATGCACGTTATGGGCCTTGACGAATCCTTAATATCGGATTTCTGTAATATGACAGCAGGTTTTACGCTCAAGTTTGGGACAATGACAGGGAATATAGGCAAGACCCAGGATCTTTGGTAGGCTTAGTATCGCTTTAAAACTCTATGCTTTAACTATATATACTAACTATGCGTACTCATTACTGCGGGGATTTGCGCTCCGAGCACATTGACCAGACCGTAACCCTGTATGGCTGGGTCGATCGCCGTCGGGATCATGGTGGCGTAATTTTTATTGATCTGCGCGATCGCACGGGCATTGTCCAGATTGTCAGTGACCCCCAGCGGACGCCAGATTCCTACAATGATGCCGACGCCAGCCGTAGTGAGTATGTTGTAAAAATTGTTGGGAAAGTCAGTGCCCGCCAAGAAGGGGCGAAGAATCCCAAATTGCCCACTGGCGAAGTGGAGATCTACGCTGACACCATCGAGATCCTAAATGGCGTCCATAAACAGCTACCGATCCTCGTTTCCAGTAGTGCCGACGGCGATCAAGTCAAAGAAGACCTCCGGCTAAAATATCGCTACCTCGACCTGCGCCGGGAAACCATGGCGAAAAACCTCCAACTGCGCCACACCGTCGTCAAATCGATGCGCCGCTTCCTCGAAGACGATGAAAACTTCATGGAGGTGGAAACGCCAATTTTGACCCGGTCTACCCCCGAAGGGGCACGGGATTATCTGGTGCCGTCCCGGGTGAACCCAGGCGATTGGTATGCCCTGCCCCAGTCGCCCCAGCTCTTTAAACAATTGCTGATGGTGGCCGGCTGCGATCGCTACTATCAAATTGCCCGCTGCTTCCGCGATGAAGACCTCCGGGCCGACCGTCAACCGGAGTTTACCCAGTTGGATATGGAAATGAGCTTCATGTCCTTCGACGAAATCATTGACCTCAACGAACGCCTAATTTGCCGGATTTTCCAGGAGGCCCAGGGCATTGAACTAGAGCGCCCCTTCCCCCGCATCACCTACGCCGAGTCTATGGAAAAATACGGCTGCGATCGCCCCGATACGCGCTTTGGCCTGGAGCTAGTCAACGTCTCTGATATTGTTGCGGACATGGGCTTTAAAGTCTTTTCTGGCGCGGTTAAGAGCGGTGGCCAAGTAAAAGTCCTCCCAATTCCCAACGGAAACGATTCTATTTCCAATGTACGGATCAAGCCCGGTGGCGATCTGTTTAATGCCGCCGTCGAAATGGGAGCCAAAGGGCTTGCCTTTATTCGGGTGCGGGAAGACGGGGCGATCGATACCATCGGCGCGATCAAGGACAACCTCAGTGACGCCCAAAAACAAGAACTTCTCAGTCGTACTGGGGCTGAAGCGGGCACGCTCCTCCTCTTTGGGGCCGGGGCAACGGATATTGTCAATAAGTCCCTAGACCGAGTGCGACAGTTGGTCGGTGCCGAGATGGGCTTGATCAATGAAAATCAGCTCAATTTTGTTTGGGTTACAGATTTTCCGATGTTTGAATATAATAGCGACGAAAAACGCCTCGAAGCCTTACACCATCCCTTTACTGCACCGAATCCAGAAGATCTAGAGGATCTGGCAACGGCCCGCGCCCTTGCCTACGACATCGTCTTAAATGGCATTGAAATCGGTGGTGGTAGTCTACGGATTTACCAGCGGGAAGTCCAAGAAAAAGTCTTCCAGACCATTGGCTTATCAGAAACCGAGGCCCAAGAAAAATTTGGTTTTCTGCTCGAAGCCTTTGAATATGGCACCCCGCCCCATGGTGGTATTGCCTATGGTTTAGATCGTTTGGTGATGCTTATGGCCCAGGAGGATTCCATTCGCGATGTGATTGCCTTCCCGAAAACACAACAGGCAAGCTGTCTGTTGACTGATGCGCCGGCGGGAGTCGATCAAAAGCAATTGAAGGAACTTTTTGTCGCTTCTACGGCCCCAGAAAAAGACTAGGCCATTGGCTTTCGAGACAACTGAAATTGTTTTCAAAAAGAATAATGGGGGATGATCGTGCAATTTCGGCGATCGCCCCTGTTTTTTTATGCTCTAAATCGTTTGGGAAAGGGCGGCTGTTTTCGGCTTCAGGAAAGAGAATGATCTTTGGGGCCAAACATCATGTGAATCGCCATGGTGGGTTTGCCCCGTTGGTGATATTTTTTCGCCCAGTGCCGCATTAATTCATGCAGTTCTGTCTGGGCCTCGGACAAATCGGCGGGGGCAATATCAAGGGATTCAAAAATGCGCATGACGTTGTGTTGTTGCTTTGTCCAGGCATGGCTGAGACGAAGAAAGTGGGCGGCGTCTTCGAGGAGGGAATGGGGGGCTTTTGTTGGGCTGTCGGGGCCGCCATAGGTAGAACTCAAAAGGATGTAATAGGGCATTCCCCAGGGGTTATCGAGGCGCATAACCGTTTCGGCGTGGAGCAAACGGCGTTTGATATGTTCGGCGAGGGCTTCACTGAGGGGCAATGGGTGATCGCCTGGGGTTTTTGCCTGGGCCTGTTGGTGTAAAAAAGCAATGAGATCCGCAAATTCGGCGGAGGAGATCCCCTGGGCTGCTGGTAGATCTGGGGGCAGTTTCGCTTCGAGGTAAGTCTGTTGGTCTTCGCTGAGGCGATCGCCCGTTAACCGGGGTTGGGAGCGATGCCAGGGATACTGCCCTAACCAAACCTGGGGTAACTCGGTCAAGTAAGTGGGTTCCTGGAAAGCCGCATGCTGCAACCGTTGGCCCGCCTGGAGACCCTGCTCAATTTCCTGGACAATGGCCTTGACCCGTTTCGGTTCGATGTGGTGCAAATGCCCAGTCATGCGTAGATTTCCCCCCTGCTCTACATAGGTGGTATAGACCGCACATTTGGCCGCCGTTGCCGCCGCATCCAAAAAAGCCCCATGGCGATAACTGCTTTGCCGGAGCGCAAAAAACGCCAAGGACAACAACACTTGATCAAAGGCACTCGGATTTAGGGCTTGGAGCAGTTCTAGTTCCGGTTGTGCCATCGACGAAAAAGCCCCAGAGGAATTGGTCAATTTTCAGAGTTCCCCAAACGAATCAACTGGCAAGTTAAACAAGAATAATGAAGTTTCGATGATCCCTTTAGGGGCTAAATTCTACTTGGCTTTTGGCCATTGGCTGTGGTTTATCCCCTGAAAATAGGGAAAATCTGACATTTGGCTGAGTTTAATGACTCGTTTTGGCGACGAATCGGCCCCACGAAAATTTAATGGTTATTGACAGGCTAAATGCATCCGCCAATATGCGCAAAAATCAAAATTAAGTTTCCCAAAGACGACGGCGCGGTTTTCCGTTCAAGCGCTGGTGGGCCTCCTGGAGCAGTTGGGGGATGGGCAGTTGGCTGGGGCAACGGGGTAAACAGTCGCCACATTCTGTACAGGCATTGCCTTTTTTGCCAGGGAACCAATGGCCGGCATTTTCGAGCATCTGATAGCGGTATTCGCCGTAACTTTGCATATCGTAGGCGATCGCCAAATTTCTGAGGCGGAGAATTTCGGGGATCGCAATCGCTTCAGGGCAGGGTAAGCAGGCGTAACATTGGTGGCATTCTGTCCCCTGGAGGCGTTGGTGTTGATGCTGACTCAGGTTTGTGAGGCGCTGTTGTTCCTGGGGGGTGAGGGGCTGGTCTTGGTCAACGAGGGGTACTAAAACAGCCAATTCAGTGGGATTGGCTGCCCCAAAACTGAGGGTCGTAATCCGGCGATCGCCCAACAAAAAACGGTAGGTGAGTTCTAGGGGCGTATCCGGTTGGCAGAGGGTCTGGAGGGTCTGGGGTGGGGTAAACAGTTGGCCTCCTTTATCGCCAGGGGAAATGATAAAAATCCCTAAATCTCGTGCTGCAGCAAGGGCGATCGCCTCAGCATTACGCTGAAAAAAATAATAGTAATGGAGGTTAACAAATTCAAAATAGCCCGTTTCGATGGCCGTGAGAATTAAAGGCAGGGGGCCGTGGGTCGAAAAACCAAGGTGGCGAAATTTGCCTTGCCGTTGCAATTGTTGGAGCGGCCCCAGACCCGTTTCTAAAAACCACTGGAGATGTTCCGCTGTATTAATCCCGTGGATCGCCAGACAATCTAAATAATCGGTGCCTAAATTTTCGAGGGAAACCGTGATGGTCTGCTCAATTTCCGCCGCTGCCCCCTTGGGTAATAGTTTGCTCGTGAGAAAAAAATTTGACCGGGGGAGACCCAATTCGCGAAAGGCTTGCCCCAACAAACGCTCGCTCACCCCGTAGTTCGGCGCTGTTTCAAAATGATTAATCCCCAACTGCCAAGCCCGCTGCACCGTTGCCGTCATGGTTGCGCTGCTTTCTAAGGCTCGCATTGTCCCCAGGGAAAAAATTGAGATGTCTAATTCTGTTTTCCCAAACCGTCGGTAACGCATGGTGATCGTGACTGGTGCGGTTCCTAGCCCTCTTCGATGGCCGCCATGAGAGATTCCGTAATATTAACCCCCCGGCGATCGCCCCGTTGTTGGTAGAGATCCCGCGCCATTTCCAGGGCTTCGAGGGCTTCGCGGGAACGCCGCCGCCCCTGGAGGGCCACCGCAAAATTGTAAAAGGCCGCCGGATCCGTGGGGGACAATTCCGTTAGGGCGCGGTAGGCAATAATGGCGTTGATATAATCCTCGGTCTTCATCGCCGCCGATCCATATAAGGCAAAGGCTTCGCGGGATTGGGGATCGACAAAACTAGCCTGTTCATAGGCGGCGATCGCCTGGGGTAACAGATTTTGGGTTTCGTAGATCTTGCCGACCCGAATTTGCATCGCACTGTCGCGGGTGCTGAGGCGGCGGGCTTCTTCCAGGAAGGCGATCGCCTGGTCACGATCATTGAGGCCAAACCACGTCACCGCTGCCTTAATGCGAAGTTCCGCGTCATTGGGCCGTTGGCGCAGCAAATCAGGAAATAAAACCGCCGCCTCTTGGTTCCGTCCTAATTGCAACAAACTGGTTAAACTATTTTGCAGCGCCATGGTGTTGTTGCTGTCTTTAGCCAAAACTTTACGGTACGCGACCAGAGCTTGATCGTAGTCCCCGGCCCGAAATTGTACGGTCGCTAAACCCAGACTGTAGGCCAGGTTATTCGGCTGCAACTGGGTGGCTCGCTGGTAGGCGTTGATGGCACTGCGGTTATCGCCACTTTGGGCCAAATTGAAACCCAGGGCATTGAAAAACTCTGCATTGTCATCTTCTAATTCCGTAGCCCGGCGGTAGGCCGTCACCGCTTCTGAATAATTGCCCAGTTGGGAAAGGGCGTAACCGAGGGCACCATGGATCCGGGCGTTGTTGGCTTCTAGGGTGAGAGCCTGGCGGTAATGCTGCACTGCTTGGGCAAAATTCCGATTGGTCAGCTGTTCATTTCCCTGTTCGAGGAGGGCATTGAGTTGGGGATTAGCCCAAGTGACTGAAGGGGACAAGACGCCGAGGGCGATCGCCGCACCACAACCCACTGACCAACGAGAGAAACGAATACCCATAGTGAACGTAACGTTTTTTTTCAAAATGACGCATCCGATTCTAGCACGCCGCAAATTATGCTGTTGTCTGGTGCTTGTTCCTCTAATTTTCAAGAAACTCAAGAAAAAAGAGGCCTAAATTTGCCCCTTGTCTTACCATCTTGCATTGGATAAGCAATATTTGCCGCCACAGAAATGATTATTCCTCTTCGGTGGTGTGGTGCTCATCCCCGAAACCCATGGAACTCATATCCAGATTTTCCCGAACTTTTTGGGTGACGATCGCCGCAACGTCCGGATTTTCCTCTAGATACTTCACTGCATTATCGCGACCCTGGGCAATGTTATCCCCTTCATAGCTGTACCAGGCACCTTTACGGGTAATAACCCCCGTTTGTTCAGCGAGGTCTAGCATACAGCCCACACGAGAGATTCCTTTCCCAAAGATAATGTCAAATTCGGCAATGCGGAACGGTGGGGCAACTTTATTTTTGGCCACCTTAACCTTGGCGCGGATGCCAAATTCCCCTTCGCTCCCTTTCTTGAGGGTTTGGATGCGTCGGATATCGAGGCGCACGGAAGCATAGAATTTGAGGGCTGTCCCGCCAGTCGTCACCTCTGGATTACCGTAACTGATGCCAATTTTTTGGCGCAATTGATTGAGGAAGATTACTGTACAACCCGAACGCCCCATATTCCCGGCAATTTTACGGAGGGCTTTACTCATGAGACGGGCCTGGAGACCCACCTGCACATCGCCCATTTCTCCTTCGATCTCTGCCCTGGGCACAAGGGCCGCCACCGAGTCAATCACGATTAGATCCACAGCCGCCGAGCGAACCAATTGGTCGGCAATTTCTAAAGCAGATTCGCCGTTATCGGGTTGGGCCACCAGCAGGTTTTCAATATCAACTCCCAAGGCCGCGGAATAGGTGGGATCCAGGGCATGTTCAGCGTCAATAAAAGCAGCGACGCCACCCGCTTTTTGGACTTCGGCGATCGCATGGAGAGCAACCGTCGTTTTCCCAGAACTCTCCGGGCCGTAGATTTCCACAATTCGCCCACGTGGGAACCCACCCCCCATCGCCTGATCTAGGGTCAAAGCCCCACTGGGGATTGTTTCGACCTTCATCTGGGCGGCATCCCCCAACCGCATAATTGCCCCTTTACCGAAGTTGCGCTCGATTTGGTTGAGTACTAGGTTTAGGGCTTTTTCTTTGTCGGGATTATTGGTGATGGCTGACATGGTTACCTCGATCGCCGTGGCGTAATGGGTCAAAGGTGATTGGGTTTCTGAGTTCAATCGTACTTATGGTATCGCAATTTTTCCGGAAAGCGACCAGAGGATTTTTACAATCCGACAAAAGGCAGATCCAGGTGAGATTCCGACGACAAACAACCCTCACCGGGATGATTATTTGGGCTGCTGGAAGTGGTAGATAGTCTGGGTTTTGACGGGGGCCGCTTGGATAAAGGTAGGTAGCTGGGGCCAGGTCAAAAATTCACGGTCGAGTTGAATTTGTAGCCCCGTCATCGGGTCATCCCCTGTGGCAATCATAAACTCCAATTCTGTGAGATCGTCCCATTGGGCAATGTCGCCAAGGAGAGAGGCGATCGCCTGGAGATAGGGATGTTGCGTATCGGTGTACCAATCTGCGCGGGCTAACTTGGCCTGGTCGAAGCCTAGGTGAACGATTAAGGGCGCATTGGAAAAGACCGCACTAGCGACCGGACGGGCTTCCTCCCGCACGAGTAAATGTTGTTTTTGGGTCAAGTGACGGAGCCGTTCTAAATGCTCATAGCGTTGGGTGATATTGTCTTTCCCTTGCCAACGGAGGGCGATGGTCGCCAGGTGAGTTTGCAGGAGCATATGTCCCAACTTTTGGGCCTTAGTATTGAGATAACGGGTATTAAAATCATTACTCTCAATCAGAAGCGGCACCCGATCGACTACTTCTAGGCCATAGCCCTTCAGGCCCGCAATTTTCCGGGGATTATTGGTAATTAGACGAATCGCATGGACGCCAAGGTCATTGAGCATTTGTGCCCCCATGCCGTAGTCCCGGAGATCCGCCGGAAAACCCAGCCGTTCGTTGGCTTCCACCGTATCCAACCCCATATCCTGCAAGGAATAGGCCTTGAGTTTGTTAATCAAGCCAATGCCGCGCCCTTCCTGACGTAGATAGACCACCACCCCTTGACCGGCATTTTCGATCATCTTGAGGGCGGCAATGAGTTGCATTCGACAATCACAGCGCAGGGAACCGAGGGCATCCCCCGTCAAGCATTCTGAGTGAACACGCACCATCACAGGCTGGTCGGCAAAATTCTTCGGATCACCCTTCACAATGGCCACATGTTCTGTGCCATCCATGGTGTTGCGGTAGGCATAGATTTCAAACTGACCAAACTCTGTGGGGAGCTTCGTGACAGTCTCACGGTAGACAAAGCGGTCATTTTCGAGGCGATAGGAAATCAAGTCAGCAATGCTAATAATTTTGAGGTCAAATTTTCGGGCATATTCAATCAGTTCTGGCAGCCGCGCCATGGAGCCATCATTATTTTGGATTTCGCAAATGACCCCCGCAGGATATAGACCAGCCAAACGGGACAAATCCACCGCAGCTTCGGTGTGGCCAGCGCGCTTAAGGACACCACCACTCCGGGCTCGGAGGGGGAAAATATGGCCGGGGCGATTGAGGTCTTCTGGGCACGAGGTGGGGTCAATGGCCACCTGAATTGTGCGGGAACGGTCTTCGGCAGAAATTCCCGTAGTAACCCCCAGGCGGGGATGGGCATCAATGCTGACCGTAAAGGCGGTTTGGTTGCTGTCGGTATTTTTGTGAACCATCAAAGGCAGATCTAAGGCATCGAGGCGATCGCCGGTCATGGCCAAACAAATCAAGCCCCGTGCTTCTACGGCCATGAAGTTAATCATGTCTGGGGTGGCATGTTGGGCCGCACAGATGATGTCCCCCTCATTTTCACGATTTTCATCGTCTACGACAACGATGGCCCGTCCGGCTTTGATGTCGCCCAATGCCGCTTCAATCGAATCAAACTGCCAAGCTGTATCCACGTATTTTCCGGTCTGCTAAATGTAATGTTTCTTTAATATTTAGTTTCTATTGTAACGTTTTGCCGGGGTCGGTGCGGCCTAGATAATCACTTGGGGATCCTGGTGCTTGGGCTGTTTGAGCACGGGTTTTTGCTGGAGAAGTACCGAGAAAGTGACCGTTGATCCTAAGCCTTCGCCCATACTGTAGAAAGAGATTTTGCCGCCACAGGCTTCAACCAGTTTCTTGGAAATGGCGAGGCCCAACCCCGTACCGCCATATTTGCGGGTATGGCCACCCCGCACCTGGGAAAAATTTTGGAAGAGCTTAGATTGCATATCCAAAGCCACACCAATCCCCGTATCGATCACACTGATTTTGACCATCCCTGGAAATTGTTGATCATCGTGGATGACGGGTTTGAAAACTAGCTCAACATTGATCGTAATACCACCAGCATTGGTGAATTTGATCGCATTGCCCACGAGGTTCAGGAGCACCTGAAAAAGACGCTGGTAGTCGCCGTAGAGGATGATATCGTCGTGGCTTTCGGGCACTAAAATTTCCCAGGTGAGATTTTTGGTTTGTAACTGGGGCCGGGCAAAGTTATTGAGGTTATCGAGCAGTTCCCCTAGGCTAATGGGCTGGAGATCGAGGTCGAGTTTGCCTGATTCAATTTTGGCAATGTCGAGGATATCGTTGATCAGGTTCAGCAGGTGGAGGGCGCTTTCGTGGGCGGCGGCAATGAAATCTAACTCTTCGGCGCGGCCGTCGGCCATTTCATCGAGGACGAGGGTCAGAAAACCGATGATGCCATTGAGGGGGGTGCGGAGTTCGTGGGTGGTATTGGCGAGGAAGTCGTTTTTGAGGCGGGCGGCTTCGGTGGCGGCTTGGTGGAGTTGTTCGAGTTCTTGGTAGAGGGTGGCATGGGCGATCGCCGTTCCCAGTTGTTCAGCTAGCTCCTGGGCAAATTCTTGCTCAACTTCCTGCCAAATCCTGGGGCGATCGCACTGTTGCAGACAGATAAAACCATTGACACTACCTTGGTAGAGGGTAGGCAAGATAAGCACCGCTTGACTGTCGGCCAGGGCCGGGCAAAGGGTTGTTAAAGATTGGGAAACTTGAGTTTGATAAATTTCTTCGAGGACTGGGCTATCGGGCGATCGCCAACTAGCCCCAAGACAGGAGGGAACCGAGCTGCAACGATATTCTGCTTCGACCTGAAATCGGCTTTGGGTTGCATCGGCGGTCAACAATAGACAACGACTCACCTGTAAAGTTTTACCTAGGCCATTCATCGCCTCTTGACGAATCACCGTCAGGTCAAAGGTATTGCGGATCTTGCGAGCAATGCGACTGAGGGCTTTTTGATAGGACAGGGGAGAGAGGGAACTGGGGGCAACAGCCTGGGGGAAACCCACCACCAACAGTTGGCCCGCGCCGATGGCAGTGACCAAAAGCTTGAGGGGAAAAGTCTGGTCGGCCCATTGAAAAGTACCGTCTAGGGTTTCGGGGAGGCCCCCCTGACCCACCCGTTGCAGAGCAGTTGTGTAGATGGCGTTGTCTACCGTGATCCATTGCTGAAAAATTTCTGTTGTCACCATTGCCTGGGGTTGGCAGCCAAAGGTTTCTGCCCATTGCCAAAAAAAAGCGGTACAAACCCCCATATTGTCCTGGAGCCAGATAATTTCTGCGTTGAGGGCTTGCCAATAGGCGAAGTGCTGCCGTTGATCTGCTGGTAGTTGAGGCGGAAAACAACCCATGGAGGCATTGAGTGAATATTGTCGAGATTAAGTCCGGGTATTTGATGACTAGCCCAGGCGATCGCAATGAGATCCGCTGCGCGGTGCGCTTTTGAGAAAATCAAACCCTATTGGGGATTTTATCGGACTTTTCCTTGATGGCTGACAAAGGCCCATTATGACTAACAATTTTGGGGGTAAAGGCCAGCTTAACAACAATATACTTACCTTTCTTAATCGTTCCATTCCCCCTTGGGCGGAACTGGAGGATTACGCCGAAACCGTCGGGTCAGTTCATCATCGCGGACCCGTTCGCCCCGGAGCCACTGCTTAACGGCAGTTTCGATCACTTTGCTGGGGTCGTTAGTAAGATGTTTGATCTGATCGAGGACTTCTGGATCGATGTGAATCGAAATCTGGGTTTTTTCGGGCTGTCGTTGGGGGTCGGTGGGGTGATTTTCCATAGAAATGGCGGCCATTGAATGAGCTACATTCTATCAAAGGGCGTTTGCGTCTCTGTATCAAGGGGCTTGGGTAATTTCCCTAATCGAGGTTGCTATCTTTTGCGCTATTACAAGCTCTCTAAGAGGATGCTAAAGACTTTTAATGTAGGGTCTGCGGAGGCGATCGCCTTTGGTTAAGACCATGATGAAGGATTCATTTAGACAGCCAAAATTGTGACGGTTTCTTGATGGGGCTGCCATTTTGTTGCCCAAAAACAAGGAACCCCTCTGGTCTGGGGGACATAGAGGGGCATCTAAACTTATTGAGTTATTCAGTAATAACTGGACTGCCGGGGAGGTTCAATTTCGCCCTGGAGCAGTCGTTAGATTATTTAGGCGATCGCCGCAGCCATGGAGGGCACCAAAATTTCTTTGGGGAAACCGCGATCAAATTCGGTCATTTTACATTCCGTTGCCTGTAGCGCCTGCTGGAGGAATTTCATGGCTTCAACGGGTTTGCCGCGACCACAAAAGAAAAGATCAGCCGCAAAGTACCCATATTCGGGCCAGGTATGAATGGCAATGTGGGACTCAGCAAGGGTTGCGGTGGCTGTTACACCGTGGGGACTGAATTGATGGACACAGAGATCAATTAGAGTCGCTTCTCCGGCGGCGATCGCTTCGATCATGGCCCGACGGATACCTTCGGGATCATTGAGGAGGTTCGCAGGGGAACCCCAACCATCCACCACAAGGTGAGTACCCAATTTTTTCATTCTTTTTATCCTTACACTCCGAGTAAAGGGGATAAACTTTGCGTTCATATCACAAAGAAGATCTCAGTTTCAATGATTTTCTGAGGAAAATAAATCCGTATTTTTACCTAAATTTGGATCGGGGAAATTTTCGCACTGCCCCCAAGGGAAAATCAGCAACTTGTTATACTGTGCTGATAAAAACCGTTAACGCCAAAACAAACTACTGATGCAGCCCACCGATTCCAGCAAATTCACCGAACAAGCTTGGGATGCGATCGTCAAGTCACAGGAGATCGCCCGTCGCTACAGACACCAAAATCTTGAGGTGGAACATCTACTCTTGTCATTGCTAGAACAGGAGCAGGAACAGGGATTGGCCCAAACGATTTTGACTCAGACAGGTGTCGATGGGATCAGGCTCCAGCAGCAGTTAGAACGGTTTGCCCAGCAACAGCCCAAACTAATGCGGGGCGATCAGCTTTATCTTGGTCAAGGTTTAGATGTGATGTTAGACCGGGCCGAAGCCTGTCGTAACAGTTGGCAGGATGATTTTATTTCTGTTGAGCATTTGCTGGTGGGCTTTGCGGAGGATGAGCGGATCGGGCGGCGATCGCTGAAAAGTTTTAACCTCGACCCCCAGGATCTCGAACTCAAAATCAAAGAACTCAAAGGTAGCCAAAAGGTCACCGCCCAGAACCAAGAAGAGAGTGGCAGTTCCTATGGTGGTAGTCCTCTAAGTAAATATGGCCGCGATCTCACCGAACAGGCCAAGGACGGCAAACTTGATCCGGTGATTGGGCGGGATGATGAGATTCGGCGCGTGATTCAGGTACTTTCTCGGCGCTCGAAAAATAATCCAGTTCTCATTGGTGAACCGGGGGTTGGAAAAACGGCGATCGCCGAAGGTTTGGCCCAACGGATTGTCAATGGCGACGTGCCCGAATCCCTGAAAAATCGGCAGTTGATGTCCCTCGATATGGGATCTCTAATTGCCGGCGCAAAATACAGAGGAGAGTTTGAGGCACGATTACGTTCGGTGCTCAAGGAAGTGACCCAGTCCGACGGACAAATTATTCTCTTTATTGATGAAGTCCACACCGTTGTTGGCGCAGGTTCTGCTAATGGCTCGATGGATGCGGGGAATTTACTCAAACCGATGTTGGCACGGGGCGAATTGCGCTGTATTGGGGCGACCACCCTCGACGAATTCCGCAAACATATCGAAAAAGATCCCGCCCTCGAACGGCGTTTCCAGCAAGTTTTAGTCCAACAGCCCACCGTGGAAGATACCGTTTCCATTCTGCGGGGCTTAAAAGAACGCTATGAACTGCACCACGGCGTCAATATTACCGACTCCGCCCTCGTTGCCGCTGCCACCCTCTCCAACCGTTACATCACCGACCGTTTTCTCCCCGATAAGGCGATCGATCTAGTAGACGAAGCCGCCGCCAAACTGAAAATGGAGATTACCTCCAAACCCGTTGAACTCGAAGCCATTGATCGTCGCTTGATGCAACTGCAAATGGAGCAGCTTTCCCTCAAGGGTGAGGAACAACTGGGGGCAACTTCCCCGGCCTACCTCGCTTCCAAGGAACGTTTAGATCGGATCGACGAAGAAATTAAAAGCCTTGAAATTCAACAGAAAGACCTTTCTTCCCAATGGCTCGCCGAGAAAAATCTCATCGATGAAATTAATTCCCTCAAGGAAGAGGAAGAACAACTGCGTCTCCAGGTGGAACAAGCAGAACGCGCCTATGACCTCAACAAAGCGGCCCAATTGAAATATGGCCGTCTCGAAGGTTTACAAGCAGAACTAAGCCAAAAAGAAGTCAAACTGCTGGAAATCCAAGCGGCAGGGGATGCGATGCTCCGGGAACAAGTTACGGAAGCTGACATTGCCGAAATTGTTGCCCGTTGGACAGGGATTCCCGTGAATCGCCTGATGGAATCCGAACGGCAAAAACTGCTGCAACTCGAAGGACATTTGCACGAGCGGGTAATCGGTCAGCAGGAAGCGGTGGAAGCGGTCTCGGCGGCAATTCGTCGTGCCAGAGCAGGGATGAAGGATCCCAGTCGTCCGATTGGTTCGTTTATGTTTATGGGGCCGACGGGGGTCGGAAAAACAGAATTAGCGCGGGCTTTGGCGGCTTTTCTCTTTGATAGTGAAGAGGCGATGGTACGCATTGATATGTCCGAATATATGGAAAAACACGCGGTGTCGCGGCTCATTGGTGCGCCTCCGGGTTATGTGGGCTACGAAGAAGGAGGGCAACTGTCGGAGGCGGTGCGGCGGCGGCCCTATTCGGTGGTGCTGCTGGATGAGGTGGAAAAAGCCCATAAGGATGTTTTTAATATCCTGTTGCAGGTGCTGGATGATGGCCGGATCACCGATTCCCAAGGGCGGGTGGTGGATTTCCGCAATACGATCATTGTGATGACGAGCAATATTGGTAGTGAATTTATCCTTAGTTTGTCGGGAGATGACGCGAACTACGACAAGATGCGGGACAAAGTGACGGGGGCATTACGAAAAAATTTCCGCCCAGAATTTCTCAACCGGATTGATGAACTGATTATTTTCCATACCCTGAAACGGGATGAGTTGCGCGAGATTGTCAAACTACAAATTCACCGTATCGAAAAATTATTAGCCGACCAAAAGATTACGTTATCTCTCACGGATGCGGCTCTCGATCATGTAGTAGAAGCGGGTTACGATCCGACCTTTGGGGCAAGACCCTTAAAACGGGCGATTCAACGGGAATTGGAAAACCCGATCGCTAATCGCATTTTAGAAACGGACTTTATGGAAGGCGATCGCATTTTAGTTGATTGCGTCGAGGGTGCCTTGGTTTTTGATCGGCAACGACCTGAACGAGAAGTGCCAGAGGTGATTGCGGAGACAATGCCAGAGGAGGTGATTTCGGAAGAGACGATCGCCCCAGCACCGGAAGAGCAACCCATAGAAACAGAAGAGGCATCTATAACAGAAGCAGAAATTCTTCCTGTCGTCGCACCGGATGAAATCATGGTTGCAGAGGCTGAACTTGATGAACCCGATGATGATTGGGGTGAAGATGAGACGACTGTTTCCTTTGATGCCGAACAGCCCGATGATCAATGGTTTGGGACAGATGAGCCAGAGCAAACAGCTAATGGTTTAGAATCTCCGACCAGAGAAACAAATCCTCCAGCCTATGTTGGCGCGGATTCTGACCCAGAGGAAAACTGGTTAGATTCAATCTAAATTAACTGGCCTTAAGTTAAATGTAAATAAAGACTTCCAGAAATTCTGGGAGTCTTTTAAATATCGATTAATTTTAATATTTTTCAAAAAAAAGAAACAAAATTCAAAAAAATTATAAATATTCAACAATTCCAAAACTATTATTATTGCGACCATTTTTTGTTATGATTTTCTCAAAGAAACAATACTTGAGTGCAATAACGAAAGATATTTAGCATGTTAAGCAAGAGTGAAATACAAGCAATTTTAAAAGACAAATATAAAATTAATAAAGCAATTACAAATTCTTTACAACAAATAGAGTGCCAAGAGCTTCTAGACTCTCTAGAGCAAGGAAGATCTGTCTTTCTCCAGAAATTAGTGCAGTCTTTCGCTGAAACAAATTCTACATTAGGTAAAAATAACCGCGTTTTAGGACAACAACGCAGTAGGCTTGAGAAGAAATGCAAAAAAATAGAGCAGGAATGCCAAGAGCTGCAAGGAAAAATTGGCAGCCTAGAAAAACAAAAAAATAAACTGAGAAGCATCGAAGCAGATTTATCAGAAGATACTCGCAAAATTGAGCAAGAAATACAAGAATTAAAAGCTCAAAAACAAGAACTCAAAAAGCGCCTACATGCAGAGAAACAAGAGAAGCAAGAAATATTGTTAAGAAACAACCAATTGATTGATGTAAATGGCATTTTAAAGTGAGAAAATAGAGATCTAAAAAATATAAATGATGCCTTGAGATTGAAATTTGCAAAAGAAATGGCAAAGTTGATGAATCTTGAAAACAGCGAAATCCGAAAAGGTTTGTTAAAGTTAGTCAATTTAATAAGTGGTTGATATGTCAAAAACAAAATCAAAAAAGTTATATAAGGGGATGTCCTATCGAAGAATTCAACGATGGAATAAGGAGCATCGTCTGCTTTTAGAAAAAAAACATCAAGTTTGGTTAAAACAAAATAACTATCAAAACATTGGTTGGAATAGGGTTATTGGGCTTTATGAAAAGATTCTTGACTTCAAAAGAGAAACTGAAATTCATGAGATGTCGCTAGAAGAATTATTTTTAGAGTCTGATCGAATAGGAGAAAAGTATCAGACTTCACAGGAAAAAAAAGACTTCCAAGAAAAATTTCAAAATATTCTAGAAAGTATTGGTATTGCTGCAGAAAAACTCTTTCCAGATAATGAAGTAGAGTTCGTTGATTTTGGCAATTCATCAAAGTAAGTTATGGAAAAAAATGATTTTCTTGACCAAAGTCTTGAAGAACTTTTGGGCTTAGCTAAAAAGATTGGCAGTAAACACTATCATCGTTTAACGAGCGAAGACTTTGAAGAATACTGCAAATATAATCATTGGCGATATATTGGTGGTGATGGAGAGCTAGGGACAACACAAAAAAGTAAAGCATGGGTGCAAGAAAATTCGACCTTTAATTGTCCAATTTGCGAAGAAAAGTATCATTATTACAATGGCCGAAATATTGATCACAAATTACCACGTTCTAAATATCCTTGGCTCTCTATGGATTTTCGGAATCTCTGGGTGATTTGTTCTAGATGTAATCGAGAAAAGCTAGATATGGACTGGTTTGAATATGAATTGTATATGCTTAAAAATCATTCAAGTTTATATTCAAATGTCGTTGTTTCTCGTCCTAGAATTTTATTGGAAGAGCTAAAATATAAAACTTGAAATAATAAAAAATGAGCCTTGGAATTAACGCAAAGGCTCATGACTATACTTTTAAGAGTTAAAATTAAGCAGTTTGCAATAGACCACTATGGCGAAGCAACGGTTCTGTTTGCGGTTCCCGACCCCGGAATTTCTTAAAGACTTCCAAAGGATGGAGACTGCCGCCTAAACCGAGGATCGTTTCGCGGAATTGTCTACCCACATCGGCGATCGCCACCACATCTTCGAGGCCAGCCTCTTCAAAGGCCGCAAACGCATCCGCACTGAGCACTTCCGCCCACTTGTAGCTGTAATAGCCCGCCGCATAGCCCCCAGCAAAGATATGGCCAAAGGCACAGAGGAACGAATCTTCCGGCAACGGTTTCATGACTGTGGTGGTTTCAGCAAGGCGATCACGCACCTGTTCCGGGGTTTCACCACTGGCCGGGTCGTATTTCGCGTGCAGTTCGATGTCGAGCAAGCTAAAGTGCAACTGCCGCAGCATCGCCGAGCCACTCATATAAGTGCGGGCAGCCAGGAGCTTCTGGTAATAGTGTTCTGGCAGCGTTTCTCCCGTTTCGTAATGCTTGGCCATCCCGAATAGCGTTTCCCGGTGGTAGCACCAATTTTCCATAAATTGGCTGGGCAACTCCACCGCATCCCACTCGACATTATTAATGCCCGCCGCACCGGGGTAATCCACATGGGTCAACATATGCTGTAACCCGTGGCCAAACTCATGGAAGAGGGTTTCTACTTCCCCAAAGGTCATTAAACTGGGCTTGCCATCGACGGGAGGTGTTTGGTTACAGATTAAATAAGCCACAGGTAAACGGGTAACGGTGTGACCATTCACCACCAACTTCGCGCGACCGACGCAATCATTCATCCAAGCCCCACCGCGTTTTTCTGCCGGGCGACTGTAGGGATCAAGGTAAAAACTGGCAATTTGTTCTCCAGACTCGTCGTTAATTTTGAAATAACGTACATCTTCATGCCATACGGGGGCTTCGCCATCGGCAGCGGTAATTTCGACGGAAAACAAGCGTTGCGCTAGGCCAAACAAACCCTCTAAGACCCGCCCCAGGGAAAAGTAAGGGCGCAATTCTTCGGCGGTAAAGCCAAACTTTTCTTCCCGTTGTTTCTCTGACCAGTAAGCCACATCCCAGTGGGCCAAGTCAGCCTGTCCCGAAAAGGTTTTTAGGGTCGCCAATTCTTGTTGAGCGGCCTCGAAACTCACTTGGCGCAACTCTTCCATAAGTTGTTCAACGGCGGCTACACTCGGTGCCATTTTCCGGGCTAGACTCAGTTCGGCGTAATTTTCAAAGCCTAAAATTTGGGCCTTTTGTTTACGCAACTCAAGGATGCGATCAATGTGGGGGTGATTATCAAATTCCCCAGAAGAAGCCTTCGAGACTGCTGCTTTGTAGACTTTTTCCCGCAGTTCCCGGTTTTCGGCATATTTCAAAAAGGGGAGGTAGCTGGGGTAATCAAGGGTAATGACCCAGGGGCCATTTTCTGGGGTCGCGTTTTCTTCCCCTTCACTGCGGGCGGTTTGGGCGGCGAGACTCAGGGCGCTATCGGGTAACCCGGCGATATCTTCTTTATTGGTCAGTTTGAGTTTAAAGGCCTTGGTCGCATCGAGGACATTATTTGAAAATTTCGTTGAAAGATCCGCTAATTCTAATTGGATCGCGTTGAATTTCTCTTTGGTTTCTCCTTCAAGGCTCACCCCAGCGAGTTCGGCTTCCTTGAGGGCGGTTTCGATAATGCGTTGCTGGGCGGGTTCTAGTTTGTCCCATTGGTCGCTTTCGCGGATCGCTTTGTACCCTTCGTAGATGGGGCGACTTTGGCTCCAGCGGTTGATAAACTGCACTACAGCAGGTTGCATTGTTTCGTAGGCGGCGCGCAGTTCTGTACTGTTTTTGACACTCATGAGATGACCGATCACCCCCCAAGTCCACATCAGTTTTTCTTCGAGCTGGGTAAGGGGTTCGACAAAGTCTGTCCAGGTGGGTTTGAGGTTCGTCTCAAGATCGCTGACCTGTTGCTCTAGTTCCGCCAGAAGAGTGGTGACAGCGGGTTCAACGTGCTCGGCTTTGATCTCGGCGAAGGGGGGCAGACCATGGCCGATGAGGAGGGGATTCTGGGTCATATGCGGTTAATTTTTCTGATGTTTACGCTGTTTTCCATTATGACAGCAAGTTTTTGGGGAAGGCAGTGGGGATATCTGGGCATGGTTGGCTGGCCCATCAACGGGGTTGTTATGATTTGAAACGAATGAATTTTATGGGCGGCGATCGCCTTTTGAGCCTGAGGATATGTCGAGCAAAATGTCTGGAATTAATTTTGAAGCGTTTGTGGATACAGAAACGACCCGTTCTTTTGAGTTGCCCGGCGCAAAACCCCACTACAACCCCGACCGTCCGGGACAGGTGGAGCATATCTATTTGGATTTGGATCTCGACATTACGGGGCGATCGCTCTTTGGGACTTGCACGATTACCTTGGCTCCGGTGCGTTCTGGGGTAACTTCCCTGACCCTCGATGCGGTGGACATGGCCATTGAATCGGTGTGCATTGGCAGCGTTAGTCAGCCCTTTGATTATGATGGCGAAACCCTGAATATCCGCTTACTGCAACCGACGACGACGAAAAAAATTGAGTTGGCGATCGCCTACCGATTAACGGAACCCCAGCGGGGCATTTATTTCATTCAGCCGGACGACCATTACCCCGATAAACCTGTGCAGGTGTGGACTCAGGGAGAAGATGAAGACTCCCGTTTTTGGTTCCCCTGTTTCGACTATCCCGGCCAACTTGCCACTTCTGAACTGAAAATCCGGGTGCCGAAACCCTACCGCGCTATATCCAATGGTGAATTGATCAGCAGTGAGAAACAAGGAAAAAAAACAGAATATCACTGGTATCAAAAGGAAATTCACCCGTCATATCTGATCACCTTGGCCGTGGGTGATTTTGCTGAAACAAAAACCGAATGGCAAGGCATCCCCGTTCTCTACTACGTCGAAAAAGGGCGCGAAGCCGATGGCGATCGCAGCATGGGCAAAACGCCCCAGATGATGGCTTTTCTCAGTGAAATCTACGGCTACAAATATCCCTTCCCGAAATATGCCCAAGTGTGCGTCGATGACTTTATTTTCGGCGGCATGGAAAACACATCTACCACCCTTTTAACGGATCGCTGTTTACTTGACGAACGGGCGAGCCTCGACGATCAACGCACCGAAACCCTCGTGTTACACGAGTTAGCCCACCAATGGTTTGGCGATCTGGTGGTGATCAAACATTGGAGCCACGCCTGGATCAAAGAAGGGATGGCCACCTACGCCGAGGTGCTCTGGACGGAACATGAATATGGCAAGGAGGAAGCGGCCTATTATCTCCTCGAACAGATGCGGAACTATCTCGACGAAGACAGCAGCCGTTACCGTCGCCCCATCGTCACCCATGTTTATCGCGCCCCCATTGAACTCTATGACCGCCACCTCTACGAAAAAGGCGCTTGCGTCTACCACATGATCCGCACGGTGCTTGGTGATGAGTTGTTCTCAAAAGCAATTCAAAAGTTTGTCCAAAAGCACGCCCACCAAACCGTCGAAACCGTTGATCTCCTGCGGGCGATTGAGGAATCCACTGGGTTTAACCTTGCGCCTTTGTTTGATCAATATGTTTTTCGGGGTGGGCATCCGGATTTTGAGGTGGCTTACAGTTGGGACGGGGAAAATGGTTTAGCTAAATTGACCGTGAAACAGACCCAAGGGAAAAAAGACGAAAAAGTCCTGTTTGATCTAAAAATTCCCATTGCCTTTAACTATCTCGATGGGAAAACAGTCAGCCAAAAAACCTTTACCTTTAGGCTCAACGATGCGGAACATACCTTTTATATTCCCCTCGACCGGAAACCGGATTTTGTCAGCTTTGATGTGGGCAATCATTGGACAAAAACGGTGAAATTGTCCTACCCGATGGCGGAACTAAAAAATCAACTGACCCATGATTCCGATCCCATTTCTCGCATTCAAGCAGCCGAGGCGATCGCCAAGGAAGGAAACCTCGAAGCGGTCAATACGTTGCAAACAGCTTTAACAACAGAAGCGTTTTGGGGTGTACGGGTAGAGATTGCCAAAGCCCTCGGGACAATCCAACTCAATCAAGCCGAGGATGCCCTGATGGCAGGTTTAAAAGATTCCCATCCCCGTGTGCGTCGTGCCACCCTATCTAGCCTCGGTAAGTTTAAAACCGAAAGCAGCTACGAAGCGATGAAAACTTTTCTCTTGGCAGGAGATGCCAGCTACTATACCGAAGCCGCCGCCGCCCGCACCCTAGGCGCAATGGTTGCTGTTGGTTTAACGGACAAAGCCGAGGCCACCCGTGATTTGCTTAACCAGATCCTCAAAACCCGCGCAGGTTGGAATGAAGTTGTCCGGGCCGGAGCAATTGGCGGACTCGCCGCGATGAAAACCTCCCCCGAAGCCGTGGATGCGATCCTGCCCTACACCGAATTGGGCATCCCCCAACCGCTACGCCTTGCCGCGATCCGGGCTCTAGGTACCGTCGCCAGCGGCCAAACCAACGACAAATTAGCAGTCATTCTCAATCGCTTAGAGGCGATCGCCAGGGAAACCTTCTTCCTCACCCAAGTTGCCATTGTGAGCGCTCTCGGCCAGATCGAAAATCCCAAAGCTGTTACGCTCCTCCAAACCTTGGCCAACCAAGCCCCCGACAAGCGCGTCCGCCAGCGGGCCGAGGAAACCGTGAGCAGCCTCCAGAAAAAACTCAGCACCGATAAAGCGATTCAAGGATTGCGCGAAGACCTCGATAAACTGCGGGAAGACAACAAACAACTGCAAAGTCGCCTCGCCAAACTCGAAGCCCAGGGCAACCCTTAACTGCACTTTTGGGGCGAACTTTCCGGGGCGATTTTGCGTCGAAAAAAATGAGTTGAATAGCCCAGCAATTTGTCAACCACTTGGCGATCGCCCCAAGAATTATCCCAGGGCCGGATCCATTGGCGATCACCCTCTGCCATTCCACAAAATCTACTTATCAATTCTTTAGACTCCGGACATCCGTGCTACCATCGGTAGTCAAAAAGGTGGCGAGGCAACATCATCCCTCATCATCTGCGGTGGAGGAGTTCAAGGAGTTTCCTAAATCTTATGGCCCAACTACAGTCCAGTCTATCCCCCAATACGAATCTCAGAATCGGCGTGATTGGCGTAGGCAACATGGGGCAACACCACACCCGTGTCCTTAGCCTCCTCAAAGATGTTGAACTCATTGGCGTCGCGGATCTCAACGTTGAACGCGGCTTAGACCTCGCCAGTAAATATCGCATCCGTTACTTTGAGGACTACCACGCCCTACTGCCCCTCGTCGATGCGGTTTGCATTGCGGTTCCTACCAAGCTCCATTACCAAGTGGGCCTAGAGTGCATGGCAGCGGGCAAACACGTGATGATCGAAAAACCCATCGCGGCGAGTATCAGTGAAGCCGAAGCCCTTGTAAATGCGGCCGCTGAACATAATGTCATTCTTCAAGTTGGTCACATCGAACGGTTTAATCCCGCCTTCCAAGAACTGAGCAAAGTGCTCAAAACCGAAAAGCTCTTGGCAATCGAAGCCCATCGCATGAGCCCCTATTCCCAACGGGCAAACGATGTTTCCGTCGTCTTGGATTTAATGATCCATGATATTGATCTGCTCTTAGAGATGGCAGCTTCTCCGGTGGTCCAACTAACGGCTACGGGTTCAAAGAAAGACGACTCTAACCATTTAGATTATGTAACAGCCACCTTGAATTTTGCCAATGGCATCGTGGCGACCCTCACGGCGAGCAAAGTCACCCACCGCAAAATTCGCACGATCGCCGCCCACTGCCAGAATTCCCTCACCGAAGCCGATTTTCTCAATAACGAAATCGAAATTCACCGCCAAACCACCGCCAATTACACCACCGACTATGGCCAAGTTCTTTACCGTCAGGATGGTTTGATCGAGCAAGTTTACACCAGTAATATCGAACCGCTCCATGCCGAACTCGAACATTTCGTTCAATGTGTCCGGGGGGGCGAACAGCCTTCCGTTGGTGGGGAGCAGGCCTTAAAAGCGCTCCGCCTTGCAAGTTTGATTGAACAGAGTGCCCTGGATGGCAAAGTTTGGAAAGAGGCCGATCGCCATTACCAACACCTCAATAAGCCGAAGACCATCGTCACGCCCCTCTCCGTTTCTTGATATTTTGCGTTTTCGATGCGTGAAGGGGCGCAGTTTTCGCTACCCTTAATAGATAAACAATCATCCTTTGACTTTAGCGGGTAAGGAGCCGCTGCACTGACTATGTCTGATCTCAATCGTGGCATCATGAAATTTGACGGCGCAGATAAACCCATCGTCGTCGCCGTTTCTGCTGTTTTAGTTTTAGGGGCGATCGCCGCCCTGGTGATCTGGGGTCTCACAACCGCCTATTCGTTCTAAACTAATCCAGTCACCTCTAGCTCCTACGACACACTTTGAATTTCCTGTTTGCGATCGCCGCCGCTGAATCTAGCAAACCAAGCCCCCTGTTGGGGGAAGTCTGGCTTGATCTCGCTGTTTTGGTGGTCATGATTGGCCTTTCTGCCTTTTTCTCTGGCTCCGAGACCGCCATTACCGCCTTTGATAACCTCAAACTCGAAGGACTGATTAAGCGCCAAGGCGATCCCCAGGGCATCTTCCGGATCGTCCTCAAAAATCGGACGCGATTTATCACGACCCTGCTGCTGGGGAACAATCTCGTTAATAATTTCTCAGCGATTCTCACCAGTAACCTCTTCGCGATTTGGTTAGGGAACGCCGGGATCGGGATTGCGACGGCTGTCGTCACCATTGTCGTCCTCATTTTTGCAGAGATCACCCCCAAGTCCCTCGCCATTCTCAACGTGCGCTCGGCCTTTACCTTCGTTGTGCCGCCCATCTATTGGCTGTCGCGTATTCTGTCGTCCTTGGGGATCATTTATATCTTTGAAACCATCACCGAAAAAACGATCAAGATCTTTGAAGGCCGCCAGAATAAAAATTCTCCCACCAGCGAAACCCTCACCGAACTGCAACTGATGATCGAAATCCTGGGGGGGAAAGGCAAGCTTGATCTGCAACGTCGCCGCATTTTAGGGAATGCTCTCCTCCTCGATGAAATGATGGTCAAAGATGTAGTTAAACCGCGCATCGATATGCAAACCATCGCCCACGATGCCACCCTCCAGGAGTTGGTCAACCTCTGCCTCGAAACGGGCTACACCCGCATTCCTGTCCAGGAACAATCCAAAGACCACATCATCGGCATCGTTAACCTCAAGCAAGCTCTCAAGGGTCTCCATTCTCCAGAATCTCCCCAGACCCAGACCCCAGCCATTGTCCGTTCTGTGATGGATACGCCCGTTTATATCCCTGAAACGAAGCGGGTAGCCGATTTGCTCAAAGAAATGCTCCAACAACGCCTCCACATCGCCATTGTCGTTGATGAGTATGGGGGAACGGTGGGTCTCGTCACCCTAGAGGACTTACTCGAAGAGCTGGTGGGAGAAATTTATGATGAGAGCGATTATGCCCCCCGTGAGCCGGGTTTGCCAGGGCGGTTTTCTGATCGATAAAAATTGAATTGGGGATCTGTCAGAAAAAAATTGGCGATCGCCTTGCAATATTTTATTTTTATGCTAGGATTGATAACTGTGAAAACAAAAAAACGTGGGTCGGTGCCCGAGTGGTTAATGGGGGCGGACTGTAAATCCGCTGACTATGTCTACGCTGGTTCGAATCCAGCTCGGCCCACCACATTGCCCATATGGCTCAGGGGTAGAGCACTCCCTTGGTAAGGGAGAGGTCACGAGTTCAAATCTCGTTATGGGCTTCTTAAAACAGTCAATTGTTAACCAGTATGAAAGGCGTTTGAATATTCGCTTAGACTATTATTCCTGCGGATATCTGCCGTTGCCGCAATCTTTTGTTTTTCTTTAGGATTAATGGAGGCGCACTGGGTTTACCCATTGCCTTTGTAAAACTGAATTATCCTAAGCATCTATGACTGAGAAAAAAAAGACCCAGCCAGCACCCGCCCAGGGAACCACAACAACATCAGAAAAGGTGCTGTGTCTTCACTGCAAGCGCACTGCGACCAATGGCATCAAATGTAAGGGGATCTGTGTCGCCGATAGTGATTATTAATCGGTTGCAGCTCAAATCATAAAGGAAATGCCATTTAAACTAATTAGCAGCAATAATAAACCAAAATTTACCCACAATTCTTTTTTATAGGTATTCATCTTTTCTCCAAGAATGCGGGCTGTTTTTTGTTGTAAATAATGGCGCAATTTTAGGGGCAGTTTTTCGTAATATTGCCGATACTCCAGGGCCGTTAGCAGGACATTCCCAACGTTGTAGAGGGTGATGCCGAGGAGAATCCAGCGGTAAAGGTTATAGAAATTCATGGCTTACAAGAATCTATGGCAGCCGGAGAACCAATCTGAAGTTGATGGCTGAGGGAAAAGAAATAGCAGGTAAAACCCCACTCGGTGATGTTCGGTTGTACTGCTTCTATTTTGGAAAAAATCCTTTTAGTATCAATATAACCTAGGGTCAGAAGAGAGCAATACTGTGGTGGATTTAAAGAAACTAGAAGAACTCAACATTCAGCAAACGGTGGCCGGCATTCTCCAGGACTTTAACCCGATTTTTTCGTCTTCCTCTTCTTCTGGACAAACTGGGCAGTGGCGCGCGGCGATCGCCGCCTTAACGGATTTACTCCTGCGCTCCGGGGGCGAAACCCGTGGTGTTATTTTATCGAGCCCTAGCCCAGTCTTTGACGCGCCCCAAATCACCCGCCACCACCATCATTACATTTTAACGCCGAAAAATCTCCAGGACATTGCCCTGAGTCATCTGCAATTGCCGGGGGCCGGCTTGAATCAAAGCATTCGGCACCACAATAATCAAATCGTTGAGTTTCCAATTCTGCCCAATGATCCCCTGGCCCAGGAACAATTTTGTTTGATTTTGACGGCGAAGTTCAATTTTGCGATGGCCCTGTCTCCCCAGGGATTGCTCTTTTCGTTTGACCCAGAGGCGATCGCCGCCATTTGGCAAATTTTGCAGTGGCGCATGGCCCTAACGCAACCATTTCAGTTCCAAACCCTCGCCCAACTTTGGCCCCGCTTCGCTGAGGTTGTTCCGGACTATCGTCTTGTCTCCCGGTTTAGCCAGTTAATGGTGCGATCGCTGACGGTTAATTTACCCCAGGCTGATTCCCTACCATCTCCAGAACCCCACCAAACCCCTGAACCAACTGCCCAAGCTCAACCGGAATTAGAGCTATTGCAGGCCCTCACCCATGAAATTCGCACTCCTCTAACAACGATCCGTACCATGACAAAGTTGTTGTTAAAAAAGAAAACCCAACTGACTCAGGATATTGTCAAACGCATTGAAACCATTGAGCAAGAGTGCAACGAACAAATCCGGCGCATGGAACTTATTTTTCGGGCGGCCGAATTGGAAACTCCATCCCATCACCCGAAGCAAACCCTGCAACTGGTGCCCATTTCCTTAGAACAAATTTTCCAGGAGGGAACACCCCGTTGGCAAAAACAGGCCCAACGGCGCAATGTCAACCTAGAGGTCGCCTTGCCCCCATACCTGCCCCAGGTGGTAAGTGATCCAGCGATGCTAGACCAAATGCTGTCCGGGTTAATCGAGACCCTCACGCGACGCCTACCGACGGGAGCAGAGGTACAAATCCAAGTCAGCACCGCCGGCAACCAACTGAAGTTAGAAGTCCAGTCCCACGGTCTGGGTCAAAAATGCCTTGAAAAGGCGATTGGCCAGTTACTCATTTTCCAACCAGAAACGGGCAGCTTGAGTCTGAATTTAGATGTGACCAAAAATCTCTTTCAACAGTTAGGCGGCAAACTGGCAATTCGACGCCGGGCTTCCGGGGAAGAAGTCTTTGCTATTTTCTTACCCCTCGGCAATAGCTTCGCTGTGCCCCTCTAGATCTCGTAAGGGCATGATAGAGCACCCTAAATTCCCCTTGGGAATGTCTCTGCTAACCAAACGCTGAATCCCACCATTGATGCAAAAAAGATGGGCCACACTAGAGGAGCCCATCTCTGTTAATTTTCGATTTAGTTTTTATCGGGTGCTGGAGGTTTAGGCACCAGGAGCTGCTGGCTCAGAGGGAGGTGCGTCGGCCTCGAGGGCAATGGGTTCTGCATCCAGCTTCATGGTGAGATAGCGAATAACCATTTCCCCTAAGCGCATATCCCGCTCGACGGCTTTGATTTGGCTGCCATCGGCTTTGTAGTTTACTTGGATGTAGATACCATCGTTGAAGTTCTGGATCGGATAGGCGAGGTGGCGCTTGCCCCGTACTTGAACCTGAAGGTCGCTTGCCCCAGAGTCTTGGAGCATGGTCTTGTATTTGCTGGAGACTTCCTGCACCTGCTCTTCGCTGAGGTCGGGGCGCAGGATGTACATCATTTCGTAGTTGTTGCTCATTACTGTTTGATATAAATCCTTCTGGACAATAAGGCCGCTCGATGTGTGGAAATTTCGGATTTCTTTTACGATTCGAGAAGCAAGGATATAAAATTCTACTACACCTTGCCCCCTTTTAGGGAGTGTTGGCTGGATCTGAAACTGATGAAAAACAGATCATGACTTGGGTCTGAGGGTCTGTCATCGATTGGCGATCGCCACCTTGAGGTGGAGCTTTGTTCTGTGTTTAGTTGATCAAAATTCATTTATGGCGCAACGATATGTTCGGGTTCAAACTCCCCAAGGGCAAGTATTATACGGACTGCTAAAGCTCAACCGTGAAGTGCAGGTGATCGATGCGCCAGCTTGGTTGGGGGGACAACCGACGGGGGAAAGTCTCGCGCCGGATGAGTACCAATTATTGGCCCCCTGCGCCCCGTCAAAAATTGTTGCGGTGGGTCATAATTATGCCGCCCATGCGGCGGAACTCCAGCAGCCGATTCCGTCGGAACCAGTGTTATTTTTAAAACCTCCCAGTGCGATTGTGGCCCACCAACAGGGCATTGTGTATCCGGCCCAATGTCAACAGTTGGAGTTTGAGGGGGAATTGGCCCTTGTGATTGGCGATCGCACCCGCCATTGCTCTGAAGAAGAGGCCCACCGAAAAATTTGGGGCTATACCATCGCCAATGATGTGACGGCGCGGGATCTCCAACGGCAGGATGCCCAGTGGACGCGGGCAAAGGGATTTGATACGTTCTGTCCCCTCGGCCCTTGGATTGTGCGCGAGCTTAGCCCCGATGCCAAATTGCGCACCTATGTGACGCCCCTGGGGGAAGAACTCCCTGAACAACCAGACCCAGCCCAGGCCGCCTCGGTGCAGGATATGGTTTTTTCCGTGGCCAAATTGGTGAGTTACATCTCCGAAATTATGACCCTGTTGCCCGGTGATGTGATTTTGACGGGGACTCCCGCCGGAGTTCACCCTGTCCGCATTGGTGATCGCCTGTTGATCACCATCGAAGGGATCGGCGAACTCGAAAATCCCATCATTGCCCCCTAAGACCCGTCCCCGTCCTCCATTGCTTGTTGTTGACTACCCGTTACCATGCCCATTGCGAAACGTTTTTTGACCCGTACCTGTGCTGCTGCCGCCTGTCTCTTGCTTGTGGGTTGTGGTACTGCCAATAACATTACACCCCCAAATCCCAGCGAACCGACGTTGCTCCGACTGCTGTACTGGCAAGGGCCAACCATTTTAAATCCCCATCTTTCTACGGGTTTTAAGGACTGGGAAGCCAGCCGAATTACCCTCGAACCTCTAGCAACGTTTGATCCTGATAGCGAGTTGGTACCTGTATTAGCCGCAGAAATTCCCAGCCTCGAAAATGGGGGTCTCAGTGCCGATGGACGCTCCGTAACTTGGAAACTCAAACCGGATTTGCGTTGGTCTGATGGGGAGCCGTTCACGGCGGCGGATGTGGTTTTTACCTATGAATTCATTACAAACCCGGCGGCGGGGGCGACTAATGCGGGGGTTTTTCAGGGGGTGGAAACCGTAGAAGCCATCGACGAAACAACGGTAAAGGTTACTTTTAAAGATGTGACCCCTGCCTGGTTTGGGGTTTTTGTCGGGGCCGAGGGGATGATTTTACCCCGTCACAAATTTGTCGATTACCAAGGAGAACAGGCCAGAACTGCGCCAGCAAATCTGTTACCGGTGGGCACAGGGCCATACCGGGTGGTGGAATTTAAGCCGGGGGATGTAGTGGTTTACGAAAAGAATCCCCATTATCGGGATGTCGAGCAGTTAGGTTTTGAGCGACTAGAGCTAAAAGGGGGTGGGGATGCCACCGCAGCGGCGCGGGCTGTCCTCCAAACAGGGGAGGCAGATTTTGCCTACAATCTCCAGGTAGAAACCAAGGTTTTGACGGAACTGAGTGCAGGGGGACAGGGGCAAATTTTAGCGAACTTTGGGTCTTTGAGTGAACGGCTAGTCCTCAACTTCACTGACCCGAATCAGGAAACCCCCAGTGGTGAACGGTCGAGTTTGGCTTTTCCCCATCCTTTCTTGACGGATCGGCGCGTGCGGGAGGCGATCGCCACAGCCATTGATCGCGAGACCATTGCCCAGGAACTGTATGGTGTCACGGGCAAACCCACCAGTAATTTTGTGGTGAATCCCCCTGAGTTCGTCTCTCCTAATACCAGCTATAGCTTCAACCCAGAACAGGCCAAGGCACTCCTCGACCAAGCGGGCTGGGTCGATACCAACGGCGATGGGACCCGTGATCAAGACGGCGTGGAGATGCGGTTGCTGTTCCAGACTTCTGTGAATCCACTCCGCCAGAAAACCCAAGCGATTATTAAGCAAAATTTGGCCGAAATTGGGATGACCGTTGAGCTAAAAAGCATTGACGCCAGCATTTACTTTTCCGGCGATCCGGCCAATGTGGACACCACAGAACGTTTTACGGCAGATTTGCAGATGTTTACGACGGGCAATACTAATCCTGATCCCTTGCCCTATTTCAAACGTTACACCTGCGCTGAAATTCCGACCCAGGCGAACAACTGGACGGGGGATAACTATGCCCGTTATTGCAACCCCGATTATGACGAACTCTGGGCCGCAACCACCCAAGCCCTCGATCCAGAAGAGCGGCAAGCCTCTTTAATTCGCCTCAATGATTTGCTGATTCAAGAGGTTGCGGTCATTCCCCTCATTCACCGGGCAGAGACCGCCGGGATTGGCGATCGCCTTACGGGGGTTAGCCTCACGCCCTGGGATATGAACACCTGGAATATTGCCGCCTGGCGCAAGGAAGCCTAGGAATGACCGCCCTAAAATAGACCTCGCCGACCATTCGGCATGATAGTGGCCCAGTTCGTTTTAGCGGTTTTGAGTTGCTGGTCTGTGATTTTGGCGTTACGCAAATTCGCGCCACAGAGATTTGCCCCGTCCAGCAGAGCGTAGTTTAAATAGGCCTGTTCTAGGTTAGCTCCCCGCAGATCGGCTTGGCTGAGGTTGGTATAGCTCAGGTAAGCCTGTTCTAGATTTGCGTCCCGGAGATTCGCTTGGTGTAAGTTAGCTTTGCCAAAATCAGCACGACTGAGATTTGCCCCCTGGAAATTGGCTTGAATCATTTGGGATTGGTGGAAAATACAACCTGATAAATTCATGCGCGGCAGGCTGAGACCTAACAGTTGTAGTTGAGCAAAGTTTCGGCGACCTTGGCCATAGGCACTCAACATATCCTGGGCGGTCAACTTAGTTTCCATCGGATTTGCCCGATTAGCTTTGTTCGGCTCGATCCGCATGGTTTTGCCCATGGTAGAACGGGGTTTGTTGCGTCCTGCGGTCAATCGATTAATGCGTTGGGCAGAGGCAGAGGGGTGATAAGTGTCTGTCTGGGAAGGGGCACCATAGGGTTTCTTTTGGCGATCGCGTCTTGCTCGGATGGCCATCGCTAACTGAGAATTAGCCAGGGTGGAAGGGCCGCCCGTCAGTTCCCCATCGTCATCGCTTGAGGCGGTGGGAGAAACTTGGCCCCCAGTGGTTCCCGTAAAGGATTCTGCGCCACTCAAATCTGCCATGCCCTGGGCTAGGCTTTCCATATAGGGTTCCATTTCGAGGGCATCAAGCACATCCTGGGCGGATTGATAGCGGTGCTTGACTGAACTCTCCAGCATTTTGTGGAGGACACTCGCGAGGCTGTTGCTGATATTGACGTGGGACTCCCACAGCAGCTCTCCCGTTTTGGAGTCGTAGTCGAGGTCTTTGGGGGGTTTCCCGGTGAGCAAATAAAGACAAGTGATCCCCACCGCATAGATGTCACTGGCATAGACTGGACGCATGGCCATTTGCTCTGGGGGGGCGTAACCTGGGGTACCAACGGCGAAGGAGGTGAGGGCTGTTTGTTCTGATGTCGAGGCGATCGCCTCGACGTTAATTTGATTTTTCACCGCACCAAAATCAATCAAAACTAATTTTTTATCTTGGTCACGGCGAATCAGGTTGGCGGGCTTGATATCCCGGTGGATTACCTGTTGGGAGTGAATGTATTGGATGACAGGTAAAACTTCGCTGAGGAATTGCCGCGCTCCGGCTTCGCTAAATGGCCCATTTTTTTTCACTTCTTGCTGCAGGTTATTGCCTTTGACATATTCCTGAACCAGGTAAAAATGATTGTCGTCTTCAAAGTAATCCAGGAGGCGAGGCACCTGGGGATGATTGCCGATGCGACCGAGGGTCTCCGCCTCCCGTTCAAAAAGTTCGCGGGCCATCTGGAACAGGTGCGGCACGTTGCTCGCAAGACGCAGTTGCTTGATCACACAGGATGGTTTGCCGGGGAGGTTCAAATCTACCGCGAGAAAGGTGGCACCAAAACCACCATGGCCTAGGCTTTTGAGGGGTTTATAGCGTTGGCGCAGGATTAGGCTACTGCCACAGGTTCCGCAGACTCGCGCCTTGAGGGGATTTTTGGGGTTGGAACATTTGGGATTGATACAGTAGCTCATCCAGAGTCACCTTAATGGGAGAGGCGATCGCCTCTGCAAGGAAAGTTTTGGTCGCCTATTTTGTTACCGTGAGCAAGCATGGCGTTGTGATCTGACGCACCAACGGGGATGACCTGTGATGGTGTGTTCACCTCAAGCTCCATCATATCCCACCACCTTAACGTACTGGGATGGTGTCTGGGGGTTTGCTAGGCGTGTTCTTAGCGTTCCCTAAAAGGGCGCGTTTCGGCTCAGGGCTTGGGTCTTTCTATCAGGATCTGTGGGATATCATCTATGGCGATCGCCCCCAATATTTTCCCCGGTAAGGGGAGGGAAACGTTTAAAATAAACTCCTTGAAACTAGTGTAATGCCCCAAAAAGTCAATGCGGATTTCCCTGAATTGGTTAAAAGAGTTTGTTGAGATCACCCTATCGCCAGAAGAATTAGCCAAAACCCTAACCATTGCTGGGTTTGAAGTAGAAGAAATCGAAGATCGCCGCCGCCTGGCCGATGGTGTCGTTGTTGGTAAAGTTGTCAGCCGCGAACCCCATCCCGACGCCGACAAACTGAGCGTCTGTCAAGTCGATATTGGTGCAGACGAACTTTCAACCATTGTCTGTGGGGCGAAAAATGTCCGGGCCGATATCTTTGTCCCCGTCGCCACCCTAGGCACCTACTTACCCACCATTGACCTCAAACTAAAACCCACCAAACTCCGGGGTGTAAAATCTTCCGGGATGATTTGCTCCCTCTCCGAATTGGGCTTAGAAAAAGACTCCGAAGGCATTCACATTTTTGAACAACCAGACCTAAAGCCGGGGATGGATGTGCGCCCCCTCCTCGGTTTAGATGATGTGGTGTTGGATTTAACCGCCACCGCTAACCGAGCCGATGCTCTCAGTATGGTTGGGGTCGCGCGGGAAGTGGCGGCCCTCACTGGCGTAGATGTCAAACTCCCAGAAATTCCGGCCATGGATACCGCCCCAGAAACGTTGACCATCACCGTGGCCGATCCTGTCGCCTGTCCCGCCTATCTCGGTACGGTGATCGAAGGTGTGACGACAGCGCCTTCTCCTGATTGGTTAAAATTCCGGCTCCAAGCGGCTGGCACTCGCCCGATTAATAATGTTGTTGATATCACCAACTATGTACTCCTCGAATGGGGACAGCCCCTCCATGCCTTTGACCGGGAGCGCCTTGCCCAGGTGGCAGGATCTGAAACCGTTGCCCTTGGGGTGCGGTTTGCCAAAGCCGGGGAAATGTTAACGACCCTCGATGGTCAAGAGCGCAAGCTAGCTGAGAAAAATTTGGTGATTACCGCCAATGATGTCCCTGTTGCTTTGGCGGGGGTAATGGGTGGTGAAAGTACGGAAGTTCACAATGGTACCCAGAATATTGTTTTAGAAGCAGCCCTATTTGAACCGGTCACTATCCGACGGTCTTCCCGTGCTGTGGGTTTGCGCAGTGAATCTTCGACTCGCTATGAACGGGGTGTCAACCAAGTGGAATTAGACCGGGCGGCCCAACGGGCGATCGCCCTCCTCCAAGAACTCACCGGGGGAACTGTGGTTCAGCGTGGTCTCACGGATACCCGACCCGATCCCAACGCCCGCCCCAAAATCCCGCTGCGCTTACAACGGCTCCACGAAGTCCTCGGCCATGTCCACAAGGACGGCAAAATTTTTGACGTGCCCCTCGCCGATGTGGAACGCATTTTAGCTGACCTCGGCTGCACCCTCGAATCCACAGGAGAAGGGGTCTGGGAAGTGGCTGTGCCCCCCTACCGTTATCGCGATTTAGAGCGCGAAATTGATCTCATCGAAGAAGTGGCCCGTCTCTATGGCTATGACAATTTCTGTGATACCCTGCCGAGTCAATCTGCTGCTGGTTTCTTGTCCCCAGCCGAAAAAGTCAATCGTCAATTGCGGGGCAGCTTCCGGGCGATTGGCCTGACCGAAGTGGTGCATTACTCCTTGGTGAAGCCAGAACTTGCTGACATCAAACTCAGTAACCCCCTGTTTGTAGAATATTCTGCCCTACGAAAGGAGCTGCTCACAGGGTTAATTGATGCCTTTGCTTACAACCAATCCCAAGGGAATGGTGCCCTCAATGCCTTTGAACTGGGTCGCGTTTTTTGGCTAGACGACAACGAAAACTATGCCGAAGCCGATTATCTGGCTGGAATTCTAGGGGGCAATCTCAATCCCGATGGCAGTTGGGCTGTTGGTGGCAAAGGTCAACCGATGTCTTGGTATGAAGCGAAAGGGTTCCTCGATGCCGCCTTCCGGCAACTGGGCTTGGAGGTGAGCTATCGGGCGGATACCAGCAACGAAAAATTACATCCCGGCCGGACTGCTTCTCTCTGGCTTCAGGGACGTCAACTGGGGATTTTCGGGCAACTTCATCCCCAATTGCGGCAGGAAAAAGATTTGATCGATGCGGTGTATGTTTTTGAGCTGAAACTTGATCTGCTGCAAACGGTACTGAGTCGTCCGTCCCAACAGGTGCCTATTTTTAAGGCCTTTTCCACTTACCCCGCAGTCACCCGCGATTTGGCGTTCTTTGCCCCCCTCGAAACGTCTGTAGCCGACCTGGAGCAGGCCATGCAGAAAACAGCAAAAAAACTGTTGGCTGGGGTGGAGTTATTTGATGAATATCGCGGTGAGCACGCCCCTGAAGGCCAGCGCAGTTTGGCTTTTAGTTTGCAATATCGGGCTACGGATAAAACCCTAACGGACGAGGAGATTGATCCAGTCCACCAAAAGGTGCGGGATGCGCTGGTTAAACAGTTTGCCGTGACCCTCAGAAGCTAACCCCTCTGCCTCGCGGCATCTCCCCTCAAGGGGAGAATCAAGGTGTTCTAGCGGCGGGCAACACCATCTTGGCGGGCGGCTTGACCGACGGCAGCAGCGACGGCGGCGGCGACCCGTTGATCGAAAACCGAGGGAATAATATGCTCTCGATCCAACTGGGCCGGGCTAACCAAAGAGGCGATCGCCTGGGCCGCTTGGAGGCACATATTGGTGGTAATGCTGGAGGCGCGACAATCGAGAGCTCCCCGGAAGACCCCCGGAAACGCGAGGACATTATTGATTTGGTTCGGGTAATCACTCCGGCCAGTGGCCACCACCGCCACTTTATCCATGATCAGTTCCGGCTGAATTTCGGGGATCGGGTTGGCCATCGCAAAGACGATTGGGTCTTTTGCCATGGATGTCACCATTGCGGGGGTCACCACACCGGGCGCACTCACCCCAAGAAAAATATCTGCATCCTGCATCGCCTCGGCGAGGGTACCAGAGGCGGCCACGGCAAAGGCTTGCTTTTCGGGGGTGAGATTATCCCGCTGGCTGGAAATAATGCCTTTGGAATCACACATCCAAATATCCGTTGCCCCTGCTTGCCGGAGTAATTTGGCGATCGCCACCCCCGCAGCCCCTGCCCCATTGATCACGATTTTGACGCTTTGTAGGTCTTTTTTGACTAATTTCAGGGCATTAAATAGGGCGGCAAGGGAAACAATCGCTGTGCCGTGCTGATCGTCGTGGAAGATGGGAATATCGGTTTCTGCCTTCAGCCGTTGTTCAATCTCAAAACAGCGGGGCGCTGCAATATCTTCGAGGTTGACCCCGCCAAATACTGGGGCGAGATATTTCACGGTACGGACAATTTCTTCGACATCCTGGGTGGCCAGGCAAATGGGAAACGCATTCACCCCAGCAAACTCCTTAAAGAGCATCGCTTTCCCTTCCATCACAGGCATTGCCGCCTCTGGCCCCAAATTGCCTAACCCCAAAACAGCACTGCCGTCGGTGACGATCGCCACCATATTGCTTTTCACGGTCAAATCATAGACCTGTTCCGGTTTCTCGGCGATCGCCTGACAAACGCGACCCACCCCCGGCGTATAGGCCATCGCTAAATCGGACTGCACCGTTAGGGGAATGCGACTTTCGACGGTAATTTTCCCCCCCTGGTGAATCGCAAAAGTCCGGTCTAAAACCTTAAGGATTTCAATCTCTGGCACCGCTTTGACAGCATCGACAATGTCCCCAGCGTGTTTTTCGCTGGATGCATCTACGGTGATATTGCGAATTAAAAACTTCAGATCCCGTTCTACCAACTCAATATTGCCGAGGCTGCCTCCCACGTTGGCGATCGCCTGGGTCACATTGGCCAAAGTGCCCGCCCGGTTAGGGATACGTAGCTGGATCGTGACACTGTAGCTAGGATTGGGGGTGAGGGCAACCATAGAATTTGCGTTAAATTTTGCTTATTGAAAAAACGAAGAGAGGAAAAATTCCCATCTCATTTAACCCTACTTTTCCCTTTTCCTAAAGTATTGCGGCTTACGAAATGGCTTGGGACGATCTC
This sequence comes from Picosynechococcus sp. PCC 8807, assembly GCF_001693295.1. Lineage (NCBI taxonomy): Bacteria > Bacillati > Cyanobacteriota > Cyanophyceae > Chroococcales > Geminocystaceae > Picosynechococcus > Picosynechococcus sp. PCC 8807. The sequence continues at coordinate 496,720 of NZ_CP016483.1, forward strand.
AGGAAAAGACACTTTATCTTGCCCGGAGCTGACCTGAATCAAATCGCGAATCAGTACCCTTAGGGATACCACTCCGTAAATTCTTGGCAAAATGGAAGGGAATGTCACCCAATTGTTGAAAACATCATGGTTGCCCTCACCTCAGATCAGTACCTCAGTCCCGAAGAATATTTAGAGTTTGAAAAACATAGCGACATTAAGCATGAGTATATCGATGGAGAAATCTATGCGATGGCCGGCGCTAGCAATGTCCATAACAAAATCAACACTAATCTGTTAGTTTCCCTCAGCCTTAAACTCCGGGGTTCTGGTTGCCAACCCTATAGCAGTGATATGAAAGTACGCGTTCAGGAAGGACGGCGCTTTTTTTATCCTGATTTGCTCGTCAGCTGCGATCCAGAAATCAATGACTTAACCGCCTACGCGATGGATCATCCACAGTTAATCATTGAAATCCTCTCCGAATCGACGGAAGGCTTTGACCGGGGTGATAAGTTTAAGTTTTACCGCACGATTCCCAGCTTGCAGGAATACATTTTGGTCAGCACAACCCATTACTCAGTAGACTGCTTTCGACGTAGCGAAGGAAAGCTCTGGATTCTAGAAAGTTACCAGGGCCAAGAGGCAACGCTTAAACTGCAATCCCTAGACCTAGAAATTCCCCTAGTAGATATCTATGCCACTGTCGATTTGCCGGAAGTTGAGCCGGAATTCCCCGATGAGAAATAAATAAAGGCGATCGCCACCCAAGCCTCACCCCAGGTTTTTAAACCAGACACCATTGATACCAATCCCTGATAAAAGCGGCCCCATAGTGGTCAGGACAAATCAATCACTGATATCGTTGTGTCTGTATGTTGTGAGGAGCAAAACCCATGATGATCATGCCAGAGGAAGGACATCCCCTGAGTCGTATGTTGGCGAGCTATCCGCCCCAAGCCCTACGGTGTGATTTACCCGCAGGTTCATTATTTGGGACTGACGGGATTCGGGGTAAAGCGGGGGATCTGCTGACGGCTCCCTTTGCGCTCCAAGTTGGCTACTGGGCTGGACAAGTGCTCCAGGAAACAGCGGCACGACGCGCCCCTGTGATCATTGGGCAAGATTCTCGCAACTCCAGTGATATGTTAGCGATGGCGATCGCCGCTGGTTTGACCGCCTCTGGATTAGAAGTGTGGCATGTGGGCCTTTGTCCAACGCCCTGTGTTTCCTATCTGGCCCGCACCACGGACGCCATTGGGGGAATCATGATTTCCGCCAGCCACAACCCCCCCGAAGATAATGGCATTAAGTTTTTTAGTGACGCTGGGACGAAACTCCTCAAGGATCTCAGTGCCAAGATTGAAGCGGGTCTGCGCGGCGATCGCCTAGAAAATATTCTGTCGCAAACCAATAACTGTGGTTCCTACCAACACCAAAAGGAACTGACCCAGCAATACCGGAATGCAGTTTTTGCGACACTTCCCCAAGGTTTATCCCTCGACGGCCTCAAAATTGTGCTCGATTTGGCCTGGGGCGCTTCTGTGCATTTGGCTCCCGAACTTTTCCAAGCCCTCGGTGCAGAAGTGATTGCCCTGCACCACCAACCAGACGGCAACAAAATTAACGTCAACTGCGGTTCTACCCACATCGACCAACTCCAAGGGGCGGTGCAGTTCCACAACGCGGATCTCGGTTTTGCCTTTGATGGGGACGCCGACCGGGTGATTGCCGTGGATAACATAGGCCGGATCGTTGATGGGGATTACATCCTCTACCTTTGGGGGAAACAACTCCAGGCAGCGAGCCAACTGCCGAACAATTTAATTGTCGGTACCGTAATGGCAAATCTGGGCTTTGAGCGGGCCTGGGAAAAACTGGGAGGACAACTTCATCGGACTGCCGTTGGCGATCAGTATGTCCAAGCGGCCATGTGGCAGACGGGGGCGATGCTCGGTGGCGAACAATCGGGTCATATTCTTTGCCATCACCACAGCGTTTCTGGGGACGGGATCCAAACGGCATTGCATTTAGCGGCCCTCGTCCGGGAGGCAGGGGTTCCCCTCAATGAGTTAATTGATCAAAGTTTCCAAACCTATCCCCAGTTCCTGAAAAATGTGCGGGTCGAAGATCGCGATCGCCGTTTAGATTGGCAGAACTGCGACGTGCTTCAAACAGAAATTGCTAAAGCCGAAGCGGCCATGGGTGATAAAGGACGGGTGCTGGTGCGAGCTTCGGGGACAGAGCCTGTCATTCGGGTGATGGTCGAGGCCGAAGAACAATACCTCGCGGAATATTGGACGCAACACTTGGTCAATGTGGTGCAAAGCCATTTGGGCTAGGCTTGGGTCATTTTGCTGCCCGCCTTGAGGGTTTGGGCCTGGGTCAAGAGGGATTCGGCAAAGGAAATCGCTTCCTCGGCGGCATGACCCCCCGTCAACTGGGCTAATTCGTCCCGGCGTTTCTGATGGTGCTGTAGGGATTCTACGGCGACAAGGGTGCGATCGCCTTTTTGATTTTTTGCCTGGGATTGCACTTGTTTTGTCACGCGAAAATGTCCATCGGCCATGGCGGCAATGAGGGGTTGGTGGGTGACACAGAGAACTTGATGATACTGGCTGAGGTGGTGGAGTTTGGTGGCGATCGCCTGGGCCACTTTCCCCGAAACCCCCGCGTCAATTTCATCAAACACCAAAGTTTTCGGCGTCGTCTGCTGCTGGGTAAAACAGGCTTTGAGGGCGAGGAGAAAGCGACTCATTTCCCCACCAGAAGCAATCTCGGCGAGGGGTTGAGCCACCTCTCCAGGGTTCGGGCTGAAATAAAACGTCACCTGATCGGCTCCGGCGGCAGTAGGCGAGATGGGACTAAGGCGACATTCAAAGCTCACCTTTGCCATCGCCAGGGGTTTCAGTTCTTTAATCAGTTGCTTTTCTAATTTTTGGGCTGCTTTTTGGCGTAATTGGCTTAATTTTTGGCAATGAACTTCTAAGTCTTGATATTTAATTCCACAGTCTTGCTCTAGGGCTTCAAGGGACTGATCCGCAGCGGTGAGGACATCTAGTTCCCCCTGAAGTTTGTCCCGGTAGGCGATCGCCTCGCTGAGGGTCGGGCCATACTTACGGCAAATTTGCTTTAGCACCCGCATTCGGGCCTCAATGTCAGCCAATTGTTTTGGGTCAGCTTCAAGATTGTTGTTGTAGGTGCTGATTTGGTGGCCTGCTTCTACTACTTCTGTAAGGGCATTGCGCACCATGTCGAGAATGCCATTTAACTGGGTATCGTAGTCCACCATTTCTTTGAGCAGGTTCTCAGCCTCCCCCAAAAGATCTGCCACCGCCGGGGCTTCGGGGTCATCATTTTGGTACAAAATTTGGTGGGCCTGGTAACTGAGCTGTTGCAATTCCACCACATGGGAGAGGCGATCGCCTTCCTGTTGTAAGGTTTCTAGCTCTTCAGAATCCTCTAAATGGGCATCACATAGCTCCTGGAGTTGATATTGCAGTAAATCTAGCCGTTGGAGCCGTTCTTGCTCTGAAGTGCGCCGACTTTCGAGTAATTGCTTTGCTTTGAGATAAATTTGATAGGCGGTAGTCACAAGCTGCCGTTGCTGTTGCACCTGGGAGCCACCGTAGCTATCGAGGAGAATTCGCTGCCGTTCAGGAATCAGGAGTTCAACCGTTTGACCCTGGGCGGTAATTTCTAGCAGTTGCGCCCGGAGTTCTGCCATCAAACCCTGATTAAGAATAATTCCGTTGACACGACTGCGCGATCGTAAACCAGTGCGGGTCAGACTCAACTCCCGACTACAAACCACCGTTTCATCTTCTAGCAGATCAATGTCTTGGCTCTGTAACCATTGTTTGATGCTGGGGGTGAGGCTAAAGGTTGCTTCAATAAACGCCCGTTCCCCCGTGGCATCTCCTTGATCATTTTTCGCCCGAATTAACCGCGCCGTTGCTTTTCCGCCAAGGGCAAGATCGAGGGCATCCAGAATAATTGACTTTCCGGCCCCCGTTTCCCCGGTCAAAACCATCAACCCAGCCTGTAAATCAAGTTCTAGATGATCGATCAACGCAAAATTTTCAATGCGGAGGCAACACAGCATAAATGGTTGGGGAAAAGAAAAGTCGTTCGCTGTCTATTATGCCGGAGTTTTGGGGCGGCAGTGGCAGATTCTGGCCCTGGCAATTTTCACTAAAATGGCAGTAGCGCTCCACAGTTTTTATGCATCTTGACCAACTCAATCAACAATACGGCCTGCCTGAACTTTCCTTTGGCGATCGCCAACGGGGTTTTCCGGTGATCAAAATTAAGAATCGGTTTACCACGGCAGAAATCTCTCTCTATGGCGGACAGGTGCTTTCTTTTCAGCCCAGTAACGCCCAGGCCGATCTTTTATTTTTGAGCGATCGCAGTCATTACCAACCAGGAAAAGCGATCCGGGGTGGCATTCCCATCTGTTGGCCCTGGTTTGGGGCAGACCCGGACGGATTAGGGCGAGCAAACCATGGTTTTGCCCGCGATCGCCTCTGGACTGTCCGGCACACCGAAACCCTCGCCAATGGCGCAACCCGCGTTATTTTAAGCTTGCAAGATGACGAAGAGACCCGCAAAATTTGGGATTATGCTTTTGAACTGGCGATCGCCATCACCGTAAGCGAAAGCTTAGATCTCGAACTCACGAGTCATAACCGCGATCAAAGGCCGATGACCATTACCCAAGCTCTCCACACCTACTTCACCATCGGCGACATTCAGCGGGTGAAAGTGTTGGGTCTTGCGGGCCTGAATTACATCGACAAGGTAGACAGCGCACAGCAAAAATCGCAAATTGGCGAAGTCACTATTCAGGGGGAAGTAGACCGCATTTATCAAAATACCGCCCCAAAGCTGTTCATTGATGATCCTAGTCTTGAGCGCAAAATTGAGGTTTGTAACCGAAACAGTACCACGACCATCGTCTGGAATCCTGGCATGGAGAAAACTGCAACCATGGGTGATCTTTCTCCGGACGCCTATCAACGATTTCTCTGTGTTGAAACGGCCAATGCTGCCGCCGAGACTATCACCCTCGCTCCCGGCACTAACTACAGCCTCGGTGTAACTTATTGTCTAGCGCCCCTGGATTAGTTAAACAGTGAAAAAATCATTATGAAGCAGCTTCAACTTGCACCAAAACTACGGTGACGTTATCGGAACCACCGTTATCTTTAGCCGTTTCAATTAAAGCCGCCGCTGCCTGGTCGAGGTCATCATTAGCGCTCAGAATAAATTGGATTTCTGAGTCATCTACCTCTTCCGTTAGTCCATCACTGCATAACAACAGGCGATCGCCACTGTGAATCTCTAGGGTAGCCAGGTCAATCAAGCTTAAATCTTTACGACCCAGACATTGGGAAAGGACATGACGCCAGGGGTGCACCTTCGCCTGTTCTGCCGTAATATCTCCCGACTGCACCGCCTGGGAGACCCAGGTATGATCGCCAGTTACTTGAATGAGGGCATCTTCCCGGAAACTATAGAGGCGAGAATCCCCCACGTGGGCGCGCCAAACATGATCGCCCCGAAATAGCACCATCACCGCTGTCGTACCCATGTCTTGACGGGCTGGGTTGTCGAGTTGATCCGCGAGGATTGCCTCATTGGCTTTGATGAGAGCTGTTTCTAAAAGATCTTCTGAGCTTTCTGGGCTTTCCCAATTAGCCTCTAAATATTGCTGGATGGTTTCTACGGCAATCCGACTAGCTTCTTCTCCCCCCGCGTGTCCTCCCATGCCATCGGCAACGATGAAAAATCGCCCGTCGGGATCACAATAGTAGGAGTCTTGGTTAGCGGAGCGCACCAACCCGGGATCGGTTTGCCCCGTAAAGCGACATTTCATAAGCATGGTTTCGGGAAAATAGCTGGAAAAGTAGCGTACTAGATTAGAACTTATCTAAATTTAGCTAAAATTTGCGGTCGTAGCGATCTAGTTTTTTAAGGAGACGCCATAATGCCCAACCAGGCACCAAGGCGATCGCCCCCACCACCGCCGTCGGAATGAATGAGCCATTCACAAATAACAGGGTAGCAGACAAAATCAGCGCACAAAAAATCAACGTATAATTTGTCGCCAGTTGCATTCCCCCCAATTTGCGGAGCAGTCGGTCAGACTCCTGGGCTCGCACCCGGATACGAATATCACCCCGGTCTAGCTTGTCGATAGTGTCTTCAATGCGCCGTGGCAAACCAAAGGTGGAAGTGCTCAGTTGTGCCGCCTGGCGTCCTAACTGGTCAATAATGTTGCTGCCGCTGGGTAAATTTTCACTCATAACCTGGAGGGCGAAGGGTTGAGCCACCGCCATAAAATTGAACTCTGGATCAAGACCTTTGCCGACCCCTTCTAAGGTAGAAAAAGCCCGCATCACAAAGGTAAAGGTTGCTGGAAACCGAAAGGGCTGGTCGTAGGCAATTTCGTAAAGGTCATCACTAATCGCCGTAATCGATTGGGCCTCAAAGGGCTTATCCATAAAATTATCCAACATAAATTGGATCGAGCGGCGTACCGGTGCCAAGTCTCCGGTTGCTTCCAAGGCCCCTAGGGTAACGAGGGAGTTCATCACCCGGTCGGCATCCTTTTCTGTAATTCCCAACATGGTTTCCATGAGGCCAGCTTTGACATTGGCTTTGATTTCTCCCATCATCCCAAAATCATAGAAAATGAGTGCCCCATCGGGACTCACCGCCAGATTACCGGGGTGGGGGTCAGCATGGAAAAAACCATCATTTAGTAATTGTTGTAAATAGGCCCGGGCGCTGAGTTTCGCCAATTGTTTGCGTTCTAGGCCGGCCGCTTCCAGGGCTTCGTAATGGCTAATTTTGATCCCCGGTACATACTCCAAGGTCAGCACTCGCGGTGAGGCATAACGCCAGTAGACCTTTGGTACTTTTACCCAGTCAATCCCCCGGAAGTTGCGCCGGAAGGTATCGGCACTGCGTCCTTCCTGGAGGTAATCTACTTCCTGCCAGAGGATACGGCAACATTCAGCGTAGATTCCAAGCCAGTCACGGTTTTTGCCCCAACGGGGATGGTTTTGGAAATACCAGGCAATTTTTTTAAGGATCGCCAGATCAATGGTGAAAAGCTGTTTCAGGCCCGGTCGTTGGACTTTAACCACTACTTCTTCGCCGCTGTGGAGTTGGGCTTTGTGGACTTGGCCGAGACTCGCCGCCGCGAGGGGAACGGGGTCGAAACTGCGAAACAGGACATTAATCGGTTTGCCGAGGTCTGCTTCGATTATTTGCTTCGTTTGTTCGTAGGAAAAGGCTGGTACGCGGTCTTGGAGCTTAGACAGTTCCTGGACGTATGCTTCGGGAAATAGGTCGGCGCGGGTTGAAAAGAGTTGACCGACTTTAATAAAAGTAGGCCCCAATTCGAGGAAGCTATCTTTAATCCACTGGGCTTGAATTTTTTGCCGGGCTGCGAGTTTCTCTTCGGTAAAACCACCCGCATAAGTCCATTTCTTGCCGTTGCGGATCAGTTTAAAGATTAGGGTGAGCACAAATACCCAAATGTCGAACCGTCGCCGATTTTTGGAGTAGTTTCCACGGTTCCAGCGATAGGTAGATTTAGCCCGCTCTAGGCGCGGTGTTGGGGTGGCGTTGGGATTAGAGACCCTGGAATTGGCTTGGGAAGACAGAGCAGACACAAAGAATTTGCCTATCGAAATGGGTTTACGGAAAAGAAAAGTATGGTGTGGCTAGGGCGATCGCCTTGGGAGAAAAAGCTTAATTTTGGGTATCGCGATATTGCTTGAGTTCCGCTTTGAGGCTCGCAATTTCTGCCCGGAGATTGTCGATCATCTCCTGGAGGTCAGCGGGGCGATCATCGCCGTCAATGTCAATGGTGATCGGGCGGCTAGAATTACCTTGATTAGCCGCTTCCCGTTCGGCGCGGGTCTGGACTTCTTGGGCAAATTCCTGAAACCATTGATTGCGTTCTGCATCGAATTTACCAAGATCACTAAGCAGATCCGTCAAACTGTCTTCTACCCTCTCTTTGAGGACTTCTGCAAAGGCGCGGCCATAGGCCAGGGCTTGGAGGACGGGGTTGTTCATGGGACGCAACATTTCTTAATGGCTTTCGTAACAGATTATATCTATTAAACGAGGTTTCGTCTTTTGGCGATCGCCCCTGGGGTTTCCTTTTCACTGGGGCAATTGCCCCAGGAAAGTATGCTAAATTAGCAATCTCCCACTGGTCACCGATTCAAACGAGATATGAGCAGCGAAATCAAGCAAGTTTCTGGCACAGGGATCCCGCTCCGGGGCAACGACATCGACACAGACCGCATCATTCCCGCACGATTTCTGAAGTGTGTCACCTTTGATGGCCTTGGGGAACAAGCTTTTGCGGACGATCGCCAGCAACTAGACGGCGAGCATCCCTTTGATTTACCCCAGTATCAGAATGCGAATATCCTCGTGGTCAACGGTAATTTCGGCTGCGGCTCTTCACGGGAACATGCCCCCCAAGCCCTTTTGAAATGGGGTATTGAAGCCATTGTGGGTGAAAGTTTTGCGGAAATTTTCTTTGGGAACTGCCTCGCCAACGGCGTCCCCTGTGTGACGGCGGATCGAGCTACGGTCGAAGCATTACAAAGCCAGTTAGAAGCTAACCCCCAGGCGACCACCAGCGTCGATCTAGAAAATTTGACAGTTTCCTGCGGTGACTGGTCGGGTCAAATCCAGCTAGGAGAAGGCGCTAGACAAGCATTACTCGCTGGCACTTGGGATAGTTGTGGTCAATTGGTGGCGAACCAGGCGGAGATTGCCACAACGGCGACAAAATTGCCTTACCTGGCCTGGGCTTAAACCGTCATGGCCCAGTGGGAACTCTATAAAGAATTTCGCTTTGAGGCAGCTCACCAACTGCCCCACCACGATGGTAAATGTGCCCGTCTCCACGGCCATAGTTGGGTGATGCGGGTGTATCTGCGGGGCGATCGCCTCCAGGAAACGGGGCCAAAACAGGGGATGCTTTTCGATTTTGGCGAGATTAAAAAATACGTCCAGCCGCTACTAGATCAGCACCTAGATCACTACCATTTGAATGATTCCTTGGGGATGGAAAGTCCCACCAGCGAGGCGATCGCCCAATGGATTTACCAAGAACTAAAAAAAGTGGATTTACCGGGTTTAGCGGCGGTAGAAATTAAAGAAACTTGCACCGCAGGCTGTATTTACACCGAAGACTGATGACCGCGCCATTTTACCTTGGCCTTGATTTCGGGACTTCTGGGGCGCGGGCGATCGCCATTACAGGTGAGGGTGAAATTTCCCAGACAGTTAGTGTAAATCCCCTTGAACAAACGCCCCAGGGTTGGCGCGAGGCACTCTGGCATTTACTCGCCGCCCTCAATCTAGAGATTCGGCAAAATCTCCAGGCGATCGCCCTCAATGGCACCTCTGGCACAGTTCTACTCTGTGACGCCTCCGGAGAAGCGATTACAGAAGCCCTGCTTTACAACGATGACCAGGGCCAGACTGTTTTACCAATGCTCCGCACCTTGGCACCGCCCCAACATCTCGTCCAATCGGCCACGGCCAGCCTCGCCAAATTACTCTGGTTTGAATCCCAGGGATTAACCCAGGGGGCCAACTATTTTTGTCACCAGGCGGATTGGTTAAGTGGCTTACTCCACGGCAACTTTGGCCTGAGCGATCACCACAACGCCCTAAAACTTGGCTATGACGTTGAAAATCTCGGTTATCCTCCCTGGTTACAACAGCATCCTCTGTTTCATTTACTGCCCCAAGTGCAAACCCCCGGTGCTGGGAAACAGAAGATTTTAGCGACCGTTGCCCGGCGGTTTGGGATCAACCCCCACTGTCAAATTTGCGCCGGAACCACCGATAGTATTGCGGCCTTTATCGCCAGTGGTGCCCAAGAAATTGGGGAAGCAGTGACCTCCCTCGGCTCCACGTTGGTGCTGAAATTGTTAGGCGATCGCCCGATTCAAGATCTGGCCACCGGGGTCTACAGTCATCGGTTTGGTCATCTGTGGCTCGTGGGTGGCGCTTCAAATACAGGCGGTGCGGTGCTCAAACATTATTTTGATGACACACAACTGCAACAACTCAGTGCCACTATTAATCCCCACCAGGACAGCGGCTTAAATTATTATCCGTTGCTGCGGCCTGGCGATCGCTTTCCGATCAATGACCCAACTTTGCCACCAAAATTAACCCCCCGGCCCCAAGATTCCCGCCAGTTTTTGCAAGGACTCTTAGAAGGCATCGCCCGCATTGAAGCCCAGGGTTACCAAAAGCTGCAGGCCCTAGGAGCGCCCCCCGTTAGCACTGTCTTTACCGCCGGCGGTGGGGCAAAAAATCCAATCTGGACACAAATTCGTGCCCGTTACCTCCGTTGCCCAGTGCTCATTTCACCCCAACCAGAAGCCGCCTATGGGAGCGCTCTCCTCGCCCAACGGGGACTGCCCAGAGCCTAATCGTGGAAGCCAGGATTCCAGATGCCGAGATAAAGGCGATCGCTATCGTTGCGTTTAATTTGACCCCGGTGGTTAGCCGTGGTGAAGGATTGGGAACTGCTATTGCGGTTGTAGACGCTAGCCACCGCTTGGCTCACTTCCGGGGGCACGCCTTCGGGCAAGAGGCCACCCAGGGTTTGTTGGATCACGCTGAGGTCAGTCCCCACGGGAAAAGTGATTTCCGTCTGGGCCAGAGTGCCCGTTGTGTTGTCAACGATGTAGCCGAGGCTGACATTCGCCGGGCCATAGTTGCGATACAAAATCGCCGTACTATCACCCCAAAAGCCAGGTCGTTGATCGGTGGGGGGCACAGAAATAATTTGGGGAATGGCGGCGCCGGGAGTCCCCACGGGAATTAACGGAATTTCTCCAGGGCTGGGAGTAGGTTCTGGGGTCGGTTCTGGCTCCGGCTCCGGCTCTGGAATGGGTTCCGGTTCTGGCTCTGGTTCTGGAATGGGTTCGGGTTCCGGTTCCGGCTCTGGGGTCGGTTCGGGTAGGGGAGTTTCAAGAACAGGCGAATTGCTCTCTGTGTTCAAGGCTGGATCTTCGGGGAAAGTTTGAGGTTCAGGCGATCGCCCGACGAGGGCAAAGGTCAACCAAATTCCCGCACTAATGCCAATACCGCTAAACAAAACCGTGAGAATCGCCAAACGCCAACAGCCACCATTTTCTGTTTCCTGGGGTTGGGCGGCGGTGGTGCTTGTCGGTAATGTGGTACGTCTTGCCACGGGGGGCGATCCCACAACCCGCGTGGCGGTGGTTTGATTGCCATTAACTACAGGAGCCGGAGCCGCCGCAGTGCCCACTGCATTCCGGAGAGCATTTAACATCGCCTGGGCCGTGGGAAAGCGATCGCGGGGATGGAATTTCACCGCCTTCGCAATGACTTGACCCAATGGCGTTTGCAGATAGGGAAAATCCTGCTGCCAAATCAATTCCCCCGTTTGGGGATCATTGGGGAACTGTTGGGGAGATTGGCCAGTGAGGAGAAAAATCGCCGTAAACCCAAGGCCATACAAATCACTGGAATAGACGGGACGCCCGGTGCCCTGTTCGGGGGCCATGTAGCCGGGGGTGCCGATCGCCACAGAGACGGGCTGGCTCAAGTCCAGGTGAATGGCGGTGGTCAGGGCTTCTTTGACGGCCCCAAAGTCAATTAAAACGGGTTTGCGATCGCTACTGCGCAGAATAATATTTTCTGGCTTAATATCCCGGTGAATGATGTATTGGTCATGAACCAGTTGGAGGACGGGCAACAAGTCCAGCAAAATTTGTTGTACCTGGAGCGGGCTTAGGCTGCCCTGCTGTTTAACGATGTCCTGAAGTGTCAGCCCATCGATCCATTCTTGCACCAAATAAAATCGTCCCTGCTCCTCAAAGTAGGCGTAGAGCTTGGGGATCTGGTTATGTTTTTCCCCCAGGCCTTCGAGGATGGCGGCTTCCCGTTGAAAGCGTCGCTGCATCTCCTGGACCGTTTGGGGGCTGGTGGCCTGTACCTTGAGGGATTTCAGCACACATTGCCGTTGGGAGGGCAGTTGTAGGTCTTTCACCAAAAAGGTATCCCCAAATCCACCCTGTCCGAGGGTCTTCACGATTTGGTAACGGCCATTGATCAAGGAAGATTGCATAGGGATTTGGTTACGAAAAGGCGTGAATTTTATTTTACATTCCCCGTTTCTGAGTTGGCGATCGCCGATTACCGTAGCAGCCACTACAATTGCAAGCAGTTTCTTTGCGCCCCCAAGCGGGCGTCCCTGCCATGACCCAGCCGCTCCATCCCCCATCAGAAAAACTCAACCTATCGACAAAAATTGCCTTTGGGGCAGGCGATATTGGGCCAGCTCTCACGGCAAATGTCTTGGTTTTCTTTCTGTTGTACTTTTTTACCCAAGTGGCGGGTTTACCACCGGGCCTGGCGGGGAGCATCTTGATGATCGGCAAAATTTCCGATGCCATCAATGATCCGATTGTGGGGGTTTTGAGCGATCGCACCCGTCATCCCTGGGGCCGACGCTTGCCCTGGATGCTGGGGGGAATTATTCCCTTTGTCTTTGTCTTTTTTGGGCAGTGGTTGGTTCCCCAATTGAGCGAAATTGATCAAGTGAATGATTGGTTTTTGTTTGGCTACTACATTGTGATGGGGATTTTATTTAATCTGGCCTACACAGCGGTCAATTTGCCCTATGCTGCCCTCACTCCAGAGTTAACCCAGGATTACCACGAACGCACCAGCCTCAATAGTTTTCGGTTTAGTTTTTCCATTGGCTCTAGTATTTTTTCGCTGATTGTGGCGCGGTTGATCTTTCAAGCTTATCCCGATGATCCCCTAAAGCAGTACAGCCTTCTGGGGCTCGTTTGTTCAGTGTTTGCGGGCTTGGCGCTGTTGTGGTGTACGTTGCGGCTTCAAGAAAAGGGGCGATCACCAATCCTAAACCCTCGGCAACGACAGCGATTGGGTCAAGGGTTATGGGGAATGGCTGGGGTGAGTGGCCTGGCTGGGTTGGGGTTGCTCCAGGGGCCAATTTTATGGCCATTTTTGTTTATTTCTGCGGGGCTATTGCTGGCGGTGGCGGGTTGGACATTCGTGCGCTCTGTGCCGGAACCCCATTTAACAGTACCTTTGGCTGAACAAACGGATCTTGCGGCCCCGATTCCCTTCCGGGAGCAACTGAAAATTGCCTTTAGTAACAAACCCTTTCTCTTCGTGATTGGGATCTATCTGGCCTCTTGGCTGGCGATTCAATTAACCGCTTCGATCTTGCCCTATTTCGTGATCAACTGGATGGGCCTACCAGATGCGATGTTTCCCAATGTGGCTCTGGCGGTACAGGGAACAGCCCTGGTGCTTTTATTTGTGGCCAGCGCCCTCAGTCAACACTTAGGGAAAAAAACGGTGTATTTTGGGGGCGTTTTCCTGTGGATTATTGCCCAGGTGGGGTTATTTTTCCTACAACCGGGACAAATCGGTTTAATGTTTGCCTGTGCAATCTTGGCTGGCTGTGGGGTGTCCGTGAGCTATCTGATCCCCTGGTCGATGGTGCCCGATGTGATTGAACTAGATGAACTCACCACCGGACAACGGCGGGAAGGCGTTTTTTATGGCTTTATGGTGCTCCTCCAGAAAATAGGTCTGGCTATTAGCTTATTTCTGGTGGGTCAAGCCCTCGCCTGGGCCGGTTTCGTTGAATCTATTCCGGGTCAAGCGCCCCCCGTGCAACCTGATTCTGCCCTCCTAGCAATCCGCTTTGCGATCGCCCCCTTACCAACCATTACCCTCATTATTGGGCTGGTGCTGGCCTATTTTTATCCCATTACTCAGCAATACCACGAGGAAATTCGTCTCAAGCTTGCTGAACGACGAGTCGATCAAGCCTAGTCTAAATGCTAGTGTGAATAGATTTTCAAATCTCGCACTCTTTTCCATTAGACGAAGCCTCCGACAAAAGTCATTAACTCTGAAACTCAGATAGCAGATAATTAAAAACCTCGCCCGGAGGCGAGGCTCACAAAGAAAATGTGTGAAAAAACAAACGATTTTAGGTGAGATAAACCTGCTTAGAACGTGAAGGTGGTGCGGAGAGTACCAATGAGTGCATCTTCTTCACCATAGGCACCTTCGCCTGGATTACTTAGCCAAATTAAACCAGGAGTAATGGAAATCCCATCGTTAAGTTGATACTTGTAAAAACCTTCCACTTGAATCGGAGTCTCATCACCATCAAAGGCTACTTGTCCAGACCCATCAAGGTAAGGGGGGACACCCGCAAACAAACCAAGCACATTCCCTTCTTTACCAAGATCAGAGAAAGAGACACCTAAGCCATAGCTGTATACGTCAAGGTCACCACCACTAATAACATTGATATCGGAATACATGCCATAGGCGGCAATATCAATTTTGTCAGTGAGGGAGAACTTTCCTTGGACACCATAAGTATTTGCTTCGAGATCACCGACACTCAGTCCGTTAGCTGCAAATGTTCCATTTACGGCAGCACCACCACCAAAGTCGAAGATCGCGCCGCTGTCATGGTAACTGTTGACGTATGTTACGCCGAGCTCAGCACGCTCACCGAGGTTAAAAGCAATCTGTGCCAAAGCACCGTATTCACCGTTAAAAAGACCATCACCTTCGGCAGAAGAGCTGGCTTCATCAGCTAAGTAACCCAAGGAAATATCAACAGGGCCAAGAGGCATGTTGAAACCAAGACCAGAGCCGCCACCAATGGTATAGATGGGGCTAGACGCTGCAAGTTGAGTTAGAGAACCAGAAGCACCGGTAAAATCTTCTAAACCATTGGCGCCAAAAGTGGTACTTGTGTAATCACTGTGGAGACCACCAAAGGCTGCTAGATAAACGTTTGCTCTTCTGAGCGGGAAGTAGTATGCCAACCAGTCGATAACGACATCATTACCATCGGTGTCAAGATTGAAGGTTTGAAAACCCACACCACCACCGATTTCAGGCGTCAAGCTTGCCGAATTACCGGCTGTTAAACGGGTAATCAGAGTGTCTTTACCAGTGAAGCTGGTTTCGAGGGTTAACCGAACGCGATCACTGAAGGTTGTTGCTGTGTCATCTTCATCGACACCGCCATCAGACACCGTATCACCAAAGCTATCTTGGATGGCGAAAACAACTTCACCACTGAGCTTGGTCGTGGTAGAAAACTGGTGATCTTCGAGGAACTCAACACGGCCTTCGAGATCGTCAACACGAGCACCGAGGGTAGCGAGTTCCGCTTCAAATTCGTTGATCAAGCGACGGAGTGCAGCGAGATCTTCGGGGGTTACTTCAGAACCACCACTTTGAATCATCCGCTCGATTTGTTGTAAACAAGCGTTCAGACCAGCCGCAAATTCGTAACGACTGAGAGGACGACTGCCACGATAGGTGCCATCGGGGTAACCAACGATACAGTTGTAGTTTTCGACTAGGTTACGAAGCGCATCAAAAGCCCAGTCAGAGGGAGAAACATCGCTGAGTTGGAAAACGCTGTTTACCTGAGCAATGTCATCTTGACTGTAGGTGTTGATTTGATTAAGGAGTTCGCTGTTATTTGCTTGGGCTTGGGCGGTGCCAGCAGTGGCAACGGAGACGCCAACAGCAGCCGAAGCAATGGATAGAGACTTCCAGAGAGATAGAGATGTTTTCATTTTTTCCTCACACGATTAGGCTATTAAACTTGAGAAACTGTTTAATAACTGGTTGCGAGATCTTAGCTCATTTGTTTGAAATTTTCAGATCAGCGATTTCTCGGCAGAAAGCTAAATGTCTGGAACTTTTGACCGAAACTGAAGATAAGAGGAGTAGGGTCCTATCCACTCCAAAAAATTTACAGAGAGAAGATCGTCTTCCCTTTCCACTAAGCCTTCATCTCAAAAATACAAATCTGTAACGTACTTTCTTTGGAGAAAAGTCGTCTTAACCTGAATTAAAGTGATCGCCCCCTTACCGACCCTTGCGCTTATCATTGGCTTAGGACTCGCCTACTTTTATCCCATCACCCAGCAGTACCACGAAGAAATTCGTCTCAAACTCGCTGAACGGCGCGTCGATCAAGCCTAGTTGCAGTGGCGATCGCCCCACAAAGTGCATCAGTAAATAGGCGGCACAACTAAGACTGGGCAACACACAAAAATTCCCACTTAAAATCAAGAGCCATGACAACCACACTTTTTACCGCCCCCCGCACCCTCTTACAAATGATTGCCACTGGTGCAGTATTTGTGTCCGGATTCTCCGCCAATGCCCTTCCTACCACCGCTTCCCCTTTAACCGTAAGCCCCGCCCAGGATGCAACGTCCCTATTTTTTGAAGATTACACCTGGTGCGACGCAAAAATGCTGGGGGAATTCTGGGGAGAAGGCCCCGGTAATGCCAAGGTCAGTGCCGGCAAACTCCTCCAGGATGGTGACTATCAAACCGTTGAAAGTAAATTAACGGCGGCCCGGGACTATTACGGTGGCCAAGGTCTTTGCAACTATACCGACGAAGGCTTTAGCTATGAAGATATGGTTGTCGTCGCTGAATATTGGGATGTGTCTGTGACTGAAGCAAAAACAACCATCGCTGACAAATTGGAATGGGGCTTACCGGGTGTTGCCCATGACATCGTTGAGATGGCCTACGCCGAGCAATCCCACTATGATCCCACCGCGATTGTCGAAACCATCGCCTTTGAGAATTTGAATCGTGATGGCCACACTTTGGGTTATTTTGTCCAACGGGCCGATGGTCTATGGGTCGAGCTTACTGCTGCCGGGGAAGAAATTTTTTACTTCAATGAAATTGAGCGGGATCCGTTGGTGGTGACCCTCTTCGACGCTTCACGCAATATGGAAATTCATTTGGACTATCATTTCAATCAAATTCAATATCGCTATTCTTCCGATCCGGGTGCGCCCCAGCCCCTCTATGCGATGGGTTTCTAAGCGGCAATCGTCTTGGGAGGTGAGCCATCATCTCCCACATTTTTTTTGATAAACATCGACGACAACAGACAAGGGCCGAGGCGCAAAAACTGTGATTACTCTAGATTGGAAAATTGGCTTTGAAATTGAGTTATTGGCACCATCAGGAAGCAGTCGTCAGGATCTAGCAGCGGCGATCGCCACTGCCCAGGGGGGGCAAGTCCATCGCTTTTTTCACCCCCAATCGGAACCCAGCAAAGTACCGGGTAAACCAGTCTTCCACAATTTAACCCTCGGCTTTGAGATCCGAGATCCCCAGCAACGGATGATCGCCCAATGTGTCGATGATCTAACGTTACAAAAAGACTTGAATCGCCAGGCCAAACCCCAGGCAGGTTGGTATCGCATTGTCAGTGATGACGAGCGTCTGCTGCGTTTGATTGCCCGTCAGACCGAGGCTAAAGCCCCTTTAGAAACCGTGATGGAACCTATCGGCGATTTGTTTGGCACGGTACCAGAACCGGGGCCAGGGGGGATGCGGCGGGTGAATGATCAAAGCGGGGCATCCGTGGCGATCGCCGCCCCACTACCCGGAGAACGAGAACGTCCCTGTGAATTGATTACAGCGCCCCTGGAGACAGACCACGAGCATCAATTAGAAACCCTATTATCCT
Organism: Picosynechococcus sp. PCC 8807; assembly: GCF_001693295.1. Lineage (NCBI taxonomy): Bacteria > Bacillati > Cyanobacteriota > Cyanophyceae > Chroococcales > Geminocystaceae > Picosynechococcus > Picosynechococcus sp. PCC 8807. The sequence goes on from NZ_CP016483.1 coordinate 514,316, forward strand.
TAGCGCGGCACCTAAAATTTACAGCTCCCGTTGAAGGCGCAACTCACCTTCATTTTGAGGCGACGCCCCTCCAGTCAGCCCCGGCGATCGCCAATTTAGTGAATCTGTTGTGGCGCTATGGGGCTATTCTCAAAACTCTTATGGGCACGAATCCCCATTGTCGTCGCCTCGGCCCCTGGCCCGAAACCCTTTTCACCACCGTGAACCAGCCGGAATTTCGACAACTTCCCTGGCCCGCCGTCCAGCAGCAACTCCATCGCCTCAAGCTGACAAAATATTGTGATTTTAATTTGGTGAACTGCATCAATGCCCTACCCTACAAAAACACGATTGAGGTGCGGATTCTCCCCGTTTGGCTAGAGACAACGCCAATTCTTCAGGCCGCTTCTTTATTTACCGCCGTTTTACATTTGGCTGCTCAGGGAGAGGCGATCGCCCCAGGCCCCCCAGAAAAATATACCCGTGCGAATGTCCAAGCTCTTTTGCAGCAACTGCAACTGGATACAGAGCAAATTGATCTTTGGTTGCAACAGGTGCCCCAAGGCAAGGCCCGGAAAAAAGGTTTTCAGTAATTTCAACGATGGAACCCTTAGATTAAGCGCTATCGCTAGGGCGACAAAGGCTGACCGCACTGGGTACAAAAGCGATCACCTGCGGTAATGGCTTGACCACATTGGCCGCAAAACCGTTTTGGCTTATTATTTGCTGCCGAATTTGCTGCTGGCGTCGGTTGCTGCTGGGCCGGTTGATTCAGATCATTGATCCGCATTTCCATATTGCCCAGGCGCATTTCCATCGGCTTCATTTTCATTTCCATGTTGCCCATTTTGAGTGGGGGCAGAGGTTCTAAAGGTGACATTAGCTCCGGAGATTTCGCCGCCGTTTGCTCTAAAGGCAGCGATTGGGCACCCTGTAAATTGAGGGGTTGTTCACAAAGGGCGATCGCCTGACCTTGTACAGTAATTTGCGTTGTTTTTGTCGCGCTAAAAACCGTGATCACCGTGATCCCGCCCGCTTGCATCACCGTTGGTTGTGCCGTCCAGGTGCCCGTTAGGTAACGGTTTGTGCTTTGTTGTTGTTGTCCGGGGCCACTTTGGCTGAGGGTAATAACGGTATGGGAGCCTTGGTTCGCCAAATCAAGCCGTTGCCCAGAACCGAGATAACAGACGTAATTCATGGGGAAACTCCAACAATAATTTGCAAAAATAATGCTCGCGCAGCTTGGAAGATATGCGATGATTAACGTGACAGCAACTGGCTTTTGTCGTCCATATCCTGACAGGTTACGATCGGCCAACCCAAAATTTTTTCTGTGAATCCCATCAGGTCAAACGAGGTCATCAAGATTGACGTATTGTTTAGGAATCTTAGTTCGCCAGGGTTTTATTCTCGCCGCCGATTCACGCACCAATGCGGGGGTTGATTACGTTTCATCCTATCAAAAGTTATTTGATTTTTCCTGCCCAGGGGAACGGGTGCTTATTCTCTGTACTTCGGGCAATCTATCCATTACCCAAGCCATCACCTATCAACTAGAACAGGAGATTCGCAGTGGTACGCCCCATAATCTCCATACGATTCCTAGTCTTTATGATGCCGCCCGCTACATTGGCAAAAAGACTCGCCAACTGCAACAGGAAGATCGACCTTGGCTCGAAAAGGATCACATTGATTTCCAGTGTAATTTTCTCCTCGCTGGGCAAATTGCCGGGGCACCGCCGGAGCTTTTTCTCATCTACAGCCAGGGAAATTGTATTCGCGCGACCCCAGAGACCCCTTATCTACAGATTGGCGAAACGAAGTATGGCAAACCGATCTTGGATCGCACCCTTTCCTATGAGTCTTCTTTAGATGCGATCGCCAAATCTGCCCTCCTTTCCATCGACTCCACAATGCGCTCAAATCTTTCTGTGGGGCCTCCCATCGATATGATCTCCTATGCAGTCAATAGCTTGAAAATCCAGCACCGTCTGCGGTTAGAAGCCCGGGACCCTTATTTACTCAAAATTCGTCGCTATTGGGAAAACGCCCTCAAGCAAGCCTCTGAAGCAATGCCAGGGGTGGAATGGAATCGTGACTTAAATCAGCAGGGACAAGATCCCGCAAGCAATGGGACAGATTTTCTTTAGTCCTCCAATCACGATACAGCAGCTAATTCTTTCCCTTGGGCATGCAAACTAGAAACACGCTCAAGATTGCCTTCGATCACGTCACAAAGATCGTCTAGGGGCAAATCATTTACATCAAAACCAAAGGGATTTTCTAGCTCCCGGGCCACTTCTTCGACACCCAATAGCAAGAAGCTGACCACTGCTACAATCGGAATTGCCCACCAGGTCATCTCTGGCACCAGGCGGAATGGTAAACCAAAACAATAAATTAAAATCAAGCGTCTCAAATACACACGATAAGTAATTGGAATTGGCGTGGTTAAAATTCTTTCGCAACCACTCACACTATCCGTGAGATTATTCAGCATACCGGTGGTCATATTTAGCTGCGCATCCCCAAAATTTTTCAGCTTGAGTTGCTGATGTAGATAGGTGCGTAACCAAAATTGAATATCAAAGGGGCGATTTTTTGAGTCTTTCAGTTGCGTGACCTGCTCCGGCTCGACCAATGCTTCTAGTCTGTCGTTTACTTGGTCTCCCCGTAGGTGCAACTTGGTGGCGATCGCAAAAGCAAGCAGTAGATTTAAAGCTTGTTTTTTGCCCTGTATTTCTTTTTCTGTTGAGGTCGTAATCCCAATCAAAATTTCCTGGGCAAGGTTACGGATATTCACAACGATTCCTCCCCATGCTTTTCGCCCTTCCCAAAAACGCTCGTAGGATGTGTTGGTGCGAAAAACGATGAGCAAACCCAGAATCAGATTGTAAATAACATTTGTGGTCAAATCTCCCAGTTTCTCAAGATAGATAGGTAAACCCTGGAGGTAGATAAATGTCAATGCCGCAGTCAAAATACAGAAAAAAAGGATGCGCGGCAAAATCATAGACAAGACAGCCCCCTTGACCTGAAAGATAGTACTGAGCCAATCGGGTTTATCCAGTTTGTCAGAGGTAATCATCGGTATCTAAAGTAATTTTTTGTGTGAGTCAACAAATTAAATATTCGGTTTTCAAATCAGCTTTCTAAGTATCATCTCCTGCAGGTAATTGGCTGGGCAAATAATCATTGTATTTATCCTGATTGTAATAATATAAAGTGCGAATAGGATAGGGGATATTAATATCAGCTGCGTCGAATACTTCTTTGATCTTAATAATTGCCAGGGTTTGGACGCGACGAACTTCTTTTTGTTTAGGCGTTGTCCAATAGCGGACAATAAAGTCAATGGAACTATCGCCAAAACTGACGAGATCAATTTCGGGGGCAGGCTGTGCTAAAACGCCATCCAAATCACAAATCGTTTGCTGTAATAAATCCTTGGCCATTGGCAGGGGCGTATTGTAATCTACCCCCACACCGAGATCAGTGCGCCGATTAGGATAAGCTGTTTTCACCATTACCGCATCAGTAAACACGCTGGCATTTGGTAACAAGACTTTTTCCCCCTGATAGGTGCGAATGCTCGTTGTGCGGATGCTGATATCTTCAATAATACCTTGGTAATCACTGACTGCAATTTCATCACCGATGCGAAAAGGCTCCTCAACCAGTAGGATAATCCCCGCAAAAAAGTTTTTGACGATATCCTGAAACGCAAAACCAATGGCGATTGAACCCACCCCTAAAGTGGCAACAATATCCCCTAAACTCAGGCCAGGAAAAGCGACTACACAGGCAAATAAAACACCTAAAACCCATGTCCCCACATAAACGCCTTTGTCAGCCAGAATTTGTAGTGAATGATTTTTGATGGTTTTGGCGGTAACTTCTTTGGTTATTTTCTGGAAAATTTCCGAGCAATACCTTGTTAAAAATAGAATAATGATTCCAGTTAGCAAGCCAGGGATTCGTTGAATACCGATACTTAAAATGGCTTGTAGACTGTTAATAATGGTTTCTGTAATTTGGCTCATAAAATGTGTGGCTTCAGTTTGTAGTGAAACTCAATATAATTAGGAGAATAATTCAACAAAAATTTTAGGATTGGCAACAATGCCATCAGTACTGAGAGAAAATAAAAAGTATTCTGCTCAAGTTAACTGAACCGATTTCATGGTGAAAGCTTTCCGTAAAGCTGTCAAGTTAACGGGGTTTGGCATATAGAAATGATTCGCTAATGCCATCCTCTGGCTTAACTGATGATAGACCCTAGAGAATTATTGCGATTGTGATTGTGTTTGGGAAAAAAGCACATCATCAACCAGACGAATATCGCAAACCAAGCTCGTCTGGGGTCTCCCCAAGGGACTCTGGATATCTCCCGATACAGGGGCCGCCCGTCGGGGATCTCCCGTTGCCGCAACGGCGATATGACCGTCTGTGACCGCTAAACCCAAGGTGGGATCAAAGCCACGCCAGCCACCTCCCGGCATATACACTTCTCCCCAGGCATGGAGTTCATGTTGGGTTGTGGTTTCATCGCCCCGTTGGTAGCCACTGACAAACCGTGCCGCTAGACCAGCGACTCGACAGGCCTCAACCCATAACAAGGCAAAATCACGGCAGGTACCTGTCCGCTGGCTGAGGGTGATCCCAGGAAGTTGGGGTGCCCCTTCAAGGCGATGGATATAGCGGCAATCTTCATAGATGCGCTGGGTCAGTTGGCTCACAAAGAGGCCGGCATTTCCTTCTACTTGGTGCAAGAGATCCTGGGCTAACTCCACGACGCGGGGATGGGGAGTGGTGAGTTGTCGGTAGGGATAAAGTCTGAGGGCGAGGGAACTGGGGTAGTCCCAGGGGCAGGCGATCGCCCAGGGAGCCGCAAGATAATCAAAGGGATTCTGACAAACGACTTCCACCTCTGCCGTTGTGACGAACTTTAGGGACTGTACAGGTTGCGGATCAAACCAGAAGCGATCTGCCACGTTGCCATCTGGATCCAGGAGGCGGGTGTGCTGCCGGGGTAGCGGGTCAACCTCTAAGTGAAACTGCCGGAGCCGTTGCTGGCCATCGGTGCGTGGACATAATTTGACACAATGACTGCCCAGTTCTACGGGATGACTATAGGTGTAGAGGGTCGAATGGGTAATCTGATAGCGCACAACACAGGCCTAAAAAAGTAAACAGTCAATTCAAACTAAACCGCCAGGGGGACAGCGATGAAATCTTCATAAATATCCTGACCAACGCGATTCAATTTACTCTGAAGATCGTCAAGAAATTCATGGAGGCCCTGGTCAAAAATTTCATCCATCGTCATGTAGTCCAACGCAGAACAGAGGCGACCAAGGGAGCGCTCACTAGAGCAACTCCAGCTCCCAACGGGAGTCCCGGCAATGCAATGGAGAGATTTTTGGGCTTCGAGCAACGAAAAACAAATCGACCGGGGAAACTGTGCATCCAAGATCAAAAAGGCGGCTACATTCTCTGGGGTAATCCGATGTTGGCGTTTGCGGTACATCTCGTAGGCACTGGCAGATTTGAGCAGGGCAATCCACTGCAAATTATCTAAAGGACTCCCTACATCCTGCAAAGAAGGCAAGAGGATAAAGTATTTCACATCAAGGATTCGCGCTGTTTTATCTGCCCGCTCCAGGAGACGCCCTAACTGGCCAAAGTGCCAGCCTTCATTGTGGGACATTGTCGCTTCCATAATGCCCGCAAACAGATGACTCCCCATGCGAATGGCAGGATAAAATTGATAACGCTCCTCTAGGGTCATGGGCTGACTCGCGGCCCGTTGTACTGTGTGATAAAGCTCGTTGAGCTGTTCCCACATTTCAGAAGAAATATTGGCCCGGACAGCGTGGGCATTTTCCCGCGCCCGTTTGAGACAGGACACAATTGAACTGGGGTAGTTCTGATCAAAGGTTAAAAATTGCAGGACATTTTCGCTGGTGGCTTCGCCATAGGACTCGCGGAATAGAGCAGAATCTCCTGTGGTGGTGATCAGAGCTTGCCAATAGTTGGTGGTGGTTGTCGTATCCAACAAGAGGGTTAAATTGACCTCCACAAAGCGAGCAACATTTTCGGCCCGTTCGACGTAACGATTGAGCCAATAAATAGAATCAGCAACACGACTCAACATGGTGGATCTTTACTCCTCGAATTTGCTTAGGGATAGGGTGTAGTAGGGAGTTTGCAGTTTGGCGTAATTTTTTTAGGCGGCCTTGGTATTAATCACCCAGGTATCTTTGCTGCCGCCCCCTTGGGATGAGTTAACGACTAGGGAGCCTTGTTTGAGGGCGACACGGGTCAGGCCACCGGGGTTAACATAGGTGCGATCGCCACCGTTGAGGATAAAGGGCCGCAGATCCACGTGACAGCCGACAAATGCGCCATCAATTAGGGTCGGGACTCGCGATAAACATAATGTGGGTTGGGCGATATATTTTCTGGGGTTAGCTTTGATATAGCCTTTAAATTGTTCCCGTTCGGTGGGGCTGGCATGGGGGCCGACCAACATCCCATAGCCCCCGGAGGCATCTGTGGCCTTCACCACAAGCTCGTCTAAATGGTTCAACACATGGGATTGCTGCTGGGGATCTTCACAAAAATAAGTCTCGACATTGGGCAAAATTTGGTCTTCGCCAAGGTAGTAGCGGATCATCTGGGGAACGTAGCCGTAAACCATTTTGTCATCGGCGATCCCTGTTCCTGGCGCGTTGGCGATCGCCACCCGTCCTTGGCGGTAGACTTCCATCAGGCCCGGCACCCCAAGCACCGAATCCGAGCGAAAAACAAACGGGTCTAAAAAGTCATCATCAATGCGCCGATAAATCACATCAATCCGTTGCAATCCCTTGGTGGTGCGCATCTGTAAATAGCCATCCACCACGACCAAATCTCGCCCTTCGACCAACTCACACCCCATTTGCTGGGCGAGGTAAGAATGTTCAAAATAGGCAGAGTTGTAAATGCCTGGTGTCAGCACCACAACGCAGGGATCGGCAATGTGATCGGGGGCCAAATTCATTAACAGATTTAGCAATTGTCCCGGATAGTCATCGACGGGTTGAATCTTTAGGGTATTAAAAAAGCTCGGAAAAAGACTTTTCATCACCCGACGATTTTCGAGAACGTAGGAAACCCCCGACGGACAACGGAGGTTATCTTCGAGGACATACCATTGCCCCTGGCGATCGCGCACCAAATCAGTACCCGTAATGTGACACCATTTGCCCTTGGGGGGTTTGAGGCCAATGCAGGGTTTCAAGTAGCCTGACGCTGATTCCACCACATGGCGCGGAATCACTTGATCCTTGATAATGCGCTGTTCATTGTAAATATCGTCAAGGAAATGATTTAACGCTTCAATGCGCTGTTGTAAGCCTTTTTCGAGCCAGTCCCACTCCGTCTGGGCAATGATCCGGGGAATCACATCAAAGGGAAAAATCCGCTCTGTCCCCTGGTTATCGCTGTAAACATTGAAGGTCACGCCCAACTTGAACAACATATTTTGCGCAGATTTTTGTTGTTGTTCCAGGACGTTGAGGGGGAACTTACCAATATGCTGAATCAACGCCGCAGCGGCTGGTCGTGGTATCCCCTGCTCCGCAAAAAGCTCATCATAAAAATCTCCGGGGTTGTAACCTTCTAGACTATTTACCATGCCATTACCCTCGAACCTGCTGTGAAGTGGGGCCAAAGATCAAGCTACAGTTCAGGCGATCGCCAAACAGACCACTGCCTTCTGTGCTTCAATCGTCCCAGCTAGCTAGATGTATCAAGCATTGAGCGACTGAAGCTGTAACAAGTCATACAGCTACCAAAGACTTCACAAAAATCAAGCTTCCCAAAAGACACCCTTCTCGCTCGCTTAAACCCTAGTGGAATCTCCTCTGAAGCCAAAACTTTGACCCCTGCAACAAAAAAAGCCGAGGCTAAACCTCGACTTGCTAGTGTTTATTTTTTGCGATCGCCCGACGATTGACCGGAGACAATGCAGACCATGATCGAAATTCTGGATTATTTGACGATGACCGATTTTAGATCAGCCACCCATAATTGCTTGGGCAAGACCAATATAGAGAGGAATGCCGATGGCGATCGCCACAGGAGTACCGATGGCCGTAGACGAACCGATGTAAGCAGAAGGGTTGGCAGACGGAATCCCAGCCCGTAAAGTAGGTGGCCCGGAGATGTCCGAACTAGAGGCCGCAATAATCGCTAAGAGGGCAACACCACCAGGACTGAACCCTGTAACATAGTGGGCGATCATGCCGAGACCGAAGGCAATAAACCCATGGAGTAGCGGCGCAATAAACGCATAGACAGCGTACCATTGAGCAACTTTGCGCAGTTCCCCAAGCCTAGACCAAGCTTCCATCCCCATCACCAGCATCAAAATCGAAAGGAAACCACGGAAGAGGGGCTCATAGAAACTTTCAAAGACACTTTCCGGCCGAGTCAATAAACCGAGAGCAAGACCAAGCAACAATGCTGATAGGGCAGAACCCTGGAGACTTTCCTTAACAATGGGCCAAATTTCAACCCGATTAGTAGCCTTACCACGCTTTTGACCCAGATATTCCTGCCTCGTGGTGGGATAAACGGGTTCACCAGAATATTCACCAGCGACAACGGGTTGTTTGCTGAAATCATCGGCTTCAACCTCGCGCTGCTTGCTCTTATAAAGACTGGCTACAACAATCGCTGTCACCAGGGCGGGAATATCCATAAAAGGATAAAGTGCCGCTGCCCAAGGTTCGTAGAAAACACCTTGCCCTTCCATAACCGTGATTCCAGCAGCAAGGGTCGAACCACTCACTGCCCCAAACAAGCCGGCAGTTGCCACTGCATCTACGGTCCTAATACCTGGCAGCTTTGCTAAGGTAAAACGCCCAATAAAAACGATCAGAATGCCCATGAGCACAGCAAATAACGCAGGCAAGAGCATCTCCGTGATATTGGCATTACGAATCGCAATACCGCCGCTCAAACCGACTTTGATGAGCAGCATAAAAACGATGAACTTATACACTGCATCGGGGATTGTAAGTCGGCTACCGAAGGCGGCAATGACAATACCGCCAATTAAAAAGCCGAGCGTCGGGGACTGCAACTGCGACCCAAATTTCGTCAAAAAATCGGACAAAAAATCCACTAATACCTCCTTCCGCTTCCTCCCATGAAGAGCGGTAATTGTGAGCTTTGAATAGTAAGGCTGCAGAGCTTCACACCTACAGCGCGGGTACGATGCGAAAATCTGTTATCGGGCTTTTATAGATTTAGCTCTATTAACACCCAAATTTCTATGTGCTTAAGTCTATCTTGAATTGCGCAGATTTTTACGTTTTTCAGCCTGGATTTGATACGCAATGTCAAATTTAATTCATAAGTTTTTCTTTTCTATTGTCTTCATTGCTCCTAGTTAAGGTGAATGGTGTTCAAGTAAATGGCGATCGCCTATTGTTCGTGCAACCAAGCTATCCCTTGATTTATTTCTCGCTGTATTGAGTGCCTCCAAGGGGAGAATTTAGTCCACTTGCAAAGCAGGAGACTGTTCCGGTGCAGGACTTTCTAAAGGGGGACTGTAAGGGGCAATGTTCACCCAGATAACAGAAAGCAGTAAACCAACCCCACAACCGATCAAAAACATCCAACCGTGGGAAGGCTCTAAAACGCAAAGTAAGCGGCGGTCACTACCATACACTTGCACTACCCACCCCTCATCTGCATTTAAGGTGGGTTGCGATGGTCTCGCGTCAAATTTTTTCATTGCTTTTTACTCCATGCTGTTTGTATGTATTTCCGAACAATCACGTGCCCGTTTAAAACAGAGAACGTAGCCAACAACCACCAATGCAATATCCATGGCGACTTTAAGTTGAATTTTTTAAATAGTTGAGTAAGCCCAATCCATAGAAATAAGCCTATGGATTGAGTGAATGCCATGTTTTTTAGTCTATACAATGCCGGGTCAACAAGTGGCCTTTTTTGTTAAAAATCGCCTTAAACTTGCTGAATCTTTTGATAACCCAAGCTTATGAATCGAATCTAAATGGCCATGCTATGCGTAACTTTCCTAGATCTGTATCCGTGGATTAGATCAACTTACGAGGCCAACATCCGTTAGAAAAATATCTGCTGTGACGAGGGTGATTCTCAAGGGCTGGCTTGTCGTTAGACGATGAATTAGGATTTGACGGGTTCCATTGCAAACAGCGTTCAAACCAGTGATTAAAAGGCGATCGCGGCACTAAAGGGATAAGCGTTTTTTATAAAATGCTTCGATTAATCTAAATCAATCCTTTCCAATAGAGGGTATCCTTTGGCATAGACTTAAAGATATGGTTTAAGACAAAACCATAGAGTCTTGTCTTTGATTGTCGCAACCCATATTTTTAATAGAAAAGCGACAATTTTTTTCGACTCGCCATACATCACGCGTCAAGAGGAACCCCCCATGACTCAGCAAGCCATTAAGCTCGTCATCGTTACAGAAAAATTATTACTCAAAAAAATCGCCAAAATTATCGATGGTGTTGGAGCAACCGGTTACACGGTGGTGCCCGCCGGCGGTAAAGGGAGCCGCAACGTGCGCTCATCGGGACAGCCCAACGTCTCTGACACTTCCTCGAATGTAAAAATTGAGGTACTGACCGCTAGTCGAGAGATGGCTCTAAAGATTTCGGATGAGGTTGCCGCCCAGTTTTTCGATGACTATTCAGGGATCACTTACATCTGTGACGCGGAGGTACTGTATGCGCACAAATTTTAGGCTGACTTCCCAAGTGCTGAATATTGCAGAAAACCCTGTCAGTCATAGCTAATCGTTCCCTCATCAAACGTCATCACCACAGTCAAGCCCTCTACAGCGACGGATAGCAGCAGTGCTCCACACAGCCGTAGGGGGTTTTTTAATACCAAGGATCAAGTGTGGTGTTTTTTCTTTGATTTTCTTGATCTCATCAGTGTTACGGACATCAAATTTTCTGAGATCATCTTGGGCGAGGAAAGATAATCTAATCGGTAAGTTCGACTACCCTTAAGGGTAAAATAGGGTCAAAAGTCTTTATTTCACGAGCCGCATCTCTAAAATTTTCGTTTTTTCTAGTGCCGTGCCCCATCCGCAAACCCTTGTTAATCCGTGATTATTCTGACCTTACTTCATCCCATCCAAGCTACTCCGATGCAAAATTGGTCTTTTGAGACCGAAACCACGATCAGTATTGGCCGTTCAACTGATAATGATGTGGTTCTCTACAGTGCAGTGGTTTCTCGCCACCATGTTGAACTGCGACTAGAGGGAGAAGAATGGTCCATTGTTAATCTTGGCACCAACGGCACCTACATCGAGGATCAACGGGTTGAACAATGTGTGGCTAAGGATGGTCTCGTGTTCCGCTTGGCAACCTCTGGGCCAAAAATTCTTGTGCGCATTCAAGGGAAACAACTCAGTGAAGGGGAGGCGGCAAGCAAGGAGCAACGCTTGAGAAAATCGTCTAACCCAGATCCGTCCCGGGAAACTTTCGCGCAATTTTAACGCGTGATTTTAAGTTTATTCTTTAGTATTTTCAGTTGTCTGCTCGTCTGAATTGGCTGGTTTACTGAGGGTGGCGATCGCCGTTTTGGTGAGCTGTTTTAGAGCCTCTAAATCGAGGTTAATTTGGGGAGTATCTGTACTTAACCACAGCAGATATTCCACATTTCCGGCGGGGCCAGTGATCGGCGAATAGGTCAGCCCTTGGGGGTGCCAACCCAGTTGTTGGGCGGCTTCTAGTACCGAAAAGATTGCTTGGGCCTGGGCTTGGGGATCGCGGACAACGCCATTTTTTCCCACCTGGGCGCGTCCCACTTCAAATTGGGGTTTAACCAACAGGATCACTTCCTTCGGCTCATCCAGAAGGCTCCAGAGGGTGGGCAAAACCTTCGTCAAGGAAATAAAAGATAAATCCATCACCCCTAGGGTCGGTTTTTTTGTACTTTCTGGGTAGAGATCAGCCGGGGTCACATGGCGAAAATTGGTGCGCTCCCGGAGGATCAGCCGTGGATCTTGGCGGATCTTCCAGGCGACTTGGCCATAACCCACATCAATGCCATAGACCTGTTGGGCACCGGCTTGTAAGAGGCAGTCGGTAAAGCCACCGGTGGAAATCCCGCCATCTAGACAAATGCGATCTTTGACTGTGATTTGAAAGTGGGCGATCGCCTTCGCTAGTTTTTCGCCACCCCGGGACACAAAGGGGGGTTTCGCCTGGACTTCAATGTCCACATCCGCAGGAACCAAAGTGCCTGGTTTATCCACAATCTGCTGTTTTACTTTGACTTCTCCGGCCCGGATTACCCGTTGGGCCTGTTGCCGAGACTCGCACAGTTTACGCTCCACCAACAGGAGGTCTAATCGTTGTTTGGCCAAAGTTTTTCTTCCCCAATGCCACCGCTGCTGTTTTAGTCTACTGGGTGTCTGGTGCTTTCGGGAATGATTGGGTCAGGGCGACCGGAAACCGTCGAACTCGATACAATACAAAAATTGTCCAGTTTAGCTTTCAAGAAAATCACGAAATCATTATGGCGATCGCAGTGGATTTTGGGACAAGCAATACCCTAGTGACCCGGTGGAATGCCGCCAAAGGGGCACCGGAAATTCTGAAGCTCGACGGCCTCTCTCAGCAGCTTGCGCCAAATCCGCCGCTAATCCCCAGTTTGCTATACATCGAAGATGCTTCTAAACAAAAGGTTGTCGTCGGTCAGGCCATTGGCGATCGCGGTTTAGATCGCGGCCCCGATCCCCGCTATTTTTGTAACTTTAAACGGGGCATTGGCACCGCAATCCAAGGCTTTTTACCGGAACTAGATGGTGAAAAGATCACCTTCGAGAAAATGGGGGAATATTTCCTCAACGGCATTTTTGCCCAACTCAAAGCCCAGGGAGAATCCCTTGATAGCCTCGTTTTGACCGTGCCCGTCGATAGCTTTGAAGCCTATCGGAGCTGGCTGAGTCGGCTTTGCGAACAGTTGCCGGAACTAGAAAAAATTCAGCTTTTAGATGAACCCACCGCCGCTGCCTTGGGCTATGGGGCCTTGGCTGAAGATTTGAAACGAATTCTCGTGGTGGATTTTGGTGGGGGCACCGTGGACTTTTCCCTGGTGGATCTGAATCTCGCCCAGGGCCAAACTAAACCGACGGGCTTTATTTTGAAGTGGGGTCGCAAATCCTTTGCTGACAGCAAAACCCAAAAGGTCAAAACCGCAAAAGTGCTGGCAAAAGCAGGTAAAAATCTCGGTGGTTCGGACTTAGATAATTGGCTCTTTGAATATTTCCAGACCCAACAAAACCTCCCCCAGGATGCCCTGAGTTTGCGTTTAGTTGAACGGTTGAAAATTGCCCTCTCCCAAAAGACTAAGGCGACGGAGATTTATTACAATGACCAAACCTTTGAAAGCTATGAGTTAAGCCTCAGTCGGTCGGCCTTTGAGGAGATTTTAGAAACTCAAGGATTCATTGCTCAACTCGATGATTTGCTGGCCCAGGTCTTGCAACAGGCCCGCCGTAACGGCGTCGGCAAAGAGGACATTGAAGCGGTACTGTTGGTGGGAGGCACAAGCCAAATTCCCCTAGTGCAAAGCTGGCTAGAGGGTTATTTCCCCACGGAAAAAATCAAACGGGATAATCCTTTTGGGGCGATCGCCTGTGGGGCGTTGCAGTTGGCCCAGGGGTTTGAACTCAAAGATTTTCTCTACCACAGCTACGGGATTCGCTATTGGAACCGCCGCCAGAACCGCCACGATTGGCAACCGATTATCAATCAAGGGCAGCCCTACCCGATGACAGAACCCTTGGAAATTACCCTGGGGGCGTCGATGGATCAACAGCCTAGTATCGAACTGATCATTGGCGAACTCGGCGAGCAAAGCAGCGGCACGGAGGTTTATTTCGATGGCGATCGCCTCGTGACCCAACAACTGGGAGCTAGCCAAACCAACGTTAAACCCCTCAACGACCGAGAGGGGGCGCGCACCATTGCCAAGCTCGACCCCGTGGGCTATCCCGGCACCGACCGCATTAAGTTGCAATTTCTCGTCGATGGCGATCGCACCTTGCGGGTTACCGTCGAGGATCTACTGCGCAATGTCACCCTCATTGAAAACCAAAAAGTTGCCGAGCTGAGTTAGCTGCCCATCCCCAGGACAGCCCTGCTAAAATCCATAGAAGCCCTTCAATCTCACAAAATCGATGAAAAATCCCCAACTCAAAAAGATGCGTCTCCTGGTCTCGAAATTATACCGACGCGGTTGGACTTTATTTTTTGTCGGTTTAGTGACGGTACAACTGCTCCCCAGTCCGGCGATCGCCCTCACCCCCAAAGATTACAGTGAGTTAGAATTTCCTCCCCTACCCGAAATCACCCTCCCCGATTACGAACGCTACGAACTAGAAAACGGGATGGTGGTCTATCTCATGGAAGATCACACGCTGCCCTTGGTGGGGGGATCTATGGTGATTCGCACTGGCTCCCGCCTGGAACCCGCAGACAAAGTGGGCCTCGGCAGTATCACAGGCACCGTGATGCGCAGTGGGGGCACCCTCAAACATCCCGCTGACACCTTAAATAACATCCTTGAACAACGGGCTGCCAGCATTGAGACCAGCATCGGGGAAGCTTCTGGTAGTGCTTCTTTTAGTGCCCTCAAAGAAGATTTTGCACTCGTCTTTGATCTATTTGCCGAAGTGCTCCAGCAACCTGCTTTCCCCCAGGACAAACTCGATCTCGCGAAACGACAAACCGCCGGAGGTATTGCCCGCCGTAACGATGAACCCGATGCGATCGCCGCCCGGGAATTTGACAAACTGATTTACGGTGCCGATAGTCCCTACGCCCGCACCGTCGAATATGCCACCCTCGATAACATTGACCGGGTCGATTTATTTAACTTCTACCGCAGCTATATCCGCCCTGACCAAATGATCCTCGGCATTGTCGGTGACATCGACGTAGAAGCCACCAAAGCAAAAATTGCCGCTAAATTCGGCCCCTGGCGTAACCCCAGTCCCAGTCCTGACCTTGCTCCACCCGCTGTCACCCAACCCGCCCAAAGTGGCGCTTTCCTCGTTGATCAATCCCAACTGACCCAAAGCAGCATTTTGATCGGCCACCAGGGGGGACAATTGAGTAACCCTGATTATCCAGAACTCTCTGTGATGAATGGTGTGATTAATGGCTTTGGGGGGCGGCTTTTTAACGAAATTCGCTCCCGCCAGGGCCTCGCCTATTCTGTATATGGCGTGTGGAGTCCCCGTTATGACTACGACGGTCAATTTATCGCCGGGGGATCGACCCGTACCGAGGCGACGGTGCCCTTTATCACGGCCATGAAAGGGGAAATCAAGCGACTACAAACGGAACTGATTACCCCCGCCGAACTCGCCTATGCCAAGGATTCGATTCTGAATTCCTTTGTCTTTAATTTTGAAGATCCAGGTCAAACCCTGTCTCGCCTCATGCGCTACGAGTACTATGGCTACCCGGAAGATTTTATTTTCCAGTACCAACGGGAAGTGGAAGCAACCACCATTGAAGATGTACAACGGGTGGCCCAAACCTACCTCAAACCGGAACAACTAACGGTGTTGGTGGTGGGCAATGCCGCCGCCATGGATCCTCCCCTAAGCAGTCTGTTTGAGACGATTAAACCTGTTGACATCACCATCCCTGAGTAGGTGGCGTTGTGGTGCAACTGGTTGAAGAGCGGTCGATACAATTTCAGGTAGATGGGGGATTCTACCGGGCCCACAGCCGCATTGTGCGAGATTTAGGGGTATTAGCGGCGGCAGTCTATCGGCAAAATCAAGGGCAATTGCGGGTTCTAGATGGCCTATCAGCGACGGGGGTGCGATCGCTCCGATACTACCAAGAAGCCCAAGCCGATTGGGTCTGGGCCAATGAAGGAAACCCAGATCTCCTGGAGACATTGACCACGAATTTGCGGCGAATTCCCGCGGCCCAACGGTGCATTAGTGTGCTTTCCCTGCGGCAGCTTTGTTTGGAACGGTCTTTAATGGGCGATCGCTATGATCTGGTTGATTTTGATGCCTTCGGGTCTGGGTCAGCCTTCGTCCAGGATGCCCTCACCGTGACGACCCTGGGCGGATTGATGTATCTGACCAGCACCGATGGTCGAACCTACAGCGGTCGGGAACCCCAGCGAGCCTTGCGGCAATATGGAGCCTATGGGCGATCGCATCCCGCCGTCCAGGAACAGGGCCTACGCCTCTTGTTAGGGAGCCTCGCCCAACAGGCAGCCCAGCGAAATTTCGGCATTGAGCCAATTTTTTCGTTGTTTTGGGGAGATACTTGCCGGATTATGGCCCGTTTGACCCGTAAACCTACCCTCACGGAGACAAACTACGGCTTCCTCGGCTATTGTCACCACTGCGGCACCTATGGCCTACCGACATGGCGTAAACTCTCCCAGGCGACCTGTGCCCATGACGATTTGCCCTTAACCCTCAGTGGCCCGATGTGGTTAGGCAAGCTGCACCACCCGGATTATTTACGGCAAATGTTAGCGATCGCCCAACGCTGGCACTGGCAGGATGTGGTCAAGGTTCTAGAAACGATGGCCTTAGAAAATGATTTACCCCCCTATTTTTTCCCTTTAAAAGAGATTGGTGCCCGGGCCAAAATCGATCTGCCGAAATTAGATTCGCTACTGAATAGTCTCCAGGCGCAAGGTTTCCAAGCCAGTCGCACCCACATTAATCCCCAAGCGCTGAAAACCGATGCGCCAATGGAAAAAATTAAGGCGATCGCCACCCAGTTAGGCGCATCTTAAATTGTCGTTTAACCTTGTAATCTTTAACTCAGTGTCTGGAAGATGTCACCCAAACTTTATTTGTTGTGAAATGTCCAAAAACTATTGTTACTGAGCCCGTTTTTTCTGGAGAAATTCGCTAGGCTAAAGCAGGGGGAACCCCAAAACCCCACCTGTGACGGAGAAGGCCCATGGTAGATCTTGCAGAAATTTCTTTAGTCGAAAATCGCGACTATACCCTCATCATCGATAAAAGTGGCAGTATGTACACCTGCGATCTGCCCACCTCTGACAAAACCCGCTGGGATGCAGCCCAAGACTCTACCCTTGCCCTTGCCCAAACCTGCGAAAAAATTGACCCCGATGGCATTACGGTCTACTTGTTTTCCGGGCGATTCCGGCGTTACGACAATGTCACTGCCGATAAAGTGACCCAAGTTTACGCTGAAAATGAGCCCATGGGACGGACGGACTTGGCGGCAGTTTTGCAAGATGCCCTCGATAACTATTTCCAACGGAAAGAACGAGGGGAAGCCAAACCCAACGGTGAAACATTTTTGGTGATTACCGATGGGGAGCCGGACGACAGTAAAGCCGTGATGCGGGTGATTATCGATGCCGCCAATAAAATTGAGCGGGATGAAGAAATCGGGATCTCGCTGATTCAAGTGGGCCAAGATCGTAAGGCTAAGGCCTATCTCAAAGCCCTCGATGATCAACTAGGTCAGGCTGGGGCGAAGTTTGATATTGTCGATACCATCACCATCGATGAAATGACGGCCATGTCTCTCCCGGAAGTGCTGCTGAAGGCCTTAATTGATTAAGTTGCTTTAAATTGGTTGCCATAAGGGCGATCGCCGAGGGCCACTTTGATATGATGGCGATCGCAGTACCCACAATGCAAGCCATTCAAACAGTTAGGACAAAAAAACAATGGGAGAAGCAAAGCGCCGCAAGAAATCCATGGAGGAAAACTATGGTAAAGAACAGCGCATTTACCCCTGGTTACCCCTCACCAAAACCCAAGCAGAACAAGCTTATAATCTGACCACCAAAGGTGCCTGGATTGGCATTGGTCTCATGGTTGTACTGTGGCTTACCGTGCGAATTATTGGCCCTGGCTTCGGTTGGTGGGCCGTTGACTAAAAGCAAAGGACGCTTTACAACATCCGTTCTCCAGAACATTTCGACATCTTTCGCTAAAGAAATTCATAAGTCCTGATAATGTCATGTTCTATTAACGATTCTTTTGCATGATTATGAGGACAGACTGCAAAATAGCAGTACAACGGTGGGCCGTAGCAGTACAGAAATTTTCACCATTGACCATTAATTAAAATCATTGACTGAATCATGCGCGTTGTCAGACTACGGGAACGTCCCTACCACTGCAATGCTACAAACCCGCGACCCTCGTTTATTTTGTTAGGAGTGATAACTTACTGTGCAAACACAACCTTCTACCTCTGCGACTAATGCCCATGGCCTCCCTTCCCTTGGGGGGAGTGGCGATCGCACGGGGATGGACAAAGAAAGTCTCCGCCGTGCATTTTTCGATCACCTTTTCTATTCCGCCGGAAGTGATAAAGATGCGGCCCAACAACGCGATTATTACGTTGCGCTTGCAAATGTTGTCCGCGATCGCCTTTTAGAACGGTGGAAACAAACTGAGCAAACTTACCTCAACACGGGTGCAAAAACGGTTTGCTACCTTTCCGCAGAATTTTTGATGGGACGGTACCTGGGCAACAACCTCATCAGCCTCGGAATCTACGAAACCGTCGCCGAAATGCTCGCCGAAAGCAACATTAAACTCGAAGATATTCTCGAAGAAGAAGTTGATCCTGGTTTAGGGAATGGCGGCCTGGGTCGTCTCGCCGCTTGCTTTTTAGATTCCCTGGCCTGTCTCGAAATTCCAGCCATTGGTTACGGGATTCGCTACGAATTTGGCATTTTCCACCAATACATCCGCAACGGTTGGCAAGTGGAAGTGCCCGATAAATGGCTCCGTAACGGTAATCCTTGGGAAATTTGTCGCCAAGCTGAGGCCCTGGAAATTCCCTTTGGGGGCCACACTGAGATTTACCACTGCGATAAGGGTTACCCCTGTGCTGTCTGGGTACCAGCCCGCCGCGTTAAAGCAGTGCCCTACGATACCCCAGTTCCGGGCTATAGCAATAACACCGTTAATGTTCTCCGTCTTTGGAGTGCGATGGCAGCGGAAGATGAAGGCTTTAACTTCGAGGCCTTTAATGCCGGGGATTATGACGGAGCGGTCGCCAACCAGATTTCTTCGGAAAATATTTCTAAGGTGCTCTATCCCAACGACAACACCCCCCAGGGACGTCAACTGCGCCTAGAACAGCAATTTTTCTTTGTGTCCGCTTCCTTGCAGGATATGATCCGGGCGCACCTGAAGAAACAGCCCAATCTGGATAATTTCTTCGATTTCTACACCGTTCAACTCAACGATACCCACCCGGCGATCGCCGTTGCCGAGTTGATGCGCCTCTTCATTGATGAACATAGTCTCCCCTGGGATCGGGCTTGGTATATCACCCAAAAAACCCTTGCCTATACCAACCACACCCTGATGCCCGAAGCCCTCGAGCGTTGGCCCGTGGAGATGTTCGAGCAGCTACTGCCCCGTCACCTAGAGATCATTTACGAAATTAATTTCCGGTTTATTGAAAATCTCAAAACCTGGTACGCCGACCACGATGATCTCGATGCTCTCATTCAAGAGCTGTCCATCATCGAGGAATATCCCCAAAAATCGATCCGGATGGCGAACCTGGCCTGCGTCGGCAGCCATGCGATTAATGGGGTTGCTGCCCTCCACACGGAACTCTTGAAATCCGACACCCTCAAGGGATTTGCTCGGATCTGGCCGGAGAAATTCTACAACAAAACCAATGGCGTTACCCCCCGTCGTTGGATTCGCCAATGCAATCCTAAACTTGCAAATCTGATCTCTAGCAAAATCGGCACTGGCTGGATTAAAAACCTAGAACAGGTGCAACGCATCGAAGAATTTGTGGATGATCCAGAGTTCCGTCGTCAGTGGCGCGAAATCAAGCATCAAAATAAAGTCAAGCTGGCCAGTTACATTGAGCATCACAACGGTATTGAGATTAATCCTGACTCAATTTTCGATATCCAAGTGAAGCGCATCCACGAATACAAACGCCAACTGCTAGATGTATTGTTTATCATCACCCTCTACAACCGCATTAAGCATAATCCGGCGATTAATATGGTGCCCCGGACAATGATCTTCGGTGGTAAAGCTGCACCGGGCTATTTCATGGCGAAATTGATCATTAAATTGGTGAATGCTGTGGCAGAAGTGGTCAATAATGATCCCGATACCCACAATCGCCTCAAGGTGGTCTTTATGGAGAACTTTAATGTCTCCCTCGGCCAGAAAATCTATCCGGCAGCAGACCTCTCGGAACAAATTTCTACTGCGGGGAAAGAAGCCTCTGGAACTGGCAACATGAAGTTTGCGATGAATGGTGCTCTGACCATTGGGACGCTGGACGGAGCAAATATCGAAATTCGTGAGGAGGTGGGAGCCGATAATTTCTTCCTCTTTGGTCTCACGGCGGAAGAAGTTTCCCATCTCAAGGCTAGTGGCTATGACCCGCTGCATTATTACAACAATAATGCGGAACTCAAAGGCGTCATTGACCGGATTGCCCGTGGTGATTTCTCCCATGGGGACACGGAGATGTTTAAACCGATTGTGGATTCTCTGTTGTACAACGATCAATATGTGTTGTTGGCGGATTATGAATCCTACGTTGAACGTCAACAGGATGTGGCTAATGCCTATACAGAGACGGAACGGTGGACACGGATGTCGATCCTAAATGCGGCACGGGTAGGCAGATTCTCTTCTGACCGCACCATCGATGAATATGTCAAAGAAATCTGGTGTGCTAAACCTGTTTCAGTCAAGCTGTAGATTTTTAACGGCGATCACCTGTTCGATGGCAACTGAAAAAATCGTCTAAGCAAGCAAGTGGGTCACGATGGCGGCCCACTTTTTTCGTGCTCACATTAAGAATTTTGGGCAATGCCTAAATCCTGGAGGGCGAGGCGAATTTGTTCGAGGCGGCGACGGTTAACGCCCAGGTCTGATTCCCCCAGACGGGAGGCTGAACGCATTTGAATCACTGGTTCTGTTTCTGGAAAGTAAAATTCCACATCATCTACAAAGCCAAATAAACGACTACTGGATTCGGCCCGGAGATAATTTTCTGTTTTGGTGATGATTTCTGTGCGGGGGACAACTCCTAAAACCTGAACAACGGCTTGGTAGGCCTGTTGGCGATCGCCGGCGTAGGGAATCGGCGCAATTTGATGTTCCCCATCACCGCCTTGGCTCACCACACAATTAGGCGTACTAGGACAGGGCGCGAGGTGTCCGGCTTCGACGCCTAAATCCGTTGGTCGTTCGCCGGCAAAGGGGGAAGCGGCAAAACTTGACAGTGGCGATACAGCCCAGAGGCAGAGAGCAAGGCAAAGAATCAAAAAACGGCTCAGCATCTTAGAAGAATTTTTAGAACAACATCCCCTATGCTAGACAAAATCCAGGCATGCCGTTGGGTTCATGGCCATTGCGTTGATCTTTCAACTTTCAGAGGGTTGCAGTTGTTGGGCGATTTCCACGAGGGGAAAACCATTGGGATAGACCCGCTCACTGCGAATCCGTTGGAGTTCCTGGGCGGGCAAGTTGATGTTGTATTCCTTGGCGATCGCCTGGACGATTTGCGCGCGGTCGATGATCCCCGCCACAGCCCCCGCCGGAGAAAGCACGGTGATAAAGGGTTCTTCGAGGGTTTCGAGGGCACAGATCACCGTGGCGAGGTTGTCCTGTTCAGTGACGGAAGGAATTTTGTCTAGGGGGATGGCGATCGCCATGAGTTCCAACTGATCCCACTGGCTACGCTCAAGGCGGTGAAGACTCTTGGGTCGAATTAAGCCCCGGTAGCGACCTTCGGAACTAGCATAGGTGGGGCGAGTGGGATGGGGCGACAGCACAAGGTACTGTTCAGCAAATTCCCGTAGAGACAAATGGGCATTAACTACCCGAAATTCGCGGCCCATGGTTGTTTCGGCGGTCAGGGTCAAAAGAAGATTTTGGAGATCGCTCAAGCGTTCGTAGGCATCGGCATTACGCAATACAAACCAGCCAATCAGCGCCAACCATAATCCCCCTAATTCACCGACCAACAACACCGCCAATAGCCCAAAGGCGATCGCCACTGTGCCTAATAGTTTTCCACTGGCAGCGGCATAACGAATTCCCTTGAGGCGATCGCCCGTCCATTGCCAAACGATGGCCTTAAACATTTGCCCTCCATCCAAAGGCAGCCCCGGAATTAAGTTAAACAACGCCAAGACCAAATTTAACCGAGCCAGATCCCGCACCAAAAAAGTACCCGCGCCGCCGAGGGGAGCATATTGCCACAGTACCCAAAACAAACCAAATAACGTAAAACTTACCAATGGCCCGGCGATCGCCACCGCAAAGGCCGCCAAGGGGGTTTGGGACTCGCGGTCGATGGAAGCCACCCCCCCAAAGAGAAAGAGGGTGATTGATTTGACGCTGATTCCCTGGGATTTAGCCACGAGGCTATGGCCCAATTCGTGGAGTAATACGGAGCCAAACAACAATAATGCCATGGCGAAACCCAGCCCCACAGCCACTAGGGGAGATTGCACAAACCCCTGTCCGAGGACGTCATTGGCATCCACCGCCGTGATGAGAACTAAAATTACAAACCAAGAGCGATCTAGATATAACGGAATCCCAAACAGCGATCCCACTTGCCAGTTTTTTTGCATAGCACGCACAAGACCAATTGGCGACGATGGTGAGGGTCACTGTGATCATAGCAACTTTAGGCGATCGCCTTTTTTCGGGACAAAAGTCTTGTCATTTCCCAAAACATCCCCTAGAATGTAATACTGTTGACAAAACGGGACGTAGCGCAGCTTGGTAGCGCACCACTTTGGGGTAGTGGGGGTCGTGGGTTCAAATCCCGCCGTTCCGATACGAAAAAAATCTAATCATCACCCTCGAAAGACCTCTGGATGATCCGGAGGTTTTTTTCGTTTCTGGAAATCGTTTTTGGGAAAAGAAATCACAGGCGATCGCCTAGCGACCGATTAAGACTACTAGCCCCGCCAAAACCCGTTCATGCGGATTATCTTTACTGGGACGAAACTCACCCACACCGAGACAGTTATGGGCCTGATCATAGACAGCCAGAGGTTCCCCCAGGGGATCAGCCAAGGCCACATCCCAACTAATTTTTTGCCCATAACTCCACTGGGTTACTTGGGCTTCATTCAAAACGACGGCTGGCAAATGGGCCAAAGCTTGATCCGGTGCGAGGCAAGCAAATACTCCCGTTTCCCGCTGGGCGGCAATGTCTTCTAGGCGAATACTCTCCTCTAGGTCAAAACCGCCACTGCGAGTCCGCGTTAAACCCGCTAAGGTGGCCCCGACCCCCAACCGTTCACCGAGATCCCTGGCGATCGCCCGAATGTAAGTCCCTTCCCCACAGCAAATCTCTAGGGTTAGCTCCGGGAAATCCCCCGGTTGCCACGCCTTAATTTGCAAGTCGTAAATTTCCACCAAGCGACTAGGCACATCCACCGCAATGCCTTGGCGAGCCAACTCATATAAGCGTTTACCATCCCGCTGGATCGCGCTAAAGGCTGGGGGAATTTGGGTGATAGTACCGAAAAAGTCCGGTAAAACCCGTTGAATCTCCGCCAAAGTTAGGGCGTTACAGGCTTTTTGGGTGATTACTTCCCCTTCTAGGTCGTCTGTGGTTGTCTTGACCCCAAAGCGGACAATCCCTTGATAACTTTTTTGTTTCGGCAAATATTGCAAAAGACGCGTTGCCTTACCCACCGCAACAGGCAAAACCCCCGTAGCCATTGGATCAAGGGTACCGCCATGGCCAATCTTTTTGAGGCCCAGGAGCCGCCGCAGTTTCCCGACACAATCATGGGAAGTCCAGCCAGCCGGTTTTTGCAAGTTAATAAAGCCCCACCCGCTAAAGGCTGATCCTGTCCGTTGCTGATTCAAATGGCCCCCTTTTTTCCGTCACCAATGACAATGAGCCTTTGTATTTTGCCCTATCTTGGCTTGGCACGACAAAAAGGATCTTGCTATACTTCTTGTAACGAAATGTAAAGAATCATTTCTAAGAAATCCCACCGTTGCAACAAGGAGTCCCGTCCATCGTGGTAGACAACAAGGCAACCATCCTCGTAGTCGATGACGAAATCGCCGTACGTCGTATCTTACAAACTCGTTTATCCATGATTGGCTACGACATTATCACTGCTGCCGATGGTGATGAAGCCCTCGACATTTTTTGGCGTGAAGATCCTGATTTAGTCATCCTGGATGTGATGATGCCCAAGCGCGATGGGTATTACGTCTGCCAAGAAATTCGCCGCGAATCTAGTACACCGATCATCATGTTGACGGCCCTTGGGGATGTGGCCGACCGGATTACGGGATTGCGCTTTGGGGCCGATGATTATTTGATCAAACCATTTTCGCCCAAGGAATTGGAGGTGCGGATCCAATGTATTTTGCGGCGCACCCAAAAAACGCTGCCCCCCACGGAGGAAGCGGGTATTTTACGGACGGCCAACCTAGTGATTGATACGAATCGCCGCAAGGTGACCCAAAATAATAAGCCCCTGCGGTTAACCCACATTGAATTTAATTTGCTGGAATTGCTCGTGAACCAAGCGGGACAACCCCTAAGCCGCACGGATATTTTGACGGCGATCTGGGGTTATGTGCCCCGCCGCCACAGTGATTTGCGGGTGGTGGATGTCCATGTATCGCGCCTGCGCTCGAAGATTGAGCAGGATCCACGCCAGCCAGAATTTATCATTACAGAACGGGGCACAGGCTATCTGTTTCGGAAACTGCCAGTGGCGATCGCCGCGAATGTATCTTCTTCTATGGCGGCATCGTAGTGGAGTTGATTTCAAAAAAAGCTCAGGAGAGTTAGACATAAGCCGGGTTCTGTTCTCTTGCAGCGCAAAAGGGCAGTTATCTATCTAGGATGACTGTTACCAGCCACCTCCAGCGGCACTCCAAATTATGGGATCGGAAAAAGACCAACCATCATCCCACCGTCCTTGCTCCCAACCGGGGTTTACCGAGCCAGCACCTCACGATACTGCTGGTGCGCTCTTACCGCACCTTTGCACCCTTACCAGATAGATTAGGCGAACCTAATGCTAAGCTTCGGCGGTATGTTTCTGTGGCACTATCCTCACGCTCACGCGCACTGGGCGTTACCCAGCAAGTTTGGTCTTTGGGGAGCCCGGACTTTCCTCAGAGCTGATCTCAAGGTCAACCCTGCAACTGCCGCGCTAACTCTCCTACTGGTCAGTGTAGCGGTATTTTATTTCCGGCGTCTATCTTGGAGCTTTTTATAAACATCCCGCAGTTCTACGCCATGGTGGGCGATCGCCACGAGGGAATGATAAAACAGATCGGCCACTTCCCCGGCGATGTCGTCTTTGTCATCGTCTTTACAGGCCATCACCACTTCGGCGGCTTCTTCACCAATTTTTTTGAGGATTTTATTATCCCCTGCTTCAAAGAGACTGTTGGTATAGGAACCCGCTTGGGGATTGTCCCGGCGATCGCGGATGACGTTAAAAACTTCCGAGAGGGTATCCGCTGGGGGGGCAGATTTACTGTGATCCAGTTGGTGGAAACAGCTCCGTTCCCCCGTGTGGCAAGCAATATCACCAATCTGCTCAATGGACATTAAAATCGCATCACTATCGCAATCATAGCGGAGGGATTGTACCTTTTGAATGTGTCCGGAGGTGGCCCCTTTGTGCCATAGCTCTTGGCGGGAACGACTCCAATACCAAGCTTCTCCCGTGTCCATGGTTTTTTCTAGGGATGCTTGGTTCATCCAGGCCAACATCAGCACGGTGCCATCAAGATAATCTTGGGCGATCGCCGGCACCAATCCCTGCTCATTGAAACGCACCTGATCCAGTGGGATAGCACCACGTAAACTCATTTTGACGATCTCCAAATCTTTAAAAAATAACGACTAATTGGGGCAATGAATGCCAATAAAAAAGAAAGCCCAATTATTGAGCTTTCCTAGTATAAACGGTGGGGTTTTGTTCCCCAATTCCTCAGAAACCTTTGCTAAAAAACTTAGGCAGAAGCATCTGCGGGGTAAACACTGACCTTACGGCGGCCACGCTTGTAGTGCTCGAACTTAACGATGCCATCGACAAGGGCAAACAAGGTGTCATCGCCACCACGACCAACATTATTGCCGGGGTGAACTTTGGTGCCCCGTTGACGGACGAGGATGCTGCCAGTGGTCACGATTTGGCCACCATAGCGTTTTACACCGAGTCTTTGGGCGCGGGAGTCGCGGCCGTTTCTCGTACTACCAGTACCTTTCTTATGTGCCATTGGGATTCTCCAGTTGCTAGAAATCTAGGGATTTATTGTAACAGTGAACTATTGCTGACTGTTGGGGGGATTTAGGCGTCTGCTTTGGCCGCAACAACATTGCCACCAACTTTGATGCTATCGATCATGAAGCGGGTGAAGTATTGACGGTGACCGCGCTTTTTACGGGTTTTCTTCTTGGGCAGCATTTTGTAAACCAGCACCTTCTTAGCCCGGCGCTGATCAACAACAGTCCCTTCAACGGTTGCGCCGTCGATGTAGGGTTGACCGACGGTGACGCCATTGTCATCGCTGATCAAAAGCACTTTCTCAATGGTGTGGTTGCCATCAACGTCCACATCGAGTCTTTCGATATCGTAGAAACGACCGGGCTCAACACGAACCTGCTTGCCGCCGGTTTCAATAATTGCGTAGCTCATAAAAATAGTAATTTTTCTATAGGGTTGCCGTACAGGTAGCAATCGCGCTTAAGTCTGTTTGCTTCACAAAGTTAAGGCTGGCGATCGCATTTTTACTGTGTCACCTGATCCGAGCAGGATATAAAGACACAATCATCTAATATAGATTTAATTTGTGGGTTTCGTCAAATCCCGGCACATTACAAAATAACTTCCCCAAAAAATAAAATTACGTGTGGTGCTGAATTTAGGGATTAGGATAGATTTTGTGTAATTTCCTTTGCAGGTGAGTACTGTTATGTCTGCGATCGCCGTCCTTTGTACATTGAATTGTGCTGTGATGCCTGTGGTGGCAGAGCCGTTGATGCAGACGGGCCAAGGCTCACCGATGGCGCAATTACCAGGGGGCGTAGCGGCCCAGGAAATTGAGCTGGAAGGGGAAATGAACTATGGCGAAATTCAAATTCAAGACCGTACGGGTCAGCAGCAACAATTTTCCTTAGAAGCAAATCCAACCGAGGGGGCGACAGATCCCGAAGCAATCCCGACTCCGCCAGCGGTGCTCGAAGTGATCAGCGATCGCCAGGAATATAACGAGCAAACCCAGGTGGTGACAGCCATGGGGAATGTGATTGTCCGCTTTCAAGAAGCCGTTCTCAGCGCCGACCAACTCCAGATCAATCTCAACAGCAAATTGGCGATCGCCAGGGGAGATGTCGCCCTACGTCGGGGACAACAGATTTTACGGGGTGAACAATTTACCTATTTCTTTGTACAAAATCGCGGCCAGATCCAACAGGCAGAAGGGGAAATTTCCCAAACGACCTTAAACCAAGACTTGGGAGTACGACCCACACGTTTTGGGGTCAGTAGCAATCCAGCCGTGCTTTTAAACGAACGGCTTTTGCTCAATCAACCAGCCACAGAGGTCATAGGCGAAGAAGGGATTAGTTTTGTCCTGGGCAGTGGGCGCGACATTGGCACCCGTGACATTGATACCCAAACGAACGTCATTAATCGGGTGCGTTTCCAAGCTGAATCGGTGGAATTTGTCGGCGATCGCTGGGAAGCTAAAAATATCAGCATTACCAATGATCCCTTTTCGCCACCGGAATTGCAGTTGGTGGCAGACACGGCCACTTACCAAAAAGTAGACGAATTTAACGACGAGCTCGTCACCACCAAGACCCGCCTCGTCATTGATAACAACGTTTCTTTACCTGTATTTCCGCGGACCTTTCGCTTTGGCGAATCCGAGGGGATTTTTAGCCAGGTGTCCTTTGGATTTGATGATGAGGAAAAAGGCGGTTTATTTCTGCAGCGGCGGTTTTCTCTCTATCGCAGTGCCCAGGGTCGCTGGACAGTGACCCCCCAATACCTCCTCCAGAAGGCTTGGTTCCCGGATACGATCCTCGCAGAAACCAACGATGATGATGCAGGGGAAATCTTGGCCCCTGGGGTGTTTGCGGTGACCAGTGAGTTTGACTATCGGTTTAATCCACGGGTGTCATTTGCGGCACGGGGTTCTTTAGAGAATCTCAAGCTGGATAATTTTGAAGATAAACTCGAGTTGAATTTTCGCCTAGAACAACAGCTTGGCAATTTAGATAATCCCTTTCGTCTTAGTCAGGAATTTAACTACCGCGATCGCCTTTTTAATGGTTCCCTCGGCTTCCAGCGAGTACAGCGGAGTTTTGGAATTGTGCTGCGATCGCCGCGCTATATTTTGGGAAATTCCGGCTTTGAGGTGGATTTTCAGGCCAGCGTGCAGAATATCGAAGCCGATACCGACCGCCCAGACTTATTGGAACCTGGGGTCAGCGAAGACCAAGTGAACCTCACCCGTTACCAAGGCTCCTTTAACCTCGACCATCGTTTCCCTCTCTGGAGCGGTGAACCGTTGCCGCCGACTCGCTTTGAGGGCTTACGGTACAGTCCGAGGCCCATTGTTCCCTATGTTTCTCTGGTGACGGGGTTACAGGGGGTAGCGGGGGTTTATAGCAATGGCGATCGCCAAAATTCCCTCCGGGGGAAAATTGGTATCGAAGGACAATTTGGCCGCTTTGCCGGGAACAGTTTCGACTATACGGGTTTTAATCTGAGCTACACCAATAGCGTCCTCAGTGATGAACTATCGCCGTTTCTCTTTGACCGGGCCGTTGATCAACGTACCCTCGAATTCGGCCTGACCCAACAACTCTATGGCCCCTTTCGGGTGGGTTTCCAGACGGCGATCAACCTCGACAGCGAAGAAGCGATTAGCACCGATTATTTCCTTGAATATAGTCGGCGAACCCACGGTGTGCTATTGCGCTACAATCCCGTCCTTGAAATTGGTTCGGTGAATATCACGATCAATAGTTTTAATTGGAACGGCTCCACAGATCCGTTTACCAACGAAGAAATTCGGCCCGTCAGCGATGGGGTCACACCTTAACGAAATTCACAGAGCTTAGATCTGCCAATCCTCCTGGGCGAGGGTCTGGATGCGGTGCAGGTCATTCATGATGTACTGCAAAGGCGTGATGGTGATATAGCCAGCGGCGATCGCCTGGACATCGGTCGGAAAATCTAGGGGAATATTCGGCTCATCCGGTTGGGGTAATTCTTCGATCACTTCCCCAGAAAGCCAGTAATAGGTTTTGCCGCGCGGATCTTGACGCTTCTGAAATTGCTCAATGTAACGGCGCAACCCCTGACGTGTAATTTTTACCCCCGCAAGCTTTTCTTTTTCTAGGTTGGGCACATTAATATTCAACAAAACTGGCGCATCTTGGTTGGCGATCGCCCAGTGGGGACGTTTTTCCATCAGTTGACAGAGGAGCTTGACTGCGAAATCAGCGGCAGGTTGAAAATTGTGGCTGGTATAGTCCGCCAGGCTTAGGGCAATGCTGTGAATACCTTCTAATAACCCTTCCATCGCCGCCGAAACCGTCCCCGAATAAAGCACATCAGTCCCCAAATTAGAGCCATGGTTAATGCCAGAGAGGACAAAATCAGGGCGTTCCTTGAGGACGGCACTGAGGGCAAATTTGACACAGTCTGATGGTGTACCAGAGCAGCTCCAGGCGGTGACACGGGGATCAAAAATCCCTTCGACAATCTCAGTGCGGATCGGGCGGTGGAGCGTTAAACCATGCCCCGTGGCAGAGCGTTCCCGGTCAGGACAAACGACGGTGACCTGGTGACCTGCTTCGGCAAGGGTATTGGCGAGGGTACGGATCCCCAGGGCGGAGATGCCATCATCATTACTGATTAATAAATTCAGCGGCGTAGCAGGTGTCATGGGTTCCTGGTGAAAAATTGACGTTTTTTTATGATCAAGGACGGTTTAAACTGTTAGGGTCTTCACCATCGAAACAAGTTTAGTCGCACTCTTTTTGGCATGACCACTTCTACTTTGACCCAAATCGAATCTGATTTGCAAACGCTCCAACAGGAAGCCACCGACGCGATCGCCACGGCGACAGATCTCGACACCCTCGAAAAATTGCGGGTCAACTACCTCGGCAAGAAGGGTCAACTGTCCCAAATCCTCCGGGGTATGGGCAAACTCTCCGCTGAAGAACGGCCAAAAATTGGGGCGATCGCCAACCAAGTTAAAGAATCTCTTCAGGGGGCTCTTGATACCAAGCTTGAAACTCTCCAGAAAGCGAAGATCGAAGCCCAACTCAAGGCCGAAACCCTCGATGTCACCATGCCCGGTGTGGGGCGTCCCCTGGGGAAAATGCACCCGCTCCAGAGCACCATTGATCGGGTTTTAGATATTTTTGTGGGCCTGGGCTACACCGTTGCTGAAGGCCCCCAAATTGAGACAGACTATTACAACTTTGAGGCACTCAATACTCCTGCTGACCACCCAGCACGGGATATGCAGGATACATTTTATCTGCCGGGCGATCGCCTATTGCGCACCCATACTTCCTCGGTGCAGATTCGCCACATGGAGCAAAACGAACCCCCTTTAAGGATCGTTGCCCCGGGCCGGGTTTACCGTCGCGATACCGTCGATGCGACCCACTCCGCCGTGTTCCATCAGATTGAACTGTTGGCAATTGATAAAAATTTGAAATTCACCGACCTAAAAGGCACCCTCAAAGAATTTTTGCGGCAGATGTTCGGCGAAGACCTAGAGGTGACCTTCCGGGCCAGCTACTTCCCCTTCACTGAACCCTCCGCCGAAGTGGATGTGAAATGGCAGGGTAAATGGCTGGAGGTGATGGGCTGTGGCATGGTGGACCCCAATGTCCTCAAAGCTGTCGGCTACGACCCAGAAGTTTATACGGGCTTCGCCGCGGGGTTAGGGGTAGAGCGCTTTGCGATGGTTCTGCACAAGCTGGACGATATCCGCCGTTTGTATAACAGTGATCTGCGCTTTTTGCGTCAGTTCTAGGCCGTTTTCGACTAGGGTTTCTACAATAGTGGGGAAAGGCGATCGCCTGGTTGATTGCCAATGTCCGCTTAGTATGACCAAGAACCCTGCATGAGACAGAAAAGTACAGCCGCAGTGTTAGCCTTTTTCCTCGGTGGTGTGGGGGGGCATAAATTCTATCTGGGGGAAATCGGCTGGGGGATTATTTACGCTATTTTTTTCTGGACTTACATTCCCACCATTGTCGGCTTTGTCGAAGCAATCGTGTTGGTTAGTATGTCCCAGGATGATTTTGACAAAAAGTACAACACCAAAGCCCTTATGGGATACGAGTCTAAACGCTTAACCCGTGACGCGATCCCTCCCCAGGTGATTGTGAATATTGGGGATCAGGCGATCGCCGCCAATCAGCAAAATGTGACTCCCAGTTTGGCCCCAGACACACCTGTCGATCAAAACATTGCCAAAGAAGCCCTCGATCGTCGCATCCTTAAATTTTGTCAGACCAAAGGCGAAGTTACCCTTCTAGACTGCTTCCTTGAAATTGAAGAAGTTCCAAGAAATATCCTCGAATCCCACCTAGAAAATTTAGTGCGGGCAGAATTTTTGCAAGTGACGAATCGTGCCACCGATGGCAAAATTGTTTATCGTTTAGACAACTAATGGATGTCTTCGTGCTCGCAAAACGTAACATTCATAACAACCATTTAACCTTTATTTAAAAAATACAACTTTACTAAAGTTAGGAGAATTTAAGCGATGACCTTTGATCCCGATAAAAGAAAACTGCTTTCGAGTCTTTGCCACGGAGCCATTTTTATTAACTATACATTTGTCTCCATTGGAATTCCGGTGGCCCTGTTACTTGTGAGTGAAGATCCTGTCGTTAAAGCCAATGCACGGGAATCTCTCAATCTCCACCTAAACCTCTGGGTCGGTTGGATAATCTTTGGCATCCTCTGGTTTACAGTGATCGGCATTCCCATTGCAATCATCTTAGCCATTCCCCTACTGCTCCTGAGCTTTGTAATGCCAATTCTGGCGATTTTAAAAATCTTGGGCAGTCCAGCAACAGAATATCGCTACCCTTTTATCATCCATATTCTGTAACTAAAATGACGATGGTTGACTTCGTTCTTTCGCCTTTTGTTATCAAGTTCAGCTTAAATAATCATTAAGATACATGATCTATTTAGGTGAACTTTTAAGATTGTGATTTGCGGCAATTAATCGAGTCCAAAGAAACAGTTAAGACGTAACCACGGTTACAATCTGTTGACATTAACTTTGTTAACGTAGGAGCAACAATCGCAAGGAAGTCAAACCATCGTGACTTTAATCTCTGTTGCCATCATCGAAGGAAATCCCCACTTGAGATCATTGCTTGGGTGGCATCTTCAACAAGCCAACTATGCCATTTACCAAGCAGCAAATCTCAACCAGTCGCGGCGTGTCTTTGAACAGCACATGCCAGCCTTGGTGCTACTAGACTCGGAATTACCAGACGGTGATGGCCTCGAACTCTGCCGTTGGTTGCGCCAAAATACCCAGGCCATCATTCTCATCCTGTCAGCCAAAAATACAGAAAAAGATGTTGTGGCAGGGTTAAAGGCCGGGGCTGATGATTATTTAACGAAGCCCTTCGGGATGCAAGAACTTTTAGCGCGGGTAGAAGCCTTGACGCGGCGGATTCGGGCAGTGAGTGCTCCCCTCCAACTTGATTATGGTGAATTGCGCATTGATCTCGTGCAGCGGCGGGTACAATTCCGGGGTTTGTACATTGATTTAACGCCCCAAGAATTTAGTTTGTTGTATGTGCTCGCCCAGGCCAACGGAGAACCCCTCAGTCGCTCAGAATTATTGCGGCGGGCATGGCCAGATGCCATTGATAACCCCCGTACCATCGACACTCATGTATTATCCCTGCGGAAAAAAATTGAACAGGATCCCCGCCAGCCCAATTTGATTCAAACGGTACGCAATGTGGGTTATCGTTTCAATCTCGATGGGATTGGGTCTGGTCTCGGCAATGGCAATGCAACCTTAGAACCTTCACCGACACCGGCTCGCCCAAGCCACCCAAAACTCAAAACTCGGACCTCCATTCGTGAGCTGGTTAATCAAGGTTAGAGGGTCATCACCAAGGTTCGGTATTGGTAGATTGACGACTTTGGAGGGTTTGCTGGATGACTGACCAAGGAATGGAGTGATTGTTGTATTGGTGCTGGATTTGGCCTTGGTCGAGGTAAATCAATTTTGTTGCGAGTTGCTGGGCAAAGTCGAGGTTATGGGTAGAAATAACCAAAGGGATATTGGATTGAGCCTGATATTTCAACAACAGCGCAACTAAGGTTTGAATGCGACCTAAATCTAGGGCGGCGGTGGGTTCGTCTAGGAGAAGAACTTGGGGTTTGCAGAGGAGTGCCCTGGCGATCGCCACCCATTGTTTTTGGCCGCCGGACAGGAGTGCTTCGTGGCGATCAAGCCATTCTGGGGGAATATCCAGTTGATCTTGCCACTGTTGCCAATGGTTGCGGATGGTTGGGGCCGATTGTTTCCGTAACTGGAGTGGGTACCATAGGGCATCCTTGACGGTCATAGCCAGAAGGCGGGCCTCCTGGGGGACGAGGGCAATGTGTTGCCGCAGGACAACGGGATTATAAGCGCTGTAGGGCTGACCTTGGAAGGTGAGGCGGCCTGCGGTGGGACTCTGGAGTTGATTGAGACAGTGGAGGAGGGTCGTTTTTCCGGAGCCCGATGGCCCCACCAGCACTAGGCGATCGCCTGGCTCTAGGGCAAAGGAAATATCCCGGAGAATATCCTTCGGCCCAAGGGTAAGGGTGAGTTGTTCAACCGTTAAAATCGCCATGGATAAGGTGCCAGAGTACAGAGTGCTGCTGTTATTGTTTCATGCGGTAATGGAGAAATAATTCCGAGGCGATCGCCTCATATTCCAGAAGTTCGAGGGTCAAGCCCGCCGTCTGTAAAAAACCATTACCTGCCATGGGGGTGGGAGCCGCTGTTCCGCCGAGTAAAACAGGACAAACCGTTAGCCACAGTTCATCCAAGCAGCCTTGCTCCGCGAAGCTGGCGATGAGGTTTCCCCCTCCCAACAGACCCAACTTTTCAATTCCCTGTTGCCTCAGTTCCGTGAGAGTTGGTTGCCATGCTCCGGCTGAATCTAAAGCAATAATTTGCTCAAAGCCCGGAAATTCCGCCCACCGGGGGAGTTGTTCAGGAGCGGTTAAAAGACCCCGGCGGAGGGGCTGCTGAAAAAAAGGCAAATCCTGGGAAAGATTGCCGGAGCCAGAACAAACAAAGTGAATCGGTTGGGGCGGTTGGTGGCGGTCTTGGCGTTGTTGCAATAGGTGGCGATCGCCAATCGGAAGACTTGTGCCATAGGCGCGGAGGGTATTGGCCCCAAACATCACCGCATCCATCTGGGCAATTAACCGTTCCAAGTGGGCTTTATCCTGGGCCGAAGGAAACCGCGCTGGAGCGCCACTGTAATCGGCAATTTTACCGTCGGCACTCATGGCGGCGATCGCTGTTACCTGGGGCCGCTGCCTATGCATACCAACTGTCAGCTTCATCCCGTTCGATGGGCCAATCTTCGTTTTCGCCGCCCACCACAATGCAGCGCAAATCTACAAAATCCTTGCTTAATTGCTTCAGGGCATTGACCAAAACATCTAAAGCAAGGAGATCACTCGTCCCCAAATCAAACCAGCAACGTCCCCAAATGCCCTCATATTCAAAGTCCCCTTTGTTGTGCATTGGGGCCATCAGCGCATTATCTGCGTGGTCTTCGTCATAGGTGAGGTAGCTGATATCGACACCGGTTTCTTGGATCTGGAGATTCTCCGCATTAAATCCTCCTAGTTTCCCGATGTAAAACCAAGAGTCAAATAGCTCTTCGACATATTGTTTTTCTGTCTCCGAAGGCACATGGTCAAATTCCAACCAAATCCAGAGGTCGAAGGGGGAAAATTCGCGAAATTGGACTTCCATATTGTTTGTGGATAATAGGGCTTGAGAAATGTCAGTATAAACGTTTTGCAAAAAAACCAAGAAATATCCTCCCTGGAGGGAGGTGCCCAAAGGGCGGAGGGTGAATTCCCTGGAGGGAGGGTTAAAGGGCATTCCAGGCTGCTGCCGCATCAGCTACCGCCTGGGGGACTGTCTTTTGGTCGAGCATCGCTGCTTGGAGATTCTCGTAGATAAGCTTTTGTAGTTCCGTGAGATTCTCCTGGGCGGGGATCAAAATTTCGGCATCCGCTAGTTGTTCTGCACTAATTTTCCGGGCCAAACTGAGGCTATCAGTGGCGGCGCTGGTGGCGAGTTTCGCAATGTATTGTTCCACTGCGGCCTGGGTAGAGGGCAAAACATTGGCGGCTTCAGCAAAGGCAAGTTGATTTTCAGTATTGGTGACAAAGAGGGCAAAATCGAGGGCAGCCTCTGGATCGTCGCTATCTTTGGGGATCACAAGGTTCATTACGGCGACGTTCTTCTTACCTGTTTCCCCAGTGATTTGGGGGGCTGGGACGGATACCACCGCAATTTGGGGCGCGTTCTGCTGGATGGTGTTGATAAATTCGGGGGAAGTGTTGGCGATCGCCGTTTCCCCAGCTTGGTAGAGTTCAATACCGTGGCTATGGCCTTGGGTCAACACTTCTGGGGGTAATAATTCCGCCTGGTAAAGATCGACCCAGTATTGGAACGCAGCAATGCCTTCGGGGGTATTAAAGCCCGCAGAACCATCAGCATTGACTAGGGTGACTCCCATTTGTACCAAGGACTCCAGGACTTCATTGGAGTCACCGGGAACGAAGGTGACGAAAAAGGCATATTTCCCAGTTGTTTCTTTGATCGTTTGGGCGGCGATCGCCAACTCTGTGTAGGTGCTAGGGGGAGCGTCAATGCCCGCCTCAGCAAATAAATCTTCGTTATAAAAACTAATCCGGGTCGTGAGATACCAGGGAATACCAAAGGTTTGGCCGTTGATTTGATTCGCCTGCCAAATTTTCGGCAAATAGCGATCGCGCAATTCTGGCGTCAGACGATCATCCAGCACCAACCAAGCATCACGACTGGCCAACTGGGAAGCAAAATTAGGATTGAGGTTCACCACATCCGGAGCCGTGCGCGCCGAAACCGCCGTCAGGATTTTACTTTCCATCGCTGACCAAGGGACATCTACCCAGCGCACCGTTTCTGCCGCATTTTCGGTTTCAAAGGCCGTAATTAATTCATTGAAATAATCTGTAAACTTTGGTTGCAATTGCATTGTCCAAAATTCGACCGTTTCTGGGGTGTTGCCATTGCCCCCAGGTATCTGCTGACAGGCGGCGATCGCCACCAAACTCACCCCCACAAACAGTCCACGCCGTAGCCTTTTGAGACCATTAAACATAAAAACTTTCCTCCCAATTTCAGCCGCAGTGATCACTCACATTGAATTGACCTTCAGATCATGCCATTATCCAGACAGCTTCAGGGGCAAAATTGCTCCCTTTTTTGCGATTGTTATTTACTTTCGGCAAACTGAGCTAAATTTAATAGCAACCGGGGTATGGGTGGTTAGCACCGATGGCTCCATAGGTCATCCTTTCGGAACATTTTCCTATGCTAGATTTCTTCAAAAATATCTTCAAACCAAAGCGTAAAGGGATTGGCATCGAGATCTCAACGGAACGCTTAAACATTGTCCAACTCAAAAAACAGGGACAGGTCTATAAGCTGGCGACCTACATCACCGAACCCGTCCCCGAAGGCATTTTTGAAGAAGGAAAAATTGTTGATGTTCCCGCCCTCGCCGAGCTGATCCAAAATACCCTCAGCGCCAACAACATCAGCGCCAAACAGGTTACGGCCGCCGTGCCCATGCGGGAGGCAATTATCCGCCTGATCCCGATCCCCGCCGAACTCGATGATGCCGAACTGCGGGATATGGTCCTCAACCACGAAGCAAGCCTCTACCTGCCCTACCCCCGCGAAGAAGTGGATCTCGATTACCAAAAACTTGGGTTTTTCCAAGATGAAGATGGCATTGAAAAGGTGCAAGTTCTGTTGGTGGCCACCCGGCGAGAAGTGACCGACGCCTATGTGGAGACCATTGTCCAGGCGGGACTAGAGATCAATATCCTCGAAATCAATAGTTTTGCCCTCCTCCGGACGATTCGTGAGCAACTACGGCAGTTTAGCTCCCAGGAAGCGGTGGTCTTGGTTGATATTGAATTTGACTGTACAGAAATTGCCATTGTGGTCGATGGGGTGCCGCAGTTTTCCCGGACAGTACCCATCGGCGCTTCGCAACTACAAAATGCCCTATCCCGCGCCATGAATTTACCTGCCCCCCGCGACATCGAACTTCTCCAGGGGATGACCATTCCCAACACACCAATGGAAGGATCGCGCACCGGCGCCACGGGCATTAACCCTGGGATGGCGGCCCTCCTGCGCGTTCTGGGGGAACTGACAGACGAATTGCGCCGTTCCATTGATTTTTATCTCAACCAGAGTGGTGAGCTGGAAGTGGCCCAATTGATGCTGGCTGGCCCTGGTGGTGGGATTAGTCAACTGGATGAATTTTTTACGCAGCGTCTCAGCATTCCGACGATTCAAATTGATCCGTTTGAGGCGCTGTCTATTGACGTTGATGAAGAAATTTCCAAGGTGCAACGGCCATCCTTGGGCACTGCATTGGGTTTAGGACTCCGGGAGGTATAGGGCTATGTATGGTTTAGATATTAATTTCCTGAAAGACCGTGGTTTAACGAAAGATTCTTCGATGGCGATCGCCGATCGTCTGGTGAGCAAACCTGGGGTGATTCCGGGCCAAGAGCCAAAGCCACTAATTATCGGTGGGGCGGTCACTGCGGCGGCCTTGGCGGTGGTGGGTCTGTTATGGTTCCAGCAAAGTCGTGAAAAAGCGAACATCCAAGAAGAGATTGCCGTTGTCGATCAACAGCTCCAGGGAGCCAATGCCCAGCAGGCAAGATTACAGCAAATTCAACAAGAAATTGATACCTATAAATCCCAAAGCCAAGCCTTTGTAGATGTGCTGCAAACGAGGATTAAGCCCTGGTCGGCCATTTTGCGGGAAGTGGGTGATTTAACCCCACCCGGTCTCAAGATCACCTCCTTCGAGCAGTCGGATAATCAAGTGTTGGTACGGGGTAACGCACGCACTTTTAATGAAGTGAATGATTTTGTTCTCAACCTGCCGGAATCGCCTTTGCTGCAAGGGGAAGAAATCTATATTGTCAGTGCAAATTTAGTCGATAACCCGATTACTACTGCCCAGGTGGATTTTCCGCGGCCCGTTGCTTCTTTTAGCATGCCCCAGGTGGTGGATTATACGGTATCAATCTCCCTCAATGACCTCACCGATGCAGAGGTGATTCGCACCCTAGACAGCCAGGGGGCACGGGGGATGGCCGAACGCTTGCGGAGTAGCTTTTAGGATTTAACGATCTCGATATTCATCAACACTGTGAGGAGGAGCAACAACCGATGACATACGCAGAAGAGTTCCGGCAAACGATGACGGAAATGACCATGGTTGGTCAGGAACAGGGCTTTTTTGAAGCCTTTGGGATTCAGTTCACTTCAAAAGTTTTAGGGACGATGTTGGCGATCGCCGGCATTGGGGCCAGCGCCGGACTATGGTGGTTTCTCGTTCGGCCCATCCAAGGGGAAATCAGCACCCTCGAACAGGAACTCCAGACAAAACAAGCAGAATTACAAGAAAAAGGCGCCGGGAATATCCAAGAGCAAATTGCCCAGCGCGAGGTGGAATTAGCCAACGAGCAACGGATTGCCACCGAAATTCTCAATGCCTATGGTCAAGACAAGCAAATGCAGACTTTTTTGCTTGATTTCAACCGGATCCTCACAGCCAGCAATGTACAACTAACGAGCTACGAGCCGACACCGCCTAAACCCGAATTTATTACCGATGCCGCTACCTACGGTGAAGCTGCCCAAAATAAACTGAAATACCAAACCTTTAACGTCAGCTTCGATAATATGACCTACACAGAAGCAGAGTCTATGCTCACGAGCATCGATGTGTTGCAGCCGTTGTTGGTATTGCGTAATTTTTCGACGACGGTGGCTGAACCAGCGACATTCCGCTACGAAAATGGCCGTTTGGTAACACAAACCCAAGCCCAGCTAGGGGTTTCCTTTGTGGTGGATGCCCTCATTGCCCCGACCCCGGAAGAGCTAGCTGCCCGACAAGCAGAATTAGCTGCTGAGGCCGCCCCAGCCGAGGGAGAAGAAGGTCAAGAGGAACAACCTGCAGAGAATGGTGGCTAGGTTTCGAGGTCAAAACAATTTGCTGAGGAGATAGGGAGGTAAACTAGCGGCATAGGAACCATTAATTTTGGTTTCAAAACAAATTTCTGAAGACATTATTAGCAAAACTTATTTTAAATTGCTAATTATTTTGGATTTTTAGGGTTGTTTTTTAAAATTATTGTTAATTTCAAGCGGGATTCATTTCGGTTTTTCGATTACATTTAATTAGTGTGTGTGGAGATTTTCTGTCGTGAATATCAAGTCCTATTCCGGAGTCGTCGCTGGTGTCGTTGCTTCTACAACAGTTTTAGTCACCCCAGCCCAGGCAGCAAATATACAAGTACGGGAACTGGCGGTACGGCCAGGAGATGGCAACCTAGAACTCGCTCTCAGTCTTGCACCAGAGAGTGCAAATCTGTCTGGTGAGAAGCCCCAGGTTTCGACGACCCAAAAAGACCGGGTACTCATTGCAGAAATTGCCAATGCACGGTTAGATCTCGGCAATGGACAGGATATTTTCAGCCAAGATAATCCTTTACCGGGGATTGAGCGCATCGAGGTGATGGAGTCGGCTCCAGGCAATGTCAAAATCGTCGCCCTAGGGGAAGTGGCAGCACCAAAAGGGGAAATCCTCAGCCAGGATGACAACAGCATTTTGCTCAATGTGACCACCTCGACAGCAGACACGACAGAAACGGCCCAGGTCACAGAGCCCTCCACAGTCATTGAACCGACCTTGTTGGCTCAGAGTGCCCCCAGCAATAACAATCAAAATAATTTCCTCCAACCGACGGCCCCAATTCCACCGTTTTTACCAAGGGCCAGTGCGCCACCAGTGGGGGATATTGCGGTTTCGACAATTGATACGACCCTGCCTAGCTATGTGAATCTACAAACAAATGCAGTGGTACCTCGTCTTGTACTGAAGGAAGCTCCCATTGAGGATGTGATGTCTCTGTTGGCCCGCGCTTCCGGCCTCAATATCGTTGTGGGCAATGATGTAAAAGCACCTGCCGGGGAAGGTGAAGCGCCACCTGTGACCGTCTCTTTAGATATGCAAAATGCGCCTGTGCAAGATGTCTTCAACTACGTCTTAATGCTCGGTGATTTGAATGCTGTGAGAAATGGCAACACAATTTTTGTCGGGAGAAATCTGCCCTTTGCGATCGCCCCCAGGATTACGCGCAGCTTCCGATTGAATCAGGCGGCAGCAGAGGAAGCTCGTTGTTTTTTGCTGACAGGGGACTCTAGTATCACTGAAACCGTTACCGAAGAGCGAGAAGTAGAATCAACGGGGGAAGCATTGAGCCTTGAAGGTGGCGGGATCGGCACTCGATCACAAAGCTCTTCAGTGACGCGGGAAACGACGAGGGAATGTGTCGGTGAAGAGAGAACTGAAGGCCTATTCGCTAAATTCAGTAACTTGGATATTCTTACAGATGGACGCTTGAATGCGATTACGCTAGCGGGTGATCCGAAGACGATTGAGATTGCAAGCAACTTTTTGAAACAGTTAGATGCTCGTCAGCGGCAAGTAGCAGTAAACGTCAAAATTATTGATGTAACACTCACGGGAAATCGCTCTATCTCTTCTGATATTAAACTCTTGCTTGAAGATCGTATTGGAATTAGCGCTGGAGACGGGATAATTTTATCTCCCAGTGATCTTTCCAGAGGTAGTAGCATTTTTTCTGAGTTTAACCCTGCTGGAATTGTTGTTGAGCAAGGCAATCAAGAGGTTTCTTTTGGAGAGGCTTTTGATGCTTTCGATAGCTTAGATCCTGCAAATACAGTTTTTGTTGGGCCAATTAGGCAAGCTCTTCAAATTGCAGGTGAGACTATACCTACGCCGGGTGAAGGTGATCCCCCCTTCAACGAAAATCAGATTGCCGCAGTAATTCGTACAGTTGATGATTTGGGAAATGTTAGCCTCTCTATCCAAGGACTCGGGGTGCAGAAAGACAATTCTATTGGTCGAGGAACTAACTTTATCGGTAATTTGGTTGCTGGCTTACTGCGTAATACAACCTCTAAAATTATTGCTGACCCTACTTTAATCATTCAAGAAACTGAAACGGGTGAATTGCGTGTTACGGATCAGATCGTTAATAATGTGAGAATTGTGGCGGCGACGGGAGATAATACGAACGGCAACAATGCATCTACTGCTCTACCCGAACCTGTTCTAGCTGAAGTCGGTTTAGTCGTGCCGATTACCGTAGAAAATATTGATGACAACGGTTTCATTACTTTGAACGTAACGCCTGAGGTATCAATCCCTGGAAATCAGGTAAGATTTGAAGCTGGTGACAGTGAAAATATCTTAACTTTGAAGCGTCAAAGTATTCTTAGTTCCGGTTCAGTACGCCTTCGTGACAACCAAACATTGATCTTGGCCGGGGCGATTGATGAACGGGATTTAACAACGACTTCTAAGGTACCTATTTTGGGTGATATTCCTATTCTTGGAGCCTTATTTAGAAGTACCACGCGAGAAAACAGCCGTCGTGAATTGCTCTTTATTATTACCCCCCAGGTTGTTGATGATTCGGACAATGCTATGTGGGGTTATAGCTATCAACCCAGCGAAACAGCCCGTGAAATGCTAGACAATGCCCGTTTCCCCACCCGTTAACCATCCGTAGGGGCTTGGTTCCCATGCCCTTGGTTTCTATTATTTTGGATTTGGAAACCAAATCCCTACGGTTATTGCGATGGCAAATCAATATAATCCGCAAATTCATCATCGGCACTCCATTCGTTTGAAATCCTATGATTACAACCGGGCAGGCGCGTATTTTGTGACAATTTGTGTGCAGGGTCGTGAATGTTTATTGGGAACGATCACAAATCAAATATTGCAGTTAAACGAGTATGGAAAAATTGTTGAACAAGTTTGGAATTATTTGCCTAGACATTTTGAAAATCTAGAAATTGATGCCGCCGTGATTATGCCCAATCATTTTCATGGCATCTTAATTTGTACCGAACCTGAAACGACAGATTTCCCTGTGCCACCGCCAAAAGATGCTTTTAACGCCATTCATAACAAAGGCGATCGCCCTTTTTACGAACAAAAAACAAACCTCGGCAAAATCATCGCCTATTTTAAATATCAAACAACGAAAAAAATCAACCAAAAACGCGGTCTAGTTGGGACAAAAATTTGGCAAAAAAACTATTACGAGCACATTATTCGCCATGAAAAATTTCTCAATATCCTCAGAGAATACATAGAAAATAATCCCTACAATTGGCACACCGACCAATTACACCCCAATATCCCATCGAAATGGTAGGGATTTGGTTGCCAGGGGATTTCATAATAATGGGATTTGGTCTCCAAATCCCTACGGGAAAAACGGGACTGGCCGGATTCGAACCGGCGACCTAGCGCTTCAGATTGGTGTGGGTTTCCCCGACTCTCTGGACTATCTCTTCACCCTAAAAATACAGGAGATTTGGTAACCAAATCCCTACAGTTTCCGTAGGTGGTGGCCGTTATGCTGGGTTGGCGATGACCTTTCGCTACAAACGTTAGCATTCAAGATCCTCAAAAAAAATTTGCCCCAAAACCAACCTGCTAGTCTCTGCACCTTCCTCCGGCGAGGCACCGAAAGGCTTGGCTCAGGGTTACCCTATGACAAAAAAATTTTCGATTTTCTTATCACTTAGGCTTCCTTGAATTTGACCACATTCAGCCATGGCGTTTCCGATCCATGCTGCCCGAAAGA
The DNA here is from genome assembly GCF_001693295.1 of Picosynechococcus sp. PCC 8807. Taxonomy (NCBI): domain Bacteria; kingdom Bacillati; phylum Cyanobacteriota; class Cyanophyceae; order Chroococcales; family Geminocystaceae; genus Picosynechococcus; species Picosynechococcus sp. PCC 8807. Next base: position 557,432 of record NZ_CP016483.1, read on the forward strand.
TTCAGGAGGCGCTTGCTCTATCCTGCTGAGCCACAGCCCCAATAAAGCGCCAAAATTATAACATAGCTTTTTTTCTATGCTAACTAGCGACCTGCTCTCGGATCAGTTGCACCGCTTCCCATAAATTTTCCACAATGAAATCTGGGTTGTGGGCGGCCAATAATTGGCGATCGCGAATCCCCGAAAGAACTGCAATCACAGGAATATTATGGCTCTGGGCCGAGCGGATGTCGGCTTCCGTATCCCCCACCATCCAAGTGGTCTCTTTGGGACGCAGTCGGGCGAGGCTTTCGCCCATGAGTAACGGCTTTTGATAAAAATCTTGGTTGCGATCCGTTGAGTCGGGTAAACAAAAACGGCGATCGCCCGGAAAAATATCCTGCAAAACCGGATGAAGCTGCAGAATTTTGTCTAGTTCGCTGTAACGACGCATGGTAACGGTCATCACTTCCCAGCCCCAACTTTGGGCCGCCGTCAACGCTTCCAATGACCCCTCAATCAGGCGATCGTGCACCATATTTTCTAGTCGATGCACATGGTCATCCCGGAGCTGCTTAAACTCTGGCAACTGATCTTCCCGGAGACCTGACCGCAAACCAATATCGGTCTGGGAAGTCTTTTGTCGCTTTAAAGCCCAAAATTCCTCCTTTGTTAAGGGGGATAAGGTTTGCTCCGGTGCTGCGACTTGGGTTAATCGCCAGCGATAAACACGGTAGTAGCGTTCCGACAGATCTACGACCACCCCATCAAAGTCCGAAATTAACCTGACCATAATCTTGCTCTCATGCTCACAATACTGTAAAGATTGCCAGTATTAAACCAAACAATCTATCTCATTAAATAATTTTCGAGTTCAGGATATTTTCCAAAAAGCCCGTCAATACTGGCAAGCTGAGCCTGATACACCAGAGCTGTCGCAATAACCATGCGATCAAATGGGTCTCGATGAATAGGAGATAAATTTACAGCCCTTGCTGCAATTGTTGCTGTTAAAGGCAAAATCTCGATACCTGCCGGGTCTAAAGCCTGCCGTATCCATTCTTCGGGGCGACAAGTCAGTTGCAAACGCTGTCGCTGACAGGCTAGAGCGATTTCGTAGCAAGATAGCGGCGAAACACCAACAACATCGACTCGTTCCAGCTTCTCAACCCAGTGGGACGGAAATTGATCAAAATCGCCATTGATGAGCCATAACCAAATATGGGTATCTAGGAGAATTACTTCAGACATTCCCAATCTGCTTCATCTACTAGGGGTGCCACAATATCACCGAGGACTTTCGCTTTGTCAGCCAAGTGTGATGGGGGAAAGTGGCGTTTTTTCTGAATCGGAGAACCTTCCTCAATGATCGTCACAATTACCCGTGCTTGATCAATTTGGGGCACTTCCCCAAGCCAAATCATTTGTCCTGCCTCATAAATTGCCTCGTAACTTTTCAGCATATCGATTCATCCAGAGCATTACCCATACATTTTAGAAGTTTTGTCCGATTCAAACCCAAAGCTAAGTTCAGAAGTAGTGGGGAGGAACAGACTAGGGGATAATCAACCTACTACGTTTTTATCGGATTTAATGTCTTCAGCCCGCCAACTCGCCTTCCTCGCCCTCCGGCAAATCATGTACCACAACGCCTATACCGATGTGGCCCTTGATCGAGTCCTCCACAAAAGTAACCTCACCGGGAGCGATCGCGCTTTAGTTGCCGAATTGGTCTATGGTACTGTCCGTCGCCAAAAAACCCTCGATGCGATTATTGATCAATTAGGGAAAAAGCCCATCGATCAACAACCCCCTGATCTACGGGTACTCCTTCAACTGGGTTTGTACCAACTGCGTTACTTAGATCAAATTCCCCCCTCGGCGGCGGTCAATACCAGCGTTGAAATTGCGAAAACCAACAAGCTGGGCCAATTAGCAGGGGTGGTAAATGGCTGTCTGCGCGGTTATCTGCGGCAACGGGACAAAGGCCATGATCCGCTCCAGTTACCAGAGGCAGCGGCAGAGCAGCTAGCTTTGCAATATAGTTTTCCGGAATGGCTGATTGGCCAATGGCTTGAACAATTTGGAGCGGAGGAAACAGAACAGCTTTGTCAATGGTTTAATCGGCCTGCCCAACTGGATCTCCGGGTAAATCCCCTCCGGGCAAATGTCGCCGCTGTCCAGGATAAACTCACCCAGGCAGGGGTCAAAGCCGAGGCGATCGCCAATTTACCCAATGCCCTGCGCCTAGTCGAAAAACGGGGTTTGATCCAAGATTTGCCGGGTTACAAAGAAGGCTGGTGGACAATCCAGGATGCCAGCGCCCAATTGGTAACCCACTTGCTCGATCCCCAACCGGGGGAAGTGATTATCGACGCCTGTGCAGCCCCCGGCGGCAAAACGACCCACATCGCCGAAAAAATGCAAGATCGCGGCACCATCTGGGCCAGCGATAAATATCAAGCCCGCATTAATAAAATTGAGCAAAATGCCCGCCGTCTCAAGCTCTCGATGATCCGCACCCTCATCGGTGACAGTCGCACCTATTCGCAGTTTCGCAATATGGCTGACCGGGTGCTGCTGGATGTGCCCTGTTCGGGATTGGGGACACTCCACAAACGCCCCGATATCCGCTGGCAACAAAACCCCCAGAAAATTGCTGAATTGACTCAACTCCAGGGAGAACTGCTTACCACGGGGGCGACTTGGGTCAAACCGGGAGGCTATTTAGTCTATGCTACCTGCACCCTCAATCCGGCAGAAAATGAGGCGATCGCCAACCAATTTCTCGTGGAACACCCAGACTGGCAGATTATTCCCCCTAGCCCCGATTCACCCGCTTTTCCCTACGCCCAGGAACAGGGTTGGATTCAGGTCTTACCCCAGCGCCATGACATGGATGGTTTCTTTATGGTGAAGTTGCAACGGCCTGCCTAGAGGGATTGGGCGATCGCCTCGGTGAGGGTTTGCAGGGATTCAGAAATTTTGACGGGATAGGTCTCAGGCTTTCCTAAACGTTTTACTTCATCTGGTAATTGACACACATTAGCCGTCGTTCGTTGGCGAATCGTGCCGAGGTCTTCGGTCGAAAATAACCGCTTGCCCTGGGCCATCACTTTTTTGAGCAGAGGCATTTCTCCTGATTGGGGAGCTTCATTCACTAAACTGAGGCGATCCTGGCCAGCCTCTAGATTGCGAAAAATCTGCTTACAACCCGGATAGGTCGCTTTTCCGCTGGACTTTTTCATCGTCGGGCGATCGCCAATTTGCACTAATTTATACACGCCATTAACTGGGTCGCCTGTCACCAATTTCGTCCCCAAACCATAGCCATCAATGGTTGCCCCAGCCGCCTGGAGCCGCGCCATTTCCCCTTCATCGAGATCACTACTGGCAAAGATTTTCACCGTCGTTGGTAATGCTCGCCGCACCTGTTGGGAGAGGGTTAATAAATCCCCCGAATCGAGGCGCACTCCCGCTAGATGGGTTTCGCCAGTTTGAATCGCCTTACCTAAACGCTCCGCCGCCGCCACGGTGTCGTAGGTATCAATGAGCAAAGGGGCCGCCGGAAAATAACGGTGAAACGCCCGGAACGCATCATCCTCCGAGCCTTCGAGGGTGCCCACCGCCATCACCAAGGCATGGGCCATCGTTCCCACGGGTTTAATCCCCAACTGTTGTGCGGCTAAAACATTGGACGTGGCATCTAACCCGCCAGCCAAAGCCGCCCGCGCTGCCCAGGTAGACCCCTGGGGACTAAAAGCCCGCCTTGTGCCGAATTCTAATAATTGGCGATCGCCCGCAATGTGACGCATCCGTGCCGCCCGTGTTGCAATTAGGGTTTGGTAATTGATGGCATTGAGCAGAAACGTTTCAATAATCTGGGCTTGCCACAGGGGGGCTTCGATCCGCAAAAACGGCTCCTGGGGAAAAATCACGGTTCCCTCTGGGACGGCCCAAAGATCCCCTGTAAAACGACCCGTGGCGAGTAAATCCCAAAAGGCGGCTGGGGCCTGCTCAAAAATCCCGGTACTGCGGAGATAGTCAATTTGCGCCTCCGTAAACCGTAATCCTTCTAGGTAACTTAAAACCTGCTCCAGGCCCATCGCCACCAGATAGCCAAAGTCATCGGGCAAACGACGGGCAAACATTTCAAAGCAAGCCGGGGTCTCCGCCAGCCCTTCCCCCACATAACAGGCTGCCATGGTGAGTTGGTAAAGATCCGTTAACAGACTGTAGTCCTGGGCCGTGATGTCTAAATTTTTCCCAACCATGGTGCGTCTTTCGCCTCCAATGAATTAATTTAGTGTTTATTTTACAATAAAAAATCTGGATCGGCTGCTTTTGGGGGTGAATGTTAAGATCCCATCAGAAAGTTCAGGGGAAAAAGATCCATGGCTACCCAACACCAGCGGCGATCGCAAAATGTGCCCGGTGACTTTTATGTGGACAGTAGTTGCATCGACTGTGACACTTGCCGTTGGCTCAGTCCAGAGATTTTTAACCGCCAGGATGGGCAATCTGCCGTCTACCACCAACCCCAAACCCCTGACCAAAGGCGGGCAGCCTTGCAAGCTTTATTAGCCTGTCCAACGGCCTCGATCGCCACCGAAACCGCACCGAAAGATCTCCCCGCAATCCAAGCCGAGTTTCCCCTGCCCCTTGTTGAAAATATCTATTACTGCGGCTACCATTCGCGCAAATCCTTTGGGGCCGCCAGCTATTTTATCCAGCATCCAGAAGGTAATATTCTCGTGGATTCCCCACGCTTCCAACCCTCTTTAGTGAAGCAACTCGAAGCCCTAGGCGGCGTGAGATATTTATTTTTAACCCACCGGGATGACGTGGCCAATCACCAAAAATTCCATGATCATTTCGGTTGCGATCGCCTGTTGCACCGGGCCGATCTCCGGGAGGGAACAAAAACTGTAGAAACCGTTCTCGAAGGCACCGAAGCGATCCCCTTTCTCAAGGATTGCCTAATTATTCCGGTGCCAGGCCACACCGAGGGTCACGCGGTCTTGCTCTACCGCGATCAATATCTTTTTACCGGGGATCACCTAGCTTTTTCGGCGCGCCTGGGTCATTTGACGGGCTTTCGGAATCACTGTTGGTATTCTTGGACAGAGCAAATTGAATCGATGAAAAAACTCCTCTCCTACCCAATCACCTGGATTTTGCCGGGCCATGGCCGCCGCTACCAGGCCGACAGCGCAACCCTACACCAAGATTTAAAAGCTTGTATTCAGTGGATGGAGTCCGTGGCATGAGCGTAACGTTTTTCTGGCTGGTGGCGATCGCCAGTAATCTTTGTCTAATCGGGGTGAATTATATTCTCTGGCGAAAAGTTCGCCGTTGGCACCAGGATCTGCGCCTCAGTCGGCACCGTTTCGCCCTCAACGAACGCAAAATCAAAATTGTCGTGGAAGATTTAATACAACAAGCGGACGTGATCCCTGCCACCACCCAACAGATCCAGATGAAAAAACAGCAAGGGCAGCAAGTCATCGCCCAGATTAAGCTGCTCCAACAACTCCTCCGAGCCTTAATTTTCGTGCGGCGTCGCCTCTGAAATTACCTGTTTACAGAGCCTGCAAGTAACCTGTTAACCGAGTTAAAGTGCGCTGATTTTCCGCTGGTGTTCCTACACTGATCCGCAGGCCGCCCCCCGTGTGTCGAATTAAAGTCCCCTGATTTTTCAGGGTTTCGACGAGGTTTGCTAAGGCTTCCGCCTGGGGTTCCATCGCTGGCTGGAGGCGACCATAGAGGAAATTCGCATCGCTGGGCCACACCCGGAAATTCGGCAGTTGCCCTAACGCTTGGTAAAGTTTCCCCCGTTCCTGTTGCGCTTCGGGAATGGTGTCCAACAGGCGATCGCCATGGTCGAGGGCGAGTCGGGCCGCCGCCTGGGAAAAACTGGGCAAATTATAGGGGAGGCGTACCTTTTCGAGGGCTTGGATAATTTCTAAACTGCCCACGGCATAGCCCACCCGCAGGGCTGCCAATCGAAACGCCTTCGAGAATGTCCGCAGGATCACCCAGTTGGGCCGCTGTAGGACTTCTGCCACCAAAGTTTTTTGACTGAATTCAAAATAGGCTTCGTCCACCACCACAAGGATATCCGGCGGCAAAGACTGGAGCCAGCTAATTTCTGCTGCCGTGAGACATTGGCCCGTGGGAGAGTTGGGATGCACCACAAACACCACCCGCACTGGTGCCCCTTGGGGTTGGTCAATGGCGTTTTGGGCCGCCGCAAGATCCCAGCTAAAGTCTTCTGGCTGTCGGGCGATCGCCACGGTGTGAATTCCCAAAGTTTGCGCCAAAATGCGATACATCGAAAAAGTCGGCTCGGCCACCAGAATCGATCCTTCCCCGCCCAGACAAGTGGCAATTAACAACGAGCGGATCAACTCATCGGAACCATTTCCCACGGAGATGTGAGCTGCTTGAATATCCCCGGTCAACTGCCCAGAACGGTTCACATAGTCGGCAATGCCTTCCTTGAGCGCCCCATGGCCCCCGTCGGGATAGCGGTTTGTGGCAATTTGATTTTGATAATGTTGAGCCAGAATTTCTTTGAGATCCGCTGGGAGATCGTAGGGACTTTCATTGGTGTCGAGAATATCTACCGGCGTATTTACCGGGCCACCGGGGTGGGACACATAGGCTTTGAGTTGGGCCAAGTCAGAACGCAAAAAGGACATAGGTGCTGTGAAAAAAGAAGAATGAAAATCAATTCCCCAAGGGCATTGAAATGGACACAACTGAAATGTAATCAATCTGTGAAATCGATCATAAGTTTAAGGTTGCGTTATGTAAAAATAACGTTGGTGCGGTGGGGAGTCGCCTTAGCCTAAAAATTGGGAATTTTCCTGCACCGTTATTTCACGTTTTCCACTTCCTATCTAAACGCAAATCACCATGAAATTGGCAGCCAGAGTCGGTCAAATCAAGCCTTCGATTACCCTCACAATCTCCGCAAAAGCAAAGGCCATGAAGGCGGATGGGATTGACGTTTGCAGCTTTAGTGCTGGAGAACCGGATTTCGACACCCCCGATCACATTAAAACCGCTGTCAAAGCCGCCCTTGATGCGGGAAAAACCAAATATGGCCCTGCCCCCGGAGAACCAGCCCTGCGTCAGGCGATCGCCAAAAAATTACAAACGGAAAATAATCTCCCCTACAACCCCGAAAACGTGATCGTCACCAATGGCGGCAAGCACGCCCTCTATGGTTTGATGATGGCCCTCATTGAACCGGGGGATGAGGTGATTATCCCGACTCCCTACTGGTTGAGCTACCCAGAAATGGTGATTTTAGCGGGCGGCACTCCGATTTTTGTGGAAACCACAGCAGCAACGGGCTACAAGATTACCCCGGATCAGTTGCGCGACGCGATCACCGACAAAACGAAATTATTCGTTTTTAATTCCCCTTCTAATCCCACTGGGGCCGTTTACAGTCCGGCAGAGGTGGCGGCGATCGCCCAAGTTTTAGTGGAGAAACAAGTGTTGGTGGTGGCCGATGAAATCTACGAAAAAATCCTCTATGGCAACGCTGTCCACCGCAGTATTGGTTCCGTGAGTGACGAAATTTTTCCCCTGACCATTACTTGTAACGGCTTTGCTAAAGCATTTTCGATGACGGGTTGGCGCTTGGGCTACATTGCCGCGCCGGTGGAACTGATTAAGGGCATGACCACGATCCAGAGTCATAGCACCTCCAACGTTTGTACCTTTGCCCAATACGGGGCGATCGCCGCCCTAGAAGGAGGACTTGATTGCGTCCAGGAAATGTTAACCGCCTTTAGTCAGCGTCGGGAAGTGATGCTGGGGGCAATTCAAGATCTGCCGGGTTTGAGTTGTCCGTCCCCCGACGGCGCCTTTTATCTCTTTGTGGATGTCAGCGCCTACGGTCTCGACTCCCTCAGCTTTTGTAAACAGCTCCTCACCGAGCAGCAGGTGGCGGCGATCCCTGGGGTGGCCTTTGGCAACGACCGCTGCATTCGTCTGTCCTACGCCACAGATCTCGACACCATCGAAAAGGGAATGTCTCGTCTTGGCAAATTTCTCCAGTCCCTTTCTCACTAGGCGGAATTTTGCCGAAGCCCAGTCCTGACTGTTATAAATCAGGGGTAAATTTCTAATTGACTTTATGGCCGAGCTTGACGATCACACCCGCCCCAATCCTGACCCAGCAGCGACGGAGGCTCCTTCTGCTGCCGTTGCAAGCACAACCGAGGAGATTGTTACGGCACCTGATGATCTCAACCCAAAAGAGTCAGAAGCGATGGCAGCGGCTCCGGAGTTGCAGTTCGGCCTCGAAGCTGATCACCTCACCCTGGTCTTGCCCACCACCCAGACCTATGAAATTGAGGCTTGGGAGGTAATTTGGGTCAAGTTTCAGGAGCAGTTGAAAGCCGCCTCTAATTTTCCGGTCGCCTACGTTCACTTAATCGCGCAAAATCAACTGGTGGGAGGCCGTCAACTCCAAGAGCTGGCTGACCTCCTCAAACCCCACGACCTCAAGCTCAAACGCATTTACACCAACCGACGCCAAACGGCGATCGCCGCCGCCACGGCAGGCTATAGCGTCGACCAAGATCCCCCGAATCAACTGTTGGCGGATGTGCCCCTCAAGTTAAAACCGCTCTTGGCCCCCGATAAAGAACCAGAGGTGTTGTACATCGATCAAACCGTCCGCTCCGGGGTTGAAATCGTTCATCCTGGCTCGGTGATTGTCACAGGGGATGTCAATCCGGGGGGGAGTATCGTCGCTGATAAAGATATTGTGGTGTGGGGCTGTTTGCGGGGGGTTGCCCATGCTGGTGCGAAAGGCGATCGCACGGGACGGATTATGGCGTTGCAAATGGAGCCGACCCAACTGCGCATTGCCGATGTGGTCGCCCGTGCTGCCCCCCAGGCCGTTGAGCAACGAAAGCCAGAGGTGGCCTATCTGACCCAAGAGGGAATTCGTCTAGCTCCGGCCCTCAAATTTTCGAAAAACTACCAATACCAAGCCGATCAACAGCATTGGCAGGAAACATCTGATCCCCTCTTACCTGTAATATCGTAGCTAAGCTGCCGCAACCAGTGGCTATGTCGTAAGCTTATTGAATTATTTATCCACCCAGAAGTCTATGAGTCGCGTTATCGTTGTGACCTCCGGAAAAGGAGGCGTCGGCAAAAGTACCTGTACCGCCAACCTTGGTTCGGCCTTGGTCAAGCTCGGCAAAAAAGTGGCCCTGGTCGATGCGGATTTTGGTCTGCGAAACCTGGATTTGCTTTTGGGTTTAGAAAATCGCGTTGTCTATACGGCCATTGAGGCGATCGCCGGAGAATGTCGCCTCGAACAAGCCCTTGTGAAGGACAAACGGCAGAATGGTCTCGTCCTCCTGCCAGCAGCCCAAAACCGGAATAAAGAATCCGTCACTCCCACCCAGATGAAACAGCTCATTATGCGGCTGAATAAAGCTTTTGATTATATTTTGGTGGACAGTCCGGCGGGCATCGAGATGGGTTTTCGGAATGCGATCGCCGCCGCGAGGGAAGCACTGATTGTCACAACCCCCGAAGTGGCTGCTGTGCGTGATGCAGACCGGGTTGTGGGTCTTTTAGAAGCCTATGGCATTAAACGGACGCGCCTTATTGTGAATCGTCTCAAACCAGAAATGGTCAAGCAAAATGAAATGATGAGCGTCGAGGATGTCCTCGAAATTCTCGCCATTCCGCTCCTGGGGATTATTCCCGACGATAAACAAGTGATTGTTTCCAGTAACCGGGGCGAACCGTTGGTGCTAGGAGACAAACAAAATGACCTCCCTGCCACCGCGTTTATGAATATTGCCCGCCGTCTAGAGGGGGAAAAAGTGCCCCTGTTAAACCTAATGGCCAACCAAGAGGGATTCCTTGCCAAAATTCGCCGGATCTTTGCCAGTTAACTGCTGTCTCTGATGCGGAATATCGCCCTCATTCCCCTCTATGCTGAAATCTAATTAATGTTTCCCTTTGTAATGAGTCATGATCCAGGAATTACTTGAAAAGCTGCTCCATTGGCAGTCTCCCAAGAGCAGTGACGAAGCAAAACGACGCCTCAAGCTGGTCATTGCCCACGACCGGGTGGGCCTCAGCCCCGAAAAAGTCGAGGAGATGCGCCAGGAAATTTTGGCCGTCGTCGCTAAATACGTCGAGGTGGATCCAGAGGAAATGGAGTTCGACCTTTCGAGTAGTGACCGGATGACGGCTTTGGTGGCAAATCTGCCCATTCGTCGGGTGCGGGATATTCGTTCCCTAGAATAGTTTTTTACGCGAAGATCCGATGATTCTGGCACAATAGGGCAAGCAGTTAGCATCAGTAGGAGTTGTTGGTCATGTTGGCACAAATTTTGGCGATCGCCGTTGCCCTGGGGAGCGGGTTGCTATTTCTGACTGCCTTTATTTTCCCGAAACTCCACCGCCAAGATGACTTTTTTTGGAGCACTGTTGGTCTTTTTTACGCCCTCGTCCTTTGGGTTTGTGCTGGTCAAATGGCCGGTGCCATCCTGTTGGGGCAATTGGCCAGTGTGATCCTCCTCGGTTGGTTTGCCTGGGAAACCCTCCGACTCCGCCAGGCGATCACCGACCCCAGCAAAATCCCCAACCTCGACAAAGTTTCCCTGGTTGGCTACGTCAAAGACCGCTTTAAAAAATCAAAAGTCGCGCCTGCCCCAGCAACCCAAAAAAACCAAAAATCTTCCTCCGATTCTTCTAAAACTACTGACCCCGCAAAGGAAGCTCCAGAAACCTCTACACCATCTGAGTCTCCTGCAACGGCCCCAGTTACATCTCCCGAAGCTGAAAAGCCGACCCCAGAACCAGCAACGCCCTCTGCCCCAAAAGATTTAGACAAAGCTGACTCTACAAAGCCCGTTCCCTCGCCAGAAGAAGCTTCTGAGGCACCCACGGAAGTATCCGACACCCCAGAAACAGAAAGCGACGCCATCACCGATCCACCGATTACGGCACAACCCTCTAAAAAAGGATTTTCCTTCGGTCGGCTATTTGGACGTAAAACCGCATCTACCGCAGCCCCAACGGAATCCACTGCATCGGCAGGAGACGAAGATATTGACCAAATTTTTGCCGAAGAAAAAGATGCGTCTGAGCCAGACACTGCTGTTAATGATGTCACCGACGAAACTTCCCCTCTAGAGGAACCCCAAGCTGAATCTGCCGAAGCAGCAACCCAGGCGGAAACAGAAGCCTCGGTTGAATTAGACGAAACCTCCAAAACCGAAGATACTCCCAAAGATTAGGGATCGCCCCAAGAATTCGCTATGATCTTTGACTGAAGCGTATCGTTGATCTCCCGTGCCCTATGGATACCAAAGCCTTTAAACGTTCCCTAAATCACTCTGAAAATTACTATCGCCAAGGATTTGGCCATAAAGATGAAGTGGCTGGCATGATGACCAGCGAATATCAAAGTAGCCTGATCCAAGAGATCCGTGACAACAACTATGAGTTAACCCGTGGTGATGTCACCATTTACCTGGCGGAGGCGTTTGGCTTTTGTTGGGGGGTAGAACGGGCAGTGGCGATGGCCTACGAAACCCGCAAGCATTTCCCTACGGAAAAAATCTGGGTAACAAACGAAATTATCCACAATCCCTCGGTGAATAATCGTCTGAAGGAGATGAATGTTCATTTTATTGAGGTGGTTGATGGCGCTAAGGATTTTAGTGGCGTGGCGAATGGCGATGTGGTGATTCTGCCGGCCTTTGGGGCGACGGTGCAAGAAATGCAACTGCTCAATGATCGCGGTTGTACGATTGTGGATACCACCTGCCCTTGGGTTTCTAAGGTGTGGAATTCCGTTGAGAAACACAAAAAGAAAAATTACACTTCGATTATCCACGGCAAATATAAGCATGAGGAAACGGTGGCTACCAGTTCCTTTGCGGGGACTTATCTAGTGCTCTTGAATCTAGAAGAAGCGGAATATGTGCGGAATTACATTCTCCATGGAGGCGATCGCCAAGCGTTCCTCGACAAATTTAAAAATGCCTATTCCGAAGGGTTTGACCCTGACAAAGATCTAGACCGTGTGGGCGTGGCGAATCAAACCACCATGCTCAAGAGCGAAACGGAACAAATGGGCAAACTGTTTGAACAGACGATGCTCGAAAAATTTGGCCCGACGGAAATTAATGACCACTTCATGAGCTTCAATACGATTTGTGATGCCACCCAAGAGCGCCAGGATGCGATGTTTGACCTCGTGGAAAAAGATTTAGATCTAATGGTCGTCATCGGTGGCTTCAATTCCTCCAATACCACCCACCTCCAGGAAATCGCCGTCGAGCGCAATATCCCTTCCTATCACATCGACAGCGGCGATCGCCTTTTAGGGAATAACACCATTGCCCACAAACCCCTCGATGGTGAAATCACGACCCAAACCCATTGGCTCCCGGCTGGCAAACTAAAAATTGGTGTGACTTCCGGCGCGTCTACCCCCGACAAAGTCGTTGAAGACGTCATTGCGAAAATCTTTGCCGAAAAAGCCCAACCAGCGGCCTTGGTCTAACTTTTTCAGGCACCGTTAAACATCCGCAAACGTAAGAAATATTTACCCCGTCCTACTGCTGGCGATCGCCTGGGGATGGGGATTTTTTTATTGGGGAAATTCCTGGCTCGGTTTTCCTAAATATTTGCGTAAATAGGGCGAAAACACCTCATAAATCAAAGTTAAGGGTTTACCATCGTGCCAAAACAGATAATGGCGGCCCCAAAAAGGCCCTTCCTCCTGAAAAGCGGCTTCTAGGATTGGCGATCGCCCCAGATAAATTCCTTGAATATCCCGGTACAGTTCCGTGTGGAGCCGTGACAAACTCTCCCAAATGGGCAAACTGCGATTTTGCAAATAATCATCCACATGGTTCGCATCCCACCAGGACGTTGCATAGGCTAAACGTTGTCCCCCCGCCGTTCGCAACCACACCTGACGGCGTAAATGGGGTGTTGGAATCGCAGAAATCAAACTCGGTGCCCCATCATTATCCGTACCAATGGGGGACATATCGATCACATCGACCTCAATTTTTTCCCGTGTCAGCAGACCCAAATGGCGGGTCGGCGAACCATCCCCCAAGAGCAAAATTTGCCAGGGCGGGGCGAGTTGGCTGTGGGGGAGTCCCTTTTGTACTTCGGCCATCCCCCCTTGCCAGATGGGTTCTAAACAGTGCCACTGACGCTCTTTAGACGTTGCCAAAAACGGAGAATTGAGTGCTAGAGTCAAGATTCTTCACAAAACTTCAACTAAACTGATCATAAACAATTCTTGCCCACCCTGCCGCTGGGGTTCTCACTGTAACCAGGGCAAATTGACATCCCCCAGTGCTTATGTTTTGATAGTATATTGGCTCTGTTATAGTTATTTCTATAGAAGTTTTTCACAGTTAAAACAAATGGTAAAGCTCCGTCTAAAGCGTTTTGGTAAGAAAAGAGAAGTTAGCTATCGTCTTGTGGCTGCCCAAAGCACCAGCCGCCGCGATGGTCGTCCCCTAGAAGAACTCGGATTTTATAATCCCCGTACCGATGAAACCCGCCTGAATGTGCCGGCGATCGTGAAGCGCCTCAAAGAAGGTGCCCAACCGACGGACACAGTGCGTGACCTCCTCGAAAAAGCTAAAGTATTCGACCAAGTTTAATGTCTAATTTAGACGATCTGTCTAGTGCATCCCATTCAGCAACGGCAAACTACGAAAAATTAGCCAAATTTCTTCTAGAGCCATTGCTTGATGACCCCCAATCCCTGGCGATAGATTGCGAACAGCTATCGAGTAGCAACCGGGTTTTGATCCGTGTTGCTTTTGAGCAAGAGGATAAGGGAAAGGTCTTTGGGCGTGGTGGCCGAAATCTACGGGCCATTGAAACCGTACTCAATGGGGCTGCCACCAATCCTCAGCAAAAAATTTCCTTGGATGTGTACGGTAGCCATGATGGCAATGGTGGCCAGAGAGAGCGTTCCTCTGGTTCTTCTCGTGGTAGAAGGGAAGACGGTCGGCGTGGTCGCACTTCCCGACGGCCCCGCACGCCGAAGCCCAGCCCCCAGTTGCGGAACTCCGACGAGGGTTAGGCTATTTTTGCGTTGCGACAAAATTGAAACGGTATTCCTGGTGGATGCCTCCTGAGACTCCAGTCGCCCTTTGGTTTGGAGTCTTTGTTATTGGTATTGCTATGCCTAGGCTTCAGTTTGGACGGTTCAGTTATCTTCGAGGCGATACCCAAGTTCGGCGAGGCGGGTGCGGGATTGTCGCCATTTAGGTTGAACTTTAACGAAGAGTTCGAGATAAACTTTACCGGCGATCAGTTTTTGGATTTGCTGACGGGCGGCGGTGCCAATGGTTTTAAGCATGGCCCCTTTTTTGCCGATGATGATTCCTTTTTGGGAATTGCGTTCGACGTTGATGGCGGCACGGACTTCGGTAATTTCTTCCCCTTCATTGACTTGTTCAATGGCGATCGCCACGGAATGGGGAATTTCCTGGCGGGTGTGGAGCAAAATTTGTTCCCGGATTAGCTCGGCCATAATAAAGCGTTCGGGCTGGTCGGTAATGAGGTCGGGGGGGTAGTAGTAGGGGCCAGGATCGAGAGCCTGAATAAGTTTGTCTTGGAGTTCGGGGAGGCGATCGCCAGCGAGGGCCGAAAATTCTTGGAGTTGCCAATGGTTTTGGGTGGCAAGGGCTTGGTAGGAAGCAAGAATCTCCGGGCGCTTGTCGGGGCGCTGGTCGATTTTGTTGACCCCAAGGATCACCTTGGCTTCGGTTTTGACCAAAAAATCCGCGATAAATTGATCGCCTTTACCCAGGGGAACCGCACCATCAACGATAAACACCACTAAATCTACGGCCCCAACGGTACTGCGGGCATTTTTGACCAAAATTTTTCCCAGCTCGTGGTGGGGCTTATGAATCCCAGGGGTATCAACAAAAATAATTTGCGCTTGGTCAGTGGAGAGGATGCCCCGGAGGCGATTGCGGGTGGTTTGGGCGACGGGGGAGGTGATCGCCACTTTTTGACCGATCAATTGATTCATTAGGGTGGATTTGCCCACATTGGGACGACCGATCAGGGCAACAAAACCAGAGCGAAAATCGGCGGGGGCGACGGGAATAGTCGGGTTGAGATCAAAGTCTTGGGTCATGAATTTGTGCGATGTGGCGTGTTTTTATCTTACTGGGTGGAGGCGTTGCCAGAGACGGGGGATACCTTCTGTAACGATGAGGGCGATCGCTAAATAGCGCCCATAATTAACCAGGCCAATTGGGGGCAGCACAAGACTCGCTCCTTTCAGCAAGAGATAACTGAGAATTAGGATCACCAACCCGCCGAATCCGAGCATTATTTTGTCGCGGTGGCCCTGGGGCGGCGTAAAGGTAAAACTTGGAAGCACCAAAAAACCGCAGAAGATCCCCAGTAAATCTGCTAATCCCGGTAAGGCGATCGCCACCAATCCCCCCAGGCCCCAAAAGCCAATTTTTTGCCAAAGTTGATAATTCGGTAAGGGAATCATTCCGTTGAGCCACAGGCCAACGCTAATCCAAAAAATTCCTAAGAGTATCCCAGCGGCCACATCCACCGGAAAATGAACGCCCAAATATAAGCGCGAGAGACAGACCAAAATAATAATGGTGATCGCCACCAACCACAGCCAGACCTTTTGATGTAACCAGGCGATCGCCCCCCAAAATGTCGTGATCCCCTGGGCATGGCCGCTGGGAAAACTAAAACTACCCTCCGTATGAAACGCTTCTGGGGTAATTACCGCCGGATTAACCACATAGGGACGGGGCAAGGCAAAGGCATTTTTCAAAACAAGATTACTGATCACGCTCAGGGTCAAAATAAGGGTTAGTAGCCGACCCTGACGGGGATCTAGTAGCCAATAATACAAACTCAACAACAAAATATAAATTGCCTCTCCCCCCAGGTGCGTTACCACTAGAAAAAAGCCCAAAAACCTGTCCCCAAAAACCTTCTGTAAAAACTCGATGAACAACATTGCGTTAAAGTAAAAACACGGAAAAACTTTGAATTGCCAGCGCTTCGCCCATGACTTCCATCCTAGTGCCCAGCCCACGCCTCAACCAACCAACGATTAAGACCCTGGCCAATGGGTTGACAATCATTGCCGAACAGGTGCCGGTTGATGCCGTGAGCCTCAATGTGTGGCTCAATGTGGGGTCTGCGGTGGAAGCCAACAGCATTAATGGGATGGCCCATTTCCTGGAGCACATGGTCTTTAAGGGAACGCCCCAAATCGGCAATGGCGAATTTGAACAGCGCATCGAAGCTAAAGGAGCCGTCACCAACGCCGCCACTAGCCAAGAATACACCCACTATTACATTACCTGTGCGCCCCAGGATTTTGCGGAACTTGCGCCCCTGCAACTGGACGTGGTGCTAAATCCTAGCATTCCCGATGCTGCCTTTGAGCGGGAACGCCAGGTGGTGCTCGAAGAAATTCGTCGTTCTGAGGACAATCCCCGCCGTCGTACCTATTTCCGCGCCATTGAGACGGGATTTGAGCGGTTGCCCTACCGTCGTCCGGTGCTTGGCCCTAGTGAGGTGATTGAAAATCTTCAAGCCCAACAAATGCGGGATTTCCACGGCTTTTGGTACCAACCCCAACGGATGACTGCCGCCGTTGCCGGAAATCTAGAAGGCGATCGCCTGATTGAATTAGTCGCCGCAGCCTTCGATAAACTGTATCAATCCCAACCCACAGCAACCGTTCCCACCTTTGACGATCACTCTCCCGAAGCCCCTTTTCAAAATATTGTGCGTCGTCATTATGAAGATGAAGGCCTACAGCAAGCCCGTTTAGTGATGATGTGGCGCGTGCCGGGGCTAACGGATCTCGAAGAAACCTATGCCCTCGATATTTTGGCGACGGTGTTAGGGCAAGGTAAAGTCTCGCGCCTCGTGCAGGATCTCCGGGAAAAAAGAGGTCTAGTGACTCAAATCAGCGTTAGTAACTTCACCCAAAAACAACAGGGCGTTTTCTATATTTCTGCCCAATTGCCAGCGGAGCACATCCCTGCGGTAGAAGCGGCGATTCTTGAACAAATTCAAACCATTCGTACCGCTTCTATTTTGCCCAACGAATTAGAGCGGGTGAAAACTCAAGTGGCTAATCGCTTTATTTTTGGGAATGAACGGCCCAGCGATCGCACCAATTTATACGGTTACTATTACTCGCTATTACGGGATCTCGAACCCGCTTTAAATTATCCGGAATTACTCCAAGCCATTACCCTCGAAACCATTCAACAATCTGTACAAAAATATCTGAATCCTGAAGCTTACGGCATTGTCACCCTGACGCCACCTGCCTAAACTTTGAAAGGATATCAGTCTTTTCTTTAAGAATATTTTGCTTGTTGAAATAAGTTGGTAGTACGGACGATATCCTGAGGGAATAAACCCGTGGGCTAGGACAAACCAGTGGCAGACTATCAACTTTTAATCGACTTGCACAAGGATGCTGAACGTCAAGGGCCTGGGGGAAAGACAGAAACTAAACTTGCCCTTGATCTGTCGGGGATAGATAAAACTGCTCCCCTAAAAATTGCTGATATCGGTTGCGGGACAGGGGCTTCGACGTTGGTACTTGCGGAACAATTAAACGCACAAATTACCGCAGTCGATTTCCTCCCAGATTTTCTGGAAGTCCTTGAAACTAGGGCAAAGGAACAGGGACTTTCTGAGAAAATATCGACCCTGTGCTGCTCCATGGAAAAATCACCCTTTAATAATACAGAATTTGACGTAATCTGGTCTGAGGGAGCAATCTATAATATCGGCTTTGAAAAAGGGATCAAAGATTGGCACTGTTACCTAAAACCAGGTGGATTATTGGTCGTTTCAGAAATCACTTGGCTTACAAATTTTCGTCCGCTAGAAATTCAAAAATATTGGGAAGTTGAATATCCAGAAATTGATCTAGCCTCTGCAAAGTTTGCTCTGCTCGAAGAGCATGGGTATTCGCCAATCGGTTATTTTGTTTTGCCAGAATATTGTTGGTTAGAAAATTATTACCAACCGATGCAGGCACGTTTTCAAGATTTTCTGAAACGAAACAATCATAGTGAAAATGCCCACAGTATTGTTGAAATGGAAACGCACGAAATTGAATTATATGAACAATACAAAGCCTATTACAGTTATGGAGTATATATTGCCAGAAAATTGAATTAAAGCTAAATTGTTTTCACTTCAGGCCAATGACCTATGATTTTTAGAGCCTTTTTAGTTGGGATTCTAATTGCTTTTGGAGAAATTATTAATGGCAACTTGCGCGTTAGGTATCTCCAGAAAAAGTTTGGCCGCCGCAAAGGAAAAAATATTAGCCTCTGTTCAGGAATCTTTCTTTTTACCTTGATTAGCTTACTTTTGCTTGCCTTGGATCAAGCCTCAAAATCTACTTGAGTGTGCTGGCATTGGCTTGATTTGGGTTATGGTGATGTTGTCTTTGGATTTGTACTTTGGCAGAGTTGTATTTCGATTACCGTGGCAAAAAATTGTGGATGATTTCAACCCACTCAAAGGTAATTTCTTAGGCATTGGTATGCTTGTTTTGTTGTTTTGCCCCAGCGTAATATTTTTACTCAAGTGATTTTTTAAAAGCGGCGATCGCCTTTTTCTTTCACTAATGAGGCATTCCCCATTTAAAGATTGCCGATCCCCAAGAGAGACCCGCCCCAAAACCAGAGGTGGCCACCGTTTGACCCGGTTTGATTTTGCCAGCCCGCACCGCTTCATCGAGGGCAATGGGGATCGAGGCCGCCGAAGTGTTTCCATACTCCTGGAGATTGGCAATTACCTTTTCTGAAGGCAGCTTTAAGCGTTTTGCCACGGCATCAATAATTCGTTGGTTTGCCTGGTGGAGAATGAGCCAATCAATATCCTCTGTGGTGAGACCTGCCCGAAATAGGGTTTTTTCAATGACTTCCGGCACTTTCGCCACCGCAAACCGATAGACCTCGCGCCCATTCATGGTGATTGCTCGATAGCCACCTTTTTGAATTGACACATCATGGATTAAATATTTGGGATGCCCGTCGTAGGCAAGATTCAAGCATTCGTTTTGACTGCCGTCGCTGTACATCTCAAAGCCGAGTAACTGATCTTGGGAGCTACTCTGGCACACCACGGCCCCAGCACCATCGCCAAATAAGACACAGGTAGTGCGATCGCCCCAGTCCACCCACCGGGACAACACATCGGCACCAATCACAACAATCTTTTGAAAGGTGCCTGTCCGCAGATATTGGGCTGCTGTCACTAAACCAAACACAAACCCAGAACAGGCCGCCGTCAGATCAAAGGCGGTGGCATTTTTCGCGCCGATCAACTGCTGCACTTTCCCGGCACTGCCAAATAAATCATCCGGCGTGGAAGTCGCCAGGATAATCAAATCAATTTCTTCTGGGTATAAATGGGCGGCGGCGATCGCCTTTTTTGCCGCCTCTGCCGCCAATTCACTCAAACTACTATCTTCTGGGAGTAAATGACGATTTGCGATCCCCGTTCTAGTGCGAATCCACTCGTCTGAAGTCTCTACCAACTGACTCAGATCATCATTATGGATGACTGCTTTTGGTGTGGCAGAGCCACTTCCTGTAATGGCAATACCTGCCCCATCAAATTTCAATGCTCGACTCCCTTCCTTCCTCGGAGATGATTCATCTGATAGTAATTCATTCACTCGCTTTTTTCTATCATGGCACTGGATGCCACTTCAGAGAGTGTGGTGGCGGAGTTCGTTTGCTGCTCAAGCAGAGCTTGGTGTTCCTCCGTGTAATTTTGAATCCGTTGGATTACCTGATTGTCAATTGCTTCTTTGGCTAAACGAATTGCATTAAAAATAGACGGTGCCTTCGAGCTACCATGGCTAATGATACACACCCCAGCCACTCCAAATAGCAGTGCGCCACCGTGTTCTGCATGATCAATGCGTTGCTTAATCCGTTTGAGGTTTGGAGTTAATACCGCCGCCCCCAGCTTACCCCGCAGACCACGAGGTAATTCTTCTTTTAGGATTTGTAGGAGCACTGCGCCGACTGATTCTGCAAACTTTAGGAGGATATTCCCTGTAAAACCATCGCAGACCACCACATCAAACTCACCGGACAGCACATCCCGTCCTTCAGCGTTCCCTTTGAAAGGAATTGCGGGATTACTACTCAATAGTTCGTGGGTTTTTAGGGCCAGTTCGTTGCCCTTGGAAGGCTCCTCTCCAATATTCAATAAGCCCACCTGTGGTTCCCGGTTCCCCAGGACATACTTGCTGTAAATAGTCCCCATCAGGGCAAACTGCTCCAGATATTTCGGACGACTATCGACATTCGCTCCCACGTCGAGCACGATCACCGAGCGTTCGGGATTCAAGGTCGGAAATACAGCCCCGATTGCAGGCCGATCAATGCCCTTAATGCGACCCAATTTCAAAAGAGCCGCAGCCATCGCCGCCCCAGAATGCCCAGCTGAAACGACGGCATCGGCTTGTTTTTTACGGACAAGCTGCATCGATAAATTAATTGACGCTTTGGGCTTGCGCCGAATGGCCACGAGGGGTTCTTCGCACATTTCCACCACTCCTTCGGCTTCTACCACATGGAGAAACTGGTTGGCTGGAGATGAATGTTCGTCTAAATACTTTTGGATGCGGACAGGGTCACCGACTAGAAAAACTTCTACATTGAGTTCTTCTACGGCTCGGATCGCCCCAGCAACGATTTCGTCTGGAGCATAATCTCCCCCCATAGCGTCTACGGCTATTTTTGCGCGTGTCGATGACATTTTTATCAGGAATAGAAGCCTTCAACATATTACCAGAAGCCTGTTGGGTCACTGAAGTCACGGCTGAGAAGATTTTGATGTTGATATCATTGACCCAAATTTTGATTGTGATTTTGCATTGACGGGGATCAATGGGGGTTTACGGTATGTTAAGTGGGTTAACTTTGGGGATTTTGGGTTTTTTGGGCTTTTTTCAGCAAGGGGATGGCACGGATTTGGCGATCGCCTCCTACGCAAGCTTGCAATGGCAAGAAGCGGGCCTCTTCGAGATTCGCTACCAACAGGACACAAATACCCAAACCATCGTGGATCGATACTTAGCGCAATTGGATTCTGGCGGCAAAGATCCGGCGTTACAGGGCATTTGGCTAGAATCAGCCTGGTCAACCCTGGGGAGCCACCAGGGAAATCAACCTCTGTCGGCAGCTTCACTAACGAAAATTGCGACTACCTTAGCGGCCTTGGAGCAGTGGCCGTTGACCCATCGCTTTACCACCCGTGTTTACACAACGGGGACGGTGGCTAATGGTCTAGTTCAGAGAGATTTGATTGTTGAGGCAGGGGGTGATCCTTTATTTGTTTGGGAAGAGGCGATCGCCCTGGGAAATGCCCTGAATCAAGCGGGAATTCGTCAAATTGAAGGAAATTTAATTATTGTCGGTGACTTCATGATGAATTATGTCGCCGAGCCTGCCACATCTGGGGACAGTTTGCGCCTCGCCCTTGATCAACGCGCCTGGAACGACGCCATCGAAACCCAATATCAACAGATGTCGCCGCGTCCTCCCCGTCCCCAGGTGGCGATCGCCGGAAAAATCCTTGCTCGCCAAGCCCTACCCGATGGTGCAACCCTCATCCTTAGCCATCAATCCTTAACCCTGGCCGACATCCTCAAACAAATGAATCTCTACAGCAACAATGCCGTGGCCGAGGCGATCGCCCAAAACCTAAACGGTGGCCCAGCCATGGGAACGCGCATTGCCCAAAACCTGAATATTCCGACATCAGAAATCCAGCTCATTAACGGATCTGGCCTCGGCGTCGAAAACAAAGTCTCCCCTCGGGCTGCCGTAGCAATGCTCCAAGCCATCGACAGCAAACTCCAAGGACAACCCTTTACCGTATTCGATCTCCTACCCATTGCAGGCCAAGATCGCGGCGGCACCGTCAATAACCGCACCATTCCCCCAGGCATCGCCTTTAAAACGGGCACCCTCAACCAAGTCAGTGCCCTCGCTGGGGTTATGCCAACCCAAACCCAAGGCAATGTCTGGTTTGCCATTATCAATAACGGCACCTGGGACGTTAGCGGCTATCGACAACAACAGGATCAACTCCTACAAACCCTAAGTGAGCAGTGGCCGGTAATTCCCCCCGTTGACTCAACTCAAAAATCTCCCCCAGACTATTTCGGCAATCCCGAACGCATTCAAGGCAATTAAAAACCAAAGATCCAATCATTACTTCCAAAATTCTAAGCCGAGATAAAAAACTGTCCGAATAATGCCGAAACACTTACCCATCAAGATATTTAGGCGCCTTGCAATGAAACTAATGTCAAGTTAATTTTTCCCGGAGAACTACTCTAGCGGCTTTTCGGGTATGTCAAAATTGTGGAGGACTACCGAACAGAGCCCAACAACGCCGAGGCAGTACAAAATATGATGGAATGGCATCTGACCGACGCCCAAAGTTTAGCCCTCATTGATCGCGAAATTGGCAAACACTCCTTTTCCCCTGCCGAATATGAAATTGTGCGTCAGGTCATTTACTGTACCGCTGACTTTGAGTATGCTCAACTGATTCACTTTTCAGAACACGCCCTCCAGGCTGGTGCAGCGGCCCTGGCCGCTCGCGGTACGATCATCGTCGATGCTCCGATGGTTCGTGTCGGCATCACAGAACAGCTTCAAAATTCCTTCGCCAATCCCGTTTACTGTAGCGCCGATACCCTCACCCGCCCCCAGCGGGAAAAGACAAAAACCGCTTGGGGCATGGAAACCCTGGCGCGCCGTTATCCAGAAGCAATTTTTGTCATTGGCCAATCCCAAACCGCCCTGTCTAGTCTGGTCACTTTAGTCAAAAAAGGCATCATTCGCCCTGCGCTGGTCATTTTTACTCCTGCTAATTTTCTGACAGGCACAGCGCCCCAAAAGTATTTAGAAGAAGCGGCGATTCCACACATTTGCATGCAAAGTCGTAAAGGTGGCGCGACCGTTGCCGTGGCGATTATCAATGGTTTGATTAGTTTGTCATGGAAAGCCTACGGACAAGATGTAGGCGAAAACCCTTGAAGGAAAAGAGTTCCAGCCCTGTTTTCGTTTCAATCCTCGAAGAAATTCCCCTTTAAGCAAGTAACAAAACGTTGCAAGATATCTGTACTTTTGTTAAATTAAGTATCAACTGGTTGACTAGAAAACAACTATATACGTCAAGATTCTTCTGAGGAAATAAATTATGGAAAATCAAGAAAGCAAATTTGGTTTTAGCGCCTTCGCTGAAAACTGGAACGGCCGCCTAGCAATGCTCGGTTTCGTAATCGGTCTTTTGACTGAGCTCCTAACCGGAAAAGGTATTCTGGCACAACTCGGCCTCATGTAATTTCTGAGAACTGACGACATTCCAGGATCAGTTATCACAAATTGATTGTTAAAAAAAGCACTTAAAAGTTTGAGAGAGGATTGAATTCCTCTCTTTTTTTGTTTTTTGTCAGAAAACAATTAAAAAGCCCCCGTTCTATTGGTATCAGGAGGCTTGGTGAACAGTTTTTTCAGTTGCAGTAATGCCGCAGTAGTGCCGTCCTACACAACCGCAGGGGTTTTCTCGCGTGGTTCTTCGACGGTACGGAGGATCGCTGCTGCCGCTTGGCGACCGGAAATTGTCGCGCCTTCCATGCTGTCGATGTAGTCTTGCTGGGTATAGCTTCCGGCTAAGAATAAATTGTTGATGGGCGTCGCTTGGGCTGGGCGATACACATCCATGCCGGGGGCTTCTCGGTAAAGGGACTGGGCGAGCTTGACAACATTCGACCAAGTCATATTCAGCTCTCGGGAAGAAGGGAAGAGTTTATGTACCTGGGCCAAGACGTGCTGGGCGATTTCTTCATTGCTCTTTTTGATAAATGGATCGCCGGGCGTCAAAACCAATTGCATAAGAGAACCTTCACCTTCTTTGTAGTAATCGGCGGGACTGGCGAGAGCTAAATCGGCAAAACAGGAAAAATCGGCTTGGTGGGTGTAGAGCAGATTATCAATACCGACCGCTTCTTGGAGTTGTTTACGTTTTTCGGGGTCGTTGAGTTCTGTTACCCAACCGTCAAAGCGTAATTGCACAGTGGCGACAGGTACAGCTTCGAGATTGTAGATGTTGTCAAATTCCGACCATTGACGCCAAGCTTCGGGAATAATGCGCTGGATACCAGGGATATCAAGGGCAAAAACATAGGTATCGGCGGTGATGGTCTCGGTAGTTTCACCGTTGTTAATGACGATGCCATCAATTTTGGATTGTCCTTCTAGGGTGTAGTGGATATCGGTAAGCCGATGGCGGGTATGAATCTTGGTGCCCCGGGCTTCGAGGTAGTTGACAATCGGTTTGTGGAGATATTCGTGGGGAGAGCCTTCGAGCATCCGCAGCACTGAGGCTTCAGTTTTTGCGGCGAAGAACATGAAAATGGTCAACATGCAGCGGGCGGAGATATTTTCGGTGTCGATAAAGCCGAGGGCATAGGCGATCGGATTCCACATTTTCTTGAGACTGCCGTCATTACCACCGTGGCTCCGGAACCAATCGGCAAAACTGATTTTGTCGAGGTCGCGGATCATTTTCATGGCTCCGTCAAAATCAACGAGGCCCCGCACAATGGGGCTTGTTCCTAGGGCCAGGGAATTGGCGGCTTTGTCGATCGCCGAAAGTTGAGAAGAGGTAAAGAACGCTTTGAGACCATGGAAAGGAGCACCGACGGGAAAACGGAAGTCGAGTTCGCCAATTTTGCCCCCTTCGTTAATGAATTGGTGGGTGTGTTCCTTGAGGCGGAGGTTATTGCCTGCACCGACTTTTTCCATCAGGGAAAACAGATTGTAGTAGCAACCGAAGAAGACATGAAGGCCCATTTCGATGTGATTGCCGTCTTTGTCAACCCAACTGCCGACTTTTCCACCGACAAAGGGGCGAGCTTCAAAGATTTCGACTTCATGGCCTGCATCGACCAGTTCAACGGCGGTGCTGAGTCCGGCGAGGCCTGCTCCAACGATTGCTACACGCATTACTTTTGTCCTACGGTTTGATTCTCAAAAAAGTATTAATTATTGTAAACGATTGGTGGGGGTCTCTTCGGGGCGATCGCCTTTCTTTCTGGTTGAATCGGTGCGGGTTCAGGAAAAGTTCAAGTCAGAATGTTTAAGATATTCAACAGAAAATTCGGGGTAACAAGACAGGGAGTTTAGGGTAGAGACAATCAAGAAGGTTTTGGCCCATAACTTTCCCCACTGATTCGGGAGGACCCCCATGCAGACGGCAGATAAAAACAAACAACTTTTTAAAATTCTTTTTAGTGCCGCTTGGATCGACGGCGAAATCCAGGTAGAAGAACGTCAATATCTCCACCAAATTGCGGATCAAAAAAACCTCTCCCAAGATCCGGATATTCGGGCTTTGTTATGTGAGGCGGTTCCCGTCAAACCAGAGGATTGTTACCGTCTCGTTGAAGAATATATTGATGACCATACCAACGAGGCGGAATACCAAGAACTGCTCGATGCGGTTAGTCACATGGTCTATAGCGATAGTCAAATTGAAACGGAAGAGGCAAAATTGCTTAATCGCTTGCAATCTCTAGCGCCGGAGTCCCAGCACGCAAACTCTCCTTTTCAGCGGGTGATCAAGTCCATCCAAAAACTCTACAAAGGGGCGATCGCCGAGATGAACTAACCGAACCCTGCCACGCCGGGGAGTATGTCAAAATAAGGTCTCTCCTTGTGCTGTGAACCTTACCTTCCATGTCTGACTTGTTAGCCCAACTCAACCCCTCCCAACGTCGTGCTGTTGAACATTTTTGTGGGCCACTCCTGGTGGTGGCCGGGGCTGGCTCAGGCAAAACCAGGGCCTTGACGTTTCGCATTGCCCATTTGATTCGCAACCACCGTGTTGATCCAGAGAATATTCTGGCCGTCACCTTTACGAACAAGGCTGCCCGCGAAATGAAAGAACGGGTAGAACTGCTCTATGCCCAACAGCTCGCAGAACTGCAACATGGTAAACCCCTGGGAGGGCTGCCGGAGTTTGAGCAAAAAAAATTGCGATCGCAGGTTTACAAGCAGGTGACAAAACAGCTCTGGATTGGCACGTTTCACAGCCTCTGCGCGCGAATTCTCCGGTATGACATCAACAAATATCAGGACGAACGGGGCCGTACCTGGCAGCGCAATTTCACGATCATGGACGATAGCGACGTCCAGACATTGATCAAACGCATTGTCACCCAGCAACTGAACCTAGACGATAAAAAATTTAATCCCCGTACCATCCGCTATCAGATTAGTAACGCCAAAAACCTCGGCCTTGCCCCCAATGACTATGCCCGGCAGCAAGGGGGTTACAAAGGCAAAGTGGTGGCGGAAGTTTATGAAGCCTATCAAACGGCTTTGGCGGCGAATAATTCCCTTGACTTTGATGATTTAATCCTGATCCCGGTGCGGCTGCTCCAACAAAATGAATCGATCCTCGGCTATTGGCACAGTCAATTTCACCATATTCTTGTGGATGAGTATCAGGATACAAACCGGATTCAGTATGAGTTGATTCGGCTACTCAGTACCAATGGCGAAACAAACCAGGCCGCTTTGGGTTGGCATAATCGCTCTTTGTTTGTTGTTGGCGATGCGGATCAATCCATTTATTCGTTTCGGATGGCGGACTTCACAATCTTGCTGGAATTCCAAGAAAATTTTGGCGATCGCCTCCCCGATGACGAGACCCAGACGATGGTTAAGTTGGAGGAAAATTACCGCTCCCGGGAAAATATTCTGAAAGCCGCCAATGCCTTGATCGAGCAAAATAGCCAGCGCATCGATAAAGTGCTCAAGGCCACCCGGGGCGCCGGGGAAGAAATTTATTGCCACAAGGCGGATAACGAAAACGAAGAAGCGCGGTTTGTTTTAAATCAAATCCTCGGTCTGCGGCGCAAAAATCCAGAACTCGACTGGGGCGACTTTGCGATCCTCTACCGCACCAATGCCCAATCCCGTCCCTTTGAAGATCTCCTGATTCGTAACAATATTCCCTACCAAGTGGTGGGCGGCTTCAAATTCTATGACCGCAAAGAGATTAAAGATGCCCTCGCTTACCTCAAGGCGATCGCCAACCCCGCCGATACCCTGAGCCTGATGCGGGTGATCAATACGCCCAAGCGGGGCATCGGCAAAACCACCGTCGATAAACTCAACCACGCCGCCCAAGAATTAGGCTGTCCCCTCTGGGAAATCCTCAGCGATGAAACCTCCGTAGCCACCATCGCTGGACGGGCGGCTCGGAAAATTAACGAGTTTGCTGGGCTAATCCAGGAAATGCAGGGCAAAATGGCGACCATGCGCGGTGCCGATATCCTCGATTATGTGATGGAAAATTCCGGCTATATCGATGATTTAAAAATGCAAGGTACTGAAGAAGCCGACAGTCGTGTGGAAAATATTTCCGAGCTTTACAATGCAATGCTGCAATTCCAAGACGAAAATGAAGACAGTAGCTTAAATGGCTTTCTGGAAAATGCGTCCCTCGCTTCGGATCTCGATAACCTCAATGATGAGTCCCAGCAGGTTTCTTTGATGACGCTCCATTCAGCGAAGGGTTTGGAATTTCCGGTGGTCTTTTTGGTAGGGCTAGAGCAGGGGCTATTTCCCCATACCCGCTCCTTAAATGATCCTGTTGCTTTAGAAGAAGAACGGCGGTTGTGTTACGTGGGCCTGACCCGCGCCCAGGAGCAATTATTCCTCAGCTATACCAGGGAGCGGTATATGTGGGGTTATCGAGAGCCTGCCGTTGCCTCGCAATTTCTCGCAGAACTCCCCCAGGAGTTGGTAACTTCCAATGGGCGATCGCCGGCCCCAATGCCCCCAAAGCAGGAGCCAAAGATGATGTCCATTAGCCAGAAGCAACGCTCCCAGAAAAGACGGGAACGACAAGCCGCCCGCACCGAAGTGGCCCAACAAAAATGGGACATTGGCGATCGCGTCCACCACAACGTCTTTGGGGAAGGGGAAGTGATTAAAATTTTTGGGGATGACAAAAAGACCAACCTGGCGATCCAGTTTCCCAATCTCGGTAAAAAAATCATTGATCCCCGGGTGGCCCCGATGAAAAAGCTTTAAGTAGATACCAATTCAAAGAAAATTATGATTGCCCTCAGTGACCATTCATACCTAACCCCAGAGGAATATCTCGCTTTTGAAGCCACCAGTGATATCCGCCATGAATATGTCGATGGTGAAGTTTATGCCATGGCGGGCGGCACAGGAAACCACAACCTGATTAGTTTGAACTGTGCCATGTTGTTGAGAAATCATCTAAAAGGCTCTGGCTGTCTGACGTATATGTCCGACATGAAAGTAAATGTTGCTCATCAACGACGCTTTTTTTATCCAGATGTCCTTGTAACCTGCGATCGCCGCGATGATCCGGCCCAGACTTATCTCAACTTTCCGAAACTGATCATTGAAGTGCTTTCTCCCTCGACGAAAAATTTTGATCAAACTGCTAAATTTTTGTACTATCGCACCCTGCCCAGCCTAGAAGAATATCTACTCGTTGGCACAGAAAGCCCCTTTGTGCAATGTTTTCGCCGACAGACCCAAGACATCTGGACAGTACAAATTTACGAAGGGCTTGAGGCGATCGCCCATTTAGAATCCTTTGATCTTGATGCCCCCCTCACGGACATTTACGAAGGAGTAACCTTCACCGTGCCAACCCCGTAGCAATAGCAGTCCAGTCCCTTGAGCATCGTTCCCCAAGGGGACAAGCCTATCGATTATCATGAATGTCGAGCGGCAAACGCAATTATCCCCAGCCCCCGAACCGCACTTTTTGGAAGAGGAGAATCTCCGCATGGCAAATCAACCCTGGCAAACCGATGACAATCACGATCCCCTTGGGGCTTTTTTAGATGAACTGACTGATCCAGAGGTAGCCGAAGCGGAATTTCGGAGTGATTTTTTCCAGGGATTAGGGGGACGTCGTAAAAAGTCAGCCTTGATGCTCAGTTTCATCTGGGCGATCGCCTTTGTCCTGCACAGTGTGAGCTGGGGGTCAACGGCGGTTTTGGGGGCTACGGGTCTGCTTTTGGTTCAGGCCATCCGTTTGGTTAGCGCCCAGCCTGATCCCCAACCCCAACCCCTAGCTGACGAGGATTTAACCACTGCACCCATCGTTTCCCTCATTGTCTCGGCGAAGAACGAAGAGGCAGTGATTGGGCGTTTAGTAAAAAATCTCTGCCAATTGGATTACCCGACGGCGAAATGTGAGGTCTGGTTAATTGATGATGCCAGCACCGACAAAACGCCCCAGATCCTCGATCAATTGGCCCTGGAGTATCCCCAGTTAAAGGTGGTGCATCGCTCTCCCAATGCCGGTGGTGGGAAGTCAGGTGCCCTCAACCAAGTTCTAGCCCAAACCCAGGGCGAAATTATTGCGGTCTTTGATGCCGATGCCACGGTACCGTCGGAATTTTTGCGCCATGTGGTGCCTCTCTTTGCCGATGAGAATGTCGGGGCGATCCAAGTCCGGAAGGCGATCGCCAACGAACCGCTAAATTTCTGGACGAAGGGTCAAGCCACAGAAATGATCCTCGACAGTTATTTTCAACAACAACGGATTGCCCTGGGGGGCATCGGCGAATTACGGGGTAATGGTCAGTTTGTGCGCCGTTCTGCCTTGGATCAATGTGGTGGTTGGAACGAAGAAACGATCACCGATGATTTGGATCTCACCATCCGCCTTCACCTGGACAATTGGAAAATTGGCTTTTTGCTTAATCCCGCTGTTAACGAAGAAGGAGTCACCAAGGCGATCGCCCTCTGGCACCAGCGCAGCCGTTGGGCCGAAGGGGGTTACCAGCGCTACCTCGACTATTGGCGATATTTCTCGAATAAGCGCCTCGGCTTTGGTAAAAAAGTCGATCTCTTTTCCTTTATCTTGATGCAGTATTTGCTCCCCACTGCGGCGATTCCCGACTTTATTTTTGCAGTACTGAAGGGCCATTTACCCGTCCTGATGCCGATGACGACCCTCGCCCTAGGCCTTTCCCTCTGGGCAATGGTGCAGGGAAATATGCGTGTCTATCGCGAGTTGCCCTGGACTTGGGCGAAGGTCACAAAAATTTTTACGGCCTGTGGCCTAACGATGGTTTATATGCTCCATTGGATGGTCGTGATGCCCCTAACTACGGCCCGGATGTCGGTGCGCCCCAAACGGCTCAAGTGGGTTAAAACCACCCACCAGGGAGAAGAAGAAAGTTTTGTTTCCCAGACTTAGTGAATTTACAGGAAATAATTGACCATTGAACGGAGTTAACCCTCCGTTTTTTTGTGGGTGATGAGGGTTTCGAGGTAACGCAAGGTTAACAGACAAGGGACAATACTCACTGCCCCCGCCAGCCAAAATCCATGGGCGATCGCCGGCACCTGATCCAAGGCCCAACCGCCGATCGGTGGCCCAATTAAATAACCAATCGCCCAACATTGGGAATTCAGTGCGAGGTAAACACCCCGTTGGGAGGCTGGGGCGAGATCAACCACCAAAGCAGAAGCGGCTGGGGTATAGGCATCGGTGGCTAGGGCTAAAATCCCCAGACTGGCGATCGCCCCCACCAGGGCCGGAATCGCACCAATACCCGCTCCCCACATCACCGTAAAACCCATGCCCCACAACAGGAGGGAAACCATCAGGGCATGGGGGCGGCTCAAGCTATTTAAACGCCGGGCGATGGGCAACTGACAGACGGAAGCAAACACGATATGCCAGGCAAACAGGCCACTAATCACCTGGGGCGAAAATTCAATGAAATTCGTGAGGTATAGGGGGGCTGTACTTTGGATCTGGGCGATATACAGCGTAAACATCACATTGACGGCCATATAAATTACCAGCCGTTGATCCTGGAGGGCCGTTAACCAGCTATTACCATCCGCTTGGACATCTTCGTGGCTTTGGTAGGTTTCGGCGATCGCCACCCAGATCACCCCAAAGAACACCACAAAACTGACGCCATCGAGGACAAACAGTAAGCGATAATTTTGAATCGTCGCAATGATCAAGCCCCCCAGCATCACCCCTGTACCGAGGCCAATGTTGTCCGCCAGGCGCACCAAGGCAAAGGCTTCATTGCGCTGACTACCGCTGGTTAAATCTGCCACCACTGTTTCTGTCGCAGGCCAATACAAACCGATCCCCAGCCCCATTAACAAATTTCCCAACACCAACAGCCAAAACGTATCTGCCGTTGCCAAAGCCACATCGGCGATCGCCGAAACCCCTGCGGCAGCCAGCAGCGTTTTTTTGCGTCCCCAGGCTGGATTATCCGCCCCTGTTCCCCCTAAAAAACGGCCCACAACCCCCGAAACCGAGGCACTCCCTAAGGCAAGGCCCACCTGGGTCGCTGATAGGCCCACCTGATTTACGAAAAAGATTGGCGCATAAAAGGCAGTGAACCCGGTGCCAATCTGGGAAAGGAGTCGGCCTGCGGCGAGGATCCAGATCTGGCGATCAAGGCCCAGCAGCCAAGTTTTTGATGCATTACCCATGAAATTTTTAAATTGCGCTTAAATGTTGACCGTGAAATTTATTGTTCCCTGAGTTGGAAATCGTTTTCAGTGGGGTGAGGCAGGCCCAACGCCTCGGTACGGACATCGTTGATCAGCTGATCTAAGACCGGGAACGTGCGGGGATAACCACTTCCCAGCCCCAACAGTGATAGGAGACGAAACGTCTGGAGATCATCGGGACGCAACACCGTATCCACCGCTTCAAAATCCTCAATACGGTAAAGCAGTCGAGAGGCTAGGCGCTCACTACCGACGGGTTTGGCAAGTTCGGCAATCTGCTTCAACCATGCCTGGAGCGTCACCCCTTCGGCACGGCGGGAGGTCAGGAGATAGGTTTGGGAGTCTTCTGCATCGGCTTGTTTGAGGTTTAGATTCAGATTAAAGTCCGGCTGAAACCAAGCCTTGAGAATGAGCCAACGGGTATTATTGTCCGGGTTTTGGGCAATTTGTTGGTCGATGATTTCCATGGCTTGTTCGGGTTGGCGATCGCCTAAAATCAATGCCTGCACCATCGGTGAAAACTGACTGAGATGATCCCGGTGGGGAATCGGCAGACCGTGCCACCAGGCCAACCAAGCCATTCGTTCCTGGAGGGTGATGATGTAAGGATCTTGGGGATCAAGACGTTCAAGTAGATCCTGGTACAAAGCGAGGGACGCTTCGACGGCCTCCACCCGCACCGCCGCAAAGGGTTCTTGCTCCCATTGGCCGAGGGTCATGATATTGGGGTCGACTAAGCCCTGGAGCGCAAAGGCGGCGATCGCCTTTTCCTGTTGATCGGTCTGGAGGTAGATTTGACCAAGGAGAAAATAGGTAGGTTCTGCTTCCCGCGATAACAACTGGATTGCCCGTTCAAAGTATGGTTGCGCCAAGCTTGGGTCTAATTCCCGCAGCACAACCCCTGTATTAACGTTGGCATAGTAATCGTTGGGGATCAGGGAGTGGGCATCGAGGAAATATTCCGCCGCCAGTTCTGTGGTTTGTTGGTTGCTTTCTGGGTTATCCGTTGCCTGGCGCGTTCCCCACAGCCACAGGCCCAAGCGGAGGGGATAGTTCACATTCCAGCCATTGAGGGCATAGGCGCGGTTCACCGCGGTAAAGGCCGCTTCCGGTTGCCCATTGGCCCAGAGGGTCTGTCCCCGTGAAAAAAGATACATCCCAGCACTGTAGGGCACCGCAACTAACAAAGCCCCTAAAAAACCAGCGAGGCTCCCTAAGCTCCACAAACGACGTTCGGGAATGGGTAAGGGTTGGGGAGTGACTTCGTTTAAAATCTGATCTGCAACACTCAGCAGCAAAATAATGGTCAAAGTTAGGGTAAGGCTGATGGGGATATTTTCTAATTGATAATCGGTGAGGGTCGCCATGGCGTAGGCAAACCAACCGCCCCCCAAACCATAGAGCAACCGTTTGATTTTCGGGTTATCTGTGTGGTGATGGATACGATGACCGAGCCGAATTAGCTGCACCAAGAAAAAGGCGATCGCCACCCCACCGATTAAACCCAGTTCTCCCAGGAGTTGGATCGGATTGCTGTGGAGTTGTTGGATGTGGGCGGCGCCGGAGCCGACATTGATCGGACGGTAGAGGTTATATTCCCGGGACATATTCCCAGGGCCGACCCCCGTTAAAGGGCGATCTCGCAAAATATTTAAGCCCGCCTGCCACATAAATAAGCGGTCTTCGGTTTCCCCATCCACTTGGAACTGCACCGTTGGGAAGCCATCGTTGAGATTAATTTGAATCAGCCGCTGCACCCGGGGGTGTTGTAATCCCGCTGTCACCATGATCCCCAACAGAAATAGGGCAATGGTGCCGGAAATCAAGCGTTTTTTACCTTTTGTGCGGCCAATAACGAAGGCAATGGTGGCGATCGCCCACAAAAATAACCCCACAAAGCCCCCCCGGGAGGAGCAAGTGTAGAGGAGATAAAGCAGGGGAGTACTCAGCACCAAGAGCAGGCCCCGCAATTTTTCCCGTTGGGCGAGGGCAAAGCTCAAGATCATCGGCAACACAAGGCAGAAATAGGCCGCCATAAAGTTGTGATGGCCCAGGGGAATGGAGTTGCGTTCTAGCTCACCATTAGCCATCAACCAACCAATCAGGCTCACGAAACTGATCCCAAAACCCAGCCCCACAAGACCCCGCCATTGATTTTGCCAAGTCCAAGCACCCAGGCCGCCAAGGTTCCGGAGACCATAGAGGACAACGCCATACCCTGAGAGGGTGACGAGATTCAACAGGGCAACCCCTTTAAACGGCGCAAATACGGTGGATAGTCCACAGGCGATCGCCACCGCGAGAATGCCCCAATCCAAACCATAGCCTAGGGGACGAAAAGGCAGCTCAAATTTCCGGAGCATCACCAAGAGGGCAAGACCCAACAGTAAGAATCCCCCCTGCCAGAGTAAGATCCAAGGGAAGGCGGCCATGAGGTAATAACTCGGCGGCAAAAACATAAAAAAAATCAAGAGTGCCAAGCCCCCGCAGGCGAGCCAGCGTCCCGTTGTCATCTCAGCAAAAGTCTTCATCTATCCCCGTTAATTCGTCGATATTACGCAAAACATGAGTTCAAACTGATTGTGTTTTCCTCGGCACAACCCCCATCGCATTTTCTCATTGGTGCCCCTGGTTCTGGCAAATCTACCTTTGCCCAGTGGTTGCGCCAAAGTATGCCCCAGGCTTGCTTAATTTCTACCGATGGGATTCGGTCGCAATTGTACGGCGACCCAGGGATTCAAGGGGATTGGCCCACCATTGAGGCGATTGTGCTGTGGCGGCTACACCAGGCGATCGCCCAGGGAAAACCTGTCATTTATGATGCCACCAACTGCCATCAACCCTGGCGATTAGATTTTTTAGAAAAATGCCCGCCCATGAATTGGCTGGCTTGGTATTTAGCTTGTCCTTTAGGGATTTGCTTGGCCCGTAACCAAAGGCGATCGCGCCAGGTTCCCCCAGAAATTATCGAAAAAATGATTCATGATCTCGAAGCCGCGCCACCCCAGGCCCAGGAAGGCTTTCTGGAAATCATTACTCTCCCGGATTTGCAACCAGAAACCCTTAAGGCCCTGAAAAAACAGCAGCTTCAATATCTCGACGGCTAAGGGAATATTTAAACGAACGCTCAATGTCAGAACCATCGGCCCCCGCTTTGAGGTAGGACACCGCCAGCTCTTCGATTTCGAGGCGAATTTCTGCTTGCCAACCAGGGCGGCCGACTGTCCAACAGTGGAGATTTTGGGGATCTTGCTCGCAGCCCATCTCCCGGAGCCACTGCTCAATTTTGGGGAGGGGATGGTTGTAGAGGGGGCTATCAAGGGAAGGCATCGTGGACATGGTTTTGGTAGAGGGTGATTGGCTTGGCTCAAAAGGCCACAGTTCAGTCTACCAATTTCTTTTTGGTGACAACTGCACTGCAACCCTAAAAGAATCCCTCTAGATTTAGGTCTTGGCGGCTAATCCCTAGGGCGATCGCCAACAATACACAACCGACAAAAGTTAAACCCATAATAAAAAGCGCGAAAATTTCCCCCGCCGAGAGGGGCCGATCCGTCGGATCGAGATAGGCAGAATTTGAATAACCACGCTCTCCCTGCTCATTTTGTAAGGGCTGGATCACACTATAGCGAGAAAACCCAATCTGCAAATCGTAAAGCGATCGCCGCTCCGGACTGCTTAAAATGCCGTAGGCTTCATTGAGACGTTGAAACTTTGCCGTGGCTTCCGCTTCCGGCAAAACCGTCGTATCGGGGTGAAACTGCTTGCTAAGTTCCCGGTAACGTTGGCGGATTTCTAGCGGCGATGCCGTCGGTGATAGGCCCAAAAGACCATAATGACTCTGGGCAATGCGTGTTTTGACATCAAGGACTTTTTCGGTGGTGCGAGACCGTTGGGAAGAACGAGCCATCGTGAACAAACCCCAAAGACTTGCCCCATATTTTATCGTTCTCTCTCCCCAGAGGTAATGTGGTAGTCACAGACAAAAGGCGATCGCCATTTCGCCATTTTCCCTTGTCCCTTGCCTGTCCTTTGCCCTGTATTCTCCGACGCCCCATGGGATTCCAATCCATTGATCATCTCCTCAACCATCTGCTCGACCAACCCGCCTGGGCGCACCAAAAACGTTTTACAGCCGTTAATAAGCGTTGGCAAAAGATCCTGCCGAAAAAAAGCCTGGCTAACAGTCATCCCATTCGGATCATTGATGACGTTTTGTGGGTCGCCACCCCCAATCACACCTGGTCACAGCATCTGAATCTCCAGCGCCGCCGCCTGTTGGCCCAGCTCAATGCCCAACTAAACCCTCCCCTCAAGGATCTCCAGTTTTCTACCGTCCATTGGCACCGACGGCCTGCCTATTCCCCCCTGGCCGCCGACCCAAATCTCCCCCATCCGAGCCAGATCCCCCCTCGTCCAGACCAACCCCAGCGCCCGGATACTCGTCAAACAAATCAAGATCCCCTCGAAGCCGCGCGCCACTGGGCCGAAACCCAACAGCAACTCTTCGCTGGGTTACCTGCCTGTCCCCGTTGCCAAAGAGCGACGCCCCCTGGGGAACTACAACGGTGGCAGGTTTGTAGCTTTTGCATTGTGCAGGTTTGGCAGGAACAACAACCCTTAGGTTTGGGCCTTCCCCCCGAATCTTCGGCCCCGGACACTTCTACCGAGCCAGAAAATGCTCCCCCTGGGGATGATCCCTAACTTACTTTTTGCAGGGAATAAAGCAAAGCGCCGGAATCGCGACTGTTGAGCTGTGGGAATTCTGAAATGTTCAGTAAAAATATGGCGATCGCCAAGGTTTTTTGGACGTAATCACTGGCTTATTTTATTTTTCTGGGGAAATACAGAGAAAAAACATCTTGATTGTTAAATGATCCCCATAGTGAATTGGCTGCGTTTTTGCCATATCTTAGGGGGTTACAGGCACATATACCTATTTAAAATTACTGTTAAGAAGTTGAAACATCAAATATAAAAAAAAACAAACTTTAATTGTGCCTTGATCCGGGTTAATCAAGGGCAGGGATTAAGCTTCAGGGGATCTGGTGATCTGGGTAACAGTCACATAATGAAAACATAAATAAAATTTTTATGACATGGGGTTCCTAGGGGAGCGTTTATGAAACCGCAAAGTTGCTCAGTCTCCACTTGTAAGCATTGTCGTTGTTTTCAGGCTGAAGGGCGTCGTGGCGGCATCTGTAAACGCTTCGAAACGTTTGCGGCAGGGGACTGGACAAGCTGTCCCTTTGCACTCCCTATTTTTGAAGACAGTTGGGAACCCACAACGGATCTGGTATTGCTCGAAAAATCTTTTTCGTTGGAATGTGTGGCCCAAAAAGTACCAACGGCGATCGCCCCGCTGCCAACGACCTATTCTGAGATTCATCTCCAATAGTCGGGATTGGCTCTCTGGCCGACAAAGAAATGGCTTTAAAAACAAAAAATTGATGGCAAAAAACTTAGCATGGGCAACCATGCTTTTTTACTGGTGTTGTTCAGCGAAAAAATAACGGCGATCGCCCCCGTGGTGTAAAAATTAATTTTGGGAAATACTTTTATTTTTTTGTTGGTAAAACTTAATATTGCTTTAAGAAAAATTATCGGCAATTAGGGTATTTGCAGGGGATTTTTGTTGTTGCACGAAGAGCCGAGATCTCCTTTAAAAGGGAAAAAAATCAGCGCCAATTCACAAAAATCGCTAAAATAGGGCCAAGAGAAACAGGTATCAGGTGACACGATAACCGTTTCCCTCTGTACCCAGACTCATCTACTGTTTTTTTAATCTTCCGTGACTATGCTCCAAGACAGTCTCACCATCCGCTACTATCAACGCTTAACGGACGCCATGGTAGAACTGTGGCGCAGAGGCAACCGCTATGAAGATATTCGTCAATACATGGACGGTTATATTGCCTGTCTTCACCACACGGGAGCCCTTGAAGTGTATAAGATTCACCGCTTAGAAGAAGAGGTTTTTCGTTTTCTGCGGGATCCATCCAATTTTGAGATGGCCTACCCCCAAACCCAAACGGAAACAGATTTCTATTACTAAGGCTGCCGTCGGGGCAAGGGAATTTTTGTCCCTGGGGCGTTGTTTTTACCAGGGAGCATCGACAATGGAAGCAGATTGTAGGATCACGGCCTGACCGGCAAGGCGTTCAACCGTTGCTTCAAGGTGATCCTCCCCAACCACTTCACTCTGGAAATCCCGAAGACTTTCTAGGCCAGGATGCTCATCAAGCAGCTTTTCTCGTAATTCGTAGCCACTGACCCGAAAAAGCAAGGAAACCCTATCAAAGTTGGGATGCTTGGTAGGTATACTTTTGACACCAGAAACGGTGATGTAACGGCGGTGACCGGCACGTAGCGGGGGGAGCTCGGCAGCAAGCTTCTCCCCTCGTAGTAGGCGCTTATAGAGATCGGGGCTAAGCATAACCTGGGGATTTTTGGCCTATCTGAGACGGCCAGAATGTAGGGAAACAGCCTCTGATTTCACAGGTAAGTGACGCTGTTTCCCAAAGTTATTTTTCGTTTTCGAACAGGCGATCTCCTTAGGACGCGAGGGCGACCTCAAGCATCTCATGGAGTTCTTTTGAGTTGTAAAGCTCGATCATGATATCGGAACCACCAACAAATTCTCCATTGACATAGACCTGGGGAATCGTCGGCCAGTTGGAATATTCTTTAATGCCTTGGCGCACATCGTAGTCTTCTAGGACATCAAAGGTCTGGTACTCAACGCCGAGACTGTTAAAAATTTGCACAACGTTGTTAGAAAAGCCACATTGGGGCATTAGCTTACTGCCCTTCATGAACACAAAAATTTTGCTGCTGTTGACCAATTGATCAATTTTTTCGCGGGTTTCAGGGGTTAAAGACATCTATTTTTCCTCATAGTATGGGTTGACAAGGGTTCAGGAAAACATTGTTTCCCCGACCGTTTAAGTGGGTTGACCCACTTCTGCCCATTTCTCCGGGGTGAAAGTCCGCAGGGCTAAAGCATGGATCGCTTCTGAGGCTAAATCCTCCTTGAGGGCAGCATAGACCATTTGGTGTTGGCGTACCCGGGATTGACCTGCAAAGTCGGGGGAAACGACGATGGCCTCTAGGTGATCGCCGCCACCGGTGAGATCTTTCACGAACACTTGGGCTCCGGAAAGATGGGTTTCAATGGAGGTTTTGACTGCCGATAAGCTAACCATAGGTAATTAGTGTGAAATCAATCCTAAATGTAAGCAGGAATACTTAAGCCATTGTATCTTTAGTCTTCCGTCTCTGGATTTGCTGGGGTGAATGATTTAGGCGATCGCCAACTCTGCTTGAATTTTCTGCCAAGCCGCTTGGGGATCTGCGGCCTGGGTGATCGGTCGGCCAATGACGAGGTGGTTCGCCCCCTGTTGAAGCGCCGCCTGGGGAGTCATGACCCGCTGTTGATCCCCTGATTGAGCCCAGGTGGGCCGTACCCCTGGACAAACCAAGGTGAAATCTTGACCGCAACATTGCCGCAGCATCGCCACTTCCTGGGGGGAACACACCGCCCCATCTAATCCAGCGCCTTGGGCCAGGTTGGCCATGTGTTGGGCAAAGGCATCGAGGGGCAGATCCACTTGCAAATCGTCCCGCAACTGGTCTGGACTAATACTGGTGAGGACGGTAATCGCAATTAGTTTAGTCGGAGAATCTCCGAGGGCTTCTTTGGCAGCCGTTAAGGCGATCGCCCCGGCGGTACCGTGGATGGTCAGCAGATCGACCCCATAGGCCCGCGCCGAACGGCAGGCACCAGCAACGGTATTGGGAATATCGTGGAATTTGAGATCAAGAAAAATGCGTTTGCCCTGGTCTTTGAGGTAGCGCAAAATATCCGGCCCAGTGGCGACAAATAATTCTAGGCCCACTTTCCAAAAAGTGACCTCCGGTAAGTTCTCGACTAAGGCGATCGCCGCAGGGAGATCCGGCACATCCAGGGGCACAATCACAGTATCTTGCATCAGTTGTTGCTTGCGTAAATTTCATTAGAGACGGTCATGTTCAGCATAACGGTGTTTTGAGCTTTTTGAGCCAAGGCTCACCCATTGGCAAAATCCCACCGGGGACTAGGTTAAAATAAACCCCTTGCGGCGTAATATGCCCAATGACGAGTGGTTTTCCTTTACGCTCTTTTTCTGTACAAAATATTCCAATCCAGACGCCATGACAGAAACGCCTAATCCAGACACGAAACCAGCCACAGCCCCAGAGGAACAGGGTTCTAAGGCTCGCCAACTCCTCGGCATGAAAGGCGCCGCTGGGGGGGAAACCTCCATCTGGAAAATTCGCCTGCAATTAATGAAACCCATCACCTGGATTCCGCTGATCTGGGGGGTTGTTTGCGGGGCAGCATCCTCCGGTGGCTATGTGTGGGGAGTCGAAGATTTTCTCAAGGCCATGACCTGTATGTTGTTGTCAGGGCCTTTACTCACGGGCTATACCCAAACCCTTAATGATTTCTATGACCGGGAGATTGATGCGATCAATGAACCCTACCGTCCCATTCCTTCGGGGGCAATTTCTGTACCCCAGGTAGTGACGCAAATTCTCGTACTCCTGGGTTCTGGCATCGGTTTGAGCTATCTCCTTGATCTTTGGGCTGGCCATGATTTCCCCGTGATGTTGGTCTTAACGGTGGTGGGCTGCTTCATTGCTTATATCTACTCTGCGCCGCCGCTGAAGCTGAAACAAAATGGTTGGCTTGGGAACTATGCCTTGGGGGCGAGTTATATTGCGCTGCCTTGGTGGGCTGGCCATGCGTTGTTTGGGACGCTGACGCCGACGGTGATGGTGGTGACCTTGATCTATAGTTTTGCGGGTCTGGGGATCGCCGTTGTAAATGATTTCAAGAGCGTCGAAGGCGATCGCCAACTGGGTTTAAAATCTCTCCCGGTCATGTTTGGGGTCGGAACTGCAGCTTGGATTTGTGTGCTGATGATTGATATTTTTCAGGTGGGCATTGCGGGTTACCTGGTCAGTATCCACGAACAGTTATATGCCACGATTCTCTTGCTGCTTGTGATTCCCCAAATTACCTTCCAAGATATGTATTTCCTGCGGGATCCCCTGAAAAATGATGTGAAATACCAAGCCAGTGCCCAGCCTTTTCTAGTGTTGGGGATGCTGGTGGCAGGCCTTGCCATGGGTCATGCGGGGATTTCCTAAGCTTAATTTTCTCGGCTTCACCTGGCTCTTTTTTGCTTGAATTTTCGGCAATGCGGATCGGGTTCTTTCTCTCCGGGTCATTGAGGACGCGGAGAGATTTTTTTATGGTGCTGCCCAAGGGCAAAAATCTTTGCTATCTTGTTTGTAACAATTTGCAATATCTAATCTTTTTTTCAGGTTTTCTTTACCCTTTTATTACCATCCCGCTCGCCCTTTAAATCTGCGATCGCCAAAGATCGCCTTCGCCATGACTTCTACTTTGTCTGTTCCAAGTGCGGCTCAAGATTTGCAAGCGCTCGAAAAGGCTTGGCGCAGTCTAACGGCAACCAGTTGCCCCAATCAATACAACTTCCACATGCATTCGGTCTGTTCCGATGGTCAGCTCACCCCCAGAGAAATTGTTGACCAGGCGATCGCCATTGGCTTAAAAGGCTTTGCGATCACTGACCACCACACGCTCCAAGGTTACCAACAGGCCCAAGGCTACCTCGGCCGACAGCAGAACGAGACGACACGACCCTTGCCCCACCTCTGGACGGGCATCGAAATTAACGGCATCCTCCTTGACACCACGGTACATATCCTTGCCTATGGGTTTAACCCCGATCACAGTGCGATCGCCCCTTACTTTAACCGGGAAATTCCAGAGGGCGATCGCGCCGCCGCCGCAGTAATCATTGACGCGATCCATGCCGCTGGAGGGTTAGCTGTTCTGGCGCATCCCGCCCGTTATCGTCGTCCTGCCATGGAGTTAATCCCGGCAGCAGCATCCCTTAACATTGATGGTGTAGAAGCCTATTACGCCTACGACAACCCAAAACCCTGGGTGCCTAGCCAAAAACATACCCCGGTGGTGGCTGCCCTCGGCCATCAGCACAATCTATGGCTCACCTGCGGCACAGATACCCATGGTCGCAGCCTCCAGCAACGACTTTAGGGATCACTGCGAAACTTTGATCCCCGCATAGCAAAATTCTGGCCTAAAATAAACTTACCCAAGGAATATTTTCTTCCTTTGCCCCCATTAATCATGCCGCGACCCTTAAAACGAGATTAAGTGGGGTTAAAGCCTTTGTGGATTTTGTCCCTCAAGGCATTCATTGACGTGGTATTGTAGCCATCGTAACCGCTGAATTTCCTTACTCTTTTTCACCCACTAACTAGGAGTGCAACCTGTAGGATGACTGTCCCTCAAACTGTCTATGCCAACGATCTCCCCGACAAACCCAAGGAATACTGTGGTGTTTTCGGCATCTATGCCCCAACGGAAGAAGTGGCAAAACTGGCATATTTCGGACTCTTCGCGCTCCAACATCGGGGGCAAGAATCCGCAGGGATCGCGACCTTTGACGGTACGCAGATGCACGTGCACAAAGGTATGGGCCTTGTTTCCCAAGTCTTTAGCGAAGAAAAACTGCAGGAACTGCCTGGGGTTTGGGCTGTGGGCCACAACCGCTACTCCACAACTGGCTCTAGCCATAAGTGCAATGCCCAGCCTGCCCTTGAAGAAACTCGCCTGGGGACTTTGGCCCTCGCCCACAACGGCAACCTGGTAAACACCATTGAGCTGAAGGATAAGTTGTTGTCCCTTGCCGATGGTCTAGATTTTCAGACGACCACAGACTCAGAAATGATCGCTAAGGCGATCGCCATCTATGTCGATCAGGGAAAAGATTGGACCGAAGCGGC
Source organism: Picosynechococcus sp. PCC 8807 (assembly GCF_001693295.1). Taxonomy (NCBI): domain Bacteria; kingdom Bacillati; phylum Cyanobacteriota; class Cyanophyceae; order Chroococcales; family Geminocystaceae; genus Picosynechococcus; species Picosynechococcus sp. PCC 8807. The sequence continues at coordinate 599,956 of NZ_CP016483.1, forward strand.
GATCGCAGCCTTTAATCTCTGCTCCGGTGCCTATAGCCTAGTCATCGGCACCCCGGACGGCATTATTGGTGCGCGGGATCCCCAGGGGGTTCGTCCCCTTGTTATTGGAACTCTCACCGAGGAAGATGGCAGCACCCGTTATGTCCTAGCCTCTGAAACCTGTGCCCTCGACATCATTGGTGCGGACTATCTGCGGGACGTCGAACCAGGCGAAATGGTCTGGATCACCGAATCTGGCCTAGCTGCCCAGCAGTGGTCTGAAAAACCAGACCGGAAGCTCTGCGTTTTCGAGATGATCTACTTTGCCCGGCCCGATAGCATTGTCCACGACGAAACCCTTTTTAGTTACCGTCTCCGCCTGGGGGCGCAATTGGCCAAAGAATCCAACATTGAAGCCGATCTCGTCATGGGGGTTCCTGACTCTGGCATTCCCGCCGCCATCGGTTTTTCCCGTGCCTCTGGGATTCCCTTTGGGGAAGGACTCATTAAAAACCGCTACGTAGGCCGTACCTTTATTCAACCGACCCAGCACATGCGGGAAGTGGGGATCCGCATGAAGCTCAACCCCCTAAAAGATGTCCTCCAAGGTAAACGAATTATCATCGTGGACGACTCCATTGTGCGCGGCACTACCAGCCGTAAAATTGTCCGGGCGCTCCGGCAAGCTGGGGCCGCCGAAGTCCATATGTGCATTTCTTCGCCCCCTGTGACCCATCCCTGTTTCTACGGCATCGACACCGACAGCCAAGATCAACTGATTGCCGCGACAAAGACCTTGGCTGAAATCGAAAAACAAATTGAAGTTGATTCCCTGACCTACCTTAGCAAAGAGGGCATGCTGGATGTCACCAACGAACGCACTTCTAGTTTCTGTACTGCCTGCTTCGATGGTCACTATCCCATTGAAATTCCGGACGCGATCAAGTCATCTAAGCTAATGTTAGAAAAAGCCACTGTCTAGCAAAGCCGTTCCCATGGATTGAGAGCGGTAAAGGAAGTATTAATGCCGACCTATCCCGGAATTTCTAGCGAAGCCTTTCGTCATCCCCTCGATCGCCAAGCAGAAGAAGCCCTCCGTAACCTGCCCGGTTTTAAGCTGTTGGCTAGTCGTTTTGTGGAATATATCTACGAACGACCCCAGCAGGTTTTTTTAATGGGCAACAATATCAAAGCAGGCCCCCGTCAGTATTCAACCCTGTACGGCATTTTTCGGGAATGTGTCCATGATTTGGATATTTCCCCAGAGCCGACCCTTTATGTCAACCAAAATCCGATGGTCAATAGCTATGCCCTCGGCCATGATCATCCTTACATTGTGGTGAATACGGGGTTAATGGATTTACTCGATGAAACAGAGTTACGGACGGTAATGGCCCATGAGTTGGGACACATTAAATGCGACCATACGATTTTGATCCAAATGGCAATGTGGGCCATGGGGGCAGCTTCTTTCCTGGGGGAAATTACCCTTGGCCTCGGTAATGTCATCACCACAGGGTTACTTTACGCTTTTTATGAATGGCGGCGGAAGGCAGAACTTTCGGCGGATCGGGCCGCTCTCCTGGTGATGGATGATCTCAACCCCATTTTGCATACCATGATGAAGCTCGCCGGCGGCAGTGCGAAATACGGCCACGAAATGAGTTTGACTGAGTTTACCCAACAGTCTCAGGATTACGATGAGCTTGATCAGGATCAATTGAACCAAATTTATAAGTTTTTAATCTACAACGGCGGTAATGGGACATTTCTAAGTCATCCTTTCCCGGTGGAGCGATTGAGCTTTATCAAAACCTGGGAAGCCTCTGAAGAATATCAACGGATTAAACAGGGTCATTATGCCCAAGCCGGTACTGGTTCAGTAGACGTGAATGCCGAAGATGAAAGTGATCTAGATAGTTTGCGTCGTCAAATTGAAGAACTTAAAGCAGAAATCAAAAAGGCCAAAGGAACCGAATAAATCCCGTGGGGGATAAAGGATTGGAGGGGGATGGCTAGGGCTGAGGTTAGAATTGCGATGTTGAGCGATGCCAGTAATGCATCTATTGCCCCCCTTAATGCAGGCTTGTAATTGCCCCAAAGTCCGTAACTTGCTGATGGGTCGGAGAAGCAGTTGTTCCGGGGCGGACGAGTTGCCATGCTTGGTATCCGGCTTGGATCGCCGCGTCTAATTCGGCAGGGACATCCGATAGAAACAGGATTGCCTCAGGCGGAAGTTGCACAGCCTGGGCGATCGCCTGATATGATTGCACATCTCGTTTTTGGCCGACCTTGAGATCAAAGAAGTAATCGAAGTAGCCCGTGAGGTCACCATAGTCAGAGTAGCCGAACAGGAGCTTTTGGGCCTTAACCGAGCCAGAGGAATAAATCCCCAACTGGATGCCCTCTTTTTGCCACTCTTTTAGTTTGGGCAATACATCTGGATAAACATGGCCCCGAAAATCGCCGTTTTTGTAACCCTCTTCCCACAAAAAACCTTGCATTGCTTTCAGGGGGGCAACTTTGCGGTCTTCTACTGACCATTGGTGTAATGTGGCGATCGCCCCAGTTTGATCGAGAGATGTTCCGGTTTCAGTGAGGGCTAAATCCTGCACCTGTTTGAGGATTGCCGCAATTTCTGGTTCCTCGGCCCGGCTGGCAATGCTTTGAATATTGTCCCGAAAATAAGGAAACAACACATCAAACACAAAACTCACAGAGGTGGTTGTGCCCTCGATGTCCATCAAGACAAACTGAATCATAGGGTGATGGCGCGGTATTGTTGTTCAACTTGGGAGCCAGTGTAGTGGGGCGTCCAGCCTGCGGTATCCGAGAAAATGCGAATGGCTTTCACATTGGGCACTGGCCCCGCATCAAACCAGTGCTTAGTGCCTTGGGGGACAGATATTAAATCGCCCGCTTCGCAACAAACATTAAACACGGCGGTACCGTCGAGGTTAAACCAAAATAAACCCTGACCAGCGACAAAAAAGCGCACTTCGTCTTCGGAGTGGGTATGTTCTGCGAGAAATTTTTCGCGGATCGCTTGGTAGTTTTCAATGCCACTGTGGATATTCACCACATCGGCGCTTTGGTAACCATTGGCCGCCATGAAAGGATCGAGCACATCGGCATAGGCGGCGAGAATGTCTGCTTGGGACGCCTCCTGGGTTAATTGGGCAGGCGTTTCCCATTGCTCAAACCAAATACCATGGCTTTTTAAAAAATCTTTGATCGTCGCGGGGTCGGTTAAGGTTTGTTTCGATTCGGTCTGATATAACGTCGTCATCGGGCAGCCAAGGGGGGCGTGATTTTCAATTGCTCAAGCTCGCATTCTAACATGAACTCCCAAACCTCTAGATGACGCTTGGCGATCGCCATGGTTTCTCCCCAGGCATAAAGGCCATGTTTTGCGATTAAAAAGCCGTAATTATTTAACTCCTCCTGTCGCTGGGCGAGTTGTTGACAAAAGGATTTCATGTCTTGGTCATTGGCGAAAATCGGTAAGGCGATCGCCGTTTCGTGGGTGGTTTGACCCGCAATGCCCTTAATTACCTCGTAGCCGCTAAAGGTAACAGCTTGTTTCGCCGCAAATATCCCAGACAACAACGTTGCCGCCACTGAATGGGTATGCAACACACAGGTAATTCCCGGAAAGTTTTGATAAATAAAGCAGTGAATTAAAGTTTCTGCCGAAGGCTTAATTCCTTCATCGGGGGGCAGCGGCAAACCCATTGTATCTACCGCAATAAAATCCTCCGGTTGAAATTGAGATTTATCAACGCCACTGCGGGAGACAAAAATAACTTGATCTTCGTCCAAAAATGAATAATTCGTCGAAGTGGCCGGTGATTTTCCCTGGGTATGGAGTTGCCGTATCACAGCACATAGCCTTTCTTTTTGGGTCTGGTTCTCTAAAGACATTTGGGCACAAATAAAGCAGAAAAAATAAAAGCAAATCTTAATATTTTACTGATTGATGTCATGGTTAGCGCGACATTTCTAGCGACAACTGGGACTTTATCTTTTTACGGGAAATTTTTAGCCAAAACACCATTGCAGATAAGTGTTTTTACTCAACTTTTAGTTGCTTTCTTTGTTAATTGATGTTGCAACTTTGACCATTCATTCTCATAAATCGTTTACAACCAGAACATGATGCTGACTACAATCAGTCATCTTTGGCTAAAAACAAAAATAAAAATTAAAAATCAATTATTGATAATGGATAACGAAATTAAAAAATACCGCATGGTTTGCACCCTAACCTTTGGCGATATCTATGGGCAAATTATTGTTTGGCTGATTGTCATCTTTCTGAGTCTTGCGACCACCCTCGCCCTTTGGAGTGCAACCCGGCAAGTTTATGCCCTGGCCACCGTTGCCCTTGTTGTTGTCTTATCTTTGCCCTTTCTCTTATTTGCCTTTGTGACAACGCTACTCAATCACATTGAATTCGTGCCCATGGGCGAATCCGAATCTTCTAAAACCTTCCCAAGCCGTCGTACGCCCCCTTCCTCTACTAATCCGGCAACGGCAAGCTAGGGATGAATTACGGAAGTGATGGCCCAGCCAGAGATAACAGTTAAATAGCCCCATGAAACAGGGGCGTTAGTGGTTGCACTAGAGAAATCTGGAAAAATTAAAATTAATTCTGAGGACTTTCTGGGGCCGCTTAATGGATTGACGGTGCAGAGTCTAGGGAGATCACCGGGGCGCTACTGAAGCGTTTACTTAGGCGTAATTGATTACCGGCGGCGTTCCAGTGAATTTGGTCGAAAATTTGATAGAGCAAACAGAGGCCACGACCACATTCATCTTCTTCAGGGGGGAGGAGATCATCATTTAATTGACAACATTGAGCCTGACGGTCAAAGCCTTGACCCTCATCGGTAATAATCCATGAGCATTGTTCTGCCCCCATGTAGAAATGAACAATGACTTTTTTGCTGGGATCTAGTCGATTACCATGTTTGGCCGCATTAATCAGTGCTTCCTGGAGACCGAGTTGAACTTCGTAGCGCCAGTCACTGGGGATACGGTCTAGGAGAAGGTCGAGAATCGGGACTAAGTAGAGGGTAGAGGCAAAACTGAGGGTCGTCCAATGGGATTTTAGCGGCGGCAATGAAATCGCGATCACAGTTAATGCTCCTTTGGGGATGTGCGCAGGGATGAATGGGGAAAACTGGGCTCAGTGGGGTAGCTTATGGCATAAACCCAAAAAGTAGTGGTCACAACATAGTTTGTTTGCCTGTAGGGAATCCCGAACGATCTTGTCGTGGTTTCTGCCTTGTATTATACAAAAAATTTTAGGTTTCCACGAAATTCAAGAGAACGGCGCATTCGACATGGGGCGTTTGGGGAAAGAAGTCGGCGGGCTGCACCCACTGGATTTGGTACTGTTGGGTGGCACAAAGGTGTTTGAGGTCGCGGGCGAGGGTTGCAGGATTACAACTGATATAAACAATTTGCTTGGGTTTGCTGTGAAGGAGAGCATCGAGCACTTGGCGATCGCAGCCTTTACGGGGAGGATCAAGGAGCACGATATCAGCGGTGACATCCAGACTAGGTAGAATTGACTCCACGGTGCCAGCGTGGAATTCCACATTATGGATATCGTTGTGGTGGGCATTTTCCCAGGCCTGTTGGATAGAGCTCGCTTGAACTTCGATGCCGATCGCCTGCTGAACTTTTTTCGCTAGGGGCAAGGTGAAGGTTCCCACACCACAATAAGCATCGACGAGGATTTCTTCGCCCGTAAAGGTGAGCTGTTGAGTAATTGCTGCGAGGAGGGCTTCGGCGGCGCTGGTATTCACTTGGAAAAAGGTTTCGGGCCGGAGCTTGAGGGTTAGCCCCGCAAAGATTTCTTCGAGGTAGGGACGGCCGGCGATCGCCTTTGTGGTGTCACCCCAGATGAGGTTGCCTTTTTTCGGGTTTTCATTCAAACAAACTCCCACGAGACCAGGATATTCTTCGAGCCAGGTTTCAGCTTGGGTTTCTAGGTTCACCAAATCAGCACTGGTTGAGATCAAAGTAAGGAGCATTTCCCCGGTGCGCTGGCCAATGCGGAGGGCGAGGTGGCGTAATTTGCCCTGGTGTTTGGTTTCGTTGTAGATCGACCAGCCTTGATTTTGGATGTCAATTTTGACATTTTCCAGGAGGGGATTGAGGCGTGAATCCTGTACTGGGCATTGATTGAGGTTGATCAGTTGGTGGCTTCCTTTGCGGTAATACCCGGCTTGCACATTGCCCATGCTGCTGGAACGACCCAGGGGATAGGTGGCCTTATTGCGATAACTCAATGGCCCGTCACCACTCAGGATCGGCTGAATCTCGAGATCCTGGAAACCACCGATGCGCTGGAGGGCCTGTTGAATTTCGTTGGTTTTGACCTGTTGTTGTAGAGAATCTTCTACCTGGAGCCACTGACAACCGCCGCATTTGTCCGCCACGATGCAGGGGGGACGCCGCCGCTCTGGGGCTGGTTCTAAAACTTTTTGCAGTTGACCGATGGCATATTGGCGCTTGAGACGGACGATCCGCACCTGGAGGCGATCGCCTGGCACCGTATCCGGCACAAACACAACTTGATCCCCATGGCGACCGACCCCAGCCCCCTGGCTATTAAGGTCATGGATGGAGAGTTCAATTAGATCGCCTTGGTGCATGGTGCTAAGTTCGCTTTCAAAGTGCCTTCACACTTTAGCCTTTCTTGTGGTCAATCTTGCAGTTTTTCCCTAGAGGGTCGAGAAATAAGCCTGGGCTTCGCTTGGGTTTGGCACCATGGTGCGATCGCCCACTTGCCAATCGACGGGACAAACTTCATTGTGATTAGTCTGGACGTGCTGAATTGCTTGGAGTACCCGCAGGGTTTCGTCAAGGCTGCGGCCAAAGGAAAAATTATTCACGGTGATGTGTTGGATCATTCCTTCCGGGTCGATGATAAAAAGTCCCCGGAGAGCGATCCCCGCTTCCGGTTCGAGGACGCCGTAAGCCGTGCTAATGGTTTTGTTTAAATCAGACACCAGGGGAAAGGCTAAATCGCCCACGCCACCCATTTTGCGGTCTGTTTGGATCCAGGCGAGGTGCGCAAATTCACTATCTACGGAAACGCCCAATACTTCTGTATTGAGTTTTTGAAATTCCCCGTGGCGATCGCTAAAGGCTCCTACTTCTGTTGGACAGACAAAAGTGAAATCGAGCGGGTAGAAAAATAACACCACATATTGCCCCTGATAGTCGGACAACTTAATGGTTTTGAACTCTTGATCAATGACGGCGGTAGCGGTAAAGTCCGGTGCCAATTGTCCCACTTGTGCGGCCATGGTTATCGTGTTCCAACGCAAAATCTTTTCCCAAGGTATCACACCGCTATTTTGCGTCCCGAAAACCAGTGAAAATGGATTACAAAACGCCCTGGGCCTTGAGGGTTTGCACCACTGACCAGACTTTGAAGAGTTTCCCCTGGAGGAGCGCCGCCACCCCGGCGATCGCCTGAATTTCTGGGACATCTCCTAGTTTGTCTAAAACTGGCGTAATGGCCAATTCTGCCTGCCTGGGTTCCCAACGGTACAGATGGACGAAAGCGATGTAGGCATTCACCCAGGGATCATCTGGGGTCAGTGTTTGCAGTTCGGTCAGGGTATTAATGGTGGCCTGGGATTCCTCCTGGAGGGCATGGGCGAGGGTTTTCGCCCAATACCAATCCCGCAGTTGGGGGCGGTTGGTTGCGTTGGCTGGCGTTTGTGTGAGGCGATAGGCAAGACTATCTTCTACTTGCTGTAAATAATCCTGCACCGGATCATATTGATTTAATCGCTCCACGTGGGCAAATAATGGCTCTAAACCCGTAATGCCTCCACCAAGTTGGGGCGCAATTTCCCGAAGTTGGGTCAACCAATCCAAGGTCACTAATTGCGTTGGCGTTAAGGCTTCGCCTGTGGCTGGCAAAATTTCTACAGTGACTGTCGGTTGGTTCAAGGGGCGGGCTTCCCCGGTGGCTGGATCGAGATACTGAGCCGCCAAAGTGTAACGGCCCGCTGGTAAATCTGCTGGCGGTAAGGTGGCGGTGCGTTCAATAATTTCGAGGCGATCGCCTTTATTTTCTGAATCTTCCCGTAGCATCCCGAAGGCCAACTGATGATCCTGGATCCAAAACTGTTCGCCGTTCGACCAAGTGAGTAACGCCATGCCCTTGGTTAAATCCTGCCGATTTCCCGACCAAGTGTAGGTAATCGGAAGAGGTTGGCCGGCGATCGCCTCTGGTGCGACGGCCACATTTTGTAATGCCACAGGACTTTGAGTGGTATCAGCAGCTTCGACAGAAACCAAAGGTTGGCGACGGTGATAGAGCTTTAGCTGATCTTGATCCGGCAGCGGCCAACTCCCCTGGAGCAGAAACTCAGGATCAGTATCTAAACTCGCCGCGAGGGCCAACTGATCCGCGTTGCGGTGAGGGTCCTCTCCTGTTTTCGTGAGGAACCAATCAAAGGACTCTTTGTCTTGAGCCAACTGTTCTGGAGTACTCCCTAAATTCCGCCCATACACCTGAAAATCCCGTAGAGCGCCATAGTAGTTGAGCGTGTGATTATTGGCGATCGCCACCCCAGGGATCACCCCCAAGTTACTTCTTAAATCTGGAGTTTCCTGAATAATTTCCTGGATAATTTCTGGGTGGGGATAGGTCTGCCGATCCGGATAATTAGGATTTGATACCAGTCCCGCAATGACTGGCAAAGGAAACAATTGGATCAGCCAAAAGATTGCAGCTAAACCCACGGTTCCCCAACGCACTGGTTGCCATTTACCGCGCCACTGGGTCAGGCCATACCCCAAGAAAACCGCCACAATTGGCAGATAGGGCATGATATAGCGGCCATCTTTGTTGTACATCGCTGATAGCAGCAAATAAGCACCACCAAAATAAATCCCTAACCAACACAAACTTTGCCGTTCAGGAAGTTGATATTTAGCGTTTTGGGTAGGAAAACGACGTAGTAAGTGCAACGCAATACCAACAAGGGGCACCAGCAACAGGATCCAGGCGATCGCCTGGGGTAAATCCAACCAATAGTAAACCCATGCCCCCAAGGTATTTAGAGGAGGATCTCCTTCCCTCGCTGCCGATGCGACGTTGGCGCGCTCATAGGTACTGAATAAGTAGATAAAATTTGTGCGATACCAAATTCCCCAGATCGGAAGGGAGAGCAGCAGACCGCAGAGAAGTTGTAGAACCCTTGCCCATTGCTTCTGCCAGAGTTGAGCGGCCAAGGAAAATCCTGTCGGCACAAACAAAAAAAAGAGAGCGGTTTGTTTTGTCATCAGGGCACACCCAGCACTGATCCCAAACCCTATTACCCAGAGCCATTGGGCGCGACGGGTTTGCGCAAAATACCAATAGGTTAAACAACAAAATGCCAATGGCGTGACAGCAGCAAGGGGAAAATCCGTCACATAGTAAAGTCGAGGAAACGTCAAGCGGGGCATTAAAAGGGCGATCGCCGCACTCCACAAACCCACCGAACGATTAAATAATCGCTGGCCAATGCCGTAAACCACCAGCATTAGAACACCGCTAAATACCAGATTCATCAGCAGAGCTTGATCATTTCCCGGCCCAAAAATGAGTTGAAATGGCGCTGCAATAAAATGAGTGAAGGGAGGAATCTTATTGGATAAGCGCCAAAAATCCTCCCAGCCGGGGAATTGGCGAAATGCGGCAACGTAGTTCAAACCCTCCGTGAGATAGTCGGCATGATCCCAAGAAGGCACACTTTGATCGAGCCATAACCACAGGCGATCGCCGAGATTAATCCCCAGCCACAACCCCAATAAAACTAACCCAGTCTTCCAAGGCGCTCTGGGTGATTTTGCGATCTGATCCTGCAATGTTAAAACTCCCCTGATGGATTTAGCCTAGCTGCAATGTATCGGAAAAAATCCCTCAAGGTAAAGCTTCTCGTTATCCTTGCCATAGACAAAAATAATTTCTCAAATCACCACACCTTGCTTGACCCTTGGGGCACTAGGATAAAATAATCCCTAAGCAAATCATCACCACCACAAACCCATGCCCTTTGATATTCCCGTTGAAACCTTCCTGATTGCCACCCTCTACCTCAGCCTCAGCGTGACCTACCTGCTCGTTTTGCCTGCTGGTCTCTATTTTTATCTCAATAACCGTTGGTATGTCGCCAGTTCCATCGAGCGACTTGTGATGTATTTCTTCGTTTTCTTTTTGTTCCCTGGGATGCTACTCCTAAGCCCTTTCCTGAATTTCCGCCCCCGTCGTCGCGAAGTCTAAGGCTTTGCCAAATGAATTCTCCCATCCTTGCCAACTTCTCCCCCTAAAACCATGCGACGCATTGATATCTTGGCCATCAGTTTCGGTATTTTCATCGTTGGTGGGCTACTCTATGGTGGCCTCAAAGTTGCGGGCCTCGAAAGTTTAGATGCGGGGATCTGGTCCCAGGCGTTGCTGGTAATTGTGGTGTTTGTCTGGGTGGGAACCTATCTGTTTCGAGTAGGAACCCGCAATATGACCTTTCATCAACAGCGGCGAGATTACGAAGAAGCAGCCCTGCAGCGGCGCTTAGATGAGATGAGCCCCGAAGAATTAGCCCAACTCCAGGCAGAACTTGAGGCAACGGAAGATCAAACTTCGCCAAAAAAGTAACGGCAATCTTTACCGAAGGGGGAGTTGGGGACGTACAATAACCCCTTGTGTGTTTTTATCGAACAAAATCATGACCTCTGTTTCTGAACGTTTCCGATCCCTCAAGCAGGCGGGCCAATGTGCGCTGATTCCCTTCATTACAGCGGGTGACCCAGATTTAGAAACGACAGAACAGGCCCTCAAAATTTTAGACGCAGCCGGGGCTGATTTTATTGAACTCGGCGTCCCCTATTCTGATCCCCTCGCCGATGGGCCAACGATCCAAGCGGCGGCAACTAGGGCATTGAGTCGGGGCGTCACCCTTGAGCAAGTTTTAGCGATCGTGCAACGAGTCCATGGGCAATTAACAGCACCGATTATTTTATTCACCTATTACAATCCGATTTTTTATCGGGGCATTGATGCTTTTATGGCCCAAGTGGCAGCGGCGGGAGTCAAAGGTTTGGTGATCCCGGATCTGCCCCTAGAGGAATCCCAGATGGTGCTGGATGCAGCAACAAGTCATGGTCTTGATTTGATTTTATTGGTGGCTCCCACCAGTCCCACGGCGCGAATCGAGGCGATCGCCAAAGCATCCCAAGGTTTCATTTACCTCGTGAGTGTGACGGGGGTCACGGGGGCGAGAACCTCTGTGGCTAGCCGTGTCGGGGAACTGTTGCCGAAGTTACGTCAAGTGACCGATAAACCCATCGGGGTTGGTTTCGGGGTTTCGGATCCAGCTCAAGCGAAACAACTAAAAGAATGGGGCGCGGATGGCGTCATCGTCGGCAGTGCGGTGGTCAAACGCCTCGCAACTGGAACGCCCGCCGAAGGTTTAGCGGCAGTAAAAGAATTTTGTGAGTCCCTCAAGGAGGCGATCGCCTAACGATGGGCCTTTTGTGGATCGAGAAAATGAAAGATCATTCGGGGTCAGTGATGTCTAAGGCCCCCCGAATAATCACCACTGTGCGGTTTGTCCCCTTGGCGATCGCCTCCGGAATATTTCCATGGAGCGCCTTTTGAAATAAGCTTTCTCGGCTAGCTCCCAGAATGACCAGATCGTAGGTTTCTTCTTTGATTAAGCGGATTAAACTGTCAGCAATGTGGGACGAGCGAATAGGTAGGGGAATAATGGGAATTTCGACCAGGGGATCCAAGCCTCGCTTGGCCTTGACGAGCAGCGGAAAATGTTGGGGGCGTTGTTGGGGTTGATAGACCTGACAGAGGCAAATTTGAGACGGCAGGGAATAGCGCACCACCTCTGGGGATAGGTGCAACAGTGCCGGGATGAATTCCTGGGCGCGTTCGGCGTTGGGGCCACCCGCAATGGGAACGAGGGCGCGGATCTTGCCTGGTTGAACCTTAAACTGGAGGGGATGGGCGTGGCTCGTTTTCACCAAAATCACATCACAGGGCACTTTTTTCACGAGATATTCCATTACACTCCCGAACAGTTGCCCCCCTGGGTGGCGATCGCCTTGCCAACCCAAGATTAACCCCTGATCCTTGCTCGAAATTTCCTGAAGAATGGCCCCGGCCACATCGTAGGCGAGGATCACTTGGGTGTGGATTGAGATCCCCAATGTCTCCCCAAGGCGTTCCAGTTTTTCCATCAGATGCCGTTCTGGATAGGTGTTCATGTGGGCATCGGTGAGGGGATAGGTTGCTGCCACCTGCACCACATTCAGGCAATAGACCATGGCATTTTTTTCCTTGGCAATGGCTGCCGCAAAGGTGATGAGGGCTTCGGCGGTATTGGGATTGGCGATCGCCACCCAGAGTTTGCGCTTGTAATTGTCGCTGGTGTGGGTTTGATAAACGCAATAGGACGGCGTGCGCTGTACTGCATGGTGACTTTTCCCGAGGAGTTCCTGGGCCTCGGCACGAATAATATCTGACCGGGTAATAATCCCCTGGAGCTGATCATTATCGACGACAGGTAGGCGGGAAATTTGATAGCGATTGAGCAGGTACAACACATCACTGAGGGAAGCCCGGGGAGAGACCGTAATCACCTTGCGTTGCATCACCTGGGCCACCGTTAAATTCTTGCCCTGGGCCGCCATTTGGGCCAGATCTCCTTGGGTGACGATGCCGACGAGCTTGCCCTGTTTTAAAACCGGAAAACCCCGGTGGGGTGATTCGGAGAGGATGGGGACTAAATCTTTTAAGTTGAGATGGCTTTCGAGGGTTTCTACCTCCGGTTGCATCACCTGAGCGGCGGTGAGATCCGTTAACACTTGGGGATTTTTTTCCTCCTCTAGGTGAATGCCGCTGGCTTCCAGGAGATATTCGTAGATCGAACCTTTAAAAATGCTTTCGGCTACGATGAGCGCTGTCACCGAAGCCAGCATCAAGGGGAGGACTAAATTAAAATCTGTTGTCAGCTCAAAGACAATTACAATCGCGGTCACTGGCACCCGCGCCACCCCTGTAAAAAAAGCCCCCATCCCCGCAAGGGCGTAGGTATATTGGGTCGCCTCTGGCACAAAGATCTCGGCACAGGTACCCACCAAATAACCGAGGGCCGTGCCTAAAACGAGGGTCGGTGCAAATAGTCCCCCCGGTGCGCCGGAGCCATAGGCAATCAAGCTTAGGAAAAAATGGGCGACAAAGGCGATCGCAATTACCTGCCAGCCCGCATCCCCCGTGAGCAAAAAATCCCGTAGCCCTGCATTGTCTCGGAAAAAAGGCGGCAAAAACGCGACCACAGTGCCCGAAATCGCTCCGGCGATCGCCATCCGCACCCCCAAGCTCAAACGGAGACGACGATTAAACCCCAAAACCGTTAAGATACCGCGATTGAATAAAGCCCCCAAAACCCCTGCCAAGCCCCCCAACAGCAAATACCAGGGGATTTCTGCCAGATAAAAATTACTTTGATTCGCCGCGTTTAATAGTTCTGCGGGCAAATTCAGATCCGAAGTGCCAAACCAGCGGGAAACCACCGAACCTGTAAAAGAGGCAACGATCGCCGTTTCTAAGGTCAGCCCCGACATATCCCGCATCAGTTCTTCGACCACGAACAGTACCCCAGCAATGGGGGTATTAAATCCCGCCGCTAAACCCGCCGCTGCTCCGGCTGCAATCATTTGCCGTCGGTGGTTCGGGGTTGTCGGGAGCCATTGACTGAGTTGAGCTGCAAGAGCCGCGCCGATATGGACACTGGGGCCGCGCCGTCCGAGGGTTAATCCGCCACCTAGAACCAAAATCGTGCCAATGGATTTAGCTAAGGCTACCTTCCAATTTAGCGGCAGGGGAAATTGGGCCAGGACAACCTTGACCTGGGGGACACCGCCCCCCTTGGCTTCTGGGGCAAAGGTCTCTAGGAGATAGCCTGCCAACCAGCCGCAAACCACCCCAAACAGAGGCAGGATTAACCAGGCGCCGTATTGACGACTCAGGATGACCCGATATCCCCCCACGAAACCGATGCCTTGTTTGAGGAAAAGGGCCGCCAAACCGGAGATGACACCAATGAGGCAGGCTTCGATTAATAAATAGTTATTGTTTAAGCTGTGCTGGCCTAAGGATCGAAAAATCCACCAATTACGCACAGAAGCCATGGCGATCGCCCGTAAGATGCTTCAAAAGATTCAGAAACGCTGGTTTCAGCTTTCCCCTAGCAGATTAGCACGATCTTTCCCTGGGCCTTTCAGGAAAATTTTTGGCAAATTTTAGCTCAATCGTTGACAAAAAAACCTGACCTTGGCAGATCAGGTGATGCATTTTAGGGATGTAAAAGCTGATGGGTAATGCATTCACTCCTTAACGGGGCAAGGCATATTTAAAATCAGTGGAACCTTGGTAACCAGAAAGCTCTGCCAGGCGTTGTAGCGATTGGGTGCCAGCATAACGTTCCCCATTAATCTCCCAGGTGGGGAATCCTTCTAGCCCCGCGGCAGCACAAACATCAGGCTGGCCATTTTCTCCTTCGGGGGCGCATTCAATGTAGGGTACTTTGGCAAAGGCTTCTTTTCCGAACAACTGTTTTTGGTCGTAGCAGTGGGGACACCAGTAAGCGCCATATTCTTGCGCCCCAATTTCTGTGAGGTGTTCGGCTAGGGCAATTTCTGCGGGGCCAGAGGTGGTGGTGATTTCCCAGCCTGTGGGCGGTTCGGGGGCGCGGTTGGGGACTGGGGTAATAATTTCTTGGCCCTGGTCATTGAGCACCGGGACGCTACCTTGAATATCGCGTTCGATACTGTTGTATAAGCCGAGGGTGCCGAGGGCAGTAATAATCGCCACCACAAAAATTGTCAGGAACACTTCACCCCAATCATCCCAAAAGCGACCAAAGAGGGTTAATAGCAGAAAACTCGCGGCAAAGGTGGCCGAGGTGATGCAGTAGAGACAAACGCCGCCAATTTTCGCAAAGAGAATGTACATCAGGTAGGCACTAAACAGGCTCATGGCGGTGGCACCAATGAGGAGAAAGAGCCATGTCCAATCTTCGTATTTGTTCCGCAGTTTTTTGTTGTCTTCGGGATTAATCGCCAGGGGCACTAGGGAAAAACCGGCCATGGCGAGATAGGCGATCGCCCCAAACAGTGACAAGGGCAAGCCAAAGACAAAGGCGTAGGGACTAGAGAGCACATCACTACAGCTCGCTGCTGCTTCTGTACCACAGGCCACCTCTGCCCCGAAAAGTTTGGAGATCGTCAGGTAACTGGTGAGCAAAAAGCCAATGATGGCGATCGCCCCGATAATAGGGCGGGACCACTGATGGATCCAGGGTTGAGAACGTCGGCGTACCATAGCGCGTCAAAAAAATTCCAAGCAATAAATTGTCTACATCTTAAACCTGCGGGGCGGCGGGTTGCAGTTGGCTGACTAAATGGCGCAGTTCCGGCAAAATGAGTTTTTCCATGGCTAACCGCACCGCCCCAGTCGATCCGGGTAGGGAAAATAAAATCATCCCCCGATAGGTGCCTGCCACCGCCCGGGAGGCGATCGCCCTAGAGCCAATCTCCTCGTAGCTCAAGGCCCGGAAAATTTCCCCAAACCCCGGCAAGGTTTTTTCTAAATGTTTGGCCAGCATATCGTAGGTGTTGTCCCGGTGGGCGATACCGGTGCCGCCATTAAAAATTAAGGCTTCCAAATTCGCGTGGGCGAGGTGCTCTAAACGATGGGCGATCGCCTCTGGATCATCTTTAATCACCTCATAATCCCCGATTTCATGGCCTGCGGCGGTGAGTAATGCTTGAATTAACTGGCCGCTTTTGTCTGTTTCTGGCGATCGCGTATCGCTGACAGTGATCACCCCACAACGGACGACACGCGCAGCAGGATCAGGATGAGGTTGCAGCATGATCAGCAAAGATGATTAACAATGGTTGTGACAACAAACCCCTACAGGAGAAGTTAAAAAATGCTAGACGAACAGGCCAAAAAAACAATGCTCCTCCACATTCCCCACGCATTATATATCTGCGGTGTGCGGGATGGTGATGAGATGAATGGCTTTACTGCCAGTTGGGTGATGCAAGGTTCCTTTAAGCCCCCCCTCGTGGTCAATTGTGTCCGCTCCGATTCTGGTTCTCACGCCATGCTCAAAAAAACCGGCGTCTTTTCCCTGAGTTTTCTTGACGACTCCCAAAAAGATATGGCCGCCAATTTCTTCAAACCCAAACGTCGGGTCGGCAATAAATTTGAAGATGTGGAATTTTACGAAGGAGCTGAAACTGGCTGTCCAGTGATTAAAGATTCCCTTGGTTATGTGGAATGTAAAGTGGTCGGGGCCGTTGAACAGGGCGATCACACGGTCTTTGTGGGCGAAGTGATCGGCGCTGGCGTACACCGGGAAGGCAAAATTCTCGACCTGGCGAGTACGGGCTGGAGTTACGGCGGCTAAAAGTAAGGCTCTATTTTGCCGAAAACCGACCTAGTCTTTCAACAAAATTTTCCTGATTTAAAACGATGCCTCTGATTAAAGTTCAAACATCTTTACCACCCGCTTCCCAGGGGGATGTAGAAGCCCTTTTGCTCAATTTGTCCCGCAAACTCGCGGCGCACCTCGGTAAGCCAGAATCCTATGTGATGACCGCTTTTGAGGCCGGGATTCCCATGACCTTTGGGGGATCGATTGATCCAGCTTGCTATGTGGAGATCAAAAGTGTGGGCACCATGGGCGATCGCACCCGCACCATGAGTGAAGACTTCTGTAATGAAATTCACCAGAGTCTTGGTGTTGCCAAAAACCGTATCTACATTGAGTTTGCCGATGCCAAAGGCAGTATGTGGGGCTGGAATGGTTCGACTTTCGGTTAACCGTAGCCGATGACCAAAGCGATTCAATTAAGTTTGGGTTTATCTTGACAAACGCCAACTAATCCCAAGGAGCTGCCGCATCTATAAATTTGGGGCGGCTTTTTTTTGCGGCAAAGCTCACAATCTTTAGGCGATCGCCGGAGGCAAATTAGGCAATTTACAGTAGTTAAAAATACTTAGAATGGGACAGTTTGCTGATGTCGGCAGGATCAAAGAAACATTTCCTGGCTGATTGTTTCACAAAACAATTTAAAAATCCGAATATCTGCGCCAAAATGCGGAAAAAGTGAGCTTTGACGTCCAAATTCAAGCTTTATTTTCGCTGAGATAGTACAACGATCAATAGCTAGTTCTGATCGCTGTTTTTTGCAAAGCTATCTCAATTTCAATCAGGAGTTCCGATGAAAAGTCAAACAAAACGCCTAAGACGCGCTTGTAGTTATCTCGTCCTCGCCCTTAGTGCAATGGTTCCCTCGGTTGCCTTCGCCGGCCATACCAATACGATTTTGCACACGATGATGGATGGTAGCGCAGAGGTGCCAGAAGACGGCAATATGGAAATGCTTGTCGGTGATGCTAATGGTGAAGGCCATGCCTACGTTTTTGGCATTGATAATGATCCGACTACCCTTTGTTATTCGATGACGGTCACTGGGATCCAACTCGTTCCCGTCGGCTCTGGGATGGCGGCCCATATTCACGAAGGCGCAATGGATGAAAATGGCCCAGTGGTCGCAGTTTTAGCCGGGCCAGAGGATGGCAATGCTGCGGACTGCCTGACAGAAGGGGAAGAAGGGAAATTTCCCACGGGTGAAACCGGAATTGTGCAACGTATTTTAGAGAATCCCAGCGATTTTTATATCAATGTTCATAATCCCCAGTTCCCGAACGGTGCTATTCGGGGTCAACTGAGTTCTATTCATTCCCATTCTCATTAGGGATAGGGCTTACAGTTTCACAAGATTTTCTGCTGAATTTTTTGGGGCGATCGCCCGCAGTTTCTTTTGTTTTTCCGAGGGGAATTTCATCAAAGACTGCGGGTTTTTCTTGTGTGAATTTTAAGTCTAGACTAAACCTTACTGGAGGTAAGCGCCTTGGCTATCGGGGTGATCCATTTGGGGTAAGCCCATGCTGAAGTTCATTACCCGTGAGTCGAGGTTATAGCGGAGTTCACCTTTTTGGAGGAGGTCACGGATAAAGGCTTCTAGGTCAGAGCCGATCCGCCGCAGGTTGTATTCGGTCAAATCCTCGCCGCTGTTACTTTCCACGAGGGCATCGAACTGGCGATAGACTTTCTGGAGACTTTCTTCGGGCCAAACGAATTCGTTATCTGGATCGACATCCAAGGTGAGCACGGTTTCACTGGGGATTAATTCATTTTTCTGAATTTCGGCAGTGTAGATGCGGACGTGGCGGGTCGTGGATTTAAGCAGCATAGGACTTAACAGATAAGATGAAAATTATTCTGCAACAATTGCTATTGTGACATTTCCCCAGTGTACAGATAAAGTTTTCCTTGGTGCGGCGACGAACCCTGCGCCAGGGTTGCCAATCTCCCAAAAAGTAAGGCCCTTGTGGAAACGTCTGGGGCAGCTTGTAATTTTCGGTGTCATTTTACTCAATCTTTGGGGTTGTACTGGGACGGAGGCTCCCCGGGAATTTGCCCCGGACGGTGAGGTGATCCAACGGGCGATCGCCACCAAACTCAAAAGCCATTACCAACAACTGAGCCAGACCATTAATGCGCCGCCGCCCAACTTGGAACTGAAAAATATCCAGGTCAAAAAGCTCGATTCTTTTTTTCTCCAGGCACTGCCGGTTTATCACCTCCAGGGCACCTATGATGTGGTACTGAATTTTCCTTCCCAGCGCACAGAAAATCGTCGCCGCAATCCCTTTGAGGTTTATCTCCAGCGGCAACCGGAAGGAAAAACCTGGCGATCGCTCGAAAAAAATCCCCAGGGTTGGCGATCGCAACAACTCCCTCGATAGGCCGCATCCCCGTTTCCCTGAACCCTCTACAATAAAAGCAATCCGTCTTTGCCCGATTTCCCCGCCTATGTATGACGAAGAAGATTACCGTCCCGTCCGCCGTTTCCCAAAAGTCCCCCTAGACAGACGCTTTTGGGCTTTTTTTGTGGATTTTATCGTCGCTTGGATTGTCAGTGGCTTAGGGGGTTTAACCCTACAGTGGTTGGTTTTTCTCGTCGTCTGGTTTGGCCTGCGGGTCTTTCTCGTCAGCCGTAACCAGGGTCAAAGCCTGGGCAGTTGGGCCTTTGATATCAAAGTCATCGACATCCGTTATCGAGTGCCAGAAATTATCAACCTCAGCAAACGAGAAGGCATTTTAGGGTTTGCCGCCATGCTCGCCATGTATGGGATCCAAAGTTTTTTTCTGATGGGGAACGGCATTTCTTTGATTTTGTTAATCTCTCCCCTGTTGGCCTCCTGTGGCGTGGCGATCGCCGACGAAGAATTCAACCAAGCCTTCCACGATCGCATCGCCGAAACCTATATGATCCAAACCCAGCGCGGTTTTTCCCTAGATTTACGTCTCAAACAAATCCTTGCCGAGCTAAGACAAAATATGCAAAAATAGAAATTTGTGTGTAAACCTTAGCGATCCACAACCGCTAATCTAGTAAAAAATTATGGCAAGCAAAAAAGGCGTCCGCATTACCATCACCGTGGAATGCACCGAATGTCGCACCAATACCAACAAGCGCTCCAATGGCGTTTCCCGCTATACCACTAGCAAAAACCGTCGGAACACCACCGGGCGGCTCGAAATCAAAAAATTCTGCCCCCACTGCAACGCGCACACTGTCCACAAAGAAATTAAGTAGGTAATTCCTTTACCACTGAAATTTTATCGACAAATTTTTTATTTTTTAACGTTATTTATTAACCATGGCCTACTACCGTAAACGTCTTTCTCCGATTCCTCCTAGCCAGCCGATCGATTATAAAGATGTCGAACTCCTCCGCAAATTCATCACCGAGCGCGGCAAAATTTTACCCCGTCGGATCACCGGCTTAACAGCGCGTCAACAACGGGATGTCAATACCGCCATTAAGCGGGCACGGATGCTGGCCCTGTTGCCCTTCATCAACAAAGAAGGCTAAAGTGATGCCAAGCAATTCTAGGTGTTGAGTTTAGGATTGCTCTTGTATAGTCGCGTTAGGCAACAAAGCTGGTGGAAAAAGGACAACTGATTGAGTTTCGGCTACAGGGAGAACGAGTACTTGCTGTCGCTGAGCGTCCTGAAGGAAAAAAAGATTGGATCGTAATCGATGGACGGGGGCAATCCCATAAGCTGCGTCCCCAAAGGGTTGAATACACCGTGGCGGGTTCCCCCTACGATCCAACTGAGATCCCCAGCTTTTTCACAGAAAGTCAGGCATTAGTTGATCCCGACAATCTGGCCGTCGCCTGGGAGTTTCTCGTCGAAGCCTCGGAACCGGCAACCCCAGAATCCCTCGCGCAACTTTTGTTTTCGGCCAAAACGCCCCAGCAATGTTATGCCTGTCATCTGATGCTGGCGGAAGATAAGATTTTCTTCAAACGCAAAGGGGATTACTACGAACCCCGTGCAGAGGCGCAGGTCCGCGAAATTCAGCATCAGCTAGAAGTTGAAGCTCAGAAAGAACGTGAAAAAACAGAATTTTTACAGCGGGTTAACCAGGCGATCGCCGGAGAAACAGTAACCTGGGAAGACAGTGATCGGCAACGTTTCGAAAGCCTAGAAAAATTTGTCCTCTACCCGGAGCAGTCAGCCAGAGCCGCCCACGATCTCCTCGAAATGCTGGGGCGATCGCCCACGACAGAACAGGCTTTCCGCCTCTTGGTCTCCCTTGGCTGGTGGAGTTCCCACGAAAATCTTGCTCTCCTCCGGAGCGGTTACCCCAGAAAATTTTCTCAGAAGGTACTCGATGTGTCCCATGCCCGCCTGTCAGCCTCGCCCGGTGATACCGATGAGGGGAACCGTATCGATTTAACCCATCTCAAGACCTACACCATTGACGATGAGAGTACCTCAGAAATTGACGATGGCCTCAGTATCGAAACCCTAGAAAGCGGTCGCCATAAAGTTTGGATTCACATCGCGGATCCCACACGACTATTGAGCCCAGGGGATGAACTCGATCTAGAAGCCCGGCGTCGTAGTACCAGCCTCTATTTGCCCACGGGGATGATCTCCATGTTCCCGGAAGAGCTGGCGACGGGGCCGATGAGCTTACGCCAAGGTCAGGTCTGTGCCGCCCTCAGTTTTGGGGTCTTGCTCACAGAAAATGGGGCGATCGCCGATTATGAAATCACCCCCAGTTGGGTGAAGCCCACCTATCGCCTCACCTATGACGATGTGGACGAAATGCTCCATCTGCGGATCCAGGCCGAATCAGAAATCGCCCTCCTCGCGGATTTTGCCCACAAACGCCGAAAGTGGCGGGATGCCCAAGGCTCTATCAGTATCAAGATGCCAGAAGCCTCCATTAAGGTGCAGGACGAAAACATTTTTATCGAAGTCCTCCATGCCTCCATGTCCCGGGAACTGGTTGCTGAAATGATGATCCTCGCTGGCGAAGTGGCAGGCCATTATGGGCGTACCCATGGTTTACCCCTGCCTTTCCGGGGACAACCCCAACCGGAACTCCCCCCCCAAGAGGAACTATTATTATTACCCGCCGGGCCTGTGCGCGCCTGTGCGGTACGGCGTTGTATGCCCCGCAGTGAAATGGGCACCAATCCTGTACGCCATGCCAGTTTGGGGTTAGATTCCTATATCCAAGTCACATCGCCCATTCGTCGTTACACTGACCTGTTGGCCCATTTCCAAATCAAGGCCCATCTGCGGGGGGATGAACTGCCTTTCTCGGTGGATGAACTCAAGGAAATTCTCTACAGCGTTGTCACTTCCAGTCAGGAAGCCGTCCATGTAGAGCGCCAAACCAACCGCTATTGGAGCCTCGAATATTTACGGCGTAATGCGGATCAAGTATGGCAAGGGTTAGTCCTACGCTGGCTCCGGGAAGATGAAAAGTTAGGCATTATCCTCCTGGAAGAACTGGGTCTAGAACTTCCCCATCGCTTTGAACGGGCCGTTGCCTTGGGCGATCGCCTAGAAGTAAAAGTAAGCCAAGCCGATCCCCATAAAGATGAAATTCGCTTCCGGGAACTGCTCGAAACAGAGATTGCGGCGGCTTCCTAGGATCAAAAGCAGTCAAAACATCAAGATTTATAACAGACTCTGCGGGTTCCCCATTGAGAAATATTGCAGTTCTCTGGAGGGCGTCCGTTGTTTCTCCTGGGCATGGTAACCTCATAGCCAGCGAACTTGAAATGTTTTCGAACAACTGTGAAAGCAATGACTGCTATTTACTCTACAAAGAATCAAGTCAATCCCTGGGCAGAAGAGATGGGTGAATACGTGGCCCAACTGCAACTCCATATGGCACTCCAGGCCAAGAATCTCGTGCCTTCCCTAGAACATCCCCAGGATGGTCGGCATCAGTTGCTCCATGAATCCCAACTCCACTTGGAAAAATTGGCTTCCCGCCAAATTGCCTAAAAAAATCTAGGGGTGATGCTCGGAATCTTATCGGGTTTAACTCCTAAAAGGTTTAACTCCTAAAAATCAAACAATCTTCTAGGCGTTGTAAAGCTCCCTGCCATTGAGCATAGCCAGCATCGCTCAAGTGGAGGCCATCGGTGGTTAGCTCCGACCGGAGTCCACCATTAGCGTCGGTGAATAAAGGATAAAGATTGAGGTAATTGACACCTTCTTGGGAGGCGATTGCCTGGAGTTGTTGATTAATACGAATGGCCCGGTCTTTGCGTAAATAACCGTGATTCGTGGGTAAAAGGGACTGCACGACGATCACCGTCTCAGGATGTTGGCAGCGCAATTGACGAATGATTATCCGCAGATTATTCAGTACCGTCGTCTCAGAAACTCCCTGCTTGAAATCATTGACTCCGGCCATGAGATAAATCGTGTCTGCTTGGAGGCCATGAAGCGTTCCGAGGCGCGCCAGGATTTGACTCGTATTTTCACCTGAAATCCCTTGGTTCAGCCAAATTTTAGAAGCCGGTAAAAGATCATTGGGAAACCAGAGGCTCAAGGAATCCCCCAACAAAATGCCGAGGGACTGCCGCCCTCGATATTGGGCCGCCAAGTGTACTTCTTGGCTCAAGAGCTGTTGCCACTGCTGATAGGTGGGTTGGGGAGCGCCATTTGTCCATAGCCGGGTACTTGCCCCTGCCTTAAGGGTGGTTTGGATCTGTCCCCGTAATAAAGCATTGAGACGAAAAGTATAGAGTTGCGCCCCGGAACGAAAGCGAGGGCTAGCTAAATATTGCGGTGTCGCTGTTGCCCAAAGGTTGGTGGCCGTTGGATTGCTTGCCCTTTGGACACAGGTTTGGGAGGCGATCGCCTTGACTGAATGAACAGTAGTCGGTGTTCGGCATAATAGATTCGCAACTAAAAATAACGGTTCTGACATGGCAATTTCCAGGGCAAATACCTTCTAATTATTGTCCCAAAACGAAAAGTTGCCGATAAATCCGTCAAGAATAAACCCTTTAATGATCCAGGGGTTTGTTACATTAATCTGGTAAAACGCGACCAGGAAGCCTCTGGTTATTCTGCCCCGTTTTTTGACCGAAGCCAAACCTCCCCGGACAACTTTGGTCCCTACGCTTGTCGTTACCTTGTAATCAAAAATTCATGCCGTATTTTCAATCGTTCCTTCTCAATGCGCCCCCCGCTAGTGAAGCAGCGGAACCCTCCATTATTCTGGCTGCGGTGCTACTGAGCCTTGTGGTCATCTACTTTGCGAGTAAAGTGGGCGGAGAGCTTTGTTCCCGCATCAATCTCCCCCCAGTACTGGGCGAATTAGTCGGCGGAGTATTGGTGGGCGTATCTGCCCTGAGTTTACTGGTCTTTCCAGAAGGGGGCATCGAAGCGTCCCAATCACTACTGATGCAATTTCTGCAAAATACAGCCGGTTTAAGTCCAGAGGCAGCCCCGGCAGTGTTTGCCACCCAAAGCGAAGTAATTTCTGTCCTCGCAGAACTAGGGGTCATTATCCTTCTGTTTGAAATTGGTCTTGAATCGGATCTACAAGAATTGATTAAAGTTGGCCCCCAAGCCGCCATTGTCGCCGTGGTTGGGGTTGTGGCACCTTTTGCTGCAGGGACAGCAGGTTTAGTCTTTTTATTCCATCTCAGTACAGTGCCAGCGATTTTTGCGGGGGCAGCCCTCACGGCAACCAGTATCGGGATTACCGCGAAGGTGCTAGCAGAATTGGGTCAACTGACCACCAAAGAAGGACAAATTATCATTGGCGCGGCTGTACTCGATGATGTCCTCGGCATTATTGTCCTCGCTGTGGTTGCAAGCTTGGCGAAAACAGGAGAAGTGCAGGTTGTCAACACTATCTGGCTCATTGTGAGTGCTGGGGCGTTTCTCATTGGTGCGATTATTGTCGGTCGTCTCCTGAGTCCTTTATTTGTCAGTTTGGTGGATGGGATGAAAACCAGAGGCCAACTGTTAACTGTATCCGTCGTTTTTGCTTTTGTGCTGTCCTACATTGCAACGGTAATCCAACTGGAGGCGATTCTTGGAGCTTTTGCGGCTGGACTGATTCTGGCGGAAACGGATAAACGGGGCGAACTAGAAGAACAGGTATTGCCGGTGGCGGATTTGTTTGTGCCGATCTTTTTTGTTTGCGTCGGCGCAAAAACAGACCTCAGTGTCCTCAACCCGGCTGTCCCCGCGAACCGTGAGGGATTAATTATTGCCGCCTTTTTGATCGTGGTCGCAATTGTCGGTAAGGTCATTACGGGCTTTACCGTCTTCGGCCAAGACCAGTTGAACAAGTTGGCGATTGGGGTAGGCATGATTCCCCGGGGCGAAGTGGGCCTTGTGTTTGCAGGGGTTGGTTCGGCCAGTGGCGCCCTCTCGGAATCGACGGAAGCGGCAATTATTATGATGGTCATCTTGACGACATTTATTGCACCGCCATTTTTGCGTTTGGTCTTTAAGGAACCCCAGGCGGCGATCGCCACTGGAGAGACGCCGGAGAAGCTACAATAATTCAGCCTTGGGCAACCATTGAAACATATCCTAAGCGACCCACGTCCCTTGGGAGAAGGTAGGAAGAGGTTTTATCTCTATCCACCGGAATTGTTCTATATCTTGAGGGCGTGGCATTTTCCCTTGTGAGTCGAGGATTTTTAACTGTGAGATTTTTCTGGTTTTTTCTGACGCTACTGACGCTATCCACTTGGCAACTACCGGCTTGGGCAGGTCAATTGGTCTTTTGGGAATTTAATACCCAACGACGTCAATTGCAGTTTCGCACCAATGAACGGGTGCAGCCCGAAGCGCAACTGATCCCAGATCCCAGCCGTTTGGTGATTGATTTACCGGGCACTGTCCTGGGAAGCTCTACGGTCAATCGCAGCTATGGCGGCAAAATTACGAGCGTACGGCTAGGTCAGTTTGCGCCAGATGTCACACGGTTGGTGGTGGAATTAGCCCCTGGCTATACCTTAGATCCTGAGGCAATTCGTTTTGAAGGGCGATCGCCGACGGATTGGGTTGTGAATTTACCAGAACCTGAACTCATTCCCGTGGCCCCAGTAGCTCCCAGTACCCCAGAAATTTTTAACAATTCTGCCAATCCTGGAAATCCCAGTAACGCCGCTCCAGAAGAAGCTTTTTTTAATAACTTGGTGCGGGTGACCCAACAGGGATTCCTCGTGAACCTGGATCCCCGGCCCGGTAGTCGCATCACTACCGACCAAGATGGTGATCGCCTTACCTTTACCCTGCGGGATTTGCAGTTGCCCCGGAGCTTAGAAAATCAGACCCTAGATGTTAACCGCTACAAAGTCCGCCAAATCAAATTTGAGCAACCCAGCCGTACCGAAGCCCGCATTACCTTAAATTTAGAACCCGGTAGCCCTCGGTGGCGCGCGCTGTATACCACCTACGGTGATGGCGGTTTGGTACTGCTTCCGGATGGGGGCACCAGTAGCCTAGGGGGAAGAGAAACCGGGGCGATCGCCGTCCCCACCCAACAATCAGTCGCCACAGCTCAACCCCAACAAACCATCGTTGAAGCCCTAGAACTTGCCCGCAACAGTACCCAGTTAGTCATCCGTGGCAGCGATCGCCTCCAGGCCGACGGTGGTTGGAATCGAAACGAAGGTCTTTACCAAATTCGCATTAACAACGCTCGCCTTGCTCAACCTGTGCGTGGCCCCCAGTGGGGTGGAGATAGTCCCATTTCCCGCATTGCCATCCGCCAGGAAACGGCCAATACGGTGCTCGTCCAGATTGAACCTGCCGAGGGAGTCCAAATTGGAAGTCTCAGTCAACCCAACGCTCAGTTCCTTGCCCTAGACCTCAATCGTCCCCAAACAACAAGTTCTCTGTTTGTGCCGCCGGCCCCAACGGCACCGCCCCCCACAACCCAAGCGGTACTGCCAAATTTTCGCCCGCCCCGGAGCAATATTATGGTCATGATCGACCCCGGCCACGGTGGTCGTGATCCCGGTGCTGTGGGGATTGGCGGCCTACAGGAAAAAAACGTGATTCTTCCCATCTCCCAGGAAGTAGCCCGAATTTTACAACAAAGTGGCATCACAGCCCGAATGACCCGGGATACGGATTATTTTGTCAGCCTAGAAGGACGTACTCAACTGGCTAACAATGCCAATGCCGATTTATTCGTGAGTATCCACGCCAATGCCATCAGCATGAGTCGCCCCGATGTGAACGGCTTGGAAGTGTACTATCACCAAAGTGGTCGAGCCTTAGCTGAATCCATCCACCGCAACATTATGCGACGGATCCAAATGCGAGACCGGGGTGTGAGAACGGCGCGCTTTTATGTATTGCGTAATACATCGATGCCTTCAGTGCTCGTGGAAACAGGTTTTGTCACGGGTCGGGAAGATGCTCCCCGCTTGAATGATCCTGCATTTCGGAGCCAAATGGCCCAGGCGATCGCCGCTGGCATCCTGGAATATATCCAAAACAATGTGCGCTAGCCCAGGGGGTTGCCAGAAAATCAGTAATTCGCCACAGAAATAAGCGCAAATACCTTAAAACTGCGCTAATCTTTGTTTAATTTATTTGGTGTGAACGAGAATCTATGGGCAACCAACAGCAACACCCCATTGGCATTTTTGACAGTGGCTTGGGGGGCATCACCGTCCTTCGAGCCCTTTACCGACAACTCCCCCAAGAGTCGATTATCTATTTTGCCGATACGGCCCGATTACCCTATGGTGATCGTTCACCCGAAGAGTTGATTCAATATGTGCGCGAAATTCTGACTTGGATGGAAGCCCAAGGGGTGAAGATGGTGGTGATGGCTTGTAATACAAGCTCGGCGATCGCCTTGGACGTGATCCGCTCAGAATTTAAGACCCCCGTTTTAGGGCTGATTCTTCCCGGAGCAAGGGGGGCAGTCAGTCAAGGGAAACGCATCGGGGTGATCGCTACTCAGGCCACAGTGAATAGCGGCGCTTACCAAAACGCGATTCTGGAAGCGAACCCAGAGGCGGCGGTGTGGCAAATGCCCTGCCCAGAATTTGTCCCCCTCATTGAGGCCAATCGCATTAACGATCCCCACACGAAACGCATTGTTCAGAAACGTCTGCAACCACTCCTCGAACAGGGCATTGATACCTTGGTTTATGGGTGTACCCACTATCGCCACTTGTCTGGGGTAATTCAATCAATTTTGCCGAGCCATGTGATTTGTGTCGATCCGGCGGAATATGTGGTCAGTGCCACGGAACAGGAATTGGAATTGATGGGTTGGAAAAATCCCCAGTCACCTTTACCAACCCGCTTTGCGGTGAGCGGTTGCCCAGACCAGTTCGCCCAATCGGCGAAGGGATGGCTTGGACATCAGCCCCTAGTGGAACAGGTGGACTTAAAAAACCTCATGGTGAATACATCGCCCCTTTCGATCACCAATGGCTAAAGGGCGATCGCCTGCCTGAAACAGGTGTCCCTACGAGCGATCGGGCCAGGGTAGACCCGCAAAAAAGAGCCGTTTTCTGCTGAAACGAATCCATTGCCATACAATATAGAATATGTAAATTTTCGTAAATTTCGTTTCCCTCGGCTTAATAATGATTTCAGCGACTACCCTTTTTTCTCCCGTCGAAGCCGACCTCAAGGAGCTCAGTGAAAATCTGACGCGGCTAATTAGCGCCCGACATCCGATTTTGGGGGCCGCGGCAGAGCATCTGTTTTCTGCGGGGGGGAAACGAGTTCGACCCGCCATTGTGCTTTTGGCCTCCCGGGCAACCCTAGGCGATCGCCCCTTGACCCAGCGGCACCGTCGCCTGGCAGAAATTACCGAAATGATTCATACGGCGAGCCTTGTCCACGACGATGTGGTCGATGAAGCGGCCCTGCGCCGGAGTGTGCCCACCGTGAATAGCCTTTTTGATAATCGCATCGCGGTTTTGGCCGGAGACTTTCTCTTTGCCCAGTCCTCGTGGTACCTCGCGAATTTAGATAATCTCACCGTGGTGAAATTGCTCTCTGAGGTGATTAAAGACTTTGCCGAAGGGGAAATTCAACAGGGGCTGAACCGCTTCGACACCGGAATGAACCTCGAAATTTACATCGAAAAATCCTATTACAAAACAGCGTCGTTAATTGGAAATAGCGCCAAAGCGGCGGCTGTTCTCAGTGAGGTTGACCCAGAAATTGGCGATCGCCTCTATGACTATGGCCGCAATTTAGGCTTGGCCTTCCAGATTGTCGATGACATCCTCGACTTCACTGGCTCTACCGATGTCCTGGGGAAACCCGCCGGATCTGATTTAATCGGCGGCCACATCACCGCCCCAGCCCTGTTTGCCATGGAAGAGCATCCCAACCTAACCCAACTGATCGAGCGGGAATTTGCCGAAAATGGCGACCCCGAAAAAGCCCTCGAAATTGTGCGCAACAGCAATGGGATCAGTCGCGCTAAAGAACTTGCAGCCCATCACGGTCAATTGGCTTGCCACAGTTTAGAGTGCCTAGATCCGTCTCCCTCCAAAGATGCCCTCACGGATCTCATTGACTACGTTTTGGGCCGGATGTATTAGGCCGCACCCTGAAGTAAAAAAGCAACCTGAAACAAGGCGACATCCAGTTGCAATGATTGACCATGGCACGACAGCGTAAAAAAGCCGATCTCCCGACGAAAATTTGTACCGTTTGCGGACTGCCGTTTACCTGGCGCAAAAAATGGGAAAAATGCTGGGATGACGTGAAATATTGTTCGGAGCGGTGCCGGCGGCGGCGTAACCAAGGGTAATTTTCTCCTAGGATGAAAGGGTACGCTTCCCTCTGTTCAACCATGAGAACGATCGCCAGCATCAACGAAAAGATTCTCGCCCACCAGGCCGTTGTCTGGACGGTGTCGGAAGTGAAAGCACGGGTGGCGGAATGGGGCATCAAAAAAATTGCTGAAACCGTTGATGTGGTGACCACAGGTACCTTTGAGCCGATGGAATCTTCGGGGGCAATGCTCAACCTGGGCCATACGGATCCCCCCATTAAAATTCGCAAATGCTGGCTCAATGGGGTGCCTGCTTATCCTGGCTTGGGGGCGGTGGATATTTACCTAGGGGCAACCATGATGGAAGATCCCCTGGAAAATGAAGCGGCGGAAATTGGCGATCGCCCCCTCTCCCAGAAAGGCGGCGGCCACGTCATTGAAGATCTGATCGCAGGTAAGACTGTCCATCTCCATGCCCTGGGCCATGTGACCGATTGTTATCCGCGCGCTACCTGGGACAATACCCTCACGAAAGATCAAATTAATCAGTTTTATCTATTCAATCCCCGCAATCTTTATCAAAATTTTATTGTGGGCGTTAACGGTGGCGATCGCCCCCTCTATACTTACCTCGGCCCCCTCCAGCCCCATTTGGGAAACGCCGTCTATGCCTGTGCCGGAGCAATTTCTCCTTTGTTAAATGATCCCGATCTAGAGTTAATTGGGGTGGGCAGCAAAATTTTCTTGGGGGGCGGTATTGGTTATGTAGCCTGGGAAGGCACCCAGCATTTTCCCCTCCAGAAACGTCTGGGCAATCGCACCCCCCTGGGGCCAGCCTCCACCTTGGCTTTGATTGGCGACGCAAAACAAATGGATCCCAAGTGGGTACGGGGTTGTTATTTCACCAAGTACGGCCCTTCTTTAATGTTGGGCGTGGGGGTGCCTTTACCGGTTCTCCATGAGGAAGTCATCGCCCACTGTGCCGTCCAAGATAAAGAAATTGTCGCCCCGGTGATGGATTTTTCGATTCCGCGCCGAGTGCGGCCCACCTTTGGTTTGGTGAGCTATGGCCAGCTCAAAACTGGGAAATTAACCATTGAAGGAAAAACCGTAAAAGTTGCTCCGGTCACAAGTCTATATCTCGCGGATCAAGTGGCAGAAACCCTCAAACAATGGATTCAAGCCGGAGATTTTACCCTCACCGAACCCGTGGCAACCATCAGTGGCGATCGCCCCTTTTTATCCCAAGACCAATGGAGCCAGCGTTTGTAATACTGCCGAAAAAAGCCACCATCCTGAAACGGCGGTGACCATCGATAATTTTTTAGAAAACAGAATTTTCCCAGTAAATTTCGTTAGCTCATGGTGGCATGACTAGGGCCATAGTCCGCACGCACTTGACGAGGGAGTTTACCTTGGATCGTGCCTTGATAGTCTCCTTCTGGTGCCATGCCGATTTCTGTGGCAGAACGGTTCAGGAGAGACATCTGACGATTTTTAATGGCGTGGTGATGGCGCATCATTAATGCACGGGCTTGTTGTTGGGTTCTCATGGTTTTGCTCCTGACCGACCGCGAAACACGGGGGATTTGTGTTTTATGCTTTGTCCTTCACCTCATTATATTTTATTTTCTGTAAAATTTGATACAGAAAACATATTTTAATAAGAGCAACTGGTCTTTTTGGCAAAAAAGTTGGGAGAAAGCAACCTTGCTAGCTGGCAGGTTCTTGCGATCCCCTAGGGCAATCAGTATGATCTGGTGAGGCTTTACGCAAACTTTCGCGAGTACATTGGGACTTCATGGGTAATCAAATGGCATCTACTCCCCCGTTAGAGAGCAGTGATCCGATTACGGCAGCCTTGCAGCGGGCCCATCAGGCTTCCCTAGAATTAGAGTTACTCAAAGGTAGTGAACGTCATCTGGGTATTGAGGCGATCGCCACCGCCCTAGAGGCCAATATTTCCGTCATCCTCGAAGCGAATACCAAGGATTTAGAGGCCAGCCGCGAAATGGCCGTGCCGAAGCTGATTCTGGATTGGTTAAAGTTGACCCCCGAACGGCTGCAAAAAACAGTGCGTCTGCTGCGTCAACTGCCAAAACTACCCGATCCGCTGCAACGGGTGAAAAATGCGACCTATCAAATTAGCGGTTACCAGACCTATTCCCAACGGATGCCCCTGGGGGTGATTTGTCTGATCCATGAAGCCTTGCCCGAATTAGGGGCGATCGCCGCTGGACTTTGTTTAAAGACAGC
This sequence comes from Picosynechococcus sp. PCC 8807, assembly GCF_001693295.1. NCBI lineage: Bacteria > Bacillati > Cyanobacteriota > Cyanophyceae > Chroococcales > Geminocystaceae > Picosynechococcus > Picosynechococcus sp. PCC 8807. Next base: position 631,421 of record NZ_CP016483.1, read on the forward strand.
CAATAGCCTCGTAATTCGTGGTTGCGGTGATGCCAGCCATACCAATCACCTGATCGCCGAGATTATGCAAACGGCCCTTGCTGACCAGGGTTTACCCGCAGGCTGTTTAGAATCTCTCTCTTCTGAGGAAGGTTGTACCGTACAACAGCTAGTGGCCCAGGATCGCTACTTGAACCTGATCATTCCCTATGGCCGTCCCAACATGATTCAACAGGTGGTGCAACACGCCACCACCCCTGTCCTGAGAACCACCGTAGGCAATTGCTACCTCTACCTCGCCCCCAGCGGTGATCTGGAATTGGCCAGTTGGGTGATCCAAGACAGCCATAATTACGAACCCGATGCCGTCAATGCCATCGAAAAAGTCCTGGTGTGTCCTGAGCAAAAAACATCCCATTTAATTAGTCTGTTTAAATCCCTCCAAGAACAAGACTTTGAGCTACGGGGGGATGCGTCCCTCGTCGAAGAATTTCCTGAACACCTCGCCCCCATTGGCACTGAAGAAGAATGGCAGCAGGCCTATTTGGAAAAAATTGTGGCGTTTAAACGGGTGCCGGATCTGGCCGCAGCCATCACTGAAATTAATTGCAACTCCGGTGGCCATGCTGATTGTATTGTCACGGAGTCCTACCATGAAAGTCGGCAATTTTCCATGGGACTCGATAGTGCCTTGATCTATATCAATGCCTCCCCTTGTTTTTCGCGTCATCCCTTGGGGAGCGATTCGGTATTTCTTGGGGTCTCGAACCAAAAGGGAAATCGCCGGGGTTTAATTGGCCTCGAAAGTTTTACGACCATTAAACAGGTGGTTCAGGGGGATAGTACCCTCTAGGTTTCAACGCCTCAAAGAACGCTGTCTCGATGGAGATGGCCTTTGTAAGCTTAAAAAGTTAAGGACAAGATTTATGTTTAAAGCGATCGCCCTCAGTTCTGGTATTGCCGTGGCCCTGACCTTTCCGGCGATCGCCCAGTTTCTCCGCCAGAGCGATCGCCTCCAATTGGTCTACCCCCCAAACAATCACCAAACCAGCGCCGCCCAGATTTTCTTGATTGGCTCAGCCCCAGCGGCGGGCACTGTGGCGATCAATGGTGAACCGATTACCCGGAGTGACTTGGGCCATTTTGCCCCCAGTTTGCCCTTGGCGGTGGGTCAAAACCAAATCACCCTGACCTATCGTCAGCCTTCGGGACAGACGGAAACAAAAACCCTCACCGTTGAGCGTTTGGCTAACAATACAATGCCGCCCAACCAACTCGAAGCCCCTTTCCCGGCGGTGGATATTGCCCGGCAAACCGACGAGACAATTTGTTTCCAAGTCCAGGGGCCAGCCCAGGCCCAAGTTAGGGTTGCCCTCGGCGGAAAATCTTTTCCCCTACAACCCCAGACCACGGTGACGCTGCCCAGTAATGCTGCCGTCTTAACCCTAGAAAATGAAGCTCCTGCCGAAGTTTTCACGGGAACCTATGGGGGCTGTCAGCGCTTTACCCAAGGCGGCAACCTCGGCCAAGCCCGTTACCAGATGAATGTCCAGGGGCAAACCAGTACCGCCACCAGCCCTGGTCGCATCGAAATTTTAGACGCCCAAAATACTGAGGCGATCGCCGTCACCAGTCTCGCAGGGGTGGCCCGCACAGGCCCCAGTACCAATTTTTCCCGCCTCACGCCTTTGCCCCAGGGAACCCAGGCCTTGGTTACTGGTAAAGAAGGGGATTGGCTGCGTTTAGACTATGGCGCTTGGATTCGCGCTTCGGAGACCACACCGATCCAGGGTGCAGTGCCGCCGACGACATTGATTCGTAGCCTGCGATCGCAAACCACCGCCACAGAAACAAACGTTATTTTTCCCCTCCAAAGACCTGTACCAGTTACCGTCAGTCAAAATGACGACACCTTTAGTCTGACTCTCCACCAGGCGATCGCCCAAACCGACACAATTTACCTAGACGAAAGTCCAATTATCCGCCGCCTCGACTGGGCGCAGATTGATCCAGAAACGATCCGCTATGATTTTCGCCTCAAAACAGACCAACAATGGGGCCATTCACTGCGTTATGAAGGCAGCAATTTAATTCTGTCCCTCCGGCACCCACCACAACTCCAGGGGAATTCGCTCCGGGGCGCGACCATTTGGCTCGATCCTGGCCATGGGGGGGCTGAATCCGGTGCCTTGGGGCCAACGGGCTACCCTGAAAAAGCAATTAATTTGCTCATTTCCCAAAAAATTCAAAAACAACTGGAAGCCAAGGGCGCGGAAGTGATCCTCAGCCGTACCACGGATCAAGATTTATCCCTAGGCGATCGCCAGGCCGCGATTCGCGACCTCCAGCCCACTTTGGCCCTGTCTGTCCATTACAACGCCCTGCCCGATGCGGGGGACGCAGAAAATACGGCGGGTATCGGGATGTTTTGGTACCATCCCCAGGCCCATGACCTGGCACAGTTTCTCCACGACGACCTAACGACGCAGTTAGGCCGTCCCAGTTATGGTGTCTTTTGGAATAACCTAGCCCTAACCCGGCCCCAGGAAGCTCCGGCGGTCTTGATGGAGTTGGGTTTTATGATTAATCCCACGGAGTTTGAGTGGATTACCGATCCCCAGGCCCAGGAAGAACTCGCCGGGGCGATCGCCAAGGCAATTGAAACCTGGCTGCAAACCAAGGCGATCGCTCAATAATCCCTAGGGAGCCGCCGGGGCAATCACCGCATCCCCTAAACCGACTTCCCGCTTCAGTTGGGCAAAGGCACGATTGTAATCGGTGACTGCCTGGAGATAGTTCCCCCGGGCCGTATTCAGACCCGTTTGGGCAGAGATTACATCGGTTTGGGTGCCGACTCCCGCATTAAAGCGCAGACGAGCCAGGCGTAAACTTTCTTCTGCTAAGGTGACTGCGGCGGCTGCCGTCGTGATGTTTTGTTCGCTGGCTTCAAAGTCATAGTAGGCTGTTTCCACCGCCAGGCGAATTTGGTTTCTTTGGTTAGCAAAACGATTTTCGGCGATCGCCTGATCAACTTTTTCTTGATTTGCCCGGGCGGCCGCTGCACCCCCATCAAAGAAATTCCAACGCATCCGGGCCCCAACCGTTAACCCATCGGCGGGGCCAAGGCTATCATCAAACACTTCCAAGACATCATAATTCGCAAAAACGCTGACCAAAGGTCGAACGGCAGCCAATGCAATCCGTTCCTGGTAACCATCAACTTCCCGCTGGAGGAGCTGCTGGCGCAATTCTTGGCGGTTTTGCAGTGCCAGGACAATGGTTTCTTCTAGAGAAATTTCCCATCTTCCAGCGAGGTTAATCTCATCGGCGGTGCGGGGATCGATGGTCGGTTCCAAACTCAGGAGTTGAGCCAGTTGACGCCGGGCGGTTCTTTGGGTGGCTTCAGCCCTGGTGAGCCGCTGTTGGGCGCTGGCGAGTTCGACCTCGGCCCGCAACACATCAAATTTTGTGCCCAAGCCTGCCTGTTCTAGTAGGGTGGCATCCCGTAAACTCTGGGTGGCATCAAACACCGAACTTTGCTCGATAACCACCTGGGCGTCGGCACTCTGGAGGTTGTAATAGTTCACCGCAGCGGCTAGACGAGTTTCTTCGGTGAGGCGCTCGATGTCTAGTTCGGCAATTTGCAATTGGGTCTGGGCCGCTTCAATTTGGGCAGAGCGACGCCCCCCGGTATAGATGTCATAGCTGACTTCGAGACGGCCATTGATCGCTGTGGTCGCGTTGTTGTCCCTGCCTAGGTTCCGAGCCTGGAGTTCTCCGTTGGCGCTGTCGGTGCGGGTAATGTCGAATTGGTTGCTGAGGTTTGGGTATTCGGCGGCGATCGCCTCTTGCACAAATTCCTCTGATCGGTCGTAGTTCAGACGGGCTTCCTGGAGCGTTTCATTACGCTCTAGGGCCAGACGAATTGTTTCTTCTAGGGTCAGGTCAACAACATTGTCAGCCGTTACCGCTGTGGCCTCCTGGGGGACTGTCACTGCCGGATTCTCAATGGGTTCTAGAAGCTGATTTAGATCTTCATTAATCACCCGATCCGGCGGTAAGGGTTGCACAAGGGGAATTGTCCGGTTTGTCTCTGCGGTGGGCAGCGTTACATCGACTCCCGTTGTTGAGGGGGTTTCTGTGGCATCTCCCTGGGCGAGGAGGGGCGCAGGGGCCTGGATGGTGCCGAGGTGAGCAGTCGGCGTTAAATCGAGATCTGCGGCAGGTAGGGGCAGAGCCGCCAGGGTTGTGGGCTGGCTGAGACCACCGAGGCTGGGTAAAAAGGCTGCTGTATCGAGGAGATCAACGCCAGGAGTGGCCAATGGTGGCAATGGCGCCTGGGGGGCCTGACCGACGGGAGGCTCTGGCGTAGCGATTTGCGGCGGGGTTGTTTGGGCGATCGCCACCCCACCACCAGAGAGGACCACGAGGCCACTGGTACTGAAAGTAAGAAAATCTCGAAAAGCGAACATTAGCTTCTAAGGGTCCAGCTGAAAATAGTTTAAAAATTGCCCACTAGCGAGCTTGGCAACGGGAAAAATTGCGCGGCCTAGGAGCTAATGACTTAGTTTAAGTCAAAAAACTTTAAACTACTACTTGTCACTAAATCCTCCGGCAAAAACCAATTGATCTAACCAGAAGAACTGAAACAAACCATTGGAATGCCTGCAATTTTTCTGTAATTGAATGTCATTGGCCGTGGCTAAGCGTTAGCTGCGCATCCCGCAAGCTTTTATGTCGTCACCAAATAAAGCACTTAAATTGGGCGATTTTTACCCCTTTATTTTTTTGACGACCAACAGCATCAATAATAGTGATGCAACTTACTAAAGCCTCATAATCTCAAAGCAAAACCTAGTGAGTTTCGGGGCGATCGCCAATTTCGGTGATTTCTCGACCACCAAAAATTGCCTCTGGATGGCGATACCATTTGAATTCCAATAGATTAAAAAACGGATCTTCGAGGAAAAAAGTACGATGTTCCGTTAATTTTCCCGGAAACCGGAGGCGGGGGCGATCGCGGAAGGGGAGTTGATAGTTTTCTGCCCGATTTAAGACCTGTTGCCAATCCTGTTCATCGAGAAAATTTAGACCAAAATGGCGCGGATAAACGCTCTTTTGGGGGCGGAGGGGTTCCTTGGTGACATGGGCCACCAGTTGATGACCAAAGAAGTTAAAAATCACCGCCCCGCTATTTTCTCGTCCCACCGTGCAACCGAGGGCATCGGCATAGAATTTTTTGGCGACAACTGGGTCAGTAATCGGAATTGCAAGGTGAAACAGGAGGCGATCGCCCATGGCAATTTTTTCTCATAACGAAGATCATTTCCCCATTGTAGAGGGATTTTTCTAAGCACTTTTTCGGCCCTAACGTAGGACTTTAGTCGGCAGCTCTTCTTCTACAACCACCGGGCGGGGACGCTTGGTGCGGGGGGTACCCAGTTCATGGAGCAGGGTATAAAAACAGGGAATAATAAAGAGGGTCAACACCGTTGCCAAAGAAAGGCCAGAGAAGACCACAACCCCCAAGGGCTGGAGAAATTCTGATCCTTCGCCAATGCCCAGAGCCAGGGGAAATAAGCCCAAGACCGTCGTAATCGTTGTCATGAGGATCGGCCGGAGACGCTGGGGGGCCGCCTCCAAAATCGCTGCCCGGTAACTCAGGCGATCGCGTTCTCGAATTTGGTTCGCCAATTCCACCATGATGATCGCGTTGTTAACGACAATCCCCACCAATAGCACCGCCCCAACAATCACCGTCGCCCCAATCGCTGTCTGGGTAACGAATAGACCTAAAATGCCGCCCGCCAAAGCTAGGGGCACCGTCAGCATGATTACCAACGGATCGATGAGGGAGTTGTATTGCACCGCCATCACCACAAACACGAGGAAAGCCGCCATCCCCCCAAGGAGTTGGAGGGCCAGTTGAATTTGACGATTAGTTTCTGCTGCCGAACTGGGCAAGAGGCTCACCCCTGCTGGCAACTCAAGACCGGCAATGATTTGATTTACTTCGCTGAGGGCGTCACTCAGGCTGGCCCCTTCAACAAGATTTCCTTCGAGGATCAACACCTGTCGCTGGTTAATGCGTTGGATTTCCCCTGGGGCATCACCGGAGGTAATGGTGGCGAGATCCCCCAGTTGTACCGGTTGTCGGGTGCTGGTAAATAAAGGAATACTTCGTAATTGGGCGGCCCGTTGAATGGTCTGGGGTTCGAGTTGGACACGGATATCCACCAGGCGATCGCCCCGTTGCAGTTGGGTGGGCACAGAGCCATCGAGGGCCGTTTGAATCGTGCTGCCAATCGCTTCAGCAGAAAGACCTAGGGCAGCAGCCCGTTGCCAATCGGGGCGGATTTGTACTTCCGGTTGGGGGGGAGCCGCATCGGGTTCATAGCTAGCGAGGGTTGCCTGGGACTCCAGGGCCGCTAAAACCTGTGCGCCCGCCTGCTCAAGGATGTCTGTATTTGCACCTTGGAGCATCACATCCACATCGGCCCGGGACGGAGAATTACTCAAAATCAAGCCCCGCACACTGCCCGGTCGCATCCGAATTGAGGTGCCAATCGCCGGAATTTGTTCGGCCACGAGCTGATTGATCCGGTCGGTGTAGGCTTGGACATTGCTGCCAGGCTTGAGGGTGACACTACTCGACCCCCGCAGCGCGTTACTGACCGTTGAAGTGCCGAATAAAGCCCCCCCGGAAGTGGTAAAAACATACTCTGTTTCTGGTTGAGCGAGCAGCAACTCTTCTACAGCTTGCATGACTGTGCGGTTTTCTTCGACTGTGGTGCCTGGGGGGAAGGTCGCCCGTAATTCCGCTTGGCCTGTATTGATCCGGGGTAAAATTTCCTGGGGCAATTGGCCCACCATCCACAAACTGCTGCCCCCAAAAATGGCGATCGCCCCGGCAATCACCAATAATTTCCGCCGCAGAATCAGGCCCAAAACGCGACTATAGAGGGTCGTTAAACGATTGATAAAAGCACCAAACCACTGAATCGGCAGCGCCCGCTGGAGGTTACTAGACCAACGTACCGCGAGTAGTCGTGAAGAAAGGGCAGGTACCACCGTCAGAGCAATAATCAGAGAAGCAGCCACCGAGAAACTAATAGTTAGAATCAGTTCGCTAAAAATCAGCGCTAAAAAGCCCCCCACTAATAAAAAGGGCAACACGGAAACCAGGTTTGTCGTCGTCGAGGCAAATAAGGCCGATTCCAACTCCTGACTACTGGCTTCGACGGTGCGCTGCAATTTCCGGCGTGAACCATGCTCGGACTTCACTTTTTCGGCGCCAGCGGTGATATTTTCGAGCATCACAATGGCGTTATCCACCACGACCCCGACCCCCAGGGCTAGGCCCCCCAAACTAAACACGTTGAGGGAGAGATTGAAGGTAAACATCAAAATCAGTGCCGTCAACGTCGCCAGGGGAATAGACAAAACAATAATGAGGGTTTGGCGTACTGAGCCTAGAAACAATAAAACGGCGATCGCCGCGAGGGTTGCCCCGGTCAATCCTGACACCGCCACATTCTGAATTGAACTGCGGATAAACACCGACTCGTCTAAGGTTGCCGTACGATCCATATCCGCAGGGATCAGGCCGGATTGTTGCAGTTCTGCTAACTTTGCTTTCACCCCATCCACCACTTGCACCGTGTTGGCATCGGGTTGTTTCTGGACGCTCACCTTCACCGCTGGTTGGCCATTGAGGGTAACGACTAACCGTTCCTCCACCGTGCCATCCGTAATCTGGGCCACATCCTGGAGGGTGATCGTCTGGGGATTTTCTGGGGTGCCCAGGCGGATCGGTAAGTTACGAATTTCCGTTACGTCATTAAATTGTCCCAACAGGCGGGTGAGGGATTCTTGATCACCACCCCGCAACAAACCACCAGAAGCATCTTGGTTCCGTTCCCCCAGGGCGTTGAGTACCGTGGGGACATCTAAACCCAGGGCTTGGAGGCGTTCTAAATCGAGGTTAACTTGGATTTCTTCTTCAACCCCACCGGAAATATCCACATTGGCGACCCCCGGCACCCGGATTAATTCTCGCGCCAGGTCATTATCAGCGAAAATTCGTAGATCCACTGGCGCCAGGGTACTGGAGGTTAAGGCCATCTCGTAGACAGGCAACTGGGACGGATCAAACTTAAATACCCTAGGCTGACTGATGTTGTCGGGGAGGGAATTGCGCGCCCGGTTGAGGGTTGCTGTTGTGTCGTTCAGGGCTTGATCGACATCGGCGCCAGGCTGAAAAAAGAGATCGATACTGATCCGGCCTTCCCTGGTCTGGGAAAAAATTTGAGTCACCCCTTCCGTGGCGGCGAGGGCTTCTTCGAGGGGTCTAGTAATTTCGTTAACGGCTACTGCGGGGACAACCCCAGGGGCATCAGCCCGTACACCAATGCGCGGATAGGTAATGGAAGGGAGTAAATCCACGGGCATCCTGAAGATGGCATAAAATCCCATCACCACGACGGCGATCGCCAACATCAGGGTGCCGATATGACGCCGGATGGCGAGGGTCGTCAAGCTTAGATTCGATTTTGCGCTCATGACGGATGCACCGGGAAATTGGACAAGAAGAAGCTACTTTTTAGACATTAGGGAGCAATCTTTGGTTCAAAATTTGTCAATTTAGCCAAAAAATCGCTACCTCCTGCAAATCACCCTAAGATGTTAACTTTTTTAGCAACTGGTTGACTTGTCCTTGTATTTCATCTCTGACATTTCGAAAAATTTCGGGAGGCTGTCCATCGGGATCTTGAATTTGCCAATCTTCAAAGAGGGGCCGTGTCACCCAGGCGGCGGGCAGATTGACCCCGCAACCACAGAGGGAAATCACCGCATCGTAATCTTCTGGGTTAAATTCGGCCAAAGCGTTAGAGGTTTGCGGCGTCAGATCAAGACCCACTTCAGCCATGGTAGCGATCGCCCCTGGATGGACCCGCGAAGCTTCGAGACCAGAACTGTGGACGATCACCTTGTCTGCACCGAGATGTTTCGCCCAACCCTCCGCCATTTGGGAGCGACAGGAATTGCGCCGACAGACGAACATAATTTTTTTCATGGCAGGTTTTGCTTCCCTAAAAATTGCACGAATTAAGACAACGGGGATCGGGGAGCGTCGCTTTTTCCGGCTCCCGGGGAAACCAAAAAGCAGTTCTCTGGCACACCTTCACCAACATCAACATCACTGGCACTTCGATCAAAACTCCTACCACCGTGGCGAGGGCAGCCCCAGAATTTAACCCAAACAGCACCACCGCCGTGGCGATCGCCACCTCAAAATGATTACTCGCCCCAATCAAGGCTGCTGGAGCTGCATCTTCATAGGTAAATCCCAACTTCTGGGCCGCAACATAGGCGATCGCAAAAATGACATTAGTTTGGATCAAGAGCGGGATGGCGATCAGCAGAATGTGGAGGGGTTGATTGATGATCAATTCCCCCTTGAGAGCAAAGAGCAACACCAAAGTTGTTAATAATGCCAGCACTGCCACCGGGGTAAGAAACTGCAAAAACTGGGTTTCAAACCAGGCCCGACCATAGCGACGCAGCAGCCATTGCCGACTCAAGATGCCCGCCGCTAACGGTAAACCCACATAAATCAAAACCGAGTACACAATGGTTTGCCAGGGCACCGTCAGATTATTCGTCGCCAGGAGCCATTTCCCTAAGGGCGCGTAGACAAACAGCATCATCAAAGAATTTACTGCCACCATCACCAAAGTGTGACCCTGGTTACTGTAGGACAGATAGCCCCACATCAGCACCATCGCCGTACAGGGGGCAATTCCCAACAAAATACAGCCCGCGATATAGGAATCCGCCAGGGCAATTTCTGTCCCCCGAATGATCTCCGTGGCACTGAGCAAAGGCCGAAATAAATACCCCAGAAAAAACTGGGCAAAAAAGACCATCGTAAAGGGTTTAATCAACCAATTGATCACCAACGTGAGGGTCACTGGCTTTGGGGTTTGGGCTGCTTTGACGGCTTGGGAAAAGTCAATTTTCACCATGATCGGGTACATCATAAAAAATAGACACACCGCAATCGGCAACGACACATTGTAGAGACTGAGGGCATCGAGGCTTTGGGCGATCGCCGGAAAGAGACGACCGAGCAAAATCCCCGCAACGATACAAAGGGCCACCCAGAGGGTCAGGTATTTCTCAAATATATTGAGCTGTCCCCCTGCCTGCACCGCCTTGGTTTTAACCATGACTAAAAAAATCCTGCTGAGGCTTACAGGACTCAATATATCAAAAAAAATTGATTTATATTCCGGGTTGAGGTTTTAGTCCGCACAGGGACGAGCAGGTAAAATTTCCCCAAAACGCCGATATGCTGCCAAATAAGATTCTAGGGCGATAAATTGGGCCAAATTCAGCCGATAGTAAATCCAGCGGCCTTCTTGTCGGGTCAGTACCAACTCACTCTCTTTAAGAATTTTCAAGTGAAAAGAAAGTTTGGACTGCTTTAAATCCAAGACATCACACAATTCACACACACATAATTCTTGGGCGCGCAACCGTTCCAGAATCTCCAAACGAATGGGATCTCCTAAGGCTTTGAAGCCCTGCAAAATTAAGGTTAGGTCTTGGGTGAGGGACATTAAATCAAAAATAATTGATATTTTATGGTTATTCGGACAGCAAACTTAAGCGGACTGTTTGTCCAGTTTCCAGGGGGCGATCGCCTTGGACAACATATCGTTCCCCGGCACTGAGGCCACTCAAGATGGCGACCATGCCATTATCTTCGGGGCCGACCTGCACCGGACGCGCTTGCACAGTTGTTGTTTCTCCTTGGGTAACGGGCACAAATACCGTCGTCTGGTTGCCATTATTCCCCGTGGTGAGGGCGGATGCGGGAATCATGACAGCCGTGGTGAGGTTGGGATCTGTAAGGCTGACCCGCGCCAGTAATCCCGTGGCAATTTTTCCTGCGGGATTAGGAATGGTCACTTCAATGGGAATTAAACGGGCAGCGGCATCGGCCACAGGAGAAATGCGGGTGACTTCGCCGGGAAAGGTTTCCCCAGGGAAGGCATCGAGGGCCACATTAACCCGTTGACCTTGGGCAAATTGACTCAGATCCCGGTCAGAGATTTGGATTTCAACCTTAATGGCGCTCAGATCGCCAATTTCGACGAGGGTTTGCCCCCCTTGAATCGTATCGCCAGCTTCGGCTTGCTTACTGAGGAGAATGCCACTTTGGGGCGCTGTGATTTGGGTATAGGTGAGGCGTTCTTGGGCCTGGGCGAGGATCGCTTGTTGAGCCGTCACCCGTTGCTTGGTGGCGGCGATCGCCTGTTGGCGGGTAATGACTTGTTCTTGGCTGGCCTTTAGCACCTGGGCGGCGGTGGCTTGCTGGGTTTGGGCGACTTCAGCTTGTTGGGCGGTGATTGCCCCCGCTTCGGCTAACTGCTGGAGACGGCGGGCATCGGCTTCGGCTTGTTTGAGTTCGGCCCGGTTCCGTTCTACCTGGGCTTTGGCTTCGGCAAGAACGGATTCTGCTTCTTTTACTTCAAATTGCCGGGCGGCCAGTTCAGCTTGGGCTTCACTGACATCGGTGCGAGGTAAGTCCTGTTCCACGGCGGCGAGCAGTTGACCTTGGCGGATAAAATCTCCCACATTTGCATTGAGGGTGAGCAATTGTCCCTCGACCCGGGAGCGGACTACCACTTGTTTCAGGGCCATGGTGGTGCCGGTATAGCTGGCGGTGGGGGCTGTTTCTGTCCCAGTGGCGATCGCCACCTTGACTAGGGGCGGTTGGTCTGACTGTTCTAGGCGGCCCGCTGGTTGGGCATTGCTATTTTGTTCGAGGGCGCATCCCGTCGAAACAAAGGCCAGGGTTAGGGATAAACAGGCACCGATGGGGAGATGAAATTGCTGAGCCATAGGAGAGCACCAAGGAGGGGAATAGCAGGCAAAAAACTTAATGTTTCTTAAAGGTTTTGTCGCCGCTGATTCTAACATCTCAATTTTGAGGCTGCCGCTCACCCAGGTCTTTCTCCCATAACTCCGATGGCGATCGCCTACAATAGCTAGAACATAAAAAATCACTACAACATCAAGAGAACGTTATGTCCGTACTGGCGGCGATCGCAGTTTTGGCACTCCTCATCGTGATCCATGAGTTGGGTCACTTCTCAGCAGCCCGACTTCAAAATATCCATGTCAACCGCTTTTCCATTGGCTTTGGGCCGACCCTGCTCAAATACCAAGGCAAAGAAACCGAGTATGCGGTGCGCGCCTTCCCCCTCGGTGGCTATGTGGGCTTCCCCGATGACGACCCAGACAGTGATATTCCCCCAGAAGACCCGAACCTCTTGCGTAATCGTCCCGTCTTTGACCGGGCGATCGTGATCAGTGCCGGGGTCATTGCCAATTTAATTTTTGCCTACTTCCTCCTCGTGGTACAGGCAGGCACCGTGGGTTTTCAAGATATTAACTATCAACCGGGTGTACGCATTCCCCAAGTATTAACCGAAGTAGACTCCCCGGCAGCCGCAGCAGGTATTCAAAGCGAAGATATTGTCCTAGCTGTTAATGGCCAAACCCTCCCCAGTGGCCAAGCCGCCCTTGAGGAATTGCGGGTGCTGATTCAAGAGGCTCCCAACGAAACCCTTAATCTGCAACTCCAACGGGGCGAAGCAACGCTCACTGTAGATGTAACCCCCGATGCGGGGAGTGATGGGCAAGGAAAAATTGGGGTGATGTTAGCTCCCAATGGTGAAATTGTGCGCAACCGTGCCGGTAACCCCATTGCGGCCCTCCAGGCAGGCTCCCGGGAGTTTCAGCGGCTTGCCAGTCTCACAGTGCAAGGCTTTGGTCAACTCATCTTCAATTTCCAAGAAACAGCCCAACAGGTGGCTGGCCCCGTGGCGATCGTGGCGGTGGGAGCCGATTTAGCAAAAGATGATCTGAGTAATCTGTTTCAATTTGGTTCACTCATTAGCATTAACCTGGCGATTATTAACATTTTGCCCTTACCCGCTTTAGATGGCGGCCAACTGGCCTTTCTCCTAGTAGAAGGAATTCGCGGTAAACCTCTGCCGATGCGCCTCCAGGAAAACATTATGCAAACGGGCTTAGTTCTGTTACTTGGCCTTGGGGTTTTTCTCATCGTGCGCGACACCGTCAACCTGGCTTTTTTCCAAAATTTAATCCGTTAATTTCTTTGTTCTGTAGGGGTTAACGCTGGTTAATCCCTCGCAATTGATACAACCATGAGTCAAAAGTTCACCCCCGAAAAAATGGCCCGTCTACGGGCGGAAGCCAAAAATCCTTACCGTTCGCTCCGCCAATTTATTTATCTATGCTTTGGGTTGTCTGGGGGCGTTGGGGGGATGATTTTTCTGTTGCAAATTGCCGCTGGGCGAGATTTAGACCAAGCGATTCCGAATCTGGCGGTGCAGGCTGGGGTTGTGGGGTTAATGATTTTTCTCTGGCGCTGGGAAAACAAAAATAAACTCGCCAGTCAAGAGAAAGAATAAGCTGGATCTCACCAATTGGCCCGTTGATGTTGAATGAATAAACTGATGCTGCCCCCTTGGTTACAACCGGGGGATTTATTGAAAGTGATTGCCCCTAGTGGCCGCTTGCTAGAGCAGGATGCCTTTTGGGCTGGGGTAAATATTTGGCGATCGCAAGGATATCGGGTAGAACTCACAGCGGGTTGGGATGCGCGCTGGGGCTATTTAGCGGGCAACGATCAGGGGCGACGGGATGCCTTGGCAGAAGCTTGGTTTGACCCAGATTGCAAAGGCATTCTCTGTGCGCGAGGCGGTTATGGCGGGATGCGCCTCCTAGAAGATTGGGACTGGAAAATCGACCAAGTGACTCCCAAATGGCTGATCGGCTTTTCGGACATCACCAGTCTATTGTGGAGTTTAGGCATGGTGGGCATTGCCAGTATCCACGGCCCCGTTTTAACTACTTTTGCGGCAGAACCCGATTGGTCTAGGCAAAGATTATTTGATTTCTTGGCGGGAAAACCCCTTGAAGCGCTCCAAGGAAAGGGTTGGGGCAATGGCAAAGCTGAAGGAATTTTATTGCCCGCAAATTTGACGGTGGCAACCCACATTCTCAAAACACCATTACAGCCGAATTTTAAGAATATAATTTTGGCCCTCGAAGATGTGACAGAAGCGCCTTACCGCATTGATCGCCTGTTAACCCAATGGCGACTGTTGGGGGCTTTTGAGAAAATCAAAGGCATTGCCCTCGGTCGTTTTAGCCAATGTGATGAGTTGGGTTCAGCGGACAGTTTTAGCGTTATGGAAGTCTTAGGTGATCGCCTCCAGGATTTAAACATTCCGATCGTCGCCGAGTTGCCCTTTGGTCATGATGGTACTAATGCCGCTCTACCCGTGGGGGTTCCGGTAATTTTAGATGGCGATCACGGTTTACTCTCTTTCCCGGAGAAGCCGACCCCCCATTAGCACCGCTTCGGCAATGGGGTAAACTGGATCCCTGTGCATTGTAAGGAAAGCATTAGTAGGAAAGCCGTGCGAAAGATCATTATTGCGGGTAATTGGAAAATGTATAAGACTCAAGCCGAGTCTTTAGACTTTCTCAAAGCATTACTGCCCAAAATCGCCGATGACCATGAAGAACGAGAAGTGGTACTCTGTACGCCCTTTACCGATTTAGGCTTAATGTCCAAGAGTCTCCACGGAACGCGGGTACGTCTAGGAGCACAAAATATCCACTGGGCTGACGAAGGTGCCTTTACTGGGGAAATCTCCGGGTCAATGCTGACGGAAATGGGCGTCCGTTATGTCATTGTGGGCCATAGCGAAAGACGGCAATATTTTGGTGAAACCGATGAAACCGTAAATCAACGCCTTAAAGCGGCCCAACGCCACGGTCTAACCCCGATTCTCTGTGTTGGTGAAAGCAAAGCCCAACGGGATGCTGGCGAAACGGAAGCGGTGATTTTTGCCCAGTTGGAGCAAGATTTAGTCGATATTGATCAAAATAACTTGGTTGTTGCCTACGAACCCATTTGGGCCATTGGCACAGGTGACACCTGTGATGCCACCGAAGCAAACCGAGTCATTGGTCTGATCCGCGAAAAACTCACCAATAAAAATATCACCATTCAATATGGTGGTTCCGTTAAACCGAATAACGTTGATGAGATTATGGCCCAGCCCGAAATTGATGGAGCCTTGGTAGGTGGTGCGAGCCTAGAGGCAGAGAGTTTTGCCCGCTTGGTGAACTATGTGTAAGTTCTAATCAATTTTTCATTGGGTGGGGGTTTACCATGGTAAACCCCTACGTTTTAATCATCTTTTCATTTCCACATTGCCAAACTTTTTATAAAAACTTTTTTGATAGATGCCTACTCTCACGACATCGCGCACGACCTTTCCCCTAACAGCGGTGGTTGGTCAAGATGTAATCAAAACTGCTCTCCTGCTGGGGGCCGTTGATCCTGCCCTTGGTGGGGTGGCGATCGCCGGGAAACGGGGCACCGCAAAATCCGTGATGGCCCGGGGAATCCATTCTCTTTTGCCCCCCATCGAAGTTATTAAGGACAATCCCTTTAACTGTGATGTGCAGAACCGCAGTGATTGGGACGATCTCACCGCAGCGACCTATGGTGAAACGGCCAGCGAAAACATTCCCACAGAAGTGATTGCCGCGCCTTTTGTGCAAATTCCCCTGGGCGTTACCGAAGATCGTCTCTTGGGTTCTGTGGATGTCGAAGCTTCCGTGCGCCAGGGAGAACCTGTTTTCCAACCTGGTCTATTGGCCCAAGCCCATCGGGGTGTGTTGTACATCGATGAAATCAACCTCCTTGATGACCAAATTGCTAACCAACTCCTGACGGTCTTAACCGAAGGACGCAACCAAATCGAACGGGAAGGTATTAGTTTTTCGCACCCCTGTCGGCCCCTCCTCATTGCCACCTATAACCCCGAAGAAGGAAATCTGCGGGAACACCTCCGCGATCGCATCGCCATTACCCTGTCCGCCGATCGCCCCCTCAGCCTCGAAGAACGGGTCGCAGCAGTGGATCAAGTCGTGCAATATGCCACGGCTCCCAAGGATTTTCTTCAAAGCTATGAAGAAGACCTTGATGCCCTCCGCACCCAAATTATCCTGGCCCGGGAATGGCTCAAGGAAGTCAAAATCAGCAAAGATCAAGTGGCTTACCTCGTGAGCGAAGCAGTGCGTGGTAGTGTCGAAGGTCACCGGGCCGAACTGTTTGCCGTGCGCGTTGCCATGGCTGCCGCTGCCCTTGATGGCCGGAATGTAGTAATTGCCGATGATCTCCGCACAGCAGTTGAACTGGTGATTTTGCCCAGGGCCACGACAATCCCCACCCCAGAGGATGAGGATATGCAGCCACCTTCACCGCCGCCACCCCCTCAATCCCAAGACGATCAACAGGACGAGGAGGATCAATCCCAGGACGAAGATCAAGAGGATCAAGACGACGACGATCAAAACGAAGACCAAGAGGAACAGCCGGAACAGGAGCCGACGATTCCCGAAGAATTTGTGTTTGACCCAGAAGGAGTTGTGCTTGACCCAGGGATTCTCGCCTTTGCCCAAATGATGCAAAACAAAGGCAACTCCGGGAAACGGGGCTTAATTTTCTCCGATGACCGGGGCCGTTACATTAAGCCGATGTTACCGAGGGGGAAAGTGCGACGCATTGCAGTGGATGCGACCCTGCGGGCGGCGGCTCCCTACCAAAAGGCGCGACGACTGCGACACCCTGAGCGAAAAGTGATCGTCGAGCAAAGTGATCTGCGCTCTAAACGGATGGCCCGTAAAGCAGGGGCTTTGATGATTTTCCTTGTTGATGCCTCTGGATCTATGGCCCTGAACCGAATGCAGGCAGCAAAAGGGGCGGTGATGCGTCTGCTGACAGAAGCCTATGAAAACCGTGACCAAATTGCGTTGATCCCGTTCCGGGGTGAAATGGCGGAGGTGCTCTTACCCCCTACCCGTTCGATTACTTTGGCGCGCAATAGATTGGAAACGTTGCCCTGTGGTGGTGGTTCACCGCTGTCCCATGGGTTAACCCAAGCTGTGCATATCGGTGTGAATGCGCAAATGTCCGGTGATGTGGGTGAAGTGGTCATTGTTGCGATTACTGATGGTCGGGGCAATATTCCCCTCTCTCGTTCCCTTGGCGAAAAACCAGAGGAAGGGGAGGAAAAACCTGATATCAAAGAGGAACTTCTAGATATTGCCGGTAAAATCCGTGCTTCTGGGATGAAACTGCTGATTATTGACACAGAGAAGAAGTTTATTTCCTCTGGCTTCGGTAAAGAATTAGCGGCTAAAGCGGGGGGTAAATATTATCGTCTGCCCAAGGCCACGGATCAGGCGATCGCCGCCATGGCCAAAGGAGCAATGGCCGAAATTTAGGCGATTTTAAATCCATAAAAGCTTCAGGGGCGATTGTCTACAAAGGCGATCGCCTTTATTTTTCCTTCTGGGGGCAAGGCTACAATAAAACCATCTGGCTCACGGGAAAACATACCATGGCAACCACTCTCTTGATTCAAAGCAATCTGGCTCCTCTTGAGGTTTCTTTTCCGGCGATCACCAAAATGGGAAAAGATGAATTTTACGCCTTTTGCCGCGCTAACCCTGAATTACGCATCGAACAAACTGCCACAGGAGAAGTCATCATTATGTCCCCTGCCACTTCGGATACTGGCAATCGAAATTTTAACCTGGCAATTCAGTTAGGGATCTGGACAGAAAAAGATGGTACAGGATTAGGCTTTGATTCGAGTGCCGGTTTTACGTTGCCTAATGGCGCGACCCGCTCCCCCGATGCGTCTTGGATGCGCCGTGAAAAGTGGGACAGCCTAAGCGATGAGGAAAAAAATTCCTTTGCGCCGATTTGTCCCGATTTTGTGATTGAGTTGCGTTCCAAAAGTGATTCCCTCAAAACGCTACAAGCAAAAATGGTGGAATATCTGGAAAATGGTGTGTCTTTGGCTTGGCTCATTGATCGCCAAAACCGCACCGTCCACATTTATCGACCCCAGCAATCGCCCCAAATCCTTGAAAATCCGGAAACAGTCAGTGCCGATCCTGAACTGCCAGGATTTACGTTATCCCTCGCAAAAATTTGGTGATTTTCAGGCGATCGCCTTTTAGTTCAAGAATTTTTGGTGACGAAACCCCGTAGGCTATACTAAAAAGCTGTGCCAAACGCCATCCAAGATTACTTGCCTTCACCATGACTGTTAACGCCGAAGAACGGGCTAAACTTGACAACGAATTATCTAATCGGTTTATTGACCTCGATCCCGACGGTTATTTTATTATCTACATAGACCGTGAACAGGGTTTAATTTGCGCGAAACATTACACCAATACGATTAACGACAAAGGTTTAGCCACAGATCCAGAAACCGGAGAAGTCCTCGCCTGCAAAGGTAGTTTAGAACGGACTCATGTCACTGTTTACGCTGGCCGCACCGCAAAAGAATTAGGCATTGAAATCACCGAAAAAGCCGATCCTTGTCCCATTTCCAAGTTAGATCATGCCCTATATCTCGGACGGGAATTTGTCAAAGCAGAAATCGCCCTTCTTTCCGGCACAGAATACATTCAAGATTAACAAAAAGCATGGCTAAGTTTTTAACTACATCTGGCACTTCTTATCACATTGAACAAATCATTATTGGTGCTAAAACAAATATCATCCCCTATTTGTTCCTTTTAAGAATTTTATTAGAAAGGTTACAGGATGCAGAGCGCAGAAATATTAAGATTGTTGTTGTTTATAGTCAAAATAAACTTAGACAAGCAGAAATTGAAGTAGTGAAAAATTTTAAGAACCTGGAAATTTTTTATTCTCCAAATCTTCATGCAAAATGCTACTTTAATAAACAAGAAATGATTATCACTTCAATGAATATGTATGAATTTTCAGAGAAGAATAATCGCGAAATGGGAATCTTAATTAATCGACAAGTAGACAATCAAATATATGTCGATACTTGTCGAGAAGTAAAATCAATTCTTGCCGCTGCTCAACGTTGTGACGCGACGGGTGAGCCTTTAGAATCTCCGCCCCATAAACAAAATACTGTATCTCAAGATAATCAAGTAACAGAAACAAAAGCCTTTTGTATTCGTTGTCGCGGCGATATCCCCTTAAATACTCACCGTCCCTTGTGTTCTAAATGCTATGTTGCTTGGGTGAAATTCAAAAATCGTAAACATCCAGAAAAATATTGTCACCAATGTGGCCTGGAAGTGAAGACATCACTTGTTAAGCCCATTTGTAAAACTTGCTTTGCAGCAAATAAAGCATAAAAAAAATTTTATATCGTCAAAGTTTAAAAAGTAATTATTTATCATGAAGTCTATTTTATTGCAATTAAAAACGGCTGTTTCTGAGGCTCTGATCAAGACATTTGGCGAAGATCTTAAAGATACTGATCCCCTTGTTGTCCCTGCTAGTAATCCGAAATTTGGTGATTATCAGTCTAATGTCGCCCTATCGCTAACGAAAACACTGAAGAAAAATCCTAGAGAAATTGCCCAAAGTATTATCGAAGCTTTAGATGTCGCTGATACTTGTGAAAATCCGACCATTGCCGGGCCTGGTTTTATTAACTTCAGCCTCAAACCGAGCTATTTAGCCACACTTTTAAAGGAAGTTCAGCAAAGCGATCACCTAGCCATTGAGCCAGCAGAAAATCCCCAGAAAGTCATTGTAGATTTTTCTAGTCCGAATATTGCTAAGGAAATGCACGTCGGCCACCTCCGCTCAACGATTATTGGGGATTCTATTGCGCGGATTTTAGAGTTTCGGGGCCAGAATGTTTTACGCCTCAACCATGTGGGGGATTGGGGCACCCAATTCGGGATGTTGATTACCTATTTAAAGGAAGTTTACCCTGATGCTTTAACGAAAGCAGATGCCCTCGACATTGGTGATTTGGTCGCATTTTATAAGAAAGCAAAGGTGCGTTTTGATGAAGATGAAGCCTTTAAAGAAGCCTCTCGAAATCAAGTCGTAAAATTGCAATCCGGGGACGAAGAAAGTCAAAAAGCGTGGCAATTGCTCTGTGAACAATCCCGCCGGGAATTTCAAAAAATCTACGATATTCTAGATATCAAATTAACCGAACGGGGCGAGTCTTTTTACAATCCATATCTAGCAAATGTTCTAACAGCATTGGACGAAGTGGGTTTATTAGAAGAAGATGCCGGGGCGCAATGTGTGTTTCTCGAAGGTTTTAAAAATAAAGATGGCGATCGCCTACCATTGATCGTCCAAAAATCTGACGGGGGCTTTAACTATGCCACCACTGATTTAGCAGCAATTCGTTATCGCATCAAGGAAGATCAGGCCAAACGGATCATCTATGTGACAGACTCTGGCCAGGCCGGACATTTTGCCCAGGTGTTCCAGGTGGCAGAGCGTGCTGGGTTCTTACCCGATGATGTGGAAGTTGTCCATGTGCCCTTCGGTCTTGTGCAAGGGGAAGATGGCAAAAAGCTCAAAACCCGTGCTGGCGATACGATCAAGCTCAAGGATTTATTGGATGAAGCTGTTAACCGCTCCCGCGCTGATTTAGAAAAACGTCTCGCCGAAGATGAACGCCAAGAAACAGCAGAATTCGTCGAAAAAGTCTCCCAAGTGGTTGGGATTGGGGCTGTGAAATATGCTGACCTGAGCCAAAATCGCACCAGTAATTACATCTTTAGCTTCGATAAAATGTTGGCGCTCCAGGGCAACACCGCCCCCTATATGCTCTATGCCTATGTGCGTGTCCAAGGGGTCAGTCGCCAAGGGGGCATTGACCTCAGCACCCTACCCACCGATACGCCGATTATTCTTGAAGAGGCCGCTGAACTGACCCTGGCTAAACACTTACTGCAACTGAGTGAAGTCCTGATGAGCGTTGAGCAGGATCTGATGCCCAATCGCCTCTGTGAATATCTCTATGACCTCAGCCGCAAATTCAACCAATTTTATGAGGCTTGCCCGATCCTCAAGGCCGAAGGCGATTGCCGCATTTCCCGGTTAATCCTCGCCGACACCACGGCACGCACCCTCAAGTTGGGTTTATCTCTCCTGGGGATTGAGGTGTTAGACCGAATGTAGTCCTAAACCCTTATTCCCTCAGAAGAGTTGCCAACATCGCCCACGAGATCGATAAGCAAATATTACAAGATATAAAGTATCCATCACCGCTACCTATCTTTGCTGATACCTTATAAGCAAGGTACAAAATAAAAGTTCTGAAAAAGCTTTTATTCGGACGAAGAGATTGAGCGGTTGTACCTCCTTTGTTCGGTCTCGCCCAGAAGTCCTTCTCAACATTTCAAGTTGAAGATAGACTCGGTTATTCCCCCTAACGGAATCGGGTAATCGGGCTATAATCACTGCCTGTTAGGTACCGTTTTTCGAGAAGCGCTTGTTGGGTTCGTTGTTAACCTCGTTTTGTTGTTTGGTAAATCTTTTTGTTAGTTAAATTTGGATTGTAAGCCTGCTCCCCTGAGTAGGCTTTCGCCTTGTTTGGGGGAAAATCATCCCAAACAGCGGTAGATTAATCTTGGGTTAATACCTCTGGCAGAGGGGTATATTCACCGATGGGGTAGCCCCTTTGCTGAATTAACGTTTTGAGGTGTTGCACTCGTTTTGCGGGGGCCGGGTGGGTCGCAAGAAAATCCCAATTGGCCCCTTGTTTTTGGCTCATCGCCTCAAAGAAATCCGTTGCACCAGCGACCTGTCCATAGGTGGCATAGAGCAAATCTAAACCATATTCATCGGCTTGTTTTTCTTGGGCTTGGGAAAAGCGCGAGGTACTGACAATTTGCGCGACATCTCCCAACCAACTGACATCACCAAAAATAGAGGAAATCACTGTACGGATTACGAGAGCCCGACCAATATTACGCAGGTGGTCTCGGTTGGCAAAGTGACCGATTTCATGGCCCAACACCATCATTAAGGCGTTTTCTGAGTCCATTTGATCTAACAACCCTTGATAGACCAATACCGTATCCCCCGGCAGGGCCGCGGCATTAACCACATGCTGGGGAATATAGAGGAGTTGGTAGTCGCGTTTTTCTTTAGCGCCAGTAGGAATTTCTGCTTCCAGGCGGTCAAGCAGGGCATTTAGTTCATCTTGGGCAGGCGAAGGTTCGGCTTGGGGTTCGTAGATTTTGACCAGGGCTTGCCCTAACCGTTGTTCCCAACTCACGGGCATCTGGACAATGAGCCAGTTGACACTGAAGTTTAATAGCCAAATCAAGAGGGCGATCGCACAGATAAACATGCTCCCAAGGGTAAGGAGTTCTCGGAGGGACGCTTCAGGGTTGCGATCTTCTGGGGTTGGGGGAGCAGGCATCGTTAATCGAGGAGTGTGGCAAGACGCGGCAACAGCAGTGCAAAGGCTTGGCCCCGGTGACTGACGTTATGTTTGAGCGCCGCTGACATTTCCGCAAAGGTCTGTTGATATTCTGGCACATAAAAAATGGGGTCATAGCCAAAGCCCCCTCTCCCCCGCAGTTCCGGGAGGATTTCTCCGGGACAGTCTCCTTGCACTTGGGCGGCAATGGTACCGTCTGGTTTGGCGATCGCCACTGCACAGATAAATTTCGCGCGGCGATTGGGGTTGTTGCCCAGTTCCGTTAACAGACGTTCAATGCGTTCTTGGTCGGTGGTGCCGTAGCGGGCTGAATACAGACCGGGGGCACCGTTGAGGGCTTCGACGACTAAACCAGAATCATCGGCGATCGCCCATTGGTTGAGGGCCTTTGCCACCTGAGAGGCTTTGAGAGCTGCATTTTCGAGAAACGTTGTGCCTGTTTCTTCAATGTCGAGTTCCGGGGGCTTGAGCTGCAATTCCCAGGGCAAATCCTGGAGATAAGCTTGCATTTCCTGTAATTTACCGGGGTTTCCGGTGGCGACGACAAGGACGGGCATGGGCGTTAAATATCTGAATGAGAAATTAAAAAAGTTAACCGGGAGCGCCGGGCAGCGACTTCTATTTTAAGGAAATTTGCCGAAAAAAAAGACGACCAAGGGCCGCCCTAGACAAACTTATGCTGTTGAGATGTTGTTTGAAAAAATTAAAAGCTGTTGGTCTTACTGAAAAATACCAATGACACCATGGCCGGTGAAGATTTCGAGAAGAAGTAAAGAAGCAAAACCGATCATTGCGGCGCGACCATTGAATTTTTCTGCGTATTCGGTAAAGCCGACGCGGGGATTTTCTTGGACGTAAACGGTGGGCTCTACGGCAAAGGTATTCATTTTGCCTTGGTCGTCGATGATGTTGCCTTGGTATTTTTTAGCCATATTTTTATCTGGGGTAAATTAGGTTGTTTTTTATCTTGATTCAAGATTAACAAGTTTTGTAACAATTTGCAACATTTTATTTTTCGAGGTTGACAAAAGCTGCAAGTGTAAGCGTTTATCCCATTTTAGAAAAGAATTGCAAACTTTTTCTTGATGTTCTGGAAGATGGTGCCATGGGCTACAGATTTTTGGCCCATATCTTTTTAGGTTGATAGTTGATTTGTCCTGCACCTGAGGGGCTGCGGTCTATGGTCTGCTCGGATTTCCCCGTCATTTACTCCACGCTATCGGCGATCGCCCTCCGGGAGCGTGTGCTGCCGCAATATGGCCTTAAGACCGTCAGCCAATGTGAGTTATGGAATCGGGGCTTGAGTGATATTTATTTTGTGCAAGCAGCCCAGGATACGTTTGTCTTGCGGGTCTCCCATCACCATTGGCGATCGCCCACGGAAATTTTTTTCGAGCTCGATTTTTTAAATTTTCTCAAGGCCCAGGGTTTACCGGTGGCGGCTCCTTTACCGACGGAAGCTGGTGAATGGGCGGTCAAAATTCAGGCTCCAGAAGGCGATCGCTATGCCACTCTGTTTCCCTTTGCCCCAGGAGAAATTGCCCTAGGGGGATGGAACGAAAGCCAAAGTCATCATTTAGGGGCAGTGGTGGCGCAGATCCATCAGGTCAGCCAAGACTTTATCTGTGACCACCCGCGCAAACCCCTAGACCTTGAGTATTTGTTGGATGAATCCTTGGGCGTGATTTTGCCGTTTTTTGGCGATCGCCCCCGGGATTGGGGTTTCATGCAGGACATTGCCCACAAAATCCGTGAAACTTTAGCGCAACTCCCCAAGGAAAAGCCCCTCTGGTCGGTCTGTTGGGGTGATGCCCACTGCGGCAACGTCCATTTCACCGAAGATCATCAGCTCACCCTCTTCGACTTTGACCAATGCGGCTACGGTTGGCGCGCCTTTGAAATTGGCAAATTTTTCCAGGGGGCACTCACCACAGGTCTCCAGCGACGGGTGCGAGAAGCCTTTATCGCGGGCTATGAGTCCCAAACCACCTTTGTCGCCCAGGAACAGGCGGCCCTCCAGGCCCTCACCCAACTGGCTTATATTTGGTCGTGGCGCATCAGTCTCACCAGTATTCAAATTTTTAACAACAGCCAACTGGATCGTCACTACCTCACCCAGCGGCTAGAACGGCTCAAGGCTTTATCTTCGCGGGATTGGCAATTATTCTAAATCTCCCCAGTGATAAATCTATGTGACATGACCCAGGCTGAGGGAAAATATCGCGAAAAGTTGAAAAATTCCCTGATCAAAAATGGTATGTTCTGCTACACTTAGCGTTGTGTAAAGAAATATTTCGGGCTTCGTGCTGGGAACGCGTGGTTTGAAATCTTGTATTTTTTCGATGCAAAAACAACAACAAGCTTGAGTCATGCCAGCGATCGCCTCGCTGGTTTTTTCTTGGGGCCCTTGCTGGGATAATGGAAGCCACAACTTTTAATGATCCCTTAATTAACTGCACTGGCCTTGTGCCAAAACGTTTTTACCGAACTGACCCATGGAAAATTTAGATTTTGCCCTTTATACCCAGTGGTCTGCCTACGCCACCTTATTCTTTGCGGTCTTGGCGATCGCCGCGTTTCTTTTTAAGTGGGGCATCCGTTTCCGCTTAGTCGGCACCACCGGCTTTATGATTGTGCTTACCATTGGTTTGTTTGGCCTCAGCTTAGGACTCTTTAGCCGTAGTGTCGTGCCGGGGGCCGTGCGCTATGCCCTGGTTTACGACAATGGTGCCAACCTAGCCGTTGTCTCCGTGAAGCCTGAAGTGACTGCCGAGGAAGTCAATGCAACCCTCCGCCAAGCTTCCAATGACCTCTTTTCCTACGGCCGCATTGGCAATGGGGATAATAAATTTACCGTGCGCCTCCGGGTCATGAGCCATCCCGAACCCGGCGTTTCTGAACCCCTCTATCTAGGTCAAGTCCAACGCGCCATTGCCGACCGCGAAAATGGGGCCCTGGACATTCAGCTTTATCCAGAAAATCTCAAAAAGCTGCCCCAACCCAATGCGATTAGTTAGGATCTAGGGAAGTTTATTTCACCCGTTTCGTCGCCATTTCTTCGCTACCAATACCCATGAAAAAGCCTGCTGCTACTCAAACCCAAACTGTTCCCATGCAAGTGCTGATTGCGCCGGCCCAAGTGCTCAAGGGAAATAACGCCCTGGCCCAAGCTGGTGCGGCGATCGCCCGGTGGGGAAAACGTCCTTTTGTGGTGGGAGGGCAGCAGAGCCTCGAAAAATTGGCAGATCCGCTCCAAACCCTAGCCGAGCAAGAAAAACTCGATCTCGCCAGTGGCAGCTACAGTCCTGACTGTTCCGAAGCGTCCCTCAAGGAACTCAACAAAAAATTCAAAGCCCACAAAGCAGATTTTGTCATCGGCATCGGCGGCGGTAAGGCCCTCGATACAGCCAAGCTCCTTGCCCATCAGCAACGTTGCCCCATTGTGACCGTGCCCACCTCGGCGGCTACTTGTGCTGCTTGGACAGCTCTGTCGAATATTTATTCTGATCAAGGGGCCTTTCAATATGATGTGGCCTTGGAGCAATGCCCGAATCTGTTGATTCTGGACTACGAATTGGTACGCACGGCGCCGCAACGGACTCTGATTGCCGGGATTGGGGATGCGATCGCCAAATGGTACGAAGCTTCCGTCAGCAGTGGCCATTCCCCCCAGACCCTCACCATTGCCGCCGTCCAAGAAGCGCGGATTCTCCGGGATCTCCTCTTTCAAAAATCCTCCCAGGCGATCGCCGATGTCCACAGTCCCGAATGGCAGGAAGTCGTTGATGCGACAGTTCTCCTCGCTGGCGTGATCGGTGGCTTGGGAGGGGCAAACTGTCGCACTGTGGCCGCCCATGCGGTTCACAACGGATTAACCCACCTACCTGCGGCCCATGGCATTTTGCACGGAGAAAAAGTTGCCTATGGCATTTTGGTGCAACTCCGCCTCGAAGAAATTTGCCAAAAAAGTCAACTGGCTGAGACCGCCCGCCAACAGCTCCTCCAGTTTTACCGCGATATTGGCTTGCCGAAGAGCCTCGCTGATCTCGGTCTGAATACAATGACCTTGGCCGAGCTGCGCCAGGTGGCAGAGATCACCTGTCAGCCCCAGTCAGACATCCATCGTCTACCCTTTACCGTCAACCCAGACCAGTTAATGGCGGCGATGGTTTCCACAGAAGCAACCAGAGAGAGTACCACCTCTGAGACCCAGTCTGCCCCAGAGACAACTAAAGCTCAGGCTTAGGCTCGCGGATCTAGACAATTGACATCCGGCAGCCCTCCTAGGGTTTAATGGGGCACGGGCAATCCATATAAAAACGGCAAAACAAGAGCATGAAACATAAAGTGGGTGTCATTGGCGGCGGACAACTCGCCTGGATGATGGGAGCAGAAGCCCGGAGCCTCGGCATGGAACTGTGGGTACAAACACCCAACGCCAGTGATCCGGCGGTTTCTAATGCCGATCAGGTGATCATTGGGGCGATCGACGATCTAGAGTCTACGGCCAAGCTGGTGGAAAACTGCCATGTGGTCACCTTTGAAAATGAATTTGTTGATCTCGAAGCCCTCGATACCCTCGTTAAACGGGGGGCAAAATTCTTCCCTTCTCTGCCTTTTCTCGCTGCCCTCTTGGATAAATATGATCAACGGCGCTGTTGTCAACGGTTCGGCATTCCGGTGCCGACCTTTGTCCCTTGGCAACTGGGGGAACCGCTACCCTCTGGTTGGGAATTTCCACTGGTCGTGAAGGCCCGTCGCCATGGTTATGACGGAAAAGGGACATTTATCGTGAAAGATGCTGCGGCGTTACAGACTTTACCAACGGATTTAGCTGATACTCCCTTACTTTTAGAAGCGTTTGTGCCCTTTGAGCAGGAATTAGCGGTGATGGTGACCCGCAACCGCCGGGGAGAAATTCGCACCTTTCCGACGGTGGAAACCCAACAGATTGATCAAGTGTGTCGTTGGGTGCTGGCCCCTGCGGCGATCGCTCAAGATGTGGTGAATCAGGTCGAAAAGATTGCCCGCACCCTAGCTGAAGGGTTAAATCTGGTGGGCATTATGGGGATTGAGTTGTTTCTCACTCCCGAAGGACAAGTGTTGGTGAATGAAATCGCCCCCCGCACCCACAATTCCGGCCATTTTAGTTTGGATGCTTGTCAGACTTCGCAGTTTGCAATGCAACTCCAGGCGATCGCCGATTTGCCTTTAGGGAACCCCAAGATGATCACCCCTGGGGCGGTGATGGTGAATTTACTAGGGTTTGAGCACAGTACGGGGAATTATGCCCACAAGCGGCAGATGTTGACCCAGTTTCCCCATAGCCATGTCCACTGGTACGACAAAACCAGCGCCAGCCCAGGCCGCAAACTGGGTCATGTCACAGTTTTAAGTGAGACGAATGACCGGGAAACATTGGTGGCGATCGCCCAGCAAATTGAAGCCATTTGGTATGGTGACTCTAGCCCCACCTAGAAGTTCGAGAAGTTTTGGTTAGCCGTCCAGCGGGAACCAGAAAAAGGCGTCCCTCCCAGTTGGGCAACCTTTTCTGGGGTCATCCCATAGACCCAAGCCTCCGTCAGGATCGTTTTTGTCTCCGTGTAAACAGGCGCTTGACGCCGTTGATATTCATTGAGGCTTGGCGATCGCCCCGGTTGATAATCTTCAAGGACATCTAGTCTCTCTAAAACCTTGGGATCCCTGAATCGCAACAGACAACCTTCTACCCAACCCGGTTCTGGGGTGAGGGCCGGATAACCCACCGGTAACTGATAAAGCTTCCCTGGGATGAAAGCCTTCTCAATGTGGGGGTGATAGGGGGCACAGTAGCGGGGAAAATTTGCTTCTCCTGGCTGGAGGGTGCCATACACGAAAACCTTGAGCATGGTGTGATTTCCGACAAAGAATAACAGAGGGCGAAACCGTGAAAAGCTATAATCAGGGGCAAGATCATGCGCTTTCGTAAGGGGAAAATGGGCGATGGATAAACGCTACAATATTTTGCTTGTCGATGATGAACCGGGCGTCCGGGAGGCGGTTCAAGCCTATTTAGAAGATGATGAAGCCCTAACCGTCACCACCGCTGAGAATGCCACAAAAGCCTGGGATGTTTTGCAAACGTTTACACCGGACTTGGTCATCTCTGACATTATGATGCCCCAGGTGGATGGCTATCAGTTTTTGGGGCAACTGCGTGAAGATCCACGCTTTAAAACGCTTCCGGTAATTTTTCTAACGGCCCGTGGCATGACTGGCGATCGCATCCAAGGCTACCAAGCGGGCTGTGATGCCTATTTACCGAAACCCTTTGAACCCGAAGAACTCGAAGCCATTGTCAAAAATCTCCTCACCAGAGAAGCGGCGATCGCCGAACAACAAGACGGTGGCGGCAGTAACCTCGAAGGCATCGCCCAGGATCTCCGGGAGATTAAGCAATTCCTCGGCCAGCAAAATCAACTGGTCACCACCCCACCGCCTTTAAAAATTGACCTGACCCCTAGGGAGCAAAGCGTCCTCGATCTCGTGGCCCAGGGACTGATGAATAAAGAAATTGCCAAGGAGCTAGAAACCAGCGTCCGCAACGTTGAAAAGTATGTTAGTCGCCTATTTAGCAAAACGGGAACCAATAGTCGGACAGAATTGGTACGCTACGCCCTCAAGCACGGCTTAACGCAATAGTTGACGAAGACATTCCTTCAGTCTTGCGCCATGATTTAGCCCTTTTTGCACTGTTAGTTCCATTCGCGCCGATGCCCCAACAAGATCAAGTCCATCCCCAAGCCAACCGCGATCGCCTGATTGTGGATAGTCTCCTCAAGGGAGAACCCACAGAAAATGCCCTGGTGGAATTGGCACGGCTCCATCTGCGCTATAACGGCTTCCCTGGGGCAAGGGAAATTCAACAGGATTTGAAATTGCTGTTCCAACAGTGGGGCTTGACGGAGGACGTTTTATTCGCCAAAACAAGGGAAATCCATGCGGCCGGGCGGGCCTACAAACATCTACGCCATGGCGAGGAGCAACAGGATTGGAGCTAGCACCCGCAACTTTCACCGAAAAACTCACCGGGGCGATCGCCGCCCAAAACACCCTCCTCGTGGCGGGTCTCGATCCGAACCCGGAAATGCTGCCGGATTCTTTGCGCACCGGAGATTTAATTCAGAACCTGAAAACGTGGCTTTTGGGGATCATTGACCAGACCCAGGATCTTGTCTGTGCCTACAAGCCGACCCTCGGTTTTTATCAAGCCTTAGGGGTGCCGGGGTTGCAACTGTTAGAAACGGTTTTAGCCCATATTCCGCCTGATATCCCCATTATTCTCGATGCGAAACACGCCGATCTCAATACCAGCAGCCTTTTCGCCCAGGCGATTTTTGAGGTGTGGCAAGTGGATGCAGTTACCCTCAGCGCCTACCCCGGCCAAGACCACGTTGCCCCTTTTTTGCTCTATCCCGACAAAGGCGTTTTCTTGCAATGTCGCACCTCTAACCCCGGTGCCTTTCCCCTGCAAAATTACCCCGACCCGCAACGGCCTTTTTATCTGCACCTGATCCAAGAAATCAAACAGTGGGGCACCCCGGAACAACTTTTCCTAGAAATTGGGGGCGATCGCCCGGCGGTCTTTCGTCAAGTGCGTGCCATTGCCCCAGAACGGTGGATCCTCGCCCGCAGTATCTGGCAACGGAGCGAAAACCTCGAAGAAATCATTCACCAGGGCTTAAATTCCAATGGGTCTGGCCTCTTAATTCCCATTCCTAACGATGACCTGAGTCAAACCGATTGTCGGCAACCCGTCGCCCAGCTACGGCAAAAGATTGAAGACATTCGCCAGCGTTATACCCCCAGTAATGCCCGCTGTGATTTGCTCCAAGTACCGACAAATTTCCCCGCAGCGCACCCCCAGGCGGAGTTGATCGTGCAGTTGTTTGACCTGGGCTGTCTGCTCTTTGGAGAATATGTCCAGGCCTCTGGGGCGACGTTTTCCTATTACATTGATCTGCGCAAAATTATTTCTAACCCCCAGGTTTTTAACCAGGTGCTCAATGCCTACGGGGCGATCGCCAAAAACCTGAAATTTGACCGTATCGCCGGGATTCCCTATGGTTCGCTCCCGACGGCAACGGGGTTGGCTCTGAAATTAAATTACCCGATGATTTTCCCCCGTAAGGAAGTCAAGGCCCACGGGACGAGGCGGGTGATTGAGGGCCATTTTGAGCCAGGGGAAACGATTTTGGTCGTCGATGACGTGCTGATTACGGGCAAAAGTATCGTTGAGGGGGCGAAAAAACTGGAGTCGGCGGGCCTCACCGTGCAGGAGATGGTAGTTCTCATAGACCACGAAGCGGGCGTTAAGGATCGGCTCCAGGCCCAAGGATATCAAGCCCACGCCATTTTAACCATTTCTGAAATCACCGAAACCCTTTTCCAAGCGGGTCGCATTAACCAGAGTCAGTATGATTGCCTCGTGAGCCATTGAGCTTTTTTCGGACAAAATTCTGCCAGGGCTTGGGTCTTTTGCGTACAGTAGAGAAGAAGCACCTTTATCGACGACGGCCCCATGGGATTACATCTGTTTGAGCATTTACAAATGGCGATCGCCACCCTCCGCACCAACAAAATGCGCAGTGGTTTAACGATGCTCGGCATCATCATCGGTAATGCGTCCGTGATTGCCATGGTCGGTTTAGGCCAAGGTGCCCAAAAATTAGCCACAGAGCAGTTTGAATCCCTCGGTTCCAATGTTTTGTTTATCATTCCCGGCTCCCGGGCGGCCCAACGCACCACCATTGATTTACCCAAGACCCTCGTTTGGGAAGATGCCCAGGCGATCGCCGAACAGGTGCCGAATGTGGCGGCGGTGGCGCCCCAGATTAATAGTCGTGGTTTAGTGACATTTCGGGGGATTAATAAAGATTCTTTGCTCTTGGGGATTACCCCCGAATTCATTGATGTACGCGAATTTACCCTAGCCCAAGGCCGGTTTGTGACCGACAGTGATGTGGAACGCAATAAGCGCGTCGCCGTGATTGGGTCTGAGATTGCCACGGAGCTTTTCCCTAATATCGAGCCGGTGGGCCAAAAACTCCGGGTCAAAAATCTTACCTTCGATGTGATTGGTGTTCTCGAAGAAAAGGGGGCTTCCTTTGGCACAAACCAGGACAACGCCGTTTATATGCCCCTCACCACAATGTCGAACCAGGTGGTGGGACGCACGTCTCCCTATGGCACGGAGTTAACCTTTATTTCCGTCTCCGGTGAAAGTGAAGACCGAGTCAGGGCGATGACCTTTCAGATCGAAAATCTATTGCGGCTCCGCCATAAGATCGTCGATGAGGATGATTTTAGCGTCCAAAGTCAACAGGATTTATTGGACGTGGCGAATACAATTACCGGGGCTTTAACCACGATGTTGGCGGCGATCGCCGGTATTTCTCTCCTCGTTGGTGGGATTGGCATCATGAATATTATGTTGGTGTCTGTTACCGAGCGGACAAAAGAAATTGGTCTCCGTAAAGCCCTTGGTGCCACAGAAAACGACGTTTTGTATCAGTTCCTGATTGAATCGGTGATCCTGGCAGGGATTGGTGGGATCTTTGGGACAGGTCTAGGCTTGGGGGGCGTATTTCTCGCCAATGTCTTGACCCCCCTGGCGGCCCCTATTTCTGTAACAGCGATTGTGATGGCGGTAGGTGTTTCTGGGGGAATTGGCTTATTTTTTGGGGTGTTTCCGGCGCGGCAAGCGGCCCGTTTAGACCCGATTGTTGCCCTCCGCAACGAGTAGAATTTTATCCCCGGCAATGGAGATAGATCGGGGTCTACAGCCAAACTTCAATCTGCTATACTTTATTAGCCCAAAACCCTTGGACGCATAGCTCAGTGGATAGAGCAACCGCCTTCTAAGCGGTCGGTCGCAGGTTCGAATCCTGCTGCGTCCGTTTTTCTCGACAAATACATATTGTCTATGGCACTGGTACACGGCACTTGGATCTTTCAGGCACAGCAATCCTACTTTTTTCTGTGGAGTGAGGTCTGGCGCAGTGAGTCCGCAGTCAGCCCGCCCGCTTATCCCTTTGGGGGCGATCGCCAAAGCCTCGAAACCCAACTCCAGGCCTATGGGGTGACGGTGCCGGAAAATGCCCAGTGGTTAGAAACGACGCTTTCTCTACCCAGTACCAAAGGCACCAAGACCAAACCCTCGATCCCACTCTTGTCTAATCAACCCCAGATTCCCGATCAGCTCGATTGGGCCGACTGGCAAATTATGGGCCTCGCCCTAAACGCTCGCCAAGCCACGAATATTATTCAAACATTACCCCTCACCGATGACGCCCTCGCGGGGGATCTCCGGTTTTGGTGGCAGGTGTGCCGCTGGAGCCTTGATTTAGTTGTGCGGCGTAAATTTCTGCCCCATGTGACCCCCCTCCCAACGGGAGAAGCCCTGGCGACGTGGGTACCTTTGTTAGATAGCGTCACAGAACAACAGCGGTTTGCCCAGTTTTTGCAACAGATGCCAGGCATTTGTGCGGTCGGTCAAACGCCAGCCCAGGTGTTATTGAGTTTTCTCACGGCGATGGTCGATGCCCAGGTGCGTCCCCATGCCAAGCCCCTACAAAATTTTCCGAAAACCTCTGTGGTGTTTCCCTGGTGCGATCGCCTTTCCAAAGCCAAGGCCACCTTTGAAGATCTGCCCCGTCAACTGGGCCATGCCTACGAAAATTGGACATTCCCCGTGCGGGAATATTTGGTAAATCCGCCGGATTTTGCCCTGAATCAGCCCCTATTTCGCGCCTGTTTTCAACTGCTGCCCCCCACCGTCGCCCAAGACCATTGGCAATTGCAATATGGTTTGCAGGCCTTGGGAAATGCGGCAAGTATTGTCACGGCGGATCAGGTTTGGCAAGATCCCAGCCAACCCCAGGAAATTTTATTAAAGGGTCTAGGCCTGGCGTCTCGGTTGTACGAGCCCATTGGTGAAAGTTTAGGGGGGCCGCAGCCCTGTGGTTGTCCCCTCGATGCGATCCAAGCCTATGAGTTTATCCGTTCGGTGGCCTGGCAACTGCGCGATAAGGGCCTGGGGGTCATCCTACCAGAAGGTTTAGAGGCCGGGAGTAATGAAGTACGCCTTGGCATTAAAATTTCTGCCCAGGTCAAAGATGAAAGTCGGTTAAATCTCCAGAGTCTATTGCAGTACAAACTAGAGGTGGCCGTTGGCGAAACGACTCTCACAGAACGGGAATTTCAGGATCTCCTCGCGCGGCGATCGCCTTTGGTTGAAGTCAATGGTCAATGGCTCGCCCTCCAACCCACCGATGTGCGGGCCGCCCAGGAAATTTACCAAACAAAAATGGCTGAACAACCGCTGCGGGTCGAGGACGCCCTGCGCTTGGGAGCAGAACCGGGCCAGGTGTTTGCGAAGTTGCCCGTGGTTGGCTTTGAGGCGTCGGGGGCGTTGCGAGAACTCCTTGACCATCTAACGAATAATGAAGCCCTGAAGCTAATTGAGCCGCCTGACTCTCTGCAAGGGACGCTCCGGCCCTACCAGCACAAGGGGATGAGCTGGTTGAGCTTTTTACAAAAATGGGGCTTGGGGGCTTGTCTCGCCGACGATATGGGCCTGGGAAAAACGATTCAGGCGATCGCCTTTTTATTGACCCTCCAGGAAAACAAAAAACTAACCCAGCCAGTGCTATTGGTCTGTCCCACCTCCGTGGTCAGTAACTGGGAACGAGAACTTCACAAGTTTGCCCCCAGCTTAAAAACCTTGATTCACCATGGCGATCGCCGCGCCAAAGGAAAAACCTTTGCGAGCACAGCTCAAAAATATAATGTGATTCTCACCAGCTATTCCTTGGTTTTCCGGGATCAAAAAGATTTAGCGACGGTGTCTTGGCAAGGCATGATCCTCGACGAAGCCCAAAATATCAAGAATCCCCAGGCGAAACAGTCCCAAGCGGTGCGCGCCCTCGACAGTGGTTTTCGCATTGCCCTCACGGGAACCCCTGTGGAAAATCGCCTCAAGGAACTCTGGTCAATCCTTGATTTTCTCAATCCCAATTTCCTCGGTACGCAACAATTTTTCCAACGGCGCTTTGCAATTCCCATCGAAAAATATGGCGATCGCCAAACCCTCCAGAGCCTCCGTAAGCTGACCCAACCCTTTATCCTGCGTCGCCTCAAGACCGACAAGACAATTATCCAAGACCTGCCCGAAAAACAGGAAATGGAAGTCTTTTGTAGTCTCTCGAAAGACCAAGCCAACCTTTACCAAAAACTGGTGGATGAATCCCTTGCGGAAATCGAAAACACCGACGGCATCCAACGGCGCGGCTTAATTCTCACCCTGCTGCTACGGCTCAAACAGCTTTGTAATCACCCTGTACTGCTCCAGAGCAAACCCAAACTCGGCAAAAATTTTGCCCCCCGTTCCGGCAAGCTACTCCGCCTCGAAGAAATGCTCGAAGAATTAATCTCCGAAGGCGATCGCGCCTTGATCTTCACCCAATTTTCTGAATGGGGGAAACTGCTCCAACCCTACCTCCAGGAACGCCTCGGCCAGGATGTCCTTTTCCTCTACGGAGCGACCCGACGGGAGACCCGCCAACAGATGTGCGATCGCTTTCAAAATGATCCCAATGGCCCCCCCATTTTTATCCTGTCCCTCAAAGCAGGGGGCACCGGATTGAATTTAACCCGCGCCAACCATGTGTTCCACGTCGATCGCTGGTGGAATCCGGCGGTAGAAGACCAGGCCACCGACCGCGCCTTCCGCATTGGCCAGAAGCAAAATGTCCAGGTGCATAAATTCGTCAGTACCGGCACCCTCGAAGAAAAAATTAGTGCGATGATCGCCAGCAAAAAAGAACTGGCCGAACAAACCGTTGATACGGGAGAAAATTGGCTGACGGAACTGGATACGAATCAACTGCGAGATTTACTGCTTCTAGAGCGCGATCGCCTCATGGAAGAATAACCAGGCGAACTCCCCCACACCGTTATAATGGAAAGCCTGAACACCCAACCCACAGATTTATTACCACCTCGTATGCAAAAACGTAGCTCCTTCGATTCTGCAGAAATTATGCACCGGGCTGAAGATCTCATGCAGGCCGCATCCAATCGTTACCGCATTACTGTGCAGGTGGCTCAGCGGGCTAAGCGCCGCCGTTACGAAGAATTTGATGCTGTTGAAGATCCGTTAATGAAGCCGCCGATCCGCGCCATTATTGAGATGTCCGACGAACTGACTCAGCCTGAAATTATTGGGGAATAATTCAAACCCCGCGCTCATCTAGTTTCGTCGTCCTGAAGGGGTTAACAAGTGGCCCTTAAGCAAAAAATCCGCAAGAAGTTTGTGGGGAGCGATGTATTACAGGCGTCAACCAGTACACTGGGAGCATTGGTAACTCAGTGTAAGACATTCGTAAGCTTCCCATGAAACTGCTGTTGGTAGATGATGATCCCATTTTTCGTCTAGGCTTTTGTACCGCTTTGGCCCAGGAAACGGATTGGGCGATCGCCGCAGAAAATTTCAGCACCATTTTGGCAGCATCCCCCCGCAAGGATTTGGATCTGATTCTCTGTGATCCCGCCTGGCAGGGGGATCGTCATTGGCGTCGATACCGCGAACTGCAACGCCTTTACCCCACAACGCCCCTAGTCCTCTGCACGGCACAACTGGATTCAGAGCGGATCTTACAGGCGAAACGGGATGGACTAGCAGGTTATTTCCCGAAAGGCTTGGCGATCGCCGATCTCGTCCCGGAGCTGAGTACCATCGCCGCTGGTGGTAAAGTTTGGTCCCAACGTCCCCAGGGCATTAACCAAAATTTGTTCGCTGGAATGCGTCGCCGGGGCCTTAACCAGATTTACACAGCCCTAGATCGCGTCGAAACCTACCTCGCCCAAGAGAATCTCCCGCCCCTGTACCGTGCAGTTTTCGCTGGACAACAACGGGAACTCAAAACAGCAGCCTGGCTCCTGCGCCATTGTCTGCCCCAAAGTGCCATTTTCCTCAATACAGTTCCTCCCGCCCAGCCCCAAACGCCTCCCGCCGGGGCGATCGCCATTGCCTCACCCGTAGAGATCACGACGACCAATAGCCGCTGGCAAATTCTCCTCGAAAAGACCTTTGTGAAGCTCAATGGCTCCCTGAAAAATGCCACTGGCAGTAGCCTAGAACTAGAGATTGTCACCCCAGAAAAACGGCGGGAACTGCTTTATATCA
This sequence comes from Picosynechococcus sp. PCC 8807, assembly GCF_001693295.1. Classification (NCBI taxonomy): domain Bacteria; kingdom Bacillati; phylum Cyanobacteriota; class Cyanophyceae; order Chroococcales; family Geminocystaceae; genus Picosynechococcus; species Picosynechococcus sp. PCC 8807. The sequence continues at coordinate 668,018 of NZ_CP016483.1, forward strand.
TTCTGCAACAACTCAATTTTATTTTTAATGATCCCCAGTGGAAAAATTTAGATCCCGAAGCCTTCCAAGCCCAACATCAACGCAGCATTCGTAACCTCTGGAAATTTAGCGCCCAGGAATTTATTGGCCGCTACCACCTCACCGCTGACAATCAGGCCGAGGGCTTTTTGGAGTTGCTCAATCGGGTGGCGATCGCCAATGCCCCAGACCTAAACCAAAGACTACCCCAAAGCGACGACTTATTCGCCTATCTACTACAAGACCAGCCCCTCAAGATTGATAATGTCACCTATCGTCTTGAGGCCAGGGAAGCCCTGGGACGCAGCCAACTCATTTTAGAAAATTTGTTGATCACCGTCGGTAACGATATCCTGCAATTTATCTTGAATACCCTACCGGAGCCAGAATTACTCAAGGCAGAAATTTACCAGCCAAAACTGCGCTCTTCCCGCAACATTGCCCGTTTTCGCAATGATCTATCGTGGGCCTATCGCCTGCGCAAATATTGGTTAGAACCGAAGGCCATTTTTGAAAGTCAACATCAATTTTTGAGCGTTAGTCCAGTCGGCATCGTGCAAACGGCCGTTTACCAACCCCGATCCGCAGAACTCGCCAACCTTGAGGGGATTCCCTGGCTGGTGACGATTCTCCTGGAACTGAGGGATGCCCTTGCCCCCCGGATTCGCGCCCTCGTGGCCTGGCTCGGTGAAATTTTAGTTTATGTGCTGACCAATGTGATTGGCCGGGCCCTTGGGTTAATCGCTAGGGGCATCGTCGAAGGAGCTGGCAGCAGTTGGCAACATCTCCGGGCGCGCCAAATTGAGCTAGCGAACATGGCCCGAAAAAATTCCTAAAAAGACAATAAGTCTGCAAACTGGCTTCAGAGAAACTGCTATGATCCTGGTTGCAATTGCCTTTCTCTGCCATGGCTTACCGTAATCCCGCTCCCACCGTCGATATCATTGTTGAACTCTGCGATCGCCCCCATCGACCAATTATTTTGATTGAACGCAAACATGAACCCTTTGGTTGGGCAATTCCAGGGGGCTTTGTGGATTATGGCGAAACAGTAGAGACAGCTGCCAAACGGGAAGCTTTAGAGGAGATCTCCCTAGAGGTGCAATTGGTTGAGCAATTGGGTGTGTACTCCGACCCTGCCCGTGATCCGCGCCAACACACCATTAGTGTGGTCTTTATCGCGACGGCAATGGGAGACCCCAAAGCGGCAGATGATGCGAAAACGGTCGGCATTTTTCAGCCGTGGGAAGTTCCGCAAAATTTATGTTTTGATCATGGGCGCATTTTGCAGGATTATTGGTCTTACCGCCACCACGGGATGCGTCCCCGTTTGGGTGCTTAACGTGATCTGCAATTTTTTAACGGTTTTAAGAATTTAGTGATGGAAAAACAAGTTATTCAAACTAATCATGCCCCCGCCCCCGTTGGCCCCTATAACCAGGCGATCGCCGCTTCAGGCAAGATGTTATTTTGTTCTGGCCAAATTGCCCTTGATCCCGCCACGGGCCAAATTATTGAGGGGGATGTCCAAGCCCAAACGAAACAAGTCATGGCAAATTTAGCGGCGGTGTTAAAAGAAGCTGGCGCCACCTGGGAAAATGTTGTGAAAACGGGCGTTTTTCTCAAGGATATGAATGATTTTGCGGCGGTTAATGCTGTGTATGCCACCTACTTTGATGAAGCCACTGCCCCCGCCCGCGCTTGCGTAGAAGTAGCGCGTCTGCCAAAGGATGTCCTCGTCGAAATTGAATGTATTGCCGTGCTTTAAACACACCACTAAAGCTGCATTTTTTTAAAGCCTTACCCAAAGAAAAACCTCCATTTCCGATGAGAAATGGAGGCTCTTTTTTATTTCTATAGTGCTTGTCGCATTCCCCTAGATTTAGTGAGTTGGCTCACCTGAAGAGTCAGCGATATCACATTTCTAGGAATGGTTGGAACTGTAGGAACGGCGTCCCCGGGAGCGATCGCCTTTGTAGCCACCGCCACTCCCTTTGTAGTTAGAACGACGTCCGCTGCGGCCACCTTTTTTCGTCGGCTTGGGGAGACCTGTCTTGGTGTTGACTTCCGGTACTTCCCAATCTTCGTTGAGCCATTCGGGGGAATTATTGTCGTACATCATCTGCAATACCGCTGCGGCGATCGCCTGGGGATCATACTCATCACCCAAACGCTTCACAATCGGCAAGAAAGAGGCCATCCGTTCTCCAGCCAAGGCTTCCCGTACTTGGGTTTCCAGGCGGGTCACCCGTTGGGCTTCTACTTCAGTGCGGCTCGGAATAGTCGAAACTTTGAGGGACTGTTTGACGCGCCGTTCAATTTGACGCAACAACCGGCGATCGCTGGGTTCGACGAGGGCGATCGCCGTTCCCGTTTTACCAGCCCGACCCGTCCGACCGATGCGGTGAATGTAACTTTCCGTATTATCTGGTAAATCAAAGTTAATCACGTGGCTGAGGTTTTCCACGTCCAGACCCCGCGCCGCAATATCCGTGGCGACAATCATCTTGATCTTGCCATCCTTAAAGCGACGTACCAGTTTTTCCCGTTGGTTTTGGTTGAGGTCGCCATGGTACTCATCGGCACTTTGGCCCGCTTCAACCAACTCATTGGTCAACTCCGAAGCTGTACGTTTCGTGCGCACGAAGATAATCGCCGACTCTGGGTTTGCCATTTCCAAGATGGGCAGGAGGGCTTTGGTTTTTGACCAACCGCGCGGAATCATATAGACTTCTTGGGCAATGCGGTCAGGCGTGACCTGGGGCTGTTTGATCGTGATGTTGATCGGGTCATTGAGGAAATTTTCCACCAGATCCCGGATTGCGGGGGGCATGGTCGCCGAGAAACAAACCGTTTGGCGAGTTTTGGGGGACTGACGCAAAATCTTTTTCACATCATCAATGAAGCCCATACTGAGCATTTCATCGGCTTCGTCAAGCACTGCCCAACGGAGTTCTTCAAAGGACAACTTACCCCGTTCGAGGAGATCGATGACCCGGCCCGGCGTACCCACAACAATGTGGACGCCCTTTTGCAGGCTGCGAATTTGCCGTTCCATGGATTGACCACCGCAGACGGTGAGCACCCAAAGACGACGATCCACGGCGAATTCCTTGAGGGACTGGGTCACCTGCACCGCCAGTTCACGGGTGGGGGTCAGAATCAAACCCTGGACGGTCTTTTGTTCCAGGTCAATTTTTTCAAGGAAAGGCAGGGAGTAGGCGGCGGTTTTACCTGTACCTGTTTGGGATAGTCCCACCACGTCCCGTCCTTCGAGGATTGCGGGGATCGCTTTACTTTGAATTTCGGTGGGCTTCTCGAAGCCAATATTTTCTAACAGGTCAACGCGGGCGTCGGATAAGCCGATGGTTTGAAAAGAAGTGGTCATAAAAAAGTTGTAAGGTTTATGGATGGGTTTTTGCTAAGGTTTGACAAAAATTGGGAATGCGTCTTGTTTAAGGGCGATCCCTCCCCCAACCCTTTTCCCAAACTGGGTTCTTTGAAATAAAACCGATTGGATGCTTCTTGGCAGTCTGGACAATGCCGGGGGTGTGGCTGAACGGTCTAGTTATGCTTCCACGATGGTGCCGTAGAGGTCATAAATATCCGCAGCGGTAATTTGAACAGGGACAATACTGCCGAGGGAGGCTTCTCCGGTGACATATACCAGTCCGTCAACGTCCGGGGCAAATCTAGGCGATCGCCCGATTAATTCACCAGTCGCTGGGTTTTCCTGTTCGATCAGCACATCCACCGTTTGTCCGACACAAAGTTCATTGCGGCGGGCAGCAATCGGTTGTTGAATTTCCATCAGAGCATCCCGACGGCTATCTTTGACAGATTGCGGTAGTTGGTTCGGTAAATCAATGGCAGGGGTTCCTTCCTCAGCCGAGAAAGTAAACACACCCACATGATCAAATTCGTGACGTTTCACAAAATCCACGAGGTGCTGGAAGTGTTCTTCCGTCTCGCCGGGGAAACCCACGATAAAGGTGGTGCGCAAAATTGCATCGGGTAACGCCTCTTTCAGGTCTTCAATGATTCGATCATTGACGCGACCTTGCCAAGGACGATTCATCGCCCGAAGAATATCTGGATGGGAATGTTGTAGCGGGAGATCCAGATAGGGAATAACGTTGGGGGTATCACGCATCGCCGCGATTACCTCAGGGGTCAACCCCGTCGGATAGGCATAGTGGATGCGGATCCAAGGCACATCGACTTCACCCAAGGCTCTGAGGAGTTCTGCCAATTTGGGTTTGCCGTAGATATCTTTGCCGTAGTTGGTGGTGATCTGGGAAATTAAAATAATTTCCTGGACGCCTTGCTCAGCCAATTGTTTGGCTTCGGCCACGATGGACTCAATGGGGCGCGATCGCTGATCCCCTCTGAGGTGAGGAATGATGCAAAAGGCACAGCGGTAATCACAGCCTTCCGCCACCCGGAGATAAGCCACCGCTTCGTTGGTGGTGCGGTAGCGGGGCACAGTTTCGTCAGCGATATAGGTGATTTCTTGGGAAACTTCCTTTACAATTTCGCCCTGTTCAGTGCGTTGAATCACGTCAACAATTTTGTGATAATCCCCAGTGCCTACGAGGGCGACAGCTTCAGGCAATTCTTCTAAAAGCTGCTCTTGGAAATGTTGCGCCATGCAACCGGAAATGACGATTTTCTTGTTTGCCTCTGCCAATTCCACTAGGGTACGCACAGATTCGGCACGGGCATCCTCGATGAAGCTACAGGTGTTGACGATGACGTAATCGGCCAGTTCTTCGTTTGCATCGACCTCATAACCAGCATTTACCAATAGCCCAATCATGTGTTCGGAATCGATGCGGTTTTTTTCACAACCAAGATGGGAAATGGCGATTGTCGGTTTTGTGGTCATGCAGTTTCTAGTAAAGAACGGAGTTCAGGTCAAGATCTAGGAACGATTTCTTAATGCATTGTAACGGATCTTGGGGCGATGCTGAAATATTTTTTAGGAATTTGTCAGCAAACCTTGTTACCATTTGCCCAAAAATTTAGAGGATTTGCTCCAATTTTTGCACCCAATCGAGCATATTGTGACGGTTGGCGCGGTAACTGGTGGGGTGGGCAATGAGGCGAACGGTGCTATGGAAGAGCACTTCAACTTCTTCGAGGTTATTTTCCCTGAGGGTATTCCCAGTGGAAACAAGGTCAACGATCGCCTCGGACATGCCGGTAATGGGGCCGAGTTCGACGGAGCCGTGGAGGGGGATGACTTCGATGGGGAGATCGAGATCGCGGAAGTAGTCTTTGGCGCAATTAACAAATTTGGAGGCTACACGGCAGTTGGGGGGGAGTTGCCGGGGATTTTTGTAGGGGCTGGCCTTGGGGACGGCAACGGAGAGGCGACAACCACCGAATCCTAAGTCTAACAGATTCGCGACATCGGGTTTTTTCTCCCGGAGGACATCGTAACCTGCAAAGCCCAGTTGGGCCTGGCCATATTCGACATAGACAGGAACGTCATGGGTGCGCACGAGCATCGCCCGGGCGGTGCCAGTGGGATCGGTGATTTGCAGTTGGCGATTTTTTTTATCGAGGAAGGCGCTAAAGTCTAACCCGACTTGTTGGAGGAGGGCGATCGCCTCTGGGAGGAGGCCACCTTTGGGAATGGCAATGGTAAGCATTTTTTCGTTAGCAGTGATTCAAAAATCTTAAGGAAAAAGAATTTAAGTTAGAGGGTTTCGAGTTTGGGTTCGCCACTGGGGTCAATCCAGGCGAGGTGGGTAATGTGGCTGCTGCGGGCATAGGCATAAATTTCGGCAGGCGATCGCCCTCCCAGTTCCACTTCGACGCGCACCATTTCATCCCCTTGACGCAGGGTTTGGGCATAGTGAAATACCTGCTGCTGGGCATTAGGTTCCGTCGCAATCACCAGCCAAGCACTGCCAGCGAGTTGTTTGGGCAGTTGGGGACTTGTCAACAGACAGGTGTGTAGTTCTTCAATATTCAAGCAAAAGCCAATACCGGGGTGATTTTCCCGTTGGGGATGATACAAGCCCAGAAGCTGATCATAGCGGCCACCTTGACCCAAGATATAAGACTGATGATTGGCAAAATTAACCACCTCAAACACAATGCCCGTGTAGTAATCAAAGGTCTGAATTAGGGTTAAATCCAAGATAATTGGCAGTTGTTTCCGGGTACTCCCAGCCAATAACGTAAAGAGAGCCTTAAGATTCGCGACGATTTCCTGCGCCTCTGGCCCCAGATCAAACTGACTCACCCGCGCCAATACGGTTTCCGGCTCGCCACGCAGATCAAAAATGTCCAGGGCATAGGCCTTGAGATCCTCATCCAGGGGTAATTCCTGCAACCCAACCCGGTCTAAATTGGCCACACAATGACGAACTGTTTCTCTTACTGGTTCAGGAAACGGATCCAAGAGCGATCGCCCCAGGGCCGCCTCCCCTAAAATTAACTGCCAATCTTCTAAACCCAGGGCATCGAGGGAATCTGCCAAGAGCAATAAAATTTCTGCATCCGCCACAATTCCTGCCGCAAAGAGTAACTCTACCCCCGCTTGGTAAAACTCCATTTGTTTGCCGTGGCTGCCCCGGGGGGGATGGCGAAACACATTGGCCCGGTAACAAAGCCGTTGGGGAAAGGTATTTTCGGCCATTCTGGTGACAGCCGCCCTGGCGATCGAGGCCGTTAACTCTGGGCGCAAACCCAAAGCTTGACTTTCTGCCGTTTGTAGTTGAATGACCTTTGTGCGATCCACCGCCCCGCCAGCCGTGAGCGTCTCCAACCATTCCAAAGTAGAGGTGACGATCCGCTGGTAGCCCCACTGTTGAAAAACCCGTTGGAGATTGTCATTAATCCAGGCCTTTTGAGCAACTTCGAGGGGTAATAAATCCCTGGCACCTGCGGGGGGTTGATGAATCATGAAATCCGTATGTTGAGCTTTGCCGTCGCCTATTCTACTTCTTTTTCCCGCCAAACAAACCGCCAAATAAACCCCCTTGTTTATCGGCGCTCCCTTTCTTGGCCCCTGGTTGGGTCTCTAGGGCGCTGCCCATCACTTTTTCGAGAGCTTGTTTGGCTTGGCGCACGAGGGGATCTGTTGGTTTGGAGAGGTAAGCTTTTTTGATATGCACCTTGGCCATTGCCAGTTGGTTTTGGCTGAGATAGGACAGTCCCATGAGGGCGTGGGCCTTGATGCAGTTGGGATCGAGTTGAAGGGCATCTCGGAATTCCAGCACGGCCTTGGCATAGTTTTTCTTTTTTAGGTGTTCTTCTCCCCGCCAGAGGGCTGCGTCTAGGGAAGATGTGCTGGTATTTTTCGGCGGCGGCGGGCTGACGGTAGCGCCTGATGTCGCCATGGTTTCCCCAGGATATTGGGGCATGGTTTCTTTTGTCTCGACTTTTTTAACCTTGCCTAGGTATTGGAGATAGACGAGGTTCAGTTCGCTTAAGGTGGCGATCGCCTGGGGGACTGTAGCCATCGTTTGGTAATTTGCCTGGGCCAAAGCGGCCACCTTCTCCCGGTAGAGCGCCGAAATATTCCCTGGGGTATCGAGGAGTTCCTGGGCTTCCGTCGTAGTGAGGACAAGGTTATCTGTCTCATTACTCAATTGCTGACTCAATTGCACCAGAATCACTTGGTATTCCGACCAGGAAGCCGGTTTAGATAGTTTTTCGTAGGCCGGATTCACGAGCTTTGACAAAAATTCACTGGCCAAGCGTTTATCCAGAGCCTGGGTTAGGGTACAGGTATCCGGGTGGAGCCGTTGGGCAATTTGTAAATAGGCTTTGCGCACGACTTTTGGATTCGCATCAATGGGCAAGCCGAGCACCGCAAAATGGTCGGCAATTTTTCGAGCAAATAATCCTTGGTTAATGGCAAGCGACATATGTTTGTGGGGGTCCCATTGACCTAATTATGACTGATTCTAAAAAAGGTACAACCGTTTAATGATGGTTTTTATGAATCCGCAGCATAATAACTCTGAAACCATCCTTGGGCCTCTTGGAGGGCGACACTCAACGGGGTATGAATTTTGCCATTCGTCGCCAAGAGCCGACCACTGCCCATATCGAGGGGGGTTTGATCGTAGCTAGTGACGAGGCCGCCCGCTTCCCGCAAAATGCAGATGCCCGCTGCCATATCCCAGGGTTGGATGCCCCGTTCCCAGTAACCATCTAAGCGACCACAGGCCACATCCGCGAGATCAAGGGCCGCCGATCCGCCCCGTCTGACCCCCTGGGTTTGGTGGGTGAGGTAACAAAATTCACGGTAATTATTATCCTTCGTTTGTCGGCGATCATAGGCAAAGCCAGTGGTAAGGAGACTATTTTGTAGCTGAGCTGTTTTTGAAACTTGGATCGGTTGGCGATTTAGGGTGGCCCCTAATCCTTGGGCGGCGCGGAAGAGTTCATCGCGGTAGGGATTGTAAACAACGCCGACTAACGGTTCATCAGCATATAACAGAGCAATGGAAACCGAAAACATCGGATAGCCATGGGCATAGTTCACCGTGCCATCGAGGGGATCGATCATCCAGAGGTAAGGACTGGGCTGATTTATGGCTAACTGGCCTGCTTCTTCGGCATGGATCGGCACATCCGGTAGATGTCTTTGGAGCAGCTCGATAATGGCGGCTTCGGAGGTGGTATCCGCTTCTGTGATCAGGTCGCCTGGGGTTGCTTTTTCTCGAATTTGCTGGAGGTTGCCGTAGTATTTTCTGAGAATTGCGCCAGCACTGAGGGCGGCTTCTGTGGCAATGTCGAGGTAAGTTTGGCGTTCGGGTAGGGAGGGAAGGGCCATAGAGATATTTAAAAGGAGATGGGCAAAGTTTGGAATCCAAGGAAGTGGCGATCGCCCCAGGATCAGAGTTGATAATGGGGGTGTCTAAATGCCGTTAGTCTTCATCAAGGGGTAGGCCAAAGCGAATCTTGCCCTTACCGAAGTTGCGCCCAAACTGGAGTTCATACACTTCGTCCTCATCCTGGGTTTCTACCACCAAATCACTTTTGGCATGGCTCACACACATCAGCGCATAACCCTGGCGTTGCAGATCCGGGGAAAGTCCCATGGCATATTTTTGTTCGAGATCCCCGGACAAAACCCGCACAGCGCAAGTCGTGCAGGCCCCGTTGCGACAGGAGAAGGGAATCTGAAACCCTTGTTTTTCGATGCTCCGCAGGATGAATTCGTCCTCAGGGACGGTAAAAGTCTGGGTTTCGTTAATTTGCCGGTAATTAATCGTGATTTTGTGAGTTTTAGCCATGGTTACAGCAGAAAAAATAAAAATTTGCCTTTTCCTTTAGTTATTGTATAATCATTAACCATGCCCCATCTGGAGAGATGGCCGAGCGGTTGAAGGCGCAGCACTGGAAATGCTGTTTAGGGGTAACTCTAACGAGGGTTCGAATCCCTCTCTCTCCGTTCTAATTTAGAACCTATTTACGGAAGCCTTAGATGTGTTGTCTAGGGCTTTTTTGTGGCTTTAAAGACGATGGTTAATGCTCCATTTCTGCCAGTTCTAACCACCGTTCTGTTTTTGCTTCGATGTCTTGATTTAGGGCTTCTAATTTTAAGGAAAGGGTCTGCAATTGCTCATAGTCCACTTGGTTACTGAGTTCCATCTGTAATGCTTCCCGCTGAATTTCTAGCTCAGGAATGATCTCATTTTCGAGACGTTCTAGTTCCCGCCGTTGGTAGTTTGACAGGCGACGGGATGGAGCAGCTTTTGGCTTGCTAGGGGTTTGTGGTTTGGCGATCGCCTCTTTTGGGGGAGGATTTTCCGGTGGATTTTGGGCGGCTTCTGCCTGTTTATAGTCTAAATAAAGGGAATAATTACCGGGGTATTGTCTCAGTAGCCCATTGCCTTCGAGGGCGAAAATCATGTTCACTGTCCGGTCGAGAAAATAACGGTCGTGGGCAACGATAATCACACAGCCATTAAAGTCTTCGAGGTAATCTTCCAAAATAGAAAGGGTTTGTACATCTAAATCGTTCGTAGGTTCGTCAAGAATGAGTAAATTCGGCGCACCCATCAGCACTTTTAGCAGAAATAAACGTCGTTTTTCACCCCCAGAAAGTTTATGAATCGGCGCATATTGTTGATCGGGCGGAAACAAGAATCGTTCTAGCATTTGGGACGCTGTAATTTGTGTGCCATCCGCCGTTTGTACATAGGTGGCAACATCTTTGATGTAATCAATCACCCGTTGATTTTGTGTCGCTTCATCAAGTAAATCATCGGAATGTTGGTCAAAATAACCAATATGAATCGTACTGCCGATTTCTACTGTGCCGCTATCGGGTTCGAGTCGTCCTGTAATCAGATTTAAAAAGGTCGATTTACCCGCCCCATTGCCGCCGATAATACCGAGGCGATCGCCGGGGTTGAATTCATAACTGAAGTCTTTAATAATGGGGCGATCGCCAAAACTTTTAGAGAGATTTTTGACGACAACAACTTTTTTGCCAATGCGCCGCCCCGGTGTATCGATCTCAACTTTGCCTTGGGCTTCCTTAAAGGTTTTATTCTGCATATCAGAAATTCGATCAATGCGCGCTTTTTGCTTTGTACTTCTTGCCTTCGGCCCCCGCTTGAGCCATTCTAATTCCCGTCGCAATACCCCTTTATGTTTCTGTTGGCTGCTAACTGCGGCCTCTTCTGCCAGTGCTTTTTTCTCTAGATAATAGGAATAATTTCCGGCGTAGGTATAGAGATCACCGCGATCAATTTCGATGATCCGATTTGTGACTTTATCGAGGAAATAACGGTCGTGGGTAATTAATAATAATGCGCCTGAAAATTGGGTTAAATAGCCCTCTAACCATTCCACTGAATCAGCATCTAGGTGGTTGGTTGGTTCATCCATTAGGAGCAAATCAGGTTCTGATAACAAGGCAGAAGCAAGGGCAATCCGTTTGCGGTAACCGCCGGATAAATCACCGACTTTTGTTTCAAAATCATCAATCCCTAATTTACTTAAAATAATCTTGGCATTGGTTTCCACTTCCCAAGCATTAAGGGCATCCATTTTTTCGGTAATACTGGATAATTTGCCCATGAGACTATTCAATTCATCGCCAGAAGCTTTTGCCATTTTATGAGATAAATCTTCGTAGGCTTTAACCCATTTCATTTGTTCACTGCAATTGGCAAAAATCTGATCTAAAACGGTATTTTCTGGATCAATTTCCGGCTGTTGTGGTAGATAAATAATCCTTGCCCCAGAACGAACTAACCGCTGTCCCCCATCAATGGGTTCAATCCCCGCAATCATTTTTAAAAGGGTTGATTTGCCACCCCCATTTACCCCAATCAAGCCGACTTTTTCGCCGTCATCGATACTAAAACTGGCATCCCGCAGAATTTCTTTGATGCCGAAATCTTTCTTGATGGATTGGAGGGTGATAATACTCATAAATAATTAAATAAAATAATTAAAATTAATATTCTGATGCTTGATTAACTGGAGCGAGAGACTGCGTGAGTAACTGAGTACAGTCTGTAGGGAAAGGATAATTTTGCGGGAATTCTACATCATATTCAATTTGCATATTTTCAAGGGCTTCTTGGTAGCACTCTAAGAAAATATTTTGCATATAGCCTTTAAGACTAGGAGAGTCGCGGAGAATTTTTAGGATTTCTTTTTGGGCACGTCGAAGGGTGACTTCCCAACCCCGATAGCACTCTTCTAAAGGGACATATTTTCGTTTGAGGGCATGTTCAAATAAAGTGCTTAGACGGCTTTCTAATTCGCGTTTTTCTCGCTTCCCCAAAGCCTCTATCTCCTCAATTAAATTGTCTCGATCAAGGGCTTCTAAGTTGCCTGATTTTAAATGGGAGATGGTTTGTTCAATCCATTGATAAAAGTCTTGATCATAGAGGGTTTTTGATTTTGTTTGGGTCATAATCTAGCCCTCGTAATGGAGTTGAAAAAGGGTTTACCACGGTAAACCCCTATGGATTTCGATTAGAAATTGGTGTGGTTTGTATTCGCTTCCACTAAACGGGAAATCACTTCATCCATCCCGATCGCCCCTAATTCCCCAGAGGCACGGGTACGAATGCTTAAGCTGTTGGCTTCCACTTCCTTCGCCCCGGCGATCGCCATCACGGGGATTTTTTGTTTTTCGGCGTTGCGGATCAATTTGCCCAGACGTTCCCCAGAAGCATCGGCGATCGCCCGGATGCCAGCGGCTTGCAGTTTGTCGGCTTGGGCTTTGGCATAGTCGAAAAATTCATCGCTAACGGGGAGAATTCTGACCTGTTCGGGGGCGAGCCACAGGGGAAAATCACCCGCATATTCTTCGATCAGAATGCCGATCAATCGCTCCAAGGAACCGAAAGGCGCGCGGTGGATCATGATCGGGCGTTGGCGATCGCCATGCTCGGTAACATACTCCAATTCAAAGCGTTCGGGGAGATTGTAATCCACCTGCACCGTGCCCAGTTGCCATTCCCGTTCGAGGACATCTTGGAAAATAAAGTCGAGTTTCGGCCCATAAAAAGCGGCTTCCCCTTCGGCTTCAAAATAGTCCATGTCAAGCTTGGTGACGGCTTTACGGATCGCGTTTTGCGCCTTTTCCCAGACCTCATCAGAGCCAATATATTTATCGGAGTTGGGGTCACGGAAACTCAGTCGCGCCTTGAAATTCTTCAGTTGCAAACTCTTAAAGACGGTCAAAATTAAATCGACAACGTTAAAAAATTCTTCCTCCAATTGGTCGGGGGTGACAAACAGGTGGGAATCGTCCACCGTAAAGCCCCGCACCCGCGTTAAACCACCCAATTCACCGGACTGTTCGTAACGGTAAACTGTGCCAAATTCCGCCAGACGGATTGGTAATTCCCGATAGGAGCGCAGTTGATCTTTATAAATTTGGATGTGGAAAGGGCAGTTCATCGGTTTCATCACAAAACCCTGTTCCGCCGCCCGTTCTGCCTCGCCGTCTGCCATCATCGGGAACATATCCTCGCGGTAGTTCTGCCAGTGACCGGAGACTTTAAATAAATCCACACGGGCGATGTGGGGGGTGACTACGCCTTGGTAACCGCGTTTGGTTTGTTCTGTTTTCAGGAAATTTTCCAGCGTAGAACGAATCAGCGTCCCTTTCGGTGTCCAGAGGGGCAAACCGGGGCCGACTTGATCGGAAAACATAAACAAACCCAATTCTTTACCGAGTTTGCGGTGGTCGCGTTTGAGGGCTTCCTCTTTGCGGCGTTGATATTCTTTGAGTTGTTCGGGGGTTTCCCAAGCGGTGCCGTAAATACGCTGGAGTTGCTGGTTATTTTCGTCACCCCGCCAGTAGGCTCCGGCGACCGATTCGAGGGCGATCGCCTTGGGGTTAATATCACCGGTATTTTCCACGTGGGGGCCAGCACAAAGATCCCACCATTGATCGCCGAGGTAGTAGAGGGTGATGGGGTCGTGAATTCCTGCGAGGATTTCGAGTTTGTAGGGTTCGTTAATTTCCTTGATCCGTTTTTCGGCTTCGGCGCGGGAAATTTCTTCACGGATCACAGGCAATTTTTTCTTGACGATTTTCACCATCTCTTTTTTGATCGCCTTGAGATCCGCTTCCGTAAAAGGTTCTGGCTTATCGAAATCGTAGTAAAACCCATTCTCTGTCCAAGGACCAATGGTGACCTGGGCGTCGGGAAATAGCTTTTGGACAGCCATCGCCATGACGTGGGAGGTGGTGTGGCGAATCCGCTTGAGGGTGTCTGATTCACTGGTTTTGGGAAGTTTCATCGGTTCGAGTTGTTCACCATTCACCTGATCCATGGTTGAAATATGCTCCTTAAAATTGCTCCAAAAAGTTTAGCAGGTCGCTATTCTATGTTATCCGTTGTCTCTGCTGGACTGGGGAATTTTCACTTACCGAATGTCATTGCGCAAACCACAGGCGGCGGCATAGGCGATCGCAATGGCATCGACACTATCATCGATAGGCATCGTCTCCATCCCAAAAATCGACTGCACGAGGGTCGCTACTTCCCGCTTATCGGCCTTTGCATTACCGATGTGGCATTTCCAACTGGATTGGTGCAGATAAATCGGTTCGATATTTAATTCTCGCAGGCTAACCAAGTTTAAAATGCCTAGACCCTGCAATACGCCCCCTGCGGCTTTGATCTGACGGCTAAAGAAGGGCATCTCGATGGCGATCGCCTCTGGGTGAAATTCCCCCAAAATTTCTGTGTAGTCCTGTTCAATCTCTAGGAGTCGTTGGGGCGTCGATAAATCTTTGGCTGTTTCGATAATGCCGTAATCAAGGATTTGTGGCAGCGTTTGTCCCTGTTCTTCGAGAACCGCCCAGCCAATAATCGCTAAACCAGGATCAATGCCAAGCCAACGCTTCATGGCAAAATAATTTTTATAAGGTATTCATTCAGTCATAAATCTAGCACGACATTCAAAAAGCACTTCCAGCACAGTTGAGTAGCTAAAACTGCCAAGATTCCTGTGACGAATATTCAATGTAGGGCGATCGCTTTATTCTTCTGTTTTTTTGCCTGTGATAGCCTTTTAACGATTGAATTTAGTATTCTTTCATCAATGGGAGACGGCGCATACGAACTCGACTCATTTCAACTGTCACAATCGCCCCCTGTTCCAAATCCTCTGTCACTTCACCAAGAACTTTTAAGAGCAGATTGGTTAATGCTTGAGCACGCAATCTTTCAATGCGGATGCGAATTACGGAAGGAGAAGCCGCTTCACTTAGAGCCAGTAAAGCATGGAAGTCGGCATCAAGAGTAACAACTACACGCTCATCATCTTTTGCTCTTTGAAGGATGTCGGTATCATCTGCTGCTGACAAACCAATCTCAGCAACGTGAATCGTATCGATTCCAGCCTCACTGAGCAACATTGCCGCAGAGCGTGGCAAGCCCTGATCAAGCAGCAGTTTCATCACTTTGAGGTAGTTCTAAAATGCGATCATCCAAGTAAGAGGAGGCAAAAATCAAGGCTTCTTGGATATCAGCCTCTTCCAGTTCGGGAAACTCTTGTAACAGTTCTTGGTGATCGGGGTAAGTTGCCAGTAGTTCAAGCACGCGACGTACGGTAAGGCGCGTATCACGAATGCAAGGCTGTCCATTCATCCGATTGGGATTGCTGCTGATACGGTCTAATTTCATGGAATTAACTCTGGTTCGTCCGACACTGAAAAGCATTCCCAGTATGCACTGTTGGGTTGCGCTTCGATCATAGCCTACAGATAAGGATTGCTGTTACTCAACCAAACTTACGACAATGGCGATCGCCATTCCCAGCCGCAACTTCTTACCACGGTTCGGAAGGTAAAACTCATCAGCGATCGCCTTATCCTTACATTGCCTGTATTTGTTATCTGTTTTTCTTACTATCATCTATTCCTCTCAACGGTTTGGCTCAACTTCATTGAAACGTAGTTTAGGTTTTATTAGGCAACATTTTTTATTCAATTTAACGCGATAATTTCTTTAATCCTATCAAATATTAGCTCAAATGAACTGAAGTCTATTTCATTATTGAAATCTTCATCAGTCAACACGAGATTGGCAAAATTTGCCTTTGAGTGAATCCAATCTGCAACTTCACACATCTTTTGCTCGTCAAATATTTTCTTTGAGTGCTCATCTTCTATACGCTTTTCATCAAGCCTTCTAAACTCTGGTCTGTTGGTGCTTTTATTAAATAAATAATCAATCTCATTGTCGAAGAATAGACTTTTGCCGTCTTTTTCTTTTTTTATGTCTTGATCTGAGTAATAAAACTCAATTGAAATGTTTTGATAATCTTCTCTACCCGGAGGAACTGGAATACAGAAAGCAAAAACATTGTTCGAGTAATTTTTAAAGTGTTGACCTCCTTGTTCAATATCTCCAACTATAGAAGCAACATCTCTATCAAAGATTCCAATTATTCTTCTATTTTGATTAACCTTAGAAAGCTGTTCTAGTAATATCTTAAGCTTAGAATCTCCCCAATTATCTGCGATTTCATAGTAATCAATATTACAATCTTCAATATTAAGCGCAACTTGAGCTTTCTTTAGATGTTGAACGTCAGTTTTACCTTCAGTTATTATCAATGGGACTTCACTTTCCTCTATTTTCGCATTTACTTCTTCATACAGCTCCTTAAATCTATCGTTTTCACCTATCATCATGTTATAAACTTCTAGGTATAGTTCATTCGATGTTGGATCTGTTGATATTCCTAGATTATCAAGGTCAATTATTTTGGATCTATTTTGAGCAACTTCGGCTAAGCCCATACTCAGAAAAGGAGAGTGTGAACTCATTATGAATTGAACATTTGGGAAAATATTGATAAGAGTCGGTAAAATTTCCTTCTGAAGCTTGATATGGAGATGTTTATCCACTTCATCTACTAAAACTATCCCATAAATATTGTTGAGAGGAATATTACTTTGAATATTATCACCTTGTCTTAATAATTCACCAAACAAACATAATAGAGCCGATTCACCTGATGAAAGATTAAATATTGAAGGATATATGCTTTTTCCACCTTCAGCTTGCTCCATTACCTGAATTCTTGTACTTCCCAATCCTCGAGGACCAATACCAAACCTTAGATTTCCATAATTTCTGGATATCAGTGTTTGTGTGAGAATTGTATTTAAGTTCAAGAATATGATCTGATCATTAGGATTGGAAGTCAATCTCAAATCTAATACTATATCAAGTATCCAATTTGCAAACTGTTCCAAGCCTGAAACCACCTCTATTGGATTTCGCAAGTATCCACTAAAACCAGATGTTTTTCTAAAATCTAAGCTGACTTTATAAGGATCATTCAAGTAACCTGGTGCTTCATATCTATATGGGGAGAAAAAAGTAAGAACATTTTTATTGAAGATATTCCATGCTAGTTCTTGATTCCAATTATTAGATAACTTTTTAACACCATTTGCCTGTTGCAAGTCACCTGAAAACTGGCCATACGTAATTTTGCCTTCTAATTCTATAGATTCATTATAATGTTCTTCAGTACACTGATTTCTTATGTCAATATAGTCAACATTCCCTTGTTCGGTCATAAACCTTAAATAGACAATGGATGGTTGATTGTAGTCTATGTTATAAATGGATGATGAAACACGATAATATTTATTTTCTCTTTCTTCAAATTCATTTGGAAAATGAGGACGTGCCATTTCATAAAAAGAATCAACTATATGAGAAAGTAATGTGGTTTTACCACTTCCATTTATTGCAGTCAACACTGCAATCTCGTTCTCGTTAAAGTCTAACTCAATATGCTCGAACGGGGCTCTATTAATTAATATGGCTTTTGATAAGTAAATTTTCATTTTTTAATGTTGCCTAACGTTTGTGTATAGCTATTATTCTTATCCCTCCAACTTGGCGGTGTAAGAAAAATTGTTTATATTTTTCTTTTATCATCAGCTTGTTCTTTTTCTTACAGATAACTATGTATTATAGAGATGATTTCTGTATAATGCCCTCTCTGTTATTTTTATGTAGAGTATTTCTGTACAAACACACAAAATGGGTATTGTCCAAACAAAATCCGTATAATTCCTTTATGGAGGTAATATACAGATTTTAAAGCTTTGCATGACATCATTCCCGCTGTGTAAATTGTTGGATGTAATTCGTGAGGTCATTCGTTTCAAGCATTACTCTTATCGGATAAAACCGAATTTACAGAATACCCTGGCCTAGATTTAACGATGTCGACGCAAAATTAAGACCACAATAATTGGTGCGCCAAACATCGCTGTCACCGTATTCAAGGGTAATGTTAATTCACTTCCCGGCAATTGCACAATAATATCCGCCAGCAACGCCAGACTAGACCCCAATAAAGTCACCGCTGGCACCAACAGCCGATGATCAACCGTTTTCAGTAAGCCCCGGCAGAGGTGCGGCACCGCAATCCCCAAGAAAGAAATCGGGCCACAAAATGCCGTGACAGATCCCGCCAAGAGCGCCGTACTGACAATAATGTGACGACGGGTTGCCTTAAGGTTGAGGCCCACGCTTTGGGCGTACTGCTTGCCGAGAAGCAGCGCATTCAAAGGTTTCGCCTGAAAAAAAGCCAGGAGTCCCCCCGCAAAAATTAACACCATAAAGATAGGCAACTGTTCCCGCTGGATTTCCGCAAAGCTGCCAAACGTCCAACTGAGATATAGGCGTAGCGCTTCCGTGGGGCTAAAGTGCAACAGCAATGTGACGAGGGAATTGCTGACATAGCCGAGCATCAACCCCAAAATTAGTAGGGTGCCATTGTGGGGAATTCGACGGGCGATCGCCAAAACGAGCAGCAACACCGCCACCGCCCCCAAGCTCGCTGCCATCGCCACACTCAAATTTCCAAAAAGACCGCCCATAAAACCCGTTCCCAACAGCACTAGGGCCACCCCCAAACTCGCCCCAGAATTGATGCCCAACACAAAGGGGCCAGCGAGGGGATTATTAAACAGGGTTTGCATCTGGAGGCCGCTAATCCCCAGGGCTGCCCCGGCAAAGGTGGCGGCGATCGCCCGTGGAAAGCGCAGTTGCCAAACGATTTCTGCCCACACCGGATTGTCAATGGGTTGGCCCAAGGCGATCGCCAATAGTTGATCCCAGGGAATGGTCGTCGAGCCCAGACTCAAACTGAGGAAAAATAAAACCCCCCACAATCCCCCCAGCAGAATAAATAACGAAGGCGATCGCCACCGCAGTTCCGGTAGGGATAAACAAGTTAGAGGGGTCGTGGTGTAGGGAATTTTCACGGGGAATCTTGCAAGTGACGGTAATAATAAAGCTCGTGGTCAGGTAATTGATCCGGATGGGCGATTTTGATCACATCGGCAAGGATCACATCAGGATTGAGGGTGCCCCCTTCCCAAAAATCATTGCCTCCCCCAGGCGCAACCCGGTTGTTGGCGGCATAGACTTGCTGGTTTTGTACTGCCTCAAACAGTTCATAGCGCGGGTCTTCCTGGAAAATATCGGCAGTGGTTTGCCAATCAGGATTCACATTCAGCCAAAGATCCGCTGTTTTTGCCCGACCTAGAACAGCCTCAAAATCTAGAGGTAAGCTCAAGCGGGCCGTTGTCGCGTCCCAGGGGTAATTCACGTTCGCATCCCGCAGCAGTTGGGCCACATAGCTTTTGCCCCCCGGCACATACCAAACCCCTTGGTAGGGCGACCCACTCAGCACCGTTGGCGTGGTGTCTAAATCTTTAACTTGGTTCACGAGGGCTTGGTAGCGGTTGGCGATCGCCCCAAAAATCTCATTGGCTTCAGCTTCTTTGTTAAAGAGGAGAGCCGTAAACTTGAGCCATTCAGCCCGGCCCAGGGGAGTGGGTTCCAGGTGAGCCGCGTCTAACACCACCGTTAACCCCAAAGAATCTAGGGCGCTGGTATTGTTCCCTTCGCTAGCATCGAGGCGATAATTCAAAATCACATCGGGCTGGAGACTCAGGATCGCTTCCCGGTCTAGCTGGAGGTTGCCGACTTCTTGGATGTCGCCTGCTTCAATGGCCGCCCGGATCTCAGGACTATAGATCAATTGGCGATCGCCTACCCCCACCAAATTTTCCGACTGCTTTAAAACTTCCAAATGGGGTAAATAGGTCGTCGAAAGGGCAATCACCCGGTTGACGGGCACTTCAACGATGGTCGCCTCTGGATAACCCTCCGGAATGGGCGTACCACACTGCACAAAAACATAGGTTAAATCCTGCTGGGCCGTTTCCCAGGGTTGCCGCACCGTCACCACTTTGTAATGGCCATGGTATGCCACCTGAAAGCCCCTGGCAAATTCTGGCGTCACCTTATCCGGGAAATAATCCACCGCCGGATCGTAATTCTCGACACAGGCCGCCGTCGGTGTTGGGGTTTCTACGGTTTGTTGGGTGGGGCCACAACCCCCTAGCCACAGGGATAAACCTAGGCCCAGCAGAGGAATCGAACGGTGTGGCAAGAAGGGGAAACGCATCGTTTTTTCTCCTACTCAAACCACGGAATGCGTTGGACTTTTGTCTGGAAGCGACCATCATCCTGGAGTTCAAACAGACGGAAACCTGGTTGTTCCCACAGTTGGCGATCGCCTTCCCGCAATTCTTGATCCGGGGGCGTCACTTGGGTACAAGTTGATGGCGTACCAAAACAAGGAATTCCCCCTTGGGTGACGCTGTATTCCAGATGCACATGGCCAAAGAAAACTGTTTTCACCTGGGGATGATGTTGCACAATCTGCCAAAATTCGACGCGGTTGGTCACATCGATTTGATCGAGCCAATCAACCCCCGCTGGCACCACATGGTGATGGATGGCGATCGCCACCGGAGAAGTTTGATATTGTTCTAGGTTTTCCGCGAGCCAAGCCAGTTGTGCCGTATCTAAAAAACCCTCGCCATATTCTGGGTTCTCAAGAAACGAATCCAACAGCAACAGTTGCCAGTTCCCCAAAGAAACGTTCTTGTCTGGCGAAAGATAATCCCCCTGCAAAATCTCGGCCATCAATTCTGGATTGTCGTGGTTCCCCGGCAGCCAATAGCTAGGAATCCGCGTTGCTTCGACCAAATCCCGCAACCGTTCATAGGCGATCGCCTCACCCCGATGGGCCAGATCCCCCGTCAAAATCAGCCGATCTGGTTTAAACTGTTGCACCGCCGCCAGGACTGCTTGGAAAGACGCATTGGTTTTAACGCCGCGCATTTCGGCCTCTCGGTGATCGAGGAGGTGGGTATCAGTAATTTGGGCAATGAGAACCATAGGAAATTGTGGGCAAAATTGGGAAACGAAACAAAGCAGCTTAACGGAATTGAGCATTGACACCAATCTGAAACCGACGCCCCACTCCAGGGTAAGCCGGGAATGTTTCAAAATCCGCATCAAACAAATTTTCCACACTCGCCGTTAAATTTACGGTATCACTGATGGGATAGCGCGCCCGCAGATCCAGGTTTGTGTAGCCTGCCAAGGATTCAGTATTGGCATTATTTGTCAGGCGATCGCCCACCCGTTTCAGGAAAATTCCGGCATAAATTCCCTGGGGATTTTCGTAGGCAAGACCCACATTGAAATAATCTGTCCCCGCAAAGGCGACCTCATTACCAACCACTGTCGGATCAGCATCGGCAAGAATTTCTGAGTTGTTCCAAGTGTAGTTAGCAAAGGCAGAAAGAGATCGAGACAATTGCAACGTCACCTCTGCTTCTAAACCTTGATTGCGGGCTTTCCGGACATTTTGGGGAGTGAATGTCCCAAGATCAAAAACGATGGCATCATCGAGGGTGTTATTAAAATAAGTCAGCCGCACCAAAGCACGATCCGAAAAACGGTGGTCAACACCCAGATCAAAACTATTCCCCAGTTCCGGCACTAAATCAGGATTGCTAAACCCCGGAAAATAGAGATCCACGGCAGTTGGCACCCGGAAGTTGCGGGCATAGTTCCCCCGAATTCGGGTTGATTCTCCCACTTGCCAGGCAAACCCTGCGCTGGGTGATGTGACCGAACCATCGGCCAAACTATTAAAGTCCTGGCGCACGCCCAGATTTAAAGCCAGTTCCGGGGTAATATCCAGGCCATAGCGGGCAAAAATGGCCCCTTGACTGAGGTTTTCGTCGTAACTAAAGCCAAATACGCCAGGATCCTCTGCTTTTGCAGTCAAATAGCGGTAATCAAAACCATAGGTGAGATTTTGGGTTTCATCCAGTTGCCAATTGTGCTGAATCTGGGCACCAAAAGAATTGTTTTCATAGCGGGCATCGGTTGTTCCAAATTGATTCTCATCAAAGAAACGAAAATCATTTAAGTCGGCAAATAATCTTGTCGTCAGCAGAGAATCATCGCTATTCCCCAGGCGAGACTCTAAATCCAGGGACAACAACCAATTATTGTCGTATTGGGTCGCATTTGGACTTGGGGAAGAAACACTGCTCGGAATTTCTAAATCCTTACTGCTGTAGATGCCGTTGAAGCGCAACCGGTGGCGATCGCCTAACTGATTAACCACCTGGAGATTCACGTTTTGGATATTCGTCGCCGCATTATCCCGGACACCCGACAAACCCCGTGCTGCAATGTCATAGTCAAAATCATTTTCTGCGGCGGTGCGGTCATAGGCCAGTCGCACTGCCTGGGTTTCCGCACCAAAACTTACCCCAATATTCTGGCGATTGTAGCCAAAGCTCCCCAGATCGACCCCGGTCTCTACTGCAACTGGTTGGTTAAATCCGGGTTGGCGCGTCACAATATTGATCACGCCGCCGATGGCATTGGAACCAAACAGCACCGAACTGCCCCCAGGGATTAATTCAATGCGTTCGACATTATCGGTAGTCAAATTAGACAGATCAAAGTTCCCTGAATCGAAACGATTAAGCGGCCTGCCATCAAGCAAAATTAATGTTTGAGAAGAACTATTAGCCCCCCGAAAAATCTGAGAACTTTGGGCACCGAGGCGAGATCCAGCCGTGCTATCAATAAAAATCCCAGGGAAATATTTCAAGGCTTCGTTGACGGTGCGATACCCTTGGGCTTCAATTTGCTCCCGGTTAATCACATAGGCCGCACGGGTCGCATCTTGAACCGTTTCTTCCTGGCGTGACGGAGCATATACAGGTTGATTTAATAGCTGGTCAATGACCGTTAGTTCAAAATCAACGGTCTCTTGTTCATCATCTAGATCGTTCTCTTCTTGAGCAAAAACAGCAGTACTACTACAGAGAAAACAAACAATCGTAAAGCAAATCGTCTGGGGCGTAAAAAATGACGTCATCTAAGAATATTTTGGGCTAATTTTTAATGTAATGAAGGGAGAATTCATGGAGTAATGGCAAGACTTTTTTAGGTCATAAAAGCCTTGATCAATAACCTTAAGAAAAGCAAAGCAGTTGAGCGATTAAAATATCGTCAATTTTTTTCTGATTCACCAAAATCGATGCATTTCTCAACCCCATTGAATGAGGCTAATGCTGATGGAATAACGGGTTAAAGCAATATTTAAGACAAACTCGCTAACGAGACTGGTTTTGCTGATTGCGGCGATATTGCAGTCTCAGAAGATAGAAATTATGGGCAGCAGAAAAAGACTGGGTGCTAAAAGAAAACATCATCCGTACCTCGCAGATGGGTAATTACTAAAACGTTTACACTTGGCTCGGCGGGCATTCTGACTTAGAAATTGCTGAAAATTTCCTTACAGCTGCGGGACAGCGACGGATTTGCACCGTTCTTTCCCCATTGCTTTTATCGGCTGATCCCCGATAAAACCGAACAGAGTCTAATTATATAGCAGGCGATCGCCCCCGATGTAAATAGATTTATGAAGTCCCCTTGAGCCTTGGGAGAAAAGCACCTTTAGGGATTAAGCAGGGCCGTAATGTGGGGAATAATCTGGGTGTGGTTGGTCAATAAATAATCTAGGCGATCGCTAATCAGCGACAAAATTAAATCCTCGTAGGTCATCCCCTCTTCTGATAGTCCCTGGGCGACGAGGCTAGTGACGTTGGCAGCGGGCCGCTTAAGATCGGGTTTGGGATTAGCCTCTAAAATTTGGATATTTCCCATCGCATCCATCCGGGCATCGATACGAATTAAGGCATTTAAACTAAATTCCCAGTAGACTTGTTGGGCGAGTTTTGCTAGTTTTTCTTTGGCTTGGTCACTATCATCTAAAAAGCGAATTCTTTGGCCTGTAATTGCCTTTTTATCCATCGAGGTAAAAATCTTTTCATCGGCTTCTAAAAGACGCTCTAAAATCGAAAACGTAAAGGGAGATTCTAATTTTTCAAACTGCCCTTGACGATGGCGCACATAGCCACACACAGAGACACAAAATTCGCGCCCGGTTAAGAAGGGTTCAATCAAAGCGGTGTTGTGGGTTTGCTGATGTATGTTGGCGATCGCCTCACCAAGATCCTGGGGCTGATCCACAAAATGAATGTTCAAAGAGGCACGACCAGACACGGGTTTAACCAGAAAACTGCCCTGGTAATCGCCAAAAGTCTGCTGGAAACGAGCGTTGTCCTTGGCAGTAAATTTCCCCTGGGCTGGATGCCAAATCATGAACGGCGCAGTGGGAAAACCGAGCCCTTGCAGTTCCCGTTTAAAGCTGTGTTTATTATCTAAAATCGAGCTATTTAAAGGGTTATGGCCGATATAGGGTACCCCCAACATTTCTAAAATTGCCGGGGTGTGGCAGACGGGATTGTAACCCTGAACCCCACCGGTATTCAGCCAAGCCAAATGAATTTGATGTTTCCGGAGGCGATCGCCTAACGTGGCATCATCGGGCAACACAAATACGTGCTGAAACTCTAAATCTTCGAGGGCCGCAGCAATGTCATGGGCTACCACTTCGTAGGTTTTGGTGGAGCGGGGATTGTGGGTTTGGTAGATTACGGCCCCCTGCGCTGCTTTGTCACCCCCATGAATTACGGCAATTTTTAACTTTTTCCGGAGAATTTCAAGGTAGTTTGGTAGTTGACTAAAATCGTAAACAAATCCCATCATTAACGTGACTTTCCCACAATTCTGAGCAATTTTGTTATTTTAGAAGATCCCTGAGAAAGATATGGCAGGCAGAAAAAAAGAGG
The DNA here is from genome assembly GCF_001693295.1 of Picosynechococcus sp. PCC 8807. Lineage (NCBI taxonomy): Bacteria > Bacillati > Cyanobacteriota > Cyanophyceae > Chroococcales > Geminocystaceae > Picosynechococcus > Picosynechococcus sp. PCC 8807. The sequence continues at coordinate 692,610 of NZ_CP016483.1, forward strand.
TTTAGTCTTTAAAAGTACTAAAATCTCTAAACAAAAAAATCATGTCTGCATCCTATCCGACAGACCTCACCAATGACCAATGGTCTCTCATCAAACCCCTACTTCCCCCAGTTCAATCTAGCAAGCTCCTGTCCCACTGACCTGCGCCAGGTTGTTCATGCGCGCTTTTATCTCCTCATGGGTGGCATTACCTAGTGCTTACTGCCCCGTAATTTTCCCCAATAGAAAACCGTCTCCCTCTGTGTCCGCTAATGGTGTGACGACACGACCCTCGAACCCATTAAGCAAACTCCCCACCAGTGGAAATGCCCACAGGTCACGAACATCCTCCTCACCAAGCTATGGAGTGGTCAATGCTCAATCGATGGATACAGCCACAATGATTCATCAAGAGATCGGCTATCAAGGCGATGGGCTAAAGCGCTTGACATAATTTTCAAAAGATTGGCTGTGTCAATCTGGCTCCATTGCAATAAGATCTTAATAGTACTTATGCTTACCGCTTCATCCCTGGCAAAAGATCCAAAGAGACCAATATTTAAGTCAATAAAACTTCGGGGAATTAGGCTTATATTTTCCTAATTGAACAAGAATTATTTCTTTATTTGTCAATGATATTTTTGAGATTGCCTGAATTATGAATCGTTATATGATTTTTGTTTTCTTATTGTAATTTGCAACTAAAAATAGGAAAAATCATACTTTCTTAAATGGCGAGTGTACTATTGTCCATAGACCCTTAGGGGGATTGTGGTGAAAACTTAAAAAAAATAAACCTTACTTTAAAAAAAGCAACTTTCCCGAAACTTTGCCTGGTCTAGTCTATAGTTTTTATAAACTTAATTCTTTTCATTTTATAAAGTCAATACTTACTATAAAAAAATGACTATACCTCTATTGACCTACGAACCAAGCTCTCAGAATCAACGGGTACAAGATTTTTTTATCGGCAGTGAAGAAAGTCCCAAGCAATTTAGCGTGGAATCGGCTTTTGCAAAAACAGATTTTGAGACCTTAATCCAGGCGGCCTATCGTCAAATTTTCAATGAGCAGCAGATGCTTGAACAAAATCGCCTAAAAGTTCAAGAATCTAAGCTGAAATCAGGTTTTATTACCGTCCAAGACTTTATCCGGGCGTTGTTATTGTCTGAGTCTTTTCGGCAACGGAACTATGACGTGAACAATAACTATCGCTTTGTGCGGATGTGCGTGCAGCGGGTACTGGGCCGGGATGTTTATGGTCAGAAAGAGGTTCTGGCTTGGTCAATTTTGTTGGCGACCCAGGGTTTAAATGGCTTTGTGGATGCTCTCTTAAACTCTGAGGAATATCTCGACAATTTTGGCTTAGATACTGTTCCTTATCAGCGGCGACGCATCTTACCCCAACGCACAGAAGGAAATTTGCCCTTTGCACGGATGCCCCGTTATGACGCTGATTATCGTCAACAATTAGAAGATCTGGGCTATTTCCAAGAACGGGGTGAAGCGCCATGGGTCGCCCCTGCCTGGGTCAGCGTGATCGGGAAAACGGTTACCATTGCTGGGGCTGGCACCTTGATTTTAGGGGCGATCGCCGTTGCTTTGGCCGCTTTTGAAATCATTAAGCTGTAGGCCTATGGCTCGATTGAGGGTAAGACTTCAATGCCTTGGACAATACATAAAATTCAACCCCAAGATATCGCGCGAGTGGGTCTTGGGGTTTGGTTTATTCTGCTTCGACTAAATCCGGTTGAACACCGCGGTCAATCACTTCAATATCCCATTGCCCCGTGCGATCGCCTTCAAAAGCTATCCAACGACCATCGCCACTAACGGTAGGATTACGCACTTGACCGATGTAGGTACGGGTCAGATTTTGGCTTTGGAAGGTTTGGCGGTCGTAGAGATAAATATTGGTTTTTCCTTCCTGCTCGGAAGTGTAGACAATGAAGCGACCATTACGGCTAATGTCTGGCTGGTCATAGAACACATTGGGTTGATTTAAACCGGGCAGGGGCAAAAGCTTGCGTTGGGCGAGATCATACAAAAAAATACGCCGTTGTTGGCGGCGATCGCTACTAAAGACCAGGTAACGGCCTTCATCGGAAAGGCGGGGATTTTTTTCGCTATGGAGACTATTGAGATTATTGCCAAGGGGGTCGGCTGGGGGCGTCACAAAACTGGTACTCTGGCAGCCGATACACAAAATCCCTAGAAGGGCGATCGCCCAAGCATGGTTCATGAATCCGAGGTAGCGGACTGATTCGGGAGGGCACAACAGTTCACATTATCCAGGCACACTTTCCCCCACTGTAACGCCCAGCGCACCAGGGAAACGCGATTATCCGTCGCCGTTTTTGTCAAAATATTACTAATGTGGTTGTCCACCGTGCGCTTGCTAATGTCGAGGCGCGCCGCAATCTCATGGTTCGTCAGACCCGCTGCCACCAAATCGACAATTTCGATCTCCCGTTCCGATAAAGCCGCTTCACTTGCCGTCTTTTCCGTAGCCATAGACCCTTCTTTTGTCTGTGTATTGTTATTTTCCTATTGTAGGGGAGGTTTTCACGTTGGCTAGATTGTACACAATTCCCTCCCCCAGACAACTAAAGATTTAACCCCGGAAAATCGGCGATCGCCATCGTCGAACTGACAAGCTGCATCCCGGCGGCGGCAAATCGATCAAAGGCTTGATCGGCCTGGGCTGTAAAATCAACTACCCCAGGAATCACGACCGGAGAAGTACAGTCCTCCAAAAGATAAACTTTCTTTGCTAAGGCTGGATCATGACGCAAAATTTCCGAGAGTAAATCGTCCACCGTCCAGGCTAGACAGTGACTTTTCGCCTGCCCCGCAATAATCAGCGCATCAAAGGCCAACAATTTTTGCAGGAAACGGGTATTTTCCTGAGCAATGGGTTGTCCATGGGCATCGTCTAAGACCTCTGGCCGCAACGCAGAATAATTTTCCGTGAGGGGATTATCTCCTTTAATTTCAAAATGGGTTTGGCTATGGCGCACTAAATTATGGAAAAACAGAGCCTCTTCCACCGCTGGCACAAGGGCATGGCCAATTCCTCCGAGCATGGCGTGGTAGGGCCAAATCGTCAGGGGATATTTCCCTGCTTGGCTGAGTTGGGCGGTGTAATGGCGGGCATACTGTTGTAAGTCTTCGTAGTCGTGCTTCGTACTAAAGGCGATCGCCGGATTGACGCGCCAAAGACCCTGTTCAACCTCCGCAAAGCTAATATTGCTCGCGGGTTGGGGATGTTCGCCTGCTCCATTGACCCAAAAGACCGGGTGAAAAATTTGCACCGCCTTGTGGGTGTCCATGGTGGGGGTAACGGTGGTAATTGTTCCGAGATTTCGGTAGATAAATTCACACAAACGTCGGTTATCTTCCACGGCCCCCAGTCCCGATTGGCCGCCGACAAACAGTTCAAACTCCGGGATACAAAAGGTATTTTGCACATCGACCATCAGCAGACAAACGCGACAGCGGTCAGTGGTGGCCGGCTGAATCCCGTGTTCCTTGGCCCAGGTTTCAGCCGCGGCAGCCCGGTCTAGATAGGGGACACGCCAGATCTCACCAACGGTCTGGGGATTAAAAAAAGCAGGAATGGGGAGTTGGTTCGCCATCATCGACACCTCAATTGGCAACAGATATTTTCGCCACACCCCTATTGTGGTGTTTTAAAAACACATTGTCAAATCGGGGTCAGCCGAGGGAAAGACGATCGCCCAGCTTTAGTTACATCGGCCGGAGCGACAATTTGCATCATGTATTTTTAGGATTAATTCGATGTGCTTTTGTCGTGAAGTGTTGATTTTTGTTATAGTTTCCCAGGTTCAACATACAATTGTTGCCATTTAAAAGCGTATCTTTAATTACATTGCGTTGATTTTTTAAACCGTTTAATAGCAAGCAACCACTCCACAAAAGTCTTCCTCCTAACACTTACTGGAACATTTTCCTCACAAAAATTATTTCAGTAAATCAAGTTAGAGGCTGATATTTCGTGATATGGCCCGGACAAATTTGCTCTGATTAATTACTCAAATTGTCCGCCAATTCTGTGCAGTTGAATTTATTTGATAACGGAGAAACATTTCTATGGCGATCGCCGTAATTACCGAAAAGTTACTTGCTGCCAAAAAAGCAACAGGTCTTAATTTTGCGACCCTCGGCGAAAAAGTTGGCCGCGATGAAACTTGGGTCGCTGCTGTATTCTACCGTCAAGCCAGTGCCGATGAGACGGAAGCAAAAACCCTCGTCACCGCCGTCGGTTTACCGGAAGATTTCGCCGCAGCACTTACCGAACCGCCCCTCAAAGGTTCCCTAGAGCCCGTCATTCCAACCGATCCGTTGATCTATCGCTTCTACGAAATCATGCAAGTGTATGGGATGCCAGTCAAAGCAGTGATCCACGAAAAATTCGGCGATGGGATCATGAGTGCCATTGATTTTTCCATTGAAGTGGATAAGGTCGAAGACCCCAAAGGCGATCGCGTGCAAGTAACCATGTGCGGCAAATTTTTACCCTACAAAAAATGGTAAGCCATTGAAAAGTGATTGGGTTTTTCTTGTTTGAATTTTAAGCTTGATGTACATAGCAAAGTCCCTAGATTTTTGACAGAATCCAGGGACTTTTACTTGGTTTAAACGCACAAAATCAAGGGCTGATTTTAAGGATTAGAGGTGGCCACTTGGCTCTGGGCTTCCCGGAGTTTTTCTTGATCCTTACGACGTTTTTTCGCATAGAGTTGGATTGCGGCGGCCATAAAAACAATCAACGCCAGAATTAAACCCCCTGTCCAATTGAGGGGCAAACTATTTTTAAACACGGCCAACATCACAATGGTTACCAACAGGAGGGTCGGCGCTTCGTTGAGGGCGCGGAACTGTTGACCTGTCCAGGTGCAAGTGCCTGCTGCCAGCTTGCGCATAATCCGTCCGCAGAAGAAATGGTAGACCAATAACAGGACAACCAAGGCCAATTTCGCATGGAGCCACCAGGCTTTTAGAACCCCCGGTTCGGTACTGATCACGGCGATCGCCATGGCCACAGTCACAAACATTCCCGGTTGGGTAATGATGTTGTAGAGGCGCTTTTCCATCAACTCATATTGTTTTTTGAGGATGCTCCGGGCGGGTTCGGGTTCCTTTTCGGCTTCGGCATGGTAGACAAAAAGGCGCACGAGGTAAAACAACCCCGCAAACCAAACCACCACACCGATAATATGGAAAGCCTTGAACCAAAAATAGGCCTGGGGAGCAATCTCTGACCAAAACTGTGTCATAGCAAGTTTCGATAAAAATCTTTATATCGTTTTTAGTCAGTGTAAAAGGGGCTGGGGGCGATCGCCGCAGTTTTTTCCGAAGTTGACATTAAATGTTAAATTCCCCGTCACTGCCAAACCAAGCTGGAGAAAGGAGATCACCGTAGACCACGCCGTGATTTTCCCTGGCAAGGTTTGTATCCCCACTGGGACTCACCCGCCAAATGGGCCAGGTTTCCTCCCCCATCACCCCGGTTTGGAATAGGACATCCTCAGCATATTGCTCGCTCCAGCCCAACAAAATGGCATGGCTATATTCGGCTTCGATATTGGGTTGGAGGGTGATACTCCGTTGGGTTTTGGCATCCCAGACCACCGCAAAATCTGACATCACGCCACTGTTAAAAAAGCCTTCAAACTGCCGCGCCAGGAGCCTTTGGCCATCGGCAGACCAAGATACGGGAATCAATAGCGAAATTAAACCTGCAGCATCGTTACCTTCGACTTCTTGAAATGCTTGGGGAGCGAGGGGCGATCGCGCCATTACCGTGCTTAAAATGCCTGTTTGCAAATTTTCCACAAATAAAACACTGGTGACCTGACTTTCCTGGAGTTGCGGGCGCAGTGCTAACTGGATACGACTGTAGGCGGCGTACTGATGGCGACCATTATTTAAGGCAGGACTGCGACACACATCGGCACTACTCTGGTTCCCGGCGGCCACCGTAGCTTGGGTCTCTAAAATCCACTGCCAAGGGATAGGGAAAGGGCTGTGGAGTGGATCCGTAATGAGCTGGGGGTCGGCGGTGGAGATAGACATGATCTCAGGGGGGGAAAGAGCGGCAAAAAAAGGATAGAACGGCCAGGAAATGGTTTACATAAACCTGAGCGGTGGGGTCTCTAGGGCATTAGAATAGCGATAAATTATTGTGCCGATGGCGACGACAACTGTGAGTTCATCTTCACCCCACCCCCCAATACCGTCAACGAAATCCCGCTTTTCTGTAACAAAATGGATCATCGCAACCTTGGGCCGCACAGCGCTTTTGCTGGGTTCTGGTTTCGGGGCGATCGCCTTGGGGATCCTGGTGGGTCATTTTATGCCACGGGCCGCGCCAAAACCGCCATTATTTTTACGGTTATGGGCGACAAATTCTGCTGGAATCGCTAAGCCGACCCTCAACGAAACCATTGCTGAATTATCGGCTGAAGACCGGGCCGCCATCGAACAAGAAATTGCCGGTATTCAGGCCCAACTGGATGTCCTCGAAGCGCGCACCCAACAACTAGAGGCAGAACTCGATCTGAGTCAACAACAGGCGGATCTCGGCGATCGCCTCAACAATTTGACCGAACTCCTCGCCGCTGATCCCAGCACCTTTGACCCCCAGGCGATCCCCGCAGCAACTTCGCAAAATCCAGAACCGTTAAAAATCACCCTGCCCAGCAATGCCCTATTTAGTGCCGATGGGCAACTCGCCGCCGATGCCGCCGAAATTCTTGGGGCGATCGCCATCGATCTCCAGCAACAGGAGCGGCAAACGATCACCATTCGCAGTTATCAAGTTGGGGACGATGCCACTAAAGCGACAAGCCTTGCCCAACAGCAGGCCCAGGCCGTCCAAACTTACCTGGCCGAGGCTCTCCCCGGTGATTATCGTTGGCTCGTGGTGGGCTATGGTGAACAAGCCGCCGCTGACCCCCCAGAAGACACAACGGAAACCAGCAGCCAAGCCCGCCTTGAAATTAGTACCCAGTAGTTACCGGTTTTGTCGATGGATCTCCTTGATATCTTGCGCCAGGATTACCAAAACTTTCCCCAGGATCAAACCTTTGCCATCTACAGTGACGATGTTTTTTTCCAAGACCCCCTCAATCGGTTCCGGGGGCGCGATCGCTATCAAAAAATGATTGGTTTTTTAGGGCGCTGGTTTCGGGATATTCACTTGGAACTCCACGACCTCCAGCAAACTCAACAGACCATCCGCAGCGAGTGGACTTTATCCATGACCTGTCCTCTGCCCTGGCAACCCCGATTACGCATTTCTGGCCATAGTCTTTTGGAAATCAACGCTGATAACTTGATCGTCTCCCACATTGATTACTGGCAAAAACCGCCCCTAAAGATTTTGCTGCAAGTTTTTCAACCGTCTCCCTAGCTTATTTCTTTTACGCTCAGACAGATTTTGTTTGCCATTGCTGTAAAACTTCAACGAGAAATTCCGCCAACGTGACCCCATCAACCCCGGCAACAGTTCTGGCCTGGGCGGCGCGAATTCCGGCCTGGGCGTGCCACCAAGCGGCTGCTGTAGCGACCTCTAAGGGTGCTTCTGGATGTTGGGCCAAAAGGCCACCGATTAAACCAAGGAGAACATCGCCACTACCGCCTCTAGCTAAAGCTGGGGTACTTTCTGTAATGCAATGGGTCACGCCATCGGGACGGGCAATAACAGTTTTTGCCCCCTTCAAAAGGGCGATCGCCCCGGTCAGTTGGGCCGCCTTTTGGGTCATCTGGAATCGGTCGGCGGTGATGGGGATTTGGTCAGCAAATAGACGCTTAAATTCGCCGAGATGGGGCGTCAAAATTGTGGGGAAATGACGGTTTTGAAGCACTTCTAAATCTTCCTCGGCTAGCCAATTGAGGGCATCGGCGTCTAACACTAGAGGCACTTCCCGCGGCATGAGGTCAGGCATTAAATTAGTCGCCCCCGCAAGGGTCAGACCACAGCCACAGGCCACCGCTTGATATCGGGAAAAGTCTAGGCTTGGCAGTTGGGCGATCGCCCCCGTTTCATCCTCCGGGCAACCAAGCACCAAGGCTTCCGGCAGTTGGGCCACCACCAATAATTTCAAGGATTCTGGCACCGCAATGGTGAGCATACCAATCCCCGTTGCCCGCGCCCCCAAAGCCGCCAGCAGCACACTGCCCAGGTAAGTTTGGGAGCCACCAATGAGCAATAAATGGCCCTGTTTGTATTTATGGGTTAACGGCGATCGCCCCAGGGGTAACAAACGTTGTAACAAGCTTTGGGAAATGCCTTGAATCGTATTTTTGGCAGATAAAGTTTCTGCAATTAAATGGGAGGGAATACCAAAATCAAGGCGGTTAATTTTACCTAGATAAGGCGTGGCGGCATCCTGGCCGTAGGCTCGTTTCCAAAGCCCTAAACAAAGACTTTCCGTTGCTTGAATCGCTGTACCCAACACTGCCCCGGTATCGGTATGGAGCCCCGAAGGCAAATCGATACTGACAATGGGCCGTCCTGATTCATTCAGTTCATCGATTAATAAACCTAAATCTCCCGTAATCGGCCGTGTTAAACCAAAGCCAAATAAACCATCAATAATTAAATGACTTTCCAGAAAAATATCAAGATCTTTTGTATGGGGAATTCCTAAAAATTGTGCATAATCCCAGTGGCTTTGGGTCAGGGATTTTAGCTTTTCTAGGGGACGAAATAAGCATATTTCATAACCCGCAAAAGATAACTCCCGCGCAACAACTAAGGCATCGCCACCATTATGACCAGGCCCCACTAAAACGCTAATTTTTCGATAATCTTTTAAAGGATAATGATTTTGAATATATTGGGCAATTAACCCCGCCGCCTTTTCCATAAGGGCTGGTATCGGCATTCCTTGGTTAAAAATTGCTGTTTCAAGGTGCTGCATTTGGGCAGCAGTGACAAAAATCTGGTCAAGCTCAAGCATTTTTTTCTAGATAACGGTAAAAGGTCAATTAACTTTTAAAATACTCATTTTTCGGTAATGCCATGGCTCTTGCCCAAAACCCAATGGCGACGGAAAAAACGATAAAGGGATGTTTCTTCTAGGGCCAGATAAATGGGTCGTCCATGGGGACAGGTGCTTGGATTTTGACACCCTTGCCAACGATCAATAATTGTTTGCATGGCTGGGAAATCTAGCGGTGTGCCATTACGGACAGCAGTCCGGCAGGCGATCGCTACCTGGGCGGCATCGAGATCTCCCCCTAGGCTGAGTTCTAGTAAAGCTGCTTCTAAGTCAGGATTATCTTGCAAAGCGCTCGGAATGGTATTCACTCGCCAAATATTTTCCCCAAAAACTTCCAGTTCAAGGCCAATATTCTCTGTTAATTGCTCGATTTGCTTAGGAGATAAATGGTTTAAAAGTATCGGTTGGGAGAGAGAAACCAACTGCCAATTTTTGTGTAAATCTTCATAGATTGCCCGCTCATCGGCAATGTGCTGTTCTACCAGCCAAATCCCTTCGGTATGCTCCACTAAAATATAGGTATTGCGAGCTTGACCAATCACTTTTAAGGATTTTTTTAATGGATTTTCTGAGGTAATATCGGCTTGTTTTTCTAATGATTTAAGTGAATAACTTTCTGATTTTTCTGCGGCTTGAATGAGATTTAAAACCCGTTGATTTTCGATACGCGGCAAACTCACTTCACTAAAACTTAAACTTTTGGCGATCGCCTGAGGGATAATCTCCTGCCAGAGGGCTTGATTTTGCAGATAAATTTCACTTTTTGCAGGGTGACGATTCCAGTCGATTTGTTCTGGCGGCACGTGGAGATGGACAAAACAAACGGGATGGCGATCGCGCGGCAGTGTGCGAGAAAAAGCTTTCATCATCGCCTGCTCTAAGGCCGAAAATCTCACAATTCTTCCGTTTATGCCAAGCTTTAACCAGTCAGCTTGGTGGCGGTGACAACGGTCTGGTAAACCAAGGATTAATTCTAAATAACTTGTTACAAAACTAGGCTGATATTCTGTTAGAAAATCTGCGGCTTGATAGCACCGATAAAGTAAGTCTTGAATATTAATTGATTTCAGCAGTTGCGGCAAAATATCCTGGGCATTTTTTCCAGCACTAATGGCAAACCAGGGTTGATTATTTTGGGTCACTTGCCAAGTAATTTGTGGCTGACATAAAGCTAAATGATAAATAATTTGCTGGGCGGTTTTTAATTGCTGGGCGATCGCCGGTAAGGCATGGCGTCGCACCGGAAAATTCTGAAAAATATCTGTCACCGTCACCATCGTTCCCACGGCCATCGGCTTGAGCAGTGGTTCCGAAACATGATTTTGCTGCACTGTGAGTTGATAACCGGGTTGCCCATCTTGGCAACTGGCGATGGTCAGCTTCGCCACCTGGGCAATGCTGTGGAGAGCTTCCCCCCGGAATCCGAGGCTTTTGATGTGGGCTAAATCTTGGCGATCGCCAATCTTACTTGTCCGGTGGGGGAGGGCGCACTGTTGCAAATCCTCCAAATCCATTCCCTGACCATTATCTACAACGCGAATTTGCCAACGTTGGGGCTGAATATCGATGTTAATGCGTGTCGCCCCGGCATCAATGGCATTTTCTGCCAACTCCCGTACCACTGCCGCTAGGGAATCAATCACTTCACCGGCCGCAATTAACTGGATGACATCATTAGGGAGTTGTTTGATATTAGCCATTTAGCTTTAAATAATCATTTATTTGCTGTCTAAAAAAGGTTTGACTATATTTAGACTGTTACTAGCTAAATCTTCTTCTTTTAAAGGCTCAAAATTAATGAAAATTTGATGCCTGAGGCTATCAATATCCTTGATGCCAAATAATGATATGTAGGAATAAGCTCGAAAACCAAGTTTTGATTTTTTTCTTGCAAATATTTCTGTATGAAAAATGTTTTCCTGCACCCCATGAGCCTTTGACTATCACAACTTTAAAGTTGTCATCTTCAAGAAAATTATCAAGGCTTTTTTGAATAGGGGGTGTCATGAATCTATCTAATAAGAAGAGTGCCTCAATAAAAAAGGGCTTTAATTAAATAATTAAGCCCCTTTTAACTTTGAATCGTTTAGAACAGATCGATATCTGTCACTGCACCTTTACTACTGGTGGAAACAATCTTGGCATATTTACCCAAAACACCACGCTTATAACGAGGTTCACGGGGTTTCCAAGCGGCACGACGTTTTGCCAGCTCCTCATCAGAAACATTGATTTGCAACAGTTTTTCGTGGGCATCGATGGTGATGCTGTCTCCTTCTTCCACGAGGGCAATATTGCCACCCACAAACGCTTCAGGGGCAACGTGTCCGACCACGAGACCATAGGTTCCGCCAGAGAAACGACCATCGGTGATCAGACCGACAGAATCCCCTAGACCAGCGCCAATAATTGCGGAGGTGGGCGCTAGCATTTCCCGCATTCCGGGGCCACCCTTCGGCCCTTCGTAACGAACAATCACCACATCACCAGCAACAATCTTGCCAGCCAGGATTGCATCGAGACATTCTTCTTCGGACTCAAAAACACGGGCAGGGCCAGTGATCCGGGGATTTTTTACGCCGCTAATTTTCGCGACGGAACCTTCTTCGGCCAAGTTGCCCTTGAGGATCGCCAGGTGTCCTTTTTCGTACATCGGCTTATCCCAAGGACGAATCACATCCTGATCGGGAGAGGGTTCGCTGGGAATGTCAGCGAGGGTTTCAGCGACGGTTTTGCCAGTAATTGTTAGACAGTCGCCATGGAGAAGACCGTGATCCAAGAGCATTTTCATCACCTGGGGAATGCCGCCCGCTTTGTGGAGATCGGTAGCCACGTAGCGACCAGAGGGCTTGAGGTCACAGATGACGGGGACGCGCTGGCGGATGGTTTCAAAGTCATCAATGGTAAGATCCACACCGATAGTATTGGCGATCGCCAACAAATGTAAGACTGAATTTGTCGAGCCGCCCACGGCCATAATCACAGAAATCGCGTTTTCAAATGCCTTGCGCGTGAGGATGTCCTTCGGCAGGATCTGCTTCTTGATCGCATTGACCAAAACGCGTGCCGACTCTTCCGCACTGACAGCTTTTTCTTCGTCTTCGGCAGCCATCGTCGAGGAGTAGGGCAAACTAATCCCCATCGCCTCAAAAGCCGAGGACATCGTATTGGCAGTGTACATGCCGCCGCAGGAACCCGCTCCCGGACAAGCATTTTTCTCAACGGCTAATAATCTTTCTTCGTCGATTTTTCCGGCGCTAAATTCACCCACTGCCTCAAACGCACTGACCACCGTGAGATCTTCCCCGTCTAAATGACCGGGTTTGATCGTGCCACCATAGACAAAAATTGCGGGAATATTCATCCGGGCGATCGCCAACACTGCCCCCGGCATATTCTTATCACAACCGCCAATGGCGAGAACCGCATCCATGCTTTGGCCATTACAAGCCGTCTCAATGGAGTCAGCGATCACATCACGGGAAACCAAAGAATACTTCATCCCCTCCGTACCCATGGAGATCCCATCACTAATGGTGATCGTCCCAAACATCTGCGGCATCGCTCCCGCTTCCCGGATTGCCTTATCCGCTCGCTGGGCGAGGTCATTGATTCCCATATTGCATGGCGTAATCGTACTGTACCCATTCGCCAAGCCCACAATTGGTTTACTAAAATCATCATCCCCAAAGCCCACAGCCCGGAGCATGGCGCGGTTTGGGCTCCGCTGATGACCTTCGGTGACTACCCGGCTACGTCGATTGTCGCTCATAACAAATAGAAATCAAGATTTACATCAAAATAACCTTTCTATTGTCCTTTTTTTTCGAGCTTTTGGATAGGGACTGCCTAAAGTTAACCACGACTACTCAGGCACAACCGGGCAATACTGGGGAGCCGTCAGCACCAACGCCAAAATAACCTGAACCGTCTCAAAAAAGCCCATGAGCCACTGGCACTCTGCCTTGGGCTGGTCTTGATATTGTCCGAGCAGAAGATTGAGGGCTTGCATCAGTTCACCATAGGTTTCTGGCGCGACCAATACCAATTTCAACAACAAAATACTGTGGGTTAAATATTCCCGCTGAATCATTAAAACGGGCAGAGGATGGGATAAATCTTGCAAATGTTCAGGATTGAGTAGGTAATGGATCAAATTGCGACAAACATCAGTAATCAGCGCCCGGTCTAGGGTGATACTGTCTCCTGCGGGATAACACTGTTTCAGATGTTGCAAAATCTTATCGGGCAGCCACTTCAAACGGCGTGGTGAAGTCATGGCACAGAACAAATAGTCAACAAAATAGGGCTGCCAAGTGACAAAGGTGTGCTCGTCTGTCTGGGCTAAAAATTGCGTGGCGATATCTGGGTAACTGGGCTGCTTTTTAACCACTAAACGGTGAATCAGATTCAGGGTTACATCTTCAATGAGGGTAGGATTTTTAATGGCCTCCCCTGTCGCTGTCATTTTTCCCTTCGTTGACAGGTACATCACCAAGCGGTAGCGATAGCGGTTATTAAATAGTTGGTAAAGCAGCTTAGAGGCCCGTTGTTGTTCGGGGGAAGATTGTGGATCTGTCGCTTGGGCAAATAACATAAAACCGACATAGCGATCGCCCCAAGTCCGTTGATTTGTCTCACTAGGAGGCGCCAAGACCCGCAAGACCCGACATTCCTCACTCTGAATAAATCCCCGTAGCCAATCCTGAAATCGCTCTGTGGTCAACGACGCATTACCCGTCTGCGATGTTGGCGTCAACAGCAAATGGGCCAGTTGAGTAATGTGCTGGATGCTTTCTTGATTAAGGCAAGTTTCGATAAATAGATAACAACACCGTTTAAGAACCGCAATAAATCCCGTGCGCCGATTGCCAATAATCAGCTGATAACTTGCTTGTTGCAGGGGTTCCGGACATTGGGCCGTGTCATAACCAACGAAAAACCCTTGAAATAACCCCAAGAACTCATCAAGAGAAGCGGTTTGTAGCGTTTGGGCAAAGAAATCAAAAACAACCTGTTCAGGGGGGATTTCTGGCTTCGGTAACGATGATTCTACGGGAGCTAAGGAGGTTTCAAAATCACGGCCTGGAGTCATGTCCGGGATCATCTCTGTTGATTGCAGTACTGTCTCTTCCGATGATACATTGGCTCGCCCTGATGGGTCAGTCTTTGGGCTGCGGCGAACCGATTTCGACGTGATCGGCCGTAGGTGGTTCAGTGGCAACAGTTGCTTCATGATGTTTCTCCCCCCAGCAATCCCCAGTTTTCTTGACTACCTCCATGATAAAGTTCCAGGTCTGTTGAGCATTGCTTTCCTGGACAATTCAAAGAAAAGCTTTATACTTCATTGCTTCTTTAGATATATAGCCAAACTTTATTGTAAATTCACATTGGCGCAGGCCCTGTCAGTTACTCAAAAAAACAATGGCCTCCCCGAAAATTTGGGGAAGGCCAGCACAGTATTTATGTTTTGACGGCGTCATGGAAAATGACAGTCCGTGAACTATTCAGTCGGTTCTTCGAGAGCTTTTTGAGTTTCGGGGCTTTTACCCAGTTGTAGTTTGACAACTTTTTTCGCTGCGGGAACAACTTTGGGCAGCTTCAGGGTAAGAATGCCATCTTTAAATTCTGCTGTGGCATTTTCGTGGTCGACGGCGACCGGAAGCGCAATGGTGCGGTCAAATTTTCCATAGCGGAATTCAGAATGATAGCAGCCTTCATCTTCTTTTTCTTCTTCGTATTTATATTCCCCGGAGAGGCGGACTGATTCACGGGTCAACTGAATATCGATATCGTCAGCGGCAATGCCAGGAAGGGCGGCTTTTAAGGTTAATTCTGCGTCCCCATTGAGTAGCTCGACAGAGGGACGCCAGGGGGAGCGACCTTCCCCTTGCCAGCCGGCAAGTTCATCGAGAATGCGATTCATTTGGGTCTGAACTGTTTCTAGTTCAGAAAACGGCGAGAAATGTACTAAAGACATATATGACCTCCTAAGAGAATCGACTTCTTGCTACATTTTTATTGTCTACTATCTTCAAGGGGTTTGTAGATGACAAAAACCGTATTTTTTTGGTGGAATTACCGCAGAATTGCTGCTTTTTCTTGGGATTACAAATTGCATTTTTTTAGGAAAAATTTAAGGGTTTTTCGATCACCATTGGGGCTGGTTGGCCATTCCCCCCGCAAAAGGCGATCGCCACCGGACAGAGCCTCCCTGCCGATGGGGTTTCTCAATCCGGCCCCAGAGCCCTAAAAATATCGGCTTCAATCCCACCTAGATTGATGGCGCAAGAAAGGCTCAGGAATGATACGATGTCACTTGCTGCGATAGGTTTTAGAACGATTTCATATGGCGGAAACTTTACTTTTTAATGCGCTGCGTCAAGCTATCGATGAAGAGATGGCACGTGACGAAACTGTCTTCGTTATGGGCGAAGATGTGGGTCATTACGGCGGTTCCTACAAGGTAACGAAGGATCTTGCGAAAAAATATGGTGACCTGCGCGTTCTGGATACACCCATCGCAGAAAACAGCTTCACCGGGATGGCTGTTGGCGCTGCCATGACTGGACTGCGGCCGATCATCGAAGGGATGAATATGGGCTTTTTGCTGTTGGCCTTTAACCAAATTTCCAATAACGCTGGGATGTTGCGCTACACATCCGGCGGTAATTTTACAATTCCAATGGTGATCCGTGGGCCTGGGGGGGTCGGTCGGCAGTTGGGGGCTGAACACTCCCAGCGTCTAGAAGCCTATTTCCAAGCTGTCCCTGGTTTGAAGATCGTCGCCTGTTCCACCCCTTACAATGCCAAAGGTTTATTAAAAGCGGCGATTCGTGACGAAAACCCCGTGCTTTTCTTTGAACACGTGCTGCTCTACAACTTGAAAGAGAATTTGCCCGATGGGGAATATGTGCTGCCCCTCGATAAGGCGGAATTGGTACGGGAAGGGAAAGATGTGACGATTCTGACCTATTCGCGGATGCGTCACCATTGCACCCAGGCGATTAAAACCCTCGAAAAACAAGGCATCGATCCAGAATTGATTGATCTCATCTCCCTGAAGCCCATCGATATGGAGGCGATCGCCAAATCCGTGAAGAAAACCCACCGGGTGATCATCGTCGAAGAATGTATGAAAACGGCGGGGATTGCGGCGGAAGTGATGTCCTTGATCAACGAGCAACTGTTTGACGAATTAGATGCCCCCGTAATGCGTCTCTCGTCCCAGGATATTCCCACCCCCTACAACGGTACCCTGGAGCGACTCACCATCGTCCAACCGGACAACATCGTCGAAGCAGTGCAAAATATGTTGGCCCTGAACGTCTAAACACCAGCGACCAACTGCGGTTCATCCTCCTAGATCCATCATGCAAAAACAACGGTTAATCATAGTTGCAATTCTTTTTTTGGTGGCGATCGCCATCACGATTTTGACAACCTTACCCCTCCAGCTCGGTCTGGATCTCAAAGGTGGTGCCCAATTGACGATCCAGGTGCAACCCAATGCCGAAGGAGTCGTCGTTGAGGCCGATGATACAGCTGCCGTGAAGCGAGTCATCGAAAATCGCATCAATGGTCTAGGAGTAGCCGAACCCATCACCCAACTCGTGGGGAACGACCGGATCCTCGTGCAATTGCCTGGAGTGACAGATCCTGAGCAGGCTGAACGGGTTCTCGGTGGCACGGCCCAGCTCGAGTTTCGGCCCCAAAACCCTGGCACCGAAGCCGAATTCCAAGAAAAGTACGCCCTCCGTCGCCAACTCGACGCCCAGTTAACCAGTCTCCGTGGCAGTGCAAGCCCTGCCGCTAGCGATGCCGAGATCGAAGAATTAGAAACCAATATTGACAGTCTCGATCAAGAGATCCTCGCTCTGTTTGAACCCGTTGGTCTAGTCGGCGAATACGTCACCAATGCCCAACCAGCCCCCACCCAAACGGGCAACAGTTGGCAAGTTTTTCTCAATTTCAATAGTGAAGGGGCCGAACTTTTTGCAGAAATCACAAAAGGTCTAGCTGGTACAGGCCGGAGTGTCGGCATTTTCTTAGATGATGCCCTCCTCAGCGCCCCCACCGTTGGCCCAGAATATACCGCCCAAGGGATCGCCGGAGGGAACGTGACCATTACCGGCAACTTTGATATTGATACGGCCAGTGATCTCGCGATTCAGATTCGGGGTGGGTCGTTACCCTTCCCGGTGGCCGTGGTCGAGAACCGTACCGTAGGGGCAACCCTAGGCCAAGATTCCATTCGCCAAAGTATCTATGCAGGGATTGCGGGCCTAATTCTGGTGTTGATCTTTGTGGCAGTCTATTACCGTTTGCCAGGGCTGATCGCAGATGTGGCGTTAGTGGTTTATACCCTCCTCACTTTGGCCTGCTACTCCCTTGTGGGGGTTACGCTGACGTTACCGGGGATTGCTGGTTTTATTCTCAGCATCGGTATGGCCGTGGATGCCAATGTGCTGATCTTTGAGCGCACCCGGGAGGAAATCTATAAGGGAAATACCCTATACCGGGCCGTGGAATCGGGATTTTTTAACGCTTTCTCCAGCATTCTCGACAGTAATGTCACCACTTTGATCGCCTGTGCGGCCCTCTTTTTCTTGGGTTCGGGTTTGGTAAAAGGTTTTGCGTTGACCTTGGCGATCGGGGTGGGGGTGAGTATGTTTACGGCAGTGACTTGCAGCCGCACTTTACTGCTGTTAACGGTATTGGGCTTACCGGCGGTGCGTCAAAATCCCAAGTTGTTTGCGCCCAAAGTCCCTAACTAATTTTCTTTGCCCTCTAGTCTGTTGTTAACCCGATGACTTTTAAATTTAGCGTCATTAAACAGCGTCTCCTTTGGTGGTCCATCTCGGCGATCGCCATCCTTGCGAGTGTGTTGTTTATGGGCATTTCCTTCAACCAACTCCAAGCGCCCCTCCGACCCAGTCTCGACTTTGTTGGGGGCACAAAAATCCAAGTGGCCCTCGACTGTACGGTGGCTGGCAACTGTACTGATCCTTTAGAAACAGCGATAATTCAAACCGTGGTGAATAACCAGGGGGTCGGCAGTAGTACGGTGCAAATTTTGGGCCAAGAGCGGACAACGTTTTCGGTGCGGACGCCGCAGCTTGATGTGGATCAACGCAGCCGTTTGCTCGACGCCCTAGAATCCGAAGTGGGCGCCCTAGATCCTGGCACGATCCAAATTGACTCGGTGGGGCCAACCATTGGTCGGGAATTGTTTGTCCAAGGGATGCTCGCCCTCCTGGTTTCTTTTTTCGGGATTATTGTCTACTTGAGTATCCGCTTTCAGTTCGATTATGCGCTGTTTGCGATCGCCGCATTGTTCCATGATGTGCTGGTCACGGCTGGTGTCTTTGCGCTACTCGGTCTGGTGTTGGGCGTTGAAGTAGATAGCCTTTTCCTCGTGGCCCTACTGACGATTATTGGTTTTTCTGTGAATGATACGGTAGTCATTTATGACCGCGTTCGTGAGAATCTCAAGGCCGACGAGGGAGACAACATCGATCAAGTTGTTGATCATTCCGTCCGGCAAACCCTGGGCCGTTCGATCAATACCACCCTCACCACCCTATTGCCGCTGGTGGCGATCTTTTTGTTCGGTGGTTCGACCCTCAAGTTTTTTGCCCTCGCCTTGATTATTGGGTTTATTTGCGGCTCTTACTCTAGTATTTTTGTCGCCAGTACCCTCTTGGCCTGGTGGCGTAACCGTAATGGCCAACCCCCCACGGTCACCAAAGAAGCGGTGAATGTTACAAAATTGTCCTAGCCATTGCAGGGGAACTTCCCGGTAACGGCGGCAATCCCAGGATTTGGCCTGACCCACTCGGTAAAGATGTTTAGGGTGAAAAAATATGGGCGATCGCCAACTTCAGGAAGCACCAACAGACCATCATTTCAGTCCCTTGGCCCGCAAGCTGGTGCGGTTCACTTTCCTCTGGCGTTGGCTATTGGTCGCCTTGCTGTGGCTGATCTTGGGGAGCTACGGCGTTTGGGCGTTGCGGGGAGAATTTGCCCTCTGGCGTGATCATCTCACCTGGGCCGTGGTGCGCTTGAGCCTCGGTTACCATTACTGGGCCAGCGTTGCCTTGACGATCTGTGTCGCCTATACCTGTGCTGTTTTGGTTTGGCATAGCCAGAAATTAACCCAAGGCTGGTCTCAACGGGAAAAGTATCGTTTCAATCAATGGGCAGAAAAATTAACCCGAAATCAGCAGCATTGGCTTTGGTTTTTTCTAAGGCGTTTATAGTTTGACTTCAGCCATCTATAGGGTGTCAAAAGAAAAACAGCCAGCATTCGCAAATACGCCAAATTACTGAAAGCGGATCTTCTGGGAGAGCGAGTCGCTGAAACTTTTCTGGATTAATCTCCTCCAAAGTTCCAGATAATTGCGGGTTTCTGTACTAATGTTCACTACTGACTGACGTAGGTGAGCTGGCTCGCGTTAACTAGAAAGAGAATTTGTGCTTAATTTACCGATGCCGTGCTTGATTCTGCTTGCTTGATTGTTGATTTGCAAAAGGTTCAGCGCATTACCCAGGGCATTTCCGGTTGTCTGGAACCAACGCTGATCGCCAAACGTTTAACCGAAGCATTGATTAAAGACTTTAATTGCGCCTTTGCGCGAATTTGGTTAACTGAGCCAGATCAGGAATCTCTCCGGTTAGTGGCCTCATCGGGTCTGTCTGAAAACATTAACGGCAGTTTTGCACGGGTTCCCATGGGCGCCTATAAGGTCGGAAAAATTGCCAAAAATGGGATTCCTTTCCTGAGTAATCACCTGGCGGAAGAAGCTTGGGTAAAAAACCGTGACTGGGCGATCGCCAACGAAATTCAAGGTTTTGCGGGTTATCCCCTTGCCAGTCAACAGCGAATTATTGGTGTGTTAGCAGCCTTTAGCCATGAAACTTTTTTACCAGAATTTTTAGAGGTTTTGCAGGTGCTATGTATGGCTGGGGCGATCGCCTTAGATGCCGCCCAAAAAAGCCCCCAAGATCCCAACAAAAGCCAGACAAGAGAATCTCACCCCCTCTCGGATCACCTGGGCAGCCTTTTAAGTACCAGCCAGCTTAGTTTGATTGGTACGGAACGACCTCTGACACCGAGTTCGACCTATCTCTTGATTAAAACCGTAGAAATTCTCAATCAATTCAACTGTCACTATTGCCGACTCATCTACGGTGATACGGAAATTTGTCTCGAAGGCATCATCGCTGCCCCTACCCCGACGAAAAACACAGGGCGATCGCCTTTTGCCGACATTGAATTTTTCGTACAAACCCTTGGGGGGAACTGCGATGTCGGGATCAACGCCCAGGAAGCAGTTCACCAAATTCGCCTTACTTTGCCCTATGGAGCGACCACCCAAGTCTACAAATCAAAAGAATCACTATCCCAACGGGAACGTCAGGTTTTAGCGCTCCTCACCAAAGGGCTGCGCGATCGCGACATTGCCCAGCAGCTCCACATCAGTGAAAGTACCGTAAAATTCCACCTAAACCGCACCTTGAGTAAACTACAAGCTAAAAACCGCTACCAAGCCATTTACCAAGCCACAAAACAAGGTCTGATTTAAACGCGATCATCGCTAGTTCCACTATCCCCCAACAGCCGATCCAATTTCGGAGGATGTCGTCCAACATCTCGATCCGCTTGCCGAATCAACAGAACGCGCTCCCGATTCATATCTAATCTGGCGATCGTTGCCCGCCCAATTTCTGTTAAACCTACCAAAATAACTCCATCTTCTGCCCAAACAAAATGATCAGTCCATCGATCACAACGCGGGTTAAACAAGCGAACTTCTGCCCCTGACAGCAGATCAGCTCCTGTCACGAAACTTGACTTTTTATGATTGCAATGAAAACAAGCCAACGCCAAATTTTCCACATCATCCGAACCGCTCCGAGCCTGTGGAATGACATGATCAATCGTGAAGCGAACATACTGCCATAACTCCACCCCATGACAATACTCACATAGACCCTTAGCCCTTGCTCTGACTTTATTTTGAATTTTTTCTGGAAGTGGTGACCTACCCATTTCCTATGCCACCATGCTCCCAGCAGCAGCATTACGAACTGTCCGATTCACAAAACTCAAATAATCATCAATTTCTTCATAACAGTCCAATTCTTCCTCCTCAGCCTCGGTCAATCCTTCAGACTGCTGCTTCTCCAACAAAACTTCAACCCGCGCCTGTACCTGTACTGAAGCTCGAAAAATCAGAACCCCTTCCACCAAATCAAGCTGAACAGCACCATCAAGCGGTATGGAATTCGACAAACGTTGCAGCACAGGAAAAGCAGAAGTAGCCATAATGTTTAAATCGAAAAACTATGATCATCATAACTTAGTAAACTGCTCGCCACTAAGTCAGGAACTCGGTTTTTATTTGATTGAGGAAGTTTAGAATTCCTAATGAACGTCTTTTAACTGAAACCGGATTAATAATCCTTCGTTCGGTTGTTAAGCAGAAGCCGGAACCAAAAGCCTTGCTGTAATTTGTGTCGCCAAATATTCTGCATCGCGAGCGACACCGGAAAAACGACCAGAGCCCCAGGTATAGAGCCAGGGTAAACCAAGGAAATATAATCCATCTACGGCAGTTACCCCTCGGTCATGTAAGGGTTCTCCCAATTCATTAAAGATGGGGAGATCAATCCAACTAAAGTTCAAGCGAAAGCCCGTCGCCCAAATAACTGCACCAATATTAGTTTCTTTGAGGTTGAGGGATGATAGTTCTAATTCTGGCTCCCAGACGGGCTGATAATGGGCCTCTGGGGGAGCAGTGAGGTGATTATCGGCGATGAATTTATCAATATTACGTTGGATGCGCACCACGGTGGCATCAGCCTGATCTAAATTTTGTTTTAAATCGTTCCCGAAGTGGAGAGTCTGTCCGGTAATACCTTGTAAGCGACCATAGAGGTGCATTCCTTGTTGGGCAAAGCGGCGCAGATCAATATCACGCCCTCCGTCCCGCCCGGTGACGTAGTGATTGGTTTTATGGCGGACTGTTTCTTTCTGGGGATGCTGGTCGATGGGGAGGTCATAATAGCCCATGAGTTCGAGCCACTCCACCACATCCTTACCCCGATAACGACGTGGTGCCCGGGGCGCACTACCGGTAACGAGGTGGACTGTTTTTCCCGCTAAATGAAGATCTTCCGCAATTTGACAACCCGACTGGCCAGTGCCCACAATCAAGACTTCATCGGGAAGATCCTGGGGATTTTTGTACTGTACGGAATGAATTTGTTGCAACTCATGGGGAAGTTGGGCGGCGATGGGCGGAATCTTTGAAACGTGGTATCCCCCCGTGGCGATCGCCACTTGATCAGCCGTATATTCGCCGATGGATGTTGCCACTGCAAACTGGGTTCCAGACGAACTCACCCTTGAGACTGTGACCCCCTCTCGAATGGGAGGATTAAAGGAGCGGGCATAGGCTTCTAAGTAAGAAACAATCTCCTGCTTCGCCATAAACCCATCAGGATTTGGCCCCGCATAGGGAAAACCGGGGAGCCGACATTGCCAGTTGGGGGTCACTAAACAAAAGGAATTCCAGCGCTCATTACGCCACGCATGACCAATTTCATGTTTCTCAAAAATAAGGTGGTCAATGTTGTTTTGTTTGAGGAGATAGCTGAGGGCAAGTCCCGCCTGGCCACCCCCAACAATTATTACCGGGTAATGGGTCTGCATTGCCGCTGTTCCTGGGTGTGTTTGGCTTAACTGTAAACCCGGTCAACCCCCGTTCCTGTAAGGATTGTTACCGATCCCAGCGGTTTGTGATTACCCATAGGCGATCGACGAACTATTGCCAAATAGCCGCTATTTTTGTGGTCTAGCCTAGCGAAATCAATAGTTCTTTTTAGGACACAATCACTATCCTCTAATCAGGACAAAACCATTCAGATAGCTATTATCAAACAAGCTTGAGTCTAGCCAAAAAGACAATCCAGAAATTGGCTTTTCAATCAAAAAACTATTCCTTTAAACAGAAGGTCTCCTTTTGTCAGCAATGATACAGGTCGCCTTGAATTATCCCTTTAAAGTGAGGCACAACTCAACGCATTAAAACCTAAAAACTAAAGGAAAATTGACCATGCCTGAAGTAACAATCCCTGCTCATCAGACCGGTGACTTTCTTGTGGATTACGAAGAAAAAGTTTTTCCTGATGTCCAAGCAGAGCCCGGCGAAAAAGCACTGATTACCTTTCATACAGTAGCCTTTGAAGGTTCCATTGGTTTAGTCAATTTATTACAAGCAAGTCGCCTCATCAAAAAAGGGTTTGAAACGTCTGTGCTACTTTATGGCCCTGGGGTAACTCTGGGGGTTCAGCGGGGCTTTCCAAAACTCGGCGATGAAGGTTTTCCGGGGCACTTAGCCATGAATGATCGCCTGGTTAAGATTATGGAATCTGGCGGAAAGGTCTATGCCTGTCGTTTTGCACTACAAGCTCTTTATGGCCACGGAGAACCTTCTTTGATTCCTGGTATCCGCCCGATTAATCCCTTAGATGTGATGGATTTAATTTTAATGCACCGCAAAGAAGGGGCATTTATCCTTGACACCTGGACGATGTAAAAACAAAGGTTTTACTTCCGAAAATTTCCAAAGAGTTCACAAGAACAACTTTTAGATTTTTTTTGCACTCTTTAAAAACTTCCGAGTATTTTTTAAAAGGGTTTTGTTGGAATATTTTCGGTTACCAAATCCGTTTTTCGTGAGTTTGTTATTTTTCCGGTAGCGATTATGCTTGATTCCTCGAAAACAATTCGGGCGGCAGCGGCACAAATTAGTCCGGTTTTGTTTAGTTGTGCAGGTACGACGGAAAAAGTGCTGGAGACAATTACCCAGGCGGCCAAGGAGGGCGTGCAGTTGATTGTCTTTCCAGAAACCTTTGTCCCCTACTATCCTTATTTTTCTTTTATCGAGCCCCCTGTGCTGATGGGGAAAAGCCATCTCCAGCTCTATGAGCAAGCAGTCACAGTCCCTGGCCCCGTCACGACAGCGGTGGCTGAAGCGGCCCAAGCCCATGACATGGTCGTGGTTTTAGGGGTGAATGAACGGGAGGAGGGTTCCCTTTACAATACCCAATTGATTTTTGATCACGATGGGACATTGCGCCTTAAGCGCCGCAAAATCACTCCCACCTACCATGAGCGAATGGTTTGGGGTCAAGGGGATGGCGCTGGTTTAACGACGGTCGATACGACTGTGGGCCGTGTGGGTGCTTTAGCTTGTTGGGAGCACTATAATCCCCTTGCTCGCTATAGTCTGATGGCCCAACATGAGCAGATTCATTGTGGTCAATTTCCGGGATCCATGGTGGGGCAAATTTTTACGGAGCAGATGGAAGTGACCATGCGCCACCATGCCCTTGAATCCGGCTGTTTTGTGGTCAATGCGACGGGGTGGCTCTCGGCAGAACAAAAGGCCCAATTAGCTAGCAATGAAAAAATGCACAAGGCTCTCAGTGGTGGTTGTTACACGGCCATCATTAGCCCTGAAGGTAAGCATTTAACTGACCCCATTTATGAAGGGGAAGGTTTGGCGATCGCCGATTTAGATTTCTCCCTGATTACCAAACGCAAGCGAATGATGGATTCAGTGGGACATTACTCCCGCCCTGATCTATTCCAGGTACAACTCAATGACGCACCTTGGGCCACCCTCAACACGAGTTCCTTGCCCTTACCCTCAGAAGTAACGCCACTGCCGAATACCCCGGCCCCAGATATTCCCGCCTCCTGTCCCTAATCTAGCGCGCCATCACCAATCCCTATGACTATGCCCATGGATAAACAACGTCTGATTACAGAACTCCAGTCCCACGGCCTCCGCCTGACAGAGGCCACGATGACGGGACGCCAAGGGGGGGCAGGGCCTTCAGACCACCGGGCAGTGACCATTGCTGGCACCACTGTGATGGTTCCTATTTATACGAATACCGCTGGGCGATCGCCTTACCATGCCACCCTAGATTCCCAACGGAGTGAAGCCAAGCTCCAGAAACATCACCAAGAGATTGCCCCCATTACCCTGCAAGGACGTCCCAAATTCTACGACCTAGAGACAGCAGAGGGAATTCCCTACTGGAAAATTGCCCTTCTCCATAGCAATAATGTGCTCGCCACAACGGTGCAACAAACCTGTATGCGCTACCGGGACGAAAGTACAGCCTGCCAATTTTGTGCGATCGAAAAATCCCTAGAAGCTGAACGCACCATTGCCCGCAAACTCCCGGAACAGTTAGCAGAGGTTGTGGAAGCGGCGGTGCGGCTCGATGGCATTGAGCAGGTAATCATGACCACAGGGACTCCCAACACAGGCGATCGCGGTGCAGCTTACCTGACCAAATGTGCCGCTGCCATCAAAGCAAAAGTCGATATTCCCATCCAAGCCCAATGTGAACCCCCCGCCGATTTTGTCTGGTTTGAGCGCTTAAAAGCCGCTGGTGTCGATAGTTTAGGGATGCACCTAGAGGCCGTGGATCCCGCAGTCCGTGCCAAAATCATGCCGGGCAAAGCGGAAGTCCCCGTTTCCTACTACTACCAAGCCTATGCAGCGGCAGTGCAAGTATTCGGTTGGGCCCAAGTCAGCACCTACCTTTTAGCAGGTTTAGGAGATAGTTTTGCAACGCTTGTGACGGCGGCAGAGAAATTAGTCAGCCTTGGCGTTTATCCCTTTGTGGTGCCTTTTGTCCCCATTTCTGGCACGCCCTTGGCAACCCATCCAGCCCCTGATCCAGAGTTTATGTTCGCTCTCTACCAAAAGGTGGGTCAAATTCTTAAGGAGGCGGGGATGTCTTCCCAGGCAATCAAAGCCGGTTGTGCAAAATGTGGTGCCTGTTCAGCATTGTCTACCTTTGAAAATTAGGGAGGTTACGGGAAATGAGCCGTCAACGATTTCAGTTTGAACTGGCCCAGTCTGCGGCGGAAATCCGCGCTTATTTTGCCCTGAGACGGGATATTTTTTGTGAAGAACAGGGGATTTTTAACGGGAATGATTTTGATGACCTCGATCCCATTGCCTATCCGATTGTCGCTTTAGACAAGAGCTCATCCCCCCAGAGTAAGGTGGTTGGGGTTGTGCGCATCTACGAAAGTGAGCCCCAGGTTTGGTATGGTGGTCGCCTGGGAGTCCAGCCAGAGTTTCGGCGCGTGGGACGCATTGGTAAGGGATTAATCTACAAAGCGGTCACAACGGCCCATGGTTGGGGCTGTACTAAGTTTCTGGCGACGGTACAGCGACAGAATGTGCGTTTTTTCCAACGGCAACATTGGCATTCCCTGGCGGAAATGGACATTTGCGATCGCCCCCATCATCTTATGGAGGCAGATTTAAACTTTTACCCACCGGCAGTGAATCCCCGACCCCAACTTGACCTGGGGACTTGGCTCGTTTCCTAAAGGAAGAAATAATCGAAATACTTGGCGTGAACATTACCTTACACCAGTTGGCAGAGACCCTACGCCACAATTTGGGCCTTTTACATAAACGGGATATTCAACTCGCTTCCCGGCAATTTCAACGGCAATTTACAGCCCAGGGGCAAGCCATTCGCCTTGGGGATGATTGTGCAGCCATTCCAGACCAAGCTGGTTTTCTCCTTCTCGCCGCAGAGGGCATGAGCCCCGCCTTGGTGCAGCAGGATCCGTGGTTTGCGGGCTGGTGTGGGGTACTCGTGAATGTCAGTGATATTTATGCCATGGGGGGACGACCCTTGGCGGTTGTTGATGCTCTGTGGGCCTGTGGAGATCAGCAGGCGCGGCAGATTTGGGCCGGGATGCAGGCAGCGGCAGAAAAGTTTCAGGTACCGATTGTCGGGGGGCATACCAACACCCATAGTGCGTATGATGCTTTGGGGGTCGCGATTCTCGGTCGGGCAAAACGACTGATTACCAGTTTTGATGCCCAGGTGGGCGATCGCCTCGTGTTAGTCGCTAATTTTCAGGGGCAACCCCGGCCCCACCTCCCCTACTGTTGGGATGCCGCCACCCAAGCCGATCCAGCGCAACTCCAGGCCCAATGGGATTTACTGCCCCTCTTCGCTGAACGGGGTTTATGTAGCGCTGGCAAAGATGTCAGTATGGGGGGAATTATCGGCACAACTTTGATGCTCTTAGAAACGTCTAATTGCGGTGCCATCTTGGATATCGGCGCAGTTCCCTGTCCACCACAGCTCGATTTGCAACAATGGCTCCTCAGTTTTCCAAGCTACGGGTTTTTGCTGACTGTGCCGCCAGAGCAGGTCTCTGAAGTACAGATGTTGTGCAAAGATCAGGGGTTAGTCGCTCAGGCGATCGCCACCATCACCCCAGGCCACACCTTGACCTTTAAACTGGGGGAAACTAGCCTCGATTTTTGGCACCTCGACCATGTTCCGCTCACTGGCTTTACCGGAGGCTCCTAAATTCTATGCCAGCCGTTACTTTTGATATTGTTTGGCCCGACGGCTCCCAGGATCAATTTTATTCCCCCTCCACCGTCGTCCATGACTACTTTCAGGTGGGACAAGGCTACGCCCTGGCGGATTTTGTGCATCGCTCCCAAACGGCCCTGACCCTGGCCAGTAAGCGGGTCGAACAGCGCTATGGTAGCCCCTGTTCCCTGGCCCTCAAACAACGCCAACGCATTGAACAAAAGGCC
Organism: Picosynechococcus sp. PCC 8807; assembly: GCF_001693295.1. Classification (NCBI taxonomy): domain Bacteria; kingdom Bacillati; phylum Cyanobacteriota; class Cyanophyceae; order Chroococcales; family Geminocystaceae; genus Picosynechococcus; species Picosynechococcus sp. PCC 8807. The sequence goes on from NZ_CP016483.1 coordinate 720,295, forward strand.
AAAAAATTTATGGATCAACCCAATGCCCAGGTCACAATCTTGGCGAATGACCACTAAGCTGATGGAAAAGTTTTGGCCGTTGGCGATCGCCGCGATGGGATTGATCTTGGGGGGCTGTGGTCGAGCCTTGTTCTATCAGCCCCAGATTGCCACGGGGGGAATTAATAGTAATTTTGCCGAAGAATTTCCGAGCTACAGCGGTGATGGCCGTTATCTCGCCTTTGCCTCAGAACGGGATGGCCGCCGCAATATTTTTCTCTACGATCTCCAGACTAATCAATTAGTTAACCTGCCTAATCTCAACCGCCGCGACTCTAGCCAAGACCAACCGGATCTCAGTGAAGATGGCCGTTTTATCGCCTATGTTTCCACCGAACGGGGCCGCCAAGATGTGTTTGTCTATGATCGCAACCAGGGGCGATCGCAGTTGTTAACGGTGAATTTGCGGGGTTCGGTGCAAAATCCCACCATTAGCGGCGATGGACGTCGGGTCGCTTTCCAGAGTAACGGACGGGGGCAATGGAATTTGATGCTGGTGGACGTGACTCCCTAACGGAAACCGGACTGCGCTATGGTCTATAGATCAGAATGGTGTTGCCTTGACCGGAGGCGTTTATGGATCGCAGACAGTTGGTCGCGGGCATAGTGAGGACAGTGGGGCACGGGAATATTCACATTCGGCCAATCTGCGAGATCCGCACAGGGGCAGCCATTTTTCAAACCCACCGCATCGAAGGGCATCGGCATCGCACAGCGGGGACAATCGGCAATATCCCAGCGCTCTGAGAGCAGATCCGCGATGGTTTGGGTTGTACCCTGGAGATAACAATCACGGTTTGCGTTGAGGTCTTGCCAACAGGCCTCAAAATCTGGGGAATATTGATTTCCTTCGAGCACGGTCATCGGTAAAATTTGGCGATCGCCCTTGGGACAAATCACCGGTTTGCCCACCTGAAACCAGTAGGCTAAATATTGTTTAACTTGATTCACGGTCGCCATATATCTATCTTCTTCCTGCTGCATATCAATTCCTAAAACTACGCCGTCCCCATCGTCCCTATCCTATCGAGAAAAAAGAAGACCCGTGGCGATCGCCCCCGTCTGAACCTCGAAAAGCAATTTTTTTTAAGATCGTTTTTAGATTTAAGCCCATCACCGCCTTTTTATATGAATTTTTGTGAACCACCCCACAGTGGCTACCACTGGGATCACCACACCCCCCGTTTCTTTGAAGGTTGGTACTTTCGTGTCACCTTGCCGGAGTTGGGTGATAATTTTGCCTTCATGTATTCCATCGAAGATCCCCTTGGCGATCGCCCCCATAGTGGTGGTGCCGTGCAAGTTCTGGGCCTCCAGGATGAATATCTCTGGCGCACCTTACCAAACGTCGAAAATTTTTGGGCCGATCATCAACGCCTCGCCCTGGGCCATTGGCGACATTGCCCCCCCAATTTAAAACCCCAACCCCTCGCCCCCAGGGTTTTCCAAGAGAAAATTCACGAAGGCTACCAGGCAACGGCAACCCTCAACCAAGGCCGTATTATCGATCCAGCCAGCGGAGAAATTTGCCACTGGCACTACGAAACAAAGCCGGTCTACGGTTGGGGAAGGCCCGCTAAGCCGACCGCCAATTGGTATTCTTTTTTGCCCATTTACGATCCCGGTTGGCAAGTTTTACTCGCCCATGGGTTGAGTACGGGTTGGATCGAATGGCAGGGCAAACGCTATGAATTCAGAGATGCCCCGGCCTATAGCGAAAAAAATTGGGGCAAATCCTTTCCAAAGGCTTGGTTTTGGCTCAATTGCAATGCTTTCAAAGAAGAAAAAGATCTCGCCCTCACTGCCGCTGGTGGCATTCGTCAAATTTTAGCGAGGGAAGAGGAAGTGGGTTTAATTGGCATTCACCACCACGGAAAATTCTATGAATTTGCCCCCTGGACAAGCAATCTTACTTGGCAGTTTTCGCCCTGGGGAACGTGGGAAATGACCGCAGGCGATCGCCAAGGGTTTACGGTTCACCTCAGCGGGAAAACCGACCTACCGGGACAACCCCTGCGAGCACCGACCCACACGGGCCTACGGTTTTGTTGCCAGGATACTCTGCGAGGCCAAATGTCCCTCGAACTATTCGCCCCGGACAAAACGCCCCTCATCCAAGCAACGAGCGATCTGGGGGGGGTAGAAGTGGGGGGACAGTGGTGGCGGCGCGATTTTGGCTAATGTTTGTGGCTAGTTTAATCGCTTCTTTCATGCTGGTGGGATTGGCAATGCCCTGACCAGCAATATCAAAGGCGGTGCCGTGGTCGGGGGAAGTCCGAATAAAGGGTAAACCGATGGTGGTATTGATCGCGTAGTCAAAGGCCATCAGTTTCACTGGGATTAGCCCTTGGTCGTGATAAAGGGCCAGATACGCATCGGCGGCGGGTTTGAATTCTGGTTTGCCATACCAAGCTTTGCCCGCATTCACCCACATCGTATCGGGGGGATAAAGCCCCGATAAATTAGCCTTCGGATATTGTTGTCGTACTCTCTGGAGCCAATCGTCTAACCAGTCCATTTCTTCAGTGCCCAATTGACCATTTTCGCCACTGTGGGGATTTAAGCCGGCGATCGCCACCTGGGGATTTTCTAACCCAAAATCCTGCTGGAGCGACTCCAAAAGAAGACTAAGTTTCAAATCCATCAGCCCTGGATTCAAGGTTTCCGGCACCGCTTTTAGGGGAATGTGGGTCGTCGCTAGCAGGCTCCGCAATGTCCAGCCCGTATAGGGCGATTTGCCAATAAAAGCCATGCCATAGCGGGTGGTTTGGCTCTTTTGGGCGAGAACCTCCGTTTGGCCAGGGTAGTCGTGGCCCGCTGCTTTCCAGAGGGATTTAGCAATGGGGGCGGTGACAATGCCCGAAAATTCTCCCCCCAGGGTTTTTTCAATCGCCGTGTCGAGGTACCAGAAAGCGAGATCGCCTGTTTCTGCCGAACCTTCCCCCCAGGTGAAATTTCTCAGAGATTCATTGCCACTCGGTTCGACAATCTCTAACTCACTGGGATCAAGGAGATCAGATTCCGTCCGAGTTTTGAGGTGCTGATAGGTTTTTTCGAGCAAGGGGCGATCGCCAATGACCGTCATCGAACAAAGCGCTCTAATTTCTGGATCCGCCAGAGCTTTTAAAAGTACCTCTGGGCCAATCCCGGCCGGATCACCAATAGTCAAAGCGAGGCGAGTTTTCATAGGGGAGGATCATCAACGAATACGTCATAACAAAAAAATCCTCCCTAGAGGGAGGTGCCGAAGGCGGAGGGTGCATGTCCCTAGAGGGAGGTACCGCCGGAGGTCTTCTCCCCTGGAGGGGAGTTAGAGGGGTGTTACTCAGCCTTCGGTTCAAACTTCAGGGCCACGGAATTGATACAGTAGCGCAAGCCCGTGGGAGGGGGGCCATCGTTAAATACATGACCCAGGTGGGCATCACATTTCGCGCAGAGCACTTCTGTCCGTTTCATAAAGAAACTAAAGTCATTTTTTTCGGCGATCGCCTGATCATTCACCGGTTGCCAATAGCTCGGCCAGCCAGTACCCGAATTAAACTTCGTCTCCGAGGTAAACAGGGGCGCACCGCAGCACACACAATTGTAGGTGCCTTCCCCCTTAAAATCGTGATATTCACCCGTAAAGGCCCGCTCGGTGCCATGTTTGCGGGTAACTTTGTAGGCCTCTGGGGAAAGTTGCGCTTGCCATTCGGCGTCAGTTTTGACAACTTTGTCGGTCATGGTGGTGTTTTGTCTCCAAAAGTGGGGTTGCACTGCTTTGTATCGTAACAAGATCGACTAGGGGAAAACAGGTGAGAAATCCCCCAATGGATGTTGTGGGGTCGGGGCTTTCGGCTATACTCAACAAGGTTTTTTTATTCAAGTTCAAGGAGAGCGCCAAAAGATGCGATGTGCCATTATTAGTCGTGCCGGTCAAACTCTGGCGCGAGGGAAGTTAGTCTTAACTCCGATCGAAAACGATCAACAACGGCTTGATCTGGTTACGGACGGGGGTCGCTACCTAGAGGGAGGGCTGGTTGCTCCCGATGGTGATATGACCGAAGCCAGCCTAGAGCTATCGCGGAAATTTTTTGCGATGTGGGGCATGAGCAATCTCCAGCTACAAATCACCCTCCGCTAGATCCGTAATTAGAATTAGACAATGCCAAGGAGACTGGCCATCAGCGCTTTTTGGGCGTGCATCCGGTTTTCGGCTTGATCCCAAATTTTGGCTTGGGGGCCTTCCATCACGTCGGCGGTAATTTCTTCGCCCCGATGGGCGGGCAAACAGTGGAGAGCGATCGCCTCTTTATCGGCAAGGGCCATGAGTTCGGCGTTAACTTGGTAGGATTGGAAAATGGGTATGCGACTGTTGGCGAGGTCTTCTTGGCCCATACTGGCCCACACATCGGTGTAGATGGCGTGGCAGCCTTCGGCGGCTTCCTTGGGATCATGGGTAATTAAAATTTGACTGCGATCGCCCGCAATGGCCTGGGCCTGGGCGACAATTTTCGGGCTAGGTTCGTAATCTTTGGGGGTAGCGATGCGAATATTCATGCCAACTAACGCGCCACCGAGGAGGATCGAGTGGGCGACATTATTGCCATCACCCACATAGGTCATGGTGAGGCCTTCCAGTTGGCCAAAGGTTTCCTGCATCGTTTGCAGATCCGCCAACATCTGACAGGGGTGTTCTAGATCTGTGAGGGCGTTGATAATCGGCATTTCACAGTAGTCGGCGAAGGTTTCGAGATCCTGTTGATCGAAGGTACGAATCGCCAAAATATCGAGGTAGCGGTCTAAAACCCTGGCGGTGTCCTCGATGGGCTCGCCGCGACCCACTTGGGTGCGGTTTGGGTTCAGGTCAATGACATTGCCACCCAGTTGATACATAGCCACGCTAAAGGATACTCTGGTGCGGGTAGAGGCTTTGTAAAATAACAGGCCGAGGGTTTTGGGGCAGGTGGGGGCGATTTTTCCCTGTTTGAGATCTGCCGCCAGGTTTAGCAGGTCAATAATTTCTGTGCTGCTGAGATCTGCAATGCTCAGAAGATCCCGACCCTTGAGTGCATTCATCCTGTTTTCGGCTCCTTACCGTGGCAAAAAAATCATTATAAGCTCCCCTCCAGATTCCACAAAAGCTTGCAAGGGCGATCGCCACTGGTCTTCGTCAGGAAATGTTGATGGCGATCCCAAGGGGGTGACACTTGAAAAACTGTCTACTTTTGGGGAGATGGGTGAAATCTGGTTTTAAAGTAGGATTGTAGCCATGATTTCGGCTTGTTTTTTGCGCTTTTAAATGGAATTGCCATGAGCACTGCTCCCTACGACCAGATCCAATCTTTATCAGAAATTTGGGCGATCGCCGCCGAGCGTTATGCCGACATTGTTGCCCTCTATGATCCCCACCAAAAACCAGAATTCAAACTGACCTATCATCAGCTCTGGCAAGGGATTCAGCAATTTGGGGCTGGCCTCCAGGCCCTCGGCCTCCAACCCCAGGAAAAAGTCGCCCTGATTGCGGATAATAGCCCCCGTTGGTTCATCGCCGATCAGGGTAGTATTGCGGCGGGGGCCGTGAATGCGGTGCGCTCATCCCAGGCAGAAAAACAAGAACTGCTCTACATCTATACTGACAGCGAAAGTCGATTTCTCATCGTCGAAGACCGCAAAACCTTTGAACGCCTCAATCCAGAAATTACAAATCTCCAACCTAGGGCCGTCATTTTCCTCACCGACGAAGAAGTGCCAGAAACGGAACTCCCGATTTTTAACTTTTCCCAACTGATGACCCTCGGCAGCCAAGAATCCCTGACGATGCCTGGGCGATCGCCCCAAGATTTGATGACCTTGATCTACACTTCTGGGACGACGGGCAAACCCAAAGGGGTGATGCTTTCCCACGGCAATGTCCTCTACCAAGTGCGCAACCTCGACCAGGTGATTCAACCGAATCCTGGCGATGTCACCCTCAGCATTCTCCCCACCTGGCATTCCTATGAACGGGCTGCTGAATATTTCCTCCTGTCCCAGGGCTGCACCCAAATTTATACGAATATCCGCAACATCAAAAAAGATCTCCAAACCTACAAGCCCGGTTACATGGTTGCGGTGCCGCGCATTTGGGAATCGATTTACGAAGGAGTGCAGAAAAATCTCCGGGAACAACCCGCCAAAAAACAAAAGCTGGTGAACTTTTTCCTCACCTGCTCCCAAAATTATGTCCTGGCCCAGCGTATCGCCAACAACCTCAGCCTGGAGCATTTCCATGTTTCTTCCCTGACGCGGTTAATGGCTAGAGCAAAGGCGATCGCCCTTTATCCTTTTCACCTCCTCGGCAACAAACTCGTTTACGAAAAAATTCGGGGGGCCACTGGCGGCAAAATTCGCTACGTAATCAGCGGCGGCGGCTCCCTCGCCCAACACATCGACACCTTCTTTGAAATCGTGGGGATCAATATCCTTGTGGGTTATGGCCTCACTGAAACCTCCCCAGTGACCAATGCCCGTCGGCCAGAACGCAATGTGCGTGGCTCCGCTGGCCCCGCCCTCAAGGGCACCGAAATTCGCATTGTTGATCCTGAAACGCGACAAACCCTCTCCCAAGGCCAAAAGGGACTGGTTTTAATCCGTGGCCCCCAGGTGATGCAGGGCTACTACCGCAAACCCGAAGCCACCGCCAAGGCCATTGACCCCGAAGGTTGGTTTGACAGTGGCGACCTCGGCTGGGTGACGCCCCAAGGGGATCTCGTTTTAACTGGGCGGGCAAAAGATACTATTGTCCTCACCAACGGCGAAAACATCGAACCCCAACCCATCGAAGATGCCTGCGCCCGCAGCCCCTACATCGATCAAATTATGCTGGTGGGCCAGGATCAAAAATCCCTCGGTGCTTTAATTGTGCCGAACCTCGAAGCCCTCGGCCAGTGGGTGTCCCAGGGTGGCCTCGGTTTGCAATTGCCAGATCTTGGCACCCCTTCAGAACAACTGCCCCAAACGGATTTGTACAGTAAGCCAGTCTTGAATTTATTTAAACAGGAGCTGAATCGAGAAATTAAAAATCGGCCTGGCTATCGGGTGGATGACCGCATTAGTGATTTTGCGTTGATTCTAGAGCCTTTTTCCATTGAGAATGGCCTGATGACCCAGACGCTAAAGGTAAAGCGGCCAGTGGTGGCAGAGAAATATGCGGCCTTAATTGCTTCCCTTTACGACAAAGATTAAGCGATCCGAATGGCGGAATCTTCGGGTATTGATGCTACCCTGAAAATATTTTGCAGATAGGGCACCTTTAGCCCACTGATTTAACAAAACCGAGTTACATTTCTCTAGGAAAACATTCACATGGACGGAAACCAAGTGCCTACTGTTACCCTCAAACGCCCAATTAATCTGAAGGTCATCGTGACCCCCCGCTGGAAAGAGGAAGTACAGCAGCAACTCCAGGGACAAATAGCGACTTTTGATGGTCAATTACAACAACTGGATGTCCAAGGAAATCGCACCATTAGTGAACTTCAACAACAGGGCAATACCCCCCAGGTCGCTCAACAAATGGAAAATATTCAACTCCAGGTTAACCAAAAAAAGCGGGAACTCCTTGAGAAGAAAAACCAAGTGCTCCAGCAGCTCCAACAGGTACAAAACTTAGAATTAGATCAAGAGTTTCTCCAGGGTCAGATGGAGAGTTTCTTTGAAGTGAAAGTGGGCGATAATCTGGTGCGCAAGCTGAATGTTGAACTTGTGGTCCGGGATGGTGTTGTTGAAGAAATTCGCGGCGACCTCTAAATTTTTTTGTGATTGCTGTCGCGTGACAGGGTTCGGCTCCCCCGATCACACTTGCGGTGCGGGGGATTTTTAATGGGGAAAAAATTCATGAAAATTGGCATTGTCGGGCTGGGTTTAATCGGTGGATCTTTGGCGATCGCCTTTCGGGAAAAAGGCTTAGAAGTATTGGGTGTTTCCCGGAAAAATACAACCTGTGAAACGGCCTTGAGGAAGGGAATTGTCGACCAAGCCAGCACAGATTTTTCTCTTCTCAAGGATGCGGATGTGGTGTTTCTCTGCACGCCGATCAAAGCGATTTTGCCCACGGCCCAAACTCTTATTCCCCACCTCAAATCCACGGCGATTTTGACCGATGTGGCCTCGGTGAAGGGGGAAATTGTCCAGGCGATCGCCCCGCTGTGGCCCAACTTTGTCGGGGGACATCCCATGGCGGGCACAGCCGAACAGGGTATTGACGCCGCGCTCCCCGGATTGTTTATCAACGCACCCTACGTTTTAACGCCGACCGATGAAACTTCCCCTGATGCGGTGAAAATCCTCAAGGACTTAATCACGCTGCTCCAGAGTCGTTTTTACTGCTGCGCCCCGGAGATTCACGATCAAGCGGTGGCCTGGATTTCCCATTTACCCGTTTATGTTAGTGCGAGTCTGATCGCGGCCTGTGGATCGGAAATAAATCCGGAAGTGCTACAAATGGCTAAAGCCTTGGCGAGTTCTGGCTTTCGGGATACCAGTCGTGTCGGCGGTGGCAATCCAGAATTGGGGTTGATGATGGCCCAGGGGAATCAACAGGCGTTGTTAAAATCCCTCACCCATTATCGGCAGCAGTTAGATCAAGTCATTGCAGATCTTGAAACAGAAAACTGGGAGGCAATCGCCCAATTCCTCACAGCGACCCAACGACAGCGGCCCGACTTTCTCTAGATTCCAGGAGTACAATGGAGGTAGGAGGAAGTCGAAGGATTCATACTGAAATGATCCTCGCCAGCGACCATGGATCTTCCACCCACCAATGATTTCTGTGCCGATCCCACCGTTGCTTTACGTCAGCGGATGGTTAAGCAGCAAATTATCGCCAGGGGCGTGAACGATCCAGCCGTCTTAGCCGCGCTCCAGCAAGTGCCCCGGCATCGCTTTGTGCCTGATTCTCTCCAAAATCTCGCCTACGCCGATCAACCCCTTACCATCGGCTATGGCCAAACTATTTCCCAGCCCTATATCGTCGCCTACATGACCGAGGCGGCCCACCTGACGCCCAGCAGCAAAGTTTTAGAAATTGGTACGGGGTGCGGTTATCAAGCGGCGATCCTCGCCGAAATTGCCCAGGAAGTTTTTACCGTTGAAGTTGTGCCCGAATTAGCCCGGCAAGCCCGCGATCGCCTCGAAGCATTGGGCTATCAGAATATTCACTACAAGATTGGTGACGGTTACCAGGGCTGGTCAGAATTTGCTCCCTACGACGCGATCCTTGTTACGGCGGCCCCAGACCATCGGCCCCAACCGTTACTGCAACAATTGGCCGTGGGCGGTCACCTGGTAATACCTGTGGGCACCGTCGGCCAACGCCTTGAAGTCCTCCACAAAACCAGCACTGACTTGGAAATGGAAAAGGCGATCGCTGTGCGGTTTGTGCCACTCCAGGGTCACAGCTACGGATTTTGAGTAAATTTGGATAGGAATTGTCCCATCTCTATTGCTCGCATCGAGACTTCCTGGAGAGTGACCTAGACGGTTTGGGAATCCGGCGCAACGGCCACATATTTTGTGGAGGCGATCGCCTAAAATTGAACCAGCTTTCTCTACACTTTTTCTTTCTGTTATCGTGACTTTGCCTCCCCTAACAACGGACACTATTCAGCAAATCATTGACGATCGCCTTGAGGATGAAACGCTCCATCAGTTGGTCTGGCATTACCTCGGCTACCGTTACGATGAAACTCAAAAATGCTGGAATCTTGACCAAGTTGATCCAGCCTGGGCCGAAAAATATCCAGAACCACCTAAGTTCATTGAGGAACGTCCCCCCACGGTGCAACTGACCCGCTCGATCCCCAAACCCTATAAGGCTCTGCTCAAGGAAAAAATGGGCTTTAAGGGCTACACAGTTGATCAACTGATTCCGCGCCTGACGCGGCGGGCGACCATGGCCAGTTGGCTCCTTAGCTATATGGCCCAACACGATTTGTTAGAGGTTTAGCGAGTGGCACGGGTGACGGCTTTATGGATTTATCCGGTGAAGTCCTGCGGCGGGATTTCTCTGGAGACTGTGGAGGTTTTGACCCAGGGTTTTCAAGGCGATCGCCAATGGATGATTGTTGATGCCGACGGGAAATTTCTCAGTCAACGGCAATATCCCCAACTGGCCAGGGTTAAGCCCCACATGATAGAGGATAATCTCACCTTAACTTTTGATGATTTTTCGCCCCTGAAACTGTCTCCCAAAACCGTAGGCTCCCTCAAACCCGTGACAATCTGGCGCAACCAGACCCAAGCCCTTGACCAAGGCCCTGAAGCTGCCGCTTGGTTTTCGGAGGTGCTACAAACCCCCTGCCGTCTTGTGCGCCAATCCCCCGACCATCCCCGGCCCGTTAACCCAAAATATGCCCTATGGGAGACCCAAAATGTCAGTTTTGCCGATGGTTATCCGGTGCTCCTCACCAATACTGCTTCTTTAAAGCTGCTGGAAGAAAAATTAGGGGCAGCCGTTTCGATAAATCAGTTTCGTCCTAACCTAGTGGTTGAGACAGCACAACCCTTTGCGGAAGATCATTGGCAGACTGTGGACATTGGTGGCACGACCTTTGTCACCGCCAAACCCTGCGAACGTTGCATTGTGATTACAACAAATCAAACCACAGGCGATCGCCACCCAACTCAAGAACCCCTCCGCACTCTGGGCACTTTTCGACGCACTGCCAAAGGCATTCTTTTTGGCATTAACCTCATGCCCACAAGCTCCGGCAAGATTTCAGTGGGAGATGCTGTAATCCTGGATTCAACGATGTTTTAAAATTCCCTGTCCCCAGACGTCATTAAACCTGAAGGCAGCGAATCGCTTCCAACATCCCCCTGGCCTTATCAAGGGTTTCTTGGTATTCCCGTTCCGGCTCGGAGTCTGCGACGATGCCCGCGCCCGCCTGGACAAAGACCTGGTGCTGATTCCCCTGCGATCGCACGATCATGCTCCGGATCGTAATCGCCGTATTCAGTTGGCCTTCAAAATCGTAGTAACCGTAGACGCCAGAGTAGGGGCCGCGCCGTTCGGGTTCCAGTTCGTTGATAATTTCTAAAGCGCGAATTTTCGGTGCACCGCTGACCGTCCCGGCGGGAAAACAAGCCTGGAGGAGATTCCAAGCCGATTGGTCGGGGGCTAAATCTCCCATCACATTACTCACGATGTGCATCACGTGGGAATAGCGTTCGATGATCATCAGATCCCCGACTGTGACCGTGCCTTTTTCGCAGACGCGACCGAGGTCATTGCGGCCCAAATCCACAAGCATCACGTGTTCAGCGATTTCCTTAGGGTCGGCCAAGAGGTCTTTTTCTAACGCTAAATCCTCAGCTTGGGTTTTCCCCCGGCGTCGAGTGCCCGCAATCGGTCGGAGCATCGCCTGGAGTTTTCCGTCTGGCGTTTGCTCGGCTTTGACCATAATCTCTGGGCTAGAACCGATGAGTTGCCAATCTCCAAAATTGTAAAAAGACATGTAGGGGGAAGGGTTAATCAGGCGCAGGGAACGGTAGAGATCAAAGGGATGGCCTTCGTAGCTCGTCTGGAGCCGCTGGGACAGCACCACCTGAAAAATATCTCCGGCCTTAATGTATTCCTTTGCCTTGGCGACGTTCTGGCAAAACTGTGCTTGGGAAGTGTTGCTTTCGTACTTGAGGGCTTCCCCGTCTGGGTTGGCGAGCCATTCTAAGGGTTTGGCGGCAACGGGCAAAGGCAACTTGAGCTTGAGGACTAATTTCGTCACGCGATCGCAGGCATTTAGGTAGGCTTCTTCTAGGGGCACCGCCGGATCCCGCAGGTCAGCATAGGTGATGACCCAAATCTTGCGTTTAACTTGGTCAAAAATAATCAAGCTATCAATTTGCATCCAGAGGCCATCGGGCAGATCCCCTTCTTGGCGTTCGTACACTGGCACCCGTGGCTCGATCCAGCGCATCAACTCATAGCCCCACATCCCAAATAGACCACCAATCCCCGGTGGTAATTCCGGCAGTTGGACAGGCTTAATGCTGGCGAGACATTGGGCCAACACATCAAAGGGATTGCCGCTAAATTCTTGGACGGCCCCATCACGAAATTTTTGCGTGGTGCGATCGCCTTTATTTTCTAAGACCCAAACCGGATCGCAACCGAGGAAACTATAGCGACCAATATTTTCGCCCCCCTCAACGGACTCCAACAGAAAATTGTAGGGTTGATCTGCACAAACCTTGTACCAAGCCGACACTGGCGTTTCGAGATCCGCCACCCACTCCTGATAGACCGGAATAAAATTACCCTGTTGACTGAGATGCCGAAACTGCTCGAAATCAGGAAAAATCATAGGAAATGCGTCGGTCGCCTGGGGCACATGGAGGGCCGCTGGGACGGTAGATAAAAGTAAAAATAGAGCTAGACACAAAGAAGCGGAAGCCTTTTGTTCAGCTTTTCATCATAACAGACTTTCTTCATCGGTCTGGGCTAATCGCCGCCACCAAGAAAGCCTTCATAACTCAAACTAAAACTGTCAACTTCCGCCCGAACTGTTGTGGTAAAAATCTAGGCTTCGTAGGGGGCCACACCAGAAAACTTCAGGGTTGCCGGTTCGGGGTTGCTCCCGATATTGCGGTCAACTTTCCCTTTGTATTCGCGACCTTCGTTTACCTTCTCAGAAGGTACACCATCGAGAGGATAGAGGAACTGAGTTTCGCCGGAGGGGAAGACACGGTAAATCTTATAGTCGGTAATCTTGGGCTTAAATTGTGTTTTCAGCTGAGTCCCGAGGGCAAGGCACTGTTCCTTGCGGGCAAAGTACATGAGGTTATCGCCTTCGTTCATGACCGCTGCACCACCGGTGGGCAGTTCAAAAACCTGCTCTTTTGCGCTAGACCAGGTGATGGCGTATTTTTCCTCCCGTTCAGCAGCGGCGAGTAGACCACCCGTGCTGCCACCGAATTTCGGTGTTTTTCCAGTAAGCTCGTTAGACATGCTCAAAAATCTTTATTAAATAAAGGGTGTTTCGCAAATGCTATCACCAGACCCCTACGCCATAGATCAAGTGTCAAGAACTGTAACAGTTATTTTCTATTTGTAAGGGAAGCAGACAGGCAAATTTATCATCCTTTAGGGACTGTTTTGGTGGGAATGGCCCTAGGGGCAAAAGTTTCTGGCAAAAGCCACTAGAATGCGAGAAAATCCCCTTTTTTCCACTGCAAAACCTAGGCTTAGTAGAAGGTGAGCATCCGTTGTTTTTGGAATTTTTGGGTTAGGGGATGGGTTGAACCCAGCAGGTTAAAAAACATCTATGGCAGAAGAATTTTACAAAGGTGGACAACGGGCTTGGTTCCATGATCAGGGCCATTGGGGCGGTTTTTTCCATACCTATGATCAGTTGCAACTCAAGGGTTTTGGGGCGCATTTTGATCAACCCCGCAAAATTCATGTCTTTTTACCACGAGATTATGAAGTAACTGGCGATCGCCTGCCCGTACTTTACTGCAACGATGGCGACCATATTTTTTTCCCCGATGGGAATTTTGGTCAATGTTGGCAGGTGGCAGAGCGCTTGAGTCGGCTGTATCTACGGGAGCAATTGCAAAAACTGATTGTCGTAGCCATTTGCCCCAATGATCATGGCTACGAATATTCCCACATCCCGGATCAAGGTGGTGGTTTAGCTGATTACAGCCGTTATCTTGCCAAAGGACTGAAACCCTTTATCGATGAGCAATACCGCACCCAAACCGATCAAACGCTCATCGTCGGTGCTGCCCAAGGCGGGTTGGCTGCTTTTTACACGGCTACCCAGCACCCCCGCCAGTTTCCCCAAGTGGCCGCTTTATCCCCCTCTTTTTGGCTGGGGCTGGAGGCAAACCCCATGTCCATAAATGGTTTAGATGGAGCTTTTAAAATATCCCTTGAAAATTCGGCGTTGGTTTTTGCCGCGACTCCCGTTTTGAGCAACCCTGAACTGCGCCCCAAAATTTACCTAGACTGGGGTTTAATGGCTGATGCCCAGCACCAGGAGGCACGGGCGAGATTACGGGGCCAAGAAATGCGATCGCTTTTAATCGAAGAGTTCCAATACCAAGAAAATGTGAATCTTTTTACCCTTGAAGATCCCCTTGGTCGCCACGATGAACTTACCTGGGGCGATCGCCTTGAGACAATTTTGCAGCTTTTCTTCTAGCCCGTGGGCAAAAATCTGACCTCTAATACTGGATGCGATCGGTGGTTTTCCCAGGAGCGGCATTCTTTTCGAGATATTCAATAATTTTTCCGGCCACATCAACCCCGGTGGTTTTTTCGATGCCTTCTAATCCCGGTGAAGAGTTAATTTCCATCACCAGAGGCCCGTGGTTTGAACGCAACAAATCCACCCCAGCAACCCGCAATCCCATCGCTTTAGCGGCCCGGACAGCGGTACTGCGCTCTTCGGGGGTGAGTCGAACTTTGTCCGCTTTGCCGCCCCGGTGCAAATTAGACCGAAATTCTCCCTCTGCTCCCTGGCGCTTCATTGCCGCCACGACTTTCTCGCCCACCACAAAACAGCGGATATCTGTACCCTTGGCTTCGGCGATGTATTCTTGCACCAAAATGTTGGCATCCAACCCCCGAAAGGCTTCGATCACGGATTTGGCGGCCTGGTGAGTTTCCGCGAGCACCACACCAATGCCCTGGGTGCCTTCTAAAAGTTTAATGACGACAGGAGCACCACCCACGGTTTCGATGAGGCCATCAATGTCCTGGGTCGCGTGGGCAAAACCTGTCACCGGGAGTCCAATGCCTTTGCGGGCTAAAATTTGCAGCGATCGCAGTTTATCGCGGGACCGAGAAATCGCCTGGGATGTATTGGCACTAAACCCTCCCATCACTTCAAACTGACGCACCACCGCCGTACCGTAAAAAGTGGCCGATGCTCCAATGCGAGGAATAATCGCGTCAAAATTTTCTAACCGCTGCCCCTGGTAAATGACAAAGGGTTGATGGGAGGTGATGTTCATGTAGCAGCGCATGAAATTAATCACCTGGACGTCGTGGTGGCGATTTTCGGCGGCTTCCCGGAGACGACGGGTGGAATAGAGTTTTGGATCTTGGGAGAGAATGGCAATTTTCATGGTTGGTGGGGATGATCCGGTTGGCTTTGGAGAAAAGATTTGCTCACATCAACGAGGAATCGTTTGCGCAGGGCCTGGCGTCCAAGGAGCATCCGATAACCCATTAAGGAGCGATTGGTGAGATTGAGTTCAATGAGCCAACGGTGTTCGCCTAGTTGAACATGGGTTTCGATGACGGGCCGCAGTTGCTTTTGGCCATTGGAACTTTTGATGCTGCGGTGTTCGACCAAAGGGGCTTCTATGGTAACGGTGTCATGGATATTGTGCTGGTGGGGGTGAATTTGGAAACGAACCATCTCGCGATCGCCTTGGTGAAAATAGTGAATGCGGGTGGCATGGATCGAAGAGGAGCCAGCACCGGTGTCAATTTTGGCGCGAATCACGGGGATCTGAAAATCCGGGAGCGCCACACATTCTCGCCAACCAATGGTCGATAGGATGGGTTTTCTTTTCATACAACGGCAGTCTAGGAGACAAAGTTTAAATTCTTGCTAAGGCTTCAGCTAGAAGCACTGGTATAAAACCGTAGGGCAAACCGCCACACCACATTAGACAATAACAGCAGCAGCAGGCCCAAACAACCGGCACCAGCAATCCACCCCAAAGGCGATCGCCCCAACATGGTTTCCGCAGGAATGGTCGTTAAAAAAACAATGGGGACAATGAAGGTAAAGAAAAAACGAAAGACTCCCGGATAGGCCACAATCGGGTAACGTCCGGCCTCAAGGAAGCCCCGCAGCACCTCGGTGACATTATAAATTTTCACAAACCAGATACTCGTTGCCCCCAACATAAACCAGAGGCTGTAGAGGATCAACATCCCAAACCCGATGGGAATCAGGCTCAACACATAATTGAGCGGTGACAGACCCAACTGCAGCCCGATGTAGATCAAAATTCCCAGTCCTAAAACCAAGTCAGGCAAGCCCCAGGGGGAAATCATCCGCGCCGAGAGCCAAAATTGACTACTGATGGGCTTGAGCAGCACAAAATCGAGGGTGCCTTCCTGTACCTGTTGCACGATCCGGTTGAGATTCGGCGAAAAGAAGGTATTGGCCACCCCCTGCAAGAGGGTAAACATGCCCACCACCAGCATCGCCTCTTGCCAAGTCCAACCGGAAAATTGATATCCCGTGCGGTAAAACAAAAAGAGGCTGAACAGGCTGCCCGCCAAATTCCCCACACTACTGAGGGCCGCAATAAAAAAATTTAAACGATACTCCAATTCAGCGGCGATCGCCGTACTCCAAAACAGTCCTAAAATGCGCCAATACTTGCCCATGGAGTCGAGCCTATTTCTCCACTGCCCGGATATCAATCACGCTGCCATTGAAATCGTAATTAAACCCCTCAAGGCGCAGGGTATGGCCAATTTTGACCTTGTTGTTGCCAAAAACATAGCCATTATCTGTTTTCTGGGCTTCGCTGGTTAACACAATCCGAAAATCCCCAATATTCTGCACCTCAGGACGGGGATCATTCAACGGTAAAACAGAGCCGTCCGGCTGGGGCACAGGGGTTGTCCGGGGTAAAAGCTCAATGGACTTAATGCCGACATTGGCAAAGGGTTGATTGCGGATCACGATGGAGGTAGTTTCAGACCCTTGAAATTCTGCCACAAAGGTCTCTGGGGACTTCACACTCAGGCCCCGCACCAGGACTTCCACCTCGATCGCTTCCATGGCTGACCCAATTTGGGCCACGGAACCCGAACGACCGGGGAGGAAAAAAATACCAAAAATTACGCCGAGAATGATCAGAAGCGCCCCCAGATCGAGGATGCTCACTTTGCCGAAAAGACGCCCTTTTGAATCCAACAGAGCCATATGTTTGTGGAAATACACTAAAAGTTTTTTTAACCCTCCACATTATAGGGGAGGTGGCCGCCGTCCCCCGATAAATTCGCCCTTAACCGTCTTGGGAAGGGGACATCGGCAGCGGCGATCGCCCAACTTCCGGAGAGGCTTGTCTCTGTATTTGAGGCCGTCGTCTGGACTGTTGATAGAGTCGGTAAAGGGCATAGGTAAATAGAGAAGGCCCCACCAAAGCACAAAGCACAATGACTCCATAAATCCAGAGGGGTAACACGGACGGTTCTCCCCCAGAGGAATTCGTCTGAGCATTAGTCTCGGCGGGTGGCGGCGTTGTTGTTGCCGGAGGGGCGTCCGCACCACTGACCTTTTGGGATGATGGGGATTCCGTTTCCTCCAAAACCCGCGCCGCTGTCTGGGCTGGCAATTGTCCCAAAAGACTATCCACCACCGGAATCGGCACCCGAGGATTGACCAGGGTTGCGAAGCCCACACTTGTGAGGGTTAACATCGCCAAGCAACTACCACCCAGGAAATAAGCGCGACCATGGTGGGTTTTAATGAGTTGTTTAAAGGTGATCAGGCGAGGCGGTTGTTTTTTCGGGGAAGTAGAAGCCATCGGCGGTGACAAAATTTAAAGATTAGTAGCCTTTAGGCCAAGGGGATTAAAACAAGGTAATCGCTGGTAACTTCAGCATAACGAACTGGATTTAGGACGGGGAGGTTTGTGATTTTGGGTGGGCATCAACGGGATTCAAGATTCCCCTATGTTGCTCTAAATGATGGGCAACCTTACCTAGAAGTTCCTCCAAAGAGACCGGGTGATAAATAATGTCATCACAAGCTAACCGCGAATGCTCATCTTGCTGATTTTGAAAGATATCGGCGGTAATCACGATGAGTTTTGGGTCTTCGGTTAGGGGGACTGTTTGGAGCTGTTGTTGGATATTGCTCAAGATCTCCGCACCATCGACGGAGGCCAGTTTCAGGTCAACCAAAATTAGGTCTGGTGTCCATTGTTGCCATGGGTGATTGGAGATTGCTTCCATGGCGATCGCCTGGGTTTCGATACCAGCCCTGGCCAGTCGCTGACAGAGTAATTCCCGCTGCTCGACTTGATCCTTGAGGAGCAAAATTTTGGGCGATCGCCCCGTGTGTTCTCCAAAAGCCTGAATTGAAATGTCTGCTTGATCTTTTTCTGGCGAAGCGAGGGAGAGCTCAAACCAAAAGCAACTACCCTGATTTTCTGCCGTTGTTACCTGGATCTCTCCCCCCATGAGCTGTACCAACTGCTGACTGATGGCGAGACCCAGGCCTGTGCCTTGGCGTGAACGGATTCCTGTGCTGGTTTGCTGAAAAACCTGAAATAATTTGTTCTGCTCATGTTCTGGGATGCCAGGCCCCGTATCAATTACGGCAAAGTGTAAGTTCTGTTGGTGGGCATCATAGGTAATTTTGAGGGTAACGCGACCCACCTCAGTAAATTTAATGGCATTACTCAAGAGATTGATTAAGACTTGCTTGAGCTTTTTTTCATCGAGGTAAATCACCTCCGGTACATTGGCATCACGCTCAAAGATCAGTTCTAGTTGCTTTTGTTTCGCCGCAAGGACAACAAAATCGTAGATAACATTGAGAGCTTCAACGAGATTAAAGGCTTCTCGAAGGACGCTGGTCTCCCCGGCCTCAATTTTTGAGAGGGAGAGAATATCGTTGATCAGGTTCAGCAGGTGCTGGGCACTCTGGGTAATGATGTCGAGGGATTCGAGTTGATCGGCAGTGAGGTTAGTATCCCCCGTGAGTAGCTCCGTAAACCCCAAAATAGCGCTGAGGGGTGTGCGGAGTTCATGGCTCATATTGGCCAAAAATTGACTTTTTGCTTGGTTTGCCTTTTCTGCTTCTTCCTTGGCTGCCTGTAGGGTTTCTAGGAGTTTGGCCTGTTGGAGGGCCACACCCAGTTGGGTGGCGATCTGCCGCAGCATTTCGATTTCCTCGGTAAGCCAGGTGCGGGGGGCGTTGTTTTGGTAGATGCCGAGGAGTCCCCAAAGGCGATCGCCTAGAAAAATCGGTAGGGTGATATAGGCTTTGGCTTGGAAGTTTTCGAGGAGCTCGATGTAGCAGGGAGGAAACCCGGCTTTGTAAATATCATGGACCGCCCGGTAGGTATTGCCTTGGCGATAAATGCCCCCCTGGGTTTCCTGGAGATAGGTATCTTCTACCCAGCCCGGTAGCTCACTTTCAAAAACTTTGACAATACAACGGTCATCACGCACTGCGGAATATTTTAGGAGTTCACGCTGTCGCGCACTGGCGTCATTCATCAGCGATCGCCATTGGGGAGACATGGCCTCAGCCACAAAGTGACCACTCCAGTCGGGGTTAAACTTGTAGATCACCACCCGGTCACAATGCAGGGCATCATGGATTTCTTTAGTCGTGCTCTGAAAAATTTCGTTGAGGTTGAGGGTACGACGAATCCGATTGATCACGACGCGAAGAATTCTTTGGCGGGTGATTGTCCGTTGCAGTTGCTCGGTTTGGTTTGACCACAGGGCTTGGAGATGTTTGTGGTTAAGTTGTTGTTGGACACGTTTTTGTAATTCGGTGCTGGTGCAGGGCAATAGCAACACATCATCGGCCCCAAACGAGAAAGCTTCGGCCCGGGTTTGGGCATGGATATCCGTGGTGGTAATAATCAGGGGGATATCGCGGCTGTGCAGATCACTTTTGAGCTGGGCAAACAGTTTGCGCTCCGGACGGGACACAAAATCGAGGTTCACAATGATCAGTTCTGGATGATTGGCGATCGCCAAAGCCGACAGATGGGCGGCGCTGGGGGCAACCTGCACTGCGGCAATACCCCGGAGGGTCTCCAGGAAAAATTCAAGGAAATGGGCTTGGTGCTCACCGACTAAAATCATGACAAAATTGCAAACCTCAGGGCAGGAGATAATGGGAAGAAAAATCAGACCGCTCCTCTCCAAAGAGCAGATGCAGATCAAAATTTCAGGCCGCACGCTGAAACCACGGGACAAAAAGTTCCCCGGTAGCTCAGCCAGAAAAATAATCGAGATTAAGGGCTGGGGTTGTCTCTTCCAGTGGGTTGGCACGGGGGGATCTGGGCGGCAATAATGCCCACCATCAACCACCAGAGGGTATTGACCTGGGGACGATACCAAACGGTATCAAAGAGGCCCTGGATCAACAGTCCTGTCATCGCGGCGATCGCCCCAACTAACCATAGTCCTTCTATTTTATGCTGGGACTGAAAGTCTTTAAGGCTTTGTAAAGCTTGGCTAAAGATATTGATCAGCAGCCACACAAATGTGGTCAAACCCAGTAAACCAGTTTCCACAGCGGTCTCCAGAAAAATTGAATAGGCACTCAGGGCCGAAAAACGACTTTCCATATACTGGGGGTACACCGCATTAAAGGCATCATGGCCTGGCCCAATCCCCAGCAGGGGGCGATCGCCAATCATCCGCAGCACCGCCAACCACACATTAATCCGGAAATTATTACTACTATCGCCCCGCCAGGAAAAAATACTCAGCAACCGTAGGCGAATGGCATCAACGCCCAATACCGCAATGAGTAGTAACCCCGCCCCAAAGCCGAAACACAAGGGCAGCAACCATTTACGCCAAAAAGGACTGAGGCGATCGCCATACCAACTGTAGAGTAATAATCCCCCCACAACGGCCGCTCCCACCATCGCCAGCCAGCCCCCCCGACTATCGGTAAAAAATAGGCAAGCTGCATTGGTTACAAACATGACCGCTGCTAAAGTTTTCTGGATCTTGGTGCGCCAAATCAGCATCGCTACACCACTAAAGGCGATCGCCCCCAGGAGATAACCCGCCAAAAGATTCGGGTTGCCGAGGTAACTGTAAACCCTAGTATCGTTGGCAAACTCCGACAAGGGATCATTCCAGGTGGCCAACTGTTCTACCCCAAAAAATTCCTGACGAATGCCGTAGCCGCTCACCACCAGGGACACCATTAAATACACCCAAATGACCGCCGCGAGAATTTTGGGCGATCGCAAGACCCGCGCACAAAACGCAAAGAAAATCAGATATAGCAACAACTGCACCAACCCAGACAGGGCCGCCCCCTTAACTGGCGACAAGACCGTGGCGATCGCCGCGATGCCCCCATATAGCGCAACCAAAAGATGAATTCCTGTCACTTGTCCCAGGGGCAGATCAGACAAACTTAGCAAAATCCAATAACCCGCACAGGCCAACAGCAAAAATCCGATTAAGGTTGTCGAGACAAAGGGCGCTGCCACCAACAATACACAGAGAATCATTGCCCCCAGGGGTTCTGCCCACTGCAATAGCCAACTGCCGCCCCGCCAGCCCTGCAAAAGTCCAAACACCCGGTAACTGACACTGGCCCGTAACCAAGGCTCAAAGGGAAAGCGCAAAAAGAGAATCTGCTGCCACACTGCCGCCATGAACCATCAACCTCAGTATTGTGTAACTGTTCATTGTAAAAGAGATTTAGCCGTCGTCGTTCCCATACAACTCATCGAGGGATTGCTTTTCGTATAGATCTTTTAAATTTTGGTGCCGTTCCCGCCGGGAAGTCCGTCGATATTTTTTGGTCGCTAGTTTCGGTTCGTGGATTTGTTTGCCCGCCGCTGTAATTTTGATCTTGAGGTGATCTTCTTCATCCCGTTGCTGCTGCTGGGCTTCACGGTAGGCGATCGCCTCTTCGAGAAATTTTTCATAGATCTCATAGCGTTCCCAATCCCGTCCCACCGCGCAGTTGGGTTCCTGCAGGTGTAGGCAATCCTTAAACTGGCAATTTTCTTGTTTGAGTTGGGCACGAATCTCTGGGAAATATCCCCCCAACGCCTGGGGCAGCACCGACCAATCTGGCTGATTAAACCCAGGACTATCAGCCAAAAGTCCCCCCTGGGGCAGCGGAAATAATTCCACATGGCGGGTGGTGTGTCGTCCCCGCTGCAATTTGCCTGAAACTTCGCCCACCCGTAGCTCTACCTGGGGAATTAAGCGGTTGATCAGACTTGATTTTCCCACCCCCGAAGGCCCAGCCACCACGGTGATTTTATCCTTAAGACTGGCTTCTAGGGCGGCAATGCCAGCATCCTGGAGCACACTAAAAAAGACAGCCCGATAGCCCCATTCCTGTAAGCGTTCAGCCCAGGTATGTTGTTCTTTTTTAGAGAGTAAATCTTGTTTATTGAGACCCAATAATAACGGCAACCCCGTTGATTCTGCTTTGATTAAGAAGCGACTCAGTTGCCAGGGATCAAGGGATGGTTCCGCTAGGGCAAACACCAGTAAGAGTTGGTCGGCATTGGCTACAGGGGGTCGATCTAAAACGGTGCGGCGGGATAAAACCTGGGCGATCGCTCCCCGTCTATCTTGAAAATCAACTTCTTCAACGATGACCTGGTCTCCCACCATGACCCGTTGACCAATTTTTTTTAAGCGGGCTCGCCTTGTACAGAGCAAATGTCCTGCCCCAGCTTGGAGTTGCACATGGTAAAAGTTTGCCTGAACCGCCGTTACGGTTCCCTGGTAGTTCTCTGGGACTAAGCCACCACTCATGTCGCCGGACAACGTACCCATAATACGTAGTGGCCCTCCGGTTGGGCGATCGCCTTTTCTACCAAATACCCTTCCATCGTCAAACTATCGGGCACTTGCTCCATGGGTTCCCCCGCATCGAGCCACACTTCGAGCAAGGTATTGGCGGCCATTTTCTTGAGTTGTAACTTTGTGCGCACAAAATTAATCGGGCAGGGAGTCCCCCGTAAATCTAACCGTGCGTCTGCCTCTAATGCTTGCGGATTGCTCATTTGTTATGGAATAGGTTCCCCAATAACCCTTCAAAACCACCTTTGCTGTGTTCGGTTCCCTTTAATTTCGCCAGTTGGTGCAACAGTTCTTTTTCTTCTCGACTTACTTTCGTTGGAATCACGACTTTTACCGTGATTAGATGATCACCACGGCTCACTGGATTACCCAGTTTAGGCACCCCTTTTCCTTCCAACGTAAGCACTTTATTGGGCTGTAAACCAGCCGGAATCGTCAAATCTTCTGTACCATCAACGGTTTTAACCTTTACCGTATCCCCAAGAATTGCCTGGAGATAGCTAATTTCAATTTCCGAGAGGATATTAGTACCGTCGCGACGAAACTCTTTATCCGCATTGACGGCTAGGTAAACGTAAAGATCCCCAGGGGGGCCACCTTTAACGCCAGCATCACCTTCCCGCGATACCCGCAGTCGTGTGCCACTATCAACCCCGGCAGGAATCGTGATTTTGAGCTTTTTCGTTTCTTGTTTGCGACCAGCACCACCACAGGATTCACACTTCTCGGCGATCACTTGCCCTTCCCCATTACAGGTCGGACAGACGGAAACTTGAGCAAAACTACCGAAGGGGGTCCGGGTCGCCCGCCGCACTTGGCCAGTGCCATTACAAGTGCCGCAGGTATTTGCCGAAGTACCAGCCTTTGCTCCAGAGCCACTGCACGTTTTACAGGTCTCTAGGTGGGGAATACGGATTTCCTTTTCGCCCCCAAAAATCGCTTCTTTAAAGTCGAGCTTTAGGTCTAGGCGGAGATCATCGCCCCGCATCGGCCCACTGCGTCGGCGGCCGCCCCCGGTGGCACCAGTGCCCATACCACCAAACCCGCTGAAAATGGTCTCAAAAATATCAGCAAAGCCGCCCATGTCGCCATAGTCAGCGCCAGCAGCACCAGCCCCAGAGACACCAGCTTCACCAAAGCGATCATAGCGGGCCCGGGTTTCTGGTTCCGAGAGGACTTCGTAGGCACGGTTAATTTCTTTAAATTTTTCTTCGGCCCCAGGGTCTTTATTCACATCTGGGTGATATTGACGAGCTAGACGACGATAAGCCCGCTTGAGTTCATCTTTCCCACAATCACGGGAGACACCAAGAATTTCGTAAAAGTCGCCTGCCATAAACCTTTTCTAATAACGAGCACAATCTAGCCTTTACCAATCTTAACTTGAACTGGGAAAACCTGAAAAGTGTTATGGGGAATAGATGTGTTATCTGGGTCAAGGTTTAGCCATAACTCAATCAATCAATGGTTTCATAATCCCCAGTAATATTGCCTTCGCCATTTTCGATGACAACACCAGCTTCGGTGGGAAATTCAATCAAATCATCGTCGGCAGTGGTTGGCACAGGGGTCACTGAGATGGGGCGATAGATCGGTGTATCGCCTTCGCGGTCATAGAGTTTTGAGCCAATGGCCAGGAGTGCTGTCTTAAAGTCTTCGAGTAGACGGCGAATTTCTGCGGTCGAGAAGGAACGGTCGGTAAAGGATTGTTCTAAAACAGCGCGTTTTTGGATTAGTTGGGTTTTAACTTTATTGGTTAACAATTCGCTATTTTCTCGCAGGGTGGCATCAAGGCTGTAGAAAAGGCTATCGGCTTGGTTTTGGAGGTCAACTACTTGGAGGCGTTGGCGGTCTTGTTCGGCGTATTTTGCGGCTTCGGCGCGCATTGCTTCGATTTCAGCAGGGTCAAGGCCACCGGTATTGGTGATTTTAATGCCCTGTTCTTTGCCGGTACCGCGATCCTGGGCGGACACTTGCAAAATACCGTTGACATCGATTTCGAAGCTAACTTCAATTTGAGGCAAGCCCCGGGGAGCAGGGGGAATCCCTGTGAGCAGAAATTTTCCTAGACTTTTATTGTCTTTTGCGAGGGCGCGCTCACCTTGCAGAACATGGATTTCTACAGAAGTTTGGCCGTCGGTGGCGGTGGAAAAAACTTGGGAATTGTTGGTTGGGAGGGTGGTGTTGCGGTCAATGATTTTGGTAAAGACTTCGCCGAGGGTTTCGATGCCGAGGGAAATGGGGGTGACATCAAGGAGGAGAACGTCTTTCACTTCACCATTGAGGACCCCGGCTTGGATTGCAGCCCCAATGGCGATCGCCTCGTCAGGATTTACAGAACGATCAATTTGTTTGCCATGGAAAAAACCTTGAATCGCCTGCTGGACTGCGGGGATGCGCGTGGAACCCCCCACCAAAATAATCCGATCAATATTATCGACCGTTAATTCTGCATCTTTTAGGGCTTGTTCTACAGGGCGGAGGGTTGCCTCAATGTAATCTTTAACTAATTCCTCAAACTTCGAGCGACTCAAATCAATTTCAAAGTGCTTAGGGCCAGTGTCATCGGCCGTGATAAACGGCAAATTAATGGATGTCGTAATGGTGCTAGACAACTCAATCTTGGCCTTTTCTGCCGCTTCCCGGAGCCGTTGGAGGGCCATCTTATCGCTACTTAGATCAATGCCTTCGAGTTGCTGAAACCGTTCAACCATCCATTCCACAATGGCGTTGTCGAAATCATCACCACCCAGTTGATTGTTTCCAGAGGTCGCCTTGACCTCAAACACCCCGTCTCCCAACTGCAGGATGGAAACATCGAAGGTGCCGCCCCCAAGGTCAAACACGAGGATAAATTGTTCTTGGTCTTGTTTGTCTAGGCCATAGGCAAGGGCCGCAGCGGTCGGTTCATTGATAATTCGCAGCACTTCAAGACCGGCGATCGTTCCGGCATCTTTGGTGGCTTGACGTTGGGCATCGGTAAAATAGGCTGGCACGGTGATGACAGCTTGAAAAACTTCCTCCCCTAAAAATGCCTCTGCATCGGCCTTGAGCTTTTGGAGCACCATGGCTGAAATTTCTTGGGGCGTAAAAACCTGTTTCCGCACCGCGACATCAACGGTATCGTCCTTTCCTTTAACACATTTGTAAGGAACCCGACGGCGTTCTTGTTCCGTATCATCCCAGCGACGGCCAATGAACCGCTTAATACTATAGACTGTGTTTTCGGCATTGGTTACGCTCTGGCGTTTTGCCAATTGACCCACGAGACGAATATCGCTTTTGCCAAAACCGACAATACTTGGCGTAGTCCGTGCCCCTTCTGCGTTGGTAATGACAAGGGGATTACCGCCCTCAAGGACGGAAACACAGCTATTGGTAGTGCCAAGATCGATGCCAATTACTTTGCCCATGGTTCGCGGCCGAAAGACGATAAGGATTTTTTCAATACTACTGAAGATTTTGTCTGGGGCCAGGAACTACAACAGTTTATGTCTATAGGCCCCATCGCAAAAATTGGGTTTAACCCTTAACTTTCATTGGTGCTGGTTTCACCGCTGGAGGGTTCCTCGGGCGCGGCGGCAACCTTAACCATGGCATGGCGTAACACCATGTCCCCTAAAAGATAGCCACGCACGACCTGCTCAATCACAGTGCCTTCTGGGTGCTCACTGGTGGGTTCTTGGAAGATCGCCTCGTGGAAATTGGGATCAAATTCTTCTCCTTCTGGACGCATGGCAGAGACACCAATTTTCTTCAATCCATCGACAAGTTGTTTATAAACCCCTTGATAGCTTTTGTGGATTGTCATTTCGCCATCGGTGGAGGGCTTGATCTGCAATCTGGCCCGCTCAAAGTTATCAACGGCGCCCAAGATTTCATTGACGGTATTGCACTTAATCCGCAGTTCCATTTCTTCTTTTTCTTTGCTGGTGCGCTTGCGGAAATTTTCAAAATCGGCAGCGATCCGCATATATTGGCTTTTGAAATTTTCGGTTTGTTGACTTTGGGTACTGAGCTGTTGGCGCAGGGTACTGACCTCCTGCTGGAGAGCGGCAATGACAGCTTCTAGTTCGGCACCATCGAGGGGCGTGTCATCGACCTCCTGGTCAGGGGCTTGATCTGCGGTATCGGTGTTTGTTTCTCCTTGAGCTTCGATCGTTGTGGCATCCTCCCCAAGGTTAGACTCGATGGTTGTCTCGGGGGCCTCGTCGGAAACAGACTCGGGCGTGCTTCCTGGATCAATTGGGCTATCAAGATTTTTCGCGTCTTCTACCATGGTTGCTTGAACTAGTTGTTTTAGGATTGGCTATTGGGTTATATCGATGTTTTTAGTCGTTTCTATCCTAGTAGTGATGGTGGGCGATCGCCTAACCTAGAGTAAAAACATCAAATATAGGTCTTTTAACATTACCAAATGTAACATTGTCCCCTATGGATCCCGTCTTTCCCAGGTAAAAAGAATAAAACTTCAAGCAACCGCTATATTAGGAGGAAACAACCCTGGCATCGTAACCGACACAGACAGTTGCCATTATTAAGCCCCGACCGATCCCCTTGATCCCAAAAAGCAGATTCTTTCTGCTACATTCAGCATTGAACTACGAATCATCATATTGCCAACAACTATCCCGCTTTTCTTTTTTGCCTAGTCTGCCGTCATTTGCCAATGCTGTCTGGTTTTTCCTATGACCCACTCTTCCCTTCCCAAACGGACAAGAGCCCTTGCCCTCCGCAATGATTTCTCTCCTTTCGGCAACAAGCTCATTCAACAGGGAGTTGTAGACCATCAACAGATGGAAAAAGCCCTCGTTGAAACCCGGCGTAGTGGACGCCCCCTCACGGCCATTGTCGAAGAACTAACCGGGAAAGCCCTGTCCCCTGAGCTAGTCCGACAGTACAAAAAGCATCATCTCTTTGAACTGAAGATCCTCTACGGTCTCAATTCCATTGACCCAGAAGTTCAAAAAATTGACATCGATCAGATGGGCGAGTTGATCAATTCCTTCGTGCCCGTAGAATTATGTCGCCGCCATCGTCTCCTCCCGATCCGGCGGGTTCAAGATGAAGTGATTGTGGCGATGGTAGAGCCCGATAACCTAGCCGCCCAAGATGATTTAAACCGTCTTTTTCGCCTGCAAAATCTGACGTTACGGCGCATCGTGATCACAGAAGATGACTATCGTCAGGTTCTAGATGGCTATTTAGAACAGCAAGTCCAGATTCAAATCCAACAGCAGGAACAAGCAGCCAAGGCCGCCGAAGCAGCGGAACTGAGAAAAGCAGTTGATATCGAAGATCTTGATCTCGGTGTAGCCGGGGAATTAGACGAGCAGGAAGAAGAAAGCGCCGACCTGATGAATGAAAATCAGGCTAGCTCGGCCCCGGTGATCAAACTCGTCAATAAAGTGCTGCTCAAAGCCCTCCAGGAAGGGGCCTCAGATATTCACATCGAACCCCAAGAAAATGATCTGCGGATTCGTTTCCGTAAAGATGGGGTTCTGCAATATGCTTTTGATCCGCTGCCCAAACGGATTGTGCCGGCGGTAACGGCCCGGTTTAAAATTATGGCGGACCTAGACATTGCGGAACGTCGTTCGCCTCAGGATGGTCGGATTCGGCGGATGTTTAAGGGGCGCAAGGTGGACTTTCGGGTCAATAGCCTACCCAGTCGCTACGGCGAAAAAATCGTTTTACGGATTCTCGATAATTCTTCAACCCAGTTGGGCTTGGATTTGTTAATTACCAACCAAAATATTCTGGGGCAGGTGCGGGAAATGGCCCAGCGGCCATTTGGTCTAATTTTGGTGACAGGGCCAACAGGCTCAGGAAAATCAACAACTTTGTATTCAATTCTGGCGGAGCGCAACGAGCCGGGCATCAACATCAGTACCGCAGAAGACCCCATTGAATATACTTTGCCGGGCATTACCCAGGTGCAGGTCATCCGGGAGAAGGGAATGGATTTTGCGTCAATTTTGCGGGCATTTTTGCGGCAGGATCCAGATGTCATTCTTGTGGGGGAAACCCGGGATAAGGAAACGGCAAAAACAGCCATTGAAGCGGCTTTAACGGGGCACTTGGTACTAACGACTCTCCACACCAATGATGCTCCAGGGGCGATCGCCCGTCTAGATGAGATGGGAGTTGAACCCTTTATGATTTCCGGGTCACTCCTGGGAGTTCTGGCCCAGCGCTTGATGCGACGGGTTTGTGGGGAATGCCGCATCCCCTATCAGCCCACAGTGGAAGAGCTGGCACGCTACGGCCTTTCCAGTAATGATCGCCATCCTTTAACGGTGTACCGGGCCAATACCCTGACGCCAGAGCAAATCCAAATGGCCAAAGAAGCCGGCAGTCTCTGTCCTAAATGTGGCGGCGGCGGCTACAAAGGCCGGGTGGGGGTCTATGAGTTTATGCAAAATAGTGAAGAAATTGAACGGTTGATTAATACCGGGGCCACCACGGACATGATTAAAGAAGTGGCAGTGCAAGAGGGCATGTTGAGTATCTTGGCCTACAGTTTGGAGTTGGTCAAAGAAGGCCATACGACCTTTGAGGAGGTAGACCGTGTTACCTTTACTGATTCTGGCCTTGAGGCAGAACTAAAGGCGAAACGAAAGACGGGCTTGGTTTGTGACACCTGTAATGCTGAGTTGCAGCCGGATTGGCTAGATTGTCCCTACTGTATGACGCCCCGCTTTAGTTAAGACTCTTCACTCTCTGTTCCCTGGCGATCGCCTTTTGGGCAGAATAATGGCAGCGACAATCTTTCACCCCAACTTTTTTCTTTTCCTATCGCAGGCGATCGCCCAAGGAGTAACAAGCTAATGGATTACATGATCGAAGACCTCATGGAGCAACTCGTAGAAATGGGCGGCTCCGATATGCACATCCAGGCCGGTGCCCCCGTTTATTTCCGAGTCAGTGGGAAACTTGGCCCCATTAATGACGAGCCCCTCTCCGCCCAAGATGCCCAAAAGCTCATCTTCAGTATGCTCAACAACACCCAACGCAAAGACCTAGAACAAAATTGGGAACTAGACTGTTCCTATGGCGTAAAAGGACTCGCGCGCTTCCGGGTCAATGTCTACAAAGAACGGGGCTGTTATGCTGCTTGCCTGCGGGCCCTGTCCTCGAAAATTCCCAACTTTGATCAACTCGGTTTACCCGATATTGTGCGGGAAATGGCCGAACGCCCCCGGGGCTTAGTCCTCGTTACGGGCCAAACGGGTTCCGGGAAAACCACCACCATGGCTGCGATGTTGGACTTAATCAACCGCACCCGTGCCGAACATATCCTCACCGTCGAAGACCCCATTGAATACGTTTTCCCAAACCACAAAAGCCTCTTCCACCAACGGCAAAAGGGAGAAGACACCAAAAGCTTTGCCAATGCGCTCCGGGCCGCGCTCCGGGAAGATCCAGACATCATCCTCGTCGGGGAAATGCGAGACCTCGAAACTATCTCCTTGGCTATCTCCGCCGCTGAAACCGGGCACCTCGTCTTCGGGACGCTCCACACCAACTCCGCCGCCAGCACCATCGACCGGATGTTAGACGTGTTCCCGCCGATCCAACAGCCCCAAATTCGGGCGATGCTCTCCAACTCTCTCTTGGCTGTTTTTAGTCAATGTCTAGTGAAAAAAGCGAATCCGAAACCCGGTGAATTCGGGCGCTCTATGGCCCAAGAAATTATGGTTGTCACCCCGGCGATCGCCAACCTGATTCGTGAAGGAAAAAGCGCCCAGGTCTACTCAGCAATCCAAACGGGGATGAAGCTCGGCATGCAAACCATGGAGCAAGCCCTGGCGGGTTTAGTGGCCACAGGCACCGTTACCTTTGAAGAAGCCCTGTCGAAGAGTGGTAAACCCGATGAACTACAACGACTCGTTGGGGGAGCCTTGGGGGCTAGCCCAACCGCAAAACGTCGCTAAATAAATATTGTCAGTTAAGCTGACAAGAGCACCCTTTATTCCATTTTTCCCAGTGAACGAAAGCCATGGCACAGTATGTCGCACAAGTCGTTGATCGCAACGGTCAAAAGCTAAAAGAAAAAATCGAAGCCAACTCCCCCGAACAAGCCCGCACCATGCTAGCGACGCGCTATCCAGAAGTGGGCAAGATCATGAAGCCGGGGGAAATCGATCTCTCGTTTTTAGAAGAAGCCCTCGCGAAAGTTTCCATCAAAGATAAAGCCGTATTTTCGCGACAATTTGCGGTGATGATCAATGCTGGGGTGGCGATCGTTCGTTGTCTAAGCATCTTGGGAGAAAACCACTCCAACATCAAGATGCGTAAAGCCCTCACTGCCATCAAGGCCGAAGTTCAGCAGGGGGTGAATCTTTCCGACGCGATGCGGCCCCACGAAGAATGCTTCGATACCCTGTATGTCAGCATGGTAGAAGCCGGTGAAATTGGTGGGGTGCTCGATGAAGTCCTGAACCGTTTGGCGAAGGTACTCGAAGACATGGCCAAACTGGAAAACCAAATCAAATCAGCCATGACCTACCCAATGGCCGTGGCATTTTTGGCGGTGGCGGTGTTCTTTGGGATGACCGTCTTTTTGATTCCGGTTTTTGCCGATATTTTTGAAAGTATTGGCACAGAACTGCCGGCTTTAACGATCATCATGATGGGGATCAGTAACTTTCTGCGGACGAGCGAAGGGTTATTGCCAATGCCTTTTGGGAATGTGCTCCTGATGATTATTGGTGCCAATATTCTCTTTTTTGCAATCCGCCGTTATTACAACACCGAAATGGGGCGGTGGCAAATCGATTCTTTGTTACTCAAGTTGCCTCTGTTTGGGGATTTGCTCCGGAAAAATGCGGTGGCTCGGTTCTGTCGGATCTTCGGGACATTAACCCGGTCTGGGGTACCGATCCTCAATTCCTTTGATATTGTCGGAGCAACAGCGGGGAATGTGGTCATTGCCAAGGCGATTAATGATGCCAAGTCTGAAATTCAAGAGGGGGGGATGTTAAGTGTTGCCCTTGATCGCGACCGGGTTTTTCCGATCCTTGCGATTCAAATGATGACCATTGGTGAGGAAACAGGGGAATTGGATAGCATGATGATGAAGGTGGCAGATTTCTACGAAGATGAAGTAGAGCAGACCGTGAAGGCGCTGACCAGTATTTTAGAACCAGCGATGATGGTGATTATTGCAGCGATGGTTGGTGTTATTTTGCTATCGATGTATCTGCCGATGTTTAAGGTATTTGAAGATTTGGGTTAGAACAAACGATGACCGGACAGCAAAGTCAGTATGAAACGCTTTTAGCGGCCTACAGTGATCGACAAACGGCGATCGCCTTACTGAAGCAACATCGCCCTTACCTTTCTTTGGTACCCAGTGTCCGGCGTCCTGAGGGGAGTTTAATTGTGATGCCGCTGCCGGTGATGCGCCACCTCAGCAGAAATGAACAGCATTCCACTCCAAAAACCTTAATTTTGCCCTGTGATCTGGCGATTTTGACCTGTGATCCGGAGTGGCAAATTAAGCTAGATGCCGAAATTATGGTGTTTATCCATCGGCCTGGGGAAACTTTTTCAGAGCTATTGCTGCGCTGGCGTCATACCCAGGTTTACCTTGATCAAGATTACGAGTGGTTAATGCCAGAGTCGGAGGCCCACATGATCAGTAATCTTCCGGCCCAAATTCACCCTTTGTTTGTGGTGTTCCCGACAACCCCTGAGCACATTATTAAGGGACTTACGGGGGCGCATCTCCCCTTTGTCCTGGGGGAATCACCGTTTCCTGAACCGGAGTCTGTACCTGAGGTTTTTGTTACGGGAAATTAATGGCTGAGAAATTCGGCAATGGCTTGGGCGATCGCCTTTGTGCCCGTCTTATCGATGGGTTGATTGCCTTGGGGCGGTTGGGGTGATTCCCGGAGAAAATCCCAATCACCCTGGGCAAATTGCTCTGGATCTAAAATTTGGTGGTGGCCATATTGTTGGAGGTTTTTAATTAAAATTGGCCCTTCGGCAAAATCATCCCTAGGCAAGGTCACAACGGGAAGATCGAGGCGCAGGGCTTCGGCGTAGGTACTAAAGCCCGGTTTGGAAATAATGCGATCGCACAGGGGCATGAAGTCAACGGGGCGGTATTGGGTCTCTGTAATTTTGCGGAGATTTGCTAAATCGGGGGCGTTACGGTCGAAGCTAATAAATTGATAATCAGGAAATTGCGCCAAGGCTTCATAGGGCATTCCGGCAAAACCGAGGCCGCCAAAACTGAGAAGAATAGTTTTTTCCTTGGGATGAGTTAATTGAAATTTTTCCCGCAGGGCTGCCAGATCATATTGCGGATCGCCGCCCGTCAGTCCCACATCGGTAACGTTTGCAAAATTCCCCATGGGTTCGTGCAGCGGTAAACGAAACAGGCGATCGCCTTCACGATAAGGCTCTGTAATCCAATCGGCTTCGGGAATAAATTCTCCACCCCAAGCACGGTAAATAAAATCCCAACCAAAATTTCCCATACACCAACAGGGAATCTCGGCACCATGGGCAATGGGAATCGCCAGGGGCGGCAAATCAGCGAGGACTAACTGGGCACGATTTAACCGTAAAAAGTCCACTTCGCCCGCAATAATCCGGGGCGATCGCCGGCGAATTTCCCGCAATTTTTCTAGGGTTGCGTCGTAGTCCATGGAGAAACTGTCCGCCTGAATCACCCCCACGTCCAACCGTTTCGGCCGCTGAATAAAATCTCCTTTAACATAACTGCGAATCAACCAGTGGGGCGCTGTCGTCACAAAAATCAGCAATACATCGGGCAGTAATTTCTGCACCTGGGCCGCCACCGAAGCCACCCGCACCACATGGCCAAACCCATGACTCGTAATCGCCAAATACAAAACAGGACGCATAGAACCTTCCGCAATCGTTGAAAACTATTAGACCATGGGGGGCTGGGTTAAACCCTTTAGGGAAGTCTGAAGCTGATCATTTGTGAGATTTTTTCCCTGAACCAAGACATAAAAGCCCCCTAAACCCATGGGATCGATCAACTGATGGAGGGCATCCCGACGACGAAACAGAGTCATCACATCAGTGGGATTTTGGGATAAAGCATTGAGGCGATCGCCTAACCCTAAGGCCATCAAAAAAAGTCCCTGTTGCGTTAAACCTAAAGTTGCTAATCCTAGAGATTCGCCATGGTTTTGGAGGCTGGTAAAATCCACATGGGCTGTTAGATCCTGCTCGCCTAAATTGGTGTAGGGATTATCATGGCGACGGTGCTGAAAATAACACTGCAAAGTGCCCTGAGACCGTTGGGGATGATAATATTTTTTCGCTGGATAGCCATAGTCAATGGTGAGAATATAGCCGGTTTTTAGTTTGGTCTGTAGCTGCTCTAACCAACTCAGCATCCCTAGATTAACTTCTGTGCGATAACCATCAGGATAATTAGAGAAATCAATATTTAAGTGATCAAAATAAGCTTGAATCTCTGGTGTAGATAGAGAATCATTCACTTCTTCCAATGCATTTTGAGCAGGATTATATTGAACGTAAACCTCCTGAAGTTTCCCGGTATTCACTGTGACCAAATGTACCGGAAAGGCATCAAGCAATTCATTAGAAATAAAACAGCCTTGGATACTATTTTCAAGTAACTCTGACCAATCGCACCATTGAATTTTGCAATAGGAAAACCCTGCTAATTTTTCCTGTTGTTGCTGGCGGAGAGCCGGGGATTTTTCAATAATGTAATATTCAATTTCTTCAAGTTCTTTTGGATAATGCTGCTGGAGGTAAAACAAAATATCCTTCGCCAAGTCGCCCTTGCCTGCTCCCATTTCGACGATCTGAAACGGCGATCGCCCCAAAATTTGTTTCATTTGGAGCAACTGTTCTGCCAATAATTCCCCAAAGTCTGGGCCGAGGGATGTGGCCGTGAAGAAATCCCCCTGGGCACCGATCGCCACCTTCCCACTACTGTAGTAACCTACCGTGGGGTGATAGAGCGCCAATTCCATAAACTCAGCAAAGGTGAGGCGCTGGTGCGGTGCGGTCTGGAGTTTTTCCTGGAGGATCGCCAAAAGGGGAGAAGCCATGGACAAGTCCGTTAAAATGATGTGCGATTAGTGTATGCTGCCGCCTTTTTGAGGTGCAACCTTTTACCTGTGAAGTCTTCTATTTCTCCCACTGCCCCGCGACCGTCATTTCTTGCTTCCCTATGGCAATTTTCCCGACCCCATACGATTATCGGCACGAGTCTGAGTGTTTGGGCTTTGGCGCTGTTGGCGGTGACCCCTGAAACATTTTCCTGGGGCTATGGTCAGTCGGTGCTTGGTGCTTGGCTCGCTTGTCTGGCGGGCAATGTCTTTATTGTCGGCCTCAATCAACTGACGGACATTGACATTGACAAAATTAATAAACCCCATTTACCAGTGGCGGCGGGACATTTTTCTCGAAAAACAGGTTGGGGTATTGTCTGGTTTTGCGGAGCTTTAGCGCTGATTTTGAGTGCTTTTAGTGGCCTGTGGCTTGGGGTGACGGTGTGGGGGAGTTTGGCCATCGGGACAATGTATTCTCTACCCCCAGTGCGCCTGAAACGGTTTCCCCTACTCGCAGCGATGTGTATTTTTACGGTGCGGGGTGTGGTGGTTAACCTTGGTCTTTTTGCCCATTTTCAGACGATGTTACAGAACCCAGTGGTGATTACGCCGACGGTATGGCTGTTGACGGGGTTTATTATTGTGTTTACGGTGGCGATCGCTATTTTCAAAGACGTACCGGATCTAGAAGGCGATCGCCAATATCAAATCACCACTTTCACAATTTTGTTGGGTAAACAGAGAATTTTTCAACTGTCCCTAGGTATCATTTTGATTTGTTATTTTGGGATGATTCTCGGTGAAATAATGATGACCACCAGCTTGAATCAACTGCTATTTATTGGGTGTCACATTATCCTAGGTGCTCTGCTGTGGTGGCGTAGTCGTCAGATTGATCTTGAATCGAAAAAATCCATTGCCAGCTTTTATCAATTTATTTGGAAACTCTTCTTTCTGGAATATCTTTTGTTTCCCCTCACCCATTGGTTTTAGGTTTGCTGTTGGTTAAGCCAGTTTTTGATTAAGGCGATCGCCTCTATTTTGTCTTGGACTTTAACCATTTGTGATTGGGGAATTTTTTGGGCAAACAATAAAGCTTGGTGGGAGCCTTGATCGGCTGAAACAATTAACGTGGGTGCAGTTAACTGAGATAATTCAGAGTTTAGATATTCTGCCTGAATTTCGCTGGGATGCCGCTGAAACAAAAGTCGCCGACTGGCCGGAGATTTAAGCAACTGTTGTCGATAGTTGAGAAGTTTTTGAATCTTGTGACCGAGGCCGATGAGTTTACCTAGGGGATAGAGTAATTTAAGTCCCCAAGGCAAAATTGGAATTGGTAATAATAAGCATTTTTCAAGGAAATAAGCAGCATTATTTGGGGCTTCAAAACCGATGGGGGAAAGCAAAATTAAGCCTTGAATTTTTTCGGGATTGTTCAGGGCATAACGGGTAGCAACCCAAGCTCCAAGGGCATCTCCCACAAAATATATTTTCTTCAGATTTAATTGGCTAAAAAATTCCGCTAAAATTTCACTCTGCCATTGAATAGACTGGGACGAAACTGCTGGATCAGAATCCCCAAACCCCAACAAATCCGGCGCAAAGCATTGATGATCTCGCCCTAAATTTTCAAAAAAATCTAACCACTGACTACTGTCGCTATATTCCCGGTGAATAAAGGCGATCGCCTTTCCCTGTCCTGTTTCCCGCCAAAAAATCTGGCCTTGATTTAAACGTAGGCGTCCATTCCGAACAACACATCCCATAAATATTTTTTGATAATCTTTAGCGAGGGTTTTTGAGCGATCAACTTTTGCGTGGACAAATTCTCCAGAAACGATGGATGGGTTTAACCTTTCATTTGTTGCTTTTTCTCTTTTTTGAGATCCCGCTTGCTGGCCGCTTCGATTTCGGCATCCATGAGGGTCTTACCCGTAGCCGCGAGATAAACGTCATCCAAACTAGGTCGCGCTTGACTCAAGCTAAAAATGGGCAGTCCAGCCGCTTGAATGCTTTGCTCAATGGTGCTCAGGTGATTACCCTGGCGACTTACCACCAGATTCAAAGAATTCCCTTGGGAGCCATTAATAATCACGCTCTCAACAAAATCCAAAGCCGACACCACTTCTTTCGCTTTTTCGGCATTCTGGGCAGAGGTAAATTCTTCGATGCGTAACGTAATGCGATCGCCACCCACCTTATCCTTGAGTTCGTTGGGGGTACCATTGGCAATGACTTGGCCCTGATCAATAATCGCGACACTATCGGCGAGGGCATCAATTTCTTCGAGATAATGGCTAGTGATAATCACTGTCGTGCCTGCCGCCCGCAGTTGCCGCAGAAAATCCCAAACTGCGACGCGGCTTTCGATATCGAGGCCCACCGTCGGCTCGTCTAGAACCAACACATCCGGTTGATGGAGCAGACCTGCCGCCAAATCTAAGCGTTTTCGCAAACCACCGGAATAGGTGCCTGTTTTCTGGTCAGCGTAATCGTTTAAACCTAGGGCATTCAGGAGTTGTTCCACCCGTTGGGGAATAAAGCTTTTCGGGAGATGGTAGAGGGCCGCCTGTAAATTTAGCAGTTCCCGCCCGGTGAGAATTTTGTCGATCGCCACTTCCTGGGCCACATAGCCGAGCCGTTGTCGCACTGCTTTCGGTTGGGTCAGGGCAGAAATACCGCAGACTTCGATCTGGCCTCCGTCCGGTTGGGCGAGGGTACAGAGACAGCGAATCGTCGTCGTTTTGCCTGCACCGTTCGGCCCCAACAGCCCAAATATTTTTCCTTGTTCCACCGTGAAGGAGACATCCTTTACCGCTTGGGTGGTGCCGTAGCTTTTCTGGAGGTGGTCAATGGCAACCGCAACAGTCATGGTCGGGGGAGTCCTCGCAATGGTTCGTCAAAATGCTCAGTTGTGTATTGTATCGAAGTTCTTTACAATCCGTATTTTTCGCAGACTTGATCGCCGATAAATTGTACCCAGGGTTTGAAGACGGGAATCAGTTCTGCCCGACTCGCCGTTAAACAAGGGAAAGGGCGATCGCCATAATTTTTGCCGATTTCTAAAGGAAACATCGGGTTCGGTTCTAGGGGTTCAATGGCTCCCCCAGCCGCCTGGATAATCGCCCACACCGCCGCAATATCCCAAATTTTCGACGTCGCTTCCACGCCCCCTAGGGCCGCCCCCGAAGCCACGATTAAAACGTTATAGCTGGCAACCCCCATCAAGCGAATCTTACAGGGAAAATTCGGTTGAGCTGCCACTGCCGTACTGCGGGCACAGAGGTTAAAAATATGGTTTAGACTCGGCTCGTCGTCGCTGGTCTGGAGCAGTTCGCCATTACAAAACGCCCCCGTTGGCCCCGTTAAACCGGAGTCTCCGTACCAATAGCCATGGAAGGATTGGCGCAACCAAGGGAAATGCACATAGCCAAAAACAGGGGTGCCTTTGTAGAGTAGCCCCAGGGAAATGCCCCAGATCGGAATGCCCCGGGTAAAATTCGTTGTGCCGTCAATGGGATCAATTACCCAGCACCAATCATTTCCAGGCAAAATATGTGTTTTTTCTTCGCTGAGAATGCCATGGTCAGGGAAGGCTGTGGCGATCGCCTGACAAATTTCTCGATCAGACCACCGATCCGCTTCCGTCACCAAGCTACCATCAGCCTTACGAACTGCCGTGAGCTTCCCAAATTTTTCCGTTAATTCTGCGCCAATCCGGTGACTCGTGTCCGCCGCAAAGGTCAAAATGTCCGTCCAAAATAATGCATCAACCATCGGTGTGCTAGATCCAGAAACGTTATCCCAGTCCAAAAAAGGCGATCGCCACTGAGTCAATCAATACCTTGTCTGGCTAAACAACCATAGCCCAAAACCCTGCAATCTCGCTATCTCTAGACAAAAAAATCCTCCCTCTAAAAAAGAAGGAGGCCAATGATTTTCCCGTTGAGGGGAGTTAGATGGGTGTCTCCTTGAGGGAGGTGCCGAAGGCGGAGGGTGTTTCCCTTGAGAGAAGTTAGAGAGATATTAGCGAACAGTACCAGCCAGTTGATCAACGCGGATCGGCTTCATCAGATAAAGACTAATGAATTGGGTTGCGTTAGAGAGATAAGCAGGTAACTTCTTCAACAGCTTCACAGGCGCAGGCGCATCGCTGGCATCAATTTCCCGCAGTTTTTCGCCGTTCTTGACGCAGGTTTCTAAACGCTCGTAGAACTCAGGCTTTTCGACATCGAGAATGATCGGGAAAACCCGGCCAGCGGTATTATTGGTTTCCCAAATCACTTCCTTGTCAAATTCCCGCGCATTCAAACCGATGGACTCGTAGAAGCCATGGCGTTGGGTGTCATTGAGATACATCGTCGCAAAGACAGAGAGCAAGAAGAAACGGCACCACAACCGCGCTTTCCAGTCATTAAGGATATTGGGCTGGGTTTTCATCAGTGCATCAAAGAAATCCCCGTGGCGGTTTTCGTCTTGGCACCAGTTTTCAAAAAACTTGAAGATCGGATAAATGCGGTCTTCGGGATTCTTTTCGAGGTGACGATAAATCTTGATGTAACGCCAGTACCCAATTTTTTCCGAAAGGTAGGTAGCGTAGAAAATAAACTTCGGCTTAAAGAAAGTATAGCTGCGGCTCTTGGTGAGGAAACCGAGGTCAAGGGACAGGTTAAAGTCCGTCATCGCCTTGTTGAGGAAGCCAGCGTGACGCGCTTCGTCCCGGGACATGAGGTTAAACCCTTCAGCCAACAGGGGATTCTTGTCCTTAAGGCGACGGCCTAATTCTTTGTAGAGCAAGAAGCCGGAAAATTCAGCAGTACAGGAACGCTCCAGGAACTCGATGAAGAGTTGCCGGGTTTCCCCTTGGATATGGTCGAAGGAGATATCAAAAGACTCATCCCGAACAAAGTGGTGACGGTTGTAGTCCACGCGGAATTCTTCGATGATCGCTTCCATCTCTTCTTCGTTGACGGAAAGATCCATCTTCGCCATTTCATCGAAGTCGGTGGTGTAAAAGCGGGGAGTCAGGATAGTTTCCTTCGCCGGAACTTTCACGCCGGGGCGCAATTCCTCTACGCCAGCAGATTTGTTAACAGTGCTTACCATATCTGTAATGTTTATTGCTTCCGTTTTTTATGGGGATCAGTCTCTTTTTTGCCAAATATAACCGCGTGAGACTTGGGGTTTTGATTAGGTTACAGTCTAACAAGCTCTACACCAGGGTTTAAACCCTTTTTTGTGAATAGTTGATACACATTGTTACAAAATATTGCAGGATAAATCGTGAAATAAAGGCGATCGCCTTTATTAAACCGACAAAAAACTGATCCCATTTGTGCATAGGATCAGTCGTTACTATTGAAAGCTCAAATAGTTCAGTCGGTCAGCGAAAATTTAGCGTTTTGCCATTTTCTTCGTTTCCACTTTACGAAGACGAATCGATTCGGGCGTGACTTCTACGAGTTCCCCAGGGCCGATATATTCGAGGGCTCGCTCTAGGTTCATTTCCATGGGGGCTTGTAGTTGTACTAATTCGTCGCCGCTAGCCGCCCGGTGGTTCGTGAGCTGTTTTGCCTTACAAACGTTTAGCTCTAGATCTTGGGGACGGTTGTGCTCCCCGACAATCATGCCTTTGTAAACCTTAGTGCCTGGGGTAATGAAAAATTGACCGCGATCCTCAGCGTTCTTGAGGGCATAAAAGGTTGCTGTGCCTTCTTCAAAAGCAGTGATGACGCCGTTGTAGCGAGTGTCGAAGTCGCCACAGAGGGGCCGATATTCCAGGAAACTATGGTTCATGATTCCAGCACCGCGAGTGATCCGGATAAATTCACCCCGGAAACCAATCAAACCACGGGCGGGCACAACAAATTCGAGTTGGGTACGGCCACCTGCGCCTGCCTGCATATCTTGCATTTCTCCTTTGCGCTGACCGAGCCGTTCGATACAGCTACCCACTGCTTCTTCAGGGACATCGAGCACGAGGTATTCAAAAGGCTCGCAGGGTTTGCCATTCACTTCGCGGTAAATCACCTTGGGCTGGGCAACTTGGAATTCGTAGCCTTCCCGACGCATAGTTTCAATCAAAATACCCAAGTGAAGTTCACCTCGACCGGATACAGCAAAGCTATCAGCGGACTCACCATCTTCTACCCGTAGGGCTACGTTGGTTTCGAGTTCTCTTTCGAGGCGATCGCGGATTTGGCGAGAGGTCACAAAGGTTCCTTCCTGGCCCGCAAAGGGAGAATTATTCACAGAGAAGGTCATCTGTAATGTAGGCTCATCCACCTTAATTAGTGGTAAAGCTTGGGGATCTTCAGGAGACGTTACCGTTTCCCCAATATTGGCATCAGCAAACCCGGCAACAGCGACGATCATTCCGGCGGTTGCCTCTTCAAGTTCAACACGATTTAAGCCTTCAAAGCCCATCAGTTTAGCCACTTTTGCCTTGGCAATGGTGCCATCTTCCTTGACCAGGGCTGCCTGTTGTCCCGCTTTAATCGTGCCGTTGTGGAGACGACCGATGACAATCCGGCCCAGGTAATCGGAATAATCGAGGGTTGTAACTTGTAACTGGAGGGGCTTATTAATATCTCCGGCTGGCGGGGGAACGTGCTGCAGAATCGCTTGGAAGAGGGGTTCCATATCCTCGTTGGTATCGTCGAGGGATTCCCGGGCGAAACCAGATAAACCAGAGGCATAGAGAGTGGTGAAGTCACATTGATCGTCATCGGCACCGAGTTCAACGAACAGATCAAAGACTTTATCAACGGCGGTTTCAGGATTGACGTTGGGGCGGTCGATTTTATTAACGACAACGATCGGGCGTAGACCTTTTTCGAGGGCTTTTTTCAAGACGAAACGGGTTTGGGGCATTGGGCCTTCGTTGGCATCGACGATCAAAATGCAACCGTCTACCATGCCGAGGACACGCTCTACCTCACCACCAAAGTCGGCGTGGCCAGGGGTATCAACAATATTGATCAGAATGTCGTTGTAACGGACGGCGGTATTCTTGGAAAGAATCGTAATACCCCGTTCCCGTTCGAGGTCATTGGAGTCCATCACGCAATCGGGGATGTCTTCGCCTTCTCGGAAAATGCCGGATTGATGTAAGAGAGCATCAACAAGGGTCGTTTTACCGTGGTCAACGTGGGCAATAATCGCGACGTTACGAATGGGAAGAGACATAAATTTTACGGATGGTTCCTAAGACCTGTAAATTTTTTTGACAATTTCTGCCCAATTGTAGCCTAATTATCATCTTTCTTAATATTTAAGTTGTGAAGTTTCGGCTATTGGGCGGGCGAGAAATCCAGGGTAGCACCGTCACGGCCAAGATTTACGAAATAAATGTGCGGAAATGTTGAAGGGCGCCAGGCA
The DNA here is from genome assembly GCF_001693295.1 of Picosynechococcus sp. PCC 8807. NCBI lineage: Bacteria > Bacillati > Cyanobacteriota > Cyanophyceae > Chroococcales > Geminocystaceae > Picosynechococcus > Picosynechococcus sp. PCC 8807. The sequence goes on from NZ_CP016483.1 coordinate 762,328, forward strand.
ATACTGGCCAACAGAGATAAAACTTTACCGCTACCGTAATTCTTGGGGAACTTTGCTACCGTGAAATCAGCTTTTTGTCACGGTTATGGAAAATAGTCTGTTTTTTAAGGCTCCCTGGAGTCAAACTTTAATCACCATTACAACTCTTGTTTGCGTAGTGTTGTTGACCATGGTGCTGCTGTTTTTGATTTTAGGACTCCAACAACAGAATCCTTATTTTTTGCTGTGGATTATTTTGCCCATCGGCATTGTGGTAATGACGGCATTATTTATGGTGCGAGGCTATCATCTGGACGGCGATCGCCTTTATATTGAACGCTCGGGGTGGCGCACAGAAATCGCTTTAGAAAATCTAGAAAGTGCCACCTACGATCCCACCGCCATGGATGGTTCGTTACGGCTGTTTGGTAATGGTGGTCTATTTGCCTTTACCGGAAAGTTTTGGAATAAAAAGTTGGGTCACTACAATGCCTATGCCACGGCGGTTCGGTTAGCAGTCGTTTTGAAATGGCCTAACCAGACCATTGTCGTCACCCCAGAGAAGCCTGAACAATTTGTCACGGCAATTCTTCGCCATTAAATGCCGCCCACAAAACGCTGGGGACTCAAGATATTTTGGGGATCAAATTGCTGTTTAATGCGGCGCATCAACGGCAAGGCATCGCCTGGATAGCCCCAGGGTTCAAATTGCTGCTTGAGGCGATAGGGAGCATCTAAAATCGTGAAAAAACCGTGGTGAGCCTGACAAAAATTCCGGATGGCTCGGAATTGTCGGAGAAATTGATCATGGGGAAACGCAACGATGCCCAGGCCACTTTTGCAATGGATCCGGGCGATCGCCTGACCATTGGTTAGGGTCTCAATGTGTTGCAGCAAAGCCATACTTTGATGGGATAGAATGCCGACCTTGGCGACGACCATTTCCCCAAATAAAGCTTCCCGTAGCTGTGCCCACAGATCCAGGTGCTCCGGTTGGCTGACTAAATCCAGGTACTGCCCGATAGTTTTCAACTCCTGCAGTTGTGCCGTAATACTCTCGCGGATCGCCTCAAAACGCAGCAGCAAACCCCAGTCTTCTCCAGTTCCCCTTTGTAACCGTTGCAGAAGTTGTGGCGAAAGTAAATCTGCCGCCGCTGGCGTAAGTACAGAATTTAAAATTTGGCCCTGGGCCTGGCGTATTTGCGCGGACGACCCAAGCATTAAGATCGTTTGGGACTGCTCTTGGATCGGATAGAGGCGAAACGTTAATTCGGTAATGGTCGCCAAACTGCCATGGGAACCTGTGAGGAGCTTCATCAAATCATAGCCCGCCACATTTTTAACCACTTTTCCCCCGGCTTTTGCCAAGGTGCCATCGGCCCGGAGCATGGTGATCCCCAGGAGTAAATCCCGCACACCACCGTAGCGTTGACGCAAGCTGCCGGTATCTGCCGTGGCTACAATCCCCCCTAGGGTTGCTTGGTTGGGGAAACTAGGATCGAGGGGGAGATACTGTTTATGGGGCCTGAGATGGTTTTGTAGTTCAGCAAAGGTAATCCCTGCTTCCACCGTAATGGTTAGATCATTAACGGCGTGATCCACAATGTGATTTAACTGCCGGGTGCTCACCAACCAATCTACTTTCGGGGTGAGTCCACCCCAGGCGAGCTTTGTGCCGTTACCGCAGGGGATAATCGTAATTTTTTCCCGGTGGGCTGTGCGGAAGATTTCCGTTAGGGCCGCGCGAGAGTGGGGCACAAGCAGGGCTTCGGGGCTTTGACGGCTGATCCGTTCCATCTGCCGATGCCAATGGGGATGACAATATTGCCACGCTTTTAGATCGATATTCTGGGTACCGGGATCAACCACCAAAGCCATGATTTTAGTCTTCTGGAGTTAAGGCGATCGCCTCAACTTTTGCCGTATTTTCTTCAACTTCAGTAATTGCCCACCGGAGCACATCACCCCGCTTTTCGAGCTCTGCTTCAATTGCCTTGGGCAAATCTGCCGGATTTTCCTGGAGATCAATTTCTGCGGTAATGAAGTGGGTTGTCATCGGCCCGTTCCTTATGAAAATTCTGTGTTCATTATCATACCAAGCAAAGGAAACGCCCCGTCTAGTCTCCCAACATATGCAAACGATAGAGGCTGGCATACAACCCATTTTGGGCGAGGAGTTGATCGTGATTCCCCGTTTCGAGGATTTCTCCTTGCTTCAGGACAATGATTTTATCCACATCCCGGATGGTCGAGAGGCGGTGGGCAATGATAATCGCCGTGCGGTCTTCGAGGAGTTGTTCTAGGGCCGACTGAATCAGTGCCTCTGTGCCCACATCCAGACTTGCCGTAGCTTCATCGAGTACTAGAATTTTCGGATCCCTGATTGCGACCCGGGCAAAGGCCAACAGTTGTTTTTGGCCCCCAGAAAGATTTGTACCCCGCTCCCGGAGGGCTGTGCGATACCCTTGGGGCAATTCTTCAATGAGTTGATCGACGTTGGTCAGTACTGCGGCCTGCTTCACCGCCTCAAAGGGATACTCCTCCCCCAGGGTAATATTGCGTTGAACATCTCCAGCAAAAAGAAAGCTTTCTTGGAGGATGACGCCAATGTGCCGCCGCAGATCTTCTTGGGGCAGATCACGAATATCAATGCCATCGACGAGAATCCGTCCTTCACTCGGATCATACAGGCGACAGAGTAAACGGATGATCGAGCTTTTTCCGGCCCCCGTTGGCCCCACAAGGGCGATTTTTTCACCGGGTTTGATCTTAAAATTCAGGTTTTTCAGGACATATTCCCCAGGTTTATAGCCGAAGGAAACATTATCAAAAATAATTTCACCGGAGGCCGAATCCGAGAGATTTAAAGAAGTCGTTAAATGCTGTTGTTTATCTTGGATCTCGATGGGCTCCGACATCAATTCTGTCACCCGTTCGATGGCCGTTAGTCCCGACTGGAACATGGTGAACTTGTCGGCAAATTGGCGCAGGGGATTAAATAACCGCTGGGAATAGAGAATAAAGGCAGACAGCACCCCAAAGCTCAGGGCATCCTGGAAAATTAGCCAGCCCCCCAACCAAAGCACTCCGGCGATCGCCACCAACGAAATCCACTCCAGGGTGGCAGAAACAGCCGAGTCATGGAAGATTGTTTTGTTAACGGACAGACGATAGCGGTCATTAACCGTCCGGAATAACTCGGCATTCAGGGCCTCCCGACGAAATAATTGCACGATATTGATCCCCGCAACGTTTTCCTGGAGCATCGCGTTCAGTTGGGATAGTTCTTCCCGGGCTTGGTAGTTGGCTTTGCGGTATTGCCCCTGGAAATAAACGATCAAAAAGGTGACGGGCAACAACATCAAAATGAGGAGCGTCGCCAATTGCCATTGCAACAAAAAAATCGACACAATAATCACGGCCAGGGAAATGACATCATTAATGATGCCGATCGCCCCACTGGCAAAAACATCACCCAGGGCTTCCACGTCATTGGTTAAGCGGGTGACGAGCTTCCCGACAGGCATCCGGTCAAAGAAGCGAGAAGAAAGGGACGTGACGTGATCGAATAAATCCTGGCGGATGCCTGCGGTAATTTCCTGGCCCACTTTTTGAACGAGGTACCCTTGGATCGAGGTGAAGGCCAAGCGAATCACAATGGTGGCCAACAGAATCCAGATTAAACGGTTAATCCCTGCTGGAATGCTGAGATCGGCGAGGATGCCCCACACGGTTTCTCCCCGCAATAGGGAAACCGCCTGACCGACAACGAGGGGCTGAACCGCACCGGCGATCGCCAAGGGGATCAGCAAAACAATCGACACAACAAGGGTAATGAGGTTTTTCTTGGCGTAGGGAAGGAGCTTCCCGGCCAGTTGCCAATCATTTTTCGGAATAGAAGAGGATGCGATCGCCATGGAAATTTTTCAAGAAATGCAGACATCTAGTATATCGATTGCTCACCATAGAGGTGGTTGATTTGGGCCTCACTGACCGTTGTGGTGGGCTGATCGAACAGAATTTTGCCGCCCTTGAGACCAATTAGGCGATCGCAGTGGCTCCGGGCAAATTCCAGGGAGTGGAGGCTGACGACGAGGGTTTTGCCTTGGGTTTCACAAAGCTGCACCAGCAGATCCATCATTTCCCGACTCAGTTGAGGATCGAGGCTCGCAATGGGTTCGTCTGCAAGGATCACCGCCGGATTTTGCACCAAGACCCGCGCCAAGGCAACCCGTTGTTTTTGTCCCCCCGATAGGTCGCTGGTTTTGGCAAAGAGTTTTTCGGGAATGCCCACCTGTTTCAAAACAGCTTCGGCTAAGGAACGCTCTTGGGGAAAGATCAGGGAAAACATTGCCTGGAGGAACGACCAACGCCCCAGATGACCCGCGTTGACATTGTGAATGACGGCCAGACTCTCGACCAAATGAAGTTGTTGGTAAATGGTACCGAGCTGCCGTTGGATGCGTCGCCGTCCCCTTGGGGATAGGGTCGCGATCGCTTCCCCCCAGATGAGCAATTCCCCCTGGGTTGGTTGTTGTTGACCATTGAGGAGACTAAGGAGGGTACTTTTGCCTGCGCCACTGGCCCCAATCAGGCCCACCTTCTCGCCGGGATAAATTTCAAAGTTGAGTTCCGTCAGGGCCGCAACACCCCGGAAGTGACAAGAGAGCGATCGCCCCACAAAAATTGGTTCTGTCATCTGTTTTAATTACCCGTGGCAGAGGGCACGCTTGGTTTCGAGCCAGGTAATCCCCTGCTGGATCGTGGTTGGACTCACGGCGGCCAGATTATGGTGGTCGGCCTCAGGCACGGCTTGAAATTGCTTGGGTTCATTGGCGATCGCCCACAGTTGCGCCCCCATGGTACTGGGGACTGTTTCATCCAATTCCCCGTGGCAAAAGAAAATCGGTAGCTGGAGTTGGGGAATTTTAGCTGCTGAATTAAACCGCTGGTGTAAAAGGAAAGAGACGGGAAAAATTCGATAGAGGGGTTTGGTGGTAGACATGGCGAACATCGAGGTGAAGGTGCCCTCTAGAAATAATCCGCCCACCGGATACCGCTGGGCCAACTCAATGGCGATCGCCCCGCCGAGGGAATGACCATGGATCGTCAACTGCTGGGCTGGGATCCCCTTCGTTTCGGTGAGAAATCTATAGGCCGCCGCTGCATCTTGGTACACCTGGGATTCTTGGGGAAAGCCAGGGCTGCTCTGGCCATAGCCCCGATAGTTAAAGGCTAAGACCGAATAGCCAGCTTGGTACCAGAGGGCGATCGCCTGAAAATTGTAAACCGTTAACCCGCCATTCCCATGGAGAAATAGTAGCGTTTTGTCCCCCTTGTTCTGGGGTAGCCACCAGCCTGTTAATTGTTGCGTTGAAGTGACGGGAATCGTGATCGTTTCGTAGGGTAGAGCAAAATCCAACGGCACTGGATGTAAGGGTTGAGCTTGGGGTTCAAAAATAATCCGCCGCTGCCCAAAAAAGAGATAACCACAGCCCCCCAGATAGAACAATACCAGTCCAATCAATAGCCAGCCCAACATGATTTTCCTTGCCATACACCACCCCTAAATCATAGGCAGATTCCCTGGAGGAGCCAAGAATTTAAGGACAGTTTTTCGATTGTCTGGACACCTGATCAGGAAGCAGCGGCCCCTATGCCACAATGGAAAAGGAATTGTTTAACTTTATCCCTTAACCCAATCACAGGCGATCGCCCCTTTCCCTTGCAACCCATGCCCCAAGACGTACTCCTCGGCAAAAGTCTCCCGGAACTGACCGACTGGATCGAAACCACTGGTCAACCCGCCTACCGTGGCAAACAGCTCTACAATTGGCTCTACCAAAAAGGGATCCATAACCTGAGTGAAATCACCGTCTTTCCGAAGGTTTGGCGCGAACAAATGGGCACCTATCCCGTGGGGCGATCGCAGATCCACCACCAACGCACTGCGCCCGATGGCACCCGCAAATATCTCCTCCAACTCCACGATGGCTTAATTATTGAAACGGTCGGTATCCCCACCGAAAAACGCCTCACCGTCTGTGTTTCTTCCCAAGTGGGCTGTGCCATGGCCTGTGATTTTTGCGCCACTGGTAAAAGTGGTTTTACCCGGCATCTCCAAGCCCATGAAATCGTTGATCAAGTGCTCACTGTCCAAGAAGATTTCCAGCAACGGGTCAGCCATGTGGTGTTTATGGGTATGGGGGAACCCCTCGCCAACCTCGAACAGGTGCTTAAATCGATCCAAAGCTTGAACCAAGACATCGGCATTGGCCAGCGATCACTGACAGTTTCTACCGTGGGGGTACCCGATCAGATCCGCACCCTTGCCCAGCAGAATCTGCAAATCACCCTAGCGGTAAGCCTCCACGCCCCAAACCAAGCCCTCCGGGAATCGATTATTCCCACCGCTGTCCATTATCCCATTGAGGAGCTGTTGGACGAATGCCGCGAGTACGTCGCCATCACCCGTCGCCGTCTCAGTTTTGAATACATTTTGCTGGCGGGGGTGAATGATCTGCCCGACCATGCCGCCGAATTAGCCAAAAAACTAAAAGGGTTCCAAAGCCATGTGAATTTGATTCCCTACAATCCCATTACCGAAGTGCCTTTCCAGCGACCAGGGAAAAAACGGATCAATGTCTTTAAGCAAATCCTCCAGGATCACAAGATTGCGGTGAGCGTACGTTATTCTAAGGGCTTGGAGGCGGATGCGGCCTGTGGTCAACTGCGATCAAACCTCCGACGATCTGCCCCGGCAACGGTAAAATAAAACAGCAAAAACCCACCCTTAACCCCCAGAATCTATGAATATTTTCGGGATTGGCCTGCCAGAAATGGCCCTCATTTTCATTATTGCTTTGTTAATCTTTGGCCCGAAAAAGTTGCCAGAGATTGGCCGGAGTCTTGGGAAAACGATCCGCAGTTTCCAGGATGCCTCCAACGAGTTCCAGGAAGAATTTAAGAAAGAAGCCGAAAAAATTGAAAAAACTGTTTCGATGCAGGCCCGCCTAGAGGAAGGGAACGGCGAAAAAGTCGAGGCTACGGAAACGAAGCCGGAAACCTCTGATCAGGAAACAAAAGCTGATACCCCATCTAGTTAGGGCTTAACTGGGTTTGTCCTTGGTATCTTGTTTAAGCCCACTGACTGCCTGGGGTTTGACGGGGGCGATCGCCTAATAATTGTTGTTGAACGGCCTGTTGCAGATCCTGGCGGCGAATTTCAAGGCTCCCCTGGGCCTCGGTGAGGATCAAGCTATCAACGGCGGCCAGCGAAAATAGCTGAAACAACAGGTGGGTGACGGGCAGTGGCACAGCAATTAGGGACGGATCGGCATTGCTGCCCTGGTGCTGTTGGGCGAGGGCGAGGCTTGAGAAGCCGTAAATAACGGTTTTGGTCTGCTGGGGATCGCTCTGTTGGGCAAGGGTCGTGATGAGCCAGTCCCCCTCTAAAGATTGACAAACATAGTATTCGAGGGATTGTAATTTTTGGGCGAAGGCTTTGAGGACTGGGGCGATCGCCTGGGCCATCACCTGGGGCATCTTGCCATCCTGGGGGGCTTGGTCAATGAGGACTTGCAGTTGTTGGTCTAAATCCATAGAACAATATCAAGGCGATCGCCAAAAAATACATTGGTCTCCCCATGATAAACCTTGGCCAACAGTAAACCTTTTAGGGAAAACTTTGCACTGGAGCCGGATGGGGGGCAGATGCCGCCGTGGGACAGAGTTCTTGGTAAGTTTGTTCGAGCTGACTAATGTTGTTCTGCAAGGTGTAACGTTCTAACACCCGCTGCCTCGCCTTGTGACCCAGGATTGTGACTAATTCTGGTTGTTCACGGAACAAGGGTAAAAGGGTTTTCAATTGTCCGGTGACTCCCTGGGTATCGAGGACAACCCCGGCTCCCTGGTTGAGTACTTCCCCATCGGCGCCGGCATCCGTGGCAATGCAAGCCAAACCGCAGGCCATTGCTTCGAGGAGTGATAAAGACAATCCTTCCACCAAAGAGGGCAACACAAACACATCCGCCGCCCGGAGGAGATCAATCCGCTGGGTTTCATCGCCGACAAACCCAAGCCAGCGGACCCCTTGATCTTCGGTGTAAAGCAATTCTAGGGAAGCCTTGAGGGGGCCATCACCGACCATTAACAGCACACAATCTTCTCCCATATTGGCCAGTCGCCAAGCCTTGAGGAGGGCTTCTACATTTTTCTCAGGGGCAATGCGGCCTTGGTAAATGAATACCCGTTTCGCTTGGAAGGTGTGGCGGTAGGCACTGAGGGCCGGGGCATATTTTTGTTCATCGACGCCATTGGGAATGATGCGCACCGTATCCCGTGGTACTCCCAGTTTGACGAGCATTTCCTTTTGGATTTCTGAGAAGACGATCACCCGGTCATAGTTGGCTAGACAGGGGGCATAGAGCTGGTAGGTGAGATATTGGGTACTGGATTTGAGGTTGCGTAGTTTGCTGTCAAAGGGAGGGTGAAAGGTGGCCACTAGGGGCAAATCGAGTTCGCGGCAGATGTCGGGCAGACGAAAATCTAGGGGTGAGAGGGTCAGGGAGGCATGGACGAGGTCTGGCTGGAACTTTTGGAGCGATCGCATCAGCACTTGACTCGATTTCGGACTGGGGATCGTGTAAATTTGCGACTTGTAGAGGAAGGGTAAAAAAACCTCTGGGCAGTCCCGCCATTTTTGGTCACATTCTTCTTGCTGGGCAAAGTGGAGAAAGCTCACTTGATAGCCCCGATCAAGGAGGTGATTGGTCACTTCACGGCCATAGGTGACATTGCCACAAAAAGGAGATTTTTTACCGAGCCAAGCAACATGCATTGAGGGGGATCCTGTGGTGTGCGTTAGGATTTGATTGAAATATACCAGTTCAATACCCCACCGGCGATCGCCAATCCCGAAAGACCTAGAAGCACTGGTTGCAGGCCAAAAAAGGTTTCTGCCACCCCAGCCAGGGCCAGAGGTAAAGATAGAGCAATATTAACAGCATTATTCTGTAAACCGAAAACCTTCCCCCGGAGGATCGCTGGGGTTTCGCGCTGGATCGTCGTCTGCATCGGCACTCCCACCAGGGCCGCAAAAAAGCCAAGACAGGTGGTACTCAAGAGGGCAAAAACCAAATTGTGGATCGAAAAAGAAAGGGCAATTAAGGCGATCGCCGTGCCGATAGAACCCCAAAGACTAAGGGTACGATAAGGCAACTGATTTCCCCAGTGACCCAAAAAGAAAGCACCGATCCCCAAACCAACGCCCCCTGCGGCCAACAAAAAGCCGAACTGTTCCGCCTTTAACCCCGGAATTTGAGCCGCCAGACTCACCGCCAACACCGCCAGGGCCGCAAACACAGAAAACAAAATCACCAATTGGATCAACGCATTGCGCACCCGGTGATTTTGATTCAAATAACTTAGACCGTCTTTAATATCCTCCCAAACATGGGGCTGTTCCCGTTGGCGATCCGTTTCCGTTTCATTGGTCTTCAGGGCCAACAAAATCAAACCGGCGATCGCATAGCCTCCTCCAACTACAAATTCTTTCCCCCAAGTCCCCGTAATCCCGAAAGATTCAACCAGCTGATCCGCCAGGCCCAACAAGGGTTCTCCCACCGCAAAGCCCACAATTAACAGGGCCATCATCGTGGTGGTGTAGAGGGAATTGGCCGCCAATAAATGTTTATTCTTCACAATGAGCGGTAAAGTCGCCTGTTCCGCTGGCGCAAAAAATTGTGTCAAGGTAGAAACAGCAAAGGTGATCCCCAATAAAAAGACAAATCCAGGGGGAAGCTCCCACCAATTGGGTTGATCTTGCACGAGCCAGAGTAAGAGCGGGATGCAAAAAACAAAGACGCCCCGCAACAAATTCGAAATAATCAGCACCCCTTTTTTAGACCAGCGATCCACATAAACCCCCGCAACGGAACCAAACAAAATCGCAGGCACCGTAAAGGCAATCATGATCGCCGAGACCCAAGCACTAATGCTCTGATCCGCCGTTTGAAAGTGACTGGCAATCAAAGCAATCATCAGCACGAGATAAATCTTGTCGGCCAGTTGTGAAAAGATTTGACCAAGCCAAAGGACGAGGAATTTCGGGTTGCGCAACACAGGCCCAAAACCATCTACACTCTGGGATGGGGCCACGCCCATCTCGGTTTGGGAAGTATCTTTAGGGGAGAGGGTCGGTAGATCCGTTTCCGTTGACATGGGTGCTCGGCAACCAAAAAGTTGATAAGGGAATCACTCTTAAGTATAAATCCTGCGATCGCCTTATGTTGGGGAGTTACCGCCCAGGATTCGCCCGGATTATGTGCTTAGTGATGATGGCCATAGGCCCCATCTTCCGGAAAAAAGGGCAGCATTTCCTGTTTCAGTTGCAACCCCAGCCGGGTGAGCATATCTTCGAGTACGTGGTCAGGGGAAAAGCGAAGATACAGGGGATGCACCTCTAGGGGCACGTGGCGGTTACCAAGGTGATAGGCCGCCCTGAGCAGTTCCAAGGGGGTCGAGGCCGTGACGGTAACCACGGGTTCAGGTTTTGCCTTAACCTGCACAAGGGTAGAGCCAGTCGCGTCTTGAAAGTAGTCATCGGGATGGATATGGCTGCCACGGGATAAGTTGAAGTGAATCGCTTGGCCATTGTCTAACTCTAGGCGTTGGCGGCTCTTTTGACGTTCGGCAGCGGTGAGGAACAACTCCAGATCTACTTGGATCGGTGCCTGGGGTTGATATTTTTGGGTCAAGATTAAGTCAGCGTTAGCCATCGTCTTTAGCGATATGGAAGTACAAGAAAACCGGCGATTTTTAAGGAGTAAGTATTAGTTTAGTCTAAATCGCTTCATAAAATTCTATGGGAAAGTAACAAAAAGAATGTCACGGGAAAAGTATTCGTATAATAGTCACAAAAAGGTAATCAATGAAAATTTGGGATCAAGATAAATATCAAAAAGCATGGAATTTCGCTTCAAATGCACACAATGGTCAGAAATTGCCAGGCAGTGATATTCCTTACATCAATCATCTTGGGTTGGTTGCCATGGAAGCAACAGCAACGGTGGCCCATGAGAAAATTGACAGTCCAAACCTTCTTGTTGTGTGTGCATTGTTGCATGATGTCATTGAAGATACTTCTACTACATTTGAGGATGTAAAACGTGATTTTGGGATTGAAATTGCCGATGGGGTTTTAGCACTGACTAAAAATACAGAGCTGCCTTCAAAATTTGAGCAAATGAAAGATAGTATCAACAGAATTCAATTGCAACCTAAGGAAGTGTGGATGGTTAAATTATGCGATCGCATTACTAACTTACAACCACCGCCAATGCATTGGGATAAAGTCAAAATAGCTACATACCAGAGTGAAGCACGGTTTATCTTAGAACAACTCGGTGAGGCCAGTCCGTTTCTTGCACAGCGATTGATCGTCAAAATATCCGATTACGACCAATATCTATAGGAAATATGCCTCAATTATTAATTGACGGAAACTTTGAGATTTTTAGCGATTTTTAGCGATCGCCAACCGGGAAGGTTAGCCTGGAGGGGTCTAGTCGTAAACCCGATCAAACCGATGAATACTAAGACCCTTACACCAGTCGTTCAACCGACCAAAAATGTAGGACTTTTATTTGGGCGGCTGCCTCGAAAAGATATTTCCCAAAACCACCCCGTAAACGGCAAAGGAAAATGCACCCATAGCGGTTGTAGTTGCCCCTCATTCGTTGATCCACCCGGAGGTTTTGACTGCGCCCGCTGCGGCCACCCAATGTCCGAACATTGGTAGAACGTCCATCACCGACAAAATCTGAGTTCCCCAAAACTGTAAAGCTGATTTTGGTCAGTCCACTATCTTCACAACACCCGATTTCTGGTGGCTGTGGAGGTTTTGGTGTCAATTCCCCTTTGTCATTTCCGAGAATCCTGAAGCCTGTATAAAGATTAGAGTGTTGCCAAATCGAGGACGCAATAATGGGATCAGTATTCGGGGAGTCTCAAGAATGCCCAAGCGATTCAAGCCATGGCAGCTAAAGGAAGAAATTAACAAGGGGTGGACAATGGGGGCGATCGCCTTGCCAGTTGTGCTCTGGATGACGGGGTGGTTATGGTGGCTCCCTGGCCAAAGACAGCAAACCAATTATCCTCATTTATTCCAAAACGAAAGCGTTACCCTCGTTGACACCCATCGCGATCGCGAAATTTTAGCCAGCGACCTCCGGGCGATCGCCGCAATTGTTGGCGGCATTTTCCTATTCCTCAGTTTCCGCAGGGCCACAAAAAAGACGGAAACCACTGACTTCTGCGGTGCTGATCTCAATGACACTAATTTCTGTGGTGCTGATCTCAATGGCGTTGATTTTTGCGGTGCGAGCCTAATTGATGCCAACTTTAGTGGTGCCAATCTCAGCGGTGCTAATTTTAACGGGGCGAACCTCAGCAGCGCCAATCTCAACGGGGCTAACCTCAGCGGTGCATCACTCCAGTATGCGAATCTCAGCCGCGTGAATCTTAGATACACCAACCTCAGCGGCGCTGACCTCAGGTATGCAAATCTCAGTGATGCTGATCTCAACTGCACCCTCCTGAGTGATGCCAACCTCAGCGAGGCGAATCTCAGTGGTGCCCTGCTCTTTTTTATCAATTCACGGGACGTGCTTAACCTTGAACCCATTCAACTCAAGGCAGAGCCCTCGCCCTTTCTCTGTAACGTTGCTCTCCCTACCTATGCCCAGCATCCAAAAATGAATCCCAACCGTGACTGCAACCGTATTCCGCGATTATTAAGCGATCGCTATGATATTTCCCTCGAAGAGGCCCAGGGGATCGTCGATGAAGCGCGACAACATCATTGGGATTAATTATCTAAGGATTTCTAACAGGCGATCGCCGACCCGGAGGGCATTGGCAATGACCGTTAACATCGGGCTAGTGGCGCTACTGGACGGGAAAAAGCTACTGTCCACCACGTAGAGATTTTCCAGATCATGCATTTTGCAATGGAGATCGAGGACGGAAGTGGCGGGATCTTCCCCAAAGCGACAGGTGCCGCACTGGTGGGCGACGACGGAGATGGGCATCCGGGCGTAGGGATGGGTTCCTTTAAATTCCTTATCCACCGCCTTAAGAATCTGCTGCCAACGGTATAACAGGCGATCGTGGGCTTCGAGGTTATTCTCGGTATAGTTGAGGTGAACTTTATTATTTTTCAGCCACACGCGATTTTCGGGATTCGGTAAATCCTCCGTTTGTAGCCACCAACCCAGGGAGCGGGTCGCCAACTGTTTCAGCCCAAATTTCGGTAGAAACTTCGCTGCCACGGACAACAATGGTGGAGATTCCGAAAAAATAACATCCTGCAAAATGCCGCCCGAATCCTGCACATGACCCATGGGATAGGGAAAATCTTGGTCGCCCCAATAAAAATCATTCACATAGAGCGATCGCTGGAAAAGTCCATCTTTGAGGGTGGGTTCCTGCTCCACGATGACCGTCATCAACTGCTTCATCAGGTTACGACCGATCAGCCCGGAACTATTTCCTAAACCGTTTTCATGTTTGGCGTTCGCTGATTTGAGGAGTAATGCCGCTGAGTTAATCGCGCCGCACGCTAAAACCACGATGTCCCCCACAAATAAAAAGGCTTGGTTTTGGATGACCGCCTGCACCCCCTTCACGATTTTGCCGGAGGGGTCGGTGTGGATGGAGGTGACCTGCGCCCCCGTTTTCAAAGTTAGGCGATCGCCAGCGCGGATAGCGGGACTAATTCCTGTATCCTCCGAGTCCGTACGCCCTTCCTGCCCGATGCCGATGGGGAGATAGTTCGGGTGCAAACCATAATCTTTAAAACGCTGATTAATGGCATCAAGTTGGGGCAACCTTTCGACCGGGGGAAAGCCATAATTCTGACTCCGGGAGGGTTCCGTGGCATCATCGCCGACTTGCCCATGCACCTGGTATAACTTTTCCGCTTCGGTGTAATAGGGTTCAAAATCGGCGTATTTCAACCCCCACTCTGGGGAAATGCCATCTTTGTGTTCCACCGCTTCAAAATCCTTTTCCCGGAGCCGCATTAACACGCCGCTATAGATTTTGGTGTTGCCGCCGACACAATAACTGGTTTGGGGATGAAATGGCTCACCGTGCTGGTCGTACCACTGTTCCGGGGCGTGGTATTGCTCTTTTTTAAAAACTTCGACTTCGGTTAATTCGGAGCTTTCCTTTTCAGAAAATTGCCCCTGTTCTAGCACCAAAACTTTTTTGCCTGCATCCGCCAATTTCCGGGCGATCGTGCCGCCCCCTGCCCCAGTTCCAACAACGATTACGTCATAAATTTGGTCATCAATAATCATTACTTACACACCACTATGTCTAAATTTCATGTCTCAAATTTTCGTAGGGAAAAAAGAGCGGCGATCGCTCCAATTATTGCCAGAGATAAATCAGCCCGAAAAGGATAATCCAAATCACATCCACGAAGTGCCAAAACCACGACGTTGCCTCCACGCCATACTGTCCACCAGCGTAGTTATTCGGCAGGAAAGATCGCCCCAGCATTACCCCTTGCAGCAAGACCCCCGTTAGGACGTGCAACCCGTGAAACCCCGTCAGGAGATAGAAAATTCCGCCATAGACCCCAGATGTAAACCCAAACTCTAAACTCTGCCATTCCACCGCCTGACCATAGAGAAAATAACTCCCCATTGCCATTGTTAATAGCCAGAAAAAACGGAAGCCCCAGAGATTTTCTTTATGCAGAAACCGTTCCGCCAGATAGATCACACCGCTACTCGAAACCAGCACCACCGTATTAATCGCCGGATCATGGATTTCTAACCCCTCCACCCCCGGCGGTAGCCAATCCGTTGCCGAGAGTTTATAGACGATATAACCCACAAAAAAGCTGATAAAAATCACACTTTCTGAGAGCAAAAAGACAATAAATCCAAACAGGCGATGATCCTCTTCTCCATGTCCGTGGCTTGTTGCCGAGATCGGGGTTTCATTGATGGCAGTCATAACAATAATCGCAGTGTTAAAAAAACTGAATTTCTAGGTAGGGGGTTCGTTTGGTGGGGACGGTAGGGGCGGTTCGCGAACCGCCCCTACGAATGGTGATGGGGCAACAACAAAAAAATCATGGGTTTAACCCCCCAGATTTTCCGTGAGGGGTTCCGATTTGCCGTAGCCATAGGGTTCCGCGATGACGATGGGCAACTCCTCGAAATTTTCATGTTCCGGGGGAGAAGGAATCAGCCATTCCAAACCGATCGCCCGCCACGGATTTGCGGGAGCGCGATCGCCGTTAATCCAGGACGCAATCATATTGAGTAAAAAAGGAATCGTGGACATGCCGAGGATAAAACCGCCGATACTGGCAATCACATTCCAGAAGGCAAACTCCGGATCATAGGACGCAACCCGGCGCGGCATCCCCATCAAACCCACCGGGTGCATCGGCAGAAAATTTAAGGTCGTGCCGATCATCGTTAACCAAAAATGCAGTTTCCCCAGACCCTCGTAGTACATCTTGCCCGTCATTTTCGGGAACCAGTGGTAGACCGCCCCAAAGATGCCAAAGACGATCGCCCCGTAGATCACATAGTGGAAATGCCCCACCACAAAATAGGTATTGTTCACATGGATATCCACCGGAACCGATGCCAACATAATCCCCGTGATCCCCGCAAACACAAAGTTAATCAAACCCCCCATCGCAAAAAGCATCGGTGTATCCAGGCGCAATTTCCCCCCCCAGAGGGTCGCCACCCAGGCAAAGACCTTAATCCCTGTCGGCACAGAGATCAACATCGTCGAGAACATAAATAACATCCGCATCCAGGGGGGCGTACCACTGGCAAACATATGGTGTACCCAGACCACCGCACTAAGGACAACAATAATCATTGAGGAAACGACGACGACCTTGTAGCCAAACAGGGGCTTGCGGGCGTAAACGGGAAACAGTTCCGAGAAAAAGCCAAACACCGGCAACACCATCACATACACCGCCGGGTGGGAATAGAACCAGAAAAAGTGCTGGTACAACACCGGACTGCCCCCCTGGGAGGCATCGAAGAAGGTTGTGCCCACCGTGAGATCAAAGAGCAACATCACCGCCCCAGCAGTTAAAGCGGGTAACCCAAAAAGCTGAATAATTTGAGCCGCCATCACTGTCCAGACAAATGCCGGAGTCTTAAACCAGCCCATTCCCGGACACCGCATCCGCACAATGGTCGTGACAATATTCACTGCCCCCAGGATCGAGGAAATCCCCGACAGCGCCACGGAAACCAACCAGAGAAATTCGCCATTGAGCAAAACGCCCGCTGGATTCTGGATACTCACCGGGGGATAAGACCACCATCCTGACTGAGCCGGGCCACCAGGAACCAGGAAACTAAGGATTAGCAGCGACCCAAACACCGGCACCATCCAAAAGGCGATCGCATTTAGTCGGGGGAATGCCATATCCCGTGCCCCGATCATCAGGGGAACCAGATAATTTGCGAAACCCGCCAACACCGGAAATGTCCAGCCAAACAGCATGATGCTGCCATGCATCGTAAACAGGGCATTGTAAACGGTGCGATCCACGAGATCCGGCTCTGGGGTAATCAATTCCCCTCGCATGATCATCGCAAAAATTCCGGCGACGAGGAAAAAGAAAAAAGACGTGACAATGTATTGCAGCCCAATTACTTTGTGGTCGGTACTAAAGGAAAAAAAGGTACGCCAGTTGGGCAGGTTGGTGAGGGGTTGTCCCTCGTTGGTCAGGGCTTCTGGGGGAGCTTGGGTCATGGTTTGTGAGCGATTACGGAATTACAGAAAATTTATCGAAGACTGACAACAAAATTCAGAGGAAAAAGGTCAATAAACAAAATCAGGGATGATAATTCACCACGGGCGGCGGCGCAGGGGGTACGGTTTTCCAGGCGGCGCGGTCTGCTTTCTGTTGACGGCGGGCGTATTCACTGACGGCTTGGTTAGGGGCAGGGGTGGGGGTTTGGCGGGCGGCTTGGTTTAACCAGGTTTGGTAGTCTTCCTGGGATTCCACCACCACATCGGCTTGCATCGCTGCGAAATAAGTGCCACTAAATTGGGAATCACGGATGCGGTATTTCCCTGTTTTGATCGGTGTAAATTCAAAATCGGTGTCTTCAAAGGGGATCACGTCCTGTTTCACCCGGAAGGCGGGGATAAAAAAGCCATGGATCACATCGGGCGATCGCAGAATGAAGTGGGCGCGTTGGTTTACCGGGAGATGGAGTTCGGTGCTGGTGACATTTTTTTCAGGGTAATGGAAAATCCAGGACCATTGCTTGGCAGTGACTTCCACATTGGTGACGGGCATCTCCATGGTGGTTTTCCCTGTAGAAACATTGGTCACTAAAGCCTCTTGGTGCATATGTCCCGGAGCTTGAATATTCATCTCGCGGTAGGTTTGATAGCTGAAATAGGCCAGATAAATCACGATCAAGAAGGGGATCGTTGTCCAAACGATTTCTAGGGTGACGTTGCCTTCGATGGGGGGGCCATCACTAGTGTCGTAGCGTCCTGCCCGGTGGAAGAGGATCGAATAGGTCATCGTGCCGGCAACGCCAAACAGGATAAATGTGCCGATCGCCACCAGGGTGCTAAAGAGCCGATCCACCAGTTGGGATTCCACGGAAGCCTGGGGCGGCAACCAACTGTAAGACCATTGCCCGACGTTGTAGCTAAATATCCCTAAAATTAGGGCGATCGCCGAAAGTGAAATAATTGTTTTTAATTTCATAGCCTAAGTTTTCTCACCCCTACCGCAACAGCACATTGGGATCTTCACCGAGCCGGAGCAAATGACCCGCCGTATTGTGCGCGCCAAATTCTGCGGCTAACTGAGCGCCTAATGTGCCGTGGATATACATCACAAACATAATCACCAGTCCCGCCAACAGATACCACCACTGCACCTGCCGACTGCGATCGCTGCGCCACACATAGCGCTGAAAGCCTCGCCAAACCGTCATCCCAACGATTAATGCCAGCAACAGCACACCGCCGATGCCGTGCCAAATCATCGTATCTATCGCAGTAAAATTCCAGGCACTTTTTACCTCAGACGGGGCATCCATCAACAGCATTTCGTAGAAACCTGCCGCCACTGTAAAAAAGGTAATGATTGACGCCGCTACCATGTTGTACCAGCCCACATCAAAGAAATTAGAACGGGTGGCCGGGATCGCCAGATATTTAAAAATGGGACGCTCAAAAGTAAAAAATACACCGACAATATCGAAAGCAATGCCAATGATGAACAGCCCCAGGGTCAGATGCACCAGATTCGGGTGAATGGGAATGCTGTAGGGTAAGCCGTTTGCCCCCAAATCGAGTTGATGGATCAGATCAGAATACATCGCTTATAAAAGTCCCTCTTTTGCTGCTTGGACAATCTCTGTGGTGTGGAGTCCGTAAACCCAGACCAATTTATCGCCGAGATACACCTGGAAAAAGACAATCCCCGTCAAAATGGCTCCCATGCCCAGATAGGACATCGGCAAGGTTTCCGGGTTTTTAGAGCGAATCACGTAGCGCCAACCGGTCAAGGCCGCGACAATCCCCGACAAAGACCAACCAATGATCGTGTGGAGATTCAGCACGGGTTCAACGGCATCGTAGGCGATCGCTAAACCTGCTTCGATTTGTCCGAAGATAATGGCAATAAAAATCGAAACCGTGGCGACGAACATATTCCACCAGCTCACTTCATAGAGTTTGCTGTTGCGGCTGAAATAGCCAAGCACATCACAGAAAAAAGCAAACAACACCATCGCAATCACAAAATGCACCACAATCGGGTGAATTGTGTCGGGATAGGGCAGATTATGCTCGTTGAGGGGGGGAAGAAGATTATCAAACATGAAAATTGCGTGGAGAGGATGCGACCCAGTCCCCAAGAATTCTGAAGCCTTAGCAACTTTTAAGTTACTAATTTTCCAAAAAGAGAGTCCTTTGGGTTTGGTAGGTTTGGGTCATAGTAGATCAACACCAGAACCAGAAAATAGACTAAAAATCTGAGTTGAGTGAGTCCGGCAACTAGAACACGAGACGGCAATGAAGAATACTGATACCCAAAATTTTTTAGGTATTTTGACTTGCAAACCATACTAGCTCAGATCAAAAAAGGAGGGGTGGCGATCGCCTCTAAATGTCAACTCTCCCGCATCGAAAAATGGGTCAAAAATCTACACCGTCTCCGCAGAGTTAGAGTCACAGGGTTGCCACAGGTAAAGGCACAGAGGGATAAGGCGATCGCCGCAACAGACCATACTCAATGCCCTCGACCACAGCCCGATAGGATGCCTCAAGAATATTGGCTGATACGCCCACCGTCGTCCACCGTTCCAGACCATCACTTGATTCCACCAAAACCCTGGTTTTCGCCCCGGTGCCCGCTGCCCCATCCAAAATTCGCACTTTATAATCCGTCAATTGGAACTCGGCAATCTCTGGGTAAAATTTCGTCAACACCTTCCGCAACGCCTGATCCAACGCCGAAACGGGGCCGTTCCCTTCTGCTGCCTCGAGCAAATTTTTCCCGTTCACTTCTAACTTGATCGTGGCGATCGCCGTACTTTGAGTTTCTCCCACATCACAATTCACATGGAATCCCCGCAGCTTGAAAAATTCCTGCCGATGCCCCAATGCCGAACGGATTAACAACTGAAAACTCGCCTCTGCCGCCTCAAATTGGTAGCCTTCATGCTCCAAATTCTTTAATTTTTGCAGGATCGTCCGACTAGCCAGATCCGTTTTCTCTAGGGCAATGCCGAAGCTTTTCGCTTTAGCCAAAATATTGCTTAATCCCGCCTGTTCTGACACAACAATACGCCGCTCATTGCCCACCGTTTGCGGATTGATGTGTTCATAGGTGAGGGCATTTTTTTGCACTGCTGAGACATGAATTCCTCCCTTATGGGCAAAAGCCGAACGGCCCACATAGGGCGCATGGTCATCGGGAGCTAAATTGACAATTTCACTGATTAAGCGGCTTGTACTGGTGAGCTGTTGTAGTTTTTCCGGTGCGAGACAAGGCTGATTTAACTTCAGTTGCAGGGTGGGAATTAACGTGCATAAATTGGCATTACCACACCGTTCTCCATAGCCATTGATGGTGCCCTGGACCATGGTGGCTCCGGCTTGCACGGCCATTACTGCATTGGCCACCGCCATCCCCGAATCGTTGTGGGTGTGGATGCCGAGGGGAATCTTGAGATCCGGAAATGCCCGTTGAATATCCTGGAGACTGGCCATAATTCCTTGGGGCAATGTGCCGCCGTTGGTATCGCACAAAACTAGATATTCGGCTCCCCCTTGGATCGCTGCTTCGAGGGTCTTGAGGGCATATTCGGGGTTTTGTTGGTAGCCATCAAACCAATGTTCGGCATCATAAATTACCCGCCGATTTTGGGATTTTAGATAGGCGAGGCTCTCCCGGATCATCGCGCAATTTTCTGCCAAAGTAGTGCCTAAACCAAGGGTGACATGGAGATCCCAAGATTTGCCAAAAAGAGTAATCCAGTGGGTTTGCGCCCGGAGGGATGCCTGGAGTAAAGAGTCCGTTTCGACGGCGGAATGGGGACGTCGTGTTGAACAAAAGGCGACAATTTTCGCCTGCTGGAGTGGATATTCCCGGAGATGTAGAAAAAATTGTTCATCCTTGGGATTTGCCCCTGGCCAGCCCCCTTCAATAAAAGGAATGCCGAGGCGATCGAGGTGTTGGGCGATGCGGACTTTATCTTCGAGGGAGAGGGCAAGCCCTTCCCGCTGACAACCATCGCGGAGGGTGGTGTCGTAGATCTGAACTGGGTTTTGGGGAGAAACCATAGGGGAACCGTCGGCTAGAAATGCTGCTTTTGATCCTAGCAAGGGAGTTTCTGGCTAAGGCGGGCCTCGATACGATTCCACAAACTTAGACAATCTTGTTGATATTTCGGGGTCAGTACATCGCTAAATTTTCTAGACATTTCTTTGGAAACATTGATCACTGGTCCCAAGATTTTTGAAGCTTCTGGGGAATCGAGTACACTGGATATACTTTTTTGATTTTGTGATGCGTTTATAAGCTTGTGTTGTCTATGGCGATCGCCTTCAAAGTTAGTCGGTGGTGTCTTAGCGGCTTCATCGCAGTAAATTTAATCGGCTGTACTCCTTGGACAGTTTTATCTCAACAGGAAAACCTGGGCACAACCAGGCAGCCCATCGCCAGTCTTGGGGCCGTGTCACCGGGGGCTGAGGTCTATGTCCAGGGAACTGTAACCCAGCGGGTGCCTCTCCTCGATCAAGGTGCTTACGAATTGCAGGACAGCACCGGGCGCATTTGGGTGATTACGGAAACTCCGCTGCCGGAGCCTGGGGCAGAATTGGCGATCGCCGGGCAATTACAATTCCATGAGTTGCAACTCCAGCAACAAAATTTTGGGGAATTTTTTATTCAAGAACAGGCGATTATCGACACCGTAGAAGAGGGAACGATTTCACCGCCACAATTACCCATTAAAGAACACCTTGATCTGCAGTTTTTACCCCACAAAGGCAATCAAAAATCCTGAAGATCAAGGTGTTAGTAAATAACATTTAAGAATCAAGGTTTCGCACAAGTAATCCTAAGCATCGGAGCCGGATTCACTGGTTTCTTTTTGTTCGTCTTGTTCGTCGTTGGTTTCAGTCGCTACGGTGGCTTCTGCTGTTTTGGCCTTCGCCTCTGCTTCTGCCTTTTCTCGACGTTGCCGTTCTACGGCGAGGGCATCTTCTAAAACCTCTAGAACTTGATTCATTTTTTCGAGATTGCTGCGATAAAGATCTAAGTCTTTTTTCATTTTCTCCTCAGGGAGATTCAGACCTGCGGTGACCGTGGTCAGCATTTCGTCGCGCTTCTCGGTGTCCTCAAGGAGTTGTGGCTCTGATTCACCCAAAAAAGTATAGACGCCAATGGCAAACAACCGACTATATTTGAAGTGATCATTTTTGGCGATCGCCTCAATTTTTTCCCATAATTCCTGGGCACCTTCAGGAGGCATATCTTGCCGGAAGCACTCAATCAGTTGCGTCCCAGAACAATGTTTTGCCAGTTCAACCAGGGCCATTGCATCTTCTTTGTAACGGTTGGCGTCGCCCCCAATCGCTTGGCACATGCTTTGGAAAATAGAAACTTTATCTGCCTCTGGGCGGTAGCCTTGCATAAAGCGCTCAAAGGAAGTGACGACGCCCAGCGCATAGAAAGGGTCGTAGCGAAAATCGGCGTTCACCGACAGTAAATGCATTTCAACCAAAAGTTCTTCGACGACGCGCCGAAAAATCGAATTAATTGGCCGAGTATGATGTGTATAAAAATCACGCTTCGTATCGGAAACGGTGCGAACTTGACTCACAAATGGAACCCACAATTGACATTTCAATATTCTATTTTGACGTTTCCAGAGGCGTTTGCCAAGGTGATGGGTCTGGGACGGATTCTTGACGGCTCAATATTTCAATTAAAATTCACCCCCAAAAATCTCCTTTGGTCAGTAAATTGATCCCCTCTAAAAACTCCTTAAAACTCTTTGGCGATCGCCTCCCTAGGCCACTATAAAAAAAGAGTGACATGGTTATGCCACCCTTTCATGTTATTAAAGCCGTCCTCAAGTAACCGTTAGCGTTAGTGACGGTAATAGAAATGACTTGTTCGTCTGTTTAGAGTGCATTTGCACCGGCGACCACTTCCAATAGCTCCTGGGTAATCGCTGCCTGACGGGCCTTGTTATAGGACAACGTCAAGGTTTTCATCAGTTCAGAAGCATTGTCACTGGCATTGTTCATCGCCGTCATCCGCGCCGCCAACTCACTGGCTGCCCCTTCCTGGAGCGCCCGCAGCAGTTGGTTGCTGAGATATAGCGGCAACAAAGCATTCAAAATGTCCTTCGGATCCTGCTCGAAGATCATATCTGCGGGCAGTTCTTTAACTTCGGTTGCCACCTTTTCCCGTTCGACCTGGAACTTACCACCCCGGGTAATCAGGTTGAAAGTTTCGTCGTCAGGGTTGGTGAGCGCTTCAGGTACCAAAGGCAACAGCGTTTGCACAACGGGCTGAGAACTAATCAAAGACACAAAGCGTGTGTAAATCAGTTCAATTTTGTCCACTTCTTCCGAGAGGAACAAAGAGAGCAGTTCATCGGCAATGTCCGACGCTTCTGCTGCCGAAGGAATTTGTTCTAAACCAGCATAGGTTTTAGCAACGGGAGCTTGGCGATTCTGAAAATATTGCACCGCTTTACGGCCCACCAGCACAAACTTGTAGCTGATACCAGCCGCTGCTAATTCTTTTGCTCTTTGTTCGGCTTTGCGGATGATGTTGGCGTTGTAGCCCCCACAAAGGCCGCGATCGCCAGTGATGACCAACAGACCGACACACTTTACTTCCCGTTGCTTGAGGAGGGGCAAATCTGCTTCTTCAAGGCGGAGACGACTCTTGAGGCTATAGAGTACCTGCAAGAGGGTGTTAGCAAAGGGACGGGTGGAAGTCACCTGTTCTTGGGCACGACGTACTTTTGCCGCGGCCACCAGACGCATCGCTTCGGTAATTTTCTTGGTATTTTTGACGGATTGAATCCGGTCGCGAATCCCCTTTAGGTTTGGCATGAGTAATATCCCTTAGTTCGATTCTGGGTCGCCTGCAACCCCTGGTGATGCTAGCCATAGGCCACAGGCGACATGATCATCTGCTTAGGCCGCAGCGGCGAAACTTTGCTTGTGCTCGGCGATCGCCTCTTTGAGGAGGTTCTCCGCTTCTTCAGAAAGCACTTTATCGTTGGCAATGATTTCACCGTACCGGGCTTTGCTGGTGGCGAGGTACTGACGGAGGCCAGCAGCAAACTCAACCACTTTATCTACAGGAACATCATCAAGATAGCCATTCAAGCCAGCGTAAACAATCGCCACCTGCTCAGCAACGGAGAGGGGAGAGTTCTGGGGCTGTTTGAGGATCTGACGCAGGCGCTGACCCCGGGCCAACTGGTTTTGGGTTGCTGCATCCAAGTCAGAAGCAAACTGGGCAAAGGCTTCGAGTTCTGCGAACTGGGCCAATTCCAACTTCAGCTTACCGGCAACTTTTTTCATCGCTTTGGTTTGAGCCGCAGAACCAACCCGGGATACGGAAATACCCGCGTTGATCGCCGGACGGAAACCTGCGTTGAATAGGTCAGAGGACAAGAAGATCTGACCGTCGGTAATGGAAATAACGTTGGTGGGAATGTAAGCGGAAACGTCACCGGCTTGGGTTTCGATGATCGGTAGAGCGGTCATGCTACCGCCGCCGAGTTCATCACTGAGTTTCGCTGCCCGTTCTAACAGACGAGAGTGCAAGTAGAAAACGTCACCGGGATAAGCTTCACGTCCGGGGGGACGACGGAGCAGCAGGGACATTTGGCGGTAGGCCTGGGCTTGCTTGGAAAGGTCATCGTAGACAACGAGGGTCGCCTTACCTTGGTACATGAAGTGCTCGGCGATCGCCGCACCAGTGTAGGGAGCAAGGTACTGGAGAGTTGCCGGATCGTTAGCATTCGCAGCAACAACGACGGTGTAATCTAAAGCGCCCTTAGATTCGAGGGTCGAAACAACTTGAGCAACGGTGGACGCCTTTTGACCAACGGCCACGTACACACAAATTACATCTTCACCCTTCTGGTTGATGATTGTGTCAACCGCAACGGCAGTTTTACCAGTTTGACGGTCACCAATGATTAATTCCCGCTGACCCCGACCGACGGGAATCATCGCGTCAATTGCGGTAATCCCAGTCTGCATCGGTTCATGGACAGAGCGACGGGCAATAATCCCAGGGGCCATGAATTCGATGAGGCGGGTATCGGTAGCGTCAATGTCGCCTTTCCCATCGATGGGACGGGCAAGGGCATCAACGACACGGCCAACGGTCGCGTCGCCAACGGGGATTTCTGCAATCCGGCCAGTGGACTTCACACTACTGCCTTCTTGGATGTCACGACCGTCGCCCATCAATACGGCACCGACGTTGTCTTCTTCAAGGTTGAGGGCGATCCCTACGGTGCCATCTTCAAACTCAAGCAATTCACCGGCCATGGCCTGCTCAAGACCATAGATCCGAGCAATCCCATCACCGACTTGAAGTACGGTGCCGACGTTATCGACTTGAACTTTTTGGTCGTAGGACTCAATTTGTTGACGAATAATGCTACTAATTTCGTCGGGTCTGATACTAATCATGTCTGTACTGTTAAATAAGGTTAATTCTAGGGACAGTCTATTGAGACACTTTTAAAGTTAAGTGGCCGGTGTTAAAACAGGTCCAAAAAATTGGCACCAGCTTAGTTTGAGCCTAATAGATTCATGCTGATCCGCCGGAGTTGGCCCCGCAAGCTAGCGTCAAAGACCTTGGAACCGACTTTGATCACGACACCACCAATCAAATCGGCATCGGTGCTAATGTTCAATTCGACGGCATTGGCCCCGGTCATTTGTTTGACTTGATCGGCGATCGCCGCTTCTTGGTCAGTGGTCAACGGTTGCGCACTCGTGACATCAGCGAGAACAATATTGTTCAGTTTTCGCTGGAGGGCGACGAATTCCTGGCAAATGCCTTCGAGGAAAACAATACGCCGACGATCCACAAGCAAAAACAAAAAGTTAAGGAAGTAGGCATCTACATCCTGGCCACAAACCCCTTGGAGAACACCTTTTTTATCCTCTGCTTTGACCAAAGGATTCATCACAAAAGACCGGAACTCCGCAGACTCTTGAAAGAGTGACAGTAAAGCCCGACAATTTTCTGCAAATGCCTCGACTTTATTGGTCTCTTGCGCAAGGGTCATCAGGGCACCAGCATAGGGCTCAACAACCTGAGCAATCATCGTGTTGCCTTTCATGCGCCACCTCCCAGTTGTGCAATGCTGCGATCAACTAACTTGGCTTGAGCAGACTCATCCAAATCAGACCGCAATTGAGCTTCCACTTTTGCCAGAGCAAGCTCTGCAACCCGTCGCTTCAGCTCGGTGATTACTTTCGCTTGTTCTGTGCTTAATTCTTTAACCGCAGAGGCCTTGAGTTTTTCAACTTCATCGCGACCTTTGGCCAAGATGTCTTGTTTGGTTTTTTCTGCGGCAACCTTAGCGTCTTCCCGAATCTTGGCAGCCTGGGCCTGGGCCTGTTCGAGATCTTTCTGGGCTTTTGTCAGTGCTTCTTGGGCTTTTTTCGCGCGGTTTTCAGCGTCTTCTAGATCGGCGACAATTTTGCTTTTGCGCGTCTCTAAAATATTGCCAATAAACTTGCTCCCATAGACGTACAGAACCCCAATGATGATCGCAAGGTTGATAATGTTTGTTTCTAAAATGTCGAAGTTTAAATGAAAACCACCCTCCGATGCGGTGGCAAGGTAGGAAATAATTCCCATGATATCGATCTACCCCAGCGCTATTTGCTTATGGTGTATACATCTAAAAATGGATAACTCTTTTTCTTAAAGATATAAAAGCTTGAAATCTTCAAGAGTTCCCATCTAGGCAGCGAAAACCGCACTACCCTAAAGCTTTGCCCCAACTAATTTAGAGGCGATCGCCTGGCTTAGAGAATCAACTTGTTGTTCAAGGGATTTGAACGCAGATTCCCGTTGTGCCTCGATTTCCAGAGCTGCTTTTTCCCGCTCCGCCAAAGCCTCAGCCTGGGCAGACTTCACTTCATCTGCTACGACCTTTTGAGCTTCAGTCTGAGCTTTTGCAATTACATCCTGGGCTTCACGACGCACATCACGGAGTTCTTGCTCATATTGAGCGGCTAAGTCCTCCGCCTTTTGCTGACGTTCTTTCGCGTCCACTAAGTTGGTGCGAATGTAATCGGAACGGTCGTCAATTGCTTGACCAATAGGCTTATAAAAAAGCTTATTTAACAACGCCGCCAAGACCAAAAACTGAATGGCCATCACGGGGAGCGTTGCGTCAAAATCAAAAAGACCACCCTCAGCGGTTTTCTCGACTGCTTCAGTTGCTAAAACAATTGTCCAGTGTGTCATTTATCAATTGACCCCACCGTGTTTGGGTCTTATAGAGTTTATACATCTAGGGGGTTACCCCATTGTCCCATGGAAAAACGGGGCTTAGGTCATCCAGGTAAGCTGCCTTTAAATCAGCCTCGAATGACCTAAACCCAGTCCAGTGTCTTTTTATGCAAAGGGGTTTGCAAACAAGAGAACGAGGGCAACAACAAGACCGTAGATGGTTAAAGCTTCCATAAAAGCCAAGCTGAGGAGGAGAGTACCGCGGATTTTGCCTTCCGCTTCGGGTTGACGGGCAATCCCTTCGGCTGCACTACCCGCAGCATTACCTTGACCAATACCAGGGCCGATCGCCGCAAGACCAACAGCAAGAGCAGCAGCAATAACAGAAGCAGCAGCAGTTAAAGAATCCATAATTTTTTCCTTTCGATGTTATTGAAGTGGGTATAAACAGGTCTCTAAAACAGATCCCCGTCAAAAAAATTAACAGAAAAAGTGACCAGAAACACAAATCAAGTTGAAATTTCTAGCTAGCCTTCGGGCTTTTATCAATAATCCTGAAGTCAAACCTTCCCTTAGTGATGACCTTCCATCGCTTCAGCAATGTAGGCTGCGGCGAGGGTCGCAAAAATCAACGCTTGGATCGCACTGGCAAATAAACCAAGTGCCATCAAGGGTAAAGGAATAATCAGGGGAACCAAGAAAACCAGTACACCAACCACCAGTTCGTCCGCGAGGATGTTTCCGAAAAGACGGAAGCTCAGGGAGAGGGGCTTGGTGAAATCTTCCAGAATGTTAATTGGAAGCAGGATAGGGGTTGGTTCCAAATATTTTTTCAGGTAACCAATTCCACGCTTTTTGAACCCAGCATAAAAGTATGCCAAGGAAGTCAACAGAGCTAGGGCTACGGTGGTGTTAATGTCGTTAGTGGGAGCGGCCAATTCACCTTCGGGTAAACCAATGATTTTCCAAGGCACAAGGGCACCGGACCAGTTGGCAATGAAGATGAAGAGGAACAATGTTCCAATGAAGGGCACCCAAGGACGATATTCTTTTTCGCCTAGCTGGTTTTTAGCCAGATCCCGAATAAATTCGAGGGCGTATTCCATGAAGTTTTGGAAACCACCAGGGACACGCTGAACATTACGGGTTGCTAGGATCGAAGCAAGCACGAGTACAGCAATAACGAACCAAGAGGTCATTAGTACCTGTCCGTGAACTTTTAAGCCACCGAGTTCCCAATAAAAATGTTTGCCGACTTCGAGTTCAGCAAGGGGAAATAAACTAAATGTAGTTAAACTATTAAGCATTTCCATTTGATGATCTTTCCCCGGTTCTTTCTCTCGACAATCAAGGGCTAGGGCGGAATTCTAATTTGTTTTGTCTGCGGCAAGTAAACTATTCGGCAGCACATAAACAATGATGGCAAGTTTATAGGTAATGAACCCTAAAAAAGCGGGGAGAATTTCCAGTTGCTCCAGTTGGGTTGCGATGACGATCAAGCCGATAAAAAGGGCTAGGCGACCGGAACCGGTTCTGGGATTAGTGCTACTGATTTTTTCTACGCTTTTTGCCAACTGTCTCAAATAAATTATTCCAACGCCAGCACCAATGAGATAACTCACCGCTGTTTGGGCAGAATAAAAGTACCAGACCAACAGGGCGATCGCCCCACTGATGGCAAGAGTCACAAAAAAAATGGACTGTTTGAGCTGATAGTACTCGTCCATTGGGGTGTTACTTGCCGAATCCCCATTGTTTTCTAAGGTTGAGTTAGAAGAGTTGGGAATGTCTGATTGGCTTTGAGACTCAGATGAATTCACGCTCAGCAGGTTTAGAAGATCAAGGGTTTTGATCAGTTTATTTGACTGTCTATATTGCTTTGTACAAGGGAAACAGTACAAACCACGTGCAATCATATCACGCCATTGTCACAATCCTTAAAAAGTTCCCCATGACCCAGGGAGAAGGCTGTAAAAGGGCTAAAGATGGGGATTTGTGGGTTGTGTCTGGGAAGATTCAAGTTATTTTTATAGGGCGCAAACCTGCTTTGGTGGGAGAATGAATCGTTCTAGGAGGATTATGGCGATGGAGACTGCGGTGTTAGATTGGGTGGCGATCGCCGGCTATTTTGGGGTCACCCTACTGGTCTGTTGGCAAATTTTCAGTCGGCGCTAATCAGCTTTTCCTGACTTTTATCCACATTTCACTCCATTCAAACCGATGTTATGCGAGAGCAACTCATTCTCCCCACCATGGGCTGTGGCACTTGGGCCTGGGGCAATCGCCTCCTGTGGGGGTACCAACCCAGCATGGATCAAGAACTACAACAGGTGTTTAATTTCTGTGTGACCAGCGGGATTACCCTCTTTGATACGGGGGATTCCTATGGCACTGGGCGTTTAAGCGGTCGTAGTGAAAGCCTTTTGGGGCAATTTTCCCAAGCCTACACTGGCCGTCACCAACAGGAAATCATTCTGGCGACTAAACTAGCTCCTTATCCTTGGCGGCTCACCGCTGGCTCCATGAAGCGGGCTGGGGCTGCCTCCGCAAAACGCCTCCAGCGGCCAATTGATTTAGTGCAAATGCATTGGTCAACGGCAAATTATGCTCCTTGGCAGGAAAAACGATTATTGCGGGGTTTAGCAGAACTGTACGAAACGGGTCAGGTGAAAGGCGTAGGGTTATCCAACTATGGTGGTCAGCGACTCCGGGAAGTGCACCGTTGGTTTCAGGATTGGGGCGTACCGATTCGGACATTGCAAGTGCAGTATTCTTTGCTTTCAACGGATCCGGTACTGAAATATGACGTCAAAGCCGTATGCGACGAATTGGAAATTCAGTTAATCGCCTATAGTCCCCTGGCCCTTGGTCTGTTGACGGGAAAATACAGCTTAGATAAACCGCTGCCCAAAGGTTTACGACGGCGAGTTTTTAAGCAAGTTTTGCCAAATATAGCCCCGTTGCAGAGCTGTTTACAGGAGCTGATGGCGCTGCACCAAAAAACCATGGCCCAGGTCGCTTTAAACTGGTGTATTTGTAAAGGGACAATGCCGATTCCGGGGGCAAAAAATCTCACCCAAGCCCAGGAAAATGCTGGGGCATTGGGTTGGCACCTAAGCGCCGCTGAAGTAGAAGCCCTCGATCAAGCGGCAGCCCAAGTCACAAAAACCATGGTGCAAAATCCGTTTCAGTCCCGTTAAAT
Source organism: Picosynechococcus sp. PCC 8807 (assembly GCF_001693295.1). NCBI lineage: Bacteria > Bacillati > Cyanobacteriota > Cyanophyceae > Chroococcales > Geminocystaceae > Picosynechococcus > Picosynechococcus sp. PCC 8807. The sequence goes on from NZ_CP016483.1 coordinate 792,564, forward strand.
TTTGAAGCTTGCCATGACCACTGCTCCTCATCCTGTCCCTGTGCTTGAATCTCCCGAACAGTTGGCGGAATGTCTCACCCAAGCCCAAACCTGGGCAGAAATTGAACTGCTCACCCAAGCCTACTCCGACTTTAAGGCGATCGCCTGGAAACAATTATCGGCAGATCAACAGGGCCGCATTCTCAAGCTCAGGGATTTGAAAGATAAGGCGATCGCCCAGGAGTTCCCCCTTGGTTGCCTTGTGCAACGCCGGGCAGATCCAGAGCAAAAACAGGGCAAAGTAGTGGATTATTGGGACGCCTACGGGGTTGATTACGTCATGTTTACCGTTGATGGCTTTACCGATTGGTGCCCCGGTTCTATGCTCGAACGACTCAAGTAAAACAGTAAGCATTTTCCTTGAAAATCAACATATATTGCCGCGCCTTAACTCCGACAGAAGAGCATGCTATGAAAAAAGATATGCCCTTTTAGACTCGATCAACCTTTGGCCCATGCGTGATACCTCCGAAATTCGTTTTCAGCTGCACCACGAGCTTAACCAGTGTTACCAAAAGCTCTTTGATTCCCTCGCTACCATGCAGATCAAAGAAGGGGATGCAGCCACCGTTGCCCAACTGCTGCTGAATTCCCGCCTGGATGCCCTTAAGCACCTCGTCAGTGAAGCAGAACGCCCCGCTTACGATGCCCGTTACCCCGAAGACGCGGAAGATTAGCAGGAACAAAAACAAACCGTAGAACGTTCCTATGATTGACAGTCTGAATATCAAGGATTCGGCTCTGCATCAATCGGTTCATTGCTTTGATACGAGAAAAAACCCAGGGGATGAATTGATATCGCCTGGGTGACAAATGATTGAGAAAATTTCTATCAAAAACTATTGAGGCGGATCAACCCAGCGACCATCAGCTTTAATAAGGTTAATCAGTTCTTCAACCCCTTGGGCTTCCGGGACTTTGCGGATTTCTTCCCGACCACGGTATAGGGAAATTACACCGGGCGTTTTCCCCACATAGCCATAATCCGCATCGGCCATTTCACCGGGGCCATTCACGATACAACCCATTACGGCAATATCTAGACCCGTGAGGTGATTTGTCGCTTCGCGCACCTTGTGGAGCACTTCTTCGAGGTTAAAGAGCGTCCGGCCACAGGAAGGGCAGGCGACGTATTCCACCATGGTTTTCCGTAGGCCTAGGGCTTGGAGGATGCTATAGCAGACGGGAATTTCCTTTTCAGGTGCTTCCGTGAGGGAAACACGGATTGTGTCGCCAATGCCTTCCGCCAGGAGCGTCCCAATGCCTGCGGTAGATTTAATGCGGCCATATTCCCCATCTCCAGCTTCGGTTACGCCCAGGTGCAGGGGATAGTCCATGCCGAGTTCATCCATCCGTTTAGCCATGAGGCGATAGGCAGCCAACATCACCGGGACACGGGATGCCTTCATGGAAATGATCAGGTTATGGAAATCGAGGGACTGACAAATCCGAATAAATTCTAGGGCTGATTCGACCATGCCTTCGGGAGTATCCCCGTAGGTGAAGAGCATCCGCTCAGCGAGGGAACCATGGTTTACGCCGATGCGCATGGCTTTGCCTTGATCCCGCAGGGAAACCACTAAGGGTTCGAGGGTTTCACGAATCTTTTCACCAATGGCCGCAAATTCTGCTTCGGTATAACCAGTGCGATCGCCACTGGCCTGTTCAAAAACATAAAGACCAGGATTGATGCGCACTTTATCCACATGTTTTGCCACCTCTAGGGCAATTTTCATGCCGTTATGGTGGACATCCGCCACAATTGGCACTGCCTGGTAGGTTTCGGCGAGCTTAGCTTTGATTTGGGCCAGGGAACGGGCATGGGCCATACTCGGAACAGTTACCCGGACGATTTCACAGCCAATTTCATGAAGTCGGCGGATTGCCGCGACGGAGCCCTCCACGTCAAGGGTATCTTCGTTGATCATCGACTGGACAACCACAGGATAATCACTGCCGATGGTGACATTGCCCACCTTGACAGCTCTGGTTTTCCGGCGATGGATAGTGGTATCCACAAGGGAATCGGTCGTTTGCACAGGACGCTCTACAGCTTGCATGGAACTTGAGGATAGGAAATTACAAAAAGTCGCTGGTATCTAGGATCTAAGCATAAGCGTTGGCAAAGGTTCTAGGCAACGGGAAAGGGCATCTGGGCCAAGAAACGCTCGAAGTCAAAATGCTTTTGGAATAGGGTCTGGGCCACTTCTACTTTAATCGGCTCCTGGAGGCGCACATGGTTAAAGGCTTGGTCGATGATTTCGACGGTGGTCAGGGTGTCATAGTCCACCGACAGAATTGGGATTTCTAGGTCTTCGGCGCGGTTGAGAATAATTTCTTGGGGGGCGACATGGCCTGTCAGGATCAGACATTGGGTTGAGGTTTCTAGGGCTGCCAGTTGCAGATCAGTGCGATCGCCCCCAGTGACCACCGCCATATTTTGCCGTTGCCGGAAATATTTCAAGGCAGAGTTAACGTTCATCGCGCCAATGGTGAGACTTTCGACCATCAGATCTAGGCGATTGGCCCGACAAAGAACTTCCGCATTGAGGCGCTTCACCAATTCCCGCACCGTTACACTGCGGAGGATGCGGTCGGCGGGGACAAGGCCATAGACATCAATACCCCGCTGGGCCAAGAAGGGCTTAATTTGAGTCTCGGCGGTTTCGAGGGCTTCGGGGGGAATTTTGTTAATCACCACTCCCATGAGGCGATCGCCCAGGAACCGATAAATTGTCAACAAACTATCAACTAAAAGCTTGTGGTGGTAGGGAATGACCAAGAGGATTTTGGCCCCTAGGGTCGCCGCAATTTCTCCGGCAGAGAGGTTAAATAAACTCCCTTCCCAGAGACTTTTGGGGGCTTCGATAAAGGTGATGTCACTGGCGATCGCCCCTAGATCATCCTTTAATTTTTGAGGATAATCGATTTGGTCTTGACCCGTGAGTCGCTGGGCCACCGTTGCCTCATCCAGAAAAAGTACCGGCGATCGCACCTCCGTTTCCCTAAGACCAAAGGCTTCCCCAAGGAACCGGAGATCATCTTCGATGCGGGTGAAACGCCCATTCTGCTCGTCATGCCAAACTGTACCGATGGGCTTACTGTAGGCCACAGAGATGCCTTTTTGCTTAAGGCTCTGTACCAACCCAAGTAGCACAGCAGATTTCCCACTGTAGGGTTCGGTAGAAGCAACGACGATATGTTGGGTTGAATTGGTCACACCCACTACTCCTTTAGAAGCTCACATTCTTTAGCCTCCACAATAACGGAATTTCGCGACTGAGCAAACCAGGACGCTATTCTTTTTTTAGGCCCAGAAGCTCCCGATAAAAATCCTTAGGAAAGTCAATGGCCCCGTCACGGCCGAAGCCAATTAAGAGATCAATGAGGTAATCTACGAACTGGTGGTTTGGTAATGTCACGCTGTAACTGAGATCCGCCTGGGCCGCAAATTGAAGGCGACAACTGGTCATTTCCGACGGTAATTTAGAGACATACCAACTGGCCACAAAGGGGATACTTTCTCCTTTTTCGATCACCCGTTTCCCCTCAACGGAGCCGATCTGGTATAGTCCGAGGGCTTTGGGCAGTGTTTTTTGTTTATTTTTTGGATAGTAGGGAGCATAAACCATCACTTCTCCCTTTCCTGCAGATTGGATATCGTCAAAAACAGCCATGGGGCATTGCTCTAAAGAAATCAGTTAGCGTTGAGAATACATCGCATTGTAGCCTGTTGGCTGGTTTCTGTTTTGTTCTAGGATTGGCTGAAATTTCCATTGAATATTTCTTCATCCGTTTTGGTTTATGTCGCAGAGGATCAATGCCGTGGTTTGTCCCCATTTGTTAAGTGTAGCGCCGATGATGGATCGCACCGATCGCCATTTTCGTTACTTGATGCGCCAGATTACCCGACGGACATTACTCTACACAGAGATGATTACCACCCAGGCGATTATCCATGGCGATCGCCCCAAGCTCTTAGACTTCGATGCCGCAGAACATCCCATTTCCCTCCAATTGGGAGGCGATAATCCCAAGGAATTAGCCGAATGTGCCAAAGTGGGCGAAGACTGGGGTTACGACGAAATTAATCTCAATGTGGGCTGTCCCAGTCCGAGGGTGCAACAGGGCAATTTTGGCGCTTGTTTGATGACCCAGCCGGAGTTGGTGGCCGATTGTGTAGCGGCGATGCAGGGGGCAGTCAATATTCCCGTTACGGTAAAACATCGCATTGGCGTCGATGAACAAGATAGTTACGCAGACCTCTGCCGCTTTATCGAGATTGTCTCGGCAACCGGATGCAATCGCTTTTCTGTCCATGCCCGCAAAGCCTGGCTACAGGGTTTAAGCCCAAAAGAAAACCGCACGGTCCCACCTTTACGTTATGCAGATGTTTATCGGTTAAAACAAGACTTTCCTCACCTCTGGATCGAGATCAATGGCGGCATTACGGCGCTAGAACAAATTCAAACCCATTTAACCCAAGTGGATGCGGTCATGGTGGGGCGGGCAGCCTATGACAACCCCTATCTGTTTGCGACGGTGGACCGCGATATCTACGGGGAAGCGATTCAGCCCAAAAGCCGCCATGAAATTGTTGAGGAGATGTTGCCCTACATTGAACGTGCCACAAAAGCCGGGGTGAAACTCCACAGCATTAGCCGTCACATGTTGTCGCTGTTTTTAGGCCAGCCCGGCACCAAAGCCTGGAAACGGTTTATCACGGAGGAAGGTCGAGGAACGACGGTGGGACGAGAAATTATTGAGCAAGCCTTGGCCCTGGTGCCCCAGACAAACGCGATCGCCGATCCGGTCTCCATGGTTTCTGGGAGAAAGTGACCATGACAGCAAAAATTATTGTGCTTGATGATGACCCGACGGGTTCCCAAACGGTACATAGTTGTCCATTATTATTGCGTTGGGATGTGGACACGCTGCGGTTGGGCTTACGGGATCCGGCCCCCATTATTTTTATTTTGGCGAATACCCGCGCTTTGACGGAACCAGAGGCGATCGCCACTACCACAGCAGTTTGTCGGAATCTCAAAATTGCCCTGACCCAGGAAAATATCCAGGAATATCTAATCGTTAGTCGCTCGGATTCCACCTTGAGGGGCCATTTCCCGGCAGAAACTGAGGCGATCGCCAACGTATTAGGGCCGTTTGATGCTTGTTTTTTTGCCCCAGCATTTTTTGAGGGGGGCCGCATTACCCGCAACGGCATTCACTATGTCCAGGAAAATGAACGCTTGATCCCCGTGGCTGAGACAGAATTTGCGGGCGATCGCCTCTTTGGTTTTCAGGACAGTTTTTTACCTGATTTTATTGCGACAAAAACGAAGGGCGTAGTGACAGCGAATCAAGTGGCTTGCCTGAATCCAGGGAATTTACCCGAAAATCTTCAAGATTATTTTTGTCGTCTGCAGAATGGCAAATACGTTGTCCTCGACGGTGAACAACAGGCTGATTTTGATCGTCTAGTTCCGGCGCTATTTCACGCGATTCACCAGGGTAAAAAGTTTCTCTTTCGTAGTGCCGCCAGTTTGCTGACTTCCCTCGCGGCTCTCGGCCCCCAGCCGATTCCCCCAGAAGAAAGTTTTACCGTGCGGCGATCGCCTCAGCCTGGACTGATTATTGTCGGTTCCCACACGCAAAAAACAACCGTCCAACTCACGGAATTACTGCAATTAGCAGGCGTTGTCGGCATTGAAATCGACGTAGATCTGTGCCAAACATCCCTAGGCCGTGATCAACTAGCAGTAGCGATGCTAGAGCAGATCCAAAAAATTCGTCAGGCCGGACAAACCCCCGTACTCTTTACCAGTCGGCAAGTGCCAGCCAGCGACCAAGCCCAACATAACCTTGAATTTGGTAAAAATATCACGGCTCTATTCCTTGAAATTTTTGCCCAGTTGCCCGCAGATCTCGGCTTTGTGATTAGTAAAGGCGGTAACACCACCAATGCGCTGCTCCAAAAAGGTTTGCGGGTTCCAGCGATTCAGTTACTCGGCCAAATTATCTCCGGTTGTTGCCTCGTGCAAACGGAGCATGATCACCCGCAATTTCCCCAGTTACCTGTGGTACTGTTTCCTGGCAATGTGGGCGATCGCCACAGCCTCGTTACCGCTTACCAACGCCTCCAAATTCCCCGTTGATCCCAATCTAGGCTTTATTTTTTCTTGAAACCATGAACGACATCGAAGCTCTATTTCGCGACCTATGCCAGCGCTATGCCGATCCTCACCTTTGGCAACCCGATTCCTCCCACTATCCGGCTTTTGCTGCCCTTTACCACGGAATCTGCGACGGCAACCAGCGGCTGAATCTGACCCGAATCACGTCTCCAGAAGACTTTTGGGAAAAACATTTGTGGGATTCCTACGCCGCTTTGAAACTAGACGTATTGGCAGAGCGTTTAACCCAGCCCCAAAAAGTCATCGATGTGGGCACTGGGGGCGGCTTTCCCGGCATTCCCTTGGCGATCGCCTTTCCTGAGTGGCAAATCACCCTGCTCGATTCCACCCGTAAAAAAATTAATTTCCTCGTTGAACTGAGCCAAACCCTCCAACTCAATACCCTGGGCATCGCTGACCGAGCCGAAACCCTAGGTCAAGATCCGAATCACCGTGAACGCTACGACATCGCGACGATCCGCGCCGTGGGTAAAGCCTCCCTCTGTGTGGAATATCTCTTGCCCCTACTCAAAATTGGCGGCCTCGCGGTTCTCTATCGGGGTCAATGGTCTGAGACTGAAACAGAACAACTCCAAGGGGCGATCGCCCAATGTGGTGGTCAACTCCTAGCCGTACAGCAATTTACAACCCCGATTACTCAAGGCCAGCGCACCTGTCTCTACATCGAGAAAAAACAGACCACAGCCCCCCAATTCCCCAGGGCGATCGGCCTGCCGAAACAATCCCCCCTCGCCCCGGTTTAAGCCTTATAGATCAAGCTCCCTGGCCCTCTGTCGAATCTTGTTTACTTGATCCCAAGAGATGGTACCCTGAGTATGGCAAATTTTTACATTTGGTTAAAACTTTAGGAACAAAGCCAGCATTTGGCCTAGAGCGAAACCAATCGATAATAGAGAAGCATGGTAGCTACACAAGAAAAAACTTTAGGTAAAATCACTCAGATCATTGGCCCTGTCATTGACGCAGAGTTCCCCAGTGGCAAAATGCCTCGGATTTATAACGCTCTAAAAATCCAAGGAAAAAACCCCTACGGTCAAGAAATCAACCTCACCTGTGAAGTTCAACAGTTGCTCGGCGACAACCAAGTCCGGGCCGTTGCCATGAGCTCCACCGACGGTCTCGTTCGCGGCATGGATATCCTCGACACTGGTGCTCCCATCAGCGTTCCTGTAGGGAAGAAAACCCTCGGTCGGATTTTCAACGTCCTCGGTGAACCCGTAGACGAAAAAGGCGAAGTTGGTGCAGAAGAAACCTCCCCAATCCACCGCCCTGCTCCTAAGCTGACCGAACTCGACACGGCTCCTTCTGTGTTTGAAACGGGCATTAAAGTTGTTGACCTTCTTACTCCGTACCGTCGTGGTGGGAAAATTGGTCTCTTTGGTGGTGCTGGTGTTGGTAAAACCGTCATCATGATGGAGCTGATCAACAACATCGCCACTAACCACGGTGGTGTGTCTGTATTCGCTGGTGTAGGGGAACGGACCCGTGAAGGGAATGACCTTTACAACGAAATGATCGAATCTGGCGTTATCAACCCCGATAACCTCAACGATTCCAAGATCGCCCTTGTGTACGGTCAGATGAACGAGCCCCCCGGAGCCCGGATGCGGGTTGGTCTGTCTGGTTTGACCATGGCGGAATATTTCCGTGATGTAAACAAGCAGGATGTACTTCTCTTCGTTGACAACATCTTCCGCTTTGTCCAGGCTGGTTCTGAAGTATCGGCACTGCTCGGTCGGATGCCTTCTGCGGTAGGTTATCAGCCCACCCTCGGTACTGACGTTGGGGATCTCCAGGAGCGCATCACCTCCACCAAGGAAGGTTCTATCACCTCGATCCAGGCAGTTTATGTCCCTGCGGATGACTTGACTGACCCTGCTCCGGCAACCACCTTCGCTCACCTCGACGGTACTACTGTACTTTCCCGTGCTTTGGCGTCTAAAGGGATTTATCCTGCTGTGGATCCCCTCGATTCCACCAGTACAATGCTTCAGCCCAGCATCGTGGGTGAAGACCATTACAACACGGCGCGTGCGGTACAGTCTACCCTCCAGCGCTATAAGGAACTCCAGGACATCATCGCAATTCTTGGTTTGGACGAACTTTCTGAAGAAGACCGTCTGACCGTAGACCGGGCCCGGAAGATTGAGCGTTTCTTGTCTCAGCCTTTCTTCGTGGCAGAGGTATTTACCGGTTCTCCTGGTAAGTATGTGACCCTTGAAGAAACCATTGAAGGCTTCAAGCGCATCCTCTCTGGTGAATTAGATGATCTACCTGAGCAGGCGTTCTACCTCGTTGGCAACATCGAAGAGGCGATCGCCAAAGGCAAGAAGCTCAAAGAGCAAGGCTAAACCCTGCTTCGCCTAAGACATCAGGTCAGTGCTACCGTTCTGCGGGGTGCTGACCTTGAACGTCAGAATTTTCCTTATTTTTTGAATTAGATTTAAGCAAATGGCTTTAAAAGTACGAGTGATCACCCCAGACCGGACGGTACTGGATGACAGTGTCGAAGAAGTCATCCTCCCCAGTAGTTCTGGTCAAATCGGTATTTTGTCGGGCCACGCGCCCCTCCTCACAGCCCTCGAATCCGGCGTCATTCGCGTCCGGACCAGTGGTTGGGAGAACATCGCAATTACCGATGGCTTTGCTGAGGTAGAAGCCAATGAAGTAAAGGTGCTGGTTAACACTGCAGCCAAGGGTCAAGACATCGATCTTGAGGAAGCCCGCAAGGCCTTTGAAAGTGCAAAGGCACAACTTGATCAAGTCAATGCGGCAGATCGTAAAGCAATCCTTGATGCCCGCAAAGAACTCAAGCGGACCCGGGCCCGCTACATGGCGGCTGGTGGCATGGCATAGGCAATGTGTCGCCCTAGAGCCAAAAGAAAAATTTTGCAATAAAAAGGCAGCTCTAGGGCTGCCCATTTTTTTATAGAAATTAATTACAAAATAACAATCGTAAAAACTTAGATAGTGATTACATTTAAGACAAGCACAGTGGCAATTGACTTTAGTTACTGCCGCTAAAGGCCACTTCAGGGAATTTTGCCTGGGCTTCAGCCATACTGGTCTTTTTGCCATGTTCTTGCCAGTAGTTGATAACTTCTGTGGCTTGGTTGAGCACTTCGATGCGCTCTGCCTCAGAAATCCAGTGCTTCGCTTCTAGTTCGTCTTTTAATTGTTGCCAAGCGTCGTTACGGGGCCAAAAGAAATAGGCGGTCAAAGGACTGGTGCCTTTCCCAACAACTTGATCCACGGCGATCGCCACGTCTTTATCTAACCAAAGTACCTTTAAAAGAAATCTTTCTACCAAAGAAGCCTCCAAACCCAAATTTACACAAGTGGTTTCAAAAATTTACAGTCTATTATTTTACATTGAAGCGGGAGATTTGGATGCCCCCTAGAAAATCTCCTGACGGATTGGGGCAACAAATCCAGAGAAATAAACACTTGTTACCGGGGGCGATCGCCCCAAGCTATGTCATTGTGACGGGCGAATGTTAGACTATCTGAAGATAGATAAAATAATTTTTATCTATAACCACCCCGATCAAGAAATCCTGAAGTGGGCCTGACCCGCTTTTTTTGTTGTCTAGATTTCCCCATGGCTCATCCCCTCATACCCCGAATCGTAACCTGTGCCGAACCCATTGCTGCAGAGTTGGGTTTAGAAGTGGTGGATGTGGTGTTCCAGACGAATAAAAAACCACCAGTCCTCAGAATTGATGTCCGAAATCTCTCCCAAGATACTGGCCTGGAAGATTGCGAGCGCTTCAGTCGCCTGCTCGATCCCCAACTGGAAGCCCAAGATATCATTCCTGGGGCCTATGTGTTGGAAGTCTCTAGCCCTGGCACCGACCGTAACCTCACCACAGATCGAGAGTTTATCGCCTTCCGGGGCTTTCCTGTCCGGGTGAAAACCTACGCTCCCTACAAAGATCAAAAAGAATGGTCTGGCACCCTCCGGGAACGGGATGAAGCGGCAATCTATCTCAATCTCAAGGGCAAGGCGATCGCCATTCCCCGGGAACTGGTCGCCAAAGTACAACTAGATGACCAACCCTAGCTGCCCCAAACTGCCCCAAGCTTTGTTCATTTATCGATTTTTTCTATCCGTAAATTTCTATGTCCCTTGTTAGTCTCACTGGTTTAAGCGCCCTCGTTGAAGAAATCAGCGATCGCCACAATTTACCCCAAAGTGCCGTCCACGAAGCCCTCCGGGAAGCCCTGCTCAAAGGTTATGAGCGCTATCGCCGTTCCCTAACGCTCAACCAAGCCACCCCCTTCGCTGAAGACTACTTCGATAACTTTGAAGTCGAACTAGACCTCGAAGACGAAGGCTTTCGGGTATTAGCCACCAAGGTGATTGTCGAAGAAGTGGAAAACTCCGATCATCAAATTGCCCTACAAGAAGTCCAAGAAGTTGCCAATGAAGCCCAACTCGGTGATTCCGTAATCCTAGACGTCACCCCCGAACAGAGTGATTTTGGGCGGATGGCCGCGATTCAAACCAAGCAAGTGCTGCTTCAGAAATTACGGGATCAGCAACGAAAGCTCGTCCAAGAAGAATTCCAAGAACTAGAAGGAGAAGTCCTCCAGGCCCGTGTCCTCCGTTTTGAGCGGAACTTTGTGGTGATGGCGGTTACCAGCGCCTTTGGGCAACCAGAAACCGAAGCCGAATTACCCAGACGGGAGCAACTCCCCAACGACAATTACCGCGCCAATACCACCTACAAAGTTTATTTAAAACACGTTAAAGAAGGCTCCCACCGTGGCCCCCAGTTGGTGGTTTCCCGTGCCGCCGCAGATTTAGTCGTTTACCTGTTTGCCAACGAAGTCCCGGAAATCGAAGAAGAAATCGTGCGGATTGTGGCCGTTGCCCGGGAAGCGAATCCCCCCGGCCGTTATGTTGGCCCCCGCACAAAAATTGCCGTGGATACCCTAGAGCGGGATGTGGATCCTGTCGGTGCTTGTATCGGGGCACGGGGATCACGGATCCAAGCCGTGGTGAATGAACTGCGGGGCGAAAAAATTGATGTGATCCGTTGGTCCCCGGATCCAGCGACTTACATTGCCAATGCCCTGAGCCCAGCACGGGTCGATGGGGTAATCTTGGTTGATGCGGAAGAGCGACAGGCCACGGTATTAGTCCCCGAAAACCAACTGAGCCTTGCCATTGGTAAAGAAGGGCAAAATGTACGTTTGGCCGCACGCTTGACGGGCTGGAAAATTGATATTAAAGATAGTGCCAAGTACGAGGCAGAACAAGCCGCCCTCGCCGAACAAGAGACAGCCCCACCCAGTGAAGTGGAGTCGGAAACTGCTGTGCTGCCGGATCAAGCTGAAACGGAACCTTTAGAAGAAGAGGCCACGCCAACGGACGCTTAGATTCCGGGGGGAATTTTGATGTAAAAGGCGATCGCCATTTCAACCATTGCCATGGAGCCAAATCTACGCCGCTGTGTTGCCTGCCGCAAACTTGCCCCAAAACAATCTCTTTGGCGGGTGGTTCGAGTCTATCCATCCCAGCAGGTACAATTAGATCGGGGCATGGGGCGTTCCGCCTATCTCTGTCAATGTCACCATTGTCTAGAAATGGCCCAGCGCAAAGATCGGCTCGGGCGATCGCTCAAAAAGAACGTCTCCCCTGAGATTTATCAAACCCTAAAAGAACGCTTAAATTCTCTCAATTAAAGCTCTGACAATCGCCACTCCTCAAGCCATTATGGACGCGCGATGCTATTTAAGATCATCCCTGAAATTATTCAGATTAAACCTTCTTTTTATTGTTGAACTCTAGCAAGCCCGGAGGCCTTTCCATTCATCATTGCCGCTAATCCCCGTTGGATTTAGATCCCACAATCCACATTAAACCCACCTATCCCTCACTCACCCTCAATTTGTACGACTAGTAGTTAAGGACATTATTGGATGAATAACGAAAAAGTTAGAATTTACGAACTTTCAAAGGAACTAGATCTCGAAAACAAAGACATTTTAGAATTCTGTGGCCAGCTCTCCATTGATGTGAAGAGTCACAGTAGCACCATCACGACAGAAGAAGCTGATAAAATCCGGGCGATCGCCACACAAAAGCGCCCCCAAGCCCCCAAGGCCCAGCGGCCCCAGAGAAAGAAAAAACAAGAAATTCTCTCCGTCCAGCACCAGCCCCAGGGCGCAAAACCCCAGGCTAGTAAATCAGAATCAGCCGACGCAAATCACCCAACCTCAACAGCCAAAAAGCTTGAACGTCCGAAATTGCAGTCTCCTCCGAGTCGAGGAAAGGAGACACCTGCACAACCAGAAGAGTCTCCGGCCAACAATGGAGCCAAAGCTGAGCCAGTGGCCAAGACAACTTCCCCCAAAGCAGAACCAGCAGCCCCCGCTGCCCCGAAACCCAAGCTCATGGGGCCGCCGCCTCGGCCAACCCCCAAATCATCTGCTCCCAAGACGCCCGATGCCAGTCCTGCAACGGCAGAAACAAGCAGTGGGGCAACCCAAGCCGATGTGAGGGCCAAATCCCTCTCGAAAAATACCGCCGAAGCCCCGGCCAAAGCACCAAAATTACGGCCAAAACCGCAAATTGTTGGCACCGTCAGTAAAAAGCCCACCCCCGTTCAAGCGATTGAACCCGAGCTTGACGAAGAACCCGATACCAACAATGTCGAAGGGGATGATGATGCGACCCCAGAAGTCCTTCTCGCTCCCCCCAAGCGTCCCGCCGCAAAACCCAAAAAAGCCATTGGCCCGAAACCCAGCAAACGTAAAGTCTGGGAAGATGAGGAAGAGGACGAATCCGAAAGCAAGAAGACAAAAACCAGCAAACTCAAGCGTCGCCCCGTTGTCATTGATGACGATGACGATGACTTTGGCACAACCACAAACAACAATGCCGAAGTGCCTTCTGTCAGCTTGTCCATTGCCCGTCCCCCCAAACCGAAGAGTGCTTCATCGTCTCCTTCCCCAAGCAAGCCATCACCTTCAAAACCGAAGAAACCAGCGGCGAAACGATCTGGCAGTGGTGGTAGTGGTCAATCTCAGAAAGAACAACGGCGCGATCGCCCTGATGTGAAAACACCACCAGCGGAGATCACCCTCACAGAAACCATGACCCTCCGGGAAATGGCAGATATTCTCTGCATCGCTGAAACAGACATTATCCGTCGCCTCTTTAGTAAGGGGATCGCGATCAACATCACCCAAACCCTAGACTACGACACCGCCCAGATGGTAGCCGAGGAATTTGACGTGAAAGTCATTGCCCCAGAGGTGAAATCAGCGGCTGAAAAATCCACAGAAATGCTGGATGTGGCCGACCTCGAACACCTCCAACATCGTCCTCCAGTCGTCACCATCATGGGTCACGTTGACCACGGTAAAACTACCCTCCTGGACTCCATTCGCGAGACTAAGGTGGCCCAAGGGGAAGCCGGGGGAATTACCCAGCACATCGGTGCTTACCACGTGGACATCGAACACAACGGGAAACCCGGTCAAATTGTTTTCCTCGATACTCCTGGTCACGAAGCCTTTACGGCCATGCGGGCCCGGGGCGCAAAGGTGACAGATATTGCCATTCTTGTTGTCGCCGCCGATGACGGTGTCCGTCCCCAGACCCTAGAGGCGATCCGCCACGCCCAAGCGGCCAAAGTGCCCATCGTTGTGGCGATCAACAAAATGGATAAACTCGGCGCAGAACCGGATCGCGTCAAGCAGGAACTCTCAGAACAGGGCTTAGTGCCTGAGGAGTGGGGCGGCGAAACCATTATGGTGCCCGTCAGTGCCCTGAAGGGAGAGAATCTAGATACTCTCCTGGAAATGATTCTGCTCGTCTCTGAGATTGAAGAACTCTCGGCGAACCCAGATCGTCTGGCGAGAGGCACAATCATTGAAGCCCACTTGGATCGCGCTCGCGGCCCGGTAGCGACTCTGTTAGTACAGAACGGAACCCTACGGGTTGGTGACATCATTGTGGCGGGATCGGTGATGGGTAAAATCCGGGCCATGATTAGCGATCGCGGTGAAAAAGTCACGGATGCAACACCGTCTTTTGCAGTGGAAATCCTTGGTTTAAGTGAGGTACCAGCGGCTGGGGATGAATTTGAAGTCTACTCCAGTGAAAAAGAAGCCCGGGCGATCGCCGACGAACGGGCCGAAGGGAAGCGTCAATCTCGGCTCCAACAGGCCATGTCTTCCCGACGGGTCAGCCTTAGCAGTCTCTCGGCCCAAGCCCAAGAAGGGGAACTCAAGGAACTCAACTTGGTACTCAAGGCCGATGTCCAGGGTTCCGTCGAGGCGATTCTCGGCTCCCTCCAACAACTGCCCCAGGACGAAGTCCAAATTCGTGTCTTGCTGTCTGCTCCCGGTGAAATCAGCGAAACAGATGTCGATCTTGCCGCTGCCAGTGGGGCGATCATTATCGGCTTTAACACGACCTTGGCTCCCGGTGCGCGACAGGCCGCCGAACAAGAAGGGGTTGATATCCGCGAATATAACGTGATCTACCGTTTCCTCGAAGAAATCCAAGGGGCGATGGAAGGTCTCCTGGATCCAGAGGAAGTCGAAGAACCCTTGGGTCGGGCCGAAGTGCGGGCCGTCTTCCCCGTCGGGCGTGGCTCCGTTGCGGGCTGTTATGTCCAGTCGGGTAAGGTCGTTCGTAACCGGATGATCCGCGTGCGTCGGGGTGATGTCGTCGTCTATGACGGTTCCCTCGATTCCCTTAAGCGTGTCCGCGAGGATGTCCGGGAAGTCAATTCTGGCTATGAATGCGGGATTGGCGTCGATAAATTTAGCACCTGGAAAGAAGGGGACATTATCGAAGCCTACGAAATGGTCTTCAAACGCCGCACCTTGGCGGGCCGCACCAGTTAAGCGACGCACATTGTTTAACTGGCGATAATCCTTTAATCCAAAACCTCCTGGACAACTAGGAGGTTTTTTTGGCGATCGCCAATTTCGCTTTCAATTTCCCCCTGGGGATTCAGGGAGTCACGTTTCGGTAGGTTTCAAGACAGGATAAGATATGGAATGATCACTCTTTAGTAATTTCAAGGCGTTATTAAAAATGGATGTTCTTTCTTTAGGTTGGGGCGCGCTATTGGCCCTGTTCACTTGGTCGATCGCCATGGTTGTTTGGGCACGTAACGGTTTCTAGGATCGTGGAAACAATTTTTTTGAATTCTCTTTTTTTGGGGGCCCTTGCCTTGCTGCTACTGGTCAGCGGCGGGATCTCCTATCTCACCTTTGTGGAATGGCGCGATCGCCGTCGTCAAGACCGAGATAAACGGGGCAAGTAACCCTCAAACGAACTTGCTTGGCCTTGGCGCCTTTCCCGAAATATCTTTCTTGATCAATCTCCTGTGATGGCAGGGGATTTTTTTTGTGGATTTTGTGCCTGGGTAGTTTCTAGAGAAGCACCAGAAAACGAACAATTTCTGCCACAATCAAAGGAAGTACACTTCCCAAAAACCATGGCGATTCCCGCAAACGAAATTGATTTAGCCCGGTATCTCGAACATTCTCTATTGCACCCAGCGGCCACCGCAGCCCAGGTCAAAGAATGCTGTGAAGCAGCGGTCCAGTTTGAGTTTCCGGCGGTCTGTCTCTACCCAACGGCGATGAAAACAGCCCAGGATTACTTGCACCAGCGACCGATTCAGATTTGTTCTGTCGTCGGTTTCCCCGCCGGGGCCCATACAACCACAACCAAACTCTATGAAGCCCAGGAAGCAGTAGAAAATGGGGCAACAGAATTAGATGTCATGCTTAACTTGGCCTTTGTAAAAATGGGCGAATCGGAGAAGCTCTATCAGGAAGTGGCGCAAATCGTCGAACTAACGAAGGTTCCCATCAAAGGTATTTTAGAAACGGCCCTCTTAACAGACACCGAAAAACGGCTCGCCGCAGAGATTTGTCTCGATGCAGGGGTGAGCTACCTGAAAACCTCAACGGGCTGGTTCGGGGGCGCAACAGTGGCCGATGTAAAGTTGCTCCATGGGATCACCAAAGGGCGCATTGGGATCAAAGCAGCAGGAGGGATCAAAACGGTTGATCAGGCGATCGCCTTAATCCAGGCTGGGGCAACTCGCCTTGGCACCTCCCGGAGTATCAAGATTATGCAGGAAAGGGAACAAGTGAGCGACAACCCAACTTGGTAAATACGGTATGTCTTTTAAAGTCACAGGCATCATCCTCAAAGGCAGCCCCCTCGGTGAAGCGGATCGACTGGTAACGATCCTGTCGCCGGAACAAGGGTTGGTAAAAGCCGTAGCCCCAGGGGCGCGTCAACACCGTTCTGCCCTGCGGGGACGCACAGAATTACTGGTGGTCAATGAATTTGTTTTGACCAGGGGGCGATCGCTAGACCGGATCCAACAGGCGGATATGCTCACCTCCTATTCTGGCCTCAGACATGACTTTGCCAAATTAGCCGTGGGTCAATACCTCGCAGAAGTAACCCATTACCTCGCAGTGAGCCACACCCCCCAGCCGGAACTATATGAATTGCTTCGGGAACATCTGCGCCGCATCGAAGCTTTAGAATTTCAACCCAGCGCCAGGGTGACCCAGATCATCGCCCACCTAACCCAAGCTTTGTTTCATCTGTTGGCGATCGCCGGTTTTGCTCCTCAAGTTCAACATTGCCAGGGCAGTCAAACCCTTATTTCTCCCAACTTTGTTGATCCCCGGTGGCGCATTGGCTTTAGTCACGATCTGGGGGGGATTATGGTGCTGGGCCAGGGAAACATTCGTCCCGATCAACGGCTGACGGCTTTGGAACTAGATATTTTACAAATGCTACCCAACCGCACCCTGCCGGAGCTGCAACGGTGGTCCCAAGCAGAACAAATGGTATTTTCCTTAGAAACGGCTTGGCTCCGGGTTGAACATCTGTTACGGCAGTACCTTGAGCATCACATTGGCAAAACCCTCAAGGCGGCCCCGCTCATCGATACCCTTGCCCCCCTAGCTTTTTAAGGGGCGATCGCTAATTGCTGGCTGCAGCCGGGGCTGAGGATTCTTGGGCCTGGAGTTGTTGCACCCGTTGTTCCACAGCTTCTAAATTTTGTTGGTAACTGGCCCGTTTCGCCTGGGCAAAATCGTAATAAAAATCCTCTGCTGGAATTGCGTCTAAGGTGGCGATCGCCGTTTGCCACTGTTCAATAATCTCTTGCCATTGGGCCACAGAAGAGGGCGGATTTTCAGCCATTTGGGCTGCCGTTGCTCCCTGGGATAAGCCTGTGATTAGATTGCCAAGACTGCCATTGAGGGACTGGTAATCGGCGAGTTGGGTCTGCACTTCCCCATACCGAGGCGACCAACGGGGCACGGTCTCTAAAGTGGCGATCGCCTCTTCTAAATTGGCCTGGGCCTGGAGAATCGCTTGGCCAGAGGGATTTTCACCAGCAGCAAACAGCGATCGGGCCGGATCAGCCAGTTGTGTGGCGGTGGTCAGAGGCGCACAGGCACCAATCACACAGGGACGACTCAAACCATAGCCCGCTACCCCCACAAGGACTAACAACAAACCCGCACCGAGGATTAGGGGGCCTTTTTTGCGAGGGCGATTAGAGGATTCGGTAAACTCTTCTAGCCCCCCGTCAGCAGTGGTAAACCCTTCAAAATCGCCGCTGGAATCCGTCGGCTCTTCTTCTGGGACGGCGGTATCAAACGAGTCTTCTTCTAACTCATTGCCCACGGGCGGAAAAGGATCATCCGTAGCTTCGAGGTCAATATCTTCCGGAAATTCAGGTTGTTCAGGGGAGTCCAGTTCACTTGCTGGAGGTTCTCCATCGGAAACAGGCTCGACTTCAGACTGGGTGAGGGCGTGGAAAGCATAGGGTTCGTTGGCCCCAGTAATCCGCAAATAAATGAGGGTTTGATGCCCTTGGACGCGGGGATCACCCTGGAGGCGATCGCGGATGAGCCGGAAAAGGGGCGGGAGCTCTGCCGGGGCCGGAGCTTGATGTTGCACCAGGACAAGCAACAGACCTTCCTTAAAGAGACAACGCACCTGAATCGGGTCTGTGGGGAAATATTCTGCTTCAAGTTGAGTTTGGAGATCCGCTTGCAGATCCTGGAGATTTAACGGGGCAACATCGGACATAACCGCAAGAACAGCCTATGGACTTGAAATGTCATTGTAAGTAAAGCTCAAAAAAAAAGTCTTGTCAAAAGACCCCGGCGATCGCCAAAGCTCAGTTTATTTAGCGGGGCTGTTGCCGCAAAAATCCACTAAAACTATCGACTCCCCAAGTAAGCAAGAGGAAACAAAGCAAGGTCAGACTGACGCCACCATAATTAAAACTGCTCAATTGTTCCATCAAAAGTCGTCCGAGGCCGCCCGCCCCCACGAGGCCGACAATGACCGTTTCCCGTAGACAGACTTCCCAACGATAAAAACTGTAGGCAATAAAATTAGGCAGCGTTAAAGGCACCGTACCGTAGAGCCAAACATTGCCTTCGCTGCTGCCCAAGTTTCGGAGAGCATTGAGGGGCGCAGGGGGAACATTTTCAATCACTTCGCCCATTAATCTGCCTAAAATGCCCAGGTTATGAATCCCCAGGGCGATCGCCCCCGGCAAAATCCCCGGAAACATCACAAATACCACCACCAACGCCCAGATGGGAGCTGGGATACTCCGACAAACCAAGAGTATTAGATGGCTCAGGAGCCGTTGTCCCCAGAAAATGGGCCGCTGATTTTTCGCTGCCAAAAAGGCCAGAAAGAATCCGCCCACCCCAGCTAAGGCGATCGCCAAAATAGACATCTCCAGAGTCTGTAGACTCAGGATCGCTAACTGTTTTCCCTGGGCGAAATCGAAACTGACGGTCTGGAGTTGAGTCATAACTTCCCCCAAAAAGTCTTGGCCCCGGCCAGACCAGAGTCGCGACCAATCGGGCTGAATATACCAAAATCCCCAAGCCACTAAACCACTACCGAAAAGCATCGTACCGAGGAGCCAATCCCGCCGCTGTCCCCCCAATTTGTAACGGTGACTGTTGAGGTCAAAGCGACTGGTGCAATCCAGCCGTTGCCGCAAAAAATGGCTCCCCCAATCCACCACCCCATTCAACGCAATCAGGGCATAAAACAACGTCCAAAGCTGTTCGTAACGGAGGGATTGTAGGCTTAAATAAATCTCATAGCCCAGGCCCCCAGCACCAATAATGCCCAACACAGCCGCCGAACGCAGGGAACATTCAAAGCGATAAAAACTGTAGGACAACAAATTAAACAAAGCCTGGGGCAAAATCCCATAAAGAAAGGCCTGGGCTGTGGGGACACCGCTATAAATTAAGGCTTCAAAGGCGGCCCGGGGAGTTTCATCAATGATTTCAGCAAAAATTTTCGCCACAATTGCCCCAAAGGGAATGGCGATCGCCCCCAAGGCCACCACCGGATCTAGGCCCCAAACATTAATCAAAATCAGACCCCACACCACCTCATGGATCGAACGGGGTACAGCTAAAAGCAACCGGATGCCGCTTCCTAACCGCTTGCCTTGGGGAAATATCGTCTCCCAGAGTAACTTGGCACTGAGTAGCCCGCCGATAGTACCCACCACCAAACTCAAAAAGGTGCCGCAGATCGCATAGGCAAAGGTGGTCAAGGTTGCCTGGCAGGTCAGTAGAAGAAAGTCCGTTGTTAAATTTGGCTGAAAAGCGGCCCCCACAAATCGCCCAAGGGTACCTAAACCCTGGCCATTAAATAAGGCTCCACCCTGAACGGTAACGTCGATCAAACTGCAGGCGATCGCCAGGCCAAAAAGACTAAACCCCCAAGCCTTGGGCTGAACATTTCGGGGCAGCGGCAGGGAGATTCTAAACATCAATGGCAAGATTCGGCGGAGAGTATGGCAAAATTATCAACAAATAATTATTAAACACATTAAGGAAACCCTCATTATGACTCCCTCTTTGGCAAACTTTTTCTATAGCCTCTTGGCTGGCACCTTAGTTGTGGTCATTCCTGCCACCGCATTTTTGATTTTCATCAGTCAGCAGGACAAAATTAAGCGCTAGATATTCCCTTCCAAAACACGAAACTGCGAGGTGGGCATTTTGTAACATTGTCCACCTCTGTTTTCATCTGAGATATCTTATAGTCTGGAAACGGAAGCCGTTAGTATAGAAGGTAGAGTCAAGGGAGATCAACAATGGTTAATTTTGGGCTAAATTCCGCCAGTATCTTGGGGATTGCGCTGGCCGCAGCGGGTGCATCCCTCTATTTTTTACGGTCGGTACGCCCAGAACTTTCCCGCGACCACGATATTTTCTTTGCGGCGGTTGGGCTATTGTGCGGCTTCATCCTCCTGTTCCAAGGGTGGCGTTTAGACCCGATTTTGCAATTTGGTCAATTTCTCCTGTCTGGCTCAGCGGTATTTTTCGCCATTGAGTCAATTCGTCTCCGGGGTTTGGCCACAGAGCAGGCCCGCCGCAATACGCCCATTGTGGACGATGAACGGCCCGTCAGTCGGGTTTATCGGGCGGAGCTGGATCAGATTGAGCCTTACCAGGGGGAAGAACGCTATGAACGTCGGTTGCGGGGCTACCCTGAACCCCGTTCGAGTCGGAGCCGGGGTTACGAAGATGAAGCCCCCCGGGGAACGAGTACCCGACCCAGTAGCCGCCCGACCAATCGTCCCCCCACGGATTATGGCGATCGCCCCAGTGGCCGCCCCACCAGTCGTCGTCCCAGTCGCCCCACACCCCCTAGCCGCCGCCCCCGTCCGGATCGCTATGACAATGGCGGCTACGATGCCTATGGCCCCAGCGGTAATGTCACTGATGTCTGGTCAGAAGATGCCTGGGAGCAAGGCGATCGCCCCGTTGATGAAGCGCCCCGTCGTCCTCGCCGCCCCCGGCCCGATGATGAGCCGCCAGCCCCCCGTCGTCCCCGTCGCCCTCGCCCCGATGATTATGGTGCCCCCGACGAAGAAGTGGCCACCGTTGACTATCAACCCATTGATGGCGCTTCCTTTGGGGAGGATCAAGATTGGGATGATCCGGCCCCCGACAATCCAGAAATGCCAGAAGGCGATCGCCCCAACAATCCCGTCAATTTCGACTACTAATTGCCCGAATTTTCTGCCCATTAACGAACGTGTTTAGGCAAACCCCTTGCTTTCTCTGGTTGTTGACAATATTCCTGGGACTAGGAGGCTGCTCCTTTGGCAACACACCCTTAACCCCCGTTTCCCTCAATAGCCGCTTCCACGACGAACAGCCTGCGTTGAGTGGGGACGGTCGCTGGTTAGCCTTCATTTCCAATCGCCATGGCACCAGTGAACTGCTTTTTTATGACTTAAACCAAAAGCAGTTTGTGGAATTGCCGAATCTCAATCAAAAAAATGCGATCTATGAAAGTCCAAGCCTGAGCCGTACCGGGCGTTACCTCGTTTACCTGTCGAGTCCCCTGGGGAAGCCGGATATCATTCTCTATGACCGAGCAACCAAGCAGTCTGATATTTTGACCCAGGGCTACCGTCATTGGGTGCGCAACCCCCAAATTAGCCCCGATGGCCGCTATGTAGTGTTTGAATCAGCTCGGCGGGGCCAGTGGGATATTGAGGTCTTAGACCGTGGCCCGAATATTGAATTTGATTTACCCCAGGAAGTGATTGTCAATCCGTCGGGTTAATTGCGCCGCTGTAGGTAAGTTGGCGATTGCTTCAGCGGAAAATGTTGAGCCCCATTGCTGTGAGCAATTGTTAACAATGTGAGAAAAAGTCGTTTTGCTCCACCTTGACAGATGAGTAGATCGGAGTATTATGTCATATATCTTAACTTTTATTGACTGTGCGCTCCCTAACCGCCCCACCATGACAGCTAGGGAAGTAAAAATCCGCACCAACGCCATTCGGGCGATCGCCTTTTGCTGCAGAAATAGTATTGAATATGATTAACCCATCAATTTTGAGTCTCGGAGTTGCTGCCTGTGCAACTTGTTTGAGTGTCACCACAAAGGAAGAAATTGTCAAAGTTGCCACGGGATGCGTGGCTATTCTCGCCGGGTTTCTCGCTTTGTGTTACGCCCCCTGGGTCGTTAAGGTACTCGTTATTGCAACGCCGATCATCATCGAGCGCCTCAAAGCCCGTTCTTCTGATCTTTGAATTTCTGTTCGACTTTCTGACTATTGTTCTATTGTTGCGCTGTCGTGACAGAACGAGTCCGGTGGTGCTGACTTAACTGTTGGTCAAACCAAGAAAGAATTCTTTGCCATGCCCACCAGGGATCACTGTCTCCCCAATGGTTTTGACAGTGGCGATCGCTAATGTAACCCACATGGCCCCCAAACTTTGTAATTTGGGTATTGAGGTGAGTATTCCGTTGATCGACATAGCGGAGGTCTTCAACAAGATCCGGCGCAAACAGAGGATCATCCGCCGCATACAGCATAAAGGTCGGCCTGTGCAAATCCTGGAGAAAATAAAGGGGACTACTGGCTTCATAATAGGCTTGGGTTGTGGTGAAACCCAACTTTGGAATCACGAGATATTGATCAAATTCTCGAATCGTCGTCGCCTTTTCAATGGTTTCAGTCTGGAAAGCGTGGGGATGGTAGCTTTGAAGTTGCCAAGCCAATTTCTGTAAATTTTTGGCGATCGCCTGCTCAAAATAGCATTTGAACGGATGTTGTTCGAGATAACTGAGGGAACGGTGGGATTCTAAACTGGGGCAAATGACAGCACCCGCAAGAATATCTTCTGGTTGCAACCCTAAAGCCTTTAAATCCAATTCCTGGGCTTTTTTTAATCCCCACAAAGCTAATTGTCCCCCCAGAGAATAACCAGCAAAGAAAAAAGGCGGCTTTAACCCCAGTTGTTGTTTGCCCTGGGCCGCTAGACGCACAAAATCTTCGCCTTCGAGGAGACCATCGCTAGTCAAATCAGGGGAGAGGGCTGCTGTTTTGCCATGGGCACGCCAATCGAACAATAAAACACCATAGCCTGCCTGGAAAGCCTTATGAGCGAGAATTTCTAGAAACCATTGGTCTTCTAAACTGCCGGTAATGCCATAGGTAGCAACGATCGTTCCTTTTGAATCACTGGGTTGCGCATATTGGCAAAAAATAGGCGTTTGATTCGCCCCCGTCAGGATCACCTCCCGATACTTTAAAGGAGATGTTTTTGGTTGACTGTGCCACTGTTTCGCAGCACCAAAGGCCGCATAGATTGTCATGGCAATGCCAGACCGTAACCAGAGGGGCGGTTGATAAAACATAAAACTACATCTTGCTATTATTTTTTAGTCGCTTTCTTGGCCAATTGCTTGGCTTTTTTTGCTGCTTTTTTCGCTGCTTCTTGCTCTGCTTCTAGACGTTGTCGTGCTGCTTCTTTTTCTTGTTCGATTTTTTCAAGATAGTAATGATAATCGCCGTTGTAAACAATAAATTCTCCGTCGCGAATTTCGACAATTTTATTGGCGACTTGGGAAATAAAGAAACGGTCGTGGGAGACAATCGCCACGGTGCCGTCATATTCCTTGAGGGCGTTTTCTAACATTTCCTTCGCTGGAATATCAAGGTGATTGGTCGGCTCATCGAGGATTAGAAAATTTGCGGGCCGCAGCAACATTTTTGCCAGGGCTAACCGGGCTTTTTCACCACCACTAAGGGCACCTACTTTTTTGAAAACAGTGTCGCCACTGAAAAGGAATTGCCCTAGGAGCGTCCGGACTTCGCCATTTTTCCAATCGGGTACTTCATCGTGAATCGTATCCATTACCGTTTTTTCAAGGTCGAGAGCTTCAGCTTGGTTCTGCTCAAAATAACCGGGAATGATGTTGTGGGTGCCAATTTTAACGTTGCCTTCGTCGTAGCTTTCCATGCCCATGATCATGCGTAGGGTTGTGGACTTGCCGCAGCCATTTGGCCCTAGAAAAGCAATGCGATCGCCGCGTTCGATGGCCAGATTCGCACCGAGAAACAGAATTTTGTCGTCGTAGGTGTGGGTCAAATCCTGAATTGTCACCACCTCCTGGCCGCCCCGGGGCGCTGGGGGAAACTGGAACTTGAGGGTCCGCACATCACTAATGGGCGCTTCGATGCGTTCGACCTTATCCAATAGTTTTTCGCGACTTTTTGCCTGGGTGCTACGGGTGGCACTCGCCCGGAATTTTTCAATGAATTCCTGTTGCTTGGCCAAGTCTTTTTGTTGGCGCTCAAAGGCGGATTGCTGGGCGTCTTTATTTTCTGCTTTTTGCTGCAAATACTGGGAATAGTTACCGAGGTAGGTGGTCGAAATTCCCCGCTCTGTTTCAACGATTTTCGTACAAAGGCGATCAAGAAATTCTCGGTCATGGGAAATAATTACCATCGGCGTCTTTAAACCCCGGAGATAATTTTCCAACCATTCAATGGTTTCTAGATCTAAATGGTTGGTCGGCTCGTCTAGGAGGAGAATATCTGGTTCCTGGAGGAGAATTTTGCCCAAACTGATCCGCATCTGCCAGCCGCCACTAAAGGAACTCACCAGGCGATCGCCATCTTCGATCTCAAAGCCCACTTCCGGGAGAATTTTTTCAATTTGGGACTCTAAACGATAACCATCAAGGGCTTCAAATTTTCGTTGGGCCCGGTCAAGCTGGTGGATCAGATCATCTAAATCGGCATCCGGCTCGGCCATTTCATGCTGAATGCGGTGGATTTCATCCTGCACAGCATTGGCTTCTGTGAAGACTGTCCATAGTTCTTCGCGCACAGTGCGCGTCGGCACCACATCAAATTCTTGGGTTAAATGGGCAATGCGCAGATCTGCCGGACGAATAATTTCACCATCCGTCGGCTCCACTTCCCCCATAATGATCTTCATCTGGGTAGATTTTCCCGCACCATTGACTCCCACGAGGCCAACCCGTTCACCCGTTTTCACTTCCCAGTTAATATCCTTGAGAACTTCGCCGGTGGGATAAATTTTGCGGATGTGCTCAAGTCTTAACATCGGGAAAAACTCCTGGTTGGGATCAGCATCAGTCTATAACAAATTGTAAACTTTTTTCGTTCACTCCTTTGCCATGACTCGTAGTAGCCTCTCCCTGGACGCCCCTTTATATGATTACCTCCTCCGCATTTCCCTCAAAGAGCATCCCGTCCTCAAAGAATTACGGGAAATCACGGCCCAACACCCAGCGGCCCGGATGCAGATCGCTCCGGAACAGGGTCAGTTGATGGCCTGGCTTGTGCAACTGCTGGGGGCGCAGAAAACGTTAGATATCGGCGTTTTTACAGGGTACAGTGCTCTCATTGTCGCCTTAGCACTACCGGAAGGGGGGAAAGTCATTGCTTGCGATCGCGACCCAAGGCCAACGGCGATCGCCCAAACCTATTGGGAAAAAGCAGGGGTCGCCGAAAAAATTGAACTCCACCTTGCCCCAGCCCTTGAAACCTTAGATTCTCTGCTGGCAGATGGCCAAGCGGGTACCTTTGATTTTGCCTTCATTGACGCAGATAAAGGAAATTATCTGAATTATTTTGAGCGGTCTCTCAAATTACTGCGGGTCGGCGGTGTCATTGCCGTTGATAATGTGTTGTGGTCGGGACGCGTGGCCGATCCAGCGGATCAAGACAAACGTACGGAAAAAATTCGCGCTTTCAATGAAGCTTTGTACAACGACCCACGCATTAGTTTGACGGTATTGCCTGTGGCCGATGGTCTGACCCTCGCCCGCAAACTTTAGAAAAATCTGGCCTAAAGTACTTCGTCAAAGCCCGCCGCTTTTTTAACGGTGTAGAGGGGGCGTTGTTTCACCTCGTCGTAAATGCGGCCAATGTATTCACCGAGAATGCCAAGACAAATAAGTTGCACAGCTCCCAAAAAGAAAATGGCAATGGTGATCAGGGTATAGCCAATTAACTGGGCCGGGGCATTGTAGATCCGCCAAAACAGCACCAAAATCATCATGGCGATCGCCACTAGGGCCGTCACCAAACCCAAATAGGTGGCAATCTTTAAGGGTTTACGGGACAGGGAAATAATCCCATCAATGGCAAGCTTCAGGGATTTACGAAAGGTGTACTTTACTTCCCCGGCAAAACGTGGCTCCCGGTTGAACTGCACCGCCGTTTGCGGAAACCCCACCCAGGCCCGGAGGCCGCGAATGTAGCGGTGTTTTTCGGGCATGCTGTTGAGAATATCCACTACTTGACGGGACATCAAACAGAAATCCCCCGTATCCGTGGGAATGGAAACATCGGTAAATTGATTTAAAATCCGGTAAAAGCCATAGGCCATGAGCTTCTTAAACCAGCTTTCTCTGGCTCGATTCACCCGCTGGGCATAGACCACATGGTCGCCCGCCCGCCATTTTTCAATCAGTTTGGGAAGCAGTTCGGGGGGATCCTGGAGATCGGCGTCCATGATAATGACCGCCTCCCCTTGGGCATATTGCAAACCGGCGGTGACCGCGATTTGATGGCCAAAATTTCTCGCCAAACTCAAGTAGTGGACCCTGGGATCCCTTTGGTGTAATTCGTCCAAAATGGCGAGGGAACGATCCTGGCTGCCATCGTCGATTAAAACCAACTCTGCGGGGCCATCTAACCCTTCAATGACCTGGACAACGCGCCGATACATTTCCGGAAGATTCGCTTCTTCGTTGTACACCGGGATGATGATGGAGTAAGTAATCATCGAAGGCAGGGGAGATGGGTTGAGAAAATAGTTCTAGAGAATTTTGCCGAGGTGGTTCAGGGGCCAAAATTTAAAAATGGCATGGCCAATAACATTATCGGCAGGGACAAAGCCCCAGATATGGGAATCATTGCTGTTGTTGCGATTATCACCAAGGACAAAAAAACTGTGGGGTGGCACCGTTAGGGTCGGCAATTCATAGTCAGGCGACGCAGCAATGAAGGGTTCCGTTAAGGGCGTTTGGTCAACATACACGGTGCCATTGTGAACGGATACAGTTTCACCGGGGGTGGCAATAATTCTTTTGATAAACGCTTGTTGGGGATCGTAACCGAGGAGTTCTAATTGAGGGGGCGTCCGGAAAACCACCACATCACCCCGATGCACGGGCTGGAATCGATAGGAGAGTTTTTCGACAACAATGCGATCGCCTAAATCGAGGGTCGGCAGCATCGAACCGGAGGGGATATACCGGGGTTCCGCGATAAACCAGCGCACCACCAAGGCGATCGCCAGGGCAATGACTAGAATGCGAATATTTTCCCAGAGGGCGGCCCATGGTTTCGGTTGTTGATTTGTGCTGAGGTGTTTGCCCTGATCGCCCATGGGTCTCCGTGAAATTTGATACGACGGCTCTATATTGTGGCACGTTCGCTTCGTTTCAGTACAGTTCCCCACAGCCAAAACAGGAAACGGCGCAGGGATGCGGGCGCTTGGGTTCCCCAGAGATTAATCGCGATACAAACTGCCCCAAAAGCAGGCAGGAGGAAGGTGGGCACCATCACAACGCCGACCAGGAACCATGTGCTGACATGGAGCACCATTAGGGTTACGCCCCCATAAACGGCGATCGCATTTCTTTGGATCAAACTGGGGGAAGCTTGGCGCACCACGTACACCAAGGTCAAAAAACTCAAAATCAGGTTAAAGGGAACCAAACCGCCACAAATGGCAAGACAATGGCACCGGGAAAATTCACACAACTGCTCAAAAACGCTACTCAATTCGAACACGGCAATATTCAAAGGCTCTTAAAAAAAAGATGATGTTATTGATCTGAGCCTAACGAATTCTTAGGAACTTTTACCTAACGTTTTATGAAGTCTTCGCCCTTAAAAACCTTACCCATTGGCGATCGCCCCGCAACCCTTGCCCTAGAAATATTTCACATTGCGCTCAAAATTTTCCCCAAGGTAATACTGCCGCACAAGGGGATTGCTATAAAGCTCTTCTGTCGTTCCCGCCGCAAGAATTTCCCCGTCCCGCATGATGTAAGCACGGTCAGTAATCGCAAGGGTTTCGCGGACGTTGTGGTCAGTGATCAAAATCCCCATGCCCCGTTCCCGCAGTTGGGCCACAATTTGTTGAATTTCAGCGACGGCAATGGGATCAACCCCAGCAAAGGGTTCATCAAGCAGGAGAAATTTCGGCCCTTGACCGCCGACAGCTAAGGCGCGGGCCAGTTCAGTACGCCGTCGTTCGCCCCCTGACACCAGACGACCACGGGTATTCACAATGCGGTGCAGCCGAAATTCGCTCACCAGTTCCTTGAGACGGTGTTGCTGTTGGCGGTGGGACAAAGGGGACTGTTCGAGAACCAGTTGAATATTTTCCTTGACCGTTAAATTCCGAAAAATGCTGGGTTGCTGGGTGAGATAACCAATGCCTAGTTTTGCCCGCTCATCTAGACTTAGGGGCGTAATGTTCTGCCGTTGGAGCCAGACGCGCCCTTCATTGGGTTTAATCAGACCCGTTGTAATGTAAAAGGTAGTGGTTTTCCCAGCACCATTTGGCCCCAGGAGGCCGACAATTTCCCCTTGATTTACTTTTAAATTGACACGGTTAACAATGACGCGTTTGCCATAGGTTTTACGGATGTTTTCGAGAACGATGGTCACGGTTTATTCGTCTTCGGGGAGGGTAATGGGAGCAGGAGTACGGGACTGACTTGTCGGGGGCTGTTCGGGAATGAGATAGCTGGCTTCTACTTGTTCGCTGCGGCCTGGGGTGGCGACAAAACGTCCTTCGTCGATGGAATAGGTCATTTGTTCTGCCCGGAGACTATTGCCATCCTGGAAGACATAGACGTTGCCGCTGAGCACTAGTGTACGTTCTTCTGAAAAATATTGGGCCTGGGCCGCAGTAGCCTGGAGATTGCGGGCGGGATAATTGATCCGCACATTGCCCCGGGCCGTGATAATCCCCGTTTCGGTATTCGCCTCTTGGATATCAGAACGCACCGTGAGGGCATTGGCATTTTGGGCTTGGGCGGCCTGCTGGGGGGGAAGCTGACTGACCGTGGCGGCGATCGCCAAGGAGAGTCCCCCAAATCCATAAATCATTCGATTACCAAAGCCCTTGACCGTCATAATTGTTGTACCTGCTAAAAAGACTATGCGCGCTGGGTGCGGCTATTTACCCTAAAGACGCAACGATGGCCGATTGAGTTGCGGAATTATCTTCCTATAGTAAGCCTGGGATTTCCCTTTTCAACAAAAATTCTCCTAGGTTTGGAGACGCATCACCCGGAGGCGATCGCCTGCTGGGATTTCACCAGTCCCCTGGGGCACAATGGCGAGGGCATTGGTTTGGGCA
This sequence comes from Picosynechococcus sp. PCC 8807, assembly GCF_001693295.1. Classification (NCBI taxonomy): domain Bacteria; kingdom Bacillati; phylum Cyanobacteriota; class Cyanophyceae; order Chroococcales; family Geminocystaceae; genus Picosynechococcus; species Picosynechococcus sp. PCC 8807. The sequence goes on from NZ_CP016483.1 coordinate 822,023, forward strand.
AGATTCACTAAATTCGCAGAACTGTGGCCGCCCCCAGCTAAATGGAAAAGATAACCTGTCGCCGTGGCTACCAAGGTTCCCCACAGGTAAGCATCCCGCTTTCCGGCGCCCTTGAGGGGCTGATCACAGGTGGCCCAGACAAATTCTGGTGCCCAAGGCCCAGCATTGCCGGACAACTTTTTCAACGCAGGTTGCACGAACCGCCAACAACCCACCAGGGCCGATACCGGATTGCCGGGCAACCCAAAGTAGAGTTTATTTCCAGGAAATTTCGCTACTGTCAGGGGTTTACCGGGACGAATCGCCACACTACGGATGAAAATTTCGCCCCCTAATTCTTCGAGGAGCTTTTCGACATAGTCAAACTCGCCCACGGAAACGCCCCCCGTTGAGAGGATCAGATCCCCGGCGGCGATCGCCTCTTTCATGGTTGCTTTCAGTTGGGCCGGATCATCGGGGACAATGCCAAAATTTTTCGGAATCGCCCGTTGTCCCTGGACAAAGGCCGTCAAACCATACCGATTAGAATCAACAATCTGGCCGATTTCTAAATTTTCCTGGGGCGATCGCAGCTCATCCCCCGTGGAAAAAATCGTCACCACCGGCCGCCGATAGACCGGAAATTCCACACATTGGCAGGCTGCAAGCACAGCCAAATCTGCCGCCCCCAACCGTTGTCCTGGTTGTAGGAGGGGTTCCCCGGCGCGGTAATAATCACCCCGCTGGCGTACAAACTGCCGCAAAGAGGGATTTTGTAAAATTTTGACCCGATCGCCCCGTTGTTCTGTGTGCTCTTGCATCACCACCGTATCCGCTCCGGTTGGTAACATTGCCCCAGTGAAAATGCGGGCAGCTTGGCCAGGCGCTAAGGATTTTTGGGGCGCTTGACCAGCCGGAATCGTTTCAATAATCTCCAGTTCAACAGGTTGCTCTGTCAGGTCTGCAAACCGGATCGCATAGCCATCCATGGCGGAGTTATCCCAATGGGGAATATCTAATTTTCCGGTCGCCGTCGTCGCCAAAATTCGTCCCAGGGCCGTTTCTAGGGTGCTGGGTTCAGTCTCGCCCAGGGGGGCGATCGCCTGGAGAATTAAAGCTTGGGCTTGATCAACGGAAATCATACTTCGTCATACGTTTTGACACTCAATATAGTAGGTCAGTTTGCCAAACAAGTTAGTCTGGCCCTGGGCTGCCACCTTGGGGCTGGCGATTCTCTTCGTAATAGCGTTTCCATTCTGTGGAACTGCGCACCGCTAACCACAGCAAAATCATCGCAATAATCCCGCCCTGCTCCGGCGATTGAAAGGCAAACAACACCAGCACCACACATAAAAAATCTTCCGTAAAAGACCACCACAGGGGCAGACCCCGCAACCGGAAAAACCACCCCGTCAAAGTCAGCTTCAGCACAAAAGCGACCAGCCCCCCCATTACCCCCACCAGCCAGAGCGGTTCAAATTCTAGGCGGATCACCTGGGCCACGGTCAGGCTTAAAATGGCCCCTACAATCGGACTAAATAAGAGGGCGATCGCCTGGAGAATGCGTTGACCCAGGAGTTGTTTCGAGCCAAACAGCTCAAACACGGCCCACATCGTAAAAATAGCGATCAAAACCCGGGGCGGCAACCAACCGATCCCAGGCAAATTTGCCACCAATTCATCACTGTGGAGCAGCAAAATAATCAGCAACGGTAAACCGATGCGCATTCCCGCCGCCGCCGCCGCTGACAATACCGCCAAAAATCCGATGATCATGTCTGCATAAAAAAATTCTGTGCCACAATCCCGTGGACAGAAGACCTTACCCTTCAGTGTATCGTTCCATTTTTAGGGATGGCCTTTTTTCCAATCCCGAATGATTTCACATCAGCAGATGTAACGATTTCCCCGTGATTCATGTTCCCGACCTCACAAGCCAAAGTCACCGTGATTTAATACCCCTTATTCGGCTTAAACCATGAACCATGACGGTAAATTCTCTCCTGAGCGATGCTAGCCTACGCCTCGAAAAAGCGCTCCACCACGTCAACATCTCTGAAGATGCCAGCGAACGCTTGAAATATCCCAAAATGAGCCTGAGCGTTTCTATTCCCGTGCGCCTCGATGATGGTTCTTTGAAAATCTTCCGGGGGTATCGGGTGCGGTATGACGACACTAGGGGGCCAGGGAAAGGAGGCGTGCGGTATCATCCCAACGTTTCCTTAGACGAAGTACAATCCCTGGCCTTTTGGATGACCTTCAAATGTGCCTTGCTAGATCTGCCCTTTGGGGGAGCCAAGGGGGGTATTACCGTTGATGCCAAAAGCCTTTCTAAAGCCGAACTAGAACGTTTGAGCCGGGGTTACATCGAGGCGATCGCCGATGCCATTGGCCCCGACACGGACATTTTGGCACCAGATGCCTATACCAATGCCATGGTGATGGGTTGGATGATGGATCATTACAGCATTATTCAACGGAAAATTTTGCCGGGGGTCGTAACAGGCAAACCCTTGGGCATGGGGGGAAGCCAAGGACGCAATACCGCGACGGCCAGTGGTGCCTTTGATGTAATTAAAACCATCTGCAAGAAACTAGAATATGTCCCCGAAAAAACCACCGTTGCGGTGCAAGGGTTTGGCAATGCCGGAGCAGAACTGGCCCAACAACTAGCCTGCGCTGGCTACCGTGTTGTCGCCGTTAGTGATTCCCGTGGGGGGATCTATGCAGAACAGGGCTTAGATATTCCGAGCATCCGCCAGTACAAGTCAGAAAGTCGGAATATGGCCGCTGTTTATTGTGAAAAATCCGTTTGCAATATTGTTGAACACCAAACGATCACCAATGAACAACTCTTGACCTTAGATGTGGACATTCTGATTCCGGCAGCCCTTGAAAATCAAATTACGGCGGACAATGCCCATCAAGTGCAAGCCAAATTAATTTTTGAAGTGGCCAACGGCCCCATTAGCTCGGCTGCGGATGTCATCCTAGAAGAGAAGGGAATTATGGTGGTGCCGGATATTCTCACCAATGCTGGGGGAGTCACGGTGAGTTATTTTGAGTGGGTGCAAAATCGCAGTGGCTTTTATTGGCCAGCGACGGACATTCGCGATCAGCTGAAGACACGTATGGTTACAGCCACAAACCAGGTGTGGCACATTGCCCAAACGCGACAGATTTCGATGCGGACTGCGGCCTATGTCCAGGCCCTGATGCGCCTCGGTGAGGCCCTAGATGCGAAGGGGACACGCACTTATTTTTCAGGCAGTTCGGCCTAGGGGAGAATTCTTTCGATCTACGCCCTAGAGACGGCAAAATCAGCAGGATTCAGCCAACGGCAAATCTCTGTTTTCAGTCCCTTTAGATCCTTTGATAGGCCTTGTTTTAACCATTGGCCAAAGGTATCGAGGGGAGAAAAGCCTTCGGTAAATTGCCAGTCTAGATCTTGGCCTAAGGGGGTGAGGTGATTCCCCGTGAGGTTGAGGGTGGCCACCATATTCGGAAAGCGCTCGATGAGGATGGGGGTTAGATCTGGGGTTTGGTCAATGGTGTCGTTGTTGAACTGAATCAGGAGATTGCGCCGGATCTGGTAGCTGGTTTGGATGATTTCGTTGGTCTCAAGAGGAGAAGGGGTGAATTCAAAATTAATCGTGTTATCTGGGTCAAACTGCTCGAAGAAAGGAATAGATTTTTTCACGGGAAAGTTATTGTAGGACATCAAAACATTGCCCGCCCGTTGCACATTAAATAAGCTGCCAATCAACAGGTGAATTTTGCAGCCCATGCTGTGGCCCACGCCATAGACAGGGAGGTAACGGTAGCCCAGTTGGTTTGAGTTTTGCAGTCGTTCGAGGATATTTTCAAAGCGGTTGAGTACTTGCCGGGCGATCGCCAAATGATCAAAACCATTCACAAAAGGAGTGGTGATAATCGCATACCCTTCGGCGGCAAGCTGTTCTAGGAGCCATTTGTAGGTGAGTTGCGGCGCAGTGCCCACAAAAGCCCCCCCCAAAAAATGAATCACCCCCACCGGTTGTACTGGGATTAAAATCCAACTGCCACCAGACTCTTGCCAAATCATTATTTGCCGTTTGTTACTTACTAAAAGTGGCTTTTATTGTAAAAGTTTTTCGGGGTTGGTGTGGCTCATCAGGTACAGGTCAGCCTCAGAAATGCCCGCCGCCGCCAACTGTTCTAAAAATCGCTGGTAGCCGTCAATGGGCGATGGATCAAGGGCTCGTCCGAGGTCGGTGCTCAGGACAAAGTGGGTTGCGCCGATGGTTTGGATCGCCTTCGCCATTGTTTCAATACTCACATTCTCCCAGGCTTGGTGGTCTGCTTCGGTGGCATTTTCCCCCATCAATGTATTCACGTAGGTTAATTCTAAAAAAGCCCCTTGGTCGGCGATCGCCTGCATTTGTTCGAGAGTCAACCCGGGTACGGTGGCCATGGCATGGGTTACGAGGATTTTTTCAACGCCCAATTGTTTCGCCGCAGGGACAACGGTGAGAATTTCTGCTGGGGAAATGTGGCCCGTGCCTAAAACCAGATTATGGGCGGCAATGTACTGCAAAATGTCCGGCATTTCTGGCACCAGATGGCCATAGTGGGCAACCCGCAATCCCCCAAAGCGGTGGTTTAGGGTCTGACGATGGTGGGCCGCATCAATGGTGGGTAGCCAAACGACTTTTCCCCGCCCTTCTCCCAGGCGATCCATGGTTTCCACGGCCCGGAGATTTAAGCCGCCCACCGTTTCATTGAGGACAACGCCCCCATATACTTCCATGTCCGGCACAACTTTGTGGGCCAACACCGCCCGATCCGCCGTTGGGGTGACGTGGTTTTTGAGCACGAGGGCTTGCATTCCTGCCTGGGCTGCGTTTTCAACCAATTCGAGGTCGTCGTATAACCTAGCCGTAACATCCGGAGCAGAATGGACATGAAAATCGATACTGCCTTTAAAATCTGTGGCGATCGCCCCCAGCATCCCAACCCCCCAAATCCAGAGGCCCAAACCGATCCCGACTAACAGCCGCAACAGGAAAGGATTTTTAAGGAAATAAAGGGGACGTTCCATGGCAGAGAATGGCAGCTTTTGCGCTAGCGAATACGGTTTAAGGATTCCTTTCGTTTACGGAAGCGAGGATATCAACGTATGATATGTTACGTTAATTAAGATATCCTCATAAAACCAATTGCATCCGTTGGTTTTGTGTTCACAGGAGACCTATAAATATGCTTACCCTTAAGATTGCTGTTTACATCACAGTCATTTTCTTTGTATCTCTGTTTATCTTCGGTTTTCTATCTAGCGACCCAACCCGCAACCCCGGTAGAAAGGATTTCGAATAAAGTATTCTGGGCTGTTTATCGCAGCAAACTTGATTTACAGCATCAAAAATGGTGGGGAGCTGTCCTAGGGCAACCCCACTTTTTCATGGGTATGGGTTTTAGATTCGCTACATTGAAAAGAAAGGCCATTGAGTCCCCCGCAACTGTCCCCTAAATGTCACCATGCTAAGACGACCTGCTTTTCCCATAACCGCCGTTGTTTTGCTCCTGACAACGCCCCTCTCGATCGCCTTGCCGCCCCCAGAGGATCTCCCGGAGGAGGTGTTGCGCACAGAAATGATTACCGAAGGGCGATCGCCCATTGATGGAGAACCCGTCACCGCCCAAGAATACGCCGAAATCCAACAGGAACAGGCGGAACGAAATCTTCCCCCCACCGTCAATGCAGACATCCAGCACACCATTTTTCTTCTCCGGTTGCGGAAACTGCTGCAAACGATTTCTCCTTTTTAAACTGTGTCGGCACACGGAACTATAAATTTTTGTTGACTGATGGCCGGATAGGGGATGGGAGAGGCAAAAGTCCGGTGCTAAAATGCTGGCAATTCTGAGCTTTCCCCCAGGGGAAAACCCAGGCCCATTGTTCGTTTTGGTGATGAGGATCAGATGAATATTCGCGCAGGTCTCACGGCGTTGGGGGTGAGTATGGCTACCCTAGGGCCAGTTAGCTTTGCACCCACAGCCCAAGCTAATAGCGGTTTGTTTGGCACCCAGGATTTGCCCCCTGGAGATGTGGTGGCGATCGCCGTCCCCCTTGCTGGGGGTGAAGCCTATAATCTTGTGATCCTCGAACAACTCGACCAAAACCGGGCCTGTTGGCGAGAACAGGGAGGTTTCCCCACGGTCATTGATCCACTACTGTTGCAATTTGACTTTACGGGGATTTGTGGCCGCAGCACCGATTCCAATGGCTATTCCCTGCGCCTAGGGGAGCAAGATATGGCTTGGCGCTATCGCCTCCAGCTGGTTCAGGAAAGGGGAGCGGTTGTCCTCAAGGCTTTTGATGTGGAAAATCCGGGGCGATCGCCCATCGAAGTGGGAGATACGGGGGGCCTGGCCCAGGGGATGCTGAAGATCAATCTCAATCCAGGTTGGCGCATGGCGAAACGCACCTACGAAGGAAAAACCCTGGGTCACATTTACCTCGCCAATGAACGACCCCGCGACCAATTGGTTGCTGCCGCTCCCCGACAGGAATGGGTTGCAACGGCGCCCACCACCTATACCAGTAGCAAAATCACCGAAAAATCGGTCTCTGGCAGCGAAACAATTCAGATTTTTGTGCCTCCCTACCAAGAAACCACCAGTCGCCCGAACGAAACCCTCGTGGCGGCGATTACAGTTCCCGCAGCTCCTGAACCCATCGTGAGTCTACCGAGCAATCCCAGCAATCCCAACGTTCTCCCTGTCCCCCAACGCTCTATCCCCACCTACAGTTCCAGTAACACCGGGGTCATTCGCCTTGAAGAACCCGGTCAACAACCGCCGCCGCCGCCCAATAGCGTTTCCTTGGCCCAGAGCTTAGGTTTGCGGTACCGGGTGGTGGTTGATGCCCAAACTCCAGAACAAAAAGAACGGTTAAAGGCCGTGATTCCGGATGCGTTTCATACTTGGGTTGGCGATCGCCGGATGATGCAAGCCGGGGCCTTCGCCGCCGAATTTGAAGCCCAAGATCTGCAAATGCGCTTGCGAGAAACGGGTCTAGCGGTACAAATTGTCCCTGTGCAGTAAGTGATGGCAAATTTTTCAGAAATCTTTGTGGCGATCGCCGCTGACCCTTGGCAGGAGGTGGTTGACTTTTACCGTGGTCTCCTGAATGACGAACCCTTAAGCTACAGTCAAGATCGCTATGCGGAGTTTCAGATCAAGGGTCTGAAATTGGGCATTTTTAAACCCAGTCCCCAACACCAAGCAGAATTTGCTAGAAACGCCGGCGCTTTGAGTTTTTGCCTAGAAGTTGATGATCTCGAAGAGGCGATCGCCACCGTACAAGCCTTAGGGGGAGCGATAAATGGTGAAATCAGCACAGCCTCCCATGGACGCGAATGTTACGCCTACGATCCTGCCCAAAGCCGCTTGATTCTGCACCAAAGTAATGCTATTCAAGCCAATCCCTAGGGTTGACTCCCTGCTTCCTGTTCCATTTCTTCTACGGCCTTTTCCGTCCGCTCATGGGGATCTTGAAATCCCTCCCGTGGCAAAATACCCAGGACAAGATTGTTTACGGTTGCCTTTATTTGTTTACTCGCCCCCTTAAGAGGTTCTGGTAAAAAGATATCTCCCACCGCCACAAATGCCAACAACAGAAAAATAACTAACTTCACCGAATTGCCTGCACTCATGAACTTAACTTTCATGGATCTATCCTTCCTCGTAAACGGCCACGGAAATATTTCTCTCAATTTTTATACTATGGCAACACCTGGCCCAGTGGCATCGGTACTAAATATTGGCTTAAGTCTTGGGCTTGGCACTCCTGGAAAATTTCCTTGCCCAAACCCCAAAGGCGTAAAATATCAACCATGTCCCCTGGCCTGTAATTTGTAGTTTTTACTATTTAACAAATCGAGACGATGAGCGAAGAAACCCCCGACCTAAAACCAGACGAAACCTTACCCAGTCCTTTGCGGTGTTGGTACGGTACTGCCGTTGCTGGTTCCATGTCCTTTGCAGCCTACCTTTTAACAAATAAAGTCATTGCGGGCTTTGCTAGTAAACCGCCCACGGGAAATGGTCTGGCTATCCAAATCGGGATTACAGTACGCACCCTCATTATGGGTTTATTTACCATGGCGACCGGGGTATTTGGCCTCATTGCTGTAGGTCTATTTATTTTGGGTCTCCAATCTCTCTTGAGCGGTAAGCAAACAACTTCTCCTGGTGATTCATAAGAAAAACCCTAGAATTGCTTCCAGGGTCAGGTCATTATTTTTCAGCATTTTCAGTTAAGCAGCTTCACTCGCCGCCAGCTTCCCTAAAAAGAGAAGGTTGTCCGAATCGTGCCAATAATAATGTCTTCGTTATCCTCATTTTGATTTGGGTTAATCAACCAAATTACACCAGGGGTAATGGAAATATTCTTGCTCAACTGATACTTATAAAGCCCTTCAATGTGCAAAGGCATATCATCCGTAAAGCCTCGGGGTGTACTGCCACCAATTTCTAGGTTTGTGGCGTAGGGCTCAGAACCAACGATGATTGCCCCCATATTGCCAGGCTTACCAAGGTCAGGCAATGCCAAAATACCGGCCCAAGTCCAGATATCCGCTTCACCTTCATCGAACTTGGCATCGGTATAGCCGACCCAACCGCGAAGACTGATTTTATCGGTAACATCCCATTGAACCTGGCCACCAAACGAATTCGTTTCCACATTGTTTACAGCCATGCCCATGCCGGAGTTATTCAGATTATTAGCCCAGCCAGTTCCCGTACCACCATAGGCAAAATCACTACTGTCAGTGGCATAGCCGCGGACATAGTTCACCCCAAATTTAAACTTGTCACTGGGCTTGATTGCCAATTGCGCCATTGCGGAGTAGGTGCCGTTAAATAGTCCTTCTCCTTCGCTCGGATCACTGCCATTTGTTGCAAGATATCCTGCCGAAAGCTGGAAGACATCATTAAAGTCATGTTTAATCCCTATCCCGGTAGTGGAAGTACCAATCCCCAGACGATAAATTGGGTTGCGCTCACCGAAACGAGAGAGGGCACCATTTGAACCACCACCAGCTTCTAGACCTGTATTGAAGGTATCTGCATAGAAGTGGTGAGCACCGAGAATCGCCATCGCCGTGACAGTTGTGCTATCACCAACTGGAAAAGCATAGTGCAGGCGATCAATCGTGACATCATTGTCACGTTCACCATCATAGGAAAAACGTCCTTCTTGAGTTCTAGGGACAAATCCAGATCCCAAGGTATCGTATTGCCCTGTAAATGAAGGGCCAGAATTTCCGGCACTTAAACGTGTATAGAGCCGATCTTTGCCAGTAAAGCTGGTGACTAGCATTAAGCGAACTTTGTCTTGAAAAACGGTTTGGGCATCATCGACGCCATCGCCAAAAGCATCAGAAATATTAAAGGAGACTTCCCCCACTAGCTTGGTCGTCGTTGAAAACTGATGATCTTCGAGGAATTCGACGCGGCCTTCGAGGTCATCAACGCGGGCACCGAGAGTTGCGAGTTCTGCTTCAAATGCATTCACGAGGCGACGTAGGGCAGCGAGATCTTCTGCCGTAACTTCAGAACTGCCACTGGTGATCAGCCGCTCAATTTGCTGTAAACAGGCATTTAAACCAGCGGCAAATTCATAACGACTGAGGGGACGGTTGCCACGATAGGTACCATCGGGATAGCCAACAATACAGTTGTAGTTTTCGACTAAATTTCGCAGCGCATCAAAGGCCCAGTCAGAGGGAGAAACATCGCTGAGCTGGAAAATGCTATTGACTTGAGCGGTAGAACTGTTCGCACTGTACTGATTAATTTGTTCGAGCAATGCTTGATTATCTGTGGCGATCGCCTGGCCGGTCATCGTCACAAAAGCGGTTGCAGCTAAGGATACAGTTTTCAAAGAAGTCATAGTTTGGTGTTTGTCCTCACACCCGAAGCTTTGATTTTGGCAAGGTTAATCAAAGTTGAAGTCGGGGTTAAAAAATGAATGGCTTAGTTTTGCCATGACTTATGGTGGAAGTTTTGTAGTATTTCCTACGAAATTGTGGCGGTGATGCAAATTTAGCGGGTACTACATGGAAGTTCTGGATGTAACCCCCTTGGGGAAGGCTTGTATCCTAGAAAAAGAAAAATATTTTTTGAGGTTAGTGAAATTATGGTTTCTGTAGCCGCGCAATTTGTTCGACGTGTGGGAATGCTTTTTCTGTTGGTGATCGCCATGATAATTTTGGTGACCCCAGAGGCGATCGCCGCCAGTAAACTGAACTACACCTATTCCGAACTGCCGAACCATGACTTTGCCCACGAAAATTTCCAGGCAGCGAGCTTTGCCCGGGCCGATGTGCGGGGGAGTGACTTTACGGGCAGTGACCTAAGCCGAGCCATCCTTACCGAAGGCAAATTTATGGAGGCCAATCTCACCGAAGCCAACCTTTCCGAAGCCTTTATGGATCAAGTCAACATGGAAGGTGCGAACCTCACCAACGCCCTTTTTGTCGATGCCGTTGCGCCGGGGACAAACTTTGCCGAAGCGATTATCGACGGGGCTGATTTTTCTGGTGCGCTCCTCGACCGCTATCAACTGTCCGAGCTCTGCAAACGAGCCAGCGGCACCAATACCATTACCGGCACCGACACCCGCTACAGTCTCAACTGTAAAAATTAGTCCCCCTGGGAATTAGCAAAATATCCAGGAGATCTTTGGTCGTGATTTTTCAAAAAATCGGGATGATAGGATTTGAACCTACGACCCCCTCGTCCCGAACGAGGTGCGCTACCAAGCTGCGCTACATCCCGAAAAACAGAACCTATACTAACACAGGTAAACCTTGCTACGATAAAAACTTGTCCGTTAAGTCCAAAATTCTCAAAAGATAAGGAGCGATCGCCGTGGCGGTAAAACCAGATTGGCTCAGAGTAAAGGCCCCCCAATGGCAACGGGTTGGCAGCGTCAAAGAAATTTTACGGGACCTCAGCCTCAACACCGTCTGCGAAGAAGCCTCCTGTCCCAACATTGGCGAATGTTTCAATGCAGGCACCGCCACCTTTTTGATTATGGGGCCAGCCTGTACCCGTGCTTGCCCCTACTGCGACATTGACTTTGACAAAGTGCCCCGGGGTTTAGATCCCACAGAACCCGACAATCTCGCCGAAGCCGTCCGCCGTCTGAATCTCAATCATGTCGTAATCACTTCCGTCAACCGTGATGATCTCCCCGATGGTGGCGCAAGCCAATTCGTGAAATGTATCGAACGCACCCGCGAACTGTCACCCAAAACCACCATTGAAGTCTTGATTCCTGACCTCTGCGGTAATTGGGACGCCCTCAAAACGATCCTTGATGCGGCCCCCGAAGTGTTGAACCACAACACCGAGACCGTCCCCCGTCTTTATAAAAAAACGCGTCCCCAGGGTGATTACCAACGTTCCCTGGAGTTACTCCAGCGCACCCGCGAGCTAACCCCCTGGGTTTACACCAAATCGGGGATTATGGTTGGCCTTGGGGAAACCGATGCCGAAGTGCGTGAAGTCATGCGTGATCTGCGAGCCGTAGACTGTGACATTCTCACCATTGGTCAATACCTCCAGCCCACCCAAAAACATTTAGGGGTGCAAGATTTTATTACCCCAGCACAATTTGACGCTTGGCGGGAATATGGTGAATCCCTCGGCTTTTTGCAAGTAGTATCTAGCCCCCTCACCCGCAGTTCCTACCATGCCGAACAGGTGCGGCGCTTAATGGAAACCCACCCCAGAGATAAAAATCTCTATGTAGTGTCTAAATAAATTTTTGTTAATTAAGAACAGAAGTCTGAGGAAAAAGATATAGTCCTAAAAGAACACTTTCTTTGCTGCTATGGTTCGCTCAATTAGTCAGATTCTACTAATCAGTTCTTTAATTGGAATTTCGTTAAGTTCTTGTAATCGCTCAACGAAGACTGTTTACGTAGACTCGCCCACCGACACTACTAGTGATTTACTCAATACAGACAGTACCCCTATTGTCGAAATTCCTAGGGGTCAATCTTATCAATCAAATGATGTGATGATCACAATTCGAGACTTTAAAAGTCTGGGGAAAAAGATGATGGATTTTGGTGAGGAGAAAGAAGCGATTAACGAGTGGGTAGGAATCTTTATTGAGGTAAAAAATTTAAAATCACAACCTGTCAGAGCCAGTGATTTATATCAATCATTTTTTCTGCAAGACTTATCTGGCAATGAATACAATGAGGATCCCTTTCTTGGTTTTGAATGTAAGGATGTAGATATAGATGCAATTATTCAACCTCAGGAGAACTTTACTTATTGCTCTACCTTTGACGCCCCAAACACACCCCAAAATTTATACTTTTCAACCTATAACTCTGATTATTCTAAAGAGTTGAAATTGTTGATGAATTAGCCAATCACTATGCAAGATCCTCCAATTTATTTGGATTACCATGCGACGACCCCTGTTGATCCACTGGTATTGGAAGCAATGTTGCCTTACTTTACGGAGCAATTTGGTAATCCTGCGAGTGCTGGTCATGTCTACGGCTGGGAAGCTGCGGCAGCAGTGGAACGATCCAGGGAAATAATCGCCAGCAGCATTGGGGCAGAGCCAGAGGAAATTGTGTTTACTAGCGGGGCAACGGAGGCAAATAATCTAGCGATTAAAGGGGTAGCTGAGGCTTATTTTGACAAGGGCAAGCATATTGTTACGGTGCAAACGGAACATCGAGCGGTGCTTGACCCCTGTGCCTATTTGGAAACTTTGGGGTTTGAGGTAACTCATCTGCCCGTGCAAGCCAATGGCTTATTGGATTTATCCTTGTTGGAAAAAGCACTCCGTCAAGATACGGTGCTGGTCTCGGTAATGGCGGCCAATAACGAGATTGGCGTACTCCAACCTGTCGCCGAGATTGGCACCCTCTGTCATGACCAAGGCATTTTATTTCACTGTGACGCGGCCCAGGCGATCGCCAAAATTCCCCTGAATGTCCAAACCCAAAACATTGACCTGCTGTCCCTGACAGCCCACAAAGTCTATGGCCCCAAGGGAATCGGTGCGTTGTATGTGCGCCGAAAAAATCCCCGTGTCAACCTCGCGCCCCAACTCCATGGCGGTGGTCAAGAACGGGGACGGCGATCGGGCACCCTCTACACGCCGCAAATTGTTGGCTTTGGTAAGGCCATTGCAATCGGTCTGGCCCAGATGGAGCGCGAAAATACCAGGCTTAAATCACTGCGCGATCGCCTCTGGCAGCAACTACACCCCCTAGAAGGCATTTATCTAAACGGTGACCTTGACCAACGGCTCCCCTATAACCTCAACATCAGTATCGAAAATATTGACGGCACCGCCCTCCTTTTGGCCCTGCGCAATACCGTCGCCCTTTCCGCTGGTTCTGCCTGTAGTTCCGGTAAACCCTCCCATGTCCTCACGGCCCTAGGGCGATCGCCAGCCCTTTGTCGCGCCTCCCTGCGCTTTGGTTTAGGCCGTTTCACCACCGCTACCGACATCGATTACGTCGCCCAGACCCTACAACAAACCCTCCACAGCCTCCGAAAAATGCCCACCAGGACCCCATGAAAGTGATCCAAAGTGAACACTTGGCTTTAGAATGGGATTTGAGGCGATTGCAAATATGCCGCTAAACCTTCCTGTATTTAGCCGTAACCGTCTTCTCCCTTTACACAGCGTGTGAAGAAAGAATTTGCTCCGGTCTTTGTTTGTTGTTGCGGTAATCCTAACCTTTTCCTCAACGACACAAGATCCGGCGATCGCCTACCATTTCATCTCACCCAGCCATACATAGACTCATGTCTGCGGTGAAGTCTGCACGAAACAAGAAATATCCAGCCTAGTTTCAAAGCATTTATTTCAGACAACAGAACTTGCATAGAACAGTTTTTTCAGCATTAAGCGAAAAAAATCGAGGAATTTGAATGCCTAAGCAAATTATTATTGCAGAGCAGCATCAGATTGCTGCCGTTTTTTGGGAAGACCAAATCCAAGAAATTGTCGTATCCACCGGTGCCCAACAGGTCGGTGACATCTATCTCGGTATCGTCGAAAACGTCATTCCCGGCATTGACGCGGCCTTTGTTAACATCGGTGACACCGAAAAAAACGGTTTCATCCACGTCAGCGATCTCGGCCCCATTCGACTCAGAAAAAATTCCAGCTCAATCACCGAACTCCTCGAACCCCAACAAAAAGCCTTGGTTCAGGTGATGAAAGAACCCACGGGGAACAAAGGGCCACGGCTCACAGGCAATATTACCCTTCCCGGTCGCTACGTCGTCCTGATGCCCTACAGCAAAGGAGTTAACCTTTCCCGCCGCATTAGTAGTGATAGCGAACGTAACCGTCTGCGGGCCCTCGCCGTGCTGATGAAACCCCCCGGCATGGGACTTTTAGTGCGGACTGAGGCTGAAGGTACCGACGAAGAAGCGATCATCGAAGATTTAGAACTACTCCAAAAACAATGGGAAGCGATCCAGCAGCAAGCAAACTACGGCCGTCCTCCGACCCTGATCAACCGCGATGACGACTTTATTCAGCGGGTGCTGCGGGATATGTACAGCGATGAAGTGAACCGCATCGTGGTGGATTCTGCCAGCGGCATGAAACGGGTGAAAAGCCAGCTCATGAACTGGGAAGGGGGGAAAGCGCCCGACGGTTTGTTAATTGATCATCACCGCGAAAAGCAATCGATTCTGGACTATTTCCGGGTGAATGCGGCCATTCGTGAAGCCCTCAAGCCCAGGGTTGAGTTGCCTTCTGGGGGTTACATCATCATTGAACCCACCGAAGCTTTAACTGTTATTGATGTAAACTCTGGTTCTTTTACTAAATCCGCCACCGCACGGGAAACGGTGCTCTGGACGAACTATGAGGCGGCCACAGAAATTGCGCGGCAACTGCGGTTACGCAACATTGGTGGGGTAATCGTGGTGGATTTCATCGACATGGATTCTCGCCATGATCAGTTGAAGTTGCTGGAGCATTTTACAAGTATTCTCAAGGCGGATAAGGCCCGGCCCCAGATCGCCCAGTTGTCTGAACTGGGTTTGGTAGAACTGACTCGCAAACGGCAGGGTCAAAATATTTATGAACTGTTCGGTAAGCCCTGCGCCCACTGTAATGGCCTCGGTCACTTGGTACATTTACCCGGTGAAGAGGAACCTGTGCCACTCCAGCTCAATATTCTGTCTTCTCTCTCGCTCCAGGGCGGGGCGCGGACACCGGGAGAAAGTCGGCCTGTACTGTCTGGGGGACGGCGCGGCACCACCAGCCACGGACGACGGATTACATCACGGGTTGCTCGGAGCAAGCTGATTAATGCAGGGAATACGCCTGCGGCAGAGCCGTTAAATCTGGTGCATCATCCTGATTATCAGGAACAAAGCAGTAATAATAATAATCGTCGTCGTCGCCGGCGATCGCCGGAGGTTTCGAGTAAGCCGGTGCTCCGGGACGAAAAAGAGACCCAAGATAATGGTGGCGATCGCCCCTCTGCTGAGACGCCAACAAAAGAAAAAAAAGAAACAAAAACGTCTTCGTCCCAAGACAACAGCAATACGTCTTCCCGCTATGACCGCCGCGAACGGAGCCGTTACCGCCGTGACGAGCCCAAAGAAACCATCCAGGTGGAAATGACGGAGCAGGAAAAAAATGTCTATGCCCTGATTGGGGTATCACCCCTGGTGCGTTTAGACGCTGCTGGGAAAAAAGACCCCCGCTCAACGATTATCGAAATTGTGCGACCGGGAAGCGCCAAAGAAACCGATGCCACTTCGGAAAAAGTAACACCAGTCGAAAATTTAGAGCCGCAACAACTCCAGATTGAGACCCCTGAAACTGGAGAGGTCGCCCCCGAAGCAGACGACACAGCTCCCCAAACTGCTCAACCCGTAGAAACAAAAGTTTCACCCCAGGCGGAACCGGAAGCAACAGAAAAAGACGCTGAAGAAAAGACCAATGGCCGTCGCCGTCGCCGTCGCCGTTCTTCCGCCAGTAGTTAAAACCCAATTACCGTTAACCTAAGGCAGTGGCAACACTGCTTTTTTCTTTTGGGGGTGTTGTCGCGCCCTCACTCTGACCCAAAAATTCCCCCTTAAAAAGCTATGGCACCGAAACAAACGACCGACGCAATCCTAACGGCTCTACAACATTTAATTGAGGTTGTCGCTCAATTGCGATCGCCCGCTGGTGGTTGTCCCTGGGACTTAGAACAGACGCCCCAAACTTTGATTCCCTACGTGATCGAAGAAGCCTATGAAGTTGTCCATGCCCTCCGTCAAGATGACCAACAGGCGATCGCCGAAGAATTAGGGGATCTCTTACTGCAAGTCGTTTTACAAGCCCAAATTGCCCAGGAATACGGCCACTTCAGCCTCCAGGAAGTCGCCGAGGGCATTAGCGAAAAATTGATTCGCCGTCACCCCCATGTGTTCGGTGAAACCAGTGCCAGCACCGTCGCCGAAGTCCGTCAAAACTGGGAGACCATCAAGGCCGAAGAAAAAGGCGAATCCCCGCAAACTGTGCCCCAGCTCAGCCGTAAATTAGACCGCTATAACAGCACCCTCCCACCATTGATGGCGAGCCTAAAAATGTCCGAAAAAGCTGCCGCCGCCGGATTTGAATGGGAAAACATTGGGGAAGTGTGGGCAAAATTTGAGGAAGAACTCCAGGAATTTCGCGAGGCACTCCAAACTGAGAACAAGGCCCATCAACAGGCTGAACTCGGCGATCTACTATTCACCATTGTCAATTTAGCCCGGTGGTATGATCTTGATCCCAATGGGGCACTCCACGGCACCAACGACCGCATGGTGCAACGCATTTCTTTGATGGAAAAGTTTGCAGATAAGTCCCTGACAGATTATTCCCTCGCAGAACTAGAAACCCTTTGGCAACGGGCAAAACAACATCTCCACCAAAGCATTGATTCTTCCGACTAGTCTTCAGTAATTTCGTTACCTTAGGGCACTGTGAGGGTTGTTAAAGTGGCTTGACTGCTCGCTCTAAGCCACAACTTCAACAGGATTTATGTAATAATAAACGCCTCAACCTAGACAAAGAATATGCGATGATATGGTTAAGAAAGTCTATTTTTCCCTATCAGCAAACTAAAAGATAGTTTAGGAACAGAAAACACTATCACGTTCACCAGCAATCAACTCCATTACTTGCCTTAAATAACCATGGACGAAACACAATGGTGGAATAAGCCTTTAATCGGTGAGACCAGTTTTTCAGAAAAAATTGTGAGATTAATTCACAAGAAGTCAGTGCCGGAAAAAATTATTTTGGCGCACCGAAAGTATAATCGCGAAATTAGAGCAAAGGCCTGGCATGTGCAGCGAATCGAACTAAATAAGTTCGACAATGAAGACTTTTTGACCTATGCCAAAATGCGGGTCTTAATTGAGAAAGAACTCGGCGAGTTTAAGGGTTTAAAACGAATTATTCAGTTTTTAGAATTAGCTTTAACAGCGGCGGAAAGTTATTTACTGATTTCTGAAACAGAATTACAATTTCGCAGTCCGCTTCAAAAAAGTATTTATAAATTTATTTCCCAGGTGCTTGCAACCCAAGATCACCAAACAGTGATCGCTATTCTTCACAAAAAAGTATGGCCTCTGCTCGACCGCATTAAAACAGACAAAGGCCGGATTGTGCTCCAGGAATATTTAAAGGCGATTGATAATGTCGCCCAATATCCAGATGGACTGGAATTGCTGAGGCTTTTTAAGCAGGCAACCTACAGTTATACGGTGCTGCGGGCGATTTCTAGTATCTCAAAAACCCTAACAAAATCTGATACTTATGATGTGACGCAGCTCAGTTTACACATTCGTGATAATCAAGATGTTTTCAATCATTTGACTGAAATTCTCCAAATTCCAGCAGAACATGATAACCCCCGTTCCTATGCACGGATGCTGCAATTTATTGCGTTTAAATATCGTTATCAAAAAAATGACATCGAATTTCAAGAGTTATTGCAGCGGCTACGGGATTGGCAACTTCCTTATCTAAATATTGTTGATTTACGAAAAGAGTATTCCACTCAGGATTATAGTTTACCGCAGGCATTTAAGGAGCCAATTCCGGCCGTAGATATTTATGAAAAATACCAACAATATTTATAAGCAGTTTTATTCAGCCAAAACTAAGAATTTCTAGAATATTAGGATTTTTGTAAGGCTTGATGCAGTGACTGTAGTGATGTTTCACTGATGTAATTGTTACAAGGAAATACTTTAGGTCGCTGACTAAGACTGGGTTGGAGTCGGCTAATTTGTTGTTGCACGGTTTCCAAGCTAAGGCGATCGCATAAAATCATGTGACTGCGCCGGATTAGCGCCTGGAGACGAGGCAGATCCGTCGGTGTGCTAGTAATCAGGGTCAGCTCAGTCCCCCGGAGACTGTGGATAATGGTGCGGGCAGCATGGAGAATGCCAGGACTCAGGCTCACTAGACCGAGGCAGTGGTTGGGGGGAAGCGCTTTGATGTGGGCCAGTTCGGGGCCGTAATCATGGAGTGTGACCGGGATAATCTGGATATTCGGGGGGGCGATCGCCGCCACAGCTTGAACGAAATAGGGGGTAGTAACCAGGGTTGCCGCCGTGACCTGTTCTAAACGTTCGGCCAATGCTTCTAGGGGAACCAGTTGGATCGGGATGGCGATCGCCTGACTTATTTCTTGCAAAATCCATTGGCCAGCCCCCAATTCCCGCTGGGGAACAGTGATCATCACCTGGGCGGCACAGGCGAGACGCCAATCAATGGCCTTAGTAAACAGTTGTTGAATTTGGGGCAAACTATAGCCCGCCTCCAACAGTCGCTGAATTGCGTCATCAAAAATGGCCTGGGGTTGCGGCGACGGCTCTTGAGTGGTTTCGGATGGCGTCGTGGAGGACTGGCGTTGATCCTGAACATAAACCCCTGAGCCGGGAATTAACTTGACGAGGCCAAGGACTTCAAGCTCCCGGTAAATCTTGCTGATGGTATTGCGGTGGAGTCCGGTCATCATTTCCAATTGTCGCAAACTCGGCAGCCGTTGATCGCGCCTAAATTGATGGGAGGCGATCGCAAATTGCAATTGATCCAGGAGCTGTTGGGACGCAGGGATTTCGCTATCGGGCTGAATGTGGAAAGAAAACATGGGGGACTTCACACGTAGAGGATCTCCTCCATCAAACCGAAAAAATGCCTGGGCGATCGCCTAGATAGCTGAATATTGGCACAAAAAAATTCCCCAACAGTTGAGGAATAAAATAACCAATTTACCTGGCCGAGCCAAAATACCAAGGCCCTATCTAAAATTAGACATTTAGAAAAGGATGGGGTTCGCTGACATTTTCAACCCACTTGCGGGGTGGAGCCGCCCGACGAATATTGCGCCAAATCTGCGTTGCGGCCAAGGTGCCATCCGCCACCGCCACAGAGACTTGATTGAGGCCTTTCTTGAGATCCCCAAGGGCAAAAATTCGCTCATGGGTCGTTTGACACATATTGTTGGTCACGAGGTTTTCACCGTCCCACTCCAAACCATCGATCCCTTTTAAATAGTCGTTGTAGTAGGTCGAGCCCATATTCACCAAACCTGTCGTGGCTTCGACGATAGTGCCATCTTCGAGTTCAACACCGCTCATCTTGTGATTTTCGCCGTGGAATTTCACAATTTTTTGTTCGTAGAGGGGATAGCCGTGTTCAGCAAGCTTTTCTTTCATTTCATCGCTCACTTCCACGAGGCCATGGGTCAACACGGAGATGTAGGGGGTAAACCAATTTAAGACGAAAGCCGCGTTGATCTGTCCTTCGGTGCCCGCAATGACGACCGCCTTTTGATCCCACATATCGAAGCCATCGCAGATCATGCAGACATGGAGCGTATAGCCAGCATAATCATAGACATTTTGCATATCATCGGTTTCGGGGAGATTGTCGATGATGCCAGAGGCGGCGACTACATATTTACTGTGGAAAACAGGATAGCTACTATTTTTTCTGCCAACTTTGACTTTGACGGCGAAGGTTTCACCTTCATCAGTAACTTCTTCGACATAACCCCGCAGGTGATCCGCCCCCCAATCAATGGCCTGCTTGGTGCTCTGGAGGATAATATCTCGCCCAGGAGTTTCTGGGTCTAAGCCGACATAGTTGCGGAGATCTTGCATCCAGAAGGAGCGGCCCCTGCCTTTTTCGACGATGAGGCACTTCAGGCCATAGCGGGCGAGGTAAATTGCAGCGGATAAACCACCCATGCCGCCCCCCACAATAATGGCATCATAGACGGTATCTAAACGGGTTTCGAGGTTTTTACTAGAAAGCTTCATGGCAGGGTCCCCCAATGGTTTGGCGGTGGTACGAGAAATCAAAAAGGCAAAGAAGGCGATTGCCGCCCCCCTTGCCTTAGTCTAAAAAAAT
Organism: Picosynechococcus sp. PCC 8807; assembly: GCF_001693295.1. Classification (NCBI taxonomy): domain Bacteria; kingdom Bacillati; phylum Cyanobacteriota; class Cyanophyceae; order Chroococcales; family Geminocystaceae; genus Picosynechococcus; species Picosynechococcus sp. PCC 8807. The sequence continues at coordinate 842,463 of NZ_CP016483.1, forward strand.
TATTTGGTGAGCGTCAGTGATAGAAACTTAGCCAACAAATTCTTTGCGGGGTTCAGAAACACCAGGAGCAGATTCGCCCTTGATGTAAGCCAGCATGGTATCTGCATCAGATACTTCAAAAGGATCGGTGGGGCAGTTATCAGAGAAGTCAGGCTCTACAAACATTTTCTTGATTTCGCCATCTTCGACGAGCATGGAGTAGCGCCAAGAACGCATCCCAAAACCGAGGTTAGACTTCTCAACGAGCATCCCCATTTTGCGGGTAAATTCACCGTTACCATCGGGAAGGAGGAAGACTTTGTCAGCACCGATCTCCTTACCCCACTTGAACATTACGAAAGCATCGTTTACAGACAGACAGATGATTTCATCAACGCCCTGGGCTTGGAATTCGCTATAAAGCTCTTCGTAACGGGGTAAGTGGTTGGAGGAACAAGTGGGCGTGAAAGCACCAGGCAGGGAGAAAAGAACAACTTTCTTGCCACCGAAAATGTCAGCGGTGGTTTTGTCTTCCCAACGGTAGGGGTTGGGGCCTTCTACGGATTCATCGCGGACGCGGGTTTTGAAGACAACGTCAGGTACTCTAGCCATGTGGACCTCTTGGATAGTGTGATAACAGAAAATTTTAGGAAAGGTCTCAACCTTTCTTAATAAGCCAGAATAATTCTTATTTAGGAATAAGTCAAGATTCTTTTAGGGGTAAAAGGGAAAGGCGAAGGGAATCAGAACACAGGACACGGCCCAAAACAGGAGGTTCAAGGGAATCCCGACCCGGAAATAATCGGTGAATTTATAGCCCCCTGGCCCGTAGACCATCAAATTAGTTTGGTAGCCGATGGGAGTCGAAAAACTCGCCGAAGCGCCGATCATGATCGCAATCACAAAAGGCATCACATCCACACCGAGGGTATTGGCTAAAGATACTGAAATGGGGAACATTAACGCTGCTGCGGCATTGTTGGTAATTAATTCTGTGAGGAGGGTCGTAATGCCGTAGACGACAACCAGGGTGGGCCAAGGGTTGTCTCCGGCCAGTTGCAGGAGATTGGCGGCGATCGCCCCGGCAGCCCCGGTCGTTTCTAAGGCTTTCCCCAAACCAAAGGCGGCCCCGATCACGAGCAACACAGACCATTCAATACTTTTGAGGGAACGACTGGGGGAACAGCAACCGAAAACAATCATGGCGATCGCCGCTAGGGTTGCCGCCTTTAACATCGAGAGCCAACCGAACACCACACAAACCACCATCACGAGCAGGATTCCCAGGGCGAGGGGAGCACGGTCATGGCGCATCGGTTCCGAGTCAGGAATTTCACTGACTAAATAAAAGTCCCGGGAACCCCGTTGCTGCTCCAAAAAAGTGGGGTGGGTTTCGAGTAATAAGGTATCCCCTGCCAACAGGCGCATTTCCCCGATTTTTCCCTTGAGGCGCTCCCCGTTGCGGGCCACGGCTAAAACGACGGCATTATAGCGACTGCGAAACTTTCCTTCCCGGATCGTTTGTCGGATTAGAGGACAGGTATTGGAAACAACCGCCTCAATTAGGCAACGTTCAGAGCGGGGAGTATCTAATTTAAAAACTTGATCCGTGGCTGGCTGTAACCCCCGGAGTCGATTGAGGTCGAGGATCGAATCCACTGCCCCGACAAAAACTAACTGATCCTTTTCCTGCAAAACTTCGCGCGGGCTGACCGCTGGCAACACCAAGGAATCCCGCACCACTTCAATCAGGTACAGGTTTGGCAAATTTCGTAGCCCAGCTTCTTCAATACTTTTGCCAATGAGGGGACTGTTTTCGTGGACAACCATTTCCACGGTGTATTGCCGCAGATCGTCTTGGTCACTAATGGCCGGTTTGCGCTCTGGTAGTAGCCAACTGTGACTCAGCATTAGAAAGGTCACACCGGCGATCGCACAGGGTAATCCCACCAAGGCAATATCAAAGAGGCCGAGACCGGCATGGTCTGTTTCGGCAATCAAGAGGCCATTGACCACCAGGTTTGTACTGGTACCAATTAAAGTACAGACGCCCCCAAAGGAAGCGGAATAACTCAGGGGCAACATCAATTTTGAGGGGCTAATGCGCAGTTTGCGGCACCACTCGTTCACTACCGGGATAAACATCGCCACTACGGGAGTGTTGTTTAGAAAAGCACTCAGGCCCATCACCGGCACCATCAACCGCATCAAGGCCGCAGACTCTCCTTTCGGCAGTCCTAAAACCCGCTGGGAAATCCAACTGAGGGAGCCGGTTTGTTGCAAGCCAGTCACCACGAGATAAAGCACCGCAATGGTCGCCAAACCTTCGTTACTAAACCCGGCGAGGGTAGTACTCGTATCAAGCACCCCCGTCAGCAGCAAGGCTCCCAAGGCACCAAGGAAAATCACCTCGGCAGGGAGAGGCGTCAGGGCATTTAAAAGAAAGGCCACCAGGGTCAGACCGAGGGTCAACCAACCTTGCCAACCCAAACCGAAGAAAGCCGCCTCCCCCAAAGAAGGCAACTGCGCAAACATTGCCATCGAAAATCCTCCAGCACATAGAACGCCTAGCATGGGCGCCGTTGAAAAGAATTTAGTCGCTTTTATGACATTAAAGGGCAGAATCGCGTTCCAAGTTCGGGGCGATCGCCAGGACTGAAAAAAAGATTTAGAAATCTGAAACAAAGGCATAGAGAAGGGTTGACAGCTTAGAACGGATTGCCATGCACCCTTGGCAGGGTCAATTTTTTTCAACTCTCATCATGGCACAGCAGAGAATGATTCAAGATTGAATTTGAAATGAATTGCAATTCAAACAGGACTAGATTATGATTGGCTATCAATTCAAAAGAAATTGAATCAAAAATGAGAAAGCCCAATTTGTCCCTAAAAACTTTGGCGATCGCCACCCTATTAAGCAGTAGTCTTTTCGCTTGCGGTAGCCCAAACCAAAGCACCACCTCCCAGCCCGAAACCACAGCAGCCCAGACTCAATCCCAAGAGCCAGTTACCATCACCCTAGTTACCTATGCCGTCACCCGCAGCGCCTACGAAAAAATCATTCCGCTCTTCGTTGAGCAGTGGAAAACAGAAACCGGACAAACCGTAACCATCGAGCAAAGCTATGGCGGATCTGGTTCCCAAACCCGTGCCGTCATCGATGGCTTGGAAGCAGATATTGTCGCCCTCGCCCTGGGGTCTGATATCAACCAAATTGAAGAGGCTGGTCTAATTGACCCCGGCTGGGAAACAGAAGCCCCCCGTGACAGTGTGGTTACTTCCTCTGTGATTGCGATCGTGCCCCGTGACCCTAATTTGAAAATTACACAGTGGACTGATCTTGCGGAAAACGACTTAGAAATTATTACGGCCAATCCCAAAACATCCGGTGGTGCCCGCTGGAATTTCCTTGGTCTTTGGGGTGCCATCACTCAAACGGGTGGTACTGAAGCCGAAGCACGGGAATTTGTCACCAAAATCTATAAAAATGCGCCAATTCTGCCAAAAAATGCACGGGAATCTACCGATGTCTTCTACCAACAGGGACAGGGAGATATTCTGTTGAACTACGAAAATGAAGTTTATCTCGCCAACTTACAAGGGGAAAAGCAACCTTACACCGTCCTGACAGATTTCAATATCGCGATCGATAATCCCGTGACCGTTGTGGATAAAACCGTCGATGAACGCAATACGCGGGACGTGTCAGAGGCTTTTGTTGAGTTCCTCTTCACCCCTGAAGCTCAAGCTATTTTTGCAGAAGTTGGTTTCCGACCGACAGATCCTGATGTTGCGGCTCAAGTCGCGGATCAATATCCAGCGATTGAAAACCTAGCAACCATTGAAGACTTTGGTGGCTGGCGCGAAGCACAACCTAAATTCTTTGGTGATGGTGGCATCTTTGATCAAATTTTTCAACAGTAATTAATTGAACATCAAGCTGAATTCTTGAATAGGAGAGGTACAGCAATTATGTCTCATAAATCAGCAGAAAAAAATCCAGGCGATCGCCACACCCAAGTTAATATTCTGGTACAAATCCCGAAGCAGTATCAACAGGATCCAATCATCACCCAGTTAGCTGTTAAATATAATGTTCAAGTCAATATTTTGGCAGCAACTTTAGGCCGAGATAATACTGTTAGTGGTTGGTTTGATTTACAGATTTCTGGTCTTAATCAGGCAGTAAAAGACGCACTCCTCTACCTAGAGGATCATAATGTTGGGGTTTACCATAAAGAGTCTCCGAAAACTGACGGGTGGTGAAATAAATATCTTTAATTTTTCAGTAATCTACCAGTCATTTCTGTTATGTAAACGATGAAAATTCTATCTTTAGCACTGCCGCGTAAATTATTTTCGGCAAGGTCAATCCAATTTCCAAAAAATACAATCCCTTGGTCAGTAACAATTACTTACCTAGCGTTGATTTTGATTTTGCCAACCTTCGCTTTGATCCAAAAATCCCTGAGCTTAAGCGCCTCAGAATACCTAGAAATTGCTTTATCTCCGGTGGCTTTGTCTGCCTATGGTGTGACTTTTATTACGGCGATCGCCGCTGGGGCAATTAATGGCATATTAGGCACGATCATCGCTTGGGTCTTAGTCCGCTATGAATTCCCCCTCAAACGAATTGTTGACGCAGCCATTGATATTCCTTTTGCTGTACCGACAGCCGTTGCAGGTCTCGTTTTAGCGACACTCTATAACGATCAAGGTTGGATTGGACAACTTTTTGCTCCCTTAGGGATCAAGATTGCCTACACCCGAATCGGCGTTTTTATCGCGATGTTATTTATTTCTCTTCCCTTTGTGGTGCGCACTCTCCAGCCAGTATTACGCGAACTCGAAGAAGAAACAGAACACGCCGCTTGGTCTTTAGGAGCGACAGAAAGCCAGACTTTTTGGCGCGTTATTTTTCCACCCCTAATCCCACCAATCTTAACGGGCGTTGCCCTCGGATTTTCACGGGCTGTCGGTGAATATGGCTCCGTTGTGCTTGTTTCATCGGGGATTCCTTTCAAAGATTTAATTGCCCCAGTGTTAATTTTCCAACGCCTAGAAGCTTTTGATTACGAAGGGGCGACGGTGATTGGTTCAGTGCTGTTAATTGTTTCTTTGCTGCTTCTATTCATTATCAATTTTCTACAGCAATGGGGAAGGCGCTATGCAAACTAAACTTAAATCCTTTGAATTTAAACTTTCTCCCCAATGGCTAATTGGGATTACACTTACTTATCTCGCTTTAATTCTTTTAATTCCCATTCTTGCCATTTTTTATGAAGCCTTTCACCAAGGAGTTTCAGTTTTCTTTGAATCACTCCAGGCCCGCGCTTTTATTCAAGCAGTTAAATTAACGGTGATCATTGCTTTAATTAGCGTGCCATTGAATACAATATTTGGTCTTTGTGCCGCTTGGGTATTGGCAAGAAAACAATTTTGGGGGCGAACTCTATGTCTCAGTGTGATCGATCTTCCTTTTTCAATTTCCCCCGTTGTTGCTGGCTTGATGATTGTTTTACTTTATGGGCAAAATGGTTGGCTAGGTTCTCTTTTTGAACAGGCAAATATCAAGATCCTTTTTGCTTTACCAGGCATGGTGATTGCCACACTTTTTGTAACGTTGCCATTTGTCGCCAGAGAAGTTATTCCTGTTTTAGAAGAAATGGGATCAGATCAAGAAGAATCAGCTCGTACTCTTGGTGCTAGTGATTGGCAAATTTTTTGGCGGGTGATACTACCAAATATTCGTTGGGGATTACTCTACGGCGTTTTGCTGACAAATGCCCGGGCGATGGGAGAATTTGGGGCTGTTTCTGTCGTTTCCGGGAGTATCCTCGGCAAAACATCAACATTACCAATTTTTGTAGAACAGGAACATAATAATTATGCGACAGAATCAGCTTTTGCGGCGGCGGTTGTTTTAGCTTTACTTGCCTGTGTGACGCTGGTGCTGAAAGAGATCTTAGAACGGAATACCCACTCCGCTTAATGGCAATTTAGGCCATGATTTATTTCGCTTAACTTGATAAAAATTCCCCTTATTACTGTAGAAAAAAATGAGTATTTTTGTTGATTCGGTTTATAAAAACTTTGGTACGTTTCAGGCTTTAGAAAATATCAATTTAGAAGTCAAAGAAGGGACATTAGTCGCCTTATTAGGGCCATCTGGTTCTGGAAAATCAACCCTCCTCCGGGCGATCGCCGGACTAGAAACCCCTGATCACGGGCAAGTGATTATCAACGGTCAAGATGCCACCCATGTAGATATTCGGCGGCGGAATATTGGCTTTGTATTTCAGCACTATGCCCTGTTTAAACACCTAACCATCCGCCAAAATGTTGCCTTTGGGCTTGAGATCCGCAAAAAACCCAAGCATCTGATCCGCCAGCGGGTCGAAGAACTGTTAGATCTGGTTCAACTGCAAGGTTTAGGCGATCGCTACCCTTCCCAATTATCCGGCGGTCAACGTCAACGGGTCGCCTTAGCCCGTGCCCTAGCGGTACAGCCCCAGGTTTTACTGCTTGATGAACCCTTCGGTGCCCTAGACGCAAAAGTCAGAAAAGAACTCCGAGCTTGGCTGCGTCGTCTCCATGAAGAAGTTCATGTCACAAGTATTTTTGTCACCCATGATCAAGAAGAAGCGATGGAAGTTGCCGATGAAATTGTTGTGATGAACCACGGGCGCATTGAACAGGTCGGCAGTCCTGCGGAAATTTATGACCACCCTGCGACTCCGTTTGTGATGAACTTCATCGGGGAAGTGAATGTTTTACCCAGTCATCACTCCTTGATTCGTAATCACCCGGACACAACCCCCCATCACGCGACCCATGCTGTATTTGTTCGCCCCCATGATCTAGATTTACAAATCGATGGTGATCCGACTGCTTTGCCCGGTACAGTCAAGCGAATCATTTATCGAGGTTCCGATGTTCAAGTAGAGGTACTAACGGCAGATCAAGAAATTATCATGGCCCACCTTAGTCGAGAAAAACTTGCCCAATTACAAGTTGAAGTTGGCCAAACCGTTTATCTCAGGCCAAAACAGGCAAAGGTCTTTGCGGTCAATGCAGAGTCCCAACCCGTGCTGAGGCAATCTTAATGTCCCGGTTTGAGGAAACTTGGGCCATGGCAAAACCTCACCCAGGGGCGATTGATGACTCGGTTACATCGAGCTTTTCGACTAGAATCAGAAGGAAACGCCTGTAGCTTCTGAATCTAATACGTTTGTAATTTCCATGGCAAAATCTGTCCAAGCTCCCAAAGTGCCAGAAATCATCACTGAGTTAACCGAAAACAATTTTTTCTTTCGGGGAATGGATCCAGATGCACTGCAAAATTGGCTTGATCCAGCGGAACTGATCACCGAGAAACTCTATTCCAGTCGGCCGATCTATACAGCTTTTCGCCCGAACCACAATTTGGAATTTCTCTACGTGTTACTGGCGGGGGGGCCAGTGATTGTGCGGAGTACGCCCCTCGACCGCATCTTAGCGATCACCTACATGGGCAGTTGTTTTGGGATGCGCAATCTTCCCGTTGGGTTTGGACAGGTGAGTCGGAGTTTTCCCAGTTTGGTGGAAGCCTACAAAACTACCGATGTGCTGAAAATTCCAGTAGCAACGGTACAACGGATCTATGACCAGAGTGCTGATTTTCGCGATCGCTATAATCTGAGTTTCGAGTTACGGGAAAAATTCCAGTACCATCTGCTGAACTGTAGTACCTACCCGCCCCAGGCCGTCGCTTCCCTGCTGCGGGCTTTGATTTACCAAGAGCGATCGCTGGCCAATCAACCCCAGAGTGATGGCGTTTTTAGCTTTGATCTCCCCGTAGATATCATTGCCCATGCCTGCCAGTTAAATCACCGCACTGTGGAACAGGTGTTGAAGGGGATGACGAAGGTGGAACTGATTAAGACAGAAAAATCCGCTGAGGGACAAGGGGATCTGATCCATGTGTTGAATCCAGAAGGCCTCAAGGAAGTCTATAGTGCGACCCGGGATAAAGTGGCTTGGTGGCCATTGCGCTAGGCGAGGGAGTCAACCATTGGGGCGATCGCCTAATCACCATTGAAAATCATCTATTTAGCCACCTAAAAATGAAAGGAATCTTACGATTTGCGGCGGCAAGCTACCCCCCCATTGTCGAGATTTGTTAAACTGCTGTAAACACAAATGTGCTGGAAAGTTAAGGGCAAAATTCCGTATATTGTCCCCCGCCAAATTGGTCAACTTTCCCACCATGCCAATGAGGAAGCGCACCCATGAACATGGAGACATTAGAATTCATCATTTATCCTGATGGCCGTGTCCAAGAAAAGGTCACAGGCATTGTCGGGTCTTCATGCCAAGAAGTGACCGCTGCGATCGAAGAGCAACTGGGCGTTGTTCTCTCCCAAGAACAAACCTCGGAATATTTTGCCCAACCGGTAAGCCAAACTGCAATGACGACGAACCCCGTCCAAAGCAATTGGTGATTTTTTTTGCAAACCTCTATAAATAGCCCCGTTAAATCCTATGTCTCATTTCAGCAATATCAAAACCAAAATCCGTAATTTGACTTCCCTCAAGTCTGCCCTCAAGGACATGGACATTGAGTGGAAAGAAGGCCCCAGTGCTGTGCGGGGTTATAAAGGCGATCGCCGCACCGCTGAAGTTGTCATCCAACAGAACAATGACTACGACATCGGCTTTAGCTGGAATGGCCATGAATATGAACTCGTCGCGGATTTGCAATATTGGCAGCAACCTCTAACCGTTGATGGCTTCCTCCAACGTCTCACCCAGGGCTATGCTTACCACACCATCCTCAACGAAACCAACAAACAAGGCTTCCAAGTCAGTGAACAGCAGAAAAACGAAGATGGCTCGATTCGCCTCGTCGTCCAGCGCTGGAGCTAATGTATGACTTTTGAAAATTCCCCCCAGCGGTCTGGTTTTGAGCCGGAGTTGGGGGGCTTTTTAAGAAATGACACGGAACGGTCTGGGTTTGAACCGGAACTAGGCGGCCTGCTGCGCCAAAAAGGGGTGTATGTGGATGAAACCACCTGCATCGGCTGCAAACATTGCGCCCACACGGCCCCCAACACCTTTTATATCGAAGAAGAACATGGTCGTGCCCGGGCCTATCGCCAGGATGGAGATGCGGAGGAAATTGTCCAAGAGGCGATTGATACTTGTCCGGTAGACTGCATCCATTGGCTAGATTACACGGAACTAAAGGCCAAAGAAGCAGCCAGGAAAAACCAGGTGATTCGGCCCCTCGGTTTTCCCCAGGATGGGGCGGGTCAGGCGATCGCCCGCAAACCTAAACCCTCCCGGAAACCCTAAGCATTTTAAATTTTGCTTGGCTTATGGGTCTTCTGTAGCGGTGACAGCTTGATATTTGGCTTGGCAATAATCATCAAGGGCCTGGCCAATGGTTTGTTCTTCGGTGCCTGCGGTCTGGCTCAGGGACTGGGCAGTTTGGGCCGCTTCTAGGTCTTTGTCCTGGCGCGCTTTTACCATGGCATAGGTGGCTTCGGCCTGACGTTGGTAAATATCGCTAATTTGCGTTTGGTAGGTTTTAACCTGGCTATCCCGGAGACGCAGTTGGGCGATCGCCTCGGCCCCCATTTTCAGGGCATCGGCCGCCTGGAGCCAACGCTCAAAATTAAAAGTTTGCGGAGCTTCTGTCGTTGGTTCGTTCTGGACAAGGGTCTGGGCTTCCGTGACGGTGCTTTGGATTTGCGCCAAAAGTTTTTGACAGTCGTAGAGGGCCGGGTCAATCCTTTGGCAAGCGCCAAGGCTCAAAAGACTGGTGCAACCGATGAGAGAAATCAGACGAAAGGGCGAGAACAATGACATTACAGACGAACACTTAATATCGGCAGTGTAGCGAATTTTTTAGAACATTAGACAATCAGAATCAATCCGGAGATATTTTTTCAGGAATAAACGAAAGATGGCGTTAACAAGAATTTTAGAACCGGAAGTGATGGACGATCCCGCCGAGGCGATCGCCTACGATGCGATGGATTTTCGAGCGGTGAATCAAGATTTTGCGGATCTCGTGGTTACAACTTACCCCCAAGAAACCGCTTTCGTTTTAGATTTGGGCACAGGGACAGCACAAATTCCGATTTTGTTAGGGCAACAGCGCCCCCAATGGCAGATTAAAGTCACTGATTTAGCGCAGTCGATGCTCGCCCTGGGACAAAAAAACGTTGTGGCCGCAGGTTTAACAGCACAAATCGAGTTGGTTTATGCCGATGCGAAACATTTGCCCTGGCCCGGCCAAAGCTTTGATGTGATTATTTCCAATAGCCTGATTCACCATTTACCTGATCCGTTGCCCTGTTTTCAGGAAATGGGCCGTCTCCTCAAACCCCAGGGAAAAATTATCGTGCGGGATTTGTTTCGTCCCGATAGCACCGCCGCCATTGACCAGATCGTTGCTGCTGCTGAGGGGCCGGGTTTTGATGCGCGTCAACGGCAATTATTCTGGGATTCGCTCCATGCGGCGTTTACGGTGCCTGAAATTGAGGCGATCGCCACCGAAGCGGGCTTAAGCAAGGCCCAAGTTTATCAATCTTCAGAACGCCATTGGACGCTGATTTTCCCCCAGCCTTAACGCCATGCAACAAGAAATAAATTTTTTAGCCTCAGTTCTGAGTCATGCGTATTCGAGAGAAAAACTGTGATTATTGCCAAACCATTGCGGCAGTTCGTTACCGGATTCAATATGATGCGAGTGAGCAGTGGGTGTTAGTTTGCCCTGATTGTCGGCGCGAGTTAGCAACCAATAATCCTAACTATCGCTACGGCGGCACCTGGAAGGCGAAGAAACGTAAATAAACCTTTTCGCGGTCGGGAATTTTCGATCCTCCCAGCACAATGGGATAATGAATGCCGTGCGTTTCTAGGCAGCCCATGAAATCTCGTTCCTTTTTTGTGTATCTCGGTCTTCTGGTGGTGCTTCTGCTCTCGGTGGGGCTAGGCAGTTGGTTCGCTATTTTTAAACAGAGTCCCTTACCTTGGTTGCAAGGTGGGGTGGCGCGCAATCCGGCAGCAGCCTTGTTTGTTCCCCGGCAAGCGCCATTGATGCTTTCGCTAGTGGTGAATCCAGAGAAATTAGCCGCTCTGGGCCTCGTGCAAACCCCTTGGGGTAAACGGCGGGCGACGCTCACGGAATTACAACAGGTGAAAACAAGTTTACTCAGTGCGACGGGACTGGATTACAGCAAGCAGATTGAACCGTGGCTGGGGGACGAGTTGAGCTTGGCGGTGACTACCTTAGATGTGGATCGCGATCCGAGTAATGGGGTGCAACCGGGCTATTTATTGGTGGTAGAAGCACGGGATCAGGCCTTAGCTAAGGAATTTCTACAGCTTTCTTATACGGAACAGGCGATCGCCCCAGAAGCGGGTTTGACGTTTGATCAATATAAGGGAGTAAATTTAGTCATTCCCCAGGCGGGTAGCCATCGGTTTGCTAGTGCGATTGTGGGTAATTATGTACTGTTTGCCAACGAAGCAAAGGTGCTACGCAGTGCGATTAATACGGTGCAGGTGCCAGATTTGAATTTGAGCCATGACCCGCAATATACAGAAGCCCTAGAAACCATTGACCGGAAACATATCGGCGTGATGGTAGCGAATTTACCCGCCCTCAGCGCTTGGATTGCCAACGATCCGACCCCAGAAGAACCGACCCTCGAACAACGTTTGGCGATCGCCATCGGTCTTCATCCAGAGGGGTTAGTGGCGGAAACGGCTTTGATTGGGGACACTGAACCTAGCCTGATGCCAGGGGCGACCACGGCACCGACCCATGTCCTCAACTACATTCCCCAGGAGGCGATGTTTGCCGTAGCTGGGCGAGATTTAAAGGCCCTCTGGGGTGAAGCGACCACGGGGTTAAATCCGAAAAGTCCCTTATCCCAGATCTTGCAACAGGCAGTCGCCGCAATCCAAGATCCCCTGGGCATTGACCTCCCCGAAGATATTTTTGCGTGGATTTCTGGGGAATATGCCCTGGCCCTCGTCCCCGATGCCGAACGCAATGATGTGGAATGGCTCTTTGTGGCGGAACGACAACCGGAGGTCAACCTCGATCCCGTCATTGAACATTTTGATAGCTTGGCCCAGGAAAAAGGCTTAAGTGTGGGGCGTTTACCCTTGGGAGATCGCCGCGTCACCGCCTGGACAGCCATCGATACCCAAGACCAAGATGAGCTGGTACAACTCAATGCCGATGTCCGGGGGGCGCACCTCAGCGTTGACGAGTACGAACTCTTTGCCACTTCTGTGAAAACCCTCAGCCGGGCGATCCAAGCTAATACCGGGCGATCGCTCCTGAAAAACAAAGATTTCCAGACCAGCATTGCCCAACTGCCTCCCGAAAACAGCGGCTATCTTTTTGCCGATTGGCGTCAAGGTTCCCAACTGTTCAAAACCCAAGTGCCGATCCTGCGGGTGGTCGATTATGTGGCCAAACCCTTCTTTAACCATCTCCGCGCCTTTACCCTCACCAGTGCCGGCAGTACCCAAGATATTCGGCGATCAACCCTATTTTTCAACCTCTCCCCCAATCGTTTACAAAATTGAGACGGCCCCCGATTTGTGAAAGTCCCGATTACTATGGAACAAGGTGATCTTTTTGAAAATTTTGTCCTCCGGTAACCCTTGCCCCTGCGATTTTAATCTGTTGCTTTTATTTCCCCGCTGCCGATGACTGCTTCCCTATTGGCCCCTGGACACACCCTGCGCGGACGTTACCATATTCTCCGGTCTCTGGCCCAGGGAGGATTTGGGGCGACTTTTTTAGCAGAAGACCGAGATCGCCCAAAGCGGCCCATCTGTGTGGTGAAGCTCCTCAAGCCCCAAACCACCGACACAGAAACCCTAACAACGGCCCGGCGTTTGTTTGAAACTGAGGCAAAAATTCTCGATGAATTGGGTCAGCACCCGCAAATTCCCCAGTTGCTGGCTTATTTTGAGGAAGGCCAAGAATTTTATCTGGTTGAAGAATACATCGAAGGACAAAGTCTCTGGGATGAACTACAGCGGCTCTCTCCCTGTCCTCCGGCAGGGGCGATCGCCCTTGTGCAAGAAATCCTGGAATTGTTGGTTTTTGTCCACGAGCACCAGGTAATTCACCGGGATCTCAACCCCAGTAACCTCATTCGCCGCCAAGCCGATCAAAAACTCTGCCTCATTGATTTTGGTGCGGTTAAACAGGTCACCCACCAATTTGCGACTACTTCCGGTCGGCCCACCATTGCCATCGGTACCCAAGGCTATATGCCCCTAGAGCAGATTCAGGGCTATCCCCGTTACTGTAGCGACCTCTATGCGGCGGGGATGATTGCGATTACGGCTCTGACGGGTACCGCCCCCGACAAAATTCCCCTCGATGCCCAAACCGGGGAAGTGCAATGGCAGGATCAAGTGGAAATTTCAGCAGAGGTCAGGCACTTTCTCTCTAAGATGGTGCACCATAATTGGCGCGATCGCTTCGGGACAGCCACAGAAGCCCAACAAGCCTTGCAGCCATTGGCGGCCCAGGGGACACAGTCACCAAAAACGAGCACCCGTGTTTTGTCACCCGTAACGGGCAGCATTCAACACATTAAACAAACGGCGATCGCCCCCCTCAATTACCTCTCAACGGTCGTTTCCCAGCAATACCAGCGTTTGAGCGTTAATCACCAGGCGATCAAGGCCGCCCTTCTCGGTGTTGGCTTAGCGGCGTTGGTGGGCACTGGTCTGGGTGTTCATGCAGGGTGGCGGTGGTGGTCAGAGCGCCAAGCTTTGATGGCCCAATACGAACAGGCCCAACTGTCCCAATCTCAAAATCAACTGGAGCAAGCCCTCGCCCAATACCAAGAAATTTTACAGACTGTCCCAGACCATGAAGGAGCGCTTTTGGGAAAGGCCCAAGTCCTCCAAGCCCTCGAACGATTTGACGCCGCTTTGGGGGCCTATGATCAGCTGTTGGAGGTCAATCCCCGCCGTTGGGAAGCTTGGTGGGGCAAAGGTAAAATCGCCAGCGATCACCAACAGGATGACCAAGCCCTAACTTTTCTCGACCGCGCTATTCAGGAAGATGCCCGGCAAGCGATGGTTTGGGAAGCAAAGGCGCGACTTCATCTCCGTCGCGAAGAAACCGATGCCGCCCTTAGTAGTCTCGATGCGTTTCTCAGATTAGATTCTCAGCAGGTCTGGGCCTGGTTTGAGAAGGGCTGGATTCACCACAACCGTGCCGAATATAATGCGGCGATCGCCGCCTACCAGCAGGCCCTCAAACTTGACGACCGGAACGCCGATATTTGGTACCAGCAGGGCAACAGCTATAGCAAACTGCAACGGTACCGGGACGCCAAAAATGCCTATGTCCGGGTAGTAGAACTGGAGCCAGACCGCGCTCCCGCCTGGTATAGCCTCGGCATGGCCCAGGAAAATCTCCGCAATTACACCGAAGCCCAGGATGCCTTTGCCAATGTCACTCGCCTCGAACCTAACAACGACCGGGCCTGGTATCACCTCGCCTGGAACGCAGAACAAAATGGCGATCGCCCCACGGCCATCAATGCCTACCAACGTGTCGTTGCCCTAAATAGCGATGATCATCCCAGTTGGCGCAGTCTAGGAAATTTACTCTATGACTCTGAAAATTACACCGAGGCGATCGCCGCCTACGAAAATACCCTCCGCCTAGACGATGCCGATGGAGATATTTGGGCGCGTTTGGGGAATGCCTACAAAGCGACGGGTCAGTACCAAGCTGCCATCAATGCCTACGACGAAGCGCTCCAGTACAAGCCCAATGACCCAGATATTTTAGGCGATCGCCAGGATGCCCAGGAGCGTCTCCAGTGGGAACAAGCCCAAGATGATTTTAAAGAAGGAGCCGATAGTCTGAAAGAAGTGCTCCGGGATACCCTGCGGGAAATTGTGCCCTGGTTGTAAGTGACTAACCACAAAAAATCCGGGTAGACCCGGATCTCAGCAGAAAAATGGCTTCAAAAATGGTGATTGGCAAATCCTTAGAAACCAAGGGCAGTCCAATCCACTTCAAAACCTTCGAGAATCAGAGAAGAATTGTAGATCTGGAGAATAATAAGCAGGAATACTAAAAACAACGCCATGAAGACGCCCATGAGCGGTGTGGTGCCCCAACCGGGAGCGACTTTACCGTATTCAGAATTCAAAGGCTTGAGAATATCTCCCAACCGAGTACGCTGTGCCATAGGATTCGTGTATCGTAAAGGATTTTTGTAATGTTCCGTAATATTATAGAGGAAGAGTCATCATAAACTGAGATACACCTATGGATTCTGCAACAGTTCTTAGCATCGGCATTGCGGTGGTTGTGATCGCCGTAACAGGGTTTTCGATTTACACAGCCTTCGGGCCTCCTTCGGTAGAACTTGAGGATCCCTTTGAAGATCATGAAGATTAAGCGGGCAGCTACCCTTTAACATCAAGCCTCATGGCTCTTATGCCTGGGTTGTTTTTCTCCCCAGTCTCGCTGTCATCATAAAACCCTTTTTGATATGTCTTTTTATACCGTCACAATCTGACGCACTTCAACTAGCGCACTTGAAATAAGTTGATCAGACAGCCTCCGGGCTGTTTTTTCTTGGGGGATTGCTCGAAATTCTGGGTTTTAAAAACGTCAAAATAGTTGTAATAAAACCTCAGGTAATAGCTCTTGCACTCCTGGGAGAACAATATTGGCCCCGACATCCTGCAAGTTAGAGGCATACATATACTCCTTGTCGTCACCAGTCTGGGCATGGGGCGGGATCACCCCAATGGCTCGCCATCGTCGTTGGGGCTGTTGGCTGATGGCATTGGTAATGGTGCGCATATCGGCAGCGGTGTCTCCCACGTAGGCGACGGGGGTCTGGGCTGATGCGGCTTCGAGTTGGGCGATCGCCGCGAGTAATCCCTTGGGATCAGGTTTTTCGGGGGCATCTTCCATGGCAATGAGCACAGGATTTTCTAAGCCCAAACGACCTTTTAGTACGTGTTCAGCAGAACCCCGCATGGCACCACTAAAAAAGCCCCAGGCAATATCGGCAGCGGTGAGGGACTCAAAATAGGCTTTGGTGACGAGCAACGGTTCATCGTTGATATACCCATCAAAATTGTGACCCCGGTATTTGCGCTGGAAAAAAGCGACGAGCTCTTTAAAATTGACAGGAATCGTCTCATCCCAACGGCGGATCAGTTCCTGGGAGGCTTTCCAATCGTTATTCCAAATGGCCTCGGCCTTGAGACTATCGATTTCACCATTGCTGGGGCGATATTCCCCCTGGGTGTAATGTTCGACGGTATCGGCGATCGCCCGCCGGTAGGACTGACTCACATCGCGAATCACCCCGTCGATATCAAAAATCACAATCCCCTTCGCCATGGTCATCACCTCTGTTGCAAAACCTATTGCTATACTTATCGTCTCGTTTGCTATTTTCCCAAGTCTTTGACTGAAAACAAAATCAGATTTTTTCTGTTCTCTTAGGGGCTTGGGCAAAGGCTCAATACCCCATAACAAAATTACCGCCCCTTAATATCAGTCCAAACAACATAAAATTGCTCAAACTAAGATTAAAGACGGTAATTCAATTTTTTAGAACAAAACAATAACACCCCATGGGATGCTAAAAGTTGTCCGTCTTAGTTGCGGTAAGGCACTGCGGCAAGGCTGATGTCTGCGGCGGAAACCCGAACGTTGACTTTGGGAATCTGGGCAGAACGCGCCATGTTGAGGAAGAGAGCGGGATCGCCAGCTTGGGGCACCCGGTCGGGAGTCCGGAAACGACGGACTGCATTTTGCCAAACCACTTGGGGGAAGCCCAACTGGGAGCGGTAGTAAGCATCGTAACGGGGAGACTTGATGTTAAAGGGTGTCTCACCTTGCTCACGGCTAGCGAGGCTACGGCGGCGCTGGTAGGGCACCGTGTCATAGCCGAAGTTTTCCATATACTCATCAGTGTTGAGGAGTTGGTCAACAAAGGCCGCTAGACCCTTGGTGCAGATCACGATTGACCAGGCAATTTTTTCCTGTTCGCTGAAGGGATCGCGACCGAGTACCCGTTGGATACACTGCTCAACAAAGCGATAGTTACTGTTTTTGTTATAGAAGCTATCGATGAAGGTTTCCGACAGCAACAGACCCCGAATGAAGTCACGGACAGTGATTTGACCGTTGCGCAACTGGGATTCGAGTAGCTGTTGGCGATCGCACTTAAAAGCGTGGAAGAAAATTTGACGATAGGCAGCGTTGATGAGAACGTCAAAGTCAGAATCGCTAATGACGTTATCGGTTGTAAACACAAAAGGCTGCTCGTCGCCACCGACGGTATACCCTGCTACCCGAGTGTTTTGGCTCGAGGGGGCGTATTGTAATAAAGGAATTGTCAAACCAGACCTCCGTTATATCAGAAGACTTTAAAAAATAAAATTTCTTACTGATTAGCATAAGGGAGTCAGGGGCTATCCCTCGGAAAGATTAAAAAATATTACAGAAGTTAACGTTTATTTCTTGCGCCCTAGGGCCGCAGTAGCTTGCTTTTTCGCCAAAGCTTGGTGAGGTAAGGATCAATTCTGGGGCGATCGCCGGGGCCATTTCCTTAAGATAAAAGGAAAAAAGATCCAGCCCTAAAAGGTCAATTTAGAACAATTGACGGTGGCCGAAAAAAATGCAGTATTTTAGAGAAAGTTGAGTCTCCCAACCCCTTAGTTTGACGGTGGGGTGACCAAGAAGCGATCGCCTTTCCCCATCCCATTGATTGTTCTCCGTTGAGAGTGTAGGAGTTTTCGGATGAATCAAGCCCCCCCTAACGCCGCAAATGCTAGCTTTCAGGCTGCTTTAGACAATTTAGACCTAGATCTAGACCGAGAATTGCAACGTTATCGGCAACAGCGGCCACCATCCGAGCGATTCACACCGCCTCCGAGTCCAGAACCGCCCCTCGATGGAGGATCTGCAGCTCTTGATCAGGGTGATGATGGCGAATTAATGGCCCAACAACCAGCACAGGCTTCTGAAACAGACACTATCGCTGCCGTTGCTGGCCCCCTTTCCCCCTGGGAGCAGTCCACGCCCCCCCCGGAAGATTACCTGCAATCGTCGGAGGAACTCCTCAAAAGTCTAGATGCCAGCAGCCAACCTGTTACCCCGCCTACGCCACGTTGGAAATTAGGTCTTGCTTTTTTGGGAGCAGCCATTTTAGGGGGTGGATTGGTGGCCTTAGCGATCGCCGTTCCCGATTTATTTACCCCAACCCCAGCCCCGGAAACAGCCGCAGAATCCTCCCCTGCCCAGACCACGGCGACAACGCCAGAGACCACTGCGCCGACGACCTCTAGCACCGTTAATCTAGCCTCCCAAGAATTTATCGAATTGCGCCTAGACAATCTCAGTATCATTGATCCCAGCGTGGCCACGGACACCGAAAATACCGATGCCACTGCGTCTACCAGTGCCACAACACCACCCTCGACTCCAGATCAAGCAACAGCAACCCCCCTTGCGCCAGTGCCTGGCTTTCCGGGGACACCTTTGGCTACCCCCGATGGCTTGAAGTTGGGGTATTACTATGTGATTTTCCGGAATACGAGTCCCAGCGCCCTGGAGCGTGCTAAAGCAGTGATTGATGGAGCTTTTGTGCGGCAGTTCCCCGTGGGCCAAGCCATTCAGATGGCAGAAGTCGATTCAGAAGCCAAAGCCGATGATCTGATGCGTCAATTTAAGGCTCAAAAAATTGCAGCGGAGGTTTATTACCATCAACTGTCACCGGCCTCCTAAACGAGGCGATCGCCCCCTGGGCTAGATTAGTAGTTGAAACGCGTCAGTAAGCGGGACACTGGGCACGATGAATTTTTTCCGGCGCACCTGGGATGGCATTCAACAATGGTGGCAACCTGCCGCTGATCCAGAGCACATCCTGGAGCAGACCCTCTGGGACATGGAAAAAAAATTGATCCAAATGCGGCGGGCCGTGGCCCAGGCGGTAGCGAGTGCTAAACGGGGAGAACGACACCGAAAAACTATGGCGGCAATGGTACAGCGATGGCAGCAGTGGGTAAAATTGGCCCTGGATTGTGGCGATGAAACCTTAGCAAAAGCGGCGATCACCAGACGACAAACCTATGGGGAAATGTTGGCGAAACTGGAGGCGCAACGGGAAGAACAACAAGCCTTTATCCGAGGTGTACGTCACGATCTTGAGGCCCTCGAAGACAAAATCAATCACATTAAACTCCAAAAAGATTGGTATGTGACGCGGTTACGGACGGCGATCGCCCAACAGCAGTTACAAACCCTCCAGCAAGAATTAATGGGGGGGAGCTTGGATGCGGCGATCGCCGATTTGGAATTGTCCCTGTGGCAAGTGGAAGCAGAAACCGATCTCATCGATCCCCTCGAAGCACAATTCCGTCAGCTAGAAAAAAGTCAGCGCCATCACCCAAAAAATTCTTAGAAAAATAAAGGCGATCGCCCACTCCATTTTAGGCGCAACGAAGGGTAAAACTTATGTTACGCTGACCTGTGGTTTTGTATATGTCCAAAGGAGAATTCTGTGGAACGCACATTTGTAATGGTTAAACCGGACGGTGTTCAGCGCGGTTTGGTCGGCGATGTTATCCATCGTTTTGAAGCAAAAGGCTTTAAGCTCGTCGGTCTAAAATTGGTTTCTGTTTCCCGCGAATTAGCAGAGCAGCACTACGGCGTTCACAGAGAAAGACCGTTCTTCGGTAGCCTCGTAGAATTCATTATTTCTGCCCCCGTCGTCGCCATGGTTTGGGAAGGGAAAGGGGCGATCGCCGCCGCCCGGAAAATCATCGGTGCCACCAACCCCCTCGAAGCAGAACCCGGCACAATCCGGGGTGACTTCGGTGTGGACATTGGCCGTAACCTGATCCACGGTTCCGATGGCCCCGACACCGCTGCCAGTGAAATTGCCCTCTGGTTCTCTGAATCTGAATTGGCCAACTGGGAACCCGCCACCAAAGCTTGGCTCTACGAATAAATCCAATCTGTTTGGTTTCCAAGCAAATTTTGGCAATTTAATTTTTTCCAAGACCTCGTTCAACCCTAACGGGGTTTTTTCGTGGCTATTCCTCTTCATCCCAGAGCCGTTCTAATTGGTGCTGCCAAGCCAATAAAGCCCGCTGTTGTTCCCTGGGTTCTTGGTCGAGGCCCCCCATAATCCCTTCTTGGTAAAACCGGGTAATCGTTTGCATCGTCTTTTCGATACTTTGCCCCTGGGACTTGGCGGCACGGATAATTTCTCGCACTTTATCTTCGGCCAGTTGATTAAAAAAGGGACTGAGATTTTGTTGGTGTAAAGCCACCATTTCTGTTAACACCTGTTGGAAAATGGCGGTGTCAAGTTGTTCTAAGGGATATTTAAATACGCCCCAAAGTAAACCCTGGTTGAGGGCGTAGCGGACGAGTTTATTTTCATTAAAGTTACTTTCGAGCAACTGGCCATAATAGGGTTCTGCGTCGTCCTGGGACGCGACAGGTACAAAGATCCGCAGCATTTGACCATCACTAGACAGGCTCACCAGTAGGTGAAACCGAGCTTGGGATTTGTGTACTTTCCAAGTTTTGTTGTCTGTGTGGTTAATTTTGGCGTCGGGAAAAAATTCAGTGAGGGTAGCGGAGATGGCGTCTGGGGTCATTGTTGCAACTTGAATCGGAAAAATTGAATATTCGCCTTGTACTCGATCAACAGCGGAGGTTATGGCTGGGTCGTGGAACAGGAGTGCCAATCATGGACAGCGACGACAACATCATCAATGGCTTGACGGGTAATTCGGGCCGATTGGCCGGTTTGGTTCGCCAAAATACTGACCAATAAGGTGCTGTCATCGGGTAGATCGAGGTAGCCAGAGAGGCCAGAAACGTGGGTCATAGTGCCTGTTTTCCCAAAGAAATGGTTTTCTACTGGGGTATCTTGAAAGCGGTTTTGGAGAGTGCCTGTGCGGCCGGCGATCGCCAAAGAATTCCAGTAAATTTCCCCCTGGGGATGGGTCAGCATACCGTCCAAGGTTTGAATTAAGGCCATGGGAGTGACAAGGTTATGGCGAGAAAGACCAGAGCCGTCCCGCAATCGGTAGGTGGCAGGATTGACCCCAATAGATTCTAGGATTGTTTCTGGGTCTCGGTCAGCGGTAGTAAGGGTTTTCAGGAGACTTTCGGCAAAAAGGTTATTGCTGTCTTGGTTGGTGGTTTTGAGGATTTCAGCCAAGGGCTCAGAGGCGATCGCCGTGAGTGGTTCAATTTTGTAGAGGAGGCTTTCTTTGTTGAGTGGATCAGGGAGTAGGGACTGGATATCGGTGTCGATGACCCGGCCTCCTTTGAAAGTAATGTTTTGACTGCGCAGGATAGTTTGCACCGTTTCGAGGGCATAGCGGCCAGGATTTGGAATCGATAAAAACCATTGCCTTGGTGGTGCATCGGGGGCCAGTTCTCCCCGGAGGGTGAGGGTATTTGTCCCATAGGTTTGGCGGGGTTCTGGGGGAATATTTGCGCCTTCTGGGGTTGTAAAAAGTTGGTGATCCAGTTGCCATTGGCGGGCGGCGATCGCATCCGACCAAGTGACACGGGCGCGACTCCCCACGGCTCCGGGCGTCACAGTGGCAGTGACAACATTTTCATTGAGAATAAGCTGATTTACAGCCGTTGCATAATACCAAGGTAAATCAGACCATTCCCAGGTGGGGGACAGGGTTGCGGACGGTGGACTATCAATAATAATGACCTCTCCCACATCCGTAATCCCTTGGTTTTTAAGTTCTTCGAGGGCGGTGCGGAGCTTTGCCGTGGTTAGGGTCGGGTCTCCTTGACCTTCAATCACCAAATAACGAACTTCTCCGTGGATATGCCGAACGAGGGAAATGGGCGTCTGGAATTGGTAGTCTGCGCCTAAGTCGGTGAGGGCAGCGGCAGTGGTGAGGAGTTTTTGGTTAGAAGCTGGCACAAAAAAAGTGTCGACTTGGTGCTCAAATAAGAAACTATCGGTCTGGGGATCTTGGATCGCAATGCCCCACTGGGTTTGTTGCTGTTCTGGACGCTGGAGGATCTGAGAAATAGTGCCAGAGAGATCGCAGGTCTTTTGGGATTGGGCCAGACTTTGGGGGCTAAAAGCCAGGGTCGCTAAACTTACCAGGGCGAGGATCTGGCTTACTGGTTGAAATTGTGTTTTCCCCATTTTTTCTCCTCGTCAACGGTCAGGGCGCATTTGTCCTACTATACTGCCGTTTTTGGTGGGCTTCGGTACACTGCGAAAAGGATCTTTGTGGTTTTCTTGGGCTAAATCTCCATGAGCGAACAATTTTTTCAACGGAAGCAGACTTTTTTTGACCGCTGGGCGAGAAATTACGACATTTTATTGACCACGCCCTTTTACCAGGCTGTCCATAAGCGGTTACTCACCTATGCTGATTTCCCCAGAGATGGCCATGTGCTCGACCTGGGTTGTGGGACGGGCAAATTATTTAAACGACTCGGCAAGCTTTATCCAGAATTAACGGGGGTGGGGTTGGATCTATCTCCAGAAATGTTAGCCCAGGCCCAACGGAAAAATATCCATGGCGATCGCCTTTCTTTTGTCCAGGGGAATGCCGAGGCGCAACCTTTTCCGGAGAATACCTTTGACGCAGCGTTTAATACCATTAGTTTTTTACATTACCTGAACCCCGAAACGGTTTTAGGGGAAGTGCAGCGGGTGCTCAAGCCGGGTGGCCAATTTTATCTAGCGGATTATGGCAAAGGAGAATTGTGCCAAGGGGATGGTTTTCCCTTTTCGCCTGGGGGATTGCGTTTCTA
Source organism: Picosynechococcus sp. PCC 8807 (assembly GCF_001693295.1). Classification (NCBI taxonomy): domain Bacteria; kingdom Bacillati; phylum Cyanobacteriota; class Cyanophyceae; order Chroococcales; family Geminocystaceae; genus Picosynechococcus; species Picosynechococcus sp. PCC 8807. Next base: position 865,279 of record NZ_CP016483.1, read on the forward strand.
TTCCCGGGCAGAACGAACCGCCATGGGAGAACGGGTTGGCCTGGAAACCGTGGCGCACCATTATCTGATGTTCGGCGTTTTACTCACGATTTTCCAGAAAAGCGAGGAAATCCCAGCGGCGATCGCCCCTTAAGTCGTCCCCACGAAGCCCCGATTATGAGATGATTGTCTGCAACAAACGGGTTCACGCAAACAAGTATCATGACCAACGCTAAAGCCATCTCTATCCTTGGTTCCACCGGATCAATCGGGACGCAAACCCTCGATATTGTGCGATCGCACCCCGATAAATTCCGCGTGGTGGGGATGGCCGCTGGGCGTAACATTCAACTGCTGGCCGAACAGGTGCGGGAGTTCCACCCAGAGATTGTTGCCACCAGCCAGGAAAGCCTTTTACCCGAACTAAAATCTCTCCTTCAAGATTTAGAACACCAACCCCAAATCATCGCTGGCAAAGCGGCGATCGCCGAAGTGGCCCGTTATGGTGATGCCGAAAGCGTGGTAACGGGGATTGTGGGCTGTGCTGGACTTTTACCGACCATTGCGGCGATCGAAGCCGGCAAAGACATTGCTCTTGCTAACAAAGAAACCCTGATCGCTGGGGGGCCAGTGGTTTTACCCTTAATCGAAAAATATGGCGTGAAACTACTGCCCGCTGACTCCGAACATTCCGCGATCTTCCAATGTCTCCAGGGGGTGCCTGAAGGAGGTTTAAAGCGGATTATTCTCACGGCCTCCGGGGGCGCTTTCCGGGATCTGCCTGTGGAAAAATTGGCCACCGTCACTGTCAAAGATGCCCTGAAACATCCCAACTGGTCCATGGGGCAAAAAATTACCATCGACTCCGCTACCCTGATGAACAAGGGTCTAGAGGTGATCGAAGCCCATTATCTCTTTGGTAAAGATTACGACGACATCGACATTGTGGTGCATCCCCAGAGCATCATCCACTCCCTAATCGAGCTGCAAGATACCTCGGTTTTAGCCCAGTTGGGTTGGCCTGATATGCGCTTGCCCCTGCTCTATGCCCTCTCCTACCCCGAACGCATTCACACCGATTGGGAGCAATTTGACCTCGTGAAGGCCGGCGATCTTACCTTCCGGGAACCGGATCACCATAAATATCCCTGCATGAATTTGGCCTATGCTGCGGGACGGGCCGGGGGATCGATGCCAGCAGTTTTAAATGCAGCGAATGAGCAAGCTGTGGCCCTTTTCCTCGAAGAAAAAATTGAATTCCTCGATATCCCTCGTCTCATCGAAAAGGTTTGCGATCGCCACCAAAACGACAACAAGACAAACCCGACCCTAGACGACATTTTGCAGGCAGATCAATGGGCCAGACAAGCTGTTCTTGAATTACAGCCACAATTAGCTTAAGGCCAAATCAAATTCCTTAGTTAACAGCTTGCAGGAAGTCTTGGACGGTAAGAATGGAAGCGTCTCGAAAGGGATGGAGAGCGAGTAAATCTTGATCGCCTGTGATGAGAAAATCAGCCTTGCCGTTGACAATGAGTTCAAGGAATTTGTCATCTTTGGGGTCGCGGCAGACCGAAACTTTTTCGATGATGGGAACAATTTCAGAGGCTAGTGCCAAGCTTGTTAAAAAATCGTCTCTGATTTCTCTGGTCAGATAACGGTCAAATTTTTGTCGATTGAGAACCTCACTTAATTCTGACAAAACATCTAAAGACGTCAGGATAATGCCCTGTTTTTGAGCGAAAGTTACAACTTCCATACAGTTGGAACTTGAGAAAACCAAAGCACTGACAAGTACGTTTGTATCAATAATGATGCGGCATTTATTCATCCGCCAAAATTGTTTCTAAAATCTCCGGTGTCATGCCTTGGGCAATAGCTTGCTGACTCGCCGTTTCCATGACTTCTAGGAGTGGTTTGGGGTTAATTGCTTTGGCAAGAAAAATATTCAGCAATGCTTGGATTTGCCGTTGTTTTTGAGGATCAATCTGTTGATAGGCCTCGGCGAGATGAGACTCGACTTGAATGGTGATTGTTTCCATTGAATATGACCTGACGTAACGAATTTTTGGCGAGGCAATGACCAAGCTCACAGGATTGTACCTAGAATGCAGGTAATTTTGCACCAGTTTGCACCTGCCAGAGGCTGTAGTATAAACCCTGCCGATCAAGGAGTTGTTCATGGGTGCCTTGTTCAACAATTTTGCCTTGATCCATCACATAAATGCAGTCGGAATGGCGGATCGTGGAAAGGCGGTGGGCGATCGCAATAGTGGTGCGATGCTGGGTGATTTTTTCGAGGGATTTGGCGATCGCCGCTTCGGTTTCATTGTCCACAGCAGAAGTAGCCTCGTCCAAAATCAGAATGGGCGGATCTTTCAAAATGGCGCGGGCGATCGCCAAGCGTTGCCGCTGGCCACCGGATAATTTTTGCCCCCGTTCCCCGACGATGGTGTCGTACTGTTGGGGTAGGGTTTCAATGAAATCATGGGCTTCCGCAAGTTTTGCGGCTTGGATAATTTCTGGGAGAGTTGCATCGGGATTGCCGTAGGCAATGTTTTCCGCCACGGTGCCATGGAACAGAAACACATCCTGACTCACTAGACCAATGGCGCGCCGCAAATCCTTGAGATAGATATCGCGAATATCAAGGCCATCGACAGTAATTTGTCCCTGGTTAATTTCGTAGAAACGCAGGAGCAATTTCACAATCGTACTTTTCCCAGAACCCGTCGCCCCCACAATCGCAATGGTTTGCCCCGCAGGAATGTGGAGGGAAAAATCTTGCAAAACCGGCGCTCGCTCAAAGTAGGCAAAGGAAATATTGTTGAGTTTGATCTCCCCTTTGACCGTATGGGTGGGCAGGGCTACCTCCCCAGAACGAATTTGCACTTCCGTATCGAGGAGATTAAAGACTCGGTTACTCGAAGCCATCGCCCGTTGATAAAGATCCATCGTTTGCCCCAGGCGGGTCAGGGGCCACAGCAACCGCTGGGTCATAAATACCAAAACACTGTAGGTACCCACAGCCAAAGCTCCTTGTTCCACCTGCAATCCACCGAAAAAGAGAATCGCCGTAAACCCAGCCAAAATCGCAATCCGGATCAAGGGGATAAAGGCGGCACTTAAGGCGATCGCCCGCTCATTACTTTGAAGATAAGCATCACTGTCAAAGCGGAGCCGTTCTAGCTCGTAATGCTCCGTCGTAAAGCTTTTAATAGTCGTGATGCCGCTGAGGTTATTGGATAGGCGCGAGCTGAGTACCCCTACCTTTTCGCGCACATCGGCATAGCGGGGAGCCAACTTTTTCTGAAATGCCACAGAACCCCAGATGATGATCGGAATCGGCGCCATCGCCATCCAGGCCGCTGAGGGGGTCGCGTAGAAAAATAAGCCTCCAATCAAAATCACCGTCGTGATCACCTGCAAGATTTCGTTGGCGCCCACATCGAGAAAGCGTTCCAACTGGTTCACATCGTCATTGAGCAGGGCCAATAGCTCCCCGGTGCTGCGTTCTTCAAAGTAGCCCAACTCCAGTTCCTGCAAATGGCCGTAACCATCGAGACGGAGATTGTGTTGCATTTTTTGGGCTAAATTGCGCCACAGACGTTGGTAGAAATATTCAAAAATGGACTCGGCACTCCAGATTAGGAAAGACAAAATGCCGATGACGACCAATTGACCGATGATGCTGGTGACACCAAACTGGGCCACAAAGGAGTTGTCCCGCTGTACTACGGTATCCACTGCCACCCCAATTAGCACCGGAGGCGCCAGATCAAAGAGTTTATTCAGAACGGAACAGGCGATCGCCAAATTGATCTGTTTGCGGTAGCGACTACCATAGCGGAATAAACGGGTTAGCGGATGGGACATACTCAAAGAAAATCAAGCCAATACCCAAAAGATCATAACCTGTTCTGTTTAATCTTCGCCCGGCTCTAGCACCTGCACATCCACCGTTTTAGCGTCGGCGTTATCCGTTCCTTGCGGCCCGTCCACTTCCACGGCGGCTACCTCTACCGTCCCCTCAGGGGTCTGGCGCTGGAATTTCTTTTCTGTAATTTGCACCACTTCACCGCAACTAGGGCAGCGGGCCATGGAATTGTTTAAACCCGTAAATTCATAGCCACAGACCGGACAATCTGCCTCTACCAAATTGCGCTTGAGCCACCACTGGAAGCCCACCACCCCCAAGGCGATCGCCACGGGAATGAGCAGAATGAGAATAATAAACCCGTTGACAACCCAGCCGAGGCCCACCGAAGTCAGTAACGCCGCGATCAGAATAAAGGTCAAAAAACAGCCGAGGCCCGAAGAAGAGAATTGAATATTACGAGAGAAAGGATCGTTCACAATATTTCTTAATAATTGTTAACTGCTTACGATAGTGCCTCAAGTTTATTTCACAAACCGAGATGATAAGCTTACAAATGCACAAAAATTATTTTAATAAATCATGTCGGAAAGCAATAATACACCTCTTTTATTGAGGGCTGCACGGGGGGAAAAAGTTGAGCGGACACCGGTTTGGATGATGCGTCAAGCCGGACGTTACATGAAAATTTATCGCGACCTGCGGGAGAAGTACCCGAGCTTCCGGGAACGTTCTGAAAATCCTGATCTCGCCATCGAAATTTCGCTCCAACCTTGGCATGCATTCCAGCCTGACGGTGTAATTATGTTTTCGGATATTCTCACTCCCCTACCAGGGATGGGGATTCCCTTCGACATCATCGAAAGCAAAGGGCCAATCATTGAAAACCCGATCCGCACCCAGGCCCAGGTCGATGCCATGACCCCCTTTGATCCGGCAGAATCCTTGCCTTTTATCAAAACAATCCTTGGCACTCTCCGCCAGGAAGTGGGCAATGCCTCGACGGTACTGGGATTTGTCGGTGCCCCCTGGACGCTAGCTGCCTATGCCATTGAAGGTAAGAGTTCAAAGAACTACGCCATCATCAAAAATATGGCTTTTTCTGAGCCTGCTGTGTTGCACAGTTTCCTTGGAAAAATTGCCGATGCGATCGCCGATTATGTTTGCTACCAGATCGAATGTGGGGCTCAGGTGATCCAAATGTTCGACTCTTGGGCGGGCCAACTCAGTCCCCAAGACTACGATATGTTTGCCCTGCCGTATCAAAAACGGGTTGTGGACAAAGTCAAAGCAAAATACCCAGACTTCCCGCTGATTCTGTACATCAGTGGCAGTGCCGGTGTCCTAGAACGCATGGGTAAATCTGGTGTCGATATCGTCAGCGTCGATTGGACGGTGGATATGGCCGATGCCCGCCAGCGCCTTGGTAAAGACATGAAAGTCCAAGGCAATATTGATCCTGGTGTGCTGTTTGGTTCCCAGGACTTCATCAAAGCGCGGATCATTGACACCGTGCGTAAAGCCGGCAATTGGGGACATATTCTTAACCTTGGCCATGGTGTTCTCGTTGGCACCCCTGAAGATAATGTCCGCTTCTTCTTTGAAACCTGTAAGAACGTCCAGAGTTTCCTCTAGGTTTTAAAGCCATTCCTTCATTCAGAAAAAGCGTTTTAGGAGAGTCAAATCCTAGGGCGCTTTTTTTGGGGAATTGGGCTGACACCGTAGGCAGGGCCGACATTTCTCGATAGAATTTCCTAGCGTTTGCTTTTAGTTAAAAATTCTGGGGAATCAGCGGGATGACAGTGCAACCAAAACTCATTATTCACGGTGGGGCCGGCAGTTCCCTCAAGGGAAAAGGGGGCTTAATCGCCGTACGGGAGTCGCTCCACAGGATTGTTCAAGAGGTTTATGACTTCTTAGAACAGGGCGGCAGTGCTGTGGAAGCCGTTATCCTAGGGGCAAAATTATTGGAAAATGAGCCGCGTTTCAATGCAGGTACAGGGTCAGTGCTCCAGTCCGATGGTCAAATTCGCATGAGCGCTTCCCTGATGGATGGTACGGCCCAAAAGTTTAGCGGCGTGATTAATGTGGGCCGCATTAAAAATCCCATCGAAGTGGCCCAGGCGTTGCAAACGGAAGATGATCGGGTGTTGTCCGATGTTGGTGCGGCAGAGATGGTGCGGTTACTACAGCTCCCCATTCATGATCCTCTGACCGATTTACGCCTCGAAGAATGGCTGGAAGAACGTAAGGGAAATTTTCGCAGTAGTATGGCCGGGGTTGTCGCCGAGGATGAAATGGCGCGGCGCGGCACCATTGGGGTGGTGGCCTTAGATCAAAATGGTCGGGTTGCAGCGGCTACCTCTACGGGCGGGAAAGGTTTAGAGCGGATTGGTCGGGTGAGTGATTCGGCGATGCCTGCGGGAAATTACGCGACCCAGGTGGCTGGGGTCAGTTGCACGGGCATTGGGGAAGACATTATTGACGAATGCCTTGCGGCGAAGGTGGTTATTCGGGTCACGGATGGTTTAAGTTTGCCAACCGCCATGGAAAAATCAATCCAGGAAGCAACGGTAAATAAACGGGATCTGGGGGCGATCGCCTTGGATGCCGGGGGCAATATTGTCTGGGGAAAAACCAGCGAAGTGCTCTTGGCGGCCTACCACGACGGTACTGCTGTGGGGGATACTCTGGAATGGCAACTGGAACCGGGGGTCGGTTGTCTTTAGGGAAGAGTGGAGGCCGATGGTGATGCGTGCTCTTCTAAAACGTCTGGCGATCGCCCTGGGGACATTGCTTGCCATTAGTTTTGTGATTTTCACAATTTTGGCCTTGGCACCGGGGGACCCCCTCAGTGAATTTGCGAATAATCCGGCGATCACGGCTGAGGTGCGGGAAAATATTCGGCGATCACTGGGCCTGGATCAGCCCTTTTATCTTCGTTATGTCAAATGGCTCTGGGCGCTGTGCCAGGGGAATTTGGGCTATTCTTTTACGAGTAAAAGTCCTGTGCTGGGTCTGATTTGGCAACGCCTACCGACGACCCTCTGGGTAGTGGGTCTTGCCTACGGTTTGAGTGTGGCGATCGCCTTACCCCTGGGGATTATCTCTGCCCTGCGCCGCAACTCTCTTTTGGATCAACTGGCCACCACCTTTGCTTTTTTGGGGTATTCTCTGCCCACTTTTTTCACGGGTTTGCTGGCGATCATTGTCTTTAGCGTGAAATTGCAGTGGCTCCCCTCGCTGTACAACAGCACCCTGGTGGTTAATGATTTTCAGAGTTTTTGGCAGCAGATCCAGCAATCGATCCTGCCGATCACCGTCCTCGCGTTGTACCAAACGGCGATTTTGACTCGGTTTGTGCGCAATGCAATCCTCGAAGAGTTGCCCCAGGATTATGTGCGGACGGCCTATGCCAAGGGCTTGGGGGAATTTGCCGTGCTCCGCAAACATATTTTGCGCAATGCTTTGATTCCCGTTGTCACCCTGATTGCCATTGACGTGCCGAGCATTGTGACGGGGGCCTTGGTGACAGAGCAAATTTTTCGGGTGCCAGGGATCGGCGCGCTACTCATTGAATCCATTAACCGCAACGATACCCCCGTGATCATGGGCATCACGATTATCTATGCGGCCTTGGTGGTGATCTTTAATGCGATCGCCGATCTAAGTTACCGTTTCCTCGATCCTCGCATTAAGTAACAAAAAAATCCTCCCTTGAGGGAGGTGCCGTAGGCGGAGGGTGTTTTCCCTTGGGAGAGGTTATTCTTCCTCAGCTGTGACCTCCACCATGTCTAAATTGTCTTCCTCGGCGGCAATATCCACAGTTTCTAAACCGTCTTCTTCTGCTGGGGGCGGTACTAGGGCCACTGCCACAATCGCATCATCTCCATCAAGGCGCTGCACCCTGACCCCCGTAGCACTGCGGGATTGGAGCGAAATCGACTCCACAGCCTGACGGATCATAATGCCGCGCCCCGTGACGAGCATCAGTTCATCTTCGGGATTGACAATTCTCAGGGAAGCCAACCGATCTGCCTTAGATTTGAATTTAATCGCCCGGAGGCCCACCCCAGCGCGGTTTTGCAGGCGGAATCGTCCCACGGGCACCCGCTTGCCGAAGCCTTTTGTGGTTACGGCAATCACCCAAGGCCCCTGGTCAACATTTTCGGTGACTTCTTCGTTATCGTCTTCGTCTTCTGCTGTATCCGCAGCGGCGATCGCCGCCGTAATTTGAGACGACACAATATCCATACTTACCAATTTGTCATCGTCGGATTTGAGTTTCATCGCCCGCACGCCTCTCGTAGAACGGCCCAAGGGACGTAACTGGTTATGGTCAGCCTGGAAGTGGATCGCCATCCCTTCACTACTGGCCACAATGATGCTGTCCTCCTGTCGCGCGAGGCGTACCCAACGGAGTTCATCGCCATCTTCGAGGGAAATGGCAATTAGACCGTTCGAGCGAATTTTGGCAAAGGCAGACAGGGCGGTTTTTTTGATGTAGCCGTTCTGGGTGAGCATGACGAGGTATTCATCCTCGGTAAACTCACTCACTGCCAGCATCGCTGTAATTTTTTCATCCTTCGGGATGGGGAGCAGTTGAATGGCTGGTAATCCTCTGGCCGTGCGGGAACTCTGGGGGATTTGGTAAGCGTTTAGAGAATAAACGACGCCGCGCTCCGTAAAGAACAGCACATGGTCGTGATCGCAGCAGGTGAGGAAGTGATCGACGCCATCGTCTTCCTTCATTTTGGTGGCGGCTTTGCCGCGAGTGGCGCGGTTTTGGGCGTCAAAGGTGGCCACGGGCATGCGTTTGATATAGCCTTGTTCGGTGAGCAAAATAGCCGCTTGCTCATTGGCAATTAGGTCAATATCCTGGAGATCACCATCATCCAAGACCAATTCTGTGCGGCGATCGCTCTGGTGGATAGTCTTAATTTCGGTGAGCTCTGCTTCGATAATCGCGTAAACCCGTTCCCGACGCGCGAGAATATCTTCGAGATCCGTAATCTTCAGCAACAGATCCTGGTGTTCTGCTTCGATCTTGTCCGCTTCTAGGGCCGTGAGGCGACGCAATTGCATCTGTAAAATGGCATCGGCCTGGGCTTGGCTGAGGTTGTAGCCGTCCATCAACCCCTGACGGGCGATCGCCGTATCCGCCGCCTGGCGAATCAAGTGAATCACCGCATCGAGATTACCGAGGGCAATGAGTAATCCCTGGAGAATGTGATCCCGTTCCTGGGCCTTGCGCAGTTCATAGCGGGTGCGCCGGGTAATCACTTCCACCCGGAAATCCAGGAACACCTGAAGGAATTGCTTCAGATTGAGCAACTGGGGTTCGCCGTTGACCAGGGCCAGCATATTCGCGCCAAAATTGGCCTGGAGGGGCGTGTGTTTATACAGATTATTTAAAACAACACGGGGATAAGCATCGCGCTTGAGTTCGATGACGATCCGCATCCCTTGGCGATCGCTTTCATCGCGGATATCAGAGATGCCATCAATTTTCTTATCGTTGACCATATCGGCAATGCGTTCGATCAGCGCCGCTTTGTTGGTCTGGTAGGGCAGCTGGGTGACGATAATTGCTTCTTTTTCCCGGCCATTTTGGCGGAGTGTTTCAATTTCTGCGACTCCCCGCATGGTGATCGAACCCCGACCCGTCATGTAAGCATCTTTAATCCCCGAACGACCGAGAATCTGTGCCCCCGTCGGAAAGTCAGGGGCCGGAATGAATTGCATCAATTCTTTGATGGTGATCTCAGGGTTATGGATGAGTGCCGTCACCCCATCAATAATTTCCCCAAGATTATGGGGCGGAATATTGGTCGCCATCCCCACCGCAATCCCCGAAGAACCATTCACCAAAAGCTGGGGAATCCGAGAAGGGAGAACAACGGGTTCCTGTTGGGAGCCATCGAAGTTATCCGCAAAGTCAACGGTTTCTGATTCGATATCCCGCAGCAGGGCATTGGTCGCCAAGGACTGGAGCCGACATTCGGTGTAACGCATGGCCGCCGCTGGGTCGTTATCAATGGAGCCAAAATTACCGTGGCCATTGATCAGCGGGTCTCGCATGGAGAAATCCTGAGCCATGCGCACCAGGGCATCATAGACCGCTGTATCCCCGTGGGGGTGATATTTACCGAGGACTTCCCCCACGACCCGGGCACATTTCCGGAAAGGGCGATCTGGGGTCAAACCCAATTCATACATCGCATACAAAATACGACGGTGTACGGGTTTTAAGCCATCCCGTGCATCGGGTAACGCCCGCCCCACAATCACGCTCATGGCGTACTCTAGGTACGAGCGTGACATTTCATTGCTTAAATCGGTGGGAATAATGCGCTCCTGGGGGGAGGTCATAGGATTTCGGCTCCGCTAGGTCAAAAAAGGTTAAAAACCAGAGAAAAAGACGTTAAGGAAGATTATTTTGCGTTTTTTAACTGGATTTTTTCGGTCAAATAGACTCCCATTTTACCACAGTCTTTGGGGCATAAACTGGCTCAGGAAAAGGCTTTGGGCCTAGGGGAGATTGGGCGCAAGGCTGCTTAGACCCTGACGGGGCGTCCATTGAATCGTGCCGTCGGTTTCGCTCCAGTAAACGATGCGGTTGGGCGCTAAAAAATGACCCTGGGGAGAACCAATGGCGATCGCCTTTTGGGGTTTGAGGGTCTGCCAGATTTTGAAATCGAGATCAGCGGCCTTTGCAATGAGAATGGCCGGATTCCACTGGGCGATAAAGTCGGCGTCGGCGGTTTGTTTACTGAGCAAATAAAAGGCTTGGCCTTGGAGACGAATTTCTAAAATATGCAGATCTTCCTGGAGGAGTTGCAAGCGGATCGGACCGAGGCGTTTCGGTTCGAGGGGGCGGAGGATTGTAACCTTATCGGTTGGAGATTGGGGGAGTGAAAAACGCTGTTTGATAGGCAGTTCACCGGAAAAATCAACGGTTTGGGCGGCGGGGTCGGGGGGCGTCAGGGAAAGCAAGCCATCAATTTGATTGAGGCCGCTGCGACGTAAAAAAGGTTCGAGGGTATATTCCCAAAATTCAGGAGAACCGACATTAATTACCAGGGTTTTACCGCCCGCTTGGGCCACAATTACAGGGGTTTGGCGATCGCCAAAAATTGTTACTTGAGTGGTATTGAAGTGACGATAAACCAGCACCGTAATAAAAAAGATTAGTAAACCGCCGATAAGGGGCCTGGCCTGTTTTTGGGCCCAGGGAGAGCGCCAAATCAGCAACATTACCCCATAGAAAACAAGCAGTTGCGGCAAAGGTAGCGCGGCCACACTCGCTTGGCTCCCAGGCAACGCCACAACCTGTTCCACGAGCCAAATCATCCCTCGCAAAGGCCAACCCAGCCCATAGGCGATCGCCCCACCGAGTTCTGGGATGAATAGACCGACAGCACCGCTGACCATACCGCCCAAACTAACTAGGCCAATGACGGGCGACAGCACAATGCTGGTGGGAATCGAGTAGGTGGCGATCACATTAAATTTGTAGGCCAGTAAGGGTAATGTCCAAATACTGGCGGCCATGGGAATGGCGATCGCCGTTGCCACCGTTGGGGGAAGAAAATCTAGCTTTTTTTGAAGCGGCTCTAGGGTCGTAAATAGGCCAAAGGTTGCCAGAAAACTGAGTTGAAAGCCCAAGTCCCAAAGCCATAGCGGTTTAATCAGGAGCAACACCGTTGCCGTCACTAGCAAAAGACCAATGGGCTTGACCTTGCGATCAAGCACTAGGGCCACTAAACCCCCCATCCCCATTAAGGCCGCCCGGAGAATCGAAGCCTGGAAACCAGTCAGCAGCACGTAACCAAGTAAAGTTCCCAGCGCGCCATAGAATTGTGTTTTCTCTTCTTGATCACGTAGGAGCCACAGCACGACCCCCAACAACAGCGACACATGGAACCCAGATGCGGCGACGGTGTAGGCCAAGCCCGCTTTGACCCACAAATCATAAATTTCGGGGTCTAAATTGGTGGTCTGACGTCCCAACACCATAGAACTGAGCAAGCTAGCGGGTTTGTCTGGTAAAAATTCCCGATGGCTCCGTTGAATCCGTTGGCGTAGTATTTCTGTGAGCGACTCTTCTCGCCGAATTAATACCGCTTCCCAAGCACTAAAACCCAGAAAAGTATTGTTTTGGCGTAGGTAATCTGGAAAACTGAAGGCAAATTTATTTTGGGGCGGTTGGGGTTTGTATAAACGCCCTGTCAACTGGAGGCGATCGCCAAGCTTAAATTGAGAAAAATCTCCGCTTAACGTGACATATAAATTCTCTTTTTGGGAAGCAACATTTTGCCCTAGGTTTACATTTTGCACCCGAAACCAAAACCGTTGTTTGTCTGGTTCTTGTGTGGTGATGGGGCGATAAATTTTCCCTTGGATTTCTACGGGACTTTGTAATAAACTGGGCTGACTTTGGGTGAGGCTATAGAGACCATTGGTCGCCGGACGGGGTAGACGCCCTTGACTATAAACGACAGCCAGCAGCATCACCAATCCCAGCATCGGCCAGAAGCGGCGCGGCACTTGCCAGAGATAACGGGGAAGAAAAATTGTTGCGAGGATTGTCCCCAAGGCGATCGCCCCAACCAATAACCCCCACTGCAGCAAAGAAGGTTGCGGGTTCAGTGGCCCCCAAAATCCCGTTAAACCAAGACCAATGAGATATCCAAGACAGAGGACGATACCACGCTGAAAAACCATAGGCAAAGAAAGCAAAGGTACAAAAACTTGTCCACAAGCTTAGCTCGACTTTATCCATGGGAATTAGTGAGGAAACGGTAGAAGGACTCAGAGTAGAAAATTTGTGTGAATCAATAACTATGCCGTTGAGCACCAAGAATGGGCCATCCTCTATATTGCCGTCGATTTTCGCGAGCCATCCCCAAATGAGCGCCATAAAAATCCGCATTGACATTGCAAAGACCTCCAAGGCAAAACCCGATGCGCGTCATAGTGTTGTTTCTCTCACCCGTGACCAGGGTTGTCCGTTGACTCCCCAAAAAGGCGATCGCCAAGGTAGCCCAAAAATATCACTCCACTTTCATGGCCTATGGGAAAAATCGATAAATCTCTTTCCTATGCAAAAAGCGGGTAAAAATCAATGTATTCTCTGAAAGTTCGATACCTATACGATAATCACCTAGCCGGATGCGATAAAAAGTCTAATAGCCTTGCATTTTTTTGAGATTATTAATTTCGTTTAATTGCCCGGCCTGCTTACACTGCAAAATAACTTCTTTGGCTTTTTGGCGAATTTTTTTATCTTTGATTTTTTTGAGATCTTTTTGAAAGCGAGATTCAAACAGTATTTTCATTATTCTTCATCTAACAAAGTAAAGATCTCTTCTTCGCTCACAAAATCATTTTGTCTACCTTCAATGATTGCTTTTCCGAGTCCCACTTCTTCAAGGGCATCAAGGAGAATTTCTCGAATAACTTCCTGACGATTTTGTAAGAGATCGATCACAATCTCTGTCAAGAGTTCTTTGGTTTTACTGTCATCAAGTTGGATTTGCATTGTATTTTTATACAGAAAATATATTAATTATCATAACTTCTTTTTTACTTATCGCCTGTGTGGAGAACAGTTAACCCCACAAGTTCATCATTTTTCCATACCGAATAATCACATCATCATCCATTAATTCAGTATCATCACTCGACACCGGAGGATTATAAAAATCGATGTAAAGAACATCTGCTTCAGCGTCATAGAAGAGATACAAGGGACGCTTCTGCAAATCCTGTAACAACGGTACAAACTTTAAATAACTAAGGCTTTCTTCCACTACGACCATACTTCAATCCTTTGATTGAGTGAGTTAAGACGACGAGTCAGAAATGCAGTAATCACAAAACCATCATCTGGTCTTTTTTCTTTATAAATCACAACTAAAACCTTTCCTGCTTCCATTTCTCGAATGGCCATCAAAGCTCCATCATTACCAAAAATAATCTGATCATAATTGGCGATAACTAAGGTTCTTTTGAGACTTGTTCTTCCCAAGTCGAGATTAAAAATGCAGCCATTGAGCCAGCTAAATTAACCGCAAGCTCTGCATGCCGATTAGATGGTTTAATTGCTTTTTTTCCTATTCCATGAGCATCGCTTAATTGATTGCGTAATGTTCCTAGTCCTTGAATTACTGAGTGGCAACCACTGAAGATTTGCTTGAAAGTATGTTCCTGATAATCTTGCGGCGCCATTTGAAGTTGTTTGGCAGTTTTCTTATAAAGTTGAGGTAGCTCATCCTGATTATTGTAATCAACATTTGCTTCATCTAAAATATGCTTACAAACTGACTCAATTAATGTTCGAGCCATTGTAATTGCGGCCTCTGGATCAGTATTGCGTCGTTCAAGAGCCTTTTCCCATGCAGCATGAATATTTTGGCCATCAAAACTAGTAAGAATAGTCGAGATATTATTATCTAATGGTTGAATTCCCATCAATAGTGGAAGCTGAATATTAAGTTGGCCAAGCTCTTTGTCTAAATCAACTTCTTTAATTGACCAATGAGTCCTATCCATTTCATAATGTTTAGTGTCAATTTTAAGCTCAAAATTTTTTTCTAAGAGTTGAGAATGAGAGAGAAATTTATCAATATCAACGATTTTATATTCTATTTTTACCATGCCCTGAAATTCAATGATATTTGTGATGTATCCAAATTTTGGATCTTGATTGCATCGAGATTCATAGGCAAAAATGCATGGCAATTTACAAATAGAGTCAATCTCTTTTTTTCGAAACGAGCCATATTTTTGAGTGATCTCGCTGGTTGTGTATTCACGTATACATCGACTTAATTCGAGCTTAAATGGTTCACCATTCCAAGCAGATTTTTGAGAGGAAACTAGTAAATTATACAATTTTTTCTCTAACAATCAGAATGACTAAATATAAAAAGAGAAGAGTGGAATAACAATTATGCTAACCACCCTTCTGAAAATATAAAGTACAGAAATTAAGTTAAGCCTTGGCGAGTTCCTCTTGGGCGGCAGTACTAGCTAAATACTTTTCCAGTTCCGTTAACGCATCCGCATCAACTTTGGTCTGCATCGGGCAGAACTTTGGCCCACACATGGAACAGAATTCCGCAGTTTTATAGATATCTGCGGGAAGAGTTTCATCGTGATACTCACGGGCGCGTTCCGGATCGAGGGACAGTTCAAACTGTTTCTCCCAATCGAAGTTGTAACGAGCATGGGACAACTCATCATCGCGATCGCGCGCCCCAGGACGATGACGGGCAATATCTGCCGCGTGGGCCGCAATCTTATAGGCGATGAGGCCATTCCGTACATCCTCTGCATCAGGTAGGCCGAGGTGCTCTTTTGGGGTGACATAGCAGAGCATTGCCGTGCCATACCAGCCAGCCATTGCTGCGCCGATCGCCGAGGTGATGTGGTCATAGCCAGGCGCAATATCAGTCACCAAGGGGCCGAGCACATAGAAAGGTGCTTCAGAACACTCTTCCATCTGCTTTTTCACGTTGAACTCGATCTGATCCATGGGGACGTGGCCAGGGCCTTCTACCATCACTTGGACATCGTGTTCCCAAGCGCGACGGGTCAGTTGACCCAGGGTTTTGAGTTCGGCGAGTTGCGCCTCATCAGACGCATCGTGGGTACAGCCAGGGCGCAGAGAATCCCCAAGGCTGAAGGACACATCGTAACGCTTAAAGATTTCGATAATGTCGTCAAAGTGGGTATAGAGGGGATTTTGCTTATGGTGATGCAACATCCAACGGGCAAGAATCCCACCACCACGGGACACAATCCCCGTAATCCGGTTTTTTACGAGGGGCAGATGCTCGATCAAGATCCCAGCGTGGATGGTCATGTAGTCCACCCCTTGCCGGGCGTGCTTCTCGATGATGTGCAGAAAATCATTGGCCGTGAGGTTTTCCATGTTGCCATGGACACTTTCTAGGGCTTGGTAAATGGGCACAGTCCCGATGGGCACCGGTGAGGCTTTGATAATGGCGGTACGAATTTCGTCCAGGTTGCCGCCCCCAGTGGAGAGATCCATCACGGTATCCGCGCCATATTTAACGGCCTGTTGTAGCTTGGCCAATTCCTCATTAATTTCGGAGGAGTTGGGGGACGCACCGATATTTGCATTGACTTTGCATTTCGAAGCAATGCCGATACACATCGGTTCGAGGTTGGTGTGATTGATATTAGCCGGGATAATCATGCGGCCCCGGGCTACTTCGTCGCGAATCAAGTCAACGGGCAGATTCTCACGCTTTGCCACGTAGTCCATTTCTTCGGTGATAACGCCTTGGCGTGCGTAGTGCATCTGGGAGACGTTACTTTGACCTTGCCGTTTGGCGACCCAATCAGCTCTCATATTGTTTTAATCCTCTATTAACAGCTTCCCTACGCTGGTATTACCCAGTCTCAGGTTCTAAGGGACTATCTCAGTCTGATTCCTATGACAGACACCCCTAGCTATGGCAATAAATTCTAACATCACTCCTTAGCAAAGTCTTGGGAAGTATGGCGGGGCTGGGATCAGAGTCTGACGGGATTTGGGCAGATTTAAGGATTTTTGGACCGCAGTCTGGAAAATCGCTATTTTCTGGGGAAAAAGCTAAAAATCAACAATTCATCACCGGATGTATGGCGGAACTGGTTACAATGATGGACAAATTTTTCAGGTTAAGATTGCTAATGGGTTAATTAGAATGGGTGGCTTTTTTAGCTATTGTTCTTTTGCACTCGCGATCCGCCTGTCCTAGAACATTCCCGTGGGACAAGGAAAGGGTTGCCCTGGGTGTTTTTGTTTTATTCCCTCTGCGTCTAAAAGGCTATGAATAAAATTTCGGATTGCAGCAATATTTTATTTTCTGTGGATAAGGCCAGGGTTGATCTGGTGCAGTTGCAG
Source organism: Picosynechococcus sp. PCC 8807 (assembly GCF_001693295.1). NCBI lineage: Bacteria > Bacillati > Cyanobacteriota > Cyanophyceae > Chroococcales > Geminocystaceae > Picosynechococcus > Picosynechococcus sp. PCC 8807. The sequence goes on from NZ_CP016483.1 coordinate 882,057, forward strand.
GCGTTGTTTAATGCGACGGCCTTTTGGGCGAGGGAACGCTCTTTGGCGGATCTAGAAACGGCGATCGCCTATAGTGATCCGGTGGTGACGGTGTGGGATGGCGATCGCCTCATTGGCTTTACCAGAGGAACCTCAGACGGTGTTTTTCGGGCGACGGTGTGGGATGTGGTGATCCACCCAGATTATCAAGGGTTGGGCCTAGGCCGTAAGTTAGTGGAAACGCTGATTAGCCACCCACGGATGTGCCGAGTCGAGCGGGTTTATTTGATGACCACCCACCAACAGACGTTTTATGAGCGCATTGGTTTTAAAGAAAATGCGACGACTACCATGGTGCTCCACAACCACGAGCATCCGATCAGCGTGATTACCTGTGCGGTTGAGGAAACTGCCCCATTACCTGCATAGTTTGGTCTTGGTAATGGCGGGCCAGGGTCCCCCCGTAGCTCGCCAACAGCTTTTTGCACAGTTGCCACTTCAGAGCCGGAGAAAATTCAAGGGCTTGGGCTAGTTGTTGGACTTCTTCGAGGCTTGGGCGATCGCCTAGGGTTAAATCCGGCACGTGGGTTTCACGCCAAAAATCCGTGGTCTGGGTTGAGGTCAGTTGAAACGTGATTTTATTGGGTTGTTGTAGCCCGTAACTGAGGTGAATTGTTCCTTGTTCAGCCCGTTGTAGGGTGGTGTCGATGAGGGTGAGGAAAAATTGGTGTAGGTGGTGGCGATCTCCAAAAATATCCAGGGTAGCGCCGACCGGATGGGCAATGGCCAAACACAAATTATTATTTTGAGCTTTCACCCTGAGTAGGCTTTCTAGTTCTGCGAGGAGCGTTTCGAGATCAAACCACTCCGCCTGTTTAGAACTTTGACCATAATCTAACTTTGAAACGGCGATCGCCAAATCAAGTAATCCCAGTAATTTTTGGCTGGCGGCATAACTTTCGGCAATAAAGGCCCGTTCTTCAGCGGGATTTTCACACAAATCACTCAAAATGAGCTGCTGTAGCCCCATGATCGTGCTCAAGGGCGATCGCAATTCGTGGGCCACTTGGCCAAAAAACCGCGCCTGAAATTGTCCCCACTGGAGGGCGATCGCCAAATCTGTATTCAAAGCAGAAGGACCATTAGACATAACAAAACATAACTATTTTCACAGACTACGAAACGACCAACGATAAGATCAATCTACATCCTCCAAGATTTTAAGGTTTGGCTGAAATGTTGCGCTATGCTTATTTTCCCGGTTGTGTCGCCCAAGGAGCCTGTCGGGAACTGTACCTCTCCACGGCGGCCCTCACCCAAGCCCTCGACATTGAATTAATCGAACTCAAGCAAGCTGCCTGTTGTGGCTCTGGCACCTACAAAGAAGAATCCCAACTCCTAGAAGATAGCGTCAATGCCCGCAACATCGCGTTGGCTGAATCGCTTAATTTACCCTTACTAACCCACTGCAGCACCTGCCAAGGGGTGATCGGCCATGTTGATGAACGCCTCAAAGCAGCCAAAGACAATAATCCAGATTATTTTTCTCAGGTCAATCATCTCCTGAGTGAATCCCACTGTTCACCCTACAGAGGCACTAGCGAAGTCAAACATCTACTCTGGGCGCTCGTGGGAGATTATGGCCTTGATAAGCTCACCCAAAAAGTAATTAAGCCTCTCCGAGGACTCAAATGTGCCGCCTTTTATGGCTGTTATCTCCTCCGGGTTCAAAATAGTCTTCCCTTTGATGACCCTGTCCAGCCCCATTCTCTGGAGTCTGTTTTCTCGGCGGTTGGGGCAACGCCAATTATCTATGATGGTCGCACCCAATGCTGTGGTTGGCCCCTCTCTAGTTATGCCACAGAACAAGCGTTTCGTCTCGCAGGGAAACATCTACAAGCGGCGATCGCCGCCGGGGCAGATTGCCTTGTGACCCCTTGTCCCCTCTGTCATCTCAATTTAGACTCGCGCCAACCAGAAGTCGAAAAAGTCATTGGCCAGAAATTAGGGATTCCTGTGCTCCATTTGCCCCAATTAGTGGCTCTCGCATTGGGCATTTCCCCTAAGGAACTCGGCCTCGGCAAACATATTGTTTCCACGAAGCCGCTCCTTGAAAAATTGGGTTTTTAAGCAGTAATCAAGGTGGCGATTATTAGAGATTCTGGTACATTCTAACAACTGTAAATCTTGAACATAAACTCTCAAAACTATCTTTGTATGAGGATATGTTTTTGAATTGGTCAGGTGGTTTCTTGGAAATATTGAAAAATACAAACACTCAAGAAATCATTTGATTTTTTCCGATCCGTATAGACTAATCATATGAAAATACCTGAATCTCATAAAAACCTTTTGAAAATCCTCCAAGAAAAAGAATCTCAACAAGAGCCAATAACACAAGATGAAATTCTACAAAAAAGTGGATGGCAAGCTTCTACTTTCCAGACTTATTTAAATAAGGGTCAACTATCTGACTTTTTACACGAATCTAGAGACAAGCATTTTGAAGTTTCTAATACAATAAGCTTATCAGAACAAGAATTTTCACAGCTGCTGTCTCAAAGTAAGCACAGAAGAGGTTTAGGTCATAATTGTAAATCCAAACTTTCTAAAGCTTTGCTTAGAAAGTCAAAAGACAACATGTTATTAGCATTGGAGCTATATAATCGACCATCTCTTGAGAATAGAATTGATGGTTTTGTTCTATGCTTTTGTATCGCGTGGGAACAATTACTAAAAGCGATTCTAATTGAAAAAAATGGAGAAGAATTTATTTTTAAAAAACAAAAAATAGGTCGAGTTAGAGAGACCATTTCACTCAGAGAATGTCTTGAAAATTCATATGATACTAAAGATAAAATTAGAGATAATATTGAGCGTATTCAATTTTACCGAGATCAAGCTGTGCATTTATTGATGCCCGAAGCTCAGGGAATTATGTCTCGTGTTTTTCAATCTGGTGTCTTAAACTATTCAACTGAGTTTCAGAAATTTACACAACAAACTTTTTTTTCTGCTAATCATTCAGGATTACTTTCTTTAGTGGGTGATCTAAAGAATCCCTCTGTCACGGCTTTGTGTAACCGGTATGGAAAAGAAGTTGGAACTGAGATTTTTAATTTGATCAATGACTTAACAGATGATGTTGATCAAAAAGATGACATACAGTTCGCCATTCCATTGGAGGTAGAACTCGTTTTTGCCACTAAAGACAAAAAGGGAAATACTATTACTTTAGCTAAAGCTGAAGATGGCATTGAAGGATTGCGTAAAGCAATCATCGTTTCTAAGCCTAAAGACAGAGAGTTAACTCACCCTTACAAAGAATCTTCTGCTATTCGTGAAATCAATAAAAGACTTTACGAAAGACATTCCGAAGACATCTTAACAAAACATCTAGTCAATCAGAATAAGAAAACAAAAAAATATGAAATAAATACTTACTGCTTTCGTGCTCTTATTGAAAAATTAAAGTGGCGAAATAGTAACAATTTATATCATCATAAAAATAAAGACCCGGAATATCATTATTATTCTGATGCAAGCATTGAAGAACTAATCAAAAAAATCATGGAAAATGAAGATTATCTTAAGAATGCAAGGAGTCATTATTCTGCGAAAATAAAAAAAAGCAGAAATAAGTAAAGTGAGTCAAACAAACATAACCCACTTTTACTTTTTCTTAGACTCTCCAATGTTAGATGGAAGCGATCGCCTGATTTAAAGTTTTACTAGGACGCATGGCCTGACTCGCTTTTTCAGAATTAGCAAAATAGTACCCATCAATATCAACCGATTGACCTTGAGCCGCATTTAACTCCGCCACGATCTTGTCTTGGTTTTCCGTTAAGGCTTGGGCTAAGAGGGCAAATTTCGCCTTTAATTCAGGGTTTTTGTCCTGTTCTGCTAAGGCTTGGGCCCAATACATCGCCAGATAAAAATGGCTGCCCCGGTTATCAATTTCGCCCACCTTGCGGGAGGGAGATTTATCATTGTTGAGGTACTGACTGTTGGCTTTGTTTAGGGCTTCTGCCAAAACGAGAGCATTGTCGTTGCCTGTTTTCTGGGCGAGGTCTTCGAGGGCAACGGCGATCGCCAAAAATTCCCCTAAGGAATCCCAGCGTAAGTGACCTTCTTCAAGGAACTGTTGGACGTGTTTCGGGGCAGAACCGCCCGCGCCCGTTTCAAACAAACCACCGCCAGCGAGTAACGGCACAATCGAGAGCATTTTGGCGCTCGTACCCAGTTCGAGAATGGGGAATAAATCCGTTAGATAGTCCCGCAGCACATTTCCCGTAACCGAAATGACGTCCTGACCAGTTTTAATTTGGGTGCAGGTAAATTTCATCGCATCCACTGGCGGGAGAATGTGAATATCCAAACCACTCGGATCATGCTGGGGTAAATACTCTTTAACCTTGGCGATAATTTTGGCATCGTGGGCGCGGTTCTCATCTAACCAAAATACGGTGGGATTTCCTGTGAGGCGGGCGCGATTAACTGCCAATTTCACCCAATCTTGGATCGCCACATCCTTAGTCTGACACATCCGCCAGATATCGCCTTTTTCCACGGGATGCGCCATTAAAACATTGCCCTGCCCATCAACAACACGCACTTGACCAGCGGCGGCAATTTCAAAGGTTTTATCGTGGGAACCGTATTCTTCGGCTTTTTTCGCCATTAGTCCCACGTTGGCGACACTACCCATGGTTGTGACGTCAAAAGCGCCATTTTCTTGACAGAATTCAATGCAGGCCTGGTACATAGTGGCGTAACAACGGTCGGGAATCATCGCCTTCGTATCGTGGGCCTTCCCGTCGGCTCCCCACATTTTCCCGGAGGTGCGAATCGCTGCCGCCATCGACGCATCAATGATCACATCACTGGGCACATGGAGGTTGGTAATGCCCTTGTCGGAATTAACCATTGCCAAACGGGGTTGCTTGTCATAAACCGCTTGGAGATCCGCTGCGATCGCCGCTTTTTCTGCGGTTGGAAGATTGGCAATTTTGGCGTAAACATCCCCTAAACCGTTATTGGGGCTAACACCTAAGGCTTGGAAAGTATCGGCATATTTCGCAAAAACGTCCTTGTAGTAAACGGTGACGGCGTGACCAAAGAGAATCGGGTCAGAGACCTTCATCATGGTGGCCTTCACATGGAGAGAAAGGAGGATATCTTCGGCTTTGGCAGCAGCAATTTCTTTTTCATAGAAAGCACGCAGGGCCTTGACGCTCATCACCGCAGCATCGACCACCTCACCAGCAAGCACGGGAATGGCTTCTTTGAGAACGGTGACGGTGCCATCGGTGCCTTGATGTTCAATTTTCAGGGTGCCCGCTTGTTCAATAACGACCGATTGTTCACTGCCATAGAAATCTCCCTCATCCATGTGGGCGACGTGGGATTTGGAGTCTTTTGTCCATTCCCCGACTTTGTGGGGATTGTGCCGGGCATATTCTTTAACGGCAGCGGCGACCCGGCGATCGCTATTGCCTTCCCGCAGCACTGGGTTTACGGCACTACCGAGAACTTTCGCATATTTCGCTTTAATATCCTTCTCTGCCTCGGTTTTAGGGTCAGCGGGATAATCCGGCACGTTGTAACCCTTAGTCTGTAATTCTTTGATCGCTGCCGTCAATTGGGGAATGGAGGCACTAATATTGGGCAATTTGATGATGTAGGCGTCGGGAGTTTTTGCGAGAGCACCCAATTCAGCGAGGGCATCGGGGCGGCGTTGGTCGGCGGTGAGATATTCCGGAAAATTCGCAATGATCCGCCCAGCGAGGGAAATATCCTTAGTTTCCACCTCAATATTGGCCGCAGTCGTAAAGGCTTCCACAATGGGGAGTAGGGAGTAGGTCGCCAGTGCGGGGGCTTCGTCGGTAAAAGTGTAGGTAATTTTCGAGGTCTGGTTGCTCATATCGCTTAGGCGTCGTGTCACGGAATGTTTCTCAGCCTAAATGATACATGGCACAGGGTCTAGCCTTGACGCTTCTCCGTCTGGAAATGCTGATAGGGGTCACGCAAAAGGCGATCGCCATCGTTTAGCCGGAGCCAAAGGGGGCGATCGCCAATCTGTTTAGAAATGAAAAATAAAATTAGTCCAAAAAATTAGGCGTGGGTTTTAGAACAGGCCCAAAGTCAAAGACTCATCAATGGGGAAACAAGCACCCGCACCGAGCCAGAGAGTGACTGCCGTCCCAAAGAGGAAAACAGCCATCGCCACCGGACGACGGAAGGGGTTTTGGAATTTGTTGACGCTTTCAATGAAAGGCACCATCATCAAACCCAACGGAATCGCCCCCTGACAAGCAATACCCAGCAGCTTGTTGGGCAGTACCCGGAGGATCTGGAAGACGGGGTAGAGGTACCACTCCGGCAAAATTTCCAGGGGCGTTGCGAAAGGATTACCCGGTTCACCGATCATCGCTGGATCGAGAATCGCCAAGCCGGTAATTAAACCGATGGTTCCCGCAATACAGATGGGGAAGGTAAAGAGAATGTCATTGGGCCAAGCCGGCTCACCATAGTAATTGTGTCCCATGTTTTGAGCCAGTTTTGCCCGGAGTTTTGGATCGCTAAGATCCGGCTTTTTCATGATAGACATGAGTAAAAGTTCTCCTCAACAAGAACGTTGTTTTGAGCAAACGGAAAACCTGATCCTTACAAAGGACCAGAAATACCTTGCTTACGGATCATGAGGAAGTGGGCCAACATGAAGACCGCAATCAACCAAGGTAAAACAAAAGTATGAAGACTGTAGAAACGGGTTAAGGTTGCTTGGCCAACGCTTGCGCCACCCCGGAGCAACTCAACCATTTGGTCGCCCACGACAGGAATCGCCGCAGGTACACCAGACACAATCTTGACTGCCCAGTAACCAACTTGGTCCCAAGGCAAGGAGTAACCAGTTACACCGAAGGAAACGGTGATCGTCGCCATGATGACCCCAGTAATCCAAGTCAGCTCACGGGGACGTTTAAAGCCACCGGTGAGGTACACCCGGAAAATGTGAAGAATCATCATCAAGACCATCATGCTGGCAGACCAACGGTGGATCGAACGGATCAACCACCCGAAGTTCACTTCATTCATGATGTATTGAACGGAAGTAAATGCCTCTGCTACGGTGGGCTTGTAGTAGAAGGTCATTGCGAATCCAGTGGCGAACTGGATAATGAAACAGGTAAGGGTAATACCACCCAGACAATAGAAGATATTGACGTGGGGGGGAACGTATTTACTAGAAATGTCGTCAGAGATCGCTTGGATTTCTAGTCGTTCGTTAAACCACTTATATAATTTGGAGTCGGTAACTTCTTTTGTAAACATGAAGCCTGATTAGAAACGAAAAATCTCTTTACAAAAATGTAACACAGCTTGCTCTGTCAAGTGGTGAAGTAACAGGATTATCGGGCTTTTTGGCGGATATGACGCTAATGGCGTCAGGGCAAATTTTTATGGACGGCGATCGCCCCAGGATAACCCCGAAAACCGTCAAAGGGCTGTTAATTTCGCTATAGTGTTAAAAATAATCAAGTATTTTTCATAAAACTCGACGGATGCTGAGAAAACGTTTACAGGCTGGTCTTTGCAGTCTTTTGCTGGTGTTGGTATTGGTCTTTGGGCCTATGGAGCGGGCGATCGCCTTTACCGACGAACAAGATTTACTGCTCCAGGCCTGGCGTTACGTCAGTCAAGCCTACGTCGATGAAACCTTTAACCACCAAAATTGGTGGCTCATCCGGCAAAAATTCCTGAAGCGGCCCCTCAAAACCCGCGACGAAGCCTATGAAGCTGTGGGTGAAATGTTGGCCCTCCTCGATGATCCCTACACGCGTCTATTGCGCCCAGAGCAGTACCGCAGCCTAAAAGTCAGTACCTCTGGTGAACTGTCGGGGGTCGGTTTACAGATCAATGTCAATCCAGAAGTCGATGTTTTAGAAGTGATTTTGCCTCTGCCTGGCTCCCCGGCAGAAGCGGCTGGCATTGAAGCCAAGGATCAAATCTTAGCCATTGATGGCATTGACACCCGCAATATTGGCCTTGAGGAGGCGGCGGCAAGAATGCGTGGCAAAAAAGGCAGCACCGTTTCCCTCACCGTAAAATCTCCGAAAACAGACACGGTACGCACCGTCAAAGTGACCCGCGACACCATTGCCTTAAATCCTGTCTATGACAAATTAGATGAAAAAAATGGCGAAAAAGTGGGTTACATTCGCCTCAATCAATTCAGTGCCAACGCCAAAACAGAAATCATCAAATCCCTGAATCAGTTGCAAAAACAGGGGGCTGACCGCTATGTCCTCGACCTGCGCAATAATCCCGGTGGCTTACTCCAGGCCGGCATCGAAATTGCACGCCTCTGGCTTGATCAAGAAACCATTGTGTACACGGTCAATCGCCAGGGGATTTTTGAAAGCTACAGTGCTGTGGGCCAACCCTTTACTGATGCGCCCCTGGTTGTCCTCGTGAATCAAGCAACGGCGAGCGCCAGTGAAATTTTAGCCGGAGCACTCCAGGACAATGGCCGGGCCGTGCTCGTGGGGGAAAAAACCTTTGGGAAAGGGCTGATTCAATCGCTGTTTGAATTGCCGGATGGGGCAGGCATGGCCGTCACCGTCGCGAAATATGAAACTCCCCTCCACCATGACATTAACAAGTTGGGGATTATGCCCGATGAGGTGGTGCCCCAGGAGCCGATCGGCTATGCAATGATGGGGAGTGAGACGGATCTGCAATATCAAGCCGCCCTCGATCTATTGACCCAAGACCAGGCGATCGCCCAAATTTCCCAAGCTTCCTAAACCGTTGAATCGACAACCGAAGGCTCTGCCATTTGCTGTGGTGATGTTTGTAGACCCGCTAATTGTTTTGCCTCCGTCGGCACAAATAACATCAAAGCCGCTGCAATCACGAGAAAACTTCCCCCCAAGACCACGGCAGTCAGTCGATTATCCTGGAGCCAATGTTCCATGATCCAGCCAAAGCCCAGGGAAACGGCAATTTCTGGTAACACAATAAAAAAGTTAAAAATGCCCTGGTAAATGCCTCGTCTTTGAGTCGGTAAAGCGTAGGTCAAAATGGCATAGGGGATCGCTTGGGCACTGGCCCAGGCCAAGCCAAAACCAACCATCGAAGGCAAAAGCAGCCAGGGTTGCTGAATTTTTAAGAGGGCAATCAGACTAAAGCCGCCACACAAAAGACAAATGATGTGGATTACCTTGCGACCAACGCGACGGGTTAACCAGGGTAACAGGAACGAGAAAGGAATACAGACGGCATTAAACACCGCAAAACAAAGTCCCGCCCATTCAATGCCTTGGTTATAGAGGGTTGACTGAATATCCACAGCCCCAAAAATATTCCGGGCCACCGCTGGCGGGAAGTAAATAAAAAAACAAAAAATTCCTAACCAGGTAAAAATTTGCACCCAAGCAAGTCGATACATCGTCGGTGGCATTTGTCCCAACACTTGCCAGGTTTCACTGAAGCTCTGGCGGATACCACCCCGTTTTTCCTTGAGTTGGTCGAAGCGGTCTAAATCCGGAGGGGGAGATTCTGAGGTGGTCAACACCGTCCACAGTACAGTGGTGAGAAAAAGCCCGGCACCAATATAAAAAGACCAGGTGACAGATTGGGGAATTTGCTGATCTGGGCCAGTGGTGGAATTAACAGCAAATAAGTGACTCAGGAGCCAAGGCAACATCGAAGCGGCGATCGCCCCTAGCCCAACCATCACGCTCTGCATGGCAAACCCTTTTGTCCGTTGCTGCTGGGGCAGTAAATCCCCAACGAAAGCCCGAAACGGCACCATACTTGTATTGGCACTGGTATCTAAGATCCACAGGAGTCCCGCCGCCATCCAAAGGCTGCCACACTGGGGCATAAGGACTAACGCCATCGACGCTAAGATAGCCCCCACGAGAATGTAAGGGCGACGGCGTCCCAGGGGAGTCCAAGTGTAATCACTTAAATTGCCAATGACCGGTTGTACCAAAAGACCCGTTAGGGGAGCGGCCAACCAAAGAATCGGAATACTGTGGGCACTGGCGCCGAGATGTTCAAAAATAGAGCTCATATTGGCCATCTGCAGGCCCCAACCAAACTGAATTCCCAGGAAGCCAATGCTCATGTTCCACAGTTGCCAGGCATTAAACTCTTGTTTTTGTTGCGGGGAATTGTCCGTTGAGGGGGTTGCGATGGTTGGATTTTGGGAAGATTTTTCTTCCCCAGTAAAAGCCATATAAAATTCTCCAGTTGCCGAGCGATCGCCCTATGGATGAAGTTGAGGACTAGAGGACTATCGCCCATTGGTTGTCATAATTTCATTCTAGCGGCCCAACTTGGTCGCCCCAGGGGAATCGCTTTAATGCTTAGGAGTGAAATGCTTGATCAATATGGGGCTGAGCGAAAACGCTGATCGTTGTCGGGAGCATCTCCACCATCGGCGCGGGTTTCATTTCGCCGCGAAAATCTAGAATTTGGACGAGCAGTAAATAGGCGATCGCCAACAAAAGAGAAATCGCTCCGGTAATAATAGCGGTCAGTTTTCCGCGTTGCATGAATTTGGCCTCGCTTCGTTAATGCATTATGATTGTAGATTGGATTACTTATTATAAAAATTGCTAGGAGATCTTTCGTATGTCCCGTAAGTGCCAGATTACCGGCAAGAAAGCCAATAATGCGATGGCGGTGTCCCACTCCCACCGTCGGACGAAAAAGCTACAAGAAGTTAATTTGCAGTGGAAAAGAGTCTGGTGGCCCGAAGGCAATCGCTTTGTCCGCCTACGTCTTTCCACCAAAGCCATCAAAACCCTTGAAAAGAAAGGCATCGATGCCATGGCTAGAGAAGCTGGTATCAACCTTAACAAACTCTAAGGTCAAAAACGCCAGTTCTTTATTACTTTCACCAGACTTCCATGGGTTGCTATGGAGGTCTTCTTTATTTATTCCTAAAATTTTATAAAATTCAGATCTTTTTTTCGCCTCGTCAGCCCACGCATCAAAAGCTCAAGCCACAAAAAAAGAGGGGCGATCGCCCCCCATTACGCCAAATATTTAATTAAACCAATCTAGACCTTTGCATGAACTTTCAGCGGTTCTGCGGTCGCACTTTGGTTCCACTTAGAAGTACAGAGGATTCGGGAGCGATCGCAGCGATCCACATATTTCTTCGCGATTTCTGTGACCTCTAACATCAATCCCTTATCGAGCTTGGTCGGTTCTAGGCCCATATCGAGGAAACACTGATTATCCACATACAGTTCGTTCTCTGCTGCTTCATTCCGGGGATTTTCTAAATATTGAATTTCCGCCCCAGCGATATTCGCCACCATCTGCGCCAGATCCCGGACGCGGTGGGTTTCCGTCATTTGGTTGAGAATTTTGACCCGTTCCCCTTTCGTTGGAGGATTACTAATCGCCAGCTCAACACAACGCACCGTATCTTGAATATGAATAAAAGCACGGGTTTGGCCGCCAGTACCATGGACAGTCAGCGGATGGCCTACGGCTGCCTGCATCAAAAAGCGATTCAGCACGGTGCCATAGTCACCATCATAATCAAAGCGGTTGATGAGCCGCTCGTCCATTGCTGTTTCTGCGGTGTTGGTACCCCAAACAATCCCTTGGTGCAAGTCAGTGACGCGGACTTGGTCGTTTTTGTTGTAGTAGGCAAAAAATAGTTGATCCTGGGTTTTGGTCATGTGATAGATGCTGCCAGGATTTGCCGGGTGCAGAATTTGCTTCTCGATCACTTTGCCTTCTTCGGTGACCACTTGAACATCGAGGTAGCCTTCGGGGATCTTCATCCCAGCGGTACCGTAACCATAAACCCCCATGGTGCCGAGGTGTACCACGTGGATATCAAGGCCGGATTCCACAATGGCGCAAAGTACGTTATTGGTTCCGTTTAGATTGTTATCGACGGTATAACGCTTGTGCTTAGGAGACTTCATGGAGTAAGGGGCGGCCCGCTGTTCGGCGAAGTGAACGACCACATCCGGTTGATAGTCAACGAATAGCTTGAGAAGCTGGTCATATTCGTGGGCAATATCGAAGTTGAAGAACTGAATTGTTTTGCCAGTGAGTTCTTTCCATGCTCTGAGCCTGACCGACATTGGGCTAATCGGCGTCAGTGATGTCACTTCCAGTTCGTTATCAATGTTTCTTCTGGAAAGGTTATCAACAATAACAACATCATGACCTGTTTTCGACAGATGCAATGCTGTGGGCCAGCCGCAAAACCCATCTCCACCCAGAACAATAATTTTCATGGATTCAACTCCTTAGGTTTTTTATTTTGGTGCTTTAAAAAGTAGTGTGCATGGTGTGTACTCCCGGAAAATTTTTTGGGGTTCATGGTACGCCATACATATATTCCCGAGTTTGTAGAAAAGGATGACTTCAAAGGGGATGTCGGGTATTTGGATCAAAACAAAATGCTCGAAATTAAAGCAAATCGTTGAAATCATCCCACATTATAGACGGTTGGGTCGTTCCCTGAGATCATCTTGGACGGGGTTAATGGACTTTTAATCCAGGCTAGCGTAGGGATAAATCGCTGTTAATCTGGGCTTAAAACCTAGGAGCTGACAAATTACAGGCAAGGCGATCGCCACCTAATGCCTTTGGACTAGCGCCTTTCGACTAGGGCAAATGGGGAAACTCAGACTCTCCGGCGACAACAATGCGATTACGCCCCTGTTGTTTGGCTAAATAGAGGGCTTGGTCAGCTTTTTTCACAAACGTTAGGGGTTTTTCCTGGCTCTGGGGGATACCACTGACAACACCAAGGCTGACGGTAACAATTGCCTCATTTATCTCCGTTGCATTGTGGGCAATCTGAAGCTCTAAAACAGTCCGTCGAATCCGCTTGGCGACGATGGTTGCGCCTTCCTGAGTCGTGTTCGGTAAGACAACCACAAACTCCTCTCCCCCATAGCGGGCCACCAAATCTGCCGGTCGTTTGAGGAGGTGTTTCACTGCTTGGGCAATTTGAATCAGACATTCATCTCCCTGTTGGTGACCATAGGAATCGTTGTAGCGCTTGAAGTAGTCCACATCAAAAAGAATTAAAGCGAGGGGTTTTTGCTCGCGGTAGAGACGATGCCACTCCGCCGTGAGCCGTTGATTAAAACAACGTCGGTTGGCAATTTGAGTTAAACCGTCTAAATGGACTAATTTTTGTAATTCTTGGTTGGTCTGCCGGAGGAGTGCTTCACTACGACGTAATTCTTTTGTTCTTTCTAAAATGAGCTTTGTGGAATTATCCAGAGCTTTCTTTAGGGAAGTTTGGGCGCGGCTCCGTTCTTCCACGACCGCTGAGAGGAGCAGAGAACTGAGGGCAAATACCCCCATAAAGGACTGTAAAAACAATAAAGATTGATTTTGGGACTCTAAAACAAAGACACCCAAACCATGGGCAGTTGTATAAATAGCCAAGATAGAAACAATGCTGACCAATAGGCTTGACACAAAAGCACCGTAGCGAAACACTGTCCAATTTAAAATCAGCAGCAATAGGTAAGCAACGGGATAACTTTGAATAAAAATACTCCAGCTCACACTGATGAAAACAGCTAAAATCAGCAACATCTCGATGACATGGTAGGGGATTTTTCGGCTAAAAAAGTCCTTCCCCAGGAGAATTACCGGGGTGAAAATCAAGTGAGCTAAAGTGCTCGCCAGCCACCAAGTAAACCAATTTAAGCCATACTGTCCCCATTCCATACGTTCTGCAAACACAATACTGGTGACACCAATAAATGCAGAGGCCATTGGCGAAAGGGTTGCAGCCGTGATGTAGGTTAAAACGCCCCGAACTTGATTAAAAAAATGTCGGCTCTGGGAATATTTTTTCAGGATAAAACGGGCTAACAGAGGTTGTACTAAATTGCCAGCAATGCAACCAAAGTTGACCCAAAAGAAAGCCTGAATACTAATATTTGGATCCCGTTCGATCAAATCAAAAGAAATAACCCAAAGGGAACCTAGGGCAATACTCGGTAAGATTTTATTGCCAAAAAGAAGAATTAAACCCAATGTCAATCCCGAAGGAAGCCATACTGAAGCGACGGTTCCCGGCAGGGTGGTAAAAATTAGACTGATTTCCGCGGTCCAGGCATAGGTGATCGCCAAGCAGATATTGAGGCCGAACCATCGCAGCCATCGACTGTGTAGCAGTCGGAGAAAATCCATAGTACCAGTAATTGGGGAGGAACGTTAACAAGAATTAAACAGCAAAAAGAAACTGGTTTCTACCAGCTCAAAATCGGTCTTCTAATAGGTTATCGGGGCTTAAAAAGATAGTCTGCGAAATAGGAATATAGTTATCATAGGTGAGAAATTGGGTTTCAAAAAATATGATTTTTATGAGTTTTTAAGGTGGAGAAAGACGGCGACGGCGTGGCACTAAATGTCGCGGAATTTCCCAATATTGACTAGCTTGCCCAAGGGGATACCATAAAGCATCAGTTTGGGTAATATGAATTGTTTTTTGGGGGAGCAAATCCGGCTGAATGTCTAAGGTGTGAATAATTTCTTGGGCAATTTTTTGGGCCAAGAGCGGCAGCACGGCATTACCAATTTCCCGGAAGCCATGCCAAACCTTGCGATGAAACTGAAACCAATCGGGGAAGGTATGTAGGCGGGCAGCTTCGCGAATCGAAATACAGCGGGGCAGTTGGTAATGAATCGGCCTAGGAGCCGTAAAGGAGCCTTTTTCGGTGGGAGTGCCGGCCCGTAAAGTATTGCTGAGACCCTGGGCATCCAGCTTAAAGAGGCGACTAATGGCTTCTTTTTTGCCAGGGGGAGTGGCTCGGAAACGGGCTTGGATTTCGGGTTGATGCTGAGAACCAAGGTGGCCCCAGAGAAAATTAGGTTCTAGGTGGCGGGAATGGCAATGGCGAAACTGCTCATGGAGCGATCGCCCAAAGGTTCCCAAAGGTTCGGGGGGGACAATGCCCCGGTCAATGTCTGTAAAAACAGGGATAGTTTCTAAATCGGCGATCGCCTCGTGGACAGTGACATAGGGTGCTAGGCCGGGGCCATGGCTCGGCGCTGGATAGGCTACCGGGGGGACATCCCGACGATATCCCAAGAGAATTAAGCGTTTACGTCGTTGGGGAGCACCATAGTCAGCACCATTGAGCACCTGGGGGGGCAAAACATGGTAGCCAGCCTCCCCTAAAGATTGGCAAAGCTGTTTTAGCATCCCTTGGTGGCGTTGCCCAGTCAGGCCCTGGACATTTTCAAAAATGAAATATTTGGGTTGAATGTCCCGCAACAGACGGACATATTCAAAGATCAATTGATTGCGCGGGTCACCCAATTGTCGTTTGCCCATCACCGAAAATCCCTGGCAGGGAGGGCCACCCGTGAGTAAATCAATGTCTGCCGTTGGATAGCCACGCCGTTCGATAGCTTGGCGCATTTCTGGCCATTGCAGGTGACGAATATCCCGGCAAAAAGTGACGCCATAGGGAAAATTGACTTCGTGAACGAGGGCATGGACGGGATCAATCTCTACCGCTGCGACCACATCAAAGCCCGCCGCTTCTAGCCCCAGGGACATTCCACCGCATCCGGCAAACAAATCAATGGCTAGGGGCCTTTGGTTCACGGTGCGCTCCCAGTAAGTGTTTGCAATTCTCTTTAATGCTAAAGGGTTTTGGCCCTATAGAGCTTGGCAAAGGTGACGAAAATGATCGCCCCGGTGCTCGAAACTGCGGTATTGATCGAAGCTGGCACAGGCGGGAGAGAGGAGCACTGTTTTCGGTTGATGGGTCGGAATTAAGGCAACACTGCGGGCGATCGCTTTTTCTAGGGTTTCGACAATTTCGTATTGGGTGTAATCGCTCTCTTGGAGGAATTGGGCAAACTGGGGAGCCGCCTCACCAATTAAAAGTACCGTCGCTGCCTTTTCTTTAATTTTTTCGATCCAAGCCTCCGCGTTACCTGCTTTGGGTTCGCCCCCAGCAATGAGAATCACTGGGCCAGGGGCCGCATTTAAGCCCACCTCGGCGGCGTCGTAGTTGGTTGCTTTACTGTCGTTGATAAAATCAACCCCCTGGTGCTGGCGAATGAACTCAAGACGATGGGGCACACCCGGAAAGGTAGCAATGGCTTTGGCGATCGCCCCTTTGTCAATATTTGCTAACCGGGCGGCGGCGATCGCCAAGAGTAAATTCTGGAGATTATGGTCGCCGACCATTTTGAGTAGAGAAACCGGAATTACCAATTCCCCAAAGGCTTTCACCCAAGCATCCTGGATAAATACCCCCCGTTTAGGATCGCACGGTAAATGTTCTGCTCCCTTGATGCTTGTCCAATAGGCGTCGGGCCATTGCTCTGCCTGCGATCGCAAAAACGGATCATCCCCATTCAAGATCTGGCGACGACTACGCTGAATGAGGGACGCTTTAATGCTGTGATAATTGTCGAGGGTGTAGTGGCGGGCGAGGTGGTCTGGTGTGAAGGTCGTCCACACGCCAATTTGAGGACAGAGGGTCGGCGCAGATTCGATCTGATAGCTACTAATTTCGGCCACGATCCACTCCGGGGTGGCTTCTCCCAACGCAAGCTCACAGGCGGCATGGCCAATATTCCCGCAGGCAGGGCCACCCCGACCCGCTACCTGAAAAATTGCTTCGACCAGGGCCGTAGTGGTGGTTTTACCATTGGTGCCTGTAATGCCGACCCAGGGTTTTTGGTCTAAATTGCGCCAGGCCAGTTCCATCTCGCCAATGGTGTCAATGCCTTGATCCCGCGCCTCTTTCAGAAAAGGAATATCCCAGGGCACCCCCGGACTGACGACGATTAAATCCGGGCGATCGCCTTTTTCCAAACTGGGGGTATGGCCAAGTTTGACCGTAATCCCTTGGGCCGACAGCTCCTGTTGTACTGCCACGAAGGATTCATCCGTTTGGCGATCGCCTAAGACCACCTCCCAACCTTGTCGCTTTAAAAGCCGTGCTGCCGCAATTCCTGAACGACCAATGCCAATGACGAGCGCCTGAGCCATACCATCTCTGTCGAAATAATGTGATCGCTGATTGTACCGAATTATGGCCGCTTTCCCCTAACCAAATCGATAGCCAAAGCCCCGCACTGTGATCAAATATTCCGGCTGACTCGGATCTAACTCTAACTTTTCCCGTAACCAGCGGATATGCACATCTACCGTTTTTGTATCCCCTAGAAAATCAGCACCCCAAACCTGTTCAATTAACTGATCCCGTGACCAGACCCGGCGCGGATAGCTCATAAACAGTTCCAATAAACGATATTCCTTGGGCGACAAACTCACTTCCTCACCCCGCACCGTCACCCGACACTCCTCCGGGAACAAAGAAATATCCTTAAACTGACGTACCGAATTTTTAGGCGTGCTCCGGATAAACTGCTGACGCCGCAACAGCGCACGGCACCGGGCCACCAACTCCCGCAGACTAAACGGTTTGGTTAAATAATCATCCGCACCCACCTCTAGGCCCAATACCCGGTCTGTCTCACTCGCCTTGGCACTTAGAACTAAAATCGGAATTGTGTTTCCCTGATATCTCAAAAAACGACATAGATCTAAGCCATTCACTTCCGGCAGCATAATATCTAGAATCACCAAATCCAGAGGCATATCCGGGGCATTGAATTCTGGATTTTGCAGCATATTCAAGCCTGTGCGGCCATTATCCGCAAAAAAGACCTCATAGCCTTCTTCCTCTAAACCCATCACAATCATGTCACGAATGACTGCCTCGTCCTCCACTACTAGGATCCGTGCTTTCGTCGATAGCTCAGCATCTAGGGTATGTGACATCAAATCAAGGGAGAGCATAAAAATAAATTATTTACAGGGTTACGCCAACATATACATCAAAAGGCAGAGATTTGGCTAGTACATTGTGATTTCCTATACATTCACACTGCCAAGTTTAGCCAGGGTCAGGATTTAGTCCATGAGTTGTAAATCACCAGCTAGGGTTTGTGCCTGTTGTCGCACAAACCCCACCTCCTCCGCTAGCCAAGTCCGGACTTCATGGTGATGAGCCGCTAATAATCCCCACAAACGTTGATCGACGATGATTGGCGCAACCAGATCTGCCCGCACCCGAATTGATCGCAAAAAGTCCAGGTGACAAGGGTCAAAATCACTTGCCTCAATATCTGTAATTTGTAGGATTCTGCCTTGGAGATACCGTTGGGCATAATCACCATTAAAACAATCATCGGCCCCCGTCGAGCCTAAAATCGAAAATTCACTCTGGCTCAGGGATTCAATGATCACCTGCCCTTTCCATTCCCGGTAGAAATAATAAATGACAACCCGACTCACCCGGAGTTGCCAGCGTGTTTGATCAGTGGCCTGTTGTAGCAATTGATTACGAGTCAGGGTGCGATTTAATCGCTCGTTCACTCGATTAAGACTTCGATCAAACATATTCGACTGCTAGTTTTATTACCTTCGATTTTATAAAGATCTCCTTCACTTTGGGAATTAATGATGAATTTCCTCGGAGGGCGCTCCAGTTTTAACCTGCTTTGGCAAGGGATTTGTCTTGAACAAAAAAGCCCTGACAAACCGTAGTGGCTCCCAGGGCAGAGATTAACAACTTGCTGAAATTGCACGATAGTGTGACTAGCAGAAGCTCACAGCAACGTTTTTAGTAAACTTCCACATGCCAACGGTGTTCTTTTTTCATGGAGCGGCGCATTTCTTCCCAATTGAGACCACGCTTCTCTGCTTCGGCGGTAAAGGTTTCGTCAATGGGGGGTTGCATGCCCTTGAGACCACACATATAAACATGGGTATTGGGTTTTTGAATCATCTCAAAGAGTTCATCAGCATATTCGCTAACGCGGCTTTGAACGTAAACCTTGCCACCATCGGCGGTCTTCTGTTCGCGGCTAATGGCGTAGGTTAGGCGGAAGTTGTCAGGATTTTCCGCGGCCATTTTTTCGAAGTCGTCTTTATAAAGGATATTGGCAGTATAGGGGACACCGAAGATGAGCCATGCCTTGCCTTTAAATTTGTAGTCTTCGTGCTGCTCTTTGAACATCCGCCAGAGGAAAGCCCGGAAAGGTGCAATCCCAGTGCCGGTAGCGAGCATGACGACAGTTGCGTCTTCGTCATCGGGCAGCAGCATTTCTTTCCCAACGGGGCCAGTGATCTTGACGTCATCTGTGCCGACAGGAAGATTACAGAGATAGGTGGAGCACACACCATAAACTGTTTCGCCAGATTCGGGATCTTGGTATTCGAGTTGACGAACACAGAGGGAGACGGTCTTGTTGTCTTCCATATCGCCATGACGGGTAGAGGCGATGGAATAGAGTCTGAGCTTGTGGGGTTTCCCGTTTTTGTCTTCACCGGGAGGAATAATCCCAATACTTTGACCTTCTAGGTAGCGCAGATCGCCTTCGGAAATATCGAAGGTTACGTGACGCACGGTGCCGCTGCCGCCTTCGTCAACAAGCTCGTAGTTTTCGATACATTTGCCGAGGAAGGGGGTCTTCGGGCGATAAATATTAACTGGAACTGAGGTGTCGGTGGTTTTGGGGTGAACGATTTTTGTCGAAGAAGCCATAGGAGATTGTGCAGATGCTTGGGCGGAGGACTGGCCTTCACTCACAATCTGGGCTGCATCTTCTGCGGGACGGATACTAACGATTTTGCCTCCCAGTTTGGTAATGCGTTGCATTTCCTGGTTCATTCTGGCATAGGGCACAGTAATAAATGTGGTGCCACTTTTACGAACGAGGGAGTTTTCGTTACGACCGTCGCCACCCAGACCAACAACTTCGTAGATAAACAGACGATTGGCGTAGGATTGATTTCCAGTAGAGTTTGCTGTGCTAGTGATACCGTACATTATGTGCAGTTTCCCAATTATTTTGATTTATCAGTTTTTTTGATCTTAAAGGGGGTGGATCGTCGGTACAAACCGCTTTTTCCCGCTTTAGAGTCAAGATTATAAGGGCTTTACTCCATTTAGACTATCATTGTGCTGCCCATGCTTTACTGAATGGGGCGGGAAGTGCGACTGATTTTGATGTATCAGAATTGGGATGGCAAGGCCACTGGAAACACGATCTTAGCCGGGCTCGGTTCCTTGGAGTTAGTTAGTGCAAGATTGTGAGTCAAGGAAGTTTAGAAAGACATTTTAGGGATGTTTCTCTAGGGGTTTTGTGATGGCTGTTGCATTCTTCTTGGGGCTTTGTAAGGGGATCTTCATAGAGGTAATCTTTTTAGATTTTCTTTAGATTTTTTTGAAATGGATTAGAACGGGGCGATCGCCTTTGCTGGGGAATTGTGATAGCAAAATATAATCAAACGGCGGTAATCCGTTGAAGATTTAGGGGGATATGTCACAATGAGGGGCGAAACTCTTTGACCATTGGTGTCTATTTAGAACAGCCCAAACAGAGCAACTCGCCCCAAGCAATTCCGAAAAATGCCCTTGGTCAACTGTGCGCTGTCACCCAAAATTTGTTGGGAAATTTGACATCAATGGATGTGTAACTTAGAAAGCAAGAATCCTAGGCATTCGTAATGGAACCGCTTTATCAATATGCATGGTTGATTCCGGTGCTGCCTCTGTTGGGGGCAATGGTTATCGGGATCGGCTTAATCTCCTTAAACAAATTCACGAACAAGCTACGGCAACTCAATGCGGTATTTGTTCTGTCGCTCATCGGCACTTCGATGGCCCTCTCTTTTGGGCTACTCTGGAGTCAAATTCAGGGTCATGAAGCCTTTACCTACACCCTAGAATGGGCGGCGGCAGGCGATTTTCATCTGCAGATGGGCTATACCGTGGATCACCTGAGTGCCTTGATGTCGGTGATCGTAACCACGGTGGCCTTGCTGGTGATGATCTATACCGATGGTTACATGGCCCACGATCCGGGTTATGTCCGTTTTTATGCTTATTTGAGCATTTTTAGCTCGTCGATGTTGGGCTTGGTGTTTAGCCCAAACCTTGTGCAGGTTTACATTTTCTGGGAATTGGTGGGGATGTGTTCCTACCTCCTGATTGGCTTCTGGTATGACCGCAAGGCGGCGGCCGATGCTTGCCAAAAGGCTTTTGTCACAAACCGTGTCGGCGATTTTGGTCTCTTGCTGGGGATGCTCGGTCTCTATTGGGCCACGGGCAGTTTTGAGTTTGATCTGATGGGCGATCGCCTGGTGGATCTCGTCTCAACGGGGCAAATCAGCTCCCTCCTGGCCATTGTCTTTGCTATACTGGTCTTCCTTGGCCCTGTGGCTAAATCCGCCCAATTTCCGCTCCATGTGTGGCTCCCCGATGCCATGGAAGGGCCAACCCCCATTTCCGCTTTGATCCACGCGGCGACCATGGTTGCTGCTGGAGTGTTCCTCGTGGCGCGGATGTATCCCGTGTTTGAGCCGATCCCAGAGGCGATGAATGTCATTGCCTGGACAGGGGCAACCACCGCTTTTCTAGGGGCGACCATTGCCTTAACCCAAAACGACATCAAAAAAGGTCTTGCCTATTCCACCATGTCCCAGTTGGGCTACATGGTGATGGCCATGGGGATCGGTGGCTACACCGCTGGGTTGTTTCACCTGATGACCCATGCCTACTTCAAGGCGATGCTCTTCTTGGGCTCTGGTTCTGTCATCCATGGTATGGAAGAGGTAGTCGGCCATAATGCTGTGCTGGCCCAGGATATGCGGCTGATGGGTGGCCTGCGGAAATATATGCCCATCACTGCCACAACGTTTCTCATTGGCACCCTCGCTATCTGTGGAATTCCGCCCTTTGCTGGTTTCTGGTCAAAAGACGAAATTTTGGGCCTGGCGTTTGAGGCCAATCCTGTGCTCTGGTTCATTGGTTGGGCCACCGCTGGCATGACCGCTTTTTATATGTTCCGGATGTACTTCCTGACCTTTGAAGGGGAGTTTCGCGGCACCGATCATCAATTGCAAGAAAAGCTCCTGACGGCGGCAGGTCAAGCTCCCGAAGAAGGCCACCATGGCTCTAAGCCCCACGAGTCTCCTTTGACGATGACTTTCCCATTGATGGCTTTGGCGGTTCCGTCGGTATTGATCGGTTTGCTGGGGGTTCCCTGGGGTAATCGGTTTGAAGCTTTTGTCTTTTCTCCCAACGAAGCAGCAGAGGCCGCTGAGCATGGTTTTGAATTGACAGAATTTTTGATCATGGGTGGTAATTCTGTGGGGATCGCCCTCATTGGGATTACCATTGCCTCGCTGATGTATCTCCAGCAGAAAATTGATCCGGCTCGTTTGGCCGAAAAATTCCCGGTGTTGTATCAGTTGTCTTTGAACAAATGGTACTTCGACGATATCTACAACAATGTTTTTGTGATGGGTACCCGGCGCTTGGCCCGACAAATCCTTGAGGTGGACTATCGCGTCGTCGATGGGGCCGTAAACCTCACGGGGATCGCCACCCTCCTGAGTGGTGAGGGCTTGAAATACATTGAAAATGGCCGCGTCCAGTTCTATGCGCTCATTGTGTTTGGGGCGGTGCTAGGCTTCGTCATTTTCTTTAGTGTGGCCTAGCCGTCACTATATTCCGAAAGTTGAGAAGATAAAATTTCCCCTTGCCTGAGTGGTGAGGGGTTTTATTTTTCCTGATAAGATTTGCAGTGGCGTTGTTACAGGGGTTAGCAGAAAAATTATGGCTGAATTTAAACAAGGAACCCAGGTAAAGCTGACACAGTTGCCTCCCTATCTCAAGACCGCAGACCCGATGCCGATGTTGCGTCCGGCGGATTTATTGGCGGTGGGGGCGGTTGGCACCCTAGGCGATCGCCGCCCTGGTGGTTATTGGGCGGTTAAGTTCGAGCGGGGCTCTTTTTTGCTTGAAGAAACCTATCTGGCAGTCGCCACTGGGACGGCCTAAACCTAGGAATTGGGCAGATCGACAGTCGGACTCAGGGGGACAAAATCGCCATGAATAGTGAGGCCGAGGCACATGGTTTCGCCGGTTTGGATGCGTTTACCCGTGAGGGCGCAGGTTTCATCCTTTTGGGCGATCGCCTCAAGGGTCGCCCGAATATCTGCTTCGCTAAACTGGGGGCGATAATCCCCTGAGTTGTGATTGACGTAGTTCCAGAGAATATCGCGGATTAGAGCTTGGTATCCCTGGTTTCCAGCGAGTTCCTTGAGTTTATCTTTCAGTTTGCGCTCTAGGCGAATACTGGTGACTTCCATTTCTGTCGTGCTAGTTGCCCGAGTCATAATTTTCGCTGATCCCCTTACATTTAAGACTTTACTAAATATCTGTCCTCGGAATGAGGCAAAATATCAAAAGTTGTAGTGTCAGTGTAGTGAAAATGTTTTTAAAAAAAAAGCGCGATTTGGCTGAATTGTTACTCATTGACAATATCTAAGGCGATCGCCTCCGCGACCTTGACCCCATCAATGGCTGCCGAAAGAATGCCCCCCGCATAGCCTGCTCCCTCCCCCGCAGGATAGAGGCCCTGGGTATTAATACTTTGATAATTTTTTCCCCGTTTAATGCGAATTGGCGAAGAGGTGCGTGTTTCTACTCCTGTTAACATCGCCTCGGCCATAGCAAACCCCTTAATTTGTTTGTCAAAAGCGGGTAGAGCTTCCCGAATTGCTTCAATGGCATAGTCCGGGAGCGCGGTGCTGAGATCCGTTAGCTTAACTCCCGGGGCATAGGAAGGTTTTACTTTGCCCAACGACTCAGAAGAACAACCCACGAGAAAATCTCCCACCAATTGACCCGGCGCACTGTAATCGCCGCCACCCAGTTCAAAGGCTCTGGCTTCTAGCTGTCGCTGCAGATCAATCCCGGCTAAAGGATGCCCCGGAAAATCCTCTTCTGGAGTAATGCCAACCACAATCCCCGCATTGGCGTTACGTTCGTTGCGGGAATACTGGCTCATGCCGTTGGTGACGACTTTGCCTGCCTCGGAGGTGGCCCCAATCACCAAACCCCCCGGACACATACAAAAACTATAGACCGAGCGCCCATTTTGACAGTGGTGGACGAGCTTATAATCGGCGGCACCGAGAATCTTATTGCCAGCAAATTCCCCGTAGCGACATTCATCGATCAGGGGTTGGGGATGTTCAATGCGAAAGCCAATGGAAAAGGGCTTGGGCTCAATGTAAACGCCCTGGTCATGGAGCATCTGGAACGTATCCCGCGCACTGTGGCCCATGGCCAGCACCACGTGGGAACTGGGGATGAATTCGCCATTTTCGAGGGTGATGCCTTTGACCTGATGGTTTTCTAGTTCGAGGGTTTTGACCTTACTTTGGAAACGAATTTCGCCGCCGAGGGATTCGATGGTTTTGCGGATGCTTTGGACGATGCCGACGAGTTTAAAGGTGCCAATGTGGGGCTTGGCGATGTAAAGGATTTCGGGGTTAGCCCCGGCGGCGACGAATTCTTCGAGGACTTTGCGTTTGTAATGGTGGCGATCGCGCACCTGGCTGTAGAGCTTCCCATCGGAGAATGTCCCTGCGCCTCCTTCTCCAAATTGAGCATTAGATTCGGGGTTAAATTCTCCCTTCTTTTTCCAGAAATTAAAGGTGTCTTTGGTGCGCTCATTGACGGTTTTTCCCCGTTCTAACACAATCGGCCGAAAGCCCATTTTGGCTAGCATTAATCCCGCAAACATCCCACAAGGCCCCATGCCGATGACGATGGGCCGCGTCGCACAATCTGCCGGTGCTTGGGCCACCATTTTGTAACTCATGTCTGGAGTGGGGAGCACATGGGGATCTTTTTTGAAGCGTTTTAGCAAAGCTTGATCCTTCGTGGTGTGCACATCAAAGATGTAGACGAGGTAAATATTGCTCTTTTTACGGGCATCGTAGCTGCGTTTAAAAATCTGATATTCCAGCAAGTCATCCGGCTGAATTTTTAACTTCTGGCAAATGGCCTGGGCGATCGCCTCTGGGCTGTGGTCGAGGGGCAGTTTGATTTCCGTAAGACGAAGCATGGCAGTTACTGACAAAAATAGCGGTGATGATCCCTGGGGCCGGGGATTCTTATTAAAAACGAAAAAAATCTTCCCCACAATGGCGAGGAAGACCCAGACTTAATAAACAGAAGATTTAGTCAGCGGCCTTAGATCAACCCCAACCAGCTCAGGACGCCTTCTTTGGTGAATAATTCGATGGCGATCGCAATGATGATCCCGATCATCGCCGCCCGGCCATTGAGCTTCTCGGAATAGAGATTGAAGCCAAACTTCGGATCTTCAAGATTGGGCTTAACGGTGGGTTCTGGAGCTGCCATGGTAAAAACCTCGTCTTATCGAAATTAATGTAATAATTCTTAATATGTAGTGTAGCGCACAAAAGCCACGGTCGTACATTTCGCTATTTCATGGCTCAATCGTTTTATTCGTCTATTGTCATAGACTTTTACACTTAGTTGTTACCAAGTTTATTCGCCTTAGAAATAGATGGCGATCGCCATTGAGGTTATCCAAAATGCTAAGGCATCTTTACTCTAATTGTTACACGACCAAACTGCGATCGCCTGCTGATCAGAGGAGCGAAGGGCGAACGGTCACACAACACCTTGGTGCTTAATTCGACAATATTTTTCCAAGTTGATCATTGCGATCACCCCTATTTTGTATAGCGGGATACATCAAGCTGACCATAATTAAAGGCTAATAAAGCTTAAGTTGAGTGCAGTGATTACATCTAAACAAGAACACAATATCAATTTGCTCTTTAAGCCCTAGGGAATAGGGGGCTTTACTTGGCAGCATAAATGATCAATTTTTGGAAACAAGAAGGCAATGACGAAAATTTTGATTATTGAGGATGAAGCAGAAACCCGTAATGTTTTCCTTAAGTGCCTAGAATTTGAAGGCTTTAAAACCTGTGCTGCAAGTAATGCTTTAGATGGTATCGAACTGGCATTAAACGAACAACCAAATTTGATTGTGTGTGACATTCTCATGCCTGACATGGATGGTTACTTCGTGTTGTCAAAAATACGCCGCTCACCTAAAACAACCGCGATTCCTTTTATCTTTCTCACTGCCAAAGTTACTATGGCCGAGCTTCGCTATGGTATGCAGCTCGGAGCAGACGATTACCTGACCAAGCCTTGCACAGTTGAACAATTTCTAGGGGCAATTAATGTTCGACTAAAGCGACAACAAGACACGATTGAAAATCACCATCTAGATTCGACAAAAAATAAAACAGTTGTTTCTTCTGGTGCCGAAATCGACTTTCCATTAACAGATATCGATCGTGATTTTTCTTTTCCCTACTCCAGCAATTTAAATCGAGCGTTTGATTTTATTGAAGATCATTACCATCAACCCATTAAAATCAAGGCGATCGCCGAGGAAGTTGGCTATTCCACTTCCTACCTGAGTAATTTAGTTCAAAAAGAAACTGGCTACACAGTCAAACAGTGGATTATCGCAAGGCGCATGCTGCAGGCTCGCAAACTATTGAAAAATACAAACAAGCCAATCCATAAAATTGCAGAATTATGTGGCTACCATGATGCGGGCTACTTTACCAACCAATTCCGGCGATTCCATGGAAAAACACCATTAAATTGGCGTTCTGAGCAAATATAGCCTGTCTTCTTGTGGGCTGCCAGGACAGTTTTTCACAAAAACCAACTGAGAATAACATCTTCGGAAAAGACTTTTCTGTAATTGATTTAACAAAAAAAGCAGGATATCAAGGGAGTTGAAAAAACAGCCTAAAAAAATGACATTTTTTCAAAAAAAAATCTAATGTTTATTACGAAAGTGGCTGCTACTATAGACCGCAACTCTTAATAAATAAAAGTACTTTTCTGAGTTTTAGGGCTCTTTCAAAATTCTGCGGTTTTGAAAGTTTAAGTTGTTATTTTTGGGTAGATATAAATTATGACTCTGATTTCAGCACAGCAGGCTTTACAGGGACTAGGGGGTTCCGACTCTTTCGGTGGCAGGCGCTCGAACTTACAGTCTTTGTGTCATGTTTGTGGAAAATACCATGGCGCGAGTGATCACTGGCAGTTTATGCAGACGATGCCCCAAGATCCTGTAGAAATGGTTGATGACCTCGTAAAAATGGGGATTTATAAAGAGAATCAGTTGCGGGCTGCAGAAGGAGTAAATGCCTACGAACTGAGAAAAACTTTATTTTTGAAGCGCATTGGTCGCAGTGATCCAAAGCGAGAGAAGCTGATCTTGGCCCTCTGTAAGCAGGCTGGCGGGATGGAAAATGCTTTTGCGGCGGCCTTTGGGCCCCAAGCTGGTCTATTTTTTGCGGACTCAATTCGTAGTAGTCAACAGACCCGTCGAGAATTTCTGCGGAATATGGCCGTTGGTGCTGCCCTTGTGAGTTTAGCAAGTTGTGGTCAGGATACAACGCCCCCTGCGGCAGACACTCCGGCAGATGCGCCAGTGGGTAATTTGGAGAAAACTGATTTACAGATTGGTTTTATTCCCATTACCTGTGCGACGCCCATTATTATGTCTGAGCCTTTGGGCTTTTACGAAAAGTATGGTTTTAATGCCAAGGTCGTCAAAATGCCGAGCTGGGGGGCCGTCAGAGATTCGGCGATCGCCGGCGAATTGGATGCCTATCACATGCTGGCTCCGATGCCCATTGCGATGACTCTAGGTCTTGGTTCCGAGGCATTTGGCGTGAAGTTGGCAAGTATTGAAAATATCAATGGTCAAGCAATCACAGTTGCTGAAAAATATAAGGGGCAGGTAAATGGACCTGCCGACTTTAGGGGCTTTACCATTGGGGTTCCCTTCCCTTACTCAATGCACAATCTCCTGTTGCGTTACTACCTGGCGACGGGCGGCATTGATCCTGATGTGGATGTTCAAATTCGTCCTGTTCCCCCGCCAGATAGTATTGCTCAGTTGGTAGCGGGTGATATCGACGCATACTTGATGCCTGATCCGTTTAACCAGCGGGCCGTGTACGAAGGTGCAGGCTTTATCCACATGTTGACTAAAGAAATTTGGCCAGGTCATCCTTGTTGCGCTTTTGCCGCGAGTGATCAGTGGATTGACGCCAACCCCAATACCTTCCGTGCCCTTAACAAGTCCATTATCGAAGCGGCTGCTTACGCTCAAGTCCCTGAAAATCGTCCAGAAATTGCCAGAGCGATTTCCGAGCGGGCCTTCCTTAACCAGCCTGTGGAAGTTGTCGAAGCAGTTCTCACTGGCAAGTTTGACGATGGTAATGGCAATAGCCTTGATATTCCTGACCGAATCGGCTTTGATCCCTATCCTTGGCAGAGTTTTGCAAACTGGATTTCTTCCCAGCTTGTGCGTTGGGATCTTCAGGGTGACGGATTGGCTCCCACAATTATTCCTGAGACTGGCTATGACACTGTTGGTACAGATGTCTTCCTCACTGATTTAGCAAGAGAACTGGCAACTGAGCTTGGTCAGACACCGCCCACTGAGATCTATCGCGAGGAGACCCTCAAATTTGACACCTTCGATCCCGCTGATCCTGCGGCTTATGTGCAACAGCAAATCGATGAATATGGCGTGTAATTTTTAGGAGGTTTTTTATTATGGCAGTCACAAGTAAACGACTACCAACATCAGCTTACGCTAGGCCGAAAGAGTCCCTTTGGCAAAATGAGAATTTTCTCGCATTTGCACTATTTGTTGCTTCCCTTATTGTCTTTTTAGGAGGATGGGAAATCAGTGCTCGCATAGGAATCCTTGCGAATATGCCTACTGCTTCTTTGACTCTCAAGGAGTTGTGGTGGTGGACAACCAATCCTTTTTTCGACAATGGGCCTAACGACCTGGGCATTGGCTGGAATTTGTTAATCAGTTTGCGACGGGTGGCGATCGGCTACCTTGCGGCTTCTTGTGTCGCTGTTCCCCTCGGAATCTTGATTGGTATTTCACCGATCGCCAGAAAAGGTTTTAACCCATTCATTCAGTTGTTAAAACCCGTATCTCCCCTAGCGTGGTTACCTCTTGGTTTATATGTCTTGCGCGATTCTGAGCAAACAGGTGTTTTTATCATCTTCATTTCCAGTATTTGGCCGACTTTGATCAACACGTCTTTCGGTGTGGCAAATGTTAGTAAAGAATATTTGGATGTGGCAAAAACCCTTGGTGCTTCGAGTTTCCGCACTATTTTCAAAGTGATTATTCCTGCTGCTCTGCCCAACATCTTGTCGGGTTTAAGGATCAGTATGGGGATTGCTTGGCTGGTCATTGTGGCGGCAGAAATGTTGTTGGGTACAGGTTTAGGCTACTTCATCTGGAATGAGTGGAATAACCTTTATATTCCGAACATTTTGGTGGCGATTCTGATCATCGGTTTAGTTGGTCTCATTCTGGATAGTTGCTTTGCGGCTGTCGAAAAATTTGTTGCATTTGGTCGAAAATAATGAGTGTTACTCCTGTGAATTACGCAACTCCCCTAACGCCGGAAGATACTTTTTCGGATACGGCTCAACTTTCAATTCGTAATTTGACCAAAGTCTTTCACGGTAAACAAAGTTTATTGGGTAAGGTTACTGGTAAAAAATCGAGAGATTATGTGGCGATCGAGGATATTAGCCTCGATATTGAACCGAACACTTTTGTGTCGATTATTGGGCCTTCGGGCTGTGGTAAGTCCACGTTGTTGGATATGATCGCGGGTTTGTCGCCTGTCACTTCTGGTGAGATTCGTCTTAATGGCGTACCGATTACTGGGCCAGGGCCTGATCGCGGCATGGTGTTTCAAAGTTATGCACTGATGCCTTGGATGACAGTGGAGGAAAATCTCTACTTTGCGGTGGAAACGGTTTATCCGGATATGCCGAAAAAGCAAATTAAGCGCACGATTAAAGAGCATATTCAGCTTGTGGGTCTAACGGGTGCGGAGAAAAAGCATCCCCATCAGATTTCTGGTGGCATGAAACAGCGGGTCGGTATTGCCCGTGCTCTGGCGATTAATCCCCAAATTTTATTGATGGATGAGCCGTTCGGAGCATTGGATGCACTAACGCGTGGGTTCTTGCAGGATGAGATTGAACGCATCTGGGAGCGGGAACGGAAAACGGTAATCATGATTACCCACAGTATTGATGAGGCTTTATTGCTTTCTGATCGCATCATTATGATGACCCGTGGCCCGGCTGCTGGTGTGGACGAAATCTTGGATGTGCCTTTCCCTCGTCCTCGTAATCGTGAGGAGCTGGATCAGTATCCGGAATATCACGATCTAAAGGTTGAAATGGAGAGTCATCTTTCTCGCGAAACCCGCGCGGTTGAGGCGGCAAGAATTAGTCGTTAAGCGACATGATTCGATTTGGTTACGTTGTAATTTTGATTTTTTAGAGGATTTAAAGAATGGCAATTTCTGAGGTTACAGAGAAGCTTTTAGCTGCGAAAAAGGCTGCTGGTATTTCCTTTGCAGATTTGGAAGCGAAAGTCGGTTGTGATGAGGTTTGGATTGCTTCTGTGGTTTACCGTCAGGCCAGTGCCTCTTTAGAAGAAGCAACCAAGATTGTGCAAGCGATTGGGGCGGATGAGTCTCTAATTGAGCCGTTGACAGAATGTCCTTTGAAGGGTTCGCTTGAGCCTGTTATTCCGACGGATCCTCTCATCTATCGTTTCTACGAAATCATGCAGGTTTATGGTATGCCCATTAAAGCGGTTGTCCATGAGAAATTCGGCGATGGCATCATGAGTGCGATTGATTTTTCCATTGATGTTGAGTGCGAAGAAGATCCCAAAGGCGATCGCGTTAAGGTGATCATGTGCGGTAAGTTCTTGCCCTACAAGAAATGGTAAGTAGAGTTCCTGCTATGAATTAATGGCGTTTGCATGGATCGGGGCTGTTAGTGATTGGCTGGCAGCCTCTTTTTTAAACAGAATTTGTGTTGAGGCTTTGAAATATGACATCGACTCCAAAAAAGTTAGTCCCTCCTTTTGATCGAGAAACGGCGATCGCCAAAGTGCGGATGGCGGAAAATGCGTGGAATGGTCGCGATCCGGATAAAGTGTGCATGGCCTATACAGAAGATAGTTTTTGGCGCAACCGTGCTGAAATTTTTCAAGGTCGGGAAAATATCCGTGAATTTCTGCGCCGCAAGTGGGATAAAGAGCTAAATTATCGTCTCGTCAAAGAAATGTGGGCCTTCGACGAAAACCGGATTGCGGTACGCTTTCAATACGAATGGCAGGATGATGCAGGGCAATGGTATCGCGCCTATGGCAATGAAAATTGGGAGTTTGACGAAAATGGTTTAATGCGTCGCCGAGAAGCCAGTATTAACGACAAACCCATTGCCGAATCTGAGCGCCGCTTTTTTTGGGATGCCCCTGGCGATCGCCCCCTCGATCATCCCGGATTGATTAATTCCCCTGAATAAATACAAAATTTTCAGCGTTCCCATCATCTGCAAGCGGTAATTAGCCCATTGATTCACATCAGTCTGAGTTGACTCAATGGGTAACGGCAGCCGAGTGATAGAGTCAGTCATAATACTTTCTACTGTACTGATGTCGAGGATAATAACGTTTCTTGTCTAAACCATTTGCCCAAGAATTAAAACAGCTCCGTCGCCAGCACCAACTCATTTTAAATGCCGTTGGCGAAGGGGTTTATGGCCTTGATTTAGATGGCAATGTGACCTTTATTAATCCCGCTGCCGCCAAGATGATTGACTGGCCAGTGACAGAGTTGGTCGGCAAGTCAATGCATACGGTATTGCACCATTCCCATGTGGATGGTTCGCCCTATCCCCGTGAAGATTGCCCAATTTATGCCGCCCTCAAAGATGGTAGTACCCATCGCGTGATTTCCGATGTATTTTGGCGCAAAGATGGCACCAGTTTTCCGGTGGAATATATCAGCACCCCCATGAAAGATGAAGACGGCACTTTAATTGGGGCTGTTGTCACATTTCAAGATATTAGTCAGCGGCGTTGGGCAGAAAAAATTCTTGAACAGGCCAATGAAGATTTAGAGCAAAAAATTCAAGAGCGGACCCAAAAGTTGCAACGAGCCAATCAACAGCTAAGGGAACTTAGCGAAATGCGTTCACGCTTCATCACCATGGTTTGTCATGAATTTCGTAATCCCCTTAATAACATCACCCTGTCTGTTTCTTCCCTGAAACGTTATGACACCCATCTTTCCTTAGCAGAAAAAGCAGGTTATCTTTCCAGTATTAATGCGAATGTTGAGCGCATGACTCAAATCATTGACGATATTTTAGTGATTGGTAGGATTGAAGCCAAAGTTCTAGAAGTTAACCGAACAAAAGTTGATGTAGTGGCATTTTGCCGTCGGTTATTAGAGGAAGGAGAATTTATTCGTCAGTCTGATCCCATTAAATTGATTTGCCCCAGCCATTCGATTATCACTGAGCTTGACGAACGCTTACTCTATTCAATTTTAGGAAATTTACTTGCCAATGCGATTCGCTATACCCACGCGAGTGGCGCAATTACTTTGAGCTTAAGAAAGTGGAAACAAATACTAATTATCAAAGTCCAAGATGAAGGGATTGGCATTGCCTTAAAAGATCGAAAATATCTTTTTGAACCGTTTCATCGGGGTTGTAATACCAGTAATATTCCTGGTACAGGACTAGGGCTAAGTATCGTTAAACAGTTTGTGGATCTCCTTGGAGGCAATATTCATGTGTCCAGCCGAATCAATAAAGGAACGACTTTTACTGTGAGATTGCCAATGTTCAATAACAGTAAAAACAATATTTCGGCTTCCACCAGTTAATTAAAATCAAAAAATATCATCTTGAGTTTATTAAAAAATATTTCCTATCAACTCAAGGATTCAAGCTAATGATTAGATGTGATTGGGATTAAAGTTTGGCAAAAGCGAAGAATGTGTTCGACGACGAGGGTTGTTTGCTCCACATGGGGGAGGTGGCCACAATTGGGAATCCAGTGGAGGGTGCTATTGGGTAAGCCCTGTTGAAAGCGATGGGCTGCTTTTGTGCCAAGGATTCGGTCTTGTTCACCCCAGAGAATTAAGGTAGGTTGCTGGATCTGCTTCAATTTGGGATAAAAAGAGCCATAGCCACCGCCTTTCGTAAATTGAATCAAGGCTTCCTGCCAGCGATCGCACTGGACATGCATCGCGCCACAGAGTACCGCATCTGTTGTGACTTTTGTTTTATCGAAATAGGCACTCTGGCAAATCTTTCGGCGGATATTCATACTCCCTAAAAATTGTGTAGCCCACCGATCCAAAGGCGGTACCATCGCAAAGCGGCTGAGGGGTTTTGGGGCCAGACCAGCACTATCTAAGAGGACAATTTGCTTGACCGCGTCGGGGTAGCTCAGGGCAAACTCGAGGGCCACCGCCCCACCCATAGAGGCACCAACAATCACTACCGGGCGATTAATTTGCTGTTGCCAAAACTGGCAGAGGTGGGTTTTGATGGTTTCTGGGGTAAAGGGAAGCTGTTCTGGTCGCTCCGTAAAACCGAAACTGAGCAAATCCACGGCCCAAACAGGATGCTGCTGGGCTAATTTGGGCAAAAGATAGCGGTATTCTAAAACTGAGCTATCAAAGCCATGGATGAGGAGAATGTCTTGGTCGCCGCTGCCCTGTTGGACAAAGTTCGTCAAGATGGGATTTGTCTGAAGCGGAGTGGCGATCGCCACCTGTTGGAGCTGCTGGGCGAGGCGAATCGCATCAAGTTCCGTAAGCTGATTAACCAGAGGCGGTAAAAAGGAAGGATACATAGGGGATTTCAACAAATGCAGCCAAATTGCCTACTTATTGTTACAGGTTTGCCCCTGGCCTACAAGCAAACGGTGTCCGAGAAAATTTAGGGAGCTAGGGCACGCTCAAGCAAAATTGTATGCTTGGGTAGTTGTGGTTTTTCGACAATAATAGAATAGTAGGAATTAGTTCCTTAGAGCTCTTTGTGCCAGTTGACATTTCCCAATTTAAGTTACAGCTACCCATTGTGATTCACCTGCCAGAATCTGTCCAAGCTCCATCAGGATCGTCATGTTCCATTTCCCGCAACCGCCCTTGAAACTATCCCGACGGTTTATCCTCATTATTGTGCTTGCCTTAGCCTATTACGGGACCGCAGAAATTTCTCGCCAGGTTGCTTCGACCCCTCAATCCGTTACCCCTATATGGCCCCCCGATGGCATCGCCCTGGCAGCAACATTCATCTATGGCTATCAAGTATTGCCAGGGGTATTTCTTGGCTCTTTTTTGGCGAATATTTGGGCTTTTTTTCAGGGGGGAAATCTCAATCAAGCCCTTACTTCAATTGTGCAGGTATTGGCGATCGCCCTAGGCACTACAAGTGGTATGGGCTTGGGTAAATACTTACTAGATACCAAAATTCAGCGCAAAAATCCCCTCAAAAAGCTTGACGATCTCTGCAAGTTTCTTTTATTGATCGGTATTTTAACCCCGGCAATCAATGCCACAGCCGGAGTTTTTGCCCTTGCCATCGGCAATACAGTCACTTGGGCAAACTTTGGAGAATCTTGGTTAACTTGGTGGATTTCTAACGTTTCTGGAATCTACATTTTTACCCCGGCCCTAATTAGTTGGTATGAGCTATTTCAACCACAAACCTTAAATCGTCTCATTCAAAAAGCAATTTTCACTTTTAACAAACATTCTAAAAAGCCCGCTAAACTTGCCTGGAAATTATTGCTTGAAACAAGATTTGTTGAGGCCCTGAGCCTACTTACAATTATTTTGTTGATTAGTTATATTTCCTTTTCTCAAGATCTCCATTTGGAATATATGCTCATTCCCTGTCTGGTGTGGGCCGTGATTCGTTTTGGTCAATTTGGCGCGACAAATCTTATTTCCCTCGTGACAATGTTAGCGGCACTCGGCACTGTGCGGGGACTGGGTTCCTTTGCCAGTGAAGATATCAACGAATCTTTACTACGCTTGCAGTTATTCACCGTGGTAATCGTGGTGACTAATTTGAGCTTAATGGCGACTTTAAGAGAAAAAAAAGAAGCCTTTAACAATTTGCGCCAATCTAAACTCCACCTCCAAGAAAAATCATCGCAACTTGAACAAAGCAAGATAATCCTGAAAGAAAATGCTTTTTTATTAGAGCAACAAAACTTAGAGCTCATCGAAGCCAAACAAGCAGCAGAAAATGCGAATCGCACCAAAACACGGTTTCTGTCTAGTATGAGCCATGAGTTGCGCACCCCTTTAAACGCCATTTTAGGGTTAGTGGAACTGCTCAAAGATTCTGATAATTTAGACGAATATGAACGGGGAGATTTACAAACCATCAGTGACTCAGGGATTCACCTACTCCATCTCATTGAAGATATTTTAGATATTTCTCGCATTGAAGCGGGAAGAGTCGAACTTCATTTTCAAGAAGTAGATTTTCCCAAATTTCTCCAAGGGATTAAGGGCATTATTCAAGCGCAAATCAATACCGATGCCATTGAATTCATTTGTGAATTCCCCCCCAAGTTGCCAGCAGTGGTGAGCATTGATGAAAAAAAGCTTAAGCAAGTATTGTTAAATCTCTTGCATAATGCGGCGAAATTTACAGAGAAAGGCCAGATTATTTTTCGTTTAAAACTTCATTCTTTTCCCGATTTGAGTGAGACTTATACATTGCTCAATTTTGAAGTTGAAGACTCTGGGATTGGTATCGAGCCTGATAAACTCAACTTGATTTTTCTGCCTTTTGAACAAACTGGTAAAGCCAAATTTAAAACCCAAGGGACTGGTTTGGGTCTCGCCATTAGTCAAGAAATTGTCCGGATGATGGGCGGCAAAATTTCGGTGACGAGTCAGCCGGGCGTCGGCAGTAAATTTGAGTTTATGATCTGTACTCAAATTGTCAATAAACCTAGTGACTCCCTTGAAAAAAAGCAAAATCCTTTGTTTGTTTTTGATCGAGAGTTGGCGACGAAACTGCCCCTGAAGATCCTCTTAGCGGAAGATAATTTAACGAATCAAAAGGTTGTCGCAAAAATCCTAAAGAATTTGGGTTATCAGGTGGACATTGTGGGTAATGGTTTAGAAGTCCTAGAGGCAGTTGAAAAGCAAATTTATGATGTGATTTTGATGGATATTCAGATGCCTGAAATGGACGGCTTAGACGCAACCAAAGCATTACTTAAACTAAATTTGGAGCCACATCCCTATGTTATTGCGCTGACGGCCAATGCTATGCAGCATGATCGCTTGGCTTGTTTGGAGGTTGGGATGGATGATTACATTACCAAGCCTGTGCGGTTGGATTTGTTGGTACAGGCCCTGTGGCGATCGCAATGTTGTCGCCTCGTATTTTAAAAGCCTTGTGTTTGCCGATGAACCTCTAGATTTAGCAAAAATCTGTGCCCCCGGTATTTGTCTTTAGAATAGTAACGACTAAAACCAAAATTTAAGGATTGACCCCATGGATGTGAAAGCGGCGATCGCCTATGCAGCAAAAGAACCCCTCAAGGTAGAAACCGTCCAACTCGAACCCCCCAAAGCTGGAGAAGTGCTGGTAGAAATCAAGGCGACGGGGGTTTGTCATACCGATGCCTACACTTTATCTGGGGCCGATCCAGAGGGACTCTTTCCGGCGATCCTGGGCCATGAGGGGGCTGGGGTTGTGGTTGAAGTGGGGCCGGATGTTAAAAGTCTGAAACCGGGCGATCACGTTATTCCCCTCTATGTGCCAGAATGCCGCGAGTGCGAATATTGCCTCAGTTTTAAAACAAATCTCTGTCAGGCAATCCGACTTACCCAAGGCCGGGGCGTGATGCCCGATGGTACCGGACGTTTTTCGATTAATGGTAAGCCGCTGTTTCACTACATGGGCACCTCCACCTTTGCTAACTACACCGTGGTGCCAGAAATTTCCCTGGCAAAAATCCGCGAAGATGCCCCCTTTGATAAGGTCTGCTACATCGGCTGCGGTGTCACCACGGGGATCGGGGCGGTGATCAATACGGCGAAAGTTGAAGTGGGGTCAAAGGTAATTGTCTTCGGCTTGGGGGGCATTGGCCTAAACGTGATCCAAGGCTGTCGCATGGTGGGGGCAGATATGATTGTCGGCGTCGATATTAACGACGATAAAAAGGCGATCGCCGAAAAATTTGGTATGACCCATTTCGTCAATCCCAAGGAAGTCGAGGGTGATCTCGTGCCCTACTTAGTGGATTTAACAAAAGGCGGTGCGGACTATACCTTTGAATGTATCGGCAATGTGGAGGTGATGCGCCAGGCGTTGGAAAGCTGCCATAAAGGTTGGGGTGTTTCTACCATCGTTGGGGTAGCAGGCGCAGGCCAAGAAATTAGTACCCGACCCTTCCAGTTGGTGACGGGGCGTGTCTGGAAAGGAACAGCCTTCGGGGGCGCGAGGGGCCGTACCGATGTGCCGAAAATTGTCGATTGGTACATGGAAGGCAAAATCAACATCGATGATTTGATTACCCACACCATGCCCCTTGAAAGGATTAATGAAGCCTTTGACCTGATGCACGCCGGGGAATCCATCCGCAGCGTGGTCACCTTTTAGGTCATCAAAATTGGTAGGGGTTTACCATGGTAAGCCCCCATAGCACGATCAAATTAACGATGACAAACCTTGTTTTAACGAAAGAAACCCTCTGTTTTGGCGGCAAAGTGCAGTATTACCAGCACGATTCTGAGGCGTGCGGTGTACCGATGAATTTTGCGGTATTTGTGCCGCCCCAAGCCGAAACTCGACCCGTACCAACCCTCTATTACTTATCAGGTTTGACCTGTACTGAGGAAAATTTCACCACGAAGGCAGGCGCTCAAAAATATGCCGCAGACTATGGCTTAATGCTCGTGGCCCCCGATACTAGCCCTCGCAATACGGGCATCGCCGACGAGGATAAAGATTGGGATCTTGGCAGTGGCGCCGGTTTCTATGTGGATGCAACCCAACAGCCCTGGGCAAACCATTACCAAATGTACAGTTACATCACCGAGGAACTGCCCAAACTCATTGAAGCGAACTTTTCCGTGACGGCGAAACGGGGAATTTTTGGCCATTCCATGGGGGGTCATGGAGCTTTAATTTGTGCTCTCCGGCAGCCTGATTTCTACCAGTCGGTGTCTGCCTTTGCGCCGATTGTTGCGCCGAGCCAATGCCCCTGGGGAGAAAAAGCGTTTACTGCTTATCTGGGCACGGATAAAACCCTCTGGGAAAATTATGATGCGACGGCTCTCTTACAAAAAAATGGCCCTTTAAAGTACCCAATCCTGGTGGATCAAGGCAGCGCCGATGGTTTTTTGGAGAAACAATTACTGACAGAAAAATTGGCGATCGCCTGTGAAAAAGTCGGTCAACCCCTCACCCTCCGCTACCAAGACGGCTATGACCACAGCTATTTTTTCATCGCCACTTTTATGCTTGACCATATCCGGCACCACGCCCAATTCCTGATTGGCTAAATGTTTTCGCCGAACCTGTTCCATAATGGGAACATCAGTTTAGGTGTGAGCCAAGCGTTACAGAGATTATGATTGGGCAGTTACTCGATGGCCGCTATCGCATCGTCAAATCCTTGGCGGCGGGAGGCTTTGGGCAAACCTTTATCGCCGAGGACATCAAACAGTTCAACAAGCCCTGTGTCGTTAAGCAGTTTAAACCCAGTTTTTCTGATCCCGAAGCCCTGAAGGTGGCGCGGCGGCTTTTTGAAGCGGAAGCCCAACTGCTCAATCGCCTGGGAGACCATGATCAAATTCCCCACTTGCTCGCCTATTTTGAAATCAATCAAGAATTTTTCCTGGTTCAGGATTTTGTTGAAGGCCATAGTCTCGAGCGGGAAATCACCGTCGGCAAAAAACTTAGTGAAGCCTATGCGATCGCCCTGTTAAAAAGTATCCTCGAACCCCTCAGTTTTATTCACAGCCAAAACGTGATTCACCGGGATATTAAACCTGCCAACCTGATTCGACGGAAACAGGACGGCAAAATTGTCCTGATCGATTTCGGCGCCGTGAAAGAACTGGCGGGAACCCAAATCAATGCTCCGGGTCAAACCCGTGTCGGCACTATCATCGGCACCCCTGGCTATATGGCCAACGAGCAAGGCCGGGGCAAACCCAAGCTCAGCAGTGATATCTACGCCACAGGCTTAATCATTATCCAGGCCCTTACCGGGAAGCTCCCTCCCATGGGTTATCGTAGTGGCGACGAACTCTACGAAGATCCCCAAACGGCAGAGATTCTTTGGCGTCAGGATGCCCAGGTTAGCCCAGAATTGGCAGCGATCCTAGACCGAATGATTTGTTTTGATTTTCGCAGTCGCTACCCATCGGCCATGGCTGTTCAAGCTGCGCTTCAGTCCCTGACTGGTACCGCCCAACCCGTCACCAAGCCAGCTATTAATCTCCAAAAAACGAATTTGCAGGAAGCAGCAGTCCCAGCAACGGTGGTGAGTGGCGGTTTGGGTCAAAGCGCTCCAGGAAAAGCGCCCCTCGCTACTCCCCCAAAAATTCACTGGGCCAAGTTTCTGTTTCGTGCCGCACAACGTTTTATTGGGGTGTCTTTGCTGATTATGGGACTACCGATCGCCATCTATGGTTTTGTGGAAGGGGTCAATGAAAATGCTCCCCAGGAGGACCGCGAAGGGGCGATCGCCGCTTTTATTATTTTCGGGGTTCCCTTTGCTGGTACAGGTTCATTTATGCTGTGGCGGTTAAATCGCCAAGTCCGGAAAGAAAAATTTGACTCCGACTGGTTGCGGCAAAATTTCTACCAAACCCTCAGCGAAACCAATGGCGAAGTGACGGTACTCCGTTTTGCCCAAAGTACCCAGCTTTCCGGCAAGGAAGCGCAAAAATATCTCGATGCTAGAGCCAAAGAATTTAACGGCACAACCCGGCGATCGCCCGATGGGGAAATTCTCTATTCCTTTAAGCTCTAGCCCAAATTTTTAGGACGCAGCAAATACTTGGGGGGTTGCCGATTGGATCTTAATTTCGACCCGCGACCCGACGGGAACCAATTGGTTGACTCCCATGCGGGCATGGAGACATTTCCCCGAATCTGTCTGGAGACAATAGCGGTATTCCCGGCCCAAAAATTGCCGCTCCTTCACAATTACCGGGGATTCTGGCTGAGGAATCAATTCCAATTCCTCCTCCCGCACCATTAATTCTCCCTCGGCGGCCTGTTCTGGGGGGGCGATCGCCACTTTAAATTCACCGATCTCCGTGCGCCAAACCCCACCGATCCACTGGGCTGGTAGAAAATTCGCATGGGTGACAAATTCCGCCACAAACCGAGAGGCCGGGCGGGTATAAATTTCCTCCGGTGTGCCCAACTGCTCTAAATTCCCCTGGCGCATCACCGCAATCCGATCCGAAATGGCCAGTGCTTCCTCTTGGTCATGGGTGACAAAAATCGCCGAAATTCCCGCCGCTTTAATAATTTGGCGAATCTCATGGCGGAGGTGATGGCGCACCTGCACATCCAAATTACTCAGGGGTTCATCTAACAAAATTAATGAAGGACGGGGTGCTAGGGCGCGGGCGAGGGCGATCCGTTGCTGTTGCCCCCCAGATAGCTCGTGGGGATAGCGCTTTTCTAGGCCCGCAAGTCCCACTAAATGCAAAATTTCTTGAATTCGTTGGCGAATTTCCTGGCGGGAAAATTTGCGTTCACGGTGGCGCAACCCAAAGGCAATGTTATCGGCGATGGTGAGGTGGGGGAACAGGGCATAGTCTTGGAAAACCATCCCGGTATTCCGCCGCTCTGGGGGAAGGCAATTTTCTGGGGTACTGACGGGTACGCCATTGAGAATAATTTGTCCTGCGCTGGGCTGCTCAAACCCGGCGATTAAGCGCAGTAACGTCGTTTTACCGCAACCAGAAGGCCCTAAAAGTCCGAGAATTTCCCCCTGTTTGAGTTGAAACTGAATATCTTTGACCGCTGGTAGATCTTGGGCACTGAAACGTTTACAAAGACTTTCGACACGTAGGATGGGGGAATCATTCATGGGGGTTTAACGGTGACTCTAATGGCAGGGCCTTGAGACAATTCCCAGAGGCGATCGCCAATCAATTAAGAACTATTCTCAACTGCTGCATCATAACATAGGAATATTTAGTTTGATCGATCAACGGCAAGATATTTTGCACAATCGAGGGAAAGTGCCTTTGTTCTCCCTGGGGTGCTGTGGGGGAGATTCCACGGTAAGCTAGAAGAACAATTATTTTTGCTCTATTGATATTCACAACAGAACCGTTAATGACTCTACCGAAAACCCTTGAAGCCCATGAAAATGGACGTTTAGTCTGGGATATCGCGGCTGCGGCCGATGACCGGAAAGCCGAAGATATTACGATTTTGAAGGTAGATCAAATTTCCTATCTGGCGGATTTTTTCGTTGTGGTGACAGGATTCTCGCGGACTCAGGTGCGGGCGATCGCCGATGCCATCGAAGAAAGATTAGAAACAAAATATGGCAAAGTGCCCCTACGGATGGAGGGCAAAAGTGAAGGGATGTGGATTCTCCAAGATTATGGCGAAGTGATTGTACACATCTTCCTGCCCCAGGAACGGGAATTTTATAACCTCGAAGCCTTCTGGGGCCATGCCGAACGCATTGAATTTGAGCCTGCCCTTCCTTAGATTTTTTGAGATGAAGCGTCAAGGGTATCTTTTTAAAAGCCTGGACTCTTTCTCGTAATTAATTAAATTAGTTCTGATCAGGATCGCAATGGTGCGTTAGTCGCCGTTGCGATATATTACGCTTGCCATTTATTTTCTCAGAAAAATGCTGCGTGACGTTCCGATGGAGGGGCGATTAATTCTCCTCCCAGAAATCACAAAAGGCTTTATCTCTTTACAGTTAAACCCAGCTAAAAAACGATTTTTCAAGGCTTGTTGATGACTTTTGCTTAGTGAAAAATCAATATTTCTTTAAGAAGAAATGTAACAGTAGATCTCAGTTTTTAAGGCATTTCCAACCCCAGAGAAAGTTATTAAGTTTCCCAAAATCTTCGTGAATTTTTTTGGCGATCGCCCCGGAGATTTCCTTTTAAGAATTTTTTAAGATATAGAATAAACGTGAATTGAAATAGCAGCCTGTCACCATGATTCTGTCCAGTCATGGCATGGAATTAGCGCTATTTTTTTGTTTTGTGGGTCGAAATCCATGAATGTTCAACAATTACTACGCGCCTACGAACATGGGGAACGAAACTTTGCCGGGATTAACCTGCAGGGAGCCGATCTCCGGGGTGAGGCATTAATTGGCGTCAACTTCCAGGGGGCCAACCTCATGGGCGCGAATCTGAGTCGAACATTTTTACTAAAAGCAGATTTGTCTGGGGCGGCATTAAATTGGGCAAACCTCGCCCATGCCAAACTAAACGATGCCCAGCTTATTGGTACAGATTTAACGAAAGCGACCTTAGACGGGGCCTTTATGGTCAATGCTCAACTGATCGAAGCGCGTTTGTGTGGGGCCAGCCTAGACCATACAAATCTACGGGGCGGGAATCTCCGGCGGGCTAATTTGTGTGGCGCGAATCTCGCCCGGGTGAACCTACGCCAGGCAAACTTAAATCAGGCAAATTTAGCCTGGGTTAATGCCCAGGAAGCACGCCTAGGCCATGCGGATCTCCAGCACGCTAATTTACACCATGGCAATTTTAGCCGCGCTTTTTTACGGGATGTGAATTTGCTGGGCATGGATTTAGCAGGGCTAAATTTTTCAGGGGCGAAACTTTATGGCGCTAATCTCCGGCAGGCGAATCTTCAGGGGAGTAATCTCGTCGAAGCCAATCTAAAGCTCGCCTGTTTAGTCGAGGCAGATCTGCGGGGCGCGAAGCTCGTCGGGGCAAAATTAGAAGGGGCAGACCTGCGGAATGTGCTGCTCGAGCCAGAAAATTTAGCGTATTTACCGGGGATTGATCGTCCGGTGCTGGCTAATTTGACCTATCACTCACCCGATGCCCACGGGGGCTGGCAAGGGTTACCCCAGGCGGTTGGTTAGTTGTCAGTCAGACCTCGCCCAGAGATAGGCAGGGACTGCAAGTTCTGTTATGTTTAAGGACTTAGACAGTCTGGGAGACAGCCGAAGGGAATGGCTATTTTGCGCAGTGTACGGTTGGCGATCGCCTGTGGTTTAGGCAAAACAATTACAGCGGTGGTACGGGGCCTCAAGCTTAGTGCGGGCAGTGTCTTACCGGGGGCGATCGCCCGACGCATTTTTCCAGAGATTCTGCCGGATCTGTTCCAACAGGCGAAAAAAGGCGTCATTTTGGTGGTGGGCACAAATGGTAAAACCACGACTTCTCTGCTGATTAAAGCAATCCTCACGGCCCAGGGCTATAAGCTCGCCCACAATGCTACCGGGGCAAATTTGATCAATGGTTTAACGACGGCCCTCCTGGAACACGCGAATCTTTTCGGCCAGCTCGACATTGACTACGCGATCCTAGAAGTGGATGAAAATATTATTCCGATCCTCCTCAAAACCTGCTCCCCGACCCATATCCTCGCCCTCAATTTATTCCGTGACCAACTCGACCGTTACGGCGAAGTCGATACCATTAGTCAGCGTTGGCAAACGGCGATCGCCCCCCTCCCGCCGGAAACCACGATTATCGTCAATGGCGACGACCCGACCCTCAATGATCTGGGGCAAAACCTCAGCCAAACGGTGAAATTTTTTGGCCTTAATGAACCAGACCTATACCTAGAGGCCATCCCCCATGCTGTCGATTCCATTTATTGTCCCCGCTGCGGTGCGCCTCTCACCTACAAAGGCGTTTACCTCTCTCACCTCGGCGATTACCACTGCGATAGTTGCGGCTTTGCCAAAAATCCCTTAGATATCCATAGCCCCGACTGGGGTCAAATCCTCATCGGCGTTTACAACAAATACAACACCCTTGCCGCCGCTCTCTTGGCGGAAACCCTGGGCATTCACCGGGACATCATCAACGAACAGATTCAGTCGTTTAAAGCGGCCTTTGGTCGGGCGGAAGAATTAACCGTCCAAGGAAAATCGGTGCGAATTCTGTTGTCAAAAAATCCCGTGGGCATGAACGAAA
Source organism: Picosynechococcus sp. PCC 8807 (assembly GCF_001693295.1). Lineage (NCBI taxonomy): Bacteria > Bacillati > Cyanobacteriota > Cyanophyceae > Chroococcales > Geminocystaceae > Picosynechococcus > Picosynechococcus sp. PCC 8807. Next base: position 926,044 of record NZ_CP016483.1, read on the forward strand.
CAGTCCGCGCCGTCACTGATTTACAGCAACAAGGGAAAACGAGCACCGTCCTCGTCGTACTCAATGACCGCACCCCTGACGGCACCGATGTGTCCTGGATTTGGGATGTGGATCTCGAGAAGCTCACCCAATCCCCCGGCAAAATTATCATCAGCGGCGATCGCACCTACGACATGGCCCTGCGGTTGCGCTATTGCGAAGGGGCTGCCGAATTAATTGTGGAACCGGATTTAACAAAAGCCCTCGACCAGGCGATCGCCCTTAGTCCAGCCGAGCAAACCCTCCATATCCTGCCCACCTATTCAGCGATGTTAGAGGTGCGCCAAATGTTGACGGGCCGCAAAATTTTGTAGGCTAGCAAAAATAAATTCTGCTCTCCAGCGCCACCGTTTTTTTTGATGGATACCACGACGCAAATTTTGTTTGAAACTGGCAAGGATGCTTTTCTTCAGGGGGAATATCGCCAAAGCATCGACTATTTCCAGCGCACCGTTGCAAATCTACCTCCTTATTCCCGCGAATCTGGGGAAGTACAACTCTGGCTTGTCAGTGCGTACCAGGCCAATAATCAAGGGGAAAAGGCGATCGCCCTCTGTCGTGAACTAATGACCCATCCCTTTGCCAGCACCAGCCAACGGGCCCAGCGACAACTGTATATCCTCGAAGCCCCCAAACTCGAACGACCTAAAGAATGGCTCACGGAAATTCCCAGCTTAGATAACCTTGATCCGGCAAAATCGCTCTATGTCGAAGGCAAGAAAAAAGTGGAAACCAAAGAACTGGCCATCGAGGATTTTGAAGATCTGTCCCAAATCGAAACCCAGGATAACCAATTTCTCTGGTGGGCTTTGGGCTTGGGTCTCATTGGCTTGACCAGTTGGGGCATTTGGGGTGGTTAGAATCTCCAGCAATCCAAGAATGGTGGGATGGTGCGGTAGGATTTGAAGGCTGTGGCTCCCTTCCCCTCGGTATGATCAAACATTCGTCAGCCTCAACTTTGGACTATTTACCACCCCTAACAGAACTGGGGATGATTCTCCTGCCGATTGCCCCTGGTTGGGGAGTCGCTTGTCTGGGGATTCAAATGATTGTGCTGTTAAAACAGGTCGGACAGCAGTTGTGGCAGCAACCGTTGACTTGGATTTTTGGGGCCATTTCAGTTTGGTTGTTTGGAGTAACGGCGATCGCCCCCTATCCTTTGGAATCTTTGTTGGGGGCTGCTAACTTTGTCCCGTTTTTCCTGTTCTTTCTAGCCTTTTCGACCCTATTTAATACCTTGGAGCGTTTGGAGCGATTGGCTTGGCTGATTGTGGCCCCTTCTTTGGCGATCGCCGTTTTAGGTTTAGGGGAGCTTTGGTTTGGCTGGCGGACGCCCCCTCTGATTTGGCAACTGTTTGGCTGGGGTTTGACAGGGGAAGGAAATCCCCCCACGCGGTTGTCCTCCACGTTCATGTATGCCAACATTTGCGCCGCCTATCTGCTGATGGCTTTTTTATTGGGGGTGGGGCTGTGGTTAAAGGATTTCGCCTGGGGAAAGTTACGGCAGTCCCGAATTTTTCTCTATCTCACCGTGACCCTACTCCTGGATGGCATTGCCCTGATTTTGACGAATTCCCGGAATGTCTGGGCGATCGCCTTTTTAGGGCTGTTTATCTATGCCATTTATGTGGGTTGGTGGTGGATTTGTGGCTTTGCAACGGGCTTCGGTACCGCCATTCTCGGCGCATCTTTTGGGCAAACCCCCTGGCGCGATCCCCTGCGCCAGATTGTGCCTTACTATTTTTGGGGACGTTTATCGGATCAAATGCACCGGGGCCGTGCCATCGAAGATCTCCGCATTACCCAATGGCAGTTTGTCCTAGACATGATTCGTCAGCGGCCTTTGACGGGGTGGGGCATCCGCAGTTTTACCCCCAGCTATGAAGTGGCGATGAACCGTTGGCTGGGCCACCCCCACAATTTTTATCTGATGCTCACTTCTGAAATTGGCATTCCCTTCGCGGCTTTATTGATCGGTACTATTGGCTGGCTCTATGCCCAGGGAGTGTTGGCCTGGCACAAGTTATCTGACCGGGGCGATCGCCTCCTCCTATTTAGTTATCTGATGGCTTTTGGCGGTTATGTTTTGTTCAATACCCTTGATGTGACGGTGCTCGATTTGCGTTTAAACTTATTTACTTGGCTCCTCCTGAGCGCGATCTGGGGTTTGGGGCAGCAAGTAAATCAGGCCGGAAATCAAAGTCAAAGCGACAGCCAGCCAGAATAAACCTAAAGCCAATATTTCCCCTTGGGCGGTAATTGGGTAAATTAACAAGGCGATCGCCGCAATTTGGGTCACTGTTTTCGCCTTTCCCCAGAGATTTGCCCCCTGAATTTTCTTTTCTCCGGTGACGCGCCAGCCAGCAATGGTCAGTTCCCGCGCCAAAATTAGAAAAACGCCCCAAGCAGGAATTTGTTGTAGATGAACCAAAGATAATAGCGGCGCTGTGACTAGCAGTTTATCCACGAGGGGATCAAGAAATTTGCCTAAATCTGTCACCTGATCCAGTTTGCGGGCTAAATAGCCATCCAGCCAATCGGTCAGGGCCACGACGAGAAAAATAATTAGGGCAATGAGGCGTAGTCTCGGCGTCGGATTTTCTAGCAGAAATAAGAGGAAAGGCACACCCGCCAATCGAGAAACCGTGATCCAAGTGGGTAAATTCATATAAACTTCTCAGAACAACCTAACCTCCCATCATGTCACACCAATGTCTGTTTCCATGACACGCGTTGCCCTCTTTGGTACCAGTGCTGATCCGCCTACGGTGGGCCACCAAGCGATCCTCCGCTGGCTCAGTGAACATTACGATCAAGTGGCGGTTTGGGCTGCTGATAATCCCTTTAAAAAACATGGGGCATCCTTGGCTCAACGGTCGGCGATGTTGCAGTTGGTGATCGAAGATTTGGGTTGCGACAACGTTCTGGTGGATGAACGCCTCAGTGATCGCCGCAGTTTACATACCCTCCAGCGCGCCCAGACTATTTGGGGTCAAGAAACAGCATTTTTTTTGGTAATTGGCTCTGATCTAGTCAGTCAAATTCCCCGTTGGTACCGAGCCAAGGATCTTCTCCGACAAGTTACTCTCCTCATTTTTCCCCGCCGGGGCTACCCTCTCCAACCAGAAGCACTCCAACAACTAGAAGCCCTCAAGGGTTCCTGGGAAACAGCTACCTATGTGCCACCCTCGGTTTCTTCCAGTGAATATCGCAGTGAAGGCAAACAAAAGACAGTTATTCCCGCTGTTACTGAATATATCCAGACCCACAATCTATACCAAGAGCTTTCTTGAGTCGTTTAAAAATTACGCATCAGTCGAGGCGATCGCCGTTTTGGATAGGGTCTTGGGGGAGGATTATTGGGATTTTTGCTGTAGCGTACCCGCAGTTGTTCCCGCACATCCCAAAACACATCCCGTCGCAAATAGGGATATAGCCCCACCCAAAGATTAAGTCGAGGTACATAGGCATCCGTCACCTTTAGTTTGGGGCCGAGATTGCGCTGATTCGATAACACCAACAGTTCAACGGCTTGGCCTGGTTTGAGGTTGCGATGGATGGGGGCGACTGGGGCTTGAATGCGGGCCAAATAGCCTTCTTTGTCACCGACTTCTAAGTTAATGCGGCGTTCTCGATTTTCGACCCGCAACAAACGACCAAGTTTATCGACTTCTTCCTGGGTACGGACAATTTCTTCGGTGAGGTAAACATCGAGAATCTTGCCCCGCCAAAAAAAACAGTAGGCTTGCCGCCGATATTCCGCATTTTTCAGACTGGCTGAGTAGATGGGCGACCAAAACCAATACAAACCACCAATGATTTGGGTCAAGAGCCGCAGGGAATCGGTTTCTCGCAGCAAGAGGCCCAGTAAATAAAACAAGACCACCAAAATGAAAGAGATTAGGGCGCGTCGTAAAAAATCTTCGGTTTTCCCCCAGTAATATTGGTATTGCTCGGCGCTGGCGACCAGGGGAATCAGTTGTTCAAATTTCTCTTGGGTAATGGGAATGAGCATTGGTTAATCTTGGGTGCCCCCTTGTGGCGATCGCCCTTGATGATCCTGAATGATTTTGGTCACCGCTTCAACAGAATCATCGACAATTTCGGCAATTTCCTCCACCGAAAAATTCCTTTGTAAAAGACGAAGTACAACTGAAATTTCTTTTTCCCGCTGACCTCGACGCTGACCTCGACTAAGAATTTCGTTATACCAAGGCGATTCCCGAAGTACAGTCATATCCCACCTCATAATTTGTTGAACAAGGGGCAGCTCCAATACAAAGCTAGCAAAAAAGGCCAACAGCGGCTCCAATTCATCGAGTCGTTCCTCTTGACGGAGTTGGTAGACCGCTTCCCGAATTAAGGTTTCATCATTGCCCCCGGCAAGAATCGGGACAAAGGGCAACAACGAGGTTAGGGATTGGGCCAAAACCAAATTAGCTTCCACCTCCCAAAGATTAATCACCTGATAATCCTGCCTCGTTTGCAACCTTTTACACTCCGCTTGGTAGGAAGTCGGGATCTGGGGTTTGCTTGCCGGGGGCAGAATATTGATCAGTACTGGGTAAACGGGCAAGTTGAATTTTTCCCGCGCTAGGGCTGCATAGGCCGTCATCCGACGGGGCATCTGGGCGGTATAACGCAACTGCAATTCGTTGAGCAGCAGAAAATCGCCATCTTGGGGACAGGTCACGCGCAACAGCACATCGCTATCACGGCTGACCCACTGGAATTGGGGATCGATAAATTCCTGGGCCTGGAGCGTTTGATCCCCCATGACCCACTGCACCCAGGCATCGGGGTTGAGACTAATGAGACGTTTACTGTCAATGTCGGCGGATTTAGCCATAATTTTGGCAAGAACTACAGGATATTTTCTAAGCCGTAAACAAGGGTATTCAACTCGGTTACTTTGCGAATCGAGAGTAGTACACCGGGCATATAGCAGGAGCGATCGCTGGTGTCGTGGCGTAGGGTATAGATTTGACCAGGGGCACCGAAAATCATTTCCTGGTGGGCGATCAAACCAGGGAGGCGGACGCTATGGATGCGGATATTATCTTCGGTGACAGCTCCCTTTGCACCGGGCATTTCTTCTTTTTCCTCTACTTCAGCAGGATTGAATTGCTTGCCGAGCTCTGCCAACATCTGCGCCGTTTTAATCGCAGTGCCGCTGGGGGCATCAGCTTTTTGGTTGTGGTGTAGCTCGATGATTTCGACGTGATCGAAATATTTAGCGGCCTGTAATGAAGCCTGTTGCATGAGGACGACGCCAATGGAAAAGTTGGGAATAATCAATGCTCCAGTGCTGGCTTTTTCGGCAAATTCCTTGAGGTCATTGATTTGTTCTTCGCTTAATCCTGTGGTTCCCACAACAGGACGCACCCCGTAGGCGATCGCCGCGCGCGTATTGGCATAAACCCCACTGGGATGGGTAAAGTCCACCATCACCCCTTGGATTTTGCTCTGGGTCGCCATGACGAGGGAAGCCTCTAAATCATTCACAATGGGCACTTCAATCGCACCACAGCCCGCAACTTCCCCTGCATCCTGACCGAGGAGCGCCGGATTTTTATCCACAGCAGCGACAATTTCTAGATCCGCTGCCCCAGCCACTGCTTTGACCACTTCCCGGCCCATTTTGCCACCGGCACCGTTGATCACCACTGGGATTTTGTTGATATTTTCCATGACTTCCCTTAGAAAACTTTTTTAAAAAGCTTGACACAAGATCGCCAAAGTCACAATAATTGAAGTTTGTGTGAATTAGAGTAGACAAACCCTTGGCTAACGTAGTTGTCATTGGTGCCCAATGGGGTGACGAAGGAAAAGGAAAGATCACGGATTTACTGAGCAAATCCGCCGATGTTGTCGTGCGCTCCCAAGGGGGCGTGAATGCAGGACACACCGTCGTTGTGCAGGGACAAACTTTTAAGCTTCATCTAATCCCTTCCGGCATTTTATATCCAGATACCGAATGTATCATCGGCTCAGGGACGGTCATTGACCCGAAAGTCCTCCTCGAAGAAATTGATCAGCTCCACCGTCTGAATGTTTCGACGGAAAATCTGTTTATCTCCCAAACCGCCCACGTGACGATGCCCTACCACCGTTTAATCGATGGGGCCTCCGAAGAAATGCGCGGCGATCGCAAAATTGGCACCACCGGACGGGGAATCGGCCCGACCTATGCCGATAAGTCCGAACGGACGGGGGTACGAGTTCTAGACCTCATGGATCTTGATAACTCCCAAGACAAATTCGTTTGGGCGATCAAATACAAAAACGTCATTCTCGAAAAACTCTACGATCTGCCTCCCCTAGATCCCCAGGAAGTCATCGAAGAATATCGTGCCTATGCCGATGCGCTACGTCCCCACGTCGTAGACAGTTCCCTGAAGGTTTTTGAAGGCGTCAACGCGAAGAAAAATATCCTCTTTGAAGGCGCCCAGGGCACACTCCTCGATATTGACCACGGAACCTATCCTTACGTCACCTCCTCTAACCCCATTGCTGGGGGGGCTTGTGTTGGTGCTGGCATTGGCCCCACCATCATTGACCGCGTGATTGGCGTCGCTAAAGCCTACACCACACGGGTCGGCGAAGGGCCGTTCCCTACAGAACTCGACGACGAGATCGGTGAACTCCTTGGCCATGTGGGTGCAGAATTTGGGACAACCACGGGGCGGCGGCGGCGCTGCGGCTGGTTTGATGCCGTTATCGGACGTTACGCGGCACGGATTAATGGCCTAGATTGTCTAGCGATTACTAAATTAGATGTGCTCGATTCCCTCGATGAGATCAAGGTCTGTGTGGCCTACGAAATCGACGGGGAAGCTTGTGAACACTTCCCGAGTAATGCTAATCTGTTTGCTCGTTGCCAGCCGATTTACAAGACAATGCCCGGCTGGAAACAGCCCACGAGTGATTGTCGTTCCCTCGATGAGTTGCCCAAGGAAGCGCTTGCCTACTTGAAATTCCTAGCAGAACTAATGGACGTGCCGATCGCCATTGTTTCTCTAGGGGCAGGTCGAGAACAAACCATCATCGTCGAAGACCCAATCCATGGTCCCAAACGGGCTTTGTTGGATCGTAACGGTGAACCCATCGGCTAAGCCTGCTATTTTTTAACTTTTTATTTTCTAACGCTATTTATTTAGGTTATTTCCCATGTCTTTAACGATTGAATGTCAAGCTCGCCCTGAAGGGGTTAACCCCCGTGCACTCCGCCGTGACGGCCTCCTACCCGTCAACCTCTATGGCCATAAGGGTGCTGATTCTGATGTTTTTGTGGTGAACTACAAAGACGCCCTAACGTTGCTGAAAAAAGTAACCCCCAACGAAACCGTAGTTGAAGTCAAAACCCCCGATTGGTCTGGCACTGCAGTTGTGCGAGAAATCCAGTCCCACCCCTGGAAGCGGAATTTACTACACCTCAGCTTTTTCCACACGGATGCTGCGTAAGGACACCTAATTTGATTGGTTAAGATGGGGAGGGCGTCACAGAAAGTGCCCTCTTTTTTTGTGGCTTGATAGTGAATGGGAACAGTTATGACAACGGCAACGGCCACCTGGACAAGGCGACATATTCTGTCACTGATGGATTTTTCGGTGGCGGAACTGGATGCGGTACTGCAGACGACCACTAGCTTACGGGATGTCTTATTTCGTCGCATGAAGAAGGTGCCCGCGCTGCAAGGGCAGGTGGTCACAAATATGTTTTTTGAGCCATCGACCCGTACCCGGAGTAGTTTTGAGTTGGCAGCGAAACGGCTTTCGGCGGATGTAATGAATTTTGCGCCGGGATCTTCGTCCCTGAGTAAGGGGGAAACGATTTTGGATACAGCGAAGACTTATCTGGCCATGGGGGCAGACATTATGGTGATTCGCCACCAGCAATCGGGTGTTCCCCAGGCGATCGCCGCCGAGATGGATCGGATAAATTCAGGCGTCAGTATTCTCAATGCGGGGGATGGCCTCCACGCCCACCCGTCCCAAGCCCTATTGGATCTGTTTACCATTTGCCGGGTACTCGATCCCGAAAATCCCCGGTGTGAACTTTTGCGGGGCAAAAAAATTGCCATTGTCGGGGATATTATGCACTCTCGGGTGGCCCGCTCGAATATTTGGAGTTTGACCACCGCTGGGGCCGATGTCCACTTAGCCGCGCCGCCCACTTTGCTCCCAGAAGGATTTCGGGAATTTGCCACGGACGCCGCGGGAAGCCTCAAGCTCCACTGGGACATTGAACCTGCTCTCAAAGACGCCGATTTTGTGATGACCCTCCGCCTGCAACATGAGCGGATGACCGCCCATCTCCTCCCCAGTTTGCGGGAATATCATCAACGGTTTGGCATTACAGGCGATCGCCTTAAATTTTGTCAACCAGATGTTAAAGTGCTCCATCCGGGGCCTGTGAATCGTGGCGTGGAACTTGCCTCCGATGTGATGGATCATCCCGCCCTCAGTCTTGTTTCTGAGCAGGTGACCAATGGCGTCGCTGTACGGATGGCGTTGCTTTATCTCATCGGTAGCAGTAAGGCCAATGGTTCTCTCAATTAAGCATTGGCGCAATAACCTATAGCAAAGTTGTGGTCAGACTCGGCTGCATTTTACTCAACCAATAAAACTGGAACGGTGCCAGCACAAGTTGTTTTTCAAAAATTTCCGGTGCATTTTGACTGTATAAATCAATCAATAAATCCTGGTCATGGCAATCAAAAGGATGACAGGCTAAGTGACTAAGATCTAAATTTTGATAGTCCGGTGAAAAATTTCCAATGACTAAAATATGATCCCGTTTATTGGGACTAATGCGCACAAACCCAAATAGATGCGGATTATCAATGGATAACAGTTGACGATTATTAAAATCAGCAAAAGCAGGAATTGCTTTACGTACCACAATCATGTGTTGTAAAGCAGAAAAAATACGGTGTTCAATGGTGCCTTCAATATGTCGTAGTTCTGCTTTTTTCCAGTTGATTTTAGGCCGATGAGCCCAGCGAGTATCATTGGCTTTACTCAAATTTCCCATGTAGGAATAATCATTTAAAGTGCCAATTTCATCGCCATAATAGATTAGTGGAATGCCCCCAAAGGAAAAAATAATACTGTAGAGCAATAAAATATGTTTGATAATGATCGCTATTTTTTGCTGGTCGTTGGCCTCAATAGCTGTTTCTAAGCCCATTAAAGACGTCAGAGTACCTGAAATACGGGCATCGTCATTTTTAGAATTTTGACCAAACAGTAAACCCCTCGCATCGGTGCCTTCAAATTGGCCACAAAAATAGTCAATGAGAAACCGTCGGTGGGATTTTGGGTCATAGCCTGCCTGAGCGATGTCTGCATCGGTAAACCCCAGGCCGATGTCATCATGGCAGCGGATATAGTTGAGCCAAGTGGCGCGGTCTAGTTTTGCTGGAATATTTTTGAGCCCTTGGATTAAAAGTTTGGCATTCTTGGTAGCGGCGGCATCCCAAAGGAGGGCCATGAGCGTGGCATTGTAGGCAATTTCACATTCCTTGGCGTTGATCGCATCTTCCCCGAAATACCGCACAATTTCTACGGGGGCAACAATCGCCTCAGCAATGAAAATGACCCCTGGGGCGGTAATTTGGCAGCAGTCTTTGAAGATCTGCAAAATCATGTGGGCTTCTTTTTCGTTTTGACTCTGGCTGCCGATCTTTTTCCATAGAAAAGCGACCGCATCGAGCCGCAGCACATCAACGCCTTGGTTGGCCCAAAAGAGAATAATATCGACCATTTCAATGAGCACCGCTGGGTTTTGATAATTAAGATCCCATTGGTAATTGTTAAAAACAGTCATCACCCATTTTTGTAATTCTTCATCCCAGGTGAAATTACCCGGAGCCGTTTCTGGAAAAATTTCTGGGAGATTTTTTTCAAACATGTCGGGAATATCCCGCGTGTCGAACATGTAATAATATTTTTGATATTTTTTGTCCCCGTTACGTGCTTTTTGCGCCCATTCATGTTCGTTTGAAGTGTGATTAATTACAATGTCAAGGGCCAACAAAATTTCTTTTTGGCGAAAGATTTTAACGAGGTGTTGGAGATCCTGGAGGGTGCCAATTTTAGGGTTAATTTGTCGATAATTACTAATGGCATAACCACCATCACTCGCATGGCGAGGGCACTCTAATATCGGCATAATGTGGATGAAGTTAACCCCTAATTCGCTGAAATAGGCAACGCGATCGCCTAGGTCTTGGAGATCATCGGCAAAGCCATCGGCATATAGAGTCATACCGACCCATTGGGATTCAAGAAACCAGTTAAAGTTTTTTTCCCGTGCTAGATCGGTCTGCTTAAATTCTGGCGATCGCCCAATGTATTGATAGGCCATCACTTCGACCAGTCTCAGCAGTTGTGTCTTAAAATCTGAGCGGCGACCATAGAGTTTATAAAAGAGGGAAAAAAGACTGTAAAAATTTGCTCCTAAACGGGTATAAAAATGACTTAATTCTTGTTCTTTGAGTTCGGGCCTTAATTGATCTAAAATCTCATTTAAAATCGAGTGAGAAAACTGTTCGTACATAGCCCGAAACCTAAAGTTTAGAAAATTGAACCGTATTTATAGTAAAGCAAAGGTGCTTGCAAAAAACCGTTTGCAGAAAATTAAATGAGTGCTGAGTTGACTCCAGGCAATTATAACCGCCAGGCCTGAATAAAAGGTTGATAAAATCGGGGATCTTCACTTACCGCACCACGAATCCCCACAATAGCGCTGGCAAAGGCTTGCGCCCGTTCTAGGGTTTGGGCAGATGGCCAATTATTCATAAGCCCCAATAAGCAAATACTACAAAAAGCATCCCCAGCTCCAACCGTATCAACCACAGTGGTATTTTGGAGAGGAGAAATTTGTTGGCGATCGCCTTGGGTGTAGAGACTCGCACCGGCTTCTCCCGCTGTTAGGATAATATGCCGTAGCGAATTCTGATTTAATAAATGATTGATGGCAAGGTTAGTTGAGGAAAACTCAGGTGTTAATAACGTTAATTCTTCGGTATTTAATTTCACATATTGACTAGCAGCTAGGGCAGAAGCAATAGTTTCTAATGTCCACCAGGGTTGACGTAAATTCACATCAAAAAAAATCTGGTCTGCTCGTTGCTGTAGTGCCCTAAAACTGGCTTGAGAAACAGCATTTCTGAGGGCAAGACTGCCATGGTAAAGCCAAAATTCATCTTCTAATATGGGAAACTGTTGACTATCAACAAAATCATAGGCGCAGTCGGCGGTGATTTCATATTGGGGTTGACCCTTTTCCAGAATGACTTTAACGGTTCCGGTGGGGTGAATTTTATCTATTTGAAGACCAGCAAGGGTCATCTGCCAAGCCTGCATTTTGGTTTGAATTGCCGCCCCAAGATCATCGGTTCCAATCCGAGAAATTAACAAAGGATTGGCCCCAAACGCCTGTAGATGCCAGGCCACATTGAAGGGAGCGCCCCCCAGCTTTTTATCATTGTCGGGAAAAATATCCCATAATACTTCACCAAAAATTACAATATTTTTTGCCATAGTCAAACGTTTCCTTAGGTGGAATTAAGCCATTGTTGATATTCAGGAAAATAGTAAAAAATGCCCTCTAAAATTCCAGCACTATAATTGCCATTCATACCTAAACAATTACCCTGAGCAAAATAAAGTGAGGCTTGATCATGGGCATCTTGAAGTTTTTTTCTTAATTCTTGGGGAGCATTGGCCACAAGCACCGCAGGAATGGGACTGCTTAAAACTGCCTCATCATTGCCGCTATCCCCAGCAAAAATCGTTTGTGCTAAAGAAAATTTTTGGGTAGCCATCAAAAAAGAAATAGCTTGATATTTGTTGGCTTGGGAAGGCAAAATATCCAGGAGGCCAATGTTTTTTTCTTCATCAACGCTCCAGATTAAATGGGTGGAAAAATCATGTTTTTTTAAAAGTGTTTTGATTTCAATTAATAATTGTTGAGTATCTGCTTGAAGATCGACGTAATAACTCAGTTTATAGTGGCTTTGTTTGGCTGATTCCTGGGGTTGGAGAGCAGGGTGATTGGCAAGGCGGTGATAGATGGCGATCGCCCCCTGTTTTGGCCAGTCCGTCGCAAGGTGATCATCCCAGGTTTGCCAGCGGTGCCATTGGGAATTTTGCCAAGTATAAATACTGCTACCCACATCGGCGATCGCAAATTGGGGGTGAGGCAGTTGATAGTCTAAAATCGCTTGATCAATTAAAGCTAGATGGCGTCCCGTGACATAGGCTAAAGTTACCTGGGGCTGGGCAACAAATTGACGGAAATAAGCCCTTGCCTGGGGAGATTCTGGGGCGGCACCATTGGGAATCAAAGTGCGATCTAGATCAGTACATAACAGCAAGCGATCAGTCATGATTTTGTCCCGTCGCACGACACAATTCTAAGAAATTGTAGTGGGCTAAACCATCTAAAATGCCAGCCGCAAATTCTTTTTCAGAAAAATAAATTGGTTGAATATTGTTTAAATCTGAAAGCTCTTCCCGGTGGCGATTTTTAACCACCACAGACAAACTATTGCCTAACATCATGTCTTCATCGGCCCCGGAACCACCCACCGTTAGAATACGATTGAGGGGAATTTCCCATTGTTCTGCAAACCAGCGTAACCCGTAACCTTTTGAGGCACGAATTGGCACAACGTCGAGGTATTGACCAAAGGAAAACATGACATTTACGGTCTGATCATTTTTAAATAAAATGCGTTTTAATTCCTCAACACTAGGGGCGATCGCCGGATCGTAAAAATAGCTAATTTTAAAGGTGCTTTGGAATAATTTGGGTTGAAGCTCTAACCCAGGTAAATCCCCTAAAAGATCCACCACCCGTTGACGATTCCAAAGATAATTAATGTGATTCGACCAAGCTCGATCTGGCGTCAATTGGGGAGCATAGTAAATTTCTGTGCCGAGGCTCGTCATCAACACATCGGGTTGGGGAATATTGTGTTCCCGCAAAACCTTGAGGGCCGCATCCAAACGCCTTCCCGTCGCAATACAAAAGGCAATTTCCTTACGGTGCTGATTGAGCAAATCTACCAATGCTTGTAGGGCAAGCGGATCCCCCACCAAATTCTGATCAATGGTCGAAACAATCGCTCCCTGGTGATATAGGGCCGGGCGACGGGCGATCGCCAATTCCTGTCGGGACTCCGTGCGGTTCAAAATCGACTGCACCACTTCCATATACCGCTCCACATGGGACTGCCAAGTATATACCCGGCGCACGTTGCGAATCCCCTGTTGCGAAAACTTTTGCCACCGTTGGGCGTCCCCTAAAATTTTGCTGATCTTCGCCGCAATATCCTGGGGTTCAAGGGGATTGACCAAATAACCATTTTGACAATTTTTCAAAATATCCACTGGCCCCCCATCCTCAGTGGCCACAATGGGTAAACCGCTGGCCGCCGCCTCGATCAACGTCAAACCAAAGGGCTCCGTTAAGGCTGGATTCACAAATACCCCTTGGGAAAGACTAGCCAGCCGATACAGTTCCCCAATTTCCTGGGCAGACAAAAATTTAGGATAGGCCACTTTGCCATATAGGTTGTAACGATCAATCGCCCATAACAATTCCGTAAAGATCGCCTGGGCATTGCTGCTTAAATCCCGTGGATCGTCTCGCGTACCCGAAAAAACAATCAAATTAGCCTGCTGTTGCAACGATGGTGATGTCCCAAAAGCTCGAATTAGGCCCAGAATATTTTTGCGCTGATCCAAACGAGACAAGGCTAAAATCATCGGCTTACGGGGTTCCTGCAAAAACACCGCCAATTTCTGCCAAACTGAACCTTGCCATTCATCACCCGTGGGGGGATAAAAACATTGCAGATCCGTCCCCGGTGGAATCACCCGCATATTTTCCGGATGGTAAAAATCGTACTGGGCATACTGACCCTGGATTTCCTGTTGGGTACTGGTAATCACCCTGGTCGCCGAGGCAAGGGTTTCTTCCTCCGCATTAATTCGCCGGGTTAAACGGTAACGACTCTCGATCAGTTCCCCTTTAACCCCACTGGCAAGCAAGCGCTTGCGTTTGCTGCGACCGAGGGAATGGCCTGTATGAAATAAAGGAATCCCCAGATGATTCGCTAGACGGATGCCCACATAACCGGCATCGGCGTAATGGCTGTGGATCAGATCCGGGAGTCTGGGTTGATGGTTGAGATAGGTTAAAGTATTGTCTGCGAAATTATCGAGGTAATCCCACAGTTCTTCTTTGGGAATATAGTCATCGATCCCGGCCGAGATGCGAATAATATTGGCTTTTTCGCTAATGGGTTCGCAAGACTGACCGTAATCGGCACTCACTTTTGGGTCAATGATCTGCTTGGTAATCAAATCGACCTGTTCAATGTCTGGGTGCTGGGCCAGGGCAGCCGCAAGTTCGATCACATATTTCGTTTGACCACCCGTATCAGCATCACGACCCAATTCTAAATTTTGACTGCGGATAAGACCGTGAATACTGATTAAAACGATGTATCGAGGAGATTGGGGACGCATCATCGTTGCTCTGGGGGCATACCCAATATCAACCGTCGCAAGGGGTTTGATTCTCGTTGAAAAATGAATCGCAAAACGCAACCAAAAGGTAACTGCTGTTGTGATGTTAGCGTACCCTTTAGCCCAGTAAGGATCCTTGAAAAATATCTTCATTAATCAAAAATTGGCCAAAGTAGGTCAATTTCTCTGGGCAATTTCCCTGGCTGAAGACCATAAAAAACTCCCCCCGAAAGGAGAGAGAATTTCATACAAATCTGTACCTAAAAATAGATGCTTATTTCGCCTTAGCTTGGTAACTGTTGAAGGTATTTTGTAGGAGCATCGCCACGGTCATGGGGCCAATGCCACCGGGGACGGGCGTAATCTGGGCGGCGACTTGGGCGGCCTCTGTGTAGGCGACATCTCCCACCAGGCGCGATTTCCCCGTTGCCGTATCGACGATACGATTGATGCCTACATCGATCACCACGGCACCGGGCTTGATCATGTCAGCGGTAATAAATTCGGGTCTGCCAATGGCGGCTACGAGAATATCTGCTTCCCTGGTCACCGCAGCGAGGTCTTGGGTGCGAGAATGGGCGATCGCCACCGTGGCATTTGCTTCTAAAAGCATCAGGGCAATCGGTTTTCCCACCAAAATACTCCGGCCCACCACCACGGCTTTTTTCCCTTCGAGGGGGATGTGATATTCCTTGAGCAATTCCATCACACCGTAGGGGGTACAACTGCGCAGGCCCGGTTCGGAGCGCACAAGATGGCCTAGGTTCAAGGGGTGCAGCCCATCGGCATCCTTTTCCGGAGCAATGGTCAACAGCAAACCCACAGCATCTAGGTGGGGCGGTAATGGTAATTGCACCAAAATCCCGTCAACTCGCTCATCTTGATTCAGGTCTTGGATCACAGCTTCGAGTTCGCTTTGGGTGGTATCGGCGGGAAAATGCTTACCAAAGGAGGCCATGCCAATCCGTTCACAGGCGCGTTCTTTGTTACGGACATAGGCAGCGCTAGCAGGATTATCCCCAACCATCAGCACTGCGAGACCGGGGGGACGACCCATTTTTGGGGTGAGGGCCGCGATTTGGGTTTTGAGGTTTGCTTGGATTTTTTGGGCAAAGCTTTTGCCGTCAAGGATTTGTGCCATGGATGTCGGGGATGCTGAGCATTTCGGTTGCCAAGTTTATCTTAGATCTGATGCTGAGGATAGGATCTAAGCGGTGCAAATTTAAGGGGTCGTGGGAGTATTTTTAGGGCGACGGCTGCGACTGCGTGGGGGCTGGAGGGCTTTTTTGATCAGGGTTGGAATTTCTTTAAGATTGCGGCCAAAGGCGAGTTTTTCTCGTTTGAAGGCGCTGTGCATTTCCGCTGGGGTGTAGGTATCGCTGATGCAGTAGGAAAGTTGGTTGGCGATGATGGTTCCGGCATCGTAGCAACTGCGCTGGATGGGGGCGTGACTGCCACAGAGGTAAGTGACCACGGGGGTTTCGATTTGGTCGCGGATTAGGGGGATTAGATCAATTTCTTCTTGGGAACCATAACGACCTAAAAGGGCGATCGCCTTGGTTTGGGGATCTTGATCGAGGTAGTGGAGCCACTGGGCAAAATGGGAACCCGGCAGATCAGCGTTGCCCACATCCACCACATAGGATTGGCCTAAACCCGCTTGATTGAGGAGAATTGCCACTTCCTGGGAGAGGCTACTAAACCGACTGAGAAGCGCAACTTCACCGGGTTGGAAATGATTAACGAAGCTTGTCCCCAGCCACAGTTGCCCCGGAATCACGAGTCCACTGCTCCCTGGCCCTAGGATCTGCACCTCTTCTTGTTGGGCTTGGCAGAGCAGGCGCACCATATCCAGGGGCGGCACTCCCGCAGAAACGATGATTAGTTGTTTAATCCCGGCGGCGATCGCCTCAAAGGCCGCATCCAAAACCTCAAAGGGTTCGACAAAGATCAAACTGGTGGTAATCTCGCCGACCTGGGCCTTGGCTTCCATGACCAAATCAAAAATGGGAATGCCGTCAAGGGTCTCACCACCGCCCCCAGCACTGACGCCCCCAATAATCTCGGTGCCATAGGCGACCATCCGGGGGAGATAATATTGGGCGAGGGGCGTATGGATCCCTTGAATCAAAATATTGTGATTTGTGTGCCAAGCCATTGCCGTTGTGTCTAAGTCCTGTGTGTGAGAAAAGTTGAAAGGCGTTTTAGGTTCCGGGTTTACTGAGGGCGATCGCCTGTTTGACGGCGGCCTCTAAATCTTCTTCCCAATGGCAACCAGGCGCGATCACCGGGTCAAGGGAAGGTAAACAGCGCACGATAATGTGTTGGGGCAACTCAGGTAGCTCTGGATCGGGGTCAGCATCCGGGGCGATCGCCAATTGGGGTAAACGTGCGGTTAAAGTTGCCAAAATGCGTTGGTTAATTTCTGCTTCCGCCACCAAGTTCAACAAAACCACCTTGATCTGCGGTAGTGCGGCCAATTGTTCAAGAATAATTTCGATCTGTTCATCTAGGTCGTAGGGTGAAAACACTCGACCCTGGGCGCGGGGGCCAAGGAGCCAACAGCAGGCTGGATGACCCTTGAGATCATGGAGCATATCCCAAATCACCGCCGCTGCCCCCACCCCATAACAAACAATGCCCACCGCGCCCCCCTGGACATCATGTTGCCAAGAGAGGGGGGCCGCCTCTGGGGTAAAGCTGAGTTGGTTTTGGTGCTCGTAAAATAGGGCGATTTCAGGGTGCTTACGGAGGGCCGTATCGTGAACCGTGACCTTACCATCAAGGGCCATTAATTCCCCTGCTTGGTTAATGCCCAGGGGATTGATTTCCACCAATTCCAAGTCCTTGGCAAGGAGCAGATCGTACATTTTTTTGATGATGTCGCTCAAGGCGGGCACCAATGCGCCCCGGATGCCCATTTTGTTGAGGAGATGGCGCGCTTGGAACGGGGAGAAAAAGTCTTTGATCACCACTTGATGGAGGTTCGCCAAAAGCTGATCGATTTCCATGCCGCCGTGGGCTGACCCCAAAAGCACAGGCCGCTGCAATTCGTAGTCTAAAACCACCGCCAAGAAAATTTCCTGCTTGCGTTCGTAGTGGGCCTCGGCCAGTAAAACATCAGGGTATTGCCCGGCGATCGCCAAATTAAAAATATTCCGCGCGGCGGCGATCGCATCAATGGTATTCTGCACCCGTTTAATGCCCCCAGCTTTACCCCGTCCCCCAGCCCGCACCTGGGACTTCAGCACAATGGGATAGGGAATTTGCAACTGTTTCAGTTCCCGGGGATCCGCAATAATCTGGGACGGCAACGTGGGTATCCCCACCTGTTCAAAAAGTTGTTTTGCTTGGTATTCGAGCAATTCCATTAGCGCAGAGGCAACCTCTATATTTCTCAACTCAAGCCTAACTTAAAACCTGAACCCTAGTCATCAAGGCCAGAGGTTCCAGTGCCGAGGCGCAACGATTAGGCTTTATCTTTTTTCACGTATTTGGGTAATTAGGCGAACAAGGGAAAAAAGTTAATTGCAGTTAAAGAAATGGTGTTTTTTAGATTAAGTTTTATCTGGGATCTCAACGGATTATTTAGGGTTATTTGCACCCAATAAATTCTGAGCCATTCGCCCCCAGGACAAGCCATGGATCGCGGCGGTCTAGCCGGGAAAATACGCATCTAGCTTTTGTTTTAGGCGGATTTGGGCTTCAAACAGATTTGGGTAAGCTTCCCCCCGGTGGGTACGGTGATCATAAAGGAGATTCTCGCCCGCAAAATGATCTGGATCGCAAACATAGCTGATTAGATTTAACCCCAAAGCTCGATTTTCAAAGATCAAGACCGGGAGTAAGGACAGGTCGGGCACAGCATAACCAAACCGGGCGATCGCCTTTTCCGCCACCGTAATTCCAATGATCGTTTCATCGCCCCAGAGAATCTCACTATCGGGAATCGTCAAAGCATAAAACCACAGGCGATCAAGGGCTTGCCAGTCCGTTGCCGTAGCCCGTTTGGTCAAATTTTCCCAGCGACTGGGGTCAGGTTTTAACAAGGTCGCAAAGGCTGCCACCAAACCATGACTCGGTTGATAGCCAGCGGCGGTACGGTGCAGTAACACCTCAACGTAATACCCCCGGCGCTGTTCTCGACAAATGACCTTGAGGCTCCCCTGGGCATCCGCAATTTCCCACCAAAGTAGTTGCAGAGGCTCCCCATAGGCTTGGGTACAAACCCGTTGGAGCTGGACTTCAGGATCTTGGCCCGTGGTGTGGGTCGTTGGGGACATGGACAAAAATTGGGTGGTGACAGAGCGAAATCTAGCTTAACCCCTAGGCCGATAAAAGAGAAAAGTCACCCCAGAGTTGAACCGTTGGGGTGACCGAACTGTAACGCCAAATCCTAACTAAATCATCAAAGTGCTATGAACCAACGATGCCGCCATCTTTACGGGTGATGACCACGGTGCTATCCCGGGGCACCATCCCACTCCCCTGGGGAGCCGGGAAATTGGTGGTGGCTGGGTTGCCATCGCCTGGGTGCTGCACGTTAATAAACATCGTGCGACGCTCTGGGGTCACCGTAATCCCCGTTACTTCGCAATCAGTCACCCCAGTAAAGAGACGCCGAATTTCCTTGGTATTGGTATCAGCCACAAGCAGTTGGTCATTCAAGCCGTCCTTCTGGGCACCATCGGTTTGGATAAAGAGACGGCCATCGGGGTCAGCCCATAGTCCATCGGGAGAGGCAAAAGATTCTTCGGTGCCATGGGTATCTTGGGCGATCGCAAAAATATCCCAGGTAAAGGTTGTCCCCACGTGGCGATCGCTATCCTGCCAGCGAATAATGTGGCCATCGGGATTCGGCGCAAGGGGATTAGGGGCATCGGCTTCCGTGCGACGGCTATTGTTGGTGAGGGCACAATAAACGTTTTCCTCGGTACCAACGGTGATCCATTCCGGACGATCCATCGGTGTTGCCCCAGCCGCATCCGCTGCTAAGCGAGCATACACAAGGATTTCGGCCTGGTCTTGGAACTTTCCTTGTAAGGCTGGGTTATCCATGCTGAGGGGAAGCCATTCCCCAGAACCATCATCGTTAAACTTCGCGACGTACAACTGCCCTTCATCGAAGGGACTGATCCCCCGCGCCCGCATTGACTGCCAATTGTTCGCTGAAACAAACTTGTAAATGTAGTCAAAGCGTTCATCGTCACCCATATAGCAGACCACACGACCGCCACGACCAACGACAATTTCTGCCCCTTCATGCTTAAAACGACCAAGGGCTGTGCGCTTAACAGGGGTCTGGTTGGGATCCATCGGGTCAATTTCGACGACCCAACCGAAGCGGTTTTCTTCATTTTTGTAGGCCGCCTTTGACAAGTCGAATCGCTCGTCATAGTTTGCCCAGCCATAGCGAGAACTGCTGGCGAGTCCATAGCGGGCCTGGGCTTCGGTGGGTGTCCATTCTCCCGTGGCCCCGAAGTAGGTGTTGAAGTTTTCCTCACAGGTGAGGTAAGTGCCCCAGGGAGTGTAACCGTTAGAACAGTTATTGATCGTCCCTTTCGGCGCATTGCCCGCTGCCGTTTTTAGGAGAGGATGATTTGCTGCAGGGCCACTGAAGGCCATGGGGGTATTGGCATGGATCCGGCGGGCATAGTTACTGCGAACCACTTCCCAAACGCCACGATTATTTTTCTTGATTTCAACGACGGAGGCGCCATGGGCGTGTTGAGACAATCGCACATCCTCAAGGCTGGCGG
Source organism: Picosynechococcus sp. PCC 8807 (assembly GCF_001693295.1). Taxonomy (NCBI): domain Bacteria; kingdom Bacillati; phylum Cyanobacteriota; class Cyanophyceae; order Chroococcales; family Geminocystaceae; genus Picosynechococcus; species Picosynechococcus sp. PCC 8807. The sequence continues at coordinate 946,389 of NZ_CP016483.1, forward strand.
GATCTGCTTTACCCAGGACGTGTTCGTTGATGCCAAATTCATGGTTAATTGCCAACAAACCATGGTCATTGTTGTTGCCGAGGGGGAAAAACCACATCCCATCGTGGCCGATGCCGATCTGCTGGGCCTGTTCGTCGGCGGTGGGTCGGGTGTTGGGGTCGCCATTGTATTCAGGGCCACCGGGTTGGATGGGAGTGCCCCAGGGGATCAACACTTGGTATTGGTAGTCACTGGAAATACTGGGGACAGGGCCATTGCCTTGGGCTAGGGTTACAGCATTGAATCCCAAAAGGGGACTGGTGCGCCGTTGGGCAACTTGGGTGGCGGCGGTGCTGGGTTTGAGGACGCTATTGCCGGCGATCGCTCCGATAAAACCAGCGGCGGAGAGCATCATGCTTTTTTGGAGCATACTCCGGCGGGAGAATCGCGCCTTGAAAATATCTTGGAAAGGACGATTATTTGAATAATTACTTCTGCCGTCGTCGTGAATCATGATTATAGGGTGCTTAGTTTACAGCGTCTCAAAGATGTTTTAAGGAAGAAATATTTTAATTTGCCCCTGATTTTGGTTTTGAATATTGAGTGTTTATCATAGAGAATTATGCCATTATTTTTTATGGCGAATCAATTCCTTAAATACACTTTTTTTATCCAAATATCCAAATGAATTTCCTTAAACAGAAAGTGGTTAGAGCCTTTTAATATTTTTTTAAACAAAGGCTTTAGCCGTGGTTAGAAAACATCTAATCAGTTAAATGGGCAGACATAGAGGATGCCGATTACAATTATCGCCATGGGAATTAAGTAGAAATTAAGAGTGACCAGTTAAAACTTTAAATTTTCTTTCAATCCGTTTAAGAAAGAAGCCGATCTATTGAATTTAAAATCGATAATTATGGTGCATTCAGGGGTTGCTCGTTTTGCAAACAGGCACCCGTCACTACCCCAAGGCGATCGCCCCGCTGCGGATTTTCCCTATAATGAGAGTTAACTTATGTAACAACGCCTGCTCATTTCCACCATGACTCAGCGCCTCCTCTACGTCCGCCTCCCTTGCAATCCCATCTTTCCCATTGGCGTGGTGTACCTAGCAGATCATGTCCATAAGCTCTTCCCAAACCTCGAACAAAAGATTTTCGACCTAGGGGCAGTACCGCCTCTGGATTACAAGAAAGCCCTTGATGACTGTATCGCCGCTTTTAAGCCGACGTTGCTGGTCTTTTCCTGGCGCGATATCCAAATCTATGCCCCCGTGGGCGGCCGGGGCGGCAACCCTCTACAAAACTCCTTTGAGATTTTCTACGCGAAGAATCCCTTCATCAAACTAAGGGGAGCTTTCGGGGGTCTTAAGGTGATGGCGGCCTATTATGGTGAACTGTGGCGCAACCTGGGACTCATTAAGCGCGGCCTCAAAAAAGCCCAACAGTATAATCCTGAAGCCCAGATAGTCGTTGGCGGCGGAGCAGTCAGCGTCTTCTACGAACAACTGAAAACTGCGTTGCCCCAAGGGGCGATCGTCTCCATCGGCGAAGGAGAGACCCTACTAGAACGCCTACTCCGGGGCCAAGACTTTAGCGATCAACGTTGCTATGTTGTGGGCCAAGCAGAGTTACGCCCCGGCATGATCCACGAAGAACCCACCCCCATTGAAAAAACCGCTTGCAATTACCAGTACATTGCTGAAATTTGGCCGGAGTTTGATTATTATCTCCAGGAAAATGATTTTTACATCGGTGTCCAGACGAAACGGGGCTGCCCCCACAACTGTTGCTATTGCGTCTACACCGTCGTCGAAGGCAAGCAAGTCCGGGTCAATCCGGCGGCGGAAGTAGTCGCAGAAATGCGTCAACTCTATGATCGAGGGATTCGTAATTTTTGGTTTACCGATGCCCAGTTTATTCCGGCGAAAAAGTACATGGATGATGTGGTGGAGTTGCTCCAGGCGATCCGCGATTCGGGCATGGACGATATTCACTGGGCTTCCTATATCCGCGCTGATAATTTGACCCCAGAGATCTGCGATCTGATGGTAGAAACGGGGATGAATTATTTTGAAATTGGCATCACCAGCGGCTCCCAGGAACTCGTGCGGAAAATGCGCATGGGTTACAACCTGCGGCGGGTATTACAAAACTGCCGGGATCTCAAAGCGGCGGGCTTTAATGATGTGGTCTCGGTGAATTATTCGTTTAACGTTATTGATGAGACCTTTGATACGATCCGCCAAACCATCGCCTACCACCGGGAACTCGAAAAAATCTTCGGGGTCGATAAGGTAGAACCCGCCATTTTCTTTATTGGTCTCCAACCCCATACCCACCTCGAACAATATGCCTTTGATCAAGAGGTGCTAAAGCCGGACTATAACCCGATGAGTTTGATGCCCTGGACGGCGAAAAAACTTTTGTGGAACCCGGAACCTCTCGGTTCTTTCTTTGGGGAAGTGTGTCTCCAGGCTTGGCGGCAAAATCCCAATGATTTCGGTCGGGAAGTGATGGCAATTTTGGAGGCTCGTTTGGGGCGATCGCCCTTGGAAGAAGCCTTAACGGCAAAAATTGTGTCCCAAAAGCTGACTCTGATTCCTGCTTAAATTTTTGACCTAGGCGGGTGATGGGTTCGGAATTTTCAGGACTGGGGGTTAACATTTGCGTTTGGCCAAATCTTTAATAAGATTGTCAAAAAAGCCTATTTACCCCGTCTGTTTACGGAGGAAAGGATCGGTGTTGAAGTCTTGCCCTAATCTGTGTCCCCTATTGGCTGTTCTTGGGGGATTTATGCTGCTTTCTCCTGGGGCGATCGCCCAAGAAGTTTTCACCTTTGAGCCGTTACCCCCCGTCCCCCCAGTGATTCCCCTCTGGGAAGACCCCCCCGCCTCGGAACCTGTGTTTTACGATGGCCCTGCAACGACGGTGGCCCCTGGTCAAGAGTACATTTTTGAGGCTCCGGCTCCCACCGCGTCCCCTCCGGCATTTGTCCCCTCGGCGCCGCGGTCAAGCGCCCGCTACCGGGTTGAAGTAGTCGGATCTAGTCCCTTGATGTTGGCAACGGTGCGCCAGGTGGAACCAACTGCTTTTGTGAAAGGCGATCGCATCCAGGCTGGTTTGTTTTCTGAGCGCGAAAATGCAGAAACGCTGCGGGCCAACCTCCAAGCCAGTGGCATTGCTGCCCAAATTACAGACATGGGTTCCGGAGATTCATTCGCTGCCAATAGCACCACAGTAGCTAGTAGCCATGGTGGTTACTTTGTGGCGATTCCCAGCCGCGGCCAAGGCCAAGATATTCAAGATCAACTGCGGCGCATGGGCATTCAACAGGATTTGATCGAAGCAAAAAGTGCTCCCCGGGGGCCTCACATCGCCATCGGCCCTTTTGCTCAACGGGAAGAGGCAGAGTTGATGAATGTGCGAGTCCGCCTCATGGATCTTGACGGTCGCCTGTATTTCCGCAACTAGCTTTCATTGGCTTTCCCTTACAATCGAAACGCACTTGATTTGTCGTTTTTTTCAGAAAAACCATGGTCACAACAAACCAGCAAGCCATTCAGATTGAACGTCAACCCAGCCCGAAACGATTAGCGGCACTGGGGGTCAAAACTTGGGGCATTTGGACGAAGGAAGTCTCCACCTTTCCCTGGTCTTACGACGAAGCGGAAACCTGCTATTTCCTTGAGGGGGAAGTAACTGTAACCCCAGAGGGCGGCACCCCGGTCACCATGGGTAAAGGAGATTTAGTGACCTTTGCGGCGGGCCTGACCTGTACCTGGGAGATTACCCAACCTGTGAAAAAGCACTATTCCTTTGGGTAATCATTGAGGCGATCGCTCAGGGCAATCCATTGTAAAAGATCCACTTCTTCCCCCCTCGCCTGGGGACTAATGTCGAGATCTGCAAAAATCGGGTCGAGAATTTCTGGGTTATAAAGGCTTTTAAGGTTATTGCGCAGCATTTTGCGCTTGCTGGCAAAGCCCACCTTAATCAGGGTTGCGAGTAGTTTGGGGTTCTGGGCTGGCTGGGCGAGGGGCCGGGGCCGTAGGCGCACCACCACGGATTCGACCTTTGGTTTCGGGTAAAAGGCCTTCGGCGGTACAACACAAACCGTTTCACAATCGGCGAGATATTGCACCCGCAGAGTCAAGGCCCCAAAGGCTTTGGTACAGGGATGGGCCACGAGGCGATCGCCCACTTCCTTTTGGATTAACAAAACAATGGACTCAAAGGGATTCGGGTTCGGTCGGTCAATGGTGCCCAAGAGTTTCTCTAAAATCGGCCCGGTGATGTTGTAGGGAATATTCGCCACCACCTTACGGGGGTTTTGAAATTGGGGAAAATCCCCCAAAAATTCATTAATGTCTGCCCGGAGATAGTCCGCTTCGAGGAGTAAAAAGTTCGGGCGATCGCCATAATTCTTGACCATGTACTTGCATAGATCCCGGTCAATTTCTACCGAGAGCAAGGCTTCTACTTGAGGCAATAAACGGCTGGTTAACGCCCCTTTCCCTGGGCCAATTTCCAAGACCCGGTCTGTCGGCTGCAGGTTTGCCGCCGCAACAATCTCATCTAAAATCCGTTGATCCGTCAGCCAATGTTGACCAAACCGTTTTCGGGGGCGCATCGTTTTGTCTCTCTCCATCCAGGGGCAGGGGTTTATTTTACAAGCATTTTCTACCCCTAGATTTTTTCCCCACTCAAGATAAACATCGGGTCTACCGCCGCAAACACCTGACGCATTCCCTGGGTTTCTAAACGGTTAATTGCCGCCTGAACCACTTCCACATTCCGGGCCTGCAGTTCCGAAAAACCCTCCGAAAGCTGATAAAGCTGCTCCAAGTTAGTCGCCATCGCCACCGCTCGGCCCCCTTGCCGTAAGCATTGCCAAGCCTCACTCAACAGAACTTTGATCGGTTTGCCACCCCCAAGACAAATCCGATCCGGCTTCGTGGCAATCTGGGCAAAACATTCCGGTGCATTCCCCTCAATCACCGTAATATTGTCGGTTTGAAAATGTGCACAATTGCGACGCACTAAATCCGCGACCTCCTCATCCCGTTCAACGGCGATCACCTGGGCTTGGGGGCATAAAAGGGCGATCTCAACGGAAATTGTCCCCGTCCCGGCCCCAATATCCCAGAGTACAGAATCCGCCTCCATCCGTAGGGCCGAGATAATCAAAAGCCGCGCTTCCCGTTTCGTCAGGGGAATGCCTGGTAAACGTTTAAATAGGTGATCCGGAATGCCAGGGGTCTGGTAATGCCAAGCCATAAGTGCTGCTAAAAAATAAAAACTACAGGGTTGCAAACGCATCCGTTGCGTTCAATAATTCCGTTTGAATGCCCGGTTCAAAGGCCGAGTGACCTGCCTCCGGGACAAGGACAAACTTTGCTTCCGGCCAGGCTTGATGGAGTTCCCAGGCACTGGTCATCGGACAAACCACATCATAGCGACCCTGGACAATGACTGCCGGCAAGTGGCGGATGCGATCAATGTTTTCGAGGAGTTGATTTTCCGTGGCAAAAAAACCTTTATTCACGAAGTAATGGCATTCAATCCGGGCAAAGGCTTCGGCAAATTCTGGGCGTGCAAAACTCACTTTACTGGCCGCCGAAGGAATTAACCGACTGGTGCTACCTTCCCACACAGACCAGGCCTGGGCTGCTTCTAGGCGAATGTGAGGATCGGGACTGGTTAAACGTTTGTAATAGGCACTGACGAGATCGTGACGTTCGTCAGGGGGAATCGGTTTGAGGTAACTTTCCCAGGCATCGGGGAAAATTTCGCTGGCCCCGTACTGATAGAACCACTGGATTTCTTTTTGACGGAGCATAAAAATTCCCCGCAGGATCAGACCAAGGCAACGGTCTGGGTGGGTTTGGCTATAGGCGAGGGCGAGGGTACTGCCCCAACTGCCGCCAAAGATAAACCATTGGTCAATGGCGAGATGGTCGCGGATTTTTTCGATATCTGCAACGAGATCCCAGGTGGTATTTTCCCGTAATTCTGCCCTGGGGGTACTCTGGCCTGCGCCCCGCTGGTCAAACAGGATAATGCGCCATTGTTGCGGATCAAAAAATTGGCGATAGATCGGGGGACAGCCCCCCCCAGGGCCACCGTGGATGAAGACGACGGGTTTACCATCTGGATTGCCGGATTCTTCGTAATAGAGGGTGTGGAGCTCAGAAACAGGGAGTTTGTCACTGTGGTAGGGCTGGAGAGGGGGATAGAGGTTGCGCATGGCCGAGGTGAAGGGGTGGGCGTAGTTGAATCGTGCCAGAAACAGCAGGCGATCGCCAATGGGTTGGCTGTCCTAGAGGGTGCTGGCGAGATAGTGACGGGTGACGTAATGGTTCACCATATCAATCAGTTTTTCACTGTGGATCGGCTTGGGGAGGTAATCTTGGAAACCATGTTTTTGAAGTTTTTGCCACTGGTCATCGCTGAGGCGATCGCCCGTCAAGAGGGTGGGAATTTGTTGGGTTTGGGGGGCCATTTTGAGGCTATCGATAATGTCTTCAATTTGAATTTTATGTTGGTGGGCATCGAGAATCACTAAAATCGGCTGGAGAGCACTAATCTGACGGCTGGCAATTTCGCTATCGATCAGCCAAATCACTTGGTAGTTCGTCGCCGTTAACAACTCACAAATCAGGGTCGCCATTTCTTCATCCTGGGAAACCAGCACAATGGTGCCGCCTTGGTTACCGCCCACACTCCCCTTACCCACGGGGTGAAGATTGCGGGGCACTTGGTTGGGGATGCGGACGGTGAAGATGGAGCCTTTTTTTGGCGTGGAGGTGACGTGAATTTGTCCCTGGTGAATTTCGACGAGCTGTTTGACGAGGGCTAAACCAAAACCCGCCCCATCGTAGCGACGACTCATGGAAGGTTCGAGTTGCTGGAACTGCTCAAACAGGAGGGGAATTTGCTGGGGAGGGATGCCAATGCCCGTGTCTTTGACCTGGAAGCTGACATCTTTGTGTTTTTCGCGCCAAATGCTGAAAGTAACTTCGCCACCGTGGGAGGTGAATTTAATCGCATTGGACAGGAGGTGACTGAGGATTTTTTCCAGGCGGATCGGGTCGGCGTAAAAGGAATCTTGTTCTGGTTCTAGTTGATTGATGAATTTAAGGCTGATCCCCTGGCGATCGCCTAATTCTTGGAACCCATTGAGGACGCGATAACACAATTGTTTGAGGGAAAATTTTTGTAAATCCAACACAGAACGGGCCGCTTCTGTTTGGGAAAAATCAAGAATATCCTGGAGTAAATTACGCAGGCGAGTGCCGCTTTCATGGATGGTTTGGAGATAGACGCGCTGTTTTTCGGGGGAGAGCTTTTTCGGATTGTCGTCGGCTGTCCAATAGCTGAGGGTATTCGAGAGGCCAATGATCGACGTGAGCGGAGTCAAAAGCTCGTGGCTCATGATGTGGATAAATTCTTTTTTCGATTGGCTGGCCACTTGGGCAGAGAGGAGGGCATCTTCTAGTTCCCGGGCGCGGCGTTGGGCGAGGGTTTCAAGGCTGGTTTTTTGTTCTTGCAATTGCTGGTAAGAACGGGCTTGGAGGATGGCGATCGCCAAATATTCCGCCACGTGGGTCAGGAAAGTAATTTCATTTTTGCGCCAACGGCGGGGGCCATGGCATTGGTGGGCGATGAGCAAACCCCAGAGGCGCTGCTCGACGATGAGGGGCACTACTAACTTCGCCTTGACCTGCATCCCTTGGAGTTGTTGCTTAAAACAGGGACTGAGGTTTGGTTGGGTCTCGATGTCATTTACCGCCAAGTGCTTCCCATTCAGATAGGCATCTTTGATCAGTTGATTATTCGTCAGGCATTCATCTTGGTCAAAATGCAGGAGGGAAGTGACTTTGTCTGAGGACACCACTTCAAAGGTGACCCGATTGACGAATTTCTCTGGCTTCGCCGTCGGTAAATCGAGCTGATAAACCAGCAGCCGATCAACCCGTAAGAGGCGCTGGGCTTGTTCGAGGGCCATGCGTACCGTCACCATCAGGTCTTGGTTTTGGTAGATGCGATGGGTGACATTGTTGAGGATTTTTTCCTGTTCTAGGCGCTGGCTCAGCAACATATTCAGGGGTTGGTTGGGCACCACCGCCTCGTCAGGCGCAGTTTCTTGGATGGACGGCGATCGCACAATCTCCAAGAGGCCCACCATCAGATCCGGCGGAATCGCAGAGCGTTGGGGCAAAATCTTTTTTCGCAGGGCCTTCAATTGGGGAAAGTCCACTTGACTACCGAGGAGGGTCGCAATCAGGGGGGCGATCGCCTGGGGATCGAACACCATAGAAATTTCATACTGTTCCCCTGGGGCTGACAGCGTATCCGGAGTAACTGCGGCGGGATCAATAGCCTTCGCCCACAGCAGGGCCGTAAAATCCGTTTCGATGAGGAGGTGAAAAACGTCGTAGTCGAGGGCCAACCCTGCCTCTTGTAACTGGGCACCACTGATGTATAGGCGATCCTGGGGGTCGATGCCAATGCCAAACCGCCGCCAAAGATGACACAGCTGTTGCAGCACATTCCAGGGGGCAGTCCAAGCAATATCGGGGGTAATGGCGTTAAGAATCATGAATTACGTCAAGAGACCAATCAGACAGACCTCGTTGCTGTCTAGCATGGCCCTAATTTTTGGCGGGAGCTTTAGATCTAAGCTTTTCTAAAGAAAGTTTATGGCAAGCTGAGGGGTTGCTGAAAGAATCTTCTTGTCTTGAAACGAAACGTGTCAAGGGCAGAGGATGATCAAGCCTGACTTGGCGACAGGTATTTTTTCGGTAGGATGATATCATACAAGGCTTTTGCCTTCCTTTCGCGCTCCTATTGTAGGTTTCGCCGATGTTCTATAGTTTTCAAAACCGCATCTCTGTCCCAGGGATTCCCCCATTGGCCCTGGGTTTCGCCTCTAGATCTTGTTTGGGTCTGGTGGGCTTAGTTGGACTATTAAGCTTGACGCTCCCCCAGGCGATCGCCCAAGCACCGCCCCAACTGACCTGTGATTATGCCGAGCCTCCCCAAGACCCAGCGATCACCCCAGAAATGTCTTGTATGCTCCGTTTTGATGCCATTGAAATTAATGGCCTAGAACCCTTAAGTTCCGGCCAACCCCCCAGCCGTTATTCTTGGTTTATGCGCCAAGCCGAAGACCGCACCGAATTACTAATTCCTTTGTTATTTAGGCAAAGTCCCACCCCCAGCACTTTGGATCTTTTGGTACTTGGTCAAAATGATGTGGCGGTAGCCCCTCTATTTAATCTGCGTATTTCCCAACAGGATTGGCAACGGAACCCCAATATCAAACAGTGGGCCAGTTATTATCCCGAAGTAGATGTCCTCCTGAACCTCAGTCAGCCCGTGGCGAGTAACGAAGCTGCAACATCGCCAGCATCGCCAACCCCAGAGACAATCACGCCACCCCCAAGCCTAGATACGACCCCAACCCCAAGCGAAGGGTTAGTTCCCGATGCGGGGATTCCTGCTTTACCTAGCATTCCTACCCTACCAGACGTGGAAAATGTGAGCCCCCCAGCAACCACAGCACCATAAAAAAGTTCCCATGACCCTTGGAAAAGCCATAGGAAACTATTTTTTATTTCTAAGTTACTAATCAGGCAACATTCAAGGTTTGGGGCCTAGGCTGAAGCTGAAACTTCTGGCTTAACGGCTTGGTTCAAAAGTTCCTGGAGTTCATCGCCTTCAATGACCTCTGTATCGAGGATTTTTTGGGAGATGGTTTCGAGTAAATTTCGGTTGGCCCGCAAAATGGCGATCGCCTGATCATGGGCAGTCTCGACAATTTCTTTCACCTCTGCATCGATGGCCTGGGCTGTCTCATCGCTGACCATGCGCCGGGGATTCATCATACTTTCACCGAGGAAATTATTTTGGGAACCCCGTTCATAGGCGAGGGGGCCGAGGACTTTGCTCATGCCGTAGGTGGTGACCATCCGTTCGGCGAGATCCGTGGCCCGTTGCAGATCGTTGGCGGCACCTGTGGTGATCGAACCAAAAACAATTTCTTCTGCGGAACGGCCTCCGAGTAGGGTGGCAATCTGGTCACGCATTTCCCGCTCATCCATCAAGAAACGGTCTTCTGTAGGCATTTGTAGGGTATAACCCAAGGCTGCCATTCCACGCGGCACAATGGAAATCTTGGCAACTCGGCCTCCCCCAGGCAACAAAGCACCAACAAGGGCATGACCGACTTCGTGATAGGCGACAATTTTCTTTTCTTTATCCGACAAAACCCGGCTTTTTTTCTCCAGGCCAGCGACAACCCGCTCAATTGCTTCCGAAAAATCCGCTTGGGTTACCTTATCACGCTTATTACGAGCCGCTAGCAAAGCTGCTTCGTTAACAAGGTTCGCCAAGTCAGCCCCCGCAAATCCAGGGGTACGGGTCGCAATTTCTTTTAAATTAACTTCATTGTCGAGTTGGACTTTGTTGGCGTAGATTTCAAGGATTTTTAGACGTCCGCCGAGATCCGGGCGATCCACCAAGACTTGACGGTCAAACCGTCCTGGGCGGAGCAGGGCAGGATCAAGGGTTTCGGGGCGGTTCGTTGCAGCTAGGACAATCACGGTGGCATCGCCCGCCGAAAAACCGTCCATTTCGGTTAAAAGCTGGTTGAGGGTTTGCTCCCGTTCGTCATTGCCCCCCATCATGCCGCCACTGGCCCGGGATTTGCCGATGGCATCTAATTCATCGATAAAGATAATACAAGGGGCTTTTTTCTTGGCTTGTTCAAAGAGATCCCGTACCCGGGCGGCACCGGCACCGACAAAGAGTTCAACAAATTCCGAACCCGAAATACTAAAGAATGGTACGCCAGCTTCACCAGCAACGGCCTTCGCCATGAGGGTTTTTCCGGTTCCCGGAGGGCCAACCAGTAATACCCCTTTGGGAATTTTGGCACCGATCGCCGTGTAGCGTTGGGGGGTTTTTAGAAATTCAACAATTTCCGTGAGTTCGGTTTTGGCTTCCTCGACACCAGCTACGTCATCAAAGGTGATTTTTGTGGCTTCTTCCTCAACGTAGACTTTTGCTTTGCTGCGGGTAAAGGAGAGTGCTCCCCCGGCTCCCCCGGCACCGCCAGCACTGCGCCCAATGAAAAATTGCCAGATTAAGACAAAAATAATCGGCGGGATCACCCAACCCAAGATATTGCCAAAGAAATTATTTTTTGGGGGAGGTGCGGCAAATTCAACGCCACTGGCTTCGAGACGCTTGGGCAAATCTAGGTCAAAAATGGGGGTGGTGCGGAGGATTGTGCCCTGTTGTTCTTCGCCTTCGGCTTTGAGTTGGTAACGGATTTCGCGATCGCCAACGGAAGCGCGGGCCACCTGACCATCTTCTACCTGATTGATGAAGAGACTGTAGGGCACCTGAGGGGTCGGATTACCAAACAAATTGGGGAAAAAGGCATTCACCAGGAAAAAAAGTCCCGTCAGCCACAACAAAATGGAGCCAATTTGCCTCGTCCGAGAGGGGGGTTTATCTTTGATGCTCATAGCAATGTTGTCCGCAGAAAGCTTTGTATTCCCCCATTGTAAAGATCGTTACATTTTTGATACAACGCGGTTAACCGAAATCAACGGTTCGGCTTCAGACGAGATCATTTGTGTTAGTGGGCTAGGGCTTGGCCAAGGTATTTAGGCGCTTTAGGGGCGATCGCCAAGGCATCTGTTACGCGCTACTTTCTTCATTTTTTATGCAAAAGAAAACGGTAGACAGGTTCGCCTTTGTTGGCCGTGGCGACTTCCCGCTCCGTCGGCACTGGAAAAATATTCTCCTTTAGCCAAAACGAATCATGGGTGAGGATGAATTTTTCATGCTCCAGAAATTTTTCTCTCATTTCTAAAGCAACTTCTTCAACGTCCGACTGACAAAACAAAACCAGCTTTTGGGGTGTATGTTTCGCCAGAATATCGACTAGATCTGGTTGCACAACCCGGCGTTTGTGGTGCTTTTTCTTAAACCAAGGATCAGGAAATTGAATCGTGATCCAAGTCAAAGTTTCCGTCGGCAAGGAGTCCAACAGCACCTGGAGAGAGGTATTAATATTCGCAAAAACGTAGTGAAGATTGTTTAGCCCCAGTTGATCCCGGATTTCGTTGGCATCGTCCACGAGGGGTTCGCGAATTTCTACCCCAACAAAATTACGCTCTGGAAACCGTTGGGCCATCTCTAAAATAAACCGCCCCCGCGCACAGCCAATATCAAGGTGTAAAGGAGCCGTTAGATCAGCAAAAAGATCTGACCAATCTGGCATCTGAAACACCTGTTGATACTTATCGGTTAAGGGATTGACATGCTGTCGAACGCGCGATCGCCCCACGAACTCACTCCTTAGAAATGTCCAACGAAAAAAATTGCCATCCCATTGTGCCACGTCCCCCACGCTAAACTTGGATATGCTTAAATGAAAAAGAGCAAAAACCCTTTGCCCTTCGTGAACCCCTCAACTTTTCGGCAGACTATGGCAGAAACCACCGATCCCAAATCCAAAGCAGCCCCCGCCGCGAAAAAAAAGGAAAAGCCCCCCGCAGTAGAAGACAAACCCTTTGCGGAGTTTATTGAGAATCACTTCCTCCCGGATCTACAAACTGCCCTCAAGGAAAATGGCATTGGGGACATGGGTCTCAAATTTATCGAAACGAATATTCCCATTAAAGGTTTAGAATCCCAAGTCTGCTGGCAGGTTCAAGGCAGTTGGCTTAATAACAAACGGCAATTTATCCTTTATTTCATTGATGCAGACATCAAAGGTCAGAAAGCTTGGTCTTTTGCGACGGATGGCTCCCCCCACAGCACCCTAGAGTCTTTCATGATCGATGAACGTCGGGTGAATCTTCCCTTGATGGTCGGCTATGTGATCCAGCGGCTCAATGGCCAAAAATGGTTGGTTCTCAACTAAGGCGCGGCGCGATCTGTACCGACAAGGTTATCCATGAGCGATCCTGAGGCCCTCAAACAGTTACTCGAAGCGGTGGCCCAGGGGGTAGTTAGTCCCCAAAATGCGCTGACAGAGCTGAAGCATTTGACCTTTGAAGCTGTGGGTGACTTTGCCAAAATTGACCACCACCGCCAACTGCGCACGGGCTTTCCGGAAGTGATCTGGGGGCCAGGGAAAACGCCGGATCACATTGCCCAAATTATGCAAACGATGGGCGATCACCACCCGGTTGTCATGGCTACCCGCATTGATGTGGAGACCTACCACCAACTGCAGCCCAAGGTACATAACCTCACCTATTTCCCCGAAGCCCGCATTTGTGCCCTCATCCAGACACCGCCCCAGGTACGCCATCGGGGGACGATTTCGATCTTGACCGCTGGCACCGCTGATCTCCCCGTAGCCGAAGAAGCGGCTGTCACCGCAGAGTTATCGGGTTTTGCGGTAAATCGCCTTTGGGATGTGGGGGTGGCCGGAATTCATCGTCTTTTAAGTCATCGCCATGTGATCGAACAAGCAGACGTTCTGATTACGGTGGCGGGCATGGAGGGGGCTTTGCCCAGTGTGGTGGCGGGTTTGGCCGATTGCCCTGTGATTGCCGTTCCTACCAGTGTTGGCTATGGAGTGAGTTTTGGCGGCGTTTCTGCTCTCCTGACCATGCTTAATTCCTGTGCGGCGGGTATCGGTGTGATGAATATTGATAATGGCTTTGGGGCGGCGATCTTGGCGGGACAAATTTTGCGGACAGCGGCAAAGTTACGCTAGAGAGTCAAACGCAACAGTGAAAAATCGTCTTCGAGGTGATTTTGGTGCAGGCGATCGCCAATGCTTTTGACCAGAGGCTGGAGAGAAGTGCCTTGGAACCGCTGTAGAAAGTTCAAAAAAAGATTCCATTGCTGTTTGTGGCTTATCGCCGACGTATTTTCATAGACCCCATCACTAAACAGATACAAGCGGGAATTAAACGGCAGATAAAGGCTATGTTCTTCGTAGATGCTGAGATCGGGTGGCAACATCCCAATCGGGAACCCCTGGGCTTTTAATAATTGCGGCGGTTCACCAGTATTGGGTTTCACCAGAACCGCCGGGGGATGGCCCGCACAGGCATAGGTAACAATCCGGTCATCCACGTCATAAATCCCATACCACATGGTGAAGTATTGGCCTTGCTGTTCGAGAAATTGGCAAGTGCGGTTGAGGTGATTCAGAACAGCCTGGGGGCTGCGGTAGTCAAGACCTTTAGTTTTATTCCGCGATCGCAATAGGTTCAAAATGCTAATGGAAGGAAGTGCAGCTTTGAGGCCATGGCCCGACACATCCAAAAGATAAAACACCAGCTCCTGGGGACTGAGCCAAAAATAATCAAAGCCATCGCCCCCCAATTGGGAAGACGGAATAAAGCAGCTATCGATCTGTAAGTGATCTTGATAGAGGGGGTCTGGTAAAAGCGATTTAACATATTGGGCCGCCTCGGTCAGTTCCGACTCTAAAGCGCGTTTCTGGGCAGTCAAATCCTGGGTGAGACGACAGATTCGCAGGCCAGATCTAACCCTGGCTTCTAGTTCGTGGCTGCTAATAGGCTTACAGAGAAAATCATCGGCTCCCGCATCTAAACCCATCACCTTATCTTCGACGGCATCTAGGGCACTCAACAAAATAAAAAAGGTAGTCGAGAGATCGGGGTGTTGTTTCACTGCTTGACAGACTTCAATGCCATTCATTTCCGGCATCATCCAATCGGAAATGATGAGATCGGGCCGGGTGGCGATCGCCAAGTCCAATCCCGTTTTGCCATCACTCGCGGTGGTGACTTGATAACCCTTACGTTTGAGGGTCCGTTCCAAGAGAACCCGCATGGCAAGGTCATCATCAATGACAAGAATCTGAGGCATTACTTAAGCTAAACTACCAAGGGAGACTATCCCTTTTTATGGCTGTACTTTGGCTATCTTAGACCAATTTCAATTCCAAATTCCCAGTGATACGGCTCAGTTAGACCAAGTCCTCCAGCACTGTGAGGCTTTTCAACTGCGTCATCACCTGGCCAGCCAAGATTGGCTCCAGTGTAAAATCGTGATCGCTGAGGGATTTACCAATGCCGTTCGCCATGCCCACGGCGAAGATCTCAAGCAGTACCAGATCACCATTGAACTCTGCCTCAGCCACCACAGCCTCGAAATCCGCATTTGGGACCATAGCCCCACTGTCTTTGACCTAGAGCAATATTACGCCACCCAACAACACCAACAAACCACCCTAGAAGATGCGGGGGGGCGTGGCATGATGATTTTGCAGAAAGTGGCCAATCATCTCACCTACCGCCGTGATCCCCAGCGGCAACAGAATTATTTACATATCGTTAAACATCTGATGCCCCGTTTATCTTCCCATTTCATCACCGTTGATCAATTGGGCGATCGCCTAGCTGATCCCAACCTTGTCATTGTCGATTGTCGCTTTCGGCTCAATGATCCGACCTGGGGGGAAACGCAATACCAACAAGGCCATATTCCTGGGGCCTATTACCTGCATCTGGATCGAGACCTCTCTGGCCCTGTGCAACAACATGGGGGGCGTCATCCTTTGCCTGACCCAGAAGCTTTTGTTTCGTTACTTTCTCGCCTCGGCATTGAGCGCAATCGCACCGAAGTGATTATCTATGACGACTTTCACTGTGCTTTTGGGGCGCGGTTTTGGTGGTTGCTCAAATACTATGGCCACGACAAAGCCCGCCTGTTAGATGGCGGGTTTCCGGCCTGGCAGACTGCCCAAGCGCCGATCGCCACTGATATTCCTGGGTTTAAACCCAGCCAATTTGAGCCAAATCCCCAACCCCAATTGGTGGTTAATCGCCAGGACTTGTTAATCGCGACGGACAATCAACGGCTGGTGATCGATGCCCGGGATGGCGATCGCTATTTGGGAAAAGTTGAACCCATTGATCCAATTGCTGGCCATATTCCTGGGGCGCTCAATGTCCCCTGGAAACAAGTTACCGATGCCAAAGGGTTCGCCCAACCGCCGGAAGTACAACAAACCCTCTGGGAAAACCTATCCCCTGAGCAAGAGATCGTGCTGTATTGTGGCTCCGGAGTCACGGCCTGTGTCAATTGGCTGTCTTTGGAGCTGACGGGCCACCATAATTTGAAACTGTACCCTGGGGGCTGGAGTGATTGGTGTTCCTATTTAGCCCCCTCGTTCGATGCAAAGTCTCCTTAGGAAATTTCAGGCAATATTTATTACCGGAGGCGAACCGCTTCCAACAAACGGGAATAGTAAAAACGGGTACTGGTCATTTCGGTGCGGGCGATCGCAAAACCGTTATCAATTAAAATTTGGCGGATATCCTGTTCCTTGTGTTGGTAGGCGCGGGTAGTCTTGCTAGGGCCAGGGAAGAATTCACCGATTTTCTTGAGGATCGTCAGCCAAAACGTTTTCGGCGCAAAGCTCAAGATCAAGCGATCTTCACTGAGGGATGCCAAGTGGGCAATCATTTTTGCCGCATCCTCGGTGGGGTAATGGATCAGCACATCCAAGCAAATCACCGTATTGTATTTGCCGCTGATGCTTTCGAGATCTTTGGTTTCAAACTTTAGATTAGGGGTGTTGCCAAAGATTTTTGCGGCCCGTTCCTGGGCTTCACCGACCATTTTTTCAGAAATATCGCTGGCGTAAATTGAGCGAGCACCGGCCTCCATGAGGGGAATACTGAGGCTACCGACCCCACAGCCAGCGTCACAAATGCTTCTGAGGTTGAGATTTTGATCGGCCTTAAGCCAAGCCACCACCTTATCAATGGTCTGTTGGTGCCCGACGCGGATATCAGCCTGGACTTTGTTGACATCCCCGTCACCATAAATGCGTCGCCAACGGTCAAAGCCCTTGGCATTGAAATAATCTTTGACGATGGTTTTGTCATTGAGGGAGGAGGTCATGGCGCTTTGGATTCAAAAAAAATTAAAGGATTTTGTTATCGATCCAATAATGTAGCAGCTTTGGGAAACCCTAGGGTGATTGTTCTGTGGGGGACCATTGACAGTAGGGATAGCTAACGAGGTTGGCGTTGTAATAGCGGGGCTCGTGGCTCACTTCAGGGCCAATCCAATTGGGTTTTGGGAAAGGTTGATCAGCATCTGTGAGTTCAATTTCTGCCAGGATTAAGCCTTGGTTCTCACCGAGAAATTCATCGACTTCCCAGAGGAAATTATCGAGGGGAATGCGGTAGCGGATTTTTTCGATCTGGGGGCGATCGCCAAGATGTTCTAGCATTTCTAGGGCTTCGATCAAGGGAATTGGGTATTCAAATTCCAAGCGCCCAATCCCCTCGGTTTTACCTTTAATGGTCAAAAAAGCCTGCTCCCCGGCAATGCGCACCCGAACCGTTTTTTCGGACGTCCGTTGGAGATAGCCTTGGCGATAGGGAATCCCTGGGGCCAGATCCCGCCAGCGATCGCCGATGACGAGAAATTTCCGTTCAATTTCTTGGGGCATAGCGTGAAAACCTCCACAGCGGCAGACCCCAAAGATTGTGGCCTAGAATGAAGATCAACTGTGCGATCGCCAACAAAAATCAATGATCGAAATTCATAATCTCTCCAAGATTTACGGCCAAGGGGACACCCAAATCTATGCCCTCAAACAGGTAGAACTCAGCATCCAAGCGGGGGAATATTGCGCCATTATGGGGGCGTCAGGTTCCGGCAAATCAACCCTGATGAACATCATTGGTTGCCTCGATCAGCCCACCAGTGGCGATTATTTCCTCGATGGCCAAAATGTCGCCACCCTCAGCGATCGCCAACTGGCCACCATTCGGAATCGCAATATTGGTTTTGTTTTCCAGCAATTTCATCTCTTGCCCCAGATGAGTGCCCTTGAAAATGTGATTTTGCCGATGGTTTATGGCAATGTTCCTCCCCACGAACGGCGAGACCGGGCCGTCGCCGCTCTAACCAAAGTCGGTTTGGGCAGTCGTCTCTATAATCGTCCGAACCAACTCTCTGGGGGACAACAACAACGGGTGGCGATCGCCAGGGCGATTGTAAATAAACCCTTACTACTGCTGGCGGACGAACCCACCGGGGCTTTAGATTCCCGAACTACCCAAGAAATCTTAGCGTTATTTCAGACCCTCCACGACGACGGCATGAGCGTGGTGATGGTTACCCACGAAACGGAAGTGGCCCGGCAAACCAAGCGGATTATCTGGCTCCGGGATGGCAGTATTACCCACCCAAACCTCAGTCCTGCGGAAATGATCCAAGTGGCCTTAGCCCCAAGCCCCTAAGAATCCTACGGGAGTGGTATGCAATTTGGCGATCGCCATGGTTCAATTCAGATACACTTGGGACAAGACTTTGGGGAACCCTATCCCACCACCATGATTCCTTGGGGACAAGTCCATTAAAAAAACGATAAAATTCGCAAATTTTGTCAAAGTCGGCCAAATCCCTTGTTACACTGCAGAGCAAAACCCCATTGCCTCTCCTGTTTTCCTTTCGCGTCCCGTCTACATCAGCACAACTATGAGCAACTTTAACTTCCCCTCGCCAGAGCCCACGCCCCCCGAGACCGAAGCGAACCTCAATCAGTCTCCGCCCCAGGCCCCCGAGACCGAAGCGACCAGTGCCGTAGATCCGGGTCATTCTGAAAAACAACAACCAGAGTCTGCGAGTCCTAGCCCGACGATTCCGAAACCAAATCCCAACGCCGATGGCTATGTTATTGCCCACAAACTAAGGCAGCACAACCGCGAACTGGTTAAAACCGTTGTTCAACTCGAAGAAGCCTTGGCCGAATCCCAAGAAAAACTCCAGGCACACATTATCCGTTCCCGCAGCGCCGACAGCCTCATTACCCAGCAGAGTGACGAACTGAATACGAGCCAGCAACAGCTCAGTCAATTGGGGCAAGAACTCGAACAAGCCAAACAAAATGCCCGCCAATACCAAGAGATGCTCGCAGAACTAGAATACAAATTCCAAACTAGCCAAACTCAGTTGGCGAAAATCGAGCGCGAATGTGCCCTCCTCCAGGAAGCCTATAACGAGCAGCAGCAAAAACTATTCGCCGCCGAACAGGAAATTAAGGATCTCCAGGTGCGACTCCAACGGCAACAACGCTACACTCTGCAGTACAAATCAGCCCTAGATGAATGCGCGGATATTCCCGTCGAAAACGATTTGGCGACCGGGGAAGCCTCCATGCCCAAGGCGTCGAATATTCAACCCTGGTCTGAGCCGGAAACAGCGGCAACCGAGCCAACAATGCCGGCGATCGCCAAAGCAGATCCGAATACCGAAGCTGACCTGGATCGTCAGTTAGCGGCCCTCGAAGAAGAAATTGAAGAAATGGAAGAATCCGCCGGGGCCGCTTCAATCCTGAAGCCCACCATGAGCCTAAAAGCCGCCCTACGGATTACCCCCCCAGTGACCAAACGACGGGTCAGTGCACCCATGGGCACCCCGGCCAAAGCAGAAACCAACCACAACTGGCCAGCGCCGACCCTCAACAGTCCCCGGAGCCAGAAGCGGCCGATGTCTGCAGCGGTGGTGGATCTACCAGCCTTTTTACGGAACTAATTGCTGTCCTAAATATTAGGTCTCCCTAAGACCCCGTTGGTGATTGACCCAGTGGCGATCGCCAATCTTTTTTTGTCACAATATTTAACAATAGAAGTTGCAAACTTTATCGACGTTTATTTTTAAGTGATTATGCCTAGAACGTTACCTGCAAACCTCGAAAAGATCGTCAGTCGGTTTAAGCGAAAAACAGATCCCAAACAAAAATATCAACAGCTTTTGTGGTACGCCAACAAGCTCGAGCCCATGGCCGACAGTGAGAAAAACGCCAACAATAAAGTCCATGGTTGCGTTTCCCAGGTTTTTATCACAGCAGACTACGAAGCGGGCAAAGTGACCTACCACGGGGATTCTGACGCCCAGCTCGTGAAAGGATTGGTGGGCCTACTGATTACAGGTTTAAATGGTTTATCGCCCGCCGAGATCCTGGCGGTCACCCCAGACTTCATCGAAGAAACGGGATTGAATGTGAGCCTAACGCCGTCTAGGGCTAACGGTTTTTACAACATTTTTAAAATGATGCAAAAAAAAGCAAGGGGCTTTGAAGTGGGGTTAGAAGCGAGTTCCAACTCATAAATGAGAAAATTTTGATATCATTTACAACAAGTAATGTTGTTTGTTAAAAAAAGAAAATTTAAATCCTATGGCACTTTTTGGCTTATTTGGCGGCAAGAAAAAGAACGAAGCTCCTAAGGGTGATTACTTCCTCGACTTTGAAGAAGCCCAGACCCTTGGTGATACTGAATTGATGAAGAAATCCGTAACCATTAAGCGGACTTTCCCGAAGGTTAAAGGTCAAGAGGGCGCGACAATCGTGACTCAAGTCTCCTCGGAGATCGCCCGTAAACTGAACAAAAATCAACAAGCTGTATCCCAGGCAACGGAAGCAACCAAGGCTTCTTCTGAAACCGCCAGCACTCCCATTACCCCGGCAGCACCTCGTCCTAACCTGAAGGTCGATAGCAGCATGGACATGTTCCGCAACATGGCGAAGAAAATGAATCGCTAAAGGTTAAGAACCATTGCGATTTTCGACGGTGATTTTCAGAATATTCACTAGAAAGCTGGGGGCTAACGCCCCCTTTTTTATGCCGATCAGTTGGATGATTTAGGGGTTCAATTTAAGCGAGGGCCGCCACAGAAACTTTCGCGGCGATCGCCTTAGCGATGGTAACTAAAGCTTTGGCTGAAGCAGATTCTGGTTGGGCGACCACAATCGGTGTACCAGTATCGCCCCCTTCCCGGAGCGCAATTTCTAGGGGAATGCAGCCGAGGAGAGGCACATCCAATTCGTTCGCGGTTTTTTCGCCGCCCCCAGAGCCAAACAGGTCATATTGGCGATCTGGCAGATCCGGTGGGATAAAATAGCTCATATTTTCAACAATTCCCAGCACATTCACTCCCATTTGCTGGAACATCTTGAGGCCCCGGCGCGAGTCTAGGAGAGAAACGGTTTGGGGGGTGGTGACAATGACAGCACCGGCCATGGGCACCGCCTGGGCCATCGTTAGTTGGGCATCACCCGTACCAGGGGGCATATCAACGATGAGATAGTCCAGTTCGCCCCAGTTCACCTGGTAGAGAAACTGACGAATGATGCCGTTGAGCATCGGCCCTCGCCAAATCACTGGTTGGTCTGGGTCAATCAGGAACGCCATGGAAACGAGTTTGACCCCATGGTTAAATTCTGGCTGGAGAATATCTTGGCCGCCTGTTTTATCGACCTTGATTTCGACTTCGCCAATGCCCATCATGTTCGGCACATTTGGCCCATAGATATCTGCATCCAAGAGGCCGACTTTTGCGCCAGTTTGGGCCAGGGCGATCGCCACATTCACCGCAACGCTACTTTTACCAACGCCCCCTTTGCCGCTGGAGATAGCAATGATATTTTTGACGTTATCAATGCCCTGTTGGTTGGGCAGTGCTTTCTGTTGAGGCGTTTCGGCGGTGACTTCCACATCCACAGCGTTTACCCCAGGTAAAGGCAGTACAGCATTTTTGCACTCCTCGACGATAAATTCCTTGAGGGGACAAGCGGGCGTTGTGAGCACCAGGGTGAATTTCACCGTACCATTCTCCACAGAAACATTGCGGATCATATTGAGATCCACCAGGCTTTTTTGAAGCTCAGGATCTTGAACGGGACGGAGGGCAGCCAGAATTGCTTGGGTATCAGCCATAACTTCAGGAAAATTTAGGATTTGGGTTTGTGGTGCAGGCGAATGCCCACAAAAATATCGTAGAGGAAACTGAGAAAATCTTTTCCCTGGAGCAGCCCTAATGATTGGGGAGAACCTTTTTGATCTAACAGGGGCTTGATGTAGTAATAGGCGGGTTGATACTTATACCAAGGAATTGAGGGCCATAGGTGATGAACTAGGTGGTAATTTTGCCCAAGGATCAAAAGATTGAGGAGCTTGCTTGGGTAAACCCTGGCATTTTTCCAGCGATCGCGTTCTTCAAAGGGACGATGGGGCAAATAATCAAAGAACAGACCCAGGGCAATACCAACCACCAGGGCCGGGACAAACCAAAAGTTCATGATGTAGCCAATAAAACCATACTGGATGCCCAGGTAGACGATGACTCCTAAGAAGGAACGGCTAAGGAACCACTCCAGTAATTCGTAATTTTTCCACAGACGACGCTTAAAGAAAAAGATTTCGTGGTAGAAAAAACGGGCTGCAATCATCCAGAGGGGGCCACCAGTCGAAACGAAATGATCCGGATCATTTTCAGGATCATTGACATGGGCGTGGTGCTGGAGATGGACTCGAGTAAAGACCGGAAAAGCAAATCCCAGCATTAGGGCACTGGCATGGCCCAGGATGGTATTGACCGCACGGTTGCTATGGGCGGCACGGTGGGACGCATCGTGGATCACCGTTCCCGCGAGGTGCAGCGCTAAAACGTTTTCTAGGAAGCAAATCCAGTCATACCAACCCCAAAACCAATAGCCTCCCACGGAGGTGGCGATCAATCCTACTGCGATGATGACCATCCACACATTGGGGTTCATCCCACCAGGGGGACGCAAATACTCCCTTGACATTACCAATGATGACGCTGCCGCCGCCGTCATAAGCTCCTGTTCTCCTCGATGTCTGTGAAATTTGGTTAATCCTTGGGTAGTTTACAATACTTAAGGCTAATTCATAAACCTTGATGTGTCATAAACACTGTTTAGAAAAAAACAAAAAACGCTTGTAATTCAACGTTTCTAGGCTAATTTCAAGCTAGCCATTTGCTGCTTCGCTGCGTTTGTAAAATACCAAGTCCACGGATACTTTCTGAAGTTTATCGTCTTCTTCCGTGGCGATCGCCTCGCGGAGTTTGACAATTAAGAGGATTAATGTTCCGTGGCGTGATTGATAAACAATCGGTTTTCCTGCATTGGGAAGAATTTAAGAGAGTGTCCTGTCCTCGGTTCCTAGTCACTGGCTGGGGGATTTAGCTTTGGCAACAGGCGATCGCACACAAACAAAGTGCCAGAGGCAACGCAGAGGGGAATTGTCACAAGATTGAGAAAAGGCAAACTGATCAACCCCAGACAAACCAGCCCAAACCCCGCACTCCCCGGCAAAGCCCAGTAAACTTGCCGTAACTTTTGACGAAATGTAAAGCGCCTTCTCTCAAGGGTGGCATCGAAAAAATCAAGGCAAATGATCGTTAAAGTCACCGCCAAGCCTCCCAGGGAGGACAGTACGCTACCAATCCCCGGCAAAAAGTTGATCCCAAACAACAAAGGGGCGATCGCCAAAACCAAGGCTAATTTTTTTAGTTCAAAGAGAATGGCGCGGCCAATGTCGCGGAAAATACCCACTTCAATGATTTCCAGGCGACTGGTGCGGAGTTTTTCAATCTGTTCTGAGAGTTGGCCATACCAAGGGGCACCAAGAATAACGCCAAACTGCACCAGCAGTAGTCCTACAGCAATAAACACTGCCGCAATGAAAATCAGGCCTAACAATCCCCCCAGAAAATTTGCGCCGTAATCTAACCACTGCAACCAGGCAGGCAAGCGATCAATTAAACCAATCAGACTGGTGCTAATCCAAGTGTAGCCAGCCCCCGCCGTCCGCCACGCCCAGCGCAGAGAAAAAGTATAGAGCAATCCCCCCAGCACAACATTGACGCCAAGGGGAATCGCTAAATATTGGAGAAGCTTCGGGTGACGGGAAAAAAATCTCGCGGCGCGGAATGGGTAACTGGCCCCCCGAATGAAGTCAATGGGCATATTTTTCGGGTCAACTCTACCTTGAGTCGTAATTCTCTGTCTTTCAATCTAAACTTCAATGGTCGGATGGCGGAATGTAAACCCTAAATTTTTTAATTTTTGGTTAGATACACGCACATTTAAGGGGCGATCAGAGGGTTGGCTCGCATCCCAACGTACTGGGGCCAGGGCATATTTTTCGGCCAAACGAGAGAGTAATTCTCGCCGGGGCAGTGGTTCATCACAAACCAGATTGAATAAACCGCTCAGATTATGGATCTGGGCAAACTCGATCGCTGCCACAATGTCTGCTAAATGAATCCAGTTACCATATTCGCTGCCGTCACCAGGTCGAACCTGGCCCATGGCCCGTTGGAAGATTTTTTTAATTTCCCGCCCTTCACCATAGATTCCCCCCAAACGGAGAATGCAAACCTGACGTGCATCGGTGGCGATCGCCTTTAGGGTTTGTTCCGTTGCCAAAAGAATTTCTGCAAAAACATGGGGTGGTTTGTCGGGGGTCTTTTCATCAACCCAAGCACCGTGGTGATTGCCGACGATGGCGTAGCTGCTGGTATAAATCACCTGTTTAACGGTGTCGTTATGGGTGAGGGCCTGGGCGAGGTTTTGGGCCGTTTTCAGATAAGCCTGCCGATAATTTGCTTCGGTGCGCCCCTTTGAACCCACCGCCAAAAGAATGACATCTTGGCCTTCACAAAGCTCCTGGAGGGCTTCTGGTTGATCGCCGCTGAGGACTTTCACCTGGTGAGCAATCCCTTGTAACTGGGAGACTTTTTCGGGGGTCGTTGTTGTCACGGTCACTTGATGACCCGCCGTTGTCCACTGCTTGGCGATCGCCTGGCCCACATAGCCACAGCCAATAATTGCAATTTTCACCAAGGGAATTCCTCCTTAACAAACCATGCCATAATTTTAAGCATTGTAAAGTCTTGTTTTGTCGCTATTATGCCCCTTTTTCCGCCATTTCCTCCCCTGGATCCGCCCTTGGATGGCTGGTCCCTTGAGGGGCGTGACCCAGAAACTATCCGGCGTTTGCTGCCCCTCTGGGAGTGGCTCTACAAATTTTATTTTCGGGTAGAAACCAGTGGCTGGGAAAATTTACCGACAGATGAGCCGGTGTTAGGGGTTGGTTCCCACAATGGCGGCCTTGCGGCACCGGATATGTGGATGATGATGTATGACTGGTTTCGGCGGTATGGAGTTGAAAGGCCCACCTATGGCCTGATGCATCGCAATATTTGGCTCGCTTTTCCAGAATTAGCGAAAATTGCGGTCAAAACGGGGGCAGTGCAAGCCCACCCGAAAATGGCGATCGCCGCTTTGAAATCCGGGGCCAATGTCCTTGTCTATCCCGGAGGTGGCCAAGATGTTTTCCGGCCCCATGCCCAAAGAAATCAGATTTATTTTGCCGAGCGACGGGGATTTATTAAACTGGCCCTGCGCCAGGGGGTGCCCATTGTGCCGCTGATTTCTTGGGGAGCCCACGACAGTATTTTTGTCATTGAAGATATCTACGAACCCCTTAAAGGATTTTTAAAAGCGTTTAACCTGCCGTGGCTATTTAACATCGACCCAGAAGTTTTTCCTATTTATCTCGGTTTACCCTGGGGCGTCGCCTTTGGCCCCCTACCCAACTTTCCCTTACCCACAAAAATGTATACGCGGGTTTGTCCACCAATTCGCTTTGAAAAATATGGCCGGGCCGCGGCTGGCGATCGCCCCTATGTTGAAGCCTGCTATCAGCGGGTTTTAGGGGAAATGCAACGGGAATTAGACCAATTAATCGCTGAGGTCGAATCTCGCCCTAAAAGTTGTTCCTAGCGACGGTTCGCAGGATTTAGCCAGGTGTTTAAGCCTTCCCCTAGCAAAGATAAACCCATCACCATCAGGGTCATGGTCAGCCCCGGAAACAGCGCCGTCCACCAAATCCCCGTCGGCAAAGCATCGAGGGCGAGGCGCAAATCATGGCCCCATTCCGGCGTGCCATCGGGCAAACCTAAACCCAAAAAGCCCAATCCCCCCAGGATTAAAATCGCATCGGCGGCATTGAGGGTAAACAGTACCGGTACACTCTGGATTACATTGAGAAACAAATATTTCGACAAAATTCGCCTCGGCGTTGCCCCCATGGCCTGGGCTGCTTCGATAAACAGTTCTGTTTTGGCGCTGGTGGTGCGGTTGCGGACAAGGCGAAAATATTGGGGCACATAGGAAATGCTCAAGGCGATCGCCGCATTAATGACCCCTTTGCCCACCACAAAGGCGAGGGTAACGGACAACAGCAATCCCGGTAGGGTATAGATCGTATCCATTAAAAACAGCAGCACCCGGTCTACCTTGCCACCAAAATATCCACTCACCATCCCCAGGGGAACGCCGATTATTAAACTGAGACTCGTGGCTAGCAGCACTACCTTGAGGGCTGCCTGGGTACCAAAGAGGGTGCGGGACAAAACATCGTAACCCTGGCGACTGGTGCCAAACCAATGGTTCCAACTGGGGGGACTATGGATCGGGAAACTGAGGGAATCGAGGGGATCTTTCAACCAGCCGACATTTTCTAATAAGGGTGCGCCGAGGGCGATCGCCACAAATAGCCCGGTAAGCGTCACCCCCACCAGGGCCAGGCGACGCGAAAGTTTTGCCTCAGGATTTTCCCCTGCCATAACAGCCCACATTAAAACAGAACGTCTGTCAGTATAGCGGTTGGGCGGTCTCTCCCCATGGCTTTTACCAAATATCTAAACCAATCAGAATACTTTCTCGATCGGATAAGTCGCCGATAAACTTTCGCAAGGGGGGCGGCAATTTTTTGATCAGAGTCGGGGTCGCAACAATCCGTTCTGACTCAGCGAGGTCGGGGTGCTCATAAATATCAATGATCCGGATTTCGTGGCGTCCGGGCAGATATTCGCTGCAAATGCTTTCTAGTTCGTTGATCGCCCAGCGGGAATGGCTATTACTGCCAGCAACGTAGAGATAAAGCACATAGAATTCATTTTGTTTGTGGTGGATGGGAGGGCTTGGATCTAGCCGCGGGGAGGGATCCTTAGAGAAGTCAGAAGCCATGTATTTGGGTCAGGTTATGCCAGAAGCACGGTAGGTTGTCGCTGCAAAATTTGTTCGAGGGCGATCGCCGTCCATTCTATATCTTCCATTTGAGTTTGTGCACCTAGGGTTAAGCGAATCCCAGAGAGAGCCTCTTGATCGCTATAGCCCATCGCCTTCAGGGTTGTGCTGGGATTGAGTTTACCGCTATGGCAGGCAGACCCCGCACTAATACCGATGCCAGCGAGGTTCATTTGACGCACGAGGGTTTTCCCGGTTAGGCCCAGGAGGGGCGAATCTTGGCGCAAGGCAAAACTGACATGGTGGGGTAAGCGGGCATGGCGATCGCCTGTAATTTGTAGATGTGGGCTACTGCTCCCTCGGTTTAACAAAAAATTGCGGAGGCGACTCAAGCGTTCAATTTCTTGGGCCATGGTTTCCTCGGCGAGTTCAGCGGCCATCCCCAAAGCAACGATGCCGGGTAAATTTTGGGTGCCGGAACGCAAATTGTGTTCTTGGCCGCCGCCGTAGAGTCGGGGCTGAAGTTTAATACCGTCGCGCACATACAACGCACCAGCCCCCTGGAGGCCATAGATTTTGTGCCCAGACAGGGAAAGCAAATCCACGGGAAGCTGGCGGAGATCAATGGGAATGCGTCCCACGGCCTGAACTGCGTCGGTGTGAAAGGTAATGTGATGTTTTTTGGCGATCGCCCCCAGTTCCGCAATGGGTTGAATGGTGCCCACTTCGCTCTGGCCATAGATCACCGAAATTAAAATCGTGTTGGCTTGAATCGCCTTTTCTAGATCCTGAGGATCTACTTGGCCACGACGATTAACTCCGAGGCGTGTCACTTGCCAGCCTTGGGTTGCGAGGAAATCTGCGGCCTTGGCGATCGCCGGATGTTCCACCTGGGAGATAATCAAATGTTGCGGCTCTCGGTACTGGTCTGTAATGCCAAAAATTGCCAGGTTATCGGCTTCGGTACCCCCTGCCGTAAAAATAATTTCATCGGGGTTCGCTGCGCCAATGAGGCTCGCCACTTGCATCCGCGCCATTTCCAGGAGGGTAGCAGCCCGATTGCCCCAACCATGTAAGCTTGAGGGATTGCCCCAGGTTTGGCCACAGACTTCTTGCACCCGCTGGATCACCAAAGGATGGGGGGGCGTTGTTGCGCTGTAATCAAGGTAAATTTGCATGGTGGGCGATCGCTCAATGGTTCCCTTAGCATACGCAAATTAGGGCCAACCCGTCAGCCTGTGCGACCAAGGGAGTATCCCAGGATAAGCCAAAGCCGCAACAAGAAAAAACTCCCCCAGTCCAAGACCAGAAGAGTTTCGCCATCACATCACTCTAGTACAAACCCTAAGCCAAACTTGCAAGCCCATCACTGTAGAGCTTCCGGGCGTAGTCCGTCCAAGTGCCCTGGCCCCAATAGCGGAAACAACTGGTTTCTACCAACAGCAAATACAACAGAGATCGTTGATAAGCTTCTGTTTTCGTTACGCTGGGATCTTCGGCCACGAGGCGGTCATATTTTTCGTGGAATTTGGCGCTCAGTTCGTTCATCGGCTCCAGGACATTTTCATAACCCTTGACCCAACTGAGATCATTTGTCCAGGAAGCGCCATCCACATGGAATTGGTGGTCATGTTCATTTAAATAGGCGATCGCCTGATTGACAGTTTCCGGCGTAACACCTTGATTTTCGGCCTCTAGTCTTGCCCAAATCTTCGCCTGGCCCACCGCCTGACACACTGGATAATCGGCTTCGGTAATACCCTTCGCTTCTAGGAGTTCAAGATATTCCGTGCCATTAAAACCGACAACACTACCGTCATTTTTAATGTCATGCCAAGCCGGGAGATAACCTCCAGGAAACTCATTCATCATCACGCCGCCATTTTCCCCATCGGCGATCTGGGAAACTAAACAGGGCACTGATTGGCCTGCTAATTCTTGGCGATCGCGACTCTTGGCTTCGTAATAAGGTTGCATCTGGGCCACCAGTTTCGTATCAGACCCCTGGGTTTTAATCAGTGCCGTAATGCTGATTTCTTCGCCCCGGGAATTTTTCACCACCAGGCGATTGGGGAGATATTTATCATCATGGTGTAAACCAGAACCGTCCAAGCGCTCCACGGAATGTTCTTGCACTAACAACCAACGATAACCACATTCCTTGAGGGCTTTAATGTATTCAAATAGCGTATCCGGATGATTGGGGAGGTGCATTTCTGGGGGCGAAAATCCTTTAACCCGCTTCAGGGCTTCGACCCCAAAAATTTCTGCAAAATAATGCTGCCAGGCTTGAATTTGCAATTTTAAATCGGGGATGGGCGTCGAAGGGGCTACCGCATGGCTCCACATAGTCCCTAGCCATTCCACATAGGGCTGATAACGGGCATCTGTGGTGATTTTCTTAAGGTTATCGAGGACATCTTCCCGGCCCATTTGCCGTAGACCCCAGAGCAGGTTGCCAGAATAATCCAACATAATCCGAGGGCTACAGCCTGCAGCTACTAGCTCAGGGATAAACTCTCCCATGCGGCTGTAGCACCAAGCAAACACTGTGGCATTGTGGTTATCACCATCGTGGGGATTTTCCATCATGTGCTGCAAGTTGCAAATGAGTGCGCCATCGGTTCCGGCGGGAATGGTGGGTTGGTGCATATGAAGGGCACAGGCAAACCCAGCCTTGACTTGATCAAGATTGAGATCACTCCGATCGAGAAAGATTTTTTCGTGATGATTGACAATCTCTGAAATTTCCTGCTCCTGACCGCAAATATTGGGTAATTGGGTTGCTTGAGGAGAAAGTGTCGAAACCATGTATTTTTCCTTATATATCTTTATCGCAATCACGGGACGATGCTTGAAGATCGCTACGGTCAATCCCACAAGGTCGTTTGTGCTGTCGTGGTCTTAATGTTATCTCAATCCTTTGGGAGTTAAGTTTAAGTTTTAGTTTATCTTGTTATTATTTGATAACCTTATGTTTTGTGAAGAAAAAAAGAGAGACCAGTGGACTGATCCCTCTCAAAAAGATGAAGTTTATTAACTTTGCTTGGTTTTTAAAGGGCTACCATTTCAGCAAATTAAACTGTTCCATATCGATGGTGTTGCGGTTGCGGTAAATGGCAAGGATGATCGCTAAACCCACGGCGGCTTCGGCAGCAGCAACAGTCAGAACAAAGACGGTAAAAACTTGTCCTTTGATTTCGCTGGGATCGAGGAAGTTAGAGAAGCCCATAAAGTTGAGATTGACGGAGTTTAGCAATAGCTCAATGGACATCAACACGCGGACGGCATTGCGACTGGTCACTAAACCGTAAATGCCGATGCAAAATAGGGCGGCAGCGAGAACCAGGATGTATTCGAGTTGAATTTGCATGGGTGTCAAGAAAAGCTTAGTTTTGTTTGGATTTGGGGCTATTTGCGCCAGCGAGCTCCCGGGGACGCTCTGGTAGTTGGAGGCCGGTACTCCCTTCTTCTGTGGTTGTAATCTCAGGAATAATATCGCGACGGGCCAGGATAATCGCGCCCACCATGGCAATGAGGAGGAGCACTGAAGCTAGTTCAAAAGGCAGGAGGAAATCGCTAAAGAAATGTTTGGCGATCGCCACCACAGAATTGCCCACTGCTGCCGGAGAAATTGTCGACAATTCCCAAGGAGTTACCAAAACCATCGTGCCAAGGAGGGCGAAAAGACCCAAGCAGACCAGAGCCGTTGCCCCCTGACGAAGGAGGCGACCAGGCATCTGACTGAAGTCTTCTTTTTTATTCACCAACATGATGGCGAATAAGATCAAAACATTAATCGCCCCGACATAAATCAAGACCTGGGCTGCCGCGACGAAATCCGCATTTAACAGAATATAGAACCCAGAAATACTGATAAACACGCCCCCCAGCAGGAACGCTGAGTAGACAATATTTTCAAAGAGCACAACCCCAAGGGCTGACCCCAGCATCATCACCGTGAGGATGACGAACGAAACAATTTGAACACCTTCTGCTAAATTCACAGTTTTTTTAAAACTCCTGCTAAATTCACACCTGCACTAATCTTGCTTAGTCTATCTTGGCTTTATTGATCTGCTGTTTCTTGTTGCTTTTCTGCCTGTAAGCGTTCGAGAATATCCTCTGGATGCTCGCCAGCCCGCTGACTGCCTTGGGGAAGATCATGGGGGTCAATGACACCTTGGGGCAAGTAGGCTAACTCCCGGAGGGGCGTCACCATCGGATCTTGGGTGACTTTGTAGGGCAGACGACCCAGGGCCACATTATCGTAGTTCAATTCATGGCGATCGTAGGTGGCCAGCTCATATTCTTCTGTCATCGATAGACAATTGGTGGGGCAGTATTCGACACAGTTACCGCAGAAGATACAAACCCCAAAGTCGATGCTGTAATGCTTGAGGGTTTTCTTTTTGATGCTTTTATCAAATTCCCAATCCACGACGGGGAGGTTGATCGGACAAACTCTTACACAGACTTCACAGGCAATACATTTATCGAATTCAAAGTGAATTCTGCCGCGAAACCGTTCTGAGGGAATCAGCTTCTCGTAGGGATATTGCACTGTCACGGGGCGTCGCCGCATGTGATCAAAAGTTACCGAGAGACCCTGGCCAATATACTTCGCTGCCTGGGCTGCATCCTTGGCATAGTCACCGACTTGTTTGAGGATTTTAAACATAGGACATAGGGTGAGAAGATCAACAAAGAAGGGGAAAGAAACGGCGAAGCCTTAGCCCCCAAAAGCAATGGGGAAAGCAAGTTTTAGGGCCGCCGTGAGCAATAGGTTAACAAGGGCAACGGGGAGGAGAAACTTCCAGCCAAAGTTCAAGAGTTGGTCAATGCGTACCCGCGGTAAAGTCCAGCGTAGGAGGACAGCAATAAAGACCAGGGCATAGGTTTTCACGAGGGTCATAATAATCCCCAAGGAGGCGGTGATCACCTGGAGCCAAGGGGTGCTGGGGGCAACGTTTAACCAACCGGCAAGCTTATCGAGGGGAATGGGAAACTCCCAACCGCCTAGGTAGAGAATCGAAACAATCAGGGCCGAAAGCACGAGGTTGACATAGGAGCCAACGTAGAACAGACCAAATTTCATCCCGGCATATTCGGTTTGGTAGCCAGCAACGAGTTCTTCTTCTGCTTCGGGTAGGTCAAAGGGGAGTCGTTCACATTCGGCAAGGGCGGCAATCCAGAAAATGAGGAAGCCGATGGGTTGTCGCCAAATATTCCAGCCTAAAATGCCGTAACCGGATTGTTGTTCAACAATGTCAATGGTGCTCAGGCTATTGGACATCATGGCGATCGCCAATACAGCCAGGGCCAGGGGAATTTCGTAGCTGATTGATTGGGCGGCAGCACGCAGTCCCCCCAGTAACGCATATTTATTATTAGAAGAGTAGCCTGACATCAAGAGGCCAATGGGAGCGATGCTTGAGAGGGAAATCCACAGAAAAATCCCCACGTTCAAATCCGTAATCACCAGGTTTTGCCCGAAGGGAACGATGAGATAGGACAAAAAGACCGGAATGACCACAAGAGCAGGCCCGAGGGTAAAGAGCCAGGGATCTGTTTTAGCGGGGACCACATCTTCTTTAAAAACCAGCTTTAAACCATCGGCCACCGGCTGTAAAACCCCTAGGGGGCCTGCATATTCCGGGCCAACCCGTTGTTGGGCTGCCGCTGAAATTTTTCGCTCTAACCACACCACGACTAAAACACCCACTGTCGCGCCAATAATCATCAGTAACAACGGTAGGGGTAGCCAAATAGTCTTGGCAATTTCATGGGATAACCCAAAGGATTGGAGGGTTTCGATAAAACTACCTTGAAGATCGATTCCTGAGTTCATAGGGGTTCTTTGGCCTGCACGATGGATTGTTAAGGGAATGTATCGAGGCAGGGATTTCCAACAAAAGTGACATCACTGAATTAGTATATCGTTGTTCCGGGAAACTCCGTTATCAGAACCTCTTAGGGAATTTTAGGGGCTATTGATAAGTTTTTCTAAACCAAGGTGC
This sequence comes from Picosynechococcus sp. PCC 8807, assembly GCF_001693295.1. Classification (NCBI taxonomy): domain Bacteria; kingdom Bacillati; phylum Cyanobacteriota; class Cyanophyceae; order Chroococcales; family Geminocystaceae; genus Picosynechococcus; species Picosynechococcus sp. PCC 8807. The sequence goes on from NZ_CP016483.1 coordinate 979,262, forward strand.
GTCAATGGCCACGGCAAAACGCCAGGATTGATAAATCGCCCTTAACTGATTTGGAAAATAAACGTCACCTTATCGCCTTTGCCTAAACCAATGCGATCGCCGGCCCGGAGTCGATGTCGATTACCGACAGGGAGGGGCACATGGTTGATATAGGTGCCATTGGAACTACCGGTGTCTTCGATATAGTAGAGGCCCGCTTCTTGGCGCAGGTCGGCGTGTACCCGTGATACCACCTCAGAACTCGGGAAACCAGAAACATCAATATCTGGTGGGACGGTCTCATTCGGTTTGCCGATGTGAATCACATCGAGGTTTTCAGGAATCTCTAAGGCCACCTGGGTTTGCACATGGAGCAAGCTGGCGGTCTGCACTTGAATTTGGGTTGCCTGCATTGATCCCTGGACAGTGGTTGGGGCAGGAGCAGGAGCAGGCGTTGGCGGCACCTCTGGGGCAGGGCTTGGTTCTTCAAAATCAAATGTGAAAGGATCAGGCAATTCTGGAGATTCGGCAACGGCAGGGGCAGCGGCTTCTTCTTCCTCGAAAAAGTCAGGAAAATCAGGGAAATCTGCTTCGGGAATCTCTGGGAAATCCAGGGTGGGCTCAGGGGGCGCTGTGGGGGGGGCGCTGGCACTGGGGGCATTGGGAACCACAGTTTTGGGTAACTCCTCTGTTACTGCCATGGGAGCGGCCTGTTGCAGGTTAAAGCCACATTGACCACAGAAGGCGGCATTACTTTGGACGCTAGCGCCACATTGGGGACAAGCCGATGCTTGGGGGAGGGGGGTATAACAGGCTTCGCATTGGACAGCGCCGTCAGGATTTTGGTGGTTACAGTTGGGACAACTAATCATGACAGTGGGTGGTCAAAGGGAAAAGAATGGTTTTATTTTAAGGCTCTGGGCGAGATTTCGTTTGATAGATTGCTTGATCGGGGGCGAGGCGATCGCCAGCAGCAGCATCCAGGAGCCACCAGAGGACACCGTGGTCTGGGTTGATCAGTTTACTGGGATAGGCAAACCCATCGGCATCGCTATGGAAAATTTTCTGGAGCGCCTCCTGTTTATTTTCCCCAGCAACTAGGAAAAGAATGTTCTGGGCGGCATTAATCAAGGGCACGGTAAAGGTCAGCCTGGGTTCTCCCTGTTTTTCGCCGACGGTGATGAGGCGATCGCCAACGGTTAGGGCCGCCGTTTGGGGAAAGAGCGAAGCAGTATGGCCATCATCCCCCATGCCCAACAGCACAATATCGAAACTAGGCCAGGGGCGATCGCCAAAAAAATTTCTCAACGTTGCATCATAGGCCGCTGCATCTTGCTGGGGGTCTGCGGCTGCGGTCGGCATCGGGTGAATATTGCCCTCCGGAATCGGCACCTGATCCAGCCAGGCGAGCCGGGCCATCCGTTGATTGCTATCGGGGTGATCGGCCGGTACATAGCGTTCATCTCCCCAAAAAATGTGGAGTTGCGCCCAGGGGAGGGATTGCTCTGCTAATTTTTCGTATAAAGGTTTGGGGGTACTGCCGCCGGCAAGGGCAATGGTACAGACACCACGACGGGCGATCGCCTCCTCAATCCGGCCCATGACAATACGCAGCGCCCGTTTAATGAGTTCCGGTTTGTCATCCAGGATTTCCAGGTATTTTGTCATAAACTTTACAGAGGACGAACCATGCCCCCTAAAATAGCGTTACTCGTCATTCTAGTGGTGACACCCATAAACGCCCATTGACTGATACATAAAGTATGAATAATGTTCGCCTTGCTTCTTTTACGTCCCTGAGCCTCAAGATTTTGGGGGGCGTACTGTTAATTTCTTCTTTCGTTGATTACGTCATTGCCGCCTTCCCGTGGCTGCCCCTGGACAATGCTTGGCAAATTAATTTCACAAATCAGGTAGTCGGTAGAGGGCTTAACCCTTTGATTGGGATTGTGGCTCTGCTTCTGGGCAGTTGGCTAGATGACAATGCCGGAAAACCAGCAAAACTGCGCGCCTCCATTACAGATGGTCGTTTTTTAAGTTTTCTTTTTTCCCTCGTCCTTGGGGTGATTTTCTTGATCCTCATCCCTATCCACCTCGACAATATGCAGGGCATTCGAGAACAGGCGATCGCCCAAATTGAACAAGAAACCCAACAACGGGAACAACAAGTCCAGCAGCAATACAGCCAACTCCAGGCCCTTGCCCAAAACCCCGAAGCTAAACAACAACTAGAGCAACAGATCCAAGAAATCGAAACAGCCCTCAACTCTGGTCAAGTTCCCCCCCAGCAGATCGCCGAAGTCGAAGCCCAAAGACAAGAATTCCTCAACTACCAAACATTCGTCAATGACCCCGAAGCCCTGAATGCGCGGCTAGAAGAATTACAACAAAGCGTTGTTGAACTCCAGACACAACAGCGCCAAGAAGCCAACCGCAGTGTCCTCCAGGAAATTATCCCAACCACTATCCGCAGTCTCTTGTTAGGAATTGCTTATCTGATTGTGGGTTGGCTTGGCGTTCGCAATGCTTGGTTCAATAAAACAAGCCCATCCCAAGCCCCTCAACCTGAAGCACCTGCCGATTCCGAATAATATTTTTCCCGCTTGGGGTGACCTCGACGGGTACTTGTCACCCCATTTTTCCCAGCACAGTAGCGCCCAGACACGTTGGCAACCCCAAAGAATTCAGTAAAATAGATTACGTCGTCTTTTTTCTTAACATTTCACTTATTTTTCTACCCTAGTCCCCAAAATTTCTCTGATTTCCTAAACCGACAAAAACGACTACCCACTGTACATATTCCCGCCATTTCGTCCACCATCTCCCTACCAGGAAACCTCGCCCTACCGTGTTAGAACGTCTGAAACAAGATTTAAAAAACGATCTGATTGCCGGGTTGCTCGTTGTTATCCCCCTAGCGACCACCATTTGGTTGACGATCACGATTGCGACTTGGGTGATTAATTTTTTGACGCAAATCCCTAAGCAGATTAATCCGTTCGATGGCCTGGACCCAATCTTGACCAATGCCTTAAATATTGGCGTTGGGATCACCGTTCCCCTGACATTTATTCTGGTGATCGGTCTGATGGCACGAAATTTTGTCGGACGTTGGCTGTTGGATGTGGGGGAACAAATTCTCCAAGGGATTCCCCTAGCAGGCGCAATTTATAAAACCCTCAAGCAACTATTAGAAACTCTCTTGCGGGATTCCCAGAGTCGCTTCCGACGAGTAGTGATGGTGGAATATCCACGACCTGGTGTTTGGACGCTAGGCTTTGTCACAGGAACAGTCAGTCCCCAATTACAGGCCCAGGTGGCCGATCCTCTCTTGAGTGTGTTTATTCCGACGACTCCGAACCCCACCTCTGGCTGGTATGCAATGGTGCCAGAAGATGATGTGATCAACCTCTCAATGTCCATTGAGGATGCCTTTAAAGTCTTAATTTCTGGGGGCATTGTGAGTCCGGAGGCAGAAACTGAACGAAAATCAGTGCGGGGCACAATTCCCCTCAATCTCACCCGCCGTAAAAAGTCCCGTGAATTGGAGCGTCCTCTTGAAGAATTAAACAGTCCCCAGGCGGATATGCTTTCTCTAGAGGAAGAAGTGTAGTTTAATGGTGCCTCTGAGTGACGTTGATTTTCCTTATTGTTTATCCCTAGTTAGACTATGCCCGCCCGTAAACAGCCCCGTAGTGTTGCCCGTGAAATTGCTCTATTGAGCTTGAGTCAGATCAAAGGCAAGCCCGATAAGTTAGAAGCCGTAGAGCTTGATGAATTGATGTTGGCAGCAGTTCGGACCCTGAGTAGCGAAATCCATGACATTTTAGAGGATGCGGCGAGTGAAGTTTCCCGGGCGGAGGAGCAATTACTCAGAAGTGAAACGTTAGCGGTTAATGTCAAGAGTGCGCGTACAATGGCCGCAGATGCCCTGGAATTGACTCGTGCGGCAATTAATCGTTTGGGTCATGTGGTGGAATTGCCAGAATTTTTGCAGTTGACTCGCCAACATGAGGTGCGCAATTTTGCGTTAGAGATTCTCACAACCCTCCGCCGTCGCAATGATCAAATCAAAGAGGTCATTGACGGGTCTTTAGTGGATTGGCAATACCATCGTCTGCCCCGCTTAGACCGGGATATTTTGCGCATCGCTGTGGCTGAAATTTTGTTTTTAGAAACGCCCTATAAAGTGGCCATCAATGAGGCCGTAGAACTGGCAAAACGCTATTCTGACGAAGACGGCCATCGTTTTATTAACGGTGTTCTGCGCCGGGTTAGCGATCGCCTCCGGGCTGAGGACAGCCTCAAATAGATGCCCTTCAGGTCGTTATTATCATTATCTTAAGAAACTCGTCCCTAAGCCAAAAACAATACTGGTGAGCACTAATAGGAGATGTTCGGGGGCGATCGCCACGGTGACGCCAGTACTATTGAGGATGGCATTCACACCACTACCGAGGGCAATGCCTGCGACCAGGGCAACAATCCCAATCAGAGCGGCTCGCCCAAAGCGTTGTTCTTTACGGTAGAGCAAATAAATATTCGCGATCAATGCCACAGTCAAAAGAGTTGAGGTGAGATCCGTTGCGAGGAATATTCCGGCAATGGCGATCGCCCCATTGACACCGAGGGCAGTATATAGAGTGTTGGTTTCTGGTGTATCCCGTAAATTGACCAACCACTGGGGCAGTTCGGGAGACTTCACCAACGGTTGAGACGCCTGCGCCTTCTTCTGAGAAGTTTCTGCAAAGCGAATTTTATCCGGAACATCGAGGGTGCCCTGTTGTCGTTGTCTAAGGCGGTCCATAATAATCGCATCGTAGGCCGCTTCGAGTTTGTCCACTACGGCGCGATCGCCTTCGTATTGGGCGCTTAGTTTTTGTTTGGCTGCTTGGATCTCTTCAAATGAAGCCGTTTTTGCAAGCCCAAGGGTTTCGTAGGGATTTTGTTCGCTCATTCTCCTCCTCCTGTGAGCATGCCACTGGGTTATTGGAACATCCTTAGATTCTTAATGTAACCCAATCATCATACAGTTTATTATTATGAGCGTTTTCCGGTGCGCTTTCCATAGAGCAAAATTTTTTCTGGTGATGATAGCCGGGGCGATCGCATCGCCTCAAGACTTGCCCAGACCAGAGAGCATACATCCCCATACTTAGCGCTAGCTGATTAACGGAGTAGGTACTCGAACCACTCAGGCTCCCTAACCCGCTGCAATGTACAAAATCTTAGAGACCATCCCAAAGACCCTCCACTAAGCGATCGCGTAGAGGCCAATGAACAGACAAGCACAAAAATACAATCCTCCCAGGCTGTGGTTCGTGCCCGTTGATCGCACTCGGCATTAAAATAAGTCCATTTTGTCGATTGACCCTACCATAAAAACTCAAGCTTGATCTTTTATGGATCCTCTTTCTTTCGATCTGGCTTTGTAAACATAAGTTTATGTTAATTAGTTAAAGATGCCCTGAATTTTATCAGTTTCATGAAGCTTCTTTTAACCTCAGATTAATTAGGCACTAATTTTATAGAAAAAAGCTTCATTATATAGAATTTCTAAAAATCAAGCTTTAAAGGGTTGACCTTCCTTTTGAAAGGTAATAAAACTGAAGTACAAACAAATACGTAAGTAATAAAAATGAGTAAACCACAGTCTGCCTCAGTAGAACCACGTATTTTTACCCTAAAAGAAGTATTTTATTCATCTTTCTCCTTTGTGAGAAGGTTCGTGGAGATCCTTCTGGGGCACTTGAAACCTCTACTTGCAAGGATCAAAGCGACATACGTACGTGTTTTTCCAAAAAAATCCCAGAAGTAGGGAGTAATTCCTCTACTGAGATTTCAAGAAAATTAAGTGTTCTGAGGCTTGGTTTATACGGGAAATTTAGACTTGATGGTTTGGGTCTTACCTTTTCCTAGCAGCAAGACTAAATTAATTAGTTACGCATTTGTTGAAATCAAACTGAATTCTATTGAGGATTCCTTACAATGGCTAAATTCAATTCTTCTACAATCGCATTCGCAACCATCATCGCTTTTGCTGCCATCGGTCAAGCCGCACAGGCTGGCGAAAGCTACGTCCGCAACACATTCGAACACAGCACTTCCAAAACGACTTCTAACCTTGATCTGGAAAGCAAAGATTGGTATCACGGCTCTCGTGAATGGTCTAACTATGCTTACAAAGAATACTACGATGGAACTGTAACAACCAGTGTAGATGGTGAACTCTCTAGTGAAATTGCATTAACTGGAACTTTTGAAGGTACTGTTGAAGGTACCATTCAAGACGGTGCTCTATGTAACCAGTGTGGTGGGCCCGTTGACTTTTTTGAAGATGATTTTTCTGGTACCACAGAAGGCACAATTTCCTTAGAAGGTACTGAAAATACGATCGCATCTGACTTTACTACAACAAGTGATTATGACGGCTTTACCTTCCATGTTGCCGGTGCCCATGAGACTGGTAATGAAACCTTTGGTGGCTATTCTAAAGTTACTGGCACCATTGAAGCTATCATGCGATCTACAACTGATAGCCATGAAACTGCTGCCGGCAACCGATAATCTCATCGGTAATTTATCACGTAGCTAAGTTTCTAACTATTACAGATAGAATCATGAAAAGAATGCTAGGTTTGGCGATGGCATTGTTCATCGCCAGCCCGGCATCTGCGGGTAATCTGCTCCAGGGAGAGCCTTATTATGATGGTTTATACACAGGCGCTCCTTTATCTTTGGATATAGAGCCAGATCCTTTTGCATCTGCACCCACAATCCGGGCTAATTTTTTTCATTCCATTGAGCCATTCTACGGCGGCTCCACAGAAATTGATATTACAGAAGAATCTCGTGGGCAATCCAGCATTTTCGAAACAGAATTCTCTCAAAATGTAGTTTCCGGATCGATGAACCCCATCAATGGTGGTGTCGAATTCGAAAATTACACAGTCGAAAGTCAATATTCGTACGCGTCAGAATTTACAACACGAGGTTCCTCTACAACGGTCAAAGGCTCAGCAGAGACCTATGGCACCACCTTTATTTTTGAAAGCAATCTCTCCGTTGAGTTCTAAAGGTTTTATTTATGTTTGGTCGAAAATTCTTCACACTTTTAACGGCTGTCTCCACAGTGTTCCTGACTCCTATTTACGGAGCGGCTCAAACGATGCAAGATCAAAGTAATACGATGAATAATGAAAATTCATTGGGGAATAGTGCGACTGGGGTAGTCAACCAAACCGCTGTGTACAACTTAGGTCAAAGTGCCACCTACGGTTTTAGAGGGATCGTTTGTCCCCGCCCTTCCTTTGTGCTCAGTGGCTCTGCAAATGGCAATACATTTGATGGGGAGAGTTCAAATTCCTACGCTCTTTCCGGTGCCATTATTGTGCCCCTCGGTGGTCAAGTGGGCAGCAACTGTAGAGATTTCAGCACTACCCTACTGGAAAGAGAACAAGCCGAATTAGCAAAGTTTCAAATCCAATCTTCAGCGGAAACAGTCAAACTTTGTGCTGACATGATTTCTTCAGGCATTCAAGTAGATCCAGAGGTTTATCCAGTACTGGCGCGGCAATGTTCTGCGGTTCGGTTAGTTTCACAAGGACGGGCTTCTAGCACAAATGAAGCCCGACAAAATGAATCGACTCACAATAAGCTAGATGATGATGTAGAATTGTCTGCTAATTACTTAAAAACTGAGTAAATATAATATTTTGAATAGTGAGGAAAAATATCTCAAAGGCTATATGAAAATAAAAAAAGAGCGGCTAAAAAATCTTCAGCTTACAGTGACGCCTGTCTTTGCATTCTAAAGCACTAAAACACAGTCGTTTTTTTACTGACTCCAAGTGTTTTTATTACTATACTTAGAAATTCGTCAAATAGGCATGAAATTGCTGTATTAAAATATCCTACTGTATCTTTTAGTTCACACTATTTTTCTTGAGTTAATTTTGTATCAATAACTTAAGAAAATAAAGTCAAAGTGCTTCTATAATTTAAGATCTATTTTTAAACAGTACAGCTTTACAGAAAGAAAAACCAGAAGGGACGCCTATTTTATCTCGTTTTCTTCCCAGAGTAGCAGGACATTTTTTTCTGTAAAAGCAGAGCAATTTGTACTGAAATCATTATCAATAATGACATTAGATTCTTCGATCAAGACATCTGTACCGTTGCTTATATCTGCTTCAGAGCCTAATACAATGGGGTATTGTGGTTGTTGACATGCAGCATTAACGAGTACTTTGACTGGGAATACAACCGAATCATCGCTATAGGTGTAGACATTGGCGTGGTAGTAATAGGTATAGTCATCATAGTCGTAATTATATTCATAACCATACCGATACTGGTAATCAAAATCAATAAATACAGGTTCACTTTTTGCCTGTTGAACAACGATAAATGATAGACCACTAAGGGCTGCTGTAAACAGTTTATTCATTTTGCTTTCTCCATCCCTTGACTTAATTGATCAATATTGGAGCGATCAGTTTGAGTAAAATTTTTTGTAAAAGAACTTTTGCTGAAAGCACATCTCTTGGGTTTGTTAGTGCTTAATGTTGTACTCAATGCTTTTGGTTATGAATTATTTATGTTTACGATGAGAAAAATTCGAGGTTGAGTGATTGAAATATTGATGCTCTCCCCCTAAATGATAACAATATTTGAGAAAACATGACTACGTAGCTTAAATAAAAATTCAAGATATGTTTCAATACTCAAAAATAGTAAACAAGTATTGCATAGGCAAAAGGGGTATTGACGACCTTCGTTTAGTAGTCTGAATCTAGTCCACCTCTAACTTCTTGGGATAAATTGAAGTCTCAATTTTGAAAGCTTGGTGATGCATCTTTTTTCTAACACAATTAATTTAACAGGCAAAGGTTGTCTAAAATTATCAAGAAAAGAAGAAGGAAAAATTTTCTACTTCGGAAAGCCATCGTGGGGATTGGGGAAGCAGCAAAAGTTGCTTTTTATGTTCTGGCTCCCTTCAGGCCGTTTTTAGGGCTTGCCCACTGGTCAAATTGAATTTAAAAAAAAACTCTGGGGCGGCTCAGGGCGATCGCCATAGACTTTTCGCAGAATTACACTAAAATAATGTGTTAGGGAGGAATATGATCGCACACTAATCAAACAAGCTTTAGTTTGAAGCCTTGATTTACTATTCGCCGAAAGTATCTTGAAGAGTCTATGGCCGGTGCCAAAATTTTAGTTGTTGATGATGATCCAGCAATTCGCACACTAATTGTTCGATTTCTCGGGCAGAAAGGCTATGCAGTGGCAGCAGCAACGGATGGACAATCCGCTAAAGAAACATTTCAATCCTTTAGTCCTGACCTGGTAATCCTCGACATTAATCTGCCAGATACCCTCGGCTATGCCCTCTGCGAGCAAATGCAGGAGTCTAAGGATACTTACGTGTTGATCCTGACCAGTCGCACCGATGCGACCGATAAAGTACGAGGTTTTACCCAAGGGGCAGATGATTACCTGACTAAACCCTTTGACATTATTGAACTGGAACATCGTGTCCATGCGATCCTCCGCCGTCAGCGATCGCCCGTTGCTCCCCCAGCCCAAGACCAAAGCCTCGATTTTGCTGATTTAAACATTGACCCGATGCGCCATGTGGTCGCTGTCAAGGGAGAACCCGTCAACCTGACGGCCCTAGAATTCAACCTGCTCCACTTCCTCGCGAAAAATGCGAACAAAGTTTGGCGGCGCTCAGAACTGATTCAAGCAGTGTGGGGCTACGATTACCTAGGCGATCAACGGGTAGTGGATGTCCATATCGGACAAATTCGTCGCAAACTTGACAACCTCATGCAGCAAGAAAACCCGATCAAAACCGTGCGGGGTGTGGGCTATATGTTTGAAACAACATTAAACTCCTTTAGCGAAACCCGCTGATCAGTTCCCAGTCTGTAGCGTCATCTGACAGGAAAAGACACCCAAAAGTGAGGGTCCGAAACCCTATCTTGGTCTTTTCTCTTCCCTCTGCTGCCTATAATTAAGGCTGATCTATTTTTTTGCTTTGCCCATGAGTGAAACCTCGCAAACCATTCAACTCCCCAGCCTAGAAAGTGCGATCGCCCTCTCTGGCGTCAAGGAAGAAAACCTCAAATTTCTATCCCAGCACACCGGCACAACTGTGGTCTTACGGGGACAAGAGCTACTGGTGCGAGGTCGCGAAAAGGCCGTTAATCGTTGCATTAAAGCGCTCTATTTTCTGCAACCTTTTTGGGAAACAGCCCAACACATCTCCCAACCAGATCTCCTGACGGCCTTCCATGCCATCGATACCCATCAAGTCGAAGAATACCAAGACCTCCAAAAGCAGACCCTAGGAAAAACCAGGCGTGGCGAATATATCCGGGCCAAAACATTTCGACAGCGCCAATACATCCAACTCATTCAAAAACATGACATCACCTTTGGCATTGGGCCGGCGGGTACTGGGAAAACCTTTCTCGCTTCAGTCCTAGCCGTCCAAGCCCTGCTCCGGGATGAGGTTGAGCGTTTGATTTTAACCCGGCCAGCGGTGGAAGCTGGAGAAAAACTAGGCTTTTTGCCGGGGGACTTGCAACAAAAAGTTGATCCTTTCCTACGTCCTCTATACGACGCCCTCTACCAATTTATCGATCCGCTGAAACTGCCGGAACTAATGGAAAAAGGGCGCATTGAAATCGCACCATTAGCCTATATGCGGGGACGCACCCTCAGCAATTCCTTTGTGATCGTCGATGAGGCCCAAAATACGACCCCAGCCCAGCTCAAAATGGTGCTGACACGGTTGGGTTTCGGTTCTAAGATGGTGATCACCGGGGACATCACCCAAACGGATTTGCCGAGTCATCAGTCTTCGGGATTGATTATGGCGAGTAAGATTCTCCAGTCTGTAGAAGGGATTGGCTTTTGTTATCTGACGGATGCTGATGTTGTGCGTCACCCCCTCGTCCAGAGAATCGTTAGCGCCTATGATCGATTTGAGAGCCATGGTACGACCAGCCAAAAACGGCGGCCTTTGGGACAAACGAAAGGAGGGTAGCAAGGGGGCCATACCCTAATCACCTATTTTGTTATGACGACAATTCTAGTCATTGAAGATGATGATATTGTGCGGAAGCTAATCCGTAAAATCCTAACGCAGCAGCAATATGCAGTCCTAGAAGCCGCCGGGGGACATCAGGGTGTACAGTTAGCCCTGGCGCACCAACCGGATTTGATTGTTTGTGATGTGATGATGCCGGGAATAGATGGTTATGGGGTCTTGCAAAAACTCCAGGCCGAAGCGGCAACAGCGATGATTCCCTTTGTATTTTTAACGGCCCGGGCGGAAAAACAGGACATTCGCCAGGGAATGCGTTTGGGGGCGGATGATTATTTAACAAAACCATTTACAAAAGAAGAATTATTGTCGGCGATCGCCATCCGGTTGAGTAAGTTATCTTCTTTGCAACAGCACTATAGCCCCCCAGATGCATCGCCAAAGGCAGCGCCCCAGACAACGCCCCCAGCACTGAGAAATGATTGCGGCGATCGCTTTAGTCTCCAGGAAACCTTCGAGGCGATCGCCCTGACCCTCCAGCAGGATGATGCTGCATTTTTACCGCTATTTGTCGTTGGCTTTGAACGGTTTGCCCAGATCTGTGCTGACCTCGAACCCCAGGAAATTGACACGCTCAACCAGGCGATCATCAATCGTCTAAATCAAGGGCTCCAAGGGCGAGGAAGAGTCATTTGTTTGGCGGCTGGGGAATTTTGCCTCGTTTTAAATCGCGCCTATGTCCAGGCCGATACCGGGGCGATCGCCCAGGAAATCCTTGCTGCTTTCGAGCAATTTTTAACCACTGCCACCGAGGAGTTTTTCCTGTCCGTGAGCCTAGGGATTGCTGAGTATCCCCAGGATGCCGACAATCTCAGGGATTTAGTCGCCCAGGCCCAGGCCGCCCAGCGCCAGGCCCAAAATTTAGGGGAGCCGCGCTATCAATTTGCCAACGCAATGACGCCGCAAAGTTACCCCAAGGGCCTTGATCTAGCCGATGATCTGCGGGATGCCTATCACCAGCATCAGTTAACGGTTCATTATCAGCCCCAATGCCAACTGCCAGGAAAAGAGATGGTGGGGGCGGAGGCCCTGCTGCGGTGGGAACATCCCCTGAGGGGTTCTATTCTGACTGAGGAAATTTTGGCGATCGCCAAACCCATCGGTTTACTCGAACTTCTCGATCAATTTGTGCTGACCCAAGCCTGTCGTCAGCTCCGCCGCTGGGCAAACCAAGACCATCAAACGTTCCAAATGGCGGTCAACCTCTCGGCGACTCAATTTAATCAACCCCACTTCCACCAAGATCTCAGCCACTTACTGATTGAAAATAGCTTAAACCCAGCAAACCTCGTGTTAGAACTCACGGAGTCAACCCTCTTAGACAATGCCCCGTTAACCATTCGCCGCCTCAAGGCGATTAAAACCCTCGGTGTCAAAATTGTTCTGGATGATTTTGGTCTGGGTTATAGCTCTTTGACTTACCTCAAAAAATTTCCCTTTGATTTCCTCAAACTAGACCCCAGCTTAATCCGCAACATCCACCAAAAATCGGCACAACAGACAGTAGTGCGATCGCTAATTAACACGGCCCACCAACAGAAACGCTTAGTGATTGCGGAGGGGGTTGAAAACGAGACAGAATTAGAGTGTTTGCAGCAACTCAACTGCGATCGCGCCCAGGGTTTTTTGTTGGGCTATCCGATGAGCGTCCCAGAACTAGAACAGCTACTCTTGTCCAAGACAATATTTCCCCATGATTCGGTAATCTTTGATGCCCCTGACCCCTAACACCACGGCCCCAGTAAATTCAGTGAATTCTGACCCAAGGCGATCGCCGCCAATCTCCCTGCCAGATAGCCCCTTAAAAATTGGTAACGTTGCCCTCCAGAGCCGTGTCCTCCAAGCGCCCCTATCGGGGGTCACGGATCTAGTATTTCGTCGCCTGGTACGTCGCTACGCCCCCAGTTCAATGATGTACACCGAAATGGTGCGCGCCCAGGAAGTTCACCACCTCCAGACCTTACCGAGGCTCATGGAGATTGACCCGGGGGAGCAGCCGATCAGCATTCAACTGTTTGACTGTCGCCCTGATTTTATGGGGGAAGCAGCAAAAAAAGCCGTGGCCGAGGGCGCCCAAACCATCGACATCAACATGGGTTGTCCGGTGAATAAAATTACCCGCAAGGGAGGCGGTAGTTCTCTCCTGCGGCAACCAGAGGTGGCGGTGGCGATCGTTAAAGCAGTGGTGGAAGCCGTCGATGTGCCTGTGACCGTTAAAACCCGCATTGGTTGGGCGGATGCCGAAATCGTGATTGTTGACTTTGCCCGCCGGTTAGAAGATGCCGGAGCGCAAATGCTGACGGTGCACGGTCGCACCCGGGCCCAGGGTTACACCGGGAAAGCCCAGTGGCAGTGGATTAAAAAAGTCAAAGAAGCCCTCTCGATTCCGGTGATTGCCAACGGCGATATTTTTTCCGTGGATGCGGCGATCGCCTGCCTGGAAGCAACAGGAGCTGATGGGGTGATGTGTTCCCGGGGCACCCTCGGTTATCCGTTTTTAGTCGGCGAAATTGATCATTTCCTCAAAACGGGACAGCGGCGGCCCCAACCAACCGTGGTGGAGTTACTCCAGTGCGCCAAGGAACATTTGGACGGGCTCTGGGCCTACAAAGGACAAAAGGGCATTTACCAATCCCGCAAACATTTGACCTGGTATTGTCGCGATTTTCCCGGAGCCGCAGATTTTCGCGATCGCCTTAATAAAATCAACACCGTCGCCGAAGGTCAGGCCCTCCTCGATGAAGCCATTGAGCAGGTACAAAACCAAGCCAGCATTCCCGCCGTCAAAACACCCCAACTGGCGGTGATTTAACCCTTTTTGAGTTTACGAAACACCTCGTACATTTCCGGTAAACGCTTGTAGATGGCCGAAACTTTCCGGTAAACCGCATTGGGTACTGCTGGACTACCAGAGACAATTTCCCCTGGGGCAACGCGATTATTAATCCCGGTTTGGGCCGTGGCGATCGCCCCATCACCGATCACTGCCTGGTTCGCGACGCCCACCTGACCCCCAAGGAGCACATTATTCCCGACGGTGACGCCCCCTGCTAAACCCACCTGGGCGGCGAGGGCACAGTTCGAGCCGATGGTTCCCCCATGGGCCACATGGACGAGATTATCCAGTTTGGTTTGGGTTTTAATGCGCGTTTCTCCGACGGCGGGCCGATCCACCGCACTGTTACAGCCAATTTCAACGCCATCTTCGAGGACAACAATTCCCGACTGTTCCATCTTGAACCAACCCTGGGCCGTGGGCACAAAGCCGAATCCTTCTGCCCCGATTACCGCGCCGCTGTGGATTACACAATGATTACCAATCTTGACCCGCTCGTGGATCGTGCAATTGGCATGGAGTAAGGTATCCGCGCCAATTTCCACATCGGGATAAATCACCGCATTGGCCATAATGCAAGTGCGATCGCCAATTTTCACCCCCGGATAAAGCACCACATGGGCACCCACTGAAACAGCCTCGCCCAACTGCACCGACGGATCAATAACAGCGGTGGGATGAATCCCCGGTGCCGGACGAAACGGTTGATAAAAGACCTTGATCGCCGCTGCGAATAACAAACGCGGTTCCTTGGTACTAAGCCAAGCCAAACCGCGAGCCGTCGCCCGTTGTTGCAAATCTTCATCCGCTGGCAAGATTAACGCCGAAGCTGCCGTTGTATCGACCCTTGCGGCAAATTTCCCCCCTTCGATGTAGCTGATTTCCTGGGATTTTGCGGCATCAATGGCGGCGACCCCCGTAATCTCCGGGTCACTTCCGAGGGAATGATCGATAATGAGATCAGACTTTAAAACTTGAATTAATTCAGAAACGTTCATCGAATTTTAGCTATAGAAAATGACGATTAATCTAAACAAGGGCCAAGGCATTTCCCTCAAGAAAGCTGCACCAAGCCTCACCGCCGCTTTTATTGGTTTAGGTTGGGATATAAAGCAACAGGGCACAGGGGCAGACTTTGACCTTGATGCTTCTATTTTTATGCTGGGGAATAATGGCAAGCTCATTTCAGACCAGCATTTTATTTTTTACAATAACTTGACGAGTCCCGATCCTGAACAAGCCGTCAAATTAATGGGGGACAATCGCACGGGGGCTGGTGAAGGTGACGATGAAGTGATGATCATTGATTTTCGGAAAGTGCCGGAAAATGTCGCCACAATTGTGGTCGCGATTTCGATCTATGACGGGGAAGCGCGGCGGCAGAACTTTGGCCAGGTGCAAAATGCCTATGTGCGCTTGGTGAACGTGGAAACGAAAGCAGAGGTATTGCGCTATTCTCTCCAGGAACATTTCTCCAGTGAGACGGCCCTGATTATGGCAGAGGTCGTTAACGAAGGGGGCGAATGGCGCCTCAATGCAGTGGGTGATGGTTACCAAGGGGGCCTACAAACGCTGCTCGACCGCTATCAATAGTGTTTTGGCTTGCTGGTTGAGGAATTCGGGGAAGTTCCCAGCTAGTAGAATAGATGGCGATCGCATATTTTTTAAAACATCGCCTCAAAACCCTTCCCCAATCTTTGATGCTGATGCCTTGCGGAGGACGGGCAATGGGTAATTTTTCAAAATTTTGGCGCACGTTGGCGATCGCCACGGGGATTTTAGCGATTCCCCTAGTCGCCCAGGCAGAACTGGTACAAGTGGTAGCCAGTCGCAGCTACGACGAAGACTATGGCCAGTACATGGAAAAAGAGCTGTACGTCAACCCCACAACCATCAGACGGCAGGGGCCGTTTGCTTGGTGGGAAGTAGAAGCGGTCAACCGAGATAGCACCTCGAAGGAATTGCGCTACCATGCCCGGGCCTATTATTCCGGGGACTGCTCCCGGCGGGTCACCCGTCTACGGGAAATTTCGGTGTTTATCCTCAACGGCGAAAACACTGATTTTTACAAAAACTACGGCGATCAAGGGGAAGTGAATACGGTCTCCCCCGGTTCGACAGGGGCTAGCCTCCTAGACTTTGTTTGCGGCAATGGTCGCACCGATACGGCGGCGGCCCCTCGCCTTGACGAATAGAAAACATTTCGACACGATATTCTAATGATTATTTAGCATTCATTTCGTTCTAGGAAGCTGCCCATCGATACTATTCACGGTAATCTCAAAGGTCTTAAAAGTAGTCAACTCAAGCAGTTGCAACGACTGTATCAACAGGCTGTGCCTGGCGATCGCCTCACGACTCCAGAATTAGCCCAACGGATCGCGGCCCTCAGCACAGAGCTAAACCAAGCGGTTTGTGTCTATCTCAATCGCCGGGGCAAGGTGATCCGGGTGGGGGTTGGTTCACCCCGACAAACCCAAATTCCCCCCCTAGAATTGCCCCGTTATGGTGCCGAACGTTTATCGGGTATCCGCTGCTTGACCGCCAGCCCGAAGGATGAACCGCCCAAGGAATCGAGTTTAATGGCGATGGTACTACAGCGGTTAGACGCCCTCGTGAGCTTTACCTTGACAGGAACGGGGACGACGAAGCGGGGCCGGGGGGCCGCTGGCTACGTGAAAAATGCCTATGTAGCCCACCTCCTCCCCCAGACCCACCCCAGCCATGCCTATTGGCTTGTTTCTGAGTCCCAAGCCCTAGAAGAGGTTTCCCAACAGGATTTTCTGGATCTGGTCGAAGGACTAGAAGCAGAATTTCGCCGGGAATTTACGGCCCAACAGGTCGATCAAAGCCATGACCGGGTGATTCTCGTCGGCTTACAAACATCAGATATTGGCGATCGCCCTTTCCAGGATCGACTGACGGAACTGGCCCGCTTGGTGGATACCGCCGGGGGGGAAGTGCTGCTCACCCTGGAGCAAAAACGCAGTACACCCCATCCCCAAACCGTGGTTGGTACCGGGAAAGTCGAAGAAATTGCCCTCCAGGTACAAACCCTCGGCGCGAATCTTGTGGTCTTTGACCGGGATCTGTCCCCTGCCCAGGGGCGCAACCTGGAACGACAACTGGGGGTGAAGGTTTGCGATCGCACGGAAGTGATTCTTGATATCTTTGCCCAGCGGGCCCAGTCTCGCGCCGGGAAACTCCAGGTGGAACTGGCGCAATTGGAGTATCTCTTGCCACGCTTGGTGGGTCGGGGTCAAGCCATGTCCCGTTTGGGGGGGGGGATCGGCACCCGTGGCCCTGGAGAAACGAAATTAGAAACGGAGCGGCGCACAATCCAAAGTCGCCTCAGCCGCTTGCAAAAGGAAGTGGATCAACTGCAAGCCCACCGTTCGCGGATGCGCAGTCAACGGCAACGGCAGGATGTGCCCACCTTTGCGATCGTCGGTTATACCAATGCGGGCAAATCGACCTTGATTAATGCCCTCACCAATGCTGAAGTGTATGCGGCGGATCAACTGTTTGCGACCCTCGATCCCACAACTCGGCGCTTGACCCTCACCGATGAAGCCTTTCAAACCCAGACGATTCTACTAACGGATACCGTTGGTTTTATCCATGAGTTACCCCCGGCCCTGGTGGATGCGTTTCGGGCGACCCTCGAAGAAGTCACCGAAGCCGACGCGTTGATCCATGTGGTGGATCTGTCCCATCCTGCGTGGCAGCATCAGTTAGAATCCGTCGAAAAAATTCTAGGGGAAATGCCGATTATGCCAGCCCAAGCCCTATTGGTTTTTAATAAGCTGGATCAAGTTTCTAGTGAAGCACTCCAGGAGGCGAAGTTACGCCATCCGAACGCGGTTTATATTTCTGCCAGTGATCGCCTCGGTTTTGAAACCCTCCGACAACGGCTTGCCCAGATGCTAAAACAACTATAAAGAGACAAATTTTCGCGAGATTGTAAACCAATTGTCAAAAAACTGCGAATTTCTCCCTTAGCGTAGAACACAACTCGTTAAGCTTGAGATATGTCTACTAGATTCCGAGGAGGTTAAACGTGAATGCATCAGAACGGGCCTTAGGCGTTGAGCTGGCGACGAAAATTGCCTCGGTGGTGAATTTATTCCGGGCCGAATTCCCCGATGCAAGGGCCGACCTCAAACCCTGGCGCAATGACCCCGAAACCCGTGAATGGATGGACCCAGATTCCATTGACATTGGCTTTCACCTGCCGGGCTGGAGTCCCCGTTTCCAAAGTCGGAGTATGCTGGTGCAAATTCGCTTTTTTACAGACCCCCTGGATCAAGTGCAAACCTTTATCGGCATTGAAACGGCGGGTTTTAATCACCAGGGGGAAGCTTGGCGGCTCTCAACCATTGCCCAGTGGCAACTGGTCGGCGACTATCAACCCGCTAAAGATGTCTGCGATCGCCTCCAACGATTTTCCCAAAAAGCCTTTGAATTGTTCGCTTCAGGGAATTCTGATGCTGTCACCTAAGGTTTCGAGGCACACTGTCTCGTTTCTAGCCACTGTTGCAAAATAATTTGGGCTGCCCGCTGATCGACGAGGCCCTTTTGTTGGCGGTCATATTGCTTTTCGGCTTTGAGTTGGTTTTCGGCTTCAACGGAGGTTAAGCGTTCGTCCACATACTCGATGGGGAGTCCAAAGGCTTCTGCCAATTTACGGGCAAATTTTTGAGTTTGTTTCGCCTGTTTCCCTAGGCTGCCGTCCATGGCATAGGGCAGACCCACCACCAAAACTTGAATATGGCGCTGTTCGATCCAATGGGCGATCGCCGCTAAATCTGCCTCTAGGGTGGTGCGTTGAATGGTGGTTAAAGCCGTTGCCAACAGCCCCAGACCATCGCACCCAGCCACCCCAATACGTTTACGGCCAATATCAAGGCCCAATGCTGCCACTGGTTTCATCTGCCGTGCCTAATTTTCCGGGAAGAAATCCCGTTGCGGTGATTCCTTTGGCAATTTGAGGCTGGGATGATTTTTAAACCAATGGATACGGCTGGGGATTGGCGATCGCATCGGCTGCAAACCCTGGAGTACCCCTGATAATTGCAACGCTTCGAGGGGCTGGGATTCCCGCACTTTGTGCCATACCGAGCGAGACATGAGGAGTGTATGCTCCCTGGGGGTTGCGCCCACCGTTTCAAAAAATTCTTCCCGTTCCGGCTGGTAATCCGTAGAGGTGGTCAAAAGCGGTTGTTCTGGTCGGATCTGGGCGATCTGGGCCATTTTGATCATCAATTCCGGATAGAGCCAGGTGTAGGCCGGGTGTACCGTGAGGCGGCCATGGTGGGGTTTGTGGTCTTGGTGGGCTAATTGCACGGCGAAATAACCGATGGCGGCTTTCCGTTGGGGCTCGAAAACGTATCCTTCGACCACATCCACGTGCTGCGTCCAATTTTTAACGCGGCAGATTAAATTGCTGAGGGGCGCACTCTTAAAGTCTTGAACGTGGCGATCAAAGACCTGCCTGAGCATTGGCGGCATCGAGGCGGTATCGAGTTGGTAGAGCAAGCGGGCATCAGCATTGCCCACGGGCATCAAATTGGGTAGGGCGGGTTCCTGGAGGGCCAATTCACTGAGAATTTCCGGGGCGATCGCCCAGTAGGTGAGTTTCGCGAGGGGCTGGAAACCATTTTGACGGTAGAGGCTGAGGGTCTGTTGGGCGTTAACATTCACCTCTAGGACCCAGTTGCGGGCTTCCACGACATGGTCAAAGCAATAACGGAGCAGGGCTGAACCGGGGTCTCTGGCGGAGCCGTGGTATTGCAATTTGGGAAAATGGGGATCAATGATTACCTGTTCAACGCGCCAGGTACTTTGGGAGGAGTTGAAGGGAGAAATCTTCACAAAGCCCACAAGCTGGCCATCGACTTCAATCACATAACCATGGAAACTGTACTGATTAGGATTTGGGAAAAAACTCAGTAACTTAACGAGGCCATAGAAATTCTTGGTATTTTCGAGGTGATCCTCAAGGGGCATATCGAGGGGAGAAGGCCCATCTAGATCCGCTTCGCTGGCAAAATTGGCGATCGCCGTGAGATCTCGATACTGTACTGGCCGGATGGATACTTTGCCTTGTTTGCTCATTCCCGCTGTCATGGTCAGTATTGTCCCCAATTCAGTCCGCTGTTGCCCCTATCTTAACGGGTTTATGGGCTGAATGCACCGACTCAGACCTAGCTTCAGCTTTCCCCCTGGAAATCTTGATAGCGCCGCACAATCACAAGGCGATCGCCCACGACCGGATTCCGCGCCACGAAGTTTCCTGCTAAATCTTCCACAACCATCTTTTTAAAATCAAGCAACTGGGCTAGGTCTAAAACCTCCATGCCGAGGCGATCTTGCAACCCCTCTCGCAAGAGATACCAAGCATCACCTACCGTAATCCGCAGGGTATTGGTGTCAAAATCCGCCTGGATCGTGCGCACAATATTGTCCCCATAGGGTTGGGTAACTTCATCTAATTGGGCCTGGATTGCCGCGATCAAGCGCTGTTCCGGGGTCAGGGGTTTGGGGGGTTCTGCGCTGGCGGCTGGGGCTGGCTCTGAAATTTTGGGCGCTGGGGTTGGCGTTTCCGGTTGGGGGGTCTCTGGGGCTACTTCCTCGGTGGGTTCAGTGGGGGGTGTTTGGGCAATATCTTCGCTGAGTTGGGGCGTTTGGGTCGTGAATTTCCAGAGAAAAATAAAGGCGATCGCCGCCGTTGCCGCACCCAGCCAAAGTTTTTGTTGCTGCCACCAGGGTTGCCGTCGGGGCCGACGAGGTACGGGTTCAACACGCCGGGGTTTGACCTTGGGCACTGGGGCGGTCGGTACTTCAACCCCAGGAGTATTCGCAGGGACTTCTACCACAGGATTAATCGCCGCTTCCGGTTGCTGCTGTAGTTGCCGAATCAAATTTTCTGTATCGGTGCTCAGGGTATCGAGGGCCGCCGTTGGAATCTGGCTGGTTCCTGTTTCCAGATCGGCGACCACTTGTTGCAGTTGGGCTAGGGTTTGTTTGAGACGGCTCAGGGAAGCTTGGGGATCAGCTTGGCTCATGGGTTACGCCAAAAATTACAAAACATCACACAGCAGCAGAAAATCTGCGTTCTCATTTTAGGCGATCGCCTTCCCCCGTTGATTGTTTTGCCAAAAGCTGGTTCTTGCTTGTTTAACTGGCGAAGATTTCTTCAAATCCCCAAGAATCTTTCCTGGGGGGTTGCCATTTTTCTTTAGGGGGTTTATGCTAGTAAAAGCGCCGCGGGATAGAGCAGTCTGGTAGCTCGTCGGGCTCATAACCCGAAGGTCGGTGGTTCAAATCCGCCTCCCGCCACCAAATCGAATCAGAAAGCAATGCCTCACCTCCAGGTGGGGTTTTGTTATTTTAGGCAGTATTGAGCATTCTAATTTTAAAGATTGTCTCTTGTTAGCGAACCATTGCCGTCAAACCGAGAACTCCACAATACAATGCCAAAGTAAGAGAGGCAGCGGGACAACCAGAGAACTTCTTTGATCGCGACATCGCCCAGGGAATTTTTTGGCTGAGTCCGCCGCGTATTTTGATATTGCGGTACAGCGGAGATTTTTTATGCGTGCAGTTTTAATGGCAGGTGGTGCTGGGACAAGGTTGCGTCCCCTGACTTGTGATTTACCGAAGCCGATGGTGCCAGTGCTCAATCGCCCCATTGCCGAGCATATTATTAATCTACTCAAACGCCACCGCATTACCGAAGTGATTGCCACGCTCCACTATGTGCCGGACATCATGCGGGACTATTTTCAGGATGGCCATGAGTTTGGTGTCAAAATGCATTATGCCGTGGAAGAAGAGCAACCTTTAGGGACGGCGGGCTGCGTCAAAAATGTCGAAGAACTGCTCACCGAAACCTTTGTGGTGATTAGTGGGGATAGCATTACGGATTTTGATCTCGCGGCGGCGATCGCCTTCCACCGTGAAAAAGGTTCCAAGGCCACCCTGGTTCTTACCCGTGTTCCCAATCCCGTTGAGTTTGGTGTCGTCATTACCGAAGAAAACGGACAAATTAGTCGCTTCCTCGAAAAACCCTCCACCAGTGAAATTTTTTCCGATACCGTCAACACAGGCACTTATATCCTCGAACCAGAAGTGCTGAAATATCTCCCGGAAAACGAAGAATGCGACTTCTCGAAGGATCTCTTTCCCCTACTCCTCGACCGGGGAGAACCGATGTATGGCTACATTGCCGATGGCTACTGGTGTGATGTCGGACACCTTGATGCCTACCGTAAAGCCCAGTACGATGCCCTCGCCCGGAAAGTCCATGTGGAATATTCCTATGAAGAGCGATCGCCTGGGATTTGGATTGGCCACAATACCTTTATTGACGACAGTGCGACGATCTCCCCCCCAGCGATGATTGGTGATAACTGCCGCGTTGGGGCTAGAGTTCACATTGAACCCGGTACGGTCATTGGCGATAACGTGACCGTCGGTGCTGATTCTGACCTCAAACGTCCTATTCTCTGGAACGGCGTGGTCTTGGGCGATGAAGTGCAGTTGCGGGCCTGTACGGTGGTGCGGGGAAGCCGGGTCGATCGCCGTGCCCATATTTTAGAAGGGGCCGTGGTGGGGGCATTATCCACCGTGGAAGAAGAAGCCCACATTGGTACCGGCGTGCGGATCTGGCCCAATAAGCGGATTGAGGCGGGGGCGATTGTGAATATCAACCTCATCTGGGGCAGCACGGCCCAGCGGAATCTGTTTGGTCAGCGCGGGGTTTCTGGCCTCGCCAATATTGATATCACCCCCGAATTTGCCGTCAAACTGGGGGCGGCCTACGGTTCGACCTTAAAAATTGGCTCGATGGTGCTAGTGTCGCGGGATCAGCGCAGTGTCTCGCGGATGGTGAGTCGTTCCTTGATTGCGGGGTTAATGTCGGCGGGGATTGGCGTGCAAAATCTCCAGGCCACAGCAATTCCCATCGCCCGGACCATGGCGAATATTCTAGATGTGGAAGGGGGAATTCATGTGCGTCTCCATCCGGAACGGTCGGATCATCTGCTAATTGAATTTCTCGACAGCCAAGGAATCAATATTTCTAAGGCGAAGGAAAAGAAAATCGAGGGGGTTTATTTTAAAGAGGATTTAAGACGGGTGGCGATCGCCGAAATTGGCGAAATGTCCTGTCCGGCGCAAATTATTGAGCAATATAGTCAGCGCTTTGAAGATCACCTCAATATTGGTGCCTTGATGAATAGTGGCTCGAAGGTGGTCATTGACTACGCCTATGCTGTGTCTGGTGCTGTTTTACCGACTATTTTGAATAAATTTAGCTGTGATGCCGTTGTCCTAAACGCTAGCCTCAAGCAAAATTCCCCCGTGGGCCAAGAGAAAGAATCCCTACTGTTGCAGTTGGGCCATGTGGTAGAAGCCCTACGCGCCAGCATGGGAGTACAGGTTGCCGCCAACGGGGAACAACTCACCCTCGTCGATGAATCGGGACTATCTATCTATGGGGAACGCCTCACGGCTTTGCTGACGAGCATTCTCTTCACGGCCAGTCCACGCAGTTCCGTCGTGGTGCCCATCTATGCGTCAAGTGCCGTAGAACAAATTGCCCGCCGCCATGATGGTCATGTGATCCGCACCAAAGCCAACCCCACGGCTCTTATGGAAGCCTGCCGGAATAATCCCCATGTGGTGTTAGGGGGAAGTGGAGACATGGGTTTTATTTTCCCGGAGCTGCACCCTGGCTTTGATGCGATGTTTACGATCGCCAAATTAATTGAGATGTTGACCATCCAAGAGCGATCGCTGGGTCAAATTCGGGCAGAATTACCAATCGTTTTCCACAAGTCTTACACGATGCGCTGTCCCTGGCGGGTGAAGGGAGCTTTAATGCGGCACTTAGTCGAAATCCATGAAAGCGATCGCCTGGTGTTGATCGATGGCGTCAAAATTATTGATCCGGTTTCGGATAACTGGGTGCTGGTGCTGCCCGACGCTGGGGAACCATTAGTACATATTTACGTCAACAGTGAAAGCCGGGAATGGGTCGAAGAATCCTTGCGGGATTATCGCCACAAGGTGCAGAGTTTCATCGAACGGGAACAAAACGGCGATATGCCAGAATTTTAGGACGCGGTTTTACGACCATGGTCGGGACAAGGGGGCGCGGAGATTGTCCGGTCTAACCATCCTTGGGCCTGTTCTAGATGTTGCAGGGCGGCGGCGGGATTGTCATTCAACAAAAAAACCAGAGCCGCAGATAAATGTTGTTGGGCTTGGACTTTACGGTTGCCTTTTAATCTGTGCCAATCATTAGGGGCGATCGCCAACTTTGCCGCCAGTGCCTGTGCCAATTCAAGGCTATCGATTTGAGTTAAATCAGACGTTAAAACATTACCCATCACAAAAACCCATTGATTGCGAATATATAAAAATGTCGGGGTTTACCGTGGTAAACCCCGATACCCTAGACCGTCATAATGTCTTTTTCTTTGATCTTGAGCAGGTCATCGATTTTTGTCGTAAACTCGTCCGTTACCTTCTGGATATCGTCCTGTAAGCTACGGGATTCATCCTCGGAAATGTCGCTATTTTTCTCCTGTTTGCGCACATCATCAATGGCATCACGACGAATATTGCGGAGGGCCACTTTTCCTTCTTCAGCTAATTTTCCAGCCGTTTTGACCAATTCTTGACGGCGCTCCTTCGTCAGCGGCGGAATATTTAAGCGGATATTTGTCCCATCATTGTTGGGGGTCAGACCCAAATCAGACATGGAAATGGCCCGCTCCACATCACTCAAACTACCCCGATCAAAGGGTTGGATCATGATAGTGCTGGAGTCGGGTGTCGAAATACTCGCCAACGATTTTAGGGGAGTTTCTGCACCGTAATATTCCACCGTAATCCGGTCGAGGAGGGAGGCGCTGGCTCTCCCTGTCCGGAGGGTATTAAAAGACCGCTGGGTTGCCTCAATGGTCTTTTGCATATTTTCTCTAAGTTCACTTAACTGCACAGGAACCTCCCACGATTGTTCCAACTGGTTCACCTTTAACGGCACGGACAATGTTGCCTTTCTCAAATAGATTAAACACCATAATCGGGATGTCGTTTTCTTTGCAAAGGGCGATCGCCGTCCCATCCATTACCCTTAAATCATTGGCGAGAACGTGGGCATAGGTCAAGCTTTCATAGCGTTTTGCTGCGGGATTTTTCGCTGGATCGCTATCGTAAACCCCATCAACTTTGGTGGCTTTGAAGATCAC
Source organism: Picosynechococcus sp. PCC 8807 (assembly GCF_001693295.1). Classification (NCBI taxonomy): domain Bacteria; kingdom Bacillati; phylum Cyanobacteriota; class Cyanophyceae; order Chroococcales; family Geminocystaceae; genus Picosynechococcus; species Picosynechococcus sp. PCC 8807. The sequence goes on from NZ_CP016483.1 coordinate 1,004,454, forward strand.
TTCGGCGTCAATTTCGGCGGCCCTCAGGGCAGCGGTGGTATCGGTGGTAAAGAACGGATTCCCGGAGCCTGCGCCAAAAATTACTACCCGGCCTTTTTCTAAATGCCGGATAGCCCGTCGCCGGATATAGGGTTCTGCGACCTCCTGCATGGCGATCGCTGTTTGGACTCGGGTCGGAATATCGATTTGTTCGAGGGCATCCTGGAGGGTCATCGCATTCATCACCGTCGCGATCATGCCAATATAATCCGCCGTGGCCCGATCCATCCCTTTAGCCGAAGCCTGTACCCCACGGAAAATATTGCCACCGCCAACCACGATCACAATTTGCACACCGCTGGAGACAACTTCCGCAATTTCTTTGGCGATGTCTGATACGATTTGCGGGTCAATCCCGTAACCGAGATCCCCCATCAGAGCCTCACCACTCAGCTTTAAAAGAACACGTTGGTACGCCATCGGTTGTCCCGTTCCTATCTAACTCGCGTTTTGCCTCCATTAAAATAGCAGCTTTTCGGAAATTGCGGCCCGACCCAAGAAAACTTTGCGCCCTGAAAAAGTATTTTATTTTTTATTACCATTTAGATTATTAAAGTGAATCTAAATCAAAAATTATCACTGGAGCAACGGCAATGGGCGCAGTCACCGCCGCAGATCAATGGCATTGGCAAGAATGGGAAGGGCGGCCCTATTTAACCTGTGAGTTGTTAGAGCCTTGGCACCATGGCTTTTTCACCCAAGCTTTTGCCCCGGAACTGCCAGAAAACCTTGTGAAAATTTTCCATCCGGAAATTCCGACCTACCGTGTCAAACAGGTGCATGGGAATACCGTCCTCACGCCCCACGAAATTAATTGGGAAGGGGAGCATTTTTCGCCAGCGGATGGGATTGTTTCAACGGCTTCCCAACAGGCTGTTTTTGTCGCCACAGCAGATTGTACGCCTGCACTGATTGGCGATCGCCGCACCGGACAAGTGGCGGCCATCCATGCCGGCTGGCGGGGCACAGCAAAACGGATTATCCCCGAAGCGATTCAAAAGTTTCTCGATGCGGGTTCTGAAATAAAAGATTTGCTAGTTGCCCTTGGCCCGGCCATCAGTGGCGAAGTTTACCAAGTCTCCACCGATGTTGCCGTCGAGATGGGAGTCAGTTTAGGCTTGCAGGATCTTGCAGATGATCTCGATGGGATGCTCCTCGCTCTGGAAAATCTCCTGGATTCACCGATTCTGCCCGATGATGAACATGAAAAAGTGCGCCTTGATGTCCGTCGCGTCAATCAATTACAGCTTGAGCAGTTGGGTCTAGATCTTGGGCAAATGGCGATCGCCCCCCACTGCACCTACCAACAGCCCGAACATTTCTTTTCCTATCGCCGCAGCAACCAAAAAAACGTGCAATGGTCAGGAATTGTCTCCCGCTAACCCCAGGCGAAAGTTTCGATAAAAAAAGAGAGGCCTTTGCAGTACCTCTCTTCATCATTAAAATTTGCAATCAGTTGTGCAGTTTATAGAAAAAGCTTGTGGAACCCAAAGGAAAATACCTGGTTTCCGCAACCACTTCACCCTACTCTGTTGCACTCATGTATTCATCATCAGTATCGAGATCTTCACTCTCGTCCACTTGATCTTCAACGGTCAGACCAGCCGCTTCAGCCCGGAGCTTTTCGCGGTACTTCTCTGCCATCTCCTCGGCCTTTTCAAACACAAGATCACGGTTCTTGAGCATATCGCCCGGTTCGGGTTCAAGCTGCTTCGTCGACAAGGAGATCCGACCCCGTTCCGCATCGAGATCAATGATCATTACCTTCAGTTCGTCGTTCACCTGGAAGACGCTGTGGGGGGTATCAATGTGGTCGTGGGAGATTTCAGAAATGTGGAGCAGGCCGCTGACACCGCCGATATCAATAAACGCACCATAGGGCTTGATCCCACGGACAGAACCCACAACAACTTCGCCGACTTCTAGGCCGTTCATCTTCCGCTCAACCAGTGCTCGACGGTGGCTGAGGACGAGGCGATTGCGGTCTTCATCGACTTCGAGGAATTTGAGGGGCAGTTCCTGGCCGACGAGATCTTCTTTCGCTTGGCGAGTGCTGATGTGAGAACCGGGGATAAAGCCGCGCAACCCTTCAATACGAACCAAAGCACCACCACGGTTGGTGGCAAATACCAAAGAGCGAACCGTCGCATCTTCTGCTTGGAGTTGACGGACACGTTCCCACGCTCTCATGTATTCAATGCGGCGGATGGAGAGGGTAAGCTGACCATCTTCGTTCTCATCGGTGAGAATGAAAAACTCACGGGTTTCGTCAGATTGAAGAACCTCATCGGGAGTATCCACACGGTTAATGGACATCTCCTGGATGGGAATATATGCTGCGGTTTTCGCGCCGATGTCGATCAATGCACCTCTTGGCTCCATACTAAATACGGTGCCGGGAACGATATCTCCAGGGCTGAAGTGATAATCGTATTTGTCTAAGAGAGCGGCAAAATCGTCATGGGTAAAACCAATATCTACTGTAGCTGTGTTCTGACTGACCATGTGTGTTTCTATTCCTAGTGTTTAATCTCCTGAACTTTTGTTGCTGACCTCCAACCTCGATACGCGACCGACCTTTGGGATTTAAGGCACAACCCAAAATGGCTTTTTCATAACATATGTTTGGTGGGAGAAATAGTCTAGGGATGGGAAAGCATCGCCTCGACTAGCTTTGGGTAAATTACGGGAGCCTTGGATGTCTTCAAATTTGAATGCTTGATGACATCTTGATAAGTAATTTACAGCAGCAAGAAAAACCGTACTACGATCAAGGCAGTATGGCAGGGTACATATCTTAAAATGTAAAAGTTAAATATATTAAGATACAGGATATCAATAGTATCTCAAAAAATGGCGCAGATCCATAAGTTCCCAGGCTTATTTTTTCGGCTGTCACTGCAGGGGAACGGGATCAACAAAATAAATCTCGTTTAATCTAGTTTGCAGAGGGCGTTAGGACTGAGGGAGAAGTCAAATCTTCTGATTCTTCGTCTTCATTGAGGGTTTGAATCCAGAGGTTGGCTTGCTCGGCGTTGTCCTGGAGATGACTGAGGGTTTCGATAAAGTCATCGACTCCTTGGAACTGACGGTACACGGAAGCAAAACGCACGTAAGCGACTTCACTTTCTTGGCGGAGCCGATGCAATACCAAATCCCCAATTTGGGCTGTGCTAATGCTGCGCTTGGGTTTCTGTTGGAGTTGGGCTTCGATTTCTTCGGCGATCGCCTCTAGGGTCGAGGGTAAAACGGTTGTTTTTTCGCAGGCCCGCACCATACCCCGCAAAATTTTAGAGCGATCAAAGGCTTCACTTTGACCATTGCGCTTGATCACAGAGATGGGCACAAATTCGATCCGCTCGTAGGTGGTGAAACGGTGTTTGCAACTGAGGCATTCCCGACGACGGCGGATACTCCGTCCAGCGCCAGTGGATCTTGACTCTAAAACGCGACTATCAGTATGTTGACAATAGGGGCATTGCATAACGATTGGAACAGAAAAAAGTTGGCCGATCTGAGCGAAATATGGCAGCCGTTGATCGGTGCATCCTAATGATTGGGGGAAAATGGAGAAAGCCTGAACCAAGAAAAAATCTGCCCCAAAAGACAAACTTTTCGCTTTAGTTCAGGGATGATCTTCAAAGGTTGGTATGAGAAAATCAAAATTTATTTTTCGATACGGGGGGGTTCGCGGAAGGCGATCGCGAAAAAGAGAACCGATAACGCCATCGCTAGCACAATAATGTAAGCAACACTATCCATGTTTTTAAAAAATCCTTGGGTTTTGAACTTTTGCTTCACTTTAACATTTTTTTGTTCGGATCCTCAGTTGGGGTTTTATTGATAATTGAGATTTTAAGTTTTTTAACGTTTTCTACCCCGTTTGGGAAAAATATGGATTCTTGGGGGCCTGGGGAAAAGATTTTTGCAGACTATTCGAGGCACAGCTAGGGGATGACGGAACAAATTTTAGAATTAAAAGTTGAAGGAGCAGGGGAACGCCTGGATCAATGGTTGGCCCAGCAGCTCCCAGAGTTGTCACGCTCTCGTTTGCAGCGATTGATTGAGCAGGGTCAAGTACAGCTCAATGAAGCCCCTTGCCAATCGAAAAAGACAAAATTAAAAGTGGGCGATCGCCTAATACTCAAGATTCCCGCCCCAGCAACCATGGCCCTCGCACCGGAGGCAATGGATCTGGATATTTTGTTTGAAGATGAGCATTTTTTAATCGTTAATAAACCCGCTGGGATGGTGGTACATCCGGCACCGGGAAACTATACCGGCACCCTTGTCCATGGTTTGTTGGCCCACTGCGGCGAAAATTTAGCAGGCATTGGTGGGGTACAGCGGCCCGGCATTGTGCACCGCTTGGATAAGGACACGACCGGGGCGATCGCCATTGCAAAAACAGACCAGGCCCACCAACATCTACAGGCGCAAATCAAGGCCAAAACAGCAAGACGGGAATACATGGGCATTGTCTACGGTTGCCCCCGGAACGATGCTGGGACAATTGAGGCACCGATTGCGCGGCATAAAGGCGATCGCAAAAAAATGGCCGTCGATGAAACGGGGCGTCCGGCAGTGACCCACTGGGAGATCATGGAACGCCTGGGCAATTATTCCTTGCTCTATTACAAGCTCGAAACGGGCCGCACCCACCAGATCCGCGTTCACAGTGCCCACATGGGAAATCCAATCATCGGGGACCCCCTCTATACCAGCAATAAATTCGATAAGGTCAAACTCACGGGCCAAGCACTCCATGCCCGTAAGTTAATCGTCAAACATCCAGTGACAGGAGAAACGATCGAGGCGATCGCCCCTTTACCTCCAGAATTTGAAAAGTTACTGCGATTTTTGCGGCAGCGGGCCTAGGGAAGCGCCCCCCGCCACTGGATTACCTGCTGAGTCTGATGTTCACCGAAACGCCTCTCCGCCGTAATTTCTAAATCCACCACCATTCCGCTCTGGAAATACTCTTGAGCCAAGGGGAGATCTCCCAGGCGTAGTTGATATTCTGAACCAATTTGCTGCACTGCTTCTGGGGAGAGGCGTCCGCTATAACGGGTTTCGTAGGTGTAGCCCTCTCGAAATTGGGGTGTGGGATTACGGGTGCGGTAGGTGACCATAAATTGCGTGTCTAACCAATCGCTCCGAGGCCCTAGATCGAGGATGCTAAAAGTTAGATCGCGGTCAGTTCCCCGCAAACCCTGGCGGATCAATTGGGTAGCTTCATCTGCCTGCATTGCCCGGTTAACTTGGATTTGGAAACCGTTACCCTGGGGTTGAACGGTGTAATCTAACCAAGCTTCCCCCGATTGTTGTACTGCTAACTGCCGACTGTCTCCCAGGCTGAGGCTAAATTGTGCTTGGTTAAAAGCAGTTTGGGGTTGATCAGCGGCCCAAACCAGTTGAATCGGCGCAGTGAAAAGTTCGACATATTCGCGATAGGTATCAGGAACCTGGGAACCGCTGGCTAATTTGCTGCGTAATCCTGTAGGCGATCGCCAAATATTTTTACTGAGGGTCGTCACCGATCGCTCCAATGCGGCGAGAGAAATGGTGGTGTTGGGATTGTCGGTGGGAATGGTGGTTAAATTTTGAATGAGGGTCATGGTGCCAGGAGTTCCATCTCTGCCAGGGTTACCATCGGGAGCGTTACGACCATTGCGACCGGGGGTGCAGTAATAGCGTTGTTGAGTACATCGCTCTTCTTTTCTAGGTTTTTCTTCGGGATTGTTGCTGGCCACTTCCTCCAGATGGCAAGTTTCGACGACCCAAGAGGAATAGGGACAACCACAGCCGCGACCCCCATAACCGCCTCGTCCTTCTAGTCCACCTTCGCCACCGCGATTATCGATAAAAATTAGGCTGAGATCCTGGGGCTGTTGATAGAAAATTGTCACATCCGCGCCATCGCCTCCATTACCACCGTTGCCGCCTCGACCGCCATCGCCCCCATCGGCGCCCCGAATATTGTGTTCTGGTCGTCGCCAATAGCTAGAACAGCGGGCTGCTTCGCCATATTCGCCGTCGGTGCCTGGTTCGCCATCGCCACCTTTTAGGTTAAAGGTGCGGGCGGTGCCATCGGTAATGATCGTTTGATCTTGGGCACTGCTACCGGAGCGACCATCGCGGCCAGGACGACCATCGCGACCCGTCTGTCCCCACGAGAAGGAGTTGTTGTAATAGGGATAATGCTGGGAAACCCCAGGGGCGATCGCCCCGACCATAATTATCCCGACCACAACGCTGCCAATTCCCACCCAATGGTGCCACTTCATTGCGTTTGACCCCTGATTTATCCGCCCGGATATCACTCCGTGACGGGCTAGAAACCTTTTTAGTTTCTAGTTTACCCAGCAGTCCACTAGGCGATCTCCCTTTGTCTGAAATACGGCATCTTCACTCTAGCAAATTCAAAATAATACATAGTTAGACATCCAAAATATAATGAAATTATTTTTCAAAACGTAGTTTTATGGGTTTCAGCGAAAAGACAAAACTGATTGCAAAACATAAGTCGGCATTTAGATGCTGTCTCTGCCATAAGCCCTTTGTCGAGATCCACCACATCATTCCTCAAGCAGCAGGTGGAGCAGATAAACTAGATAATGCGGCCCCTTTGTGTTCTTCTTGTCACGATCTTTATGGAGGTAATCCAGAGAAAAGAAAGACGATTCGGCAAATGAGGGATTATTGGTGGGATTTGATTGAGAAGAGACGTAAAAATCTTACAGAAACACTTGACATAGACAAATTTTGCGAGGTTTCAACAGATAAAAACTGGGAAGAAGTGCTTCGGTCAAAAGGAATTGCGCTCTATCATAGAGTATTGGAAGAGGAAGGTTTTGAGGATAGTATTGGGCATATTCAGAAATTGCTCAGAGGGTATTTATAAAGTAAAGATAAAAAAGATGAAAATTGGAAAAGATAGAGGCTAGATTGGTTGGTAACTGAGCGTTGTGGTGAGGCTTTGACCCATGACAGATAAAGTCTATCCTAGCGACCTGAGCGATGCAGAATGGGCCTTAATCCAACCCTTGATTCCCCCCGCCAAACCCGGTGGTCATCCTCGGACTACTGACATGAGACGGGTTTGCAATGGTATCTTTTATCTCCTCAAAACAGGCTGTCAGTGGCAATATTTACCAAAGGATTTCCCGCCCTCCCCAACGGTGTACTACTACTATCGAAAATGGCAAAGGAAAGGGGTATGGGAAAGCATTAACCATGCTCTGCGCGGCCTATGTCGACAACAAGTAGGTAAATCAGTACAACCAAGTGTGTTAATCGTAGATGCTCAGTCGATAAAAACGACGGAAAAAAGGGGGAGGTATTTGGCTTCCATGGAGGCAAAAGAGTAAAGGGAAGATGCCGGGGCCTGTTGGTGGATAGCTTAGGTCTGGTCTATAAAGCCATGGTGGCAGAGGGGAATGCCTCAGAACGAACCTTAGCAAAGGCGGCGGTGATGGAGTTATTAGAAACACAGCCAAAGTTGTTAGAGAGAGTGAAATTAATGTGGGTCGACGCCGGATATCGTGGCGAGGTCTTTGGACTGGGGATTTGGCTGATGATACAGGCGACAGTAGAAGTAATCAAAAGAGAGGGGCGAGAATTTCAGATGCTACCAAAACGGTGGATTGTGGAGCGAACATTTGGGTGGTTGAATTGGTATCGTCGTCTGAGTAAGGAATATGAAAAATTCCCCGAAGTATCGGAGGCGGCAATTTATGCTTGCATGACTCGCTTAATGCTACGGCGATTGGTTACCTAAAGATTTACTTTATAGATAGGCTCTCAGAAATGCTCAAGACAATACTCCTAATCAGAAAAGATTTTTCTTCCTTAATATAGATGGTCATAGAAATAAGCATGGAAAATTTGATCATGATATGTACGAACTTCAACGACATTTTCTGATGGATTTTCTCTCTCCATACTTTACTGAGATCCATATGCCTTTAGGGGTTATTAAAAATAAAAAGGGACAAAAGAATAATGTTCCAGAGAAAATTGAGATTTTCGAAGACTTAAGCCAAAAATCTATCAATGATGCAATTGATGAAGGCGTATCTAGTATTTGGGTCGCAGATAAAAATAAATTGATAACATTTGAATAATGTTCATTGAAAAAGGCCCAACAACAATCCCCTTGCACACCAACTGTATTGAGTTCGAGATGTTTCTAGCGGCGAGTGAACGGGGTGGTTGAAATTTTTGGAGCATCGCCACATGAGAAAAAATTAGAGATTGTCGCTGCTGTCCACTAGGCGATAGACGATCGCATCATCCTGCGTTGGTAAGTTTTGGCGATCGCCTAATTTTGGACAGATTTTTTTGCATAACACCCTATATTTGGCGGAGAAAAAAGTTTCTATGTAAAAATAACAGAGAGGGCACTATACAGGAATTTTTTGCATAATACATAATCTATGTGTGCATCACCTAGAGGTCATAGGAAAAAGAAAGATGACTGATTACTTTGGTTCTTGTCTGTGTGGAACCACGAAATTTCAAGTACAAGGGGAGTTCGACAGCTTTTACCTGTGTCATTGTCAGCATTGCCAAAAAGATACAGGGTCGGCTCACTCGGCAAATTTATTTTCGCGGTCTGCTAAATTGATTTGGCTGGCTGGTGTGGATGCAGTGACTACATTTACGCTTCCAGGTACTCGCCACAACAAAAGCTTTTGTAAATTCTGTGGTTCAGCATTGCCAAGCACTCAGATCGCTGATTTTCTCGTCATTCCCGCAGGGTGTTTGGACACAGAAGTTTCTATGTCGCCAACTGCCCATATCTTTACATCGAGCAAAGCTGCTTGGGATAGAGCGTTAGGGGAACTGCCAAAATTCAAAGGGTTGCCAAGTTGAGCGACCATCACATCACAAGTCAAAGCACGCTAACTTCACCATGCTGAAATACAGTATTTGACAAGAAAAATTAGGGTGTTGTCGCTGTCCACCAGGCGCTTATTGGAATTTTTGTTGCAAAACGCAACTTTATGGCGCATAATGCAATCACCTAGTTAGGAAAATAGTATGTCTGTTGCCGTTCGTATCTCTAACTCTTTGGCGACAAAGGCTAAAATGCGTTCCAAAGCCATGCATCGTTCAGTTGCTGGCCAAATCGAGTATTGGGCGAAAATGGGTGAAATTCTCGAAGATAACCCTGATTTGTCTTTTGCTTTTGTACAAGAAATCCTCATCGGTAAAGAAGAGGCTGAGAACTCTGAGTTAACACCTTATGAGTTCCAATAATAAGAAAATCGAAGTATATCAAACTCCCTCCTTTACCAAGAAAAAAAAGAAGCTTCGTAAAACTGAAATTGCAGACCTAGATAATGCTGTTAAAGCGATTATTGAGAACCCAGAAATTGGTGTTCAAAAAAAAGGCGATTTAGCTGATGTGTGGGTCTACAAATTTAAAATGGCAAAACAGGAAAATCTGCTTGCTTATAAGTGGGATGCGGAAAAAAGAATTCTTATTGCACTTGGCGTCCACGAAAATTTTTATCGTGATCTGAAAAAATCAAACTTCTAACAACGAATTCTAGCGCAAAATTCCAAAGCTCTCTCTGCTCAACGTCGATGTTGAAAATTTGATTGGGCGATCGCCACATGAGAAAAAATTAGGGCGTTGTCGCTGTCCACCAGGCGATCGCATAATCCTGGGTTGCTTGATTAGCTTGCTCGGCATAGACAACCCGCACTTTATACTTTCCCGTTTGTGGTACGGGGCAAAAAATATGTTCAACGCTATCAACGGGACTGGTAGAGCGACATACCGCATCGCCTAAATTGTCAGCATCCGCTGGCAAGAGATAGAGATTGAGATCATTCAAGCCGCGATCCGTAAAACTTTCTCCCACATCATACAGACCATTATTGTTCTGGTCATTCAAGTCCACCCAACGATCCCAAGTGAGGGTCAGGGCTACAAAAGAATCCCGTTGTAGGGGCATGGCGAAATGATAGTCCTGAAACTCTTGGGCGCTAATTTTGTCGTAATTCCAACCCCGACTTGGCACAGGCGCTGTTGTTGACCATTGTCCGGCGGCCAATTGTTGGTAAGCGCGTTGGGCGTTGAGTTGACCGGTACCCATTTCGATATCCAGGGGAATGTCGGGATTTTTGTAAGCATCCCCTTCGAGCCAGGTACGATTTTGTTTACTGAGAATCGTGCGGGTCATTTCCAGAGACTTCCCGTCCCCGGTATCGGCAATTTTATCGGCACTGTTGAGCAATACCGCTTTCATCACTTCATGGCGACGGGCAGCGAGGCTCCATGGGTCGGCCTGGGTTTTCAGTTGGCGATCGCTAAATTCCTGTAACAAGGCAACGGTGCCAGTGATGTGGGGGGCAGCGAAACTCGTACCGCTCACCCGGTCGATTTTATTAAAGGTGGTGATCAGATTGAGCTGACTACCGGGAGCACTGAGGCTAATGGCCCGGCGGGAACCCGTATTAATTTCCTGGCGAATCAAACGACTGCCACTGCCCACAGGCAGGGAACTGAGATTAGCAAAATCAATTTTATTAAACGTATCCCCTTGAAACCGGGTGGTGTAGGCGGTAGTAATGCCGTTGTAATGATCCGTCGGAATCGGGATACCACCAGTGCCTTGGTTTCCGGCTACCACATGGAGGACATCATAAACCCGCGCTGTCCAGTCTAAACATTGGGTCAAAAGGGCATTGCCATCTAAGGCTGGATTCGGCCTGGGATCGCGACTGAGGGATTCCCCAAAACTGAAATTGATCGCCCGCACGTCGCCGCCATTTTGTCGGGCAATGTGTTGGGTCGCGAGACATTCCTCTGGTTGGGCCGAATCGTCAGTGGAACCGATCGCCGAGGAAAACAGACGGGCTTCCGGGGCGACTCCCAGTTGACGTTTGTCTTGTCCGACCATAATTCCCGCTACCATGCCCGCGTGGTCATCGACGTGATCATCGGGGGTTGCCTTTTCGTTGAGGAAAAACAGTTGGGAGAGTCCCAGTTGGGGTTGCCAGACGGCCCGTTTATCGAGGCCAAATTTGCCGGGGCGACCAATTTCTACCTGGCCAATAGCAATTTTGCGGCCCAGTAGATCGTAGGGTTCACTGTGGAGGGTGGTGGCTTGGATCCCGTTGTCGCCGATAGAGGTATTAAAGTCCTGGGCGATCGCCCCTTCAAATCCCCCAAAAACCGTCAAACCGAGGGTGAATATCCCAAAAAGTGACCGTTTTTGCCTAAATCTCCCCATGATCTCCCGCTCTTAACCCAAAACTGAATACTAAACAATGTGAATTGCTACATAAATCGGCGCCAGCCTCTAGTTAAACTTAACGTAAATCATCAAAAAACAGGTTGAGAAGTTTATATATGGATACCGCCGCACTCTGGCAACGTTACCAAGCTTGGCTCTACTACCATCCGGAACTCGAATTTTACGTCGATATCAGTCGGATGGGCTTTGATGAGGCGTTTGTACAAGGTTTACAACCGAAGTTTGCAAAGGCATTTCAAGATTTAAAAGCGATCGAAGCCGGGGCGATCGCCAACCCCGATGAAGGCAGAATGGTGGGTCACTATTGGTTGCGTAACCCTGATCTCGCCCCCAATGCGGAACTAAAAGCAGATATTGTTGACACCCTCGAAAAAGTCGAAAAATTTGCCAAGGCAGTTCATGCGGGAGAAATTACGGCTCCCGGTGGTGTGCCGTTTACAGATATTCTCTCCATTGGCATTGGCGGGTCTGCCCTCGGCCCCCAATTTGTCGCCGAAGCCCTCGCCGATGTGGATGCGCCGTTAAAGATCCATTTCATCGATAACACCGATCCCGACGGCATTGACCGCACCCTCGCCCAGGTCAAAGATCGACTGAATACCACCTTGGCGATCGTCATTTCTAAATCTGGCGGTACCCCCGAAACCCGGAACGGCATGGTTGAGGTAAAAAATTTCTACAAAGCCCACAAAATTGATTTCTCTTCCCATGCAGTAGCGATTACCGGAATTGGCTCCAAACTCGAAAATGTGGCGAAATCCGAGCATTGGCTGACCACCTTCCCGATGCATGACTGGGTGGGCGGTCGGACTTCCGAATTGTCAGCCGTGGGTTTAGTTGCCGCCGCGTTACAAGGGATTAATATTCGGGCAATGCTTGACGGCGCAAAAACTATGGACGATGCCACCCGCATTCCTGAACTAAAACAAAATCCGGCGGCATTATTGGCTCTGGCTTGGTATTACTCCGGCAATGGCAGGGGCGAGAAGGATATGGTGATTTTGCCCTATAAAGACCGTTTATTGCTCTTTAGTCGCTATTTGCAGCAACTGATCATGGAATCCCTCGGCAAAGAAGAGGATCTCGATGGCAATAAGGTCTACCAAGGAATTGCTGTTTACGGGAATAAAGGTTCCACTGACCAGCACGCCTATGTGCAACAACTGCGAGAAGGGGTTCCCAATTTCTTCGCGACCTTTATCGAAGTGTTAGGCGATCGCCAAGGTGACTCTATCGATATCGAAAATGGCGCAACTAGCGGTGATTTTCTCTCCGGCTTTTTGCTCGGCACCCGCGAAGCCCTCTATGACAATGGCAGGGACTCGATCACCATTACCGTTCCCGATGTCGATGCCCGTACTGTCGGTGCCCTGATTGCCCTCTATGAACGGGCTGTCACGATCTATGCGTCTTTGGTGAATATCAACGCTTACCACCAACCTGGCGTCGAAGCTGGGAAAAAAGCAGCCGCATCAGTGCTCGATCTCCAGAAAAAAGTGGTGGATGCGGTAACGACGAGTGAGTCCCCTCTGACCCTCGATAGTCTAGCGATTAAAGTCGGGGCAGTTGAACAAATTGAGGTGATTTACAAAATTGTTCGTCATCTGGCTGCCAATGGTCGCGCCTTGAAATTAGAGGGCAATCCGGCTCAACCTAGTGCGCTAAAGATTAGTCGTCTCTAAGTTCAGAATGTCTCACATTCAAGCTATGGCTGACCTGTCACGCGCTCCAGGATAAAGAAAAATGGCTGGGTAGATTGCTTGAAATCCATCACACCAAACACCTGATTTTCGTTGATTTTCCTAAAGGAATCGTTGATGGGCAGGCAGTCATAGATCATGGTGGCGCTGACTTTGCCGCGATATTCCATCATTCGGAGTCTGGCTTGACTTTTTTCGGTTTTAAATAGGCCATTGAGCAACCCCAGAAACGGTTTAAAGACCGGGTTTTGGGGCATAGGCAATTTCAAGACCATCGCCATGGTTTTGAGGTTGGGAGCTACTTTAAAAATTTCTCCCTGACGACCAGAAAAAAGTAGGGGATGTACGGTTTCCGGGTCGATAAATTCTTTGCCGTACCAGTTACCTAGCTCCAGCAGACCATCCATCGGGTGCCCTGTATAAATTCCCCGTCCTCGCCACCGTCCCCACATAAAGTCCAGATCAACAGTTTCGAGGCGGTCAAAGAGTTCAAGGGCTTCCTGGGTCGTACCTTGGCCTGTTTGCAAAATGCTTGGTAACTCAGTTGTGGTCGTCATCGGCGATCGCTCTCCATCAATGTTTGGGGTCATTTCCATAGGCTAACAAGAAATTCAGGCAGTGATAGATCTTGAGAAAAGCGAGTTTTCTAGATGGGAGGCTGGCGACAATAAAAAATCAAAGCTAGATTAGAGTTCTTATGGCGCTACGTTTTTGATAAATATCAAATATTATTCTTTGGTTAAGCATCGTGGTTTAAATAATGGTGAATGCACAATCTCAAATATCCATGCAAGTTTTATATGACCAAGATTTTAATCTTTGGCTTGCGGAAACAGTACGTTCTCTCAAGGAAGGAAAATTGTCGGAGATTGACTATGGAAATTTGATTGAGGAACTAGAAACCATGGGCCGGAGCGAGAAAAATGCCCTTAAAAGCAATCTAAAAATACTCCTGATGCATCTTCTCAAATATCAGTTTCAGCCCAAAAAAAAACCAATAGTTGGCGTTACACGATTACGAAACACCGCCAAAGAATTTTAGACAGTTTAGAAATCAGTCCGAGTTTAAAAGGATTTTTTGAACAAGAATTTGAACGCTGTTATCAAAATGCCCGCCGTTTAGCTGCTGATGAAATAGGAATTTCTATTGGCAATTTTCCCAAGATCTCACCCTTTACAATCCCAGAAAGTCTTGATTTAGATTATTTGCCCTGATTTTTGAGTTGCCATATTCTCGGCGCTGAGCAGTGGGTGATCGCTCCAGAAGACATCGACTACACTAAAAATATCAATACTCCCAGGAAAACCATGGTTGCCAATGCAGTTCGCTGGACAGTACAGGATCTCGAAGCCATGCCCGACGATGGCGGCTGGAAACGCTATGAAATTATTGATGGAGAATTAATCGTGACCCGCGCGCCCCATATTTTTCATCAAAGTGCTGCCAGTCGGCTTCACATCGCCCTAGGTAATTGGTCAGACCAATCAGGTCTTGGTCGTGTTTTTGAGGCTCCAGGGGTGGTCTTCTCTCCGAATGATGGCGTGATTCCAGATGTGGTGTGGGTGAGCAATGCGCGTCTCGAAACGGGTGTGGATGAGTCGGGGCATTTTACCGTTGCGCCGGAACTAATGATCGAAATTCTCTCGGCGGGCAAATTGAATGAGCAGCGGGATAAAGAGGCAAAGCGTAAATTGTATTCGCTCTATGGGGTGCAGGAATATTGGGTGGTGGATTGGCGACTGAAAGCCATTGAGGTCTATCGGCGCAATCAGGCGCAGTTGGAGTTGGTCTGTACTTTACTGGGTGATGATGCTCTCACTTCACCTTTATTACCCGATTTTGCGATCGCCATTGATCAGGTCTTTCGTTAAGCTCGACTTTTCGGATGCTGACAGTAGGCGAACAAAATATCAATGCAGTGGGCGATCGCCCCAAGGTGAGCAATCTCGTAACCATGGGTATTTTCCGTGGGGAAACTGAGGCAAGCGCCCCGGCACACATGGCCAAATTTCATCGCAATGGAGGCATCACTACCGAATCCTTGGATAATCGCCTGTTGGAGCGGTCGGTGAATGCCAGCGGCGGCAGTGATAATTTCTTGATTCAAGCCTTCATCGTAGATCCCGTAACCATCCTGGGACAGTAACACGGGCCGATCCCCAGCGGCGATCGCATATTCCCGCGCCAGGGGACAAATTTCCAGGGCAACCAAAGCATCGAGTTGAGTATTTTGACTGAAGTAGAGCGCTCCCACAGCCCCCACTTCCTCCTTCGCTGAGGCGACCAGATAAACATCTTGGGGTGGATTTTTGAGCCGTTGGGCCAGTTCAATCAGAATGACGAGGGAGGCTTTGTTGTCGAGGGTGTAGCTGGCGATGTAATTTTTCAGGCGGAACGGTTTTTTGCGGTGTTTCCCGACTACGACCCGACTCCCCGGACGAACCCCAGCGGCGAGCAGTTCACTACTATGACACTTTGTTTCCAGCCAAGCCTGGTGCCACTGGACAGGTTTTTCCGTTTGCAGCAGTTTTTGGGGGGACTCATGGGAAACGTGACGCGACCCAAAGCTCAAAATCCCGGAAATCGTTGTGTTATCACCGAGGATATCCATAACCCCTTCGCCGTAGATCCAGGGATAAACCCCACCCAAGGCCCGAATTTCCACGCGACCCGTGCGTTCATCCACCTGTTTAACGATCGCCCCGATTTCATCTTTGTGGGCGGTGATGGCGATCGCCCCTGCTTCCGGATTCTGACCAGGAATTTTGACAATGATATTGCCCGCCCGGTCTTGCCAATGGTTCACTCCAAGTTTGGCGAATAGAGCGAGGAGATAATGGTCAATTTCTGTTTCTTGGCCACTGGGGGAATGGTGCATGACTAAGGTAGAAATTTGCTCAAAAAGCAGGTCAAAATCGTGGCTCATGGTCAAAAAAAAGTTGTAGAGAATGGAGGAAAAATAAGGAAAATCGCCCCCAGAATTCTCGCAACTTTATCTGAAGAAAAACAGAAGTGCGGGAAGGGGCGATCGCCAATTTCAAGTCCCCCTTACAAAGGGGGATCTAGGGGGATGTATTAACCCAAAGCTTTTTCAATGGCCGCTTTTAAGTTTGCATCATCGGGGGCCGTCTGGGGCTCAAAGCGTTCGATGACTTCACCGTCACGGCCGACGAGAAATTTGCCGAAGTTCCAGGCGATGTCGGGGCCATCCCCCACGAGGAACTGGTACAGAGGGCTGCGGTTGGCGCCGTTGACATCCTGCTTTTCAAGGAGCGTAAAATCTACGTCATATTTGGTCTTGGTGAAATCTTTGATTTCGTCAGGGGTGCCGGGTTCCTGGGCGCCGAACTGATTACAAGGAACGCCGACAATCACCAAACCGCGATCGCCATATTCTTGATCGAGGGCAACCAGGCCACTGTACTGGGGCGTCAAGCCGCATTTGCTCGCTACATTCACGAATAAAACGACTTTATTTTCGAGGGTTTCCGGGCTGAGGGGCGCGCCGTCTAGGGTTTTTAACGCTGTGGGTAAAGCCATGGTGATGATTACGAATTATTACGACAGTTTCCATTATCGGGGATCGACGGGGAGCAGAGGTAGGCTCGGTCAAAATTTTTCGGGACAGGCCCCCACATACTAAACTAAGGGGCAACTTTCCATCGCGCATCCCGCCCACCCATGACGAAAAAGGTCTTTATCACTGGCGCTAGTGGCTGCATTGGCCATTACCTTGCTGAAACGTTTATTTACCACACCGATTACGAGCTTTATCTGTTGGTGCGATCGCCCGAAAAATTACGCTTCAACACCGAGGCCCGGGGCGGCATTCATGTGGTGCAGGGGGATTTATTAGATATTGAGCAGCAGGCAGATCTCCTAAAAACGATCAACGTGGCGATCTTGGCGGCCACAGCCTGGGGTGGTGCCCAAGAATCCTTTGAGACCAACGTGGTAAAAACAGCCCAGCTTATTGATCTGCTCGATCCAGAAATTTGTGAACAGGTGATTTATTTTTCCACGGCGAGTATTCTGGGGCGCAACAATGAAGTGCTCACGGAGGCCCGGGACTTTGGCACCGACTACATCCGCACGAAATACGAGTGTTACCAAAAACTGGGCACCTTAAAATTAGCACCGAAAATTTCCGTGGTTTTCCCCACCCTGGTGGCGGGGGGCGGTGAAAATAAACCCTTTTCCCACCTGTCTGGGGGCCTGCGGGATCACATTAAATGGCTATCCATCGCCAAGTTCCTCAGTGCTGACGGCAGTTTCCACTTTATCCACGGTGAAGATATTGCGCGGGTCGTGCGCCATCTGGCAGAAAATCCACCAACCATTCACTTTGATTTGCCCCCCGGAGAATTAGACCCTGATCGCCAGTTTGTGTTGGGCAATGAACCGTTAACCGCCGACAGGGCGATCGCCGAATTGTGTGAGCACATGGGCCAAAAAATTTACTTTAAAATCCCCCTGTCCCTGTGGTTGGCGAATTTCATCATCAAAGTTTTTCGGATTCAGTTGGCGGCCTGGGATCGCTTTTGCATCGACTACCGCCATTTCACCTACGGCAAAACCTACAATCCCCGCAGCTTCGGTTTAGAATCCGCCTGCCCAAAACTGAGTGATGTCCTCACCAGTGCTGGCATTCCCCCCCGACGTCGTCCTTAATCCAGGAAGAAATTTTCCGGGATAATCTGCATCTTTGGTAAATTGGCGATCGCCCCGTAGAGTTGCTCGGCCATCACCTCATTTGCAGCAGCATTAATGTGGATCGGGTCGATAAAAGTCGGTGTGGGGAACTGATTATCAAGGCGATAAAAATCAATAAACTCTAGATTATTCGGAAAGTCCTGGGCCAGTTGTTGCAGTGTCTCAGCAAACTGGGGGTAATAGGTGGTCATTTTTTCTGTGTAGTTATCCCCAAGCTGCTGGCGAATCGCTGCTTCCGTCGGATCAAGTTGAGCTTCAGGGCGTCCAGTGATTTCTGGTTGGAGGGCCACCAACAACGGAATTTGGGCCGCACCACACAGCCCCACCATCTGCGCCAGATTGTCCTGGTAGCGCCCTAGGCGTTCCTGAAATTCTGCATCGGAGTTAGGGAGTTGTTGTGCCAAGCCCGTTGTGTTGCGTTCGCGGATGCTAAACACTTCGCCCCCCTGGTTTGCTTTGCGGGGGGAAGTCAAGGCAAAAACGGCCCGCATTAAAGCACTTTGTTCGGCCTTGTTTCGGAAGGATTCCTTGAGGTATTGGTGGAAGTAGGCATCGGGATTTTTGGCAAATTCTGCTAATTTTGGAATCTCCGTGGCCGCTTGGTCACTGGGGAGGAGGAGATCTTCATAGCCGTTGAGAAGAACAATTAAATCCGGCTGGTAGGGCAAAATCTTCAGGGCAAGCTGGGCCAACTCATTGCCAGAGCTATAGCCAGGTACGGCCACATTCACCACACGGTAGTTTCCCTCTCGAATTTTGGCGGGCAGTTGGGCCAAGCGATTGCGGGTCGGCGGAAAGAAAGGGAAAACGTCCGGGCGATAGGTGCCGGGAGATTGTCGTTGGTCTTGGACACGGTTTTGGAGACGTTGTTCGAGGAAAGCGGCGATCGTCTCTTGGTTTGTCTGGGCACCCCGACCAAAGGCGGTGGAATTGCCAAGGATAAACACACGAATTTCATCTTGGGGTTTGGCGACAGGCAGCGGTTCTTCGTCCCGGAAACCTTGTTCGTTGAGGCTAAAAAATTCACTCTCTTGGCTGCCGACCAGTTCATAGCCCGTGGCAATGGCTTTCTGGGCAAGAAGTTCACCGCGATTGTCTAACCCTTGGTAGACGTTTTGATCGTCATCGACAAATTTTAGGCTGTAGGCGATCGCCTCCTGGGAGAGCTGATCATCCTGTCCTTCAAAATAGCTAGACCCAAGCCGAGCCACCACTTCGAGGCCGAGCAGTACCACCGGTACAGCCACCAGGATCGTCCAGGGAGAAACGGATTTTTTCTTTTTTCTTCGACCGAGGGACGAGTAACGACGGCGACCGCGACTAAACATGTACGCTTTCCTTTTACGAGAGAATTTCCAACTATTTTCAAGGGAGATGGCCCATTTGTCATGGGGAATTTGTGCTTTTCCGGGGAGGAATTTGGGGTACACTGCAAAATTGCGATCGCCCCTTAGCTGAAAAAAATTGACAATGGCCTATAAATTATTATTCGTTTGCCTCGGTAACATCTGCCGTTCCCCCTCCGCCGAAAATATTATGCGGCATCTCCTGGAACAAGAAGGTTTAAGCAATAAAATTCTCTGCGATTCGGCCGGGACTTCTAGCTATCACATAGGAGCCGCCCCAGACCGACGGATGCAGGCAGCGGCCCAAAAGCGCGATATTCGTCTGGTGGGTAGCGCCCGGCAATTTTCCCGCGCTGATTTTGAAGCATTTGACCTGATCCTGGCAATGGATCGCGCTAATTATCGTGACATTTTGTCCCTAGACCGGGCGGATATCTATGGCGAAAAAGTTAAAATGATGTGTGACTACGCCACGAATTTTCCCGACAGCGAAGTGCCAGATCCCTACTACGGCGGCCAATCGGGTTTTGACTATGTGATTGATTTGCTCCTCGATGCCTGCCAAGGACTCCTCCAGGAGATTAAACAGGAAATGTGATGGTGTAGGCAGTTTATTTCCTCGGTCACACCATGTTTATCCGCAATGCAACGGCGATCGCCTTATTGGGCCTCTTTTGGTTCCAGGGGGCAGCTAGTAACAGCAATCCAGTTCCCCAGGGGCCAACCCTAATTCTCCTGGCCCAGGCGACTATCTTTGAGGTGGGTGATAAAGTTGACATCGAGCGACAAGGGAGTTGGCGGCCCGGTGAAATCCTTGCTATCCAAAGTGCTCCTGAAGCAGCCGTGCGTTATCAAGTGCGGTATTTGGACGTGGGATTCGTGGAGGACAATGTCAGCCCAGAAAGATTACGGCCAACCGTCGCTACTCAACCTGTAGCGGGCCGCTTACCCCAAATCAATAGCGTCAGTGAACCCATTTATGTCGAACGGGATGGCGTTTGGGTCGAAGCCAGTATTCGGAGTTATAGCTACAGCTCCCGCACGGGAAATCGCTTTACGGTGCAATATCGCGACAATGGCCGCCTTGAAACGGATGTTGTGGCCCAACGGGTGCGTTCAGTGGCAGAGGCAAAAGCCGCCGGGATTGAAGTGAGTGAATTTGATCTCTCCACCCAGGCTGGCATTGAACAGATGTTAGCAGCCCATAATGAGTGGCGATCGCCCCACAATTTGCCAGATTTAGTTTGGTCAGAAACCCTCGCCAACCATGCCCAAACTTGGGCCGAACGTTTAGCCGCCCAGGAAAGGGTAGAACACAATACCAGCGATGACTACGGTGAAAATATCGCAAAGTCTAATAATCTAGTGCTCTCGCCGACGGCGGTGGTCAATCTCTGGGGCAACGAAATTCAAGACTATGACTACGGCACTAACCGCTGCCAACCAGGTAAAGTGTGTGGCCACTATACCCAAATCGTGTGGCGTGATACGGAGAACGTCGGTTGTGGCATGGTGCGTAAGGATAATGGTTGGGAAGTTTGGGTCTGCAACTATGATCCCCCCGGTAATTACCGGGGTCAGCGACCCTACTAAGCCCTGGGGATTGGACAATATTTTTTCAGGTAAAAAACAGCAAGCACCACACTGTCCGCAAAGCATCAACATCAAGCCAGAACTTTTAAAAAATACAGCACCCGTGCCCGCACACAGGATTAGGCAAATTGTTTCTGGCGCATCTGGCGAATTTTAATCCCCTGTTGGGCCGATTCCATAAACTGCGACACCCGCAATGGATCAATGGGTTCACTGAGCTTGCCGTGACGTTTGAGGGAACTGGCGACAATGGCCCCGTCTGCCACCTGGAGGAGGTTGCCGATATTCTCCCAGGTTGCACCACTACCAATCAAAATCGGCGTATCCCCTGCATTGGCACGGGCATCTTTCAAGTCGTCCATTTTCGGCACTTGACCCGTCGCCCAACCAGAGAGAATTACCGCATCGGCTAAACCCCGCTCTACGGTGTCGTGGATGGCGGCGGTGAGATTGGGCGTACTGATGGGGTGGGCGTGTTTTACTAAGACATCTGCCAAGATTGCTACGTCTGCATCGAGTTCGCGGCGGTATTTCAGTAGTTCGTAGGCATTGCCTTCAATTAAGCCTTGATCGGTGGCCATTACCCCGGTGAGTACATTCACACGAATAAACTGGGCGCCAGTACAGGCGGCGATCGCCATCGCACTTTTAGCATCATTGCGGAGGACATTAAGCCCCAGGGGGACAGTCACCAACCCCGCAAGACGATCCATGATCAGGGTCATGGCACTAATCGTGGCAGGATCAACCCGGTCTTTTGTGAAGGGGGCATCAAAGAAGTTTTCGATAATAATGCCGTCAATCCCCCCCGCAGCGAGGGCCGTTGCTTCCTGTTCCGCGCGGTCCATCACCTGACGAAAGTCACCTCCCCAACGGGCAGAGGTGGGCAAAGGCAACAGGTGAACAACGCCAAGGATGGGATTTTCGGTCTGGAAAAGATGTTTGAGATCCACTGATTTTCTTTACGTTCGTTTGTACAGGGTCACTCCCACAGGAGCGATGCCTCGTCACCTTTGCAGGCTTGGGATAGGGCGTAAATTAGTATATCAGGGGCAGGCCTCCCCAAAATTTTGTTTCCCCGAAGAAAAGGCGATCGCCTCCATAATTCACCACAGGAATCGAACCAGCCCATGTCACAATAGGGGGATTGCGACCCACAGTGCAAAAGACAGAAGAAACAGAATCAACCTATGGATATCAAAGACGGTTTTGTTGGTGCAGTTGGCAACACCCCCCTCATTCGCCTAAACAGTTTTAGTGAAGCAACGGGCTGTGAAATTTTAGGCAAAGCAGAATTTCTCAATCCCGGTGGTTCCGTCAAAGACCGGGCCGCCCTCTACATCATCAAAGACGCCGAAGAACGGGGCCTGCTCAAACCTGGTGGCACCGTTGTTGAAGGCACTGCTGGCAACACAGGCATTGGTCTGGTTCATATCTGCAATGCCAAGGGTTACAAATGCATCATTGTGATCCCCGAAACTCAATCCCAGGAAAAAATCGATTTGCTCCGCACTCTGGGGGCCGAAGTGATTACGGTTCCGGCGGTGCCCTATGCCGACCCCAACAATTACGTGAAATATTCCCAACGGCTCGCCGCAGAGACAGAAAATGCGATCTGGGCCAATCAGTTTGATAATCTGGCCAACCGCCGCGCCCACTACGAAACCACTGGCCCGGAAATTTGGGCCCAAACCGACGGCAAAATTGATGCTTGGACGGCTGCTACGGGCACTGGGGGCACCTATGCTGGCACTGCCCTCTACCTCAAGGAAAAAAATCCTAACATCAAATGTGTCGTGGCCGATCCCATGGGCAGTGTGCTCTACAGCTATGTGAAAACGGGCAAACTCGACCGGGAAGGCGGCTCAATTACAGAAGGCATTGGTCAAGGACGCATTACCGCCAATATGGAAGGGGTGCCCATGGACGACGCCATTCGGGTGGATGACCAGGAAGCGGTGCGGGTCGTGTATCAGCTTCTAAAAAAAGACGGCCTGTTTATGGGAGGCTCCGTAGGAATTAATGTCGGTGCGGCCTATGCCCTCGCGAAGGAAATGGGACCGGGTCATACGATTGTGACGGTGTTGTGTGACAGTGGCGCCCGTTATCAATCTCGCCTCTTTAACCCAGAATGGCTTGCCAGTAAGGGCTTGTCAGTGCCAGATTAGCGATAAATTTTGAAGGCGATCGCCTACTTTTTTTTAATTATGGAAACCCAAACTTTAGATATTGTGATGGGCGTCTTGGCGTTTTTGATCGTCGCCAGCGGTTTATTCATGCTGATCAAAGGCACCACAGCGATGAATGATAAAGAATAAGTCCGTTAAATTGCTCAAACTCCAATTGCCTTAACGGGGTCTATTCTTTGCCATCGGCAGGCAGGGCAGCGACGATTGCATCCAGCACGCGAGCCACGGGAATAATATCGAGATCCAAACCGTCTGGTAACTTTTGGCCTTTGGGCACAATGGCACGGGTAAAGCCTAATTTCATTGCTTCCTTCAGGCGAGTTTCCAAGTGAGAAACAGGTCGAATTTGTCCCCCCAAACCCACTTCTCCGATCAGCACAGTCTGGGGTGAAACAAGGCGATCGCGGAAGCTGGCCACCAAAGCAATGGCAATCCCCAAATCCACCGCCGGCTCAGAAACCGTCAAGCCCCCCGCCGAAGCAACATAGGCATCTAGCTTTGAGAGGGGAATGCCGACCCGCTTTTCTAGCACCGCCAAAATTTGCTGGAGACGGGAATAATCAACGCCTGTGGTGGAACGTCGAGGGGAAGAATAGCTGGTGGGACTGACTAGGGCTTGCAATTCTACTAAAAGGGGCCGGGTGCCTTCACAGGCGACAACGGTGGCAGTGCCGGGGGTGGCCTCTTCGCGGTTACCTAGAAATAATTCTGAGGGATTGAGCACTTCCTCTAAACCCTGTTCACCCATCTCAAAAATGCCGACTTCATGGGTGGCCCCAAAGCGATTTTTCACCGACCGCAACAACCGATGGGAGGCATATCTATCTCCCTCGAAATAAAGCACCGTATCAACGAGGTGTTCCAAAACCCGTGGCCCGGCGATCGCCCCTTCCTTGGTGACATGACCGACGATAAACAGCGTAATGTTTTCCCGCTTCGCCACTTGCATCAAAGCCGAGGTACATTCCCGCACCTGGGACACTGAACCGGGGGCGGAACCCAAGGCGGAATAATACAAGGTCTGAATACTATCAATCACTGCCACCTGGGGCTGGAGAGTTTCCAATTCAGCCAAAATCGTTTCCAGGCCCGTTTCCGTTAGTACATATAAATTTTCTTCTGGGGGGTGGGCTGCATCCCGGAGGCGATCGCCCCGGAGTTTGATTTGCTGGCCCGATTCCTCCGCCGACACATACAAAATTCTTGGTAAACTTGTGCTGAGTTGATAGGCCACCTGGAGTAATAATGTCGATTTCCCAATGCCCGGATCGCCCCCAATCAGCACCAAGGAACCTGGGACTAACCCTCCGCCAAGCACCCGGTCTAACTCCCCAAACCCAGACCCAAAGCGCATCCGTTGGCGAGTATCAATATCTGTAAATTTCACCGCAGTGCGGGAGACTGGACTGGCGGCTTTTCTTGTTGTTTTCGGCTTATGGTGCCAGGTACGACTCACACCAGTACTGCTTTCCTTTTCGCGGATCTCTTCTTGCAACGACCCATAGACCCCACAATCTGGGCATTTACCGAGCCATTGCCGCGCCTCTGCCCCACATTCACGACACACATAAACCGTTTTTGCCTTAGCCATGACTTGTCATCTCCCCATCACAATGAATTGCCCTCGGTGGCAGCATCACCCCGAAAAACCGCACACTTTCCAAAATAAATCTTAAAAAACTTCTCATTTTCCCGAAAACCCGACCTCAGACTCCCATCAGATTTCAGGAAAGCGATATTCTTATATCTAGATAACCCTACTTAATAAACTTCAACAACACTTACCGAAAGTCAACAGGAGCGTGAAGGAACTTGGAAAATCATAAAGAAAGAATTCTTGTCGTTGACGACGAAGCCAGCATCCGCCGCATCCTCGAAACCCGCCTTTCCATGATTGGTTACGAGGTTGTGACCGCCGCTGATGGTGAAGAAGCCCTCGCCACATTTGATGAAGCAGACCCCGATCTTGTAGTTCTTGATGTGATGATGCCCAAGCTCGATGGCTATGGCGTTTGCCAAGAACTCCGCAAAGAATCCGATGTGCCGATTATTATGCTCACAGCCCTTGGGGATGTGGCGGACCGCATCACAGGTTTGGAGCTTGGGGCCGATGACTACGTCGTAAAACCATTCTCCCCCAAAGAACTAGAAGCGCGCATCCGTTCTGTCCTGCGGCGTGTTGAAAAAAATGGTGGTACGGGCATTCCCAGCTCTGGGGTTATCCATGTGGGTTCGATCCGCATTGATACCAATAAGCGCCAGGTCTACAAAGGCGATGAACGTATTCGACTCACAGGGATGGAGTTTAGCCTATTGGAATTACTGGTCAGCCGCTCTGGGGAACCTTTTTCTCGTTCAGAAATCCTCCAAGAAGTTTGGGGCTACACCCCAGAGCGCCATGTGGATACCCGCGTTGTGGATGTGCATATTTCCCGGCTGCGCGCCAAACTAGAAGATGATCCCAGCAATCCCGAACTTATTTTGACAGCCAGAGGTACAGGTTATCTGTTTCAGCGGATCCTCGAACCGGGTGATGAATAACCCCAAGAATTGTACGGATAAACTTTTAAGATCATGGTTGGGATGAATGTTTGACCGTGGTCTTAAATTTTGACTGGGGATGCTAGATCTGACGCAAGGTCTCTAAACGACGAACCGTCTTCTATACCCACTAACTTTTTTGCTGCAAACTATCTCCTTTGCCATGAATTTTCGCCTCCCCCAACAGCGCTGGCACATTGCCGATCGCCAACCGGACATCACCCAATCATTGGTTGAAGCGATGGGCCTTAATCCGCTTGTGGCCCAGGTTTTAGTAAATCGCAATATTCGCACGCCAGAGCAGGCAAAGATCTACATCCAGCCGGAATCCCAGCGATTACCTGCACCCTTGGTGGAATTTGAGGATCTGGCCCTCAGTGTCGAGCTTCTCCAGGAGGCGATCGCCGAAGAGACTCTCATTGCCATTTGTGGCGATTATGATGCCGATGGCATGACCAGTACCGCGTTGTTGTTGCGGGCCTTGGGCCATGTGGGAGCCAAGGTAACCTACGCGATCCCCAGTCGCATGAAGGATGGCTACGGGATCAATGAGCGCATCGTCACCGAGCTCGCCGAGGAAGGGGTGGGCTTAATTCTCACGGTAGACAACGGCATTTCCGCCTACGAGCCGATCAATTTGGCACGGGATCTGGGTCTAGATGTGATTATCACTGACCACCATGACTTGCCGGATCAGCTGCCGCCCGCCAATGCGATTCTGAATCCAAAGTTATTGCCGACCATGTCTCCTTATGCTGGTTTAGCCGGGGTTGGGGTAGCTTATGTGCTGGCGGTGTCCCTCGCCCAGGCTGTAGACAAGCTAGAAGGGCTCACCAGCCAAATTTTAGAATTATTTACCCTGGGGACCATCGCTGATCTGGCGCCCTTAACCGGGGTGAATCGTCGCTGGTTGAAGCGTGGCCTCAAGCTTTTACCCCAGTCGGAGTTGGCAGGGGTGCAGGCCCTCATGCAACTTGCCGGGGTCGATGACCAAAAGAAACAACTCAAGCCCGATGATATTGGCTTTCGCCTTGGCCCCCGCATTAACGCCGTTGGTCGCATTGATGATCCCCAAAAAGTAATTGAACTGCTAACTACCGACGAACCGGGTTTGGCCCTAGAGCGGGCGATGCAATGTGAGCAGATCAATAAGCAGCGCCAGGAAATGTGCACCCAGATCGAAGCGGAGGCGATCGCCCTAGTAGAAGAAACCCCCATCGATTACCAAGGACAGCGAGTGTTGGTGGTTTGCAAAGAAGAATGGCACCATGGCGTGATCGGCATTGTCGCTTCCCGGTTGGTCGAACGCTATGGCGTGCCCGTTTTTATCTGTACCGCTGAGGAAGATGGCAAAATTCGCGGCTCCGCCCGGGGCATCGAAGAATTTAATGTGTTTGAGGCGCTGAACTATTGCCAAGATCTCCTGGGTAAATTTGGGGGCCACAAAGCGGCAGGGGGATTTTCCCTTGCCAGAGATAACCTAGCTGCGTTTACCGAAAAGCTCAGTGAATTTGCCCACCAATTGCTCAAACCCGAACACCTGAAACCCTTGGTGAAAATTGACGGGGCGGTAAATTTCACGGATTTAACCCCAGAGTTTTACCAACAGATTGATCAACTCCATCCCTGGGGCATCGGCAATCCAGAACCGATTTTCTGGACAAAAAATGTACAAATTCTAGAGCAACGTACCATTGGCAAAAATCACCTAAAATTCAGCCTCGGCCAAACCATCGCCGGTCAAACATTCACCATTAAGGCGATCGCCTGGCAATGGGGAGACTATTTGCCACTTCCCCCAACCCTGGACATTGCTTACAAACTCAAAGAAAATTGCTGGAATGGTGAGGTGAGCCTAGAGCTAGAATTAGTCGGGGCGCGTCCCAGTGAAGCCCCGCGTCCTGCGGTTCCAGACCAGGAAATGTCTCCCCAAGCTCAACCTCAGCACTCAGAAAAGACTTTTCTGTTTAATGACCGGACGTATTTCTGTACCCTCGCGGATCAGGGATTGACCCTCAGAATTCGCAATGATCAAGGTAAGTTATTGGCGATCAAAAAAGGTCAACGGCAGGGCAAACTCGGTGAGCAAACCGTTGATGTTACCCAACCCCCTTTTTTTCAGATGATCAAAACGGCGATCGCCACCCTCGAACAAGCCAACTAAATCAGCACAAAAAAGGACAACTCCCCCGTCGGTTTGTTGCCCCTGCGCACAATTTGTTTGTGAGAAAAAATTACATATCGCCGCCACGAATGGCCAACAAAAAGATAACAACAGGCCCCGAAATGAGGATCAAAGAGACAAAAGTCAACTGAAAAATCACTTCAAAGTTGAGGCTACCAAAAAAACCTGTGATAAAATCCATATTTCTCCTATTCCTGAGTTAATGCAAAAAACAGGGTAAATTTTTTTTTCCTAAAAATCAATGTCTATCATACCCCGTCAAGCCTGCCTTGCTTTGCTGAGAATAGGCAAAAATCAATGAAGTTTTGTAACGCCCCGGAGACGGATCCCGATGCCCACTTGGCAATGCATTGAAAATTGTGGTGCCTGCTGCCACCTCGAACCCGGCGATCGCCCCGACCTTGAGGACTACCTCACCCCCGCTCAACTAGAGCAATATCTCGCTATGGTTGGCCCCGACGGCTGGTGCATCAACTACGACCAAGCCCATCGCAAATGCACGATCTACACCGAACGTCCCCGCTTTTGCCGTGTTCTTCCAGAAACGTTTACCGAAATGTTTGATGTGCCCACCGAAGAGTTACAACAATTTGCCATTGATTGCTGCCTCGAGCACATCGATAGCATCTATGGTGACGAAAGCCCAGAAATGGAGCGCTATGTTGCCAAGGTCGTGAATGTTGGACTGTAAACGGTTTTCCCGAAAAAGATCGTTGATCCCCATCCTTGGAGCAAGTTTCTCAAGGATGAAACAAGACTTGCCCAAAAAGAAAGAGTACCAGCCCAAGGACTCTGGTACCCATCGATACTTGCAATACCGTTTAGTTGTTGATGCCCACAACCTAAAACCAAGTTGCCAACTAACTAATCTAAATCTGATGATCCATCATAGGGATCCCCATCAAAGGGTTGTACCCCTACCTCTGGCACAGGTTCTTCATTCGGTGAAAAAATCCGATTGATGCCCTGTAAAACATACTGAAAAAGCTTTTCTAACGTTTTCATGGTTGCTGTGCCTCGTCACGTCTAATCACTTGAAATACAATGGTTAGAACCACGAAACAAACCGGGTTTGCCACTGCACTTTAAGCTTGTCTATCGCTGAGATTTGTCATTCAGCTCTATATGACTATTATTAGGGGTCAGTCCCCTTGGGGGATCGCTTAGTTGCGATTCTTGAAATTGCGTTAGGGTTCTGAAAGTCGAAAAAAGTAAATACTCCTGTATATGTAAAAAAAGACAAAGCTAAATCAATCAAAAGCCCTAATCGCTTAACAATTAGGGCCTAATCATAAATACAATCTTTAATTCACTAACAACTTCAAAGAATACTGTTAGTTTCCTAAAGCTCTTTTACTTCAGAAGAAATTTTTTCCACCATGTCTTTGGCACTGCCAAACAGCATCATTGTTTTGTCTTTGAAGAACAGCTCATTTTGTACCCCAGAAAAGCCTGTACTCATACTCCGTTTGATCACAATGGTGGTTTTGGCTTTATCTACTTCCAAAATCGGCATTCCATAAATGGGGCTACCCTTGTCGTGGCGCGCCGCCGGATTAACCACATCGTTGGCACCAATCACTAGGGCCACATCCGTATTATCAAACTGGGGATTGATATCGTCCATGTCATAAAGCTGGGTGTAAGGGACATTGGCCTCCGCGAGGAGCACATTCATATGCCCCGGCATTCGACCAGCCACAGGGTGAATCGCGTATTTGACTTCTACGCCTTTTTTCTCCAGCATATCGGCCAACTCTTTGACGGAATGTTGCGCCTGGGCTACAGCCATCCCATAACCCGGAATAATGACAACACTGCGGGCATAGCCAAGCATCATGGCGCTTTCTTCAGGATCTACGCTTTTAATGGCGCCATCAATGGCCGCACCACTGTCTCCTTCTGGGGCACCGCCATCACTCCCAAAGCCCGCAAACAAGACGTTAGTAATGGAGCGGTTCATGGCTTTACACATGATCTGGGTGAGGATAATCCCCGATGCGCCCACCAAAGCCCCGGCAATAATGAGCATGTTGTTGCCCACCACGAACCCGGCGGCACTGGCAGCTAGACCAGAGTAGGAATTGAGAAGAGAGATCACCACGGGCATATCGCCGCCACCGATGGGGATCACAAAGAGAACGCCCAGCACAAGGGAGATCCCCACTAAGCCGAGAAAAATATTCGGATCAGGATTCACGAACAGATAGATACTGCCGCTGAGGAATCCTGCCAGAATGGCGAAATTAATGATCTGTTGGGCCGGGAAAATTACCGGACGACCGGGCATGATCCCTTGTAATTTGCCAAAGGCAATGAGGCTTCCTGTTAGGGTGACGCCGCCAATGAGTACCCCCAAAATAATCGTGAGGCTAGTGGTGATAGAGAGGGTTTCTCCGAGGGATAGGAGTCGCCAAAATTCGGCGATCGCCACCAGAGCCGAAGCCGCCCCCCCCAGACCATTAAAGAGGCCGACCAATTGGGGCATATCGGTCATTTCGACTTTTTTCGCGGTGATCACACCGATGATACTGCCGATGACGATCCCCCCAGCGATCAGGCCATAGTTTAAAACCTGTTGATTGAGCAGAGTCGCCACCACTGCCAGTAACATGCCCACCGCTGCAATGGAGTTGCCTTGACGGGCCGTTGCAGGGGAGCCTAATTTCTTTAAGCCCAGAATAAACAGACAGGCCGCCACGAGATAACTCAGTTCGATGCCATTGGTAAGTAAGCTATCCATCACTTAGGCCTCCTTCTTCTTAAACATTTGCAGCATCCGGTCTGTGACCAAAAAACCGCCGACAACATTGATTGTGGCGCAGACCACCGCGATGAGACCGAGGATGACCGTTAAATTCCAGTGTTCTTCGCCAGAAACTAAAAGGGCACCAATTAAGGCAATACCAGAAATGGCGTTGGCCCCGGACATGAGTGGTGTGTGTAGCGTGGGTGGGACTTTATTAATTACTTCAAAGCCCACAAAGGAAGCCAATACGAATACGAATAGGCTACTGAGCAGTGTTGCTGTTGTCATGAACAGTCAAAACTCCTTTAGATAAGATGAATAGATTTAGGTTCAAAACTGAGAAAATGTCTGTTTCTTAGGCAGTAACAGCCATTTGTTGCAGGGCGTCTTTGACCCGTTGATTGCGAATTTCCCCTTGGTGGGTTACACAAACAGAATCCAGGATGTCGTCGGCAAAATCGAGATTAATCGCGCCTTCGGGAATGAGCAGTTGTAGCAAGGTCGCCATATTCTTGGCAAACATTTGGCTCGCATGGACAGGCACCGTGGAAGGAAGATTAATGGGAGCAATGATCGTGGCTCCGTGGACTTGGACTTCGCGGCCTGCCTCACAGCCTTCACAGTTACCCCCTTGTTCGCCGGCGAGATCGATCAAAACCGATCCGGTTTGCATCCGGGCAATCATGTCATCGGTCACGAGCACGGGCGCACGGCGACCAGGAACTTGGGCCGTCGTGATCACCACATCGGCGGTGGCCACATGGTCTGAAATGAGGGCTTGGCTTTTCTTTTTCGAGTCTTCGGAAACTTCCTTGGCATACCCACCGGCCGTGGCAGTTTCTTCTTCTAGTTGCACTTCGACAAATTTAGCCCCAAGGCTTTGGACTTCTTCTTTGACGGCGGGCCGGATGTCAAAGGCCTCAACCACCGCGCCGAGTCTTCTGGCTGTGGCGATCGCCTGGAGACCCGCTACCCCAGCCCCAATTACAAACACCTTAGCTGGACGAATGGTGCCAGCGGCTGTGGTTAACATTGGGAAAAACTTGGGTAGGGCAGCGGCGGCAAGTAAAACCGCTTTGTAGCCAGCCACCCCAGCCTGGGAAGACAACACATCCATACTTTGGGCGCGACTGGTGCGGGGGATCAACTCCATGCCCAAGGCGGTGATCTTTTTATCTGCTAATTTTTGAATAATCTCTGGTTGTCCCAGGGGATTCAGCAAACTCGCCACCATTGACCCTTCCGGCAGGAGGGCAACCTCTTCTTCTGTGGGTACAGCCACCTTGACGAGGAGATCAGCCTCTTTCCAGAGGGATTGGCGATCGCCAACGACTTTTGCCCCAGCTTCCTCATAGGCAGCATCGGGAAGGAGAGATGCCTCACCAGCCCCGGCCTCCACATGGATTTCCCAGCCTTTTTTAACAAGACGAGAAACCTGATCCGGTGTCAGGGCTACCCGACGTTCTCCGGCAACGGTTTCCCGAGCAACAGCAATTTTCATAGAAACTCCTTAACGAAACAATAGCAACAGACTGAACGGTAGATGTAGAGCAATTCAGTGGCAAAACCTTGAGAACCCAGGGCCGTCGGCCATCCCCATAAGGCTGTTACGGCGTCTTTTCGCAGTGTAGTGCTATCTTTTCCTTGGCGGACACCCTCTGTAATGTGTCTTATCAGTTTTTGTAAATCTCTGTTGCGTTGGCACTTCTTCGTCAGGATTTCGTCAGGGGAGTTGCTGAAAACGCAAACTTTAGTCACAATCGGTTACAGACTTTGAAGGCGCCTGTGAATATGCAACTCTTCCGTTCTCCCCTTTCCCGTTTGGCGATCGCCACCACCCTGTTAAGCAGTAGCCTGACTTTCATGCCCCAAATGGCTGAAGCCCGCCAACCCTGTGGGTCTTTTACGATCAACTGGGGGGGAACGATTCCCCAAGGGGACATTCTCAAGTGTGCCGTTGAATATAATTCCGGTGCCCGCCGCCGCGATCGCTACTACTTAGAAATCAAAAAAAGTAAAATTGTTGACCGCTTCCAAACCTTTGAACTGAGCTTCCCGGAAGACTTTGACGGTCGGGTCGATGACGCAAAAATTCGGGTCCGAGTCAATGGCCGAGAAGTTGCCCTCAACGAAGCCGCTACCGCCTGGGATCCCGATAGCTTACCCACCGATCCGGCCCAACAGAGCCAAACCATCCTCGGTAACATTGCCGCCAGTACAACCACACCGGATCGTGGGGGTGAATTAGTCCTGGTCAACGGCGAATTGGTGTTCCTCGATTCAGAAACCCTCGCCGCCCAACAGGCCAGCCAAAGTAACAACACCAACAACAATAATCCTGCTCCGGAACCAGAGATTGCCGAAGAGCCAGAAGATGAAGGCCCTCGCAGTCGCTCCCTGGTAATTACCCTTGCTGAACCCCTCAGCCCCGAAAGCGACGTCGAGATTATCCTCGATAGTGTCAACAATCCTTCCCGTGGGGGCATGTACTTGATAACGGCCTTTGCCCGTAGCCAAGGGGCACCTCTCCCCAGCCGTTTGGGCTCTTGGTTATTGGATGTGGATTTTTAGGGATTGCCAGTTTCTTTACTTCCTGGGTACTGACCGGGGTAAATGCGATCAATTTCGCCAGAGCCCTTGGTTAACTTGACGGACACGGTATAATTAGAGACTGTCATTTTCTAATTTTTTCGGCAAGGCGGCGATCGCCTCCGGAGAGAGCACCTATTTTCAAAGGAATATAAGGAGGACTTCCATGACTAAACGGACCCTAGGCGGCACCGTCCGCAAGCAAAAACGTACTTCTGGTTTTCGGGCTCGTATGCGCAGCCACACTGGCCAGAATGTTATCCGCGCCCGCAGAAAAAAAGGCCGTCATCGCCTTACTGTCTAATCCAGCGCGCAAACCATTATTTTGGTGAGGGGACTTGCCGTCTACCTCACTCTCATTTTCTTTGTGGGACTGCCAAAAGAACACCGTCTAAAACACTGGCGCGATTTTAAAACGATCTACAGTCAAGGGAAACGCTTCCGGGGAGATGCCCTAGCAATCATTCTCTTACCCCAGCCAGCGGCCCCAACCAAAATTGGCATCAGCATCAGCCGCAAAGTCAGTAAAAAAGCAGTGGTTCGGAATTTAATCAAACGCCGTATTCGCCACGCCTGTCGCACGCTACTGCCCCAGATTCAACCCGGTTGGCACATCGTCATTACTGTGCGGTACAACGCCAGAGAATGCGAATATGAGCATTTTTTGCAAGAATTAAAAAGATTACTCATACAAGCCGAGGTATTCCATGGGCATTAAAGAAGATGTGATTTATGAGGGCGGCCCCCATATTGGGGATCTAATCCTCAATATCTTGCTGGGGTTCACGGTGATCTGTCTGCCGCTGACCGTCGGGGCGATTGTCCGAGCGTTGTGGCTCCGCTATCGCATTACCAGTCGGCGTATCTCGATTACTGGGGGCTGGCAGGGGCGCGATCGCACCGATATTATTTACAGCGAAGTTAGAAAAATCGTCAAGATTCCCCGGGGATTTGGCCTTTGGGGAGATCTAGTTGTGACCCTCCAGGATGGTAGCCGCCTAGAGTTGCGCTCCATGCCCAACTTCCGTGATATCTACAGTCACATCGCCGAAAAGGCAGCCGACCGCACCGGGGTTCCCCTAGAGGCGATCGCCGCCTAGGCGCCAATAAAAATTATTTATCGATTATTTTCTGGGTGAAATCCCAGTGGTTAGTCGGGAGAAACGCGACCCCTAATCCCATTTCTCCCATCGCTTTTTTAAAAGAAACCATTAAAAATAAGAACTAAACCCGATAAACTAACCCTTAAACAACTCATAGCTAGACGAACTTCAGACGCATGGATTTTGGGATCGGATTTTTATCAAACAACGTGATGTTGCCAATCCTAGATTTTTTCTATGGCATTGTGCCGAGCTACGGCTTTGCAATCATCGCCCTGACCCTTGTGATTCGATTTGCCGTTTATCCCCTAAGCGCCAAATCGATCCGCAGCATGAGACGCACGAAGATTACCCAGCCCCTAATGCAAAAACGGGTCAAGGAAATCCAAGAGCGCTACAAAAATGACCCGGCAAAGCAACAAGCCGCGATGTCAGAGGTTTACAAAGAATTTGGGAATCCCCTCGCCGGTTGTTTACCGATTCTGTTGCAGATGCCCATCCTCTTTGCCCTCTTCGCCACCCTGCGGGGATCGCCATTTGCCAACATCAACTACACCGCTAATCTGCAAATTCTCCCCAGCGAGAAAATGGAGCAGGTACAGCCCCAGGCGGTCGATGTTAAAACCCAAAATGTTTATTTTGATAGCGGCATCCATTACCCAATCACCTTGTCTTTACCCGCTGGGAATAAAGTCGGTGTTGGAGAAACTACCCAATTTGTTCTCCAGAGTGACTCCGGGAAGGACTTTGCGGCCCTGGCTGCCGAATATCCAGACAGTAACATCAAGCCCAGCTTTGAAGTTACCAAAGGTCAAGAACGAGTAGAGATTCAACCCGATGGTTCCCTCGTGGCCCTTGCGCCTGGGGATGTCAGCATCCAGGTAACTGTGCCGGGGATCGCCGCTGATAAAGGATTTCTCTTCATTGAAGCCCTAGGCCGCATTGGGGTCAATGGTGACGATGGTATCCACTGGGATATTCTCGGCATGGTGCTGTTTTTTGGGGTGAGCCTTTACATTAACCAGACTATTTCTGGGGGCGCTCCTAGCAGCAATAACAACAGCGGCGGCGATCAACAGCAGCAGGCCCAACAAACGGTGAACAAAATTACGCCGTTGATTTTCTCAGGGATGTTCTTGTTTTTCCCGTTACCGGCTGGGGTGTTGATGTATATGACGATCGCCAACGCGTTCCAAACGGTACAGACGTTCATCCTTACGAAGGAACCTTTACCGGAAAATCTCCAGAAACTGGTGGATGAACAGGAGAAGTCGGAGAAAGGGCGCGACAAGCTTCCCTTTGAGCGCAAAGGTAGCAAGAAAAAAGAGAAAACTTCAGGTTAAGAGCAGATGAACGAGACCAAAATCCAACGGGGTGAAACCTGGCTGGCGACACTGCTTGAGTTGATGGCGCTTCCGGCTCCGGTCACTGCGGCGGTGAAACAAGGCCTTGATGGGGAAGATTCTCTCTGGTTGACCATTGATCACCAAGCACTATCTGAGGCCCAGCGGGAAAAATTAATTGGCGATCGCGGTCACTTAATCGATGCGATGCAATATTTAGCCAACATCACCCTGAACCATGATCTGCCGAAGGAGGAGCAATATCCCCTCACCGTTGATCTAGGGGGCTACCGCGAAAACCGCCTCAATGAACTCAAGGCGATCGCCACTGAAATTGCCCTCCGGGTCCAAGCCACGGGGGAGGCAGAAGCGATTGGCGATTTATCCTCGGCGGAACGGCGGCAAATGCACGGCTTTTTTAAGGAATTTCCGCTCCTAAAAACCGAAAGCCAAGGTCAAGAACCCCACCGCCAACTCATTGTGCAATTGGCTCAATAACGGGGCTTCACCCTGAATATTTCCCAAGAGGCGGGCTTTGTCCCGTCTTTTTTGTGGGAGTTTTACGGTAGGATGGGGCTGATAAATGCCGCGTCATCGGAGGTTTGAGGTGATGGATCGGATTTTTATTCCCCGACTATTAAAGGCCCCCCAGCAACAGGAGCAATTTGCTTTTGCGGAAACCCTCGCGGATTTGGAGACCTTGACCCCAGTGCGGGGTGAAATGGCGATCGCCCACCGTCAAACTTACCTCGAAGTCACGGCCCAGGCCGAAACGATTGTGACCCTCACCTGCGATCGCTGCCTCCAGCATTACAATACCCGCCTCACCATAGACCGCACCGAACTGATTTGGCTCCAGAGTAACCTTGGCGAAGATCTCCCCGCAGAACGGGAAGTCAGCCTAGAAGATTTGGATGAGTCTTTAGATCCCCATGGCTACTTTGAACCAGAAACCTGGCTCTATGAACAATTTTGTTTAGAAATGCCCCTGCGGAAAGTCTGCGATCCCCAACGTTGTCCTGGGGCAGAAACGAACCCAGACGATGCGACGCCCCAAATCGATGCCCGTTGGGCCAAGCTGGCTGACCTCAAACAACAGCTCTCTTCCTAGCAAAAGAGGCAGTCGCACAAGGATGATGACCCTTGGTTTTAGGGAAATTTCCCCCTAAGCTTAAACATTAATTGAGTTGCCCTGTGCTGAAAGCGCTTTACCTATGACCTTCCGCGAAGAATTTAGCCTCCTTCTCCGTGCCTGTTATCCGCTGCTGTATATCCCCACCCTCGAAGAAGAGCGGGTTGAAGGGGCGATCGCCCAATGTGCCGCGACCCTAGGACAGCGGACGGTCTACACCTGGGATTTTGTCGATGGCTACCAGGACAACCCCAATAACACCGGCTTTGGTAAACGGAATCCACTCCAAGCCCTCGAATTCATCGAAAAACTCCCCCCCAATATCGGTGGCATTTTTATCCTGCGAGATTTTCAGCGATTTCTCGAAGACATTGCGATCGCCCGGAAATTGCGCAACCTTGCCCGTCGCCTCAAGGCAGAACCGAAAAATATTGTGATTGTGGCCCCAGAGATAAAAATTCCGGCGGATCTGGCGGAGGTACTCACCATCGTGAAATTTCCCCTGCCCACCGCGAATGAAATCCGCACCGAAATTGAACGCCTCCTCCAGGGCGTCGGCCAAACCCCCGAAGCCCAACTCCTGAATGAATTAGTCCGGGCCGCCCAGGGACTTTCCCTGGAACGGATTCGCCGTGTGCTTACCCTCAGCCTGGCGAACCATGGCCAAATCCAAGCAGAAGACGTAGAACTTATCCTCGCTGAAAAGCGCCAGTCTATTCGCCAAACGCAAATTTTGGACTTCTATCCGGCCACGGAGCAAATTTCTGACATTGGCGGCCTCGATCGATTAAAAGAATGGCTATTACGTCGGGGGGGAGCTTTCAGTGAAAAAGCACGGGAATATGGTCTGCCCCACCCACGGGGACTGTTGCTCGTTGGCATTCAAGGCACAGGTAAATCCCTCACCGCTAAGGCGATCGCCCACCATTGGCATTTACCCCTGCTGCGCCTTGATGTAGGACGTCTCTTTGCGGGCTTAGTGGGTGAATCCGAATCCCGCACCCGGCAGATGATCCAGCTCGCAGAAGCCCTTGCCCCTTGCATCCTCTGGATTGATGAAATTGATAAGGCTTTTGCTGGGGCTGATGGGGGAGGCGATGGGGGAACAACCAGCCGTGTCTTTGGCACTTTCATCACCTGGTTGGCGGAAAAACAAAGCCCCGTTTTTGTGGTCGCTACGGCCAATAAAATTCACACCCTGCCCCCCGAAATGCTGCGAAAGGGTCGTTTTGATGAAATCTTTTTTGTGGGTTTACCCAGCCAGGCCGAACGGGAAGCAATTTTCAATGTCCATCTTTCCCGCCTGCGGCCCCATAACCTCAAAAACTACGATGTAAAGCGTTTGGCCTACGAGACACCTGATTTTTCTGGGGCTGAAATTGAACAAACCTTGATCGAGGCCATGCACCTGGGCTTTAGCCAAAATCGAGACTTCACCACCGACGACATTTTAGAAGCCGCGAGCCAAATCATTCCCCTGGCGCGCACCGCGAAAGAGCAAATCGAGTTTTTGCAACATTGGGCGACCTCTGGAAAGGCCCGCCTCGCCTCGCGACAACAAAATTTTTTGAACCCCTAAGACCCAGGGAGCGGTCAACTATAATGCTTTCTATGGGCCGTTCCTTTGATGTTGTTGGTGTCCCGATCAGAGAGCAGATTTTATGAATATTTCTAATCTTTTTCAATTTATTCTTGGTTTTATCCTTGGGGTATTTTTGTTGGCGGTAGGCAGTGTTGGGGCTGCTTATTATTTCTTTAACCGCATGGCCGCTGCCCCGCCTAAACCGGTGTTTTCTGAGACCGTCGCTGATCCCCCAGAAACCACCCCAACATCACCTCAATCCCAGGAGACCGAGCCTGAACCCACTGCCACCGCTGCCAATAATGATCCAGAGGCAACCGAGGCCGAAGCAGAGGAAGAGGAAGCCCCAGAACCAGAGGTGTCTGAAACATCGACGGATAGCTATAAAGCGACGGTCACTTGGTCGAGTGGCTTAAGTTTACGGGCAGAGCCTTCCCAAGACTCCGCTCGCTTGGGGGGTGTTGATTATAACGCCGAAGTGACAGTGCTCGGCATGAGCGACGATCAAGTGTGGCAGCAAATTCGCCTAGCGAACGGTACAGAAGCCTGGGTAAAAGCGGGCAATCTCCAAAAGGTTAATTAATTAGGCAAACAGGATATCTGACAAGCCTCCCTTAGTCGCCAGTTTAGGAGAAACGGCCTTTAAGGTAGATAAGGCGATCGCCGGACAAATTAGTCAAAAAGTAAAAAAAGAATCCGGATGCCTTCGTTATCTTAGTCAAGAATCATATCGTTTGATTGATATTAGATGGCAAGTGTTATTACGATTAATGAGTATAGAGTTTTTAACAAAATTTTCTGAGTGTGATGCTGTTTCAGTTCCAAAAAACACTCAATAAAGTTATATCCAAGCTCCTTAATTTAAAGGTGGAGTACCCTTGGTTGTTGTTAACTTTGATCGTCGT
Source organism: Picosynechococcus sp. PCC 8807 (assembly GCF_001693295.1). Taxonomy (NCBI): domain Bacteria; kingdom Bacillati; phylum Cyanobacteriota; class Cyanophyceae; order Chroococcales; family Geminocystaceae; genus Picosynechococcus; species Picosynechococcus sp. PCC 8807. Next base: position 1,043,437 of record NZ_CP016483.1, read on the forward strand.
TAGCTACCTGGGTAATTACTTTAAACTAAGCTTATTTTTTGGTATTGACTTTTTATTTGGTTCTATTGCAGTTTGGATAATTTTATTTTTCTATGGGCCTTTTTGGGCGATCATCGCTGGGGCGATCGCCAGTCTGCATACATTTTTTATCTGGCACCATCCCTATGCCGTGGTGATTTTTGTCAGTGAAGTGCTTTTTGTGAGCTTTTTTTGGCAAAAAAAACGCCGCAATATCAATATTCCTTTCTATGACGCGATTTACTGGTTGACGATTGGTAGCATTCTAATTTTTAGCATTTATTTTTTAGTTTTAAAAATGGATGTCCAAGCCGTAACAACAGTTGCCCTAAAGCAATTTGTGAATGGAATTTTTAATGCTGAAATTGCTAGTTTAATTGTTAACTATCTACCTTTTTTACAGCGGGTAATTCCCCAACGCTACCGACGTGACAATTCACTCCAAAAGATTGCCTTTGATGTCCTCCTGGCCTTTGTGGTGTTTCCCATTTTGACGTTGATGATTTTAAATGCTCAAGAAAGATTTGAAGCGATCAAACAGGAAATTCATGATGTTTTAGTTACGTCTAGTCAATCCCTAACAACAGAATTAAAACTTTGGGAAGCCTCTTATCTAGAAGCAAGCCGATATGCCATTAATAGTATTGCCAAGGATGGTTTGCCAGTAGAGAGACTTGACAATGTTCTCAGAGGTCTCCAAAGAGTTTATCCGGAATTAGCTTATATCGAAGTGTTTGATGCGGCGAATAATTCAGTGCTTGCCCTTAATGATCGTTCTGATTTTGTGTTCCAGGAAGTGAATGGAGAAATAACCCAGTCGATTCAAACTTATCGCCAAAGTAGCCAGTTTTTACAAAACGGCATTGTTGCGACAATTCACAAAGACCAAGAACATTTACATATCGATTACCTCTTGCAAATTCCGGGTGATTTGGGTTCATTTTATCTTGATGTTGATGTTGATTTTTTAGCGGATTTTTTGCAACGAAAACTACAAGCGGTACGACAATATCCGCTCCGGGCGATCGCCACAACCCAAGCAAACGATTTAGTGATTGCAGATTCTGCCAAACAGATCGCTGCGGGGGAGCCCTGGGTTTGGTACGACGAACGGGACAACCAACCCTTACTTAGTGAAACGTCTATTTCCTTACCGGAGACTGTCATTGGTAAATCGGCGATCGCCCGCTGGCAAGAAGCCTTTGGAGTTATTGTTCAACCCCTAGAAGGAACGCGATTTCCGGCTCAGTTATGGCTGACCATGGGACTGGCGGAGGACATGGATGCCTTAGAACGTTACTACATTCGCAGTCTGGCGATCGTCCTGATTTTGCTGTTGTTGGCAGTGGTGACGGCGGAAAAAATGAGTCGTTGGCTGACAGCACCGCTGAATCAACTGAGTGCGATGACCGCCGATATTCAAGAGGAGCTGCAGCAGCAGGAACCGATTCTTCCTCTCAAGAGCTATATCAGTGAATTTAATCGTCTGAGCCAAAACTTTGAGGTGATGCTCAATACCCTACGACAACAATTCCAGGCGATCCAGGCGACAACCCTCAACCTCGAAGAACAGGTAGAAACAAGAACGAAAGCCCTCTCAGAAGAAGTACGACAGCGAGAACTGATTGAACAGCAATTACGGCAGAGTGAAGAACGCTACGAGTTGGCGATCGCCGCCACCAATGACGGTATCTGGGATTGGGATCTCCGTTCAGATCAGGTTTATCGCTCCCGGTCTTGGTTTCGTCTTCTGGGCTACAAAGAATCCAACCTACGGCCTCGGATTACAGGTCGCCAAATGTGGGCCGATCTCGTTCATCCCGATGATCTAGCTCAAGCCCAGGCCGCCATGACAAACCATCTCCAGGGATTGACCGCAAGTTATCAAAACGTCCATCGTCTACGCCATTGTGATGGCCAATACCGGTGGATTTTGAGTAAAGCGAAGTGCCTCAAAGATGAACAGGGCAACCCTTACCGCATTGTCGGCACAATCACCGACATTACAGACAAAGTGGAAGCCGAAATCCAACTGAAGCTTGCCAAGGAAGACGCAGAACAAGCCAACCGTGCCAAAAGCGAGTTTCTGGCAACCATGAGCCACGAGATCCGGACGCCGATGAATGCTGTGATTGGGATGGCGGAACTTCTCAGGGATACAAACCTCACGGCCCAACAACAGGAATTTATCGACATTATTCGTAATAGTGGTAGCAATCTCCTCGCGATCATTAACGATATTCTGGATTTTTCGAAAATTGAATCGGGAAAATTTGAGTTAGAGTTGCAGCCCTTTAACCTGCAAACCTGTTTAGAAAACTGTTTAGATTTGATGTCGACCCGGGCGATCGCTAAGCCCATTTACCTGAGCTATATCCTTGATCCCGATGTGCCCCACTACTTAATGGGAGATGTGACGCGCTTTCAACAGATCATGCTCAATCTCTTGGGCAATGCCGTCAAATTCACCAATCGTGGTGATGTTTCCCTCTGGGTACAAAAAGTCCCCACAGCGATGGGTGACGGGGATCAAGTCTGCCTGCGATTTGCGATTCTAGATACGGGGATCGGCATTCCGGCACAGCAGATGACCCGGTTGTTCCAACCCTTTAGCCAGGGGGATGCTTCCACTTCGCGCCGCTATGGTGGGACGGGGTTGGGTCTCGTAATTAGCAAGCGACTGGTGGAGTTGATGGGGGGGCAACTTTGGGTCGAAAGTGGTGGAATCATGGCTGGTCAATTTCCCCAGGAAATGTCCCCTGATCCGCCAAAAATCTTCCAATCCGTGGCGCGGCAAACGGTATTTTATACGCAAATTCCCTTTACCATTGCCCCGATTTCCGCAAAAGAAATCACCCTCCACGAACTCCCGCCCCAACTCCAGGAGAAAAACTTCCTGATCCTCCATCCGAGTCCTTTATTTGCCCGCAGCATTTCCCATTTATTGACAGCAACTGGAGCAGCGGTTTCCCATACAACCATGGCCTCCGGTGCCTTGGATATCTTGCATCAACGTCCCATTGATCTGTTGATGATGGAGATGAAAACGGATCTTGTTTCCGCAGATTTTTTCCGACAAATTAAGCAATCTAGTCAAAATCCTGACCTGGCAATTGTGGCGATCGCCCCGCCCCTAAGTACTGCCGAATCGACTCATTATCCAGCCATCTCCCAGCAGCTACAATTACGTCAGCCCATCAAGCAGGAAGCCCTCTACCATTGCCTATCCTTGGCGATCGCCGAGGCCCTACCTACAACGGCCATGGAGCCTGCCTCTCCCTTTGATGCGACCTTGGGGCAAGCCTACCCCCTCAAAATTCTGTTGGCGGAAGATAATATTGTGAACCAAAAAGTTGCCCTCAATATTTTGGCCCGCCTCGGCTATGGTGTAGAGGTGGCGACCAATGGCCTCGAAGTCCTGAGCCGTTTACAAAGCGATAACTATGATGTCATTTTGATGGATGTACAAATGCCTGCGATGGATGGCCTCGAAGCCACCAGACAAATTCGCCAGCGTGATGCCCGGTCGCCCCAGTCCCAGGGGAAGCGTCCCTGGATTATTGCTATGACCGCCAATGCGATGCAGGGCGATCGCCAAGTTTGTCTAGATGCGGGAATGGATGATTACCTGAGTAAACCGATTCAAGTAAAAAAGCTCCTCCATGCCCTGAAGGTCGCCTACCATTACCACCAGTCCCTCTCCACTACCCAGTCTTCTTCTGATTAAAGTCTATGGCCTCTTCATCCGCTGCCGACGAAGTCAATTTAGAACAACTAGCTGAAATGGTCAGCTATGACTTAGCAACATTACAAGACCTCGTTGAAACTTTTTTAGGAGATACTCCCCTACTGATTGCGGCGATGCAGACGGGTTACGAACAACACAATCAGGCGGAGCTTGTGCGCAATGCCCACACCCTCAAATCCAGTAGTCGGCTATTTCAGATGGAGCAATTTGCTTGCCAATGCCAGGCCCTAGAGGGGGCAGCCCATGCCCAAGATTGGACTCTCGTGGCAACTCTCTTACAGCAGCTAGGGCAAGACTATCAGGCGATCGCCGCTGCCCTAACCCTTAAACTCACCCAATTAATGACTTAGGTGGAGTCCTAGCACTAATTCAAAATAGCCTCGCAAGATAATCCAGCAGAATCGCTACAATTTCTGTTAGATCATCGTTTTGTGCAATGGAGAACTATGGCTTTTATTTTGACATTCCTTGGTAAAGGTGGGGTCGGTCGTTCCACTGTGGCGATCGCCGCCGCGAAAAAATATGCCCAAGCAGGTAAGCGGGTTTTACTCATCGGCCAAGATCCGAGCCCCGCCTGGGGGCTCGCCCTGGGGATGTCACCGAGCTTTAGTCCCGTTAACCTCGAAAATAATCTCGATGCCGTGCAGATCATGGCCACTGCTGCCCTCGAATCCGGCTGGGAGCAGGTCAAAGCATTAGAAGCAAAATATCTGCGATCGCCCACCCTGAAAAACGTTTATGGTCAGGAATTAGGAATTTTGCCGGGGATGGATAGCGCTGTAATCCTCAAGGAAATTTGGGACTACGACAAAAGTGGCCAGTACGATGTGATTATCTTTGATGGCGATGGCGACCTCAATACCCTACGACTGTTGGGAACTCCCGAAATTTTAAGCTGGTACATCCGCCGCTTCCGGGAAGTGTTCCAGGCCTCTGACCTAGGTCGTGCCGTTTCACCTTTTATTCAACCCGTGACCAGCGCCATTCTGAATGTGTCCTGGACGTTTGATAACTTTGCTGCTGAGCCTACCCAAGAGGCAAACCAAGTCCTTGATGAAGGCAAAAAAGCGATGGCTGATCCCAACCGTTTCGCCGCATACCTCGTCACCGATGCCAGTGCTGGGGCGATCGCCAAAGCGAAATATCTCTGGGGCAGTGCCCAACAGGTGAATGTGACTGTCGGTGGTGTCATCGTCAATCGTAGCGATGCAGATGTTGGCCCTGAATTTGAACCCCTGATAAATACCGCCCTACCCACAGTAGAGGCTGATCATTGGGAAGACCTCATTTCCCATCTACCTGACTTTAGCCAAGCGGCCCAGGCTCCTCGGCCCCTGATCATCGATACCGCTGCCCGTCAGGTGAAAGTATTCCTCCCCACCTTTGACAAAAAACAGGTTAAGCTCACCCAATATGGCCCCGAAATCACCATCGAAGCAGGGGATCAACGGCGTAATATTCTGCTGCCGCCTCCCCTCAAAGGTGCTCCTGTAAAGGGGGCAAAATTTCAAAATCAATATCTGGTTATTTCCCTGTAACTGCTTGGGAAAGAGTCCCTTGCAGGAAATTGCTGATAGCGAAAACAACCGCTCCAGAAACCATACTGGAGCAATCTTTTGGGAAGCACAAAATGAAAGAATGCCCAATAAATCAAGAAAAAACTTAAGAAAAAGTAAAAAATGTCTAAAATAGGGGACTTTTTCCGGAAAGCACGGCCAAATCAAGCCCGGAACCTATGAAGTTAGTCTGCGTTTCGTTACCATACATAAAATAAGCTTGAGGTCTTGATTGTAAAATTCTGGAGTGGTAAGCCCGCTACAGCCGAATGGTCACTGGGAAGACATCATTGCTGGCCTGAGTGACTGCACCATCGACTGATTGCACATCTTTGTTTTTCGTTGTCCATCGTCCTAGAGGGATCTGAATTGTGGGAAAAACGCTTTGGCGCGATCGCCTAGAGCCGGATCAAAGTCACGGTTCGGCATTGGGGGAGGGAATGGGAACTTCCTGCCAACGGCGTCAACTGTCCCCATCAACCTGGCAACAATGGCTCACCCAAAGAACCCCCGCACCATCTGGGGAAATTGTCAGCGAAATCACTAAAATTCCAGCGGTGGATAGTCTGGTGGTGCTCCGGGCCATTGAACAAATTCTGCCCAGTCCTCTCAATCACTTCTATTGGGAAAATCGCCAACAGCAACGGGCGAGCCTCAACTTTGGCACCCTAAGCGAATTAGTGCCCCAGGGAGAGGATCGTTTTCGCCAAGCCCAGCAATTTATCACCCATTGGCAACCGAGAATTCAGCGCAATATCAACGTTCCGATTCCCTACTTTTCCTGTGGGTTCACTTTTTTTAGTGCCCAAACCCCCGAAGCGCCTTTTCCGGCTGGCTTGGTCACCATTCCTAGACTGCAACTGGTGCAACACCAACAGGATTATTTTTTAGTGCTCAATGGCGATCGCCAACAGCGTACTCTTTTACGCCAAATCGCTCAACAATTGCGCCAGTTCCTCGCGACTCTGCCCCAGGAACTCGTCCCCTCCCTAGGGATTCGGGGCACTGTCTGCACCGCCTCAACGGGATTTACCCAGGCTGTCCGGCGAGCCCTCCGACTCATTGACCAAGGTAAACTCAGTAAAATCGTTCTGGCCCATGCCCTCGATGTCACGGCCAATCAAGCTTTTGATGTGGTGCATGCCCTGGATAATCTGCGCGATCGCCACCCGGACTGTTGTGTATTTTCGCTGCGAAATCAGCGGGGTGACACATTTATCGGTGCAAGTCCAGAACGTTTGTTAGCGGTACAACAGGGACAATTGGTGACCGATGCCCTCGCCGGATCTGCGCCCCGGGGGGAATCTTTGCTCACAGATCAGCGTCTTGCCAAAAGCCTACTCCACAGTGAAAAGGAACAACGGGAACACCAAGCCGTGGCAGATTTTCTACTAGGACAACTCCAGAGCCTTGGTCTCGATCCCCAGGCAGCTCCCCGTAAGCTCCTTAAACTTTCTAATATTCAGCACCTCTGGACACCGATTCATGCAATCCTACCGCCGCAAATTCATCCCCTAGAGGTAGTGGCCCATTTACATCCGACACCAGCGGTGGCCGGTGTCCCCAGGGCGATCGCCTGTGCGGAAATTCGCCAAGCAGAAACCTTTGACCGTACCCTTTATGCCGCTCCTATCGGTTGGCTCGATAGTCAGGGCAATAGTGAATTTATCGTGGCGATTCGGTCGGCCTTAATTCGGGGTAACCATGCGCGACTCTACGGTGGGGCCGGAATTGTCGCCGGTTCCCAGCCGGAACGGGAATATGCCGAAGTCCAGTTAAAATTGACCTCCCTTTTGGAAGCCCTGACCTGAACTTTCCCCCAGGAAAAGTTGCTAAGATCGCAGTGTAACGGAAAGTAAAGGCCGCTCCCATGAAGCGCATTGTGATCATCACCGGGTTTGAAGCGTTTAATGCCAGCTTGTATCGGGATGCTGCCCAAAAGGCGATCGCCCGTTGTCCCGACCTGGAGGTGTTGACCTTTAATGACCGGGATTTGGCTAGTCAACCAGAGGCCGTGGCCCAAGCTTTACAGGGGGCCGATGTTTTTTTCACCAGTCTGATTTTTGACTATGACCAGGTGATTTGGCTGCGGGAACGGGTCGAAAATATTCCGGTGCGCCTTGTGTTTGAGTCGGCCCTGGAGCTGATGGCCCTGACTCGGTTGGGCAAGTTTGTCATCGGCGAGCAACCCAAGGGGATGCCGAAGCCGATTAAATTTATCCTCAGCAAATTCACCAACAGCAAAGAAGAAGATAAGCTCGCTGGCTACCTAAGTTTCCTCAAGACCGGGCCGAAGCTGCTGAAATATATTCCCGCCAAAAAGGTTCAGGATCTGCGCAATTGGCTGATTATCTATGGCTATTGGAATGCGGGCGGAACGGACAATGTGGCGGCCATGTGTTGGGCGATCGCCGAAAATTATTTGGGTTTAGAAATCGGGGAATTGCCGGCTGTGGTAGAAACGCCAAATCTGGGCCTGCTTCATCCCGACCACGAAGGCTATTTTCTCAGTCCCCAAAAATATCTCGACTGGCATCGCCAAAGCTTCCCGGAACAAAAATTAAACCCCGTCGTTGCTGTCCTCCTCTACCGCAAGCACGTTGTCACAAAGCAACCCTACATTCCCCAACTGATCCGTAAATTTGAGGCCGACGGGTTGGTGCCCCTGCCGATTTTTATCAACGGTGTCGAGGCCCATGTGATCGTCCGGGATTGGCTGACCACTGACTACGAACAGCACCAACGCTTGCATGGTCAGGTGGCCATTAAATCCCTTAAAGCTGATGCAGTAAAGGTCGAGGGCATTGTTTCGACGATTGGGTTTCCCCTGGTGGGTGGCCCGGCCGGTTCCATGGAAGCAGGGCGGCAGGTGGAAGTGGCGAAAAGTATCTTGAGCGCGAAAAATATTCCCTACCTCGTTGCGGCTCCCTTGTTAATCCAAGACCTCCATTCCTGGACGAGACAAGGGATCGGTGGCCTCCAAAGTGTGGTGCTCTATGCCCTGCCAGAACTGGATGGGGCAATTGATACGATTCCCCTCGGTGGCCTCGTCGGGGAAGAAATTTACCTGATCCCCGAACGGGTGAAACGGCTCACAGGACGACTAAAAAATTGGATTCGCCTGAAAAATACCGCCCCAGGCGATCGCCAATTGGCCATTTTGCTCTATGGCTTTCCGCCGGGCTACGGGGCGACGGGCACAGCGGCGTTGTTAAATGTCCCAAAAAGTTTAGTGCATCTCCTCAAAGTGCTCCAGGCGGCGGGTTATGACGTGGGGAATTTTCCAGAAGATGGCGAAGAAATCATTCGCTTGGTGAAAGCGGCTGACGAAGCCTATCGCCTTGATCCTGCCTTGGCGCCCCAGCAGACCCTGGAAAATATCGATCTCAAAACCATGGATCGTTGGTTGGGCTATCTTCTGACCCAGAAAATTGAAAAACAGTGGCAGAGTTTAACGAATACGGGCCTGAAAACCTTTGGCGGCAAATGTCAGGTGGGGGGGATCCAGTTCGGGAAGGTGTGGATCGGCGTGCAGCCGCCCCTGGGCATTTCTGGCGATCCGATGCGGTTAATGTTTGAAAAAGACCTCACGCCCCATCCCCAATATGCCGCCTTTTATAAATGGCTTCAAAATGAGTTCCGCGCCGATGCCCTGATTCACTTCGGGATGCATGGCACGGTGGAATGGTTGCCTGGTTCACCCCTGGGGAATACCAGCTATTCTTGGTCGGATATTTTGTTGGGAAATCTGCCAAATTTATATATTTACGCGGCGAATAATCCTTCAGAGTCGATTTTGGCGAAGCGGCGCGGTTACGGCACCCTGATTTCCCACAATGTGCCCCCCTATGGTCGGGCCGGTTTATACAAAGAACTGTTGGTGCTGCGGGATCTGATTGGGGAATATCGCGAAGATCCAGAGAAAAATGACGCTCTCCGCCCCGACATTATCCAAAAAATTGTCGATCTCGGTCTGCCGGAAGATTGTCCGTTTACGGTGGGGCAAGAACAGGGGATCGCGTTTACGGTCGAAAATGCTTCCTTATTCAGTAAAAACGCCCTGCAAAATTATTTCGTCCACATTTATGAATACCTGCAAACCCTAGAGCAACGGCTCTTCTCTTCTGGTCTCCATGTCCTGGGAGAAAAACCTAGTCCCGAAATTATCCAAAGTTATCTTACGGCTTACTTTGGCGATCGCCTTTCGGAAAATGTCCTCGCTAAGGTCGCCCAGGGAGAGCAGGAAATTATTTGCGATCAACCAGATTTACTCACAGAGGCGCGGGAAATTGGCGATCGCCTGCTGCAAACGGACGAAGAAATAGTGAGTTTGCTCAAGGGTTTGAACGGCGAATATATCCCCCCTGCCCCTGGAGGCGATTTGCTGCGGGATGGGTTGGGGGTTTTGCCCACGGGACGGAATATCCATGCCCTCGATCCCTACCGGATGCCTTCCCCGGCGGCCTATGCTCGCGGTCGAGAAATTGGCAAAAAAATCATCCAGCAACACCTTGAAGAAACGGGCAATTATCCAGAGACGGTAGCGGTGATGCTCTGGGGTTTGGATGCGATTAAAACAAAGGGGGAATCTTTAGGCATTCTGCTGGAATTGGTGGGCGCAGAACCGATTAAGGAGGGCACGGGGCGCATTGTCCGTTATGGGTTGTTGCCCCTGGAGGTCGTCGGCCACCCCCGCATCGATATTTTGGCGAACCTATCGGGGATTTTCCGGGATAGCTTTGTCAACATCATTGAACTACTCGATGATCTATTCCACCGGGCCGCCACCATAGACGAAGATCCCGCGCAAAATTTTATCCGCAAACACAGTCTCGAACTTCAGGCCGAAGGGGTTGAAAATACCACCGCCCGCTTGTTTTCCAATCCTGCCGGAGATTTCGGCTCCCTGGTGAATGATCAAATCGTCGAAGGCAACTGGAACAACAGTGATGAACTGGCGAAAACCTGGGAAGGCCGCAACCAGTACAGCTATGGCCGCAATGATAAGGGTCAGGCACGCCCGGAGGTCTTGAAAAAATTACTCCAAACAGGCGATCGCCTTGTGCAAGAAATTGACTCGGTGGAATATGGCCTCACAGATATCCAGGAATACTACGCCAATACCGGGGGTCTGAAAAAAGCAGCGGAAAATGCCAGCGGCAAAACGGTTACGGCCAGCTTTGTAGAAAGTTTTTCAAAAGATACAACGCCCCGCAAATTGGAATCTGTATTGCGCACGGAATATCGCTCTAAGCTGCTCAACCCCAAATGGGCCGAGGCGATGGCGGATCAGGGTTCGGGTGGAGCCTACGAAATTTCCCAGCGAATGACAGCTTTAATCGGTTGGGGCGGTACAGTCGATTTCCAGGATCAATGGGTCTATGATCAAGCCGCAGAGACTTATGCCCTCGATGCCGCCATGGCGCAAAAATTGCGAGAGGCCAACCCCGAAGCTTTTCGTAATATTGTCGGGCGGATGCTGGAAGCCCATGGGCGCGGTTTCTGGGAAGCTTCCGATGAACAATTGCAAAAACTAAGTGATCTTTATGACCTTACGGACGATGTTTTAGAAGGAATTACAACTTAATTGAGACAAGATTCCAAAGATTTGTAAGAAGCTTAATCCCTTAAGATTTAGGGTGTTGATCATGGACATAGAAATTAGCACACGCTTTTTATGAATCATTCAGCTCCCCCAGTACCTACTTTTGATGCTTTGCTGGTTCCTACTGTTCAAGCTCTGCAAACATTAGGAGGCTCTGGCACCATTGAAGAAATTTATGAACAGGTCATCCAGTTATTAAATCTGCCAGATCAGATTCTTGAAATTATTCATGGAAACACATCCCAGAGTGAAGTCGAATATAGACTGGCATGGAGTCGGACTTATCTAAAAAAATATGGTCTTTTAGAAAATTCAGCACGGGGCGTTTGGTCTTTAACCTCAACGACGATCAACCCCGACGATCTCGATCCTAGGGAAGTTGTTAGGTTTGTTCGAGAAGTAGACAAGAAGAATAAAGCCTCGATAGATTTACCAAACCAATCAACTGAAACTACGGAAAATTTAGATGAAAGCACTTGGCATCAACAGCTTCACGAAATTCTTTTGTCATTAGACCCCGCCGCCTTCGAGCGATTAGCTCAACGGTTGCTGCGTGAGTCTGGTTTTATTCAGGTACAAGTTACAGGTAAATCAGGGGATGGGGGAATTGATGGGGTCGGCATTGCAAGAATTAATGGATTTCTGAGTTTTCATGTACTCTTTCAATGCAAGCGCTATCAAGGCTCAGTGACGGCAAGTCAAATCCGAGATTTCCGAGGCGCAATGCAAGGGAGAACTGATAAAGGCTTGATGATTACAACAGGAACTTTTACGCGAGACGCAATCAAAGAAGCAACTCGTGATGGTGCACCGCCCATTGATTTAATAGATGGTGAGCAGTTAGTTCAACGACTTAAAGAACTTGGCCTAGGGGTCAAAATCAATTTGATTGAGTCAGTCGATGTTGATGCCGAGTGGTTTACCAAGATTTGATTAGTTTGGTACATAAATTCTGAATCCCTCAAAAATATTTTTGAAGGGTGATCGCCCCATTTTGACCACCAAACCCAAAGCTAAAACAGAGAGCATTCTGGAGTGGAGTATTCTGGGCTTTCATGACGAAATTCAAGTCAAATTCTGATTGTTCTAAGCCTACACAGGGAAAAAGCCGTTGCTCCCGCAACATTAACAGCGAGAACGCAACCCCCAAAGCTCCCGATGCGCCGAGGGTATGACCCGTTGCCCCTTTACTACCACTGACAAAAGGACGGTGGGGAAATAGCGTTTCGATCATCGTTGCTTCGGCTTGATCATTTAAACGGGTACTGGTGCCGTGGGGGTGAATGTGATCTATATCTTCGGGTTCCAAGCCGGAACGCTCTAAACATTGGGCGATCGCCTTCATTGCGACCTGATAATTACCTTGGGGCGCGCTCATGTGGTGGGCATCACAGGTAAAGCTCCAGCCGAGGATTTCCCCGTAAATTTTGGCGTTTCGTTGCTGGGCCGATTCTAGGGTTTCGAGCAGAAAGATCGCCCCCCCTTCCCCTAAAACCAAGCCTTCCCGCCGCTGGTCAAAGGGAAAACAGCCCGTCGTCGCTAAAGCCCCCATTTTCTGGAACCCCGTAATGCTTAAAGGTGTGACGGGAGATTCCACTGCTCCGGCTAACACCTGTGGGTGATCGCCCCGTTGCAAAAGTTCAAAGCCCTGGGCGATCGCCCATAATCCGGTGGTACAAGCCCCCATCGGTGCTAAAACTGGCCCTTGGGAGCCAACTTGCTGGGCCGTGGCGATCGCCAATTGGTTGGGCAAATAAGTTAACCAATTCTCTAATCCCCTCTGATGTCCTTGTTGGTCGTCGTACCGCAGCTTTTCCCACTGCCCCTGAAAGCCCCGACTAGAGCCGATCACAATCCCGCAATGTTCTAAAGGCGGTTCTAAGCCAGCATCTACGAGGGTCGCCTCAACGAGCGATCGCCGGAGTGTTTCTAAATCTATAGGTTCTTTCCCCAACATCGCCACCGGAATAACGGGTAAATCCCGAAACGGTTGCCGCAATTGGATCGCGCTTTCTCCCCGTTGTAATTTTTGCCAAGCCTGGTGGCGATCGCCCAGGGCACAGCGTAAACCCAGGCCCGTTATCATTACCCGCACCATATCAATATCCCGTCACTAAGCATCAAAAATTTTGCGTCAGCCTGTCGATTTCTGGCGATCGCCGTTACCGTAGGATGTTGCAACCGATTATTCTCACCAAGGAAACTTACCACCGTGCCCAATCCTCCCCTGATCATTGTGCGCCACATCTTCCTGTTCGGACAAGCGGTTTCTTTGCCGGCCAATGCCTTTACCGGATTGGTGAATACTTTAATTTTGTTGCTGTTGGTGGCGACGGTCGTGGCACTGGTGACCCGCTGGTTGAGGATTCCCTACGTGATTGGTCTGGTGCTGGCAGGGTTGTTGATCCCCAAACAAATTCTCTCCGATGCCATTGGCTTGAATCCTGAGGTTATTCTCAATTTATTCTTGCCGATTCTAATTTTTGAGGCGGCGATCAATACCGATATCAGTCGTTTGCGGAGCACCATTAAACCGATTGCCCTTTTAGCGGGGCCTGGGGTGCTTTTGGCGGCGACAATCACCGCTTTTTTCCTGAAGGTCAGCTTAGATTTAGCTTGGCTAACGGCCTGTGCGGTGGGCGTTATTCTCACGATTACAGATACGGTGTCGGTGATTGCGGCGTTTCGGACGGTGCCAGTACCAGGGCGACTGGCGACCATTGTGGAAGGAGAAAGTTTGTTTAACGATGGGATTGCCCTTGTTCTGCTAAATATCGTGACCACCATTCATCTACAAGGCTCATTTAGCGTCGGGGAAGGGGTTGAACAAATTTTAATTGCCTTTGTGGGGGGTGGCTTGCTGGGCCTGGGTCTGGGTTATTTGTGCATTGGCTTGTTCCGGCAGTTGGATGACCCCCTCAGTAATATTTTGTTGACGGTGGCGGTTTCTCTGGGCACCTTTCAAATTGGTCAAGCCTTGGGGGTTTCTAGTGCGATCGCCGTGTTGATCGCGGGACTTTTGATCGGCAACGTGGCGCTGCGAGAATGCTCCGGCTCCGTAACAATTACGCTCCTGAATTTCTGGGAATATGCGGGATTTGGGGTGAATACCTTCATTTTTTTGTTTGTGGGGATTGAGGTCGCACCTTTATCGTTGTTACAGACAATTCCGGCAGCTTTACTGGCGGTGGTGGCCTATCAAGTGGGGCGAATTTGTTCGATTTATCCTCTGCTATCGGTGCTGAAATTTTTTGACCGCCCCTTGCCCCTCCGCTGGCAGCACGTACTCATTTTCGGTAATGTGAAAGGCTCTTTGTCCATGGCCCTCGCCCTCGGTTTGCCTTTAACCCTCCAAGGGCGATCGCAGGTGATTACCCTCGTGTTTAGTACCGTCCTAGTTTCCCTGATTGGTCAAGGTTTGAGCTTGCCTTGGTTCGTGAAAAAGCTCCAACTCGCCAAGCCTTCCCCCGTCCGCCAACATCTCGAAAATTTGCAACTTAATCTAATCGCCGCCAAATCTGCCCAGGAGGAACTGAAGGAACTGTTGCAGAGTGGCAGTTTGCCAAAATTCCTCTACGAAGAACTCTTTGCCAGCTACCAGGCCCGCATTGCCAACGCCGAGGAAGAGCTGCGGGGACTTTATAATCAGCGCCTCACCCAAAAACTGAGCCAGTTTGAAAACCAAGCTTATTTAGAAGGGTTGCGCCATCGCCTCTTTCTCGCGGAAAAAAGTGCCATCAACGAAGCGATTCTCAAGGGTTTAATCAGTGATGAGACGGCCCGGCCCTATTTACAGGAGTTGAACCAAAAAATTCTCGCCTTGCGGGATCCCTAAACGACACACAACCCCATAAAGTCCACCAACTGGTGTACCAGTTCTGGTTTGGTGACAGCGAGGATTGTCGAACCGCTCTCTAGGAGGGTGCTGCCATTGGGGATTTGTAATTCTTCGTGGGGGTGCGCTTGGTAGCCGATTACTAATGTCCCGGCAGGAAACCGATGATCCTGGGCCAGTTCTGCGACGCTCCGGCCAACAATGGCGCAATTTTCAGGAATCGAGAGCTTTAAAACTTCGATTTGTCCCTGTTCAAAATGCATCATCGCATCGACTTCGGGATATTCGATGGCATTGACCACGCGATTGAGGGCCAGTTCTGTGGTGCTGATAATGTGGGTTGCCCCCGCGAGTTTGTAGGGCTCGATAAAGTCGCGATCGCGCATCCGAACAATGATTTGCGGGACACCATAGTGTTTGCAGAGAGTCACCAAAGCGAGATTGAGGGCATCGTCCCGGAGCGTGGCAATGACGGCGTTGGCTTTGCGGATGCCAGCTTCGATGAGGACACTGGTTTTAACGGCACTTCCTTCAAAGGCCATGACACCAATTTTTTCGCGGGCATCCTGACAAGCGGCCGGATCGGTATCAATGATCGCAACGGTGTGGTTCATTCGTTGGAGGGTTTTGGCGAGATCTCGTCCCATCATCCCGGCACCACCGATTAAAACGTACATGGGGTTTCTCCTTGGTAACTGGAAAAAAGGCGATCGCCTTTTGCCTTGATCATGAAGAGTTCTGACAGCGATCGCAATGGCCACAGCGGAAGTCTTTGGCCTGGTCATGGAAACCAAAACTGTCGATTAAAAATTGCCAGCGGCAGGTTTTTTGTCGCCAAAAGGTTTGTAGCTGGCGAACAGCGTGGATTTGTTGCTGTTTCAGAAGTGTGAAGGCTTTCGGGTCTAAGGTTGGCTGACGTTCGTAGGTAAACGGATCCCGCCAGCGGAGTTGTCCGGTGCTGTGTAAAATCCCTAGGCTTAATTCTGCCTGGTGATCGAGTTCTAAAATGCTGCCCTGGAGAGGAAGGGTCTGGGCCAATTTTGCGGCGTGGCGGATCTGCTTTTGGAGATTTTGTTGGAAAAAGCGCGTGCGATTTTTATCCTCCGGGTTTAAAAGGCCTGTGGGTTCACTGACCAAACTTAGGGCTGTGCTTTTTTTTCCATCGCGGCCGGCGCGACCAATTTCCTGGAGATACTCCGCCAGCAGACTAGGGGGATGGTAGTGAAGAATCCAGCGCACATCAGCTTTATCAATGCCCATCCCAAAGGCATTAGTACAAACGACAAATTGTAAGCGCCCCGTTTGCCAATCTTTTTCCTGTTGGCGGCGATCGCCTGGACTAAGACCCGCATGGTAGGCCGCTGTCTGATAATTTTGTTGCCCCAGGGTCATGGCTAGGGCTTCCGCCTCCCGCCGCGACCGGACATAAATCAACCCCGACGCCTTGGCATTGGTTTGTAGCAATCGGTGCAACTGGTCTCGTTTGCCCTTGGGACTCCAAACGGTGCGGCTCGCTAACTGTAAATTGGGGCGATAGGGACTCTCGACAAATTTTTTTGGACTCTTGAGCTGGAGGGTTTGGCTGATACTCTTTCGAGCTTGGGGATCAGCGGTGGCCGTAAAAGCGGCGATCGCCATTTTTGTGCCCTTGGGTTTGTGGCGTAGTAAGGCGGGACGCACAGCCCCTAAGCGTCGGTAGGCCGGACGAAAGGTATCCCCCCACTGCACCAAACAATGGGCTTCATCGAGGATTAAACCATTCACCTTGAGCTGGGGTTGAATCAGTATTTCCCAAACCGGGGGACTTAAAAGGGTTTCTGGCGATAGATACAGCAAGCGCAACTGGTTTTTGGCTACTGCCTGCAGGGTTTGCCACCGCTCTAATTTTGACAACTGACTGTGGAGGAGTCGGGCCGGGAGGCGTTTTGCCTGGAGAGTTTGCACTTGATTTTCCATGAGAGCGACCAAGGGAGAAACCACCAGGGTCAGACCCGTTTGTAAAATAGCTGGCAGTTGAAAACAAATGGATTTGCCGCCACCGGTGGGCATGATAATCAAAGCATCCTGTCCGGCGAGTAAACTGCGGATAATCTGATCCTGGGGTGGCCGAAAGTCATCGTAGCCCCAAATTTGTTGGAAAGTGTGCTGTACCTGCGCCCAAGTCTGTGTCATTTTTTCGTGAGTTTCTCGCTACACCGTTCATTTTCAAGGCGAAACCCGTACAATAATGGAGTTTTGCGAACCTTTAAGAATCTACAAAAGCAATGCCCACTGCTACTCTGCTAGTGTCCTGTCCGGATCAACAAGGTCTGGTTGCGAAAATTGCCAACTTTATCTATGCCAACGGCGGCAATATTATCCACGCCGACCAACATACGGATCTTAGCGTTGGTTTATTTCTGACGCGCATCGAGTGGGAGCTAGACGGATTCAACCTGCCACGGGAGGTCATTGAACCGGCCTTTGGGGCGATCGCCAAACCGTTGGGGGCGACCTACAGCCTACATTTTTCTGATCAGGTTCCCCGGTTGGCCATTTGGGTCACAAAACAGGATCACTGTTTGCTGGATCTTCTCTGGCGACAACAGGCCAAAGAACTCAAAGCAGAGATTCCCCTGATTATTAGCAATCACCAGGAACTAGAGGCGATCGCCCAACAATTTAAGATTGATTTTCACCATATCCCGATCACCAAAGCTACCAAGGCGGAGCAAGAAGCGAAACAATTGGCCCTGTTGCAGGAATACAACATCGATCTGGTGATCCTCGCCAAATATATGCAGGTGCTTAGTCCTGATTTTCTCGGCCAGTTTAACCAGGTGATCAATATCCACCATTCTTTTTTACCGGCCTTTGCGGGGGCGAAACCCTACCACCGCGCCTACGACCGAGGCGTAAAAATCATTGGTGCCACGGCCCACTACGTCACCCAGGATCTCGACGAAGGGCCGATTATCGAGCAGGATGTGGTGCGGGTCAGTCACCGGGATGACGTGAAAGATCTAATTCGCAAAGGCAAAGATTTAGAACGTATTGTTTTATCCCGCGCCGTCCGCCTCCATCTGCAAAATCGCGTTTTAGTTTACGGCAACCGCACCGCCGTCTTCGCCTAAAAATCCTCCCTTGAGGGAGGTGGCCGATAGGCCAGAGGGGGTGTGTCCCTGGAGGGAGGTGGCGCAGCTTAAGATTTCCCCTTGAGGGGAACTAGAGGGGCGTATAGAGTTTGCACCTGGGTAATCGGCAACCGGGAGGCCACAGGCAAATCTAGCCGGGAGCGATCGCCTTTCTGGAAATGTTCCGCCGCCGCACAGGCAATCATCGCCGCATTATCCGTACAGAACTTGAGGGGCGGGAAATAAACCTGAATTCCTGCTTCCGCCGCCGCCGCCGTCAAAATTTCTCGTAAACCACTGTTTGCTGCCACACCACCACCGACCACAATGGTTTGCAGTTGGCGATCGCCTGTACACCGCACAGCTCGTTTCGTCAAAGCCTGGGCAACAGTGTATTGAAAACTGGCCGCAATATCTGTTACAGGCACGGCTTTCCCTTCGGTTTCAAATTGCTGCACCAAACGCAGCACCGCCGTTTTTAGACCACTAAAACTGCAATCGTAGGGATGGTAACCCCCGCCCGGTAAGGAAATTCTCCCCTCTGGCAACTTAAAGGCTTGGGGATCTCCTGCTTTAGCCAGACGATCAATCACTGGCCCCCCCGGATAACCCACCTTCAGCAACCGTGCCACCTTATCAAAGGCTTCTCCAGCCGCATCATCACGGGTTTCTCCCAACAGTTCATATTCCCCACAACCGCGCACCTCAATGAAGCTCGTGTGCCCCCCAGAAACCAAGAGACAGAGAAAAGGCGGTTCTAACTCCGGTTGACTGAGGTAGCTGGCATAAATGTGTCCCTCTAGGTGATGAACGCCAATAAAAGGCTTGTTATGCACCATCGCTAACGTTTTTCCGGCGGCCGCTCCCACCAACAAAGCCCCCACTAAGCCCGGCGCACAGGTAGTGGCGATCGCCTCAATTTCAGACCAGCTCAGCCCCGACTGCTCAAAGGCCGTGTCAATACAAGCATTGATACTTTCTAAATGGTGCCGCGATGCTACTTCTGGCACAACGCCGCCAAATTCCCGATGAATGTCGATTTGTGAAGCAACCACATTGCCAAGAACTTTACGATTATTAACAATTGCAACGGCAGTTTCATCACAACTTGTTTCGATTGCTAAAACAATGCTCATATATCGGTATAACTTAGATTTAAGTTAACAACTTTAACCTTTTTTGCCTTTACTCGATACGCTGGTCACAGTAATATTGCTTCCAAAGTACAAATGGATTGGCGTATCTTTTGTACAAAAAACTTAATTATTTTGTAACAAAAGGAAACAAACTTATGCAACGTTTCGTAGCTGTTGTTTGCGCCTTTGCTCTCTCTTTAACTTTGTGGCTGGGTTTTGCTTCCCCCGTGAAAGCAGATTCTTTGTCTCACTTAACCCCCTGTAGTGAGTCCGCCGCTTATAAACAAAGAGCAAAGAACTTCCGCAACACCACCGCAGACCCGAACTCCGGTCAAAACCGTGCCGCTGCTTACTCTGAAGCCCTCTGTGGCCCCGAAGGTTTGCCCCACCTCATCGTGGACGGCCGTCTTGATCATGCCGGTGAATTTTTAATTCCAAGTATTCTCTTTCTCTACATTGCTGGTTGGATCGGCTGGGCTGGTCGCGCTTATCTGATCGCAGTCCGTGATGAAAAAGATGCGGCAATGCAAGAAGTCATCATCAATGTCCCCCGGGCATTTAGTTTGATGTTGGCTGGTTTTGCTTGGCCTTTGGCTGCTCTGAAAGAATTTACTTCCGGTGAGCTAGTCGTGAAGGATGCGGATGTCCCCATCTCTCCTCGCTAGGTTTTCATTTTTAAGTATTTATCATTCTTTTTGGAGTAAATAAATGGATAAGTTCTTATCTTCTGCGCCGGTGTTGTTGACCGCAATGATGGTTTTTACGGCCGGACTATTAATTGAGTTCAACCGTTTCTTCCCTGATCTTTTATTCCACCCGTAGGTTTAAATAAAACATCACTGGGATTTTGGTTTTAATAATCTAATAAAACAACAGCACTGGGAATAGTCTCAGTGCTTTTTTAATTGGTTCGACTTGATTTTTTACTTTGTGGCGGCAGAAAAGTAATCAAGGAAATTGACCCGAATCGAATTAGGAAAAAGCCGTCATTTCAGCTCTTTATTTGAAAAGATTATGCCCATAAACAAAGACTACACAACCTTAAAATCATCAAATATTCTGGCTCTTCAATAAAGCGACACCTTCACAAATTAGACCGGAAAAGTCAATCAAAAACGCAGACAACCCTTTCCCGATCTCCGCAAACAGAGTTTGATTTTTTGGGCATTAATTTCAAAATTTAGTTTGTCGCTTTAGCCCCGATTTTAGGTTCGGTACCAGCGATGATTCTTTGGATATTACTGCGATGGCGCACAATGACATAAATACCAGCGATCGCCCCAAAGAGAATGTAGGGGAGGGGCTGCTGTAAAACAATCATCAAAAGCATCACGGCGATCGCCCCACTGATCGAACTCAGGGAAACGATTTGGGTTAAAGTGATTGCCGCCGCAAAGGTGACGATGGTGCCCAGGGCAACCCAAGGAGCCATAATCAAAAGGACGCCGATGCTGGTGGCAACGGATTTGCCGCCGTTAAAGCCAATGAAAATAGATTTGCTGTGGCCTAAGACAGCGGCGATCGCCACGGCCATGGTGAGCCAATATTGGTCATAGTTGGCAGGAAAGGCAATCCATTCGGGGTGGGTATAAAGCAGCTTAAAAAATAAAATCGCCGCAACTCCCTTGAGCGCATCGAAAAGCAACACCGTGATCCCCGCTTTTTTACCGAGGGTTCTGAGGACGTTGGTCGCCCCTGTGGAACGGGAACCATAATCGCGGATATCAATTCCCTTGAGCCACTTGCCAGCTAGGTAGCCCGTGGGAATAGCGCCCAATAAATAGGCCACTCCGATGCAGAAGGGGGCGATCGCCAACGAAAGATTCATAACCCATTACTCCGATGCAGAAAACACGTGCAAAAACTTAGAAAAAGTAAGAAGAATCGGACTGGGGTTCCGGCGCAAATGCAAGCCACAACGGGTATTGCAGCAACGACAGATTAATATTGTCCTCAGCCTCATCAATAATGATTAGCGGTAGTCTATCATCTTCTACGAGTCGATCCGCCTTTTGGACGAGGGCATCAGGACTTTCAAATAAAATGACCCCAGAGTTTGGCCCGAAGTCACTGCGGGAGATGCCGAGACAGTCCTGTAAGCCCCGCCGCCATTCGCCGAGGCGTTCTGGGGTATTAGCCAAAATCAAGGCCCGGAGGCGATCGCCATAGAGACTGTAGAGCACCGATAAACTGGCCGAAGCCACAAGAATATTTTGCAGACGGCTACCCATGCTTCGGATCGCGCCCCGTCCGCCTTGGTCAAAGAACCATTTCTTCACCCGTTCGCTATGGATCGGCTCAAAGGTGCGACGCAGTTGCCAAGGGGGGCCATAGTAGTCCGGCGACATCCGGTATTGATCCAGCATTTCCTGGATTCGACGCGCCTTAGCTGCAAAACTTTGCTCCGAAAACTGGGGTGGAGTTAATTTTTGAGGAGGAGGCTCCGGGGTTGGTACTGGTGACGGTGCCGCAGACCAATCTTGATCAAAGCTGGGTAAGTCTAACTGCTCGGCGGCGATCGCCAAATCCTGCAAGCTCCCAATGAGATAATCCTTAAACCCTTGTACCCGCACCGCAATTTCTTGGGACGTGCCCGCAAAAGTGGTGCGCATTTCCTCACGAATTTTGTCCCGGCGTCGCTCCAACTGGGCAACAGATTTTTGCAAGCTTGCCTGTCTGTCTTCGAGGGTTTGGAGTCCTGTGGCCATCAACCGTTCTAGTTGAGCTTGCAGATCCCCTGTTTCCGCCTGTAAGAGGGCCTCTTTTTCTGCCTTAAGCGCGGCAATCTCTGCCAAGAGAGCTTCTTTCTCTGCCCGTAATTGTTCTAATTCAGTGTTGTCTGTCGTGGTCTCTGGGGCCTGGTCTGGCGCAGGAGTTGAAGCACTGGCATCAGTCTCGGTACCACTCGCTTCAGAGGGCAAATTTAAGGGTTCTTTGGGAGTGGGTTGCAGATCTAATTTGGGTCGGTCTTGTTGGGGGTCTGAACTCATAAAAGTTTGTCCTTAGGGGCAACGGGTGACAACGCAGGGGAAAGCGTCATTAATGAAGGGTTTTAGTCTTGGCGGGGGCAGCGCGCTTCGAGAACCTGCTGGAGGGTGCGGGGGTCAAAAATAATCGGTAAAAAATGAATGCTATTGATTTCTTTAAAGTAAAACAGGATGGGAACCCTTGTCCAAAAGATGCGCCAATTTTGCCATTCGCGATAGGGGAAACGCCGAATGCGATCGCCGCTGCGATAAACATCTAAATCCGTGGCGGTGAATTCTAGTCGCAGGGTTACTGCTTGAAAAAGTAAAAATAGACCAAATAAAGAGGCGATCGCCCCCACCCAAATTTGCCAGAGGGCCAGGGGAATCCCGCTAATAATCAGCACCAGGGGAATGTTATAGCTAGGCCGTAATTCCACCGTTGGCGGCAGTTGATCGCTGAGCTGAGGGGACGGAGAAGCAGAAGTCATTGCTGTGGAGGGTTTAGGGTGAGCAGGGGTGAATTCCAATTTTAACGCCAAGCCTTTCCCCATTAAAGATTTTCTGATTTGAAACACAAAAACAAAGAATTTGACGCGAAACCCAGAAAATTACCGGCCTTTCTGGAAAAAAACTCTTACGATAGGGAGATGCTTTTCTCAGATTCTCCCAATGTTTTCTAAGCTCTTCATCAAGAAGCCTATTTTTGCCCTGGTTTGTGGTGTGATTATTTTACTGGTCGGTCTCATTACGATTCCCAGCCTCCCAGTTGCCCAGTTTCCCCAAATTAGTCCCACCCAAATCAGCATCACCGCCAGCTACACCGGGGCCAGTGCTGAAGTGGTAGAGCAAACCGTTACTAATATCCTTGAAGCAGAACTCAACGGGATCGAAGGTCTCAGATATCTTTCCTCCACCAGTAGTAACGACGGTCTGAGCACGATTGTGGCCACCTTTGATGCGAGTCGTAATGAAGACCTGGCCGCCGTCGATATCCAAAACCGACTTGCCGCCGTCACCTCACAACTGCCCGCAGAAGTTCAGCGAAACGGAGTCAGGGTGGCGAAAAGCAGCAATAACATTGTCCTTGGGGTCGGTTTGTACTCTGAGGCGGGCGAATATGACGATGTCTTTCTCAGTAACTATGCCGATAATTATTTGCTCGATGCCCTCCGCAAACTAGAAGGGGTCGGTAATGTCCAAATTTTTGGGGAACGTCGCTATGCGATGCGGGTCTGGCTTGATCCCAATCGTCTGGCGGCCCGTCGCCTCATCCCCCAGGACGTAGTCGCCGCAATTCAAGAACAAAATCGCCTGGTGGGGGCTGGACAGTTGGGCCAATCCCCCGCTCCCGCCGGACAACAGTATCAGTTTGACTTAGAAATTCAAGGGGGACGCCTGGGAACAGTGCCAGAGTTTGAAGAACTGGTTCTCAAGGTTGATGAGCAGGGTCAGATTATCAAACTGCGGGATGTGGGCCGCGTTGAGCTGGGAGCGGAGAGCTACAACACCACTGTCCGCTACCGGGGCAACCAGGCTGTCGGGATCGGGATCTTCCAGCGGCCGGGGAGTAATGCCCTGGATGTGGCAAATCGCGTCATTGCGGAGATGGAAGTCCTTTCGGAACAGTTTCCGCCTGGGTTGGATTATCGGATTGCTTTTAATACGACCGACTATGTGGCGGCATCGATGCGGGAAGTGGTGATCACCCTCATCACGGCGATCGCCTTAGTGATTTTTGTGATTTTCCTTTTTCTCCAAGATTGGCGCACAACCCTCGTGCCGACCTTGACGATTCCCATTGCCTTGATTGGGACGTTTATTTTCATTAAACTCTTCAATTTTTCGATTAACAGTCTGACCCTCTTTGGTTTGACCCTCGCGACGGGTCTAGTGGTCGATGATGCGATTGTGGTCGTCGAAGACATTGCCCGGCTCATCCACGAGAAAGGCATGGCCCCAAAACAGGCGGCGATCGCCGCGATGCAAGAGTTGACCGGGGCCGTTATTGCCACCTCCTTAGTGCTGATGGCTGTATTTATTCCGGTGGCTTTTTTCCCAGGGACAACAGGAGCTTTGTATCAGCAGTTTGCCCTCACCATTGCCTTCTCTATCGCGATTTCAACCTTTATTGCCCTGAGCCTAACGCCTTCCCTCGCTGGGGTTTTGTTGCGCGATCGCCCCGAACCCACCAGTGCTTTGGGAAAAGTCTTTAACCAATTCAATCGCTTTCAAAATTGGCTCCGTCGCCGCTACCAAAAAATTCTTTTCCAACTGACCCGCATGAAATATGTCGTGGTGAGTCTTTTTACTGTCCTGCTGGTGATAACCGCCTGGCTTTACCAAATTGTCCCCGGCGCCTTTGTGCCCGAAGAAGACCAGGGCTACATCATCACCCTTGTCCAGGCCCCCCAGGGGGTTTCAATGCAGTTCACCGATGCTGTGATGGCGCAGGTCGAAGCCGAACTCCTCAAAATCCCCGAAATTGACGGCACCTTTGCCATTAGTGGCTTTAGTTTTGGGGGCGGTAGTCAAGCCAATTCTGGCGTTATTTTTTGTCCCCTGAAACCTTGGTCAGAGCGGACTCGACCCGAACAAACAGCCCAAGGGATCATCGGTCGCCTATTTCCGACCTTTGCGCAAATTACTGAAGCCCGCGTCTTTCCTGTGAATCCACCGCCGATTCAGGGCCTCAGTAACTTTGGTGGTTTCCAGTTCCAACTCCAAGACCGCAGTGGACGCGCTGCCATCCAGGATTTGGTGGGAGCCATGGGACAACTGCTAGGTGCTGCGAACCAAGATCCTGCCCTCCAAGGGGTGTTTAGTACCTATGCCGCCAATAATCCCAAGTATGACCTTGAGATTAAACGGGATTTTGCAAAGGCGAAAAATATCAATATTGCCCAGGTCTATGGCACATTACAAACGGCCTTTGGGTCTACCTATGTCAATGACTTTGATTTGGGTCAGGATAATTATCGGGTCTATGTTCAGATGGATGGCCTATTTCGGGATAATCCAGCGGATATTGGTCAGGTTTATACCCGCTCCGACACGGGCGAAATGGTTTCCCTGGGGCAGTTATTCACCGTCACACCCGGCTCTGGGGCGCAAACCATTAACCACTACAATCTGTTGCGTTCCATTGAAATTAATGGTTCTGCGGCTCCGGGGGTCAGTTCTGGTGAAGCTTTACAAACGATGGAACGCATCGCCCAGCAAACGTTACCCCGCAGTTTTGGTTATGAGTGGGCGGGTACAGCCTTAGAGGAAATTGAGTCTGGCGGCCAAGCGCCGATTATCTTTGGTTTGGGGTTAGTCTTTGTCTTTTTGGTTCTAGCTGCGCAATACGAAAATTTCTTGGATCCGGCGATTATTTTACTTTCGGTACCGTTAGCGATCTGTGGTGCTTTGACGGCATTGGTGCTTAGGGGCTTCCCTAACGATGTGTATTGCCAGGTGGGGCTGGTGATGTTGATTGGTTTGGCGAGTAAAAATGCGATCTTGATTGTGGAATTTGCAAACCATTTGCGTGGCGAAGGGCTATCGATTACCAAAGCCGCCATTGAGGCCGCCCGGGAACGACTCCGACCAATTTTGATGACAGCAATTTCGACCTTATCGGGGATCTTTCCCTTAACATTGGCAACGGGGGCTGGGGCCGCCAGTCGTCAGTCTTTGGGGACGACGGTCTTTGGGGGAATGCTAGTGGCGACTTTGTTGAGTTTGTTTGTGGTGCCGATTTTGTATATTTTGGTGACTTACCTGAGTGAATCTTTATTGGGTCACCGACTGTCAAAGGATGAGGTATAGGATTTTGCTCTGTAAGTTTGCAATGGTAAAACAAATGATCTGGACACGACGCGTTTGGCAAGGGTTGGGTACAGTGGCCTTGGCGATCGCCTTCACGACCGCTTGCACCGAGGTTCCCAATGGAGATAATCAGCCCCCGGTGGTGAATGAACAGCCTCCCGCTGAGAATAATCAGCCCCCAGAAGGCGAAGATCCCACCGACAATAATCCAGATTCAAATCCTGGGGAAACGACGCCCCAGCCGACGGTGTACTGGCTTAAAGATGAAGGCGATCGCCTGGCTTTGGCTCCCGTCGAAGTGACCCCCACCGCAGAAACCCCCACAGGCCAACTCGAAAGCCTGTTTACCCAATTACTCACAGAAACCCCAGGGGATGGCCTTAGCAGCACGATTCCCCCCGGTACCAAACTATTAAGCCTGATTATCCAAGGGGATGGCATCGTCGTGAATTTGTCCGAAGAGTTCCAGTTTGGCGGCGGCAGTGCCTCGATGATTGGTCGCGTTGCCCAGGTGCTCTATACGGCCACTAGCCTTGATCCCACCGCCGGAGTGTGGTTCCAAATCGAAGGGGAACCTTTGGAAGTGTTGGGGGGCGAGGGGCTAGAAATTGCTCAACCCATGACCCGTGACAGTTTCACAACAGACTTTGATCTTTAATTAGCCTCTCAATTAGCCCATTTCAAAGATGAGGCTGACCTTTTCGCCCCGGCCAAAATCGAGGCGATCGCCATTTTGTAGCAGATGTTTTTCCTTAGGTTCCAACAAAACGCCATTGAGGTAAGTGCCGTTGGAACTCCCCACATCCAGGATGTAATACTCAAAACCATTATCACTCCACAAATTTGCGTGGAGCCGGGAGACAACATCGCTATTGGGCAACGGCGATAAATCGACTTCCGGGGGATATTGGGGATTCGGCTTTCCGATGTGAACAATGGAAACTTTTGGGATCGCCAGCACCGTATCCGTTTGCACATGGCGAAATTGGGGTTGGGGTAGCTGTAGGGTCGTCGCCCCGGCGTCGGTGGGTACTGGCTCTGGTGGTGCGACCGTCTCAGGGAGTAAACCCATTTCTGTTTGTACGTCCTGGTAAGCCCGTTTAATGAGGTGGGTCGCCACCGTTTGAATGCCGGTATGGGTAAAGTAATTGGTGGTTTGATCCAAAAAAGCAGCCACTAAATCGAGATTGTCGTCGGCAAATTCAATAAATCGCCCCAACTGACTAAATACAGAGCTACGGGACACACCGGTTTTCGCGATCCAGTTTTGCATCCAGCCCCGCACAGCCTCGAAATTTTCGCTTAAAAAGCCCAGCTTGGAAGCAGTATCTTCCCCTGGCAGAGCCGAACCAAGTACCGTATAACCGCTATTATTTTGGACTTCGGTTTGATCGACCTGGCCAATGATGCTGTGGACTTTTTCGAGGAAATCCGGCCCCAGGGGTAAAAGGCCATCAACACAAACGAGGGTTCCCATGCGCACCAGGGCGGCACCCCGATAGTTTTCTTGGAGGGCCTGGGCGAGAACCTGGGGGTTTGCCTGGGGGAGACCGTTTAGTTTGCAGTAGGCGATCGCCTCAACGGAAATTTTCAGCACGAGATCGATGGTTTGGCTCGTGTCGGCCTTGGGGGTCAATTTACTGAGAAAGCCCAAAAGACCGATTTTTTCACCAATTTTGTCGGCGAGGGCGGCAGTCCCCAGGGCAGCGTCAGCCCGATCAACGGTTTGGTACAGAAAAATCGCACTCTGGTAACCGTTTTTGGGGTCATCATAGAGGGCGATCGCCTTGTCTCGAATTCGTTGCAACACCTCTGGATTGGTCTCTTGGGTAATTTGGCGGATTGCATCGTCAAATCCCCGAAAATTTATCCATTCCCCTGGAAATAGGGTATCGAGAGCCGTCAAAACTTTTGTGGTGATGTTGTTTTCCGGCAGATTATCAACAAGGGTGACAATGGATTTGGCCATGACGCTCAGCTTCTCCAGGATGGCAGAGGGTTTTGTTGCCCATCGTAGCACCCTATTTGGCGACGGTTTACAGTCGTGGCTAAAAGATTATTAAGGCGATCCTCCGTCCCTCATTCCAGTAATAATTTTTCGGCGATTATAATTAAAAATTCTTTTGCTTAAGTTGATTGACTATCTTGGTCATCTTTTGCTTGAGTAACATCTCTAGAGTAAAGTTCACTATATTTATCCAAAAACTTTTGAGTTATCGGATCACTTTTTCCGCGAACATTCTTCAAAAATTCTATTTTTCCTCGTATTGCTTCAACAAAAGGTGATTTTTTCTTTTGTTTTAGTGTAGGAGTTTTTGCATATTTTTCCAGGTAAACTTGACTTGTTTTCTCTAATCCGAACTCTTCCCAAGCATATAGTGCTGCACGAAGATTACGAATATATTTTCGATTAACATTTAACTTCTTGTTGACAACCAAACCTGTAACTTGTTGTTTTTGATGAGGGTATAGAATCCGAATTTTATTTTGATTTAATGTGAAACCATTGCTTGTGAAAATATATTCTAATTCGTCACTTAAGAGTATCGGATATTTTTCTTTGACTAAATCTAAATTTTTTATGAGAAACGGTAAGGCATCTAAAGATTTTGAAGAAAAAGTAATATCATCTGCATATCTTGTATAGTAAAAACGATGCTTCTTTGCAAAATGTGAAAGTTCTCGATCTAATTTCTGACAAATGAGATTAGATAAAATGGGAGATGATGGTGATCCTTGAGGCAACTTATTTTGATAGCAGCATAAATTCGAGATTGTCGTAGCTACTGTGTTGGATAAAGAAAAAGGTTCTGCCATTAACAGACCTCGTACTCTGCCTAAATTGATTGATCCAAAGAAATCTTGGATATCTAAATTCAGAACAAAAGCTTTACGACGATGAGCCGCTGCATTAGTAATCATATTTTTGCCAAAAACATATCCATGAACACAAGATTTGGGTGTATATATTGAATATAGAATTTGACTAATTTTAGTTTGAAGAATTTTTAACGATTTATTTGGAACACAAATTGTTCGAGTTCCTTTTGTTTTCTTCTGAATCTGAAAGGTACGATATCGAGTATCAGAGTTGATTGTCTTGAGAGAATAATAAATAAGTTGAGGATAAGAAATTTCCAGAAGCTTAGCTAAGTCTCTATTATTGAGGACTTTGAGAAAATCTTGTTGAAGATCATCAGTTTTTCCCTCTAGAAATATAGTCTTCTGATTCCTCATGACAACATATATAATTTTGATTATTTGAGAATAAAAAGCACTTAATTAGGATATTCTACTTTTCGGCAGATCACAGTGTACCTGATAGTACAAGACCATTGCGCCATATATGGTGCTTTATGTCTAGCCGTCGCTGTATCAACGACAGGAATCAATATTTACTAATTAAGTGCTTCCAGTTAGTCTAGCTAGAATATTTTTGGTTGTAAAGTACTTTATAAGTAATATTTTTCTCGTAACTAGCTTTTCTATATTTAGGATCATTTTTAAGAGCTAGCTTGAAAAAGTTAATCGCTTCCCTGTAACGCTTTTCTTTTCTTAATAAAATACCTACTAAAGTACACCATTGAGGATCTTTTAAATCATCTGGGTTGGGCTTTTCAAACCCTAAAATGACAAGCGCTTGTTCCAGTTTTTCATTCTCTTCAAGAGATGCCGCATATTCTTTTCTAACTTTGTTGTTGTTGGGTTGATCCTTGTATAACTCTTCTTGAATCTGAAGACATTCATCAGTGCGACCCAAATGTTTAAGTATATTTATTTTCCATTCCCTGAGTTTTATACTTTTGGGCTTATTTTGTAACTCTACATCAATCTTATTTAAATCTTGCAGGAGGGATTGATTGTTTCTGTAATCTATCTCATCCGTTAATCTCGTTCCTTTCAGTTCTTCAGTAGAAGCTCCATTTCTAAAATAAAATTTACCTGAATTAGAAGTGCGGTATAAAAATTTCTGTCTTAATATTTGTGAAGTTTGTATTTCTAAAATATAAAAATCAGCAATTTCATTGAGAGATTCATCAAAGAGGGGATGCGAAATGATTTTGCAGCAGCTTTCCGGAACGTTAGGAGGATCTATTTCTCGAATTTTTTGGCTAAATCGTGCAAAAATATGATCATATGTTTTCGCTGTCAAATAAATTCCTTCTACTTTTCTTGCATCACTAATTCCGAGAAATAGTTTTCCTTCGATTGCTGCATTTAAAAAACCCACAACATATTTTTTTAAATAGTCATCTAAAATAGTTGATTTAATTGATTCTTGACCTTTGTTACTGTAGGGATCTTTTGAATAAATACCTTTATATTCAATATTATTTTCTTTCTCTTTTACTGTACTTCCTTTGATGAATTTTATCTCTGACATACTTTCTACCATGAAAATATACTAAATTTTAATCAAAAAAAGGTGGGACGAACCCACCCAATCTTGAAGAATTTTAAGAGTCTTACTTAGCCGTCAATTCCTTCAATACGATCTTCAACTTCTTGATACAACTGTTGTAAACGCTCAAGGTTTTCATCGCTGGTTTCCCAGTAGCCCCGACCATTTACTTCGAGTAAGGTGCTGACCATCCGACGGAAGGAGTTGGGGTTCAAATCCATCAGACGCTTACACATTTCCTCGTCTTTGATGAAGGTTTCATTGGTATCTTCATAGACCCAGTTGTCTACTGCATCAGCGGTTGCCGACCAACCCATCGTATTCACCAGGCGCTTAGACAGTTCTCGCACCCCTTCATAACCGTGGGAGAGCATGCCCTCGTACCACTTGGGATTAAGGAGTTTTGTCCGCGCATCGAGACGCACGGTTTCAGACAATGTCCGTACCTGAGCGTTGGCAGTGGTGGTATCGGCAATGTAAGCAGAGGGTTTCTTGCCATCATCCCGCAGAGAAGCAACAACCTTGGTCGGATCAGAGTCGAAGTAGTGGGATACGTCCGTCAAACTGATTTCCGAAGAATCCAGGTTTTGGAAAGTAACATCGGCTTTCTTCAGGGAAGATTCAAACACCTTACGGTTTTCGTCCATCACACCGGGATTATCGGAGTTGAAGGCGAAGGATTTCCGGTTCAGGTACATATCCTGGAGTTCTTTTTCCTCTTCCCAAGAGCTATTTTCAACGGCGAGGTTCACGTTGGAGGAGTAGGAACCGGACGCATTGGAGAAAATACGGGTCGCGGCTTGGCGAATGTTAATGCCCATTTCCTCGGCTTGTTCGAGGGCATGTTTGCGCACGTAGTTCATTTCGAGGGGTTCATTGGCTTCGGCGGCCATTTTGACGGCTTGATCCAAGAGGTTCATTTGGTTGATGAACAGGTCACGGAAGACGCCGGAACAGTTGACTACTACGTCAATGCGGGGACGACCGAGTTCTTCTAGGGGAATTAATTCCAACTTGTTAACGCGACCGAGGGCATCGGGGACGGGTCTTGCACCGACCATCCACATGATTTGCGCTAAGGATTCACCGTAGGTTTTGATGTTGTCGGTTCCCCAAAGAACACAGGCGATCGTTTCGGGATATTCGCCGCCATTATCGAGCTTTTGTCGTTCAATCAGGCGATCCACCACAACTTTTGCGGATTGAACTGCCGCAAGGGTCGGGATTGATTGGGGATCGAGGGCGTGAATATTTTTGCCCGTGGGGAGGACATTGGGGTTGCGGATCGGGTCGCCACCGGGGCCGGGAAGGACATACTCACCTTCGAGGGCTTTGAGTAAACCGCCAAGTTCTTTGTCGGCACAAACCTGTTCGAGACAGAATTCAAGGTAATCGAAGAGGGGTTTAAGGAGTTCCTGATCGACGTTTTTGTAACCTGCTTCGTGGAGAGCTTCGACCCAAGGGGCTTTTTTACCCATGTTGAAGAAGTTGAGCTTAGAAACCAGAGACACACGACCTTCGGCATTGACTTGCTCCATCACCAGCGCACGAACGGCAGCACGGGTCGCTTCGGTGATGTCTTGAAGCAGGTTCACATCTTCAAGGATGCCCTGATCACTGTTGCGGTAGATTTCCTCCATATTGCGCCCGATGCTCTTGGCGATGATCGTGGGGAGACTCCAAATACCTTCTTCTTCGCGGTCTAGGCTGGCAATGTTCACCAGGGTGGCGATCGCCTCTTCGGCGGTGGGAGGCTTACCGATGACATGAAGGCCACAGGGTAACAGGCGGGATTCAATCTCCATCAGCTTCCGGTAGACAATGCCCACCATGTTGTCCCGTTCATCCTGAGACATTTGGGCGGCATCTGTTTCAGGGATCTCGATATCCTTATCAAGGTTGCAGATCCGCGCTTGATCCATGATCGTATTCACAATCTGCACGCCCCGCGCCCCATCCTTGAGGGTTTGGTAGGAGCCGATCAATTCGCTGAGTTCTTTCAAGCCCTTGTACAGACCCGCATTTTCCGCCGGCGGAGTCAGGTAGGAAATGGTATTCGCATAACTCCGCCGTTTGGCGATCGTCGCCTCGGAGGGGTTATTGGCGGCGTAGTAGTAGATGTTGGGAATATTACCGATCAAATTATCGGGGTAACAGTCACCAGACATCCCCATTTGCTTACCAGGCATAAATTCGAGGGAGCCATGAGTACCGAAGTGCAGCACCGCATCTGCGCCCCAAACTCGCTCAAGGTAAGTGTAGTAGGCAGCAAAGCCATGGTGAGGCGAGGCAGAACGGGAGAACAACAGGCGCATCGGGTCGCCTTCGTAGCCAAAGGTGGGCTGGACACCAATAAACAGATTGCCGAAATGCTTCCCATAGATCAGCAGGTTTTGACCGTCGCTGTTGAGTTCACCGGGAGGGGTGCCCCAATTTTCTTCCAGGCGTTTGGAATAGGGGGTCAGTTCTTCATATTCCGGCACACCCATGCGATAGGCGATGTTTAACTCAGGGGAAGCGTATTGCGCCTGGGCATCATGGATGATCAGCTCTAACAGCTCTTTGGGAGTTTCAGGAATATCTTGAATGTCGTAGCCGTTGTCCCGGAGACCCTTCATTACTTCATGGATCGAGCCAAAGACATCGAGGTAAGCGGCGGTACCGATGTTGCCTTTGTCGGGGGGGAAGCTAAAAATTGTGATTGCGAGTTTTTTCTCTAGCTTGGGCTTCTTCCGGAGGTTTGTCCATTTCAAAGCACGGGTGGCGATCGCCTCGACGCGATCTTGTAGCGTAATCGCCCGACCTGTGGCTCCGTCACGACCAGAGAGAATAATTGGTTCAATCGCCCCATCCAGTTCAGGGATCGCAATTTGGAGCGCCACTTGGATCGGGTGCAGACCGAGATCACTTTCTTCCCACTCCTCTGTGGTTTGGAAGACCAACGGCAGCGCCACCATATAGGGACGGTTCAACCGCTTGAGAGAATCAATGGCTTTGGGATGATCCTGACGTGCCGGGCCACCGACGAGGGCAAAACCAGTTAGGGAAACCACCGTATCCACCAGAGGTAATTTTTCGACCCCGGCGACCGTGTTATCCCAGAAAAATTCATCGACTGGCTTCGAGAAATCAAGGCCCCCCGCAAAAATGGGAATTACCTTTGCGCCGCGATATTCCAACTCCTGGAGCATGGCGACATAGTGGGCATCATCCCCGGTGACAAGGTGTGTCCGTTGCAGCACGAGGCCAATACAAGGGGCGAGGGGATCTTTCAGTTCGTCACTAATATCATCGCGGCTGTTGTACCACTGGAGATATTCTTTTGTGTCTTCAAACATTTTCGGGGCGAGGGGATGCCAAATGCCCATGTCGGGATAGACTACCGGCTCGGCATAATCGGCTTTATCGAGCTTCTCAGCCCCCTTGAGGATGTACTTGTCGGTCATCATCAACAGGAAGTTTTCCAAGTTATCGGGGGAACCACCCAACCAATATTGGAAAGACAGCATGAAGTTGCGGGCATCCTGGGCTTTTTCAACGGGCAAATATTTTAAAACCTTCGGCAATGTCCGGAGCAGCTTGAGCATGGCATCTTGGAAGGAAGCACCGGATTTTTCCTTCCGCTTTTTCATAAACTCGCCAATAGCACTCTTGGATTGTCCCAACTGTGCCATGGAAAAAGTGCCCATTTTGTTGAGGCGCATCACTTCTGGCATGGAAGGGAAAACAATCGCCGCATCAAGGTTATCCCGGTGGGGCGTCACAGCTTCAACCACCTTTTGGGCGAGGTCTTCAATGAAGATCAAGGAGGCAATAAATAAGTTGGCTTGGGCGACTTCCCGTTTGAACTCTTCGTAGTTATCGGGGTCACGCAGTTCTTCAATCAGATAACCACTAATTTCAACCGCAATCTTTGGGTGGTTCGCGTTAATCGCTTTTACCGCAGCAGAGAGGGCACTCTGGTACTGGGACTCCAACACGACATAGACCACCTTCACTAACGTGCGATTATTGATGTCATCTGGTTTGATGTGGCGAATGGCGGACTTGACGTTAGTGAACATAAATGGTGAGTCTCCTTTACTTGGACAAGTAGATGGATATTAAAAATTTATAACTATTCTCCTGCTCATCATCACATTATATGGAGCAGAAGCTGCTGTTCTGAGAGTGAGCAAGCTGAAGGCACTTAAAGAGTTTTAGCAAAAAATGCTGGTTGGCCTAGGAAAGGCTGGCCATTCTGACACAATTTGATAAACCAAACTTAATTTTTTGTCATATTCCTTGACATTTGTAGTGACCATTGGAGAAAAGCTGATTTGTCGTCTACCTGGCGCTTCGGGCCACTTTACTTTCAGGGGGCACCGTGGGATATTCAGGGCATTATGCTGTTGGTCGTTTAAGTCTTGGAGCGACGGAAAAATGTTGTTTGAGCCTTATTTTTGGTTGCATGTTGCGGGCTTGGCTTTGCTGCCTTTGATCTGGTCTTTGTTGGCGATCGCCTTGGCGATTGGCATCCCGTTTCCCGTGGCCAATATTGAATTGGGCTTAATTGTGCTCTTGGGGGGAGTCCCGGTGTGGCTCCTGCAAATCCTCCGGCCTTGGCAGCCCTTCAGTCTCTTTGTGTTTCAAATTCCGCCAGAACGCCTTGATGAACGGCAACGACAAATTTTACGGCTCGTGCAGGGAACTCGGCAGCCGATTTTAAATGTCCTGGGGGCGATCGCCATGGTGATTTTGTTGTGGCAAGTAGCCCACTATGCGCCCCTTGCGGTGGGACTGACAGCGGGTCTCCCCCAATGGCATATTTTGGGCTTATTCGCCGCGATCCTGCTGTTCTTCTTGGGGAATATTCTGTTACAAATTCCCTTGACCCTGTTGCCGACACTCTTTATTTCTGAAACAACGGCCCAGGCCATTGATCCCCATCCCACCGTGAGTATCCGGCGCGATTTTGCCTGTTGGGGCTTACCGTTGGGGCAACTGTTTCCCCCGAAACGCGCCTAGGGCGATCGCTACATTCTTTTGAGAATATTCAACAATATTTAACGCTCCTCTGGATTTAACGCTCCTCTGGGGCGAGGGTCCTCACGGTAATCACCTGGGGAGGCGTTGCGTCGGGGGGATAGAAAAAGTCAATTTCGGCGGTGCGACTTGTGCCAGGGGGAATTTCCAGGGTGGCAAGGGGTTCTGAGCGTTGGCCCCGATGTTGTACTAGGTGGACATAGCGGGTAATCTGGCGTCGATATTCGTTGGGATAGTTGATGCGGACAGTGCCTCGATAGAAAACACGGTTGGGGGGCGATTCAAAAAAGGAAAGGCGATCGCTATGGAGATCATCCTTAATCGGCGTTTGAAACGTTAGCGACGTCCACTGATATTCATCGCTTGTATTTTCAAGGGGGAAAGTCAGT
Source organism: Picosynechococcus sp. PCC 8807 (assembly GCF_001693295.1). Classification (NCBI taxonomy): domain Bacteria; kingdom Bacillati; phylum Cyanobacteriota; class Cyanophyceae; order Chroococcales; family Geminocystaceae; genus Picosynechococcus; species Picosynechococcus sp. PCC 8807. The sequence continues at coordinate 1,079,043 of NZ_CP016483.1, forward strand.
TTGTAATGCACTAAATAGTTACCATGGCCCTGGAGTGCGGTATCAGGGTAACGGGTGAGCATGGGGGCGCTTTGAACTTGGTCGGTGCCAAAGGTGCCGGTGCTGGTGGTGCTAATGGGGAAAGAAATCGCTTCACCGGGGGCGGGGATTGCTAAACTCTCTGCGTCTGGATCGGTGACGGTGGCTTCCCACTGACTACCGACGGAAATACCTGCAACCCGGCCATAAATGATGCGACCGGGATCTTTACTGGGAACTGGGGGCAGATCCCGGGGTTCTACAAGCTGACCTTGGGTGAGGAGCGATCGCCATTCATTGAGGCTGGGGGGACGGGAGCGGACAGCTTTCCCTTCGACAATACTGCCATTATTGCTAATACTGCTGGTGGCAATTTCTTCGCGGACTTCATATTTCGCTAAATTTGCCAAGTAAACGCTACCATCCGTTTCCACTTGTAAGTAGGTAGAGCGAGCACCGCTAACCGGGATCGGGAGGTTCGCCAAAACCACGGTGCTGTAGGGGGGAATGCGTAGAATCTCTGGGAATTGCGTTTGGCTTTTGCCCCGGAGGGTATCGCTCACCAGTCGGGAGCCAGGGCCGGAATAGACATGACCCTGGGGATCCTCAACGAAGGGTAATAGTTCGCGGAAGGGGGCATCTTTACTATTGAGGTAACTAATGCCTTGGAGAATTTTGAGGGTGCGGGGGCTTCCGGTCGGATTGTTGACCAACAAGCCTTGGTACAGGGTGCGCTGCTCCGTGGCGGGACGGGAAATGTGATGGGTAAAAATATCAAAGCGTCCTTCGAGGGGGGTTTCGAGGTGGGCGATCGCCTGGCTTTTTCCAGCCTTCGGGAAGGTCGATAATAAAATGCCTTCCTGGGCAATGACTTCAGGGCTGTTGCTGTTAAAGACCGGAATTTCATTGAGACTCCCCGGCAAAGGGCGCACCTCTTGGGGTTCCGTCACGATGGCCGCCGGCGATCGCCCCACAGAAGACCCCTGATCCTCCCCTGGTTGTGGTACTTGGTGGGGGAGTAACTCTTCCTTCGACCTGTTCTCTTGGGCCACCAATAAAGGGGCAGATTCCTGGGCAATGAGCAAAGAAGCAAACAGGTCAAACATGGACTCTATCAAAAAAAGTAAATTTAGAATAAACCGAAGTGCAGTGGCACTGAATCATTATCGCGGCTCTAAGTTCCCGACGCGCGGTGATCAATCAGTGGTCAAGGGGCACAATTTCAGACAAAACCGTAACTTCTTTGGCATGATGGGCTAGGGATTTTAATTGCTAAACAGTTTCTAAAACTCTCCACTCTAATCAGACTAGACCACAATGTTGAGAATTTTAAGGGTATTTTCACTATTAGATCGCTACATTATGGCGCAACTTGTGGGGCCTTTCCTGTTTGGGTTAGGAATTTTCACGAGTTTGGGCCTCACCATCGGCGTTCTCTTTGAGGTAATGCGCAACGTGGTCGCCAATGAAATCACCTGGGCGATCGCCTTCCAAATTCTCGCTCTCCGTCTCCCAGAATTTCTCGTCCTCGGCCTCCCTATGGCAACCCTACTGGGTACCCTCACCGCCTACAGCAGCCTATCTTCCTTTAGTGAAATTATCGCCTTACGGAGCGTTGGTTTGCCCCCCTTGCGGCTGATGTTGCCCGGTCTGCTTTTGGGGTTACTGATCACGGGCATCACCTTTGGCCTCAACGATTGGATTGTCCCCCAGACCACGAAACAAGCCAGCACCATTGCCAACATTGCTCAGGGCGAAGCAACCATTGACTACCAAGAAAAAAATATCATCTACCCCGAATATCAACGGGTAAAAACGGCCACTGGTAACCGCGAAATCCTCAAAACCCTCTTTTATGCCGAGACCTTCGATGGCACCCAAATGAACAATCTCACCATCCTCGATCGAGCCGCCGTCGATACCCAAAGAATTATCACCGCCGCCGCCGCCCAGTGGAATGCCAATGAACAGGGTTGGCTGGTGCAGGATGGCAGTATTTATCAAATTGGGGCCAATGGTTCCTTTAGTGACATCGAGCAGTTTGAAACCAACTTTTTAAATCTGTCTGATGCCCCTTTGATCCTCGCCACCCGCTGTCAACGCCCAAATGAAATGACCCTCCAGGTGATTGATGTTTGTTTAGAGAGCCTCAAGTTAAGTCGTAATGAAAGGCGGATCCGGACGCTCCAGGTGAGAAAACAAGAAAAATTTTCCGTCCCCTTCGTTTGTATTGTCTTTGCGATGGTCGGCTCGGCCATTGGCCTGCGCCCGCAAAACTCAAGCCGAGCGACCAGTGTTGGCCTATCGGTGGCCATCGTTTTTGCCTACTATCTCATTTCTGTGATTTCCAGCTCCATGGGAGTCTGGGGAACGATTACGCCGTTTATGGGGACGTGGTTTCCTAATCTATTGGGGTTAGTGGCCGCAGGGACAATTCTCTGGCGGACAGGCTAGGCAATATTGTCGCAAACAAAAAAGAGGTAGGTTTATCCCCTACCTCCAAAACGTTTTACTGAAAAGAATCAGTCTATGACCAGACCCAGGGTTTTAACCTAGTACTGTTTCAGCGGTTTTAACAACGTTGTCCACGGTAAAACCAAATTTCTCCATGACCACACCACCAGGAGCGGAAGCACCGTAGGTGTCAATCCCGATGACAGCGCCTTCAAAGCCAACGTACTTGTACCAGCTCATGGTGGCACCAGCCTCCACGGCAACCCGTTTGGTTACAGCTTTCGGCAGGACGGACTCTTGGTAAGCGGCATCTTGCTCTTCAAAGCGTTCCACACAGGGCATGGAAACAACACGGACATTTTTGCCGTTTGCCCGGAGTGCTTTTGCTGCTTCGACACAAAGCTGCACTTCACTCCCTGTACCAATCAAAATCAGATCAGGGGTGCCTTCGCTATCGGAAAGGACATAGCCACCTTTTTCAGCATTTTCGATGGAACTGCCTTCGAGGTTGGGGAGACCTTGGCGGGTGAGGGCCAATAGGGTCGGCGTTGTCGCACTTTCCACAGCAACTTTATAGGCACCGGAGGTTTCGTTGGTATCTGCCGGACGGTAAACATAGAGGTTCGGCATCGCCCGCAGCGAAGCAACATGCTCGATCGGTTGGTGGGTAGGGCCGTCTTCTCCAAGGGCAATGGAGTCGTGGGTCATTACCCAAATGACCCGTGCTTCGGACAGGGCCGATAAACGGATGGAATTCCGCATGTAGTCGGAGAACACAAGGAAAGTGGCTCCGTAGGGGATTAAACCTGTACCGTGGAGGGCGATGCCATTACAGATCGCGCCCATGGCGTGTTCCCGGACGCCGAAGTGGACGTTGCGGTTTTCGTAGGCACCTTTTTGGAAATCGCCAGAAACATGGATTTCTGTCAGGTTGGAGTGAGTCAAGTCCGCAGAACCACCGATCAATTCTGGTAATACCGGGGCGATCGCATTCAGGGTTACTTCGGAGTGCTTACGGGTCGCAAGACCTTTATCGGCGGGCGTTGCGGTGGGTAAAGCGTCAGCCCAGTTTGCGGGGGGCTTCCCAGAAAGAATCCGCTCTAATTCTGCAGCCTCCTCGGCATATTTTGTTTTGTAGGTGGCCCATACTTGGTTCCACTCTGCTTCGGCGCTGGCACCCCGTTCAACGGCTTTCCGGAAATGGTTGAGGGCATCTTCAGGCACTTCAAAAGGCCCATAGTTCCATTCGAGGGATTTACGGGTCAGTTCAATTTCGTCGGCACCGAGGGCTGCCCCGTGTACACCAGCGGTATCTGCTTTGTTGGGGGAACCGTAACCAATGGTCGTTGTGATTTTGATCAAAGAGGGCTTGTCAGTCACTGCCTTAGCCGCTTCAATGGCTTTGGCGATCGCCTCAATGTCATTGTTGCCATCTTCGACATGGAGCACGTGCCAACCGTAGGACTCATAGCGCTTACACACATCTTCGGTAAAAGCAATGTCCGTGGAGCCGTCGATGGAAATATGGTTGTCGTCGTAGAGGGCAATTAATTTGCCAAGACCCCAGTGACCCGCAATGGATGCCGCTTCCCCGGAGATTCCTTCCATATTGCAACCATCACCCATAATCACATAGGTGTAATGGTCAAAAATTTTGGCATCGGGCTTGTTGTAGCGGGCTGCGAGGTGCGCTTCAGCGAGGGCAAGGCCGACGGCATTGGCGATCCCTTGGCCGAGGGGGCCAGTCGTAACTTCTACACCAGGGGTCTCGAAGTTCTCAGGGTGACCAGGGGTCTTCGATTTCCATTGACGAAATTGCTTGATGTCTTCGAGGGAAACACTGTCATAGCCAGCCAAGTACATCAAGGCATACTGCAGCATCGAACCGTGACCCGCTGACAAAACAAAGCGATCGCGGTTAACCCATTTCGGATTTTTGGGGTTGAACCGCATAAATTTGTCCCAGAGGGTGTAGGCCATGGGAGCGGCGCCCATCGGTAAACCGGGGTGACCAGATTTTGCCTTCTCGACGCCATCAATTGCTAGAAAGCGAATTGCATTAATACAAAGCTGATCTATAGATTGGGTTGCAACGGTCATAGTGAAAATTTCTGACAGTAAACGACAAATAAAGAAAAACTATAGGGAGTTGTTAGACCATCAAGAAGCGCAAATTGCCCTCCTCAAAATCCCCCCCATCATCCCACTGTTAGGATCACTGGGCAAGAATGATTCTGTCAAATCGCTAACATTTACTCGGACTAAATTTTTATTCCGGGCGATATTTCTTAAACGCAAGGGTAACGTTATGGCCGCCAAATCCAAAAGAGTTAGAAAGGGCAACTTCAACTGGGTGTTCACGGCTTTCGTTGGGAACGTAATCTAAATCGCAACCTTCCTGGGGATTTTCGAGGTTGATCGTCGGCGGAACGCGATCATTGGCGATCGCCATCACTGTGGCCACCGCCTCAATGCCCCCAGAGCCACCCAAAAGGTGGCCGGTCATAGATTTTGTCGAACTCACTAAAATTTTGTAAGCCTGGTCACCGAGGGCTTTTTTAATGGCTTTCGTTTCTGTGATGTCATTGGCTGGAGTGCTGGTGCCGTGGGCATTCACGTAGTTCACTTGGTTCGGAGCCAAGCCGCCATCCTTGAGCGCCAATTCAATCGCCCGGGTTGCCCCAGCGCCGTCGGGGGTTGGTGCCGTCATGTGGTAAGCATCGCAGGTCATGCCATAACCAACGATTTCCCCGTAGATTTTTGCCCCCCGTGCCAGGGCATGCTCTAGCTCTTCCAGGATTAAAATGCCCGCCCCTTCACCCATCACAAAGCCATCGCGATCTTGATCAAAAGGACGACAAGCGTGTTTCGGATCATCATTACGGGTCGATAACGCCCGGGCCGAGGCAAATCCCGCAAAACTGAGGGGGGTTACAGCTGCCTCGGTGCCCCCAGAAATCATCGCTTTCGCGTAACCCTGTTGGACGAGTCGGAAAGCTTCCCCAACCGCATTGGAACCTGCGGCACAGGCCGTCACAGTACAGCTATTGGGGCCTTGGGCACCGGTATGGATCGCCGTCAATCCCGCCGCCATATTAGCAATCATCATCGGAATCATGAAGGGGCTACAGCGGCTGGGGCCTTTCTCCAGGTAAATTTCCTGCTGGTCTTCCATCACCTTAATCCCGCCGACGCCAGTGCCGATCATTACGCCGATATCGGGGGCATTGTCAGCATTGATCTCTAGGCCAGCATCGGCGAGGGCTTGTTTACTGGCAGCCACGGCGAACTGGGAGAACCGATCCATGCGTTTCGCTTCTTTTTTCGGGATGAATGCGAGGGGATCAAAGCCTTTTACTTCACCTGCAATGCGACAGGCATGTTGGGAAGCGTCAAATGCGGTCACGAGGTCAATGCCATTGCGACCGGTCATGAGTCCTTCCCAATACTCCTCTAGGGTATTACCAATCGGGGTGATCGCACCTAAACCGGTGATTACAACGCGATACGGAGATGAGTGTGCCATGGCTGATTTGAGTGGTTTTGCAGTGGGAAAAAAGGCTTGTGCATCCAAAGGAAGCGACAATCAATCATAAAAACTAGCGAGAAAGCCGCGATAACTTTTGGAAGTTCGCAGCTCTGGAAGTTGAGGTTAAACTGACTAGACTAAATGGCTTAGTTGGCGCCAGTTTTTTCAGCGATGATGTTAACTGCTTCTCCCACCGTAGTGATTTTTTCAGCAACATCGTCGGGAATATCGATATCAAATTCTTCTTCGAAGGCCATGACCAGCTCGACTGTGTCGAGGGAGTCTGCATCAAGGTCACTGATGAAGTTTGATTCGGGGCTTACGGAGTCAGCATCGACATCCAGCTGATCAACGATAATATTTTTAATTTTGTCAAAAATTTCCTGGTTCATTGATGATTCCTAAAAATCTACCTGAGCGGTTCCCATACTTTGTTAAAGAATATGAGCGCTCATAAATTTAGCATTTTGTTGTGCTGACTAAAAATAGACTTATTAAATTAACATAAGCTGGAGTTTATTGTATCGGATGCTGGTTCCCTTCCGAGGCGATCGCCGCAAAAATAATTTTTTAGAGATGATTGTCAGGGAGGAAGGCAAGTGGATAAACTGATTGGGGTATTTCAGAGAATATATAAAGCATGTCAGCCATCCGCACGCTACACCAACAACTCATTTCAAAGGAACGTTCTGCTGTCGAAATTTTGACGGAAACGTTTGCCCATATCGAAGCGGTGGAACCCAAGGTTAAAGCGTTTTTGACCCTGACTAAGGAGCAGGCCTTGGCCCAGGCGGCACAAGTGGATGCAAAAATTGCAGCGGGGGAAACCATTGGCCTCCTAGAAGGCATTCCCATTGCGATTAAGGATAATCTCTGTACGAAAGGCATTCAGACGACCTGTGCTTCGCGCATCCTCGAAGGCTTTGTGCCGACCTATGAATCGACAGTCACCCAGAAGTTGCAGGAAGCTGGGGCGATCATGGTGGGCAAAACCAATTTGGATGAGTTTGCCATGGGGAGTTCGACGGAAAATTCTGGCTATCAAGTGACGGGTAACCCTTGGGATGTAACGCGGGTACCGGGGGGATCCTCCGGGGGGTCAGCGGCGGCAGTGGCAGCGGGAGAAGCGCCGATCGCCCTGGGTTCAGATACTGGCGGCTCGATTCGACAACCGGCGTCTCTATGCGGGGTTGTGGGCCTTAAACCGACCTATGGCCTGGTGTCTCGTTTTGGCTTGGTGGCCTATGCGTCTTCTCTGGATCAAATTGGCCCCTTTGCGCGGACGGTGGAAGATACAGCAATTCTTTTAGAGGCGATCGCCGGCCATGATCCCAAAGATTCCACCAGTTTAGATGTGGATATTCCCCAATATAGTCAGTTACTCCAGCCGGAACTCCCCAAGGATAAGCCCCTCAAGATTGGCATCATCCAAGAAACTTTTGGGGAAGGGCTCGATCCAGAAGTGGCTGAAGCGGTTCAAAAGGCGATCGCCCAACTCCAGGAACTCGGTGCCGAAGTCGAAACCATTTCCTGTCCCCGCTTCCGTTACGGCTTACCCGCCTACTACATTATTGCCCCGTCCGAAGCCTCTGCAAATTTGGCCCGTTACGATGCCGTCAAATATGGCACCCGTAATGCTGCAGCCGATAACCTTGTTGATATGTACACCCAAACCCGGGCCGCTGGTTTTGGCCCCGAGGTAAAGCGCCGGATTATGCTCGGCACCTATACCCTCTCCGCTGGTTACTATGATGCCTACTACCTCAAAGCCCAGAAAGTACGCACTTTAATCAAAGAAGACTTCGATCAAGCCTTTGCCAAAGTGGACGTGCTCATTTGTCCCACTTCCCCCAGCACCGCTTTCAAAGCTGGCGAAAAAACCGACGATCCCCTCAGTATGTATCTTTCTGACTTGATGACTATTCCTGTCAATTTGGCTGGTCTGCCCGCCCTGAATCTGCCCTGTGGTTTTGATGCCCAGGGACTCCCCATCGGGATGCAACTGATCGGCAATGTTCTTCGAGAGGATCTCTTACTTCAGGTGGCCCATGTCTATGAACAGGCAACGGCTTGGCACCAGAAAGAACCCCAACTCTAAAAAGCCTTTACACAAAACAAATTTAACAAATTCAACTTATCAGTCCCCCTCAATCACTGCAGGGGGATTTTTTTATGCCGTAAATGCCGCAGCAGAGCCCCAATCATCAAGATAAAAAAAGCGAACAGATGACCTGTTCGCTAATCAATCAACTAAACATAAATTGAAGCTATACCTATCTAGCAATAGGCAAGTTGATATAAATTACTTAACGCTTGCTTTTGCACCAGCATCTTCAAGCTGCTTCTTGATGGCTTCAGCATCTTCTTTGCCAGTACCTTCTTTGATGGGCTTGGGCGCAGATTCAACCATTTCTTTGGCTTCCTTAAGACCGAGGCCAGTGATGCCACGAACAACCTTAAGAACAGCGATTTTCTTGTCAGCGGGAACTTCGTCGAGAATAACGTCAAATTCAGTCTTCTCTTCAACTTCCTCAGCAGCAGCAGCACCAGGGGCAGCCATTACCATGCCACCAACGGGAGCAGCAGCGCTAACGCCAAAGGTTTCTTCGATTTGCTTAACTAATTCAGCTGCTTCAAGCAGGGTTAGAGATTGCAACTTCTCCAAAATTTCATCGGTAGTAGCAGACATTTAATCTATCTCCTTAGTGAATAAAAATTACGTTTAGAACAACGAGAAAATTAAGCCGCCATGACATAAATCACGCGACGTTGAGGGTTAGGCTGCTTCTTTTTCGGAAACAGCTTTGATGGCTCTGGCCAAAGAACCCGGTACTTCGTTGATGCCGATGGCGATTTTTGCAGTAACTGCATTGATCGCACCTGCAATCTGACCGTAAAGTTGGTCTTTGGTGGGCAGATCACCGAGGGCTTCGATTTGGTCACTGGTTAAAGCTTGACCTTCCATAACGCCGCCACGAAGTTCGGTTTTCTTCGTTGCTTTGCGGAATTCTTTGTAAGCTTTAACGGCGGAGGCAACATCTTCTCCAGCAATTAAAAATGCGGAGGAATCTTTTAAGAGAGATTGCACGGGTTGCCACGTTTCGTCACCATCAACGGCAATATGCATCAGCGTGTTTTTCGCAATTTTGCAATATGCCCCGGCAGGACGAAGACGGTTACGCAAATCAGTGATTTCCGCAACGGTTAAACCCTTGTAATCAATCACAAAAGTAAGTTGTGCATCCTTGAGCAGATCCTTGATCTCAGCAACCAATTCTTGCTTATCTGCTAGCGATTTTCCCATTCTGTTCTCACCTCCTTTTTGGGGAAAGGTTATTAAAGTAGGGACAAAAAATAGACCCCAGCGACAATGCCAGGGTCACGCTCTTCTTCCAAGCAAACTTGGAAAAAAACTTGTTTAGTCTTGTAGCGTTTTACCTCGGCAGGATATTAAGCGATCGCCCCTGCTGTCTCTGGCATGAATACAAATCTATTTAATTGTTTTACCTAAGACGACCTAGGCTTTTTCTTCAATGGAAAGATCCCGGAGGGCGTTGATATCCACCTGGATTGAAGGTCCCATGGAAGCAGAGACATAAATGCTCCGCCAGTAACGACCTTTGGCCCCAGAAGGACGATTCCGGTCGATGGTTTCCTGAAGAGCCTTTAAGTTTACCAGAAGATCTTCCGCAGCGAAAGAGGATTTACCAAAAAGCACGTGGACAATCCCTGCACGGTCAGCCCGGAACTCTTGTTTACCAGCCTTAAATGCGGCGATCGCCGTGGCGACATCCGTAGTCACAGTGCCACCTTTGGGCGAAGGCATCAAACCACGGGGGCCAAGCTGACGACCCAAACGAGCCACCTTCGGCATCATATCCGGCGTTGCGATCAAGACTTCAAAGTCCATCATGCCCTTCTGGATATCTTCGATGAGTTCCTCAGAACCAACAAGATCCGCACCGGACTCCTCTGCAACCTTTACCTGTTCACCGCTAGTAATGACGGCGACCCGCACAGACTGACCAGTACCTTTCGGAAAAGCAACAGTCGTTCTCAACTGCTGATCCGTGTACTTCGGATCAATCCCTAAACGGATGTGGGCCTCAGCCGTTTCATCAAACTTAGCTGTGGCAGTTTCTTTCAAAAGGGTCAAAGCTTCTAGAGGCTCATAGGCTCTATCTTCAACCTTTTCAAGCGCCTCACGAAGCCGACGAGATAATTTTTTTGCCATACTTACTCCTTGGGTACATAACGAGACACACGCCTCTCCCCAAACATAAAGATTAAAAACTTAACTGTTGTATTCAGTTTCCAAGCAGTTACTAATCCGTAACTGTAATGCCCATATTCCGCGCTGTACCGGCAACAATGTTCATTGCTGCTTCGATATCGTTCGCATTCAAATCAGGCATTTTAGTTTGGGCGATTTCCTGGAGTTGTGCCCGGGAGATAGAACCCGCCTTCTGCTTATTAGGCTGGGCAGAACCTTTCTCAACCCCGGCTGCCTTACGAATCAAGACAGAAGCGGGGGGCGTTTTCAGGATAAAGGTGAAACTCCGGTCTTCATATACCGAAATTTCCACCGGAATAATCATACCTGCCTGGTCAGAAGTCTTTGCGTTGTACTCCTTACAGAAGGCCATGATGTTGACCCCATGCTGACCCAGGGCTGGCCCAACAGGAGGTGCAGGGTTGGCCTTACCCGCAGGCAAGGCTAATTTAATTACCGTAACAACTTTTTTTGCCATCGCTAGCTCTGTTTTTCCACTTGAGTAAATTCAAGTTCTACTGGCGTATCTCGACCAAAGATCGACAATAGAGCTTTCAGTTTGCTGCGCTCAGGGCTGACTTCAATGATCTCGCCTTCAAAATCCTTAAAAGGACCAGAAAGCACAAGAATTTTGTCGCCAATGGCCATATCGACTTTGACAGTCGGTTCAACAACCTGAGCTTGTTTAAAGATGCGCTCTACTTCAGACTTACTGAGAGGCACGGGTTTAACATGGCCCCGTCCCCGACCGTAGCTACGCTTCTGTTCGGCCCCAACAAAATTAATCACATGGGGCGTATTTTTGATAACCTGCCAAGCTTCATCATCTAGGGTCATCTGAATCAAGACATAACCAGGAAAAACCTTTTCTTCTCCATGTTGCCGACTGCCATCCTTACGGATTTTGACGGTTGGGGTTTGGGGAATCTGAACCTGAAAGATCCGATCCGCCACATCGAGAGTATGAATCCGTTGTTCAAGGTTTGCTTTGACTCTTTGTTCGCACCCAGATGCAACTTGGACGGCATACCAACGCGGTTTGGGTCCAGCTTGCGTTCCTGTGTATTCTTCTGAATGTTCCATAGAAAGTTAAAGAGTCTTTTAAAATACAGCACCTGAAACGAAAATGAAGAGATTGTCTACGACGTAGATAACAGTCGCAACAAGAATCACCATCAAAATGACAGCGGCAGATTCACTAATGAGCTGCTGGCGAGAGGGCCAAACAACCTTAGCTAATTCTTCTTTTGTTTCATTGGCGTATTTCGTAACATCGAAACCTTCGGGCTTATTGGCTTCAGTCTCGACGGTCTTCTTTGTTTTGGCCACAATCAGAAACTCCTCCCAGAGCCACTGCAATACTTCAACTAAAGTTTAATGTAAATTGAAACGCGCCCTGGAGGACTCGAACCCCCGACATCAGGTTTTGGAGACCTGCGTTCTACCAACTGAACTAAGGACGCTTGGGTACTTGCTCTTAACAAGCCTTAGCAATCTTAGCACAGGTGGCAAGCTTTGTGCAAAACATTTTGAGCGAATCAAATGGATTACAAAAAGCCTAGATCGGGCGATCGAAACGTTGCTTGATCCGAGTTGCCTTACCAACGCGATCGCGCAAGTAATACAGTTTAGCCCGGCGGACTTTACCACGACGGATAACTTTGATGTTATCAACGAGGGGAGAGTGCAACAGGAAGACCCGTTCAACACCAATCCCTTGGAAGATTTTACGCACAGTGATGGTTTCGTTAATCCCACCATTGCGCATGGCAATAACGGTACCTTCGTAGGGCTGAACCCGTTCTTTGGTACCTTCCTTGATTTTGACTCCGACTCGAACGGTGTCGCCCACGTGGATGGTCGGGAGATCATCCTTGAGCTGTTCCGCTTCGATGGAGCGAATGATTGCTTCAGCGTTCATGGTTTTTCAAAAAACTCACAATTTATCAGTATATGTACAATACAACTTAAAGTCAAAATAAAACTCAGTTCCCTAAATTTAAAAGCTTAATAACTTCAAAAAAAAGTGAGCCGAAATCGACCCACTCTAAATACTCTTAGTTGTGAAGAACAACAATTCTCGGAAATCTCAATTTAAAAACTAAATCTAGTCCGAATTGCACCCACCACAATGGTGTCATTATTATCGTTATTGTTGGGGTTGAAAATGACATAAGCACCAGGAGTAATAGTGATATTGTCGTTCAACTTATAACGATACTGGAGCTCAGCAAGGTAAGAAGTGTCATCATTTTCACCAAGCGCATCAACGCCACTAGCGCTAGTTACCTTAGGCGGTTGACCGAAGATGAAGCCAAGAACGTTGCCATCGCCACCGACATCGAGGAGAGCCGCATTAACAGCCCAGTTCCAGATGTCTGCCTCGCCATCTCCTAATTCAAAGTCGGCTTTGGTGTAGCCAACCCAACCAGCAAGATTAAAACGAGAACCAACCATCCAACTACCTTCAATGCCGAAATTGTTAGCAGTCGTCGCTAAATTCCCAAAAGGACGTCTGGGCAGGCCATCGATAGTACTAGCGCTGAGGTTAACCGCATCAGATTTCTGGTATGTGTTGGTATAGGTAAACGCCAGATCAATCTTGTCGGTGGGAGAGAATGCTAGCTGAGCCCCAGTGACATAGCTACCATTAAAGAGACCATTCTTTTCTTCTGGATTATTGACGTCGCCATCGTCAGTCAAATAAATACCGGAGAGAGTAAATCTATCACTGAGATTGTAGTTGAAACCGACACCAGCACCGTCAGAACCACGTAAAGTGAGCGGGTTACGGCGGCCAAAACGAGACAAAGCACCATCACCACTGCTTTCAAAATAAGGGTTAGTCGCAGTAAAGACATCATCGATACCCATGCCAATGGCACCTACGTAACCACGGGCTCTGGAACCGACAGGGAACCGATAATACAACTTAGAAATTTCGACATCATTCCCGTTATCACCGTCAAAACCAAGACGAGCAGTACGAGTTCCAGTCGCATCATTTAACTCAGCAACATTACCAGCTTCCAAACGAGTACGGAGGCGGTCTCTGCCAGTGAAGCTAGTGTCGAGATTTAGACGAACACGGTTGCTGAAAGTAATTTGATCATCAATGTCTTCGCCATCACTGTCAGCTTTCTCTTCACCGAAGGCACCAACAAGGTTAAAGAGCACTTCCCCGCCGAGTTTGGTGGTAGTGGAGAATTGGTTGTCTTCAAGGAATTCAACGCGGCCTTCAAGGTCATCAACACGAGCACCGAGGGTCGCAAGTTCGGCCTCAAATTCGTTCACGAGACGACGGAGTGCAGCGAGATCTTCGGGGGTTACTTCAGAAGTACCACTTTGAATCATCCGCTCGATCTGCTGTAAACAAGCGTTTAGACCAGCAGCAAATTCATAACGGCTGAGGGGACGGCTACCACGGAAAGTGCCATCGGGATAACCAACGATACAGTTGTAGTTTTCGACTAGGTTGCGCAGTGCGTCAAAGGCCCAGTCAGAAGGAGAAACATCGCTGAGTTGGAAAACGCTATTAACCTGAGCGATGTCGTCTTGGCTATAGCTGTTGATTTGATCGAGAAGTTCAGTGTTGGCTTGGGCAGTGCCAGAAAAAGCTACGGTTGCACCTAGGGCAACGGAAGCGCCACTGAGAAAAGTTCTCACTGTTTTAGACATATTCGATTGAACCTCACACCTGAGATATTTTTTGACTTTGAGCTTGGGCATTTATGTTATTGATAAGCATGTTTTATTACTGCAAATCATTTTCAAAACGCCGCTTAGCAGTATAGCACCAGAAATTCACAACTTTCAATATCTGTAAAGTTGGATACGGGCTAGTTTATGGTTTGATGCACCTCTAGTGAACCAAAGGAGGATTAATATCGCCTTGATGTTGGATTAATGGCAGGTTAAAGATTCAAAAATAGACGGACGGTGGTGTGTTGGAAATGTGACAAAAAAGTTGACATAAACACGAAAGCGGTTAAGAAAATGCGTAAAGAGGCTTTCTAGGGGGATTCTCTCGCTACAGTGAAATTATTGGCAGAGGCGACAGGCGATCGCCCCAGGCCATGTAATTTTAGACAATGGGAAATTCAACTATGCAAGGACTTAACGACTGTCTCCGCCATAAGGTTGCGTATGTGGCGATCGGTGAATTTAAACCTGGACGGTTTGCCCAGGCCCAAACCCTCTATGAAAAAATTGTGTCCAGCTATTCAGAGGGATTCCAAGGGGCTTTTTTGCTGCAAAAAATGGGGCCAAACAGTGATCAAGGCATTGCGATGATCCTTTGGGACAACATCGAGGATATGGATAAAAATCAGACGGAGCTTAGCCAAAAAATTATGGCGAAAATGAATCCTCTCTTTGCAGAACCGCCAGAAACAGATTTTTACCAGGTTTGCAGTGAGGTTCAACCATAGGGAAGGAACTTCTGCCGAGCGGCGATCGCCTTTCCCAAGGAAGAAGTACTTTCAGCCTATGGCCACCTTTCCCAGGGCAGAACCCCTTCCGGCCTGCGGCCACCTTCCCCAGGGAAGGATTTATTAGCTTTCGGCGGCGAGTTGTTCGAGTTGAGCCTGTTGGTCTTGGGAAATGCAAGCCTGGAGCATATCCTCAATATCTCCTTCTAGGGCCGGGGCTAAGGAAAAGTTTTGGCCTAGGCGGTGATCTGTGACGCGATTATCTTTGTAATTGTAGGTGCGAATTTTTTCGGAACGGGCTCCGGTACCCACCTGGGATTTGCGCATGGAACTGACTTCCTCTTGCTGCCGCTGGAGTTCCATCTCATAGAGCTTTGCCCGGAGAATTTGCATTGCCCGCTCTCGGTTCTGTAATTGCGATCGCTCTTCTGTACAAAAGACGCGGATTCCCGTCGGTTTGTGGAACAGGTCAACGGCCGTTTCTACTTTGTTGACGTTTTGTCCCCCGGCCCCACCGGAACGGGCGGTGGTCATCTCAATGTCCTTAGGATCAATTTCTACTTCGACATCATCAACTTCTGGCATCACAGCAATGGTTGCTGTGGAGGTGTGAACCCGCCCCCCAGCTTCGGTAACAGGTACCCGCTGGACTCGGTGGACGCCAGCTTCATATTTTAATTTGCTGTAAACCTGTTCCCCTTGAATTTCTAGGATGACGGCCTTGAAGCCCCCCATGTCGGCGGCCGATTCACTCAGGAGTTTCACCCGCCAGTTTTGACCTTCGGCATAGCGAGAATACATGCGGAGCAGATCCCCAGCCCAAATGCTCGCTTCATCGCCCCCTGTTCCGGCGCGAATTTCTAACATGATGTTCTTTTCGTCGTTGGGATCTTTGGGTAACAGCAGAATCTTCAGACGATTTTCGAGGGTATCAATGGTATTTTCGAGTTCCTCGACTTCTAAAGCCGCCATTTCCTTCATTTCGGGATCTCCAGCGGATTCTTTGAGAATTTCTTTGGCACCCCGGAGTTCTTCTTGTGCTTCTTTCCACTGATTGAAGGTATTTACTGTTTCTTCGAGGGAGGAGCGAATTTTTGCCACCCGTTGTAGCTCATCGGGGTTCGTCGCGATGTCGGGATCGGCCAGGCGTCGGGTCATTTCCTGGAAGGTTTGTTCGACGGACTTTAGTTTATCGAGTAAGTATGCTTCAGCCATAATGCACAGAACGTTTTTACGCTAGGGGAAGGAAAGAGATCCCTAAAAAACAAAGGAACCCAGCAGGGGGCTGCCGGGTTGGGAAAACTCAAGGAAATACCTATTTCTGGTCGTCGGAATTGTTGCTGAGCATACCGTACTTCCGGAGGAAACGGTCTACACGACCTTCGGTATCGATAATCTTTTGAGTTCCGGTGTAGAAGGGGTGGTTACCAGACCAAATTTCAACGTTGATTTCAGGTTGGGTAGAACCAATCGTCATCACAACTTCACCGTTACAGATGACTTTGGCGTCTGGGTACCATTCGGGATGAATATCAGCTTTGGGCATGGGAATTATTCTCTAATCAATTTAGTTTAATAAAATGCATAAAGGCGATCGCCACAGTAGCCATAACGAACGCCAGACCAAATAAATTAACGCTTGGAGAACTGAGGCGCTTTGCGGGCCTTGTGTAAACCGTACTTTTTCCGTTCTTTACAGCGGGGGTCACGGGTCAAATAGCCTTCAATTTTTAAAGGCTGGCGGTTGTCTGGATCCAATTCACACAGCGCACGAGCAACACCCAGCTTCACAGCATCTGCTTGACCAGTCAAGCCACCACCATGGGCATTCACAAGAATGTCATACTCGCTTTCTAGGCCCAAGGTTTCCAGGGGAGACTTTAGCACCGCAAGGTAACCAGGAATCCGGTTGAAATAATCTTCCCCGGAGCGGTTGTTAACAACAACTTTGCCAGAACCAGGTACAAGGCGTACCCGGGCAATGGATGCCTTACGACGACCTGTTCCCCAGTAAATAGGGCGATCTTGAGTAGCGGTTGCGTTCATTAGTTATCTCCTCTGGGAATAGTATTGATGGTCAGAACTTCGGGTTGTTGGGCGGCATGGGGATGTTCAGTCCCAGCATAGACTTTTAGCTTGGTGAACAAACGACGACCGAGGGCATTTTTCGGCAGCATTCCTTTCACTGCTTTTTCGATAATGCGCTCAGGAATCCGGTCTTGCAGCTGATTAAAGGTTTCAACTTTCATCCCACCAGGACGACCGGAGTGACGACGGTAGAGCTTTTGCTCAGGCTTGCGACCCGTCACAACCACTTTTTCGGCATTCAAGACAATCACAAAATCCCCAGTATCCATATGGGGAGTGTATTCCGCTTTGTTCTTGCCCCGGAGTACTTTGGCAACTTCGCTGGCTAAACGACCCAAGCGTTGGTCAGCAGCATCGACCACGTACCATTTCTGGTCGAGGGTTTCTTGTTTCGGTAAAGGTGTCTTAATCATAAAATTTTTGCGCTAGATGACGCATAAGGAATTCAACTAATGAGTTAGTAGAAAAGTTGGCTGGGTATCAAACCAAATATGGGGTGGAAACAAAGGCTCAGGATAACCAACCCTAAGTAAACATAAGCCTTTTGCTGGGGCTGAATATTTTACAAGGTGTCGCTTCTCATTTTTCCAAATATCTTGGAATTGCGCTAAAGAAAGTTTACCTTGTCCAATGTCCACTAGCATCCCGACCAGTAGGCGAACCATCCCATACAAAAACCCATTGGCTTGAATTTCTATATGAATAAAGGAGCCTCGACGGGAACATTCTGCTGCCTGTACATTGACCCATGCATGGGATCGCTTGGAACCAGTCCGTTGAAAAGCAGCGAGGTGATGTTCACCCAATAGGGGCGTCAGGGCTGCTTGGATGAGAGTCTCATCGAGGGGGGCTTGGTAATAATGCCAAGCATAGGGCTGAATGAACAGGTTTGGGGTTGGGTGGGTATAGATGGTGTATCGATACCGTCGCCATTGGGCAGAAAATTGTGCGTGCCAATCCTGGGGAACTTCGCAAGCACCACGGATATTGATATCGGGTGGCAGGCGATCGTTGAGGATTTTGGCCCATTTATAACCAGGGATTAGGCTTTCACATTCAAAGTGGGCGAATTGTCCGGCGGCATGGACACCACTATCGGTTCGGCCGGCACCATGAATTGTGATTTTTTGGCCGACAACGGTGGAGATCGTCTCTTCAATGACGGCTTGCACTGTTCTTTCTGCTGTTTGCCGTTGCCAACCACAAAAGTGAGTTCCGATATATTGGATGACCAACGCGATGCGTTTTCTGGGGTTGGCTTGGGACATGGGCATGGACAGTTAGCAGATTAATCTGGGTTAGACTAATTCGATAATTGCCATTTCTGCGTTGTCACCGCGACGCCGAACGGTGCGCACAACGCGGCTATAACCCCCCTGGCGATCGCCATAGCGATCTTTTGCTTGGGCGAACAGGGCATGGACAAGATCTTTGTCGTACATATAGCCCAAAGCCCGACGACGGGCAGCCAAAGAACCATCTTTTGCCAAGGTGATCATGCGATCCACTTCAGAACGAACCGCCTTAGCCCGCGCTTTGGTGGTTTTTACTTGGCCATGGCGAATCAGTTGAGTGGTGAGGGCACGTAAGAGGGCCTTCCGTTGATCCGCCGGTCTCCCCAATTCGGGAACGCGACAACCGTGACGCATTTTTTCTTCCTCCCTAGGATGTAAACAGTACAGTCAATGAAAAATCAAATAAATTTAAACTTACTTCGCCGTTTTTTCTTCCGGTAAAGTAATGCCTAAACGGGTTTTGAGGGCGTCGATCACTTCTTCTGCTGATTTTTGACCAAAGTTTTTGATTTCTAGCAAATCTTCTTGGCTATAGTCTAAAAGATCAGCGACAGAGTTGATTTGCGCCCGCTTGAGACAGTTGTAAGCCCGTACCGATAGCTGTAATTCTTCGATGGGAATTTGGCTGGTGGGGTCTTCGTCCTCTTGCAACTCATCTTGGATGGCTTCGAGGGTGAGATCCTTGAGGGGATTAAACAGTTCAACGGCGATCGCCGCTGCCTGGGATAATGCTTCCTCTGGCTTAATACTGCCGTTTGTCCAGATTTCGAGAGTTAGGCGATCGCGAACCGCGTCTCCCTCACTATGGATACTATCGACGCTATAGTTCACCTTAGTGACTGGCATGAACACCGCATCAATCTGTAGAAAATCTAAAGCAGTGGCCTCGTCCCGATTCCGCTGAACGGCGCGATAGCTTTTCCCCTTCTCGATCCGAAACTCCATTTCCAGCTTTGCACCATCAGCGAGGGTCGCAATATACTGGGTCGGGTCTACGACCTCCACCTCAGAAGGCAGATCAAACTGAGCCGCAGTCACCTGACCAGGGCCAGTGGCTGTTAAACGGCCAATCTGGGGCTGATGGGTGTAGCTCTTGAGAATGATTTCCTTCATGTTGAGGATAATCTCAAGGGCATCTTCCCGCACACCAGGGATCGTCGCGAACTCATGGTTCACGCCACCAATCCGCAGCGCTGTTACGGCGGTTCCTTCTAAGTTAGACAGTAGAATTCGTCTGAGGGAATTGCCGAGGGTTGTTCCTTGACCCCGCTCTAGGGGTTCAAAGACAAACTTGCTATATTGACTTTGATTTTTGTGTGTTTTGCTTTCTACACACTCGATTTGAAACTGTGTCACGCTTTTTCTGATCTCCCGTTTTTCGCGATCTGAGCCAGGCACCAAGCCTTCAGACAAGATGGATATTTACTTGGACTGATTTTCCTGTTGTCAAGAATTCAGTCGCAGAGGATTTATACCCGTCTACGCTTGGGCGGACGACAACCATTGTGGGGAATGGGGGTAACATCGCGAATCAAGGTAATCTCCAAACCAGCGGCTTGTAGAGCACGAATCGCAGTTTCACGACCCGCACCGGGGCCACTCACCATCACTTCGATTTGGCGCATTCCTTGTTCCATTGCGCGGCGAGCTGCGTTATCAGCGGCAGTTTGGGCAGCAAAGGGAGTCCCTTTTTTTGCCCCTTTAAAACCACTTGCACCGGCAGAAGACCAGGACACGGCATCGCCTTTGGTATCGGAGATGGTGACGATTGTGTTGTTAAAGGTGGATTGAATGTGGGCAACACCGTTGGGGATATTCTTTTTAACCTTCTTAGGGCTGCCTTTCTTTTGTCGTGCCATAATTTTAATCTGTAGAAGATAGGATAAATGCGTAGCTTTGTGAGGTAAAACTCAAGGGATTAACGCGGTGCTTTCTTCTTACCGGCAACAGTGACGCGACGACCACGGCGGGTGCGGGCATTGGTCCGGGTTCTTTGACCACGTACGGGCAAACCTTGGCGATGACGACGGCCCCGGTAGGTGCCGATGTCCACCAGACGCTTGATGTTCATGGACTCTAGACGTCTGAGATCCCCTTCAACTTGGTAGTTATCGGTAACGTAAGACCGGAGCTTAAGAGCATCTTCGTCAGATAGATCCCTTACTCTGGTGTCGGGGTTTACCCCGGTGTTTGCGATGATCTCCTGGGCTCTTGATAAACCAATGCCATACACATAGGTCAGGGCAATTTCAATGCGTTTATCGCGGGGAAGATCAACACCTGCAATTCGTGCCACGATTTTTTCTCCCTAAATGAACAATTTCAATAATTTATAAGTTACGGAATAAATGCCTCAGCGACTTCTACGGTTTACCCTTGACGTTGCTTGTGTTTGGGATTGGCGCAGATCACCATGACACGACCGCGACGGCGTATCACGCGACATTTATCACACATTTTTTTGACGGATGCTCGAACTTTCATAGGTTTTCAGGTTAGATTTAGCAATTTTCTATATATTGATTCTGCTATGAACCGATTGGCGATTAGCACAAAACTCCGCAAGCTTATCATCATAGCAAGTTTTTTTGCTATTGAATATAAGAAACGGATGGGATTGGCTTATTTTTTTCGGAGTCGGTAGGTGATCCGCCCTTTGGTTAAGTCGTAGGGGGTCAGTTCTACTTTGACGCGATCGCCCGGTAAAATTTTGATGTAATTCCGGCGAATTTTGCCAGAGATGTGGGCAAGCACATTAAAGCCATTGTCCAAGTCAACCCGGAACATAGCGTTGGGAAGGGACTCGGTGACGGTACCTTCCATTTCAATTAGATCTTGTTTAGACAAAACAAATAGATCTCCTAATAAATTTCATCAATCGGCATCGAATTCTAACCAGGAGTTATGAAGCGATCGCCTGCTCTAGGGCGGCGGTAACTTCTTCGAGGGAGCGATCGCCATCGACGGATTTCAGAGAACCCTGTTTTTGGTAGAAGTCAATAACTGGGGCTGTTTGCTCCCGGTAAACTTCTAAACGACGCCGAATGGTCTCCTGGTTGTCATCTTTTCTGCCACGACTTAGTAAGCGTTCTACCAATGTGGCATCGGGAACTTCCAAGTTAAGGGCAACGTCACATTGCTGCTTCAGCTCAGTGAGTAAGGTGTTGAGGAACTCGGCTTGGCTCACATTGCGCGGGAAACCATCCAAAATCCAACCCTGCTGGGCATCCTGCTCCTGTAGTCTTTCGCGAATTAAATTCAGAATTAGACTATCGGGCACTAATTCACCACGATCCACAAACCCCTGGGCCTGTTGGCCAAGTTCTGTTTGGTTGGCGATCGCCGCCCGGAGAATTTCGCCAGTAGAAATGTGGGGGATTCCACAAGACTCTGCCAAAACCTGAGCTTGAGTGCCCTTTCCAGCCCCTGGGGGCCCCAAAAAAATCAACCTTACTCCCTGAGCCATAACGCCTCTATTCCCATCCAAATTGCTTACTAAATCAACAAAGAGTTTAGATATTCCAGCTAATATCTAAACCCTGCTAAAAACACTATTGTTTAACCATGCCTTCATAACGCTGGGAAATAACATAGGTTTGAATTTGCTTGGCTGTGTCAATCGCAACCCCCACCAAGATGAGTAGGGAAGTGGCCCCAAAACCCCGTAGAGTTGTGACCCCCGTTGCCCCTTCGACAAAAGTAGGAACCGTTGCAACTAAGCCAAGGAAAATTGCCCCCAATAGGGTCAAACGATTGATCACTTTTTCGAGGTATTCACTCGTGGCCCGACCAGGACGAATGCCAGGAATACTAGACCCCATCTTCTTCAAGTTCTGGGCCATATCTACCGGATTCACGATCAAGGACGCGTAGAAATAGCTAAAAAAGAGAATCAAAGCGAGATAGACCAACACATAGGGAATTCTGCCCGGTTGTAGCAGTGTCGAAATTGTGGCGATCACTTGACCAAAGAACCCTTCCCCTGAGCCAGCCAGACCCGCCAAAGAAGAAGGCAGCACCAGAACAGCCGAGGCAAAAATAATCGGCATCACCCCACCCTGATTGAGCCGTAGGGGCAAGTAGCTTGTGCGTTCCCGATAGAGCTTACGACCCACCTGACGACGGGCAGAAACAATCGGAATCCGGCGTGTCCCTTCCTGCACAAACACAATCCCGACAATCATGATCAGAAAAACGACCAGCAGCAAAATGACTTTAGCAATCACTGCTCGACCACCAGTCTGGGCAAATTCAATAGTATTGCCTAAAGTTCTTGGTAATACGGCCACAATGTTGACGAAAATCAACAGAGAAGCCCCATTGCCTAAACCTTTTTCGGTAATCAGCTCAGAAATCCACATCACAAAGACAGAACCTGCCGTCAGTGCTAATGTGGTTTCCAACACGAAAGTAAAACCAGGATCTAAAGCATAGGGGCGCAGAATTTGCAGCGTAATCCCAAAACTTTGTAAAGCCGCCCAGCCCACCGTCACATAACGGATAATCTGGGAAATTTTACGACGCCCAGCCTCACCATCATTCTTTTGCATATCCTCAAGGGCAGGAATTGCTGCCGTCATGAGTTGCATAATAATTGAGGCATTGATGTAAGGGAGAATCCCTAGGGCAAAAATGCCGACAGCGGAAAGACCACCACCGGCAAATACATCTAGAAAGCCCAAGAGAGGAGAATTTTGGATCCCCTCACTTAGGGCCACCCGGTCAATGCCGGGGATTGGAATAAAAACGCCAAACCGAACAAGAACCAAAAGACCAAGGGTGACAAGCAGACGACCCCGAAGGCCAGCGGCTTGTGCCATTTGCATAAAGGTTTCCTGGGCGGTTGGTGTTTTTTCGCGACTGACAACCATAGTGATGTTCTCTTCGGGAGTTTACGTAATGAACAGTTCTAAGAAGTATTAAGCAACCTTGATAAATTCTAACTTAGTGCTTTGTTCCCGAATTTTTCTAGGCTTCACAACTGCCGCCAGCCGCCTCGATTTTTGCTTTAGCGCCGTTAGAAAACGCCGCTGCAGTTACTTTGAGAGCAACGGACAATTCACCATCACCAAGAACCTTGAGGGGGCCATCGTTAGTGGTGACAATGCCTGCTGCCATTAAGCTTTCAAGGGTAACTTCTGTGTTGGCTGGCAGATCAGCTAATTGAGCAACATTCACAATGGTGAAGTTTTTCGGATTCACGATGGTGAAGTGCTTTAGCTTCGGTACACGGCGGTAAAGGGGCATTTGTCCCCCTTCAAATCCAGCTTTTGTACCAGTACCAGAACGGGATTTTTGACCCCGCATGCCGAAGCCACAGCTTGCGCCTTGACCAGCAGCAATGCCACGGCCGACACGGCGACGACGCTTCTTTGACCCCGCTTTAGGGGATAGATTGGATAACTTCATGGTTTTTTTGAGTAAACGTTTTACTAATGTCCTTAGCCCGCCAAATTAGGGTTAGGCATAGATCCGTTCGATAGAAACGCCACGCTCTTGGGCAACGGAAGAGAAACTCCGGAGGTTACCCAATGCATCAACGGTCGCCCGAGCATTGTTCAGGGGGCTACTAGAACCCAATTGTTTGGCGAGAATATTTTTCACACCAGCGAGTTCGAGTACAGTCCGCACAGCACCACCAGCAATTACACCGGTACCGGGAGCAGCGGGACGCATCATTACTTTTGCGCCACCAGCAACGCCATTGATCCGGTGGGTAATGGTGTTGGTTTTTGTTAAAGGAACATCGACAACGTGTTTTTTCGCATCGGAGACACCTTTGCGAACAGCACCAATGACATCTCCTGCTTTACCGACGCCAACGCCGACCTTTCCGGTCTCATTGCCAATGACAACAATGGCGCGAAAACTGAGTTTCTTACCACCCTTGACAACTTTGCTAACGCGACGGATTTGGATCACACGCTCTTGCCAGTTTGTTTCTTTTTCTTTGTTCTTTGATGATTTACGACGCTTTGCCATAATTATTTTCCTAATGATTTCATCAACAGCTTAAAAGTCCAGACCGGCTTCTCTAGCGGCATCTGCTAAGGCTTTGACACGACCATGATAAAGGTTACCGCCGCGATCAAAGACGACTTTGGTAATGCCTTTTTCGAGGGCGCGCTTGGCAATGAGATTACCGACTGCAGTGGAAGCTGAGATGTTACCACCGGATGCGAGTTCGCCCTTGAGATCTTTGTCTAGGGTAGAAGCAGCCGCTAGGGTATGTTGCTTCTCATCGTCAATCACCTGGGCATAGATATGCTTGTGGGAGCGGAATACTGCTAAACGGGGGCGATCGCCAGTCCCTTCGACACGACGGCGAATACGGAAATGACGACGCTGCGTGAGTTGTTTGCGAGTTGCTTTCATCTCTACTTCTTACCTGCCTTACCAGCTTTACGTCTGATGTATTCACCTTGGTAGCGGATCCCTTTACCTTTGTAGGGTTCAGGAGGTCTGACAGCACGAACTTTAGCAGCCGTGTTACCCACAACCTCTTTATCAATACCAGAGATGATCACTTGAGTATTTTTTTCACCCATAGCCGCAGTCACGCCTTCAGGCATTTGCATTTCTACAGGCTTACTGTAGCCCACATTAAGGGTGAGCTTATTTCCCTGTACCTGGGCCCGATAACCAACACCGATAATTTCGAGTTGTTTTGAGTAACCCTGGGAAACGCCTTCAATCATGTTAGCCACAAGGGTGCGGCACAAACCATGACGTTCGCGGGCCGTCCGAGAGTTATCCACGGGGGAAACAACAACGGTGTTGTCTTCTTGGGTGACAGTTACTTTTTCGGGTAATGTCCGCTCAAGGGAACCTTTCGGGCCCTTAACCGCAACATTGGCACCATTGAGGGTAACGGTCACTTTGTCGGGGATGGGAATTGGTTTTTTACCAATACGAGACATTCGTTTTTCTCCTGATATCAACTTCAGCCACGATTACCAGACGTAGCAAAGAATTTCACCACCAATACCTTCTTTACGGGCTTGGCGATCTGTCATCACGCCTTTGGAAGTTGAAATAATCGCAATTCCAATCCCACCGAGCACGCGAGGCAAGTCTTTGTGGTTACTGTATACCCGAAGCCCCGGCTTACTTACCCGTTGAAGTTTTTGGATAATCGGTTGACGATTACGACCTTTGTACTTCAGGGAAATAACAAGGTGTTTTTCAATCCCTTCACCTGCTTCGGTGTAGTTGTCAATGAAACCTTCGTCCTTCAGCACTTCAGCAATGCTCCGGGTCATGCGAGTCATCGGGACTTTTGTGTTGTCATGCTGCACCATGCACGCATTACGGATGCGGGTGAGCATATCGGAAATGGTATCGTTAGCCGCCATTATTACCTTTAATCTCTCCTAAGATTTAGCTTTCACGGAAGGGCATACCCATTTCTCTCAGCAGCGCACGACCTTCTTCATCGGTTCTCGCGGTGGTGATGATGGAAATGTCCATTCCTCGGATTTGATCAATGGAATCGTAGTCAATTTCAGGGAAAATCAGTTGCTCACGAATCCCTAAGCTGTAGTTGCCACGTCCATCGAAACTTTTAGGGCTGATGCCACGGAAGTCGCGGATGCGGGGCAGGGCTAAGCTGATGAGACGATCCAAAAAGGAATACATTTTTTCGGAGCGCAGCGTCACCATCACGCCGACGGGCATCCCTTCACGAATCTTGAAGCCGGCGATCGCCTTTTTCGCACGGGTGATTACGGGGCGTTGACCAGTGATGGTTGACAGTTCCTTAATGGAAGACTCCATCGCCTTGGCATTAGAAGAAGCTTCCCCGAGACCCCGGTTCACTGAAATTTTGACAAGCTTGGGCACTTCATGGACATTGCTGTACCCAAACTGCTCCGTTAATTTAGGAACAATATTGTCTTGATAAAGGGTTTTGAGTCTTTGAGACATAGATTTTACGTTTAACCTCCCTGGGCTTGGTCAGGGAAAAACTAAATGTAGATAAAAATTTCAAGAAAAGCCGATTAGTCGATCACTTCACCGGTTTTCTTTAATACACGCACTTTACGGCCATCTTCAGTCAGCTGGTAGCCAATGCGACTAGCGACTTTTTCCTTCTCGGAATAGTGCATCACATTGGAGCTGTGGATCGGTGCTTCAAAGGTTTGAATCTGACCCGACTCACCTTCCTGTTGAGGCTTGACATGCTTGGTGCGGATATTGACATCCTTGACTACGACTTTGCTGGATTTGGGCAGAGTCTTAATGACTTCGCCTACTTTGCCTTTGTCGCGACCAGAAATGACTTGAACCGTATCACCCGTTTTCACATGCATTTTGTGACGTGTGGGGGTGGAACTTTTGCGTCCTGCCATGGTTAGATGACCTCCGGTGCAAGGGAAACAATTTTGGTGAAGTTTTTATCCCGTAACTCACGGGCGACGGGACCAAAAACACGGGTGCCTTTCGGATTGCCTTCTGCATTGATAATGACAGCAGCATTGTCATCGAAACGAATACTCATACCGCTAGCACGGCGGAGTGGTTGACGCGTCCGCACGATAACGGCTCGAACGACATCAGACTTTTTGACACCCATGTTGGGAATTGCTTCTTTAACAACAGCGATAATCTGATCGCCGATGCCACCATAACGACAATTCCCTGTACTCAGAACCCGTAAGCACATCAGTTTACGAGCACCGCTATTATCGGCAACATTAAGATAGGTTTGTTGTTGAATCACGGCTTTACGGTAAGGGTAAAGAAAATAGATTAGGGTCAACAGTTAGTGAAAACTATTGGTTGAGGATTTCGGCAATGGTCCAGCGCTTGGTTTTGCTGGTGGGAGGGGTTTCGCGAATACGAACGCGATCGCCAACTTTGCACTTATTTTCCTCGTCGTGGGCTTTAAAACGCTTAGTCTTAACCACGATTTTTTTGTATTTCGGGTGGGGAGAGCGGTTTTCTACAGCCACAATCACGGTTTTATCCATCTTGTCGCTGACGACCATTCCCACTCTTTCTTTCGTAGCCATACGAGATTCTGTCTCCTACTTTTACTGAGCTTGGAGTTGTCTTTGGCGCTCGACTGTCATCAACTGGGCGAGACGGTGACGAGCATGCTTGATCTCATGGGTTTTCTCCAGGCGACCAGTACCTTGTTGGAGACGGAGGTCAAACAATTGTTTCTTGACGGCAACGATTTCGTCAGCAAGCTCTTGGTCATTGAGTTTGCGAGCATCTTCAATCTTGGGTAAAGGCATGATTTAGATATACTCCTCGTTGCGGGTGATGAACTTGGTTTTAATCGGCAGCTTTTGGGCCGCAAGGCGCATGGCTTCACGGGCGATCGGCTCAGCGACACCATTCATCTCAAACATGATCCGGCCAGGCTTAACCACAGCAACCCAGAATTCAGGGTTACCTTTACCAGAACCCATACGGGTTTCTGCCGGACGCATGGTGATGGGCTTATCGGGGAAAATTCGGATCCAAATCTTACCACCCCGCTTGATGTAACGGGTCATCGCACGACGGGCGGCTTCAATTTGACGGGCGGTAATCCAACTGGGTTCAACGGCTTGGAGCGCGTAGTCACCAAATTGAATGTTGTTGCCGCGATACGCCATTCCCCGCATGCGACCGCGATGCTGCTTCCGGAATTTTGTACGTTTTGGACTTAGCATTGTTTCCTAAAGGGTAAACAGTGAGGGTAGAAAATTAAATTGCCAGTAGTTGGGCAATTTATTGTTCGCTACGGTCTTCAAACTGCTGACGTCGGGATTTACGACGGGGCAGAGGGGCAGCATTAGCGGCAGAAGTTTCTTCTTGACCCGGAATAATTTCGCCTTTGAAGATCCAAACTTTAATCCCAAGAATTCCGTAAATGGTTTGGGCAGTTTTGTAAGAGTAGTCGATGTCAGCGCGGAGTGTGTGTAGGGGAACACGTCCTTCACGTACCCACTCTGTTCGGGCAATTTCTGCACCGTTTAAGCGACCACTTACTTGGATTTTGATCCCTTGAACTTCCGCTCTTTGGGCCCGTTGAACGGCTTGGCGAACAACCCGACGGAAGGATACCCGTCGCTCAAGTTGCTGAACAATATATTCAGCGATGAGGGCAGCGTCGGCGTCAACACGGTTAACTTCGACAACGTTGATGCGGATTTGGCGCTGATCGCCAAGGACATCCTGGAGACCCGTTCTGAGGGCTTCGATACCAGAACCACCACGGCCAACGACAACACCGGGCCGGGCAGTGTGAATCTCTAGGTCAACTTGATCGGCTTTACGCTCGATCAAAACTTTGGAGATACCAGCATTATTGAGGTTTGCATCAATGTGCTGGCGGATTTTGTAGTCTTCCTGCACGAGGGCAGGGTATTGTTTGGGGTCGGCGTACCAACGGGAGAGGTGCTCTTTTGTAATCCCCAAACGGAAACCAACTGGATGAATTTTCTGTCCCACGGTTTGTTCCTTTTGATGTTTACGATCTACGACAGGTTAGGAGTACTATTCGGCAGCACCAGGGGCCACAGCAACGGTGATGTGACAGGTGGGCTTACGAATTTGATAAGCACGTCCTTGGGCCCGGGGGCGGAACCGCTTCAACACGGGGCCAGCATCAGCAAAGGCTGCACTGACAACGAGATCGGCGGGGTCTAACCCTTCGTTATGTTCCGCATTGGCAACGGCAGATCGTAAAACCTTCAGTACAGGTTCACAAGCGCGATAGGGCATAAATTCGAGAATGATCAAGGCTTCGCGGTAGCTACGGCCACGAATCTGATCGAGGACTCGTCTGACCTTAATCGGAGACATCCGAATATAGCGGGCGATCGCCTTGACTTCAGTTTGAGTATCGATAGTCATTGTTTTCTTTAACCCTTATCGACGTGCTTTCTTATCACTCTTGGCATGGCCCTTGAAGGTCCGTGTGGGGGCAAATTCTCCCAGCTTGTGACCTACCATTTGCTCAGACACAAAAACAGGCACATGTTGGCGACCGTTGTGAACGGCGATCGTGTGACCCACCATCTGAGGCAAAATTGTCGATGCCCGTGACCAAGTTTTAATAACTTGTTTATCACCGGAAGCATTGAGCTTCTCGATTTTTTTTAGGAGGCTGTCCGCGATGAACGGACCCTTTTTCAGTGAACGACCCATAGTTTCTTACAGCGTGTAATGAACAAAAATAGATAATTAACGGCGACGGCGCACAATCAAAGAGCTACTTTGCTTCTTCTTCTTGCGAGTCTTCTTACCGAGGGCAGGTTTACCCCAAGGCGTCACAGGACCACTGCGACCAATGGGTGCTCTACCCTCACCACCACCATGGGGGTGATCTACCGGGTTCATAACACTACCGCGGACTTGGGGCCGACGTCCCAGGTGACGGGTTCTCCCCGCTTTCCCAAGCTTTAAGTTCCGAGCTTCGGCGTTGCCCACTTTGCCAATGGTGGCGTAGCACTCTTTGCGAACCATCCGGACTTCCTTGGAAGGCAGCTTGATGGTGACATAATCACCTTCTTTAGCGACCAATTGGGCAAAAGCACCCGCAGAACGAACCATCTGGCCACCACGACCAGCATAAAGCTCGATATTGTGGATTTCAGTACCAAGGGGGATTTTGTAGAGCGGTAAAGCATTGCCGATTTCGTAGGGCGCTTCTTCCCCAGCGATAATCGTGTCACCGACGCCAAGGCCAGCTGGTTGCAGGATATAGCGTTTTTCGCCATCTTCGTACTGCACCAGGGCGATGCGAGCATTCCGGTTTGGATCGTACTCAATCGCAATCACCTGGGCGGTCATATCCCGCTTGTCGCGGCGAAAATCGATCAGACGATAAAGGCGCTTGTGGCCACCACCCCGGTGACGGCACGTGATCACACCACGGTTGTTACGGCCTTTCTTGCGGTGTTTGTATTTGGTAAGAGATTTTTCCGGTTTGGATTTGGTAATCTCCGAAAAGTCAGAGACCGTAGCCTGACGAGTTCCCGGAGTATATGGTCTAAATGAACGAATACCCATGATTTATTCAAGTGAATGACGACTATACTTCTGGGAACAATGTGATTGTATCCCCTTCTGCCAAGGTGATGACTGCCCGCTTGTACTGGGGTTTGAAGCCCATAAAGCGACCGACGCGCTTTTTCTTGCGGGGTGGCCGACTGGTGTTGACCTTAACAACTTTGACTTCAAACAGAGTTTCAATGGCTGCTTTGATGTCGGTTTTTGTTGCTTTGAGAGCAACATCAAACACATATTTGTTGTCTTCAAGCAGAATTGTCGCCTTTTCACTAACAATGGGCTTGAGAATTAGATCAGCGAGGTCACGGGTTGGAATCCGGCTCGCGGTAGGCATTCTACTAGTCATTGTAAACCTCCTGGATTTTAGCCAGTGCTTCGGAGGTGACTACGATTTTGCCAGCGTTGAGAATATCAAAAATATTCAAACCATCGGCAGGAACCATTTTCACAGAAGCAATGTTGCGGGCAGAGAGATATACGTTGTCAGTCATCTCAGCGAGTACAAGGAGTACTTTTTCACCGGATGCGACGCCCCAGCGGGTCATGGCATTGACCAACTCTTTGGTTTTGGGAGCGGCAAATTGCTCGGCAAAGTTTTCAACGACGATGAGATCTTCGTTCCGGCTGTGGAAAGCGGTACGGAGTGCTAAACGACGCTCTTTGCGGTTCATTTTGAGATTGTACTCTTTGGGTTTGGGGCCAAAGATGACACCGCCACCTTTCCATAATGGGGAACGGATTGAACCAGCTCTTGCCCGGCCAGTTCCTTTTTGACGCCAAGGTTTGCGTCCACCTCCACGGACTTCTGCACGGGTTTTCGTGGAAGAAGTTCCCTGACGTGCGTTATTTAGCTGACGTACAAGGGCGCGGTGGACAATATGTGCGGCATTTTCTTCTTTGGCAACTTTGAAGTCGAGGTTGGCTTGGCCAACTTCTTCTCCTTGCCAATTTTTTACTGCGCAGTTAACCATAGTGATGAAGTATCGGATTATCGGTTATCAGCTAATGAAATAAATAAAGTTGTGGTTTTTCGTAAAGGGGTTGCAAATGGCGATCGCCACGCAAGCCCAATTACTTTTGGCCCACAATATTGCTCGGAGCAATACTTAATAAATTGCCGGCTTTGCCAGGAATTGCACCTTTGATCAGCAATAAATTCTTTTCTTCGTCAACGCGAACGACTTCGAGTTTACGGACGGTGATCTTGGTTCCACCATAACGACCCGCCATGCGCTTACCGGGATAAACGCGACCGGGAGTCGTCCCTGCACCGGTAGAACCGGGGAGACGGTGGTTCTTAGAACCGTGGGTCATGTTGCCTCGCTTAAAGTTATGGCGTTTTTGATAACCAGCGAAACCACGACCAATGGTATTTCCAGAAACATCGACAACTTGGCCGGCCTCAAAAATATTCGCGGTGATCGCTTGGCCAAGTTCATAGCCAGAAACGTCATCGAGGCGATATTCCTTGAGGTGGCGGAGGGGGGCAGCATCTGCTTTTTTGAGATGCCCCAGTTGAGGCTTCGTTAAGTTCTTTTCCTTAACGTCTCCGTAGCCGATTTGCACGGAGGTGTAGCCATCTGTTTCGGAGGTTTTGATTTGGGTGACGGTACAGGGCCCTGCTTGGACAACGGTAACAGGAATCGCAGTTCCGGTTTCGTTATCAAAGATTTGGGTCATACCGAGTTTAGTACCGAGGATACCGAGTGACACGGAACAGAGACCTCTATCTACTAATAGACAACATTAAAAGGTGAGTAGAAATAATATGAACCGCTCCCGAAGGAGTTGTGGTTCTTGTCTTCTACTCTTGGATATTCAGAGTGTTTTATGGCTCTGAAAGGTTTTTGCCTACAGGTAGGTGTGCTACGTTTTACCCAAGACTTAAAGCGCTTGCTTCAGTATCTTGCTGTAACTGCAGGAGGGGGGCTGTCGCTTGAGGCGATCGCCTAAAAGTTGTGACCGGAAAATGCAGCCTGAGGGAAGCCTGTTTCTGGGTTGAACCGATGCGACGAACAAGGGGGCAGGGGTTCTATGCTTCGTTAGGAAACTTCGTATAACTGGTTACATTTAGCCACAAGCGAGCATTATAGGCGGAGAAAGTGAGCCTTGGCAAGGGGCACATCAAAAAAACATGACAGTTCTTAATTCTTGAGACAGAGATTGACGCTTTGAAGGAGATTTTTGGGAGTTCAAGGAACCAGGGGCGATCGCCAATGCTGTCTAGGATCGAGGCCAGCATAAAGTGTTACGATTGCCACAGAACGAAGAAAAGTGATCATAAACAAAAGGACAACACGCAATAATGCAAGAACATATTCAGTCGATTTCTTTCGATGGGCGAGAAATTCGACTAAAAACAGGTTTGTTTGCGCCTCAGGCCGGCGGGTCAGTTTTAATTGAATCAGGAGATACAGCGGTTTTAGTCAGTGCAACGACAGCCCCTGGCAGACAAGGAATTGACTTTCTACCTTTGTTGGTAGATTACGAAGAACGGTTATACGCAGCAGGACGAATTCCCGGTGGTTATCTAAGAAGAGAAGGCCGCCCCCCAGAACGGGCAACGCTCATTTCGCGCCTCATTGACCGACCGATGCGCCCGCTATTTCCCCAGTGGTTGCGGGACGATATTCAGATTGTCGCTACAACGCTCTCCCTCGATGAAGAGGTGCCGCCGGATGTTCTCGCTGTGACGGGGGCTTCTGTGGCCACATTGCTCGCGGGTTTACCTTTCTACGGGCCGATGGCTGCCGTCCGGGTTGGTCTGGTGGGGGATGATTTTATCCTCAATCCCACCTACCGAGAAATGATGAATGGGGATTTAGACCTCGTAGTTGCTGGCACTCCCGACGGTGTGATCATGGTTGAGGCCGGAGCCAATCAGTTGCCAGAAGCGGACATGATCGAGGCGATTGATTTTGCCTACGAGGCGATCCAAGAGTTGATCGAAGCCCAACGCGCGCTGATGAAGGAACTTGGCGTTGAAATGGTCAGCGCTGAGCCACCTGCTAAGGATGAGGAACTCGAAAAATTCATTGGCGATCGCGCCACGGACAAGATCAAAAAAGTCTTGAGTCAATTTGATCTCGATAAAAATGGTCGCGATGCCGCCCTCGATGGAATCAAAGCAACAGAAATCATTGAGGCCATCGAAGCTCTGCCGGAAGATGCACCACTGCGGCTGAAAACCACAGAAGAACCGAAGCTCATTGATAACACCTTCAAGGCGCTGACGAAAAAGCTGATGCGGAGCCAAATCGTCGAAGATGGGGTTCGGGTTGATGGTCGTAAATTGGATCAAGTGCGCCCCATTTCCTGTCGCACTGCTGTATTACCGAGAGCCGTCCATGGTAGCGGTTTATTTAACCGAGGTCTGACCCAAGTTTTATCCATTGCTACCCTTGGAACGCCCGGTGATGCCCAAGAGATGGACGATTTACATCCCTCCGACGAAAAGCGCTACTTGCACCATTACAATTTCCCCCCCTACTCCGTGGGTGAAACTCGCCCAATGCGATCGCCTGGCCGTCGAGAGATTGGTCACGGGGCCTTAGCTGAGCGAGCTTTATTACCTGTTCTCCCCCCCCAAACGGAATTTCCCTATGTGATTCGGGTGGTTTCTGAGGTGCTTTCCTCCAACGGTTCTACCTCCATGGGCTCTGTCTGTGGCTCTACCCTGGCTCTGATGGACGCTGGGGTACCCATTGCCAAGCCCGTGAGTGGTGCCGCGATGGGACTGATCAAAGAAGGCAAAGAAGTCCGCATCCTCACCGATATCCAGGGGATTGAAGACTTCCTCGGCGACATGGACTTTAAGGTTGCCGGGACAGCGGACGGGATTACGGCCCTCCAGATGGACATGAAGATCACTGGCCTAGCCGTTGAAGTGGTGGCAGAAGCGATTAAGCAAGCGTTGCCCGCTCGTCTCCATATCCTCGAAAAAATGACCGATGTCATTGCCGAGCCGAAGGAATTGTCCCCAGCCGCTCCCCGTCTACTCACCATTAAGATTGATCCTGATTTAATTGGGATGGTCATTGGCCCTGGTGGCAAAACCATTAAAGGGATTACCGAGCAAACCCGTGCCAAGGTGGATATTGCCGATGACGGTACCGTAACGATTGCCTCCTCTGAGTCGGAAAATGCCGAGAAAGCCAAGCGCCTAATCGTAAACATGACTCGCAAGCTCAACGAAGGGGATGTGTATTTCGGTAAAGTCACCCGCATTATTCAAATTGGTGCCTTTGTGGAAATTATGCCGGGGAAAGAGGGCATGATCCACATTTCGCAACTGGCAGAAGGTCGCGTGGGCAAAGTCGAAGATGAAGTTGCTGTCGGTGATGAAGTGGTGGTTAAAGTGCGCGAAATTGACAACAAAGGACGCATTAATCTCACCCGCCTAGGGATCCATCCTGATGAAGCGGCCGCCGCTCGGGTTGCTGCTCAATAAAAATATAAAACATCACTATTTTCTGGTGTTTTAATTTAATGTAATTTCCCTCAAGTGACTTGGGGGATTTTTTTGTTTGGCACCAGAATTTATCGTTGTCAAATGGTCGGAAGAATAGATTAACCGATCAAATTGTTTCAAGGTAAGAAATTTTCAACAAAAGGTTAAGATTAGACTTTAAGCAAGTGTAATTTTCAGGGAAGCTAAATTAGATACAAGCTGGTTTGCTAGAAACTGCCACACTCTAGGGTAACCATCGCGATCGCTTTAAAGTTATTCAGGGTGTGGATCGTCCCCACGCTGCACCTCAATTTTCCCAAACCCCTTTTCAACGGGTGACAACTGGGTCAATCTTTTTTCTAATCACTATAGTGATTGCGATTTGTGGCTATATGTTGTTTGGCTGGACTACCCTAGAATCCTTTTATATGGTGGTGATCACGGTGTTTGGGGTGGGATATGGAGAAGTCAACCCCCTGGAGACAACACCAGAGAAGCTCTTTACAATTTTTGTCATCTTAGCGGGGACATCAGCGGCCATCATTGACTTCAAAAAAAGATCTGGATATGATTTAAGGCGTTATCATTGTGTGAATTAATCAATTAGCTGTTGCCATGAATGTAAAAAAACTAAGCCTATATCTTTTCTCTATCAATTTAGTGACTAGTTTTTTTGCTGTGGCTGCAGCAGATGAAGTCAACGAATCTCTGATAGGAAATTCTACAGATGCCAATGCTTTCGACTTAGAAAATAGTGCTCAGATACTGATTTCAGATATTGTTGAGCAGGAAGATGCCGATACTCAAGAAGAAACAGTCACAGGGAATCGAGTCATTGAATATTCGACCAGTCCTTTCGAGGCTAATTTTTTAGAGCCTGCAACTATAGAATCAGCAACTACATTGCCTTCAGGCGTTCTTGATCTTAGTTCTGGATTTATTGTCTATCCTACTAATTCAGAATCCACTGGTGTGGGGTTACAAGTATATTATGGTTCTATTGAATATGGTGTTACGGACAGATTACAAATAGGTGCGGATGTCTCATTTTTTGATGATGTTTTAGGTGATAGATTTAATGGAGAAAGAACTAATCTAACTTTTTCATCTGTAGCACCAAATGTTAAATACAAACTGATCGAAGAGCCTTCCTATAGTCTTGGAATTGTTGGTTCACTTGAATGGATACAAGTCCGTTCCGAAAATGGTTTATTCAGTGAACAAGGTACTTCTGCCCGCCAAAAAGATAATGTTCTGGCTGGTACCATTCAATTACCAGTGACATATAATATCTCCGAAAATGCTCAGTGGCATGCAGTGGCTGGAGCGACGATTTTCCCTGAGACCGTTAATGGGGGAGATTTCTACGGTACTTTCTTTAATGTTGGTACAGGGATAACTCTTCAATTAAGCGAAAGATTTGGTTTGCTAGCGGACATTAATTTTCCGATTGGCTCTTCTGGCGGCAATAGCGTCAATACAGACGGTAGTATTAGCGAAAAAGTGGTTTGGAATGCTGGTTTTAGTTATTTGCATAGTCCGAACCTCGCCTTGGATTTTTCAGTGACCAACCGGCTAGGCACCACGCCAGCAACTAAGTTACTAACCTTTCCACCCAATGGTGATGAAGTAGGAGCTCTATTTAAGCTTAGATATACACCTGATCTTGCTCAAACCTATCGGGGGAACTTTGGAGATAACCCTTTTCCTCCTATGACGTATCGAGAGAAGCAATTACTATTTGATGGCATTCTTCTTAGTAGTCCCACCACTGTTCGTAAAGGCATGATTCTTTTGGATGGTGGCATTACTACTGATGGAGATAGTGGTGGCGCACAGCTTAGTTTTGGTCTCAGTGATACTGCTCAAATAGAATTTCTAGCTTCGCAATTAGCAGATAATGATCAGCCGTTACAAAATAATTTTAAATCTGGTGTTGCGACTAAACTTAATTTTTTGAATCAGGCCCAAGGTGATCCCTTTTCCTTAGGTTCGAGAATTGCACTTGTATTTCAAGATGGTACCGATTCCTTTTTAGGAGATTTATCTTTTGCTTATTCTCCCAATGATATGATTAGTTTTACGTTAAATCCGAAAGTAGCGTTATTTTCTGACGAGAGCATTGTTGGTGCAGGTTTAGGTGTTAATTTACAGCTGTCTCCCGGCCTACAGTTAATTGGGGAAGTAACTCCTATGCTTAGTGATGATCCCTTTGTTTGGGCAGCTGGTGCGCGTTATTTATTTCCCAAATCCAATTTTGGTTTAGGAGTTTATGGTACCAACACCTCAGGCAAAGGAAATATTGGTAGCCTAATTCGTCAATCTGATGATGATGTGAGCGTTGGTTTTAATTTAATGTGGTTATTAGGTGGTGGTAGAAGTGATTAAACATGTCTTATGAAATCGTCTCTATACTTCTAAA
The DNA here is from genome assembly GCF_001693295.1 of Picosynechococcus sp. PCC 8807. Lineage (NCBI taxonomy): Bacteria > Bacillati > Cyanobacteriota > Cyanophyceae > Chroococcales > Geminocystaceae > Picosynechococcus > Picosynechococcus sp. PCC 8807. The sequence goes on from NZ_CP016483.1 coordinate 1,116,011, forward strand.
AAAATGACTGATGTCATTCATTTTGAGTTAAAGGAATTGTTTCTGGCAGCCTCGTCTACCCGCTGCCAAAACTGAGCCCAATTTTCTACATTTTATCCCCTAAGTTTAGCTGCAGAATTCAGGATAAATACTGTCATTTTTCAGAGTTTTTACTTAACATAAAATCCTCAAGCGGCCTGGGGTCTTTTTTTATTTAATACCATTATCTATCCCTGTAAAATCACCAGAAGAATAAATTAATCAATTTTCTCCGGAGTAAGAAATCCCGAACAAAAAGTTAAGACTAGATTCCAGAAAACTACGATTTTCAGGGAAGCTAAATTAGATACAAGCTAGATTAAAAGAAACTGCCATACTCTAGGGTAACCATCGCGATCGCTTTAAAGTTATTCAGAGTATGGATCGTCCCCGCGCTGCACCTCAATTTTCTCAAACCCCTTTTCAACGGGTGACAACTGGGTCGATCTTTTTTTTAATCACCATTGTGATTGCGATCTGCGGCTACATGCTGTTTGGTTGGACGGCCCTAGAATCGTTTTATATGGTCGTGATCACGGTGTTTGGGGTGGGATATGGAGAAGTCAAACCCCTGGAGACGACGCCGGAAAAACTATTTACGATTTTTGTCATCTTAGCGGGGACATCAGCGGCCATCTATGGGGTGGGAGGATTTGTGCAAATGGTGACAGAGGGAGAGATTAATCGGGCGTTTGAGGCAGAAAGACAACGTAAAAGCATTTCCAATTTAGAAAGTCACATTATTATTTGTGGTTTTGGTTATATTGGCCAAATTCTAGCCCAAAAACTCGAAGATTCGGGGCAAGCTTTTGTGGTGCTCAGTATTGATCCAGAACAGTTGGCGATCGCCGAACAGCGGGGTTATCTAACCAAGGAGGGAGATCCGGCAGATGAGCTGATTTTGCAGGGGTTAGGCATTCGGCGGGCCAAGGCTTTAGCAACGGTGCTTGATAGCGATGCCAGCAATGTATTTATTACTTTGACTGCCCGGGAATTGAACCCAGAGTTAATGATTTTGGCGCGGGGGGAAGTGCCCAGTACCGAAAAAAAGCTCCGGTTAGCAGGGGCAAACCACGTCATTTTGCCCGCCAGTGTCAGTGGGGCAAGGATGGCTAATTTGATTACGACACCACCCGCAACGGATTTTTTTAGTCAGTCTTCTCAACAGGAACAACTGAATGATCTTTTGCAACAAATTAATGTGCAGATGATCGAGTTGGCGATCGCCCCCCAATCATCCCTCGTGGGGAAAACAGTCCGGGAGCTAGAAATTCGCGGCAAAGGGGCTTTTATTGTGGTGGCTTTACGGCGATTTCAAGGCGATTTTATCACCCATCCGAGTCCAACTTTAATGTTAACTTCTGGGGATATTTTAGTGGTTTTGGGTCACGAAGAAGACATTCCTAAATTTGCCCGGTTTTATCAATTATTTCAACCTAAATAAGCTTTTTTCCTCAGCAAAATTAATTTAATCTCGATGAATTATCCGTTCCTAAGGAAACCCATTACTTTATGATTGATCAATTGTGGTTGCTAATTTGTGCTGGTTTGGTGCTGTTGATGCAAGCTGGCTTTATGTGCCTCGAATCTGGCCTGACCCGCACAAAAAATAACATTAATGTGGCTGTTAAAAACCTCTCCGATTTTGGTCTGTCAGTGATGCTGTTCTGGGGAATTGGCTATGGTCTGATGTTTGGGTTATCTCAGTGGGGGGGGATCGGTGGGAGCAATTTCTTTTTGGGCACGACTGGGAACCCCGAAGAAGCGGCTTTTTTCTTGTTCCAGGCGATGTTTTGCGGTACGGCCACAACGATTATTTCGGGGGCGATCGCCGAACGCCTCAAGTTTGAAGCCTACATCATCATTGTGATCCTGGTGTCGGGGTTTATCTATCCGGTTTTTGGACATTGGGCCTGGAACGAAGCGGGCTGGTTGCGACAACTGGGATTTCTGGATTTTGCGGGCAGTACGGTGGTGCATAGCATGGGGGCTTGGGTGAGCCTGGGCACCTTGCTTTTAGTCGGGGCTAGGGAAGGGCGATTTACCCCCACAGGAACCCAAAAAATCCAAGGATCGAACTTGCCCTTTGCCGTTTTGGGGGCGTTGCTGTTGTGGGTGGGCTGGCTGGGATTTAACGGGGGAAGTACCTTCGCTTTTAATGACCAGGTGCCCCAAATTATTACCAATACAGTGCTGGCAGGAACTGCGGGGATGGTGACGGCGATGCTCCTCAGCCAATGGTACCTCAAGCGCTCAGAGGTCGAGGAAATTATTAACGGTTCCCTGGCGGGACTGGTGGCGATTACGGCTTGTTGCGATCTGGTGTCGAGTCCCTTAGCGGTGGTGGTGGGGATAACGGCGGCGGGGGTGGCCCGGTGGGTGTCGAGTCTTTTAAAGCGCTACAAAATTGATGATGCGGTGGATGCGATCGCCGTCCATGGGGGGGCCGGACTCTGGGGCACCCTCTGTGTCGGGTTATTTGGCAATGTTGAAGCGCGCCATAGTCAACTGTTGGTACAACTCTTGGGGGTGGCGATCGCCCTTGCTTGGGGGACGGGGCTGACTTGGCTAATTTTGCAACTATTGCAGCGGTGGTATCCTTTGCGGGTTTCCCCGGAAGCCGAAGCCCTGGGTTTGAATATTTCTGAACATGGGGCCAAAACCGATGCCTACGAACTCTTTCAGGTAATGGATCACCAGGCCGCCACCCAAGACTTGACCCTGCGGGTACCCGTGGAACCCTTTACGGAAATTGGCCACATTGCCACTCGTTACAACCAAGTGATCGACGCCCTGGAACAAAATCACCGGGAAAATGCCGAATCTCTAGAGGAACTTTATACAATCACCGCAATGGCCGTGGCCGCCATTGAGCACCAAAATTTTGACCCAGATTTGTTTGCCAGTTTTGGCGATCGCCCCGATGAATTGGGCATTTTAGGCCGCTCCCTCCAACAGTTGCTCCAGACCATTAACCAGCAAACAGCGGCCCTCGAACAACTACAGCAGCAACAACAAACGACCCTGAAGGCGGTACTTGGAGAAATTTTCCAGCAGCGGTTTGGGGAACCGAGCCTCACCTATCAAGGACAATTACCCGATTTGCCCCCGGCGCTGACCATGGCCGAAATCACCCACATGGCGATCGCCACCACCAGCTTTGGGGAATTTTTAACACAAGTGCAGGCTATCAACATTGCCCCCAGTGAAAATCAGCCAGTTGCCGCAGATTGGAGCGATTGAAAATATAAATTCACCAAGTCCTGAAACACTGACAAAGCCTCTACCCCTGGGCCTGCCTTTTTCCGGGAAAATTAAACCATAGGTCTTTTCGGAGAATTGTTAGCTGTGGTCATCGATGCTCAGGATCGTTACGAAGCGCGTACCCAACAAATTGCTAGGGAGTTAATCGCTGCCACCAGGGAAAAACGGTCATTTTTCTCGAAAATCCAAGACCAGATGCGCCTGGACGATAAATTGCTGGGCTGGGCCATGGAAAATCCCCATTTGCGGGTGCAACTGTTTCGCTTCATTGATGTGTTGCCAGCCCTCAAGGACAATACGGCGATCGCCCAGCATCTCCAACAGTATCTAGGGGATGAGTCGGTGGAGTTACCCGGAGCCTTAAAAAAAATCCTCAATTTCACCGAACCCCATTCTCCTCCGGCACAGATTGCGGCCGCAACCATTAGTAAATCCGTGGAAACCCTCGCGTTTAAATATATTTCGGGGGAAAACGTCAAGCAGGTGCTAAAAACCGTTGAACGTCTGCGTCGAGACAAAATGGCGTTCACCATTGATCTCTTAGGCGAGGCAGTGATCACCGAATCAGAAGCCCAGAAATATCAGCAAACTTACCTCGATTTAATGGCGGATTTGGCGGCAGCGGCAAAACATTGGCCTAAGGTCGATGCCATTGATGCGGCGGACGGTGATGATCTCGCCAAGGTGCAAGTATCTGTAAAATTGACAGCGTTTTATTCCCAGTTTGATCCCCTCGATCCGGCGGGCAGCAAGGAGAATGTGGCGGAACGGGTGCGGCTATTGTTACGCCATGCCCAGGAATTGGGGGTTGCGGTGCACTTTGACATGGAGCATTACGAATATAAAACGCTGACACTGCAAATTTTGAAAGAGGTTTTGCTGGAGGAGGAGTTCCGTGATCGCAGTGACATTGGCGTGACTTTACAGGGCTATTTGCGGGATTCCTATGCAGATTTAGAGGGTTTAATTGAGTGGGCCAAGGAACGGGGTACCCCTGTCACTGTCCGTCTTGTGAAAGGGGCTTACTGGGATCAAGAAACGATTACGGCGCTGCAAAACCACTGGGAACAGCCAGTTTTCAACGAAAAGGGCGCGACGGATATTAATTACGAACGCATGACCCGGCTGCTGTTGGAAAATCATCAATTTCTCTACGGGGCGATCGCCAGCCATAATGTGCGTTCCCAGGCGGTGGCCTGTGCGATTGCAAAAGAACTGAATATTCCCCGGCGTAATTTTGAATGTCAAGTGCTGTACGGCATGGGCGACCAAATTGCGAAGGCGTTGGTAAAAGAAGGTTATCGGGTGCGGGTATATTGTCCCTACGGCAAAATTCTACCGGGCATGGCCTACCTAATCCGGCGTTTGTTGGAGAATACCGCCAACAGTTCTTTCCTCCGCCAGAACCTAGAAGAGCGTCCCGTTGAAGAATTAATCGCGCCCCCCACTGGTGATCTCAAGGCAACGATTCACGACCTTGATAGTAGTCATCTGCAATTTGCCGGGGCTGCCAACGTTGATTATGCCGAGCCAGAACTGCGGGATAAGTCCCAATTTGCGATCGCCGAGGTGAAAAAACAGTTTGACAAACGTTATCTGCCCTACATCAACGGAGAATATGTACAAACCGAAAATTTTGTGGACTCGGTGAATCCTTCCCGTTCCACAGAATTCATTGGTAAAGTTGGTCAAATTTCCCTAGAGCAAGCAACGGAGGCGATCGCTGCCGCCAAAGCCGCTTTTCCCGCCTGGAAGAAAACCCCAGTCTCGGAACGGGCCAAAATTCTCCGCAAAGCTGCCGACATCATGGAAGCCCGTCGCCACGAGTTGAATGCGTGGATTTGTCTAGAAACGGGCAAAATCCTTAAGGAAGCGGATCCAGAAGTCTCCGAAGCCATTGATTTTTGTCGCTACTACGCCGACGAAATGGAGCGTTTGCACCAGGGTTATACCGTTAAACCCGATGATTTATCCCAGGTACAGGGCTTCAAAAAATACGATGTTTGCGGCGAAACCAACCGCTACCATTACCAACCGCGCGGCCTTGCGGTGGTGATTTCTCCGTGGAATTTCCCCTTTGCGATCGCCACGGGGATGACCGTTGCAGCCTTGGTGACGGGCAACTGTACCCTCCTCAAACCCGCTGAAACCTCTAGTGTGATCGGCGCAAAGATCGCGGAAATCCTCATTGAAGCGGGGATTCCTAAGGGTGTCTTTCAGTTTGTACCAGGACGTGGATCCACCGTAGGCGCAGCGATGGTTAAACATCCCGATGTGCATCTGATTGCGTTTACGGGTTCCCGTGAAGTGGGTTGTAATATTTATGCCAATGCGGCGATCGTCCAACCGGGCCAAAAGCACTTGAAGCGGGTCATTGCCGAGATGGGCGGCAAGAATGCAATTATCGTCGATGATAGTGCCGACCTCGACCAAGCGGTGGCGGGTGTGCTTCATTCGGCCTTTGGCTATAGCGGTCAGAAATGTTCGGCTTGTTCCCGTGCCATTGTGATGGAAGCAATCCACGATATTTTTGTGGAACGTTTGGTGGAGGCGGTGAAATCAATCCAGGTCGGTGAAACGGATAATCCGAGCGTCAAGATGGGGCCGGTGATTGACGAGGCAGCCCAAGCGAAAATTAAGGACTACATCTTGAAGGGCAAGGAACAATCAAAAGTCGCCTTTGAAACGGCAGTTCCCAACAATGGTTATTATGTGTCCCCAACTATTTTCACTGATGTACAAGCGGATCAGGCGATCGCCCAGGAGGAGATTTTTGGGCCAGTATTAGCGGTGATTAAAGTCAGTTCTTTCGATGAAGCCCTAGCAGTTGCCAATGGTACGGACTACGCATTAACCGGGGGCCTTTATTCCCGGACACCGCAACACATCGAGCGAGCAACGGAGGAATTTGAAGTGGGAAATCTCTATATCAACCGAGGCATCACGGGGGCGATCGTGGCCCGTCAACCCTTTGGCGGCTTCAAGATGTCTGGTGTAGGTTCTAAAGCGGGCGGCCCTGACTATCTCCTGCAATTTCTAGAGCCACGTCATGTGACGGAAAATGTTCAGCGTCAAGGCTTTGCACCCATCGAAGGCGTTGATTAATTCATAAAAGTTATATCGTCCTTCTACTAATAAGTGGGAGGGCGATAGTTTTGCAGAATTTTAATTATTAACACGCGAGCCTTATGTATTGGAAGCAAATTTTCATCGATTTTCTCCCCATGAGAAATTTTATTTCTATTTTTTCTTAATTCATTAAACACCTGAATGTCGTCATCGTTAATGTTTTCCCATTTAAGAGCGATGCACCATATAAAACGTGAATATATAGATTTTGCATTTTGATATTCATTGTTTTGCTGATTAGGGTCTCTCTCTTTAGAAAGAAATTGATTGGCTGATTGTTGGAATCTATCTGAAATGTAACTTGATAGTTGAGTAGATTGAGGTTGAGCAATATTTTTGAAAGTTTGATGTATGTGACTCTCAATAGCAAGGTAGTAATAAAGAAATTTTTTTTAATTATCTTTCTCTTGTGTTCCAAGATCAAAAAAATGTGCAACATTACCATATAGATTTTGACTTATGGGACCTAGATTTTGGATTGTTCGCAATATTTCCTCAGGGACAATCCTGTAAGCGGAGTAACCTTCTCCACTCATTTTCAATGAAAGATCAATTAATATTTTTTGATCTCTTGTATGAGCGAAAACTTCTCTAGATAGAAATTTCAAGCTAATAGAAGAGTTGGGCGGTGAAAAAGCAGTAGTTAATGTTGTTAATAATTCTGGGATATACTCTTTGTCATGAGCATCAATATTTTTTCTGGCATCAACAAAGCAATTATATGTAATTATTTTTCCTTCTTCCTCTTTCCAATAACCTCGATTACACGTTTCATATTCAGGAGATGAATTTAATATTAAAAGATAAGTCGAAGACGAGTTTGGATCAAAACCCAAAGAGAAAGACTTGTCGCAGACCAGGCTAGAGATAATTTCATTGATAGTTTTCCCACTACAAATACTAAATGAGATTTGTCCTACAGACTGAAGAAGTGATTGAGGTTCATAAGATAAATTTTCTTCTAGTGTAATTCCTTGGATATCGTAGATCCTCAATGATTTGAAAGATGCCTCGATTTCGTGATTTCCAGAAAATCGACTAAATCCAATATTTTGTAACATCCTGCTTGAAATTTCCATAAAATTTATTTTATTTTTCCCAATTAGCAAAATTGTATTAGCAACCACTAATCTTGTAGAGTGTATTAAATAAAATACAACACGCTTTTTATTATTGTGATTGATGCGTTACACTGCGCTAACACATTCTACTTTTGATGCGGAAAATGGGGGCGATCGCCGTTCAGGAGTGTAGAGAGAAAAGCGATCGCCTGTTTTTGCGGGTCACGAGGATCGTTAACGTAAATAAGAATGTTCGTATCAACCGCGTTCATGCAACATCTCCCGCGTAAACCGAGGAGCATCAGAAGGGATAGGAGTTTCTTGCATCCGTTCTACAAGTTGCATTAGAAAGTTTTGTCGAGCGGCAAGGTCAGTGATTTTAGGAGGAATAACTTGAGAGGATTGCACCAAAAGCTCCACTTCAACGCCTTCAGGCAAGTCACAATCTGTCTGAAGGATAAACGTACCACTTCGATAAACGGCTTTTATGACTTGGGACATGGGGAAACTCCTTCTGTAAGGCAGGCAACCTTGCGAATAACGACTCAAACTACTGACATAACATTATTTTAATCCAGATACTAATATAGATTTACTGAAACTGCTCATCATAAAATACATGCCTCAAAATTCGGAAATAAATGACGACTTGCGTCCTGAATATGACTTCACACAGATGCCGATTGTGGCACGTGGACAACGGCGACAAAAACAAACTGAGACAGTCGATTTAGTACAGAAATTAGAGAATTTAGAAAAAGAGGTCAGTGCCCTCGAACTTGCTGGAGATATTGTTGGCTGCGTTGAGGCTCCAGAAGACTTAGCAACCAACAAGGATTACTTTGCAGATTTTGGTAAATAAACGGAAGTTCAGTCATGTGGAGAGAGAGAAGGGGGCGATCGTGGCCTGTCAACCGTTTGGGGGCTTTAAGATGTCCGGTGTAGGTTCTAAGGCGGGAGGCCCTGACTATCTCCTGCAATTCCTAGAGCCGCGCCATGTGACGGAAAATGTTCAGCGTCAAGGCTTTGCTCCTATTGAAGGCGTTGATTAATGACCAGAAGAATGGCTCTAAAGCCCCGTCTTAACTTCAGCAAGTTCAGTCACCTTCTAGGACAGCTTTCTGGTAAAGAGCATTGGGAGACCCTAAACGGACATGGAGAGATGATAAGGCTAATTGTGTTGCAACCCAGCTAAGTATCAAGAAATTTTCAACCGTTTACGGCGGGAAAGTATGTCAACTTTTTACTGGAGTGTTCAATGAACGGTCATCCATATCGGCAACATTTGAACGTTGTTTTCCCTTGTGAATATGACCATTTTTGACCGTGTGGGAAAATGCGCCGTTAAGACCGACAAGCATGGGGTTTGGCAACCATAAACCTCCACTTTTCCACCATTACATCTTGAGTACGACCGAGCCGCGTCCTAGGGGTGGGGCATAATATTGGGGATATGTTGCCCATCACGGGGTTGCCACAAGGGAGTTGCAAAATCTGTAACCCAACGCTGGTCTCTATTTTTCTCACCTAAGCTGTAACTATGCGCCCTAGTCTCCAAGCCGTTCCTATCCCTGCGTCTTTTGCGGATTTGCCCCTGGCCCAGCCCCCCGATGGTCAGCAGCTAGAGAATATTAAAAGTCATCTGGACTTGGTCTTATTGGCGTTGGAGTCCTTAGCGGGCCTGAGTTCAGAGGCGATGTTACAGGCGGCCAAAGAGCTAAATTTAGAGGCAGTCATCGGCGATCGCGTTACCTTATGGCGACTGCGACAGTCCAACCCCCTCCGGAAAAGTAGTGGGGGCCGCAAAAAATTAGACGTCGAAGAAGCCCGCTCTTTGGTGTTGATCATCTGCCATTTAGCCCGCCAGCAGCAGGATGACATTCGCCGCGCCTGCGCTCTCCTGGAACAGATGACCGAACAAGGCCAGGAACCCCACCGAGCCGCCCTTTTAGGGGATTACCTCGATAACTTTAGCAATACCTACCAAGAACGCATGGAGGAAGGGGAGGCGATCGCCTCAGCCTCTTTAGTGGGACTCGCTCTGAAATTACTGATTGATTTGCTGTTCTATGGGGCAAAAAATGGACATCGACGCCTCTGGTTAGCATTAATCGATCAAGGCAAAACCTAGAGACTTGACCTAAACTCCACCCTTGATTTTTTCTCTTTTTTACTCAATTCCCCCGTAGTTTGTTTTCGTTCTTAGATGGTTCCTATGCTCTCTCCCACCCTCACCCGTCGCTATACTCCCCCCACCTGTAGCCTGGAAGTGGCAGCGAAAACCTCGGCCCTCTCCCAGTGGACAGGGAAGCCGCTGATTAAAGAATTGAATTTTGAGTTGAGTTTTGATGATCCGCGCCTTGGCCCCGACCAGCGCATCGTCATCAAAGGCGATCGCCCCCAATTGGATGCCCTCGCCACCGCCGTCAATGACTATGTCCAAGGGTTTCTCCAAGACCTCAGTCCCGACTTAGAATGGCTGCCCCAAGCCGCCTCTGCCTATGGCTACCACAACACCCCTGGTCAGACCGTCGCCACCCTGCCCCAACCCCAGCTTGTCACCCAGGGGCTTTTGTCCCATACCCTCCACCTAGGTCGCCTAGCAACCAAGGAATCTGGCCCGACCCTCCAACTCAACGCTACCCAACTCCATGACCTGGCGGAGGCCCTCGAAACCTACCAGACGGACATGGTGGCCTTACCCAGCCTCACTGCTAACCAACAACGCCGGACTGTCACTCGCTGGGGGGCGATCGCCGCGTCTTTTCTCCTCGTGGTGGGGATTAGTAACGCCGTTTGGCAACAGCAACAAATCCCGGAAACCAGTAGTGCCCTAAACCTCGAAGCTACGGATGAAGCGGGCAACCAAGTAGAGCTTATCCCTCCGGATCCCCACGCCTCCTATACCTTCTCGCCAGTGCCATCCGCAGCCGATGCGCCCCTAGATGACCCACGAGTTGCCCCCCAAACCGTTGATCTGACTCAACCGACGCCAGGGGAAACCACGACTGCAAATCCGGCTCCCCCAGCCGCATCCCCCCCTAGTCCCCCTAGTAATGCTCCGGCCCCGATCACAGCTACTGCCCCCAGGGAGAACACCAGCCTGAGCGTCGCCCCCAGCTTTGGGGGACAAATGGCCAAAACCACCGCTGCCGATCAAGCAGAACAATTTGCTGATGCGCCCCAGCAAGAGGCGATCACCCTGTCTCCCGCCAATGCCCCAAGGCTAAACCCCGAACAGCGAGTTGAACGTCATTTTCAAACCCAGTGGCAGAGTCCCGCTGACCTCGGTGAAGTGTTGGAATATCGTTTAAAGCTCAGTGAACAAGGGGCCATTGAAACGGTCTTTCCCATTGGTAAAGCCGCCGAACTGTATCAATCCCAACTTGCTTTTCTCTCTGTGGGTCGCAATGTTGGCGCTTCTTTTCCTGCTGAAAGTCGGACATTTCGCCTAGTTTTAAATCCCGATGGTCGTGTCCAGGCTTTTACCGAAGCGCCCCGCTAAAAACAGCCTTGGTAAAGGGGAAGTTAAATTCGCGATAAGCCCAAAGAAATACGCAAAAAAGCGGCCTTAGCTCCACTATGATCGTGAATAGGCGGGCATTGGCTCGTTTTTAGAAATTTATTTCGAGAGTTCAGAAGGAACTAAATCATGATGGCGCATTTTGACTTATTTAGACATGACCACGACACCCAGGATTTCGCGGCGGGCACTGTAATTTTTAGCGCAGGCACCCCGGGCGATCTGCTCTACATTATCCAAACCGGGGAAGTGGAAATTCAGTTTCAAGGGCAACCCTTGAGTGTCCTCGGTGAAGGGGAAGCTTTAGGAGAAATGGCCGTCATTGAGCCGGGTTCCCCCCGCAGTGCGACGGCGATCGCCAAAACGGATTGTCGCCTCGTGGTGATTGACCAAAAGCGATTTACGTTTCTCATCCAGCAAAATCCCTACTTTGCCATCGAAATCATGAAAACCTTAGCCGAGCGTTTAAGTCGCACGAACCAAAAGCTAGAGGCCCAGGGTTAGGGACAGTCGTTAACAAAAGTGCTTTGCGGTTGGATCTTGCTGAGAAGATTCACTGAGAAAAACCGCTCAAATTTATCCCCTGGGAAATGGCAGATCAGGGGGCACCACATTGATAAACATCACTGTAGTAGCCAGAAACCCAAACTTGTTCAGAAGCGCGGCAGTTTGACAGAGGAATCGGTTCAAAGAGGTTAATCGACCATAATTCAAAGGGCGTTTGGGAAAATTGAGCGCTGATTCTGTCTAAATCGTCAGTGTAAGCTGCTGGCGTATCTTGTTTTGGTACAAAAGCAAAAAATACAGGACGTTCTAGGGCACGTCGTTGCTGTTCCCAGGCGATCCCCATCATTTCGCCAATTTGCACGGTGCTTTCCCGGGGGAGCACCATCAGTACAGGTTGGGTTGCTGTTGCGAGTCGGTCAACGATTTTGTCGGGGTGGTAGTACTTTTGGTAGCCCCAATCATGGACGACAGTTAAGGCACTACAAAAACTAATCAACACCATAAAGGCGATCGCCTTTGTCCCAGATTTCACCTGGGGAAACCGAGTCCCCATCGTTTCACCCCCTAGACAGCGAATATTCTCCCGCTGCCAAAAATAGCTCAGGCCAACGGCTCCCAAGAGAATTACCGCCGGAAAATACACAAAACTGTAACGGGCACCACGGGTAATATCGATGCCGAGGCCAAAACTGAGCACCCCAAAGAGCCCCCAGGCAGCCCCCACAAAACGACAGAGAAAAAATAACTCATCCTGAAACTGAGGCACTGTGCTCTGGGCCTTGATGCCTTGTCGCCACAGGGTCAAAAAACGAATACCCACCACGATCATCACCGCACCACAGACAATTACCGTCGGCAAAAAATCCACCTCAATGGGCAACAGCATCACCATCGTGACAACGGTCGCCAACAACTGAAAGACCGGACTGAGCCATGCCAGCCAATCACTGCGATCAAGGCGAATCCAGCTAGTCATACTCGTGCCATAGCTGTCGGGGAGTACTTGGGTTTTCCAGATCAGCCCCAAAAGCCCCACTGTCAGAATGATCGTTCCTAAACGCCACCATTGCTTCGGAATCGGATATTTGCGGTAGGTCACCATCCACCACCCCAGGGCGATCGCCTCGGCCAGAAGCGTCAGAACAAAAAAGTAATGCACTAACAGCCCCGCCCCACAGAGGACAATCCCCACAAAAACTTGCCCCCAGGACAGCGCCTGCCGGGTCTTAATTTGGCGCAGCACTAGGAAACTAAATCCCAAGGAAGCGATCACAAACAGACCAATTAATGTATAGTGACGAGCTTCCTGGGCCAGGTAAATATCAAAGGGCGAAAAAGCCATCAAAGCCGCCGTAAGTTGGGCAATTTTTTCCGACTGAAAGAGCCACTTTGCCAAACCATAAAGCGATCCAATGCCTAACAAACTAAGCAGCACCGAGAGGAGACGCACCCCATCAATGGAAATGTACCCCCCCATCTCTAGGGGAAATAGGCGCTGCCAGAGGTTAACCACCATGAAATACAACGGCGGGTGGTTATCGTAATGGATCAAAAAATGGGCCGCTTCAGTGACCCCTTGGTCTGGATAGCCGAGCAGGGGCGCTAAAAGCTCTTTCCCCGTGAGAATTTCGTCGTAGGGCAGTTGATTATAATTTTCGGCGCGACTGTAGAGGAGGGTCGCAAATTCATCGGTCCAAGAGGGTTTTGCACCAAGGTTTGTCAGGCGAATAATCCCGCCTAAAATTACCCAAAACCATAATAAAAAAACGGGCAACGTTTTGCTTGAAATAATATTTTTTGGGGAGGTATTTAAAAAGAATTGCAACTTAAAAATAAAGCCTTAACTAAAATGAACGGCAAGGGGATGCAACCCCAAGGAAGTCTTTGTCTTCTCGCAATGGTGAACGATATTAGCAGACCGCAGCGATAATTTCGACGATGGCAGAAGCGTGACAAAACTTGTTAGGATGTGGTTTTTATCCATTAAAATCCTTTTGTTTTTTCACCATGGAGGTTACGAGTGAGTCATGAAGTCCCAATCCCCCGAAGCGCTACTATTAGTGGATGGTTATAACGTCATTGGTGCTTGGCAGGAGCTTAAGGCAACCCGCGATCACCACGGCCTTGAGATGGCACGGGACGAATTGATTGAAGTTTTAATTAACTACGCCTCCCACAACTGCTACCAGACAAAAGTCGTTTTTGACGCCCATTACCAGCAGACCCCTAGCCAAGAAGAAGAACATACGCAATTTGTTTCCGCTTACTACACCGCTTTCTCGGAAACTGCCGATACTTACATCGAAAAAGCCTGCGCCGCTTTTCGGCACGACTATAATACGCCCCGACGGGTAATTGTGGTGACCTCTGACCAGGCCCAACGGCATACGGTGGTGGGTTATGGGGCGGAATGGATGTCTTCTTTAAAGTTGCAATCGGATGTGGCCGCCGCCAATCGACGTTCTCGGGATCATCGCAAACGTCAACGCCAGCAGCGACGGGGGCAACTCTTAAATAGTCTTGATCCGAAAACCCAACAGATTTTACGTCAGTTACGCCACGGCCTCTAGGGTTTCAAGGTTTCAAAAAAAGGTGATCGCCAACCTGACGATAAACGCGATAGACTGTGCGTACTTGGTCTAAAAAAGCATAGGGTATTTTTAATTTGAGACCAGCAATCAGGGGTCGATAAAGGCAATAATAAGCCCGTTTAAGATCTTTCCAGGCATAACAGGGCTCTGGTTTGAGGAAGTCTGAAATATCCACCACAAGCCCCCGACCATCGACCCCCAGCATCACATTTTTCCCGTGGACATCATGGGGATTGAGGCCCTGGGCATAGACATAATCCAAGGCTTGATCAATATCTTCAATAACTTTTCTCGGAATCGGAATCCCCCGGTGGGCACAGTCGTAGAGGGTCGTGCCATGCAAACGCCGCAGTACTAAAATGCCATCCTTGGCGTAGTAACATTCCGAAAACGCAGCGTGGGTCCCTAGGCGACGATAAACTTCCACTTCTGCGGCAAATCCTTCCCGGTGGGGGGCATAGACCTTTACCACCCACGCCGGAAAATCAGGGTGGGCGACAACCGCAGCATAGTTCCCGGTGCCCACGCAATACCAAGGGCTGGGACAATGGCGCACGATCACAGGATGGTGGGGATGCTCGCTGGTGAGATCGAGGTGGGGTCGGAGTTCCTGTTCGAGGCGATCGCAAAAAACTTGGAGTCGAGATTGAGCCATAGATCCTTTAGGGGAGGATTTTTCGCATCAAGATTGCATGGGGCTGGTAAGTGAGGCTTTGGTAAAAGCTCTGGGCCGTCTGGTTATTCGTAAAAACCTGGAGGGTAATTTGGCGATCGCCTTTGGTTTTCGCGTACCGTTCCGCTGTGGCCATAAGCGCCGAACCCAGCCCCTGACGGCGATACTCCAGCATCACATACAACAGAAAAATATGACTGTGGCGATCGCCGCTAATCTGATCAACACTATTGCCCAGCCAGAGACAACCCACCACTTGCTCCGTTTCTGTCCGTACCCACCAGAGGGGCGTATCCACTGTGAAATAATGGTTCAAGGTTGTACGGAGGTGATCGAAGCCCGTTTCCGGATAAAGTTCCTGGTAACTGCGGTGCAAAAACTTTAACAATAACGGTCGGTCGATCATCGCACCCCGTCTCAGAGAAAAGCCCGCTGGTAGCATTGACCTAGCCCAAAAAACCAATGGGTGCTGGGGCGAGCATATCGGTGGGGAGAAAAATCCGGGCGCTGACAATCCCTAAAGCCAAGAGGAAGACCAGCAAAATTAAGAACGGCAGAATCTGTTGACGAAATAAGTCCATAGGTGGCGATCCCAAACAACACATAGAAAATATCTCTGTCAGTGTAACCTCTCCCCTTGGCATAATGAAATCTGTGCCAAATTGAGTATCCATGACCACTGCCATGACCCCCCTTTTGCAATACCACCAGCACCAAGGCTTTCCTTTAACAGCTTCCGGTGAGGCCGTTGTAACCTTTGGGAACGACGCCGACATTTCCCAAGATTTCAGCAATGGCTGTCTGCTCTATGACCAAAGCCATTGGGGTCTCCTCAACTTTACGGGCGCTGACCGTCAACGCTACCTCCACAACCAAAGCACTAATCAAATCCAGCAGCTTCAACCGGGCCAAAGCTGTGACACTGTCCTCGTTAATTCCACGGCCCGCACCATCGATCTCGCCACGGTGCATATTCTGGATGATGCCCTCTGGGTGCAGGTCTCACCCCAGAAAAAGACCTTTCTCCTGGAATGGTTTGATCGGTTTCTCTTTCCGATGGACAAAGTAGAAATTAGTGATCTTTCTGGGCAGTTTAATATTCTGTCTTTGATGGGTGTTCAGGCCAAAGAAATTCTCGAAAAACTCACTGGCATAACCTTAACTGACTTTCCGAATGGTGGCCATCAATTTCTAGAAATCCAGGGACAAAACATTCTCTGTGCGACGGGGAACAGTTTGAAATCACCGGGCTATACCCTGTATGTTCCCGCCGAGGCTGGTGTCGAAATTTGGCAGGCTCTGATGAATTTAGGAATGATCCCCTGTGGCGAAGCAGCCTGGGAGAAACTGCGCATTCACCAAGGCAGACCCGCCCCCGACCAAGAACTCACCGAAGACTATAATCCCCTGGAAGCAGGGCTTTGGGATTGCATTTCCTTTGATAAAGGCTGCTATATCGGCCAGGAAACCATTGCCCGCCTCAATACCTACAAAGGCGTTAAACAGCGCCTCTTTGGGATTCAACTTTCTGCCCCCGTAGCAGTCCCTTGCAAAGTTTTTGTGGGTGAAGAACGGGCCGGCGTCATCACCAGTATTGACCCGGATAACACCTTTGCCCTTGGTTATATCCGTACGAAAGTGGGTGGAGAAGAGTTAGAAGTGACAGTAGGAGAAGTGACTGGAAAAGTCGTCGCGGTTCCCTATGTGACCCATGCTTACCCCGAACCCTAGGGAACCGTCTTTGGTTGCTTTATTCGTCTAAAAAGATGAAGCTGCCGCCCCAGGAGCCATAGTCGGCAGTAACTATGCCATTGCGATCGCCGCCGGTGTAGCTGTCCTGACCGGGGGCAATTTCGATGGTGATCGGGCCGCCCGTAGCTAGGTCAATTTCTCCGGCATGGACTGCCGCCACACAGATTGCGGAATCGTTGGTGTAAATATCCGTCCCCCAGACCGAGGCCCCTAGTTCACCGTTGGGTGGGCAATTGAAACTGTAGCGATCGCCAACATTTTCGGCAATCCCGAAGGAGCCTGGGGTCGAATCCCACTGGATATTCGGCGTTGTCGCCGCAGCACTGTCACTAGCCTCCGGAAAACGGAAGCTCCCATCCCAAGCGCCGTAATCACGACTGGTCACTGCATTTTGTTGACTACCGGTGTAGAGGTCTTGGCCCGCGAGGATTTCTAAAGTTAAATTCCCCCCGGTCTCTGCGGCGAATAGACCTGCATGGACAGCGGCGGCACAAATGGAAGAATCGCTGGTGTAAACACCCGTGCCCCAAATCCTTTGGCTGGGATCCCCCGGCGGACAGGAAAACTCGAAGGTCTGTCCCACCTGGTCTTGGATTTCGAGGCTAACGGGGCTGGCTTCCCATTCCAGGGTAGTGAATTGGAGGGTTGGGGGCGACGCTGGGGTTTCCGGTGCTGCTTCTGGGGGCGCAACAGTTCCGCCCCCAGTGGCGTTAGATTCTGGGGTGGTGCTGTTTTGGGTACAGGCGCCCAGGGAAAAAGCCAGGGCGATCGCCCCGAAAAAATAAGTCGTAGATTGCATCATGAAGCTTAGAAATAAGAAGAAATTCGTTTAGGGATGAAGGTCAGGATCTGGGTCTAGGCCAGTTGGCTATTGGCGAAAAAGGCGATCGCAATGCCCAAGGAAAGCCCCACAAATACCTGTACTGGTGTGTGACCAAGTAATTCCTTGAGCCGTTCTTCGCTAAATTCTTTTTCCTGGAACATATCATCAATGATCTGGTTGAGAATACGCGCTTGCTTACCCGCAGCTTGGCGCACTCCGGCCGCATCGTACATCACAATCACCGCAAACAAACAGGCGATCGCAAACTCAGAACTATCCCACCCTTTCGCCTGACCAACCCCTGTCGCTAAAGCCCCCACTAGAGCAGAGTGGGCACTGGGCATCCCCCCAGCACTAAAAAGGGAACGGAGGCTGGTTTTTTGATAACGAATCAAATCAATGGGAATTTTGAGCAACTGTGCCGTAATGCAGGCCACTAATGCCACAATCAGGATGTGATTTTGGAAAACTGCGCTGAAATTATCCATGGTGCTTGGCCGTGACGCGGGTTAGTTTTTACGGTTAACGATGTATTCCGCCAGGGCTTTAAGGGGATTGGCCTTTTCACCATAGGGTTCGAGGGAGGCGATCGCCTCTGCCACCAGCTTGCGGGCCTCAGCCTGAGATTTTTCAATACCCCATAGGCTCGGATAAGTGACCTTCTGGGCTTCGAGGTCTTTGCCCGCCGTTTTACCTAGTTCCTCCGCTGTGGCAGTGATATCGAGAATATCATCGACAATCTGAAAAGCCAGACCAATATTTTGGGCATAACGGGAGAGTAATTGCACTTCTTCCGGTTTCGCCCCGGCTAAAATTGCCCCCGCCGTAACGCACACTTCCAGCAATGCCCCTGTTTTATGGGTGTGGATAAAGTTCAAGGTTTCTACGGCAACATCGGTTTTCCCTTCCGATTCGAGATCCACCACTTGGCCACCGACGAGGCCTTCAGCCCCCACTGCCTGGCCGAGGCGTACGATCACCTGCAACAGAAGTTCCGCCGGAACATCCGGGGTGCGAGCCACATATTCAAAGGCATAGGAGAGCAGGGCATCCCCCGCCAAAATGGCAATATCTTCCCCATAAACTTTATGGTTCGTGGGTTTGCCCCGACGGAGATCGTCATTGTCCATGGCGGGCAGATCATCATGGATCAAAGACATGGTGTGGATCATCTCCAGGGCGCAGGCCGTATTCATCGCCATGGCGGCGGTGCCCCCCAACATTTCACAGGCGGCAAGACAAAGAATCGGGCGTAGCCGTTTCCCCCCAGCCAGGAGGGAATAGCGCATGGCTTCGTAGATGGTGACAGGCTCAGTGATAACTAAGGATTGGTCAAGGGCGGTTTCGACGATGGTCTTTTGTTCTTGGAGATATTGCGCGAGGGAAAAGCCCTGGGTGTGAGCGTCTGCAACTACCATAGCTACGTTTGGAAAACTGTTGATTTTTTCAAGAATATTCTACAGGGCTTTGGGGGCAAGTCTGGGGGAATCATCCTGGGTTGCTTGCAGAGGGGTGCTAATTCTGGCCTCTAAATGTGAAGTTGTTTTGCTCTGTGTGGTTCATTACACTCGCCGGGAACGTTTGGGTTTAAAACAGGAAGGGTAATTGATCTGTTGAGATAAGTCCTGATCAACCCAGGCCCAGTTTCCATGCAACCAAAAATTATTGTCTGTGGTTTAGGACGAACGGGATATAAGATTTTTCGTCTACTGCAAAATCAAGGGGCTGAGGTGATCGGCATTAGCGATCGCCCGACCCATCAGCGAGCATCCGGAATTATTGTGGGAGACCCCAGGCAGGGACAACTCCTCGTGCGGGCGGGCATTCATGCGGCCCAAACCCTCGTCCTCGCCAGTAATGATGATGCCCTCAATCTTGCGGTGCTGACCCAAGCGCGGGTGCTAAATCCGAATATTCGCATTGTCAATCGTATCTATAACCAAGCCCTGGGCGATCGCCTCGATCAAACCCTGCCGGATCATGTGACCATGAGTGTTTCGGCCCTGGCCGCCCCCATTTTTGCCTTTGCCGCCCTGGGCAATAAAGCCATCGGCCAACTGCGTCTCTACGAAAAAACCTGGCCGATCTATGAGGAAGTGATCACTACGGATCATCCCTGGTTAGGCCAACCCCTCAGTGAGCTTTGGGAAAATCCGGAGCGGATGTTTATCCACTACCTACCAGCCCAGGGGGAAATGGATTTGGTGTCAGCGGTGGTGGCCGACCAAACCCTCCAGGTGGGGGATCATTTAATCTTAGGGACGCCGCCCCAGGTTAAAAGTCAGCGTTATTCCCTCTGGCAAAAATTTCGGAAGGCGATCGCCAATCTACGGCAGTACCAACATCACGTGCGGCCGATGACCCTGGTGACGGTGGCGTTGTTGGTGACCATCTGCATTGCCACCTTTACCTATGTTTGTGTGAATTTTAATTTGTCCCTGGTGGATGCCCTCTATTTTTCAGTGGGGATGATCACCGGGGCCGGGGGAAAAGAAGAAGTCGCGGAACTCGCCCCCGATTGGGTCAAGGTTTTCACGGCGGTGATGATGGTGGTCGGCGCCGGAGTCGTGGGGATCTGCTATGCGTTGATCAATGATTTCATTTTGGGAAGTCGAATTCGCCAATTTTGGGATGCGACAAAAATTCCCCACCAAAACCATTACGTGATCTGTGGCTTGGGAGGGATGGGCATGGCGATCGCCCGCCAGCTGCACCACCAGGGCTATGACGTTGTTGTTCTTGAAACCGACCACAACAACCGCTTTTTACGCACCGCCAGAACCTTGGGGATTCCGGTCATTCTTGCCGATGCCAGCGTGACCAGCAGTTTACGGGATGCACGGATTGCCAAAGCAACGGCCCTGATTGCCGCCACCAGCCAGGACATGACCAACGTCGAAATTGCCCTGAGTGCCAAGGCGATCGCCCCCAAGGTCAATGTGATTGTCCGCATTCAAGATACGAATTTTGCTCAGTCGGCCCAGGAAGTCTTTTCCTTTGATCTGGTGCTTTCCCCGACGGAGTTGGCGACCCATTCTTTTGCTGCTGCCGCCCTAGGGGGACGCATTCTTGGCAACGGCATGACTGATGATCTGCTGTGGATTGCCCTGGCAACCTTGATTACCCCAAACCATCCTTTCTGTGGACAGCGGGTTCAAGATGCGGCGATCGCCCAAAATTTTGTCCCCCTCTACCTCGAGTCCCAGGGGGAAGCGGTGCACGGTTGGCCCCTCCTGCAACGGCAACTGCAACCCCAGGATGTCCTGTATATCACCATCGCCGCCAATGGTCTCCAAAAGCTGTGGCGTAAGGAACCCAGCAATTCAGAAGTAACCTTTAACCCCTTTCCGTCAGTCCAAGGAAGCGAAGCCTTTGTGCCCTAGCAATCAATAAAGTTACATCTCAATCCAGGCGATCGCCCAACTAAAAGCCCTAAAATCAGAGATGTTGAGTACAAAATGACCCACAGCTTTGAATTTTTGGACGTTACTGTTACCCCCTGTGGCTGGCACTGTGATTGGGTATTTCACCAATGACATTGCGATCAATATGCTGTTTCGTCCCTACAAGGCCATCTACCTTGGCGATCGCCGTTTACCCTTCACCCCAGGCCTGATCCCCGCCAACCAAGACCGCCTCGCCCGCAATATTTCCCGGATTATTATGGGGTCGCTGCTCACCCCCGAAGAAATCCAAAAGCTCGCCCAAAAACTGCTCCAAACCGAACGCATCGAAGCCGCGATCCGGTGGCTGCTGCAATTGGCCTTTGCACAAATCCAAGGGGAACAAGAACAAAAAACCGCTGGGATTCTGGCGGCAATTCTGCGAGACTTAGCCAGCGAATCTTTGCCCCGCCTCATTAAAGTTTGGTCTCGGGAAGATACCTTTTTAGAGGCCCAGGTTTACCAACTGTTTGATCAACTGCTGCTGGACTTTAAACTTACGGAGGCCCAAGCCCGCCAGCTTACCGATTGGCTGTTGCGTACCGTTCTAACCCCCGATATTCTCCGTCAGGCGACCATTGATTTTCTTACCGACAAAAATATTGAAATTATCGACACCAGCCTCCGGGAAAAAACCAGCGGTACCTATTGGGTCGTTGCGAACCTATTTGGCGTTAAAAATAGCCTGACCCGCCTCCGAGCCTTCTGTTTAGAGGAGCGAGAAATTGCCAATGCCCGTCTCCAGGAGTTAATCCTCACCCTCGAAATTCGCCTTAAATTGCGCCTCTGGCTCCAGGGTTTGTCCCTCCAAAATTTGCCTGTGTCTACGGTGCGGCAACTCCGTAAAAGTTTTCACCAAACGATCCGGCAGTATTTCCAGGATAAAGGGGCGGGCTTGATGGAATATATTGGGGAGTCGGTGGATTGGGATAATTTGTCGGTGGTGATTTTACGGCGGCTCCAAGCGTCTCAAGTCTTAGATAGTTCCCTGGGTGTCGTTAGCCAAGAATTATCTTTGCTTTTGGACCGCTATTTAGAAAAAGACCTCGAAAAAATTATCAGTCAGGTGATCCCGATCCTCGCCATTGATCAAGTAATCATTGAGCGAGTGAACAATACCAGCCCCAGGGAACTAGAACGCGCCATCCAGGGCATTGTCAAAAATGAACTCCAAGCCATCGTTAATTTGGGGGGAGTATTAGGCTTCCTTGTTGGTGTAGCCCAATCGGTTATTTTATTGCTCAATTGATGTCAAGGTATTTGCTGGGGTTGCTTGGGCAGAAGATGTTTCGAGGGTGTTAATAATCTCCAGGAGTTCCCGCTCAAAGGCCACCTGGGCGCGATTGGTTTTCCCTCCCAGATAAAAGCGATCGCCAGCGGCCAGGGCCCACACTTGGGAATAGGAAACGTAGCTCATCACGACACCAAGCATTACCAACAGAAAGCCTGTGTATACCACGGGAACACCGGGATCAGCCTTAATCTGGAGGCCAGTGCTACCAACGAGATCAACCAGTTTCAAGCTAATGTCCCCCACATCTAGGCGATCGCCAACCCGTACCGCTCCGACCAATTCTCCCTGCTCGTTATAGACAATGGCACTGCCCTGGAGATCCTGCATCAAAATCGAGACCCCAGCACTCATATCTGGCCTAATGGGGACCCAACTGCCCCAGAGTTTCGCTCCATTCTCCGTGGGGATTTGGGCGGCGGGTAATTGAAAAATCGGGCTATTATTCAGTTGAACTTGGACGCCGCCAATAGACCAACTGGTTTGATAAAAGGTGATGCCATCGTAGCGGAGGGGGTGGTTTACCGAAATCGTTTTGCGCTCAAGCTCCTGGCCCTGTTTATCAACCACTGATAGATCTGAATAGAATTGATCAATGTCACCCGTGGGGGTGTAGTCGATCCAAAAACGATTGACGTTCACCGACCAAGGGCGATCGCTCTCGGAAAAAATCCCCGCCTTAAACACATTATTGACCTTAAAATTCACGCCGCTGGGAATCATCTCCTGGGCCATGAACCCCCCAAAGGCTCCCCAAATAGAACCCACCAAGGTAACGATCATGCCGATGTGGACAATAATCGGCCCAATGCGCCCCACAATCCCTTTCCGGGCATAGAGCTTTTCGCCGTCCTGAAAAATTTTGTAGCGTTTTTTTTCGAGTTGGGGTTTTAGGCTCTGGAGCGAACCATGATCCAATTCCGTACTGAGGGCTAATTTATTAAATTGCCGGGCTTGGCTGTAGTAATTCCAATTTTGGGCTGTTTTCAGGGCAGGCAGTTGCCGCCGAAAGGTACAGGCGATCAAACTCACTCCGAAGGCGAGGAGTAAAACTAAGTACCACCAAGTTGTATAAACATGATCCAGTCCCAACCCTAATAGAACTTTCCAAGACAAAAACCCCAACAACGCCGGATCTTCAGGGTAGTTCTCTTGGTAAAACTGGATGGTACTGCCCTGTTCGATGACGGTTCCTAAAATGCTAAATACCGCAATGAGCAACAGCATGGCGATCGCCACCCGGAGATCCGCAATCCACTTTAAACCCGTGCGCCAGACTTTGCGGGGAAAACTGTGCCACGGAGAATTAGGAGAAGAATCAGAAACTGTCATGGTTTAGGGGATGAGAAAAGAAAAATTAACAAGAAAAAAGCCCGTTCAGGGTTAGGGAAAATCTAAGCGAGGCCAATGGGCAGGCGAATGAGAAGCGAAAATAGCCCAAATCCCAGGAGCAAAGCACCACTCACGGGGTTAATCCAGCCCGACCACTGCCGCAGGGACAGCAAGCGTTTGAGGGAAGCGGTAAAAATTCCGGCAATCAAAACAGGCACCACATAACCAAGGGTATAAGCAAGGAGGAGCGCCGCCCCCAACGCGAGGTTTTGGGTGGTACTAACCCAGGCTAAAAGGGTCGCCAGCACCGGGGTACTACAGGGGGAAGCCACCAAACCAAAGGTTAAACCCATGAGATAAGCCCGCACAGCTTTTGGGAAATCCGGCTTGATCCAGTCGGTCGCCCCCAGGGAAGGAAAACGCAGGGGGACAATTTCGAGCAAATTTAAACCCATTAAAATGGCGATCGCACTGACGATGATTGGTAAGCCAATACCAACCTGGCCGTAGATCTGGCCAAAGCCCGCCGCCACGATTCCCAGGCCCGCCAGGGTCGTCGCGAGCCCCAAACAAAACCACAGGGATTGGAAAAAGGCTTGGAGGCGATCGTTATCCTGGGTGCCGCCGATGTAACCAATGGTGATGGGCAACATGGAGAGGGTGCAGGGGGTCAAGCTGGTGAGGAGGCCCGCCCCAAACACCAAAAAGATACTCAACAAACTCCAATGGCTCAGCTGCTCATTGACTAGGCTGTCACTAAATTGCTGGAGGTGATACAGTTGCAGACTGAAATTTTCCCACATGGTGCCGTGCCCAAAGACTGTTTGCTATTGTATCGGGTTTCCTGGGGGCAACGGCAAAGGCATCTCCAGCTTAGACCAGTGACAATTCGCCTACCACATCTAAACGCTTATAGGGACTGAGGGATAAAAATTGTTCTGCCAAAGTATCGGAGACCGCCGGGGTGATCCAGCCCAAACGGGTCAAAAGATAGAGGGCGACGGCATATTTAGCCCGTTTCGCGCCGTCTTTGACCTTGATTGCCAAACCTAGCCCTTCACCGACGCGACCAATGCATTGAATTCCCTCGGCACCCGATTTACTGACAATTTCTCCCTCGGAGAGGCGCATTAATTCTGTGTCGAAGCCGCCCCGGCCAGACACCATGGTGGGGTGGTAGGTCATCGCCCGCACAACTCGCTCAACATCTAGGCGATCGCCAGACGCGAGGTGGGCATAAAGGGTAGCCATTTGGCTAAGCTGCATCAAATAGGTGGGGACACCGCAATCATCCCGCGCGCCGATAAATTCCTGGGCGGGCATCTGGAGTAATTCGGCAATCTTATTAAGGATCAGAGCCTGGACGGGATGGGACTTTTCCATATAGCTACCGAGGCCCCAGTTGCAATGCTTACAGGTCAACAGCATCCCTGCGTGTTTTCCGGAACAATTGTGCTCGAGGGCGCTGTCTTTGCCGTGGGGAATCGGACATTGCAAAACGTCAGATTCTAGATCCGCCTGCCAGAGGATGCGAAACACCTGACGGGCGTGTTCCTTGGTGCCTTGGTGGGAACTACAAATGACGGCTAAATCTTTATCGGAAAGTTTGTAATGATCTAAGGCCCCGGTGCCAATCACGGCGAGGGCTTGGAAGGGTTTAAGGGCTGACCGGATAAAGGCAGAGCTTTCGGCATCCCCAGCCATGGACAGGACACGGCCTTTGGTGTCACACACCACGGCTTCGGCAATGTGGGTGGATTCTTTGAGACCTTCCCGGAGGAGATTAATTTCAAGGGGGGGAGCTTGGACGCGTTTGCCTCTGGACATAACGATTGGGGGTAAAAGTTCAGCAGTAAAAGGATAGGGGAAAAGTATGGGGGTGGCGGGAATGATTGTGAAGATTTAAGGGTTTATAGCAGCCACAGACCGCTGATCAAACCGATGGCGATCGCCACGACAATCAAGCTGGTTTGTTGGATACGGGCGAGGATCGGCGCAATTTGGTAGGACACAATCAGGCGATCGCGTTGGAGGACGGCTTCGGGTTTACGCCAAATTTGGCCATCGTACCAGCCAGATTCTTCGTAGGTGAGTTTCTCGGTTTGGAGGCGATCGCGGATGTAGCGCCACCCCAAGTAAAGGCGCAGTAAAACCAAACTCAATAAAAACATCCCGCCGAGATTGGCACTCAAGACCAATTTAATCGGATAGCGGTCGAAGGGAAAACTCGCCCAAGCAATGGGGGTAAAGATGAGGGTCGCCCAAAACCACACCCAGGCTACCTTGCGGATGTAGCAGACCATTTCCATGTTGCCCCAACTAAAAAACCAGGATTCCTTAAGTTGGTCATATTCGTTGAGGGGCTGTTGCTCTTCCGGGACGGGACAAAAGGTAGTGGGAGAATTGTTCATGGATGGCGACGGGACAGAGAAAACCTATGCCCAACAGTGTATCGTTTTTTTCTAGGGGGGCGCAGGGGCGATCGCCTTTGTATTTGCCAACAAAAAAGTGACCCAGATAGATTTGGATCACTGGCAATATTTTGAACTGTTACGGGACGTGGTAATGCTCAAACGCGACCCAGTCCCTTTACTTCACGAGGAGATCTTCTCCTTCAATCACCCGCGCCGATTGAATGCGATCGCCCATTTCAATTTTGTCGATCACCGCAAGACCCTCGGTAATTTGGCCAAACACTGCATAGTTCCCATTGAGGAAATCATTCGGCCCCAAGGAAAAATAAAACTGAGACGAGGCGGAGTTCGGCAGTTGGGAACGGGCCATGGCGATCGCCCCTTTGTCATGCTTAAGCACCACCTGATTTGGATCAAGTTCTGCCTTGCCATAAACGGGCTGCTCTTCACCCTGGAGCTTAATTTCTAGGGGGACATCCCGACGAATGCCCGTCTCCGGATCCGTAAAACCACCCCGACCGAGGGCATTGAGGGGCACTTGGCTGTCCTTACTGAGGGGGTCTCCCCCTTGGACAACAAAGGGTTCTGGCGTCCGAATTACCCGGTGGAAAGCGGTGCCATCATAAACGCCACGGCTGACTAAATCCACAAAATTCCCCGCCGTCACTGGCGCATCTGCACCATTGAGTTCAATGCGGATCGTTTGGCCATCCACTGCTTCAGATTGGCTCTGGAGTACCATTTCGACCACCGCTGTACAGCTATCTTCTGGGGTGGCCTCGGTAGAAGCTGGATCCGGGCAATTTAAACGGGGCTTATAATTTTCGGCACTGGGTGGGGAGGCCGTTGGATTATTGGAAGATGTTTCCGTTGTCGGCGCACAGCCACTCAAGCTGAGACTGCCCACCAAGAGTGCGAGACATAATAGCTGCCAAGGTCGTTCCATAGAAATTTAGTCGTACTTTTGTTTTAGATAAAACCTGGAGAAATTATAGGAAGCAGCGAAGGCGATCGCCCACTGTCTTTTTTTCGTCTCAGGTGCTTAGAAAGATCTAGAGACCTTCCAGGGGAATGGTTAAAAAGCGGGCCAACTCAGCCCCTTGATTCTCCAGTTCCGCAAGGGGAATCGGCTCTCCGACTCGGTTGAGGGGAATATCACCCCGATTTTTTACCCGGAGATAAAGCACTCGCCGGGGGTTTAGACCCTCTTTGATCTCTGCTCGAATTGACAAAATATCCTTGAGGGGATACTGGAAATTAATAATCCGGTTTTTGCCCACAAAGCCATTCCGGAAAATAGTCACCTTGCCCGTTTCTTTATTAAATTCGTTGTAACCACCGCCCACATCAAGGAAAAATACAAACCAGAGATAGGCAGACAATAGCGTTCCGGCAACGCCATAGAACGTTAAGGCAGCCCCTTGGGGAATGAATTGGATATTACTGGGGTCACTCACCCCCAGCAGATTTTTGTGAAAATAACTCGAAAGACCAGCTAACAGAAAACCAATGCCACCAATGGCAGAAACACTGGCCCAAAGCATATTACTAAAACGACGAGAGCCGAGGATCGGCTGCCGCAAAACTTTATCCGTTGAAGTTGTCACCTGTGCTGCCATAAACGTTTTTTGTAGAAAATTTATTTAATTTAAGCCCCCTCATTTTACTGGATAATCTTGACTTCCCTGCTTGGAAGCCATTACCTGGGCCATCAGATCTGCCACGGCTGCGGTACCTTCTGAAGCTTCGAAGGTCACGGGAAATTTGCCATGCCACAGCATCCGCCAACCCAACGGAAAAATCTCACCAACGCTCTGGAGTCCGATCACCATCAAGGCAAAACGCCGTTCATCGATCCATCCCCCTGCTTGCACCAGGTGAAGGAGAGTTTTCCGGTGGCGTACTGCACGACTTTCAGCGGGATCTTTTTGCTGGAGGAGGGTACTTTTGATTTGGGTAATGCGGTCGAGGGGGTCAACTTCCTGGGGACAGACATAGTTGCATTGATAACAGCGGGTGCAGGCCCAGACGCCGACTGCTGGTTGGTGGTAGTGATCTAGCCTGGCGGAAGTCGTATCATCCCGGGAATCCTTGAGCAGCCGTTCTCCCTTGGCGAGGGCGTGGGGGCCTAAAAATTCGGGGTTGACAGTGACGGCATTGCATTCGGCGTAGCAAGCGCCACACAGGATGCAGTTGCCGGCTTGGTTGAGGGCTTCGCGCTCCTGGGGAGACTGACGAAATTCTGTTTCGGGAACCTGGGGCGATCGCCTTTGGACATAGGGAACTACCGCTTCTAGCTGTTGCCAAAAGGTGGTCATATCTACCACCAAATCCTTAATCACCGGAAAATTATTCAGGGGGGTAATCGTAATTTTGGGAATGGCTCCAGGATCAGAATCGGTGCCTTGTAGACGGGTAATTTCTTGGCGCACATTTTCTTTACAGGCCAAGGCCGCCCGGCCATTAATCCCCATGGCACAACTCCCACAGATGGTATTGCGACAATTTTTGCGAAAAGCTAAACTGCCATCCTGCTGCCATTTGATCTGATTTAGACAATCTAAAATTGTTGTACTTTCTGGCACAGAAAGCTGATAAGTGAAAAATTCTGGTGCGACGTTTCGTTGCCGTTGGCGCAAAATATTGAAGGCGATGTCCATGGCCAACCTCTTTTTGCCACAAATTTCTTCCCTTCCTAGTCTATCGGGATGAATTCGGCAGTTAAAACCATTGTCGATAAAGTTAACAAATAATCAGCGCCACTACGAAAACTTTAAAAAATCCCAGGGCCTCTTTTAAAAAACTTTTTAAAAAAACTGCGCAAAACAGAATTTTTGCAGTTATATTTACAAATGTGGTAAGTTTATTGCCGACAAAAATTTAGACTCAAAAAACAAGCGTTTTAGAAATATGAGTGACATCCCGACAACTCCTTTGAAAGGAAAGGCTCTGCTGAGTAAAGTAAAGGAATTATCCCATTTGCCCCGGCGAGAAACAGCAAAGCTTTGTGGATATAGCAGTACGAAAAATGGCTCGACTCGTGTCAATTTGACGGGTTTTTATGATGCTGTCCTTGAAGCAAAAGGACTCCCCCTAGACCCCGGTGGCAGTCAAGATGGCCGCGGGAGAGAGCCGACCTATCGGGTGAGTGTTCACAAAAATGGCCAAATTGTCATTGGTTCAACTTACACGAATCAAATGAACCTGAAACCAGGGGATGAATTTGAAATTAAAATTGGCTACAAGCACATTCACCTAAAACAGATCAACGAAGGCTAAAAAGGCAACAATAGTCAAGCCTTTTGGCGATTTTTTAGCGTCCCTCCTTGACACGCCTGATTTCATTCCTGGGGTTTACTAAATCTACGGGTTGATATTTAGAAGAAATCAACTGCCTTAAATGGATTCTCTCCGACAAAATTCTACGGTTGATGCACAAATCACAGGTAGAGATTCCGGGTAATCTGTTGCTTAATTTTTAAAGCTATTTTTGGCTAATTTTGATGGGAGCTGTGGTCACCATGGCTCTTTTTTATTGTTTAGAGGTTTCAGGGAAAGGATTTGGAATCATGTTAAGGCGAGTGATTTTGGCGATCGCCATTGCCTTATGGTGGGGTCTATGGGTTGTTTGGGCGGCGCCTCAATCGCAGTTTTTGACAATCGCAAAAATCGTCGCAACCCCTTGGAATTACGCAGATCTTGGCCCCCAGCGGTGGGGCGAGTTGCAACCAGAGTTCCAGACCTGTGCCGTTGGCGAAACCCAATCACCCTTGGCGCTTTTTCCTGAATCGTCTACTCCAGTTTCGGGGGCGTCAGTGTCTTGGCAGTATCAACCAAGTCTCGGGCTTATCCAGGCGACCAGTACCACTCTACAAATCCAAGTGACGGGGAATAATACCCTACAGCTCGGCGCTGACCGCTACAAGCTTGAGCAAATTCATTTTCATTATCCCAGTGAGCACCATGTCCAGGGAAAACAATATGCCATGGAAGTTCACTTTGTCCATCGGCGCGCTCCCCAAGAAGTCGCGGTTTTGGCGGTGCTGGTTGAATCCGGAACAATGAATCCGACGTTTGCCCACATTTTGCAACGGTGGCCAACCCAGACCCATCCTAATCAGGTGATTCATTTCAACCCGGCAGCATTACTCCCCCAAGGCGATCGCCCTTATTTTCGCTATTTTGGCTCCTTGACGACTCCCCCTTGCACGGAAGGGATTGCTTGGTTGGTTGTGGCACAACCTATTTTCCTGGGGGCAGCGCAAATCGAACATTACCAGAACTTGTATGCACCGAACGCCCGCCCCCTCCAAACAATGACAACCCATCAAGTGCAGTATCATGTGCCGGGTCAGAAAATGGAAATTTAGGCCACTTTCACGAAAATATTCTCGCCTTCTTCGCGGACTTCGTAGCGGGGCAATCCGGCGGTAGCTGGCCCCTGGATCAGTTCCCCATCTAAAGCAAACCGCGAACCATGGCAATCGCAAACCAGGTCAGCATCGGCGAGTTTTACGGGACAACCCCGATGGTTACAGGTGGGGTCAACGGCCACAAGGCTCTGGTCATTAGGATTGCGGAAAACATAGACTTTCTGCCCATTGACCTCTGTGGAAAGTTCACCATTAGCATCGAGACTCCCCACAGCGGTGAAATCAGCCACAAGATTCGCGGCATCTTCTGCTTCGGCGATCGCCCCATCATTGGCCGCAGCTTCTTCTGCCTCGTTGACTGCTGTTGACTCCGAGCCACCAGAACAGGCGGCTAAAATTGTCGGAAAAGAACTCGCAAGTAAACCTAAACCGAATAAACCTACAAATTGACGGCGTTCCATAATTGTTTCTCAAGGGATGTCGAAAATGATGTCTTGACTGTTATAACGAATTTAAACGGCGTTTTTCGGATTAATGGAGATTTCGTGAAAATGGCGGAGATTGGGATTGCGATAGGCGATCGCCCCGGAAAAACCCCTTAGCAATTGAGGGCTTGGCGTTGGGCTTTCGCTTTCTGTAACGACTCGGCCCATTCTTGCTCTGGATCACTGTCCGCAACAATACCGGCCCCCACCTGCCCGTAAACGGTGGCTGACCCCTGGGTATTCGGCACATAAAGTAAGGTGCGAATCAAAATATTGAGATCTAAATTTCCCCGTTGATCTAGGTAACCACAGGAACCATAAAATAAACTGCGCCGCACCGGTTCTAGGGCTTCGATAATTTCCATACAACGCACCTTCGGACAACCGGTGATCGTGCCCCCTGGAAACATTCCCCGAATTAGATTCACTGCATCCTTATCGGCGGCCAGTTCCCCCACCACATTACTAACGAGGTGAATGACATGGCTATAGCGTTCTAGGACAAATTGCTCATCCACCACGACGCTGCCCCAGATACAGGCCCGGCCAAGATCATTCCGCTCTAAGTCCACCAACATGGCGTGTTCGGCCCGTTCCTTGGTGTTCCGCAACAGTTCTTCGCCGAGGGCTTGGTCTTCGCTGGGGGTTTGTCCCCTGGGTCTGGTGCCGCCGATGGGACGGGTCTGGGCAAAGCGTCCCTGTTTTTGGATCAGACGTTCTGGGGAGCAACTGATCATCTCCCCCCAGGGCGATCGCCAATAGCTGGCAAAGGGGGACGGATTGATCTGCTGGAGGTGCTGATAAATGGCCCAACTGCTATGGGCGGTTTGGGTACGGAAGCGCAGGGAAAGATTGGTCTGGAAAATGTCTCCCGCCTGGATGTATTGTTTCGCCTGGCGCACAGCGTCGGTGTAGGCTTGGCGATCGCTGAGGAATTCAAGGGAAGGAGCTTCAGAGCTGACTTGGAATTGATCAAGGTCGGATGATGCACGCGGTTGACTGAGTTGAGTTGTTAAACGATCGAGATCCGCAACGGTGGCCGCCGCCAGCCAAAGCACCTGTTGGTGGTGGTCAAGCACCGCAAAGGAATCGGGCTGGTACCAATAGGCCACGGGAAAAGGCAGGGGATCTGGATTTTCGTAGGGGAGCGTTTCAATCTCCCAGGCAAAGTCATAGCCGAGCCAGCCTAGATATCCCCCCGTAAAGGGCAAATGGGCGATCGCCGCCGGGGGATCTATTTTTGTGGCGAGGAGCTGCTTTAAACAAGCAGTAATTTCCCCTAGGGCGGGCGTAAATAGCTGTTTGGCCCTCGGTGCCCCGGCACAGATGGAGTAGCGGGAAAGCTGGGGATAATCCTTGGGGGTTGGGTAGGGGCTTTCGAGGAGGGTGGCAATCTTGGCTTGGCCGTATAGTCGCGTGAAAATTTCTGCACCAGTGCGTTGTGCTAACGGTTGCGATCGCCAATGCCACATACATTCAACCCCAAGGAAAACTCCCTAGGATTTTGACATACTTTTTTGGTGCGATGGTACTGTCGTCAACACCGCAAAAGCGGATTAATTTTTTGAGCCCGCTATCCTTGGGTGGCTGTACCCCAATCCAGACTACGCAGAAAATCTTGCACCAGTTTGCGACCAGCCACATTGTCGCCATAGTCCCCGGAGTCATCATAGAGCACTGACCAGCAATCGAGAATTTCAGTATCCAAGGCGGCACGAATTTTTGGGGCGGCAATAATGATATCGGCGCTGCGGTGGAGGGGGGTCGGGGCCTCGGCGGTTGCGCTTAACAAACAAAGCGGCCGTAGCCAATAGCTAGCCTGGGCTTCAATAAATTGAATAACAGCACCATATAAGCGGCGATCGCCAGCGGCTAAGCAAACAATCTGCTGGGGTTTAAAAGGTTCTGTCGTGGTTTGGGACATTGGCAGTTCCAGGGGCAAGTTCAATGATTGAATAATCAGGGTGGAAAAAATTGACAATCTAGTTCCCCAGTTTAAGGCGATCGCCTCATTTTTTTCGCAAATCCCAGCGCTAGAACAAGACATCTCTACCCGTATTTCTTTACAATGGCTGAATGTCTTTAACGCTTGCTACATTAGCTTAAAAATTTTCAACTGAATCCCCTGAACATCCCCCATTGTTGCTCCCAGGGAGAGCCATCGCCCCCCAACCATGTCCAAACCGAACGCTGCCACTGAAATCCAAGGAATTTTTAATCGCATTGCGCCCCAGTATGACGCGCTCAATGAATGGATTAGCCTCGGTCAGCATCGCATTTGGAAAAAAATGGCGGTGAAATGGAGTGGCGTTACCGGAGGCGATCTTGCCCTGGATGTGTGTTGCGGCAGTGGCGATTTAACTTTACTGCTAGCGAAAACCGTCGGCGTTTACGGTCAAACCGTTGGCATTGATTTTGCGAGCCAACAATTGGCGATCGCCGCCCAAAAACAAAACCGTCTTTGTCCTCACCTCGATATCCAGTGGCAGGAAGGAGATGCTCTGGCTTTACCCTACCCCGACAATCATTTTGATGGGGCGACTATGGGCTACGGGCTGCGGAATGTTACCGATATTCCCCAGGCACTCCGGGAATTACAGCGGGTGTTAAAACCAGGTAAAAAAGTGGCTATTTTAGATTTTCACCGTCCGGATAATCCTGGGAAACAAGTGTTTCAACAATGGTATCTGGATCGCTTTGTGGTGCCCCTCGCAGAACGATTTCAGCTCACCCCCGAATACGCCTACATTCAACCCAGTATCGAACGGTTTCCCACCGGAAAAACCCAAGAAAAACTGGCTAAAGAAGCGGGCTTTCGGAACGCAATTCACTACGGCATCGTCGGCGATATGATGGGTGTACTAGTGGCTACCAAGTGACGGGGATAGGGGACACATGGGTCAGCGACGAATCTGTATAGGAGATGTGCATGGTCATTACGATACGTTGATGGCCCTGCTGGAGCTGGTTGCGCCCGGAACAGAAGATGCGGTTTACTTCCTCGGTGATTTGATTGACCGAGGCCCCAAAAGTGCAGACATTATTGAGTTTGTGCGCCGTAGTTCCTATCAGTCTCTCCTCGGCAACCATGAAATGATGATGCTAGAGGCGATCGCCAACGATGGCAGCGTCCAGCAAGAAACCTTTATCGCCTGGTACCATAGCGGCGGTGCCAATACCCTCCAGAGTTATAACCACCGCATCCCGGCCGAACATTTGCAATGGTTGCGACAGCGGCCCACCCACCTCGATCTAGGGGATGTTTGGTTAGTCCATGCGGGTCTTTCTCCCCACCTACCCATCGAGGAACAGGGGGCGGAACAATTCTGTTGGGTGCGCAGTGAGTTTCATTCCATGACCCAGCCCTACTTTGCCAATAAGCTAATTATTGTCGGCCATACGATCACCTTCACCTTTCCGGGGGTACAACCGGGACAGGTGGTACAGGGGCCGGGCTGGTTGGACATTGACACCGGGGTCTACCACACCAAAAGCGGCTGGTTAACAGCCTTTGATATTGATCAGCGCCAAATTTATCAAGTGAATAGCCACACCGCCGAAAAACGCCAACTCCCCCTAGATGCGATCGCCGTTACACCCTTTTTATCGTTCTAGTCGCCAGCCTTGGCCACACAGGTTTTCTTAGAATTTTTCCGATCAGCAGTCGAGATTCACGCTATGATATTCCTGCTCATCACTTTTGGAGAGGTGGCAGAGCGGTTGAATGCGCCTGACTTGAAATCAGGTTTCGGGGCAACTCGGACGGGGGTTCGAATCCCCCCCTCTCCGTACAGATTTTTTAATTCATTTTTTCAAATAGCGGACTGTCGTCGCCCCAATTGCCGGTTCCTCTATTTGTGAATAAATAAAATTTTTGGGATATTTTCCTGCGCCGGGGCGATGGATTTAGGCAAAATAATGGGAAGCGCTTGCCTGAAAATAATTCTGTCTCTATGTCTAAACCTGATTTTTTCCCGACCCAAACTGAGCCGATGCTCGTGCGTTTAGTGCAAAGTATTGCCTATTGGGTGGGGCGTTTTAAATATCAACTGAAATTGCGGGTGAGCGAGGCAGATCTCGGTAAGATTCGGGATTTGGGAGATGCGCGCGTGATCTTTATGCCCAATCACCCCACCTTTGACGATGGTTTGGTGCTATTTTTGCTCTCGGCCCAGTTGGGAGAAATCTTCCATTACCTGGTGGCCTACGAAAATTTTACGGCGCAACTCGCCGGGTTTTTGCAAAAGATGGGCTGTTATTCCATTCGTCGGGGCCTTGGCGATCGCCGCAGTATTGCCCACACGTTAGATCTGTTGAAACAGGAACGCTCCCGGATGGTAATTTTTCCGGAGGGGGGCTGCTCCTTTCAAAATGATGCGATCATGCCCTTTCGCACCGGGGCGATCCAGTTGCCCATGCAAGCGATGTTGGCGATCGCCAAACAAGAGGGTCAATTTCCCCCCTGTTATCTGGTGCCCATTAGCATCAAATATCGCTACCTCAAGGCCCCTGAACTGATTATTCAGCAGAGCCTCAAAACCCTAGAGCAGAAACTAGAAATTACCCCTAGTGACCCCGAACCCTATGGCCGTCTGCGGGGGGTCGCCCAGGTGGTGATGCAGCAACTAGAAGCAGAATATAACCTCACTCCGGCGGCCGATGATGACTGGAATGACCGAATTGAGCGCATTCGGAACCGGGCCCTCAGTCTCTGTGAAACGGAATTGGGCCTAAATTTTCCAGAGGATTTCCCGCTCCGGGAACGGGTTTATAAAATGCAGGCGCTCCTCATCGAAAAAGCCGATGGAGAGATGGCCCTCGACCTCGACACCTACGAAAGCCTCTACCAAACAACGGTGCGTTTGCTGAACTTCGATGCGATCTACGATGGCTATGTGGGGGATCATCCAAGCCCTGAACGGTTTATTGATACCCTCACTCGCCTAGAACGGGAGGTGTTTCGGGTGGAAATTCCCGCGCCCAAGGGACTCCACGAAGGCTGGCTCCGGGTAGGCACGCCGATTAATCTCCAGGATTATGTGGCCCAATATAAAGGCGATCGCCAGGACACCCTGCAGCAACTCACAGACGCAATGCAGTACGAAGTGCAGAACAACCTCCTCGATATGATTTATCATCCTTAGAATATTGGCAAAAATAAAAATTCCCCCAAACCAACCATTGATCTAAGCTGAAATCACCGTTCCTTGATAACGTTAAAACAGGGTGATTAAGACGCCTCTCAATCCCTTCTACCCCAGCCCTAAAGTGTGAGGAGAATCTACTGTGGATGCCGCCAGTCAACAAAAAATTCTCGGCTATTTCATTGAAGAAGCCAAAGAACACCTTGAAACCTTAGAACAGGGCATCCTGGAGCTGTCGGAGGTGGTCGATGATACCGAACGGGTCAATGAACTTTTCCGGGCCGCCCACTCAGTAAAAGGGGGGGCAGCGATGTTGGGCTACACGAGCATCCAAAAAACGGCCCACCGCCTCGAAGATGCGTTCAAGGTCTTTAAGGACAATACGATTACCGTCGATGAAACCCTAAAGTCTCTTTTTCTCAATGCCTACGATGTGCTCCAAGAGCTCCTCGAAAAGCTACAAAGTCCCTTTGGCCTCCAGGAAGAAGAAATTGAGAAAATCATGGCGGAGGCTGACCCTCAATTCAGCGAATTACAAAAGTATTTGGATCGTCTCGCCGTCAGCGATAACCGTAATCCTGTCGTTTCTCCAGAGGTTGCGCCGCCGCCGCTAACGCCTGCCCCTATGGAATCACCAACGGCGACGGGGTTTTCTTTTGGGCCGCAAGTTCGTGGCTTATTACAGCAAATGTTGGGACTATTTCGCCAGGATGCCACCCCAGAATGCCGCCAGCAACTCCAAAAGCTCTGTATTGAACTGGCTAAACTGAATAAAAAAGCGAAACCTTGGCAAAAATTACTCAAGGCAAGTCATAAGGCGATCGCAAATCCGGCCCATCGTTTTTCGACCCTTGCCCCCATTGTGCTTAAAAGCATCAAAGAAGCTGCTGACCATCTGGAACGCAACGAACCAGAGCTCATTAGCCTGCCAACGGATTTAAAAAATTTGGCGATCGCCCAACTCCCCTACATTCTGATTCCCACAGAACCCAAGGAGGCGGCCCAAATCTTGAACAGTGCCTTTAGCGAAGCCCAACTGGCCCAATTAGTCCAGGCCCTGAAACATCGCGCTTAGTATTCTACAAAGTTTCCGAACTGCACCCGAATCACGAAAATCACTATGGCGATCGCCCCCTGGGTAGTGAATGGTCAGTCTCTTAATGCTTGAAATGCCTGTATCAATGTTGGTAGATAATCACAACAAAAGAGGCCCAACCCTGGGGCTGAACCTCCTTGCTTTTTTTAAACTGAGTAGAAATTGAAAGATTGGTTAGAGGGTCGCGGTCAGACGCTCAATCCTTGCCCCTAGAGCTTTAAACTTCCCTTCAAGGTCATCATAGCCCCGATCCATGTGGTGTACCTCGCGCATGATGGTTGTGCCCTCAGCCGCCAAACCAACCAAAACCAACGCTGCTGAAGCCCGGAGATCGGTCGCCATTACGGGAGCCCCAGACAAGAAAGGTACCCCTTTAATAATGGCGTTATTGCCCTTGATTTTGACATCCGCCCCCATGCGCTTAAATTCTGCGACGTGGTGCATCCGGTTTTCAAAAACCGTTTCCGTGACGACACTGCTCCCTTCACAGAGGGTGAGCAACGCCATGAACTGGGCTTGCATATCTGTAGGGAAGCCGGGATAGGGTAGGGTTTCAATGTCCGTCGCCCGGAGAATTCCTTGGGGTTTGATCCGCAGACGGTTCGGCCCTTCGGCAATCACCTTTGTCCCCGTTGCTTCGAGTTTGGCAATCACCGGTAAAAGATGGTCTGGGACGACGGGAAAGACGCTAAATTCTGACTGGGTAATGGCCCCGGCCACGAGAAAAGTCCCGGCTTCAATGCGGTCGGGAATAATCGGGTAGTCGGTAGCGTGGAGGCGATCGCACCCTTGAATCACAATTTTGTTGCTGCCATCTCCGCTAATGTGTGCCCCCATAGACCGACAGAAGTTCGCCAGATCAACGATTTCTGGTTCCTGGGCGGCATTTTCAATAATTGTTTCCCCTTCAGCGAGGGTTGCCGCCATCATCAGGGTTTCGGTCGCCCCAACGCTCGGATAATCTAAGTAGATTTTGGCCCCCTGGAGCCGTCGTCGATTTCCCTTGACTGTCGCTTGGACAACCCCATGTTCAATAATTACCTCGGCCCCCATCGCCTGGAGACCTCGCACATGGAGATCTACGGGCCTAGCACCAATGGCACAGCCCCCCGGCATCGGCACTTTTGCTTCCCCAAGGCGGGCCAGGAGTGGGCCAATGACAAAAAAGCTCGCCCGCAGCTTGGAAACCAATTCGTAGGGCGCTTCTGCTGTCCTAAGGTGGCGAGCATCGAAATCAAGGCTGCCAGGGGTAGCGACGATTTGTACCCCAAGGGCGGCAATGACTTCAGCCATCCGTTTAATGTCCGCTAAATCCGGGATATTTGTCAGACGGCATTGATCGCTACAGAGTAGGGTTCCCGCCATGATCGCCAGGGCAGAATTTTTCGCGCCACTGATTTTAACCTCGCCACTGAGGGGATGTCGCCCTTCAATTTTGAGGATGGTTTCAGCGGTCGCACGGGTGGGGGTGAGGGGGGCAGAAGTTTTAATGGGTCGATCCTCCACAAATGGAAAGAAGATGGGGGAAATTTTGTCAAATTTTCGTCTTGATTCTACCGGAAAGTCTTGGTCTATGTTGCTCAGAATTACACTTTTTTGTTCACGGTTTAGAATGGGTTTCTTGGTAATAGATAATCTTTTGGCAATTGGCTTGACGCTTTTCGTTCTTTAAGTAATAATTGTTGATTGTGTAATTACATATTTACCTGCGGAACTGGCGGAATTGGTAGACGCGCTAGATTCAGGTTCTAGTGGGAGTTTTATCCCTTGCGAGTTCAAGTCTCGCGTTCCGCATCTACCTGGCAAAAATTATTTGCCTTGCCTGAAGCCTTTTGACGACAACGGTAAGGTCGATGGGGGCAAGGATGCTCACAAGTTTACAAAATCCACTGGTTAAGGAGATTCGCAAGCTGCACCAAGGGCGGGAGCGGCAGAAACAGGGTCGTTTGTTATTGGAGGGAACCAATCTAATCGAGGCGGCGATCGCCAAGGGATTTTCTTTCCAGACGATACTGTTTACGGCAGCTTGGCGGACAAAATATCCGGCATTGGCTAGTCAACTCAACGGCGATCGCCAAACCTTAGTTTCAGAAGAGGTGCTGCAAAAGGTGGCAACCACGGTGAATCCTGATGGCATTGTGGCTACCCTCGACCAGGCGCTCATTTCCCAGACCCCACCCCAAACCCTCCAATTGGGGGTAGCCGTGGAGCGACTCCAGGATCCGGGCAATCTGGGGACAATCATTCGTACGGCGACGGCGACGGCGGTCGATGGCCTGTTGCTGAGTCCTGACAGCGTCAATCCTAGTAATCCGAAGGTGCTGCGGGCTTCGGTGGGGGCTTGGTTCCAAACGACGCCCGTGGTTATATCCACCTTTGCTGAACAACTACAACGGTATCGCGCCCAGGGGGTACAGATTGTGGCAACGCTCCCCCAGGCAACTAAAACCTACTGGGATGTGGATTGGCGGCAACCGAGTTTGATTTTATTAGGCAATGAAGGGGCGGGTTTGTCCCCAGCGATCGCCAGCCTCGCCAACGAAACGGTACAGATTCCCATGGGGCCGGGGGTAGAATCTCTCAATGTGGCGATCGCCTGTGCCTTGATGCTCTACGAGGCCCGTCGCCAGCGGGATCACCAAGCTCTTCCCTAATTTCCCGACAGTTGGGTTTGGAGCGTCTCCAGTACCGTTTGAGCATGGCCTTTAACCTTCACCTTTGACCAAATTGCCGCCACTTGACCCTGGGGATCGATTAAAAACGTACTGCGAACAATCCCCATATATTCTTTGCCCATAAATTTTTTCAGTTGCCAGACCCCATAGACCTCGGCGGTTTGATGGTCGGGATCGCTCAACAGTTCGATGGCTAACTCTTTTTTTTCAATGAAGCGGCCATGGGATTTTTCCGAATCGGGACTCACGCCTACGATCACGGTATCTAAGGCGGTAAATTCGGGGACAAGGGCCGTAAAGTCTAGGGCTTCGGTGGTGCAACCGGGGGTATTGTCCTTGGGGTAAAAATAAAAAACAAGCCATTTGCCGCCGTAGTCCACCAGGGTACGGGCTTCACCTTGGGCATTGGTAAGGGCAAAATCAGGGGCTGCTTGGCCAATCGTCAGGGTCGTCATGGAATTAGGCGTTCACTTGAAAATTTATAATCGTATTATTCCTTAGGCCAAAGCAGATCTCTAGAGTGAGCTTTGAGCGAAGCCCTACATTGCCCCAAGATTTTTCCAGACGACCCAATCCTTGGGAAAAGTCTAGCGATTTTCGTACCAGTAGCCGATGAGTTTATACACCAGCTTGGCGGCGGTGTACTCAGAAACCACAGAGTCATCTAAGGGGGCCAGTTCCATGATGTCGCAGCCGATCACTTGTTTTTCCCGAAACAGGCGACGCAAAAAGCGCAGGGTGCTGTACCAATCCATGCCACCGGGTTCAGGGGTGCCGACGCCAGCGATGAGGGTCGGGTCAATGCCGTCGAGGTCAATGGTAAGGAAAACTTTTTCCGTTTTAATATTGGCGATCGCCGTTTCGATCCAGTTGGGATCATTTTGCATCTCCCACGCCCAAATCACTGGTATTTCCTTCGCTGCCAATAAATCCGCTTCTTCCCGACAGAGGCTCCGGATCGCCACAGGCAAACTCGGCAATCCTAAATCCATCACCCGTCGCATAATGCAAGCATGGTTGTGTTCAGAACCTTCGTAGCTCTGGCGCAGATCCGCATGGGCGTCAATTTGCACCACCGTAAAGGGTGCTTGGTAAAACTCCAGATGACCTTGCACCACCCCTGTGGTGATCGCGTGTTCACCCCCCAGGGCAATCACAAATTTTCCATCTTGCAGGAGGTTTTGGGTGGTCTTGCTGGTGACCGCTAACATTTCCTCGGCAGATAGCTCCGGATTCTGGCGCGTATCGGCGATCGCCCCGTGGGTAAAAATCCCCACATCAAAGCAAGTTTCCCGGCGCAACTCATCGTCATAACATTCCAATTGGTGGGATGCTTCTAACAAGGCATCTGGCCCCCATTCACAACCTTTGCGATAGGTGGTTGTCGCTTCGTAGGGAATGGGTAAAATGACCACCGGAGATTCTGCGTAGCTCCGTTCCACTTCAGAACCAATGAAATCTTGTAAGACAAATTGAGACATGGACATTCCCTAACTGCGATAACCGAGAAATAGACCTAAAACTATACGTCAAAACGGTCTCAAGGGATCTGTTGAGGAGAAAAATGGGGCAAAGTCACTAAATTTAGCCAAAAAGCAATAATTTGCTGCACCACGGTAAAAAAATCATCCACATTACTAGGTTTGGTGATAAAGCAATTGGCCTGGGCCTGGTAGCAACGGAGGATATCTTGTTCAGCCTGGGAGGTGCTAAAAATAATCACCGGGATCGCCTGGAGGTAGGGATCTTGTTTGATGCGATGGAGGAGATCCACGCCGGATATTTTGGGTAAATTTAAGTCTGAAATGATTAGGGAGGGATAAATCCAATGGCTCTGGCTCTCGGCTGCCGACGGCGCGAGGGCTTGTCCTTGATTGAGAAACTGCCAGGCTTGTTCACCATTGGGGGCTGTTTGGAGGTGCAATTCTGGAAAGTATTCTTCGACGACTTCTGCCATCAACTCTAGATAGCCAGGTTGATCGTCCACCATCAGAATGGAGCGTTGGATGGCGGTCAAGGAACAAGCAGAATAAATGGGGGCGTTGGGCGTTTGGGTCAAGGGCGTTGGGGTTAGAAGCCAAAGAAAGGGTCTAGGCTACGATGACTCTAAATTTTTCAAAATATACTACCGATCTCAATGGTATCGAACCTACCTAGGGGCATGACCCTGCGGATGCC
Organism: Picosynechococcus sp. PCC 8807; assembly: GCF_001693295.1. NCBI lineage: Bacteria > Bacillati > Cyanobacteriota > Cyanophyceae > Chroococcales > Geminocystaceae > Picosynechococcus > Picosynechococcus sp. PCC 8807. Next base: position 1,157,783 of record NZ_CP016483.1, read on the forward strand.
TTAAATTTTTCTGTTATTTTGCGGCTAAAGGCGATCGCCCCTCAACTTGCTGTTGATTAATCACTCAATGGTGATAAATGGGCAGCGTGAAGTAAAAAGTTGCCCCCGCCTGGGGTTGGGAGGTGACCCAAATATCACCCCCATGGATTTTGACAATGCGGTGACAAATGGCGAGACCAATTCCAGTGCCGGGATATTCTTCCTGGGTGTGGAGCCGCTGAAAAATTTGAAAAATGCGCTGCTGATGTTTGGGATCGATCCCAATGCCGTTATCTGCGACCATAAACTGCCAGTGGTGTTCGGTCTCGGTGACGTTGATCGTGATTTTGGGTTGGCGATCGCCCCGGTATTTAATCGCATTGCTGAGGAGATTTTGCCAGAGGCTCTGGAGTTGACTCCCATCACCCAGGACTTCTGGGAGGGTTTTGGGGCAGTGGAGTTGGGTGTGGGTGCGCTTGAGTTTGAGCTTGAGGTTGGCGATCGCCCGTTGGAGACAATCCTCCATAGACACCAGTTCCGGTTTACTTTGACGGGTATTCAGGCGGGAATAACGCAGCAAGTCTTGAATTTGCGTTTGCATCGTGCGGGTGCCCGCGGTGATGTGCTGGAGATAACGCTGGGAACGCTCATCCAGGCGATCGCCATTGCGACGGGCTAGCAGTTGGGCATAATTGGCCACCAGTTGCAGCGGTTCCTGGAGGTCATGGGAAGCCACATAGGCAAACTGTTCGAGTTCTTGGTTAGAACGGGCCAGTTCATTGGTGTAATGGCGTTGGCGTTGCAGTAGTTCCGCCTGGTTGAGGGCAATGCAAATTTGATTGATGAGCTGGCGCAGAAGATGCAATTCATCGGCATTCCAAATTTGAGGAAAATGGCACTGCTGGACACAAATCAAACCCTTTAGCCGCGGTTCTCCTTCGGGATCATCCATGGCGCTCACGAGGACGGGTAAAACAGCGTAGGCGACAACGCCATATTCCCGGAGCATAGCATCGTGGGCCGGGGGAAACTTCGCGGCTTCTACGTCGATGCAGGTCTGGAGTTCCCCCTGGCGAAATAGATCAAAATCACCCCGGTTAAAAGCCGCCAGGGGAAACCGATGGTGGAGCATCGAGCGGACATTGGGGTGAGTCGCCTCCGCCGTCACTTTACCTTCAGTTTCATTCAAGATCTCCCAAAAAATCACCCGGTCGGCTTGGAGGGTTTTGCGGAGTTCCTGCACCGTCGTGGTTAACATTTTGTCCATGTCCCAGGAGCGCAAAATTTTAACCGTCAAGGAGGCCAACATATGTTGATGGCGGCTGTAGCGCATTTTGGTCAGTTCCAGTTGACGCTCTTCGGTGACATCCCGGGCGCTGCCTTGGATCTGTTGGATGGTGCCCTGGCGATCGCGGATCGGGATCAGACAAGTTCGCCAAATTTGGGTGCAGTCGGGAAGTTCGAGCACTTCTTCAAACAACAGCGTTTCACCAATTTCGAGGCAACCCTGGAAAGAATCACACAGTTGTTGCGCCAGCTTTTCGGGAAAGACGGTTTGGGGCGATTTCCCGATAATTTGCCGGGGATAAACCCCCATTTTTTCGCAGTAGGTGGGGTTGACCATTTCAAAGGTAAACTCAGTCACCAATTCGGTCAGGTCAACGGGAGCCGCAGCAGTAATGGCGATCGCTCGGTGGACACGGATCAAAAAAATGGCCTCCGCAGAATGGGTCACAATCCCGGCGTAGAGTGCTTCGGAGGCTTCTAGTTCCCGTTGGGTAGCAGTGCGGATCAAATTGTGGTGGAGCAGTTCCGCCGCCATCTTTAGGGCTTGAATCTCTAGGGCTGACCAGGGATGGGTGCGGGCTACTTCGCTGGTAAAGATTAAATGACCCCAGTGGTGGCCTTGGTGGTCAAAAATCGGTAGTCCCAAAAATGCCTTGACATCTAAAAATTCCAATAAGGGAACTAATTTTGGGTCTTGGTGCTGGTGGGCGATCGCCACGACATCACCAAGCTCTAGGAGTTGTTGCCACCAGTGGAGGGGAAATTCTGCGACCTTTTTTTGGCAAGGGGGAGAACCGTCATAGGACCATTGTTCAACAATGTTGGGGGGCGAATTAATCTGACCCGCTCCATCCCAATGCCATTGAAAAATAGTGATCCGCTCCATCTGGAGGTGGCGTCCCAGGATTCCCAAGGCCTTATCTAGGGTGGCTTCAGGGCGGAAAAGAGCCTGGGAAAATTTGACCAGAATGGTGGTGAGCTGGAGATGGGTTTCTAGGGGACGGGGGGCTGGCTGACGCACCAAGTCGGAGGATTTTTCCTGGAGCACAGCCCGAAAACCGAGTTCTAGGGTCAACGGCGATAGCTCTCCGGGGGGAATTGCGATCAAGCCAGGTTGCTTGGGGAGCGGAGCTGCGGTAATCACCACCACCGGGAGTGCCAGGGCCAAGCTTTGATCAAGCCATATTTCGGTTAGTGCTTCAGGACAAAAGAGAATGATCAAATCGGCGGGTTCTAGGGGGGTCACAAAGGGTTGCGATCGCCAACTCAGATCCCACCGAGAAATTTGCTCTAGGCAATCCTCCAGGGGCGATCGCCCTAAATCTTCCCCTACAATCAAAATATGGAGTAATGACTTTGTCAGGGTTGATGCTTGTGCCAGCGGAAGATAGGTCATTGGCCCGGTTGCGATAGATCAGTGCTCATCCCCATTGTCGCGCCTAATTTAAAAATTGCCCGCTGCCCCCTGCTGTGTCCTGTTTCGCCATGTCCCAAACAAGTTTGACCATTATTCCACCCGGTCAGCCCGGCGATCGCCATCTGTTGATCTGCCAGCACCGGAGTTGTCGTGAGCGGGGAAGTGCTTCAGTCCTCCAAGCTTTTCAGCGGGCATCCCTACCGCCACGGGTCTTGGCGATCGCCAGTCCCTGCCAAGGCCAATGCCACTTGGGTGTGACCGTGCGCCTGGTCCCCACAGAGGTGTGGTATTGCCAGGTAACTCCTGCCGATGTGCCCCATATTTGTGCCGCGCTCCACCAAGGCGATCCCCTAGGGCATCGAAATATCGCTAACCCCGTGCGAGCAAAACTTAACCCCAGAATTCATCCCCCAGGATCGTTGATTTAGGAGGTAACGGCTTCCTGGGCGTTTTTTTGACGATGTTGTACCTCCAAATAAACCAGCAAGGCATTAATATCTGCCGGGTTGACGCCACCAATGCGTGTGGCCTGACCAATGGTGAGGGGGCGCACCTTATTTAATTTTTCCCGGGCTTCCATCGACAGGGTTTCCACCGTCAAGTAATCCAAACCTTCCGGCAACTTCCGATTCGCATGGCGGCTAATTTGGTCAATTTGGTTTTGTTGCCGCTTGATATAGCCAGAATATTTAATATCAATTTCTGCCCCTGCTTGCTCTGCCTGGGTGAGCGCCTCATTCCCCAAGCCATAATTGGCGAGATCGGCATAGTGGAACTTGGGTCGCCGCAATAAATCCGCTAAGGTCACAGAACTTTTGATTTTTTGGCCTGTATCCGCCGCAATTTTCTGACCCAAGGGATCCAATTCTTTGACCCGCTCCGTGTGGAGTCGTTCTTTTTCGGCAGCAATATTTTCCTGCTTCGTTTGGTACAAGGCCCAACGGCGATCGTCAATTAAACCAATTTCCCGGCCCAGGGGCGTTAACCGCTGATCGGCATTATCAGAACGGAGAATCAAGCGATATTCCGAACGGGAAGTCAACATCCGGTAGGGTTCCCGTAAATCCTTTGTACACAGATCATCAATCAAAGTGCCTAGATAGCTTTGTTCCCGGGGGAAAACAACCATGTCCTGACCCTGGGCAAATTTCGCCGCGTTGATGCCTGCCACGATCCCTTGGGCTGCTGCTTCTTCGTAGCCCGTGGTGCCATTAATTTGTCCCGCTGAAAATAAACCTTCGACGCGCTTGGTCATCAAGGTGGGGTAACACTGGGTTGCAGGTAAGTAGTCATATTCCACCGCATAGGCTGGGCGGAGCATCACACAATCTTCCATCCCCGGCAGACTTTGGAGCATTTGTAACTGGAGACTTTCGGGCAGTCCCGTCGAAAAACCTTGGATATAAAGCTCTGGAATCGTGCGCCCTTCCGGTTCAATAAAAATTTGGTGGGAATCCTTATCAGCAAACCGGACAATCTTGTCTTCAATACTCGGACAATAACGGGGGCCTTTGGAATCAATAAAGCCACCATAGATGGGAGACAGGTGCAGATTATCTTTAATCAATTGATGGGTCTTTGGGGTTGTCCGAGTCAGGTAACAGGGCATTTGTTCACGCTCTACCCAGGCTTCAGGATCAAAGCTAAACCACCGTACTTCTTCGTCCGCCGGTTGAATTTCCATTTTGCTGTAATCGACCGAACGACGATCCACCCGGGCGGGGGTTCCCGTTTTTAAACGCCCCGTCTCAAACCCCAACTCGTTTAGGGTTTCTGTCATGCCTACAGCAGCAAATTCTCCAGCCCGGCCCGCAGGCATCGATTTGTTCCCAATCCAGATCGTGCCGCCGAGGAAAGTCCCCGTTGTCAGGACAACGGCCTTTGCCCCAAAACAAGTCCCAAAATAGGTTTGAATCCCACAAATTTCATCGTTGTCGCCTAACACAAGATCCGTCGCCATCCCCTCGCGAATCACAAGATTATCTTGGTTTTCAACGATATTTTTCATCACCGCAGCATACTCGCGTTTATCGGTTTGGGCGCGCAAGGCCCAGACGGCTGGCCCCCGGGACGCATTGAGCACCCGCTTTTGGAGATAGGTGCGGTCTGCCATCTTACCGATTTCCCCCCCCAAGGCATCCACTTCGTGGGTTAGCTGGGATTTTGCGGGGCCGCCCACGGCGGGATTACAGGGTTGCCAGGCGATTTTGTCGAGGTTGAGGGTCAACATCAGCGTGCGGCAGCCTAAACGGGCCGAGGCCAAAGCCGCTTCACAACCGGAATGGCCAGCACCAATGACAATGACATCAAACTCATCTTGAAAATCAACGGGGGTTCGCAGCATTGTTTTGTTTTGGGGAATGATGGGTTAGGACTAGGGATTCAATATTCTATCAAGGCAAGGCAGATTGTTCGCTGGGCAAAGTATGAGTTTAGCCCCTGAAATTTTGAGGATATTTTTGGGTTTGATCGGGATTGTTTTCTACATTTCGTAGCCAAATTTGTTGGGATCAACGGCGGTTAAATCAATATCAGCGAGGCCATATTCTGCCCAACGGCGATCGCACCTTTCGGCAATCTTAGGATCGGACTCAAGGACTTCACCCCACTCGTGGTCAGTTTCGGGGGGGATTTTTGTCGTCGCATCAATGCCCATGCGGCCGCCCATACCGATTTTTTCGCTGGCAAAATCGAGGGTATCGAAGGGGGTATCCGGCAGGATAAACACATCCCGCACGGGATCAACTTTAGAACTGATCGCCCAGACAACTTGACGGGGATCGCGGATATTTACATCTTTATCCACCACAATCACAAATTTCGTATAGGTAAATTGGGGCAGGGCACTCCAAAAGGCAAGGGCAGCGCGACGGGCTTGGCCAGGATAGGCTTTGTCGATGGAAATAATCGCGGCCTTGTAACTGAGGGCCTCCATCGGCAGGAAAAAATCGACAATCTCAGAAACCTGTTGCCGCAGGATCGGCGTATAAATCCGGTTCAAGGCGATCGCCATCATCGCTTCTTCTTTAGGGGGGCGACCGCTAAAGGTGGCCAGATAAATCGGATCTTTGCGGTGGGTTAGGCAGTGGAAGCGCACTAGGGGGGAATCCTCGACGCCGCCGTAATAGCCCATGTGATCGCCAAACGGCCCATCGGGGAGCATTTCGCCGGGGGTAATTGTCCCTTCGAGGATAAATTCCGCATCGGCGGGTACTTCGAGATCGACAGTTTTGCATTTGGTCAATGCCACCCCAGAACCACCATATAGCCCCGCAAACAGCCACTCTGACAAGTCCACCGGAATCGGTGTTGCCGCCGCCATGATCAAAATTGGGTCAATACCAACGGCGATCGCCACCTCTAATTTTTTGCCATGTTCTGCCGCCTTCCGCAGGTGACGTGCCCCACCCCGCACCGAGAGCCAATGCACCGTCATCGTATTTTTCGATTGCAATTGCAGACGATAAACCCCCACATTGGGCACACCCGTTTCACAATCCTTTGTAATCACCAAACCGAGGGTAATATTTTTTCCTGCGTCCTTGGGGTAGGGACGCAACATCGGGATCAAACCCAGATCTAGTTCTTCCTGCTCAATCACCACCTGTTGACAAGGAGGGAAAAAACTCCCACCGGGTTTCGCCTTCAGGACATCAAACAGCACTTTGCCAAAATCAATCGCCTGGGAAATCTTTTTCGGGGGCTTCGGCTGTTGGAGCATTGCCAATTTTCGGCCTAGATCTTCCAATTCTTCGGGCTTTTCCATTTTCATCGCCCAACAGATGCGCTCCACTGTGCCCAGCAGGTTTACCACTACCGGAACGGAAGTCCCCCGCACATTCTCAAATAACAACGCCGGGCCACCCACCTGGAGCATCCGGTTTGCAATCTCGGCAATTTCTAGATCCGCATCCACCAGAGCCTTAATGCGGCGCAGTTGCCCCCGTTCTTCTACCAATTTGATAAATGTGCGTAAATCCCGTGCCATGTCTGCCGTCTGAAAATGAGTACGTAATATAGCTTAACGGGTTTATTCGGGAAACAGGGATCAGACATCAACGATTAAAGCCTCTATAAAAGCTAGTACTTGGTGCTATACTTAGCCAAGGGGGAACGCTATGATTATTTATCAAACACGTACATTTTGGCGTTGGGCAAAAAAGCAAAATATTGCGGATCAAAATCTGTGTCGGGCGGTACAAGAAATTTTATCGGGTCTGCATGATGGAGATTTAGGCAGTGGCTTAATCAAGAAAAGGGTGGCTCGTCGAGGCCAGGGAAAACGCGGTGGTTTTCGCACATTGCTGGCCATTAATCAGGGTGATCGCTGTTTCTTTATCTATGGTTTTTCTAAAAGTGAACGGAGTAATATCGATGAGCGAGAGAAAGAAGCTTTAAAAAAATTGGCTCGGTTCTATCTATCACTGCCTAAACAAGATTTAAAAATAGCCCAGGATGCAGGTGAATTAGTTGAGGTAATTTGTAATGAAACAATCTAAACTTCTTGAAGCGATCCATGAAACCGTTGATGGTTTGCATCAAGCAGGAGTGATGGATCAAATGACGTTACGAGAATTTGAACAGCTTTGTTTGCCTCCAGTACCGTCATTAAATCCCGAAGAAATCAAAGAAATCCGAGAAACTTGTCAAGTCAGTCAAGCTGTATTCGCTGCGCTGCTAAATATTAGTGTTTCTACTGTACAAAAGTGGGAAATTGGCAAAAAAAAGCCAAGTGGAATGGCATTAAAGCTACTCCATTTGGTCAAGAAGAATGGCTTGGAAGTTGTTCTATTTTGATGTGGATTTTTTGAAAACAATTCCTCAGTCTATTTTGTACAGATAGTACCTTGAGAAACTAGGGGCGATCGCCTCTAAAAAGAGGATTCTAAATTAGATCATTTTTAGCCAATGAAAAATCTGATCGACACTGAGCTTGATATCTAACTCTGGTAAGACAGGAACCTCTTGATCCCCTTGGAATAAGATGGGTTGTTGCTGGGGTTCTAAAAACAAAATACTAAGATCATCTGGGTCAATAAACCATCCCAAACGACTGCCATGTTCCAGGCAATAGAGAATATTACCAAGCACTTTATTCGCTCTTTGATCTGGGGAAAGAATTTCGATCGTCCAATCTGGTGCGAGATCAAAATTATCGGGAACGCTGCCAGTTGCGGTAAAGGGAATTCGATCCCACCGAAAAACTGCAATATCAGGCACGATGGAGCGTGTACCAAAGCTGCATCTTAATTCAGGAAAAGCATAGGCAATTTTTTGGTCTTCTGCAACCTGATTAATCACAGCACAAAGCTTTCCTTGTAAACGACTATGCCTTCCTTTTGGCATCGGCTTTTGAATGACTTCTCCATCAATATATTCGCTGGCAGGTGTTGTTTCTGGTTGCTGTAAAAAAGCTTGGAGGGTTAGTCTTTGGGCGAGGGTGTCTACCATACCAAGCACCTTGATTCGTTGATGATGTTTCTTTAATCCTACTCAATTCTGCAGATGTTGCTTTTGACTTCAAGCATTTGAATTGACTAAGACCACAAAGCGCGCCAAACAAATTGTGGTAACGCCAACATCCGTCGCCAGCGCCAGGGTTCCTGATAAAGACGATAAAGCCACTCTAAATGGAGTTTTTGCCAAAGTTTTGGTGCCCGCTGTTTTACCCCAGCCCACACATCAAAACTTCCCCCTAGACCAATCCAAGTGCTGTGGGGACAGAGGTGCCGATGCTCTTCGATCCAAAATTCCTGTTTCGGGACACCGAGGCAAGTGAAAATAAGTTGGGGTTGTAACTGTTTAAGTTGACCTTGCCAGTCCGCTGCCATTTCTGGGGTGAGATAACCGTGCTGGGTCGTGATATCTAAATTGGGATAACGCTTGAGCCAATTTTCTTTTGCTTGGTCAGCAATCCCAGGGGAGCCACCAAAAAAGACGACACGCCAATCATGGGCTGCGGCCTGGGCTAACAGTTGTTCTGCGAGTTCGATGCCGGGTACCCGGTGCTGTTTTTTGCCCTTGAGCTTGAGGTAGAGGACGATCCCTGCGCCGTCGGGAATAATCAAATCTGCCTGCTTAATCACCTTGGCGATCGCCTTGCTTTTTTCAGTCATCATCGCAATTTCGGCGTTGAGGGTGACCACGTGCGTTCCCTGATGGTGCTGGATCCGCTCAGTCAGCCATTGGCAATAGTTGGGGTGTAGATGTACCAACACCTGAAATACAGGGACACTCGGCAGAAAAGATTCAGCAGTCAACATAGACGAACGTCAACACCTTAGTGAAATAGACAAAAAATTAGGCGTCAAGATATAGCATCCACTCTAGCAGGCTATTGATCGCGCTTGTCTAAAGTTCTCAGGAAGATTTGGCGATCGCCACTGATAAAACACTTTGCCTGGGCAGTTAGACGCTAAAATTCTAACTCAACCTCTGTTTTGTCCCCCGTCCGGCGCTGATGGTACACATCAAGCAAATCGAGCTTTCCCACTTCAAATCCTTCGGTGGTACCGTCGCCGTGCCCCTACGTCCTGGTTTTACGGTGGTTTCTGGGCCAAATGGTTCGGGAAAATCGAATATCCTCGACGGCATTTTGTTTTGCTTGGGCCTCGCCAGTTCCAAGGGGATGCGAGCCGAACGATTACCAGACTTAATCAATCACAAACACAGCCAAGGGAAAGGTGCTGCCGAAACGGTGGTGTCGGTCACCTTTGATCTCAGTGATCTCGCCCAGCAATATCAAACGGAAGCCACAGAAGCCTCGGAATTAAAGGAATTTTTAGCGCAATTCCAGAGCCACGATTGGACGGTGACGCGCAAACTCCGGGTTACCAAAAGCGGCAGTTATGCCTCGACCTATTACATTAATGACCAGCCCTGCACTGCTACGGAACTCCACGAACAACTGAATCGCCTGCGTATTTACCCCGAAGGCTATAACGTCGTGCTCCAAGGGGACGTGACGCGAATTATTACGATGAACGGGCGGGAGCGGCGGGAAATCATCGATGAACTGGCGGGCGTGGCAGAATTTGACCGCAAAATTACCCAGACCAGAGAAACCCTCAATGCAGTCAAAGAACGGGAAGAAAAATGCCATATTATTCGCCAGGAGCTAGAACGCAATTTAGAAAAACTGGCCGACGATCGCCTCAAGGCCGAACAATACCAACGGCTTAAAATTGACCTGGCCCGCCAGCAGCAGGAAGAAGTTCTTTTAACCTGGCGATCGCTCCAACTCCAGGAAGAAAAACTGCAACGGGATCTCGCCAGCAGCGCCCAGGAACGCACCCAGTTAACTCAAACTCTGAATGCTTTGGATGGGGAAATTTTTCAGACTGGTCAAATCCTAGAAAGTTTAAACGCGAAAGTAAAAGCCCTTGGGGAAGATGAACAACTTTCGGTTGCGTCCAAACTCGCCACCCAAAAGGCAAAACGGCACCAATGGGGCCAACGGCAAACGGAACTAGAGGAAGACCAACGGCGATCGCTCCAGCTCCACCGCCAACTTTTAGCAACGGTGCAAGTCAACCAACAACAACTGCTGCGCCTCGAAGAAGAAAAACTCACCCTCCAGGAAGAAACCCTCCCCCAGCACCAGGCTGCCCAAGCCGCTGCCGCAAAGATCCTCCAAGACAGTCGCCAACGGGCCGATGAGTTAGCCAGTTCTTCGGAAGCTTGGGTACAGGAACAGGCGGCGATCGCCAAGGAAATTCAAGGCATCCAGGATCAACTCAATCCCCAACGCACCGAACAGGCCCTCCTGCAAGAACGCCTTAGCCAGCTTCAGCAAACAATTACCAGCCAAACTGAGCAAATTACCCAACTCAGCGCCGATATCAGCCAACAGGAAACGGAATTAGCCACGGCTCAAACGGAAATTACCCGTCAGCAGGAAACCATCCAAACCCTTGCGACACAATTCACCCAACTGGAAGAAAGTCGCAAACTCGACCAGGAAACCGGTGATCGCCTCCAGCGAGAACAACGGGACAAACAACGGCAACTCGATCAACTCGAAGCCCGTTCCCAGGCTCAACAGGAAGCCCAGGGCACCTACGCGACGAAGGTGATTTTGAACGCCAATTTACCCGGTGTCCACGGCTTAGTTGCCCAACTGGGTCAAGTGGAAAAAAATTACCAACGGGCCTTAGAAATTGCCGCTGGGGGTCGCCTAGGGCACCTCGTGGTCGAAGATGACGAAACGGCGGCGACGGGGATCAAACTTCTGAAAAATCAACGGGCAGGCCGGGCGACTTTCTTGCCCTTGAATAAAATTCGCGCCCCGAAATTGCACACGAACACCATTCCCCGCTACGCCCAGGGCTTTGTTGATTTTGCCGTTAACCTGATCCAATGCGATCGCCGTTATCTGGATATTTTTCGCTACGTCTTTGGTAGCACTGCTGTCTTTGAAAGCCTCGATCTCGCCCGGAATTTTATGGGGCAAACCCGCATCGTCACCCTTGATGGAGAACTTCTGGAAACCACGGGGGCGATGACTGGGGGCAGCCTCTCCCAAAAATCGACCCTCCATTTTGGCAGCATGGCCACGGGGGATTCAGCAGAAATTATTGCTCTACGGGAACGGCTCGAAGAAATTGAGCACCTACTGCGCTACACCGAAAATGCCCTCCTCGACAAGGGCGATCGCCTCCAGGATCTCAGCCAACAACTGACCCAAGCGCGCCAACGGGAACGGGAAGCCCAACTGCACCAGGCGCAACTCACGAAATCCCTCGAAAAATTGCGCCCCCAACTGGAGCAAACCCAACAACAGCAACAGCAGTCTCAAAACGAATTGGCGATCGCCGAAACCCACCTCGAAGATCTCACCCAGACAATTCCGCAACTCGAACAACAATTAGCGGCTCAACAACAACATCTAGCCCGACTCGAAGCCCAGCAAACCCACCGGGAGTGGCAAGAAATCCAACAGGAAATCAAAGCCCAGGAAGTCACCCTCCAAGCGGCTGCCCAGACCCTCAACAGCACCCAACAGACGATCCAAGACCGCGACGCCCAGCTAATTCGTCTCAGTGAAAAATTAACCAACGACGAACAACGACTCCAGGAAACCCAAACCCAACTAGAAGATCTCCAAGGCCAAATCGCTGTTATCCAAACGCAACTCGATCAAATTGATACGGAAATTCAAACCACTGAAACCCTGCTGGCGGAACTCTCTGCCCAGATGGGCGATGTAAAAAAACAACGGGATCAGGCGGAAATTCAGCTCAAAAATCTCCAAAAACAGCACCAAGACAGTCAATGGCGTCTGGAAAAACTCCAAACCCAGCAACAGGAACGGGCGCAACAGCTCGAAAAACTGCAACAGCACCTCCAAGCCCAAGAGGCCGAACTGCCGCCGGATCTTGATCCCGCCCATCTGATCCTGGAGGTAGTACCCGAAAAACTCGACCAAGCGATCCAGGAGATCACAGAACAGATTGAGAAATTGCAGCGGGCCAGTCGTCGCACCCAAAAGAAAATCGAAGATCTCGAGCCTGTGAATATGCTCGCCCTCAAGGAATATGAACAAACCCAAATTCGCCTTGGGGAGCTATCTGAAAAATTATCCACCCTCGAACAGGAACGCCTCGAAGTCCTGGCCCGCATTGAACGCTTTACCACGCGCCGTTTCCAGGAATTTAAAAAAGCCTTTGACGCCGTCAACGAAAATTTCCAAAAAATCTTTGCCACCCTTTCCGACGGTGATGGCTACTTACAACTTGATGACCCAGCGGATCCCTTTGCGGGGGGCTTGAATTTGGTGGCTCACCCCAAAGGCAAACCAGTACAACGGCTCAGTTCCATGTCCGGGGGCGAAAAATCCCTCACGGCCCTATCGTTTATTTTTTCGCTTCAACGTTATCGTCCCTCTCCCTTCTATGCCTTCGATGAGGTGGATATGTTTTTGGACGGGGCGAATGTGGAGCGTCTCTCCAAAATGATTAAGCAGCAGGCGACCCAGGCGCAATTTTTGGTGGTCAGTCTACGGCGGCCGATGATCGAAGCTTCCCAGCGCACCATTGGTGTCACCCAGGCCCGGGGTGCCTATACCCAGGTTTTAGGGATTCAATTATGATGCTTTTTGGGAACTTTGTCAGGGCTATTTTTAGTGCCCATTTAATAGACAATCACCCATCACTAGAAGGTAAAAATTAAGAAATCTGGATTGCGGAATAGGTATTTAAACTTAGCTGACGAAATAAGTCTATCTTTAGCTAGTTGCGCTTTTTGGAATATTGATAAATGTTTTCTTTGATTTCGGTCTGTAACGATTTTCGCTGAAAACCAGAAGAAACACTGTTATTTTATCCAAAACAGACAAAAAATCGATCCCCTGAGGAATCGACCCGAACGAAACAAGTTGAAAAGAATTTTAGTAGTTTATTATGTTGGGATCTATATATATCAGGTGATCCCTTGTTATATTTTCTGTAAAAGATTATGCCTGATGATTGCCAATCTCAACAGATTCGTAACATTTTTTTTATATTTATCGAGGTTTACTTTTGTGGCCTTTTGTAAAGGTTTGTTTCATGTCATCAAAGGAGGCCCCAAGGAATTTTGAAATCCAGACTTCGATATTCCGCACTGGGTTTTGGCGTGTCGCCACGAGGGGATCAATCATCGGCTCCACCAAAATCGTAAATAAACCCAAGCGATTGCCAGCGAGGACATCTGTAAAAAGGCGATCGCCAACCATCGCCACTTCTTGGGGGCGCAGATCCATGGCATCCATCGCTTTACGGAGCTTTTTCCGAGAGGGTTTTTTCGCCCCGAACAAATAAGGTAACTCTAGGGACTCAGCAATCCGCCCAATCCGTTTTTGGCTGAGGTTATTGCTCACGAGCCAAATATCCGCCACCCGTCTGACTTGGGTCACCCACTCCAGCACATCATCTGAGGCATAGCTCTGGCGCATCGAGACCAACGTGTCATCCACATCGAGGATCAAACCCTTTAAACGGTGATGACGGATAATCTCTGGACTGAGATGCAAGATGGTTTTCCCTAAAATTAAGTTTGGCTCCAGTAGATTGGAATTAAATAGCGCCATAACACCTCAGTTGCTGTTGATTTCCAAGCTTTTATTTTAGCGGCTCACTTCCCGGTTTTCGGCTCTGGATCATCTGCAAACTTCCGCCTGCATACTGTTCTTGTTTATGGATTTCAAAGCCTGTGGTGGTGAGTTTTTCGGCTAAATCAGTTTTGATCAGTTGCCAGGCGGTCTCGGTCTCAAAGAGAAACATGAACGTATAGAGACTGGGAACGAAAAAAGGGTTGGTCGGCTGGTGTAAATCGATAAAGGTAAAGATGCCGCCGGGCTTAAGAACACGGTACACTTCTTGGAAAATTTGGCTCAGTTGCGTCGGGGTCATTTCATGGAGGGCGGCACTGGTATGAACCAGGTCAAACTGCTGATCCGGCAGGGGCATTTTTTCGGCGGGGGCAACGACATAATTCGCCTGGGGGACATTTTTTTTCGCTCGTTCAATGGCGAGGGGGGAAATATCAAGCCCAGTGACGTTGTCGCTATATTGGGTGAGAAATTGGGTGGTTTGGCCAGCACCGCAACATAAATCGAGGATTTTTAGGGTTTTGTCTCCGGTTAAGCCCTGGAGGGCGAGGTTCCGAAAACGGGTCTCACCACCGACGGTTAGGGCCGCGAGGCGGGAAATGGTGTCGTAAAGCCATTGATAACGGTAGCTGAGAGTCCGGAGAAAGGTAGCCATGGCGATCGCCTCGGAAAAATATCGTTAAAAAATGTGCATTCCAGAACATAAACTAACAAAGAATCCCCGCCGCTGCCGCGCTATTGCTGGATGCCTCCCTGGTGATAGAGGGCTGTGATTTCTCGCAAAAAATTAAGGCTCTGGGGGCCGGTCATCGAAACGGGCGAAAAGGTCTCTGAATGGGAATATTTCAGGATAATCTGCCGCACTTCGTCCTGATTATTCAGTTGCAAAACCTTCATCGACCAGATCCCAAAGTCGCGCTGGTCAATTTCTGAAAACTCGATTAATTCGGCGTTGGTGTGGCGCGAATCTAGCAAAATGCGATTGTAAGTTTCACTAATAGCCCGCCGACTCCCTTCCAAAATTTGTAAAAACATCAAATCGCCAAAGGCTAACATCCCCGTAATTCCAGCTCGACGATTGTTAAACTCCGATTTTTGCAAAATTTCGATGAGATCGCGGTACTCTAGCTCGGCGATCGCCTGGCTAACGTAAATAAGTCGATAAAGCGCCATGGTTTTGTGTTTCCACCCCGAAATAACGTGTATAAGACTACCAAAAAAAATTCATCTCCGGCGGTGATCAAGAAGGCGATCGCCTTAGTGCCTTCAGACTCAAGGACGATTCTTGGGGAAAATGCAACCCCTGGAATTGAATAAAGCAAGGTCAATGGGGCAAAATCAGTAATGGTTTAGTTGTGTAGTTGAGATTTACCGTGACTATTTGGGAACTTGATTTTTATTCGCGCCCGCTTTTGGATGATAACGACAAAAAACTGTGGGAAATCCTCATCTGCGAAACCCCCACCCGCATCCAGCAGGATCCGACGACCCTTTTCCGTTACAGTGAATTTTGCAGCAACACCGATGTAAATTCGATCACCCTCAAGACGGCCATCGAAAAGGCGATCGCCAGCTCCGGTCAAAACCCCACCAAGATCCGCTTCTTTCGCCGCCAGATGAATAACATGATCACCAAAGGTTGCGAAGATGCAGGCATTCCCGCCGCCCCCTCCCGTCGCACCTATACCCTCATGACCTGGATCACCCAGCGGGAACAGGAAGTCTATCCCCAGGAAGCCAACTACGACGAGAAATCCGCCAAATCTAGCTCCGTCCAATATCCCGCCCTTAATGCGATCGCCCTCCCCGATGCCGTCCGGGGGGATAAAGGAGACAAATGGGCGATCGTTTCCCTCGAGGCTAGTGCCTTCAGTGATTTTGACGAATGGGACATTGCCTTTGGCGAACCCTTTCCCCTGACCCACCTCGACCCCACGACAAAGATCCCCGGCCTTTTGATTTTTTCTCCTCGGGCTGTCCCCCTCGCTGGTTGGATGTCTGGCCTTGAACTCGGATTTCTCCATCTCCAAAAAAATCCCCGCAGTAGCCTCGTCCTCGAAACAGGGGTGAGCGACAGTTGGATCGTCGCCGACCTACCCAACGCCCAAACCCTCAAGGAAGCAGAATCATTTGAAGCCGCCAAAAAAGCCGCAGCAGGGATTCATTTTCTTGCCATTCAAAAAAGCCCCGACGAAGAACAATTTGCCGGGTTCTGGATGCTCCAGGAATAATAAATACAATCTGTTCCTGGAGAAAGTAGCGATAAGTTAAAGAGGATTCTCTCTTAAAAGCAAGGCGATAAACAGGGGAAGCGTTTTTCTAATGGGCATCAGCCTTTAATTCTTCAACCAAGCGACTCAGGTGATCCACATCCGCGTGGTACACCTCGTTGCAGAAATTGCAGGTGGCCTCTGCCCCACCATCTTTTTCAATCATATCCAGCAACTCATCCTGGCCCAACATCTTCAGGGCACCCATCATCCGCTCAAAGGTACAGCCGCAGTCAAAGCGCACCATTTGTGTCTCTGGGAAAATGTTGAGATCTTCATCGCCGAGGAGATCCTGGAAAATATCATGGAGAGACTTGCCCTGCTGCAATAACGGCGTAAATCCCGATAATTGTCCCAGGCGACTTTCTAGTTTGGCCACTAAGCTCTCGTCACGGGCTGCTTTCGGTAAGATCTGCAGCAAAATTCCCCCAGCGGCAGTGACTCCTTCTGCGCCAACAAAGACCCCCACTAACAACGCCGAAGGGGTTTGTTCCGAGGTTGCTAAATAATGGGTAACATCATCGCCAATCTCCCCAGAAACCAACTCTACAGTACTGGAGTAAGGGTAGCCCCGGCCAAAATCTTTCACCGCATAAAGAAACCCTTTGCCCACAGCGCCGCCCACGTCTAATTTTCCCTTTGCATTCGGGGGTAACTCCACGCCTGGATTTTGTACATAGCCCCGCACGGTACCATCTGGGCCAGCATCCACCAATAATCCCCCCAGGGGGCCATCGCCTTTGATGCGCAGATTGAGGCGGGCTTCCTGTTTTTTCATACTTGAAGAAATCAACAGGGCCGAAGCCATGGTGCGACCTAGGGCAGCCGTCGCCACATAGGATAATTTATGGCGTTGTCGGGCTTCCTCAGTGAGGTTTGTGGAAATAACGCCCACTACCCGAATGCCATTGTCTGCTGCGGTACCGCGAATGAGTTGATCTGCCATAGGTCTAGGAAAAGTGAATTTTTGTAAATTCTATTATGGCAACTTCCCCACCACAAAATGGTGGTGAGTACCGGAGATTCTCGTTTTACCTTTCAAATTATGGGAAAGACTATTTCGCAATGCGGGTAGCAAAATTCTCTGCGCGGGTAGGAGAAAGGGCACGGGCCTTGAGGATTGCCGCAGCAAGAAAGGCATAGGAGGCAACACCCACCACCGCCAACAGGATACTACTGAAGGAGCCGACGGTATTCCAAAGGGCATGAAGTAACGAAGAGGTAAGGCAGCCAATAATCAGGATCTGTACAGACTTTGATGGTTTGAGGACACTGAGGCCGATGAAATAACCGAAATAACCGCTGTAGGCCATGTGCCCAGCAACGGAACCGAGGATTCTGGGAATGAGCAGTTGTAAACCGAGTAATTCCCCTGTGCCGGGATCGACTTGAAGGGAAACTTCGTTAATGATGTTGGGGACGTACTGACCGAGGGTTTCAATTAAAGTGAAGCCTACGGCGGAGGCCGCTCCAAGCAAAATACCATCAAGGGGTTCGGTGACACCTATTTTTTCGCGACGTTTCGGGCCAAACAGGTTGCCGATGCCCATGGCGACAAAAATAGGAATTGCCTTCAAAATTTCTTCCATCAGGCCAGCACCAAAAAACATGCCGACGAAGAGCCGACCCACGCCATCAGCGTCACTGATATTGCCCGGCAGAATGACTCGAAATACAAAAATGAATAAATCAACAACCGGGGTGACTAACATGAGGGCTGTAAGGAAGCCGGAACCAAGTATAGCGATCCAAGCTTTACGCTTACCACAGAGTTGATAAATGTAGTAGAAAGCGGCCCCAGCAATATAGGTTCCCAGTAAAAAATTAAAGAGTCCAGGTGCGCCAATGGTGGCGAACATGAGGACGACAAAAATAACGGTGAGGATCCCCGGCACGAGATAGGCTTTGCTGGAGAGGTCTTTCCCGGTGGCGGCGATGGGAAAAAGTTGGGTCAGGGTGAGGTTGGAGTTGGGACTGACAATGGGACCGGGGACAGGGATGTGGGAACCGGGATCGAGGAGAGCCTGGGGATTGTGGCCTTGGCTCTGGAGCTCGAAACTAAAGCTGGGGCCATTGTCTCCGAGGGTGAGGCGATCGCCTGCTTGCAGGATTCGTGAACCTTGTAACCGTTGACCATTGATAAAGGTGCCATTCGCACTGCCGAGATCAACGGCTTCCCAACCTTGACCCTGGGGGCGAATCAGAACGTGGCGACGGGAGACAACGGTGTAAAGATTGGGGTTGAGGGCAATCTGGCAACTGGGTTCGCGGCCAATGAGAATTTCTTGACGATGATCAAGGGAAAAATCGGGCAGCAGTGGGGCTTGAACACCGCCAGTGGAAATTTGGCGCAAAATACCAGAAGCTTGCATCGTAATAATTTTTTTCTAAAACGCAAAAGACGGAGGAGCGCCCCGCCTCAACTTTAGTTATAACGATAGATTGCCGGATCTTAAAGATATTTTTGTAAATTGATACGGGCTGTTGGATGCCTACTCTTGGTTGGCACGGGTGTCTTGGACGGCCCACAAAAAAGAAGCAATGGTCAGGGGAATACTGAGGGCCAGGATAATGGTGGTATTGGTCGCACCGAGATCGGGTTCGCCGGAACTGAGTTCAAACACGCAACCCACAGCAGCGATCGCAAAGACGCAGCATAGTAATAATAAAACACCACTTTTGGGGGTCATCGAAACCATGGTTTTATGCCTCAAAGATTTGGTTTAGGGGATTATAAAAAAGAGTGAGATAAGGGCAAAACAGAGGTTTCCTTTGAATCTATTCAGCGAACAACCCCTGTTTTGATGCCAAATTCTAACGTAATTTACGCGGTGACTTTCGCTCGCTTGTAGGCTTCGTCGAGAACTTCCGAGAGGGTCGGGTGGGCGTGGACGTTAAACGCCAATTCTTGGACGGGTTTTTTCTCGGCGATCGCATTGGCAGCCTCTTGGATCAGATCCGAAGCGTGGATCCCCATAATATGGACGCCCAATAATTCCCCGGTATCTTTACGGTAGATAATCTTGGCAATGCCGTCGGTTTCTTTTTCAGCGAGGGCTTTGGAATTGCCTTTAAAGTACGTTTTTGCCGTAGCAATTTCAAAACCACCTTTTTCAGCAGCTTCCTTCGCTTGGGGTTCGCTCATCCCCACATAGCTAATTTCTGGGTGGGTAAAGGCTGCTGCCGGAATCGCGGCATAGTCTACGGTCATGGCATTGCCGATCATATTTTCGACGGCCACAACCCCCTGGCCAGAGGCAGCATGGGCCAGCATCATTTTTCCGGTGGCATCGCCCACAGCCCAGAGGTGGGGTACAGGTTGACCGTCTTTGATCACCTGCATTTTGTCATTGACTTCAATGAAACCCCGGCGGTCTGTTTCTACACCAACGGCATCTAAACCGAGGTTTTTTGTGGCGGGGACGCGCCCGGTGGCGACCAGACAAGCATCTACTTCAAGATTTTCGACGACTTCTTTAGTTTTTGCGTCGGTGAGTTCGATCTTGACCGGAGAGCCAGGAATAACTTTCGTGGCAAAGACGCCAGTATAGGTTTCGATGTCGCGGCTATCAATTAAAGCGCGTTTTGCTAGTTTCGCAATCTCTGGGTCAAAGCCAGGCATCAGATCATCGAGGGCTTCGATCATCGTAATTTCGCAACCGAGAGCGGTGTAAACATCGGAAAATTCGAGGCCGATATAACCGCTTCCAATAATTGCGACCCACTGGGGCAGGGTTTCTAAACGGACTGCATCGTCGCTAGTGAAAACGGTTTTGCCATCGACTTGGATGCCGGGGGGGACAAAGGGTTTCGAGCCAGTGCAAATCATAATTTCTTTGGCGGTGATGTTTTTCACACCATCTTCGCCTATGACACAGACTTTCTGGACGCCGTCAATTTTTCCCCAACCGCGAATAATATCGACATTCAAACGCTTGAGGCTATTGGTGAGATCGCTTTGGATTTTGTTTACCAAATCGGTAGCATGGGCGGCGATCGCCTCACGACTAAAATCAACCGCACCAACATTAATACCCATTTCGCTGAGGTGCTTCTGGTCGCGCATTTCCCGGACTTTTCCGGAGGCAGCCAACAGCGCTTTAGACGGAATGCAACCACGATTGACGCAAGTCCCGCCCATGTCTGCGGCTTCCACAATGGCCGTTTTTAGACCACATTTCACGGCATGGAGCGCGGCACCGTGGCCACCGACCCCCGCGCCGATAATCACCAAATCATAATCAAACTGTGTTTCACTCATGAAGTTTTAATGCTCTCACTCAGCCAATTTCCTTTTGTTAGCTTATCCTAATTGCCGTCCCCCACAGTCATCTCCCCCGCAAAACCGCAATGGGCGATCGCCTGTTGTATTTGTCGATCTCTAAGGGAAAAAAGCAGTGGGGTTATTCGGTCAATCAGGTTGAACCATGATGTTGCATTTCACACCCCAGAAGTTACTGGCCCTCAGCGTGGCCCTACTGCTGTTTACTTCACCGATGTCAGCGGCGATCGCCACGCCCATTGATCCCTGCCTGCTGCGGGAAGAAAGTTTTGGCTTCACCATCGATGACTATGCCATTGAGCACCAAGATTGGGCAATTCTCAATATCGCTGTCGATTTTCGCTACGTTGACCAACCCACAGCCCAGCGGTCAAACTACATTAATTTTGTGCCCCTCGCCGCTGAAATTGAGCGTTTTCTGCGGGAATACCCCAACGAAACAGATTACTGGGAAATTATGAACCGGAATTTAGCCGAATCTATTTTTGCAGACCATCCCCAGATGAGCGCCCTGAAAGTCAAGTTAGACATTGCCAAAAGTTCTGGGGAAGAACCCTATGCTCGCCATAGTGTTATTTCCCTCACCCGTGACCAGGGCTGTCCTTTGACGCAATAAATCCGAAAGTGAGTATTTAACTTGTGGGACTCATTGCCTCTAGTGTGATGTCAATATTAAATACTTAAACAGCACTATCCACAATTCTTGATCGCTATATTCTTCCGCAGTTGTAGCCGTCATTATTTCAGGTCTAGGAGCCCCTGTTCCTTGAGCTTGGGCTGAAAGCGGAGGTCAATTTTGAGGCCCCGCCCAATTAAATATTCTTTGATGGTTGCTTCCCGCTGGCGAGCATAGTTTTTCAGGTGTTTGACCATCTCTAATTCGGTGCTCTGCTGGAGGGCTTCCCGTGCTGCTGGGGACAAATCTTCTTTAATGTCGATGGGTTGCGTCCAGAGGGATTCTGCCTCGCCGTTGCCAGTGGGCACGGTGCCATTTTCTGTTAACCAAGCAGCCCGCATTTCCTCTAGGAGAGTCCGGCTGGGGCGATCGCATTGAAAAATTTTCACCCAATGGCATTGTTCCGGACAACGAATAAGGTGCTGCTGCAAGCTTTTGGACACATCACGGGAATAACCAACATAGCAGAGGGTCTGGCTCCCATCGAAGATTCCATAGAGGCCAATTTTGCCCCCCAGGGTCGGGGCGATCGCCCCATCAGCATCGATATAGGGCAGAAAGTCTAACTCAGCGAGTTTGGGCAAAGACATAGACAATTGGGAACAATGGAAAGGGGCATTACTATTGATCCTAGGTAAGGCCGTCCCCCGGAGAGCGGCGATCGTAAACATCCTTAATGGTTTTCTCTTCAACCTATGGCACAACCGCAGCATAATTTTTACCTCAGCCTCGAACGACGTTGGGTCGCTCCCGCCTATGGGGGTGGCATTTTATTTGTCATTGCCCTCTGTTTTTTTGGGGCCGCCACAAATACGATGGCGGGCTGGCTATATGTCCTCAGCGGTACGATCCTCGCCATTTTATGTTTAGGGGCAATCCTGCCAGTGCGAGCTTTGAGGCAACTTGAAATTCGGCGATCGCCCACGGCCCCGGTTAGCGTTGGGGAAGTTTTAAGCCTCCATCTAACCCTGACCAATAACAGTAAAAACGCCAAAACCCTCATTGCTGTCACAGATCAAATTTCGTCTGGCTTGGGGGCACCCCGGCGGACAGTCCTAGAAACCCTCGCACCCCAGGAAAGTTTAGATTGGGTCTACGAGCTAGACGCCCAAAAACGCGGTGTATTTCAGTGGGAGGGAGTCGAGTTGCGCACCGCAAACCCCTTGGGCTTGTTTTGGTGTCGGCGGCGGCGTTCAGTACCGGGCCGGGTTGTGGTTTATCCGCAAATTTTTCCCCTGAGTAGTTGCCCAATCATTGACCACATCGGCAGTGAAGACAGCACCAAATTTCAGAGTGAAAATCTCTATCAAAACGCCACCGAAGGGATGACGAAGGCGATTCGGAATTATCGCATGGGCGACCCAATGCGGTTGATCCACTGGCGCAGTAGTGCCCGCTTTGGGGAATTTAAGGTACGAGAACTAGAAATCACCACGAGCGGCGAAGAACTGATTATTTGCCTGGATCATCATTTTGCTTGGGAGGCCGATAGTTTTGAACAGGCGGCCAGTGCAGCGGCTTCTCTTTATTTTTATGCCCGGCGATCGCAACTGAATGTGAAATTTTGGACAGCCCAGAGTGGTCTGCTCAACAGCCGCGCGACGATCCTCGAAGCCCTGGCCCGGATTAATCCTGAGCCATTGGGAGAAAATACGTCTCTATCCCGCCCGGAAGGTTCATTATTGTGGTTAACCCAAAACCCCCAAACGCTCCTGGAGTTAAACCCCGGCAACCGCTGGCTCTTTTTCCAAGGAGCGCCTGAACAAACGGTGACCGGGGGCCATTGTCCGGGTCTCATCATTAATCCCATCGATCCTCTACCCCAACAGTTGCAACGGCAAGGCGATCGCCTTTTATCCTAGGGTAATCCCAAGCAAACCAGGGCAGCGTGAGCAATTCTCCACAATTGCCGCGAAAAATCCCGGAGGCCCCCTGTATAATGGCTTGCAACCCATCTAGCGTTGACGAAAACCATGGCAAATTGGCACAAAATTTCTGGCAGTGTGACGGCTCCCAAGGGCTTCCGGGCCGCAGGGATCACCGCCGGACTCAAACCTTCGGGGGCACCAGACCTGGCGCTGATTGTTTCTGACACCGAAGCGATTACCGCCGGAGTTTTTACCCAGTCAGAAGTGCGCGCCGCCTGTGTCGATTATTGCCGTCAACGCCTCCAGGAAAAACCCAGCAGTCGGGCGATTTTGTGTAACTCCGGGCAAGCCAATGCCGCCACTGGAGAAGCCGGTTGGCAAGATGCGATCCAGTCGGCCCAGTGGTTAGGCAAAGCCCTCAATGTTCCTCCAGAAAGTATTTTGCTGGCCTCCACAGGGGTGATCGGTCAACGGATCAAGATGGCTGCCCTAGAAACGGGAATCCCCCAGGTGGTATTTGCCCTTTCCCCAGAGGGAGGCGATGCAGCAGCCCAGGCGATTATGACCACGGATCTTGTGCCAAAGGCGATCGCCCTGGAAACAGAAATTGAAGGGCGGCCTGTGCGGATCGGCGGCATTTGTAAAGGCTCCGGGATGATCCACCCCGACATGGCAACAATGCTGGGCTTTATCACCTGTGATGCGGCGGTTTTGACACCACTGTGGCAAGGGATGTTGAGCCGGGCCGTGGCCAAAAGTTTTAACCAAATCACCGTCGATGGCGACACCAGCACCAACGATTGCGTCATTGCCCTGGCCAACGGTCAGTCCCGCACCACGGCGATCACCGATCCCCAGTCCAAAAGTGCCCAACAACTAGAGGCGATGCTCACGGAAGTGTGCCAGTATCTCGCCAAGTGCATCGCCAGAGATGGGGAAGGGGCCACCTGTTTAATGGAAATTCAAGTGTCTGGCACCGTAGATGATCAAGCGGCCCGGAAAATTGCCCGTACCATTGCCGGATCGTCTTTGGTGAAATCAGCGATTTTTGGGCGAGATCCTAACTGGGGGCGCATCGCCGCCGCCGCTGGCCGGGCTGGGGTGACCTTTAACCAAGAAGAGCTGCAAATTTCCCTGGGGGATTTTCAACTCATGGATCAGGGGCAACCTCTTTCTTTTGATCGGGCAGCAGCCAGTCAATACCTCGTGGATCGTGCTGCCGGAGCCTATCTCACAGACGATACGGTGTTGATTGCTGTTTGTGTGGGCAATGGTTCTGGTAAAGGTACGGCCTGGGGCTGTGACCTCAGCTATGACTATGTGCGCATTAACGCCGAATATACGACCTAATCGATCTGGGGTTGCCAGGGCATGAGGGCATAGACCTGCTTGGGATCATTGAGCGATCGCCACAGTTTGATACTGGCCTGGAGCCGGAGCCATTCTTGGGAGAGGGGATCGCTCGCTTCGATCTGAGCCCCAAATAGATTACTAAAAATTTCTTCTTCCCAAGTTTGGGGTCGGGGATATTCTTGAACAGTGAAATCTTCCCCTAATTCTGCGGTGTCCACGGCATAGGCGATCGCCGCCGATAGCCCCCCCAACTCATCCACGAGCCGAATCGCCTGGGCATCTTCCCCAGACCAGACCCGTCCCTGGGCAATTTGGCGCACCTCAGCTTCCGTAAGACCCCGCGCCGCACTGACCCGGTCTAAAAATTTGCCGTAAATATCATTGACAAAATTTTGAAAAATCGCCATTTCCGCTTCGGTTTTCGGGCGAGACGCCGTGCCTAAATTCGCCAGTTCTCCCATTTGGACGCTATCCCAGGTGAGGCCATTATTATTCCCAATGGTTTGGATATTGGGCAAAATGCCAAACACCCCAATCGAGCCAGTAATGGTATTGGGCTGGGCAAAAATGCGATCGCTTTCGGTGGCAATCCAATAGCCCCCAGAAGCCGCCAGATCCCCCATGGAAACAATCACGGGTTTGTCTGCCTCGCGGATCAGTTTTAGTTCCCGCAGGATAATTTCTGAGGCGATCGCACTACCCCCAGGACTATTAATCCGCAGCACGACGGCTTTGACCTCAGGATCCTGACGCAACTCCCGCAGTTGTCGCGAGAGGGAATCCCCGCCAATGGTGTCCGGCGTCCCTTCCCCACCGACGATATTGCCCTCGGCATAGACCACCGCCACGGTATTTTCCGAGGTGACCCCGATCTGGGCTAAATCCTGTTCCAGACTGTAATCGGCCAGATCCACCTGGGGTAAATCTTCGTCAAGTTCTGTGTCCGTAAAGGTTTTAAGTTCCGCCAGAATTTCATCGAAATAGGCCAAGCGCGTCACCAATTGCTCCTGTTGGGCCACCTCTGGCAAAAGAATCCCCTGGGTGTCAGCCAGGCTCTGGGGTAGGGTTGCGGCAAAGGGGCGATCGCCAGCTACCGTATCTTTAAAATCTGTCCAGAGATCACTGAGCAGGGTCTCGGTTTGTTGGCGATTTTCAGGACTGAATTCCTCTTGGGTAAAGGGTTCTACCGCACTTTTATAATCACCGGCCCGCACCACCTGCACCCCGATCCCATATTGATCCAGGGCTCCCTTAAAGAAAAGCTGCTCACTACCCAAACCGTTCATTTCCACAACCCCCAGGGGATTGAGCCAAATTTCATCGGCCAAGGAACTCAGGTAATATTCCCGCTCCGTCATTTCCACGTCATAGGCATAGATTTTCTTCCCGGCGGCTTTAAAGTCCTGGAGAGCTTGGCGCACTTCCCGCAATGTGGCATAACCATTCAAGCTATTTTGGCGACCATCGAGGAATAGACCCGTAATTTTGTCATCCTCGGCGGCGGCGCGGATACTCTCGGTGACATCCCGCAGACTGAGGGTTTCGGGAAAATCTCCGGCAATGACATTACCAATGGAACTAGAGGGATCCCGGTCTTGGATGATCGTGCCCATATTGAAGATCAAAATACTGTTTTCCTTGGGCCTGCCGCCGCCTTCCTGGGCAGAGAAGAGGGCAATCAGGGCAATAAACGCTGACAGAGAGAGGGTCGATAGAAGGCTGAGGGCGATCAGGGTACCGAGGCAACTGCTAAAAACCTGTTTAAAAAAATCTTTCATGGTTGGAGCATTCGGGAGAGAGGTCTTAGTTTTTACCTTAGAACTTGTGCAGGCAATTCGCCCGTTGCAGTTGCTGAAAATTAGCATTGCCCGTACAAAACAGCACCGTCCGCAATTCCAGTAGCAGCAGTTCGACCCACTCGGCCAAAGCCTCTGGGGATTCACTCGCCGCCTTGAGAAAGGGTTGGGCATAGCCAACAAGATCAGCCCCCAGGGCGATCGCCTTGGCCCCATCTAAACCGTTCCGCAGACCCCCAGAAGCAATGAGGGGAATTTCAGGATCGTAATGGGCGATCGCCGCGAGACAGTCCGCCGTGGGAATTCCCCAATCCCCGAAGGTCTGCCCCAGATTGCGCAAGAGTTGGTTTGGCGATCGCGCCGCTTCTACCTTCGCCCAGGAGGTGCCGCCCGCCCCAGCCACATCAATGACCTGCACGCCTACTTCCCGGAGGCGTTGCACCATTTTGACGGAAATGCCATTGCCCACCTCCTTCGCGATTACAGGTACGGGCAGTTGGTGACAGACCTGTTCAATTTTGCCCAATAGCCCCTTAAAATTTGTGTCCCCCTGGGGTTGGATGCATTCCTGGAGGGGGTTGAGATGGAGAATTAACGCATCGGCTTTGAGCAAATCAACAATTCTGCGGCATTCTTCTACGCCATAGCCATAATTGAGCTGCACTGCGCCAATATTTGCAAACAGGAGAGCATCGGGGGCTTTTTGACGGACTGCAAAAGTAGCCGCCACCTCTGGTTTTTCGAGGGCGACCCGTTGAGAACCAACCCCCATGGCGAGGCGATGGGTTTGGGCAACTTCTGCCAAGCGAAAGTTAATCTGCTGGGCCTGGGCTGTCCCTCCGGTCATCGAAGAAATCAGAATCGGTGCACCGAGGCTTTTCCCGAAAAAAGAGGTACTCAAGTCAATATCGGCGCAGTCCAATTCAGGCAGACAGCAGTGCTCAAAACGGTACCGTTCAAAACCGGCGCGATTGTGGTGAAATTGGACATCTTCTTCGAGACAAATGCGGATATGGTCGGCTTTACGAACTTGGGTGCTGTCAGTCATGGGTTAGGCAAGGTTTAAGCTCCCCAAATTGTACAGAATCCCCTCTGGGTTCTCGGCGTTAGGCAATGGATTGCAATATTTTTAAGCTGCCAGGGCGATGGGTCTGGCTTCACTGATGCGTCAAAGACTCCAGATTTATCTTCTAGAACAGGGGTAAGATCAGCCTAAAATTTCGAGTATTCCTTCGCCAAAGACCAATAACGATTCCAGATGAATGCCAATTTTCTGACTGCGGTGCTACTTCCCCTGGCTCTTTTCGTGATTATGCTGGGCATGGGCCTAGGTTTGACCCCCACTGATTTTAAACGGGTCTTAGTTGAACCTAGGGGGGTGATTGTCGGGGCGATCGCCCAATTGTTACTGCTGCCCTTGGTGGGCTTTGGCCTCGCAAATTTGTTTCCCCTCACCCCGGAATTGGCCGTGGGGGTAATGGTACTAGCGGCCTGTCCTGGAGGATCAACGTCTAATCTAATTACCTATCTCGTGCGGGGGAATGTGGCCCTTTCGATTACCCTCACGGCGGTCAGCAGCTTGATCACAGTTTTTACCATTCCCCTGGTGATTAATGGGGCAATGCAATATTTTCTGGGGGCCAGCGCCACCCTCCAATTGCCATTCCTCAAAACGGTGATCCAAATTGCGGTGATTACCCTGATTCCCATTGGGATTGGCATGACGCTCCATCGTTACGCCCCGAAATTTGCGGCCACGGTCGAGGGCTATGTGAAATGGTTATCGCTCTTTTTCTTGGGTTTGGTCGTTGCGGGTTTACTGTTGGCAGAGCGGGCCAATGTGGTGAGTTTCTTCCTTCAGGTGGGCTGGGTGATGTTGGCGCTCAATGTGACGATGATGCTCCTGGGCTATGCGATCGCCCTCGGAACGAAGCTAGATGGCCCCAGTGCCAAGTCCATTAGTGTGGAAGTCGGGATTCAAAATGGCACCTTGGCGATCGCCATTGCCAGTACCCCGACCCTTTTAAATGCGCCGACGATGGCAATCCCCGCCGCGATTTATTCTTTGCTGATGTTCATCACCAGTGCGGCCTTTGGTTGGTTTATCCAGCATCAAACGTCATCGCCAAGGTCAACTGGAGGGGATTCTCGTCCCTAAAAAATATTTTGTTACAAGAACGATAGAGCCAGGCCAACCAGTCAATACAATGGTTCAAGCCTGATTGGCTCCCCGACGAACGAATTGTGAGGTGCAACAACAATGGGTGTGATTGACTGGGTTATTGTGGCGATCTATGGCTTGATTGTCATTGCCATCGGCGTTATTGCCAGCCGCAAACAAACCAATACAGACGAGTATTTTCGGGGCGCACGGCAAATCCCCTGGTGGGCGATCGCCTTTTCGATCATCGCCACCTCCTTTTCTGCTGCCTCACTATTAGGGGGGCCAGGGGAAGGCTATACCAATGGCTTTTTGTACCTCCAACTCCAACTGGGGGATCTCCTGGGCTATGGCCTCGTGATTGCTCTGCTCCTCCCATTTTTCGTGCGGTTGAACCTCACCACCGCCTACGAATACCTCGAAAAACGCTTCGATGCCAAAACCCGCTCCCTTGGCTCCTTCTGCTTCTTGCTCTTTGTCATTGCCCGGTTAGGAGGATTGCTCTATGCCGCTTCTCTGGTGGTCGCCACGGTGACCGATATTCCCACAGGCCTCGCCATTCTTTTGGTGGGGCTCGTCTCGATTGTCTATACCGTCGCTGGGGGAATCACCGCCGTCGTTTGGACAGATGTATTGCAGTTTGCGATGATTTTTGTCGGGATTGGCGCGGGGATCTGGACGGCTGTGACCGGGGTTCCCGGCGGTTTCGGGGAACTATGGCAAGTGGCGGCGGCCAATGATAAGCTCGCCGTCTTTAACTTTGCCTGGGATCCAGGCTCGATTCGAACTTTACCGACGGCCCTCTTTGCCTACGGGATTTTGGCGTTTGCCGTGGCTGGCACTAATCAGCAATCTGTCCAGCGTTATGTTTCCTGTGCCGATGAAACCTCTGCCCGCAAGGCGATTCTCCTCGGTTGGTTTTCCGGTCTTGTGGGGGTGGCGGCCACGCTTTTACTAGGGGTGCTGCTATTTAGTTTTTACAACATCAACGGGGGGTTACCTGCCGAAGTGCCCGCCGATGGGATTTTGTCCCATTTCATTATCAATCAGGTGCCCCCAGGGGCTTCTGGGTTTTTGGTGGCCGCTATTTTTGCCGCAGCCATGTCCTCCATTGACTCGGCCCTCCATTCCCTCGCGACTTGCATTACCGTCGATTTTTATGACCGCTATCGTCAACCGAGGGCCGGCGGAAAACAATCTCTACGCATTGCGCAGATCTTGATCGTGATTTGGGGCTTGGTGGGCATTGGAGCGGCGTTTTATGTGGCTTCAACCGGGAAAGATTTACTGGAATTTCTGGTGAGCTACACCACCATGTTCCTAGGGCCCTTGCTCGGTATTTTCTTAATGGGGGTTTTATTTCCTCGGGTAAACAGCACGGGTGCTTTCTATGGGACGGTGGCCGCAGTCATTTTGGTGATTATTGGCTCAAATGCGGGTTGGCTGACCTTCCCTGGCATTTGGCGATCGGCGATCGCGGCTCCCCTGGGGATTGTGCTGGGCTATGGAATCTCTCTGCTGGGTCAAATTCCGCCCCGGCGATCGCTAGAAGGACTTACCCTCTGGAGCCAAACCCAAGCAACTAAACCCCTGGGACGTCCGGGCCTCGAAGAAGATATTTCTCGCTATGAGGATTATTAAGCATTTGTATCGATGGGCTGGGAGTAGGGTCAAATGGGGCATGGCACTATGGATCTGCCCAGAAGTTTAGCGACAGGGGCCAGGGGAATCCGATATAATTTTTTGGCAAGTTCAATCCATCTCAAGATCGTAAAACCATGGCACTTCTGACCACCGGCAAAAGCTTTACCCGCACCGTAGAAAAGTCTGGCGCAGTTGCAGTCTATGCTCCCCTTGAGGGTGGTTTCGAAGGTCGCTATATGCGTCGTTTGCGTAGTTCTGGCTATTCGGTGGTGAATTTGACGGCGCGGGGTTTGGGAGATGTGGCCGCTTATTTAACGCAATACCACGGGATTCGTCCTCCCCACCTGGGTAAAAAGGACATTGCTGGCAGTGGGGCGGCGGTGGGCCTCCGGTATTATGTGCCGGGAATTGCGAGCTACCAGTTAGAAAATCTCCCCCAAAAGAGCAAAGGAATTATTCTCTGGATCATTGAAGGGTTTGTGCTCTCCCGCCAGGAACAGGAATACCTTGTGAGCCTGACCCAAGAAAATCCTCAAATTAAGGTCGTCATCGAAATGGGGGGCGATCGCCAATTTTCCTTTAAGCCCCTGGCTGACCTCTTAGTTTAGTTAGAAAGCCGGGCGTAATTTTAAATAGCCGTACAAAGCAGTTACGCCCACCACAATGCCAACGACAATCAAGCTGCCATTAAGACCCCACAGCAACGTTGCCCCATTGGCGATCGCCGCCAGTCCAATAAATAGCAACCGAAATGCAAAGCTATTCAGGGAAATCAGAGTCGCCCGCAGGTTTGAGGGAATTCGCTCATTGAGATAGCTCAAAACCAGCGGGGTGTTGCAGCCCCGTACCAGATAAATCACGACAATGAATAAAAACCCCCAGAGGTTTTCAATCAGGCCCATGGCAATGTAGGCGATCGCCATACAGCCCGGCAGGAGCGCAAACAGACGTCGGTAGGAAAACCAACGGACAAGGGTGTGAATGCGCCAAGAAATGAGGGCCATTGCCCCGTGGAAGAGTAACCAAGCCCAGCCCAGTTGGGTCAAACCCAGACCCCGGTCTACAAGATATTCCTGGGAAACCCACACCACTAGAAAAGAACCACAACTTAAGGACGCCGAAAAGAGCAGCAGCCACCGGAGCGATCGCCTTTCCTGAAAAATTGCCCGAATTTGCGGCAACAAAGTACGCCAGCCCGGTGTTTTTTCTGGGTGCTGCTGGGGCGGTTCCCGGAGCGTCAACGCCAACCCCAGATAAGCGCCAATACAGAAAGTTTGCAAATAAAACGGATAGCGCAGATCCCACTGGGCGACCCAAGCACCCATGAGACCACAAACCGCTTCTGTAATGCCCATAATCGCCACCCCTTTCCCTTCCCAGGCGGCATATTTGTCAGTCCGGCCAAGGGCAAGTAAACTCTCATAGGCGATCGCACTATCGGCCCCAGAGATTAAACTGCCACCAAGCCCCGCTAAAATTTCAGCCCAGGCAAACCAACTAAAACTGCCCTGGGTACAATAAATCAGCCAACCCACCAACCACAAACTCGCCCCCAGTACCAAACTATTTTTGCGGCCAAATTGATCGGCAAAATAACCCGAAGGAATTTCCCCCACAAAGATCGCCGCTGACAAAATCGCCTTGAGGGCGATCGCCTGGGCAATGGACAATCCCTGGGATTCATAAAACAGCACAATTACCGGAATGGGAAACCAGGCAGATTCAAGGCCCTTGAGCAGCCAGAGGGTTGTTAAATTTTTAGCGGTTAGTTCTGCTGGTCTTAAATACGCCATGTTTTGTCAAATACACCACTGGTTTTATCAGGTGTTGCGAAACTCTGATTTTCATTGCTCGCCTGAATCGCCCAGCCCTTGTATCCACTGGCGATTAAGAAACAATAAGCAACGACTGTCAAGCATAAATCGTCACTACAATGACAAATATTTCAAGGTGCTGCAAAAGACCTCAAAAAATTCAAATCTTACCCTAAGCAAACGTTTTTCGATCGGTTGAGACCGCCCCAAAAAAGGCAGTTTATTTGAGGTTGCTTTAAAATTCGCCCTTCTTTATTGTCGATTTTTTAACTGATTGATCATGGTTCGTTTCACAAATTCTTTTTTACAACCGATGCTACGGGCCGTTGCTCCCCTCACGGTGCTGACCCTCGCTGGCTGTTCTTTTTCCGTCGAGGGCTTATCCTTTGGTTTCGGGAACAGAACCCTCGATGCTGAAAAACTCGAAACAGAAATCTCCCAAGGACTTACCACCCAAACGGGATTGGCGACGACAGCAGTGACTTGCCCTGAAGATAAAGCCATCGAAGCGGGCAATGTGTTTAGCTGTGAGGCCGCTTTGGAAGGAGGTCAGACCCTCGCCATTCAAGTCACCCAAAGTGATGACGAGGGTAATGTTAACTGGAGTGCCGATGAGGGCCTCGCAAATCTCCGGGGATTAATCTCCAGTGAGACTTTAGAAACACAAATCGCCCAGGGTATCGCTGAACAACTGAACGTCGAAGCGACCATCGATTGCGGTGCTCCCTATCGGATCTTGCTCACCGGCGAAAGTTTTAACTGCACAGCCACGGATAACTCTGGTAATTCGGCTTCTGTGGCAGTAACCGCTGAGGATGATGCGGGCAATGTGGTGTGGCGACTGCAATAAATTGGGCTTCGGGATTTCCAGAGTGCCCCAAAAGGCGATCGCCACCTTGTAAAATACCCACTTAACCATTGAGTTTTTTAGCAGCAAGCAACCTCAAAGCATTATGGACGCAACAACGCGGGTAGAACTGGGAGAAAATAGCTACGATATTGCGATCGCCAAAGAAAGCCTCCAACAAATCGGGACTTTTCTCCGTCCCCTCGACTTGGGTCAGAAGGTCTTAATCGTCTCCAACCCGGAAATTTACGGCCACTACGGCGAAACGGTGGTGAATTCTCTCCAGGCCGCTGGCTTTAGCGTTGATACCCACCTAATCCCTGCTGGAGAACAATATAAAAATCTGGCCTCCATCGAAAAAATTTACGACACAGCCTTTAAAAATCGCCTTGAACGCTCCTCGACACTGCTCGCCCTTGGGGGTGGTGTGATCGGCGACATGACTGGGTTTGCAGCGGCCACCTGGCTCCGGGGCATTAACTTTGTGCAGGTGCCCACAACTCTATTGGCGATGGTCGATGCGTCCGTTGGCGGTAAAACAGGGGTCAATCATCCCCAAGGCAAGAATTTAATCGGGGCGTTCTACCAGCCGAAATTTGTCCTCATCGACCCGACGGTACTCAAGACTTTGCCGGTGCGAGAATTCCGGGCGGGCATGGCGGAAGTGATTAAGTACGGTGTGATTTGGGACGCCGATCTCTTTACGAAACTCGAAGCCGCTGAGCAGATTGATAGCTACGCAACCATTGACCCCGATTTGCTGGATCTCATCCTCGAACGTTCTTGCCGGGCGAAGGCAGAAGTCGTCAGTCAAGATGAGCGGGAATCGGGTTTGCGGGCCATTTTGAACTACGGCCACACCCTCGGTCATGCCGTCGAAAGTTTGACCCACTACGAAACCTTTGTCCATGGGGAAGGGGTTGCCATTGGGATGGCCCTGGCAGGGGCGATCGCCACCCGGATGAATCTCTGGACGACGGCTGAGACCCAACGCCAAGATGCCTTGATTAAAAAAGCGGGTCTTCCCACCGAATGCCCCAATAATTTAGCGATTGAAGCGATTCTGGAGACCCTCCAGAGCGATAAAAAAGTGAAGTCGGGGAAAGTGCGGTTTGTCCTCCCGACCAAAATTGGGGAGGTCTTAATCACCGATCAAGTCAGCGCCGACCTGATCACCGACGTTTTAGCACCCGCCCTCTGCTAGAAATTTAGGGGGATGTCTGCTCTGCCACCCATTCAATCACCTGTTTATCGATCTGCCACCCATTCAATCACCTGTTTACCGATGGAGACCCCATCGAGGCGATCGGCTTCCCGGACACCTGTGGGACTGGTGACATTCACCTCCGTCACATAGCCACCAATAATATCGAGGCCGACAAAATATAACCCATCGGCCCTGAGTTGGGGAGCTAAGGTTGCGGCAATTTCCCGGTCGCGCTCCGTAATATCCACCTGGGCGATGCGACCACCAACGGCCATATTGCCCCGGAAATCGTCCCCCGTCGGAATGCGGTTTACGGCCCCAATCGGGTCTCCATCCAAGACGATCAGACGCTTATCGCCTGCCTGGGCAGCGGGCAAAAATTCCTGCACCATCACCGGCTCTTTCCCCTGTTTGGTGCTGATTTCTACGAGGGAATTAAAATTGCGATCGCCTTTTTTGATTAACAAAATCCCTTCCCCTGCTTTCCCACCGAGGGGCTTTAAAACGGCTTTTCCTTTGGCTTCGATAAATTGTCGTGCCACTGCCTTTTCTGTAGTGATAATGCTGGCGGGAATCACCGTGGGAAACCGGAGAGCGTAGAGTTTTTCGTTGGCGGCGCGGATCCCCTGGGGATTATTCAACACCAGGGTTTTGGTGGGGATGAGCAAATCTAAAATGTAGGTGGCATAGAGATATGCCGAAGTCACAGGCGGATCGGTGCGCATAAAGACCGCATTCATCTCCGTGAGGGGCAACAATTTCCGTTCTCCGAGGCGAAACCAATGTTCCTCAGCAACCCAGAGACCATTTTCCAAACGCACTGGCTCTAATTGCACTGCCTGCAGCGTTGCCCAGGCCTGGTGGTCAACCACACTCAACTGCTCCATGGTCGTAATCCAAACCTCATGGCCGAGGAGTTGGGCCGCTTCCATAAAAGCCACCGTCGTATCATGGCAGGGGTCAAGGTTGGCAATGGGATCGAGGATAAAAGCCAGTTTCACAGGGGGTTGCTTCCTAAACACAATGGAACCCACTGATCATAATCAATCGCCAATTGAAAAGGCAAAGGATTAGTTTTACCCAAGGGAGGCGATCGCCGTGGCAATATCCAAAGCTAAAAACCGATCCAGGGCTTGGTACATCCAGTGGATCGAACCTAAATCCCCTTGTTGGGTCGGCTGAAAACCCAGGGCTGTGGCTAGTTGGGCATAGCTCGGATGGATGATTAGAGTATGCAGATCACAGAGATTAGGAAAATCCCCTTGCATTTTCCGTAAGGTTTGCTGGGCATCCACCAGAAAGGTCAGTCGATAAGCCGTTAAATATGTCGGATCAATCACCCAACTGCGAATGAATACCGATACACAGGTTTCGTCACCCACGGTGGCCAGGGTAAACGGATCAATTGCCGCCATCGTACTGAGGTGCAATGCCTTTTTTGCAGGCCGAAAAAAATTCACATCGGAGCGGGCGGCGGTCGGATAGAGCAGATAAAAGCCCAACGGATTTTGATTATCCACACGCCTTAACACCCGCATTCCCCTGGGATATTGTTGTCCCCACTGGCGCAACAGTCTGGCAATCCGGTGGGGCACGGCATCGTTATTTTTGTTCATCCAGTTGTAATTGACTGCGAGCAAATTCGCTACGGGGATCGCATCACAACGGGGATTAAACTCCGCCAAGGTTAGGGAAACAACCTCGTCGGTTTCAGCACTCAAAACCTGTTGCGGTAACGGCAAAATTTCAATGCAGGTGGTGTTGCCGTCGAAATATTTGCGAATTAACCCCAAGGCTGCCAGCTTATCTAACATCATGCCTGCGGCGCGATCGCCCCCTTTTTCTTGATCGCCATAGAACAATTCTGCCGCCTCCCGATGGGTACAAATAATCGCCCCAAATTGGGTTTGCAGTTCCGTTAAGGGGGGCCGTAGTTGAGGCTGTTGCGTTAGTTTCGCCTTCACCAGGAGATAGATCCAAAGACGCAAAAAATATTCAGCCCGCACCCGCGTGAGGCCCACCACCTGCTTTAGCTGGGTCAGCAAGGCCTGCTTTTGGGTAGCAGGGAACCAGTGCTCAAGCTCCTGGAGGGTGATCATGGCTTTCTCTGGAAGTCTAATTACTTCATCCTACTTCACCTTACTTCTACGGGCTTGGGTTTGCTCATTGCGACTACAGAAAATCTTTCCCGACAATGAAAGTAAGCAACGACAAGTCTTCATTGAGGTTCAAGATCATGGCCACTCCTAAATTTGATGCCCCAGCCACCCACACCAACGCTTGGATTTTTCAAACCTGGTTAGCGTTTATTCTGTCCCTCAGTGCCATGGGGATCGGCATTTATTTGTTGCCCCTCAACGGTTGGATGAAAAGCTACCTGGGCATGGGGTTTGTGTTTTCGATTAGCTCTACCATTAGCCTGGCAAAGACGACTAGGGACTTAGAAGAATCAAAACGAATCTTTAATCGGGTTGATGAGGCTAAACTCGAGAAATTGTTGGCGGAATATGATCCGTTTAATAAATAGGCATTGGTTCCCAAAAAATTGGGGAGAACATGATTGCTCTCCCCGGACTGAAGATATGGGGCGATCGCCTTTATTTTTTCCTTTATTCCACCGTGACAGATTTGGCGAGGTTGCGCGGTTGATCCACATCTAAGCCCCGTCGTGCGGCGATGTGATAGGAAAGGAGCTGGAGGGGAATCACCGCCAATAGGGGTGACAAAATTTCGTCCACCGCCGCTACAGGTAGCACCTCATCAAAGGTCTGGGTCGCTTCCGTATCATCTAGGGCTGTCACACCGATCAAAAGGGCATCCCGCGCCTTCGCTTCCTGGGCATTGGAAATCACCTTTTCGTAAATATCCCCTGGCATGGCGATCGCCACCACAGGCACCTTCGCATCCAGGAGGGCAATAGGGCCATGTTTCATCTCTCCAGCAGGATAACCCTCGGCGTGGATGTAGCTGATTTCTTTGAGTTTGAGGGCACCTTCTAGGGCAATGGGAAAATTAATCCCCCGACCAATAAAGATAAAGTCCTGGGTATCAGTAAAATTATGGGCCAATTCTTCGATGCTCTTTTCTTGATCCGCCAGGATTGACTCAATTTGGGTCGGAATCTGCTGTAATCCGGTGACAATGTGCTGGAGTTTTTCAGGGGCGAGGGCTTGACGTCGGGCCGCCAACTCCAGGGCCAGGCAATAAAAGCTCATCAGTTGCGCCGTAAAGGTTTTGGTGGCCGCAACGCCGATTTCAATGCCGGCATGGGTATAGAGCACTTGGTCAACGATGTGGGTGATTGTGCTTTCCGAACGATTCGTAATGCCTAAAAGTCGGGCCTTGAGGTGGTCGTTATGGTGGAGACGACGCTCTTTTTCCATTTCCAGGGCGGCGATCGTATCGGCGGTCTCACCGGACTGGGTCACGCCAATGGTCAGGGTATTGGGCATGATCGGTGAAGGGGAATAGCGAAACTCCGAGGCATAGTGCACAAAGGTGGGGATGCCGGCGAGTTGTTCGAGTAAATATTTCCCCACGAGGCTGGCGTGCCAACTGGTACCGCAGGCCACGATTTGGATATGGTCGATGTTGTCGAGAAATATGGGGTCATTAATACCGAGGTTGATCGGCTGGGCTGCTTCTGGATTGAGATAAACTTCGAGGTTGGTGCGCACCACCGCCGGCTGCTCATAGATTTCCTTGAGCATATAGTGCCGGAAGCCTTGTTTTTCCACTTGGCCGGGGTTCCAGTCGAGGGTGCGGGGGGCTTTTTTGAGGCGATCGCCCGCAAAATTATAAATTTCCATCCCCAGGGGCGTCATCCGGGCCATTTCGCCATTTTCAAGGGTTAGGACTGCCCGGGTGTGGGGAATTAATGCCGTAATATCCGAGGCACAGAAAAATTCCCCCTGGCCAAACCCCAGGGTCAAGGGCGCTTGCTGCCGGGCAACGATCAATTCATCGGGATAGTCCACACAAATAACGGCGATCGCAAAGGCTCCTTCTAACCGTTGCACAGCCTTTTGTACCGCAGCGAGGAGGGGTTCCGGTTCAGATTTCGTCGTTTGGAGCAGATCCGCAATCAGATGGGGGATGACTTCCGTATCTGTTTCCGACAGGAAAGTATAGCCTTTGCCCTGGAGTTCTTCCCGTAGCTCCCGGTAATTTTCCACGATGCCATTTTGAACCACGGCCACCCGTTGCGCCATGTCCAAATGGGGATGGGCATTGTGTTCCTCTGGTTTCCCATGGGTTGCCCAGCGGGTGTGACCAATGCCAATGGTGGCGGGGGTACTGTTTCCTTCTAATTTTTCCCGGAGACGATATAGTTTGCCCTTGGCCCGTACCGAGTGGAGTTTTTCTTGCCAGATCGTCGCAATGCCCGCCGAATCATAACCCCGGTACTCTAGCCGTTCTAAGCCTGAGACCAGAATATCTGTTGCCGCTTGCGTGCCTAAATATCCCACAATGCCACACATAAAATCAGGTCTCCCTACACGAAAAATGAGCCGTTACTATCCTATAGTCTTTAACCTTGAATTTTTGTTTTTGTTCCCTAGAAGCGGTCAGATTCTGGAACTGAGGTCGTTCCGGGTTGATTGAGGAAGAGATTCCCTGCCGCATCATTTTGATAGATACAGTTAATACTCGGTGACCCTTGTAGGCTGCCGGTATAGCCAAAGGTATTCATGCGCCGTTTGCAGTCGTTGACCTGTTCTGAGGTGACCAGGTTTTGGCGTTCGAGAATGGCCCAGTTATTTTGCCGAATCACACAGCCTGGTTCCATCTGCGGCTGAGTGACAAAAACGTTGAAGGGGTTGAGGGTCACAAAGATTTTCATGTCCGTCACAATGGCACTCGCACCAAATTGTTGGCAAAGTTCAGCATCCGGAGCTTGACGGTCAATTTCCAGGCGAGAATCAATGCTTGTCGGGTTAAGATTGGTACTGGAGCTAAAGCCGATGCCCACCGTCACCCCTAGGACAAAAATTCCCCCAAACAGTGCCAGGGTTGCATAGTTGAAGTTAAAGAGGGACTTTTTGGGTTCCCGTTCGGGATACCTCGGACGGTCGTAGGGAGAGCGATCGTAACGTGAACGAGTTTGACGTTTCATCAGCGGATATCTATGGGGAACAGCGGCTCCATCAAGTCGATACGATACTTTGTTAAGTGATCATTCTATCCACTATAGCGATTTACTACTCCACCCGGAGCTTATCTCGAGGTTTTCCATGGCGGATCGGCACACATTAGTTTTATTGGATATTCTCATTTCGGCGCGGCTCGCGATTAATTATCTAGCGGATCTGAGTTGGACGGAATTCCTCGGCAATATTGTGGTTCAGGATGCGGTGATTCGGCGGATCGAAATTATGGGTCTGGCGGCGCGAAATATTCCCAAGGTGATGCACCCAGAACTCCCCCAAGTGCCTTGGTTTGAACTAGAGGCGATCGCCAAAACCATGAGTGAAGATTACGAGGCGGTCAATATTGCCTTTGTCTGGGATCTGGTGCGTAATGATCTCCCGGTTTGGGCAGAGGCTTTGGAAGTGATCTTGCCGGAAAATCTCCACGTCTAGAGATGCTGTTTAAGCCCGTTTCCCATAGCGCCTGGGGCCGACAGTTGTGGTTTGTGCGCCACGGAAATCGCTTGGATTTTGTGCAACCGGCTTGGTTTACCACGGCCCTCTATCCCTATGATCCGCCCCTTTGTCCCGCTGGCCACCGCCAAGCCCAGGAGTTGGGCGATCGCCTCGCCCCAGAAATGATCCACCATATTTTCACTTCTCCTTTCCTGCGCACGATCCAAACGGGTCACTATTGCGCCCAACGTTTAAACCTTCCTCTGAAGCTAGAACCGGGCCTGGGGGAATGGCAAAATCCCCATTGGATGACTCGCCCGCCCAAAACTCACTCCAAAGCATTTTTGCGTCAAAACTACAGCAATATCGACTGGCACTACCAGGAAAAATGTTTTCCCGACTACCCCGAAAATGCCGCCCAGGTGCAGCGACGGACGATTAAGACCCTCAAGCAGTTACTAAAATCCTATTCCGGCAACTTGCTTTTCATCGGCCACAAAATTCCCCTGGGCATTTGTCTAAATTATCTACTGGGAACAAACCACACCATGAGCCCCGATGTGTGTGCCCTCAATCAACTGGTTAATCTTGGCGATCGCTGGCTCTGGCAACGGCAAAATGAGACTGATTTTCTGACAGACCCAGGCATCAAGGTGGCCCCCTAAACCATCAATCCGCCCAGTCGCCATCGAGGAAATTCCCGGAAATATTGTAAGATTGCTCCCATTACCGGGCAAAAATCACCATGAAAAACGAAGCGAACGGCCAACCTTCCCCTTGCTTTCCTGTCAGCCTCAGCGAACAGACCATGAGCTATGACATTGTGCAAGAAGCCGTGTTATCCCTCTGGCAAGTGGTCAATGGCCTGAGTAGTATTCAGCCGCCCCGCCGCGATCACTATCGCGTGACAATTTTTGGTTCGGCCCGGATTACCCGCGACTCGCCCCTCTACCAAGACGTGCGCCGCTTAGCCAGTGAGTTGACGACCCTCGGCTGTGACATTGTGACGGGGGGTGGCCCTGGTTTGATGGAAGCAGC
Source organism: Picosynechococcus sp. PCC 8807 (assembly GCF_001693295.1). Classification (NCBI taxonomy): domain Bacteria; kingdom Bacillati; phylum Cyanobacteriota; class Cyanophyceae; order Chroococcales; family Geminocystaceae; genus Picosynechococcus; species Picosynechococcus sp. PCC 8807. The sequence goes on from NZ_CP016483.1 coordinate 1,198,096, forward strand.
GAACGAAGGCAGTGTTTTAGCAGATCCCCATGACCGGACAAAATCCATTGGTATTCGCGTGGATTTGGGGTTTGAACAGGAGGTTAATCCCTTTGTCGAAGAGGTGTTTCAGCACCAGACTTTTTTCTCACGCCTGCACCATTTCGTTTTGGTTTCCGATGCGTTTGTGGTGATGCCGGGGGGAATTGGGACAACCCTCGAAGCGTTGATGATTTGGCAGTTGCTCCAGGTGCGTTCGATCCATAATATGCCGTTTATTTTGGTGGGCGACATGTGGACAGAATTAGTCCAGTGGGCCGAACAAACCATGGTGCCCCAGATGGCCGATGCAGTGGATTTTGAAATTCCTGTGTGTGTTGGGTCGGTGGATGAGGCGATCGCCCGTTTGAAACTCTCCCATCAGGCCTGGGCGCAATGCTCCCCCTAGCTTTTTTCTGCTCGGTAGGTGTAGAACTGCTGAAAGATGCCCACCGTCTCAAAGGAGTACCGTGGAAAGGGCTCCGGCAAAACGATATCCGTTTGGTAGATGCTAAAGAAAAAATAATTATTGACGCTGGTTTGCCGACTGACGATTTCGCCCAATTGGGCCTGGCTCGCGTCCACTAGGGTTTTGCAGTAGTTGCGCAGCAAATCGCTTTGGAGATTGCCTAAACCGAGGGGCAGATCATCACCCGAATTTTGGCAGACATTATCCTTAAGATAGATGGCAATCTGTTCGCCCGCATAATTGCGATACTGGCTCAGGGGAGGATTGGTTAAGTAGGCGATCGCCCCAAGGACAACAACGCCGAAGCCGCTGACCACACCGCTAATTTGAGAAAATTTCATAAAAAACCTGGACAAAATAAAATCAATTCGATAACATTATTAATCGTGATTATGGCGAGCGTAGCCAAGTGGTTAAGGCAGCGGATTGTGGTTCCGCCACTCGGGGGTTCGAGTCCCCTCGTTCGCCCTCTCAAATCTAAACAATTTTATAACCGAAGTCAGGGTTCCCTCACAGCCTATCCCAGGGGACATTTTTTCAGTCAGTACCGGATTTTTATCCTCTCGTAGACCAAGCACAGGGTAACTCAGCAAGCACAGGGTAACTCAGATAGTGATTTAAGCTTGCAAAAAGTAGACCTTAGTTGAAAGCCTTGGCGTAAAAACCTTAGCAACAGCTTGCACCTACATTAAATCCAGGGAAAACGAACAGAAAATTGATTCCCTAGAGCCGATATTGTCTTACTGCGGACGATTCCCCACCGGACTGTACCGGACGTTGCTGGAGTTGTTGGTTGAACCAAAGGGCGATCGCCAAACTCGAAAAGAACAGCAGAATCGGTAACCAACGGGGCGCTTGGGTTGAACGCTGGGTTTGGCGTTGGGGCGCTTGGCCACGAACCCGTCTAATTTTTTCGGGCCATTCGGCAAATTCCCGCTCGGTGGTCATGGTGAAATTCTCTAAAACTTGAATGCAGCAATAATTTGTACTTGTGTTTTTTATTATACAAAGTGGCAATCCGGCCTTGGGGTTTGGGTCGTTGCCGGGATAGGGGAACTCTTCTATGCTTTAGGGGCAACCATTTTGACCGAAACAATGCAGGACATTCGCCTACTGGTGTTGGATATTGACGGCACGATTTCCGGGAAAATAAACCAAGTGAGTCCCCAGGTTTTAGAGGCGATCCAAGCGGCCCAACGGAAAGGGATCAAAGTGGCGATCGCCACCGGGCGTATGTTTTGTTCGGCCAAGCGATTTTACGAAGCCATTGCCTCCGATGTTCCTTTGATTGCCTATAACGGCGCTTGGATTCAAGACCCGCTACAAACTCTCCCCCATCAACAGCTTTCAGTGCCAGCCGATATTGCCCTTGATATTCTCGATTTTCTTAGCACTAAGAATTGGCGATCGCAGCTCCATTTGCACGTCTATCACAACGACGAGTTATATGTCGATGATTTCAATGAGCGGACTGCGGCCTACCAAGAGAGAACGGGTTGCAAGGCAAATTTGCTCACCGATTTGCGGGATATTGTGGCCCAGGCTCCCACAAAAATTCTTGCGGTTTGCCACACAGAAACGGTACCGAAAACCCTCTTGCCCCTCGTGCAAAAACGCTACACCCAGCAGCAAATTTACTGTACCCAGTCCACGGCTGTGTATGTAGAATTTACCTCACCGACGGCGACGAAAGGCCAAGCGGTAAAATTTCTCACTGAAGAAATTCTGGGGTTGCAGGCTACTAACGTGATGGCCATTGGCGACAATTTTAACGACCGGGAAATGCTTGAATATGCGGGGCTTGGCGTAGCCATGGGGGATGCTCCTGCTGCCCTCAAAGCCGTTGCGGACGCTGTGACAACCTCCGTCGAAGAGGATGGGGTCGCCGAGGCGATCGCCAAATTTTTGCTTTAAGTTAATCAATCACACGAATCATTTTTAGATTCGGATCACTAGCCCCGGTGATCACTCCCCCCAGTTGTAACGTCTGGCGCAAGCTGGCGAGGGTGGCTACCGTAATTTTTTCGCCGGGCATGATCGCCGGAATTCCAGGGGGATAAGGACAAATCAACTCCGCGCAAATTTGATTGAGACTGGCTTCAAGGGTAATGGCTCTACTGGTGGCAAAAAAAGCTTGGCGCGGCGAGAGTTGTGGCAGTCCATAGCAGGTTTTAGGCTGATCGGTTGAAATGTTTGGCTTGTTTAAAGGCTGTTGTGCTTGATTGTTTTGACTAAGGGTTTGAAACGCATCGATTAGCCGCTGAATATCCTGGTTTGTATTGCCAAAGGTGAGGATAAAAGTGAGCGATCGCCCCAGGGGGAGTTCTGCAATCACATCCAAAGTTTCCGTTAAGATTTCATCTGCGGCATAACCTGTTAACCCTAAACCCGAAACATCAACGGTGAGGCGGGTGGGATCAAAATATTCGATGCCTGCCTGGGGTTGGGGATCAAAAATTTTTAATCCTGGAATCGAGGTCAAAGCTTGCCGTGCTCGTTGCGCCAAAGCGAGTGTTTCTGACCAAAGGGTTTCGCCCTGTGCTGCCATTTGGGCGCGGGCCGCATCCAGGGAAGCCAGGAGTAAATAGCTGGGACTGGTGGATTCGACAAGTTGCAAAGCACGGTTGATTTTCTGGGGATCAACCCTGGCTCCTTGTCGATGGAGCATCGAAGCTTGGGTCATCGCTCCCAGAGTTTTGTGGGTCGATTGGATCACCAGATCAGCACCGAGTTCGAGGACAGGGGGCGGGAAATTAGGATGAAATTTAAAGTGACTACCGTGGGCTTCGTCAACGATGAGCGGAATATTGTGGCGCTGGGTAATGGCGGCGATCTCCTTTAAATTTGGACAAACCCCTTGATAGGTGGGAGAAAGAACAAAAACCGCTTTAATATCAGGATGAATTTGCAAGGCTTGCTCAACAGATTCTGGCGTTAAACCATAACTCAAATCCCATTGGGGATCGTAGGGAGGATTCACAAAAACTGGCATCGCCCCAGACAAAATCAAGCCAGAAATTGCCGATTGATGGACATTGCGGGGTAAGAGAATTTTTTCCCCTTCCTCCACCGTCGCTAAAATGGCGGCGATAATCCCACAGGTGGAACCATTGACCAAAAACCAGGTTTGATCAGCTCCAAAGGTTTCGGCAGCTAGGGTTTGAGCCTCTAAAATCGCCCCTTCTGGCGCAAACAAATTATCAAGACCAGGGAGTTCCGGTAAATCTGCCCGAAAAACCGCCGTTCCCCAGGCCTGTGCCAACCCAGGAAAAACCCCCTGACTACCTTTGTGACCGGGGGCATAGAAGGCTGCATGGTTATCGTGGGCGAGGGCGAGCAGGCGCGAAAACAGGGGCGTCATTAATTTAAGTCAGGGAAGCTAAGGTTGTGGTCACCAGGGCAGTGACATCATGCACCGCAGGTAAACTATCCACCACCATCGCTGTACAAAGCAACATCATGTAAAGAATCGAATATTTAAACATTGACTTCGCTAGGGGCTGATCAAAGGGATTTTGCTTCAATTCCCAGGCTTTTTGGATAAAAATGGCTCCCAGCACTAAAGCGGCGATCGCATAAAACAGCCCAGACGCTTGGAACGGGAACACCAGCAACAGACTAAAGGGCACAACGATTAATGTATAAATCCAAATTTGATCGACGGTTATTTTCTCTCCCTTGACCACGGGCAGCATCGGCACCTCAACTTCTGCATAATCTTCTTTGATCATCAAGGCCAAGGCCCAGAAATGGGGCGGCGTCCAGAGGAAAATCAGCGCAAACAAAATCCAGGCTGACCAATCCAACTGACCCGTAACCGCCGCCCAACCCACCAGGGGCGGAATCGAACCTGCGGCCCCACCGATCACAATATTTTGTACGTGGTGCCGTTTCAGCCAGTGGGTATAAACCAGCATATAAAACACAATGCCCGATAACGCTAAACAGGCGCTGAGCAGGTTCACAAATACCGTTAACAGGGAAAAAGACAAACTCCCCAAAACCAGCGCAAAAATTAAGGCATGGCGTGGTTGAACGCGACCAGAAGGAATGGGCCGCTTACGGGTGCGCTGCATCGAAAAATCGATGTCCTGGTCATAGATGCAGTTGAGGGTTTGGGCAGAGGCGGCGGCGAGGGTCCCCCCCAATAACGTAATCAGCAACTTTACCGGGTCAATGTGACCATGGGAGGCAATCCACATCGAAGCAGCGGTGGTAATCAGCAGTAGGGGAATAATGCGGGGTTTGGTGAGTTGGTAATAGCTTTTGATAACCGCCCAAAAGTTTTCATGGTGCGGAGAAAGGCTGGTGCCGAGCATAAAAATACCTGAATTTAATTAAAGACGCAGAGGAATGGAGAGATGGGGTTTGACTTAACTGGTGTGGGGCTGGCGATCGCGGAATGCAAAGACAGAAAACATCGCCAAAGTCCCAAGGAGGCTCGCCCCAACGGCCTGGTGGGTCACGGTGAGAGGCTCCACTTGCAGATGCAGTTTAAAGGTGGCTACCCCAATGAGAATTTGTAAGCACACCAGTAACATGGCGACATTGGCCAGGCTGCGGAGAGCAGGGTGGAGCGCTGGTGTCCGCCAAGCCATGATCACAGTGACGAGCGTTGCGAGGGTAGCAGGGACAACACCGACGATGTGACTGTCCATCACCACACACATATCCCCTTGGAAAAAGCACTGGTGCAAGGCCCACTGGGAGGCGACTAAACCTCCAGACAGGCTTTGGAGATAAATAAAAATGGCTGCCGTCAGACCAAACCAAGGTAATTTTCCGGCAGTGCCGTTGCCGCGATAATCACTCAAACAACTGCCAATGGTGAGCAGGGTAACAAAAAAGAAGAGGGCCGTACCTAGGTGGGCTGTGACGATATCAAAGCGTAGCAGTTCGGTGACGGTTAATCCTCCTAGGATCCCTTGAAACACAATCAAAAATAGGGCAAAGCTCGCAGCCCATGGCAGCCAACGGGGTAGTGCCGTCCGGAACCAGAGGGTGAGTCCCACCAAGGCGATCGCCGAGAGACCGATCAACATCGCGTCTAAACGGTGGAACCACTCCAAGAAAACCTGTAAATTCATCTGTTGGGTCGGCACCAGTTGCCCGTAGCACAGGGGCCAATCCGGACAAGCCAGTCCCGCATTCATCACCCGTGTTGCACTGCCAATCGCCATTAACAACAAGGTGGCGATCGCCATTTTCCAAACCAAACGACGAACCCATGTTTTCACCTGATCACTCGCTGGCGAAAAAGAATTTGGAGATGAAATGGAATGAGCCATGAAGCCTCCTCACAAAACGCTTAACAATCTACGGAGTCAGAACTGCCACAGATGTAAATAGCTACACAAATTAGATTTTAGGCTAAGAAAAATAGCTAAATCTCGTTAATTAACACTGTAGTGAACCCATTTAGACGCTGCTGTTTAGCGACCTATCCTGTACAAATTCTTTACATTTAAGCAACGAATAACCGAGGAAATCTAAATATAATCTTAAGTTTTTGGCCAGATAGATTACATAATTGAGTTTTAAATAACCTTGATACAAAATCATCAAGATTTGTCATCAGTCAACCATGAAGATTGTGACAAACCAAAGGCATTTCCAAACAGTTTGTTTTAACGTGGTAACCAGCAGTTATTCCAAAAAAGCTCCAACATTTCCCGTGAATATTCCCAATAGCATCACGACCTTGATCGCTGGAATTGCCATTACCCTCATCAGTCTCTGGTACGGTCAAAACCATGGTTTACTACCCGTTGCCGCCTCCGCCGACGCCAATGATGTCGATGAATTGTTTAATCTGATGATGACCATTGCCACTGGTCTTTTTATCTTGATTGAAGGGGTTTTGGTGATTTGTCTAATTCGATTTCGCCGCAAACAGGGGGATTTAACCGATGGCCCGGCGATCGAAGGCAATGTTCCCCTAGAGATTGTCTGGACAGCGATCCCCACCGTCATCGTCTTTATCTTGGCGATCTATAGCTTTGAAATCTATAACAAAATGGGCGGCCTCGACCCGATGGTTTCTGGGGGCGGTATGACCATGGCCCACCATCATCAACATAACCCCAATACCATGGACAACATGGTGGCAATGGAACCAGATTCTAAAATTGCCATTGGCATTGGTAAATCCATGTCGGCCAATGATGAAGATCCTTTAGTGGTTGACGTGAATGGCCTGCAATACGCCTGGATTTTCACCTACCCCGATACGGGCATTGTCTCCGGGGATCTCCATGTGCCTGTGGATCGTCCGATTCAACTCAATATGAAAGCGGCGGATGTGATCCATGCTTTCTGGCTCCCAGAATTTCGCATTAAACAAGATGTGATGCCCGGCCAGGTTTCACAATTGAGCTTTGTGGCCAACCGAGAAGGCACCTACCCGGTGATTTGTGCAGAATTGTGCGGCTCTTACCATGGCGGCATGAAAACTACGATGACCGTTGAAACGGCAGAGGGTTATGACCAATGGGTGCAGTCGCGCACAGTGGCGCTGCAAGATGGCGAGGGTCAACCGCTACCCGTCGATTCTACGGCCTTAACCGATGCAGAATTTCTCCAGGCCTACGCCGAGGAGATGGGGATTATTGAAAATACCCTAGAGCAGATTCCCCATAATCCTTTGGGAATGATGTCGATGGCCCAATAAGGTCAGGCTTTTTCCAACAATTAAACCAACTAAACCTGTAACTAATTTTTTAGTAAACGCACGATAACTAATCAACGATCAACCATGAGTGACGCGACAATACACCATGCGGGCGATCGCAAATGGACGGACTACTTCACCTTTTGTACTGACCACAAAGTAATCGGGATTCAATATCTCGTTACGGCTTTCTTGTTTTACTTCATTGGTGGTGCATTAGCAGAGATTGTCCGCACAGAACTTGCGACCCCAGACCCAGACTTTGTTTCCCCCGAAGTCTATAACCAAATGTTTACGATGCACGGCACGATCATGATCTTCTTGTGGATTGTGCCCGCCGGAGCCGCCTTTGCCAATTACTTGATCCCGCTGATGATCGGTGCGGATGATATGGCTTTCCCTCGGTTAAATGCCGTGGCCTTTTGGATGCAGCCCGTCGGCGGTATTCTTCTGATTCTGAGCTTCTTTGTAGGCGCACCCCAGGCGGGTTGGACGTCCTATCCGCCCTTGAGTTTGATCTCTGGAAAGTGGGGCGAAGAACTCTGGATTTTATGTCTGCTGATTTTGGGGACGGCTTCGATTTTGGGGGCGATTAATTTTGTCACCACGATTTTTAAGATGCGCGCCCCGGATATGGACATCCACAGTATGCCGCTGTTTTGTTGGGCGATGTTGGCGACTTCGGCGTTAATTTTGCTCTCGACTCCGGTCTTGGCCGCAGCTTTGATCTTGCTGTCCTTTGACCTGATGGCAGGCACAGCTTTTTTTAACCCCACGGGCGGTGGCGATCCGATTGTGTATCAGCACCTCTTTTGGTTCTATTCCCACCCGGCAGTGTACATTATGGTGCTCCCCTTCTTTGGGGTCATTTCAGAAATTCTCCCAGTCCACTCCCGCAAACCAATCTTTGGCTATCGGGCGATCGCCTACTCCGGTTTAGCAATTAGCTTTCTCGGTTTAATCGTCTGGGCGCACCACATGTTTACCAGTGGCACCCCTGGCTGGCTGCGGATGTTCTTTATGGCAACAACGATGCTCGTAGCCGTACCGACGGGGATCAAGATCTTTAGCTGGTGTGCGACCCTCTGGGGTGGCAAGTTACAACTCAACTCCGCGTTACTCTTCGCCATTGGATTTCTTTCGTCTTTCCTGATTGGCGGTTTAACAGGGGTGATGTTGGCAGCAGCTCCCTTTGATATCCATGTCCATGACACCTATTTCGTCGTGGGTCACTTCCACTATGTCCTCTTCGGTGGCTCTGTCTTTGCCCTCTTTGGGGCGGTATACCACTGGTTCCCGAAAATGACGGGCAAAATGTACAACGAAACCTGGGGCAAAATTCACTTTGCGATGACCTTTATCGGCTTTAACATGACCTTTTTGCCGATGCACTATCTGGGTCTCCAGGGGATGAACCGCCGCATTGCCCTCTATGATCCCCAGTTCCAGCCCCTAAACCAAGTTTGTACCCTAGGGTCTTACATTTTGGCGTTATCAACGTTGCCGTTTTTGGTCTCAATCATCTTGGGGTTAGTCAATGGGAAAGCGGCCGGACGGAATCCGTGGCGTGCTCTCACCCTGGAATGGCAAACGACCTCACCGCCGAGTATCGAAAACTTTGATGAGCCACCCGTCCTTTGGGCTGGCCCCTATGAATATGGCATTGATGGAGAACCCAGAGATGAGGATTCCATTGAAGAGATGCTCGCTGAAGTGGCAGAAATGAGTTAGAGGAGTCGCAAAAATGCAAAGTTCAACCACCAATACGGCGATCGCCACCGATTATCAAACGCCTCCGACGGAACACCATGGTCATCCTGACTACCGGATGTTTGGCCTCGTGATGTTTCTAGTCGCAGAAAGTATGATTTTCCTGGGGCTGTTCGCCGCTTTTTTGATTTATAAGGCGACGATGCCTGGTTTCACAAAGGAATTAGAATTGCTCGTGCCCACGGTGAATACGATCATCCTGGTCAGCAGTAGCTTTGTGATGCACAAGGGCCAAAGCGCGATCAAAAACGACGATGTTAAAGGTTTGCAGCTATGGTTCGGGATTACGGCATTGATGGGGGCGGTCTTCCTCGGTGGCCAGGTCTATGAATATGCCCACATGGAGTTTGGCCTCACGGAGCATCTGTTTGGCAGTTGTTTCTATGTGCTGACGGGGTTCCACGGTCTCCACGTGACGGCAGGGCTGTTATTTACCTTGGCAGTGTTGTGGCGATCGCGCGAAGCCGGTCATTACAGTGGCCAAGCCCATTTTGGTGTCGAAGCAGCGGAACTCTACTGGCACTTTGTGGATGTGGTCTGGATTATCCTGTTCGGCCTTGTCTATCTGCTGTAATAGCTTTATTTCTTAAATCAATCCTTAAAAAGAGGAGGCCAATAATGTCTCCTCTTTTTTGTTGCTGCATTTATTTTTCACGCTGCAATTTCAACATAGGCAGAAGAAACAGAAGGCTGTGGAATTTCTAAGCCTTCTAATTGCAATCCTTCAAGGTGAAAGGTGATCGCCTCTTGCATATTTTGCGTCACTTCAACTTCTGTTGCCCCTGTTGCGACACAACCAGATAAATCTGGAGAATAAGCTGAATAACCCGTATCGGTTTTTTCGATGACGATTAGATAGCGCATCATTTCTACTTTATTACTTTAAACCAGCTTGTTTGAGAATACTATTTTGGGTTCCAGGAGCTAGTTCATCGCTGAATTTTCCTGCAACTGTTACTAATCCTAGTTTAGTTGGATGCTTGTACTGACGGTGACTTCCGCGAGTTCTAGTGAGGCTCCAACCATCTTGTTCTATAAGTTTGATAATTTCTTTAACTTTCATTATCCATGACTCATACTTGCACTAACAGGGCGACAGCATGGACACAAATTCCCTTTTCCTCACCCATGGCATCTAGTTTTTCATTGGTTGTGGCCTTAACACCCACCTGATCTGGATCAACTCCCAGGGCTTCAGCAAGACATTGAGTCATGGCTTGGATGTGCGATTTCAGTTTCGGGCGTTCAGCGACAATCACCGAGTCAATATTGCCAATTTGCCAGCCCCGTTCTTGGATGAGTTGATGTACCTGCTTGAGCAATTCAATGCTGTCAGCCCCTTTCCACTGGGGATCCGTAGGCGGAAAATAATGGCCAATATCCCCCAAACTGAGGGCACCCAACATCGCATCCATAATCGCATGGGTCAAAACATCTGCGTCGCTATGGCCATCTAAGCCGAGGTGGTGTTCTAGCTGAATGCCTCCCAAAATGAGGGGACGACCAGGCACGAGACGGTGGACATCGTAACCGTTACCAATGCGGATTTTCATAGGAGTTAGGGGCGGGCATAAAGTCACTGGTTAGGGTAGCATATCTCTTTTTATTTTCTGGGTGTGACGGCGATAAATTTCTGAGGCTAAGCTAATTTCTGGGGGAAAGCTGCCTTAGAATCACCTTAAGTAAGTTCACACATTCTGAGCACAATTTTTTTGGTTCAAGAATCCTATCGCAGGAAAAAAGTATGGCAATGAGGCAAGGCTGGCACAGTTTAATCCTGGGGAGTTTACTGCTGGGCACAGGCGGATCGGCACTGCTCTCACCTGTCCTAATACCTCCAACCTTTGCCCAAGAAGCCACCTCCACTACCCAAGGGCGTTCATTCCTTGCGGAGTTGTGGTTATTAAACCAAGGTTTTGTTGGTCTCCGGCCTGAACTAGAAGAGTTCCCTGACAATTTGGCGGCGCTCAACACTGGGACAGCGGCCTTCGATGCAGAAATTTTTCGGAATGATCGGGCTGGCCTGCAACAACTCCAAGAACAGATCCGGTTGCTGGAAGGGCAACTGGCAACGATTCAAGACCCGGCCCAACGGGAAGCTTTAGCAACGGCGATCGCCAACCTTGATCAGCAGCTCAATAATCTCGCCAACCTGATTGAACCCTTTACGGATGGCTTTAATCCGGAAACGATCCAGCGGCTCCAGGAATTTTTAGATTTTTTTGAACGGCGCAACCTCAGTGAAGCGGACTATGGTTTCTACGGTAGCGTTACCCAAACGGAACTCGAAGAATATCTTGCACAACAGTTAAGTGACCTCAGCGAAACCCTCAAAACCCTGAATGAAACCACAACCCAAGGGGCGATCGCCCCGGATCTGGCCACCTCGATTGATTATCTCTACACGAGCCTAAGCCTGGAAAATACCGTTGTGGATGATGGCACGACTTTTTCGGCAATGATCCAAACCCTCCAGCGGGATAATCAGCGCCTGCGACAACGCCTGCGTACCACCAATTTTCTCCTGGGGCTGCTCCTTCTGTTAGGCACCGCGACCCTTGCCCTGTTTTATCTACGGAAACCGACCCCAGCAGCTTCGCCTGTCAATCGCTATTTCCCGGATGCGGAACCGGATTCCTTGGATCTTGATCGGCTAGAAGCAAAGCTTATCAAGCGACTCCAAAACACCTACGATCTTTCGCCCAAGGAAAATTTTGCGGCGATCGCCCCGCCGCCAGTAACAACCCAACCCGCCACTATTCCCCTCAGCAAAACACCGCATTCACAGCCCCTAGCCGCGAACACCCTAGACGACCCAGAAGCATTCAATCCAGCTTCACAAACGCTCGATCACCTAGATCCGAACCCCGTAGAAACAGAAATTGATACAGACACAGACGCTGATTTTCCGGTGCAATTTCTCAATGTCTACGATGCCCTAGTGGAAACCTATAATGCCGATGCCATGGGCCTGGCCCCAGAGGCGATCGCCTTGGCTGTCCAACCGCCTGTGACCCAAGATCCCGAAACTGACGGAGAAACTGAAAATTTCCTGAGCGGGTTATTATTCCAAACCGATGACCAAGGGGACTATTGGGCCATCGAAGTGCAAAATCAGTATTACCTTGTGCCCCGCGCCCAGCTTAAAATTACCCCTGACAATTACGCTTTTTTCCAGCAAACTTTTATCTGCTACGGTAACCAAAAGCCGGATTTACAGACGATTAAATTACTCAAACCCGCTCGCATTGCCACCACAGATCAAGACAATCTTTGGGAATTGGTTCAACCGGGCATTGTTGTTTTAGAAAACGTTGAATCTTTAGCCTAAGTTTTAGACGAAATCATTTGGACAAATAATATTTACTCAACCTAGTAACGGCCCCTAATAAGTCCTTTGCGCCCCCGAAACTCTGTGGTAGAAAGCTAAAATTTACCTTAAAATAGCAGCAATTCTGGACAATTTCCGTCCCCTGGTTTTGAGGAGTATAAACATGAGCCTTGCTTGCATCGGCCGACAGCATTTAAGTCACTTGGCGATCGCCACGACTTTACTAACAGGACTCACTGGCGCGATTTACCAATCCACAGCCCAGGCCCAGGCCGCCTATGGTAGCTATGTGGGTGCTGGGGCGAGCGTTGGCGTTTCCTCCGACTGGAACGGTGAGGGACAGCAATTGAGTGCCGTGCTTGCTGCCCGTTATAAGTTTCTGAAATTACCTATTTCCCTCCGGACCCAAGCCTTTATCGGTTCTGGTAGTACCGCCATTGTGCCGACCATTTCCTATGATGTGCCCCTAACCTGGCAACTCGATGCCTATGTGGGTGCTGGTTATTCCTTCGCAACCGGAAACAACCCTTCCCCCGTCGGCGATCGAAACACCTTGGTGATTCAACCGGGACTTGATTATGCACTACCCAATGGCAACACGGTGCTCTTTACCAATGCGGTGTTTGCCTTTGATGCCTATGAAGGTAAAAATGAAAAGGCCGTTGCGCTCCAAGGAGGGTTAGGTCTCCGCTTCTAAACGGCAACCTGTGGCTTTAAAAAAGTACAATTGAACCGTATATTAGGCGATCGCCAACCGAGACAAAATGAATAGTTGTGTATTAATGGCGCGCATCCTAGGGGAACCAGAACTGCGCTATACCCCCGACAATACCCCCCTGGCTCAGATCACCATCGAATTTCCGGCGCTCCGGGAGGGAGACCCCGCTTGCCGACTCAAGGCTGTAGGTTGGGGCGATAACCTCAGCCAAGACATCCAGCAAAATTACCACGACGGTGATCAAGTGATCTTGACGGGACGACTGACGATGAACACCATCGAACGACCCGAAGGCTTTAAAGAAAAGAAGGCAGAGTTGGTGATTTCGCAAATCCAAGCTATTGGTGCTGGTCTAGGCTCCACCTCTCCTGGAACGACCATGACCCCTTCTGCTTCGACTTCACCCGTTACCCCCAGTAATGTGGTGCCCATCAACCCCATGGCTCCCGCTCCTAATCCTGCCCCGGCTCCCAGCGAACCGGAACCGAACCTCGATGACATCCCGTTTTAGACTGTGAACCTAGGCGATACCATTGTGGCGATCGCCAGTGCCGTCGTCCCAAACCAAGGCAGCATTGGCATTGTCCGTCTATCTGGCGCAGCGGCTCTCCCCATTGCCCGTCAACTCTTTCAAGCCCCTGGTCAGCAGACCTGGGAGAGTCACCGCATTCTGTACGGCTATGTCCGTCATCCCCAAACCCAAACGATTGTCGATGAAGCGCTGCTCCTGCTGATGCTGGCCCCCCGTTCCTTCACTGCTGAAGATGTGGTGGAGTTCCACTGCCATGGGGGCATTATTCCCGTGCAGCAGGTGCTACAGCTTTGTTTGGGGGCTGGGGCGCGGTTGGCGACGCCAGGAGAATTTACCCTCCGCGCTTTTTTGAATGGTCGCATTGATCTCACCCAGGCCGAAAGTGTCGCGGAATTGGTGGGGGCAAAATCACCCCAATCGGCCCAAGTGGCCCTAGCAGGCATCCAAGGGAAACTGGCCCAACCGATCCAACAACTCCGGGGTCAATGTTTAGATATTTTGGCGGAAGTGGAAGCCCGCATTGATTTTGAAGACGATTTACCTCCCCTCGATGAGCCGCAAATTCAGCGGGATCTGACCCAGGTGCTCGAAAAAGTGGCACAAATTCTCCAGACCTCTGACCGGGGCGAACTATTGCGCACGGGGTTAAAGGTAGCGATTGTGGGCCGTCCCAATGTGGGGAAATCGAGTCTGTTAAATGCCTGGAGTCGCAGCGATCGCGCCATCGTCACGGATTTACCAGGGACAACGCGGGATGTGGTAGAGTCCCAGCTTGTGGTGCAGGGTATCCCGGTACAGGTATTGGATACGGCGGGCATCCGGGATACAGAGGATGCCGTCGAAAAAATTGGTGTTGCCCGTTCCCTCGCCGCTTCCCAGCAGGCGGATTTGATTTTGTTTACCATCGATGCGGCGGTGGGATGGACAGCGGCAGATCAAGAAATTTTTCAGCGAATTGTGGCCACAAAAGCCAATCAACCCTTAATTTTGATCCTCAATAAAATTGATATTGGCCAACCAGAAGCCATTGAAATTCCGCCCCAAGTACAAGGGGTCGTCAAAACAGCGGCAGCCCAACATGAGGGTGTGGATGAATTGGAAACGGCGATCGCCAATTTGGTGCAAGCGGGAAAAGTGGGAGCCGCCGCTCTCGATTTTGCGATTAATCAACGGCAAGCCGCAGCCTTAACCCAGGCGCAACAGGCCCTCATCCAAGTACGAGAAACTATTGCCCAAGGGCTGCCCCTGGACTTTTGGACAATCGATCTACGCAGTGCGATCCAGGCCCTAGGGGAAATTACCGGCGAAGGGGTGACTGAATCGGTTTTGGATCGGATCTTTAGCCGTTTTTGTATCGGGAAATAGGGTCAGGTGCGGATTTTAAACTGGTTGAGATAGCTGGCCCCTTGGTTCGGCAAAAAAGCCCGTTGATCGATGAAGTGAATCTCTGACTTAAAAGACTCAGGCGGTAAACGTAACCCAAATCCCTGGGCGATCGCCCCGTAGGGTTCCGAGGGATAGGCTGTTGCCACCAATTCACGGGCATTTTGAGGATATTGCCGCAGCTCAAAATGTCGCCAGCGAACCATCTGGGTGAGGAGCCACAGGCCATGGGATTGCCAGCAATAATTAGCCTGGTCGGGGGCCGTAATCCGTCGCCCTTGATCGAACCAAATGGGACTATCCCGCCGGGCAATGGGGCGATCGCCGTCTCCCCCGTAGAAATATTGGCCACTGAAGAGGGCGGTGAGGGCGGCGGGATCAAGGTCAAGGTTACTGGCTAGGAGAGGGCCAATGGTAGCCGCGTTGGTGGGATCTTGGCAATATTGGCAACCCTGGAGGGTGGCGGCAATGAGAGCCTTAGCTGTATTTGGGTTTTCTTCTAGCCAGCCTGCACTGGTGGTAATCACCGGCCCCGGATGGCCCTGCCAAATATCCCCTGAGAGATATTGGATAAAACCAGAATCGGTGGCGATCGCCTCTTGTCCCCAAGGTTCTTGGCTGCAGTAACCTTGGATCAACCCTGCCTGCAATTTATGACGCAACTCCGTGGGCGCAAAAGTCACCAATTCTAAATCTCGATCTGGATGGAAACCCAGGGCCGCCCACCAATAGCGATAAAGATAAGCCGTTGTGCTGTAGTCGTGGTCTACCCCAAAGGTTTTTTCCGGTAAAGCCCGCACATAGTCCCGGTAGGCCGCCGCAAATTCTGCAAAATTCGCATAGTCGATGCCAGAACGAATATTATCAACCCAGGTCTGTTGGCGGCCACAAAAAACACCGCCGTGGCGATGGATCTGCATCAACGCGACTAGATCAACCCTAGGACTTTTGAGCTGATAAATCAGTGGTGTCGAAAAAGAGGTAATTGCCGCATCAAAACGCGATTCTAGTAGCCCCTGCTCCACGGCCTGTTGATCCACCTGGGGATACAGCTCAACTTCCAGGCCATACTGCTCAAAAAAGCCTTGGGTGAGGGCCATCAGCCAGGGGGCGATCGCCAAGTCTGGCACATAACCCAGGGTGAGGGTTTGCTTTTCCGGGGCACTCAGATCTAATACCGGCGGAGTTGATTCTAAGTTAGCTTGCTTCGCAGATCTTCCTGGCAGACGAACGGTATCTGGGAGTCGATTGCAAGCAGTGAGACCATAACCCCAGGCAGCAAAGGTTCCGTATTTGAGCAGGTGGCGGCGTTTCATAGGCAAAAATACAGGGAGGCTCCCAAATTTTACGGGTTCGGTTTGGCGATCGCAATTTTCTGTGACGGTTCCACCATCAAAAAATCCCCAGGGCAGCGAGGAGCACTGGGGATCAAAGTCAAAGCACAGTCAATTTTGCTTAAACGGTGGTGGTTGTCTTGGCGGCATCTTTCTGGAAAAATGCCGCCCGAATGGATTCAGCCATCTGGGCTGGGGTCAACCCGTGGGCCGCTTTTGATTCCGCTGGAGTTGCATGATCCACGAGTACATCTCCAATGCCAAAGCGTTTTACGGGAACCAGTACATCATGATCCTGGAGCGCTTCACAGACCGCAGACCCAAAACCACCCATTAAGCAACCCTCTTCAAAGGTGGCCACTTTACCAATTTGCTTGGCGAGGGGCGCAATGAGTTCAGAGTCCAGGGGTTTCACAAAACGGGCGTTGATCACCGTGGCGCTAATGCCGTGTTCACTGAGAATTTCGGCCACCTGGAGGGTCGAGTGCACCATGGCACCATAGCCGATCAGGAGAATGTCGTCACCATTGCGCAGGATTTCTCCTTTACCGATGGGCAGGGGTTCCCAGCCGTCTTCCATTAACGGTGCGCCAATGCCACTCCCCCTGGGATACCGCATGGCGATCGCCCCGTCCGTGTATTCAATACCGGTGACGAGCATCCGTTGCAGTTCAGCTTCATCCTTGGGTGCCATCACCACAATATTGGGAATCAGGCGGAGATAGGCAATGTCATACATCCCCTGGTGGGTCGGCCCGTCAGCACCGACGATGCCCGCCCGGTCAAGGCAGAAAAAGACTGGTAACTTTTGAATACAGACATCATGGATGATTTGGTCGTAGGCCCGTTGCAGGAAGGTCGAGTAAATCGCCACCACTGGCCGCATCCCTTCACAGGCGAGGCCCGCTGCTAGGGTAACGGCGTGTTGTTCGGCGATGCCGACGTCGATGTACTGTTTTGGTAATTTCTGTTGGAGCTTATCTAACCCGGTACCAGTGGCCATCGCCGCTGTAATCCCGACAATTTTGGGATTGTTTTCAGCGAGGGTGGTCAGGGCATGGGCAAAGACCTTGGAATAGCTCGGTGGGGTTGGTTTCTTCGAGGGGAAAGCCTTGCCTGTGGCCAAGTCAAAGGGTTTCTGGGCATGGTAGCCCACTTGATCTTTTTCGGCGATCGCATAACCTTTGCCTTTAACTGTGGCGACGTGGACGAGGGTCGGACCTTTAGCCTTGTGGGCCTGTTTAAAGGTGCGGATCAGCTCTTCGAGGTTGTGGCCATCCACGGGGCCAAAATATTTAAAGCCTAATTCTTCGATGACGGCGCCAACTTTTGAGACAGCCAAGCGTTTCATGCTGTCCTTGAGCCGTTCCATCTCTGGGGTGAGGGAGTCCCCAAGGAACGGGAGGTGCTTAACCTGTTCTTCGAGGTTATCGGTCAAAAACTGAACGGGATCACTGAGGCGAACTTTGTTGAGGTATCGCGAGATGGCTCCTACATTCGGGGAAATAGACATTTCATTGTCATTGAGAACCACCATCAAGTTGGTGTCGGGTAAATGACCTGCATGGTTGATGGCTTCGAGGGCCATGCCACCGGTCAAGGCACCATCACCAATGACTGCCACACATTTAAAATCTTCTCCCTTGGCATCCCGTGCCAATGCCATCCCTAGGGCTGCGGAAATACTGGTCGAGGCATGGCCAGCACCAAAATGATCAAACACATTTTCACTGCGCTTAAGGTAGCCAGCTACCCCATCTTTTTGCCGGAGGGTGTGGAATTCGTTGTAGCGTCCAGTGATCAACTTATGAGGGTAAGCCTGATGACCGACATCCCACACCACCTTGTCGCGATCGAGATCAAGGGTTTGGTAGAGGGCGAGGGTTAGTTCAACCACCCCTAAACCAGGGCCGAGGTGGCCACCACTTGCGGCAATCGTCTGGAGGTGTTTTTCGCGAATTTGCCGGGCAATCTCTTCCAACTGACGGACGGTCAAGCCGTGGAGTTGGTTCGGATGGGTAATTTCACTCAGGTGCATGGGTGTTTCTAGAGAGCGATCTTATAAAGGGGTCTAGTTCTCAGGATATCAGGTCTAACAATTTTAATCAGAAGATCCCGGTTAGTCTGGATGATCCCGTGGGGTTGTGTGGGAATCTTGGTCAAGGTTCCATAGATGTTTAGGATCTAATATTTACGGGTTTTCGGACTGCACTTTGCAATATTTTTTATTGTGTTTTGGGTACAGGGGTCTGGAGTTGTTGATAAACAATTTGGGCGATCGCCTGGGGATTTTCAAAATGGAGATTATGGCCGCCGGCAACCGTCAAACGTTGAGCTTGGGGGAGAGCCGCTTGGATCGCCTGGAGATCAGCGGGGCGGTTAAATTCACTCTGATCGCCATAGATGAGGGTGATCGGCGCTTGGATATCTTTGAGCAGGGCCAGGTAACGTCGCCGGCTAATGCCATTAAATTCGATGCCCGCCCGGGTCCGGAGGAAGGCATCCCAACGCCATTGCACACCTTTTTCGACGGGTTTGGTGCTGCGCTGGGTGAGGAACGCCGAAAGATCTTTGGGGAGTTGGGGCGTGGCTTGGCGGAGGCGACGGGCGGCCACTTCTAGGCTGGGGAAGATCGGGTGCTGGGGGGGCGCGGCGAGGTAATCGAGATGGGTCGTCAGGTGATTACCGGTTTCAGCGTCGTCGATGTCGTTGGGGACAATGGTTTCAACGAGGATCAACTTTTCTACCTGGGTTTGGCGAATGCCTGCATACATGGCACCGATGATGGAACCCATGGAGTGGCCCACCAAGGTAAAGGGGCGATCGCCTAATTGTTTAGCAAGGGCATCTACGTCAGCCAAAAAATTGAGCATGCTGTAGGACTGGGCATGGGCGGATTTGCCGTGACCGCGTAGGTCTGGGGCCACAACCCAATAGCCCTGGGCCGCCAACTGGGGCGCGATGAGTTGCCAGGAGGCCCCCTGTTCAAGAATGCCGTGGAGGAGCAGTACTAATGGTTGGTGGCGATCGCCCCACTCACAGAGACAGGTTTCTAAACCGCGCACGGTCACGAACCGCTCCACCATGGAGGGCAAGGATTGGCTCTGGGTCGTTAGCTGGGGTTCCTGGGGGAGATCGTAAGCAAACGTTTCGGCCAACTGGATTGTATCCGGCTGGAGAGCAGCGGGCAGGGTAATCGAGCGCCATTTGTCGGCAAGGGCCGGATCAATGGTTTTGTGCTGGAGGAAATTGGGATCCCCGACGCCCATGGATTGTTGGTGGAGGCCATCGGTGAGGCGATCGCCGCTGTAGGGATTAAGGAGGGCTTCGTCAAAATCAACCCCCAGGAAATCACAAATATTTGTCAAAACTTGGCGGGGGTCACGAACGAGATCTTCGTAAATCACCTGGAGATATCGATCCGTAGCGACCGTGCGACCTAGGTCTAGAATATTGCGGTTGCTGGTGCGCCAAATAGACTCCGCGAGGGCGTAGGGGTTCTGTTGCTCGGCCCCCAGCAGTTTATCCATCCGCAGTCGGGTAAAGGATTCAATCACCGCGTAGGGATGGCGTACCAGATGGATATATTTGGCCTGATCAAAGAGGATTTCGCTGTGGTCTAGGATGTGGCGATCACTGCCGTAGCTCGGAGATTTGTCAATGAGTAAACGCTGTCCTGCTCGCCGTTGGAGATAGGCATAGATTTCGGCAATGGGGGTATTCGCTTCGACCCACTGGTTGACCTTCGCCTGGCTTGCCTCTGGGGTGAGGTTTTCTAGATCCATTAAGGCCCGTTGTAACCCTTCGCCGAGGTGGGATAGACCCAATTCCTGGTGGCGATCGCCCATGGTTTCAAAGGGGAGCAAATGCAGCTCTGGGGGCGAATATAGCCCCGGATGTCCAGCTAACATCACCCGCAGCAACGTCGAACCCGACCGGGGGCTAGAGAGGATAAAGGCAATGGGATTCGGGTTTTTGTGGTCAGGTTTTTGCCACGGTTTTTTCGTTTTGACCGAAAGGCTTTGGGAGGGAATCGCTGCTGTCGCCGTTGCTGCTTTGGAATCATGGGCCTTGGTGAATTCCGCCGCTAGATAGGCCGTCAACACATCCAGTCTGGGCCGCTCGTAGATTTCCCTGGGGTACAACATCAGTTGCAAATCCTGCTTGAGGCTGGCGATCGCCTCCATGATCATCAGCGAATCCATACCCAGATCCAACAAACTATCGTGGCTGTGAATTTGGTCAATTTCTAACTTGAGGATTTGCGCCACGGACCGCCGCAGATAATCCAGCAGATAGTCAGCCCGCTGAGAAGCTTCTAGGTTGATTAATTTGTCAAAAATTGAAGCCGTTGGGGACGCAGCCTCAGCAGAGGGAATAACAGCGGCAAAGTAATGGGTTTTGGCAAATTCGGGGAACTGTTTGGCCAGGTTTTGCCAGTCCGGTTTAAAGACCCCCATTTCCCCCTGGGCGCCTAAGACCTTTTCGAGGATTGTTAGTCCCTGGGGCGGCGGCAGCCACGCTAAATTTTGGTTGCTGAGGGAGTTGGCCATCCCCCCTTCGGCCCAAGGCCCCCAATGGATCGCCAGGGCGGGTAAACCTTGGGCCTGTCGATATTGGGCGATCGCCGCCATGCCGCGGTTTGCGGCAGCATAATTCCCCTGTCCCGGTGAACCGAGCACCCCTGCCACAGAGGAAAACAACACAAAAAAATCCAGATCGAGCTTTTGACTATGGCGGTGCAGATGCCATGTCCCTTTCATTTTGGCGGCGGCGACGGTCTGGAACTTTTGCCAAGTTTGTTGTTGCAGCAAACCATCAGCTAAGGTACCCGCCGCATGGAAAATTCCTTTGATGTGGGGATAGGTTTGAAACAGCTTTGCCACCTGGGCTGCGTCGGCTAAATCGCAAGGATAAACCACCGCATTGGTCGGTAACGTCTGCTGATCCGCTGCCGGAGCGCGCCGGCTGACGAGAATTACTTTTTCTGCTCCTGCTGCGGCTAGCCATTGGGCAATTTTACGGCCAATGGCCCCCAGTCCCCCTGTCACTAGATAGGTCTGTTGGGGTTGAATCTGGAGATTTTTCTGGGGCAGTGACGGTTGCTTTTTGAGCTGTGCCCCGTAGAGTTTTTGGTGCCGCACGGCCAACTGCTGCACCTGTCTTTGTTGGCAAATCTGGGCAAAATTTGGCAGGCTGTCATCGACATCAATAATTCCCCCCCACAACTCTGGATGTTCGAGGGCGATCGCCTGGGCGAGTCCCCATAATCCCCCTTGGGCAAATCCGGTGACAGCATCGGTTTCAAGCACCCGTTGGCTCTGGTGGGTCACAAACCAGCAGGGAACCGCGATCTTTTGTTGATACAGGGTTTGGATCAGTTGGAGGGCGAAGCCACTGGTTTGCTTTTGAATTTCATCTAGGTCTTCTGGGTCTTCCCCTGGGGGACACAGGTAAAGGATGCCTGCTAAATTTTGGGAGCCGACGTGAGTAAATAAATTATCCAACGCATCGGCAGATACTTCCCAGGGGGCATTCGTCGGAAAATGATTGCTTTGGCCGAGATACACCCGCTGGGCGTTTTTAAATTGGGCTTCAATGGGCTGGTGATCATGGCGATCTCCCAAGATTAACCACAGCTTAGCCGACGGTTCAGGGGCCGGGGGGAAAGTGTCCAGGGGCATCCACGCCACCTGATACAACCAATCATTGAGATCGTCAGGGGCTGGGTGTACAGGTTCGGTCTCAACCGTTTGCCAAGAGCCTTGATTAAACCAATACCGCTGCCGTTGGAAGGGATAGGTGGGCAGGATCAGTTTCCGGCAGCGATCGCCAGCTTCCACGGTCTGCCAGTCAATGTTTAGCCCTTGCTCATACAGTTTGCCGAGACTGGTCAAAATTTCCGGCCAAGGCTCACTATGGGGACGTAAACTGGGCAACCAAACCGCTTCTTGTTCAGCTAAGCAATGGCGTCCCATACTCAGGAGCACTGGTTTTACGCCGATTTCGAGATAAACATTGACACCCGCTTGGGCCAGGGTTTGGATGCTCTGGACAAATTTGACGGGTTGCGAAACGTGCTTAACCCAATAGTCGGCCTGGGCAATTTCCGCTTCAATCTGGCCGCCCGTGACATTGGAAATGAGCGGGATACGCGGCGGGTGGAAAGTAATTTGTTCAGCAATTTCCCGAAACTCTGCCAGCATGGGGGCCATCAAAGGGGAGTGGAAAGCATGGGAAACCTTGAGGGGTTTGGTTTTGATCCCTTGGCTTTGGAGTTTGTGAATACTGGCTTCGAGGCAGGGGGTCTTTCCTGATAGCACCAAATGGGAACCGTTTTCGGCTCCGACGGTTAAATGCTCCGATAGGTAGGGTTTAATGACCGTTTTATCGGCAAAGACCGCCGCCATACTGCCATTGCTGGGTAGGGCGTGCATCAGTTTGCCCCGGGCCGTAATTAATTTCATGCCGTCTGCCAGGGAAAATACCCCCGCCAGACAGGCCGCGACATATTCGCCGACGCTATGGCCCATGCAAAAGTCTGGCGTCACGCCCCAGCTTAACCATAGTTGGGCGATCGCATATTCAACGGCAAAGAGCAGGGGCTGGGTATAGACGGTTTCGTGGACGAGGTCAGGGTTATGGTCGCCGTATAGCAGGTCGGTGAGGGCAGGGGCTTCGGGGGAATAGGTCTGCCAGAGGCGATCGCACTCATCCAGCACCTGCCGAAATACTGGGCTGGTTTGGTACAGTTGTTGTCCCATGCCGTAGTATTGGGAACCTTGCCCCGTAAACAAAAAGGCAATTTTTGCGGGAGAACTGAGGCGAGATTGAGCCAGAAAATCTTGATTGAGAGTTTGTTGTAAATCGGCGACTTGTTTAAAGACAAAAAAACGACGTTCCTTGAGGGGCGATCGCCCGGTATTGGCAGACAAACAGAGATCGCGAGGGTCAACGCTGGGATGTTGGGCTAGATAGTCTCCATAGCTTTTTTGCAGGGCATTTAAGGCCTGGGCATTTTTAGCAGAAAGGGTCAGCAGATGCCAAGGGCGGTCTTGGGTAACCGGGGTAGCAAGGGGAGATTTTTGTTGAGTATAGTCCCCCACAATCACGTGGGCATTGGTGCCACCAAACCCAAAGGAACTTACCCCAGCAAACCGTTTTTGTGACCCGCCTGACCAAGGCTGATCTTTGCTCGCAATGGTCACTAAACCGTCTAGATCAATGCGGGGATTGAGCTGTTTAAAATGCAAATGTTGGGGAATCATCCCATGCTCCAGGGACAAAATCACCTTGATTAAGCCCGCGATGCCCGCCGCTGCCTCGAGGTGACCAATGTTTGTTTTCACGGAACCCACCACACAGGGCTGTTCCCGCTGCGCCGTTTGTAAAACCGCCTTCAGGGAATTAATTTCAATGGGATCACCCAGGGGGGTGCCGGTGCCATGGGCTTCCAGGTAAGCTAAATCGGCGGCGGTAATACCGGCTTGGGCCAGGGCTTGGCGAATAACGGCCTGTTGCGATCGCCCGTTGGGAGCCGTCAAACCGTTACTGCGTCCATCTTGATTCACCGCCGAACCGTGAATCACCGCGAGAATATTATCTCCGTCCCGTTCTGCCTGGGCCAGGGGTTTGAGGAGGACGACCCCACAACCTTCGCCCCGCACATAGCCATCAGCCTCGGCATCAAAGGTCTGGCAGCGGCCCGTTGCACTCATCATGCCCGCCTGGGTAAAAGTCTGGGTCACATCGGGGGTCAAAATCAAATTCACCCCGGCGGCGATCGCCAACTCCGATTCGCCATTGATTAAACTTTGACAGGCCAAATGAACCGCCACCAGAGAAGAGGAACAGGCTGTATCGATGCTCAGAGAAACGCCCCGGAGATCGAGGAAATAAGACAGACGATTCGCAGCAATACTGTGGGCGTTGCCCGTCCCCATGTAGGGATTGATCGGATTGTTTTCCCGCACCTGCAACTGGGCATAATCACTATTACTAATACCGACAAAAACCCCCGTTTGGGAATGGCGTAAACTTTCTGCCGGAATATTTGCCCGTTCCAAGGCTTCCCAGGTTACTTCTAACAGTAAGCGTTGCTGGGGATCCATTTGTTCCGCTTCCCGGGGGGAAATGCCAAAAAATTGCGGCTCAAACTGGTCAATATTTTCTAAAAAACCACCCCATTCTCCCGTGGCCCAGCGAGTTTTAAGGGGGCGAACTCCATCTTTACCTTGACGTAATAATTCCCAAAAAGCTTCGGGGTTGTCGGCTTGGGGAAAACGACAACTGAGACCCACCACGGCAATTTCTTTGCCCTGAATTTTCGGCACCTGTGGTATTTTCTCTAGCGCTTGATTACCCTGAACCAAAAACTGAGCCAGGGTGCGAATGGTCGGATAATCATAGGCCAGGGTGGGGTCTAATTTTCGACCTAGCCAATCCTCTAAGTCGGCTGTGACCTGTACTGCTTGTACCGAATCCAGCCCATAACTGGCAAAGGGTTCCGTTTCGTCTAATTGTTGGGGCGTAATGCCGAGGCGATGGGCAATATTATCCTTAAGCCAGGCTTCAATTTGCTGTTGGTGCTGGTCAGGCTGGGGAAAATTCGTTGATGTTGTCGTAGAAGGGGTAACGGCTTGTGTCCCAATTCCTTTTCCTTCTTTTTGGTGGCTGGGTTGCCACTCCCCAACCACAGCCAAGCTTCCGTCTAGAAAACCAGCTTTGCAGGCATGGCGACGAATCTTCCCGCTGGATGTTTTGGGAATGCTACCGGGTTTAATAAAACAAATGGCCTGGGGTTGCAGTTGATGTTCGGCGGCGATCGCCCCACGAATAGCTTGGGCCACTGCCGCGACATTTAATTTGCGAGCATATTTACGCTCCACTTCCTGGACAATGACTAGCTGTTCTTCCCCGTCAACGTCTACTGATACTGCGGCTCCGGCTCCCTGTCGTAAAGCGGGATGGGCCACTTCGACGGTTAATTCAATGTCCTGGGGATAGTGGTTGCGCCCCCGGATAATCAGGAGATCCTTTAAACGGCCCGTAATGTACAGTTCGCCACCTTGCAAAAAACCCAGATCGCCCGTGCGTAAAAAGCCCGTTTCTGCACCAACGTTTCCCTGAAATTGTTGCTGGGTGAGGTCTGGTTTTTGCCAATAGCCCTGGGCAACACTTTCGCCCTTAACCCATACTTCGCCAATTTCACCGACGGTACATTCTGTTAAAGCCTGGGGGTCAACAATTTTGACAATTTGGTCGCCAATCACTTCACCACTGCCGACCAAGGTCACCGTTGTTTCTGTCCCTTGGGCAGGGCGAACTTGGTTTGCTTCGATGCCCTGTTTGCTGACGATAATTTCCTGGGGAAGCTGGGCACGACCATTACCACCGGAAACGATCAGGGTGGTTTCAGCCATACCATAACAGGGATAAAATGCTGATTTTTGAAAGCCTGCTGTAGCGAAGGTTTTCGCAAAATTTTCGAGGGTCACAGCGCGGATCGGTTCGGCCCCGGAAAAAGCCAGTCGCCAACAGCTCAAATCGAGTTCTCTGATTTGTTCCGGGGTAATTTGGCTGGCACAGAGATCATAGGCAAAATTCGGCGCACCGCTGGTGGAAACCCGATAATCGTTGATCGCCTTTAGCCACCGAAAAGGTCGCTGCAAAAAGGCCACGGGAGGCATTAAAATTTGCGTTGCTCCCACATAGATGGGCTGTAAAATCCCACCGATCAAGCCCATATCATGGTAGGGCGGCAACCAGGAAACGCCCATACTCGCCTCTGTATCCTGGAATCCTTGGTTAATCAAGCCGGAGTTGTGGATCAAATTGTGGTGGGAAACCATCACTCCTTTAGGATCGCCCGTGGAGCCACTGGTGTATTGCAAAAAAGCGAGATCTGTGCCGGAAATGTTCGGTTTTTGCCAATTTTTTCCTGAAATTAATTCAACTTGATCTGTAGCCAAACAATGAAAATCCGTACCTTCTAAAGCTTCGAGGCGATCGGCAATTTTATCTTTAAGTTCTGTTGTGGTGAGGGCAAATTTTGCCTGGGCATCTTGGATAATGCTATGGAGGCGGTCAAAGGATTTATTCGGCCGTGGTGGGTAAGCTGGCACCGCAACAACACCAGCATACAAACATCCCAAAAAGGCACCGATAAACTCTAAACCCGGTGGATAAAGTAATAATGCCCGTTGCCCTTGAGCCTGGTTAGCTTGCAAAAAAGCGGCGATCGCCTGGGCTTTTTGGTCTAATTCTCCGTAGGTCAGGGCCGCAGATTCCGCTTCGCCATCAGCCAGAAAACTAAACACGGTTTTCCGCGCCTGAAGTTTAGCTCTGTACTGGAGCAGATCGACGAAATTTGCAAATTGACCAACCATGTATGCCTTAGCAACTCCTGTGAATGGAAATTCTGGACTCCGTATCCTAGCAATTTTTACGAATACCCACGGGCTATAGCCTAGTTAACCATATTAAACCGTGAGTTCCCTCCCCACGGTAAATCCTCCCAAAATCAGCCGTGCCTTCGATTATGGAGGGCCTGGTTTCAACTGATTTGAGTGTAAAAGCCCCAGGCTACGCTGACTGTTGTCGCCCTAACCAATCGAGTAAATAGCCGTTGACTAATGCCGGAGCTTCATCTTGGGGGCAATGGCCGACATTATCGAGGGGAATAAACTCAATCTGAGGATATTGGGCGACAAGGGCACGGCCCAGATCAACCGGTTCCCATGGATCGGCTGTTCCCCATAAAACTGCCGTGGGGCAATGCAACTGGGGCAGCAGGTCGTCCGGGAGTGGCCCCTGGGAATAACTCGTAAAGGCCAGGAAAACCGCCGCAGCCCCTGGGTCTTGGGCGGGGGTCAGGATCAGCTCCACCAACTCATCGGTAATCGCTGCTTTGTCTCGGTAGGCCTGGGCTAAAATTTTGCGGATTGTTTTCGGCTGGGCCAATTGCTTAAAGAACAAGGAACCGAGGGGGGTTTGGGTCAAGAGTTTTTGGAAGAGGGGAACGCCCCAGCGTTGATAAAAAGGTGCTTTTAAAAGATTGCGCTCATGGAACAGCCGCAGGGAAAAATTGAGTGCCACGACCCCCCGCACCCAGTGGGGATAGGACACAGCCGCCTGCATGACAACGACACAACCAATGGAATTACCAACTAGAAAAGCCGGTTCACCAATGATTTCAGCACAGAACGCCTTAATCTGGGTGGCCCAAGTTTCAAAAGTGTAGTCCGCTTCAACCTCCGGTTGGGGTTTTGCCGATTTCCCAAAGCCCAGTAAGTCGATGGCATAGCAGCGGTACTGTTCCCCTAAAACCGGAAGATTTTTGCGCCAATGACCGGCCGAGGCCCCAAAGCCATGGACGAAAAGAACGGGCGGCCCCTGGGTGCCCCACTGACGATAGTTAATACTGAAGCCGTGCCATTGCCAGCTGTAATCGGTATGGGGATGAGCGGGGGAAGTAATGGTCATGGTGAGCGATGGATAAAACCGAAATGAGGAACAAATGTCCTAGGGCGTGTTGTCTAAATCGTGATGGCAAAGATGGGGCACCGGATCATAACCCCCAGGGTGAAACGGGTGACAGCGGCCAAGGCGCTTCAGGGCGAGCCAACTGCCCCGGAGTACACCAAAGCGTTCCACGGCTTCGAGGGCATATTGGGAACAGGTGGGCTGAAAGCGACAACTAGGGGGGAATAGGGGGGAAATCCAGCGACGGTAGCCTTTGATGCTCCAGAGGACTAAGCTTTTCATGGCATTTAGGCAACGGAAGCGGTTTTTTGGAGGTCGATGGTTTGACCAAGGGCTTCGTTGACGAGACGACTAAAGTCTTCGCCTTCGATGGTTTCTTCTTCGATGAGACGATCCACCAGACGATCGACAAGTTGACGATTGTCCCGAATGATTTGCTTGGCAGTTTCGTAGCACTCGTTGATAATTTCGCGCACCTTGAGGTCAATGCGCTGGGCGATCGCCTCGGAATATTCAGGCCGCTCCCCAAACCAATCATTTCTGAGGAAAACTTCACCCCGATTGGTTTCTAGGGCAAAGTGACCCAGTTCAGACATCCCAAACTTTGTCACCATTTGACGGGCAATGTTCGTGAGCATTTGGATATCCTGGGAGGCTCCAGAGGTGATTTCATCGTAGCCAAAGACAATATCCTCGGCGGCACGTCCCCCCAGGGCCACGGCGATTTGGGCGCGGAATTGGGCTTTGGTGGTCAGACCCTGTTCTTCGTTGGGGGTAAACCAGGTTAGGCCTTGGGCGCGGCCCCGGGGAATAATGGTGACTTTCTGGAGGGGATCGTGGTCTTTGAGGATGGTGCCAACAATGGCATGGCCCACTTCGTGGTAGGCAATGAGACGTTTACTTTTGCCATCGGTGAGGGCTGTCCCCTCCATCCCTGCTACGACCCGATCAATAGCGTCATTGATTTCGCTAGTGGTAATTGCTTCCTTGCGGCGGCGGGCGGTGAAAATGGCGGCTTCGTTGAGTAAGTTTGCTAGATCTGCCCCCGAAAAACCAGGGGTACGCCGGGCGATCGCCTCTAGATCAACATCCTCAGCGACTTTTTTATCTTGGGCATGGACTTCGAGGATCGCTAAACGCCCCAAACGGTCTGGATAATCCACAGTCACCTGGCGATCAAAGCGGCCGGGACGCAGGAGGGCTTGATCTAAGACATCAGGGCGGTTGGTGGCGGCGATCACAATAATTCCGGAATTTCCTTCAAAACCATCCATTTCTGTGAGCAATTGGTTTAGGGTCTGCTCCCGCTCATCGTTTCCCCCACCAATGCCTGCGCCCCGTTGGCGACCGACCGCATCAATTTCATCGATAAAAACAAGACAGGGAGCGTTTTCCTGGGCCTTGCGGAAGAGATCCCGCACCCGTGACGCGCCAACCCCCACGAACATTTCCACAAATTCAGAGCCGGAAATACTAAAAAATGGCACCCCAGCTTCCCCGGCGATCGCCTTTGCTAAGAGCGTTTTACCCGTCCCCGGTGGGCCAATGAGGAGCATTCCTCTGGGGATCTTCGCACCAATTGCCGTAAATTTATTCGGTTCTTTTAAGAAAGTGACCACTTCGGCGAGTTCTTCCTTGGCTTCCTCGACCCCAGCCACATCCTTAAACATGATCCCCGTTTCCGCTTCCATCTGAAAACGCGCCTTAGAGCGACCAAAGTTCATGGCGTTATTCTGCATACTGGCCGAGCGGCGGATAATCAGCACTAGCCCCCCGATCAGAATCCCAAAAAGCAGGAGATTGGTAAAAATGGCGATCGCCACCGAATGATCCTGGGAAGGCACCACCTCAAAGTCAACATTATTTTCCCGGAGAGCGGCGAGGAGTTCTTGGTTATTGTTAAGGAGCTGGATGGTCTGGGCTTCTTCCTCAGTTTGCCCCCGGAGTGTGACCTGGGCCGTATTGGTTTCTGGGTCAAGGACGAAGCGATCCACCTGGTTTTGTCGGATATCCTGGAGCAGCTCTCCGTAGTTCAAGGTCTCCGTCGATTCCGTTGATTCTGTCTGAGCGATCGTCGCCGTTCCCCCTCCCCACAGTAAGGCTTGGCTCAAAAGAAAATTAGCCATCCCAGCTCGCCACTTAAAACGAGGTTTGGCCTGATGCTTCTGCTTGCTCGGAAGGAGGTGACGATAGTGCTTCATATTTCGGAGGGACAACGACAGAGAAACTGTTCTTATTCTAGAGTTTTCCTTTCCTAATCGGGGTGCTTCCCTTGGTTTTACGCCAAAATCTCCCTCTGTTTCCCGCAAATTTCCTCACCCAAAAGCCGTTACTAATAGCCGCTTAATCACCATGGCAAGGAGTAAATTGAATCTTGATCACAGAAAACAACTCCGACTCTATCCACAGTGATTTTTTGGCTGAACTTTCACCACCCCAAAAAAGTTTAGATCGTGACTCGCATTGCGATCCCAGGCGATGGTTTAGCTTGATCTTTGGAGCGTTAAGGAAAAAAATGATGGTTGCTGCCCGTTGGTAAATACAGTAGGTTAATTTTTTTTGTAATTTATTTTTGGGCTGCGGTATGGGATGGTGTTTTTGCTAAGTTGAAGCCGAGATTGTTAAAAAAAAGAACTAACCGCAATCTCGAATTTCAGTCAAAAACGGTGCAAAGACAGAAAACATGAATGGGATCCTCCTCGATCTTGGTGTGGTGATCGCCGAGATTATTCTCTTTTTAATCGCGATCACTGTGGGACAATTTTTAATTATTTTGACCCTGAAACGTCTAGCCCAATGGGTGCCAGAAAAACAAGGACAAAATCCCCTAAATTTAACCCAAAAAATCCTTAATAAATCCCTCTTCGTCATTAAGATCACCGGGGCCATAATCATTGCTGCCTTAAATGGTTATTTATTCCTTCAACAAAAATCCCCTTACCTTTATCTCCTTGATTTAATTAACGGCATCTCTCCGGAACAGTGGCAAAGGCTCGCCCTCGGTTTATTAAAAAGTGTTTTACTTCTGTTGCTCGTGAGTTTAATGATCGCTTCTCTGCGGCCACGCTTGAAACGGGCTGGCGATCGCCTCAAAGCTTGGAAAAATATCGAAGGCAATAACCACAGCTTAGATACGCTCTTTAAGGCCATTGATTTGGCGATCGCCAATGGTCTTTGGATTTTGGCCCTGGTGGTGTGCCTCAATTTTTTGTTTGTCCCTCCGAGCATTACCCAATATTTTTATCTCGCGATCAAAGTTTATTTTTTGCTTTGCTTTGGGATCATTGCTGTGCGGGCATCGTTTTCTTTGCTGGATACTTTAGATGGTTTATCAACGGAATTTATTGCCAAACATCCCCGGTCTCCCCTGCGATTTTACCCCCGGTTTCGTTATTTATTGGGCCTCACAAAACGTTGTTTAGAAACGGGCATTTATCTGGCGATCGCCGGAGTGATTTGTGCCCAATTTCCCCTACTCGATCACATTGCCCCCTATGCGATCCCGGCGAATCAAATTATCCTGATTATTTTCATCGCGGCCCTGGTGATCGAACTGAGCAATATCATTGTCGAAAAATTATTGTTGCGATCGCCAAACCTCAGTCCTGTCCAACAACGCCGTCGTTTAACCTTTATCCCCCTGGTGCAAAACACCGTACGCTACTGCATTTATTTTGTGAGTGGCGTTTCAATTCTCTATGTCTTTGACATTGACCCGACACCGATCCTCGCCGGGGCCGGGATCTTGGGTTTAGCAGTGGGGCTTGGGGCGCAAAATTTAATCAATGACCTCGTCAATGGCTTTTCCATTTTGTTGCAAAATTACTACCTTGTCGGTGATTTTGTCGAAACGGATAATGCCACAGGCCTTGTCGAAGAAATGGATCTGCGGGTCACACGCATCCGCGATACAGGGGGACGGCTACATATCATCCGCAATGGCGACATCAAGACCATTGTGAATTACTCCAAAGATTATGTGTATTCGGTGGTTTATGTTGGGGTCGCTTACGACTCAGATTTAGACCATGTGTATCAGGTTCTAGGGGATGTGGGCCACCAAATTCAAGGCTTACACCCTGATGTGCTCGAACCGACCCGCATTGATGGCCTCGATAACTTTGCCGAATCTGAACTCACCATCCGCACGGTTACCAAGGTGAAACCAGGAAAACATCTACCGGTGCAGCGTCTCCTGCGGAAGTTAATCAAAGAAGCCTTCGACCGCGAACAGATCGAAATTCCCTTTGCCCGCCGTGTACTCATCTTCAAAAATGAAGCCCCTGACCTCGATTCACTTCGAGATTCGGAAAATATGTAAGACTTTTGTAATAGCTGGGCTCAAAATAGGCGAAATTCAGTCTAATGGGAGCAGTAGTTGTCTAAAATCCAAGATTATTTGTCATGTCTAAAGCTGCCTTATCCGGAAAAATGTTGGCGATCGCCCTTGCAACCCTCAGTAGTGTTGTACCTTTGGGACGCGCCCAAGCCCAAACTGTTTTTGGAGAAGCAGAGATCAACCCCGAATCCATGGCGGCGATCGCCGTCCCCCTCAGTAACGGTGGCTATAACCTCCTCGTGGTCGAACAGCTCGAACGGGAAGACCGCAAAGAATGTTGGGCCGAAAGTGGCG
Source organism: Picosynechococcus sp. PCC 8807 (assembly GCF_001693295.1). Taxonomy (NCBI): domain Bacteria; kingdom Bacillati; phylum Cyanobacteriota; class Cyanophyceae; order Chroococcales; family Geminocystaceae; genus Picosynechococcus; species Picosynechococcus sp. PCC 8807. The sequence continues at coordinate 1,230,438 of NZ_CP016483.1, forward strand.
CAAATCCGACCAGCATTGATCCCCTGCTGCTGAACTTTGACTTTACTGGCTATTGTCGCCGCAGCACCGATAGTAATGGCTACTCCATGCGGATCAATGGGCAAGATTTTGGCCAGAGCCACCTATTGCGCATCACTCGCTTCGAAAATGAAATTTTGTTGGTCGCCACTCCCAAAGATAACGATCAAGAAGAAATTGTCATTGGCCGTAGTAATGGTCTCACCGAAGGCTTCCTTAAGTTCAACCTCCTCCCCGGTTGGGAATTTACCCGCCGTACCTTTGAAGAGCGACCCCTGGGCCACTTTTACTTTTCTAACGAGGGCCGCCAGTTCGCCGTCCTTAAAAAACCCACCATTGATGACTTAGTTGCGGGCATTACGCAGAGTTCAATTGTGACGGTCGATAGTCTCCCCGGTCTGGCAATCTCCCCACCAGAAATTACAAATCCCTCTGAAACGCCTGATCCCGGCAGTACGGTGGCCCAATTTACTGATATCAGTGGTGATATTTACCGTAACGAAATTGCCCAAGCGGTGAATGTCGGTTTTATTGCTGGTTTTAACGACAATACCTTCCGGCCCACCGATGTCCTGACCCGCGAACAGTTGGTTTCCATGGCCATTGAAGGTCTCCAAGCTCTTCCCAATGCTTCCCTGGCTGTGCCCACCCAAGTTGCGAATGCCCCCTATCCTGATGTGGCTGCCGACCGTTGGAGTGCGGCGAAAATTACCTGGGCCCAGGCGAACAATATTGTCAGTGGCTATCCCGATGGGACTTTCCAACCTACTCAACCCGTCACCCGGGCCGAACTGTTAGCTGTTCTCCGTCGCACCGCAGAATATGCCAAGGCCGCCCAAGGTCAACCGATGACCCTCGTGGCCACCAATGGCCCCATTGCTTTTAGTGATACAGCGGGTCACTGGGCCAATGATTTGGCTGCCCAGATGTCTACTTACTGTCGCGTCGCTTCTCCTTTGAATGAAAGTGGCGATCGCTTTTTCCCCGATACTGCCTCCCAACGGAACTATGCCGCCGCTGCCACCCTCCGGACACTCCAATGTAGCGTGCGATAAATTTTCCCTTTAAATCTTGGCCATAAAAAGACCATAAAAAAATAGCCCTGGTGTTTATCCATCGGGGCTATTGCTATATCAGGCTTTTACCAACCGAAAAGTTTAGATAGGCGTAATATTGACAGAATCAAAAAATGCGTTGGCTTCTGGACTATCCACGCGATCGCCTTCCGTCACCATCAAAATCTGGTGGAGGGTGGGACCGTTGGGATCGATGTAGATTTCAGCGCGGGTGGTATAAACTTCGCCATTATCCTGGGCTGCGTTCATCACCAGTTTTTTCCCCGGAATCCCAAACTTATCACTCGGCTCATCGGAAACAATCGTTGAACCTGAGTTGCTGGCCGCCCCTTCCTTGGCCGCTTCAAGTCCCTGGGCCGCATCATATTGATCAGGAGAAACCGGATACGTAACACTACTCACCATAAAAAATTGCGTGTTGGCGTCGTCCGCGTAGGAAGTCATCGTGAACTGTAGTTCACCCAGATCAGAGGGAGTTGTTTGACTTTCCGTTTGAGGCGTGCCTGGAAATTTAACTGCGAGTTTGCCATTTTCCGTTTGAAAATCAACCCAATCTGCCGTGACGTTGGTGGACTCATTCGTCGCGGTTGATTCACTGGTTGTTTCTTCTGTACCTGAAGTATTTTGCTCACCGGACGTATTATTGCCAACGAGTCCGCAGCCGAATAGAGCAGCCTGAAGCGTTGCGACACTCAAAAAAAGTAAAAATTTAGATTTCATAAAATTTTAGACCAACATTTTAAATTGAGCCCGTGACCTTCTCCATGCCAAAAATAATGAGGCACAAAACGATGGGCCGCTTTCTGCAATCCTAAACATTTAGACTAAGGAGATGCACTTCTTTTAATGTTACTTAATTGAGTCTCGCTGCTGAAATATTGATCTACCCTCAGACCCCAGCACAAGACCCAATGAAAAAGGGTTGATCTCTGCGATGAGACCAACCCTAGCTCTTCGTGGGAACGCATTTAGTCGTTACTTTTGCAATACCAGCTTGACGTTCGCATTGTTGAGACCACGTTGCTTAACTTCAGCGAGGGTCTTATTGATAGCGTACTTCTGGTTGATGGAATTGATCAGTTCAGTTTGGTTATGCTTCTTCGCGACACCCCATAGGTCGGCGATGAGGTCAAAGCTGCCGTCGGCATTGCGAGTCCAGCCGAGGTCATAATCGCCTTCGAGAGTAGCCACGATGTCTGCTTGAATCTGTTGGCCGTTGTAGCCACGAACTGCAGCATCGGTATTCACAGAAATTCCGAGGTCTTGCAGGGAAGTCTTGAGAACTGCGGCATCGGTAATTTTAGTGCGGAGAGTGCTAAAGTGGGACATTGGAATAATTCTCCAAAAACAACAACATTTGAGTTTTTTTGTGTAAAGACCACTAATAAAGTGGTTTTTTAAATGCCAACAAGCTGGGAATCTTGTTGACCTTAATCCGGGACAGATTAAGCCTGTTAGAACTCCAATCGCTGGTATTCGGCGACGGAGGCTGAAGCAGGTCGGGCGCGCTGTCTGGCCCAATCGCGGAGACTATTGACCTGTTCAGTCATGGTGCGGGAAAGGGGCAAGGTTGCCTTGATCGCGGCGATAATGTCGAGTTGGGTAAACTCGCGATCTTGGGCAAAGGCCTCGTACATGGCGGCAATGATCGCCTGTTCGATTTCCGCACCGGAAAAACCTTCTGAAATTTTTGCCAGTTGTTCTGTGTCGAAGCGATCGCCGACTGGCCGACGTTTGTGGAGATGGATATTAAAGATCGCTTCTCGTTCGCTGGGGTTGGGGAGATCCACGAAAAAGATTTCGTCGAATCGTCCTTTCCGAAGAAATTCCCCTGGTAGCCGATCCACTCGGTTTGCGGTGGCCATTACAAAAACGGGGGATTCTTTTTCTTGCATCCAGGTGAGAAACGAGCCAAAGATACGGCTGGAGGTGCCTCCATCGGAATCCGCAGATCCAGAGGAACCGGCAAAGGCTTTGTCTAATTCGTCGATAAAGAGAATCGCTGGAGAAATGGACTCGGCGGTTTTAAGGGCACTGCGGAGGTTTGCTTCGGATTTGCCTACGGTGGAGCCATCATATACCCGCCCCATATCGAGACGCAGGAGGGGAAGACCCCATAACCGAGAAGTTGTTTTAGCCAGGAGTGATTTACCACAACCCGGTACACCAAGAATCAACATTCCCTTGGGTTGGGGTAGTCCATATTCCCGTGCTGCTTCGGTAAAGGCATTGGAGCGTTGTTTAAGCCAGCGCTTGAGTTCCTCTAAGCCGCCGATGGCGTCAATGGTTTCGTCTTCTTCGATAAATTCGAGAATACCGTTACGGCGAATCAGTTGTTTTTTCTCGGAGAGGACAATTTCTACTTCCGAGGCGGTCAGTTTCTTCGCCTTAACCTGGGCCTTGCGATAGACTTTTTCCGCTTCGTCCTTGGTCAACCCCAGGGCTGCCTTGAGGAGTTTTTCTCGCACGACGGGGGAGATGGGGTGCCGGGGATTGAGGTACTGGGCGAGCACTTGATCGAGTTCGTCAAGGGTCGGGAAAGGAAAATCGAGGACAACAATGTCTTTTTCGAGTTCGAGGGGCACCTTTTGGTAAGGGGACATTAAAATGATGTGTTTCTGTTGACCCTTAAAGCTGGCGATCGCATCCCGTAACCAACGGACGGTGCTGGGATCATCTAAAAATGGATGTAGATCCTTAAAGATAAAAATGCCAGAGTCGTTATGGTGAATGACTTCACGAATGGCCGCTTCTGCTGAGAGAGTGCGAGTTTGGGGCTTTCGGTCGGAACCATATTCCACCAAGCCATGGGTCATCGTCCAGACGAAAACATTTTGGTATTCGCACAGTTGCGCAATGTGGGCGATCGCCGCCTCGGCCCGTTCCTCCTCGGGGGTGATGAGGTAGATCAGGGGGTATTGAGCTTGAATGAGGGTATTGAGCTCTTCTTTCATGGGTTTAGTCCTGACGTTCTAAAAGGGGGAATTAGGCGGCACCACATCGACCAGAGTGGAGGTAAATCGGGAGAAAAATAAACGGCGATCGCCAATCGGACAGCTAGCAAGTGACTAGTTCTGCCCCATCCGCAGCACCCTTTGCACTTTGCAGATCCTGTGCAATCTCTTCATCAAGGAGTACCGTTGGCTGCCTCTTGAGGGAAACCAGTTGTCCATCCCGGAGTACCACCGCCCCTTCGCAATCGGGACAAATGTGGACACGGTGGGTCTGGCCATAGGTTTCTTGTACTTCTTCTACCACTTCAGGGTGTTGTAGATAGAAGGCCACGGCTTTTTCCACTAAAGCAGACATGGAATCTGCATCGAGGGCTGCCTTGATTTTGAGCTGACGATGGATCGCCGCAGGCAGATAGAGGGTGACTTTTTGCTTATCTTGCATACAACTAATGGAAGCTTTACCCGATGGGGTATACCGCCCTACTGTACCCAGCCCACCGGAGACCGTCAAGCTGCCATAGCGTTATGCCGTCTTTTTTGTAATATTCCGTTACAAAATCTAGGCGATTGCCACTGTGAGGAAATTGCCATCTGTCTGGGGGTAGACCCTGGTTTTCTCTGGCCTTTTCCCTGTAAGCTAAAGACTTTGGGAGAATCTCAAAAACCGCAACCGATTCAAGATGTGTCAGTATGCTTAAGGCATTGTGGAAAAAATTAGGAATCACTGGGGCACAACCCGCAGTCGATACCCATCCTTTTCAGTGGCTAAATGCCCTCTCGACCCAAGCGTCCCTAGAAGGAGCCATTGATGAAGCCGTTGCCCAAATCCAAGAAAATCTCTCTGGTAGTGCAGATCTGGCCATTCTCTTCATTTCAGCCGCGTTTGCCAGCGAATATGCCCGGATCTTGCCGCTCTTGACTGAAAAATTAGCCTGCAAAGTAGTGATTGGTTGCGGTGGCGTGAGTATTATTGGCACCGACGCAACCGGAGAAACCCAAGAATGTGAAGGACAACCCGCCCTTAGTTTAACGGTGGCCCATTTACCAGATGTGGAAGTCGTGCCTTTCCATGTCACCGAGAAAGATTTACCTGATTTAGATAGCGCCCCAGACCCTTGGATCGACATTTTTGGGGTTAGCCCCGAGGCGGAACCGAATTTTATTTTGCTGGCGGATCCCTTTTCGTCGAGTATTACGGATCTGTTGGCGGGCCTTGATTTTGCCTATCCAAATGCGGCAAAGGTAGGAGGACTAACAAGCTCCGGCGGCAGAACAGCCAGCGGTTTGTTTTACTACGAAGCCGACCAAGAACCAACCCTGTTGCGGTCTGGCACAGTGGGGGTGGCTTTGGCTGGAAATATCCAGATGGAGACCGTTGTCGCCCAGGGATGTCGGCCCATCGGTGAGGTGTATCAAATTACCCAATGCGATCGCAATATCATCACGGAATTATCGGTGGCCGAGGGTGAACAGCTCCGCCATGGCTCCCCCCTACGATTTTTGCAGGAGTTGATCGCCGAGTTGGATGAAGAAGATCAAGCCCTCGCCCAGGATTCTCTTTTTATCGGCATTGCGATGGATGCCTTTAAACAAAAGCTTATCCACGGGGATTTTCTCATTCGCAACTTACTTGGGGTAGACCCTAGGGCTGGGGCGATCGCCGTGGGCGATCGCATTCGGGCGGGCCAAAGGGTACAGTTTCACCTGCGGGATGCAGAGACTTCAGCGGAAGATCTCTCGGTGCTGTTACAACAGTTCCAAGCAAATGATCCGCTGGAACCTCCTTTTGGAGCCTTGATGTTTGCCTGTCTCGGTCGCGGGAAGGGACTCTATGGGGAGCCAAATTTTGATTCGACCCTCTTTTCTACGGCCTTGCCAACACCCAATTTAGGGGGATTTTTCTGCAATGGGGAAATTGGCCCCGTCGGCGATCGCACCTTTTTGCATGGCTACACTTCCGTGTTTGGAATTTTGCACCCAAAGGCATGAGTTAAATAATCGCTAAATAATGGGGCTGACCTTCGCAACAACAAATTTTAAATAGCGTCCCTCTGGAAAAGCGGCTGGCACCGGATGATCGCAGGGTTGTCCGGCCTCGTGGATAATTTGCAGGTAATAATTGGCGGCGGCGGCGGCACTGGCAAGCATTTCTCGGAAGGCTTCAGGGCTGACTTGGCTAGTGCAACTGGCAGAAACCAATAATCCATTAGGGGCGACGCATTGGAGGGCGAGGGCATTGAGTTTGGTATAGGCACGGATGGCGGCAAACCGATTTTTTTTGCTTTTAGCGAAACTGGGTGGATCGAGAATTACAAGATCGAAGGTTTGTTTTGCTTGGGCGTAGCGGTTGAGAACATCAAAGCAGTCGGCGGTGACAAAGGTGTGTTTACCTGGGTCAAACTGATTGAGGCGCACGTTGGTGTTGGCGACTTCCGCTAATTGTTTGCCCACATCGACATTGGTCACCTGGCTAGCACCACCGCGCAGGGCGTAGAGAGAAAAGGCTCCGGTGTAAGAAAAACAGTTGAGAACGGTTTTATCGCGGCTAATTTCGCCAATAAATTTACGATTTTCCCGATGATCAAGGAATAGGCCTGTTTTTTGGCCCGTTTGCAAGTTTACCTGGAAAACCAGACCATGTTCGGTCACGGTAATATCGCCCTTGGGTTCCTTGCCCCAGAGCACTTGGGTTTTGCTGTCTGTATCGCGATCTTCTAAATTTTCTAAATGTTTGGTGCGCCATAAAATTCCCTGTAGTGGGGCGACTTCCCGCAGCGATCGCACGAGCCAATCGAGCAGTACATTGGCCGCTTCCATATAAGTTTGCACGACGGCGTATTCCCCATACAGATCCACCGTAATTCCCGGCAGGCGATCGCCTTCCCCAAAGAGCCAGCGATAGGCGGTGCAACTGCTTTGGCGCAGGGGTTCCCGTAAATCCCAGGCCGTTTGTACCTGCTGTTGTAACCAGCGGCGGTCAGGCAGATGCCGTTGGGAGAAAATACGCACAGCAATGGGACTTTTGTTATCCCAAAGGCCGAATCCCGTCCAATTGCCACATTTAACTCGCAACCATTCCCCTGTTTCAAAGCGGAGACTCTTCGGCAATTTATCGCGATAGATCCAAGGATGGCCTTGCACGAGATGCTTTTTCAGTTGGGGGGAAACGGTGATTTCGCGGAGTTTTGCCATGGGAATCGTAGAATGGGCAGCCTTCTATTATTGATCGTTCCCGTCGGCGATCGCCCACCATCAAGATGTAGATAAAAGTCGCTTATCAAAGGTTTGGCATAATTGTGGGTATATCTTTTTAGAGCTATCTTTTATGAATCAACGCACGATTGAAGGAACTTGGGAAGAGATCTTACAGCATGCATCTGAGTTGACTGGACAGCAAGTAAGGTTAACGGTTTTATCTCCTAAAGCATTACAGCCTCAGCAGCCAATGACCTTAGAACAGACACTACAAGATAGAATTGGCCGAGTTCAGTTTCAGCCCTCTGATCTATCTGCACGGACAAAGGACGCTTTTGCGGATATGTTGGCAGATAAAAATCAGTCATGGGGTCATCCTTCATGACTCTATGCGATGCTTCGGCTTTGATTGCCCTGATTAACCGGAACGATAACAATCAAAGTCGTTGTGCGGCTGTACTTTCAAGACTTCAAGCTCCATTGGTCACAACTTGGTCTTGTTTTACTGAGGCGATGCATTTGCTAGGTCGGTATGGTGGATGGCTCGCGCAGCAGGAATTATGGAGTTATATTGCCGACGAGCTTCTTGTATTGCACGTATCTAACGAGGCAGAACAGAGACGAATGCAACAGCTAATGGAACAGTATCGGGATGTGCCGATGGATTTGGCGGATGCTTCCTTAGTCACTGCGGCTGAAGTTTTGAATCAAAAGACAATTTTTACCCTTGACCGAGATTTTTACATTTATCGCCTTCCCGGAAATCAACCTTTTGATGTTGTTCCTTGAAATCTCCTTGAATTCTTTACTCCGGCGGGCAATTGGGTCAGGGCGATCGCCTTCTGAAACAGGCGAAATTGTGCCGCCATCTGATCGCAACTCCCTACGACGTAGAGCCAGACCAAGGGAGTTGTTCCTCGCCAGTCTCGCCAGTAACGGCAATGTGTAAAACACGGCACATTAGATAAGCGGTTCTGTAGAGTTCTGTAACTCTAATCACTCCGTAATTCCAAACTTTCCCTATGATGCAAGTCAATCCTATTCAGGTCAGTGAAACAGTAAGTTAGCGCACAACTCATCCATGAAATTAAGGAAAAACAGGATGAATTTTGTTGTACTCATGCCTGTTGCACAGTCTATTACTTTCCTGTCCAGGATATTTATTTAGTGGACGAAACGGGGTCATGTTTACTCTCAGAGATGTTTTTTTTGCCTTTATCCTAATTGCGTTACTGGTTTTAGCGGGGCGGTACGTCAAACAAAAAGTGCGCTGGATCCAGAGGCTTTATTTACCGGAATCCATTGTGGCTGGTGTATTAGCACTACTTCTGGGGCCTCAAGTTTTGGGGGCGATCGCCACTGCTATTTCTGGGGGAACCTCGATCCTGTCAGAGGGGCTTTTTTCAGAACCGATTCGCGCCGTTTGGTCACAATCCCCAGGGATCTTTATCAATATCGTTTTTGCGGCCTTGTTCCTTGGGGAGACTATTCCACGACCAAAAGATATTTGGACAAAAACAGCCCCTCAAGTCGTCTTTGGGCAAACGTTGGCCTGGGGTCAATATGTGGTGGGAATCCTGGTAACCCTGCTGATTTTGATGCCGCTATTTGGCGTAAATCCCATTGCTGCTTGCTTGATCGAGATTGGCTTTGAAGGAGGGCATGGCACCGCCGGCGGGATGGCTGAGACGTTTACTGAACTGGGCTTTGAGGCAGGTGCGGATCTGGCCTTGGGCATTGCCACGGTGGGCATTGTTGGCGGAATTGTTGCTGGTACGGCGCTAGCAGATTGGGGCCGGCGTAAGGGCCATGTGACTTCTTTTCAGAAAGCTGTAGAAGATTTAGACGGTGTGCCAGAACTGACAGAAACGGAATCCCCTGAGGTACGCCGTCGTCGCGCCCAACTCATGCGTAATCTACTGATTGATCCTCTGTCGATCAATTTTGGGATTGTCGGTGTGGCGATTGTGATTGGTTGGCTCATTCTAGAAGCACTGGTTTGGGTGGAGTCGGTCACCTGGGGACAAACGGGATTTGAAGTCATCTCCTATGTGCCGTTATTCCCGATGGCTCTGATTGGCGGCATCATTGTGCAGTTGGTGATGGAACGTCTGGGGTTAGCGCCTTTGATTATTCGCTCGCTGATGAGTAACATTGCGGGTTTAGCTCTGGATGTGGTGGTGGTGACAGCATTGGCATCCATTTCCCTGAGTGTAATTGGTTCCAACTTGGGTGTATTTACCATTTTGAGTGTCGTAGGCATCACTTGGAATGTGGTGATGTTTCTTTATTTCGCCCCACGCATTTTTCCGAGTCATTGGTTTGAAAAAGGAATCGGCGATATGGGTCAGTCGATGGGAGTGACGGCCACGGGAATTTTATTATTGAGAATGGTCGATCCGGAGAACCGCACCGGTGCGTTTGAGAGTTTTGCTTATAAACAATTATTCTTTGAGCCGATTGTCGGCGGCGGATTATTCACAGCGGCAGCTCCGGCGCTTGTTGTTCGATTTGGCCTGGTGCCGGTGCTATTACTCACGGGCGGGCTGTTGATTTTCTGGCTAGCGATGGGATTCTTGATTATTCGCCAAAACAAGCAGCAAAGACGGCGATCGCCTTCCCTTTGAGATTGTATTTATTGAGGCGATCGCCCTTTCCACCATTTCACTAAGACTTCATAAAGAGCACGATCGGCGCGGTCATCGGTATGTCCATGGTTGGAATACCCCAGATCTACGATGCGACCTTCTAGGGTGAGCCAGTGCTTTTTCCCCTGGGCAGAAACGTAGCAGATGCGCGTTCGATTTACCCAGTAGGCTCGTTTCGCTCCTTCTTCGCGCATTCGGTGCCAAGCAATATCGGCGATCGCCTGGCGCGGTAACCACAGACAATTATGTCGCCCTAGATTATCAATCAAGCGGCCCACCAGCCCATGGGACAACAACACAATCCCGTAGCCTTCTTCTTTCCGTTTGCGCAATCGAGAGCAATGCCAGGTACGGTAGAACGATTGGGCCAGATCCCAAGCAAGATAGGTGCAATAGCCGATCAAAACCGCCAAGATTAGGAACAATAGAAGCGTAAACCCCAATTCCGGTAAGTTCTGTTGGGTCAGGGTTTGCCAAAGTCGTTCGTAGCTGCTGGGCTGATAGATAGCCTGGGAAATTAAAGCTGGCACCAGTCCCAGAATGGGCAATGCATACATAATCATGAAGGGCAGTAAGCAGATTTGGACAAACCAATCTGTCTGTGCACGTAAAAACCGTCCTGGCAGATGGTGGACGCTTCCCTGACGAAAGGCGGTTTGATAGGGTTCTGGTAATGCGGTTAGGGGATATAGCCCTGCCGGGGGAAGTGAATTGGGTGAAGACCTTAGTTGCTGCACAAGTCAGGCTCTGTCGCTATGCTTGGAGGAGCAGATAGCATTGAGTGTACTGTACCGGAATAGCTTAGCTACCGTTATCCCATCTGCAATATCCATAAAAGGCGATCGCCTACCTTTAGAGAGACTTGATACACTTAAGAAAATTTACTGTATACCGATGGATAACCACTCCGTTTCACTACTCCAACGAATTTCCATTGACCCAAATATTTGTCATGGGCAACCTTGTATTCGCGGCTTACGTTATCCTGTGACCTTCATTTTAGAACTACTGAGTTCAGGTATGACCCATGCAGAAATTCTAGAAGATTATCAAGATTTAGAAGAACCAGATATTTTTGCGGTTCTTCTCTATGCTGCTCAACTGAGCCAAGTTAAAACCATCACTCGTCTGGCTTCATGAAGTTCCTTGTCGATGCCCAACTTCCCAAGCGACTTGCGAATTTTTTAAATCAAGCAGGGTACGATGCGAAACATACGAGTGATCTGCCTGCCCAAAACGCAACACCTGATTCTTTCATCAATGATCTGTCCCTCCAAGAAGAAAGGATTGTCATTACGAAAGATGCGGATTTTGTCGAATCTTTTTTTCTCCAAAATAAGCCCTATAAACTACTTTTAATCTCGACAGGCAATATCAAAAATAAAGATTTAGAAGATATTATTTCCCAAAATATTCAACAAATTAGCCAACTTTTTGTGCAACATCGCTACATTGAACTAAACCGTACACAAATTATCGTTCATCAGTAACTGTGGATTGACTTTGGCTGTCACTGCTTGATTATCACCCCAATTATTCCCCATCCTTCCTAGGCGGGATGCCACTATACTACTGGAGCGATCGCCTCTCTATTTTGATACTCCTATGTCTACTCCTCCTGTTATATCCGTAGAATCTACCGCCCGACTACACACCCCTGAATTGTTAGCTCCGGCGGGAAATTGGGACTGTGCGATCGCCGCCGTAGAAAATGGAGCCGATGCGATTTATTTTGGGCTGGATAAATTCAACGCCCGGATGCGATCACAAAACTTTGTCGAGTCAGATTTGCCGGAGTTGATGGCATACTTACATCGGCGCGGCGTGAAGGGCTATGTGACATTAAATACGCTGATTTTCACCTCGGAATTGGCGGCAGTCGAACAATATTTGCGGTCGATTATTGCGGCGGGAGTCGATGCGGCGATCGTCCAGGATGTGGGGCTGTGCCAATTAATTCGGCAATTGTCGCCCGATTTTCCGATTCATGGTTCAACGCAAATGACCGTCACCAGTGCCGTAGGGGTCGAGTTCGCGCAAAATTTGGGTTGTGATTTGGTGGTATTGGCGCGGGAATGTTCGATCAAGGAAATCAATAAAATTCAGCAGGAATTGGGGCAACAAAAGATCTCAATGCCGCTAGAAGTGTTTGTCCACGGGGCGTTGTGCGTCGCCTATTCCGGGCAATGTTTAACGAGTGAATCCCTCGGTGGACGGTCGGCAAATCGGGGGGAATGTGCCCAAGCTTGCCGGATGCCCTACGAAATGATTGTCGATGGTAAGCCATTTGATCTGGGTGACAGACGTTACCTACTAAGCCCCCAAGATTTGGCGGGATTACCTGTTTTGCCGGACTTAATTAAAGCGGGCGTCGTGTCGCTAAAAATCGAAGGACGCTTAAAACAACCGGAATATGTGGCCAGTGTCACCCAGGTTTATCGCCAGGCCATTGATCGGGCGGTGCAGGGCATTGAGCAAGAGGTTTCAGACCAGGAAAAATATCAATTAGAAATGGCCTTTTCGCGTGGGTTGTACACGGGTTGGCTCGACGGCATCGATAATCAAAGCCTTGTTCATGGTCGCTTTGGCAAGAAAAGAGGTGTATTCCTTGGTGAAATCAAGCAAATTCGTGATGGTCGCGATAAACAAGTGATTTTGCACTTAGAAGCGCCCCTAAAGGCTGGGGATGGGGTGGTCTTTGATCAGGGGAAACCCGCAGATCGTGAACAAGGGGGGCGAGTTTACGCCGTTGAAACCCAGGGAAAAGATACGATTGTTACTTTTGGGCGGCGGGATGTGGATTTGCGTAGGGTGCGGGTGGGCGATCGCCTCTGGAAAACCAGCGATCCAGAACTGGATAAAAAATTACGTCAAACCTTTACCAGTGAAAAAATTCAGTTCCAGCGGCCGATTACAATAGAAATTCACGGAGAAATTGGCGGAAAATTGACGGCGATCGCCCGCGATGGGCAGGGCAACATTGTCCAAGTCGCCTCAGAAATTCTTCTCGACATAGCGATCAAGAAACCCCTAACAACGGAACGTTTAACGGAACAATTTGGCCGCTTAGGAAATACCCCTTTTTATCTCCAGGATTTAGAGAATAATCTGCTTGGTGAGGCCATTCTTCCCGTGAGCGAACTAAATCGAATGCGGCGGGAAATGGTCAGTCAACTAGAAACTTTACGCGCTCAACCAAAGCGTTGGCAATCGAATCGCGATGCATCCTATCAAAGTTTATTGCCGACTGTCGAAAAAATAGCACCACAGGCAGCACAAATTATTGTCTTAGTGCGTAATTTAACGCAATTAAAAGCTGTTTTAAAGGCTAATATCCAGACCATTTATTGTGAGTTTGAAAATCCGATTAACTACCGTGAAGCAGTTAAACTGGCGCAACAAACTGAGCAGCAACCGGAAATTTGGGTGGCACCGCCCCGAATCATCAAACCCAAGGAACAATACATTCTCAAGCAAGTGCTGTCTAGTCAAGCAGATGGCTATTTGATTCGGAACTATGACCAGCTCAAATTCTTTAAAAATGAACGGATTACCGCTGATTTTTCGTTAAATATTTCCAACCCAATCAGTGCCAATTATTTTAAACAAACTTTTCCCCTAGAACGTCTCACGGCCTCCTATGACCTCAATATTCACCAGTTAGAATCGCTCCTTAAAAAAGCTCCCCCCAATTGGTTTGAAATCACGATCCACCAACATATGCCGATGTTTCACATGGAACATTGTGTTTTCTGCGCGTTTCTCTCCGATGGAACCGATTTCACTAATTGTGGTCGCCCCTGCGAAAGTCATGAAGTGAAATTAGGCGATCGCACGGGTATTGAGCATGTTTTAGTTGCTGATGCGGGCTGTCGGAATACGGTGTTTAATGGCACCGCCCAGACTGGCGCAGAATATATGCAGCATTTTATGGATTTGGGAGTGCAGCACTTCCGCGTTGAATTTGTGGATGAATCTCCCGCAGAGATTACCAAAACCATTGATCTTTACCAAAAATTACTCACAGGAAAAATTTCTGGGGCACAGCTTTGGCAAACCCTCAAGCTCCAAAATCAATTAGGGGTGACCCGTGGTTCGCTAGAATAAAAAGGCGATCGCCCTGCTTCCTCCAAATCCAAGCAAAACTGTCACAGATCATGATCAGCAATGGGCCGCACCGCAATTATGGGTCGTTAAATAGACTGACCATAGTCATCTCCCCCAAGACGCCACAATCAATCACATCAACGTTCCAGATAAAATTTTATGACTCTACCCTTTAATGCGGCCCCCACCGAAGCACGGGTTAAACAATTTTGGCAACTCGCGGCCAGTTTTGGGATGGAGCGTAATGCCTATCATAATTACCTGAACGAAATCGTCAGCGATCGCTATGCCCTGATCAGCGGCCTCCAGATTTTGCGGGATGAATTGCAATTTGTTGCCTCCGATTCAACGGATATTAAAGCTTGCGGGGCCGATATGAGTTTGCCCAGTGTGGTGACGACCCTCGCCTACACCAACTGCGGCGATCGCATTCACCAGGGGGAAGCCACAAAGCGTTATCGAGATGTCGTTGCTTCCCGTTTTGCCACCCTCTCGGAAATTGGCGAATTAAAATTAGAGGCCTTTTTCCCGGCGGGTGGGGGCACCGATGACGGCGAAACCTTAGCCCATGTCACCGTGGCCCACGAGCTAGATGAATCTTTAAAGCGGCGTGTGTACGCAGGCAATCCCCAGTCCATTTCCCTTGTGGCCATTGATCTCAAAACCCATGTGGGCCGACTGCGTCAGGATGGCAAACAGGTTTATGGCAAAACCCGTGAATCGCCGTGGCGCGAACCCCGCAACGCCTGTGGTGCAATTGTCGGTACTTTGAAAAATTACAACGCCCATAATCCGATCCATCGCCGCATTCGCAATGATTTAGGGGAAGAAAATTTCCATTTTTTAGCCCACAATGCCGTCCTGACGGATACAAAAAAAATTGACATTACGATGGCGGTGGCGGCTAATATTGTGGCGATTCGTGGCATTCGCAATACAGCGGTGGCGATCGCCCAAGAATTAGACGAACGGGGTTTAGCCCACCTCACTGCCAGTACCACGGTCAATCGCCCTTCCCGCGACGATTTGGTGATTTATCTCGCCCGGGCCACGGTCTTTAACGGCAGCATCAAAATCCAAAGCCTCGGCACCGATGCCCGTTTATATGGCGGCAAAATCGTTGAATATGCGGGCGAAAAACGCCTCCAATTACATTACGCCGACTGGAATTTAGACAATCTCCCCATCGAAGAAATCCCCTATCAAGTCCGCTCTTCGGGATTGTGAATTATATGTAATGGGCCAGAATAGCATCCCGTAAGCCTTCTAGGGTGTAGACCTCGGCTTCGAGATCAACCCGCTGGAAAAGGTCTAAACAAGTCTGGGAAGTTTGGGGGCCAATGGAGGCAATTTTCAGCGGTTTTAACAACGCTAAATCCCCCCCCTGCTGCTGGATCAACTGCCAAAAGTTGCGCACTGTTTTAGAGCTCGCAAAGGTCACCAGATCAATGGTTTGTGCTTCGAGAGCTTGCCAGACCGCCGCCGGAATTTGCCGTGGACAACCCGATTCATAGGCGGGCACTTCAACCACATGAGCACCCTGTTGGGCGAGTTCTTGCACCAGGATTTTTCGCCCGCCTGTTTCGACCCGGGGAAAAAGGATTTTTTGATTTTGCAGCGGATCGGGAAAGTTTTCCACCAAAGAATCCGCAATGAAATCAGGGGGAATATAGTCTGCTTTTAGGCCGTGTTGGCGCAAGAATTTTTCTGTTTTTTTACCGACGACGGCAATTTTGAGCTTACCTAAGGCGCGGACATCTTTGCCCAAGGTTGCGAGTCGCTGGAAAAAATATTCAACGCCGTTGGCCGAGGTGAGGATCAGCCAATCAAAGGTTTCTAGGGTGGCGATCGCCTGGTCGAGGGGTTCCCAGGTGGAGGGCTCACGAATCTCTAAAGCGGGCATTTCCAAGACCTTTGCGCCAGTTTCCGCCAAAAGTTTAGTAAATTCGCTGGATTGCGACGCAGCGCGGGTAATCAGAATTGTTTTGCCACCCAATGGAGCCCGATCCATGTAATCCTCCCGGAGACTAACTACCTGACCCACAATGATCACACAGGGCGAAAGTTTTTGAACCGTCGCCGTTTGCTTCGTAATGGTCTGTAACGTTCCCGTCCAGACCTGCTGCTCTGGTAATCCCGCTGCCCGCACAATGGCCACTGGTAAATGAGGCGATCGCCCCGCTGCCATCAAGCGCCGACAAATGTCTTCTAAATTGCGTCCCCCCATCAAAAAAACCAAAGTTTCCAATTGGGCTAGGGCTGTCCAATCAAAGGCCTCTAGATCATGGGCTGTCCCTACAAAAAAGCCGCGCCCCAAATCCTTGTGGGTAAGGGGAATTCCCGCTAGCAAAGGTGCTGCGAAGGCCGATGAAATGCCAGGAATCACTTCAAAATCACAGCCCGCCTCTTGGAGTGCCAAAATCTCTGGGTGCGATCGCCCAAAAATATACGGATCTCCCCCCTTCAGGCGCACCACCCGTTTTGGCGATTGTCCATGCTCAACCAAAAGGCGATTAATTTCTTCTTGGGGCGTACTCTTTTGGCCGCCTCGCTTACCGACGAATAACCGTAAACAGTCCTGGGGCAGCAGATCCAACAGTTCTTGGGAACCCAGGGCGTCGTAAATCACCACTTCCGCCCGTTGGAGGATCTCCCAACCCCGCACCGTTAAATAGTCCTTTGTCCCTAAACCCGCTCCCAGCAAAAATACTTTTCCCATGTGCGATCGCCCTAAACCACCGTCAAACCTTGCGTTAAAATTAGATGCTAAGACAAAATCAGACAAAAACACCCCGCAACCGTAACGCCAACACGTTACCCAACGCATTAAAAGATCTATGAACTCACCGATTCAGGCTGTACAAGCACCCTACAGAGGTGGCGGCTCCACCTACAGGACACCACCGCCAGATCTCCCTTCCCTACTGCTAAAAGAACGCATCGTTTATCTCGGCCTTCCCCTGGTCTCTCCCGACGAGTATAAAGATCAAATTGGCGTCGATGTGACCGAACTGATCATCGCCCAACTGTTATTTTTACAGTTTGATGATCCCGATAAACCGATTTATATGTACATCAACTCCACTGGGACTTCTTGGTACGGTGGTGATTCCATTGGGTTTGAAACAGAAGCCTTTGCCATCTGCGATACCCTCAACTACATCACGCCGCCAGTGCACACCATTTGCCTCGGTCAAGCGATGGGAACAGCGGCCATGATCCTTGCTGCTGGCACGAAGGGCTGCCGCGCGAGCCTACCCCACTCGACGATTATTCTTCACCAAGCGCGCCAAGGAGCCCAGGGCCAAGCTTCCGATATTCAAATTCGGGCGAAGGAAGTGATCGAAAACAAACGGACAATCCTGCAAATGATGTCTAAATATACTGGTCAACCCCTCGAAAAACTCGAAAAGGACACTGACCGGATGTTTTACATGACACCCCAGCAGGCCCTCGAATACGGCATTATCGATAAAGTGCTCGAAAGTTCGAAGGATTTGCCGTCCCCCGTACCGGCTATGTAGCCTTCGTGATTGCTTAAAATCACCCCATTTTTTCCCGTTGTTCAGATCAAGGTAAACAAAATCCATGCCCATCGGTGTACCCAAAGTTCCCTATCAAATGCCCGGTCAGCCCTATTCTGACTGGATCAATATCTATGACCGTTTGTACCGTGAACGGATTATTTTCCTCGGTCGGGGTGTCAATGATGCTTTGGCAAACCAGATTATTGCCATCATGCTTTACCTCGATTCTGAAGATCCCAGCAAGCCGATCTATCTCTACATCAACTCCCCCGGTGGCTCGGTGACGGCGGGTCTGGCGATTTACGACACGATGAAACACATCAAGTCGGAAGTAGTCACCATTTGTGTGGGCTTAGCGGCTTCTATGGGGGCGTTTTTGTTGTCTGCGGGCACGAAAGGGAAGCGTCTGGCCCTGCCCCACTCCCGGATTATGATCCACCAGCCCCTCGGTGGGATTCAAGGCCGTCGTCAAGCGACAGATATTGACATTGAAGCCAAGGAAATTATCCGCATTAAGCATCAACTTAATGAATTGATGGCGGCCCACACGGGTCAATCCATCGAAAAAATTGAGAAGGATACGGATCGGGATTACTTTATGTCAGCCCAGGAAGCGTTGGAATATGGCCTGATCGATAAGGTAATTGAAGAACGTCCTTAATGTTTGTCTGATTTTTCAACCTTAAATTCGTTGAAGCATTCTTTCTCGCGAAAGGGTGCTTTTTTATGTGGAAAATCTTTCAAATCTCTATTGTTGAGTAATGAGATTGAGGGCTTGCTCCAGGAGATCTGGGGCGGTGTTATCGAGCCAGTGAATATCTGGATTGGCGCGGAACCAAGTGCGTTGGCGTTTGGCAAATTGGCGGGTGTGGAGGACAGTGTTGGCGATCGCCTCCTCTAATGTCCCTTGACCGCGTACATAATCCCGAAATTCTGCATAACCCAGGGTATTCAGGAGCGGTAAATCCCAGCCATATTTTTTACCGAGATGTTCAACCTCAGCAACAAAGCCTTGGTCAACCATCTGCTGGGTGCGTTGACGGATCCGTTGATCGAGGTGGTCGGGAGCGCAATCGAGACCAATTTCGAGGATCGAATAAGTCGGCGGATTCTCTCCCTGTTGGCCGCTAATCGGTTCCCCGGTGACATAAAAAACCTCTAGGGCACGGAGGGTACGCACTTGGTCATTGGGATGAATTTTTTGACAAACTTCTGGGTCAACCTGCTGGAGCAATTGGTAGCTATAGACTTGGCCCAGGTCGGTAAATTGCTGGCGCAGATCCGGTTGAGGCGAAACCCGAGGAATTTTTAAGCCCTTGGTAATCGCTTTAATGTAAAGGCCAGTGCCGCCGACGAGTAAAACGGGTTTCTGTTCGGCGTGAAATTGCGCGATTAGTGCTTGGGCCTGGGCTTGATATTCCGCCAAGGTGAGCGTTTCTGTCGGTTCGCAGATATCGATCAGGTAATGGGGAATGCTTTGCTGCTCTGCAGGGGTTGGTTTCGCTGTACCGATGTCGAATTCTTTGTAAATTTGACGCGAATCGGCGCTAAGAATTACCGCGTCCAGTTTTTCGGCAAGTTTGAGGGCCAAACCGGATTTACCCGTCGCGGTGGCACCACAGATGACGATGAGGGGGGCAGTCATAAAAAATTTAGGGGATCACCACGCCCTGGAGGAGTTGTTCGAGCTGGGCATTAAGGCGATCGCGGTTTTGGAACTTATCGATGCGCTCGACGATCGTGCCATCGTTGAACAAGATCAAAGTCGGGAGGGTTTTGAGGCGATAGGTATTGGCGAGCTTTAGGTTATCGTCGGCATTAACATCGACCAAAAGAAATTGTCCTTCCCATTCCTTTTGCAACTTCACCAAAAAGGGATGGAGCAAATGACACAAACCACACCAGGGTGCCCAAAAGTTCACCAAAACAGGTTGATTGGCTTCTAAAACAGTCTGGGTAAAATCCGCTTCGGTGATTGATAGAACCATAATTGCCTGTTCTTTTCGCTCACATACTCAATATTATCTGTGGTCTCTTATCTTACCTGTATCGGTCCTGGGGATCATCTTTTTTTCCGTTACCAGGGCACTTTAGCCGTCATCACCATCAACCAGGGGTGTCCCCACCAGAGCAGGGCAATAAAGGCTGTAACACCGACATAGGCAGGCTTGAGGAATTCTTCTAGTTTAAGCTGTTGACGTCCCTGGAGAATCGCCAGAAAGGGAATGATCGAGGTGCGTTCTTTCACCGCCAGAAACGTCTGTCCATAACGGGATCTCAGACGGCGATCGCCATGCCAAACCGCAAAAATATGGTGGGCCATCAAACCAATGGAAGTGAGCAGCGTGAAAGAACTGCCGATCCAGAGGGTGTGAGCCACGCACCAAATCAGCTGACCGACCATCTGGGGGTGACGGGTGATGCGAATGATCCCCTTTTCGTAGAGATGCACCTGGGGTTGCTTGACCGCCGCAATTTCGAGCAAGTTAAATGTCGAAGGATACAAAAAGAAAAACGAAATCGCCGATAACCACCACACCGTCGGTTTCACCCAAACGTCCCCCTGGACTTGCCACAACACTAGGCCATCGTAGCGGTGGTTAAAGAAGTAAATAATCAAACCAGTGGCGAAGGGAATACTCACCAAGGCAAAGAGCACCCGGTATAGGCGAGAACCGATTCTTTGTTCGCCCCAGGGACGCAACGCCGCCAAACCACTATGGGCGATCGCAAAACCGAGCAAAAGACCCGCCATAATCCAGTGACTTGTCGAAAACCAGCTCAAATCCGTCATAATTCCGTCGATCGAAGTATTTTGCTTAAAATTAGTACAGGCTATATTATCCATGAAAAGAGATACGATCCCCTTATTATGGTACTGTCAATCATAAAACCAGCCGTGATCCCTCTTTGTCGTCCCTTTTTGCCGAGGCTATATGTCTGACATTCCATTTACCCTGGATCAACTCCGTATCCTCAAAGCCATCTCCACCGAAGGAAGCTTTAAACGGGCAGCAGATAGTCTCTACGTCTCCCAACCTGCCGTCAGCCTCCAGGTACAAAACCTCGAAAAACAGCTCAATGTCCCCCTCTTCGACCGGGGTGGACGGCGCGCCCAACTCACCGAAGCCGGCTATCTTCTCCTCGATTACGGCGAAAAAATTATTACCCTCTGCCAAGAAACCTGTCGGGCCATTGAAGATTTACAAAATCTCCAGGGGGGCACCCTGATTGTTGGCGCCTCCCAAACCACGGGTACCTACCTCATTCCCCGGATGATTGGTTGCTTCCGGCAGAAATACCCCGATGTGGCAGTCCAGTTGCAAGTACATTCGACGCGACGCACTTCCTGGGGAGTGGCTAACGGTCAAGTGGATCTCGCAATCATTGGCGGCGAAGTTCCTTCGGAGTTGCAAGATACGTTAAAGATTGTTCCCTATGCCGAGGATGAACTGTCCCTAATTTTGCCCGTGAGTCATCCCCTCGCCAAGGCAGAAACCATTTATCGAGATGATTTGTACAAACTGAAATTCATTGCCCTCGATTCTCAATCGACGATCCGCAAGGTTATTGATCAAGTCTTAACCCGCTGCGATATCGATACCAAACGGCTCAAGATTGAAATGGAACTTAATTCCATCGAGGCGATCAAAAATGCTGTGCAATCGGGTCTAGGGGCTTCCTTTGTCTCAGTGACGGCCATTGAGAAAGAACTACGGATGGGCGTGTTGCACCGGGCGCGCATTGAAGATGTGGAAGTGCGGCGTATTTTAAGTGTGATCGTCAATCCAAACCGTTATCGCTCCAAGGCAGCGGAAGCCTTTTGTCTCGAAATTTTGCCCCAATTTGCCAATCAGTTGAAAAAGTTTGATTTGAGTGAGCTGATGCCCCAGGGTCTAGAATCAGGTCAAAAATAAGGGTTTGATGGGGATTATTCTCGGCTCAGGTAATGGTAGGGATAACGCCGGGGGGAGCCGGGTTCGGTTTCAAGCTCGAAGTTGACAATCTGCCAACGGTCTTGGCGATCGCCAGCATCATGGAAAAACACAGGGAGGCCGTATAGGTGGGGCACTGAAGGGGGAGCAGCATAGTCCGTTGGGGTTATGTCTCCCCGTCCAGGAGTCGATTTAAAATCGAGGGTGCGCCGCATTAAGGTTTGGTAGCGTTGGGCGATAGTAATTTTTGTGGCCCGTAACCCCTGGGTGTAAAGGCGATCAAGGGCTTCGTGGATCTCAAAGCGAATGCCGTCAGGATGGGTATGTTGACGGTACCATTTTTCCTCCCAGCGTTTCCATTGGCGACTGGACTGGAGATGGACTAAGGTTTCCGTTTCTGGATCTGCTTCAAAAGCACCATGGCGATCGCAGAGATAACTATCCGTCAAAGTTAACGCTGGAATCATTTGACGACAATGGGGACAGGGAATTTCAGCACCAAAAATAGGGTAATGTAAGCTAGATTCAACCATTGCACTTGTGTCGGTATAGTTGGAATAAAAAAATTTTGCTGTGCCGTCCTCAAAGTTGTGTTCATTATATCGGAGATTTTTATTCGCTTCAGTGAGCTATGAACCCAGACCAAAGCCTTTCAAGTTATGACTATGACCTGCCGCCGGAACGCATCGCCCAAACCCCTGTCACTCCCCGTGATCGTTCCCGTCTGTTAGTGCTTGATTCTGCCGATAGCATCCAGCATCAGCATTTTTACCACCTGGTTGATTGGCTACAGCCCAATGACTTGTTGGTGATGAACAATACGAAAGTGATCCCAGCAAGGCTCCATGGTCGTAAGACAACGGGCGCTCCGGTAGAAGTCCTCCTCTTGGAAGAACGTTCAGCGGATACTTGGCTGGCTTTAGTGAAACCGGGGAAACGTTTTACCCTAGGGTCAGAAATTTTATTCACCGCGCCCCATGATTTGAGCCAAACTCTGAAAGCAACGGTGGTTGATCGAGACCCAGAGACAGGGGGGCGCTTACTCGAATTTCAATTGCGGCCAAACCAAACCCTTTGGTCTGTGTTAGACGATTTTGGAGAAATACCTTTTCCTCCCTATGTGACAGATTCTGAGGCGAAACCCGACCAGTACCAAACGATTTATGCTGATACCCCTGGAGCTGTGGCGGCACCGACAGCAGGGCTACATTTTACGCCGGAGGTATTTGCAGCACTAGAAGCAAAAGGCATTGAAAAAACCTTTGTGACCCTCCATGTGGGGGTGGGCACATTCCGCCCGGTGGAAGTAGAAGATATCACCGCCCATGATATGCACTATGAGTGGATTGACGTGCCGGAGGAAACAGTGAAAAAAATCCGGGAAACGAAAGCAAAGGGCGGTCGGGTCATTGCGGTCGGGACAACGGTTGTGCGATCGCTAGAGGGAATGGCCGCCGCTTCTCCTGGGGAATTACAGTCTTTCCAGGGACAAACCAATTTATTTATCTATCCGGGTTACGAGTGGCAGGTGGTGGATGGGCTGATCACAAATTTCCATTTACCAAAATCGAGCTTGCTGATGCTAGTTAGTGCGTTGATCGGGCGCGAAAGATTGCTCGACGTTTACCAGGTGGCGATCGCCCAGGAATATCGTTTCTATTCCTTTGGAGATGCGATGCTCATTTTGCCTGAGGCGAAAGTCTTTTAGGGACACTAGGATTGAATCGAAAGTTTCCGCTAAGTGGCGTTATTTATAGTTTGTAGGGTATCGGTAGGAAAATTTTATGAGCGATTTTGCCCAGCAGCTCCTGGATCTGGCGCGCCAGCAAGGAGCCGAGTTTGCGGAAGTTTACCAGGGAAGTTCCGTTTCCCACCCCGTCACCTTTGAGGCGAATCGTCTCAAACAATTAGAAACGGCTGAATCCATCGGTACGGCACTGCGGCTTTGGTACCAAGGGCGGCCTGGGCTCGCGGTGGCCTATGGTCATGTCGCACCACAACTATTAGTAGAAAAGGCGATCGCCTTGAGCCAACTCCAGGAACCGACGCCTCTAGAAGTCTGTGAGCCGCGCCGTGATATCAATCCTCCCATTGGCTCTGCCATGGCCGTGGAAACTCTAGTCGAGAAAGGCAAAGCGGCGATCGCCCAACTGCGCGATCACTATCCCGATATTCTCTGTAGCGGTGTATTCGACTGCGAATCGAGCCATACACTCCTGGTCAATTCCGAAGGTCTCTATTGCACTGCCGCCGATATTTCCCTCAGCTATGGCCTAGAGGTGGAGTGGGTGCGGGGGGATGACTTCTTGGGCATTTATGATGGGGATATTACCCAGGATTCCCTCGATCCAGAGGCAACGGTACAAAGGATTCTGGAGCGTCTCCACTGGGCGAAGCAAAATAGTCCGGCCACCACGGGCAAAATACCAGTAATTTTCACCAGTAATGCTGCGCCCCTGCTATGGTCAACGGTTGCCGCCGCCCTCAATGGGAAAAATATCCTCGAAAAGTCTTCTCCTTGGAGCCAAGCCCTTGGCCAACGGGTCGCCTCATCCCAGATCAGCCTCTACCAAGACCCCACCGCCAAACCCTACATTTGCCACTTTGATGACGAAGGCACCCTGACCCGCTCTTTGTCCCTGGTGCGGGAAGGTTCTGCCCAAGACATCTACGGCGATCGCCAAACAAGTCGAAGCCTTGGGATGCGACCGACAGGCAACGGATTTCGGGCCAGCCTCGGGCGCTATCCAACCCCGGAGCTTGTTAATTTGATTGTTGCCCCTGGCGTAGGCAGTCTTAACACAATTATTTCGCAATTAGATACGGCAATTGTCGTCGATCAAATCTTGGGAGGAGACGCAGACCTTTCAGGAGACTTTTCCGTCAATATTGACCTGGGCTACCAGGTACGACAAGGGCAGATCACCGGACGGATTAAGGATACGATGGTCACTGGCAACGTTTATGAGGCCCTCAAACAAGTTATTCAAGTGGGAGGCGATCGCCGCTGGCAGGGTTCTTGTTATACCCCCTGCATTGCCCTCGAATCTTTGTCTATTGTTGCCTAGAAAATCATTCATTGCCTTTGCAAGCGTGCTTACCAGTGCTGTGTGCTGGCATTTTTGGCAATAAAAAAGGTGGGACCACCCACCCTGTACATCCTTGAGAGAAAAACACCATCTTTAGAATACCCTTAGTTGATAAATTAAGTCAACAATATTAAAAATCTTTTTTATTAGCCGTCCAGATGGACAAAAAAAAGATGGGGAGAATGCCCCATCTCAGAATGCCTAAGTCGTGGTGAAAAGTTAAAAAATTTAGCTGGCAACCAGATATTCACGAATTTGCGATCGCCGGCGCCGCAGATGATTCAAAGCCTGGCGTTCTAGCTGGCGCACCCGTTCCCGACTGAGGTTCATGCGTTTGCCAATTTTTGCCAGGGATAGTTCTTTGCCATCGTTCAGGCCAAAGCGCAGAATAATTACTTCCTGTTGCTGGGGGGTCAAATCCGCGATCAGGTCGCGCAAATCCTGTTTGAGCAACTCATAGGTGACGTTGTTATCGGGGGATTCGCCGCTGTCTTCGAGTAAATCCATTAACTCGGTATCTTGGTTGTCACCAACTCGGACATCGAGGGAGATTGGGTGCCGGGAAACACGGAAATATTCACGGATCTGGGCCGGTTCTAATTCGAGGGCTTCGGCGATTTCAGCGATGGTAGCCGCCCGGCCTAAGTCTTGGGCCAGTTGCCGCTGGGTTTTCTTAATTTTGTTGAGCTTTTCGGTAATGTGGATCGGGAGTCGAATCGTGCGACCCTGTTGGGCGATCGCCCGGGTGATCGCCTGGCGAATCCACCAGTAGGCATAGGTGGAGAACTTATACCCTTTTGTGGGGTCAAACTTCTCAACACCCCGTTCTAAACCAAGGCTGCCTTCTTGGATCAAATCTAAGAATTCTAGGTTGCGCTTTTGATATTTCTTGGCGATCGCCACCACAAGCCGGAGATTTGCCTCAATCATCTTGCGCTTTGCCCGTTCCCCGATTTGGAGATCCCGTTGGAGTTGCTTTGGTGTCAGTTGAGCGGCCTCGGCCCATTCTTCACGGGTTGCTTCGCGATCAAGGGATTCTTCTAGGGTTTGGCGTTTTTCCTGGAGGGCCATCAGGCGCTGAACCTGTTTCCCATAGACAATTTCTTCTTCGTGAGTTAACAAGGGCACCCGACCGATTTCCCGGAGATAGGTACGCACCATATCCGCAGAACTTTTGCCGTTATTGGGGGCTTGTTGAAGATTTACTTTAGGCATTTACGCTTTAACTCCTTAAATCTAAAGAACGAAGAACTATATGGTGCGGCCCAGGGGGGCAGATACTTTACAAAACAATCATCATGTAGGTCACAATCTAGAACACAAAGAATTTTTCTAAAAAATAAACGACATACCCTTTAACTTTCTTACGCTTTATAACTTTTAATTGAGCGCTCACTACTTTAGACGGGCAACAATCGAAAAAGGTTCAACGATTCATTAAAATCTCAGGGATGGGGAATTCATCGGCGTTCTATACTTAATTCTCCTTGATTGACCAAGAGCTTGAAAAGGGGAAAAGATGCGGGATTACCGAACTTGGAATATCGACAGACTCAATTAAAAATATAGTGTCGTTGCAATATGTTATTCAATGCGATAAGGGTGGCCCTTTCGGGGAAAACATTTCTCAAAAATAAGACCTCTATTGCAGTAGAGGTACAGGGAGACGCCCATCAGTTAAGACTTTTCACTTCTTATAGTGTATCTTCTCGCGCGAATAAGATCAAGTTCGGTGGGGTTAACTCCACCCAGGGATAGACTTTTTTGCCCATGGTTGCAGTATCCCTTGTGATGATCACTACCGTTTAAAAGATTGAAAAAGAATATTTTTTTGACCAATAAGTCCAGTTTATTCAAAAAAAGGCGCTTTGTATACCTTTAGGAAAAAGATAATCTCGGCAAAACTAAGGGCATTTAGGCCAGAAATGGAGAACATAGAAGTATTTTGGCAAGCCAGGGATTTCACCTAAAAATCAACGGTTGATAATCCTTCTCAAAAATAACAGAATGTCCTTGTTAGTCCAGGAAACCGAGGTGGCGATCGCCTTTGGATCAAGATCTATTCCTAGGGTTGCAGAATTTGTGCCGTGATGGGATGGCGTTTCGATTTTTGTAACCCGGTGCGATGGATTGGTCAGGTGAGTAGCGATGGATAATTTTTCCGGCCTCTTCACCCCAAAAAGATCTAGCGGCTTCCCTGGGGCATGGGATGATAGGTTAAGCTGTCTTACGGTCTTTTGCCCCTGATTTTTCTATGGTTAGAATTAACGAAAATTACCTCAAACTTAAAGCAGGTTATCTCTTTCCCGAAATTGCCCGGCGAGTGAATGGGTTTCTAGCAGAAAACCCCAATGCGCCCATTATCAAATTAGGGATTGGTGATGTCACCGAACCATTACCCGCTGCCTGTCGAGAAGCGATGGCAAAGGCCATTGACGACATGGGCGATCGCGCCAACTTTAAAGGGTATGGCCCAGAACAAGGCTATGCTTGGCTACGGGAAAAAATCGCTGTCCACGACTTCCAGGCCCGCGGTTGTGACATTGACGCCTCTGAAATTTTTGTGTCTGATGGTGCCAAATGCGATACCGGGAACATCCTTGATATCTTTGGCAAAGACAACACCATCGCCGTCACTGACCCCGTTTACCCCGTTTACGTTGATACTAACGTGATGGCAGGACATACCGGGGAAGCCGATGAGTCTGGTAAATATGGTGGCCTGACTTACATCCCCATCACCGCTGACAATGACTTTGTGGCCCAAATCCCCACAGAAAAAGTCGATCTGATCTATCTCTGTTTTCCGAATAATCCCACCGGGGCAACGGCGACGAAAGAACAGCTCCAAGCTTGGGTGGATTATGCCAAAGCCAATGGTTCGATTATTTTCTTTGACGCTGCCTATGAAGCGTTCATTACCGACGAAAGCCTACCTCACTCGATCTACGAACTAGAAGGAGCGAAGGATTGCGCCATCGAATTCCGTTCTTTCTCTAAAAATGCAGGCTTTACAGGGACTCGGTGTGCCTTTACCGTTGTGCCGAAAAATCTGACTGTTACTGCGAGCAATGGCCAAGCCGTGCAACTCTGGAGCCTCTGGAACCGCCGTCAGTCCACCAAATTTAACGGCGTTTCTTACATCGTCCAACGGGGGGCAGAGGCCGTTTATTCCGAAGCGGGTCAAGCCCAAATCAAAACACTGATCGATTTTTACTTGGAAAATGCGGCCATTATTCGTCGGGAACTCCAAGCGGTTGGTTTTGATGTCTATGGCGGCGTGAATGCGCCCTATGTCTGGGTCAAAACCCCTGCTGGTTTATCGAGTTGGGACTTTTTTGACAAGCTCTTGATCAACTGTAATGTGGTTGGTACCCCTGGATCTGGCTTTGGGGCCGCTGGGGAAGGCTATTTCCGTATTTCTGCTTTCAATAGCCGTGAAAACGTGCTCGAAGCAATGAAACGGATCACAACGGCATTCCAATAGGAATTTAGTAATTTCTAAACGTTGAGTTAAAAAATTTGCTGTTGATCTTTTGAGGCGCACCGGAGTGCGTCTTTTTTTATCTTCACCAAGACGCGGGAGAGTGGGGGCGCAAAATGTCGCGGACAGTCTGTTGGAGGGGCAAGTGATTCATCATAAAAGTGTGCAGTACCGGTAATTGGATCACAGGATCTGCTGGAGAAAGGCGTGTTTCTTCTAAGGCAACAATGCCATCATTAAATTCTTCGCCAAATGGACTTAAGCTCCCCCTGGGGCCACCAACGCCAGCAATCACCGTGTAGGGTGCATCTAAATTGGGGAGAGCTTTGTAAAAAGCCGGATCTGTTAAATTAAACCCACATTGGCCTGTCCACCAGCGAAAAGGAGGCAATTGCCAAGCCCAAGCCGCTAAACGAGGTGGTTGGTTCGGGGTGCCCAACATCACTACATGTTCTGGGTCTGGGGTTTTCGGGCAAGTGAGGGCAGCCCGCGTCAGGACTCCTCCCAAGGAATGGGCCACGATACTGTATTTTCCGGTTTTGGCGATCGCCTGAATTTTTTGGCGAAGCCGTACCACAATCTGTTCAAAACTTTCCGTGGCCGCAAAATAGCCAAATTGCTCCGTTGCCCAACCATGGCGCTCCAAATATTGAGCTAACCCCAGGAGAGAAAAGGGCGTCCGGCTGAGGCCGTGAATACATAAAATTTTCATTGATTACACTGCACAATTGCCGCTCACAACACAAAAACCCTAGGCGGCAGGAATTGTTTTTCTGATCCGATGGTAACGTTTTTGGAGCCACTGGTACGACACCAAATTCAATAAAAGACCAATCCCCAGGAGTAACGTCATCAACACAAGCTGATACCAGGGAGCTTGCACCACAATGTCTGCGATCAAATGGCCAACATTTAGCACTGAATATAATACAGTCACCAGAAAATGCAGTCGCCGAAACCCTTTACTATTGGTGAAAGTCGTCAAAATGATCAACATCATGGGGATGGTGAAGAAAAAAAGCATAAACCCGAAAACGAGATCTAGGTTACCTCCAGCATGGGAATGCTCCACCGCCTGGTCGTGGAACAGAGGCATCAATCCCAAGTCCGTATGAAACAAGGTTCCCAAAAGAAAAGCCATCCAAAGGGCGTTGATCTGTGTCGGGTAGCGATTCGCCATTATCCTAAGCTCCACCATGGCCACTTGCCTCAGTCATAGCACTGCCGCACCAACCTAGCCAAGGGAGCATTTACCAAACATTACGCAGGGGCCAATTCCCAAAGTCCCCACCAGATTGAGTGAGGACTTTGATTAGATTCAATGTCTGGGACTAAGCATTTAAAGCGCGGTAGGCGGCTTGTACTTCGGTGATCGTAAACAAGCTAGAAAATTTGAGATTTTGGCTAGCGTAAAATTCGGCCCCTCCCTGCTGACGGTCAACAAGGGCAATAATTTCTTCTACTTGGTAACCGGCATCCCGGAGACGCTCAACGGCTTGGGCGGCGGACTGTCCCGTGGTCACAACATCTTCAAGGACAACCACTTTCGCGCCTGGGGTAAGGGATGGCCCTTCGATATAGGCTTGGGTGCCGTGGCCCTTTGCTTTTTTGCGAATAATCAGAGCCGGAATGGGACAATTTTCGTAGGCTGACACAACACTGACGGCGCTAACAATCGGGTCAGCCCCTAGGGTTAAACCAGCGACAGCAGCAACGTCTTGATCGAGCTGAGCAAGGATCAGACGACCGATGAGGAGCGCTCCCATTGGGGTGAGGGTGACCAATTTACCGTTGATATAGTAGGTGCTTTTTTGTCCGGAAGAGAGGGTGAAGTCGCCTTCTTTATACGCATCTGTGGCGATTTGATTGAGGAGTGTTTGTCTGAGGGTGGCTTGATCAGCGGTCAGGAGGTCAGAAAGGGCAGGCATGGTTGTATATGAAGTTCAGTACAGAGAAAACTTGACCAATTGGGTTTTGTGAGCAAAGATGCTGGTAAAGATTTGACTTATGGATGTAATGCCATGAAAAAATGGTTTCATCATTTAACCACAGTTTTTGTGGTAGGTGCGGCGGTACAGGGAATTGGCCAAGGGGCGATCGCCCAAACGTATCTAGAGGGAAGATACCCCACTTACCCAGAACATACAAATGATGTATTTACCCGCGCCCTCTACTACGAGTTGCAGGATACCTTTGCGAGCTTTAGCACGGGCCAAGTACTCAATGATTATTTTGGTGTTTCTCCCTTTGGCTTGAATGGGGCAGGCTATCCCGAACAACGGGCAAAACGAGATATCAAGAAAATCGATATTCTTTACCGGGATATTTTGTTGCAACAGGTAGACAGTGACCCGGTGCTGCGCACCCAAGATTTGCCGAATCCGTTTAACTCTTCCCTGCAAACGGAAGCTGCCTTCGACTACAACATGGGTTATTAGGGCGCAATAACATTCACCCAAGCGGTAATGCTCCCAAACGAAAGGCGATCGCCTTTGGGGCGTTTTTTTTCGCAACCTTAAATTTGCAAATTTGAAGCTCGAAAATTTATCTGAAAGTCCAGGGTGCAGGAGTTGAACCTGCCTGGGACGAATTATGAGTTCGTTGCCTAAACCGCTCGGCCAACCCTGGCAAATTTGTTGGGGCGATTTTGCCCACAGGCTATCATAGTACAATTTCTTCTTTTCCTTAACTGTTCCCTCGGCGATCGCCCATGAAGTTTCAAACGACCCTGGCTTTTACTTTCCTGCTCCTACTGGCGATGTTTGGTGCTGGAACCGTGAGTGCCCTCTATGGCTTTACCGTCGGTTACGAAGCCCTAAAAGGTGTCAAGCAGCCCGAAGGAAATCCGAGTCAGCAACTGATTCGTAGCCGTCAGCCCGATAATGGTGAAGCAGATCCCGCCGAAAATTTAGAATTTGTGTCCGAGCGATCAATTATTGTGTCTGTTTACGATCAGATCCAGGCCCAAGAAAAGGAACTCCAAAAGGCCACCCCGGCAGCAGCACCGCAAAAGGACGCCTTTATTGAGGAACAACCTGCAGAAACCGCCGACCAAAAAACCTTTCCCCTCAGCACCAGTGCAGACGATGTCACTTTAGAAATTGTAAGCGGCCAACTTTCTGGCAACGATTGGCTCATGGAAGTAAATCTGCAAAATAATGGCCAGGAAGCGGTGAATTTTTTGTATAACTTCCTTGAAATTAAAACCGAAACGGGACGATTGTTAAGTACCCAAATGGACGGTCTCCCCAACGAAATCCCTGCAAATCGGCAAAAGTATGCTGGCACCATCCGGATTCCGGCGGTGATCCTGGATGAGACGCAAACCCTGTCGCTCCAACTTCAGGACTATCCAGACCGGGAAATTTCCCTAGAACTTTCTCAGATTCCAGTGATACGTTAGGTAGAAACAGTACGCCTGCAAGGGTTATAGCGCAATTCCATGTTATCGAGCGGTGAAATTTTAGTCCGATTATTGTCTGTGTTGTTGTTGATCGCAATTAATGCTTTTTTTGTGACCGCAGAATTTTCGATTGTCTCGGTGCGGCGATCGCGCATTAGTCAACTAATTGCGGAGGGGGATCTCCAGGCCAAGATGGTGCAAGCCCTCCAGTCCCGCTTGGAACGCCTCCTCTCGACGACCCAGTTGGGGATTACCCTCTCTAGTTTGGCCCTGGGCTGGATTGGGGAAGATACCATGGCGACGGTTATTGCTCAATTTTTGGTGGGATTGCCTCTCCCCGACGACTGGATTCAACCCTTTGCTGTTTCTATTTCGATCCCTTTTGCTTTTTTCTTAATTGCTTATTTGCAGATCGTCTTGGGGGAACTCTGTCCTAAATCCTTAGCCCTCTCCCATGCCGAAGAAATGGCCCGCTGGTTGGCCCCTCCCAGTTTGGCGATCGCCCGAATTTTTAAACCGTTTATTTGGATCTTGAATCAATCTAACCGTCTCCTGTTGCGCCTTGGGGGCATTGCGCCGATTCAGCAGGGGCTTTGGTATGACCGACTGACACCAGAAGAACTCCAACTGATTATCACCACCGAACAAGAATCCATGGGCCTAGAGGCGGAGGAACGGGAGCTTTTAAGTAATGTCATTGAATTTGGTGATGTGGTTGCCGAAGAAATTATGACGCCCCGCACCAAAATCCATGCGATCGCCAATGGCGCGACCCTCGGCAAACTGTTGCAAAAAGTCAGCCAGACCAATCACTCCGCCTATCCCGTTTATGGAGAATCCATCGATGACATTGTCGGTTTTGTGCGCTTCCGGGATTTTGCTAAACCCCTAGCCGCCGGGGGGATGAATCTCAATACGGCCATTAATCGCTGGGTAAAGCCTATTCCCTTCGTCGCCGAGGGTACCCCGATCGCCGACCTCTTGCCGAAAATGCAGCGCACCAAACAACCGATGGTCATGGTAGTAGACGAATTTGGGGGTACCGCCGGGCTTGTCACCCTCAAAGATATTATTAATGAAATTATTGGCGATGAACTCGACAGTCATCCCAATGCGCCACTCCATTTCAAAGCTTTAGATCGACAGACTTTCCTGGTCGATGCCCAAATTGATCTCGAAGAACTCAATGATTTGCTAAATGTTGAATTGCCCTACACCGACGATTATCAAACCCTCAGTGGCTTTTTGCTCTACCAATGGCAAAAAATCCCAGAAACGGGTGAAGTCTTTCACTTTGAAGACCTGAAATTTCAAGTGATGGGCATTGATGGCCCCCGCCTCCAACAGGTCAAGATCACCCGCGACCCCTCTGATATTGAGGCGATCGCCGAATTTGATTTTCCTCCAGAGCCAGAGGATCATCCAGACATGGAAGAAATCCTTGGCCCCGACTTTAAACCCAGCGGCGGAACCGACTAAGACTGATCCTGGGACTCTTTTTTCTGCAAATCTGGAATCAGATCCGGGCGTTTGGCATCTTCCCAACCCGAAGGCCGCTTGGAATTAAAAAAGGCGATCAGACCAATGGATACCGCCGCCACAAAGCCCACCACGTAAACGAGGGTGAAGTATAAAGGAAAGGGTTGGCCAGCAACTGCCAAAAAGAGGGAATGAAAATCGGACATAACTTCTTGATCGTTACAATTCGTTACAAGCTTACCAAGAAACGGGTCTCTGCCTAGATCCGTCCCCGGAGCATCATCGCCATTTCGTTGGGCGTCGGCGATTTTTCTAGGGCGATTTCCTCTGTAATCCGGCCTTCTTGGTAGAGGTTAAACAACGACTGATTCATGGTGACCATGCCATCAAATTCACCATTTTGCATCAATTCGAGCATTTTGTCGTACTGACCGCTGACGATGTAATCTTTCATGGTTTCGGTATTCACCAAAATGTCATGGTAAGCCGCCCGCTTTCCATCGGTGGTACGGCATAGACCTTGGGCGATAACAGAAACCAAGGATTCGGCGATCGCCACCTTCATCGCATTCTGCTCATCTGCACTGTAGAGATTAAGAATCCGTTCAATGGTTTTAATCGCACTGTTGGTATGGAGCGTTCCCATGACAAGGTGCCCCGTTTGGGCGGCTTTGAGGGCGGTATTCACCGTTTCTTTGTCCCGCATTTCCCCAACCAGGATAATGTCTGGGTCTTCCCGGAGGGCCGCTTTGAGCGCATTATCAAACTTTAGGGTGTGCATCCCCACTTCCCGGTGCTTGATTAGAGATTTCCGACTTTGGTGAACAAATTCAATCGGATCTTCAATGGTGATGATGTTCTTTGGGTGGGTTTTGTTGATGTAATCTACCATTGCCGCCATGGTTGTGGATTTACCCGAACCCGTTGGCCCTGTAACCAGAACGAGGCCTTTTTCTGCATCAGAAATATTCTTAAAGATGGGTGGTAGGCGCAACTGTTCCATGGTCAAAATTTTGAGTGGAATCAAACGCAAGACCAAAGAGGGGCCATTTAGAGAATCAAAAATATTGATCCGCACCCGCGCGAACTCGTATTGGGTTGCACCGTCAAAATCAAGGGTGTCCTTAAAGCGTTGGATTTCCTGTGGTTTAAGCACTTCATGCAGCCAAGCATAAAACGTATCTTGGTCAGTCACCGGATATTCAGTGATCACCATTTCCCCCCGATCACGATACCGAGGCACTTCCCCGACCCCAAGGTGCACATCAGAAAATCCTTCTTTGTGAGCCCTGGTGACCAGTTCCTTTAAACTCGGTTGCCCTGGCCCCCGTTGGGGAATTCGTTCGGCATTGGCCCCTAAATATTGTCGAGGTGGCGTAGGTAAAGGCGGTGGCGGCGGCATCCGTTGCAGCGGCGGTGGCGGTGGCGGAGAGGCCGGGCGACGTTGTTTGGGTTGGGCCGTGGGCTGGGGACGCCGCTGTTGGGGCATCACAATTTGTGTTTCATCCGCCGAAACAGCAGGTTGGGGCCGTGCAGAGATAATTTGGGTTGCCTCGCTGGCAGGGGGAACGGGAGGACGGGAGCCCGCAGAACGGTTCGGAGGCATGGAATCACTCATAGGTATCTTTCCGCAATGGAGGGGACTGAAAATGAGGGGACACCCTGGTGTTGTGTGGGTTTAACCGGGGAATTTTGCCTAAATTTATTGGCTGACTTTCCCTATGGTAACTTGAAATCTTCGCTCTGCTAAAGGGGAAATGCTGCGGGCGATCGCCATTTGTCTTGACCCAAAAATCAAAGATCGCGCCCTTCATCTTTAACGATTTGCCACCAACACAATCTCCAGCTCTATCTAGGGATCTTTTGCCACAACATTTCTACTGTTTTCTGGGGCAGTCCCCAAGGGGGAAACAATCTCTTTTAAACCGAGCATAAATACCCATGACTTGATGTGAATTAATGTAACAGAATCTCAGGTGCTAGGGCAAAGTTTTGACGACAAAAAAGCGTTTAATAGCAGTCCAGAAACGGCTTTTTATTACCTGAGTATAAATAACTATTTCTAATGACCTAGAGGGAGCAAAAGACTTGAATAATCAGTGGTTTCGATATTTTTCCTTGAATTTCTACCATAAAAAAAGCTTTAGAAATTAATTTATGTAAAGGGATTCTCATTTTCACCTAATTCCTGTTTATACTATTTACTATCGAAGGGCATCAACACCCAGAAATATTGATGCTTCCATTTAAGTTTTTTGACAACTAAACATATCCCTGGGAGGGGACAGATTATGGACTACTCATCGACGCGCAGTTGGGATTCAGCTTACCTATCTGTACTATTAAAAAGCTTTTTGATCTGGAGTTTTACGCTACTGGTTTGCCTTTTGGTTGTCGGTTTTCCAATTGTTGTTTTAATGATGACCATTGGTTCGCTCATGGCCATTGTGCTCCAGTCTATTTTGCCGGTTAGTGCAGTGCTCGTTGTTGCCGGAACGATTATTGGCGGCACCTTGATGGGCATTTTGGTCGCAGCGGCAATGCTAACAGCCAAGGGAGTTCACCCCCAAGAAGTGACTTGGTTAACTTGGCTCCATGGAAATGCAGAGGTCGCATCGGATTCTATTTTTGCAGCCTGCCCTTTAACCTGTGAAGTTAGTTAGAGGCACACCTGTACACTGCCTCGTTGATTAGAGTTTTCCAAAGTTCATAGTGATCTAAAAAAAGATGCTTGTGTCTGCCCGGTAATTTGCCGGGTTTTTTCGTGACCGGCAAGGGAATCTGTAGAATGGATAAGATCTTTTGGTGAGTGTTTTATGCCCTCAGTTTGTATCACTCTTGGTACCCGCCCGGAAGCGATTAAGCTCGCGCCTGTGATCCGGCAATTTCGCCAGCAGTCTGATTTTAAAACCCATGTGATTTTGACGGGGCAGCACCGGGAAATGGTTGATCAGGTGATGCAGTGGTTTGATCTACGGGCCGATGATGATCTCGAAATTATGCAACCGGGACAAACCTTATCGGACATTACCTGCCGGAGCTTGGCGGGTTTACAGGCGATTTACCAAAAGTTATCCCCGGATATGGTGCTGGTGCAAGGGGACACAACGACGGCGTTTGCGGCAGCTTTAGCGGCGTTTTATCAGCAGATTCCGGTAGGTCATGTGGAAGCGGGCTTACGAACGGATAATTTAATGAATCCTTTCCCAGAGGAAGCAAACCGACGCCTAATTTCTCAGATTGCTCAGTTGCATTTTGCACCGACTCCCCAGGCGATCGCCAACCTGAAAAAAGCGGACATTTTAGGGGGCACCTATTGCACAGGGAATACGGTGATTGATGCCCTTTTAGCCGTCGCAGCGGCAAATCCCCCCTGTGACATTCCCGGTTTAGATTGGGAACGGCAACGGGTGATTCTTTCGACGGTGCACCGCCGGGAAAATTGGGGTGAACCGCTCCAGGACATTTTGCAGGGGTTACATAAGATTGTTACGGCGTTTCCAGATGTGGCGATTTTATTACCGATGCACCGCAACCCCACGGTTCGGGAGCCAATTCAGCAAATCCTAGGCCAACATCCCCAAATTTTTCTCACCGAACCTCTAGATTACCCGCAGTTAGTCGGGGCGATGCAACGGAGTTATCTGGTACTCACGGATTCCGGGGGGCTCCAGGAGGAAGCACCGAGCTTGGGTAAGCCGGTGTTAGTTTTGCGAGAAAATACCGAACGACCAGAGGCGATCGCCGCCGGTACGGCCCAATTAATTGGTACCGCCCAGGACAATATTTTCCAAGCGACCCAACTCTTGCTCACAAACCGGGAAAAGTATGAGCAAATGGCCAATGCGGTAAATCCCTTTGGGGATGGCACCAGTTCCGCGCAAATCTTGCAAATTGTGCGTGATTTTCTGCAAGCTAGGGCGGCGTAAGCTCCCGGGCCGGAGCGGAGTTCACAAAATCCCGGAGATTGACAGAGCTTGGGGCTTGGATCGTGTCTTGGCCCTGGAAATTAGGATTCTCCTGGGCGGACGTTGCTGGGTCAGGCTGAAAAGCGTCTGGGGGTGTTTGCGAATCGAGGGTCGGTACGCTGGCGACATTGTTAGGGGGGCGATCGCCTGCTGTTTGCCCACTGGGTTGACCCGCACTGGGATTGGGGTTGAGGGGCTGACTGGCGAAGTTTGGAATTCTGATATTTGCCCAATAGTTGGGATAGGGCGGCACGGAAGGCTGGTTGGTGGCGTACTGGGGAATCGCCGTCGGAATGTTGCGGAGTGCTTCGGGGGAGACCGTTTCGTAATCTTTGAGGATCTGTTCGCGGCTGTCGTTTTCGGCAAAGGTGGCCGTAGTGGGTTCGTCGGCCATAAAACTTGGCTCGGAGTCGCCATTGCCAAAGGTTTCATTAGCGGCTGTTTCCGTTGTTTCAGCGGGGCGATCGCCTTGACCGAATAAACCAACTGCCGCTGGCGTCAAAATTGCCCCAGCCAGGAACAAACCACCATATAAAAAATATTCTTTCTTTGCCATCTTGTTCAGATATAGTGCGAACTCATCTTCCTTCTAGCACATTGTTCCGTGTTTCGGTGTCGCGCCAAATTTGCCGATTAACATCCTAGGCGATCGCCGTCCCCAAACAAATTTGGGGAGAACTAACCCAGCATGGCACAATCTAGGGCGAAGATCGATTTACAATGAAGCAGCTCTCAAGTTTTTTTATTTCTCCAAGACGGCCCAATGACTACCGATATCCCCAATCTTCCCAGTCAGTACGATCCCCACAACACCGAGAATAAGTGGCAACAGACTTGGTTTGAACGGTCAGTGTTTCGGGCCGACCCCCAGAAAAAAGGCGATCCCTTTTGCATCGTGATTCCGCCCCCCAACGTCACGGGCAAGTTGCACATGGGCCACGCTTTCAATACCTCCCTGATCGATACTGTCGTTCGTTATCACCGCATGAAGGGGGAAAATGTTCTCTGTCTCCCCGGCACAGACCATGCCAGCATCGCTGTCCAAACCCTCGTCGAAAAACAAATTAAAGCCGAAGGCAAAACCCGTTACGATCTCGGTCGCGAAAAATTCCTCGAAAAAGCCTGGGAATGGAAAGCAGAATCTGGTGGGGCGATCGTCAACCAACTTAAACGCCTGGGACTCTCCGCCGACTGGACGCGGGAGCGTTTTACCCTTGACGAAAATCTCTGCGAAGCCGTTAAAAAAGCCTTTATTACCCTCTACGAAGAAGGTTTAATTTATCGCGGCAATTATTTGGTGAACTGGTGTCCCGAATCTCAATCCGCCGTCTCCGATCTCGAAGTGGAAAACAAAGAAGTAGACGGACATCTGTGGCATTTCCGCTATCCATTGAGCGATGGCAGTGGCTATGTGGAAGTGGCAACGACTCGCCCAGAAACGATGCTCGGTGATACGGGCGTTACGGTGAATCCCAATGATGAACGCTATAAAAATTTAATTGGAAAAACGTTAACGCTGCCGATTGTCGGGCGGGAAATTCCGGTGTTTGCCGATGAGCACGTAGACCCTGAATTTGGGACAGGTTGTGTGAAGGTTACGCCCGCCCATGATCCGAATGATTTTGAGATGGGGAAACGCCACAACCTCGAATTTATTAACATCATGAATCGCGATGGTACGTTAAATGAAAATGCGGGGATGTTTGCAGGACAGGATCGCTTTGAGGCGCGGAAAAATCTTGTCGCCAAATTAAAAGAGGATGGTGTATTGGTCAAAACGGAGGATTATCGCCACAGTGTTCCCCACAGTGATCGCGGGAAGGTTCCCGTAGAACCACTCCTTTCCACCCAATGGTTTGTCAAAATTGACCCCCTAGCAGAGAAAACCCTCGCCTTTTTGGATGAGGACAATCAACCGAACTATGTGCCGGAACGGTGGCGTAAGGTCTATCGGGATTGGTTAGTGAAGCTGAATGATTGGTGTATTTCGCGGCAGTTGTGGTGGGGCCACCAAATTCCGGCGTGGTATGTGGTTAGTGAAACCAATGGCGAAATTCAGGATCACACGCCCTTTATCGTTGCCCATGATGAAACCGAAGCGAAACAAAAGGCGATCGCCAAATACGGCGAAGATTGCCAGCTAGAACAGGATCCCGATGTGTTGGATACGTGGTTTTCCTCTGGCTTGTGGCCCTTCTCGACCTTGGGTTGGCCCGACAATAGCGAAGATTTCCAGAAATATTTCCCCAATAGCGTGCTGGTGACGGGGTTTGACATTATCTTTTTCTGGGTCGCGCGGATGACGATGATGTCCAGCCATTTCACCGGAAAAATTCCCTTTAAGGATGTTTACATTCACGGGCTAGTCCGAGACGAAAATGGCAAAAAAATGTCGAAATCTGCCAATAACGGCATCGATCCCCTGCTGATGTGCGATCGCTACGGGACGGATGCGTTGCGTTATACCCTGATCCGTGAGGTCGCTGGGGCAGGTCAGGATATCAGTTTGCAATACGACCGCAAAACCGATGAATCCCAGTCTGTAGAAGCCTCCCGGAATTTCGCCAATAAGCTTTGGAATGCGGCGCGGTTTGTGATGATGAACCTCGATGGGAAAACCCCCACCGATTTGGGTCGTCCTGAAATGCAGGATCTCGAATTAGGCGATCGCTGGATTCTCTCCCGTCTGCACCAAGTGATTGCCGACACCCACAAAAACCTCGAAGGGTATGGCTTAGGGGAAGCCGCCAAAGCCCTCTACGAATTTATCTGGGGCGATTTCTGCGACTGGTATATCGAACTGGTCAAACCCCGTCTCTATGCCAAGGAAGCGCAAGATCAAGCTTCCCGCACCGTTGCCCAACAGATTTTGGCGTGGGTCTTAGAGGACATTCTGAAATTACTCCATCCCTTTATGCCCCACATCACCGAGGAAATTTGGCAGACCCTTACCCAAGCGGACGGCCAAACATTCCTCGCGACGCAGCTTTTCCCCGCCGAAAATGATCAGTTAGTCGATACCTCCCTAGAGGATGAATTTGCTCTGCTCATCGAAGCCATCCGCACGATCCGGAACCTGCGGGCAGAAGCGGACATTAAACCGGGGGCAACGGTCACCGTGATCCTCCAAAGTGAAACGGAAACGGAACTCAACATCTTGGCGAAAGGGGAAGCCTATATTCTTAAATTAGCCAAGGTAGAAACTTTAAAATTGACCAATACCGTCGATAATGCCCTCAAACAGGCGATCGCCGGAGTCGTGGGGACGATTCAGGTCTTAATTCCCCTCGAAGGCCTTGTCGATATTCCTGCACTGCGGTCAAAATTAGAGAAGAATCTCGTAAAAGTGAATAAGGAAATTCAATCCCTCAGTGGACGTTTGAATAACCCTGGCTTTGTCAATAAAGCTCCAGCAGAGGTGATCGAAGGTGCCCGGTCTGCCCTTACCGAAGCTGAAGCACAACAATCTATTTTGACGGAACGTTTACAACGACTTCAGTAATGCGTTTCCTTTACCTGTGATGCGTCACCTTGCTCAAATTCAACGTCATCCCCAATCGACTCAGCTTCAACTTGTGTTTGTGGCGCAAGAGCAGCCTGACGGGAGTTGGCTCATCCATGACCAAGGCGATCGCCCCTCCATGGTTTATTCCCAAACGGAATTTGCTGTGGGGGCACTGGTTTTAATTCAACTTGATAAACAGCGACAATTGGCCAGCATCCAAGACGCGACGGACTGGCTCTTGAATGTGGTGCACCATTATTTTGTCCCAGGCAAAATCACCCCGGAGTTTGTCCAGCAAGAACAAAAAAAATAGAAACTTGGCGGCAAGAAATGACGGCCCAAAGCCAAGACTTTACCCGTCGTCAACTCGAACTAGAGGTACGCCGAGAGCAGCTAGAAGCCCTGGAACAGAAATTGTCTGACTCCTGATTGGTTCGTTCAATGTTGAGCGTTTATGTTGGATTTTCTTGTCGCTGCTGCCGTCGTTCTGCGAGGGAAATGACTGTTGCTTCGCCGTTTTCCCTGGCGATCCGCACCAAAAGTCCCGTCAGCATCAAACTAGAAATAATTGAACTGCCACCATAGCTAAAGAGGGGCAAGGGTAAACCCGTCGTCGGTAAAGCTCCCGTTGCCACGCCAATGTTGAGCAAAGATTGACCAATGAGAATAAAGGTGGCCCCAATGGCAATCAGTCGGTGACGGAGCACAGGCGATCGCCAAGCCACATAACTCCCCAAAGAGGCATAGGCGAAGAGTAACCCCAATAGTCCCAAAGAGCCAATTAAACCAAATTCCTCTGCAAAAATCGCGAAAATAAAATCCGTGTGTTGAATAGGCAGAAAGAATAACTTTTGCTGGGATTCGCCAAAGCCTAAGCCCCAACCACCACCGGAGGAAACCGCCAGCAAACTTTGCACCAACTGGTAACCTTCATCCCGTGCAGCGCGGAAAGGGTCAAGGAAAAACGTCAATCGCTCCCGTTGATAACTATTAACACTAATACTCGCTAAGGCCGCCAATCCCCCGACACCAGCGGCTCCCCCCAGCAATAGCCAGGGAATACCTGCGGCCAAGGCAATAAACCAGATCGTCATACCACAAAGGGCGGTGGTACTTAGGTTGGGTTGCTTCAAAATTGCCAATAAAATCCCAGCAAATAAGCTCAACCAAACAGCTCGGTGCCAAATTTTTAACTGACGCCAACGACTAAAGACATTTGCGGCTTCTAAGACCAAAAAAGGCTTTGCAAACTCCGAGGGTTGTAGGGCAAATCCGGCAATCCCAATCCAACGGGAAGCGCCCCATTCTTCACTGCCCCGACCAAAACCGACAATCGTCAGCAGAATGAGTACAAAAGAAATTATTAAACCGCCGAACGAAATCAAGCGAATTTTTTTCAGGGGGACGCGGGCGATCGCCCCAGCACAGATCAAACCGGCGATCGCCCAAACGATTTGCCGCTTGACATAGTACCAACCATCACCATTTTCGACGGCTGCCACCGGATAAGAAGCGGAAAAGAGGGTGACTAATCCAAGCCCAAGCCACAACAAAGTCAACCATCGCAACAACCTTGCCTCCAAGGCCCAATGCTTAACCTCAGTAAAATACGTCAAAAAATGGTGGAGGAGATCTTTGTTAGCCAACACGTTTTAAGGGTAAAAAATGCTTCCCTATTATCGCAAAGGATGCTCGATCCTAGGGTTGCTTCTCCTGGACTTTTTTGCAAACTTATTGATGAATTTTTGATATTGCTTACCGTAGGCTATTGGGTGACAAATACCGATTCAAGAGAAATGACTCTTTTTTTTCCTAAGCCGTTGCCGGAATTTCAACCTCCAAACGTGCCGCTGTGACAGCACTAAAGGCAAAGGCCATCACCAACGGTAAAGGGCAATGCCAATAATAAGTAAAAATACCTGAAACTAAGGTCACCCCGGCGGCAAAAGCCAACCAACGTTTTTCATCTTGGGTAAAACCTTTTTCCGATTTAATGAGGCGGAGAATTTCTCCAGGAATGGGTTCGGGCATCACGCCATTTGGCGGAAAAGCCCAATAAAAATTGGTACTGACTAACGTTGGATCTGTCCAGCCATTGCCATCACACCACTCTTGAATCCACTCGTCGCAATAATGCCTCATACTCATTTGTTCCTGCTGATTAATTCTGTAATGTCTATTGATCTGGCAAACAATAAACAATTATTTAAGATTTGATGTTGTTTTATCTGTTCATTCCCAAAGACAATTCCAAACACAGAACGTCTTGAAGAATGGAATTTCATCCTATCAACTGAAAAACCAAAGGCGATCGCCAAAGAAAGAAAAGTTTAGATAAAACAATTGAGTATAATTACCTATTCTCTAGGACTTAAATATCTATTCTCACATCAAAAATAAAACAACTCATCTTTAAGAGAATCAATTTCTCCGTGATTAATCTTGCTGGCGATCGCCAGATCTGAAATCAAGGCCTGGACAAAAAATTACGCCATCTGTAAAGAAATGTTGCAAAAATCGACGGTGCTTGTTACAATTTTTAACAAAGCTCACTCCAAGATTTTACAGATTTCCATTCCAGTGGATCTGTCGGCAAAGTACCATGCGCCGTCTTGACATTGAGTTTCTCCTCTCATACAGCAAGCTCAAACTGACCAGCCCTGAAGCTTAGGCTGGTTTTTTTATGTGTTGGCGTAATTGGTTGTTAGCCTAGCGGTGTTCAGAGCCATCGGGCATCATCGCCCCAGTCAGAATGACCCCAGCAAGATTTGTGCTGCTAATTTCAGCACGGATCAAGTTCGCCCGGGTTAAATCTGCTCCCATCAGATTGGCGCGGGCAAGGTAAGTATCAATCATTTCAGCATCGATTAATTTGGCCTGGGAGAGGTTGGTGCGACTGAGATCCGCCCGGTTGAGACGGGCATTGGTCAAATTGGCTTTATTGAGTTTGGCGCGATTGAGGCGGGCACCAGGAAGATTAGCCCAGGTAAGATTGGCTAGGCGAAGATCAGCATCCTCCATCAACGCCCGCTCAAATTTCGCATTTTTGAGATTAGCTTTAACGAGGTTTGCCCCAATCAAATTCGCTTCGGTCAAGATTGCGTTTTCTAAGTTGGCCCCACTGAGATCGGCTTCATGGAGATCGGCCCGTCGGAAATTAACACCCTTGAGGTTGGCACCACTTAATTCGCCCCGGGCGAGGTCGGCACCTTGGAGGTTTGCCCCCTGTAGATCGGCTTTCCGGAGGATGGTGCCCCGCAGACTGGAATTATAAACTCGCTTTTCTTCCCGAAGATTGGCTTCCCGCAAACAGACCCCAGAAAGATTCGCTCCGCTTAGGTCTGCCCCCCGGAGATCTGCTCCCAT
The DNA here is from genome assembly GCF_001693295.1 of Picosynechococcus sp. PCC 8807. Classification (NCBI taxonomy): domain Bacteria; kingdom Bacillati; phylum Cyanobacteriota; class Cyanophyceae; order Chroococcales; family Geminocystaceae; genus Picosynechococcus; species Picosynechococcus sp. PCC 8807. Next base: position 1,274,192 of record NZ_CP016483.1, read on the forward strand.
CAGGTTGGCGTCGAGTAAATTTGCCAGGGTCAGGTCGGCGTTGGTTAAGTTAGCACCAATTAAAACAGCACCATGGAGATCAGCGTTATGAAGTTCTGCCAAGGTTAAATTGGCTTGGTTGAGGTTAGCGCCGCTGAGGTTGGCATTAATGAAATTGGCTTGTTTTAGATTGGCCCGGCTGAGATAGGCAAAAATCAAAATTGCGTTGTGGAGGTCAGCATCCTGGAGATTAATGCCGATGAGATCTGCCCCCCAAAAGTTCGCGCCATCGAGTTGGGCTTCTGGGAAATGGGTTTCTCCAAGCGCATATTTAGCAATGAGTTCTTGGGGGGTCATAGGTCATGGACGGGGGGATTGGTGAAAGTCGTCACGGCTTGAACAATGGCTCCGGCGGCCTGGAGATGTTCGTTGGCGTCAAAGAGTGACCGGGCGATCGCCGAAAGTTTGATTTCCAGGGCCTTGAGACTAGAGGCATCCCGCAGCACTTCGGATAATAACTCATCAAAATCACAGGTACGCAACATTGACCAGTCTTTGCCACTGAGGTCAAAAGGATGATGGACGACGGAAAACAGCAAAATTTTCGTGCGGAGGGGATTCGCATATTTCATCACCTCCAGCTTAAGTTCGTAGATGTTGAGAGCCGCCGCAAAATGCTTTTTTTTCGGTACTGGAGCAGGCGTAGGGGCCGGCATTGGTCGAGGGGGGCCGGTGTTGAGCAACATCGTCTGGGTCATCTGGGTCTCTGGATCTAGCGCCAGGGTTTGATTTTCACTGAAATCAAGATCCATCGACTTGGCAGGCTTGGGAATGGGGAGCTCGTCAATATTAAAAGCCATGGTCTGCTTATAGTTCACAGACTCTGGTGCTGGACTTGGGGCAGGGGGAGGGGGCGGCACCACTGGGGTGGAAACTGGCGCTGGGGGGTCTGCGGTGGGTTGGGTTAAACCCGTGGCAGAATCACCAGATTTGTATAGGGGGGCGATCGCCCCAAGAATTACATCAGCCAATTGGCCATAGATTTGTTGGCGGTTAAGCAGAGACACTAATTTGCGCAGGATCGTCTCAAATTGGTTGCGGGTGGGGTAGTTAACAACGACTTGGCGTAACAGGTTAGCCAAACTGTATTCTTCTAAAACCTGAAAACTATTTTCCCAACGCTTAAAACAAAGGGCATAGAGCAATTTTTTGATGCGAATATTCTCGCGGTGTTCTTCGAGGGTTTGCACCGCAACTTCTAGGTGAATTTCTGTAATGCTTTGGTGGCTATTCTGGCCAGCAGCAACAATACCCGTCGAAAGATCTTGATCTTCGCTTTCGTAGAGGGGGCTTAACTGGGTCAAGATGTCGTTGGCAAGGCGACCATAGGTAGCAGGCCGACTGAGGGTACTGACAGAGGTACTAAAGGCCCGCTGGAGTTCTTTGAAACTCAAGAACTGGTCAAGATTTTTTTTGACGATGCGCTCCAGGGAGAGACGTTGGAGTAACTGGGGATTACTTTCCCACCGATTGACAGCAGTATAAATTAACAACTTTTTGATGCGTTGGGCATCTGGGTGTTGTTCTAACTCTCGAATGATGGCTTGGAGAGAGACAGGGGGAGTCATAGGTTGAGAAACAATTCCCACGGGAAACCAGCGTTTAAGGGGACAGGATTAAGGCAGCCAAAGTATTTATGCTTTCGATCTTACTTGTTTATGCTAAATATCTAACCGGATACCCCGCAATTCTTTGCCATGGGTGGCCAGTTGTTGGTTACTGTGACGCTGCACAGGTAATAATTTGGTTAACGGCTTGGCGATCGCCAATGACATTGATCACAGTTTGCAAATTTTCTGCGGTAAAACCCTGGGGACAATGGATTAGACAATAGGGGAGCCCCGTTTCCTGGAGCGCTTCCTGGGGGGCGGTGGTTTGACTCAGGGCAATAATTTGGGGGAAAGGTTCACCACCATAAACGGCGATCGCCTCGATGGCTAGTTGGAATAACCCCGGCTGAAAGCTGGGATTGAGTTGCCCATCATATTCAAACTTACTGAGCATCAACTGCAACGCATAGACCCGGTCAGCTTGAAATTGCCCCATTTGCGGTACGGATTTGGCCCGAAAAACAGGCACAAGTTCGCTAAACGGAATATCCACGCTCAACCACTGATCTGCGGTGGTCTCAAAGGAATAACTATAGCCAATGCCGTCCCAACGGTTTTCGCAGCGGGCAATAAATTTGTAGCGTTGGCCATCGCCCTTTACCCGGAGCCGGAACCCCGCATATTTAGATAGATCCCAGGGATTTGCCAAACTTTTGGTGCGTACCGACGCAAAACCGCCATTGTTATCGGTGGAGACATTACCTGTAAATAGCGCCCCAGTCGGGGTTAACCGCAATTGACTTTGGCTAACACCTCCCATCACCACGTCGTCTACTGCCCCCCACAGTTGGGCGAGGGCAGGGGTCGCTTGGCGAAAATTAAACAGTTCCCACTGGGGCGATCGCCATTGGGGATCTTGGCTCACCTGGGCGAGGAGAGAGTCTCTGGTTGTGGCGGCGAGATCAGCACAAAGAATAAGCATGGCCGCGCCACCTAGAGATTCATCAGCATCTTGTGCCCAATGGGTTTGGTAACTACGATCCAAAAGAGCTTGCACAAGGGTTCGATTTTCTGGGCGATCGCCACCCACCACTAAAATTTTTCCCATCTGGGCGCTGCCTCCAAATGTTTCATTATCCGCTGCCACGTTTTCTTGACCCAACCAAGGCTTAATCAGTTGACTCCCCGGCATAACATCGAACTGAATAAGGGTCTGCATAAAGCGACCGAAATCCCAAATTGCCATTGTGTTTCCCTCGGTTGCCGATCCGTTAGCCAAAGTGTAACGGGTTTCCCTGGGCGATCGCCAAAACGAGGCAATGATTTCCTTTCGTTAATGGCTCGGATGAATATAAGCTTTGAGTTGCGGCCAATGCTCCGGATAAAGTTCTTGGAGCACTGACCCCTGGGCAACTTCCAAATCTTGGTAGTCAAATCCTGGGGCCACCGCTTCCCCCAAAAGACCAAATTCGCCCGCTTCTAAAATGGCCGTTTTCCAGTAGCTCCCTGGTACCAGGAGTTGGGGCACTTCTCCCGCCGCCAAGTCAAAGCCGAGCTTTGTGGTCTGCCACTGGCCTTCCGGAGAAAGGGTATGGTAGGTGATCGCCGCACCGCCGTGGAAATAGTGCATGATTGGCGATTGGTTGCGGTGCAGATAGTCCATGGGCCGCGATTGACTGAGCAGATAGTAAATCGAGGTTAACAATTGGCGATCGCCTCCCGGTCTTTCGGTGGCCATGGAGAGTGTTGAGCGGTAAGTTTCCCGAAAATAGCCCCCTTCCAGATGGGGTTCTAGGCCCAAATATTCAATTACGGCTGCCGCTGTCAAAGTCATAAATTAAAAATCCCCTAGTGAAAACGAACGTGAAAATTAGCTCGAATTTTGTTTGACTTCAGATAGCGCCCGATCACAGAGATCAAACAAGCTAAAAATATTTTTAATTGATCATTTCAGGCAGTAAGACAAAATACCTAAAAATAAACTCTGATTTCGATGCAACTCTCAGAGGGTATTTATAAAGTAAAGATAAAAAAGATGAAAATTGGAAAAGATAGAGGCTAGATTGGTTGGTAACTGAGCGTTGTGGTGAGGCTTTGACCCATGACAGATAAAGTCTATCCTAGCGACCTGAGCGATGCAGAATGGGCCTTAATCCAACCCTTGATTCCCCCCGCCAAACCCGGTGGTCATCCTCGGACTACTGACATGAGACGGGTTTGCAATGGTATCTTTTATCTCCTCAAAACAGGCTGTCAGTGGCAATATTTACCAAAGGATTTCCCGCCCTCCCCAACGGTGTACTACTACTATCGAAAATGGCAAAGGAAAGGGGTATGGGAAAGCATTAACCATGCTCTGCGCGGCCTATGTCGACAACAAGTAGGTAAATCAGTACAACCAAGTGTGTTAATCGTAGATGCTCAGTCGATAAAAACGACGGAAAAAAGGGGGAGGTATTTGGCTTCCATGGAGGCAAAAGAGTAAAGGGAAGATGCCGGGGCCTGTTGGTGGATAGCTTAGGTCTGGTCTATAAAGCCATGGTGGCAGAGGGGAATGCCTCAGAACGAACCTTAGCAAAGGCGGCGGTGATGGAGTTATTAGAAACACAGCCAAAGTTGTTAGAGAGAGTGAAATTAATGTGGGTCGACGCCGGATATCGTGGCGAGGTCTTTGGACTGGGGATTTGGCTGATGATACAGGCGACAGTAGAAGTAATCAAAAGAGAGGGGCGAGAATTTCAGATGCTACCAAAACGGTGGATTGTGGAGCGAACATTTGGGTGGTTGAATTGGTATCGTCGTCTGAGTAAGGAATATGAAAAATTCCCCGAAGTATCGGAGGCGGCAATTTATGCTTGCATGACTCGCTTAATGCTACGGCGATTGGTTACCTAAAGATTTACTTTATAGATAGGCTCTCAGCAAATCGCAATATTTTTTTAGAAAATTAGTTACAAAACCACAGGCAAGTTAAAAAAAGCAAAATTCATTAAGTTTGCTTCTGGGAAACCTTAAATGTTCATTAGGGTTTATTTTTTCCAAGCAAGGTCGCCTCTATGATCAGTAGCGTAAGCAAGTTAGGTCAACGCTGCAAAATTACTTTTTCTGCCGTAGCTGTTTCTGCCAAATTTCTCTTGAGCAATCATATTTTTTCTCAGCCAGACCGACCTATTACAACTTTTATTGACTATTGAGATCCGTCGTATTTTTCCCTGATTTAGGCTCACTAAAGAGTCTTGAATTTTCTCCTCAAAAATCATTGTTTCCCTTGGTGACACATCATGATTCCGAAAATTTTAGTGATCGAAGATGAATCTGATCTGCGAGGTAGCTTGGTGATTTCTTTAATCGTTGAAGGCTATGCAGTGACGGGCGTAGGAAATGGTGCCCTGGGGGTTAATTTAGCGCGGCGACTAACACCAGACGTGATTATTTGTGATTTTCGCTTGCCCTGTCTCGATGGCCAAGAAATTTTTGGTCAATTGCGCCATGATCAATCCACCGAAAAAATTCCGTTTATTTTGATCAGTGCCGATGCCTTACCAGAATATTCTGTGCCACAGCCCGATTCTTTTCTCCGTAAACCCTTTGGTCGCCCCGAATTAATGGCTGCTGTACTGCAGGCGATCGCCAAGCCCCTAGCGTCCTGAAAGTTTCACAATGCCAATGCCGCCAAAATATAAGCCCAGGACGGCCCCAGCCAAGAGCGATTGGGTCATCGGATCTGTCGAGGGCGTAATCACCGCGCCGAGCACCACTGCCCCCAGAACGACAAAGCGCCAACCCTTGAGCATCAGGCTCGAAGAAACAATCCCCAGCCAAGACAAGATCATTTGCACCACAGGCACCTGAAACGCTAGCCCCGTAAAAAACATTAGACCCAGCACCAACTCAAAATATCGCTCAATGGACCAGGCCGCCTCTACGACATCAGCACCATAGGTAATGAAAAAATTCAAAGCCGCTGGAATCAGCGCCACGTAGGCAAAGGCCAAGCCCGCAAAAAATAGCACACCAGACCCCAAGACAACGGGAGCGAGAAGACGCCGTTCTCCCCTGGTTAGCCCCGGCAAAACAAACTGAATAATTTGGTACAGGATAAAAGGACTCGCCAGTAAAGCGCCGGTGTAGCCCGCTACTTTAAACGAGAGAAAGAAAAATTCGCCGGGGGCCACCTGGATGAATTTCACCCCAGCAGCAGGCGCTTCTAAGATCTGGACGATGGGTTTGACAAAAAAGAAACAACCGACCCAACCGACAACAACGGAAATCAGCGAATAAAAAATGCGCCAGCGGAGTTCTTCGAGGTGATCGAAAAAGGACATTTCTGCTTCATCGGGGATCTCCCGCATGGGATCTGGGGACTCGGTTGGGGGCATTTTACTTTGGGTCGAGGTCATGGTGAAGAAAGGTGCACAGCAGAGTTTTATTTTAACGGAGGTTTTTGGGGAAGTTAGGGGAAATCAGCCTTTCAGTTGGTGCACCCGCAGCCATTGTTCGGGGGTAATTTTGAAATTGGTACTGCTGGGCGTGTGGATAACATCGAGATCGCGCAGGATGCCATCAAATCGCAATTCTATCTTGCGTAGGGGTTGACCGAGGAGCTTGCGAATAAAGCGGATTTGGCTGCGGGGTTTATCGGCCCGGAGTCGCTTGGGATCCGTCCAATAGTCGCGGTCTTGAATGTCTTTGGGGGAAATAACTGTGGGGAGACTAATGATTTCGGCGATCGCATAAATGCCGGCAGCTTCACCGGCCATCCAAATTAAAACGCCATCACCGACTTGAATTTTGTTTTTGTAGCGGGTCACAAGCCAGGGCATTTCCGTTTGTTCACGGATGGCATCAAGTACACGATGATAGCGGGGGTTCCCTTGAAAAAGCCAATATGCCATCTGATCCAGATTGAGAAAATGTAAAGGATGCTGAGGAATACAATACCGCCATTTCCCCAATGCGGTAAATTCTTAGCAGAATGGTATAGCGCTATCAGCACAGTTCATCTGGATTCTTCTAGCCCATTACATCGGCAGATATTTTTATGGTTGCTCCCGCTTCAAACACAATTTCCACCAGGCTACTTTATCCGCAAATTGCATCTTTACTGATTTTTCAGGGGGTGTTTGCGGATCCAGTTGGTCAGACCTTTTTGGCGTTGTTAGAAAGCTTATATTCAGATCAAGCAGCCCAATCCTCCGGGTCAACGGCCAGTATTCAGTGCTTGCGACGCTATGGGCGCTGGTTTCAAGCTTTGGCGATCGCCGATGTGAGTTGGCAAGATTGGCTTGTGGGGCGCATTCTCCAGGACGATAATCCCTTTAGTCGTCAGGCCCAGGTGAAATCCCTAGGGGAAATGAGCCGTTCCCTCCAGGAAGCGGTACGCCATGACCTGACGATTTTGCACCAAGTGTATTCGTGCGAACCCGAAACCGTCCGCTATTGGGTCACCGTTGCGACCCAGGTCGCCACAACCCTCACCCCTTGGCGGCGATCGCCCATCAAAGATTCTGCTTTTCTCCATTCCCACGACGCTTGGCCCGACTCCCTGGAGCAGTTGGCTGGTTATTACCATCGCCATGGCGCAGGCCAGTTTAGCCAATATGGTGCGTTCCGCTGGGCTGAAGGAAGTTTGCAACCTGTCATTGATCCCGAATGGCTCCCCCTCGCCGACATTGTGGGCTACCCTGAGCCAAAAACTGCCTTGATTCGTAATACCGAAGCCCTGCTCCAGGGTTTACCGGCGTTGAATGTCCTCCTGTACGGGAGTCGTGGTTCTGGTAAATCTTCCCTGGTAAAAGCCTTGTTAGGGGCCTACTATGACCAGGGCCTTAGACTAATTGAAGTGGACAAAACAGGTCTGGGAGATTTACCGCAAATTGTGGAGATCCTCCGGCAACAACCCCAAAAATTCATTATTTTCGTTGATGATCTGTCCTTTGAAGAGGATGATGAAGTGTTTAAGTCCCTCAAGGTGGTGCTCGAAGGCAGTATCCGGGCTAAGGCAAGTAATGTGGTCGTCTATGCCACTTCCAATCGCCGTCATCTGGTGCGGGAATTCTTTGAGGAACGGCCCCGACCCAGTCAAGCAGAAGAAATTCACCACTGGGATACGGTTCAAGAGAAATTATCCTTTAGTGATCGCTTTGGGTTGACCCTGACCTTTGCCCCGGCTAATCAGGCCACCTATTTAGAAATCGTCCACCATTTAGCCCAAAGAGCTAGTTTAAATTTGGCTCCGGCTGAGTTGGATTTTCAAGCGAAGCAATGGGCCACCCGCCACAATGGTCGTTCCGGCCGAACCGCCCGCCAATTTGTTGATTTTTTGGTGGCAGAACAAGCCTTGAATTCGTCCCAATAGCCTGTGATGAAAAGACCCCAACGATTAAAGAAATCTTAAGGGTAGCGAAAATCGTCAAACCCAACACAGTTCTGGGCCAATTCTTAGTTAGAATAACAGCACCTTCTTTAACCACTTAATTTTTTAGTTTTTTAAAAACATTGGCTTCCTAACAATTGTGTTAGCAGGCCCTGACACCTATGGACTCCAGTGGCTCTCCCGGCAAACCTGCCGACCCTTCCCCCCGATGGTCTGATCTGCTTGGTACAGCGATCGCCCTTTTGACCTTGACCATTCCCCTACTGATTATTGGGTATTACTCCGACCGACCTGTCCAGAACCTCGCACCGGATCTCACCTCCTCTGTGTTATTGGAATAATCCTGCGGGCAAAGGAACCGCTTCTGTGTAGAATGCTTGAGGGCGATCGCCTCGCACTTTTTTAGAGTGTTTTAGGGCCGCCTCAACCCTTTGTTCTGGATATATTTGGAGAAATTACCCGTGGATTTATCTCGGATTCCTGCCCAACCGAAAGCTGGTTTGATTAATGTTTTGATCGAAATTCCCGGCGGCAGCAAAAACAAGTATGAGTTCGATAAGGATATGAATGCCTTTGCCCTCGACCGGGTGCTCTTTTCTTCGGTGAAATATCCCTACGACTATGGCTTTGTGCCCAATACCCTCGCCGATGATGGCGATCCCCTCGATGGGATGGTGATTATGGACGAACCGACCTTCCCCGGTTGTGTCATCGCTGCCCGCCCCATTGGGATGTTGGAAATGATCGACGGTGGCGATCGCGACGAAAAAATTCTCTGTGTTCCCGCCGAAGATCCCCGTTACAACGACATTAAATCCATCAAACAGATCTCCCAGCACCGCCTAGATGAAATTGCCGAATTCTTTGCCTCCTACAAGAATCTGGAGAAAAAAGAAGTGGAAATTTTAGGCTGGAAAGACATCGATGCCGTTGCGCCCCTCGTGGAAGAGTGCGTCAAAGCTTACAAATAGAGTGCTGTAAATTGACAATGTTTAAGGGTGGGCGTGTTCTTATTGGGATGCGCCCCTTGCTTTGGGTTCTAGGCCAAAACACCATGGAGAAAGATGTCGGCGATGCCTTCTGCCATTTCCCGGAGTGACTCTGGGGTGGCGTGGGGGTCAGCGATGGTCACGTCAGAAAAGCCGGCGATCGCAAACATCCCCAAAAAGACCTGGGCGACAATGTGGGGGTTCATTTTCCGGTAAATGCCCTTTTCCATGGCCGACTCGAAAAACGCCTCTGCAATACCCGTCATTTTATCGATCACTTCTGCCTGGATTTTTTCCTGGAGTTCTGGGTGGGCTTGGGTTTCAATAAAACAAACCTTGAGCAGATTTTTATTTTTGTGCATATTCAGCATCCGATGGCGCATCACCTGGGCGATCGCCTTGTAGCTGCCCATCTCACTCATTTCCGTTAAAAAATCCGTGAGGAGATCCATCCAGCCGAGGGTCGCCACTTCCACGAGGATGGTTTTTTTGTTGCTAAAGTGACGGAACAAAGTTCCCTCTGCCACCTGGGCCTTGGCGGCTAATTCCTTCGTTGTGGTTTTTTCGTATCCCTTTTGGGCGAATAACTGTAGTGCCGCCTTTAAAATTCGGTCCCGGGGCTGGTCTGCCGCGCAGTTCTCTGCTAATCCTGTCTTTGGCGATCGCTGCTGAAACATGACCATCTTTCCTACGTCCCATATACAGTATCTAACTACTTTTATTGTGTCTTAGGAGACGAAATCCCCTCCCTTAGCCTTCATAAAACTTGAGGTGCTCCCCCAGAAAATATTGAGAAACATTTAGTGACAGAAAAACAAACTAAGCGGGCAATTCATTATGGAAAATACAGCGAACTATTTTTGTACCTATTGTGGCGAAGAAAGCATTACTTTTGTAGATCTCAGTGGTGGTTTTTCCCAAAATTATATCGAAGATTGCCAAGTCTGTTGTCAGCCGAACCGCCTGTTTATTACGGTCGATGAAGAGACCCTAGAAGTAACCATTGAAACTGACATTACCTATTGATCCCCCGTATTTCCAAGCAAATCGACGGCCAATTAAGTATTAAATTTCCAGTCCCCAGCGATTAATACTGTTTAATTGAAATTTGTCTCCTTTGACCACAAAAAATATTTCAACAACAGCAAAAATACCGCTAACTATTACTATCGTTATTTTCCGAGTTTTGGCGGATGGTAGTGGCGAATTATTTCACTATACTGAAGTGGTGTGCCCGTCTTATTGCCACCATGGATGTCCCAACCAAAAACCAAAGTTCGATACCATCATCTGTCAAGATCTGCCTCAGCAGTGCCTTATTTTTGAGCCTTCCCCTCGCCGTTTCCGTGAAAGCCGAAGTTTACCAAGGGATTGATTTTCCCCAGGGGGCCAGCTCCTTTGCAGATCGAGTCGTGAGCTTGGAATACAACGGGGCCACCAATGTCAGTGGTGAATATCGTGACAGCTCCCGCGCCCTAGGCATTCCAGATGGTAACCACGTCTCCCTCGGTAATGCCTCAGATGAAATGAATTCTTCTGCGTTGATTGTGGAGTTCGTAAATAATCGCCTGGTGGACGTGCTAGGGCCAGATCTTTACATTTTTGAAGTGGGGCCAGCGGTGGAGGCCACCAACGTGGCGATTTCTATAGATGGACAGCAATGGTACGAGTTGGGGCGTATTCAAGGCGCTACCCGTTCTGTGGATTTAGCGAGGTTTAATGATTTGCCCCCTGGTGCCCAATATCGCTTCGTGCGCTTACGTGATTATCCCGACTGGCGAACAAGTGGTAGTCCCTACGGTGGCCCAGATATTGATGCCATTGGTGCCATTGGGTCTGTGGCGGCATCACCGGAACCAGTGCGGGTGCCCCCTGGTAATCGTCCCGATTTGTTTCAGCCTGGGCCTGGAGGTACGCTTCAACTGGGTGACAATGCCCAAGCTTGTCGCAACGGCAATGTGACCTTTCAAGCCATTGGCAATCCCCAAGTGTCATTGCGCTTTGAGCCAGCCCAAGGCTTTGTGACTGTTCCCTACATTGGCGTTATTAATCATCAGCAGCGGGGAGAGGTGGCCCGATTTGAATATTCAATTTCGGTGGGCTATCCCAGGGCCAATCTCATTTTGCAAAACAGTACAACGCCGACAGATCCCCCTAGCTTTCCCATTTACTTTTTCGATGGTCGTTTAATGCCGACCTATGGGGATGTGAAATCAGAGTATGCGGTAATCTCAGGGTTTGGCTCCTATGATCATTACTTTAATGTGGAGGGTGGTTCCCGCACGGGAGGCGGAGAAATTGGCGATGTGATGTGGCGTCAACAATGTTCGGGTTAGGGCAAGCACCTAGAGTCGAGGCAGGGGGAGACGATCGCCTTGAGGATCATCTAATAATAAAATGTGGCGATCGCCATCAATTTTTAGCCAGCCTTGCTGTTGAAATTCCTTAAAAAGTCGGGTGACGGTGACGCGGGTCGTCCCAATGGTATCGGCGAGGTGCTGGTGCGTGAAACGATAACGGAGCCGGGTGATGGTTGCTTCTGATTTGCCCATTTCGTCCTTGAGGAGCAGCAGCAAAGAAATTAAGCGGTCTTCAATGCGTTTGAGACCGGCGATCGCCAAAAGATATTCGGCTTGACGGAGGCGCTGGAGGGTTTGTTGGAGTAATTCCTGCTGGAGGCTGGGAGACTGTTTCACGGCTTTGGCGGAGTGGCGCACCAGACGACTGTCCACAAGGGCGATCGCTTCAATCCCTTCCAGTTTGGTCATAAATGATCCCCAAAAACTGCCCTTTTGCAGCCAACCCAATACCGTCACCGTTCCTTCGGGGGTATGGCTCCGGAGCTGCAACACGCCCCGTTCCACCTGCCAAATATCCTGGGAATAGCGGGGAATCACCTGACCCCGGAGGAAAGAATGGCAAATTTTTTCCGCAGCGTCCATGGGCTTACACAAGTCAAAGATTGGGCCAATAATAATTGCTGAAAAAGATAATTTTGGTTAAGGAATTATTGAAACTTTGCCCAGGATAAAGGAGGTAGTTAAATAAAATGTAATCATGAGTTTAAGGTTAATCTTCTGCAAAGCACCAAACCACGAAGAGAACCCCGACCCAAAATATTGCTTGTTGACTAAATTGAACGAGGGAGTTGAACCCCCAGTAGCCATAAATCACAGCAAATTGAGTTGTGACATAGGTTGTAACCAAAAAGAAAGCACTTAGTCCCAATAATAATCCAATCATTTTTCTCGAATTTTTATTTTAAGAAAGCCATGGTCATTATTTAGAATGTAGCATTACCTTGATGAAAATAGGCACATTGGAACACCAATCATTCTCTTAAAATTCACAATTAAAATATTGGTAATATCAGAGACAATTTGAGAGACTCGCATCATTTTTACCCAGAGCCATCAACATTTTTTGCAAAACCCGAAACAGCACTGGCTCTTGATCTTAATTTCTGGGCTTCGGGGCTGGTGGGAATAAGTAGTTTTACTTATCAATAATTGTTGTTGAGAATTAATAGCGAAAGAATTGGATTCGGTTCACTAAAACGTTTGTTAAAGCTTTAGCTTAGGTTAGCTAAAAAGATCATGATCCTCCAGGCGGAAAAAACCAGAAAAGCAATAGTGTTTTGATTAGCCTTTCTGATGATCAGCTTTATTTTTGTTCAAACCTTTATGGTTCTTGACTTGACGGCTACTCAAGGGCAATTTTCCGTCGCTATAATTAGTAGCTGTTTTAACTTGGTCTTAATTTAGATTAAGGAGTATTTATATTATGTACATCAAACGTTTTCTCTTGGTGGCGATCGCCTCTGTTATGAGCCTTGGTTTCTTAGGTGCTTGCGGCCCTGAGACCACTGCACCCACCGATGAAACCACCACGGAAGAAGTTCCCGCTGAAGGTGAAGTTACCGAAGAAGCTCCCGTTGACGGTGAAGTAACTGAAGAAGAAGTTCCCGCTGAAGGTGAAGCGACTGAAGAAGCACCTGCTGAAGGCGAAGAAACCGCTAACTAATCATTTGGCGATCGCCTAGCACTTGGCTCCTCAATCCCTAGCTGGTTGGGGGGCTTTTTGATGGGTTCGCAAAAGTCAGGGGCGAAAAATCCTAACGGCGCTTAATTGCGGGGAGCATACATCATGACCAAAACCCCGGCGATCGCCAAACCACAGCCCAGCCAATCGTAGTTATCGGGACGAACTTGGTCGATACGCCAGCCCCACAGCAACGACAAAACAATAAAAATACCGCTGTAAGCCGCATAGACCCGACCAAAGTGAGCCGGTTGCAGGGTCGGAATCACGCCGTAAACCATCAGCAGTAGCCAGCCCAAAAGGGCGACGGGTAAACTTTTTCCTTCCCTAAGCCAGAGCCAGACGAGATAACCGCCACCAATTTCAAACAGCCCCGCCAGCACAAAATACAGCAAAGATTTGAGGATGACGCTGGTCATTGGGAAAGCTCCTGGGCAATTTTAATCAGTCGTTTTTCTGTACAAACATAGTCTAAGGGCACGTCCCAGGGATCGTTGGGCAGGGTTGGCACAAAGCAACATTCAAACACAATGCCCACTGTGGTGACGGGTTGGGGTAGGGTGGCAAAAAATCGATCATAAAATCCAGCGCCGTAGCCGAGGCGATCGCCCGTTTGACTACAGGCAAGGGCTGGTACTAGCACTAGATCAATGGTCGTTAGATCAATTAAAGGAGCCGTGGCTTCCGGTTCGCGGATGCCAAATTTGCCCGGTATCAGGCGATCGCCCATTTGGTAATGGTGCCAAGCGAGATCGTCCCCGACACAGCGGGGTAATCCCCAGGTTTTAGGAGCACTCAGTAAGGCTTGTAAACAGGGCTCTCGGTGGTGGGATAGGTAGCCCAAAACTGTTGTGGAATTTTGCCAGAGCAAGCTGTCCTGGAGTTGCTGACAGATGGCGGCATTGGCCTGTTGCCAAGTTGATTCAAGCAGCGATCGCCGCCGTTGTTTAAAGGTTTGTCGTAAGTGGGTTTTTTGATCCATATCCATGGATATACCAGACCCATCACTACCGCTGCAATAGGGTTCTGATAGGCTAGAAAGCGTTTTTGCGGGGGGATCAATTCTTGCTTAGGAAATTCTGGGTTGTTGTGTTAATGGGAAAAGTGACGCCATGATGGAAGCACAGGTACACCAAATCCTGGTGGCGATCGCCCGTGAGCAAAATACTAGCCCCTGGCCCCACCATTTAACCCTGGCCCGGTTAGTGGCGCGGGGATTACGCTTAGGTCGCTCTGCTCTAATTCAAACCAGAACGGGTATCGAAGACTATGCCCTCAGCTATCTGACCCCTGCCCTCTTGAGTTCAGAGCCTGTCACCATCGTTGTCCCTCAGCTATTGTTAACTTGGCTCCAGGCAGAGGAAATCCCTCGCCTACAGCGTTTACTGGGAACCGAGCGCCCCATTGCCATCCTTGAAACCGGAGACCAAACCCAGCCCAGCGCCATTACGCTTTTAACCCCTCCCCAATGGTTCGGAAGAATGACTGGCGATCGCCCCCCGGCCCCCGTGACAACGATTCTTAATCCTGTCGATGAGCTATGGCAGTGGGCCCAAGATTTTTACCGTTGCCAGCTGCAACTTGCCGATTGGGAAATGCTCAAGCAACAAAACCCCGGCCAGCAGGATTTTATTCAGAGCCAGCACGACCAATTAAAGGCACAACTACTGCGGCGATCGCCGAATCCCTACCATTGCTATCCCCTCGACCCAGACAATCAACGCCGTTTGGCCACCTGTTTTCAACTCCCCCACCTCCCCGCAGCTTGGCGTACCTTTGCGGCCACCTGGCAACACCGTCACCAGTCACCTCTCTGCTGGGCGCACCTCCACCAACGGGACGGCCGATTTTCTCTCCAAGTAGCTCCTCAAACCCTTAACCAAAGCCTTGCACCCCTCTGGCAACGGCAGCCGACTTTATTGATTGGAAGCTTTCTCGAACCCCAACGAGAAGCCCCAAGCTTTTGTACACAAATTGGCCTCAACCCAGACCAGCTCACTTGCGTAGACTTTGCGCCCCCCCGTCAACAGGATCAAGTGCGCGTTTATCTACCAGAACAGCGCCTTCCCTTACCCAATACCCCAGAATTCCAAGGGGAACTATTGCACCAACTGCGTCATCTAATTCGCCGCCACCCTCACCAGAAGCGTCCCATTGTTTTATTAATTAACGACGTGCCCCTCCAGGCACAGATGGGGGCGGCCCTCGCCGCTGAGTTTGGGTCGCGGGTCAAGGTAGAAACAGCAAATCCCCAAGCCGATAGCATTTTGATCTGTGGTTGGGCCTTTTGGCGGCGGCTCACGGATCCCTTGTTCTATGGTCAATCCGTGGGCTTCCCGTTACCTCAACTGATGGCGATCGCCACCCTCCCTCTCCCGTCCCTAGAAAATCCCCTGGTGGCAGCCCGCGTCGCCCAATACAAACAAAAACGCCAAGATTGGTTTCGCCTGTACCTACTCCCCACGGCCCTCCAGGAAATGCAACGGGCTACCTATCCCCTCCACCAAGAGCAAAGTGTAATCGCCATCCTCGACAACCGCATCAACCACCGCGCCTACGGTCAACAAATCCTCGATGCCCTCCAGCCCTGTTCTGTGTGTAATTACCTTGAACCCAACTGGCTAGGAAATTAATTTTTGAAGGCTCAAACAAAAGTCAATGCCTTTGTAACAATTTGCAATATTTCGTAAACTTATGTTAAGATTATTAATATAGACAAACAAAACAGGCAATTTTATGGTTACCAACTTTAATTACAAACCCGAAAATCTCTTCACCCCCGTTATTTTCCGTAAGGACTTCAGCAACGCCACCATTTCCGCGACCCAAGCTTGGTCTCTCTTCTTCTCGGCGGGTCAAGAAGAAAACCTCTTTGGCCAAGAAAAAGAAATTGGTTGGTTCTATAACAATGTGTTGTTAGCCGGTGGTGTCGCCTTTGCCCTCGCCGCAATCTTCTTTAGCGCGCCCCTATCTCCTCTGTTCTAGATCTCCCTAGACTTGTGCTAAAACCTAAACCCCCAAGGCAGCCCCGTGGCTGTCTTTTTGTTATGGTGAAGGCTTGATTCACAACGTAAAGTTAGGTGGCGATGGCTCCTCCGATTCACAGCACGACAAATCCTTGGGATCAGAATTTTCAACCCTACACAGACATTATTGATGTGCGATCGCCAGCGGAATTTGCCGAGGATCATATTCCCGGTGCCGTCAACTTTCCGGTATTAAGTAACGAAGAGCGGGCCTTGGTGGGCACCATCTACACCCAGCGATCACCCTTTGAAGCCCGTAAAATTGGGGCCGCCCTCGTATCTCAAAATATTGGCCGTCATTTAGAAACGCATTTTTTAGAGAAGCCCAAGGACTTTCATCCCCTTATTTACTGTTGGCGGGGCGGCCAGCGTTCCCACAGTTTCGCGACGGTACTGAGCCAAATCGGTTGGCAGACAACCCTGTTAACGGGGGGCTACAAAACCTATCGTCAGTATGTGCGCCAAGCCCTTGCCCATCTCGGAACGACCCTGTCTTTGCGGGTACTCTGCGGCTATACGGGCAGCGCCAAAACCAAATTACTCCAAGCATTACAGGCAGAACAGTTTCAGGTTTTAGATTTAGAAGCCCTCGCCGCCCACCGGGGATCTCTGTTGGGACAAATGTGGCAAGAAACCCCCCAGCAACAGCCTGCGCAAAAGTGGTTTGAGTCGCAACTGGTGGCCCAGCTCCAAGCCTTTGATCCCAGGCGACCGATTTGGGTGGAGTCAGAAAGTAAGACCATTGGCAAAATCCATGTGCCGAAACCCCTCTGGGAAAATATGCGGCGATCGCCTGTGGTGGAAGTGGTTTTACCGATGGCCGAACGGGTTAAGTTACTCATCGCGGAATATCCCCACCTCATCGAACATCCAGCGACCCTGAAACAATTGCTCAGTCACCTCGTACCCAAATATGGCAAGGGCAAAATCCAAGCCTGGTACAACTTAATCGATGCTCAACAATGGCCAGAATTTGTGGAGGCAATCCTCGAAGCGCATTATGACCCCACCTATCGGCGATCGCTGCCCCGTCATTTTCGCCAACCCCAACAAACCATTCACCTCAATGGGTTAAACGCCGCTGACATTCAGAGCTTTATCAAGACTCTTGGCTCAAGGTAATAGAGATTTAATACAGCTAATAAAAATCCCCTGCTGCGGGGATTTGTTATGTCTCAAAACAATCTAGATCAAGTCCCAACAATTAGGGAGTACGCTGTAACGTGGCATTTTCTTCTGGGATAATCGCCCCTTCGACGGGACAAACCTGAATACAAATGCCGCAATCGATGCACACATCAAAGTCAATCCAGTACCAATCGGTACCTTTGGCATTTTTACCGGGGCCATCATGGATACAAGCCACAGGGCAAGCTTCGACACAATCCGCGATGCCTTCGCAAACGTCAGTCACAATGGAATGGGGCAAGGGTTTTTCCTCAAAGATGTACTGCTTGTTGTTACTGTTTGTAACCGATTCCTTGCAAGAAGATCAACGTTTCGCTATTTCTCCCCAAAGGATGCTCCGGAATATTGCTCTTCGCTACGGGGACAGGCGATCGCCCCCAGCCCAAGCCTCAAATTTATCGACTATGCTTAAAACAGCACGCTTGATGACACAGGACTTTAGACTATGGCAGGCTTCAGTGATTTAGTACAAAAAGCTTTTTACCTTGGGGTCGGGGCCGCTTCCCTCGCTGCCGAAAAAGCAGGGGCAACGATCCATGATCTGCGCGAACAGGCCCAGGTCATCGCCGATGAGATGGTGCAAAAAGGGGAGATGAACGCCGAGGAGGCCAAAAAATTTGTCAATGAAATGGTCAAGCAGGCCCAACAGCGGGTGCCCCAAAGCCCAGAAACGACAACAAGCTCCAACAGCGAGACCAAAGAGCCGCGCCGCATTGAAATCCTTGACGATGACGAACCCGAAAACACCGACGCCATGGACGAAGCGGAACGGCTCCGACGGGAAGTGGAATCTCTCCAAGCAGAACTGAATAATTTGAAACGATAAACGTAGCTGTTTTGGAAATGGATGACTGGAAATAACGATGTCTGATGCCTCTTTATCACCCCAAACCCCGGAAGTTTACACAGGTTACTACGGCGAATTTACGATCACCGCTGCCGATCGCCAGGAAGTTTTTCTTTATCGTCTGGGGTTGGCGATCGCCGCTGGTGCCTTTAGCTTTGGTACTGTTTTAGCTATTGCTTTAGACGATCAGGGTTGGACGCAGGGATTAATTTCTGGACTATTCGTCGCCTTTTGTGGTGGTCTGGGTCTCAGTTTGGCAAAGATTCATATTTATCTAATTCCTCTACACCGACTGCTCCAGGGCTTTTGGCTTGTGGGCTGTGGTGCGGCGATCGTCTTTGGTCTCATTTTTCCAGAACCGCTATTCGTCACCGCTTTAGAAAAACCCCAAACCCTCTGGGGCATTGGCTTTCTTTTTGCCGCCTTGACGGGAATTTTCTTTAAGGAGGGTTTTTGTTTTCGGCGTTTGGAAACAATGCTTTTGACGCCTTTGGTGCCATTCCTGTTACTCGGTCATCTAACCCAGCTTTTACCTCTAGAAGTTGCCCAAATTGGGTTCAGTCTGTGGAGCGTTTTGTTTGTGATTTTTGCGGCCCGGAAATTTACACAAAAGCCCGCCGATGATATTGGTGATAAAAGTGTATTTGACCATCTCAAACAAACCCAATAATTAATGCCCCTCGTTACTGCTGCTGCCCTGGTTGACCAGGCAAACAATGGCCAAGTGGTGAGCTTCCCCACGGATACCGTGCCTGCCCTCGCGGCAAAACCCGACGCCGCCCCCCTGATCTATCAATTGAAACGGCGATCGCCCGACAAACCGTTGATCCTAATGACGGCTTCCTTGCCAGAGATTTGGGACTATGTAGTGGGTAGTGAAACAGAAAAAGCACAATGGCAGGCGATCGCCCAGCAATATTGGCCAGGGGCGTTGACCCTTGTCCTGCCCGCTTCTGAAAAGGTTTCAGCGGCAATGAATCCGACTAATTCCGGTACCATTGGCGTGCGTGTCCCCGATTTGGCCTTGGCCCAAGGGATTTTGCGAGAAACAGGCCCCCTCGCCACCACCAGCGCCAACCGTTCCGGTAGCGACCCCCTCGAATGGATGGCGGCGATCGCCAAAGAATTTCCCGAAATCCCAGTGCTTGATTGCACAACCCAGGAACGAACAAGCAAAATTGGCAGTGGACAGCCCTCGACGGTGGCCCAGTGGACAGGCTCCGGCTGGCGCATTCTCCGTCAAGGGGCAGTGAGCCTTAATTTGTAAAAAATAATTTGTGTTTAAGCGCGGTCTTGGTTTTGGCGCATCCCAAAGACGAGGCCCAAGCCGACGATTCCCGCTAGGAATGAATAGGCAAAGTAATCATGGCTGTGTTCCGGTTGGGGCAGTTCGCTAATGGCGTTGGCGTCGATCCCCTCTGCTTGGACGGGCACAATTAGGCGATCCCAGTGGCTATCGTCGGCGGAACCAATTTCTACGGCCCAGTCTCCGGCTTTGGTAGTGTCGGCTTTGAAGCTAAATTTCCCGTTTTCATCGGTGCGACCAATCATGATCGGTTGGTCAGGATTTTCTGGAGAGTAAACCGTAACGGGGGCATTGGGGAAAACTTCGCCATCACCAAAGGTGCTTTGGAGCTCAAAGTTATCGAAGCGCACTTGGAAATTCGTTTCAATGGCGTGGGCCAGGGCTGCTTTGGGGGCGAGACAGCCGACTGACAAGCAAGTGATGGTGGTGAGGAGAGACTTAATATTCATAGGTACTTTACTGAAACAGGGCGTAACCTGAAACCTAGGGTATTTAGAAAACTGAGGCACCAGCACGAACGGGCCAGGGCCTTAAAATTGGCTTCAATTATAGCCAACCTTTCTGGGAAAATTTGTGAGGCAAGTTTTTCGCCCAAAACCTAGGACTTAACCTGGGCGCCGTGGCTACGGGGATCACTCTGGCGAGGTTGTTGATTGGGGCGATCGAGTTTAGAAACTTGGCCTTGGTCGTAGGTGTAGGGTAAGTCGTTGTGGGCGAGGAGGGCATTGAGGTCGGCTTCTAAAATACTGCGCGGTTGTTCGCCAATGGTTTCGGCGATCGCCTCACCAGTTTCATCAAGGAAAACAAAGTGGGGAATCCCATCAACGCGGTATTTCAGCACTTCCGGGAGCCATTTGCCGTTATCGACATTGAGCATCACAAAATTAAGGCGATCGCCGTAGGTTTGTTTGATTTGCCGAAGATCCGGGGCCATGGCCTGACAACTGGTACACCAATCCGCATAAAATTCCATCAAAGTCGGGCGACCATTGTCGAGGGCGACGGTGAGGGGCACAGCTTCGGCGGCCTGGGCTTCGAGGGTAGCGGCAGGGGGCTGGAATTTGATCCCCAGGGCGAGGGATACCGCCAGGGCGATCGCCACCAAACCAATTACGAGACCTTTGAGTTTATTTTGTCCAGAATTTGTGTCAGTCATAGCTAAGGGCCAGATTCCAAGTAAAACTTATAAGTATTGTAAAGGGCGCGTTCCGTCAGAAAAATCCGATAAAGTAAGAAGCCTGAGTTTTTAACCCACATTTTTCACATTGCTCTAAAAAAGGCATCGAGGCGCAACATGGCAGAACAGGATTGGATCATCATTGGCCAGGTGGTGGCCGCCCAGGGTCTTAAAGGAGAAGTGCGGATTAATCCCAGCACTGATTTTCCCGAACGCTTCGAAGTGCCCGGTCAACGGTGGTTACAATTACCCAACCAAGACCCCCAATCGGTAGAACTCGAACGGGGCCGACAAATCCCTGGTAAAAATTTATTTGTCGTGAAATTTGAACATATCCAAGACCGCACCCAAGCAGAAAATATCCGGGGTGCTAAAGTTCTGGTGCGGGCTGGCGATCGCCCCGAACTTGAAGCCGACGAATACCATGTCAGCGACCTGATTGGCCTTGAGGTATTTGATTACAACACCCAAGCCAAACTAGGGATTGTCAGCGATCTCTACATGGCGGCCCAGGACGTCCTCGAAGTCACCGATGCCAACCAGAAAAAGCACCTTGTCCCCTTCGTGAAGGCCATTGTCCCCGTCGTTGATCTAGTAGAAAATCGCCTGGAAGTGGATGCCCCTCCCGGACTTTTTGAGATTTAAGTACCAAAACTCCGCCTGTAAATCTAGAAAAAAGGCGATCGCCCCCAGGGAAAAATCCGTCCAGGGTGAGCAGTCAGGATAGAATAATCCTTTGTTCTATACAAAAACTTAAGGATCTGTAGCCCTCGTGCCCACGGGAACTTCCCCCAAACCCCGCCCCCGGCGACACGACCCGCAGTATCCGACCCAAACGAAACATTTATATTTAATCGAATTGTTATGGCTAAAGTTCTTGTTTCCGACTCTATCGACCAAGCCGGAATCGATATCCTCTCCCAGGTCGCCCAAGTAGACGTTAAAGTCGGATTACCCCTCGAAGAACTCATCAGCATTATTCCCGAATACGATGCCCTGATGATTCGCTCCGGGACCAAAGTCACCAAAGAAGTGATCGAAGCCGGTAAAAACCTCAAAATCATTGGCCGTGCCGGAGTCGGTGTTGATAATGTCGATATTCCCGCCGCCACCCGCCAAGGGATCATCGTCGTCAACTCCCCCGAAGGAAACACCATTGCCGCCGCCGAACATGCCCTCGCGATGATGTTGTCCCTCTCTCGCCACATCCCCGATGCCAACCAGTCCGTCAAAGCCAAAGAATGGAACCGGAAAAAATTCATCGGCGCAGAAGTTTACAAAAAGACCCTCGGCGTTGTCGGTCTCGGCAAAATTGGTGCCCACGTAGCTAGCGTCGGTAAAGCCCTAGGCATGAAGCTCCTCGCCTACGATCCATTTATCTCCGAAGAACGGGCCGGACAATTGGGTTGTCGCCTCGTCGATCTCGATTACCTGTTCCGGGAAGCCGACTACATTACCCTCCACGTCCCCAAAACCCCCGAAACCACTCACTTGATTGGCGAAGAGTCCATCGCCAAAATGAAGCCCACCACCCGAATTGTTAACTGTGCTCGCGGTGGCGTTGTTGACGAAGCCGCCGTTGCTAAAGCGATCCAAGAAGGTCGCCTTGGTGGGGCCGCTTTGGATGTTTTTGAAGAAGAACCCCTGGGTGAATCCGAACTCCGGGCCTTGGATAACGTCGTCCTTACGCCCCACTTGGGTGCTTCTACCGCTGAAGCCCAGGTAAATGTTGCCGTTGATGTTGCCGAGCAAATTCGGGATGTCATTTTAGGGTTGCCAGCACGCTCTGCGGTGAATATTCCTGGCCTCAATGCTAACGTCATGGAAAAACTGCGTCCCTATCTCCAGTTGGCGGAGACCCTAGGGAACATGGTCGGTCAGTTGGCCGGGGGCCGCATCGAAAAATTAAATGTGACCCTCCAAGGGGATTTAGCCGAAAAAGAAGCCAAGCCCTTGGTTGTAGCTGCTCTTAAAGGCTTACTTTCTCCAGCATTGCGGGAACGGGTCAACTATGTAAACGCAGAAATTGAAGCGAAGGAACGGGGCATCCGGATCATTGAAACCCGTGATGAATCGGTACGTGATTACACCGGGGCTATTCACCTAGAAGCCACTGGGGCCGATGGGGAACACTCCGTCAATGGGGCGCTGTTGAGTGATGGGGATATCCGCATTACCAGTATCAATGGTTTCCCCATCAATGTGCCGCCGACGGGCTATATGCTCTTTACGCTCCACCGGGATGTGCCGGGGATTATCGGAAAAATCGGTTCTCTGCTGGGCAGCTTTAATGTGAACATTGCCAGTATGCAGGTGGGCCGCAAGATTGTCCGGGGTGATGCCGTGATGGTACTGAGCTTGGATGATCCGCTGCCAGAAGGCGTTCTGAGTGAGATTACGAAGGTAACCGGCATCCGGGATGCCTATACGGTTAAGCTGTAAGGTTAAGCTACAGGGGAAAGGTCTCTGGATACTTTCCCCTGGCCAATGACAAGGGGAAAAAGATGACAACAACCTGGTGGGAATTACAGATCCTCTGCGACCCGAGTTTAGAAGAGACGATTTTCTGGCGCTTAGATGATTTTGGCTGTCGGGGAATGGCGGGGGAGCAGAAGGGGCAGTCCTACCTGATTCGTGCCTACAGTCCCCAGGCGGAGTTTGATCATTTGGATCTTGCGGCCTTAGCGCTGCTACTGAAACAGGATGCTTTACTTGCCCGTTTGCCTAAACCCGCGGTTAAGTGGCATCTCATTGATGAGGAAGATTGGTCAAGTAGCTGGAAGAGCCATTGGCAACCCCAAGAAATTGGCGATCGCCTGTTGATTTACCCAGCCTGGTTAGAAGTGCCCACCCATTCAGAACGCCTCCTATTGCGCCTCGATCCGGGTTCTGCCTTTGGGACTGGCGCTCACCAGACCACCCAACTGTGCCTCGAAGCCCTAGAAATGCGTTTAGGGCAGCAACCAGAAACCCAGGTAATCGCGGATATTGGCTGTGGTTCGGGGATTCTTTCCATCGGGTCTCTCCTTTTGGGGGCGAAGCAAACCTTTGGGGTGGATACGGATATTTTGGCGGTGACTGCCTCCAACAGTAATCGGGCGCTCAATAACATCGAACCAGAGCGCATGGTCGTCGCCCAGGGTAGCATCGATACCCTCCCCCAAATGTACCCAGAGCCCTTTGACGGGATTGTTTGTAATATCCTGGCGGAAATTATTATTGAGCTAATCCCCAAGATGTCGGCGATCGCCAAACCGGACACCTGGGGAATCCTCAGCGGCATTCTGATCGAACAGATTCAACCCATCGCCGATACCCTCGAGCAAAATGGCTGGGCGATCGCCGCCCTCTGGAAGAAAGACGAATGGTGTTGCTTCAATATCCGCCGAAACTAAGTCTTTTTGCGCAAATGTGACAAAGTGCCGAAAAAAACAACCCACCCCCAGCAAATCAGTTCATAATAATTGACACTAGATGTGCAATTAAACTGAATGGCATGAGTGACAACACTTCCCTTCCCCCCATTTCCCGCCGTAGCGCCCTCAAACTCCTTGGGGTGGGAGCCGCCGGATCGATGGTCGGGTACACCCGCTTCGCCAAACCCCACCCGACGATCCACCAGCAAGAATCCTTGGATTTACCCCACTATCACACCCAGGGGAAAAAAGTCGTTGTCATTGGGGGCGGTTTAGCAGGGCTGGCCGCCGCCTACGAATTAAGCCAACGGGGTTTTCAGGTCACGCTGTTAGAAAAAGCCCCCCAACTCGGTGGCAAGGTCGCCAGTTGGAAAATTAATGTCGGTGAAGATGAGTTCATGATGGAACACGGCTTCCACGGCTTTTTCCCCCAGTATTACAACCTCAAGAGCTTGGTCAGTGAACTGAGCATCAACGACAATTTTCAATCCTTAGATTTTTATTCCCTCGTTTTCAAAGACCCAGACCGCTATCGCCCAGAGGTATTTCGTCCCAGTAATACCGCCTTTCCTTGGAATATCGTGGATCTCGCCATTTCTTCGCCGAACCGACTCCGTTGGGGCATTAACCTCACGAAAATTAAGCATTTAGAGGTTTTTCACGCGATCACGGGCTTTAAAATCCCCCGTACCTACGACACCTACGACACTATTACCGTGGCGGATTGGGTCCGGGGTGAATTTCCCCAGGGCCTTTATGACCTCTACTTTTTACCCTTCGCCAAATCTAGCCTCAATGCCCCCGATACCTTGAGCACAGGGGAATTGCTGCAATTTTTTCACTTCTACTTTTTCGGGAACCCAGAGGGCCTAGCGTTTAACGGCACCGTAGATGACATGGGCACGAGCCTCGTTCAACCCATTGCCGATGCCATCCGCGCGAAAGGGGGCCAAATTTTGACCGATGTGTCCGTCAGCGAAATTCAATGTCAGGACAACAAAATCCAGGCGATCGCCTACCAACAGGGAGACGAGCAAACGGATGTACCTTTCTGGACGAAGCAGAATGAATTGATTACCGATGACAGTCTGGAATACTACGGCGCTGGGGATGCAATGTATGCGGTCAATCCGGCAACGGAGGAAGGCTTGTCCTTAACCTGTACCCACCAGGGTTGTACCGTTGGTCGGCAAGCGGATGGCTCTTTTCTCTGTCCCTGCCACGGGGCGCGCTACGATGCCAATGGTAAACGTCTGAGTGGCCCCGCCCAACGGGATTTAGCTCCCTTTAAAGTCCAGGCCCGTGAAGCTGATCAGGTACAGTTAGTAGCCGAAAATCCCAGTGATGAACTCCAGCGGGGCACCCTTGCCGCCGATTATGTGGTGCTGGCGACGGACGTGCCCGGAACTCGCCATTTGTTTACCCGCTTAGTGGGAGACCGGGATCCAGAGGCAGAACGTAAAGTTGATCAATTGGTGGTGTCTGATCCCTTTGCGGTGGGACGGTTCTGGTTGGATCGAGATTTCCCCTGGGAGCACAGTAAGTTTGCATCATTGTCGGGCTATGCCTTGACCGATAGCATTACCCTATATCACCAAATCCAGACCCAGTTTAAGGATTGGGCCGCCCGTACCGGGGGTAGTGTGGTGGAGCTCCATGCTTACTGTTATAAAGAAAAAGAATTTCCGACCCAAGAGGCACTGTTGGCCACCTTTGAGCAGGAACTATACGAAATTGTACCGGAACTCAAGGGAGCGACGGTGCTCCATCGGCAACTGGTGAACCAAAAGAATTTCTCTGGCTATCCCCCCAATAGCTATGGCGATCGCCCCACCACCGAAAGCGAAATTAGCAATCTCATGTATGCCGGGGATTGGGTAAAAATGCCGTTCCCCTGTGGCTTGATGGAACGGGCAATCAGTAGCGGTTTGCTCGCCGCCAATGGCATTCTCCAGCGGGAAGGGATACAGCGGCGGCCGATTCTCTCGGTGAATCCGGAGGGGGTTTTTAAAATCTAAATTATTCAGATTTGGTCTGTTTGAGTTTGGCGATCGCCCCGACAAAACCCAAGACTACCAGCACGTTGGAGAGGGTCAAAAAAGATTCAGCGCTGCCATGGAGCCAGTCCACATTTGCCAACTCTTCGCCATATTGCACCTGGGCGTAAATGCCGGCGGGAATGGAGATCGCCACAAAAACGAGGAGGACGTAAAAGCCGATCAGGGCCAGTTTTGGCGTTTTCCCGGATTTGGTCAGGAACCATAAAAAACCGAGATAGGGAAACAGGGACAGGGCAAAAAAAGTTTCTTTGGAGAACATTATGGAATAATCAGCAACCAAGGGGCGTTTGTCTCCGTATTTTAAAGGATTCTGCCTATTTGCTTCGATGTCGTCGCTCCAAATTATTGATCAAAAAAATCCAGCCTTCTTTATTGAAGCGTTTCAAAAGGCGATCGCCCGTCACGAATCCGTGTTGCTAGTCAATTCTACTTGGCAAACTTCAGAACGGACACAAATTAAATCACTCTTAGGGCAAGATCAAAGGCCAGAACTTCTAACAAAAAAATCCCACATTTTAATTCCCACCGGCGGCACATCAGGACAACTAAAGTTAGCAATTCATACCCCTGAAACCTTGTCTGCTTCGGCCCAGGCTTTCCAACGTTTCTTCGCTTTAGAACGGGTAAATTGTTTTTGTATTTTGCCCTTCTACCATGTCAGCGGCTTGATGCAATGGTGGCGATCGCATTTGAGTGGGGGTGACTTTAAACTCGGCGATTATCCAGCGTTAAAACGTGGCATTTTACCGGAGGGGGATATGAGTAATTTTTGTCTATCCCTAGTACCAACTCAATTACAAGTATTGCTCCAAGTTTGCCCCCAATGGTTAGCCCAGTTCCGCTTAATATTACTCGGTGGCGCACCACCTTGGCGATCGCTCCTTGAGCAAGCCCGGCAATTGCAGCTCCGGATTGCTCTGACCTATGGCATGACGGAAACCGCTTCCCAGGTGGTAGCCCTAAAACCCGCAGACTTTTTAGACGGCAAAGATTGTGCGGGCCAAGTTTTGCCCCATGCCAATTTATCTTTATCAGAAACAGGCTTGATTTCCATTGCGGCCCAATCGTTATTTCTCGGTTACTACCCCAAGTTTGATCATCCTAAAACTCTAAAAACAGATGATGTTGGTGCCTTTGATCAAGCGGGCTATTTACATTTATTGGGACGCCAAAGCCAGAAGATTATTAGTGGTGGTGAAAATATTTATCCAGCGGAAATTGAAGCGGTAATTCTGGGGACAAAATTCGTTAAGGATGCGGCGGTTTTAGGTTTGCCAGATCCTTACTGGGGAGAAGTTGTCATTGCTGTGCTGAGTTTGAAAAATCCGAGTGGTTTAGACAAAATTAAAAAGGCGATCGCCAAGCAATTAAGCCCTTATAAACAGCCAAAACATTGGTTGCTGGTTGAACAATTGCCGCGCAATGCCCAGGGAAAGTTAAACCGAATCAAACTCCGTCAAATGATTGAAAATCGCTATCAGTAAAGGAGGAAGTCGCATTTTTGATGTAGATTTATGAAGCAAGCTTAATTTTGCCAATACATCTGCCATGACTGCCCTTAGTCCTACCCACATCAACCCCAGCTACGCCCAACGTCATCCGCTGCGGGTGGTCGCTTTCGGGGATAGTTTGGTGTATGGGTTTGGCGATCCAGTCCGGGGTGGTTGGGTCGAGCAATTACGGCTCCACTGGATGGGCAATCCCCAAGGCCATGTGCTCTATAACCTCGGTGTGCGGGGTGATACGGTGAAATTGGTAGGCGATCGCCTCGGAGCCGAGTACCAACAACGGGGTGAATTGCGTAATAAACAGCCGGATTTAATTTTGTTGTCCGTCGGGGTCAATGATTCGCCGCGCCTGGGGCGTCCCGATGGGAAAAGTTTTACGGATTTTGACCTTTTCCAAAGCCAGTTAGACAATTTGTTAGAACAGGCGCAACAATTTTGTCCGGTAATTTTTATCGGTCAAGTGCCCGTTAATGAAGCCAAAATGCCTTTTCTTGACTGCCTATATTACAGTCACAGCGAACAATATCGTTACAAAGAATTGACAAAAAGGCTGTGCGGCGATCGCCAAATTCCGTACCTGGATATTTTTGATTTGTGGCTCAGTCGCGGCACCCACTGGGTCAATGAGCACCTCAGCGCCGACGGTCTCCACCCCAACAGCGGAGGCTATGCGATGCTCTTTCAAGATGTGATCAACTGGCAGGCGATCGCCCAACTCGATTCTGGTAACACTTGCTCAATTTCATCGAAAACGCCAGTATCTCTTGGGGTTTAAGATAAAAGTCAGTTCTCTGGCTGAAAATCCCCCATGGCATTCCCTATTATCCAAGCGACTATCGAGCGCCTAAAAAGTTTTGTTACATCGCCGACCCAAACAACATGGCAATTTTACCAAGCGGAGACCGCTGTTCCGAAAACATTTCGCTCAGATTTAGCAACCTTTCAACCCACTCAGCTCGCAGCAATTCAACCAAATAATAATGGTTATCTCGTTTTTGAAAAGGGGTTAAAGCTCGCTTGGTTTCACCAAAAAATCACCCTCCCTGAAAGTATTAATAATTATAATATTTCCGGATTAAATGCCCGCTTAAATCTTACTTGGTGGGCCGAAATTGCTGCAATTTTTGTCAACGGCAAATTAGTTTGTGAAGGCGATTTATTTGATTCTTCAACGCGGCTGCTATTAACGGATCAGGCCCAAGCGAATCAGATTTTTGAGGTGGCGATCGCCCTCGTTAGTCCGGGCCATGATATTGGCGCATTGATGAAATCTGAATTGATTTTTGAATCACCTACCTTAGACATTTTAGAAGCGGGGAGTTTTGCCACAGAATTACAAATTTTGACCGACTATTTAGCGCGTTATGATCCGGAAAAAATAAATTTTGTAGAAGCGCACTTAAATCGTATCCCTTGGGCACAAGTCACAGATACACAAGCGTTTAATCAAGCGTTAGCAGAAATTCGGACAAACCTAATACCAGTTGCCAGTTGCCTTAAAACACGAAAATTTCATGTTTTGGGTCACGCCCACTTAGATATGGCTTGGCTCTGGACAACGGCTGAAACCTGGGAAGTGGGACAACGCACATTTCAATCGGTTTTAAATCTCCAAGGGGAATTTTCTGAATTGATTTTTGGCCATAGCACCCCAGCCCTCTACGATTGGATTGAAAAAAATCGTCCTGATCTTTGGGAGAAAATTCAACAGGCGGTTAATAATAATTGTTGGGAATTATTGGGCGGAATGTGGGTCGAGCCCGATGTAAATTTGGTTTCTGGGGAATCTATTATCCGTCAATTTCTTTATGGTCAACAATATTTTTTAGAAAAATTTGGCCGACGTTCAACCATTGCTTGGTTACCGGATTCCTTTGGGTTTCCCAATCAATTTCCTCAACTGGCCCAGCATTGCGGTATTAAAGCATTTGGCACCGGAAAGCTCCACTGGAATGATACGGCTCCTTTTCCCCATGGTTTATTTTGGTGGCGATCGCCCGATGGCACAGAACTGTTAACCTTTATGACTCCTCCCAATGTCACCGGAATTATGGATACCAATCCGCTGACGATGGCCAGTTATGCCCAAAAATGGGAAGCACAAACCCATTTAAAAGATATTTTTTGGTTGCCGGGCGTAGGTGATCATGGTGGTGGCCCCACAAAGGATATGTTGCAGGTGGCTCGCAAGTGGCAACAGTCGCCATTTTTTCCTAAATTAGAATTTTCCACCGCAGAAAGTTACCTCAATCATGTTAAAGAAACCCCCAATTTACCAGTTTGGCAGGATGAACTTTATTTAGAATTGCATCGTGGGTACTATAGCGTGCACCGGGATCAAAAAATCTTTAATAATCGCTGTGAAACCCTACTACGTCAAGTTGAAATTTGGTCGGCGATCGCCAACAATTTACCTCACACAGATTCCTTGAGATCAGAAATATCTCAAAACCAATTAAAAGACCTCTGGAAAAAAGTTTTATTTAACCAATTTCACGATATTTTGCCCGGCACCTCGATTCCTGAAGTTTTTACAGAAGCTAACCAACAATGGCAGGAAGTGATTAATACTGGGGAAGCGATGTTATCCCAAAGCTTTAAGGCGATCGCCTCGCAAATCACCTATGATTGCCCCTTAGAAAAGGCGGCTAAACCACTACTTCTTTTTAATGACCTCAACTGGGAGCGCACAGAGGTTGTTAGTTTAAGTATTCCAGATTTAGTGACAGTTTACGACTGGAACGGCAACAAAGTCGAGCCACAAATCATTGTTGAAGATTTACAGGCAGATCACAACGACAAAAAATATTTATCTTTTCTCGCGACAGTGCCATCCGTCGGTTATTCCCTCTACTGGTTGTGTCCCGATCCGCAAGCACCAACCCAAAGAGAAGGCGATTTACATAATGAACCAGACTTTATTTTAGAGAATAATTTTCTTCGTATTGAAATCGCCCCGAAAACAGGAAATATTGCCCAATATTTTGACAAAATAAATAAAAAAAATATCTTTTTTGATGCGGGCAATCAACTGCAAGCCTTTGAAGATAAAGGCCAATACTGGGACGCCTGGGATATTGCCCCTGATTATGAAAGCAAACCTCTCCATTCCCCTGAAGTAGTTTCAATTTACTGGCGAGAAAAAAATGCTGTGCGCTCAATTATCCGTGTGAAAAAGCAATTAAATCAATCCACTTTTAGCCAGGATTATCAACTCGATTACCAGGGAAAAATGCTAAGGATTTACAGCACCGTAAATTGGCAGGAAGATCAAGTTGTCTTAAAAGTGGCATTTCCCTTAGCCATTGATGGGGCTACTTGTACCTATGAAACTTCTTGTGGTGCCATTGAACGAAAACCGGAAATTGATTCCGCAAAATGGGAAGTGCCAGCCTTACGCTGGGCTGATTTTCATAACGAGAAGTATGGCATTAGTATTCTCACCAAAAATCACCATGGCTACGATGCAAAATCCGGTCAATTGCGCCTAACGTTATTAAAAAGTCCTCTCTGGCCTGACCCTCAAGCAGATCGGGGAACACACTATTTAGCCTATGCTCTATATCCCCATAGTGGCCCATGGCAAAGGGCGAGAACCGTTAATTTAGCACGGAATTTTAATTCACCTTTACGGGCATTGGTTCCCGACATTACGACCACCCAAAACGATTTGTTGCCCCACCATTCTTTTTTGACATTAGGCTCAGATAATTTGGTTTTATTAGCTTTGAAACAGGCAGAATCAACTCAAGGTTATATCCTTCGTTTCTATGAAGCTTGTGGCCAAACAACCAAATTAAATTACCGTAATACTTTGGGGTTAACCATCGCAGAGCGAGTGAATGGCTTAGAAGATACGATTTCACAAACAATTGACATACCGATTCAACCTTGGAAAGTCCAAAGTTATCGCTTAGAAAAACATCAAAACGCGAAAGACATCTAGTTCAAAGCTCAATTGTTTCATACATTTTGCTATTTTCTTCGACGCCACGGTATTGCCAGGCGACAGATTCGGGGTCTTTGGCCTTCGACCACTGGGCAAAATGTTGGCCCCCTTTTTGATTGTGGCGACTCAGGGTCGAGGGATTGGAACGGAGGCGGCGGGCGAGATCAGCTTGTTTCAGGACAAGAGGACTTTTTTTTTCGGGGCTGGGCTGGGTTTCGGTGGTTTGGGCCGGGCCGTTTAATTCGGACTTGAGCTGGGCGATCGCCTGTTGAATTTCCGTTTGTACCCATTCCTGGGTTGGTACATTACTGGGGAGGGTTTTAGAGACAATGGCCTGGAGTTCATCTTTGTCTAAAACAGGGGTAGGGGTGTTGCCATTAAGGTCAGCACTAAAAAAGATCCGCAGCACTTCGATAATGCCTGTGCCCAGGGCGGGCTTCTCTTTGCCGCTTTTTTTGCCTTGGCGGGACAGACCATTTTCCAAACAAAAAGCGGTCAGACGTGCTTCAATTTCCTCGGGGAGATAGGCGGTGACGGCTTTATTTTTGGTACCCATGTTGTCATAGTCCATTACTCTTTCCTCGATTTTACAGAACAAGTAATGGATTTAGTCAATTACTATACTTTTTCGAGGTGTAAACGGTTCATGATGGAGGGCTTGGCTAAAGAACCATGGCAGAAATGAAATGTCTCAAGGATTTTGGGGAAGCGGAGATTCTCCAGCGGCTGCAGCGGTTTTGTCCGGCAGAAATTATCGGCGATGATGGAGCGGTTTTAGGGTTTCCCCCTGGTCAGAATTTGGTCGTGACGACGGATGTGCTGGTGGATGGGGTGCACTTTGGCGATCGCACAATGTCTCCAGAGAAAGTGGGCTGGCGCGCAGTGGCGGCGAATTTATCGGATCTAGTGGCGATGGGAGCAACGCCAATCGGCATTACCGTGGGTTTATCTCTGCCCCCAGAAACACCGATCCTTTGGCTCGACCAGCTTTATCAAGGACTGGCCGCCTGTTTGGGTCGTTATAGTACGCTTCTAGTCGGTGGAGATTTGACGCGATCGCCCATCAAAACCATTGGCATTACGGCCTTTGGGGTCGTGTCACCGCACCGCACGATTCAACGCAGTACCGCAAAAGTAGGCGACATGATTCTCGTCACAGGTTGCCATGGGGATTCCCGTGCGGGTCTGGAATTGCTGCTTCATGGTGATTCTCACGCCCCAACTTTATCGACAGGCGATCGCCAAGCTTTGATCCGCGCCCACCAAACGCCCCAACCCCGCCTGGATGTACTGCCGCATTTAAACCCCTCAGATTCGCCCCCAGCAGGGATGGATAGTAGCGATGGTTTAGCCGATGCCGTGCTGCAAATTTGTCAACGCAGTGGTGTCGGTGCCGTAGTGGAAGCAGAGAAAATTCCCCTGTCCCCGGCCCTCCGGCGTTATCAAGATCCAGAAACGGCTTTACGGTGGGCTTTGTATGGTGGCGAGGATTTTGAACTGGTGCTTTGTCTCCCCCCGACGGCGGCGGAACAGCTCCTGGCCAAGCTTTCAGGTCAAGGGGCGATTATCGGCCACATTACCGCAGAACCAATGGTGGCGATCGTCAATCATGCAGGTGAAACTATGTCCTTAAGCCAAACCCAAACTTTTCAACACTTTGCCTAACGTTTTCCTTGCCGAGATTCCCAGCCGAATGTGACAAAATAAGGCTGCAATCTTCTCTGTCGGCCCTCCATGAATCGCCTGAAAACCGCTGCCACTTATCTCCTTCTGGGGGCGATCGCCCTAGTGATGCTTTTTCCCCTGCTCTGGTTGTTGAGCACCGCCCTCAAATCCCCCACCGAAAACGTCTTTAGCTTTCCACCCCAACTCATTCCCCAAGCGCCGACCCTGAATAATTTCGTCACCGTCTGGCAACAACATCCCTTTGGCCGCTACCTCTTCAATAGCACCCTTGTTGCGGTTCTCACCGTGGGCTTCAATCTTCTTTTTTGTGCCTTGGCAGCCTATCCCCTAGCGCGTCTGGACTTCCGGGGCCGGGATGCTATTTTTGCCACCATCGTCTCGACGATCATGATCCCCTTTCAGATCGTGATGATTCCCCTGTATGTCCTGACAGTGCAGCTTGGTCTGCGTAATACCTACTTAGGGATTATTTTTCCCAGTCTGGCCTCTGCCTTTGGGATTTTCTTGCTGCGACAGGCGTTTCAAGGGGTGCCCAAGGAATTAGAAGAAGCGGGCCGCATTGATGGCTGTTCGGAACTGGGCATTTGGTGGCACATTATGGTGCCTGCCGTGCGTCCGGCTTTGATTACCCTGGCAATTTTTGTCTTTATCGGTGCCTGGAGCGATTTCCTCTGGCCGCTGATCGTCATTGACCGTCCGGAATTTTATACTTTGCCCCTGGGAGTAGCAACCTTGGCGGGCCAATTTTCCCTTGATTGGCGCTTGATCGCGGCGGGTTCGATTATCTCTATCCTGCCGGTGATGATCCTGTTTGTTTTCCTACAGCGCTACATCATCCCCAGTGACAGCAGCAGTGGTGTTAAGGGCTAGTTTGGCAAAATTCTAAGAAGAAAGTTTCCCACACAAGACGGGGCTGAACGTAACTACGGAGGTATTTTCGGGTGGTTTCGAGGCGCTGGATCAGTTGATCATTGTGAAACCGTTGCCAGTACTGATATTGGAGGTAATCAATAAGTTGCAATTGCACTTCTATATCAAGGGCATTGTGAATTTCCTTTGCGAGGCTAAAAGCGCCAAGGGGGTTTTGGGGGAGTTGCTGGAGGCTTTGTAATAAGTCCTGGGGGACATTACTCAGTAGCTCATAAATTTGGATCGCGGCACCGGGACTTCCCTGGGCGATCGCCAAAATCGTTTCATCGGCCAAAATGTGTTGATAACCTTGGGCCGTTAAAATTTGCGCCACATCGTCCTGGGAAAGGCGATAAAAGGGGATCTTTTGGCAGCGGGAAACGAGGGTCGGCAACAAACTATCGCCACTGGGGGCCAGTAAAATTAACGTCGCGTTGCCGGGTTCCTCTAGGGTTTTTAAAAGAGCATTGGCCGGAGCCTCTGCCATGGTCTGGGCCGCCTCGATCACCACCACACAACGAGGAGCTTCCAGGGCCGGACGACTGAGAAATTCCCCCAATTGGCGGATCTGTTCAATGCGAATCTGGGGCGGTGCCTTCCGTTTTAAGCCAGCTTCCTGGGCCTGGGCTGGGGTGTAGAGTTTGCCTTGGTGCTGGTAGGTGGGTTCTACCCACAGCAAATCGGGGTGATTATTTTTTAGGAGCTTATAACGAATCAGACGTTGGGCTGCTTCTGGTACTTCCTGGGTCATAAGGGCCGTCGTAAAACCCCTGGCTGTCAAACTGCGACCAATGCCCTCTGGCCCCGCAAATAGGTAGGCAGGAGCCAGACGATCCTGGGCGATCGCCTGACGCAAGAGTGAGACGGCTTGGGGTTGACCAAGAACCTGATCGAGAGAAATCATTCGGTTAGGGGCCTCCCGTTCGGTAATATAAAAAAGAATGCTTCAGCATGGTTGAAAGATATTTTTTATGGCGCGTTATACTTGCTCCTACTTCGTTGGACTCTCCGAACCAGAGATGCTCGCTTCCCTCAGGGATATCATCCAGGAATGCGACCTCAACCTCACCTATGAGACGGGAGGTTACATCATGGCCAAAGAAAAACCCGGCAACGTCTCTTTCACCAAACTTGTGGAGCTTGAAGTCCTATTTGACCGCAACAAAGTTCAAGATGGCAAACTGCAAGTGGATTTTGTGGCGAAAAACCAAGAACTCCCCCTCCATACCGATAACCATTGTCGGTCGATCTTTGAACAGATTTTGAAAACCGTGAACGCCCAACAGCCCTGGGAATTAGAAACAAATAACCTCGATTAATCTCTGATTTTCCCCCAGGCTTTTGTCAAAAAAGTCCCGCTTTTCCCGACCCAGGCCATCAACAAACCGATGGGAGTATGAGAAGATAGGGGCACAAATATATGAAGAAAAATTAAATTATTATGGCCGTTATTCAGTTTTCCCAAGGCGTTAATGAACCTGAAGTTCCCGGTATCCGCTTAACCCGTTCCCCCGATGGTAGTACCGGCACCGCTGTATTTTCCTTTGAAGATCCCGCCGCCCTCGCCCAAGAAAGTACCGATGAAATTACGGGTATGTACCTCATCGACGAAGAAGGCGAAATTGTCACCCGCGAAGTCAAAGCAAAATTTTATGATGGGAAACCACGCATTATTGAAGCGCGCTTGGTGATGCGCTCGACCGCTGAATGGGATCGTTTTATGCGGTTTATGGAACG
This sequence comes from Picosynechococcus sp. PCC 8807, assembly GCF_001693295.1. Classification (NCBI taxonomy): domain Bacteria; kingdom Bacillati; phylum Cyanobacteriota; class Cyanophyceae; order Chroococcales; family Geminocystaceae; genus Picosynechococcus; species Picosynechococcus sp. PCC 8807. The sequence continues at coordinate 1,309,996 of NZ_CP016483.1, forward strand.
TTATGCGGCGGAAAATGGCCTCGAATTTACTAAAGCCTAGGCCCGGCCAAACGTCTCTCCGTCCTTGGTATTCGGTTGCCTGCTCCAGGAATATTGCCTGTCACGGTTGCGCAAATTATGATGCGTCAGATTGTGGCTTGCTTTGGTATTCACGAGCCAAATGCCAGGGGCGATCGCCTTTTGATCGCCGATAGAATTCTATGGCCTGGCGTATTTTCCCCACTCTCTCACCGAAAACGGGAGTGATACCATAATTAAAAAAAGTTATTAAATTAATATTTGCGATCGCCCAACGCCAGACCCAAAATTGAGGAAATGGCGTTTAGTCAGTGCCAGCGCAATGAGTATATTTTTCCCCTAATCCTCCGTTTGTAATCAAAATCCTATGTTTAAGAAGCTATTTGGTGACCCCAACGCCCGCAAACTCAAAAGGTTTCAGCCCCTCGTCGCTGAAATCAACCTGCTCGCAGAGGATTTTGCCAACCTTACAGACGAAGCCCTAGCCCAAAAAACCGTAGAATTTCGCGCCAAGCTCGACAAAGCCAATAGCGACGAAGAAACCGAAGAAATTTTAGACGAAATCCTCCCCGAAGCCTTTGCCGTCGTTCGCGAAGCCGCTTGGCGGGTACTCCAGATGCGCCACTACGATGTCCAGCTTTTGGGGGGGATCGTCCTCCATAAAGGGCAAATCGCCGAGATGAGAACCGGGGAAGGTAAAACCCTCGTTGCCACCCTGCCCGCCTATCTCAACGGTCTCACGGGGAAAGGGGTTCATGTGGTCACCGTGAACGATTACCTCGCCCGCCGGGACGCCGAATGGATGGGGCAGGTACACCGTTTCTTGGGCCTTACTGTGGGGCTAATCCAGTCCAGCATGGGGCCGGCCGAAAAGATTGAAAACTACCGCTGCGATATTACCTACACCACCAACTCTGAACTAGGGTTTGATTATTTGCGGGACAATATGGCCACCACGATCCAAGAAGTGGTGCAGCGTCCCTTTAACTACTGCATCATTGACGAAGTCGATTCGATCCTTGTTGATGAAGCCAGAACACCTCTGATTATTTCTGGGCAGATCGAACGCCCCACTGAAAAATATCTCCAAGCGGCGGAAATTGCGAAACAGTTGGCTCCCCAAGTCGAGGAAGACGGCCCCGGCGACTATGAAGTCGATGAAAAAGCTCGCAACGTTTTAATGACCGACGAAGGGTTTGCCAAAGCAGAACAATTGCTAGGAGTGACGGATCTATACGACGAGCAAAATCCTTGGGCCCACTATATTTTCAATGCCGTCAAAGCCAAGGAACTGTTTAAAAAAGATGTGAACTACATTGTGCGCGGCGATGAGGTAGTAATCGTCGATGAATTTACGGGCCGGATTATGCCAGGACGACGCTGGAGTGATGGCCTCCACCAGGCGATCGAAGCCCAAGAAGGGGTCACGATCCAAAAAGAAACCCAGACCCTCGCCAATATTACCTACCAAAACTTTTTCTTGCTCTATCCCAAACTTTCTGGGATGACGGGGACAGCCAAAACCGAAGAAACAGAATTTGAAAAGGTCTATAACCTTGAGGTGACGATCATCCCCACCAATCGTCCCACCAAGCGACAAGATCTAGCAGACGTAGTCTACAAAAATGAGAAAGCAAAGTGGCGGGCCGTCGCCGAAGAATGCGCCCAGATGCACGAAACGGGACGACCGGTGCTGGTCGGTACCACCAGTGTAGAAAAGTCAGAGATTATTTCAGCCTATCTCCATGAGTTGGGTATTCCCCATAACCTCTTGAATGCGCGGCCCGAAAATGTCGAGAAGGAATCAGAAATTGTCGCCCAGGCGGGTCGTAAAGGGGCTGTAACGATCGCCACAAATATGGCGGGTCGTGGTACAGATATTATCCTCGGCGGGAACTCGGAATATATGGCTCGCCTGAAGATGCGTGAATATTTTATGCCCCAGATCGTTAAACCAGAGGATGAGGGCAATTTTGCGATCGCCGGTAGTGGTAAAAACAGCGGCGGCCAGGGTTTTGATACCAACAATAAACAGAAGAAAAAAACCTGGAAAACCACCCTCGACATTTACCCAACGGAACTGCCCACAGACTTAGAACAGCAGCTTAAGGAAGCGGTAAAATTTGCCGTCGATCAATATGGTAACCAAAGTTTGACGGAACTAGAGGCCGAGGAAAAGTTGGCGATCGCCTCGGAAAATGCCCCCACCGCCGATCCCGTGGTGCAAAAGTTACGGACGGTATACCATGCCATCGAAAAAACCTACCATGACCTCACCAGCGTTGAGCATGACGAGGTGATTCAAAATGGCGGTCTTCACGTCATTGGGACGGAACGCCACGAATCCCGCCGGATCGATAACCAACTGCGGGGCCGGGCCGGTCGTCAAGGGGACCCCGGTTCAACGCGATTTTTCCTCAGTCTCGAAGATAATCTCCTGCGTATTTTCGGGGGCGATCGCGTGGCCGGTTTGATGAATGCCTTCCGGGTCGAAGAAGATATGCCCATCGAATCAAAAATGCTCACCAACTCCCTCGAAGGTGCTCAGAAAAAAGTAGAAACCTTTTACTACGACGCCCGGAAACAGGTATTTGAGTACGACGAAGTAATGAACAATCAACGGCGGGCCATTTACGCTGAACGCCGTCGGGTCTTAGAAGGGCAAGATCTCAAAGAGCAGGTTATCCAATACGCCGAAAAGACCATGAGCGAAATTGTCGAGGCCTACGTTAACCCCGAACTGCCCCCCGAAGAGTGGAAACTCGATAAGCTCCTCGATAAAGCAAAGGAATTTATCTACCTCCTCGAAGATCTAGAACCCAAAGATATTGAGGATATGACCGTTCCAGAAATTAAAACCTTCCTCCATGAAGAAGTGCGTAAAGCCTACGACCTCAAGGAAGCCCAGGTGGAGAAAAGTCAACCCGGTTTGATGCGCCAGGCAGAACGGTTCTTTATCCTCCAGCAGATCGATACCCTCTGGCGGGAACACCTCCAGGCCATTGATGCCCTGCGAGAATCTGTCGGCTTACGGGGCTATGGTCAAAAAGATCCTTTGATTGAATACAAACAAGAGGGTTACGAAATGTTCCTGGAAATGATGATCGACATCCGCCGGAACGTGGTTTACTCCCTGTTCCAATTCCAGCCCCAACGGCAACCCCAACAACCCCAAGCGGTCTAGATATTTCTTTAAATACCGAATAACTCCCCCTCCTTGGGGGATTTTTTGTTTTATGTTTTTCCTTGGATCAATTTAAGTATGGGCAGCAATGTTGGAGTTTTCACAATTTGAGGCGGGCTATATTATTTCCCAAAAAGACCTGGAGCAGGCAGTGGGCTATCGGCAACGGGATCAGCCAGAGGCCTTTGACTATTTTTTAGCGGATGTCTATGGCCTTGTGTTGCAAGCCCTGGAGGAATGTTTACCCCATTTAAAGGTTTATCCGGCGTTAAATTTCCATGGGTTGATTATCCTGGATCCGACCCAGATGACCCCAGAGGAAACGAAGCTCTACCATAGCCGCCGCGATCGCCTTTTGAGAAAGCAAGCCGAGCAAGATATTCGCCGCTCAGAACTCTGAGATCAAGGGTTGTTCGGCCATCAGTCGGGGGATTCGAGGTAGGTCTGGATAAACTGGTGGGCTGCCTGGAAATGGGTTTCGATCTGCTGGGAAAGCGTCTGGATCGTGGCGTAGTTTTCGGTGGCGAGGGCGAATTCGATGGCAATGCACCAGTCTGGAATTTTACGAACACTCACGCTACTGGCGGCTCCCTTGAGGCGATGGGCTTCGTAGGAAATTTTTGCGGCATCCCGATTGGCGATCGCCCCTTGGAGTGCTTCGATGTAGCTGGCGGCAAAGTCTAAAAATTGCTTGAATACTTCCCGGTGGAAATTGGGATTATTGCCATAAAAATGCACCAATTGTGTTAAATCTACAGGCGCGTCAGGATCTGCAACCATTTCTGGGTTTTCCTGGCTCGTTGGCGCGGCGATCGCCCCTACGGATCGACTTTTTTCGGACTTTTGTAAACACTTATCGATGACCTGACGGAGGGTCTTAATGCTGGTGGGTTTGGCAATGTAGCCATCCATCCCTGCCGCTAGACATTTTTCGCGATCACCTTTCATCGCATTGGCTGTCATCGCGATAATCAATTGGTGGGTATCCTCCTGTTCTTGTTGACGGATCATTTCCGTGGTCGTATAGCCATCTAGTTCCGGCATCAGACAATCCATCAAAATTAGGTCATAGGTCCGCTGTTGGAGCTGGGCGAGGGCTTCGCGGCCATTACTCACACAATCGATGCTGCGAAAACCAATAATTTCAAGCTGATTGAGAATAACCGTTTGGTTAATGGGCGTATCTTCGACCACGAGGATTTGAATATCTGGCGATCGCTCCCCCTGATCACCCAAAATTTCTGCTAAAGTCCAATCAAAATCTGGGTCATCTGCCATTGTCTGATCCAGCCTTTTTTCCGCTTGGAGGCAACGTAAAAGCGCTTCCTGTTGGAGGGGGCGGAGGAGATAACGGAGTCCTTGGGGCTGCAGCCAATTTTTTAAGCGAGGATAATCCACCGCCGATAGCAGCAGCACTAAATTTTCTCGGGGGAGGAGCGTTTTTACTTTATCTAAAACCGTTTCGATGCCTGCCTGATTACCAACAATGGGTAAAGCCAAGAGCATCAGATCAAAACTATCCTGTTGTTCGAGGGCGAGGATTCCCCCCATAAAATCCCCATAGGCCGTGACGCTGACCCCGTAGTGACTGAGCTGCCGACGCGTCGCTTCTAAAGACAAGGGCTGGGAGTCAATGAGGAGAACTCGGCAAGGGGCCAGTTGGGGCAGGGAGGGCGGCGTTTCTAACCGTTGGAAACGGGCCGTAAACCAAAAGGTTGAACCTTGACCAGGACTACTTTCTAAACCAATATCTCCGGCCATGAGACTGACCAAATGTTTGGCGATCGCCAAACCGAGACCTGTTCCCCCATATTCCCTTGTCGTAGACGGATCCACCTGGGAAAAAGACCGGAATAACTTTGCTTGATCTGCTTTGTCAATGCCAATCCCAGTGTCAATGACCTCAAACTTCACCAAAACAGAAGCCTCATCTTCGGCCATGGGTAGAGCGCGGATCACCACAGAACCCCGATGGGTAAACTTAATCGCGTTACCAACTAAATTCGTCAATATCTGCCGCAACCGCATCGAATCTCCCGTAACTGTTCCTCCCAGTTGCGGATCAATGGTGGTGATCAATTCCACTTGTTTCGTTTGGGCCTGAATAGCCAGTAGCTCTGCCACCGACTCCACACAGTCAATAATCTGTAGAGGCACGGATTCGAGGCGCATTTCCCCGGCTTCTAACTTGGAAAAGTCCAGGATATCGTTGATCACATAAAGTAAATGGTTCGCGCTTTGGCTGAGGGTTTTTATAAAATCCTGTTGCTGGGGATTTAGTTGAGTCGTTTGTAAAAGCTCCGCAATGCCGAGAATGCCGTTCATAGGAGTGCGAATTTCGTGGCTCATATTCGCCAAAAAGCTCGATTTAAGGCGGGATGCAGCGAGGGCAGCCTCACGACCTTCGACAAGATCATTGATATTTTGGGTGACAATCACTACCCCACCCACCTGATTTTCCCTGTGATACCAGGGCTGGACTGTCCATTTGAGATACTGTTTTTTGCCATCATGCTGGACGTAGCAATCTTCTTCGCAGGTAATCACCTGACCCGTTAGGGCTGTTTGGAGGTGCTGTTGGTAGTCTTCCTGGAGATTGCCAAAAACTTCACGGTGCGATCGCCCCACGAGGGTTTCTTCCCCAAGCTGGTAGTCAACAAGCCACTGATGGCTATGGGCCACGTAACATAGCTTTTTGTCTAACATCGCCATCGCCACGGGCATATTTTGGATCAGTTGCCGCAGTTGCCGCCGCTCTTGATCGAGGGCTTGGCTAGCCAGTTTGCGGTCAGTGACTTCAATAATTACCCCTTCTAGACAAATCAACTTGCCTGTTTCATCAAAAATCCCCCGTCCCTGTTCAAAGACCCAACAAACATTTTGGTCAACGCGCACAAGACGGTATTCATCGGTATAGGTGGGATTTTCAGGGGTAATTATCTCTAAAATACCTAAAAGACGCAGGTAATCTTCGGGGTGAATAATGTCTCCAAAGGCGCGAACTTGATTATGTAAAAAATCCGTTGCCGGGTAGCCGGTCATTGGTTCAATGCCATTGGAAAGAAACTCCATTGTCCATTGTTCATCAGGGAGACAACGGTACACAGCGCCGGGGATATTGAGCACTAAACTGCGGTAACGGGCTTCACTGCTCCGGAGCGTTTCGTTCACTGTTTTGAGCGCTTGGGTGCGGGCGGCGACCTTTTCTTCGAGTTGGTTATTAATGGTTTCGAGTTGATTATTGGCCCAGGCAAGTTCGTCTAGGGCGCGTTTCCGCTCAATTTCTGCGGCGGCCCGGGCGGCAAAAATACGGGTTAATTTTGTGGCTAGCTCTTGGTCAATGGTGGGTTGATAGTGCTGCACATGGAGGGTGCCGATGGTGCGAGAATTGCGGTCTTGGATCGGGAACTGGAGTGTTTGACTGGTGTCGGATTCCGCAGCAGGGGAGGCGATCGCCACTGCTGGGATCGAGGGAAATTTAGGATTTTTCCAGGTGGCAAGGGTTTGTGGCGAATGAGTGTCATTGTCGAGAATTTCACGAATGGCGACATAACAAACATCAAGGGCGATCGCCAAATTTTCCGCTAGGGCCGAGAAAAAATCACGTCCTGTGACCGCAGCCGTCCCCGCCACAATACGACTCAAAATGCTTTCTGCTTTTTGGCGTTCCTGCACTTCGAGTTGTAATTTTTGGTTGATAATTGCCAACTCTTCCGGGCTTTTGAGCGCTAAAAATTTTGGTAAAAGAGTGTACAGTTCTATGGCGGTATAGCAGGAAATCAAAGCCGTAAAACTGCCTTCGATCCCATCAATCCAATAAATGGGAAACCAGAGGGTCAACATATCTAAAAAGTGACCAATTCCACAGGCAGTAATGAAAGTACTAAATAGGATAAATACCCGCGAAAAAGGCATATCCTGCCGCTTTTTGACAAAATAAACCAGCATAATCGGGATCGAAAAATAGGCGATCGCCGTAAGCAAATTCGCCACCAGATGTAGCCCAACTAGAGGAGTTTGCCATAGATAGCAGCTTCCGTGGGGCATATACATCCGCCCCGTCAAAAAGCCCCGCAGACTTTCCCAGGTCAAAGCACCAGAAAAACTCACCATACACAACACCCCGAATTATTTTTGTAGCATTGTTGTCAGTTATTTTGGAGGGGAGAATTACCTTGATTGTTTCCCCTAAATTGGCTTGAGTATTTAAGCAAATTTTAACAGTCCTTTTACTGGCCTAAAGTGAAATTCAGCATAAAGCGATCATTTTTTAACCTGGATTTTTAAGCATGAAAGCTATGTTTTCTCGCAAAAAGGCGATCGCCAAATTACTAAATCAATTTAGATTCTCCCCAAAGCTCAAAAATTTATCCTGACTGAAAAATAGGATACAAATTTAATTTAAATCGCCTTGTTCAAGACGCAACACCACGATCTGTTCCTGCTTTTGGCTCAATGGCATTACAGAGGCTGGCCATGATTCTCTGGGTTTTCCCTTGGGTTGCAGCGAGCTGACAAAATTTTGAGAAAGGGGGAGCGATCGCCAAAGTCTTCGGGCATAATGAAAAAAATCTATTTCAGTTACCCCAAAGTCAAGGTAGGAGTCGTCAGTGGTTGGTAAGTCCCGTCGTTCTAAACGCAGAAAATCCCCAGCGCCACGATCATTGAATGCTGCGACCAATACTAAGGTGATCGCCTTTGAAGCCCGTCACCGGCAAGGGAATTCCCCCCAGGCGATCGCGCTCCAGGCCCCCCCCAACTCCCCAAGGACAAATCGCCGTTCCCGCCGCCCAGTCCGCCAAGCACGCCTCAAATTACCCCGGCCCCTCCTGTATCCTCTCCGTTTACTCATCGTGGGTGTGGGCGTTAGTGCTTGTATTGGCACCATTCTCAGCGCCGCAAACCTACGCTCCATCCCCACGGTTACTCCCCCCGACAATGTAACGAGCCAACAGCTCCTCTCTGAACAGGTTTCTCCTCCCCCGGCCCCGGAACCGCTTCCCCTGAAAACGCCCCTCACCCAACTGGCAGAAACGACCCAAGCAGCGATCGCCGCTGACTCTACCCTGGATGCGTCTTTGCTCTTTGTGGATTTAGACACCGGAGAATATTTAGATGTGGCTGGCGATCGCCCCCTCTCCGCCGCCAGTACGATCAAAATTCCCATTCTTGTGGCCTTCTTTGAAGCCGTTGACAGTGGCAAAGTCAACCTCGATGATTCCCTCACCCTCACTCAAGAGGTCATCGGGGGCGGATCTGGCGGCATGCAATACAAAACCCCAGGTAGTACTTACACCGCCCTCTACACCGCCACGGAAATGAGCGTCAACAGTGACAACACCGCCACAAACATGATCACCGAATTGTTGGGGGGGAATGCCGTCCTCAACGCCAAATTTCAGCAGTGGGGCATGACCCAAACCCAATTAAACAACCCCCTGCCGGATCTCGAAGGCACAAACCTCACCAGCGCTAAGGATCTTGCCCATCTCCTGGCCCGCGTTAACCAAGGCGAAATCTTGTCTGTCCGCTCCCGCGATCGCCTGTTTCGGATCATGGGAGCCACGAGTAATGATCGCCTTTTACCCCAGAGTTTGGGCCAGGGAGCCGACATCGTCCATAAAACCGGAGACATCGGCAGTATCATCGGCGATGCGGGAATTGTTGATCTGCCCAATGGCAAGCGTTATGTTGCCGCAATTTTTGTAGAGCGTCCCTACAATGACCCCAAAGGCAAAGAGCTACTCCACAAAATTAGTCGTCAATTCTATGACCACATGGCTAAAAAAGAGATTATCCAAGCGCCTAGCCAACCAGCTGCCCCAGAGACAGCCCCAGCCCCAACGCCTTAACTGCGGATCTGCACGGGCATAATCAAATAAGTCATTTGCACTGCCCCCAGGGGCGTAAAAATGACTGGCTGGTTATTCTCATTTAACTGCATCTTGATCTCATTACTTGGTAAAGCCTTCAGACCATCGATGAGATACCTCACGTTAAAAGCGATCTCTAGGTCTGTCCCTGAAACCTGGGCGGGCAACGCTTCTTCACCACTGCCCACATCCTGGGCTTCCACAGCGAGGTGAAGTTTTTGTTCGGCGCTGTTGAGGCGGAATTTGACAATATTATTTTTTTGATCGGCTAGAACCGCCACCCGTTCAATGCTGCTAATCAAAGCCCGTCGCTCTAGGGTGACATCGCGGCTAAACTGGCGGGGGATTAACTGGTGGTAAGCGGGGTAGGCACCGTCTAGTTTGCGGCTGGTGAGGCGCTGGTGATTGACTTCAAAAATAACTTGGCTATCGTCTAAATGCAGGGCAATTAAATCCGCTTCATTGGCGGTGGTCAACATTCGTTCTAGTTCTCGGAGCGCCCGGGCGGGGATGGTTAGGGCAAAATCTTCCAGGGTTGAGGTGGGAAGTTTACCAGTTTCGCTGGATTCTGGCTCTGGACTGACCTGATCACTGGTTTCGACGAGGGCAAGACGATGGCCATCGGTCGCGGCAAACTCAAGGCAATCCTGATGATGGGTGAGATGGACGCCCGTGAGAACTTGCTTGGTTTCATCGGGGCTTGCGGCGAATAGTACACCTCCTAGGCCTTCGCTCAAGGCGATCGCCGGCAACATTAATTTTTTACCGTCCTGGATCGTCGGCAATTCTGGGAATTCCTCGGCCCCCATGCCTCGAATCTGAAACCGTCCGGTGGCAGCAGTTAGGGTCGCCTGGGCATCGCCTTTCATCAAAGTATCCGACGGACAGCTCAAGGTCACTTCCCCCTCAGGCAGACGCGACACAATATCATTGAGCAACTTCGCTGGCAGGGTTAGGGTGCCCCCTTCAATGACTTGGGCCGGAAAACTCGTGCGAATGCCGAGGCTGAGATCAAAAGCGGTGAGTTGAATCTGATGGCGGTTCGCATCCGCAGTCAACAGCACATTTCCCAAAATAGGGTGGGTAGGCCGCGAAGGCACCGCCCGACCGACGAGGGACAGTTGGCTATTTAGATCACTTTGACTGCAAACAAACTTCATGGCTTTTTCCGGAGATCTCCAAGCAGAGCAGATAGATTCTACTACAACATCCCCTAGCCGGCGGGATTTTTTCTGGGGCGGCGATGGCGCAATACCCGATCTAAAATAAACCGACCCACCAGGTTTCCTACGGTACAATGGGGAGCAGTAGGGACTTTTTATTTTTCGAATTTAATCCTGCGCTAATCTCCATCGGTGAATGCCAATCACTGCCAAGAAAAGCAAAGAGTTTCGTTCCTACGCCAGTGGCTGTTGTCTTTTCTTTTTGCTGAGCTTAAGCAAACATTGCAACATTCGTCACTGGAGCCCTTAATTAAAAAAGATAGCAAGATAAAACGAGGATTCATGACAAATATTCATCAAAAAATTGAACAAGAACGTGATGCGGCTCGGGAAGCTTGTAGTACTGACTCCACTTCCGCTGAATGTGCAGCTGCTTGGGACGCCGTTGAAGAACTCCAGGCGGAAGCCGCCCACCAACGGGAAAAAGAGCCGGAAAAAAGTCCCCTAGAAAAGTTTTGTGATGATAACCCCGACGCGGATGAATGCCGTCTCTACGAAGACTAATTTTGTCGGCGATCGCCTTTATTTCTGTAAAAAAATTAGTTGATGCGCTTTTAGCCATTGATCTTGGCTTCGGTAAGGTCAAAAAATGAGCTAGAGGCTAACCCCCAAAGCAGTGGTTTCTCTCCGTAGTGCCACTGCTTTGACTTGTGTATACTGTGAAAAATCAATCTTAATTTGTCTCAAACCCCATATAAACCATGGATGAAACGTTACTACAGCAATTGGCCTGGATGGACTACCGTTTGGCGGTCATTTTTACGGTGATGGTGCCGATTGCACTGTTGATCTGGAGTTTCGTCGCGAAGGTGGAATCGATGCAGCGGCTCCTGGGCATTTACTGGAAAGTGGCCAGCTTGTTAATGGTGACGGTGTATCTGTTGATTCCCAGTTGGTCAGTGGGCTATCTAACGGGGCTGTTGTCACGGATTTTGATCCCCATTGGGTTATGGTTTTGGATTGATCTCAATGAAGAAATTCGCGATCAGCCGGGTAGTCGTCTAAAACTCGCGTTTACGGCTTGGCGTTGGGCGGTGACAGTTTACTGCGCGCTTGGGGCGATCGCCAATCTACCATTTTTGGGCTGTGCCTTTTCGACGGCGATGCGCCAAGGAACCTATTGCCAAGTGTGGCTAGAAGCACCCAGCCGTTACCAACAAATTTTGCACGCCAACTCGACACCCGGTTTTCTCGGCTTCTTAGGAATTGTCGGCCTGGTGATTTATGTCGTGTATTTGCTGACGTTTTTGGTGTTCCGTTTGGGACGTCAGGGCCGCATTGCCATCGAAGAATAATGGAAAAAACCCCGTAAAAAACTTTTTTTGAGAAAAATCTAGGCTTAGGGGTTGCCAATTTAAAATTGCTTTGCTAAATTAGAACTTGTGCGCAAAACGCCAGGATAGCTCAGTTGGTAGAGCAGAGGACTGAAAATCCTCGTGTCGGCGGTTCAATTCCGCCTCCCGGCACTGCATAAAGAGAGTTCACCTCGGTGGGCTCTTTTTTTGTTTGAAAAATATTTTTAGAATCAAGTTGCTCCTGCCACAAAGAAACCCAACCGGGCTAGGCTGGGTTTGAATGCAGATTGTATTTTTAGGGAATTTGTATGGGCGTACTTATGATCCTGGGGCTTTTGCTCCTAATTCTCCTCGGCGGGCTAATCCTGGGTTTGGGCAATGATTAGGCGGGGACTTCCACCTTTGCTTCACCGCCGAGGGCAAAGGCTTCATGGACGAGTTTTAGGGCTGCCTGGCCTTGGGTTTCCGGGACAACGCAGCTAATTTTAATTTCAGAAGTGGTAATCATCTGAATGTTAATTTTTGCCGTGGCGAGGGCTTGGAAGAAGCGAGCGGCAACCCCCGGTGCACCAATCATCCCAGAACCGACAATACTGACTTTGGCGATCGCCGGATCTACTTCGATTTCCCCAAAATTTAGCTGTTCCGCCATGCTAGAGAGGGCGAGGCGAGCCGCTTCAGCATCCCCCTGGGCGACGGTAAAGGCAATGTCACGGGTCTTGATCCCATTGAGCACACGGCACCGTTGGGATTGAATAATCATATCGACGCTGATGTTTTGGTGGGCTAACAGCGAAAAAATTTGGGCAGCCATACCAGGACTATCCGGCACGTGACGAATGGCCAGTTGCGCTTGTTTGAGGTCAAGGGCGACACCCCGGACGGGGGGGTGATCTTCGGGATTGAGAGCCGCTGGGGTCGCATTCATCGGGGAAGAGGCAATGTCAAAAACATCGCAGAGGGTGGCGATCGCCCGGTCACAATCCGTCTGCTGGATGACGCAGCTCACCTTCACTTCCGAAGTGGAAATCATCTCGATATTAATCCCTGCATCGGCCAGGCTTTGGAACATGGTGGCGGCAATCCCGGGACGGCCGATCATCCCAGCCCCAGAGATGGTGATTTTGGCAATGTCATTGGCGCTCATCACCGCAACGTCGCTTAAATCTTGGTCTGTGCCAGCGCAGAGGGTGGGGGCAATGGCTTCGGCGATCGCCTGGGCCTGGGTGGCGGCATTTTCGGTCACGGTAAAGGCAATGTCATTACTGTTGCCATCGTGGATCGACTGGATAATTAAATCCACATCGACATTGTGGGTGGCGATTTCTCCAAATAATTTGGCAGCGACGCCGGGGCGATCAGGGATGTGCAGCATCGCAATGCGGGCCTGGTTAGTATCAAACTCCACCGCATCGACGGCTTTGGCAATTTCGAGGTTAATCAAGGGGCGATCGCTCACCGGGGCAGAGGTCACCCAAGTCCCCGGATCCTCAGTCCAACTGGAACGTACCACCAAAGGCACCCCATAATTTTTCGCAATTTCGACAGCGCGGGGATGAAGCACCTTCGCCCCTAAACTGGCAAGCTCTAGCATTTCATCGGACGTGACTTCGGCCATCAGTTGCGCTTCGGGGACAATACGCGGGTCAGTGGTTAAAATCCCCGGCACATCGGTATAAATTTCACAACAGGAAGCCTTGAGAGCAGCGGCGATCGCCACCGCAGAAGTATCCGATCCGCCCCGACCCAGGGTAGTAATTTCTAGATCTTCGGTTTTGGAAATGCCCTGGAAACCCGCCACGACGATCACCTCTCCCTTTTGCAGGTGCCGTTGGAGGCGGTCGGTTTTAATTTCGAGGATGCGGGCGCGGCTATGTTCCGCTTCAGTAACAATTCCCACCTGGGCACCAGTGAGAGAAATTGCCGGTTGTCCCAGTTCCTGGAGGGCCATACTGAGCAGAGAAATCGAGACCTGTTCCCCCGTAGAGAGGAGCATATCCATTTCCCGTCGGTTGGGATTGGTGCTGATTTCGTGGGCCAATTTCACCAAACCATCGGTGGTTTTTCCCATGGCAGAGACCACCACGACAATTTGATTGCCCGCTTGGGCCCGTTGCTGTACCCGTTTGGCCACCGCTTGAATTCTTTCTACCGAGCCGACGGAGGTACCGCCATATTTTTGAACGATCATTGCCATGGAACCTGCCTCACTCTCCCGAACTTAAAACACAATTCGCTTTCCATAGATGTTTTGGAAAATCGGTGATCCACTCTAGCAAATCCTACCGACTTTTCTGATCGATCTTTCACATTCCGTTGTGTGGTGCCGTCATCTCTGTTACGTTCAGGGGCAATTTTTTCACCCAAGGTTTACGATGGATAATCGTTCACCAAAGCCACGGCATCGAGAAAATTTCAGGCGATCGCCATAGCATAAATTCCCTAGGGAAAACGAAAAAAAACGTTAAGTGACTTGTCTTTCCGCACCATTTACCCCATAATGGGTCACTCGATGGTGCTATACATTCTGTAACGTTCACGGTAAAGTAAAAATTCCAGAGCAACCGCACGATGTGAAGTATGCCACCACTGCTCCTGTGACAGACAAACCGATCAGTTTTCACCGAAGGCCCTAGGGCACAACAACACTGGATGATCAGTCTTTTTACAGTTAAATTTTTTTGTATGCAAGGTCAAAGGCGATCGCCACATTATCAGCACTTGATCCCTGGACGAGTTTGTTCCCAAACCAGTTTTTCATCTAACCCAACCAACATCTAGGAGGTTCCCTATGTCCGTACGTTTGTATGTCGGCAATCTGCCCAAAGACGTCGTCGAAAAACAAGCCCTGGTTGATTTCTTTGCTGAAGCAGGCGAAAACGCAACCACCAAAGTGATCAAAGACCGGAAAACAGGCAAATGCCGTGGTTTCGCCTTCGTTACCGTCCCCACCGACGAAGAAGCCGATGCTTTCATCGAAAAGTACAATGGCCAATCCTTCATGGACAGTCCCCTCAAAATTGAGAAGGCTCTCCCCCGTAGCAAAGGCGATGACAAACCCGCCGAAGCCAGTAACGCCAAAGGCGGCAAGCGCAAGCGCAGTGGTGGCAGCAGCAAAAAGCAATCCAGCTACGGCGATGCAACTTCCGCTCAACCCGACCCCCGCTGGGCCAGTGAACTGGAGAAGCTCAAAGATATGCTCCAACAGCAAACCGCTAACGTTTAGGCCTTGGGTCATTGATTTTCCTGCTGCAGATCGTGTGGCAGGATTTGTTTTGTTTACGCCAAAAAATTTTTCAGCATTAATTTTTTTATTCAACTTTTTTCTCGGAGGGATACACAATGGATGCCGTCACGGTCATGAAACAGGAAGTGGGCAAAGCCGCTGCTGCCCTAGTCCAGTCCAATTCAGTGGTTGGTTTAGGCACTGGGTCAACCACCGCCTATGCAATTCAATACATTGGTGAGCGTTTAGCCGCGGGTGAACTGGAGAATATTGTCGGGATTCCCACCTCCTTCCAGGCAGAAGTTCTCGCAAAACAGTACAACATTCCCCTAAGCAGTTTGGATGCCGTCGATCACATTGATGTGGCCATTGATGGGGCCGATGAGGTCGATCCCCAGAAAAATTTAATTAAAGGGGGCGGTGCGGCCCACACCCGGGAAAAAGTTGTGGATGCCCTCGCCAATAAATTTGTCGTCGTGGTAGATAGCGGCAAGCTGGTCGATCGCTTGGGTTCAACCTTTTTATTACCCGTGGAAGTTATTCCCATGGCCATTACGCCAGTGATGCGTCAACTAGAAGCATTAGGTGGTAAGCCAGAACTCCGGATGGGGGTAAAAAAGGCTGGCCCAGTGGTGACCGATGAAGGAAATTTAGTCGTGGATCTTAAATTTGCTGGCATCGACGACCCGGCAACCCTAGAGCAAAAGATTAATAATATCCCTGGCGTCCTGGAAAACGGTCTGTTTGTTGGGGTGGCTGATGTGATTTTGGTCGGTGAAATTATTGACGGACAACCCCGCGTCCGGGAAATTCAATAGCGTTTTTTTGTTGAACAGGTGAGCCTGGGCCTCCTCATTGCAGGGGGTTTTTGTCTTGTTATGTCTGGCTTAGGAGCGTGATGGCCCGCCGGATCCATTCATCGGCATTGTCATTTTGCAACAGAATCGAGTCTTGACTGAGGGTGGCAATCGCCCCACGGATTTCGGTTTCTTGGTATCCCAAGGCCAACAAGGTTAACTCCAAATCCTCATGGACAGCGGCATTGGGTTGAGCGGCTGTGTCGGGAAGCGAAAATTGATCTCGCCACTGGCTGAGTTTGCTGCGCAGTTCGAGGGCAAGTCGTTCGGCGGTTTTTTTGCCAATGCCCGGCGCTTTGGCTAGCTGGCGATGATCGGCGGTGACAATGGCCTGTACCAATTCCGGCAAGGTTAGGGTATCGAGGAGGGCGATCGCCCCTTGGGCACCAATGCCACTGACACTGATCAGCTGACGGAACAAATCCCGCGTGGCACCGCTGGCAAAGCCGTAGAGATAGGTGCCGTCCTCCCGTTGCTGACTGTGGACGAAAATATGTTGGGGCTGGCCGATTGCCGCTGCCAACTCCTGGGCGAGGCGTCCTGGTACTTGGATCTCGTAGCCAATGTCCCTTACTTCGAGAATTAGAAAAAAACGCCCCTGCAAATTCCGGTGGATGGCGATCGCCTCTCCCTTAAGATAACTAAACATGAAATCCCCTCTGCCTAATGCCTGCGATCTTCCCATTGCCTCTGACATTCCAGCAAGTCCCGATGGCGATCGCTATTTTCATTTTCAATCAGTACGTTTAGACTATTAAGAAAGCGTTTCCTTACGCCCCACTTCCTCCCCAACCATGGCCGATTCAACTCCCGCTTTTCCCGGTAACGCCCTTCCGCCCCAAAATATCGAAGCCGAAGAATTTATTCTGGGGGGGATTTTAATGGACCCAGAGGCCATGGGCCGGGTGGTGGATGTTCTGGTGATTAATGCCTTTTATGTCCAGGCCCACCGGGATATTTATCAAGGTTTGTTGGTGCTCCATAATCAGGGCAAACCGACGGATTTATTGGCCCTGAGTACCTGGCTCCAGGACAACGAACGTCTCGAAAAAGTCGGCGGTATTCCCAAGCTTTCCCAATTGGTGGATCGCACCGTCTCCGCTGTGAATATTGACCACTATGCGGAACTGGTCATGGATAAATACGTGCGGCGACAACTCATTGCTGGGGGCCATGAAATTATTGATCTGGGCTATGACACCGTTAAAACTCTACCCGATGTCCTCGATGAATCTGAGCAAAAAATCTTTCGGCTCACCCAGACCCGTCCCCAGGATGGCCTAACCGCCATTGCCGAAACCATTGCCGAAGCCTTTAGCAATATCGAAGAACGCCAGGCCAAGCAGCAGGAAAAAGAGATGCTGTCGGGGCTTTCGAGTGGGTTTTATGATCTCGATGCGATGACCAATGGCTTCCAACGCTCTGATCTGGTGATTATTGCTGGACGTCCCGCCATGGGGAAAACCAGTTTTTCGCTCAATGTGGCCACTAATATCGCTAAAAAGGAACGGCTTCCCGTGGCAATTTTTAGTTTAGAAATGTCGAAGGAGCAATTGGTGCAGCGCCTCTTGGCTGGGGAGGCTCAGATTGAAAGTAATCGTCTCCGGGCCGGACGCCTCGATGAGGTTGATATGCGTCCCCTCCTCAAAGCGGTGGAATTTTTGTCGGATGTGCCTTTATTTATCGATGATACGGCGAATATCACGGTAGGTCAGATGCGATCGCAGGCGCGGAAACTCCAGGCAGAGCAGGGGGGAAAGTTAGGGCTAATCCTCATTGACTATCTACAACTCATGGAAGGCGGTGGTGACAATCGTGTCCAAGAACTCTCAAAAATTACGCGATCGCTCAAAGGGCTCGCCAGGGAATTAGATGTACCCATTTTTGCCCTATCCCAGTTAAGTCGAGGGGTTGAGGCCCGCAACAGCAAACGCCCGATGATGTCTGACCTGCGCGAATCAGGTTCCATCGAGCAGGATGCCGACCTGGTTTTAATGCTCTACCGCGACAGTTATTACAACCCAGATACTCCGGAGCGAGATATTGCCGAGGTGATTATTGCGAAACACCGTAATGGCCCCACCGGGACGGTTAAGCTGATTTTCCAGCCGGAGCTAACAAAGTTTTTAAATCTGGCCCAGAGTCCCAGCCCCTATGCAGAAACCTATTAAAATTCAACAAAATCTGCGTGGCTATGATTTGTTTTTTTTATCAATAGCGGCCATATTTGCCTGAATTTTGGGGATCAGAGCTTCTTTTTGAAGAGATTCTAATTTTTTAAAACGCAAGTGCTAAGATGCTGCTAGCATCAAGGCCAAAGCTTAATCAAAATTCTCCAAAAAATTGTGGTGAATTTCGGTCTTGAAATTTTTTACATCTTAATGATTTGGGCGATCGCCTCGATCCATTTTCAACGCATCTACTGTCATTTAAACATCGGCAAAATTATCGATCATTTTTTCTAAAAAGGCTTGTTATAAGCATTATCAATCAAAGAAAAATGCTTTGATAACTTCAGGTTACGCGATTTCTTGTTTTTTTAGTGTTGGATCCTGTGTTCATGTACGGCTTCTCCCCTCCACAATCACCCCGGCAACAGACCCCCATTTCTCTCCAGAAACGTCGCCATAAGCAAGATCAAAAAAGCGCTGGCCCATCAACAGCAGCAAATAAGCAGCATCGGTTCGCCTGCTGGGAATTGGCGGCGCAGATTTCTGTAAATTGTCTCCTCGGTGGGGTGGCGATCGCCTCCATTGCCCAATTGTTACCGGCCCAACTATCCCAACAGCAGCAGTTATCTGTTCTCAAGGGCGAAGTCACCGAAGCAGAACAACGGGTCGCCAAACTACGCCAAGAATTTAACCGTCACTTCGATGCCTACGGGAGCCATCGACTAATGCAGGAGTACACCATAAAAGTCGATCCCAAACAACAGCGCATTATCTGGGTAGATCCGGCCCAGGCTCAAAATAGCGAAAATTAATTTTTCTAAGAGCTTGGCTATCAGCTAAGCATTTTCTCGAATTTTTTTAATGCTCTAAATCCGTAAACAAAAAAGGGAGTCATTATGGCTCCCTTTCGTGTATTTCTCTGAATTCAAATGCTTACAAGAGACTTAGAGTAGATCCCAAATCCTTTTCCTGCATCAGGAAACAAGGGATGCTGTGGGACGACGACGACGGCGCTGGGTTCTAACAGCAGTCTGTTCGCTGACCTGCATCAAAAAGACCACGAGGGGTTCCCCTTGTAATTCTCGACGGGCGAGGCGTTGCAGGGATGCTTCGATTTCTAGGCGAATGTCAGTCCAGTCAATATCTTCGTTGCTGCGCTTGCCATGTTCTTTATATTCTGCGAGGCGGTCTTCCAACACATTTTCGACATTCCGCTGGATTAACTGGTGGAGCAACTTATTGTTCGCTGCGGTAACCACACCCCGGAGATGAATTTCTGGCGGCGCAATTAGATTACCGTCCTGGGCGATCGCCACGGCCACCGTAATCACCCCTTCCTCGGCCAACTGTTGCCGTTCCTGGAGTACCGAATCATGGACAATACCAGAACGGTCTACTAATTCAATTCCCGAAGGCACTTTCCCAGTAACACCAATGGAATTTTCTGTGAGTTCCACAATGTCACCGTTATCGATAATCACAATATTTTCTTCCGGTACCCCCATCGATTGGGCCGTTTGGGCGTGCTTCACCAACATCCGGTGTTCCCCGTGGAACGGAATAAAGAACTTCGGCTTCGTCAAGGCCAACATCAACTTGTGATCATCTTGGGCGCCGTGACCAGAAACGTGAATGCCTTCCCCTTTACCGTAGATGACTTTCGCGCCGCGCATCATCAAACGATCAATGGTATTGACCACGGCGATCGTATTGCCAGGGATTGGATTGGCCGAAAAGACCACCGTATCCCCTTCCTTAATTTTGATGTGGCGGTGGGCATCATGGGAGATCCGTGTCATGGCCGATAGGGTTTCACCTTGGGAGCCTGTTGTCAGGATCAAGACATCCTCATCCTTCATACTTTTGAGTTGTCGCAGAGGAATGAACAGCTCATCCAAACATTTCATGTAGCCTAAATTACGGGCATGGGAAATGACGTTTAGCATGGAACGGCCTACCACAGCCACCTTACGATTGTGTTTTTGCGCCAGTTCTAAAATAATGCTGACCCGGTGGACAGAAGAGGCGAAGGTCGTCACAAAGAGTCGTCCTTGGGCCTGACCAAAGATACGGTCTAAATTCGGCTTCACTGAGGCTTCCGAAGGGGTGCGACCAGGAACTTCGGCGTTCGTCGAATCACTTAAAAGACAGAGAACGCCTTTTTCGCCATGCTCAGCGAGCCGTTGGAAATCAAACTGTTCACCATCAACGGGGGTAAAGTCTACTTTGAAGTCCCCTGTGTGAATAATCACGCCGATGGGGGTATGGATCGCCACGGTAAAGCTATCGGCAATGGAGTGGGTATTGCGAATGTATTCTACGAGGAAATTTTTACCAATACGCACCATGTCCCGTGGCATAACGCTGTGGAGTTTGGTGCGATCGCTTACGCCTGCTTCATCTAGTTTGTCGGACAGCAGAGACATGGCTAGGCGGGGGCCGTAGATGACAGGAATATCAAACTGCTTGAGGTGATGGGAAATACCACCAATGTGATCTTCGTGGCCGTGGGTGACAATCATCCCCTTAATTTTGTGGCGGTTTTCCCGGAGATAGGTTGTATCTGGCAGAACAATGTTGACCCCGTGCATCCCATCCGTCGGAAAGGCTAGTCCCGCATCAAGCAGCACGATTTCATCGTCATATTCAAAAACACAGGTGTTTTTACCAATTTCGTGGAGACCACCCAGGGGAATAATTTTAATACTGTCCTGGGGGTTGAGATTTTCTGGCTTGGTCGTTTGTTTTTGGCTGGTGCGGGTTCTTCTACGGGTTGTGGGTTGGGGTTTGCTCTTGTTCATAAAACTCCTTAGATTTGCTTGTGGTTAAAACTAGAGAAAAGGTTGAAATAGAAAACTTTTAGGCTGGTATTTGAAGACCAACGGCTAAATATGACCAGCGATCAATCGGGTGCTGGTAATTGGCGCAATACTGTTCAGTTGTCAAAAGCCATGGCAGTGGGCTGTTCGTCCCATGCTCTGTTTTAGAGGAGGGACAGATCCTTCAATACCTGGGTGAGTTGTTTTGTGCGATCAGGGCTGAGGGGACAGAGGGGCGGACGAAAGCTACCTAAACGCCATCCCTGAAGAATGAGAGCGGTTTTCACGGGGAGGGGGTTGGTATCACAGAATAGGACACGGAATAAAGGGAAAAGCTTCAGGTGGAGGGCGATCGCCTCTTGGGTACGGCCAGCAAGAAAGGCTTGGATCATCGCCTGCATCTGCGGCCCGACAAGGTGACTGGCCACGCTCACAACGCCCTGGGCTCCTACACTCATCAAAGGTAGAGTTAGACTATCATCCCCTGAGTAAATTTCAAAGGTAGAATCTACACCACAACGAATTTGGGCGGCCTGGTCGAGGTTACCGCTGGCTTCTTTGATGGCCACGATGTTGTCCACGGTGGCGAGGCGAATCACGGTTTCGGGCAACAGATTACAACTGGTGCGCCCCGGCACGTTGTAAAGCATCAATGGGATATCAGGGCAGGCCTCGGCGATCGCCTTGAAATGCTGATAAAGTCCTTCCTGGGGGGGCTTATTGTAATAAGGAACAACTTGCAGCGAACCGTCCAAGTTCAGTTTAGCGGCTTTTTGGGTGGCGGCGATCGCCTCACTGGTGGAATTAGAACCCGTACCCGCGATTACCTTAGCCCGTCCAGTGGCAGCATTTTGCACAGCCCGGAATAGCTCATACTCCTCATCCCAAGTCAGGGTGGGCGATTCTCCGGTGGTGCCGCAGACAACAAGGGCGTCACTCCCCTGGTCAATGAGATGGGCCGCTAATTTTTCCGCCATCGCGTAATCCACCTGCCCCTCTTCCGTAAAGGGGGTCACCATTGCGGTGATCACTCGACCAAATCTTGTACTTGTCATAAACGAATCGACACAACACACATAAATCTTACTGGACTAGACCGCCGTTGCGATCGCCGCTGGTTGGAGCCAATCTTTTTCCCAAAGCAGTTCCGCAATCTGGACGGCATTAAGGGCTGCTCCTTTCCGAATCTGATCGCCACAGAGCCACAATTCCAGGCCATTGTCTTGGGAAATATCCCGGCGAATACGACCCACCAGCACCGGATCTTTCCCCGTTGCATCCATGGGCATCGGGAAATAATTGTTTTCCCAATCCTCTACTACGGTAACACCAGGGGCCGTGGTGAGGATGTCTTTGGCTTGGGCTGGCTCGAAGGGCTGCGCAAACTCTAGGTTAACCGCTTCAGAATGGGCCCGCAGCACCGGCACCCGGACACAGGTAGCACTAATCCGCAGGTCAGGCGTCCCAAAGATCTTCCGGGTTTCGTTCACCATTTTCATCTCCTCTTGGCAATAGCCCGCGTCATCGATGGGGGTATTGTGGGGAAAAAGATTAAAGGCGAGGGGATAGGGGAAAGATTCTGTGGGGGGTTCTTCGCCCGCCAAGATCGCCTGGGTCTGCTGTTTGACTTCTTCCATGGCCCTAGCCCCGGCACCACTGGCAGATTGATAGGTAGAAACCACAATCCGCTGGATGGGTTGCACTTGATGGAGAGGATAAATTGCCACCCCCATGAGAATGGTTGTGCAGTTGGGGTTCGCGATGATGCCCTGGTGTTGTTGGGCTGCCGCTGGGTTAATTTCTGGCACCACGAGGGGCACATCAGGATCCATGCGGAAGGCGCTGGAGTTGTCGATCATCACGGCACCGGCTTCGACGATCGCCTTGGCCCATTTTTTCGAGGTGCTTCCCCCGGCGGAGGCGAGGACAATATCGATCCCTTCAAAGGCTTCTGGGCTGACGGCTTCGACGGTAATGGGTTGGCCTTTAAAGGTGAGGGTTTTCCCGGCAGAACGGGGCGAGGCCAAAAGTTTTAGGTTGTTTAGGGGGAAATCCCGTTCTTCTAACAACTGTAAGAGTTCTGCGCCAACGGCTCCGGTAGCACCAAGAATGGCGACATTGACTAATTTTGACAAAGAATAAACCTCCTAATGACTTTGGGTTAAGGGTAATGAAATTAAAAAGTAAAAATCTGGTTGGGGCGATCGCCTAGGGGGAATTTTTCACTGTGGCGGGGCTGGCTTGATCACCCCAGAGGCGAGGGTTTGGCTAGGATAAGCAGGGCCGCTTTTGTCGTTCTATGCTGGGGCATCCCTTTCGCAAGACTTTGTATATCGAAGCTCTAATTATACTATTATCAGATAGGTTAACCCCTCGTAAAAACGCAATAGACCGACCCAAACATATTCTGGGTAATCCTGCGTTTGGGTTACTGACCTTAGGATATCATGGAGCGCTCAATTCAGACCCCTAAAGGGGCGATCGCCAACGAACAGAACTATCCTAAGACCCTTAGTTGTAACTTATATATTAGAACCTTTAAACATCGATGAAAGTTATCCAGGAAAAGCTTCCTGCCAGCCAAGTTGGGCTAGAAATCGAAGTCCCCGCTGACGTCACCCAAAAAGCCTATGATGACACAGTGCGGAAACTCGCCCGTACCGTGAACCTCCCTGGTTTCCGGAAAGGGAAAGTTCCCAAGCAGATTTTGATCCAACGGTTAGGCCCCAATCGCATTAAGGCGTCTGTCCTTGAGGATTTGATCGACGACAGCTTAAAAGCGGCGATCGCCCAAGAAAACATTGAGGCCCTAGGAAATTTCCAACTCAAATCTTCCTTCGATGACCTGATCAGCGCCTACAAACCCGGTGAAGCCTTCACTTTCAAGGCCGCCGTGGATGTCCCCGCCACCGTCAGCCTCAACAGCTACAAAGGCCTCAGCTTCAAGGCCGAAAAGAGCGAATATGACCCGGCGGATCTCGATGAATTTCTCACTCAAAAACAACGCGAGCTTGCTACCCTTGTCCCCGTCGAAGACCGGGCCGCCCAAATGGGAGATGTGGCGATCGCCGATTACGAAGGTCGCTATGTAAACGACGCTGGCGAAGAAGAAGCAGACATTATCCCCGGCACCCAAGCCGAAGACTTTTCCCTCGACCTCGAAGAAGGCAAATTTATCCCAGGCTTTGTGGATGGTTTTGTCGGCATGAAACCCGAAGAAACCAAGAAATTCACCGTTACCTTCCCCGAAGACTACGGCAACGAAGAAATGGCCGGGAAACAAGTCTCCTTCACCGTCACCCTCAAGGAACTCAAGAGCCGCGAACTACCGGAACTCGATGATGAGTTTGCCAGCGAAGCCACCAACGAAGAATTTGAAACCCTCGCGGCTTGGCAAGAAAGTCTAGAAGCCCAGCTAAAAGAAAACGCTGAAATCAGCACCAAAAACAGCGTGCGTCGTTATCTGCTAGAGCAACTCGCTGCCAACAACAGCGCCGAACTGCCAGAAGTGAGCGTCAACGAAGAAATTACCGCAGTCCTCACCCAGCAGATGATGGAATTCAGCCGCATGGGCATCGATGTGAATCGCATCTTTACCAAGGATATGATTCCTAAACTGCGAGAAACGGCTCGCCCAGAAGCAGAACAACGGCTCAGCAACTCCTTGATTCTCACGGAAATTGCCAAGGTCGAGAAGATCGAAATTGATACCGACAAATTTAACGAGCGCCTAGAGGAAGCCAAGGCAGAACTCCAGGAAGGCTTTGATGAAGAGCGTCTCCAGGAAGCCATCAAAGAAGAGTTGACCATTGATGCCACCCTCGATTGGCTCGAAGAACAGTCTGAGATCGAATTTGTCCCTGCCGGAACCCTCGAAGCAGAAGAGGCTGAAGCAGCAGACGAAGAAGAGTAGAGCTTTAGACGATTAAACTCTAAAACTAATTGCGAAGAGACCCCATTTGGGGTCTTTTTTGTTGGTATCTCAGGTTGTTAAGCCATCCAATCACACCCTTTATGCCGACAGGGTTAAAATTTCTGGCCCTTCTGGGGTGATCGCAATCGTATGTTCAAACTGGGCCGAGAGCTTACCGTCCTTGGTCACCGCTGTCCAACCATCACCAAGTAATTGGCTCTCATAGGTGCCTTCATTGATCATTGGTTCAATGGTAAAAACCATCCCCGGACGAATTTTGGTGCCCTTGCCGCGTTTGCCGTAGTGGGGAACCTGAGGCTCTGTGTGGAAAACATTACTAATGCCATGGCCGACAAAATCACGCACGACTGAATAGCCTTGGGATTCGGCATATTCTTGGATCGCCGCCCCAATATCACCGATGCGACCGTTGGGTTGAGCCGCTTCAATGCCGATGTAAAGACATTTTTCCGTTACTTCGACTAATTTTTTGACCCTGGGTGCTGGGGTGCCCACAAAAAAAGTCCGAGACGTATCACCATGGTAGCCGTCGAGAATGGGGGTCACATCGATATTGATGATGTCGCCGTCTTTGAGCACTTTTTTCTTACTGGGAATGCCGTGACAAATTACTTCATTGACACTGGTGCAGATAGACTTTGGGTAAGGATTACTCTTGCCATAACCGAGGGGGGCGCTTTTTGCACCGTGTTTTTGGGTCCATTCCTCCGCTGCATCGTTCAATTCGAGGGTCGTCACTCCCGGTTTAACCAGAAGCTCTAGATAATCAAGGAGTTGCGCCGCTAGCCGTCCCGCATTGCGCATTTTTTCAATTTCTCGTTTTGATAGCAGAACGATGCCTTTACCCATGGGAGTTTATTGCTTGTAAGACCAACAGAATTATCAGAGGTTTATTGTAACAGCCCTAAAAGCCTTCGGCGAATCATTGCTGCGCCTGTCAAGTCCCCAGGGAGGGCGACTGAGATCCTCGGCGATCGCCAAAATTTCGACGCAATGATCAGCAGAGTTTGCCGAAATCAAAGATGTCGGTTGGCTGTTTTTCCTATAAGTTATTAAAAATTTCTGAGGAGCCTGCCCAGCAAAAGTTCAGTTGACAACAATCTCCTATAATACGAAGTCTGCAGTATGCATTAACACATATTCTTAACTTTGTAATTTCCGTCGGAGAATTGTCCTATGGCTCGCATGTATTATGATGCGGACGCAAACTTAGATCTGTTAAACGGCAAAACCGTTGCCATCATCGGCTATGGTTCCCAGGGCCATGCCCATGCCCTCAACCTCAAAGACAGTGGGATTAACGTCGTTATCGGCCTGTATGCCGGAAGTAAGTCCACAGCCAAAGCCGAAGCAGAAGGTCTAAAGGTTTTACCTGTTGCGGAAGCAGCAAAAGTGGCGGACTGGATCATGATTTTGTTACCCGACGATGTCCAAAAATCTGTCTACACCAAAGATATTCTCCCCAACCTCCAAGCGGGTAATGTACTTTCCTTTGCCCACGGCTTCAATATCAACTTCGGCCAAATCGTTCCCCCCGCTGATGTAGACGTTGTAATGGTTGCCCCTAAAGGCCCTGGTCACCTCGTGCGCCGTACCTACGAACAAGGTCAAGGGGTGCCAGCATTATTCGCAGTTTACCAAGACGCCACAGGTCAAGCCCGTGATTTGGCGATGGCCTACGCAAAAGGCATCGGCGGTACTCGCGGTGGCATCCTTGAAACCACGTTCCGAGAAGAAACTGAAACGGATCTATTCGGTGAACAGGCGGTTCTCTGTGGTGGTCTGAGTGCTCTGATTAAAGCTGGTTTTGAAACCCTCGTCGAAGCGGGTTACCAGCCGGAGTTGGCTTACTTTGAGTGTCTCCATGAAGTGAAGCTCATTGTTGACCTCGT
The DNA here is from genome assembly GCF_001693295.1 of Picosynechococcus sp. PCC 8807. NCBI lineage: Bacteria > Bacillati > Cyanobacteriota > Cyanophyceae > Chroococcales > Geminocystaceae > Picosynechococcus > Picosynechococcus sp. PCC 8807. The sequence goes on from NZ_CP016483.1 coordinate 1,336,488, forward strand.
TGTGGAAGGTGGTCTGGCGAAAATGCGGGATAGCATTTCTACCACCGCTGAGTATGGTGATTATGTCAGTGGGCCACGGGTGATCACTGCTGAAACCAAAGCCGCAATGAAGGAAATTCTGACCGAAATCCAAACGGGTGAGTTTGCACGAAATTTCATCCTCGAAAATCAGTCGGGTCAAGCGCAATTTACGGCTATTCGTCGCCGTGAAGCAGAACATCCCATTGAAGTTGTGGGTAAGGATCTGCGGGCAATGTTTAGCTGGTTGAAGGAAAGCTAATCGAGAAATTAGATTGATTTAATATTTAATAACAATATTAAGTTAAACCGATTAGGTGAGAGTCAGTGATTCTCACCTTTTTTTTAACTGGGCGGTTTCACTTGGGCAATGTGGGCAGCGCAAATATATTGGGTGGGAATCGTCTGAATTTTTCGAGCTTGAAAGACAGCCTTTAGTTCATCAAAGAGCTGCCTGCGAACTGTGGGATCTAGGGCAATGTAGGGAGAAAGAGTTGTGAGTAATTTGAGGTAATCGTTGGGGGAATAATCTTTGGTTTCAATGACCTGGGTTAGTTCTAAGTTTTGAAAACAATTTGAATCAAGCAAACCCTGGCTGATGTTCTTGAGATTTTGTTCCTGGACAGCGATATTTTCAAAGCTGGCAAAGCTGGGCATATATTTTTCATAGAGAGGCAAGAGATCCTGAAAAATGGTGGGATCCGGTTGGGGAACGGTATTCCAAAGCAGAACTATGTTCCCCTGGGGCTTGAGTAAGTTGGCGATCGCCTGGCATCTGGTGTCTGGTTGCAGCCAGTGAAAAGAAGTACTGGCAAGGATGGTATCGAATTTTTCTAGGGTCGGTTCCCATTCTTCAAAGGTGGTATTAATAATTTGAATTGGGTAATTTTGGAAGCGTTGGGCGGCAAATTCACAGGCTCGTGGGTTCGGCTCTAGACAGATTAATGAAAAACCCCGTTGGGCAAAATGTTGCGTTGCATTGCCTGGGCCGCTGCCAATTTCTAGAATGACACTTTCCGGCTTGATTTTTCCGCAGATTAAATCAATAATTTCCGGCACATAGGGGGCACGATATTGGTCATAGGCCTGGGTTGCCTCTGCATACCAATGTTGACGTGCTTCGATGGGTTGAGCATAAATTTTTTGAAAAAAGGCGTCAAAATTTTTCATATTTTAAAAGCTTAAAAGAACAGTATTTTCGGTTATTTAATATTAGTTATTTTCTTGATGATTAAAATTAAGGAAGTAAAAAACCAACCTCCTTTTTACAATAAAACAAATCCCTGGGGTGATGAAATGGCGGGATTATGGGAAGATCATCATAGTCGATTGCTCTTTGAATTGTTCCGTAAGTATTAATGACAACGCCGCTGCTGCTCCTAATTGATGGTCACTCCCTCGCCTTTCGCTGCTACTACGCCTTTGCCAAGTCTAGACAAGGGGCGCTGCGGACTTCAACGGGCATTCCGACGAGTATTTGCTTTGGCTTTCTCAATGCCCTTGTGCAGGTGATCGAACGCCAAAAACCCGATGCGGTGGCGATCGCCTTTGACCGACCTGAACCCACCTTTCGCCACACCGCCGACGAGAACTACAAGGCCCAACGTAAGCCTGCCCCAGACGATTTCCGGCCCGATTTTGAAAATCTCCTCGACCTGCTCGATAGCTTAAATGTGTCCCGGGTGACTGCCGTGGGTTACGAAGCCGATGATGTGCTCGCCACCCTCGCCCGACAAGCCAGTGAAGCGGGCCAACAGGTAAAAATTTTGACAGGTGATCGCGATCTTTTTCAGTTGGTAGACCCTGACAAAAAAATCAGCATTCTTTACCTCGATACCAAGGGCGTCAAAAGCGGTAGTTATGAAGAATTTACCCCAGAACTTGTCGAAGCAAAATTAGGTGTAAAACCAGAACAAGTCGTAGATTTTAAAGCCCTGGCTGGCGATTCATCTGATAACTATAAAGGCGTCCAGGGCATTGGTGAAAAAACAGCCATTAAACTCATCCATGAATTTGGCAATTTAGATAATATTTATGCCAACCTCGACAAGATTAAAGGCGCTACTAAAAAGCGCTTAGAAACCGATAAAGACGCCGCCTATCATTGCCAAAAATTAGCAAGAATTGCCCAGGATGCGCCCCTTGATATTCTCTTAAGTGAGCTTCATTTAACTGGCTTTAATCTAGAGCAAGCAATCGGGATTTTAACGAAATTAGAACTCAAAAAATTTATTCAAGATATTGGTAGAATCCAGCAAATTTTTGGCGCAGAAACGATTGAAATTCCCACCCTAGAATCTGTCCAGTCCAATAACACGACCGTTGACGAAGCAGGTAACGCACAATTATCTATTTTCGCCCCCTCAGATCCCGACCAAAATCAAGTCCAGATGCCCCCAACTGCAACTATCTCGCCGATTCAGCCACTGATTATTGACACCACAGAAAAGCTCACTGAGTTAATCGATCAACTCAAAACCCAAACCGATGTCAATCACCCCGTGGCCTGGGATACAGAAACTACCGGTTTAGATCCCCGGGAAGTCGATCTCGTGGGTATTGGGTGCTGTTGGGGGAGAGACCCAGGCAATATTGCCTACATTCCCATCGCCCACCATAACGGAAAGCAACTAGAAAAAACGCAAATTTTTCAGGCCCTAAAACCGATTTTGGAAACAGAAAAATATCCAAAAGTTTTTCAAAATGCGAAGTTTGACCGCGCTATTTTTGCCCACCAGGGAATCACCCTAGCTGGGGTAGTGTTCGATACGATGTTAGCAAGTTATGTTTTACATCCAGAGATGAAACATAATTTAACGGATCTAAGCCTACGTTATCTGGGGAATATCATTGCTAAAAGCTATAAAGATTTAGGGTTAACCAAAAAACAAACCATTGCAGATTTAGAGATTTCCGTTGCGGCAGAATACTGTGGCTTAGATGTTTATACAACTTATTTAGTCTGCCAAAAATTAAAAGTCGAGCTTAAAGATTACCCCGATTTAGAAAAACTTCTAGAAGAAGTTGAAACGCCCCTGGAACCAGTGCTCTGTGCCATGGAGAATACAGGTATTCGCATTGATCAAGACTATCTTCAGCAATTAGCCGAAGAATTGGGGGCTGACTTAACAGACCTAGAAACCAAAGCTTACAACGCAGCAGATGAACGATTTAATCTCAATTCTCCCAAGCAATTAGGAGAAATCCTTTTTGAAAAGTTGGGTTTAAATACGAAGAAAACACGCAAAACAAAAACAGGCTATTCAACAAACCATGCTGTCCTCGAAAAATTACAAGGGGATCACCCGATCATTGATTACATTCTTGAATATCGTACCCTTGCAAAATTAAAATCCACCTATATTGATGCTTTGCCGACTCTTGTTAGCCCAAAAACGAACAGAATCCATACAGATTTCAATCAAACTTTGACCAGTACAGGGCGACTTTCTTCATCGAACCCTAATTTGCAAAATATTCCGGTACGCACTGAATTTTCCCAACGGATTCGGCGGGCATTTATCCCTAAGGAAAACTGGGTACTTGTTGCGGCAGATTATTCACAAATTGAACTCAGAATCCTGACTCATTTAAGTCAAGAACCCATTTTATTACAGGCCTACCAAGCCGGAGAAGATGTCCACCGGGTCACGGCACAGATGATCTTTGATCGGGACTCGCCCCAGGACGTCACTGCCGCAGAACGACGCATTGGTAAGATTATCAATTTTGGGGTGATCTACGGAATGGGTGCCCAGCGGTTTGCCCGGGAAGCAGGCGTTTCTAAGGAAGAAGGACGGGCTTTTATTGACCGCTACCATGAACGTTATGCTAAGGTTTTTGAGTATTTAGAACTGGTTAAAAAGCAGGCGATCGCCCAGGGTTATGTGAGTACAATTTTGCAGCGACGGCGCAACTTTGACTTTATCAGTAACTGTTTAATTGAACTAAAAGGCAGCGACCCCAAAGCGATTGATTTAGATAGCCTCGATTATGCCTACAATGATGCCCAATTATTACGGGCGGCGGCTAATGCACCGATCCAGGGTTCCAGTGCCGATATTATCAAAGTGGCGATGATCCAAATTCACGAATTATTAAAGGATTATCAGGCTCGTTTGTTACTCCAAGTCCACGATGAATTAGTTTTTGAAATGCCCCCAGAAGAATGGGAAGAATTAGGCCCTAAAATTAAAGCAACGATGGAACAAGCGGTACCTTTATCTATTCCTTTAGTGGTTGATATTCACTGCGGTAAAAATTGGCTCGATGCGAAGTAATCATGGCGAATTCTGATCCTATTTATGGCTGGCTAGAGACTGCTTTGGCCACTATCAAAAAAGCAAATTGGTATCGACAACCGAAAACAATCACCAGTCAATCGGGGGCGACGGTCACCTTAAATGGTCAATCGGTGGTTAATTTTGCCAGCAATGACTATCTGGGTTTAGCGGGCGATCTCCGCTTAATTGATGCTGCCATAGCGGCCACCGAGGCGCTGGGGACAGGGAGTACAGGCTCTCGGCTCACCAGTGGCCACCGACAACTCCACCAGGATTTGGAGCAGGCGATCGCCAATCTCAAACAAACCGAAGATGCCCTAGTATTTAGCTCCGGTTATCTGGCCAACCTCGGCACCATTAGCGCCATTACTAACAAAAAAGACCTGATTTTAGGAGATCAATACAACCATTCGAGTTTAAAAAATGGGGCAAAATTAAGCGGTGCGACGGTGTTGGAATATGACCACAATGATTTAGACGCATTACGTCAGCTTTTAGAAACCCATCGACAAAACTACCGTCGTTGCCTGATCACCACCGATAGCGTTTTTAGTATGGATGGCGATCTCTGTTTACTGCCCGAACTGTTGGCGATCGCCAAGGAATTTTCCGCCATGCTACTCGTGGACGAGGCCCACGGGACTGGGGTCTTGGGCCAAAAAGGTGCCGGAGTCGTAGAACATTTTCACTGTACCCAGCAACCACTTATCCAAGTGGGCACCCTCAGCAAAGCCCTGGGCAGTCTCGGCGGCTATGTGGCGGGCAGCAAAGCCTTAATTGATTTTCTCCGTAACCGCGCCCCGACTTGGATTTACACCACCGGACTCTCCCCAGCGGATACGGCGGCCGCCCTCGCCGCGATTCATATTTTGCAGCATGAACCCCAACGACGCCAGCAACTCTGGGACAATATTCATCAGTTAAAAAGCGCCCTTGGGAACCATGAATTAGTACCTTCTGAGTCGGCGGTGCTTTGTTTTGGTCTCGCTAATCCCCAGCAAGCACTAGCCATGGGCGATCGCCTTTTGGCCGCAGGTTTCTTTGCCCCTGCCATTCGCCCGCCAACAGTTCCCACCAGCCGCATTCGCGTGTCGGTGATGGCGACCCACAGCCCCCAACAGATCCAAGGATTTATCGAAATATTCCAGCGGTGCTTTGCGGAATTTTCTGGGTCATCGAATCTTTAATTTTCCTCAATTTGGAAAGCCTCTTTTTCCGCCTCTAGGATCTCCGGCGGCACCTGAAAGCGGGGTCTGCCATTTTCATCAATGCGAACAATTACCCCCATCGCCTCTAGCTCGGCGATCGCCCGTCTCTGGGTTTCCACATCCCGCGCCTGCCCCAAAATCGACGACCAAGCCGTAACCCGCGCCATAATACTGCGGGGATCCCGTTCCAAAAAGGCAACACTGGCCTCAGAGCGTTGTTGGGCATTTTGACTTTCGGGGTCATCATAGTAGGCCGCCCAGGCCGCCGCCGTTTTATAGGATTGAATGGCAGCGGGGATATCACCCAGGAAAAGATGCTCGTCAATGGCCTTCATGCGCCAGAGATAAAAACTTTGATCCGGGACAGTGGGGGTCATCTCGGCCAGGCCACGATTTAACAACTCGACGGTGCGGTCTGGGGTACCAGCGTAGAGGGAACTGCTCCCCGACAGATAGTAATAGCCTTCCTTAAACCAAGGGTCTAAATCGACGATGACCTCAAAATAATCCGCACTGAGGCGATAATCCCCCAATTTTCGCGCCTCATCATCCCCAAAATATTGTAAAAATCGCAGAAAAATCCAGTCAGAAACTAAATTGTCGTAACCGTAGGTGGGCAGTTGTTGCCACAGGTCTAAACTAGCCGCTTCCGTTTGTGCCTGACGCTCGACAATTTCTGGGGTTAAGTCGGTGGCTTGCTTCAAATTATTGAGACGGAACTGTTGCAGGGTAATAATTGCGGCTCCAGAAGCCAATGCTAACGCGCCTAGCCCTAGACTTTTTAGTCCTTTACCCACAAGTGCGATCGCCACCATAATCCGAGAGTGCTAAGGTTTTTGAAAACACTCCAATTTTAGCTTGCTGGGCTACCGATCCTGATGACATTTACTTGTCGCAGCGCTATTGACTGGTTTTGTTTATTTCCTAAGCTGATTTAGTTTTTTAAAGAGTTGACTGGCCGTATGTTCAACCCAAGCCAAAAGGTGATCCACCGCCTTTAAAAGCCGCTCCAAAAAATGTTGCTCGTAACCAACGCTGAGGGCCTCCGCTTCTATCCACTCCGGTTTCGCCTCGATCTCCGTCGCATTGGGGGGGGCATCCGGCTGGGTGAGGCTCTGGGTCTGGGATTCAACTGTGGCGATCGCCCCCGATTCAGGGCGAGAAATTGGTTGGTCTAAAGTTGTGATCAATGGTGGCAGTGGACTCAGTTGAGCCTGAGGCGAATTAAGATTAGCTTGATCAATGGCCGCGGCAGACTTTGTTTTGGCTTGGAAGAGGTCGGCCCAGGTCAGCCAGGGCTTGGGGGTGACAACGGGGTCAGGGGCCGTGATGGCACTGGTGGCGGGTTGAATCTTAAACCAGTTGCGAAAAAAACGTTGCAAGGGTGGTAAGGCTTCGACGGGAACCGTGGGCGCCAGAACCCGCTGTTCTAACTGGGCCAGCCGTTGATCCAGGGGCTTAAGCACTGGGGCGAGGGGTAAAGGGGGTAAAAGCTGGGGCGAATAAATTTCGGGGGGAACCACCGCCGTGTGCCAATGGGATTCACCGAAGAGATCAATGGCGATCGCCACCGGACTTTGTTCAAGCCAACTTAAACCCTGCATCAACCAACGTACCGGAGCTAGCAGCCGGGGATTATGGTGATGCACGGGCGGGAGAATTCGAGGATTTGGGGTTTGGCTCGCCAGATCCTGCTGTCTTTTTTGATAGTTAACGCTGCCGAGGTGAAAACTGATTTGTCGCTGTAGCTCCGTTTGGGATTGCTGGGGTTCAACGGTGTGATTGTCTTGATCGACAAATAAAATGTCCTGGGTTTTGAGGTCGCAGGCAATGCCTTGGAGGGGGGGCTGAGTTGTACCGTCACCTCCAGAAATGCTGAGGGGAAAATCCGATGTTTGGGTCGCTGCCTCCGCGAGGGCAAGGCGTTTGCGTTCTGTTTGGGCGGCGGCAATTTGACGCACCGCAACGCGGCTGGTTTGCACCAGTAGATACAGCGGATACAGAGCGATTTGGCTACCCCACTCCACCGTAATTTTAAGGCGGCGGGCGGCCTGGGTCAGTCGGCTTCCCCACTGGATCGATTGACGATTGAGAAAGTTAAAGAGTTTACTTTGGTAGGGGCCTGGAGCAGACATCGTCATTTTTGCGGCACAACGCTTTTATTGTCCCATAGAGATTTCGGAATCGAAGTTTATGGCTTACGCTTATCGACGAACCATCCATTTGGCGGATACCGATGCCGCCGGGGTGGTCTATTTTGCCCAGCTTCTCCATATTTGCCATGAGGCTTATGAAATATGTCTCATAGAGAACGGTATGGATTGGTCTGGGTTACTCCGGGAGGGAACCGTTGCCCTGCCCATTGTCCATAGTGCCATCAATTTTTTGCGGCCAATTACCTGGGGCGATCGCCTAGACATTCAGCTTTACCCAGAACTTGAAAATTTTCGCCAATTTAAGATTTCTTACCGGATTTTTAAGGAAAATCAAGACTCCCCCCCAGAATCGCCCCTGGCCACAGCCCTTACCCGCCACGTGGCGATCAATCCCATAACTCGTCAGCGTTGTAGCCTACCTCCGGTAGTCGAAACATGGTTAAGGAATGCACCGAAAATCGAGGACAGCAAAATTTAGCCTGTACAATTGTCTTGAATCTAACGATATCTTTTTACCTGTGATGCTAAAACAAGGTAGCTCACGCACTTAATTCATTATTTTTCATTATTTTCAGACTATTTAAGAGGAGTCATCACTTCAATGAAAAAAGTAGAAGCCATTATTCGCCCCTTCAAACTCGATGAAGTCAAAATCGCCCTCGTCAATGCAGGCATCGTCGGCATGACCGTTTCTGAAGTTCGCGGTTTCGGTCGCCAAAAAGGACAAACAGAAAGATATCGCGGTTCTGAGTACACCGTTGAATTCCTCCAAAAGCTCAAAATTGAGATTGTCATCGATGATGATCAAGTAGATGCAGTCGTTGACAAAATTGTTGCGGCGGCCCGGACTGGGGAAATCGGCGACGGGAAAATCTTTATTTCTCCTGTGGATCAAATTGTGCGGATCCGGACTGGCGAAAAAGACCTCGAAGCTGTCTAAAATCGCCCCTGGTGCTCAGTTAAGTTTTTTTAAAATTGTCCACAACTATCCCCCACAGCTCCCTCTTGATTTGAGGGAGTTTTTTTTACGAATCAGCAATGACTTGAATGGTGCCAACCATCCCCGCTGCGGCATGGCCAGGGACAGAACAATGCAGTTCAAATTTGCCTGTCTTTTGGGGAATCAAAATCCATTCGGCGATCGCCCCTGGCTTGAGTTCGAGTTCGTGGATCGCCCCTTTTACTTCCACCTTGCCCGCTTCGACTTTTTGAGTCCAACTGGTATCGGCAAAATCCTTGGCCGTGAAGTAGTGTTTTTGATTGCTGGGATTATCGAGGAGTAATTTGTAGCGTTGGCCAGCGACAAATTCCAACTGGTCAGGGACAAATCGTAGGGCGCCACTGGTTGTACCCAGATGGATCTGCATTTCCTGGAGGGGCTGTTGGGCAGGAACGGGTAAGGCGATCGCCGCTGGGGTCAGACAAAACCAGATTAATCCGAGTAACACCAGCGCTCTACAGCCATGGATGAAGTATTTATGAAATACCATTGATTTTCTCCATTGCGCTTGAAAATTTAGCTTTCTTTGATAGTTCCGTTATACCCTGGCTTCCTCTAACACCCCCTGCATTCTGCCGAGCCACTCGATAAGACTATCCAACTGTTGCTGAGGTTTCATCGCCCCCAAACCCCGCACCGTCACTTTTTTAGAGGTGTACACAAAGCGGGACTGGAGATGGGACGGCAACTTTTCGGCGAAGCGCTGCCAGGCGGGTTCCTCCATGGGCGTTTCTAGGACGATATTTTGTTTGCCTTCGGGTTTGATGCGCGCAAAACCAAGGGATTTGGCAATCATTTTTAGCTCAATGACCTGGAGCAGTTGCTCGACCGAGGGGGGTAATTTGCCGTAGCGATCGCCCCAATCGGCAGCAATTTGCATCAGTTCCAGTTTAGAGTTGGCCTGGGTAATCAGACGATAGGCATCGAGCTTTTGGTCGCCATCGGTGATGTAGTTGCTCGGAATAAAGGCCGTGAGTCTTAGATCCACCTGACAGTCATCCACCTGGGGAATTTCCTGGCCGCGAATTTCACTGATGCAATCCTGGAGCATCTCCATGTACAGATCAAAGCCAATGGCCTCCATTTGCCCGGACTGCTCTGCCCCAAGGAGATTTCCCACGCCGCGAATTTCCATATCCCGCATCGCCAATTGATAACCAGAACCCAGTTGACTAAATTCCTGCAAGGCGCGCAATCGTTTCCGGGCTTTTTCGGTCAGTTCCCCTTTGCTCGGATAAAGGAGCCACGCGTGGGCCTGGATCCCGGAGCGTCCCACCCGACCCCGCAGTTGATAGAGCTGGGAGAGGCCAAATTTTTGGGCATCTTCGACGATAATCGTGTTCACCCTGGGAATATCTAAACCAGACTCCACAATGGTCGTACAGAGAAGAATATCCGCCTCGCCATTATTAAAGGTCAACATCGTCGTTTCGAGGTCGGCTTCGTTCATCTGACCGTGGGCGATCGCCACCCGCGCCGAGGGAATCATTTCTTGTAATTGGGTGGCAATGGTTTCGATCCCTTCAACGCGAGGCACCACATAGAAAATTTGTCCGCCCCGATCTAATTCATTGCGAATCGCAGTACGGATAATTTCGGGGTTATGGCGGGACACATGAGTTTGGATCGGGCGACGGGAGGGCGGTGGCGTGGTGATCAGGCTCATTTCCCGAATGCCCGACAGGGACATATATAGGGTGCGCGGAATCGGGGTGGCGGACAACGTCAAAACATCAACCTTCGTTTTGAGAGCCTTAATTTTTTCCTTTTGATTCACCCCAAAGCGTTGTTCTTCATCGACCACAAGCAAACCTAAATCCTTAAATTGCACGTCTTTGCCGAGGAGTTGTTGGGTGCCGACTACAATGTCTAATTCGCCCTTGTGGAGCCGCTCCAAAATGTCCTTGCGTTCGGAGGCGGTGCGGAAGCGGTTTAAAAGGCCAATATTGATCGGGTAGGGAGAAAAGCGTTCTTTTAAAGTGTGGTAATGCTGTTGGGTCAAAATTGTGGTCGGTGCCAATAACGCCACCTGTTTATGGCCGCCAGTCACCACCTTAAAAATGGCCCGGATCGCCACCTCTGTTTTCCCGAAACCCACATCACCACAGACGAGCCGATCCATGGGGCGATCACTTTCGAGATCCCGCTTAATATCCTGGACGGCCTTCAGTTGGTCTGGGGTTGCTTGGTACGGGAAAGAATCCTCCATTTCCTGTTGCCAGGGGGCATCGCTTGGGTAGGTTGTGCCTTTCATTTCCGCCCGTTGCGCATAGATTTTTAAGAGGTCAACGGCCAGCTTTTTAACAGACTTTCTGACCTTAGCCTTGGTTTTTTCCCAGGTTTTGCCGCCCATCCGGTGGAGTTCCGGACGCCCCTTGGCGGTGTGGCGATAGCGGGACAGGGTATCTAGAGAATCTGCGGGAATTCTCAAAATTCCATCGGCATATTTGAGAACTAAATATTCTCGACTTTGCAGGGTTTCAATTTTAATAAAGCGACCAATACCGTGGCTTTTGTGGACAATATAATCACCGGGATTGAGCTTATTAACGTCAACGGTTTTTGAGGCGGCCCGGCGACGTTTTCTGATGTAACCAAAGGTGGTGAGGGCGTGTTGGCCATAGAATTCTCGGTCGGTAACAACGGCAATTCTAAAGGTGGGTAGAATAAAACCTTCGAGTTCTGCTTGGCCTTTGTATTTGAGGGCGATCGCCGTGCCTTGGCGTTGGTGCTTTTCGATGGCGGGATAATCCCTGGGGTTGGGGATGAACTGGGCGGCGCAGTCATGTTCCTGGAGTAGAGACACAGAGCGTGAGGGTTGGGCCGAGACCAGCCAAGCATTGTATTTATCGAGGGTAATGGTGCTGTAGATTTCCCGTTTACCCCGCAAAATTTCTGCTAATTTACCAAACTGGTGCGGTGTAATGGGCACCGGGCGGCTGGACAGGTTGACACTGGTTTCACTGACATCATCAAGTTCTGCCAGGGTGATTTTTTGATACCGTTGGCTGACTTGGTCGAAATTTTCTTGCACCCTGCGGTGAATTTTCGGCAAGGGAAAGTCGCCATTGAGCAACTGCCACTGGGCCTCGCTGGTTTCGTAGGTGCGATCGCCATGGGCCAGACATTGGGAGAGTTCATCGATGGCCACCAAGGTATTTTCGGGTAAATATTCCAGAATCGAGGCCACCTGATCCGCAAAGGCGATCCCTAAAAAGCGTTGCATTCCCTCCGGGTAAACACCATCCGCCCATTGTTCTTTTTCCTCTGAGGTTAAAGGGAGATCCGCCGGATCAAGGATCTGTTGACCAATTAAAGGAGCCCAGGCCGTGGGGGTCAAAACCAGTTGGTCTACTTTATCGAGGGAACGCTGGCTGTTGGGGTCAAACTCCCGGATGCTTTCGAGCTGATCACCGAAAAAATCTAAGCGGATCGGTAACTCCCCCGACACCGGAAAAATATCAACAATATCCCCCCGACGAGTCCATTGGCCTTCGGTTTCGACGATGTTCACCCGCTCATAACCCAGGCGCGTTAACTGAGTGGCGATCGCCCCGGCGTGATCGAGTTCTTCTCCCGGCGTTAAGGTCAAACAATAATCTTGGAAAACCGTTTGGGGTGGCAGATGGGGCTGGAGAGCGCGCTCCGTTGTCACCACGACCATGCCCTTACCAGCATTAGACGACTGACCCTGGGCGATCGCCCCTAGGGTTTGCATCTGCCCCCAGATCATTTCTGACTCTGGATCAAAGGCCTCGTAGGGGGACGCTTCCGAGGTGGGATAAAACAAGACCTGCCCCCAGCCCATGGCCTCTAATTGGGCCGCCCAACGTCCGGCTTCCTCTAGGGTGGCACAAACTACTAATAAATTTTTCTCCTGCAACTGCGCCAAACTTGAGGCCAGCAGCCCTTTGGGGAGTCTTGGCAGGCCACTTAATGCGAGTTCCCCTTGGGTCTGGAGCTTTTGGTTTAATTCTGCGGTGAGGGCAGCGCGGCTCAAAAAACGGACAACCGAGGAAAAAGTCATAGGTAATGGCGACGGTGACAGGAAGCATTTAGGGGTTCATTCAATGTATTACAGTTCTTTACAGGGCCGCAAAATCAATAAAAAAATCAATAAAAGATTACGGCGATCACTTCGGCTTTTTGAGGCTTGTTTAGGATTGCGCTGCCTGCTGTTCAAAGAAGTCCGCTTGGGTCGCAAAAATTTCAAACACACGGTTCATATTGGTCAACTCAAACAGCATTTGTACCTGTTCATTGACGTTGCATAAAATCATTTTCGCCCCGTGGGAGCGCACCGTTTTTAATAATAAAACCAATGATCCGAGGCCGGCACTGTCCATAAATGTGATTCCAGCAAAATCAAGGACAACAACTTCTTTTTTTTCCTCGGTAATACTTTTGAGTAAATCATCTTTAAACTCAAGGGATTTAATATTATCAAAAATGCCCGTGGGGTGAAAGACTGCAATTTTGTTATCCATAATGAACGCAGAATCGTTAAAAAAGAATCAAAAACTAGGTAAAAATTTTAAATCAATCTTGATGGTCAAGAAGGTGAGGCGTTGTCCTCAAGCGCAGTGACCCAGGGAGACTGTTTTAGCTTAGTCTACATTGTCGTCCTTTGAACCAGACCTATTCTTTTCAATCCATGGGCTTGGCAACAAATGGCGTTTCTACCTTAAATATTATCCGAGCCTAGGGGCAACCTGGCGGGGAAAATTGGATTTTTTAGGCTCAGGCTTGCGGTGGCGTGGTGGGTCGTTGTCTACTGTCTCAGGGAGCAGCCTGATAAAATGCCCAGGGTGTGGCAGCCAGAGTACAGGATAGCCCCGATGGTAAGGAAGATTTTGATTTTGGGGGGCACGGGCTGCATCGGTCAACGGGTGGCAGCGGCGATCGCCCCCCTGGGTGCGGTGACAGTTACGGGACGTTCTGGGCAGACAGCAAAGGCGCTCCAGGGAACATTTCTGCGCCTTGATTTAGAAGATTTAGCAGCTTTAGAAAAGGCGATCGCCAACCATGATCTGGTGATTCACTGTGCGGGGCCATTTCACCGCCGGGATGGGCGAGTCCTACAAACCTGCATCCACCAAGGCAAAAATTACATTGACGTTAGTGATCACCGTTGCCTGTACCAAAAGCTCAAACCCCTGACCCAAGCCGCCAGGGAAGCCGGAATTATCGCGGTGTGCAATGCAGGGGTCTTTCCGGGGATCTCTAACAGTATGGTGCGCCTCGGTGTAGAGCAGCTCGACGAACCTCACCAAATTGAGCTTTATTATGGTGTCGCAGGTTCCGGCGGGGCTGGAGAAACGGTGCTGACCACGACTTTTCTGGGGTTAGGAGAACCTTTTCTGGTGTTCCAAGGGGGCACTTGGCAAGCCAAACAACCCTATTCCAAGCCGACGATTATCGATTTTCCGGCACCCATTGGCAAAACAACGGTGTATTGGTTTGATGTGGCGGAAACTTTTACCTTTGCTGAGTCTTTTCCGGTAGAAACGGTGGTCACAAAATTTGGTTCTCTGCCCAATTTTTATAATCAGCTGACGCGGGCCATGACCCTATTGCCGGAATCATTACGCCAACATCCCCGCATCATTCAGGGTCTCAGCAAAATTGGCTACGGTATGACCAAGCTCACGGATTCCTTTACGGGGGTTGGGGTGGCGATGCGAGCGATTGTTAGCGGCATAAAAGATGCTACGCCCCAGCAGGTTACGGTGGATTTTGTTCATGAACACACGGCGATCGCCGCTGGCTTAGGGGTTGCTCTGGTGGCGGAGTTAGTTTTGAGTGAGCAAATTAACCAGCCTGGTCTCTATCCCGTCGAGCAGATTATTCCCAGTGATTTGTTTTTGGCCTGGGCACGCCAGCATCAACTCCAACTTTCTTGGAACATTCAACCTTCTGAAAAGAATTAGGCGATCGCCAATTGAACATTCACTAGAAATCTGGTCACTATTTTTAAACTGTCGCTGTTAGGGCCGATTGCTTGAGTTGCAGGAAGGTCGAAATTTCATGGGCCACTTTTTCGGGCTGAAAATAATGGAAAAAATACCGACCTTGGGGGCATTGCCACAGGGTATCCTCCGGCTTGAGCCAAGGCTGCCAATCTGTTTGAAGTTTCTGATCAATCACCACATCATCACTGCCCCCACAAACCAACAAAGGCATTGAGACCGAACGGGGTGGTAAAGATCGATTTCGACAAAGGGTATGGAGGGGAAGAGCCGTTTTGAGGTCGCTTTCGAGCACATCCCGCAGTTGATAAACGGTGGCTGGCGATTGAATTCCAAACAGATTGTAAACGGTCTGCTTTAGGAGAATACTTCTCGGACAAGGTAATAGGCGCAACTGGGCATAATAATGGGCCTGCCAATCCACCGCCGGATAAGCCCCTACCGACAGCAAGGTCAGGGATTTCACCCGTTCTGGGTGGCGATCGCCGTAGAGCAAGGCCACTAATCCGCCAGTGCCATGGCCTAGTAAATGAACGGGGCGATCGCACTGCTTGAGGTAATCATGAAGCAAGACTAAAACATCATCAAGGGAACGGGCTTCGTCCATCGATTGCTGATATTCCCAATAGTGAACTGAGTGTTTTTTTGCTAATACCTTCAGGAGAGGTATATCAAAGGATTTAAAAGCGGGATTAACGTTTAACCACAGCACATCATTGGTTTGGTACATTTTTATTTTTAGAATAATTTTTTATTGTTGTTATTGATTAAAAAAAATTTATTTGGAAAAATCCCTTTACCGAATTCCTTTTGATTCCACCAGAGGAAGAGTACAACAAGCTCCTCCCCTGAATGACATTAATCAAGCGTTCTACAGACCAAAGGCTGGTTTAAGTTGGGCAACCCAAGCTTGAATACGTTCTGCCGTCAATTCCGGTTGATTATCTTCATCGATCGCCAAACCGACAAATTTACCGTCCCGTTCCGCTTTGGATTCGCTGTGGTCATAACCAGCGGTGGGCCATTGGCCTACGGTTTTCCCGCCAAGGCTGGTAATTTTTTCTTCTAAAATGCCCATGGCATCCTGAAAATTGTCGGCATAGCCCACTTGATCCCCAGCCCCAAAATAGGCAATGGTTTTTCCTGAAAAGTCTACGTCATCGAGATCATCATAGAGGGCTTCCCAGTCTGACTGTAGTTCTCCCACATTCCAGGTTGGACAACCAATGATCAGCTGATCAAAATCCCGTAGTGCTTCGATATCAACCTCAGCCACATCAAAAAGTTCGACAATATCTGAACCACCAAAGGCCGCTTGGATCGCTTGGGCAAGTTCTTCTGTGTTGCCTGTTTGTGTGCCGAAAAATAAACCAATTTTTGACATGATTAAAACCGTAATCTTGCTTTAGAAAGTTGTTTGAATTGAAAAATCAATTACTCTAAAAAGAGTCGCGTTAGGAGAAAGAAAAAAGGTTCCAAATCACTGCATGGAACCCGATTGTCTATGAGAGGAAAACTTTTACTAAGTTGATGTGTAGCGGTTAAAAAACCTAGGCATCCAGTGGATCGCTAAGGACTTTTTCGACTCGACGGAAATCAAAGCCCATGGCGCGGAGGGCGTGCCAGAGGTGCCCCTGGAGGAAGAAAAAGGCAAAGAAGAAATGGGCATTGGCTAACCAGGCACGGGAAGTGTGTTCGTTCATGGGGAGCTCGATGGTGTCGGCAAAGTAAGGCACAATGCTGAGTTTGACATCGAGAACAGGCCCATAAAATTCAACGGGATAGGCCGTGGTATTCACTGCGCAGAAGTAGGCGGCCACAAATCCCGCCAAGGCGATCGCCCCCAGGGAATAGGACAAAATCGCTTCCCCAGAGAACAGGAGCACCTTTTTTGCCCACTGGAGTGGCGGCACGAGAATGTGCCAAATTCCCCCAGCCACAAGCAGTACACCCACATAAATATGGCCACCAACGATATCTTCGAGATTATCAACGGTGGCGAAGTGGGTTTGATACCCGTAGATCACCGCCGGATCGAGGGTCGGCTCTGTAACCAAGCGCACGGTTTGGGTCGCTGTGTCGTACAAACCGCCAAAGTACATCGCTTTCGCTACGAGCAAGAAAGCACCCAGTCCCAGCAACAGTAAGTGATGGCCCAAAATTAAACCCAATTGCTTCGGGTCTTCCCAATCAAAATGGAAACGACGGGCTGGGCCGGTGGCTGTTTTGAGATCTTGGGGGCCACGCAACACATGGAACAATCCCCCTGCCGCCAGTACCGCTGAAGAAATTAGGTGAATTGCACCAATCACAAAATAAGGCTCTGTATTGATCGCACCGTTTCCTTCGATGCCCAGGCCAAGGGTGGCTAAATGGGGCAAGAGGATTAAATTTTGCTCGCCCATGGGTAGGGTCGGGTCAAAGTAAGAAATTTCGAACAACGTGAAGGCCCCTGCCCAGAAAACAATTAAGGCAGCATGGGCCACGTGGGCACCAATAAACTGACCGGAAAGGTCAGCAAACCGGGCATTGCCTGCCCACCATTCGTATTTAACGTCTGGATTATCGTAGGTTTGCATCGTGATTTTAAAAAGAGTGGTCGTTAAAACTAATCAGGCTAATCACTTATCGCATATATTTGGCAATAAAGGATTGGCTTTATCCTACAATTATTCTCAGTAAAGTCAAGTTAACTTTTGTAAAAAGTTGCCCTGGCCAATCACTCCATGAGACCAAAAACCTTATCTCTGCAAAGAAAATAGGAGTTTTTACGAATTTCTCGCTCCACTTCTCGCCGCAACGATCACGTCTTTTTTGCTAATCAGTTTTGATATGAAGAAACCCAAATAATTATTTCAGACAAGTTTTATCACTATTAATTATCAGTTGGTGTTCATGCAATAAAAGGCGATCGCCTAGGTATCAGTCGGATTCCTGGCCGCAAACTACGCTAAATTAACTAAGTCCAATTCTCGAAGCCCATGGAAATCGCAACCTGGAACGTGAACTCGGTGCGTTCTCGCCAAACCCACATCTGCCAATGGTTAGAACAAACGGGGGTTGATCTGCTCTGTCTCCAAGAAACAAAGGTGGTAGATCCGGACTTTCCCCGGCAGCCCTTTGAAGCCCTGGGGTATCACACCTCGATCTCTGGCCAAAAATCCTACAATGGCGTTGCTCTCCTCAGTCGGGAACCGCTCCAGGACGTGATTATTGGTTTTACGCCTGTGGTCGGGGCGGCGATCGCCCAGGATTTTGACGCGCAGAAACGGGTGATTTCTGGGGTGATTGGCGATGTGCGGGTGGTGAATCTCTATGTGCCCAATGGTTCCGCCGTCGGTAGCGAAAAATATGACTACAAGCTGGGCTGGTTTGAGGTTCTCAAGGCCTATTTAAAAGAATTGTGCAAAGACGATCGAGAGATTTTAATGTGCGGCGATTTTAATATTGCCCTCGAAGACCGGGATATTTATATGCCGAAAAAACCGGATCACATTATGGCTTCCCCCGCAGAAAGAGAGACTTTAACGGCGATCCTGGACTTCGGCTTTCAGGATGTATTCCGCAAATTTAACCAAGACGCAGATCAATTTAGCTGGTGGGATTATCGGACGCGGGGTTTTAGTCGGAATCGCGGCTGGCGCATTGACCACATTTATCTGACGGAAAAGCTTTACGGCCAGGCAAAACGCTGTTGGATCGACCGGGAGCCGCGCGGTTGGGAAAAACCCAGTGACCATACCCCTGTAATTGTGGAGCTTTAGACCGATGGAACCGCTTACCCTCCGGAATCAAACTTTTACCTGGGGCGATCGCACCTATGTGATGGGAATTCTCAATGTCACTCCCGATAGCTTTAGTGATGGGGGTCTGTTTAATTCCGTCGCCTCAGCCCTGGCCCAAGCGGACAAAATGGTGGCTGCTGGCATTGATATTCTTGACATTGGTGGTCAATCGACCCGACCTGGTGCGGCACAAATTTCCCTCGCGGAAGAGTTAGACCGGACAATTCCTGTGATCCGAGCACTGCGAGAAAAATTTCAGACGGTGATTTCCATCGATACTACCCGGGCAGAAGTAGCAAAAGAGGCGATCGCCGCTGGAGCCGATATTGTTAATGATATTTCTGGGGCGACCTTTGACGCGCAAATGCTGACGGTGGTGCGGGATTTAAACGTGCCAATTATTTTGATGCACATCCGGGGCACACCCGAAACCATGCAAAGTCTAACGGACTACCAAGATCTGATTGCCGATCTGAAAACTTTTTTCCAAGGGCGCATCGCTGCTGCCCTAGAATTGGGCATCCCGAAAAATCACCTGATCCTCGATCCGGGCATTGGTTTTGCGAAAACAGCCCTGCAAAATTACGATCTCATTCGCCAGCTCCAGGACTTTCGCGATCTGGGTTATCCGCTCCTGGTGGGGCCTTCCCGTAAAAGCTTTATTGGCCATATCCTCAACGAACCAGATCCCACGCAACGGGTGTGGGGGACAGCGGCGGCCTGTACTGGGGCGATCGCCTTTGGAGCCGATATCCTCCGGGTGCATGACGGGCCAGAAATGATCGATGTGGCGAAAATTGCCGATGCGATTTGGCGGCCTACAAAGAGCGCAGAAACTTAAAGAATTCGGTCAAGAAATTTTGAAGTTTTTCGTTATCGGCGTATTTTTTCTTGGAGAGTAACAGCGCCGTTTTACTATTAATTTCGCTCAGGGTCGGGTAAACATGAATCCCCGTTAAGGCCGAAACCGGTAAACGATAGGTCATCGCCAGAACAATTTCATGGATCAGCTCCCCTGCCATTGGCCCTACCAGATGCGCCCCCAGGATTTCGCCGTTATGACGCACAATCAACTTATTAAAGCCCACGGTAGAATCCTCCGCCTGGGCCCGATCCACTGATGCAAAGGGCACTTTCAAAATCAACACATCACCGTAACGTTTACGGGCTTGTTCCTCGGTCATGCCAACCCGTGCCACCTCCGGATCGGTAAAAGTTGCCCAGGGAATCACCCGATAATTGACGCTTTTGAGAAATAACTGCAGTGGATTCAGGGCATTTTGGAGTACCACAACGGCTTCGTAACCCGCCACATGGGTAAACTGATAGCCCCCAATCACATCGCCGCAAGCATAGATCCGACCATTGGTCGTTTGGAGTTTGTCGTTTACATGGATGCCTTGACTGTCGTAGTCCACTCCAGCGGCTTCTAGGTTGAGGGACTTGATATTGGGAGTGCGGCCCGTGGCCAGGAGAATTTCATCGGCGATCGCCGCCACCTGGGAATCATCCTCGGTGTAGAGGTGTTTTTTGCCCTTGACCACTGCTACCCGTTTTAACCGGGCATTTTTCAGAATGGTGATTCCTTCTTGGTTAAATTGTTGCTCCAGGACGGCGGCGGCATCGGGGTCTTCTTTGGGCAAAAGGCGATCGCGGCTCGCAAACAGAGTCACTTCCGTCCCCAAACGGTGGAAGGCTTGCCCCAACTCACAACCAATCGGCCCTGACCCAATCACCGCGAGGGATTCTGGCTGCTCCGTGAGGGCAAACACCTGTTCATTGGTAATAAAACCCGCTTCCTGGAGCCCTTCGACGGGGGGGACAGCAGGCCGTGACCCAGTGGCAATCACAAAGGCGCGGGCCGTTAGCTTGCGACCATTGACGAGAAAAGTTTTGCCGTCGAGAAACTGACCATCGCCAAAAATCACCTCGACCCCAAGCCCCTCAAATCGCTCTGGAGAATCATGGGGCTCAATGGTGGCGATCGCCTTTTGCACATGACCCATTGCTTCTGAAAAATTAATTTCTGGCGCTTTTGTATGAACGCCGACCCGTCCTGCGTGGCGCACTTGGTGGGCAACTTTTGCCGCATGGAGAAAAGATTTACTGGGAACGCAACCATACCAGAGGCAATCTCCCCCAAGGCGATCCTTTTCCACCAGGGCCACCTTTGCCTTTAACTGGGCCGCTGCACTGGCCACCACGAGGCCCCCAGAACCACCGCCGATGATGACAATATCGTAATCCACAGCCACAGTTAAGTTTCTCCATTGGTGCAGTCAAGTGATTTTATTTTGCGCGAAAATTTCCCCTTTGTATCGCTAACGTTGGGATTTTCAGGAAATTTTTAACTCTTTTTCTGCTTAGCTTCAGTTTTGTCGCCCGCTTTCCCCAGGCCAAGGGGTGATTGTCTGAAACCACTACAATACGAGTTAATTAGTTGATTTACTCGATGGGAACTCCTTTGAAAATGTTACGAAAACTCTTGTTTGGCCTAACGCTCATGGTGGGTGCTGGCTTCAGTATGCCGGCCCAGGCGGATGTTGTTGCCTATCCTTTGGTTTATAACATCGATGACCAACCCTTTGAGGGGTATGTTGCCCGCAACGAAGGCTTTGGGGATGATCAGCCGATTGTTTTACTCGTGCACGACTGGGATGGCCTCAATCGCTACGAGAAAATGCGCGCGAATATGCTCTCGACCCAAGGTTATACGGTACTTGCCCTTGATCTGTATGGTCAGGGGGTACGACCCGAAAATGTCGCTGAATCCCAAGCAGAAAGTGGCAAACTCTATGGCGATCGCCAACTGATGCGCGAAAGATTACAAGCAGGCTTAAAAGTCGCCAAGCAACTCGAAGGGGTTGACCCAGAAAAAGTCGCCATCATGGGCTATTGCTTTGGGGGGTCAGCGGTACTAGAAATGGCCCGGTCAGGGGCAGATCTCGACGGCTTCATTTCCTTCCATGGCGGCTTAGCCCTACCAGAAGGTCAAGATTACAGTGAAACCACAGGTTCCGTTTTAGTGCTCCATGGCTCCGCTGATCCTGTCTCTCCCATTGCTGAGGTGGCCGCCCTCGCCACAGATTTAAACGAAGCAGGCGTGACCTACGACATGGAAATCTATGGGGGCGGCTTACACTCTTTTACCAAGTGGGATTCTAGCGATTATGACCCCCAAGCAGATCTCAAATCCTGGGATGAATTGCTCGAATTTTTAAAAACAGTTTTTTAAACCAGATCAATTTTTCATTTCAGAAAAATTACAGTTCATTATCGGCAAGTTTTGGAAAAATATCATTCCAGGCTTGCTTTTTTGATGTTTTTCGCCACGGTAAAACAGCAATTAGTACAAATTTTACATCACCAATTTCACGCCCATTGGGAAACTTTTCCGTGGCTTAACCTGTCATGGACTTTTACACAAGGATTGAGTTAAGCAGGATATTTAGCACCATGAAACCCTTCACACGTCAATGGGTACTGCTGGGCCTTATTCCCCTCCTGACTTTGGGGTCACTACTGCCCACATTGCCCGCCGCCGCTGACCCCAGAAGAAACAACACCCCCGAAAATTCCTACGAATACTATAGATATCGTTGGGATTATGATGACGATGATGACTGGGATGATTATGACGATGACGACGATGATCGCTATCGATATCAATACCGTCGATACGACTGGCGCGATGAAATTTCTTCCTGGGATAGAATTTTTAATGACATTGATCGCAATTACAACAATCGTATTCCCCGCGAGCTTTTTTACTTCCTAAGACGCGACCAAAATCTGCGTCGGAGCCTGTTTCAAACCTTCGGTCTGCCTAGGGGAAATGACAGTTTGATCCGTGACATTATTCTCGGTGTTCTTTTCGATCGTAACTACAACAATTACAATAACTACCGTTATCAGCGCGGGTTTGACTACGGCATCGATGCTAGTTGCTTACCAGCCCGGTGGCGACAGGAATATTATCGCGGCAACCCAGTGCCTCCCTATTTGTTGCGGCAATGTGGTCGCGTGCGTTCGTATGATTACGATGATTAATTAAAACGGTTTCCCTAGGGTTGTTTCACTGAGGGGACATCGGGTCTACGGAACAAACCGAGGCTATAAAGATAGAGTGTGCCAACGGAACTGAGAAAGAGCACATAGGCGATCGCCTGGGCCAGATAAATTTTTTGGCGATAACCCAACAAAGATTTCAGCAGAATCCCCGGAAACTGTTTGTCGGGTAAAGTTTCTGACAAATCCCAAAGCTGAATCCCCAAAACGCAGGCTGGGGCAGGGGAAATGCAGAGGGCTTGATATTGGGTTTGGATCTGGGCAAAAAGGGCGATCGCCGCATCGATGTGCTTTAAAACACCGACCACGAGCCCCGCAATAATCAGCAGCAGAAAGATTCCCATCACCTGAAAAAATAACTTGATATTCAGCCGTACTCCCAGGGCAAAGAGTAGAAACCCCAACACCGTTGCCACAGTCAAGCCAGCCATCGCCCCAAGACTCGGCGGCAGCCATCCCCCTTGGAATTGGGCCACGATAAAAATCACCGTTTCAAATCCCTCCCGGAGTACCGCGATAAAAATCAGGGAAAAGACAGCCCAAGCTGCCGTTTCTCTGTCCTGGAGTGCCGCTTGCAATGCCCCTTCGACATCGGACTTTAAAGATTTGGCCTGGCGGGTCATCCAAATGAGCATCCAACTCAACATGGCGATCGCCACAACCCCAAAACTCCCTTCGAGGATTTGTTTAAAAACTGGCGCATAGGCTCCATCCGCCGTCGCCACCTGTAACAGCAGCCCCCACAGACCCCAGCCCACCAGGACACTCGCCCCCAACCCGGCACCAATGCCACCATAGACCCACTTTTGTAGGGACATCTGCTGCGCTTTCGCCAGACAAGCCAAGACAATGCCCACCACCAGGGCCGCTTCAAAGCCCTCCCGCAACGTAATCACAAAGGCGGGTAATGCTGCACTAATTTCCATAACTGATCCCATCAATTTCGGTGACGTTTTTCGCTTGCGCAATGCTTTTTTGATCCTAAAGGATTTTCCTTAAGACCTAGGCGATCGCCAAAAGTCCCTTACTCTCACCATCGCTGCGATGAATATTTTGCATCCAAATTTTGCATAAAAGTGACGGCCAATCACGATTAATGCTTAACGGCTCTGACAAGACATTTTTTATCTTGACTGAATGGTCAAAAATAAAGCAACTCAAAAATGCTCACAATGCATTTTCTGCAACATTTTGCTCTTTATTGGCAGATACAGAAAGTCATTTTATTCACAAAGTCATATTATTCACAACTTTTGGTCAAGAACACCAGGAAGGAAAGGAATACAGATAAACTCTTAGATAGTTGCCTTAGTGTGTGGCAGAGCATTGTCCATTGCAGCCGTCACCTAACATTTCATCGAATAACGCCACATGACCAACCTTACGCTTCTTCAGCTTTGTATTTGGCTTAGTCACAAACACGGGGACCCCCTGGATGGACTGCGTCAAGAGCTATTATTGCGGGCGTTAGAAGGGTACAAATTAAAAGATATTCAGATCGATGGCTATTCCCACAGCTATGTAAAACGGGTTATTGCTCCGGATCTTTGGAAACGCCTCGGACGTTATTGTAACCAACGGGTGGGGATTCGTTCACTCCAGTTGGCTTTGACCACTAAATATGAGCAGCTCTCGGAACAAGAAAAGGCAGCGGTCGATAAAATCGTGCCCAATGGTATGGCCGCAACGACGGAGTCCCAAGTACCAGCCCCAACACCACCCCAGTACCAAGGAATTCCGAGAAACAAGAATCATTTTTATAACCAAGAGTCAACCCTGCGCACCCTAGGGCAACGGCTCCAACAAAGGGATATTTCATTAATCTTCGTGCTAGGGGGTGGCGGCCTGGGAAAGACTACCCTTGTCAGCGAAGTGCTCCGGCACCACCCACCACTCCAGGAAAACACGCTCTGGTGTAACCTCAGCGATCGCCTCATGTTTGATCACAATTGGGCTTTGATTCAGCAGGAATGGGCCTTGGCGGAACACCCTGACGGGGCGATCGCCCAACTCCAGGATCATTTGCAACAGCAGCCGAAGATTTTAGTCTTTGACCACTGGGAACTACTCTTTGCCACCGCTTGTCTGTCGGGAAACTATCAACCGCAACACGTAATGTATGTGGAATTTTTAGAGGCGATCGCCCACCAGAGTCTAGCTGGCACCGTTGTCGTGATTTCCAGAGAAAATTCCCCCGCCATCGAAGCCTTAGCCACGGACAACCCCAGGGTCACATTGATCACCGTCGAAGGCCTCAGTAATTTAGTCGCCCAGCAAATCCTCCAGGAATATAACCTCCAAGACCCAGAGCTTTGGGCTGATTTGGTCGAGACCTATCGCGGCAACCCCCTCAAGCTCCGGCTAATTGCCACAGGGATTCAAGAATGGTATGGCGGTTCTGTGGCGCAATTTCAAAACCAAGAAACAATTATCGGTGGCAATACCCTACGGGATATCCTCTACAATCTCACCTGCCGCATTAGCAACTCCGAACAGGAAGTGCTCTACTGGCTGATGTTGTGGGGCAAATCCATTACCCTCGAACAACTGCAGGCTAACTTTCATGTAGAAATGCCCTTTGCCAGTGAAGTTTGGGATGCGGTGCGCTCCCTTGACCGACGTTTCCTCCTGGAGAAAAAAGAAAATCATCGCCCCTACTTTGGCCTGCAACCGTCTATCCAGCGTTACCTCGCCCAGGAATTTACCCGGGAATGTTGCCAAGAAATTATCCAGGCGATCGCCACTCTCCCCCAAACCCACTTTAATCACCTCAAACATTTCCCCCTCATGCCCCAGGGAGCCGATCCAAATATCCTGACTTCCCCCGTTATTTGCCCGATCCTGAAGGGACTGCAAAACCGTTATCGGGATTTTTCACAAATCCAAGCAAATTTGCGGCGACTTGCCCAAAACACGCCCCCTGCAAACTCCCTCCAGCACGACTATCGCCAAACCAATCTCACCCTTCTATATGAAACCTTAACGACCTATTTTCTCTAGCCCATCCGGAGATATTTAAAGGAAAAACTTTTCTGGGAATCTTCTGAGGCGATCGCCCTTCTCTGATAGACTTTGGGGTGTTTACAAAAAAACTAAATGACTGGTGGTTTTGATCAACAGTCGCAGTCTGGAGGATAAAAAGCGTGGAAAGCACCCTCGGTTTAGAAATTATTGAAGTTGTCGAACAAGCGGCGATCGCCTCTGCCAAATGGATGGGGATGGGCGAAAAAGATACCGCCGACCAAGTGGCCGTTGAAGCCATGCGGGAACGGATGAATCAAATTCATATGCGCGGTCGCATCGTTATCGGTGAAGGGGAGCGGGATGATGCCCCCATGCTTTACATCGGTGAAGAAGTCGGTATTTGTACCCGTGAAGATGCCAAAGCCTATTGCAACCCCGATGAACTGATCGAAATTGACATCGCCGTTGACCCCTGTGAAGGCACCAACCTCGTCGCCAATGGTCAACCCGGTTCCATGGCAGTCCTCGCCATTTCCGAAAAAGGCGGTCTGTTCCATGCCCCCGACTACTACATGAAAAAATTGGCCGCGCCCCCAGCCGCCAAAGGAAAAGTTGACATTCGCAAGTCAGCCACCGAAAACATCAAAATTTTGTCTGAGTGCTTAAATCGTAGCCCAGAAGAATTAGTCATTATCGTGATGGATCGCCCCCGTCACAAAGATCTGATCAAAGAAATTCGGGCCACTGGCGCCCGGGTTCGTTTGATTAGCGATGGGGACGTATCTGCGGCAATTTGTGCTGCCTTTGCTGGGACGAACATCCATGCGCTGATGGGAATTGGGGCCGCTCCTGAAGGGGTGATCAGTGCCGCCGCGATGCGTTGTTTGGGTGGTCACTTCCAAGGGCAACTGATTTACGATCCCGCCGATGTGAATACCCCCGAAAGTGCGGACTGGAATCGCGAAGAAAATATCAAACGCCTCAAGTCCATGGGCGTTGAAGATCCGGACAAGGTTTATGAAGCAGAAGAATTAGCTTCCGGTGAAACGGTTCTGTTTGCGGCCTGTGGGATTACCCCCGGCACCCTCATGGAAGGGGTTCGTCTGTTCCATGGTGGCGCACGCACCCAGTCTCTGGTTATTTCTAGCCAATCCATGACGGCTCGCTTCGTGGATACCATTCACATGTGGGACAACCCCCAAAATATTCAACTCTAGGATCAAACTTGACAGCGATCATTGGAGTTTAATCTGTCTGCAACAAAAGGGCGATCGCCAACGAGGGGTCGCCTTTTTTTCGTGCGCTGTCAGCGATTGGGATGCCGTAAAGTTACATAAATTTTCTTTACAAAACCTTTTGTCCCTAAATGTTCGGAGACTACATTGCATAGGAAGTTAAAAAAATCCTTTAATAGAACTCTGCGCTTCCCTTGGATGTTGGAGCCCTAGAGAGATCAAACCTTTAGAGAAAACCCCATGAATATCGTTGTTGTTGGCCTGAGTCATAAAACAGCCCCCGTCGAAATCCGCGAAAAACTCAGTATTCAAGAAGCGAAAATGGACGAGGCGATCGCCCACCTCAAATCCTACCCCCACGTAGAAGAAGTCGCCGTTATCAGTACCTGTAACCGCCTTGAAATCTATGCCGTCGTGCAGGAAACAGAACAGGGCGTGCGGGAAATTTGCCAATTTCTTGCGGAAACCGGACAACTCCAACTCAACCGCCTGCGCCGTTACCTCTTCACCCTGCTGCACCAAGATGCCATCCGTCATCTCTTGCGAGTCGCTGCGGGCCTAGAAAGTCTCGTTCTCGGCGAAGGCCAAATCCTCGCCCAGGTCAAAGCCGCCCACAAACTTGGTCAACAGCACAAAGGCCTAGGGCGCTTACTCGACCGGATGTTCAAACGGGCGATCACCGCCGGGAAACGCGTCCGCAGCGAAACCAACATTGGCACCGGGGCCGTTTCCATTAGCTCCGCCGCCGTGGAATTGGCCCAGATGAAGGTCAAGGATCTTTCCAATCAAAAAATTGCGATTATCGGTGCCGGGAAAATGTCGCGTCTGTTGGTGCAACACCTCGTTTCTAAAGGGGCCGAAGACATCACTATCGTCAACCGTTCCGAACGGGGGGCGCGGGATCTCGCGAAAAAATTCCCCGATGTGGATCTGCAATTAGAATTGCTGCCAGAGATGCTCAATGTCGTTGAACAGGCGGACATTGTCTTTACCAGTACCGGGGCGACGGAACCGATTCTTGACCGGGCGAAACTGGAAAATCTCGATCTTCACACGTTAATTTTGATCGATATTTCTGTGCCCCTTAACGTTGCTGCCGATGTGGAAGAAATCGCCGGCGTGCGTTTATATAATGTGGACGCCCTCAAGGAAGTAGTGGCCCAAAACCAAGCGTCCCGCCGCAAAATGGCCGAAGAAGCCGAAGCCCTTTTAGAAGAGGAAGTAGAAAACTATATCCAATGGTGGCAGTCCCTCGAAACCGTCCCGACCATTAGTTCCCTACGCAGCAAAGTCGAAAGCATTCGGGAGCAGGAGCTGGAAAAAGCCCTCTCTCGCCTCGGTGCAGAATTTGAAGAGAAGCACCAGGAAGTTATCGAAACCTTGACCCGGGGGATCGTTAATAAAATTCTCCATGATCCGATGGTGCAACTGCGGGCCCAACAGGATATTGAAGCCCGTCGAGTCTGCCTCCAATCGCTGCAAATGCTGTTTAACCTCGAAACGGAAGAGGCGATTTAGCAAGAGCCTAAGGCATTATTAAACCCAATAAATTTCGGTTTGAGCCGGTGTTTTCGCTAGGATGATGAACGCGGAGACTCCGGCTCTGTAAGTTTATTTTTTAATTTCTTTTAAATTTCTGAGGTAAATAAATGCGCCAAAATCGATGGAAAAAGGCGATCGCCAGTTTGTTGATCGTGATCAGTTGTACGTTGGCTGCTTGCGGTGGCGTCGGTAGCCTCCAGGGCTATAGCAATGGCACCTATGGCTATCAGTTTCTCTATCCCAATGGTTGGATTCCCGTTGACGTCAGCAAGAGCGATACTGGCGTAGATGTGGTATTTCGGGATTTGGTGGAATATTCCGAAAATTTGAGCGTCATTATCAGTGATGTTCCCGCCGACAAAGCCTTAAACGATCTCGGCACTCCCACCGATGTTGGCTATCGGTTTATGAAAGAAGCAAGCCAAAATAGCGATCGCCAACCTGAATTGATCCGGGCCGAAAGCCGTACCGACAAAGGCCAAACCTACTACACCCTCGAATATCGCGTCACCCTCCCTGAAGGTCAAATGCGCCATGACCTCGCCACCGTTGCCGTCAAGCTAGGGAAACTCTATACCTTTAATCTCTCGACCCGCGAAAGCCGTTGGCCCCAAGTGGAGAAACTCTTTAACGCGATGGTCAATTCCTTTAAGGTCTAATTGATGAGCCATATTCAAGCAATATTTTTGACACCTTGATCCGCCAGTGCATCCACCTGGGTATGCTGTAATTGCCTTTGTTTGCGCCGCCTTACCTCAAAACACCATGGAATTTGTCCTTGCGTCCGCTTCCCCAGCCCGTCGTCGTTTACTCCAAGGCATTGGGATCAACCCCATTGTCCACGTGAGTCATTTTGATGAATCCCAAATTCACCATGATGATCCGGCCCAGTTGGTCGAAGCCCTCGCTGCGGCCAAAGCAAAAACCGTGGCCCAACATCGTCAAGATGCTTTAATCCTCGGCTGCGATTCAGTGCTCCATGTCCGGGGCGAAATCCTGGGGAAACCGGCCTCCCCTACTGAGGCGATCGCCCGGTGGCAAACCATGCGGGGCCATTACGGTTTGCTCTACACAGGCCATGCCCTCGTGGATCAAACCCAAAACCAACTGCTCGTGCGCCACGGAGTTACAAAAGTCTATTTCGCGGCCATTGACGATGACACCATTGCGGCCTATGTGCGCAGCGGTGAACCCCTACAATGTGCGGGGTGTTTTGCCCTTGAAGGAAAAGGGGGACTTTTTATCGAAAAAATTGAAGGCTGCCATAGTAATGTTATTGGCTTGAGCCTGCCGCTATTGCGGGAAATGCTGACCCACCTCGGCTATACCGTTCAGCACCTGTGGCCCTAGGATCAGCGGCAATGTCCAACAAATAGGGCAATGTTACATTTACTGGCATTTTACCAACGACATTTTAGGGATGGGATATTCTGAGAAGAAATAACATCCGCCCAGCCATCATCCCCAGGCTTTTATCCATACTGCGCCCCCATTTTTGCGCCAACCCAGTGACCAAGGAGATTCCACCATGTCCTTAAGCGATGAATTTAAGCAAGCCCTCCGCAGCGGCGACCTTTCCAAAGCCTTTACGATGGTGGCGAGTAAGGCAGCAACCCTAAATATTACGACTCGCATTGTCCGTCATCCTGACCAGGGTGAGCCCTACCCTCCCGATACGAGCCTCCATACCCAAGTCGATCTCATCAATGGCACCGTCGAAAATGATGTCGGCAAGGCCGTACTTAATAACGCTCAGTACCAAAATCTCCAGCATTTTCACCAACAGCAAGTTGCCCTAGGTCACCGTAAAATTCAAGAAAATTTCCAGGGTTTGCAGCAGCTATTTCAGTTGCTCGTGACCCTGCAGCAATATGATCGCTTGATGAATGCCGAGGAACCCCTAGACCTGAAGTTCCTTGAAATTCCTAACCAAACGCTCATGGCCGCCACGGTTAAGGTTGTTGAGCCTTTTCCGGAAATGCCGCCGGAGAGTGACAAAATTCCCCCTCTGCCCCATAACTCCCTACCAACGGTAGCCCCAGATGCCCCGACCGAATCAGCTGCGGAACCTCAGCCCAGCTTTGTCGCAGAAAAGAACGAGGCGAAGGATCTAGCGGATGCTGATTCTCTCAACTTTTTAGATAATTTTGCGGAAATTGCCCTAGATGAAACGCCAGAGGCATCCCTGACGACCCCTGAGGCCCCAGAAATTGAAGATTGGGAAACCCCCGTTGATCGCACGGCGGCAGAACGGGCCAACGGCGATCGCCCCGATGCCTATGTCCCCAATTTGGCAGATTTTGAAGTAGACAGCGATCCCTTCGGAGATGAGGCAGTAGACGATTTAGAATTAGAAGATTTACTTGAAGACCCCGCAACTCCCGTAGCAGAGACAGCGACATCGTTAGAAACCACGGATCTAGATGCGGTTGATGATGAGACTTTATTTGCATTTTTGAATCAGGATTGGCACAATCACCCAGGCGTCACAGAGATCACGTCCCTCGATGGGCCGGAGACAGACCGATTGCCTTTACCTCCTCTTCCGGAAAATTGGTTGGAGCAGGAACTGGCCGCAGAAGCAGAGGCTTTACCTGATCTGGCAGAGTCCGAAGCTAATGATGGTGATAGTGAAGCAGACTTAGGGGACTTCAATGAAACCATCGCTGACTTTGGGGAGGATATTTTCATAGAGGATCTGGCCCTCGGCGAACTCCCGGAAGATGAACTTGGCGATCGCCTAAGCCAAGCCTTCCCGGATGTCACCACCGCCGATTTTGACAGTGACCCGGAAGCCTCATCAGGGTTGACGACAGATGATGCCTCGCCCAGCGAGGAATTCAGCGAAGAAGAATTAGACTTTACGGACTCTGATTTAGAACGTTTAGAGACTTTGGCCGCCGCTGACTTGGACGATCTTCTGGGGAGTAATGAAGAAACGCTCATTGAAACCACCGAAGCAGATGCGGCGATCGCCCCCGAAGAAACCATTGCAGATCACCAAGACCTACCCACGGATCTAGAGGATTTGGACGCCTTTGATTTCAACCTCTTCCCCACAGATTTAGACGAAAATACCCTCGGCCCCTTAAATGCCCCAGACCTTGGCAGTTCAGACTTAGCCTTGGATCTAGAATTAGATGACGACGGAGACCTAGACCTCGATCCCGATGCTTTTGATGCCGATTTTGAGCTTGGGGCGGATCCCTTGGCAACGGCAGATCCTCTAGCCGAGGAAGACTTCGATCTGCCCAGTGATTTTGAGCTTGATCTCGGACCCATTGATCATTCCAACAATATTAGTGATAATTCTGGGTCAGATACCGATTCCCTAGAAGCTCCAGAAGCTCTATCTGAAGAAGATTTTGAGCAATTTGACGATTTTGAGTTTGACCTCGACCAGATGGATCTCTCTGGGGAAATGGCCCTTGATCCCCTCGATACATCCTTTGATTTAGATCTAGAACAACAAGACTTCACCGAGGATATTCACGTCGCCCCTGCTGATCCTGATGCCCCACCGGAATCCACGACGGATCCCGACGCTTGGCTGTCAGAGGGAGCCGACCCAGAGGAAGAAGATGCCGATATCTTTAACCTAGGGGAACTCGATGAGGCAGCACTGCTTGACTTTGACCTTGATCAAGACCATCTCTCCGAACTTGAAATCGAAGCCCTTGATCACCAAGAAAATTCCCACGACTTTGAGGCCGGTGAGTTCAGCAAAGAGACTGTGATTCAGGCAGATTTTCAACAGCCAGATGATCTTAGTCCGCAAGATGCTGCAGCCCTGGATTTTGACGACTTAGACCTTGATCTTGACCCCCAGACTTTGCCACCGGAGGCCATGGCCCTTTGGGATGATGATCTTGACCTTACAGCCGATCTCCCTTCCCTAGGAGATGAAAGCAACGGCACCAGCGAGGCCAATCATCACCATGACGCAACAGCCGCCCCGACCAATGATTTCAGCGATGATAGTTGGTTAGAGGAACTTGATCTGTCGGGTGAACTAGATCCTGATTTCGATCTTGCCCTTGATGACGAAAATTCAGCGATAGATATCACCAGCCTCGATAATTTGGATCAAGACAGTGCCATTGATCTATCCGCCAGCGATGCGGCGATCGCCCCCGATGGGGATCTAGATTTAGAAGAAGCGCTAGCAGATTTAGAAGAACTGAGTGCCTTTGATAGCAAGGACTTTGATGATTTTGATTTTGGAGACGAGGCGCCTCTTTTTCTAGAAGAAGAGTCCTAGGTTTTACTGCTAACGACGCTCTCAATTGTTTCATCCCATTTTTTGGTCTCCCATGAATCGTTCTGCTCCCGAAGCCAAATCCCCTCAGCCCCAGCCTGTTGCTATGGACCCATTTATCCAGGCTCTAAATCAGGTTTTTCTGGATGCAACCACCTTAGAGGTCAGTACGATGGTGGTCGATGCCATTGATGGTCAGCGATTCATTCCCCAGGAGGTTTACCAAGATTTGTATTATCTCAGGGAGGATACGCTCAGCCAGCAGCATTACTCCCCCGATTTACAGGCGGCCTACGGCCAGTTGCGATCGCAACTGGCGCGACAATACCATGCCCTCCTCAGGGAACCGACACACCCTTTGTATCATGGCGAAAACTCCGGCCCTCTACCTCCACTCCCTAATCCCACGGGCGATGCCCAAGATCAGCGGCAAATTCAAAATCTGCTTGGCGATCACCAATTTCTCTGTTGCCTACGCAAACTAGGAGAACTAAAAATTGCCCTTGACCAACGCAAACGACAGCACCAACAAGCGAAACAGCCCCTCCCCGAAGGCATTATTTACGCGAAAACAATCCTGCAACTGGATGGCACCATTGCGAATACCTACACCGAAGCCCTGATGAGCCATCCCCACTGCACGACAATCCTCCAGGCCCACCAGCACAATATCCAAACCAGCGAACAGCACTGGCAGGGACTCTTAAGAGTTTTTATCAGTCTCATTCAAGGCACGTTCAAACAACAACCCAAACCGAGTTCACAAACGTCCAAAGCCCGACCAAGTCTCCCCAGAGCGTCTCTTGCCAAGCCCCAATAGTTTTCTCTGTCATTTACGCTTTTTGCCCTTTCTCCCGTGACTGTTTCCGCACACCCCTACATCCAACTGGATCAAGAACAGCTAACGCCGCCACCGCAGTCCACACTCTGCCACGGGGTTTTATTTGTGTTGGATCATGATGACCTTTTGCAGCTCCTGGCGCTCAAAAACCAAGGGCAAACCCTAACGTTTACCGATGAGTTCAACCTCGCTTGGCGAAAATATGTGCTTTTTCGGAAAGGTGACTGGCCCCAGGCGTCCCTCTCTTTTCTGTTGCGTTACGAAGGGATCAACGTTTTAAAGACTCAAATTGGACTTGATGGCGGTGTGTTGCACCAAGTGGTAGCGGATCTACTGCCGTCGCCTTCCCTCTATCAACAGTTAGCAGAAATTCAAGGGTGGTTTATTGGGCAATTATTGACGCAATTACCCTGGCGACAACGAAAGTATGGCTTCAGTTATCTTGCCTGGCCCTTGGCGATCGCCTTTGTATTAATCTCTGTGATCTTGGGTTGGTCAACGCTGATGATGCAACCCTTACTATGGATTCTCGTTCCCATCGTCTTGGGCCTGCTCGGCTGGGGATTGCAGACCTTATTACGACAATGGCGATATCCCCTAAAACGCTGGTTGCTCTCCCAGGTACTTTATGGCCGCTTTGCCCAGTGCGATCGCCTGAGAAACTGGGGACTCCGCTGGCTCCATTACCTTTGAGCGCTGATCAATTAACGCCAAAGCAAACTTGGGCCTAGGAGTTCATTGGCTCCGAGACCTGAGTTGTCTCCCCGTGGTTCACCCGCGACGGCAACTCCAGGCAGTAACCCGCCCCATAAACCGTTTTGATGTACTGGGGACGACGGGGCTCCGGCTCTAACTTCGTGCGCAGGTGGCGAACGTGCACCCGGATGGTCTCGATATCATCGGAAGGATCATAACCCCACACTTCCTTGAGGATTTCGCTGGGAGAAATGGTCTGGCCGTGACGTTGCAGGAGACAGTGGAGCAATTCAAATTCAAGGTGAGTCAATTTGATGGTCTGATCAAACCAAATCGCCTCGAATCGCTCTGGGATTAACGTTAACGGGCCGTAGTTTAAAATTTCTGTGTGTTTGGCGGCCTGGGGAATGCGATCGCTCCGTCGCAATAAAGCCCGCACCCGCACCAACATTTCTTCGACTTCAAAGGGCTTCGTGAGGTAATCATCGGCCCCCGCGTTAAAGCCATCTACCTTATCTTGGGTCTGCCCCAGGGCGGTTAACATCAAAATGGGGATATCTGCTGTGCGTTCTTCCCGCCGGATCCGTTGACAAACGGTAAACCCGTCCACTTTCGGCAACATCAGATCCAGCATGACCAAATCGGGTTGTAGCTGCACCGCCAATGCCTGACCTTTAATACCGTCTTCGGCACGACTGACGTCATAACCCGCCATTTCAAGGTTTATCGCAACCAATTCGGCGATCGCCGGATCATCATCAATAATTAAAATTCGAGGCATCACAACCAAGCTAAAGCAACTGCTTCTATCTTAAAAGGAAAATTCAAAAGGATTAAGGAATTTTCACAAAATTCCCCGGTCATGACAATCAAAATTTATGGATAATCAGCCTTATTCTTTGATTTTCAAAGGTTTCATCCACTCGATCTATTTAGAAAGAACATTACAGATTACCAAGCAATGTTAACTTTTGCGTAAATTTATCGGCACTCAGCCTCAAAAATCTAAAGAAAATCTTAAGGCGACAAGCGTGCTTTTTGGGCGCGATTCTTATGGTACCAAGCTGCAATTTCTGGACACCAAGTTTCAAAGTGAACAAATAATAATTCGCAAAGTTGTTGGGCTTCTAGTTGGGCGTCTTTTTTCCAACGCAAATCTAACAAATGCATCAGCGATCGCACATTGCAACTCATAACAAAGTGTTGCCGCGCATCAAAAGGAATCAAACTCCGAGCGTGCTCCTCTGCCAAGCCTTCTTCAATTCGTTGCCGATAGCGATCGCAGGCAGCCAGACACCATTCCTTATCCGCCTGGCGTTGTTCTTCTGAGTAAAAATATTTTTTCCCTTGACGATTGTCATACTTACCCACAGGCCGTAGGTAAAAGACCTCTTCTACGTCCCGCTTGCCTTCTGCTACGTCAATAATCCGCTGTCCTGTATAGCGGAAAGAATTGTGCACAACAACACCATTCGCCACAAAATTATGCCAAGGCCCTTGTACTTCCAGATCGTAGGTGGGCTGGATCCCAAGATATTCCACGGCAACCACCTTCACCGGATGCGCTTTTAAACGACGACCCTTAGATTTAGGTTTTGCCGCCCACATTTCAGGTTTTCGGATGGGGTGAAATCGTCTGGCAAAATCCTCTTCCAGGTGATTTTGATGTAGAGATTGATGGCAAGTCTGACAAAGAGAAACTAAATTCTCAAATTCGTAGGCAAGGGATTTATCCGCAAAAACGGGTACGAGATGATGGGCATGTAATTGTTTACCTTGTTGGCCACAAGACTGACAAATATAGTCGAATTTTGCATGGACTTGTGGAGCAATTTGTCGTGTCCAGGCCCCAATCTGTTGCCGCTCTGTGGCAGTGCCGCCTCTCCAAAAGTGAGAATCTGCACCACGTTTGGTGAAATGTTGCGCATTCCGTCGCCGTGTTTCCATAGCTGTCTCAGACAATGTAAGACGATAACCCGTTAAACCTTTATTCCAAGGTTGTTTGGTTCCAGGGGAGCGTTTATTGAGTTGGAGGCCATGATGGTAGCTCCACTTTTTCACAGATTCGATAGAGCAATTCGCTAAAGCAGCAATTTCATCGACATGTAACCCTCGTTCATGTTGCTGTTGTAGCCAAGCACAACTGCGATAACAGCCATTACCGACAACTGTTTTTAGCCCTCGCCGATGACCCGCAGGAAGTTTTAATTGAAATTTCTTGGCCCAATGGCGAATCACGTCTGGGGAGCAGTCACAAATAATAGCAATTTGCTGAGCTGTTAACCCTTGTTTTGCCTGTGCGGCTAACCAAGATTGCTGACTGTAGAGAGCATCGGGACGGACAACGCCGTTGGTCATGACTTCACAGGTTTTTGTCACTGCTAGGACTTGATGATCTTCATCGGTCATTAAACCCAGGGCTTCGCCCATACGTTGCCAGCCTTGGGTCGTGTAGAGACGATGATTAACGGTGCAGTCAAGGGTTTTTCCATCGGCTAAGGTCAGGCGATAAACGGGCTGCTCACCGCTACTCATTACATCTTGGAGATGGCCAATTTCAAAATTACCAGTGTCCTCATTCAGCACCCTTAATGACATTTTTCGCAAGCGAGTTTTACAGTCGCGGCGGTAAAAGCCTGGTTGTTCACCTTTGCGACCACGAATTTTGCGTTCCCGTATGGCTTTTTCTCCGTTGTGCCAGAGGTCATGGAGATCGCTAATTTTAATTTTGCGGAGAGATCCAGAGGCTTGGACAAAGGTGATTTCTGTATCTCCGGCGAGGCACTGTACATCAAAGGAGACGCCCACGCGATGAGTCCGGATTTGCTGCATCATCGAGTGGGGAAAATAGCCCACATTAAAAACAATCTGAGGATGTTCCAGGGGGCCATAGTGACCGCGACCACCCGC
Source organism: Picosynechococcus sp. PCC 8807 (assembly GCF_001693295.1). Lineage (NCBI taxonomy): Bacteria > Bacillati > Cyanobacteriota > Cyanophyceae > Chroococcales > Geminocystaceae > Picosynechococcus > Picosynechococcus sp. PCC 8807. Next base: position 1,373,421 of record NZ_CP016483.1, read on the forward strand.
CAAAAGATGTTTGACAATTAACTCCCCTGCTTTTTGTTCGTCTGGAAAATTACTCTGTTGTTCCCACACAAATTCCTCGCAGTAGTCCTGGTGCATGGCACTCCAGATAGTTTGCTGGGGGTTGGGGGTAGAGCGGAGCACTTCAACGCGAAATTTATCCATGACAATTCAAACTCAGGAGCAAATGGAGATGTAGGGAAAGAAAAGATTTGATTTCACCATAGACAAAAATAAGCGATGTCCATGGGGGTTGTAATAAAAATTGGGGCGATCGCCAAACACATTCAGAATCTATCTAGACCCTGGGCAAAGTGACTTTTCCGGCTTGGTTTTGGTATTTGCCCCCCCGATCAGAATAGGTGGTATTGCAAGGATCACCTTCAAAGAAAAGTAGTTGCACAACCCCTTCGTTAGCATAGATACGGCAGTCGGTACTAGAGGCATTGCTAAATTCAAGGGTGATTGCACCGCACCAGGAAGCCTCTAGGGGAGTTGTATTGGCGATCAGACCGACACGGGCATAGGTGGACTTACCAAGACAGATCGCGGTGACATTGGGGGGCATCTGAATTTTTTCGAGGGACACGCCCAAACCATAGGAATTAGCCGGAATAATAAAGTAGTCACCGTATTCATCGCGCTTGAGGTCAACCCGTTCAAGGTTTTCCGGGCTGAAGGCTTTGGGGTTTACAACGGTGCCAGGGATGTGGCGGAAAATGAGAAATTCTTCGGGGCTGAGGCGAATATCATAGCCATAGCTAGACAGGCCGTAGCTGAGGGCCGGTACAGTTTGCTGGGGGGACAGTTGGATCTTGCGGATCAGTGAGGCTTCAAAGGGAGAAATCATCCCCTGTTGGGCTTGTTCGAGGATCCAAATATCGTTTTTCAGCATGTTCCCTACGGCAAAAATTAGACATTATATATTCCCACAACTGCTTACAAATTTATAGGCCTACGGCCAGGCGATCGCCCCTGGAATATCCCAACCGCGCCCCCGGAATTCCCCAACCGCAAAAAAACACTCCCTGCTTTAAAATACCGTTTGTGGCCAAATCGCTTTAAAATCAACCCATTACAACCAGACATAAGGAGTATTTCCATGAGCGCAGAAAGCATGATGTTCAACGGCTTTATCATTGCCATCACCGCAGTCCTCTTTGGTGTAGCTTGGGGATTTTTGATCCTCAAAATCCAAAATAAAGCAGGCAAAGCCGAATAGGTTCAACACACGATTGTTAGGATAGGGGTATAGCCTTATATCCCTCCCTCACTGGCGATCGCCCCCCCACAATCATGTTTAACTTCTTTAAAAATAAGCAAACCGAACCAGCCGCCCCTCCCCCGCCGCAAGACCCAACACCACGGATCGAATTTTTCAACGGCATCAGCGAAGAACTCAGCAACGTTAGCCTGCAGCGCAACCCTAAAACGGGCGTTAAATCTGTCTCCATGACCTTTGCCCAACTCAATGCCCTCGACCGTTTCCAGAGCTTTACCGCTGGTTCTAATGGCATTGTTCGACTGATCGACGAAGAAGGAGACATCGCCGTTACCCCCTCCAGTTGCCGCATCGTCTTTGGTGGTGAAGAAGGAGACGAACTGCGGGGCGTCATTTGTCGCTTTGAAATTGACAATGCTGACCACTGGGAAAGATTCATGCGTTTCATGCACCGCTACGCCGATGAACATGGTTTTGCCTATGGTGAAAGTGCTGAAACGTCCGATGAACCATCTCCATTAGCATCAGAAACAGATTCAGAAGCTTAGGATGCAGGATTAAGCCCCTTATCATCCCAAAAGCGCATCGATCCCCATAAAGAGTATCAGCGGTTACGAATTTAGCGAAGAAAGAATGTGATTCTTTATCACAACTTCTTGCGGTGGCGAGAGATTTTTAGGCCATTCGAACTATCAGCAGGAAAATAAACAATTGTCGGAATCAAATAATATTGGTCTCCTCACAATGGGAAAGAATAATTCCCTCGTTTATTTTCTTGATATTCATAATTAATTGATTAGTTCGAACTCCCATAAGGTCGAAAATTGACAGTCTGACCTGCAGCTTGAGAATACTCTTTTTAGGATGGTAAACAATGCTTGGAGAAATGTGGTCATTTAATGGCAGGTATAAGATCCTGCACATGACCTGGTTTGCTTTTTTCCTGTCGTTCGTGGTGTGGTTTAATTTTCCACCTTTCGCAACCACCATCGCCCAGGACTTTGGCTTAGACAATGCTCAACTAGGCACAATCGGGTTGTGTAATGTTGCTTTGACGGTGCCCGCACGGATCATTATCGGCATGCTGTTAGATAAATACGGCCCCCGGTTAACCTACTCATTATTGTTGATCTACGCTGCGGTTCCTTGTTTGATTTTCGCGACAGCCCAGAGCTTTAATCAACTGGTATTAGGACGCCTCTTAATGGGGATTGTTGGGGCTGGCTTTGTGATCGGGATTCGGATGGTCGCAGAATGGTTTCCCCCCAAAGATGTGGGTACGGCAGAAGGCATTTATGGGGGCTGGGGTAACTTTGGCTCGGCATTTTCGGCCTTTACCATGGTGATTTTTGGGATCATTTTGGCCTTCCTCCCCGGTGCGTTTAATTTCGGCCAGCCGGAAAGTTTTAAGATTCTCTTTTTCCCGGAATTTAATACGGCTATTTTGAATTGGCGGGCGGCGATCGCCGGTACAGGGATTATCGCGGCTTTGTATGGGATGTTGTATTACTTCAGCGTGAGTGATACCCCCCCTGGGAAAACGTACCACCGCCCGAAGAGTGCCCGGGGCATGGAAGTCACAACCAAAAAGGATTTCTGGTTCCTGTTGGCTATGAATTTGCCTTTGACCTTGATTTTGATGGTGCTGGCTTGGCGTTTGCAAAAGGTGAATTTTTTAAATGGCACTGGCTTTGCGATCGCCATCCTGGCGCTAGTGGGTCTCTACCTGTTCCAGACCTACAACTGCTGGACTGTGAATAAGGACTTAATGACCGGGAAAAAACGCTATGCCCCGGAAGATCGCTATGACTTTAGCCAAGTGGCCATTTTAGAACTGACCTATATTGTGAATTTCGGTTCTGAGCTTGCGGTGGTGACCATGTTGCCGGCTTTCTTTGAAGGCACCTTTAGTTTAGACAAGGCAACGGCGGGGATTATTGCTTCTAGCTATGCGTTTATGAACTTGATGTCTCGCCCAGGGGGAGGCTTGATCTCCGATAAGATGGGCAGCCGAAAATGGACAATGGTCGTCCTCACGGTGGGTATGGGGATTGGTTATCTCCTGATGAGTTCGGTGGCGGGAACTTGGCCCTTGGCGATCGCCGTTTTGTTAACGATGGCCTGTTCCTTCTTTGTGCAAGCCGCAGAGGGGTCAACTTTTGCGATTGTTCCCCTCGTCAAACGACGCATTACCGGACAAATTGCTGGAAACGTTGGCGCCTACGGCAATGTGGGAGCAGTGGCCTATTTGACAGTGCTATTGTTGCTTACCGAAGCTTCGGCAGGGGCCAATGGGGGCGAACCCGTGATGGCCACGGTCAACGCCGGTTTCTTCCAAGTGCTTGGAATCACAGGCTTGATCGTCGGTTTCCTCTGTGCCTTTTTCCTCAAAGAACCCAAGGGTTCCTTTGCTGAGTTCCATGAAGGCGAAACGGAAATGACAGCGACTCCTCCCGTTGAGGAAGAAGCAACCTATTAGGTTTTTGAGATTAGTTTAGGCACAACCTGTAAAACAAAAGTCATGGCAAGTAATGGCGTTTTACAGGTTTTTTCTATTACGCGCTTTGGGGCCATGGTAAGTCTCTCTTGATCATCGCCCCAGGGGATTTTTTCCTTAATGAATGCCATTTAATTTTCTGGCATTTTTTAACTCTATTATTGAAGTCTTAAAGTTAGCGGTTTAGCAATGGATCAACGCAAAACGAAAACCCTTTGTCCCTATTGTGGTGTTGGTTGTGGCCTCGAAGTTTCTGAGGTGATCAAAAATGAACAACCCACCCTCAAAGTCATGGGCGATCGCCAACATCCATCCAGCCTCGGTAAAGTCTGTGTTAAGGGCGCGACCATTGCCGAATCCCTCGATCAAGACCGTTTACTCTACCCCATGTATCGGCGATCGCTACAGGATCAATTCCAGCGCATCAGTTGGGATGACGCCTTTGAGCTAATTGTGGAACAGATCAAAACGGTAAAGGCAACCCTCGGCGTTGAAGGCATTGCCATGTATGGCTCCGGACAACTCCAAACCGAAGACTATTACACCGCCCAAAAACTCCTCAAGGGCTGCCTCGGCACTAACAATTTCGATGCCAACTCCCGCCTTTGTATGTCCTCTGCCGTGGCGGGCTATATCCAGAGCTTTGGGGCCGATGGGCCGCCCCCTTGCTACGAAGACCTAGAATTAACCGATTGCGCCTTTATCATCGGCAGCAATACCGCCGAATGTCACCCGATTGTGTTTAATCGCCTACGCGAACACCATAAACGCTCTAAAGCAAAGTTAATTGTCGTTGATCCCCGCCGCACCAAAACCGCCGAAGTGGCCGATCTTCACCTGGCGATCAAACCCGGCACTGATATTGATTTACTCAACGGCATTGCGCATCTATTACTGAAATGGGGCAAAATCGATACCCTCTTCATCGATGAATGTACCAAGGGCTTTTCTAAATATGCGATGCTCATCCAGAGCTATACTCCCGAAACGGTGGCCCGACGCTGTGGGATTCGCATTGATCACCTCGAACAAGCCGCAAAATATTGGGCCAATGCGGACAATGTTTTATCTCTTTGGTCGATGGGGATGAACCAATCCGCCGAGGGCACAGCCAAGGTACGCACCCTAATTAATTTGCACCTAATGACCGGGGAAATTGGCAAGCCGGGGGCCGGGCCTTTTTCTCTCACGGGTCAACCCAATGCCATGGGGGGCAGAGAAGCGGGAGGACTGGCCCATTTACTGCCGGGATATCGCCTCGTCAAAAATCCAGAGCACCGCGCCACCTTAGAAAAAGCCTGGCAATTACCCCCAGGAACCATTTCTCCACTGCCCGGAAAAGATGCTTGGGCGATGATCGAGGGGCTAGATATGGGGACAGTGGGTTTGCTGTGGGTGGTGGCGACGAATCCAGCGGTGAGTATGCCCGACTTGGAGCGCACCAAGGCCGCATTGTTAAAATCCCCTTTCACCATTTGCCAGGATGCCTATTACCCCACGGAAACATCTAACTACGCCCATCTCCTCTTGCCAGCGTTGCAGTGGGGCGAGAAAACAGGCGCAATGACCAATTCGGAGCGAGTTGTGACCTATTGTCCCCAGTTCCGCGATCGCCCCGGTGAAGCCTGGGCTGATTGGGAGATTTTCGCCGAGGTAGGACGCCGCCTTGGATTTCAGCAACAGTTCCGGGCGGTATCCTCGGCAGAGGTTTACGCCGAATTTGTACAGCTCACAGGCGATCGCCCCTGTGATATGACGGGGCTAAGTCACCAACGTTTGGCCACCGAAGGCCCGATCCAATGGCCCTGTCCCGCCAATGAGACCAAGAGCGATCCAGAAACAACAGCTGACAACCGGGGTTTATTGCAAAAATTATTCCACCAGGACGAACCCCTCAAGGGCAAACGGCTTTACACCGACCGACGGTTCCATACCCCCGATGGCCGGGCCAGATTTGCGGCGTACCACTCCCGGGGTCTGGCAGAGCCGCCAAACACCGACTATCCTTTTGTGCTGACCATTGGACGACTTTATGGCCATTGGCATACGATGACCCGCACGGGACGAATCAAAAAAATCCAAAAAATGCACCCAAATCCTTTCCTGGAAATTCACCCCCGCGATGCAGACCGTCTCAGCATTACCGACGGGGAAATGGTGGAAGTGCGATCGCCGCGCGGTACGGCCCGATTTCCAGCGCTGATCACGAAAAATATTACCCCTGGCACCGTTTTTGCGCCGATGCACTGGGGCGCTTTGTGGGGAGAAGATACCGAAGCCAATGCCCTGAGCCATGCCGAAGCCTGTCCCGATTCATTGCAGCCGGAATTAAAAGCCTGTGCCGTGAATGTGCAAAAAATCACCGGCCCTATTCCCCAGGAAAAAGCGACAGCCGAGCCTGTATTGCAGCAGCTTTAGGACGATCCGAAACCTGGGTTATGATATCCCTTTTGAACGTGAGCAATTGGGGTTGGTATGGCAATGGACTACGACTTGGTGGTGATTGGGGCAACGGGGGCCGGCATCGCAACGGCAAAACGAGCGATCGCCTCTGGCAAAAAAGTTGCTTTAGTGCAGCAAACAGGGCAGCCACTCCAGGATCAACAGGTACTCGCCCTCGAAAAAACCTTGCTACACCTGGCCGAACAGCCCCAACCAATGGATATTTTCGCTTGGGTTAAGGGGGCGATCGCCTCTGATGATTTCTATGAACCCTTGGCACATCTGGCAGAAGCGGGCGTTGATGTAATTTCAGAAATGGGCAGTTTTGTCTGGAAACCCAACACCTATTTTGTCACCGCAACCCGTCGCCTCCAAAGCAAATATTATGCGATCGCCACAGGCACCACTTGGGTTACCCCTCCCCAGGATGGTTTTTTAAGCCCCACTGACCTCTTAAATCCAGAAATTTGGCGCACCCTGCCAGAAAAAATTGTCCTTGTCGGTCACGATCCCCATTGCCTTACCCTTGCCTACTGCCTCGCAAAATTGGGAAAAACGGTCACGTTAAGCAGCGAAAAAAGCCTACTGCCCACGGAGGATCCAGACTGCGTCCAACGGTTACAGACTTGCCTCGAAGTGGCGGGGGTAACGCTCCAGTTTGGGATCATCCCAGACCTTTTTAACCAGGAAAATAAGGCCGTCATTTGGGCCAAAGAGCGCCGGGGTTTAACGACGCAACTGAATTTGCCCCCCGATTTTTGTCAGCCGCCCCAGATGTGGCTACGGGTTGATCCTGAGCTTAGAACGCCCCGCAGCAATATTTATGGGGTCGGGCCAGTGCTTGGCGGTTATGCTTTGCCGGAATTGGCGATCGCCGAAGCGACAACCCTCGTGAACAATATGGCCCAGCGCCGGAAAATGCCCTGTGTCTACGCTGAAGTTCCCTATCGTTTGTTTGAACCGCTACCTTTTGATCATGTGGGTGCCCAAGGTCAAAATCTGCCCCCCGACGCGAAAATCCTGAGTAAAACTCTGATGATCGATCGCGTTGATCAACTGCAATTTCCCCAAGACTTAACGCTTAAATTGTGGCTCGATGGCCAAGATCAACTGTTGGGGGCCACCATCCTCGGCGATCGCTCCGGCAAATTGATTTACCATTGCCGTGATTTGATTCAAACTAAAAAACCTTTCCAGACGTGGGACAATCTCCTAGAAAATGCGGGCCTTTTGGCGGAGATGGTGTGGTGATGCAGCGTGAAACCCAAGCAAAATTTATCGTTTTTGAAGGGATTGACGGTTCCGGTAGCTCTACCCAAGCCGAGCTTTTGTACCAACATTTTCAGCGACAAAATATCCCCGCCGTCCTTAGCCCTGAACCCTCCAACGGCATTATCGGCAACCTCGTTCGGGAAACTCTACGGCAACGGCTGCGCTTTACCACCGATCCAACCCAACTAAATCGGCAACTGGCCTATCTCTTCGCTGGCGATCGCCATGATCACCTTTACAACGAAATTGACGGCGTCTTCAAACAACTCACCGCTGGTATCCAGGTGATTACGACCCGCTATTATTTTTCTTCCCTCGCCTACAACGCCAACAATGCCGCCGAATACGAATTTATTTACCGTCTCAACCAAGATTTTCCCAATCCCGATCTGGTGTTTTATTGCGATCTTCCCGTGGAGGTGGCCCTAGAGCGCGTCCAAAGGCGATCGCACCAAGAAATCTACGAAACCAAAGCCAAACTTACCCAAGTGCGCCAAAACTACCAACAAATTTTTCAAACCTATCCAGGGAATTGGCAACAACTCGATGCTACCCAACCCCCTGAAACCATCCACCAGCAAATTCTCCAAACTATTGCTGATTATTTTGTAACTGCTCCTGAATCTGGGTCGGACTAGGTGGCGTCCCGAACTCCTCTAGGGGCTGCAACTCCAAATCAAACCCATTCCCATTGGGCGGCGGTAGCGGCGTGCCACTATCGAGGGGCTCAAGCTGAAAATCATTATTCGGATTGACTCCCGGCACCTGGGGAATCGTCGGCGAGCTGGGATTCAAGCCCGGAGTTTGTTGACCCTCAAAGAAAGAATCGAGGGCTTGCTCTCCCTGGGTGCCTGCGCCTGTTCCCAAGGCGACCCGTTCGCCACCAATGGATTTGAGCCAATCTAAAACCTGAATCACTTCCTGATAGGGCCGCTTTTCCGACGCATTGAGCACAACGACACCATTAGGATTGCGCCCTAAATAATCCTCAACAATTTGTGAAAATTGAGCCTGGGTCTCAATCAGTTGTTTTTCCACGTAGATTTGCCCAAAGTCCGTCAAACTTACAATGACCATATCGGGCATTTGGGTCGTTGCGCTCTCCGCCACAGGTAAATTTAAGTTAATCGCTTGCTGTCGCGATAAATTCACTGCCGCCAGGATAAAAAAGGTCAGCACACAAAAAATCACATCGATCAGCGGAATAATTTCGATGCGCAGATCCGGCGCAGAATTTTCTTGCCAGAGTTGGAACGGCCTTAAACCCAAAGTTTCTGGCTTAATTGGCTCACGCTTCATTTTGGTCTCCTTCAATGAGCATTGCATCTACATTGTCAACAGAAGCAGGTAATCCTTCGAGATAATTTTGGCGATAGAGCATTTCTAGTTCACTGCCCGCTTGACGGAAAAGGCGCACCTGATTGCTCGAAAGCGCTTGGAACAAACGGTAAAAAGCTAGGGCCACAATCGCGACGATCAAACCCATCGCCGTCGAAAAGAGCGACTCACTGATCCCCAAGGTCACCCCCGTGGTCGAATCTGTACCTAAATCACTCAATTGGATTGATCCTAAGGAGTTGATTAAGCCCAAAACAGTTCCCAGTAGTCCCAACAAAGGCGAGAGGGCAATGACTGCTTCTAAGACCTTTTCACCGCGACGCATATTCGCCAATTCTTCGTCTGCCGCCGCTTCGAGGGCCAAGTGGAAAATTTCTGGGTCGGTGGCCTGTTGCTTCAAAGGAGCATAGAGGAAGCGACCAAGGGGATGTTTTTGGCAGGTGCGGGCAATTTCGCTCACCGCTTGCCATTGGTAATGGGCAGCATCCAAAATTTTGTCCTGGACCCGCTGGCTTTGTTGGATCACTTTCCACCAAAACCACAGCCGCTCAATAATCGTACTCAGAGCCATAATCGACAAGAGTACTAAGGGCCACATCGCTGGCCCCCCACGGTTTAGGATATCTAGAACATTCACCGAGGCACCTCACTCCGGTCACACCAAAAAAAAGACTGCTCCAATTCTAAGGTTTTTAATGGTGTTTTATTCGTCTGTTGGAGGGCAGAAATTTTTAGGGAAGTTTCTGGATTTTTTGATTATTGGATCGGATTGTGGATCGTTACCAGTTTTGTCCCGTCGGGAAAAGTCGCTTCTACCTGTACTTCATCCACCATTTCGGCGACCCCGGCCATGACATCATCACGGGTCAGCCAAGTCTGTCCTTCGCTCATCAGTTCGGCGACAAGTTTACCTTCCCTTGCCCCTTCCAGGATTAAGCCTGAAATGTAGGCCACCGCTTCAGGATAGTTGAGCTTGAGTCCTTTATTTTTCCGGCGTTCCGCCACTAAAAAGGCCGTGAAAATGAGCAGCTTGTCTTTTTCCTGGGGCGAGAGTTGCATGGTTTGGACTGATACGCAGATGAATGTGATTTTAGTCTACCTTGACTCCTCTAAATTCAAACCCACTAGCTTGGCAAAAAAGGAGACAGTAACCCGATCGCCATTCCACCCAAGACCAGCCAGAGAGAATTGATTTTGTATTTGATCAAGAGAAATAAAGTGGCGATCGCCACCCCAATGGTCAGAGGATCAACTAAAGAAGATTGCGCCAGAAACACGGTGACAACGGTCATGAGACTCAGCGCACCAATATTCACCCCATCGAGAAAGGCCCGGAATGATTTGGCCTGGAGCAGTTTCGGCAAAATTGGATTGAGAATCGCCACAAATAAAAAAGAAGGCAAAAACATCCCCAAGGTGGCAACCCCGGCCCCCGGTACTCCGCCGAGCAAATAGCCGATAAACGTCGCCGTCGAAGATAAAGGCCCTGGGGTGATTTGACCGATGGCGATCGCATCAAGAAGCTGTTGATCCGTCAGCCAACCGAGGCGCTCCACAAAATCTGCCCGCAAAAAAGCCACGAGGACGTAACCACTGCCATAGAGCACCGCCCCCACCTTGAGAAACATTAAAAAAAGCCAGCCCAAACTGAAATTTGTAGGGGTGCCATTTAATAGCAACAGAAACGGAGCGGGAACAATGCTACGGGTTTGTTTTGTTTTTAGCCATTGGCCCCCTAGTTTTTTCCCTAGGCCAATGAAGCCACTCAGAAACAACAACCACAGTTCATGGAGACCGACCAGGGATAGCACCACATTAAATACCGCTAAGCCGATCCCAAATCTATCTTTAATTGCCTTTTTCCCAAGCTTCCATAGGGCCTGGGCAATAATGGCGATCGCCACTGGTTTGACCCCATAGAGCAGCCATGTCCCCTGGGGTGTTGTGCCAAACTGCTGATAGGCGATCGCACAGAGCAGCATTAAACCCACCGCCGGAGCCGTAAAACTAAGGCCCCCCATGAGCAAACCCCACCAACCGGCGCGCTTAAAACTGAGGTGGATTGCCATTTCCGTGGAATTGGGGCCAGGAATTAAATTTGTTGCGCCGAGAATGTCGAGAAATTCCTGTTCCGTAAGCCAGTGGCGTTTTTTTACCACCTCGTCATGCATCATTGCAATGTGAGCCACAGGGCCGCCAAACGCCGTAAAACCTAATCGCAAAAATAATCGAGAAATCTCCTGCAGTTCAGACCATTGCGCCATGATGAATGTTATCGAAATGTTTAATCATTTCCCCCTCTGCCTAGGCCACAACCCCTAATAAATTCGTGCCACAATAAGTGAAAGATGACTATTGCATCAAAGTGTAGGAGGGTTACCTATGGTTGCTACGCCAATTAAAACCGAAAAGCGGTTAACGATCCAGACAGAAAAGGTTAACAACAACACCACAACGATTCGTTCACTGGACTGGGACCGCGATCGCTTTGACATTGAATTCGGTTTGCAAAATGGCACCACCTACAATTCCTACATCATCCGGGGCGAAAAAGTTGCCCTCGTGGATACCTCCCACGCGAAGTTTCGGCAGCGATACCTCGATGCGCTCACTGGCGAAATTGACCCGAAAACCATTGATTACCTGATCATTAGCCATACGGAACCAGATCACAGTGGCCTCGTTAAAGATGTTTTGAAAATTGCCCCCCAAGCAGTGGTGGTCGGCGCAAAAATTGCGATTAAGTTCCTTAAGGATTTAGTCCATGATCCCTTTGAATTTATCGAAGTAAAAAGTGGCGATCGCCTCGATTTAGGCAACGGTCACAACCTTGAATTTGTCAGTGCACCGAACCTCCACTGGCCCGACACGATTTTTACCTACGATCCGGCAAGCGAAATTCTGTTTACCTGCGATGCCTTCGGGATGCACTATTGTTCTGATGCCACCTACGACGAAGATCTCCAGGCGATCACACCGGATTACCGCTTTTATTACGAATGTTTGATGGCTCCCAACGCCCGCTCGGTACTGAGTGCAATGAAACGGGTGGACAAGCTCGACGGGGAAATCACTTTAGTTGCCAATGGCCATGGCCCGCTGCTGAAGCACAACACCAAGGAAATGATGGAGTGGTATCGCCAGTGGAGTGAGGCCCAAACCAAGGGCGATAAAATGGCGGCGGTATTTTACGTCTCTGATTATGGCTACAGTGACCGTATTTCCCAGGCGATCGCCAAGGGGATTACCAAAGCCGGGGTTGCCGTAGAAATGGTCGATCTCAAAGTCGCAGATCCCCAGGATGTCCACGAAATCGTTGGTCGCGCCGCAGGGCTAGTGATTGGCATGCCCCCCATCGACAGCGCCTACAACGCCGAATTGAGTAAAGCCGTGGGCACCATTCTCGCCGCCTCAAAGGACAAACAAGTTGTGGGACTATTTGAATCCTACGGCGGCAACGACGAACCCATTGATCCGTTGCTGATGCGCTTCCGGGATGCTGGCCTGACCAAAGCTTTTGATTCGATCCGCGTCAAGGATGAACCCAGCGAAGGTCTTTATCAGCTCTGTGAAGAATCTGGTACTGACCTCGGCCAATTGCTTACCCAAAAAGAAAAGCTCAAACAACGGAAAAATATCGATACTGAACTCGATAAAGCGATGGGACGCATCAGTGGCGGCCTGTACATCATCACCGCCCAGAAAGGCGACATGAAAGGGGCGATGGTCGCCTCCTGGGTGACCCAAGCCAGTTTTGCCCCCCCCGGTTTTACGGTAGCCGTAGCAAAAGACCGAGCGATTGAATCCCTAATGCAAGTAGGCGATCGCTTTGTGTTGAATATCCTCGAGGAAGGGAAATACCAACCTTTGATGAAACATTTCCTCAAGCGTTTTCCCCCCGGCGCAGACCGCTTTGAAGGGGTAAAAGTGCAAACCGCGAAAAATGGTTCCCCGATTTTGAATGATGCCCTGGCCTACCTCGAATGCGAAGTGGTCAGTCGGATGGAATGTAGTGATCACTGGATTGTGTATAGCAAAGTCGCTGCGGGTCGCGTCTCCAACCCCGATGGTTTAACTGCTGTTCACCACCGCAAAGTGGGTAATTATTACTAACTAACTTGAATTTCTAACTTTTACAGGGGAGTATTCGTTTTTGATTACTCCTTTTTTTCTTGGATTAAAATAAAACAGTAAACATTGCAGGCGATCGCCATGGTTCATCCCGCTCTTAGTGCTATTCTTGAACGACTGCGAGACTCTCTCAAAAGAATCTATGGGCCAGAACTCAAAGACTTAATCCTATTCGGGTCACAGGCGAAAAATACGGCAAAAGAAGACTCAGACATTGACATTGCCATTGTTTTAAAACACAATTTTGATTTGGATCAAGAATTAGAAAAAACCAGCGTTATAATTGCTGATATCTGCTTGGAATATGACATTTTAATCAACCGCATTTTTATGGACAATGAATATTTTGAAAAACATCGGAGTGCTCTAATTCGGAATATTCAGCGAGAAGGTATTTATTTGTGAATTGCCAGCAGCAAAACTTAATGAGTAAGGCAACTGAAAGTTTAGAAGCAACCAAATTATTACGAGACAATCAATACTTTGATTATTCGGTTTCGCGAGCTTACTACACAATATTTTACTTAGCCGAAGCTTTTTTAGAAGGAGAAGCAAAAACTTTTTCGAGTCATGCTGCTGTGATTTCTGCTTTTGGTCGGGATTTTGCTAAATTAGGTAAAGTGCCACGGGAATTTCATCGTTTTCTTATTGATGCCCAGTCTCTTCGACAGACAGGTGACTATGGAAAGTTCCAGGCAATTTCTGCATACCAAGCGAATCAACAAATTGAAAATGCTACAAAATTTCTTACTTTTGCTAGGGATTATTTCAAAGAATTTTAAGAATTATGTTGCCTAGAAAGTGATCGCCAAAGAGACTTTTACACTGCAACTATCGTCTTTTAACAAAAGTGAGTTCCGTTCGCTGTGAAACCCCATTATTTTCTTTCTTCATTCCTGCTCTGTAGCTGTTTTTCTGTCTTCCCAGCGGCTCTAGCTGAATCAGAATCCAAAAATCAATATACCCAAACCGTCACTCGCACTGTTCTAGCTGAAGGGTTGCCGGAAGCGGCCCCCAATCAAATTTTGGAGTTGGTGCGTTATGAAATTCCCCCCTTTGCGACCCTGCCACCCCACATCCATCCTGGTTTGCAAATCGCCCGGGTGGAATTTGGCTTGTTGACCTATGCAGTGATCGAAGGAACAGCGCTTATTACCCGCACGGATGGCACAAAAGAAACCTTAACTGCGGGACAAAAAACCCTCCTCAAACCTGGGGATGCGGTAACAGAATCCGAGGGAATGGTACATTTTGGCCAAAATGAAACCCCTGACCCAGTTATTTTGCTCGCCACTTCCTTGTTGACCATCGGGGAACCGAAAGCAATCCTCATGGAAGAATAGTTAATTGAGAGGATAGTGGATTTCTAAATAAGCTAAAGCAGAGGGGCGATCGCCAATGTTTTGGTCGAGGGTTTGTTTGAGAAGATTTGACAAAATATCGCGAAATTGTGGCCCTGGTTTATAGCCTAATTCTTTTAAATCAAAACCATTAAGGGGTGCTTGGATAAATTGCCAGCGACGGAGATAATGCCATAAACCGTGACGCATTTTTTTCGGGCTGATGGCGGCTAGCAAGATAATTTCTGGCAAGGATAAATGCTTAAGGGCAAAGACTTTTTCACTCAGCTTTGTGGCCTGGAAAAGTTTGGGCAAAATTTGCGCTTCATGCTGGGAAATTGTCTCTAACCGTTGCAAACTATCCTTCGGTAACTGGAGGCGATCGCCCACTTTTAAGCGTTCTGCTGTGGTCAAATTTAACAACAAAGCTTCCAGGCGAAGACGCCAATGTTCTAATTCATAATCGGGGTCATGATAGCGCAGCCAACGATCCACACAGCGAATTTGCCACCAAACCGCATCTGTTAAAGCCAGATTTTTATGGATGCATTTCAACGCGCCCAGATCGTCCAACAATTGCAATGCGGGCTTCCAATATTTTGCCGTTAAAAGATATTTTAATTCTGCCCGTAATCGCGTCGTGAGTGCTGGGGCCTGGGGTTTTTCGTGGTGCAATTTGTCGTAAATGCCAGAAGCGATCGCATAGCGAATATATTCCTCCGTCTGCACTTCTAGCTGAAAATTTAACCGCACCGCAAACCGCACCGCCCGATAGATGCGCGTCGGGTCTTCGATGAAACTGTTGGCATGGAGCACCCGAATTTGGCGTTTTTTGAGATCCCAAAGCCCCCCGAAAAAATCGAGCAATTCCCCCGACCGGGGTTCCGTCAGGCGCAAACAGAGGGCATTGATCGAAAAATCGCGCCGATACAAATCCTGTCGAATCGAACTCGCCTCCACCTCCGGATTCGCCGCTGGATAGGGATAAAATTCCGTTCGGGCCGTGGCAATGTCCAGCCACAGGGAACCCAACACCGGATCTTTATGCCACAAAATCGCCGCCGTTTGGAATTCCCCGTGCACCGATAACCGCGCGTTCGGTTGGCGATCGCAAATGTAATTTGCCAAAGTTACCCCAGCCCCCACATCCGCCGCCGTATGGAAGCCATCCACCACCAAATCAATATCCTGGAGCAGTAATTCTTCATCGGAATCCGATAGCAACACATCCCGCACCGCCCCACCGACGAGGTACAAGTGCCAGCCCCGTTTTTCGGCTTCCGTTGCCACCCCCTGCAATAACTGCCACAGGGAAGGGGCCAGCCGTTCCGCAAAAATTTCCCGCAAAGGATAGCGATTTTTGTCATCCTTGGGAGTGGGTAACAGATCAAGAAGCTGCTCGTCCTGGTGATGTTGTCGCAAAACATCCGTCCGCGTCACAATGCCCAAAAGTTGATCACCCTCGATCACTGGTAATCGCCCCACATCGTCCGTCACCATAATCGTTTCAATGTCGCGCATGGTCGTGTCTGGCTGGATTGTGCGCACCTCTCGACTCATATAACCCTTAACGGGGGCATGGTGAAAGCCATGGTGAATCGCCAAATCTAGATCCCGCCGCGAAATGACCCCAACCAGTTGTTGCTGATCATCCACCACCACTAACCCGGAATGGCCGTAGCGAAACAACACCCGCTGGGCTTCCTCGATGGAAGTTTGGGGCAAAATCGTACGCACTGGCGCTGTCATTAAATCCCGCGCTGTCAGGGCAGGGGGCACCTGGGCAATGAATTCGGCATAAATTTTGTGTAACATTGCCTCTGGTTTGTTGAGGCGCAAGCTTAGGGACGCGGCTTGATCATGACCACCACCACCATAGGGCGTAAACAGTCGATTGAGGCTCGTCCCTACAATTCGCGATCGCCCAATGATCACCATTTTCCCTTCCGCATCGGTCTGATGATAAAAATGACCCAGTAACAGCGCATCGAGATCCGTCATCTGCATCATCTGCTCGACGAGATTCGATAGTCCCGGCACAAAATTCGCTGTTTTTAACAAGACTCGCGCTACCCGATGGCCATCAACATTTTCCCGCTCCAGGTTGGCGATCGCCTCCGAAAACAAATGTTGCACCTGGGGCGAAAAACCGGGTTCGGCATACTCCGCAATAATTTTCACCATGGCACCCTGACCCATTAGCCACGTCAAAGCCTGGGCATCCCGTACCGTTGTTTGGTCAAAGGTGAGTGACCCGGTATCCACATGAATCCCCAAGGCCATCACCGTCGCCGTATAGGGATCGAGTTCTACCCCCCGCGCCTGCAATTTTTCGGCAATGATCGTCGTTGTCGCCCCCACGTCTTCAATTTCCACGTAGGTCGCCGGAATGTCTCGCTCCTGATCAAGGTGATGATCATAAACTTCGATCTGCTTCACCTGGGGTCGATCTAGCCATTCCTGGGCCTTACCCAGCCGTTGTCGCTGCTGATTGTCCACCACCATAATCGTCCGCAACTGCTCCGGATGGACTGAGCGCATCTCAATAAATGGAAATTCCCCCCGATACAGTGCCAGAAACCGTTTCACCCCTGGATGTGCCCCGCCAGTCAGCACCACCCGCGCCCCAACCCGCAGATAAGCCAAGCCGATCGCCGCCCCCAGGGCATCAAAATCAACGGTTTGGTGACAGAGAATAACATCCATAAAATTGCAGGGAAAGGAATATTTTGGGTAGGCTATACTGTGATTAAAATAACATTATGAGTCATGTTTCTTACTTAAGCTATGGCCAAAGAAACCCGATCTCAAAATCTTGATCATCCTCAATATTTGCCATTTTTAGAGGCGATTTGCTGGCAAACAGAAGATGTTTATCGATTCACGCCCCAACAAATGCTGTCACGGTATGAACGAGGTTGGCGTTATAAAGATATTTTTCAGCCTCCTCAAGGAGAAGAGTTGGAGTTTGTCCAACGTCTTGCAAGACAATATCATTCCTGGCTCCAGGCTCAGCTGTGAAGTTTAAAATCCCCCACCATAATTACATTTTAGAAATTCTCAAATCCCTTGATCCAAAATTATTACTCGATTGTCAGGCTTATTTTGGTGGTGGAACACTTCTCGCTTTAGATATGAAAGAATATCGCTGGAGTAAAGACATTGATCTTATCTGCTCTGTTACTTCCCAAGGTTACAAAAAACTGCGTACCCATTTATATCAGACAGGGGACCAAGGTTTATTTTTAAATAAAAATTCTTCGTTAACAATTAGACGAGCAACCACTGATCAGTATGGCGTGCGATTGTTGGTAGAAATCAATCAAGTGCCGATTAAATTAGAAATCATTGCTGAAGTCCGTTTTGAACTGGATGAGCCGCGCTTTCCTCCGTGGTCCCCTGTCCCTTGTCTGAGTTTGAACGACTGTTTAACCAGTAAATTATTAGCAAATGCTGATCGCTACATGGATAGAAGCGTTGAATCCCGCGATCTAATCGATTTGGCTGTTTTACGGTTACACACAGGGCTTTCCCGCGAGGCGATCGCCAAAGCAGAAAATGCCTATGAAGTGCTCCGTCCCCTGGGTGATGCGATTAAATCCTTTCAAACAAACCCTGATTATCGCCAGCAATGTTTTGAAAGTCTTCAAATAAAACGAGACTTTTGGCCCGATGTGATTGATGGCCTGGATTTGCTCAGTGCTGATCTAGAACTTGCCCCTACCACCAGAACATATTGGGAAGAGCGATCGCCTTTCTGATGGCAACTGCTCCCTCAAGAAACGTTGCATTTACTAGGGAGTGGGAACAGAGCCGCTATAATGTCTCACCATAAATCAAGGCTAATAAGCAAAAAACAAATCTATCGTGGCATCCCAGCGGATTTTAGCAGTTGTGAATGGTAAAGGGGGCGTTGGTAAAACAACAACCGCCGTTAACCTTGCGGCCATTTTTGCCGAAAAACAGCAGGTTCTCTTGGTGGATAGCGACCCCCAGGGATCGGCCTCTTGGTGGGTAGACCGTAACCCCGATGAATGGCAACTGGATGTCAGTAGAGAACATCAGCCAGATTTACTTCAAAATCTCCGACACATTAAAGGCTATGACTTGATCGTGGTGGATACCCCCCCAGCCTTGCGATCGCAGGCCCTCAAGACCGTCCTCCGGATTGCGGATTATGTGATCTTGCCGACACCACCAGCGCCGATGGACTTAAGCGCCTTAATTGAAACGGTTCAAACGGCCATTAATCCCGTTGAAATTAGTCACCGAGTGCTCTTGACAAAAGTCGATAGTCGCAGCCTCCGGGAGAGTATTGATGCCCAAAATACCTTGATTGAGTTAGGGATTCCGGTGTGCCATGCCTTTGTGCGCAGTTATAAAGCCCACGAGCAAGCTGTCCTCGCAGGCGTTCCCATGACCCAAATGCGTGGTAAAAAGGCTAAGGATGCGGAAACGGATTATCGTCGTGTCGCGGATGAACTGCAACGAGATTGGACTTAACGGTTATGGCTAGCAGCAAACAAAATTTATCGGACTTGTTACGGCAGGAGGCAAAGCAGGACAAAACCAAGGCTGCTGCCCCCGAAACAGCGGTTAATGATACACCGGAGAAACCTTCACCAACGGCCCTTTCCCGGATGACGAAGGCGCAATTACTGGCCCACATTGAAACCCTCTACGCCCAACAGGAAACGGTCGCGACAGATTCTGTTGATCAAACATTGCTCACGGAGAAGGAAACCTTGGCGAGGGAAGTAAAAGCCCTGGAAGAAAAAATTGCCGCCCAACAAAAGGCGATCGCCAATGCAGAGAAAACCATTAAGACCCTCGAAGCGGATTCTTCTGAAAAGACAAAGCTCGAACAAGAATTAGACGCACAACGGGGCCTCGTCGAAAAGTTATACGGTCAAATCCAGAGCCTCGAAGCGCAACAGACGGAAAAAGAAGCCGCCATAGAACGCACCGTTGAGGAAGACCGCGCCCTTGTACTGGCCCGCATTGCCAGTTACCAAGCAAATTTGCAATTTCCCGATCAGCCCCCCTCCAGCATCCCCGATGAGGAAATCGGTTGGTTTGATTAGGGGAAAAACCGCCAATGCTCGGAATTCTGGGGCTTGATAGAATAGATCTCAGGATTTTTACGCAGCACATTTAACAACTCAATCATGATTAAACGGTTTTTTTATGGGGCGATCGCCATTATCTTGGCCTTTACCCTGATCTTTACCCCAGCGGATAATGCTTGGGCGGCCCGCAGTGGAGGACGTATTGGTGGCGGTTCCTTCCGCAGTGCCCCTAGCCGCAGTTTTTCCCCTGGCCCAGCACGACGGGCTCCCGTTGGGGGTGGCTATGGCTACGGATTTGGGGGTGGATTTGGGTTCCCCTTCCTGCTGCCTTTCTTCGGATTCGGTGGTTTTAGCGGCATTTTCGGTCTTTTCATTATGTTGGCGATCGCCGGCTTCCTTGTCCGCACCTTCCAGAACGTGATGGGGGGTGGCATGAATGAGGGCGACAGTCTCGGTTACTCCGCCCCCAGTAGCAAAATTTCTGTGGCGAAAGTACAGGTGGGGCTGTTGGCCCAAGCACGGGATCTCCAGCAGGATCTAAATCGCCTGGCGAGCACCGCTGATACCGGAACCCCGGCCGGACGCGCTAAGGTTCTACAGGAATCGACTCTGGCCCTGTTGCGCCACCCAGAATATTGGGTCTATGGTGCGAGCGAATCCCTTGAAGCTGGGGTTGATGCTGCCGAAGCCAAGTTTAATCAATTGGCCCTGAACGAGCGGAGTAAATTTACCGCCGAGACCCTCAGTAACGTTGACAACGAACGGGACGTGGCTGGGAAGAGTGCAAGTGCTGATTTGGTCAAAAGTGACGGCACACCAAACGAGTACATCATGGTAACGATCATTGCTGGGGCCATGGGAAAAGTGGATTTACCGAAAGTGACCGATTCCCAATCCCTCGAACAAGCGATCCGGCAAATTGGCGCCCTTGGTGGCGATCGCCTTTTGGCCCTCGAAGTTTTATGGACGCCCCAGGCTATCGGTGACACCCTGAGCACTGACGATATTTTGACCTATTACCCCGACATTAATCTCGTATAACTAGACCAAAATCTAAAGCAATTCAACGCAAATCATGGCGATTTAAAGCATCCCCTCAATACAGGGGATTTTTTTTGATTTTTATAGAAATTTGCCCTGGCAAATATCCTCCTGAGTGAATTGGTTTTGTTAAGCTTTACAGGCTTCAATGACGCAAATTTCCTCGGCGGTTCTAACAATGCGCGTCAGTTTTAAGTCCGCCGCCGCCAACAGGGTTTCAAACTCAGCGGCAGTGCGTTCTTTTCCACCGGGACACATCACCAGCATATTGATATCGAGCATTTTTGCACCACTAGGTTGGTTTCCCTCTGGAACCACCGCTTCACAGATCAAGATTTTGCCGCCATCCGGCAGCACAGCGCGACAATTTTGCAAAATGGCGATCGCCTGGTCATCACCCCAATCGTGAATAATGTGTTTGAGCAAATAAGCATCGCCCCCTGCCGGAATTGTTCTAAAGAAACTGCCGCCAATCCGTTGACAGCGATCGCCGACCCCATGGCGGTTTAACGTCGGGGCCGCATTATCCACCACATAATCTTCATCGAACAAAATACCTTGTAATTGGGGATATTTCGCCAAAATGCTGCCGAGCAATTCCCCGTAGCCCCCACCCACATCAACGATGGTTGAGAAAGCCGAAAAATCATAATGGGCCAAAATTTCCGGCTCTTCATTCCTGGAGAAACTGTTCATCGCCTCTTCAAAAATGGCAGCCGCTTCTGGATGATTGCCGAAATATTCAAACACCCCCTGGCCATAGCGATGGTCAAAGGCAGGTTCGCCGGTTTTAACGCTGTGGAGAATATTACTCCAGGCTTCGTAATGCTCTGGTTCCCCCAACATCACCACAGAACCTCGCATGGATCGGGGATGATCACTGCGGAGAAAATCGGCTAGCGGTGTCAGGGCAAAGGTTTGGGGGGCTGTTTCTTGGAAAATACCCACACTGGCCAAGGCCCGGAGAATGCGATACAAAGCCGTTTCGTCTGTTTCGGTGAGATGGGCTAACGCACGGCAAGGTTGTTCTCCGGCTTTGAGGTGATCGGCGATCGCCAATTTCGCCGCCACATAAATGCACTGGGAAAGCCAATAACCGGAGGCCATTTGGAGCAGCTGGGTATGGAGAGGGAGGGTTGGCGGTTCCATAGCGTGAAAAATCCTGATTTAAGTAAGGAAATCACTGCAATTTTAGAAATTCTGTCCCTGTCCCTAGCCACCCTGTAGGATTTATTCACGAAACGGGATCTCGCAAAAAAATCCGCCCCCGGCACTACAGACCAGAGACGAAAATTTCAGTGTGAAGTTTAGAAAGTTAATTGTTCTAGGCGTTTTGGAACACCGCAGCAGCCGCTTTCACCCCAGCCCCAGACTCAAAATCACCGTGACCCAACCCTTGGAGAGTTGCTTCGAGGGCGGCGATCGCCGTAATCACATCTCGGTCATGGACAAAGCCTAGGTGACCAATGCGGAAGATTTTTCCTTTGTAATCATCCTGGCCACCCGCGAGGGCAATATCAAAGTTTGTGCGCATCGCCTTGCGGATATCTTCTGCGCCAATGGGGGCAGGATCAACGGCAGTCACCGCTGTGCTGGCATTACCATCGGGTGCAAAGGTCTTTAGGCCCAAAGCCTTGACTGCGGCCCGGGTGGCATCGGTTAAGCGTTGGTGGCGGGCAAAAATATTCTCTAAGCCTTCCCGTTGCATCATCCCCAGGGCTGCCTGGAGCGCAAAGATTAAATTCACCGGTGGTGTAAAGGGGGTGGTGTTTTTCGCTAAATTCTTTTTCGCAGCCTTGAGATCAAAGTAGAAACGGGGAATTGTTGCGTTTTCGTAGGCCGCCCAAGCTTTATCGCTGACGGAAACAAAGCCCAAGCCCGGCGGAATCATAAAGCCTTTCTGGGAACCGGAGGCGACCACATCAAGGCCCCATTCATCGGTGGGGACATTGCAGGCCCCTAGGCTAGTCACCGCATCGACAATCATCAAGGCCCCGTGGGCTTTGACGTAACGGCTGATGGTTTCGAGGTCGTTAAGGACGCCAGTAGAAGTTTCTGAGTGGGTGACGACAATGGCTTTGATTTCTTTGGCGGTGTCGGCTTCGAGTTTGGCGCGGAAAACTTCAGGATCGAGGGCTTCACCCCAAGGGGCTTTGACCCGTTCTACGTCCATGCCGTAGGTTTCACAGACGATCGCCCAACGTTCACCAAATTTGCCGTTATCGCCGACGAGGACTTTATCGCCCGCATTAATAAAGTTGATCAAACCCGCTTCCATCGCGCCGGTACCGCTAGCGGCGAGGCAATACACATCGTTCTGAGTTTGGAAGAGCCATTTGAGTTGCGCGGTGACCTCGGCCATGATTTCGCTAAACTGGGCGCTCCGGTGACCGATGGGGTGTTTGGCCATTGCTAGCAAAACCTGCTCCGGCACAGGGGTCGGGCCGGGAATCATCAGCATATGTTTGTCTTCCATGGTGTGTTTGTCCTTCGCTTAGACCGTGATTGAAAATGCCGTTAATCCCCAAAAGTCTAGGGACGTTCCGCAAAAGCTAAATCCTATCCTATGCGATCGCCCAGATCAAGCCACTGAGATGCTGTCTATTTGTTCACGAAAAGCAAAAGTTTCGCAGAGCAGCAACGGAAAACGTTAAGGATGATTGAGAAGCATCACAAAGTCCAAAAAAACGAGGCCCAAGTTATATCCTGAAAGCACCTTAATTCACCGATTAACCGAAAGCTTTCCCTCGGCTGAGGTGGATAGAAAGGCAATGTTTTGTACTGTTCCAAAGCCAATGAGTGACCAATTTGTTGAACAAAAAACAACGGGGTATTTTCAGCGCCTCGGCAATTCGCTTGTGGGGATTTTTCTCGGCGTCGTTCTCTTTTTAGCGTCCTTTGGGGTGCTCTACTGGAATGAAGGCCGAGTAGACCTCTCGAAAATTGCGGCCACAGCCACGGAAATTCCCGCCACCGGCACCGCCACGGTAAAAGCCAATAGTTTTGTATCAATTACGGGTAACCTAAGCAGCCCGGAAACCCTCGGCGATCGCCCCTATTTAGAACCCGGTGAATACATTGCCCTCCGGCGTAAAACAGAGATGTATGCTTGGGAAGAAAATAGCCGCACTACCACCCAGAAAAATGCCGGGGGTTCAGAAACGAAAACGACAACCTATACCTACGCCAAGGAGTGGGCCGAAAATCCCGATGATTCTTCTCGTTTTAAGAATCCAACGGGCCATAATAATCCAGCCAAAAGCATCGAAAGTCAAGAACTGCGGGTTTCCCAGGCCCAGGTGGGTGATTATCAACTGGATGTAAATCAATTGCAGTTTCCCATCAACCAACCCGTTAATTTAACGGCGGCCCAGATCCCGGCAGAATCAAAAAACAAACTCAACGGCAGTTATTTATTTTTTGGGACAGGTAGCCTCGGCAGTCCAGAAATTGGTGATCTGCGCCTCAGTTATCAAGCCCTAAACAAAAATATTCAAGCGACGGTCTTCGGTGATTTGGGCAGCAGTAACCAACTCACGCCCCACCAAGGCCGGAAAAATGTGACTTTTTATCGACTCTTTCCCGGTACCCGTGACCAGGCGATCGCCAACTTGGCAAACCAACACAAGCTGATCACCTGGGGCCTACGGTTTGGGGGCTTTTTGCTGATGTGGATCGGCTTAAATTTGGTGGTAGAACCCCTCGGTGTTGTCCTAGATGTCATTCCCTTTTTAGGAGATTTAACCCGCACCGCCACAGGGTTTGCCACGTTTATTGTGGCGGCGATTTTGTCTGGGTTAACGATCATTGTGTCGATTATTCTCCACAGCCCGGTCATGATTTTTCTGGCCCTCGGCCTCTGTGGCTTCATTGTCTACCGCTGGACAAAACGCAAAAAGACCAAGGGTCAACTGGCTTAGGTTCTCCTTGGTCAAGTAAAAATCAACAAGATTTTAGGAACGGCAATCGTTCCTTTTTTTTGTAAAAATTAGCCCAAACGACGTTTGAGTAGTGGTTGAATGGTCGCCAAGGCGATCGCCCCAAAGCCCGTCAAAATTCCGAGCACAGCCCCAAAGTTTACATTTCCCCAGGGGGCACTGAAGACCACACTCTGGAATGTCCAATCACTGTGCATATACAAATAGCGAATCGGCTCAATGGCATAGGTCAAAGGGTTTAAGCTCGCGACAAGCTGCAACCAGTTCGCCATAAAATCCAAGGGCGCTAGAGCGGTACTGGCAAAGAGCAGGGGTAAATTCACCACGAAAATAACGGCGATCAATTCAATATGTCCCGGCAGCGCAAAGGCCAGGCCCAAACTTAAAGCCGTCACCGCCAAAACAATGAGGAAAACCACTAAGGCGATCGCCCCCAGACCCAAGGCACTGGGCAAACCGGCCCCCAATAAAGCACTGGCCCCAACGATCACCGCCGTTTGGATCAAGGTCAGGCCCATGATGTAAATCGTCGAAGCCGCCACGATGGAATAGCGCGTCGCTAAAGGAGCCACCAAAAGCCGGTTTAAAAAGCCAAATTCCCGGTCAAACATCACGGGTAAACC
Organism: Picosynechococcus sp. PCC 8807; assembly: GCF_001693295.1. NCBI lineage: Bacteria > Bacillati > Cyanobacteriota > Cyanophyceae > Chroococcales > Geminocystaceae > Picosynechococcus > Picosynechococcus sp. PCC 8807. The sequence continues at coordinate 1,398,331 of NZ_CP016483.1, forward strand.
TGCATTCAATGCTCCTGAAAAGGCCGTAAACACGATAATCCCTGGGGCGAGAAATTGGGCATAGTTGATGTCGTTGCCAAACAGTCCCTGGGGCGCTTTATAAAACAAGGCCCCAAACAAAATCAGCCACATAAACGGTTGAATAATGCCCGCAATCAGGGTGGTTGGTCGCCGTTGCAGTTGAATCACCAGCCGTTGGGTGAGGGCCACCGTTTCCTGAAAAAAATCCTGCCAGCCATCGCTCTCAGAGACATTGACCTTAGCGGTGGGGGACAGAATCGAGTTGGGCGTAAAGATAGATTGACTCATAACGGTTGTTTCGCGTCACCAAATAGGCGCAGATTTTGGCTCTTTTCTCAGGACTAGATTAACGTATTTCACCCCAAATCATGGCTTTCATCGCCGTTAGGACGCGCCTTGTCGGGTGGGGAAATTCCCTCTAAAATCAGTGGGGCTTAACGAAAGCTAAACCTTTACTCCCTGTCGTTTTTAAACGCGATCGCCTTTATGACCAGCTTGACCGACATTTCAACGGCAGACCTTGCCGCCGCCTTGACCACTGACGTTGACTTTAACTTGGAGCTGCCCGATCCAGAGGATGATCAACTCCACGACGCGGAATTTGATACCCAGATCGAGCGGGTCTGGCAAATTTGCGATCGCTTTGACCTGCAAACGGACATTTGGCGGGGCCGGATTATGCGGGCCGTGCGAGATCGGGAAAAACGCGGCGGCGACGGGCGCGGGACAGGCTTTTTAAACTGGCTCAAACAGCGGGAAATTAGTAAGAGTCAAGCCTATGGCCTCATTGAACTGGCTAACAGTGCTGATACTCTCCTCGCCGAGGGCCAACTAGACCCCAACAGCATTAATAACTTTAGTAAAAATGCTTTCGTCGAAACGGCGAAATCGGCCCCCGAAATTCAAAAACTCGTCGCTGATGCCGCCCAAAAAGGCGATCGCATTACCAGGCGGGAAGTAAAACAGTTGGCCGACGAATGGACGAGCATGAGTTCGGAGCTGCTCCCCGATGAAGTTAAAGAACAGGCCGCCAGCGGTGCCCTCCCCAGTCGTTTTCTTTCCCCTCTAGTCAAAGAACTAGAGAAATTACCAGAAACCCACGTCACAGCGATCCAAGAAGAAATCCGTGAAGCTCCCAACACTGACACCGTCAAAGCCATGACCCGTGAGGCGAAAAGTTTAGCGAAATATATCGATGCCGCCGCCCAAGTGCAAACCCTCCGCAAGGCGAATCTTGACCTAGAAATGGCCCTCGAAGAAGCGCTGCGCTTAGATTGTCTGGGTACTGCTGCCGATCTGGTGAAACAGGCCACCCAGATGGAGCAATGTGTGGTGAAGCTCTTTACCACCTGGAAGCGCCTAGGAAAATTAGCCGATCGCCTTTATGTGGATACGGGGGCGAGCAATCCCTATTTACGGTCAATGTTAGGTACCTTAGATGCCTTGAGTGGTGAGGTTTTAGAAGTCGATTTAGATGATTCCGGCGAAAGTAGTGTGCGGATTCGCATTTTAGGAGAAGAGTAAAATAGCAGGTGACTTTCAATTAGGAGTAGCGGAGCCGATGGGGAGATGGTTCGGGGCGATCGCCCTAGTACTTGCATTATTTTTGGGGCTAGGACAAGAGCTGAGTTTTGCTGAAGTCCCAACAGATGGGCCTGTGATTGAGTGGCTGACCTTTGCGGTACCCCAAGCCGACCAAGCAAAATTTATCGCAAAGGAACTGGAAATCTGGAATCCAATTGATCGGCGATCGCCTGCCTTTGTACGCAAAGAAATTTGGCAAGATGCCGACCACCCGGATCAGCTCACCGTTGTTGTGTCTTGGTCGAGCCAAGCCCTACGGAAAGTCGTTTCCCCAGAGGAAGTTGAGGCCGCTGAGAAAGCCTTTGATAAAGCCATGGGCAAAAGTTACCCGATCCTCGAAAAGAAGGAATTCCGCAATCTCTCTACGACTAATTGACATTGAAAGAAACAGAGGCGATCGCCTCCCTAAATTTTTGTCACATTAATATTCATAAAAAACATGATTCTAAGCACCACCAACACCATCGAAGGAGCAACCATCGCCAGTTATCAGGGGGTCGTCACCGCTGAAGTGGTCTATGGCACCAACGCCCTACGGGATTTTTTTGCGGGCATCCGAGACATGATCGGCGGTCGCACCGCTAGTTACGAGCGAATCTTTGAAAAAGGCCACCAGGAAGCGCTGCGGGAACTAGAAAGCAATGCTAAAAAGTGTGGAGCCGATGCCGTGATTGGCATTAGCATGGACACAGGCACAATTAATATCGACGATAAAGGCGTTCTGTTGCTGATCACTGCCACCGGAACCGCCGTAAAACTGGGGTAGGGATTTCTGCCCGCCAATTCCCAAACAAAACTCTCTAAAACAAAACGTGCTAAAACGGGTTAGTAATGTTGGAAGCCCGAGAGTCTTGGGGTTATTCAAAACCGATAATTTCAACTGGGGTGCCAGGATTCGAACCTGGGAATGTCGGAACCAAAATCCGATGCCTTACCGCTTGGCGACACCCCATTGCGTTTAAGCCTTTAGAAATATAACACCAATTTTTCGGAAGCGTCAACAGTCTCATCAAATCTTTTTTGGGTGGCCCTGGATAATTGTCAAAAACCCAAAAATCCAGTAAACCTTAACCGTTGCCCTTAAACCTCATTATTTTTTGATGTCAGATTTGATTAAACAACTCCAGTCCAGTTTTGGCGATAGTGAGTGGCATGACCTCGCGCCCCATGCGGCCCGTGATGCGCTGATTGTGGTACACCCTTCCCTGGATTTATTGCAGGTGGGAGAGGCGATCGCCACGGATAATGCGGCCCTAGTGGGCAAATGGATGAGCGGTGGCCTAGTGCGTAAGCCCACAAAAGAAGAACTAGAACGCTGGAACCAAGCAACCCAGACCCTCGTATTTGCGACATTAATTGTGCAGCCCTTTGTGCTGATCAGTGGTGACCGCCCAGAAATTTAAGGGGTGATCGCCCGGAATTTTTTCGCTGGGACGACGGGTCTTGTGGGGTAAACTGATTGAGAACAATCCATTACCCTGGTGTGAGACCCCTAATCATCGCGTATGATCGGGTTTGAGCCTCATTGATGGTCTGGCGATAGATAGCAATCATCTCCCGTCGTGGGTTTGCAGCGAACCAAGCTTGTTTTTCTGAGAGTATGAATGATTCTGTGAGCGTAATGCCCAATCCTAGTTCCCCATCGGTATCCCCAGGACAACCCTACCTGTTGCAAAATCTGCCGGATCTGTTACCGGAGGGAAAAGTGTTCCCGCGCCGGGCACAACAGCAAATTGACCTGCTCCTCTTGGCCCTAGAAGCGCTGGAATTGGGCGGCTCAGAACTAATGCTGCGCTCTGCCCAAAAACTAGAATTGACAGAAATTATCCCGAATCGGGTCGTCCTCTGGCGATTACGGCGCACCAACCCCTGGCGACGTTCCCATACCCACGGCCACCTGACCCCCACAGAAGCAAAGGCGTTGGTATTGATCATTGGCGATCGCGCCAAGAATTTACTGGCTTTATTGCGACAACTTTTACCCGCCGCCCAGCACCTCCGGGAACGCAATCTCCCCTTAGATAGTCATTTCCGCCTTTCGGAATACCTAGAGCGGTTTCGGGCCCACTTCCGGAGTCGGATGAATCCCCGGCGCGTCCGTGTCACCCTCTACAACCAGTCAAAACAAGATTTAAACGAACTGGCGATCGCCCTCCTCGAAAAACTGCTGTTTTGCACGGGCACCGTTGGCACCCAACGGCTATGGGTCAGCCTCTTTGATGGAGAAGTGAGCTAAACAATTACCATGAATATTCGTCGCCAATACAACCTCCCCAACTGCACCCTCACCCTCGAAGGATTCGATGATGGAAGCGGCAAACTCCTCGACACCCTGACCATTCTTTCCAATGTGGAATGTCGTTTTACTACCTCCCAGAAAGTGCTCAGTGGTGGGAAAATTTTCTTTGATCACCTCGTCCAAGCCGTGAGTGAATATGCCCAGGGTATTTTAAGCGGCCTCCAACGCCCCCCCGAAATCCTCGAGGCAAAAGGCCAAGTTCGCTTAGAAACAGCCACGGCAACCTATACCCATCATCTCCATTGGCAACAACCCGATGGCAGTGCCGCCGAAACCCTCGAACTAACCACGGCGGAGTTGTTTGATTTAACCGAAGCCATTGATCAATTCCTGGCCGATGGTTTGACCCTCCCGGATTTTGTTTTGCCCCTAACGCCCCTGAGTCGTCGCCATTGCGTACCAGAAGAATCCTTTGCGGATCGAGCAGTGCCACCCCTGGTTGGTGTCAGTGGGTTAGCCTTAACGGCCTTTGCATTATTCTTTGTCCCAGCACCGGAAACAACACGTACCGACAGTGAACAAGTTAGCTCTGGGGAAGAAACGGAACAACTCGCTAGCGCAACTTTACCGGATACAGCCCTCTGGACGGAAGCTGATTTTGATCGCCTTGGTGAAACCTTACCCACCATTGCCACAGACCGCGATCTTCAGTTAATGCAAGCTTATCTCTATGGCACTTTGAACTCGGCCTGGACGGAGCGCAATACCACAGAGAATGCTTCCTATCGCTTGGCCTTGGGAACCGATGGTCGTCTTTTGGGGGTGCAACCCTTAGATAGTGCTGCGGTGACAACGGGAACAACGGCCTTGGGTGAGTTGGGTCATACTCCAGAGGTAGCGGCGATCGCCAACGAACAAGCCATGGCTCAGTTTCGGGTGAATTTTGCAGGGAATGTCCTGGAAGTAAGCCCCTGGGATGGCTTTCAAAGTTCTAGCGAATTGGATTTTGACTCCCGCGAAGTAGAAGGAGAAACGCTCCGACAATTGATCCAACAGGTCAAAGACACCATCGCCGCTGAGTTTGACCGAGAAAATGCCACCATCCCCCAAACCCTGGCCTATACCCTAGGGGTAACCAACGACGGGGCGATCGCCATTGTCGTCGCCGATAATAACGCTGCAAAAACAGCCCTTGATCAGACCCCCCTCCCGGCCTTGGTCGAACCAGCGGCGGCGGGCATTGTCCCTGGCAAAACCATCTTGCCCACGGAACCGTTGACCCAGGTGAATGTGGTCTTTCAACCCAACGGCGTGATCGAAGTGAGTCCCTGGGCAGGTTATCGTTAGAAGAAAGCGACCACCTGAAAGCCATGGTCTACAGCACCCAAGATTTAATTGAAATCCTCAACCAAGAGTTAAAGGCAACTCTCCGGGGCGATCGCCTTTTGCTCTCCCCCGATGCGCGGGTGGGGGTACCGATCGTGACCATGGCCCTCGATCAAGACCAACTGGGAAAAGTGTTTGCCTGTCAGGACTTTACCCAACAGATTCATCAATACCAACGGGAAAATCATGTTTCCGGCATTGTTTGGCGGGAAATCACCGTCGGCGATCGCCAACTGCGCCTGCCGGAAATTCATCAGCAACTCATTGCCATCGACAGCGACAAAGCAATTCTCCGGGCAGCCAAACAAAACGTCCTCGACTTTTGGCACCACATCACCACTGGCTTAAACCTCTGGCAGTTAGTCGATCATCAACTTTCTCCCTTGACTTTTACGGAGCTAGAGCGGGCCAGTCGACTCGCTGAATGGGCGGAATTAGACGTGGGCCACGGTGAATTTTACCTCGCCCTCTGCTGGGGCAACCCAAAGGAATGTCATTACCGCTGGGCCGCCCCCAAATCTGGCTGCGATCGCCTCATTGCCGCCGCCGGACAACCCCAACATCTCAACATCTTCTAGCTCCCAAACATTTTTTCTGATCCCTCGCCCCTGCGCTAAAATTGTGAAATAGACGTACTAATTTCTTCCCGCTTCATTGAGTCTTTTTATGGCGATCGCCCCGAGTTTATTTTTTGCTTAATTTCCATATATTTTTTTGGGCCGCAAAATCCCCGCTCCACCCCCTTGGTAAATCTTGCTGCAAATTCAGCCCACTCCTCCCAGAAGCCTTTTATGGTATAATTTTTGCCTGATTTAACCCAAAAACAGGCTACAGAGTTTTTACGCCCAAAATTCGGAGTTCGTCCATGACCAGTAATTACAGTGCCCAGCAGATCCAGGTTCTCGAAGGATTAGAACCTGTCCGCAAACGTCCCGGAATGTACATCGGCACCACTGGTCCCCGTGGCTTACATCACCTCGTTTATGAAGTGGTTGATAACTCCGTCGATGAAGCCCTTGCCGGCTACTGTACAGAAATTAACGTTGAAATTAATGTTGATGGCTCCGTTACTGTTACCGACAATGGGCGTGGCATTCCCGTTGATGTGCACCCCAGTACCGGAAAATCAGCCCTCGAAACCGTGATGACCGTGCTCCATGCGGGCGGAAAATTTGGCGCAGGCGGCTATAAAGTCTCCGGTGGTCTTCACGGGGTGGGCGTTTCTGTGGTCAATGCCCTCTCCGAATGGGTCGAAGTTACCGTATGGCGCGACGAAACCACCTACAAACAACGGTACGAACGGGGCGTCCCCCAAGGCGAACTCACCGAAGCCCCGGCCCCGCAGCATTTATCGGGAACATCCGTTTGTTTTTTGCCCGATGCGAAAATTTTCACCGAAACTACTGTTTTTGATTACAATACCCTCGCCGGACGCCTGCGAGAATTAGCATACCTAAATGCTGGCGTCAGAATTGTCTTTACGGATCATCGCTCCGAAAAACAGGCCAGCAATACTTATTTTTATGAAGGAGGCATCAAAGAATATGTCGCCTACATGAACCGCGAAAAATCGCCCCTCCACGAAGAAATCATTTACGTGACGGGCGAAAAGAACGGTGTCCAGCTAGAAGTAGCCTTGCAATGGTGTACCGATGCCTATAGCGATAACCTGCTGGGCTTTGCCAACAATATTCGCACCGTTGATGGCGGGACACACCTTGAAGGCTTAAAAAGTGTCCTCACCCGGACGATGAATACCGTTGCCCGCAAACGCAATAAGCTCAAGGATAATGATTCAAATTTAGCGGGTGAAAATATTCGTGAAGGTTTAACGGCGGTAATTTCGGTGAAGGTGCCCGATCCAGAATTTGAAGGGCAGACGAAAACGAAGCTCGGCAACTCCGAAGTGCGGGGGATTGTTGATTCCTTTGTGGGCGAGGTGTTAACGGAATATTTTGAATTTAATTTAAATGTTGTTGATGCGATTTTAGAAAAGGCAATCCAAGCCTTTAAGGCAGCAGAAGCAGCACGGCGGGCGCGGGAATTGGTGCGCCGTAAATCCGTTTTAGAGTCTTCTTTGCTCCCCGGTAAATTAGCCGATTGTAGTGAACGAGATCCGGCGAAGACAGAAATTTATTTAGTGGAAGGAGATTCTGCGGGCGGTAGTGCGAAACAGGGCCGCGATCGCGCCTTCCAAGCGATTTTGCCGTTGCGGGGAAAAATCCTCAATATTGAGAAAACCGACGACGCCAAAATCTATAAAAATAATGAAATTCAGTCTCTGATCACGGCATTGGGCTTAGGGATTAAAGGGGAGGAATTTAACCCGGAAAAACTCCGTTACCATCGGGTGGTGATCATGACCGACGCGGACGTGGATGGAGCGCACATTCGGACACTCCTATTAACCTTCTTCTATCGGTATCAGCGGGAATTGGTTGATCAGGGTTACATTTATATTGCCTGCCCGCCCCTCTATAAGCTGGAACGGGGTAAAAATCACGCCTACTGTTACAGCGATCGCGAACTGCAAGATCAAATTAGCCAGCTTCCTGATAACGCGAAATATAATATCCAACGTTTTAAGGGTCTGGGGGAAATGATGCCCCAACAGCTCTGGGACACCACGATGAACCCAGAAAGTCGTACCCTCAAACGCGTTGAAATTGAGGATGCGGCGGAAGCGGATCGAATCTTTACGGTATTGATGGGCGATCGCGTTGCCCCCCGGCGAGAATTTATCGAGATGAATGCCCCCAAACTCAACATGGACGATCTCGATATTTAATTGGCATTTTCAAAACCAGACAAAAAGCCTCCTCATCATTACGAAAAGGAGGTTTTGTTTTTTCTTAAAAAATTAGCAATTCAGCAATTAATCATGCATCGCTTTCGCAAGTTCAGCCGCAACGAGGGGACGGGAAAACTGTGGCGGTGGTAATTCTCCACGACGGAGCATTTCCCGAACCTTCGTGCCAGAGAGGTGGATCCGATCTTCAGGGCCACTGGGACTGGTTTTCGAGGTCGCCATCTGTTCTGTTTTCTTACAGAAGAAGGCGTGTTCAAATTTCATCGGGGTGATGCCGAGGGCTTGGGGATCAAACTCCTCAAAGATCTTTTGGGCGTCGTAAGTGCCGTAGTAATCGCCAACACCAGCATGGTCACGGCCCACGATGAAGTGGGTACAACCGTAGTTTTTCCGAATCAGAGCATGGAAGATCGCCTCCCGGGGGCCAGCGTAACGCATCGCCGAAGGATTAATCGCCAAAATCACGCGCTCCTGGGGGAAATAGTTTTCCAGCATAATTTCGTAGCAGCGCATCCGCACATCAGCCGGGATATCATCGCTCTTGGTGGCACCAACGAGGGGATGGAGGAATAAACCATCGACGGTTTCGAGGGCACATTTGATGATGTATTCGTGGGCGCGGTGGATCGGGTTTCGAGTTTGGAAGCCCACCACGGTTTTCCAGCCGCGCTCTTGGAAAGCGGCCCGGGAAGCGGCGGGATCAATTTGATATTTGGGGAAAAGGGGGTGATCATCTCGTTCGAGTAACCAGACGGGGCCAGCGAGATTTACGGCACCCTGTTCGTAGACCACTTTGACACCGGGGTGTTTTTCTTCGTCGGTGCGGTAGACGTTGATCGCTTCGTGGGCTTTATTGTAGTGGTATTTTTCGGTCAGTTCGAGGACACCAATAAAGCGACCATTAGCATCGTCGAGGCGTACCCAATTGCCTTCTTTGAGAGGATCAGCAATTTCTTCGGAAACAGAGAGGGTGACAGGCACAGACCAGGGCAGGCCATTGCTGAGGTGCATTTCTTCAACTACGAGTTCGTAGTCTTTTTGCTCCATAAAACCCTTGAGGGGACTGAAGCCACCGATGGCAATCATTTCGAGGTCGGATTGGGCGCGGGCATCGAGGGTGATGCGGGGCAGGCGATCGCCTTGGGCGAGGAATTCTTGCTTTTCGGCGTCGGAGGCGATGCGGTTAATTAATTGGCCACCGTGGGGCGCAATTAGACCGGATGGGGTACTCATAAAATTTAGGATATAAAAGCATGGCTATCTGCAAGCTCTCATGGTATCAGTTTCTGTTCTTTCCATTGTGGGAATGGGGCGAGTTATGTTTCGTAGTGGAGGATCTCCAGGTGGGAAAATTGCCGTTCCTGGGCGATCGCCTTCAGTTTGCGGTCGGCCTGTTCAAATTCCCGTAGGTAATAGGCAAAATCCGGGTGCTGGGGATCGAGGCCTTGCCATTTCTCTTGACAATAACGGCGATGCTGGGTCCAGTTGACGTGTTCGAGGGTGGCGATCGCCGCATGGATATTTAAGGTGGCCCGACGCACATCGATTTCGGTGGTTTCGGTGAGGTAGAGCAGAGAACCGAGGCTATGCATCCGTTCGGGGTGGTGGGTCAAAATATCGAGCATCCGACCCAACAATTGGTTATGGACATGGTTTTGTTTGATTTCCAGGGAGGTTTCAAGGATTTGTTGCCAGAGCCAACGGTGGTGGGACAGGCTAAACATCACTTCCTTTTCGGCGAGGCGCGCTTCGATGGGGTGACGCTGGGCCGGACTGTGGAGATAGATCCGTAGCAGCAATTCTTCGGCCTGGGCGAGGACAATGGTTTGGGACGAAAGGGCGATCGCCTCTGGTTGCACCTCCGGGGTCACCGTTGGATTCCGGGCTTGGGCTTTGCGGAAACGGTTTACCTGGGTTAGGAGGGTCGCTTCCAATTGTTTTTTGTAGTGGGAATCTTCGTGGTTAATGAGTTCACTGGCCTTGGCGATGTAGTGGCTCCGAAAACTCGGATGATCAATTTTGGCGATCAGGCGAATCATTTGTTTAATCACCCCTTGGAATTGGTCGGCTTGGGTGACATCTTGGCCCAGCAAAATTTGCTCCAGTTGCCAATCGAGCCAGAGGGGCGCCGTTGTAAGGGCCGTTTGATACTGCGCCGGGCCTTGGTCTGTTTGCAAAAACTCGTCCGCATCCTTCCCTCCAGGGAGATTGAGGATCCGCACCTGGGCCTGGCCACTGTAAATGAGGGGTTCGATTTCTGTGAGGGTACGTTGGGTGGCTTTGATCCCCGCCTTATCTGCGTCAAAGTTGAAAATAATTTGCTTAGAATCAGTGTAGCGCAGCAGTTGTTTAATCTGCCCCTGGGTAAAGGCAGTACCGAGGGAAGCCACCGCATTTTCAAAACCCGCTGCGTGGAGGGCGATCGCATCAAAATAACCTTCTACGACCACGGCAGCATCTCGTTTGGCGATCGCCCCCTTCGCTTGATCGAGGGCAAATAAAGTCCGGCTCTTGTCAAATAAAGGCGTTTCTGGGGAGTTGAGATATTTCGGTTCTTCGTTCGTGAGGGTGCGGCTGCCAAAGGCGATCGCCCGACCCTGGACATCGTAGATCGGGATCATCAGGCGATCGCGGAACTGATCATAATGACCATTCCCCGACTGGCGCGGTTTAATCAGCCCAGCTTTTTTGACCAACTCGATGGGATAGCGTTTTTGTTCCACAAGGTAGTGATAGAGGGTATCCCAGCCCCCCGGTGCATAGCCCAGGCCGAAGTTTTGAATCGTTGCTTCCGTTAATCGCCGTTGCTCGCGGACATAAGCTAAGGCCGTTTGCCCTTCCGGTTGCCGTAGGGAATATTGATAAAAATCATTGGCGATCGCCACAATTTCGTAGAGCTGCTCCTTCAGGGACAGTTCCCTCTGGATCTCTTGGTGCTGTTCTGGTTCGAGGGTTTTGACTGGAACTTGATACCGTTGGGCCAAGTCCAGCACCACCTGGGCAAAGGGAGACTTATTGATCTCCATCAAAAACTTGATCGCATTCCCCCCCGCCCCACAGCCAAAACAGTGATAGAACTGCTTCGTCGGACTCACCGTAAAACTGGGGGTCTTCTCATCATGGAACGGACAAAGCCCCAGTAAATCCTTGCCCCGCTTTTTGAGCACCACATAATCAGATACCACCTCCGCAATATCAACCTTGGTGCGAATTTCTTCGATGGTGTCAGGATGAATCGAGGGGTAGGCCATAGATTACGTCGCAAAAATCTAAACAGAATGCATCCTTAAAGATAAAAGAAAATCTCCAGGTGCGCCGCTACAACCAATAAATTGATCTGTCCTTGGCTTTCTCCCCACAAAAAAAGCCCACAAACTGTGAGCTTAGAGAATGTGCAGTTGATAAACGAATGTGTAACAGAGAGTTCATGACAAAAACAAGAATCCAGTCCGAATACTCAAGCTTGCTTTTCCGAATCTATCTCAGAAAATCTTGGAGCTGCCAAAGAACTAGCCTTGATCAAACTCCCCTGTTCAGCACTCTGGAAAATAGCGAATGTTCGTGAGGATTATTGCTTTTGGATATGGATGGACAGACGTGGTTTGGAACAGCGTTTTCACCTCTTTTTTCTATTGTTTAGATTAAGCTGTTTAATCTGCCAGGAGAAGCGCTTTGCTTCTTGCCTCTAACGATATCACCCAATCTAGGAGATCTGGGGGAACGTGATTTTTCTTTGGGCCACTAAAAGTAGGCACTTACAAAAGATTAAAAAACATAAAAATTCAGCCATAGATCCAGGGCCAGGAGGGTCAACCCCAAAAGCAGACTGAGATAAAAATAGGCCTGCCAGCGGACAACATTAATCAACAAAATTAGGGTGATGCCATTGAAGAAAGTCCCAGTCAGGAGAAAGCCAAGGGCAACACCAGGGCTATTATTCCCTAAGATCAGATCGGCGATCGCCGCCATTTGTGTCGGTTGAACAGCGTACAAGATCCCCGCGCCAAATAGACCCGTCATACCGTGGCTGAGTAATGTTTCTAGGGGGAAAAGGACTTGGCCACAAGCCATCACACCACAGGCGATCAGGAGCCAAACCGACCATTCCAGCAGTTCTTGCATAAGGTTTTGGCTCGCCATGAGGGATCGAAATCGGCGAGAAGTGGGCAGAATGGTTAATTTACTCGGTGGCGCCAGGGTTTCTGGTTGGGTATTGGGAATGCGGTGGGAACTGGGACGGGCGATCGCCGGATACAAAAAAGTGTCTAGATCTCCCTGTTGGTAACTGCGCTGTTGACGCGCCCCCACAAAAATACTGGCAATTAAAAGCAAAATCCCTAGGCTCAGGCTGCCATAGAACAACACAAGTCCTCCCCGACCAGGTAGCTGCTGCCAGAATTTAGCGAGCACAAAGGGACTCAGGGAAACAGTCCCCAACCAAAAGGCGATCGCCCCCGCCGAGGAGCCGGATTGCCACAGGAGCCGTCGCAGGAGGGGCAGCCCGCCCACTTGACCCACAGGTAAGATAAAGCCGAGGCCAAGACCAGCCAGTAATTGTAACCAGGCGCTTTGGGGAAGGACTTTTTCCCACCAGGGACGGGGCGTAAAAATTAAAGCCACCGTCGAGAGACATACCCCCACAAAAAGCCAGGGCCAAAGGATCAGCCATTGGGCGATCATCAGGGTAAACCACTGTTGCAAAGCGACCATTACCACACCTAAATTCCAGAAAAATTGCTCCATTTACCCTAACCGATCCCTGGTCTTTTGCTCGATTTTGAGCGGCGATCGCCCCGGTCAGACACCCCCCTGGGGATCTTCTTGCAACCCTTGGAAAAAGGAGCTTAATGGGTTATTAGTATAGAATTGAAAAACTTTGTTTATCATCATTTTTTAACTGAGAGGAATCAAACCATGGATTGGCGAGTTGTTGTTGTTTTAGCTCCCGTAATCATCGCTGGCTCTTGGGCAATCTTTAACATTGCTGCGGCTGCCCTGAACCAACTCCGCAATATGCAAACGAAGAAATAAGTCTTTATCTCTACTGCTTTTCGCGTAAATTACCCTTTGTTTTTGACAGGAGCAGCCCCTAGGGGTTGCTTTTTCATCCCCAGCAAATCTATGACTGTGCAAATCCGTCGTCTCCACCCCAGCCGTCCCGTTAACGTCAGCATCTTGCAGTACCAAGTGGCGGTGCCCGATGCCAAACCCCAGCATATCCTGGAAGAAATTGTTTGGCATAAAGAAAAAGAAGTGGAGCAACTACGCGATAAGGTTTCTCTGCTAGAGCTACGTCAGCGGGTCACAACGGTGCCGCCTGCAAAAGATTTTCTGGGGGCCTTAGTCCATGGGAAGACCCAGCCAGCCCTCATCGCTGAAGTAAAAAAAGCCTCGCCTAGTAAGGGGGTAATTCGGGAAGATTTTGACCCTGTGGCGATCGCCAAAAGTTATGCCGCCGGGGGAGCCAGTTGCCTCTCAGTCCTCACCGATAACAAGTTTTTCCAGGGCAGCTTCGAAAACCTGAGCCTCGTGCGCGATGCGGTGGATCTGCCCCTGCTCTGCAAAGAATTTATTATTTATCCCTATCAAATCTTTAAGGCCCGCAGCCATGGTGCCGATGCGGTTCTTTTGATCGCCGCGATCCTCAGTGACCAAGACCTCGCCTATTTCGTCAAAATTATCCGCAGCTTAGGGATGACCGCCCTGGTGGAAGTCCATACCCTCGCGGAACTTGATCGCGTCCTCGCCATTGAGGGGGTGAGCCTCGTGGGGATCAATAATCGCAATTTAGAAGATTTCTCTGTCGATTTAGAAACAACCACCATGTTGATGGATAGTCGCCGCGCCGAACTCCAGGCTAAGGGTGTCCGCGTTGTCAGTGAATCGGGCTTACATACGCCCCTGGATCTCCAGTTCGTCAGGGAAGCCGGGGCCAAGGCAGTGTTAATCGGCGAATCCCTTGTAAAACAGCCGGATCCTGGTAAGGCGATCGCCGACTTATTTCAATTTTAGATTGGGCTAAACCTGGAGGGGCACTGCTGCCGTTTGGAAATGTTTTTCGATGGTGGCCTTGGGGATCGCCGTATTCAAGTGCTGCCAGGGTAAGACCTGAGTTGTCGCCCAATCCTGATGCACATAGAAATCTAGGGGGGGAATTTTGCCTTTCAGTTCCTTAAAGGCCCGCCTGTAGCTGCCGAGGGTATCACCGTAATCCCTGGTTAATTCTAAAAGGCTAGAGAGGCGGCGATCGCCCCTGGAAAGCAACCCCTGAATCACAGACCAGTTATAGCTTTCTGGCCGGAACTCCATGCCCTGGGAGCGGAGATGCTTTTGGAGGAATTGCAGCCGTTTTTTGGCCGCTGGGTTTACTCCAAACCACTGAAAAGGCGTATGGGCTTTGGGGACAAAAGTGCTACAACCGAGGGTTAAGCGCAAGCCTGGGGCTGTTTTTTTCACAGCCTGCATCATCGCAATGGTTGCTTCTACGTCTTCCATCTCCTCCCCTGGAATGCCCACCATGCCATAGAATTTAATCCCCTTGAGGCCGCCTGCTTTTGCGTTCACTGCTGCGGTAATAATTTCGTCGTTGGTGAGCTTTTTATTGACAATTTCCCGGAGCCGTTCCGAACCACTTTCTACAGCGATTGTGATCGAACGGGTATCCCGTGCCGCAAGAGTTTGGGCTAGTTTTTCTGTGACGGTATTCGTCCGTACCGAGGCAATACTCAAACGCACATCGGCGTATTGGGGTTGGGAAAGGTAGTCTAATAGTTGTTCAAATTCCGGGTGTTGGGTCACGGAAGCACCGAGCAAACCAAGACGATCCGTAACTTTAAGGCCCCGCTCAATGGCCGGGATCAAGGACTGCTCTAAATTGGCCGTCCGGAAGGGCAAGGTAACATAGCTAGCGAGGCAAAAGCGGCACATCTCTGGGCAACTACGTACCACTTCTACCATGTAGATATTTTCCCAGGCGGCTTTTTCCGTCACCACCATCGAGGCCGAGAGGGTATTCCCCCGGTAAGTTTGCTTTTCAACACTTTCAGGAATATCAGGATATTTGGGACGAATGGTTTCGATTTCCCCCGTCGGCTCCCGGTAAGTTACTTCGTACAGACTAGGCACATAGATCCCCGGCGTTTGGGCGAGGTGACGTAATTTGCTTTGGCGATCGCCTTGGCGCATTCCTTGGTATTGATCGATAAATTCATCCAGGAGATTTTCCCCGTCTCCCAGGAGGATCACGTCAAAAAAGTCCGCAAAGGGTTCAGGGTTGGCACTCAATACCGACCCACCCCCAAACACAAGGGGATGCTGTTCGTCACGCTCGGCTGCCCGCAGCGGAATTTTTAGTTTTTCTAACAAGCTAAAGAGATTTGTATAATCCAGTTCCCAAGAAAAAGAAAAGCCGACAATTTCTGGCTGAGACGGCAGTTTTTCCTCTAAATCTGTGAATAAACGACGCACATCCACATCGGGCCGTTGGCTAAATTTTGCCCACACCAATTGGTAGCCCAAGCTCGTAATCCCCACGGTGTAGGTATTCGGAAAGGCAAAAATCAAAGGGATCGCGTTGGCCGTCGGTGTTACAGGATCAAAAAGGAGGCGTTCTTGGTCAAACAAAGTCGTCAGGGTCAGAAAAAGTTTTGTACCCTTGCCATTGTAAGGGAGTCCCCTCAGCGATTGGCGATCGCCGCAAAGAGGACAGAAAATGACGGATCTTCTCCTAACGTTTCCTAGCGCAGATACCCTAAATTGACTGAAAATTTCTGTAAAAAAATTATTTGTTTCCCAAGCTTATCTAGTGTTAGTATATGCAGGCTTCCTGTTTTTCACCATAAATATGGTGCTATCTCTGAACAGGATTTTTTTGTCACTTCACCCCATTAATCCCGTCTGCCCTATGGATCTCCGTCAAGATACTGCCCTCTCCAGAAGCACCCCCAGCGCTACGGCTACCTACTCTGCTTCCAGGGCGGTAACACCGACGAAACCCCAGACCTATGTGATCAAACGGAGTGGCAAACGGGCTCCCCTCGATGTCACCAGAATTCGCAACGTGGTGCAGTGGGCCTGTCAAGATTTAGAAGCCAACACCATCGAACTGGAAGCCGGTCTAAAAACACGCCTCAAAGATGGGGTTACCACCCGCGAAATTCAAGAAAATTTAATTCAATGTGCCCTGGAGATGTGCAGTCCCGAAGAACCGGACTGGCGTTATGTGGCTGGGCGTCTCCACATCTGGAGCCTCTGGAAAGATACCCTCGTGGCGCGTGGTTATCAGTATGGTCAATACCCCCAGCTCGTGGCAGATAAAGTAGCCGCAAAAGCCTACGACGAGCGGCTATTACAATACAGTGCGGCGGAGCTAGAAATTGCCAATGGCTGGATCAATCCCGATTGGGATATGGATTATGATTATGCCGGAGCGGTGTTACTGACAAAGCGTTATCTGCTGGATGATGAACTGCCCCAGGAAGCCTTTTTAACTTGTGCGCTCCTCCTGGCTCTCCCGGAAAAACCAGAAAATCGGCTCAAGTGGGCGAAAAAATTCTACGAGGCGATCGCCCAGCGGCAGATTTCCTTAGCAACGCCGATCCTCGCCAACCTGCGGATTCCCAATGGCTCCCTTTCTTCCTGCTTCATCATTGGCATGGAAGACAACCTCGAAAGTATTTTCCGCGAAATCACCAATGCCGCCCGGATCTCGAAAAATGGCGGCGGGGTCGGCTGTAATGTCAGTCGGATCCGCGCCACGGGGAGCCGCGTGATGGGCAAGGCCAATGCCTCCGGGGGCGTTATTCCTTGGATTAAACTCCTCAACGATACGGCGATCGCCGTTAATCAGGGGGGCCGCCGCGCCGGGGCGATTACTGTTTCCCTCGATGTGTGGCATTTAGATGTGCCAGAATTTCTCGAAATGCAGACCGAAAACGGGGATCAGCGGCGCAAAGCCTACGATGTCTTTCCCCAACTGGTAGTCACCGATGAGTTCATGCGGCGGGTACAACACAAAGAAGCGTGGACTTTGGTGGATCCCTACGAAGTTAAAGAAAATCTCGGCATTGATCTCGCGGCCCTCTGGGGCGAAAAATTCGACGCGGCCTACCGTCAAATCGAAGCAAGCCTAGACCAAGACATTAAGCTCTACAAAAAAGTCGATGCCCGGCACCTGTTTAAGGAAATTATGCGATCGCAGATCGAAACTGGGATGCCCTACATCGCCTTTAAAGACACCATCAACCGCGCTAACCCGAACCAACACGAGGGCTACATTCCTGGGGTCAACTTGTGCGTCGAATCTTTTTCCAATGTGGTGCCGGGTCAGCTCGCCCACACCTGCAATCTCGACTCTTTAAACTTGGCGAATATTGAAGCTGATGAATTAGCCGATGCCTGCGAAGTGGCGGTGCGCATCCTTGATAACACCATCGAAATTACCAACACTCCCTTTGAAGACAGCAGCATCCACAACCAGCGTTACCGCACCATTGGTGTGGGGGCGATGGGTTTGGCAGATTGGCTCGCGAAAAATAAGCTTTCCTATAAAAATATTGAGGCCATTGATCGCCTCTTTGAAGACATTGGCTACTACTGCACCCGCACCTCTGTAAACCTCGCCCAAGAACGGGGTGCTTACCCTGGGTTTCCGGGTAGTGAATGGAGTAAGGGACATCTGATTGGCGCGAAACCGATTACTTGGTATCGGGAAAATGCCCACGCAGTAGACCGCTGGGAACGCCTCAGTGAAGATGTACGAAAGTACGGGATCCGCAATAGCCACATTACGGCGATCGCCCCCAATACCTCCTCTTCCCTAGTGCAAGGTTGTAGCGCGAGTATTTTGCCGACCTACAGCAAATTTTTCTATGACAAATGGGCAAAAGGCACCGTTCCCATTGCCCCACCGTTTATCGGTAAATCTTTCTGGTTCTACCAAGAAAACAAAAGCATGGATCAGCGTCTTGTGGTCAAAGCCGTTGCGACGATGCAAAAGTGGATCGATACGGGCATCTCGATGGAATTGATTTTCAATCTCAACCAAGGCATTTATTTCCCGAACGAACCAGAACGGGCCTTAAAAGCAAAGGATATTTTTGAAATCTTGATGCTGGCTTGGGCTGAAGGTTGCAAGGCAATTTACTACATCCGCACCGTACAAAAAGATGATTTTAAAGAGGGATCAGAAGGGTGTGTTGCCTGCGCGAATTAAAAAACCTGTATCGACAACGATGGGCTGATCGGGCACTTTTGCTGACCATTGCGGTTCATTAAGCGCCTGGTGGGAAAGGGATCAGGGGTTTCGGGGAATTTGTTAGGATTAGAGATTACATATTTCTTGTTCCGCAGTTGTTCAAAACCCTATGGCAGACACCAAAAAACCGATCAAAATCATTAGTGATAATCGTAAAGCCCGTTTCCAGTATGAAATCCTTGAAACCTTAGAGGCCGGGATTCAGCTCCAGGGAACGGAGGTTAAATCGGTGCGGGCGGGCAAGGTGAACCTAGGGGACGGTTATGTGTTAATTCGCAACAACGAGGCTTGGCTGCTCAATGTGCATATTTCGCCATATACTGCCAGTGGCCAGTACTTTAACCATGAACCCAAGCGCGATCGCAAATTGCTGTTGCACCGTAAAGAAATTCGCCGCTTGATCGGTCAACTAGAACAAAAGGGATTGACGCTGATTCCTTTAAAAATGTATCTCAAGGGCAGCTTAGTGAAAGTCAGTCTGGGGCTTGGCCGTGGGAAAAAGCTCCACGATAAACGCGAAACGATTAAACGTCGCCAGGATAGCCGGGAAATGGCGCGGGCCTTGAAACGTTATTAAGCCAAATTGAACCATGGAAAGTTTTCCCAAAGAAAACTCCATGTCGCATCAAATGGGAAAGTGAATTGTCGGGCGATCGCCCTGGGAAATACCAATATTTTTCGGTCATCCTTTTGCATAATTAGTGGGGTTAAACCCAGTGATAAGAAATCCCAAACAATAAAGGCGATCGCCAAAACTCAACAAAAGCATTCGTCAAAAGGGTGAATGTATCTTAAGATTGTCAGATAAGAGAATTAATTTTCTTGACAAAATCACGAATAAAATAAGCAAGTAAGATAGGAGGACATCTATGGCTCTCGTCCCAATGCGTTTGCTCTTAGATCACGCTGCAGAAAATAGTTATGGCATTCCTGCGTTTAACGTCAACAACATGGAACAGATTCTGTCCATCATGCAGGCCGCTGATGAGACCGATAGCCCCGTAATTCTCCAAGCGTCCCGTGGTGCCCGTAGTTATGCCGGGGAAAACTTCCTCCGTCACCTCGTGCTTGCCGCCGTGGAAACCTACCCCCATATCCCCGTTGCGATGCACCAGGATCACGGCAACAGCCCTGCCACCTGTTATTCTGCGATCCGTAACGGTTTCACCTCTGTGATGATGGACGGTTCCCTCGAAGCCGATGCCAAAACCCCCGCGAGCTTTGACTACAATGTCAGTGTGACTGCTGAAGTTGTGAAAGTGGCCCACTCCGTTGGTGCTTCCGTCGAAGGGGAACTCGGCTGCCTTGGCTCCCTCGAAACAGGGATGGGTGAAGCAGAAGACGGCCACGGTTTTGAAGGCGCTCTCAGCAAAGAACAACTTCTAACCGATCCCGACGAAGCTGTCGAATTCGTTGAGCGTACCCAAGTAGATGCCCTTGCTGTAGCCATCGGGACCAGCCACGGTGCTTACAAATTTACCCGGAAGCCCACTGGTGAAATCCTCGCCATTAGCCGGATCGCTGAAATCCACGCGAAACTCCCCAACACCCACTTGGTAATGCACGGTTCTTCCTCTGTACCCCAAGAATGGCTCGACATGATCAATGAGTACGGTGGTGCCATTCCCGAAACCTACGGTGTACCCGTAGAAGAAATTCAAAAGGGTATTAAGAGCGGTGTGCGTAAAGTCAACATCGACACCGACAACCGTCTGGCGATCACTGCGGCAATTCGTGAAGCAGCGATGAAGGATCCGAAGAACTTCGATCCCCGTCACTTCCTCAAGCCTTCGATCAAGTACATGAAGCAGGTTTGTAGCGATCGCTATCAGCAATTCTGGTGTGCTGGTAACGCTAGCAAGATCAAGCAAATCCCCTTAGATGAGTTTGCGAAGAAATATGCCAGCGGTGAACTCGCAGCAAAAACTGCAGTTAACGCCTAAGTTGTATAAGTTGTAACTCTCGCCAGTCTTAGGGTTTATTCCCTAAGCTAGCTTGAATTTGAGTCCTGTTCCAGTGGAGATAGGGCTCACTTTTTTTTGCTTAACTCCACAGTTACTCAATAACCCTCCCCTAGCCCCTCTAGTGGAAAAGCATTAAAAAATTGACTTTGATGAAGGGAGGTGCTGAAGGCGGAGGGTATTATCTTCGGTGAAAGAGTAACCTTGGGGGAAGAAATAATTTAGTTAAGGGTGCGCACATCGGTGACTTGACCCGTCACAGCGGCAGCAACAACCATCGCCGGACTCATGAGTAGGGTGCGCCCCGTCGCAGAACCCTGCCGTCCTTTAAAGTTGCGGTTCGAAGAAGAGGCGCTGATCTGGTTGCCTTCGAGCTTATCGGGGTTCATGGCGAGACACATGGAGCAGCCGGGTTCCCGCCATTCAAAGCCTGCTTCGGTAAAAATTTGGTCAAGTCCCTCGGCCTCAGCCTGTTGTTTCACTTGCTCAGAACCGGGCACGACAAAGGCTTTTACTCCCGGAGCAACGTGATGGCCTTTGGCATATTTAGCGGCTTCCTGGAGATCGCTCAAGCGACCATTGGTGCAACTACCAATAAAGCAGACATCAATTTTGGTGCCTTGGATCGCTTGACCTGGTTGAAGCTGCATATATTTGTAAGCTTCAGCGGCGATCGCCTGTTCATCTTCGGCCATCATTTCTGGGGTCGGCACCGATTCATCAACGCCAATGCCCTGACCCGGTGTGATCCCCCAGGTGACGGTGGGGGCAATGTCTGCCGCGTCAAAGGTGACCACATCGTCATATTCGGCGTCGGCTTCACTGCGGAGACTATCCCACCAGGCGATCGCCTTTTCCCAGGCTTCTCCCTTAGGCGCAAAGGGACGGTCTTTCAAATAGTCATAGGTTACTGAATCGGGGTTGACATAGCCGCAGCGGGCGCCCCCTTCGATGGACATATTACAAACCGTCATCCGCTCTTCCATGGACATTTTTTCAAAGGTTGTCCCGGCATATTCATAGGCGTAGCCGACGCCCCCTTTAACGCCCAGTTTGCGGATAATGTGTAGGATTACATCTTTGGCATAAACTCCGGGCTGGAGATCACCATTCACTTCGATTTTACGAACTTTCAATTTTGCCAGGGCCAAGGTTTGGGAGGCGAGCACATCCCGCACTTGGGAAGTCCCAATGCCAAAGGCGATCGCCCCAAAAGCGCCGTGGGTAGAAGTATGAGAATCACCACAAGCAACGGTCATGCCCGGTTGAGTTAATCCCTGTTCTGGGGCAATCACATGGACAATCCCCTGGCCCCCGGAGCCGACATTATAAAAACGAATTTTGTTGGTAGCCGTATTTTTTTCCAGTTCCTGCATCATCGCTTCGGCGAGGGGATCCGCAAAGGGTCGCGCTTGATTTTCCGTCGGGACAATGTGATCCACCGTAGCGACCGTGCGTTCTGGATACATGACCTGGAGATTGCGGTCTCTGAGCATGGCAAAGGCCTGGGGACTGGTCACTTCATGGATCAGGTGCAGTCCGATAAATAGTTGCGTTTGGCCAGAGGGTAAAACTTTAACGGTGTGTAAGTCCCAAACCTTATCAAAAAGAGTGCCTTTGCTCATAGAACTGAATTGCTCAAGTACGCCAATAATATTCTGTGCAGAGCTTCAATCATACAACTTTTTTTTCCTCGCTTTGGGCAGGGGTTTGGGAGAGGGGCAAGGTGATTGTAAAGGTACTACCTTCCTGGAGACGGGAGGTGAGACTAATCTGACCTTGGTGGGCTTCGAGGATCAGTTTTGAAAGGTGTAGCCCCAGGCCGCTGCCCCCGTTGTAATGCTTGCCTTGGCGGAATCGCTCAAAGATTTCTAATTGATCTTCCGGGCTAATGCCGCTCCCCGTATCGATTACTTGAATTTGCACTTGCTCTTGATCGACTGGGGTCAATTTAACAGTGATGTGGCCTTGATCGGTAAATTTAATGGCGTTGCTCACCAGGTTCACTAAAACGCGATGCATGGCCAGGCGATCGCCTTCGAGCCACACAGAGACTTCGGGGAGTTCCCCCTGGAGTTGCAGTTGTTTTTCCTGGGCGAGGGGACGTAATTCCTCAAGCACATTGGTGATCACGGTCTTGAGATCCACCCGACTAAAATAGAACGTTTTCCGCTCGGATTCGTAGCGATAAACCTCCAAAATATTGTTCACCATCTCCAACAGGTTGGCATTACTGCGGGACATGGTGCGTAAAACCTCTTGCATTGCTTCCGACAGTTCCCCCAAAGCCCCCTGCAAAAGGAGATTGAGCATCCGATCCGCCGCAATCAAGGGGGTACGCATATCGTGGGTCAACCGGGAGGCAAAGTCTTCCCGTTGCCGGACAATCATATTTTTCTCATCAACGGTATGCTTAAACCGCAGCAGCGATCGCACCCGGGCAATCAGTTCATCAATCTCTACGGGTTTGCGGATAAAATCATCAGCACCAATATCCAAACCTAGGGCAACACTCGGTTGAGCATGGGCGGTGATCAACAGGATGGGAATGTAGGGGATGTCAGGGTCGTTACGAATGTGCCGTGTAATCTCGAAGCCATCCATATGGGGCATCATCACATCGAGCAAGATCAGGTGAAAAGGCTGTTGTGCCACAAGCTCCAGGGCTTTTTGGCCGTTATTAACCGTCACCAGGTCTAAATCTTCATCTTCTAAAATGCTCTGGATCAACAATAAATTATCCGGCGAATCATCCACGACCAGAACGCGATCACGGTTGCTCAGCGAAAACATGGCACATCACCCCAGGTTAATTTCGACTCAACTGCTGGTTGAACAGCGGAATCCCCTATTTTAAACGTTGAACCCGATGGCGGTTACGGCGTTGCTTCTTTGGCTTCATTATACCCAGGTCATTGCAGGGAAATGGGGCAATTAATAAGTTTAAATACTTAATTTCTTTGATAGGGCGATCGCCCCTTTTGGCTCAAGCCCACCAATTATTTAGAAATGATTTTATCTAGTTGATACTGGCGCTCCTCAGTGGTTTAAATTATTTCAGTCTGCATTATCCCCTCAAAAAAGATTCCCCTAGAAAAGCCGTAATCTTAGGCCGATCAATCCTTGATTCTTCCGAGAAAACAAAGGAAATTTGGTAGGATAGAGAGACTAGTTTTGTCACAGGTCAACGGTTTAGTTCTAGATAATGGCTTTAGATAACGGCTACGGGATCAAATCTTTCCTTTGAACAATTGTTAACAGGCAGTACGGAGAAGTCCTCTTTTTGTTACTAATTTTCAGCTCCCCTCGCACGCGCCCCCCATAGACACCATCAGAGCAGATTGTGTAACAAGAACAGAAGGAACATTGGATTAGGAATAGAGATTTTATGATTAATGAATCGCCAGATCAAGGGGGGCAACCACCGAGGGGAATCGGCAGTTTTGCGTGGTTAATTGAGGCCTATGGTCAGGCGATCGCCCTGTTAGAAAATCAAGCGGCCCAGATCGAAACTTTAGAACGTGAAAAAGATCATCTCGCCAACCAATATCGAGAGGCACTCCAGCAATACCATCAGTTAAAAGAGCAATACGATCACCAATACAGTCAACAGTACCAAGAATATTTTTCGTTGCCCCTGCCCTGCTATCGTTGGCAAGCCATTGAGGGAGAGCTTTATTTATCGGACTTTAATCCGGCGGCGGCACGGTTCAACAGCCAAGCACTCCAGCAGCCTTCTTTGAATCTTGGGCAACGACCCCAGAAAATTTTTGCTGCGTTACCCACCCTCTACCACCACCTAGAAAATTGCCTCAAACGGGAGGTCTCGAACAGTCAGCGATTGCAATTTATTCGCTTAAATTTGTACCTCCGGGTGGAGTATGTGTTTATTGCTCCGGATCAAATCTTGATGTGTATTCTCGACGAGAGCGAGCAACTCCTCACGGAACAACAACTCCGCCAACAGGTGCGCCAACAGTCGGCGATCGCCAAATTAGGGAGCATCAGCCTCAACACATCAGATCTAGCGAAATTATTTCGTCAAGCAGTGATTTTTGTGGCCCGCACCCTGGATGTTCCCTATAGCTGCCTCTATCTGAAACAAAAAAAGACCTCTATTTGCACCCTAGAAGCAGGTTATGGTTGGCCTGTCGATCTCATCGGTGCGGTCACAGTAAGTACGACTCCAGATAGCCACGTTGGCTACACCCTGACCCAACAACAGGCGATCAGCATCGAGGATTTGCGCGTTGAAAGTCGCTTTCGGGGCGAAACGCTACTGCACAATTATCAAGTAGTCAGTGGAATTAGTATGCCCATTGGCCCAGTAGATAACCCCTGGGGAGTACTGGCGGTTTATAGTACCGAAGAACGTCATTTCAGTGGGGATGAGACTTATTTTCTCCAGGCGATCGCCCATGTTCTGTCTAGTAGTATCGAACGCGATCGCCAGGCAGCGGACATGAACCTTTTACACCGCTCGATCAATGTGATCCGCCAGGGAGTGGTAATCACCGATGCCCGGGAAGAGAATAATCCAATTATTTATGTCAACCAAGGTTTTGAAAAAATTACTGGCTACACCGCAGATGAAATCCTTGGTCGTAACTGCAATTTTCTCCAGGGCCGCGATCACCGACAGCCTCCCCTCACAGAATTGCGGGCTGCGATCCTCAAGGGCCAAGAATGTAACGTCACCCTCCGGAACTACCGCAAAAACGGTGAACCCTTTTGGAATGCCCTCCACATTTTTCCGGTACGAGATCCTGCCGGTTATTTGACCCACTTTATTGGGATCCAAACGGATATTAGCCACGAAAAGGCCGCCGCGGCTAACCTCCAGAAAACCGAAGCGCAATTTCACCAAACCTTCCAACTCGCCCCCATTGGCATGGCGATCACTACCTTAGGGGGCCACTATGAACGGGTCAACCAAGCCTGGTGTCGGATCACTGGCTACGATCAAGAGACCCTCTTAGAAAAAACCTATCTAGAGTTAACCCATCCCGATGATCAAGCCGAAGATGAACGCCTCAATGAAATTCTCAAGCAAGGCGATCGCCAGGAATTTCAGCGGGAAAAACGCTACATCGCCCAAGATGGCCAAAAAATTCACATCCTAGAACAAGTCGCCCTCGTGCGCGATGCCGAAGGCAAACCCCTCCATGTAATTCGGCAAATGGTAGACATTGGCGATCGCAAACAAATAGAACAGCGCCTTGTCCAAGAAGCCTTCTATGATCACCTCACCGGCCTCCCCAATCGCTCCCTCCTAGAAGAGCGCCTCGAGCAAGTCATCAAACAACAACAACGCTATCCCCAGCACCACAACGCCCTCTTATTCCTTGACTTAGATTATTTCAAAGCGATTAATGACCGCCTCGGCCACCTCGTTGGCGACCAGCTCCTACAAGACTTTGCCAAACGCATTTGTCATTGTCTCCGGGATGTGGATACCCTGGCCCGTTTGGGGGGAGACGAATTTGTCGTGCTCCTCACAGAAATAACCGAGCCCCAGACCGCCTTTGAAGTTAGTCAGCGGATCCATAAAGCCCTACAAACCCCCTTTGAACTCGCAGGCCAGTCCCTATTTGTAAAGGTGAGCATTGGTGTCTTACCTAAACTTGATCGCTATCTGACGGCGACGGGCATTTTACGCGACGCAGACCTAGCGATGTACCATGCCAAAGCCAAGGGACGCGCGCGTTCAGAAGTCTTTGAA
Organism: Picosynechococcus sp. PCC 8807; assembly: GCF_001693295.1. NCBI lineage: Bacteria > Bacillati > Cyanobacteriota > Cyanophyceae > Chroococcales > Geminocystaceae > Picosynechococcus > Picosynechococcus sp. PCC 8807. The sequence continues at coordinate 1,424,308 of NZ_CP016483.1, forward strand.
TTACCTTGAATTTAGCCCACTTCAGCTAGCCTGAGAGACCATAACTAAAAAAATCTCCCCCCAACTGGGGGCAGGAGGGCTGTGTCAATAAGCTCTGAGGCGCAGTTTAAATCCCACGCATAAAATAAAGAGACTTTTCCCCAATTAATTAGAGAAAAAGTCCCCTTGAAAAAGAGCTGGGAAAAAGCGCGCAGGTTAACTGTCGCAGCAACTACAGAGAAGCCTTCGCTGGATTAGCCGACACATCTTCCTGAAGAGCAGCATATAAACGATTTAAGGCGCTGATGTACGCCCGGGCCGACGCTACCACAATATCTGTATTTGCAGCATGGCCAGAATAAATTCGTCCCTCGTGCCGCAAACGAATCGTGACTTCACCAATGGCATCAATGCCCGCCGTCACCGACTGTACGGAATATTCAATTAATTCATTGGGCACCTGAACGACCCGGTTGATCGCCTTATAGATGGCATCTACAGGCCCGGTACCAATGGCTGCATCGGTTAATTCTTTTCCTCCGGGAGTGCGAATCGTAATGGTGGCTGTGGGTTGGGCATGGTCACCACAGGAAACCTGCACCAGCTCCAGACGGAATAATTCCGGCGGTTGCTGGGTTTCATCCTTAACGATCGCCTCTAAATCCCAGTCAGTAATTTCTTTTTTCTTATCGGCTAGATCTTTAAAGCGCAGAAAAGCTTTGTTGAGATCGTTGTCAGACAAATCGAACCCTAATTCTGCCAAGCGGGTACGGAAAGCATTCCGACCAGAATGTTTGCCCAAGATAATTTGATTATCAGTTAAGCCAATGGACTGGGCATCCATGATCTCGTAGGTGAGCTTATTTTTCAGGACGCCATCCTGGTGAATGCCTGACTCGTGGGCAAAGGCATTCAAACCCACAATCGCTTTATTGGCCTGGACAGAAAGCCCCGTCAAGTTAGATACCAAGCGAGATGTTTTGTAGATCTCTTTGGTATTGATGTTGGTCAAAGGTGCTTCTGAGTCAGCAGGCCGACCGAGGAAAGGATTGTAATACTGGCGGCGCACATGGAGGGCCATCACCAATTCTTCGAGGGCGGCATTCCCGGCCCGTTCGCCAATGCCGTTAATGGTGCATTCTAATTGTCGCGCGCCATTTTTTACGGCTTCGAGGAAATTGGCCACCGCTAGGCCCAAATCGTTGTGGCCATGGACAGAGATAATTGCGCGGTCAATATTGGGGACGTTTTCTTTGATGCCTTTGATCAGAGCGCCAAATTCGGCGGGGGTTGTGTAGCCGACGGTGTCAGGAATATTAACGGTGGTTGCCCCGGCCTCAATGACGGCTTCGAGGATTTGGTAGAGGAATTCAGGATCCGAGCGGCCTGCGTCTTCGGGGGAAAATTCCACATCGTTGGTAAAGGTTTTGGCGTAGGCAACCATCTCCGGGGCGATCGCCAACACATCCTTGCGGCTTTTGCGGAGTTTGTATTCGAGGTGAATATCGGAGGTGGCGATAAAGGTGTGGATTCGATTTTTAAAAGCTGGCTTCAGGGCATTGCCTGCCGCTTCAATATCTCCCTTGGTGGCCCGGGCTAGACCACAGATCGTTGGCCCATTTTCTGTGCCGACTTCGGCGGCGATACGTTGCACAGCATCAAAATCACCCCGACTCGCCCTGGGGAAACCCGCTTCAATGACATCTACACCAAGTCGCGCCAGGGCACGGGCGATCGCCAGCTTTTCGTCTCCATTTAGGGTTGCCCCCGGAGATTGTTCACCATCCCGTAATGTTGTGTCGAAAATAATAATGCGATCGTCTTGGTTGTTCATCATTTCCCGCTCCCTTAGCGTGAAAATAGTCTAAATAAAAACTCTATGTTGATTGGAATAAAAGTACTGGCTATGCTCCACTTTAAAAGAGTCCATAGCTATCTCCCTAGGATAAACCAATTCCTTAGGAATTAGATATTCTGCCGTAAAAAAGGATTAGTGGCATTAGGCCAAGGCATAACAGATGGTCAGGCGCAACAGGTTGCTTCCCTCACAGGCAGCTAGTCCAGAATATTGGTATCGGACAAGAGGAGAATTATGGTTGCTAGTTATTGAGGACACCCACACTACTAGAGCACAACACTCGTTTTTGGCCTGAGTTTAGTCAACAATAGTGATCAATAATCAACAATTTAAGAAATTTGAAAGCTTTTACAATTGCCGTAATTAGTTAAGGTTCTGTTTTTTCAATTTCGGCCCGCAGATTATTTAGATCAATGTAACAATCTGTGGCATTTCTCAGTTCCCGGGCGATCATTCCTTCCGTCGAAACAACGGTAATGTGGGTATTTTTTGAGCGCAAAAGTTCAATGGCCCGTTCAAAATCACCATCGCCACTAAACAAAATAACTTGATCATATTGATCGACTGTATTAAACATATCGACCACAATTTCAATGTCTAAATTTGCTTTCTGGGAGTAGCGACCGGAGACATCGTCATAGTATTCTTTGAGTATTTTTGTGCGTACTGTATAACCCAGACTGATCAAGGCATCGCGAAAACCACGCTGATCTTGGGAATCCTTTAGGCCTGTGTACCAAAAGGCATTGATCAGGCGCACGGTGGGATCGCAAGTAAAATAATCTAAAACACGACGGGGGTCAAAAAACCAATTATTTTTCTGTTGTGCATAAAACATATTATTCCCATCTACAAAAATAGACAGGCGACGCTGATAAAAGTTCATAGCAAAATTAGCCCTAAAATAATAGGGTGATTTTTTAAATATAGGGTTTTAGTTTGGGTTTAAATAAAGGGAAGGAAGTTGTTCCCTCGCAATAAAAATAAAAGAGAAATATAGTGTAGGTTAGCAGATGGACTGGGCCAGGCATTCCTACGGAATAAAGCATAAAAATAAGTCTATCGGCCTATTGTAAAGGCTAAGGGATCTTTTCGGCAATGCTAAAAAATAGAGGCGATCGCCTGTAGAGTAAACAAGATTGAGGCCCGCAAAAGACCATGAATTTTCTCCGGAAAAAGCAATTACAGCAACGTCTACGCCAGGATCCTTACTACCGCCTTCGTTCCCTCGAAGAAGTCGCCCTCGCTGCGGCCATGGGAATCAAGATCGATGTCAACCAAGCCACCGTCGATGATTGGCTCCGTCTACCAGGTATTTCCATTCACCAGGGGCGATCGCTCGTGCAGCTCACCAGCCAGGGGGTGCAATTCTATAGCCTCGACGATGTGGCAGCGGCCCTAGGGGTTCCCAGTCAACGTCTCCAGCCCTTGGCCGCGATCCTCAGTTTTGCTTACTATGCCCCAGAGCTAGCCCCAGTACAAATTGACCTAAACCGCGCTGACCTTGGGGCGCTAGTCGATTTTGGCGTCGAGGCTCCCCTGGCCCAACGGATCATTGCAGAGCGGCAACGGGGCCAGTATCGTGATTTTGCAGATTTACAGAGTCGGTTGCAGCTTTCTGGCGCTCAGATCATGCAGTGGTTGCACTTGTTTCGCTTTTCGTGAATGCAGTCGTCCCATTGATCGCGAAACTTGTTAACGTGGGAAGGAATATTACAACTAACTTTTCGCCGAATCCATGACCCACCAGCGCGATCCCGAAGCCCAGGCTGTTGCCCAGGAATTAAAGCAGCAAATCATGATTTTGGGTTTGTTTCTTGCGAGTTTTTGGGGCCTAGAAATTAGTGATCAGTTTGTTTTTCAAAATCTTTGGCGGGGTGGTCTAGATGTATTCGGCATTCTGCCCCGACAACTGCTGGGACTTAGGGGAATCTTCTTTGCGCCCTTTCTCCATGGTGGTTTTCAGCACCTCGTCACCAACTCAATCCCCTTTGCGCTGTTGGGCTGGCTCGTGATGCTAGACCGCATCCGTGACTTTTTTACGGTCACCTTGATCACAATGCTTGTCGGCGGCCTGGGGGTATGGCTGATTGGTGCCCAAAATTCTGTGCATATTGGGGCCAGTATTTTAATTTTTGGATATTTGGGATTTCTATTGTTTCGGGGCTACTTTCGGCGGGATATCCCATCCATTGCCGTTTCACTCTTGGTATTTTTTCTCTATGGTGGGGTGCTTTGGAGTGTTCTGCCGACGACCCCAGGGGTGTCTTGGGAGGGGCATTTATTCGGACTCATCGGCGGGGCGATCGCCGCAAAATATCTCAACCCCCGTTCCCTTCGCCGCTAATGGATTGCACCAGTTTGTGCTTGCCCTAGTACCGTTATTCTGGGTCATTTTCTCCAAGCACCTGTTCCGTAACGGTTGCTGATTCTGTCATGTCTAAGGGCGCGTTGGTGTTTTGCCACAGGGCAAAGGCAGAGACGGCCATCAAAACCACCGAGGCGATCGCTAAACTGCCTGCCGCCAAATGGTGCTCCCAAGACCACGCTTGCCAAAATTTCCGGGGGAGGGGAGCCATTTGTACGCCCGGTTGCTCTTCTGGGGCGATCGCCAATGTTCCGCCATCGTTGAGATAAATCAGGCGCAATTGCATCAACCGCAGCAGAGCTTGATCAATATCCTCGCCACTGGCCTTTTCCGTAAGAAATTCTGCGGTCCAGACTTGAAAATACTGTAAATTCAGCTCCTCTGGCTTCGTTTGGTTTTGGTGAAAATGGAGCCAACGGTAGAGGAGGGTTTCGCAGGTAGTAAGGCGTTCTTTGATCATAGGTTTGGACTGATGCACAAATCGAAATTTATTCGGTAACATTCGCTACAAATATTCTAGAAAAAAAAGCTCCCTTTGGGGAACCTAATTCACGTTTATTGACGTTTTGTGCCGCGAAATGTAATGAATCCTAGACAATACTGCCCTTTAGCCACCAATTTGCGACATGGTGCGGCCATATTGACCCGTGGTGGTTCCCATATCGCGCATTTTGAAATTAATCTCCGGTTTTTGGTCGAGGAGTGCTTTGACTGCCGCCCGAATTTCCCTAGGGGTAACCCCAGTCCGGAGTAATGTTTTGAGATCCATTTGTGCCGCTTCATTCAATAGACAAGGCCGCAGCCAACCATCCGCTGAGAGGCGCATCCGGTTACAGCGATCGCAAAAACATTCAGACATCTGGGAAATAAACCCAAGCGTCCCCTTTGCTCCGGGAATCTTAAAAATATCTGCGGGGCCATTGCCCTGAACGACTGCCGTTTCTAAGCCCCATTTTGCCCGGATCCGTTGGCGTAATTCTTCCGAAGGAATCCAGGCTCGTTCATTAAATAATTTGTCGTTGCCAATGGGCATAAACTCAATAAAGCGCACGTGCCAATGGCGATCGCCTGTCAACGCGGCTAAATCTAATACCTCTCGATCATTTACCCTAGGGATCACCACGACATTGAGCTTGAGGGGGTCAAAACCAACCCGATGGGCCGCTTGGATGCCCTCCCAAGTTTGCTGCCAGCGACTCTTGCCCCGATTACCAATAATTTGATCAAAGGTCTCAGGATTCAAAGAGTCTAGGCTGATATTGAGACGATTCAGACCCGCATCGTAGAGATCCTGAGCCAGATCCGCTAGTAAATAAGCATTTGTGGTCATCGATAGATCTTCTACCCCCGGCAAGTGGGCGATCGCCCGGACGAGGGGGACTAACTGGGGGCGTAGGAGAGGCTCTCCCCCCGTGAGGCGAAATTTACGAAATCCCAAGGGAATAAACACCTGTTCGAGGAGCGTGAGAATTTCCCCATTGCTCAACTGCTCTGAGGTCAGCAAATATTGGAGGCTCGCTTCATCTGGGACGCAGTAATGGCAACGAAAATTACATCGATCAATCAAGCTAATGCGGAGATAATCTACCGGATTCATGCTTACTGCTACCACGACAAATAAAGGACAAGCTTCCTTTGAGGATACAGAAGATGACGATCCTCTGTCTGGTTCAGATCAGACTTTAAAAAAATATCGATCTGTGTTATTTTGTTCGGAATATTTATTTGCTCTATAAAATACCGTTTTTAATCTCTCTTCAGCATTCACAATTTTCCCCAATCTCCACAGCAACCCGGCGATCGCTGGTGCTGGGAAATACGAGGCCTTGGATTTTTCCCTGGCTTGTTTTATCTGTTAACTTCCACTAGGGATTTTTTGCTGAACGTGACTACGACTCCACTCCAAAAACCGATTGACGCCACCAATACAGGCAATAGTCTTCAACGCCAAATCATCGTTATCTTAGATTTTGGCTCCCAATACTCTGAACTGATTGCCAGAAGAATTCGCGAAACGGAAGTTTACTCTGAGGTCATTTCTTATCGCACCAGCGCCGAACAATTGCGGCAACTTAATCCCAGCGGCATCATCCTCTCCGGTGGCCCCAGCTCTGTCTATGACGACTATGCCCCGGCCTGTGACCCTGAAATTTGGAATCTTGGGATTCCTGTCCTTGGGGTCTGCTACGGGATGCAGCTAATGGTGAAACAACTCGGCGGTACCGTCGAGCGCGCCAAGCACGCAGAATATGGCAAAGCATCAATCTTTATTGATGATCCCACCGATCTGCTGACCAACGTGGAGGAAGGTTCCACCATGTGGATGAGTCACGGGGATTCCTGTGTGCACCTGCCCGAAGGGTTTGAAATTTTAGCCCACACGGACAATACCCCCTGCGCGGCGATCGCCCACCATGGCCGCCAACTTTACGGGGTGCAGTTCCACCCAGAGGTGGTTCATTCCCAGGATGGTATGGCCCTGATCCGCAACTTCGTCTATCACATTTGTAAATGTGAACCCACCTGGACCACAGAAGCCTTCGTTGAAGAAGCAATTCGTGAGATCCGAGCTCGGGTCGGTGATCAACGGGTACTCCTCGCCCTTTCTGGAGGCGTCGATTCTTCTACCTTGGCCTTTTTGCTCCACCAAGCGATCGGTGATCAACTGACCTGTATGTTCATTGACCAAGGCTTTATGCGGAAAGGGGAACCGGAACGCCTTGTGGAAATTTTTGATGAGCAATTCCACATTCCTGTCGCCTATATCAACGCCCGCGATCGCTTTATCGACAAGCTCAAAGGGGTTACCGATCCCGAAGAAAAGCGCCGCCTCATTGGCCACGAATTTATCGCCGTCTTTGAGGAAGAATCAAAACGCCTTGGCCCCTTTGATTACCTCGCCCAGGGGACTCTATATCCCGATGTAATCGAATCGGCGGATACCAACGTTGACCCCAAAACGGGAGAACGGGTCGCGGTCAAAATTAAAAGTCACCACAACGTCGGCGGTTTACCAGAAGACCTGCGCTTTAAATTGGTTGAACCCCTCCGCAAACTCTTCAAAGATGAAGTGCGTAAGGTAGCAGCCAGCATTGGTTTGCCCGAAGAAATTATTCGCCGTCACCCCTTCCCTGGCCCTGGCCTCGCGATTCGGATCATCGGCGAAGTCACTGCAGAACGGTTAAATATTCTCCGGGATGCAGACTGGGTTGTGCGGGATGAAATCAAAAAGCAAGGGGTTTACAGTGATTTTTGGCAAGCCTTTGCGGTCTTACTACCGATTCGTAGTGTGGGTGTGATGGGCGATAAGCGCACCTATGCTCACCCCGTCGTACTGCGGATGATTACCAGTGAAGATGGGATGACAGCGGATTGGGCTCGCCCTCCCTATGAGCTTTTGGAAACCATTTCTAATCGCATGGTGAATGAGGTGAAAGGGGTTAACCGCGTGGTCTATGACATCACTTCTAAGCCTCCTGGCACCATCGAGTGGGAGTAACTACACCTCCTTAGCTCCCCTTCAGGAACACCCCTCAAGGGGAGATTGAGAGTCCCGCAGGTTAAAACTGTTGGGGCTTTTTTCTTGAAAATTTTTTGCTGGGGATTTAGAGACTTTCATTTTGGGGGACTTTGATCCTAATTGATTGTCCGAAAATTTTCCCCAGACTGAGGGCAGGAAGGCTTTATAAATAAGCTCTTAAGTCGCTCGTGGTAAAAAAACGGAAAATGTTGTGCCTTGATCTTTGCTTTCGACGGTGATTTTGCCTTTATGATTTTTGGCGATCGCCGCCGCAATGGCGAGGCCAAGACCTGAACCAGTGCTACTTTCCCCAGGGTTTGTCCGGGCGGGATCAAGACGATAAAAACGGTCGAAAATATTGGTTGAATTTTCGGCAGGAATACCGATGCCATTATCTTTAACCGTCACTTGGAGGGTTTCTCCGGTTGTCCGCCCTGTTTTCTCCTTGAGGGCCATGGTGACGGTAATTTGCTTGGGTTTGTCGCCCCAGTCCCCTGGAAAAGCATAGGCGATCGCATTGCCGATCAGATTTGTAAAGAGGCGCGCCATCTGATCCCAGTCTCCCAAGATGAGATAGGCTTCTTCGGTGGCATCCCCTTGAATATCCAACTGCAACTCAATTTTTTCCTGGCGGCAGATGGCCCGTTGTTCTTCAATAACCTCCAGCAATAGAGCATCCAGGGGTAATTGTTCAAATTCCGCCTGAAGCACCCCACTATCACTGCGGGCGAGAAATAAGAGATCATTCACTAAACGGCCCAACCGTTGGGTGAGTCGCTCAATCACCTTGAGATTTTGTTGGCGTTGGTCGGGATCTGGGTAGGTGATCGCCATTTGGACATTGGTTTGGATCATCGCAATGGGATTACGCAACTCGTGGGACGCATCCGCCGTAAATTGCCGCAATTGTTGATAGGAATCCTTTACCGGTTCGATGGCAATACCAGACAGTAACCAGCCAATCACCGCCCCACAGGTAATCATGATCGCGATCCCCAGGCTGAGATCAAGGACTAATTTGCGAATTGGTCGCGTCACCTCAAACCAAGGATGGCTCACCCGTAGATACCCCAAAACATAGCGATCCACTTCGAGGCGATCGGTGATTTGTCGCAGAAGATAATCATCACCCAGACGTACCGTTTCCCCCCGGGGGTGCCACTCTAGGGGCAAGACTAATGGTTCAGAAAAAGTAGACCAGAGCAATTCTCCGGCTGGGTTGAAAAATTCGAGGTCAATGCGGTCATCTTCGACGGTGGGGGACTGTTGCCGAAAGCTGGCTTCTAAATTGATGTGATAGCCCACAGGATCATCTGGCTCAATGATCAGCGATCGCTCTACCACTTCCACTACATGCTTTAGGGTGTCATCGATGCGTTCAATCAGGGTATAGCGCACGTAAAAATAAACCCCCGTCGCGAAAACCAAAAGCAACACTGCGGTGATCGCCGTGTACCAGAGGGCCAGACGATTACGGGTGGTTTGAAACATTACTGCTGCGCCGCTTGGATCAACTCTGCTCCCACAGGAGTCCCAACGAAACCAAGGAAAGCCTCCACCTGGGGGGAAGCAGGTTCTTGGTAGGCGTAATAAAGGGTGCGGGTGTAGGGATAGAGGTCTGATTCTGGGGTTACCCCATCAATGGGCACTGTTCTAACGGTTTGCTGATTGGCGATCTGGCTGTAGGTGGCATAACTGATCCCGTCTGCGCCCAGGGTCTGCAAAATCGGCGTGGTAGCGTCCTGTTCCAGATTGGTGAAATTAGGGCCATTCCCGAAGTTTGAGCCGTTGAGTACCGTTTCTTGGAAAGTTTGGTAAGTACCACTCACCGGAGGGCGATTAATAACCCGAATTGTTCCCGTCGCTTTATCGGTAATCGCTGACCAATCGGTGAGATTCCCTTGGAAAATGCCCTGTACCTGTTCCCCAGTCAGCCCTGTACTAAAGGGATTTTCCTTGGCGACTACAATGGCGACGGCATCGGTGGTAACGGCGATCGCCTTGAGGCCCTGTTGCATTTCCTCCGGCTGGAGGGGGCGGGAGATCGCCGCGAGGTCAATATTTCCCACCAGCAGATCTTCAAGTCCCTTACTCGACCCATTAGCAGTAGTTTCGACACGGGTCTGGGGATATTGCAACTCGAACCGATTTTTTAGGGCGGTATTAATCTGCACCATACTGGTAGAGCCAGAAATTTTGACCACTGTCCCTGGGGCCACTGTTGCCGGTGGACTGAAAGGATTATCTGTGGCTTGGGAACCTGGGGCGATCGCCCCATCATTAGTTCCCGTTTCTGCGCCATTTGGGGCCAAACCCTGGAAGCCAGAACGATTTAAAAACCACCAACCACCGCCCCCCAGAATGCCTAGGGTAACGACGAGGGCCAGCATCAGGGGCAACGTATCATTTTTTTGGGCCATGGTTGCTCTTGTTGCGTGCATGGAATTTGCCTCCAGGATACCGTAATCACCCCGAAGGCGCACCGCACAGCAGCTAATCAATTTTCCTAGAAACGCAGTTAATTATTATTCGGCACGGGGCGGAACGGATAAAGGAAATTCAACAGGGGGAAAAGATTCCGCGATTGTACCCAGAGCTTACCCTTGCCACTGAAACGACAAACTAAGCCTTCTCCGCCGAGGATGCCTGTGCGCAGGCTCCGGAAAGATAAGCCCCCAATCATTTCCACGTTGTATTGCAGCGTATCCTCAAAGGCGACAATGTAGCCCGTATCCACCACATAATCCCCTTCTACGGGAATTTCAATGATCGCCCCGTAGGAACTAAACCAAAAATCCCCTTGGCCCGATGCCCGCAGGAAAAAGATCGATTCCCCCGTAAAGAAACCCTTCAGCCCTTGGAATTTGGTGTCAAGATCCACCGAGGGACTAGAAGCCACAAAGCCCGAAGACTGCACCATTAAACTTTTAGAACCGTCCAAATGGTAGTAGGTCACATCCCCCGGCACCCCTGGCGAGATATAGAGTTCCCCGGCAGTATTTCTAGCAGTAAATTCACTGATAAATAGGGATTCTCCACTGAACATCCGCCCGATGCCCTTCATCAAACCCCCCCGCATCTTCGACTTCATCTCAATGTTGGCATCCATTGCCGCCATCGCCCCCGCCTCTACGAGTAGGGTTTGGTTGGGCGGTAAGGTCACAATGAGCGAGGCATAGGAGGGATTATTTTCAACGCGAAATTCAAACTGAGACATAATTTTTAAGCACTTTCAGCACTGGCTTCAAAGGACAACTTAACGGGGTGGTAATTGGGAACCAACCAGGGAACCAAAGGCTCCGGGATTATGGGTTTGGCAGTACAGTTTGCCCTTGCCTCGGAAGCGACAGACTAACCCTTCTCCACCGAGGAATGCCCCAATCCAAGAGGGATTTGCTTTACCCACGGTGAAGCTCAGGCTCTTTTCAAAGGCAACGATGTGGCCCGTATCCACGACGTATTCGCCATCCACATCCACTTCGTAAATGGCCCCAAAGGACGTCACCAGCAAAGGCCCTTGGCCACTGATGCTGAGCCAAAAGATAGATTCCCCTGAAAAGAAGGATTTAAAGCCTTGCCAACCGAGATCAATGTCCACATTGGGGCCAGAGGCAAGGTAGGAAGAGGCTTGGACAACAAATTCATCGCCCCGCATTTCGTACAGGAGGAGATCCCCCATCAGCTTGGGGGCAAACCAAATTTCACTATTGGGTAAGGGTGCTCGAAAAACGCTCAGAAAGAGGGATTCTCCGGCAAGCATCCGTTTTAGCCCTCCCATGATGCCGCCCCCTTTGCCTTTGCGGAGGGTCGTGCTGGCATTGATATTGCCGCTCATGGCAACCATGGCGCCGGCTTGGGCAATGATTTCTTCCCCAGCGTCGAGGGTGACATGGGCGATCGCATTATCTGGTTGATGTAAGAGTTTAATTTCCATAGCTACCCCCTAACGACATTTTGGACGTAAAAAGCCCACAAGACCTGACACACTCCGCGATTGGAGGTAGATTCGGCCACGGCCTTTGAGTTTATTCACCAGGCCTTCGCCGGAGGTGAGGGAACCAAATAAGCCCCCAGACATCCGGATATTCATGGTGATGCCTGGATCGTAGGCAACGAGGTGGCTGTTATCGACGATAAATTCCCCCGCAATTTGTCTTTCGATGATGCCGCCATAGCACCCGTAAAAGACCCGGCCACTACCTGTGAATTGCAGTTTGAAGAGGCCTTCCCCCGCAAACCAACTGGCAAAGCCAGCCCAACGGATTCCCATTGTTGCGCCGGGGGTATGGGCAATGTAAGCACCGGGCTGAAAACAGATCGGCCCCTGGGACAAATCAATGCGGTGGATATCACCCACCATTGACTGGGTTAAAATGACGGTCTGGGGCCGCTGACTTGTGTTGCGATAAACATTCACAAACAGGGATTCTCCCCCAAATAACCGACGGAGAATCGCCGGGAAAAATCCCCCCGAAAATTCAGTTTTCATTGAGATTCCACCATCCATGCTTACCATTGCACCGGATTCGGCTGTGACCTGTTCGCCGGGTTCGAGGGTGACAAATAGACAAGCAAAGGCGGGTTTATAGCGGATTTCGTATTTCACCGTGACTCTACCTGATAAGAGTTTGAATAAACTAGCCCAATACAAGCTAATTCCCCTTATTTTTAGCAGGGCAATGGAAGTGAAGAAATGTTTGTTAAGGTTGCTTAATATTCAAGGAAATCATCCTCGACAGCGGCGATCACCTCAAAATGTTAAGATATGTGAAGAAAGTCTCATTTTTAAAAATATCTATGTTTTCTCCAGAACCCGCCGATGAAAAGCAACTTTTAAAGGCTGTACTGGCCCCGCTTTTGGATGATTTTCTTTATTGGTTTGACCTATCTTTAACGGCCCTCGAAAAAAAATCCTTAAGTTTTATGGCCCCCGCCGAGCAGGAAGACCTCATCGCCCGCATTCGCCAGGCCCAGGGGGAGGTAATGGCGACCAAGTCTCTTTTCCAAGCCACCGATGGCAATGCTGGAGTCGATGTTCAGGTGCTGATGCCCTGGCACCAATTGGTTTCTGAATGTTGGCAAGTGGCCCAAAAGCGACGTCAGTTAGAAGGAGAGGCCTAATTATTCGATACTGGATTATGCTTGGCCCTACCGTAAACAATCATGCCTGTGACGTTTGAATTGGCCCCTTGGCGATCGCCCCTAGCCCGGGCCTTACACCGGAATAAAAGTCAGCCCCACCACCGCTTTTTTCAGTTGGCCACCGTAACGCCGACAGGAAAACCCAGGAATCGCACGGTGGTTTTTCGGGGGTTCCTCGAAGGAAGCAATGACCTCAAAATTATTACGGATCAGCGCAGTGAAAAAATAAGTCACCTCACTACTTGCCCCGATGCCGAAATTGCTTGGTATTTCACCAAAACCCGGGAACAATTCCGCTTTAGTGGTCAGATTAAGCTGGTTACAGCAGCAAGTCCGCCATCACCGCTAAATCGCGCTAGACAACAGACCTGGCAAGCCCTTTCGGATGCGGCCCGGGCTCAATTTCTCTGGCCCCAGCCTGGCGATCGCCGTGGTGAAAATTTAGCTGATTTCCAGCCAACCGCAGTGAATGATCAAGAGCCTATTTCTAATTTCGTGCTTCTCCTGTTTCAGGTGACAAAGATCGATCACCTCGAACTGCGGGGCAATCCCCAAAATCGCTTTTTGTATGACCTCACAGCCGACGGTACTTGGCAGCAAAAAACAGTTAATCCCTAGGGGGCAGAAAGCCATATTTTTGTAAAATGGCCTGACCTTTTCGACCCAGAATAAAATCGATAAAAAGTTGTCCTTGGGTTTGCTTGGGTGAGACTTTAATTGGGGCGATCGCATACAAGATTGAACTTGTTAATTCTGGCGCAAAAGATTCAATCACTCGCAAATTAGATTGCTGGAAAATATCTGTTTGATAGACAAACCCCGCCGTTGCCGATTGATTTTGGACATAGGTTAAAACTTGCCGCACGTTCTCCCCAAAAACTAATTTTTGGGACTGCTCTAGGGTTTGGTAAAGCTGGGGATATTTTTCTAAAAGATTGGCGGCATATCGTCCCGCTGGTACTGTTTTTGGATTACCCAGGGCAATTTTTTGAACATCCTCACCCGCTAAATCTTCCAAACGATTCAGTTGCGGTTGGCTTTGTTGATTTTGAATCAGAACGAGTTGATTTTCCGCAAAAATTTGGACTGCCTCTGCTGCGACAAACCCTTTTTGGGCCAAGGATTCAACGGGTTCTAGGGCCGCACTAGCAAAAATGTCAATGGGAGCTTGTTGCTCGATTTGCCTTTGCAACGTCCCGGAAGCAGCGGTATTAAATTGAATTGAAATGTCTGGATACTGTGTTTGAAACTCGGTGCGAATCTCTGCCATGACATCGGTCAAGGAAGCGGCGATCGCCACCACTAAAGTTTGCCCAGAATTACCAAAAGTACAACCATGTAGACTGATTACAAGGGCAATGCTTAGACCCAAAACAAAATGTGGCAGTTTGAATTTCATCCCACTAAGGCACTACCTAAACCCTGGAACATCAACCAAGATAGGAAAAAGTTAGCAATAAAAATCGCTAGTAGAGATGTAACAACAGCCGTTGTTGTCGATTGTCCTACGCCCTTTGCTCCCCCAGTTGTTGTCAAGCCCCAACTGCAGCCAATGACGGCAATTAAGCCCCCAAAAACAACAGATTTAATCATTGCACTGATAATGTCCCAATATTCTAAAAAACTCTGGGCCGAGTTGATAAAAATAGACTGGGGAATTTGATACAAATTTATGGCGATGATTAACCCGCCAGCCATCCCCGTGAGGAGCGATAAAACAGTCAATAAAGGCAACATCAAACAGCAGGCCAAGAAGCGGGGGACGACCAAATAATCAATGGGATCTGTGCGTAAAATATGCAACGCATCAATTTGTTCAGTGACGCGCATGGTGCCAATCTCCGCTGCAAAGGCCGAGCCGACACGCCCCGCCAACACCACCGCCGTTAATACAGGGGCTAATTCCCGGGACAAGGAAAGACCTAAAACGCCCCCCACCGCCGTGCCTGCGCCGAAGTAAATAAATTCCCGCGCCACCTGGATGGTAAATACCATGCCGACAAACCCAGCCGTGACCAGGGCAATGAGGAGGGAATCAGGCCCCACCGCCGCCATCTGTTCAATGGTAATGCGTCGGTTGAAACGCCCCCGCAGGAGATGTACGATGACTTGCCCCCCTAGAAGGGTTGCGGCAACTAACCGCTCAAACCATTTCCCAAGGGAACTTTTTGATCTGCGTTGGCTGGTCATAGGTGATCGGATGGGACAACTGAAAATAAAAAAAAGGCAAAGGGAAAAGGCGATCGCCAAACTTTATGCAAATTTTATGGGCACTAACGCCATTGCCAAACCATATTACGCCTCATCCGTGGATTCTATGCGGAATCGCTCCACAGAAGCCAGGAGATCCCGGGCGATGCCCACCAACTTTTGTAACGATCCGGCCACCCGTTGGGATTCTCTTGAGGTTTCCTGGGCCGTTAATTCCACCGATTGCATGACCTGGGCCACAGCACGGGAATTTTCCCGCTGTTCAACGGTATCCGCCGTAATCGAACGCACCAGAGCATCAATGCGGTTCGAGACCTGAATAATATCCTCTAGGGATTGTTTCGCCTGCTCAGCCCGTTTAGTCCCGTCAATAACCTGCTGGGTGCCCTCCTCCATTGCAATCATTACCGAGCTTGTTTCACTTTGAATTTGTAAAACAATTTGCTCAATTTCCTTCAGGGCTTTGGCAGAACGGTCTGCCAACTGACGGACTTCATCGGCGACAATCGCAAATCCTTTACCAGACTCCCCTGCCCGGGCCGCCTCAATGGACGCATTTAACGCCAGGAGGTTCGTCCGGGACGCAATCTGGGAAACCACTGCAACAATTTTAGAAATTTCCTGGGAAGATTCGGCTAGACGTTTTACCTTGCGGGCTGTTTCGGCCACCGTTTCTCGAATCTGTAAAATCCCCGCCACGGTGTGCTCTACGGATTCTCCCCCCTTGAGGGCCGTACTCGAAGCAGTTCGGGCCACCTCCTCCGCTTCCCGGGCATTTTCTGCAACCCGCTGGATCGAATCGGTCATCATCTGTACGGAGTTGAGGGTAACGGCCAATTCTTCAGCTTGACGGAGAGCATCACTGGATAGACCCCGGGCAAAGGATTCACTATCGGCAGCATTTTTATTCACCTGGCGCGCCGCTTGTTTAACCTGTTGAACAATTTCCCGGAGATTTTGAATGGTGAGGTTAAAGGCGTCGGCGACGGCCCCTAAAACATCGGCTGTGACCTCTGCTTGGACGGTAAAGTCTCCCCGGGCGGCCCCTTCCACATCATCAAGGAGGCGGATCACCTGGCGCTGGAGGTCTTCTTTGGACTGTTCTGTTTCTTCGGCTCGCCGCTGGGCCTCACTGGTGGTATTTAAAATAACCCGGGCCATTTTATTAAAGCCCGTGGCTAAGGCACCAAACTCATCCTCCGCAAAAACCGTTGCTTTGACATTGAGATTCCCCTGGGAAACCGCGTCGAACTGGTTTTGTAGGTTGTCAGTGCTACGTTTGATCTGCCGAGTTGTTAACTTCCCAAAAAAGAGGGTCGTACCAAAGCTGGCTGCCCCGGCCAATAAGCTGGTGAGTAAACCTGTTTTGGCCACGGGCCAGAGGGTTTGGGGCCGTTGTTCAGCTGGGGTGGTTTGAAATACGCCCACTGTCACAATCAAAGTGGCGATCGCCGATGCGGCAGCAGCGCCAGTCGCAGTGAACAATTGTTTTTTCTGGAGAGGCACATTTTCAAACCAAGCCAAATAACCCTTGGGGTTTTCCGCGACAATTTCCTGGGGTTTATCAGAAACAGTAAAATCTGTCCCTAGACCGCCAGAGAGACTATCTTCCCCTAGGGTGATAAATAGGCTGTCGTCTTCGGTGAGGCCCAATTCTTCGGGAAAATCATCAAAATTAAATTCCCCTGAGGTCGTCGGTGTTTCTAGGGGCGCTTCAAACAGACCTGTATCTGGCATTTTTTGGTCATCATCGAGAATATCCGAACCGAGATCACCAAAATCATCTAGATCCTGTTCGTTGAGAATGCCAAATTCCTCTAAAAAGCCCCCTTCATCCTGTTTTGGTAGCGCTTCTGGTTCTTCATCAAATAGTTCTGCCCCAAGGCTACCCAAGCTAATTTCATCGTCAAAATCTGCCGCCTCATCAGGGGAGAGGGAGTCAGGTGCAAAACTTGGGTGCGCTGGCTCATCAAATGTCAATGCGTCTGCATCGGCTAAAGGAGGATTTTCGAGCCAAGTGGGGGACTCACCTTCAAAGCCGAGTGGTGCAGTATCCACTGCATCAAAATGGTCTTGATCTGCTGAAATTCTGCCATTTTCCTGGGTCGGTGACCAATCTAAATCGAAAGGAGATGTATCTTCGCCTCCTAGGAAATCTCCGTCTTCTTCTAGGCCGGCTGCACTGTCGAATTCAACCAATTCGTCTTCGTTAAATTCAATGAATTCGCCAGCCTCTGCCTCGAAAAAAGGATCATTAAGGGACTGATTTAAACCTGGTTCAGGGGAGCGATCGCCGGGGTGGGGCACTAAAAAAGTTTCTTCATCTTCCGGGAAATTTCTCAAGGGCAACTCTGGTTCTGCCCATTGTTCTGAATAATCATCCGCCGAAATTGGTTGTTCCCCCGCTGCTGTGACAAAGTTTTCTGGGGAGTTGTATTCTGCTGCAACCGGATAATCTTCTGGCTGGGTGAGGGTCGGCTGTCCACCGCTGGTTTCCCGGTGACCATTGACTTGATCGCTGTAGGCATTGACCTGGGTCAAACCTTGGCGAGCATATTCATGGTAATCCCGCTGGTTAGTGACATCCAAAACCCGATGGTAGAACGCGGAAGCCCGCCCTAAATCTTGTAAACCAAGGGAAATATGGCCACTCAAAAGCAGTAAATGGGGATCGTCCGGGTAATCTTTGAGTAACCGATTGGCGATCGCCTCTGCTTCAGGCAAATTATTCTGATAATAGGCCTTCTGGGCCTCAGCATACTCCTTTGAATAATCAGTGGTGCTGGGCGGCATCGGGTTCCCTCCTGGACTGGCACATTTTTAGGATTATCTTACTGAGCGCTGCACAAACTTTTTAACGGATGCAAAACGTATTTTTAATGTAATCTACTTTCTCGCAGATCACAGCACCACCGCAGTAAGTATTAACACCCTTATGTTGCCCAACGGGCCGATTTTAAAATCGCCACATGGTCTAATAAATGCCAAGATTTACTGGCATCATCACCATCCGTCCAAATCCCCCGGACGAATGGGGCCATAACATCCGACAGATCACTAAGCTGAATCTGCAACGTTTCCGCGGCAAGCCACTGCATCCCTTGCATTTCTTCGACGGCTAAACCCAGGAGCATGTCTTGATCTTCTATGGCAATCACCGGAATTTCGGCACGGTCTGTCCGTAAGGGAGCACTATCGCCCAAAAATTGCCCCAAATCTGCCACCCAAATAACCTGACCCCGGAGATTAATCGTCCCTAGCAGCAGTGGCGAAACATTGGGAATCGGGGTAATCCGATCCGGTGATTGTTGCATCACTTCACGGATGCCAAACGCCGGCAGCACAAATCCAGTCCCTGAAGGAAGCTGAAACTTGAGGTGTAACTCCCCTTCCGGGCTTTCTAAACCCTGTAACTGGGTTTCTAAGGACGTCAGGTTTTGTTGTAAGGAACTGTCATCAGGTGTAGACATAGATCGAAAGAAAACAGACAATTCAGGTTTCGCCAAAAACGGCTATTCCCCAGGGCTTAACTTACTTTTTATTGCTGCGTAGGAGTTGCTTGATGGTGCCAATTAACTCCGCTGGCTGAAAGGGTTTCGCGATATAAGCATCGGCTCCCTGCTTCATGCCCCAGTACCGGTCAAATTCTTCCCCCTTTGAAGAGCACATCACAATGGGGATATTTTGAATTTTTGGGTCGGATTTGAGGCGACGACAGAGTTCGTAACCGTTCATCCGTGGCATAACAATGTCGAGCACAATTAAGTTGGGCAGGGTTTCAGCCGCATTTTTAGCCATTTGACTGAGGGTTTCTAACGCCTCAAGACCATCACCGGCAACATCCACTGTCAAGCCGTTGCCTTTCAGTAATTCTGAAATCATTTCCCGTTGAGAGAGGCTATCCTCAACAACCAAAATTCTACTCATTACAAATGTCCTAGCAATAAAATCACCGGCGTAATAATCACCGTAGCATCAACATTGTCAAAAACATGCCCTGGGACGGACAGACTTTAATTTATCAGGGAGGGGGATTACAAAATGTTTATTTCTTGAAAAATTTCTGGGGAATTGCCGTGAATCTTGGTATTCAGCAAGGGTGCGATGGGGACTAAGGGTTAGGCCATCGCCATCATAGCTTGTTTTTTCACTCCGGGGGCGATCGCCTGGGGAGATCTGCACTGGCTAATGGTTTGGGAGATATTTTTCTAGCAGGGTTAACAACTCCTGCTGGCCGAAGGGTTTTGTTAAATAATCCGTTGCCCCAGCAAAATCTGCCTGAATTCGGTTAATAAACTGCTCTTGTCCCGTCAGCATAATGATAGGAACGTTTTGAAATCGCTTACTGTGACGCAGCATCATACAAATTTCATGGCCATCTAGGTGAGGCATGGCGATATCACAGAGAATTAAGTGGGGCACCTCAGCAAAGGCCGCTTGAATTGCCTCTAGGGGATTTTGGACGAGGTGCACTTGATATCCCTGGGTGCTAAGGATTTGCTCTACGGCTTTACCGATGGTGAAGTCATCATCAATGCAAAGAATTCGCCAGGTTTGATGAGACGACATTTCACTGGGACGTGACAAACTTTGGGGAGGGAGAGGATCTAGAACTTGGAGCCAACCTTTTTGGATATAGGGAAGCAAGGCTCTCGCAAGGGCAACGAGGTCACGATTGAGGTAACGGGCCAGTTGGCGGAGGGTTGTTTCTCCAGTAGTCCACTGGGCTAATTTTTGGTAGGCGATCGCCGGTAGCGCGGCGGCAAGTTTTTCGGGTTGGGCCAGCAGTAAACGTTGTTGGGGAAATTGAATCTGGGGATAGAGTTGCTTCCATTTTTGGACTTTTTTAACCGTCTCGAACAGCAATGAAGTCACTGCATAGGTGCTTAGCTGTGGCCCAAAGGGAGTCCCCAACTGAAAATTAAAGTGACCCTGGTGGAGACTCAGGAGATCAAACAAAGTTTCTTGCACCATTGCCTGAAGGATATGCCGCGCCTGATCAACGGTAATTGTTTGGGTTTCTAAAAGTCGCCATAGGGCTGCATATTCAGGAATTGTAGTTTCGGCGATCGCCCCCCGATCAAGATCCCCTAGCTTGTGGGTGAGATGGTAATGGACAAGGTAATCCTGCAAACGGTGCATCTGGGGAGAATAGTCATCAGTCCCGTAGACAATTTGACCATTCACAAAAAAGACTAACCAGGTGGACAAAGGCAGTGAGTGTTGGAAACGCGGCGCTTGTGGAAACTGCCAACTCAAATCATCAACGGCCCCCGATGGTCGAGCTTCGATCCACAATTGCCCAGTCCGTTGTCCCAGCTCAAGGAGCTGCAAAATACTACGGAGATCAATTTCATTGAGATTCCCTTGCATACTTTTTTGGGGATCATTGGGATCATGGGAACAGGGCGATCGCCCTTGGATTTAAAGCTTAACTAATCCCAGGCGCAATTCACTGTCGTGGACAAGTATCAAGACTAACTGGCCTATCATTTTCCCTTTAGGGTAAGACAAGTCGTTCGTTGCTATGTCAGAAAATCACGAAAAATTACACTCCTAGCCAAGAAGATTAAGCCAGTACAATGATCTTCTAAAATCATTGAAGGTGAGTCAACTCCAGTCGTAAGTGCCCCCTTGACCATGGGTAATCCTAAAAATGTTTCGTGATGGCAGTCCTCCGGTCAGTCCCAACCAATGGCGATCGCCTAAGGCTTTAAAGTTAGGTCACCTACGCACTACACTCTATCCATGACTCATCACCACTTCGCTCAGGCACTAGCAGTTTCAGGGGGAATACATTCACGTGCTATACCTTGCAGAGGTCAAAAAAACGAAAGGATTCATGGGAAGCAAGACCGAAATCAAATTGCTTGCCTGTGAACGTAATGATCGCAGTTGGAGCACGGTGCCTGGGGAAGAATTAGTCCCTGCCGATGAATTGAGTAATTTCAATGACGGAACCCTCGTGGTCGTCAATCTTGGCAATAATCGGACGATTCAAGGCTCCCCCGAAATCGCCACAAACCGCCTTTTGACGGTGCTCCAGAACTTTTCTCGCCTCATGGACAAATCCAAATCCCAAGAGGAAGAAATTGAACAATGGCGGCAGTCCCTGACCTACCAAGCCGATGAACTCAATCGTCGCCAGGAGGAAATGAATAGTCGCCTTGACCAAATTGAAGAAACCGAAGCCGAGCTGCAAAGCAAAAGCTCCAAGACGAAAAACTAGCCTTTGAAAAACTTAAGGCCGAGGCCGACGAAATTAAAGCAGAATTTGCCCGTAAGCAAGCAGAATTAGAGGGTGCTTGGCAGCAGCTTCGGGGAGAGCAACAACGGCTAGCCAATCTCCAGGAAGAAACCGATGGACAGGGATTAAGCCCGGCGATCGCCACAAAAATTCAGCAAATTCTCGTCCAGTGCCAAAGTAATAATGCCCCCACGGATGAAGTACGCACCCAACTAAATGAGTTGCTCGACGAACTCACGCAACAGGAAGAACTTTTTCAAACCTTCGCGCAATATCCCCAACAGCTTCAGGAACTAGAGACCCAACTCGCGGCGATCGCCACCCAAGTCCAGACCGAAACCACCAACGTTGAAGAGAGACGTCAAGCTCTAGAAAACGCCAAAACCCAGCTCCAGATCCAACGGCAACTTCTACAGGCTAAACAAAGCCACCTCAACCAATTGGCTACGTCACGTCAACGCCAAGAAGATATGCAGGATTTGCTCAATAATCTCGCTGCCGGAATGGGGGGCATCGAGCACTATGGGGTAGATTTAGCGGCGATCGAAGCCATGCCCCTCGGAGAACTCGAAACCACTGTCGAGAAATTGCGGGACGATTTGGATAAGCTAGTTCGCTTTGTCAATGACCAGGAAGAAGAACTCACCCTCCAACATGAGGCGGTAGGAGAAATTAAAGCGTCTTTGGCGACAGTTGAACCAGACAACGTGATGGAACTCCAAGAGCTCGAAGAAGAACTCAGGGACGAAGAAGAAAAATTAGGGATGCTCAACCAGACTTTAGTGGGTCAGCGACGCACCCTCCGGGAACGTCAAGGGGCATTACAACAGCATTTACGCATTCTCAAACGCCGCCAGGGAATTATTGAAGTAGAAGTAGAGCAAAATATTGATCTGAGTCCGGCGATCGCCTACCTCGAAGATTACCAAGGGGAAGATGAAGCCCAAAAGCAGAAGCTTGAAGCCGAAATTGAGGCGATGCACCACACGATTCAGCAGCTTGAAAATATCCTCATGCCCCAGGAACGGGAGTTAACGCAACAACAAAAGGATCTAGAGCAAAAACAAGCCGAATACGAAGCCAAACAGCGGGAACAGGCGCAATTACAGGGAAAAATTCAGCTCTATCAGGAAGAGTTGCTCCCCCTCAAGGACGCTTTAGAACAAATTATCCAGTCCCTACGCACCCTGGAAAATCTAATTCACCAGTTCCTAAAGGTTAACGAACAACAGCAACAGCTCGCCCAGGAACTCGAACAAACCATGACTGAGGCGACTCACTCCCCATAAACTTATAGAATTTACGCTGATAAAAGCGCATCACCCACGGCTAGCCCAGAGGCGATCGCCCCTTCGATACCATTCCCTAAACACCAATCTCCACAGGCGATCAGGGGAGAATCCGTGGCAAAACGATGGTAGGCTTGGCCATAGTTCGTTGCAGGGAGAGCATAGCGCCAACGCTGGATTTGCCACCATTGGGGTGTCGGTAAGGTAAGAAGATTTTTCAATTCATCCAATAGCGTGGTGGCGACGGGGGTTAGATCCGCTGTCTCTAAATAATTTTGGGCAAAATTTCCCGTCGTTTGACAGACTAGGGTGAAGTTTTCGGGCGATCGCTTTTGGCCTTCGTAGCTAATCGTGCGCCATCGGGGATGTTGGGTGAGGCGGAGCGCTTGCCAGGGAAATCTCCAATCAAACTGGTTATAACCGACCATTAGAGAGAGGGCCGGCGCATAGAAAATTTTCGCAAGGCGATCGCGCACGGTAATAAAAGAATAAGTGAGTGTGATCACCTGGGGTAGAGGCAACGCCAAAACCACCTGCCTCGCGCGGACTGTTTCCCCTTGCTCAAAGGTCAGTCGCCAATAACCTGAACGTTCTTCGAGATGGATCAGACGTTGACTCCGATGAATCGTTAAATCCTGGGCTAAATATTTGGCGATCGCCGTCATTCCCGCTGGCACCATCCACCGTTGTTCCCCCGCAAGGGTTTGCCAAATCTCTGGATCAAGGCGATTGGTCGTTGCCACCGACCAGGGTTTTAAAAGATCGGCTGCAACTAAAGTTTCCGTTAAAGCTGCTGTATGGGCTCCTAAAACCTCCCAGTAGGGTAAACCATGGTCGAGGGGCTGTGCTGCAATCCGTCTGGTTGCGAGGCGACCACCCACACCACGGGATTTATCGAAAAGTGCGACCTGTTGGCCTGCCTGTTTAATTTTTCGGCCACAATGAATCCCCGCTAAGCCTGCCCCAATAATCGCCACATCCAACATTTGATCACATTTCCTGACGTTCTCTGTCCGCGCCCCATTGTAAAAAGTTGACCAGGGAAAAGCTAGATTACAATAGGCAGCATCAAGCGTGGAGATGATGTTTGCTGTGGATGAACTACGGACAGCCCTGGAATTAGCAACGGATGAGGAACTGCACCACCTCACTCAACTGCTCTTTAGCCGTAAATTTAATCCCCTCGACTATTGGCAAACGCCCCAACCCAGCGCCATTCGTAGTCAAGACCGCGATCGCCAAATTCAGCACATCGAAACCCGCTTCCGTTTTCTAGCCGCCGATGGGGTCACGGTGCTCCGTCGCCAAACCAAAGCCCTCACCTACCGCCAGATCCTGTTCCAGGTAGGAGAATTCCTCGATATTCCCTGTGGGACTGCCCTGGATACCATTGAGCTTGAAGCAGAAATTTTCCTCGCCTTGACCAGCCGCGCTTGGGATAAACTCCCCCAAAAAGAACAACGCGCTCTGATTGATCGAGTGAGGCGATCGCTGGCCCAAACGGATTTACCGGAAGCTTTGCCCGTCCAACTCCAACATAACCCCCTGAGAATTTTCCTTAAAGGCAGTAGCACCTTGGTGATTAGTAGTGTGCTGAAATCATTTTTAATGAAGCAGGTTGCCCGACAGTTGGCGCTACATTTTGCGACGGGCCAAGCCCTAAAAACAACCACAACTCGTCTGGGTTCTTTGATGTTGACCCAAACTGCCCTGCGTTATGGCCTCACCCGTAGCGTGTTGGGGGCTGTTGTCCCGGCCTTGTGGAGTTGGTTTCTTGTCGATCTCGGTTGGCGGGCGATCGCCACTAATTACGGGCGTATTATCCCGATGATTGTCACCTTGGCCCAAATTCGCCTCACTAGAGAACCCCTGGTTGTTGCTTAAAACCCCTGGTTTAACTCTGTTACATTGGCCCGTTTTCACAGAAGTTTGAGCTAGGCTGGGGCAATAGATTTGGCAAAACTTCCCCATGCGTAAATTTTTAATTTTGCTGCTGTTCTGTATTGGTCTTGGATTTGGCCTTTGGCGATCGCCGAGCTTGGCGACCCAAGGGGAATATAACTCTTTAATCTTGGATTTTCGCGAAACCGTAGAAACCAGTGTCGTTGAGGCACAGTTAAAGGCGATCGCCCAACAATTCAACGTCATCCCCCGGCTCAATAGTGAATTTTCCGCCGCTGACCAGATCTACGTTATCGAGGGCAAGCGAGAAATGCTCCAGTGGTTGCGCCAATCTGATCCAATCAAAAAAGCAACGGAATACATCGAGCCCAACTACATTTACCGGGCCTATGGGGTACCAAACGACCCAGATTACCCAAAGCAATGGAATTTACGCAGCATTAATGTCGAAGCTGCCTGGTCAGAAACCCAAGGGGAAGGGATCACCGTGGCGGTTATCGATACTGGGGTTAGCCCTGTGCCAGATTTAGAACAAACCGCCTTTGTTGGGGGCTACGATTTCGTGGGCGATCGCCCGGAAGCTTTAGATGATGTGGGCCATGGTACCCACGTTGCCGGGACAATTGCCCAGTCGACAAACAATAACTACGGTGTTGCGGGCATTGCCTATAAAGCGAAGATTATGCCCATTAAAGTCCTTGCCGCTAATGGTGGGGGAACCGTCGCTGACATCGCCGAGGGAATCCGTTTTGCCACCGATCAAGGGGCCGATGTGATTAACCTCAGCCTTGGGGGTGCTGGTGCGAGCCAGTTGATGCAAGAAGCAATTGACTATGCCTATCGCAAAGACGTGGTGATCATTGCCGCTGCGGGGAATGCCAACAAAAATGCTGCTGCCTATCCAGCTCGATATCCCAAGGTGATCGGCGTTGCGGCCACCGATGCGGCTGGCAAAAAAGCGCCCTATTCCAATTACGGGGCGGGAATTGATCTTGCGGCTCCTGGAGGCAGTGAAGCGGGAGGCATTCTCCAGGAAATCCTTAACCCAAAAACAGGCAAACCAGAATTTATCGACTACAAAGGCACCAGTATGGCAGCGCCCCATGTGGCTGGCGTGGCGGCCATGGTGAAAGCGACTGGTGTGACTAAACCAGCCGAAGTTTTACAGGTCTTAACCCAATCGGCCCACAAGGTGACCGAAGATCCTTTAAACCACTACGGTGCCGGGTATCTCAATGCGGGACAAGCAGTAGCAGAAGCTCTTAAAGGCAAAATCACCGTCAAAGATTTCTTCCGCTGGCTCCGGGATAATGGATATCTGAATCCTCGTTTCTGGATTGATGGGGGGACAGTAGCTCTTTTACCGAAGTTAGCGATGGTTTTGGGTTCCTATCTTCTCGCTTTTCTGCTGCGGAACTACTTCCCCTTTGGGTGGGGTTGGCCCCTCAGTAGTGGCTTGGTTTTTGGCAGTTCGGGGTTCTTTTTCCTCAAGGGCATTTATATTTTTGATTTGCCCCAGGCCTCTTTTCGGCTTCTGGGCAGTTCTCTCCCAGAATTGGGCAATGCCATCAACGGAAATCCTGCTTTAAATCCGCTGTTTGCTAGTGTGTTAATTCCCTTTGGGGTGTTGCTCCTGTTTGCTGGTACGGAAGGGGGAAAACGCTTTGGGGTTGGTCTCTGTTTGGGGGTGGCGAGTTGTCTCTGGGTTAGTGCGATCGCCGCACCGACAGTTTGGGGTTTGGGATCGGGTATTTTAGCCCAGGTATTTTTAGGGATTAACGGACTCCTGTGTGTGGCCCTAGCGAAATTAATGCTGACGGAACCGTTAAAAACCAGTAATTAAGAAATCTGTCAAAATTTACCATTTTAAAACAGCCGCTTCTGGGCCTTCTTCCTGGCGTGTTTTGGCGTCCTTTTCAAACCACTGGATAATTTCTTTGTGGCTCAGGTTTTCGATGGGGCAGTCGAGATCTTGGGCAATGATCCCCAGTAACCGTTGGGAAGAAATGGTCAGACGAGCGAGAAATTTCTCTGGACTACTTAAGAGGGCGGCGTCGACATCGAGGGATTCTTCTGGGGTGAGGAAGTTGGGTTGATTCATAACTAATGGCTTGGGGTTTGCTGTGGGCAATAGCGATTAATGTTGCCTATTTTATCGTCCCGACGGGGTGGCCTTTGGTGCAAATGAGTTGCATTAGTTTTCCCCTTCACTCCACAATGGGATTTTAGTACCTCTCCTGATTGTGAATCCCTTGAAACGTTTACAGCTTAATTTTTGGACTCCGATGACTCTGGCGATCGCCGCTTTGATTGCCCTACCGATTTTTTCTGTATTGGGGAGCGTTTTCACGGATTCTGGCGAGATTTGGCGTCACCTGGTCGACACGGTGCTGGGGCGTTATGTGTTCAATTCCCTATGGTTGATGCTTGGGGTCGGCGTGGGGGTCACAGTTGTCGGGGTGGCCACGGCTTGGTTGGTGACGATGTGTCGCTTTCGGGGCCAAAGTTTTTGGGAGGTATTGTTACTCTTGCCCCTTGCCGCTCCGGCTTACCTGTTGGCTTATATTTACACGGATATTTTGGACTACTTCGGCTGGGTGCAGCGGTTTTTGCGACTGATATTCGGTTGGCAATCGGCCCAGGATTATTGGTTTCCGGAGGTTCGGTCTCTGGGGGGGGCAATCATTATGTTGATCTTGGTGCTCTACCCCTATGTTTACCTGCTGGCACGGGTGGCTTTTTTAGAGCAGTCGGTCACAACCCTAGAGGCGAGTCGCGCTTTGGGCTGCGGCCCCTGGAAAAGTTTTTGGGCGATCGCCTTACCCTTAGCTCGGCCAGCGATTACGGCGGGTCTGGCCCTGGCTCTGATGGAAACCTTGAATGATTTTGGCACCGTGCAATATTTTGGCGTCGAAACCTTCACCACGGGGATCTATCGCACTTGGTTTGGGTTGGGGGCACCCCAGGCAGCAGCGCAACTTGCGGCGGTATTGATGCTGTTTATTGCGGGGCTACTGGTTCTCGAAAAATGGTCACGGCACCAAGCCCAGTATTACCAAACCAGTAATAACTACGACAAACCCCAGGCCTATGAGTTGCGGGGGTGGCGGGCTGGGGTCGCCACGATGACCTGTGGGATTCCGGTTTTTTTTGGGTTTGTTGTGCCTGTCGGTACTCTTTTGGAAATGGCCTTTAATCGTCCCCAGGCGCGGTTTCGGACACAGTTCTGGGAGTTTGCCCAGCATAGTTTCGTCTTAGCGAGTGTGACGGCAATTTTAGCGGTGGCGATCGCCTTGATTTTGGCCTACGGTCAACGATTGAATCACAGCCTCTGGATGGCCTTGGGTGTGCGGATTGCTTCCCTGGGTTATGCCATTCCCGGCTCGGTAATTGCGGTGGGGATTCTGATTCCCATGGGGAAACTCGACAATGCGATCGCCAATTTTTTCCAAGCTCAGTTCAATATCTCCACGGGTTTACTCCTGAGTGGCACCATTACCGCCTTGGTTTTTGCCTATTTGGTGCGCTTTCTGGCAGTGTCCTTTGGGGCCGTCGAAACGAGCCTCGGCAAAATTAAGCCTACCCTAGACGACGCTTCCCGCAGCCTCGGTTATACCCCGATTCGTACCCTGGTGAGTGTGCATACTCCCCTGATGTGGAGTGGTTTGTTAACCGCTGCGATGTTGGTGTTTGTGGATGTGATGAAGGAACTCCCGGCGACCCTGGTGATTCGTCCCTTCAACTTCGATACCCTGGCCGTGAAGGTTTATCAATACGCTTCCGATGAACGGTTAGTTGAAGCTTCCGTGCCCGCCCTGGCGATTTTGGCGGTGGGCTTGATTCCGGTGATTTTTCTCAGTTGGCGCATTGCCCACGTCCGCAACGAGTGAATGGATAACAAATGTAAGAAATTCGCTACAAATCTTTAATAGCTGGGTGAGAATGGGTAAGGTGACTTCTAGAAGATTGATTTTATTCATTACAAAAATCATCGTTATCCTAGTCGGCTTCCCAGACAAATGTTCAAGGATTCCCCCAAGCTGCCGAATTCCCAGTCACATCAAAGTCCGTACAAAGCGCGCTTCAATGTCCGGTATTTATCTTGGGGGTTGGCGATCGCCGTTGTTGGTGTCGTTGCTGGTGGTATTGTTAGCTTTCGTTGGTTCAGTGAAAAACTGTTACTCGATCTACAGGACAATCTCTTGGGAGTGGCTAAACTCCAGGCGACCCAAATTG
The DNA here is from genome assembly GCF_001693295.1 of Picosynechococcus sp. PCC 8807. Taxonomy (NCBI): domain Bacteria; kingdom Bacillati; phylum Cyanobacteriota; class Cyanophyceae; order Chroococcales; family Geminocystaceae; genus Picosynechococcus; species Picosynechococcus sp. PCC 8807. The sequence goes on from NZ_CP016483.1 coordinate 1,453,060, forward strand.
ATCAATGGTTATTAGAACGCAAAGGCGATGCCCGGGTGCTTGCCTCAAGGCCCACGACCATTAATGCTCTCAAAGCCTTTGCGACGAATGAGCCGAATTCCGCCATCGTCCAACAGCAACAGGCGAATTTAACCCAATTGGCCCTCGATGTGCAAACCAGTTACGATTACCGACGCATCGTTTTTTTTAACCGCCAGGGACAAACTGTTTGGCAAACGGGGGTGCAAAATCCCTTACCCCAGGAAATTAATACAGTTTTTAGGGAGGCAGATCACCAAACCAGTCTTGGGGGAGAAGTGCGCTTGATCGACTTGAATCTCCTAAAAGTCAATAATCAAGACTTGCCCGTTTATGGTGTTTTAGCCTACATCTATGATGAGCAAAATAATTTTATTGGGGCGGCATATTTAGAAAAAGATCCCCAGAATTTTTTATATAGTCTGTTAGACCGAGCGGCCAATGCTAGTACCACCGCTGAAACTTTATTGGTGCGTCGTGAAGGCAATAATATTCGTTACCTCAATCCCCTACGGTTTGCCAGTGATCCACCATTACGGTTAAGTCGTTCCCTGGATCAAGATTCTCTCCTCGCAACCCAAGCAATTTTGCAGTCTCGGCGTTTGGTGCGGGGCACTGATTACCGGGATATTCCTGTTGTGGGGGCTTCCTTTGAAACGACCCAAGCCCCTTGGATTGTGATTTATAAGGTCAATCTCCGGGAGGCTAATGCCCCTTTTCGTCAGTTGGCGATCGCCATTAGTGGTCTATCGGGCTTACTGATCGGGGTTGTTTTTTGGGTGGGCTACCAAATGCTGCGGTTACATCGCTTTAAGTTAGAGGCGATCGCCAGGGAAGCAGAAATCGAAAAAGCACAGATCCGTGCCGCTAGTGCTTCCCGTTATTTAACGGCCATTGAAACTGCCATTGATGGTTATGCTGTTTTAGATGATCGGGGCTATTTTCTCGAAGTTAACGTGGCCCTGGGTGAAATGACAGGCTATGACTGCGATGAATTGCTGCAACGCTCAATTTTTGATCTGCTCATTACCGACGACCTCGATCCCGCACAACTGCTCACAGAATGGGGCGATCGCCGCAAACTCAAGCTTCATCAACAGTGGCGACATCACAAAGGCCAAATCCTTGAGATGCAACTAAGTTTGACCACTGACCTCAGCGCCGATCAAAGCCGATTTTTCATCTTTGTCCAAGACATCACCCAACAAAAACAAGCCAACGCCGCCCTCAGCGAAAGTGAAAAACGCCTCTACAGGGCAATTCAAGACGCGCCCTTTCCAATTCTGCTCTACGCCAGTGATGGTGAAATTTTGCAACTCAATCGCACTTGGACAGAGTTGACAGGCTACAGCATCACTGAAATACCCACAATCGAAGCCTGGGCAGCGAAGGCTTACGGTGAAGGATATCTGACGGCTCTACAGGGGATCGAGAAAGTTTATGAGATCCAAAATTCCACCCATGACGGTGAATACGCCATCCTGATCAAAGGCGGCGACCAACGTATTTGGGATTTTAGTAGTGCTCCCCTTGGAACCTTGCCCGATGGACGTAAATTGCAAATCACCATGGCGATGGATGTTACGGACCGCAAGGCCAATGAAGTCGCCCTCCAAGCCGCCAAAAAACAAGCCGAAGAAGCAAACCGGGCAAAAAGTCTGTTTCTTGCCAATATGAGCCACGAACTGCGCACACCCTTAAATGGCATTTTGGGCTATACGCAAATTTTGATGTTTGATGAATCCTTGAGTACAGAGCAAAAAAGCAGCCTCAAAATCATTGAACAATGCGGCCATCATCTCTTGAGTTTGATTGCTGATGTGCTTGACTTTTCTAAAATTGAAGCCCAACGCCTAGAACTAATTCCAACGGCGGTACAATTCCATTACTTTATTCTGGATATTATCCAAACCTGTCAGATCAAGGCCACAGAAAAACAACTCCTCCTTAATTACGATATTGATCCAGATATTCCCGATTATTTACTGGTCGATGATCAACGTCTCCGGCAAGTGTTGCTGAATCTATTGGGCAATGCGATTAAATTTACCCACCAGGGAAGCGTTGTTTTAGACGTTCAATTAAACCAGCCCCCGCAGACTCCCCCCAAATCTCCTAAGCACCATTGGCACAGAGTACACTTCGCGGTTCGGGATACAGGCTGCGGTATTGACCCCGAAAACCATCAGAAAATTTTTTTACCCTTCGAGCAGGTAGGCGATCGCCGCAGTCGTCCCCACGGTACAGGTTTAGGATTAGCGATCAGCCAAAAATTAGTGGCGATGATGGGGGGTGAACTCCAGTTAACAAGTTATCCGAACAAAGGGAGTTGTTTTTCCTTTGACCTAGAGCTATCGGAGGTGCTCGTTAGTCCTCCCCTCGTTGCTGATGATCAAGCGACCCGTGATCACCTACAAATTATTGGTTATGTGGGCCGTCGGCAGACCATTCTGATTGTGGATAGCCGTTGGGTTAATCGTTCTGTGATTAAACACTTCTTGATGCCTTTGGGTTTTAAGATTCTCGAAGCCGAAAACGGAAAAGATGGTTTGATGGTGGCAGAAGCCCATCCAGTGGATCTCATCATTTCAGAGATGGTGATGCCTCGGATGGACGGTCAAGCCATGGCCCACCAGATTCGTCAGCTCGAAAAATTTAGGACAATCCCTATCTTCGCCATGTCCGGGGATGTTTTGGATCATGGTTGGCATAATATAAATTCGGATTTTGATGCTTTTTTAGAAAAACCACTGGATTTTTCAAATTTATTGGAGATGCTTCAGACCCATCTTCATCTCACTTGGGTTTATGAAGGCGATCGCTAAATTGATTTTGATGGTTTGCGTCAGTCCCAGCAACTTACACACAATTATTGAGGTAATTTTTTATGGCTCGCACTGAATCCACCATGCTTCCCCTGGGTGCTCCGGCTCCTGATTTTGCCCTACCGGATGTCACCACCGGAAAAACCGTTAGCCTTGGAGATTTCCGGGGGAAAGCGGGTTTGCTCGTGATTTTTATGTGTCGCCACTGTCCGTTTGTGATCCATGTCCAGGATGAGCTAGCCCGGTTGGGAGTAGATTTCGTCCCCCAGGATCTAGGCATTGTCGCCATTAGTGCCAATGATGCAGAGAATTATCCGGATGATGGCCCAGAAAAGCTCAAGGAAATGGCGGCAGCACTCCAATTAAATTTTCCGATTCTCTATGATGAGTCCCAGGCGATCGCCAAAAGTTATCAAGCGGCCTGTACCCCTGATTTTTTCCTTTTCGACCAGGACTTAAAGCTGGTCTATCGGGGCCAATTGGACGACGCCCGCCCCGGTAATGACAAGCCCGTGACGGGAGCTGATCTTCGCCAGGCGATCGCCGCTGTTTTGGCAAAAGAAACCCCTGATCCGAACCAAAAGCCTAGCCTTGGTTGCAATATCAAATGGAAACCAGGCAATGCCCCCAGTTATTTTGGCTAAACCACAGGGGACGACTTGACCGTCAGCCATAGCAAAATGACGAGGGCCAGGACAAGCAGTTTTACTAAAATGTACAGGGTGCCATCTGGAAATAAATAGGTGCTTAACATAAAGCCTCCTTGGGACTTCACTTAGGGATCTCTCGCTCAGATAGGGAGTCTGTGGATTCTGTGGTGTCCCTCTATCTTTATTGTCCTGCGCCCTTAGTCCTCTGTAGGCCCATGCTGATATTTAGTTGGGAATATTCACAAAGCTTAAGGTGAATTGCTCAGTTTTGTGAGCGTTTGTTAGCGACGCCGGGAACGCTTCGTTTTCGTTTTTGTTTTGCTGGTCTGGTTCGTTTTCGGTGGGCTGGGTTCTTCAAAGACCGGCACCGTAAAGGAAAATTGACTCCCCTGATTTTTGCCTTCGGATTCTGCCCAGATCGCTCCCCCCCAGGCGGTGACAATCTGGCGACAAATCGCTAATCCTAAGCCAGTGCCGCCAGCGCTCCGTCGCAATGCCCCTTCTTCTTGGTAAAAGCGATCAAAGACGGTTTCGAGGCGTTTAGGTTCAATGCCCCGGCCATTATCGATAATGCTCACGGTGAGTTTATGGGGATCTTCGGCGGTGATGGCGATCGCCACTTGACCCTGCTTGGCATCGCTAAATTTACAGGCATTGTCCAGCAACTTGGCGATGACCTCCACGAGCCATTCTCCGTCAGCTTGGACGAGGGGCAAATCGGGTGAAACCTGATTGATCAGTTGGGGCAGGGGTTGACCGCCACTTTGATAACGTTTGGCCCGCACGTGGCTCATGGCCAGCTCCACACATTCATAGAGCATCAGGGGTTCAATATTCCACTCCACCCGACCACTTTCGAGCTGGGACAGGGTCAGAAAATCCTGGACGAGGGTGCGCAGACGTTCTGCATCCTGGAGGGCGGTATCTAGCATCACCTGGCGCAGTTCCTCCGGCATATCCGGCTCATTGGCAAGGCTTTCTAGGCAGACTTGAATCGTCGATAAAGGTGTCCGGAGTTCATGGCCTGTGATCGCCACAAGGTTAGAACGGGTACGGTCAAGGGCCGCCAATTGTTCGTTGAGTTCTTCGAGGTTGTTGTAGGCTTCGGCCTGAATTAGGGCCACACCTACTTGGATGGCGATCGCCCCGACAAGGGCAATATCTTCCTGTCGCCAGTGGATTGCCTCTGGGTGGCAGTGATGTAACTCGATCATGCCGATCAGTCGCCCTTGGTAGAGTACCGGCACCAGTAGCCAGGAGACAATGGAACAGGTTTGGGTGAGGGTTTCTAGCTGGTCTTTGATAAAGTCTGGATCTTGCTCGGTATTATCAATGCCGAGGGCTTCCCCCAGGGAGACAACTTTTTGAAAGAGGGGATTATCCTTCAGGGGCCAATTGCGACCTTTTACAGAAATTTGATCCCCATGGAGAAATTCATGCTGGATCTGGGCTTGTTCGTCCGACTCTTTGCAACGGTAAATAATGCAGCGACAGACTCCGAGACCTTCTCCCAATTTTTCGACGGCCAATTGCAAGATGTCTTCGGTGTCGAGCGATCGCCGAATGGCCGCTGTGACCGTATTAATTAAACGCTCCTTTTGTTCTTTATTCGCTAGGGAGCGGTTGGCTTTGAGGATTTTGTATTGACCCGCCTGGAGATAGTTCACCAAGCGCTGTACAAAGGGATCGGCGGTGGAATTAGGCTGATGTTCTGTTAGATCTTGGTGACCATTTTGGAGGTAGGTTTCCTTGGCCGCTTGAACTTTTTCCTGGAGCTCCGGGCGATATTGGGCAATGCGATCGAGGAGGATTTCCGCTGCTTTTTCGGTAATGTTGCGGTCTTCGGTCCAAATACCTTCAAAACGACGGGCATTATCGGCGAAGTGATCTCCCTTTTCAGAATTGTTGTGTTTTTCTCGGCAGAGGAGACAACTGGCAAAATTCTCCCCAATCACCACTAGGTGCCACTCTTCGCTTAGGGCATCATCTGGCGTAAAGGCAATGCGCTCGTAGGTGTCAGAAGCGTTTTCAAATTCTGTTTCTGGGGCCGCGAGGACGTAAACCTGTTGGGATTTATCGGCAATGCGACGATAACGGGTTGCTTCCTGGCGGTAGTATCTTTCTTGCTGGAAGCTGGCGATCACCAAGGGGGAATCTTGACCTGCAAGGACTTGATCTTCCATCGCGTGGGAGAGTGCCGTTAGGGAAGATTTGAAATAGAGTTGCGATCGCCCATGGGGAACGGCTTCAAATAATTGTTTGACAACCGAGGTTTGAATACTCATTAAGAAATGCTTTTTCCCGAAAGGAATAGTCGCCTTCTACGAACGATGGACCAGAGGAATTCCCTAGATTATCCTTGATCACCCAATATTGATCAATTTTTCTAGGGGATTTGGCAACTGAATGAATGGTGACGAGGCGATCGCCATTACGCAGAGCCCAAGGCACGAATCAGGTCAGGGATCGGCTGAGGCTCACGGTCACTATCCGTAATCGCTTCAATAATTTGTCGGTTTGCCTGGGGATGATCAAGGGCAGCCACGCATAATTCTGCCACCTGCTGCCGGGGAATTCGTCCTTCAAACAGGGTATCGGCTTGGGCGAGTACCAGGGGCGCTGCGGCTTCGGCATTCAAGCCACCGGGACGGACAATCGTGTAATTGAGGGAACTGTTGATGAGGTAAGCCTCGGTTTGTTTTTTCCAGAACAGCACCAGACCAAATAGATTCAACGGATGGAAAAATTTAGATACACAAAGGGACGTGACGAGGACAAATTGCTTAACTCCCTGGGCCACGGCAGCATCGATCAGCGATTTGGTGCCGACATAATCCACTTGAAAAAATGCGGCAGGGTTCAAACTGGGTCGAGCCGCAGCGGCACAAATGATGTGGTCACAGTCGGCGATCGCCCCTGGGAGGGATTTTTTATCGAGGAGATCGCCAACGACCAATTCCGCGTCTGAGGGCAAAATTTCTTTGCCTTTGTTGAGATCCCGTACCATGGCCCGCACCGGGATATTTTGGGCGATTAGGGTTTCGACAACGCGCCGTCCCGTTTCCCCCGTCGCCCCGACCACTAAAACTTTCATCCTCGTTAACCTCCTAAAATCGCTGGCGGAAATTTGCCTTCGATTTACAATTATTACCCTGAATTCCTCGGTCTTGGGGTGCAACTTTACAGAAAAGCGGGCATGATTTTAGGTACAACAAGTTTATTTCTTGTCTTTTGCTGCTATGAACCCTGCGGAATCGTCTCGTCTATTCACGGCCTTTGGTGACGGTAACCCCGAAACGCCACCGATGCATTTTGAGACCCACTATCGAGGGATCATGCAAATGTACGCGCCCCTAGAGGAAGTCGCGGCGTACCTAGATCGCCATGGCGGTTGGTTCCACCGTTGTGCAAAACCGATGCAGGTAGAACCCCTCACCGAGAATGGCTATATTCTGACGGTGGGCAAGTTTGGCAATTTTGGCTATGAAGTAGAACCAAAACTGGCGGTGGTTTTTGATCCCCCCGTTGAAAATGCCTACAGAATGTACAATGTGCCCCTCCCTGAGGCCCAATCCCAGGGCTATGCCATTGATTATGATGCGTTGATGTGCCTCGACCATCTCCCCTGGGAACAGGTACTTGCCAACGATGCCCAGGCACGCAAACTACTCGGCGATCGCCCGATGCCGCCGGTGATTACCCAGGTGAATTGGGAGCTGCATTTACAGGTGCTGGTTCAGTTTCCCCGGTTTATCTACAAGTTGCCCCAGGGTCTATTGAAAACCACAGGCGATCGCCTCCTCGCGACCATTGTTTCCCAGGTTTCGCCGCGCCTCACCACAAAAGTCCAGCAAGACTTCCACGACTGTTTCAATCTCCCCTTACCCCTCAAGAGTGGCCGGGGTTGTACCGTCATTCGTCCCCCCGAAGACAATCCAGAAACCCACAAAAAAGAGGACAGTGCCCCTGTCCCCCCCGAAAATTTTGCCTGGACGCTACCTACAGACGGCCAATAATTTTCGTCACAATATCCATACCACTCACGGCCTGCCAACCAAACAGAGCCACCAACAACGTATTCAAGCCAATGTGGGTTACCCGCGCCAAGTCGTTGCCCCGTTGCATAAAAGGCACCAAAGAAGCCGAGGTTGCAATTAAACCGGTCATTCCTAAACCGACAAGGAGGTGGGGGCCAACGAATAATTTCCCGTTGTTGATGTAGGTGACGGCCATCCCGCCAATGGTGCCCAAAACCATAAATGCCAGCAGGGCCGAACCCACCTGGTGGTGCTTGAAGTTAAATTGTTTTTTTACCAATTCTTTGCGGACTTCTTTATCGGCACTCCGGATGCGACGGATCTGAATGCCGAGGTACATCGCATAAATACAAAGCCCAAACAAGACCCACATCATAATGGGGTGACCAAACTGGGACCAGACTTTGACGGACTCTGGAATTTCAAAACTCATGGGTGCTTTCTCCTTCGTTCAGGATGCTGAAATCTTTATAAAACTTAACCGATTCCCCTGGCAAATGGAAATTATCAACTAGAATCTGGGACGGCTTGGGACAGGATCGATCCGGGATACTTCTACAATAGAAATTAACCTTTATTGTATGTTTCGCGATGACAGCCCCCGTGGACCGCGCCCAGTTATTTCAGGCAATTCGCGCCCAAAATGTGGATCGAGTGGCCGCCTTGCTCACCCAGGGGGTATCAGTCAATATTTTGGATTGCGATCGCACAAGTCCTTTGATGTATGCCTGCCAAGTTGGGGCTTTGGATCTCGTTAAACTCTGCCTCACCCACGGCGCAGATTTAGAATTACGAGGAAAATATGGCCTCACGGCGCTGATGGTGGCGGCGGCGGCAGGACAAACGGCAGTCCTACATTTTTTGATTGGGGCAGGCGCGAATCCTAACGCAACTAATGAAGACGGCAGTACCGCGCTGATGGTGGCGGCCTATCGGGGGGCGATCGCCACCGTAGAAATTTTGTTGAAGGCCGGGGCAAAGATTAACCACGAAGATTTTGATGGGGATACGGCGCTCAATTTAGCGATTCAAGGGCAACACCCGGTGGTGGTGCAGATACTCCTGGCCCAGCGGGCTAACCCTTACCAAGGCCTAGGGGCAATGACGGTGGCCGTGTCGGAGCGGGCGATCGCCAGTTTAGAAGTTCTACTCAAGGCCGGGTTAAATGTGAATCTCCCCAGTAGTGACGGGAAGACCCCCCTCATGCACGCAGTTATTGCGGGTTACGATGAGGTCGTTGATATGCTGTTGGCTGCTGGGGCGGCGGTCAATGCCACGGATCTCGATGGGGATACGGCCCTTATTTTTGCCGTCGAACAGGGGAATTTGCCCCTCACACAACGTCTGGTTCAGGCCGGGGCAACCCTGACTCAGCCGGATATTTTGCCTCTTGCGGGGGCTGCTGGCAATCTCGCCTTGGTGCAATATTTGCTTAAGCATCAATTAAATCCCAATAGCACCGATGCAGCAGGCGACACAACTCTCCATTTAGCAACCCTCGAAGGCCACTACGATATTGTCGAATATTTACTCCGCCAAAATGCTGCGGTGAACCTAGCCAACCACCAAGGTGATACCCCCCTCCTGGTTGCTGCCTACCAGGGGCAAAGGGCGATCGCCCAACTTCTTCTCGACCAAGGTGCAGACCTCCACTACCAAAACGAAGGAGAAAATGCGCTCCTGATCGCCTTCAACCAAGGCAAGCTGGAACTCCTCGAACTTTTCCTCGCGAGGGGAGCTAATCCTGATGAACGTCTCCCCAACGGCAAAACCCTCCTGATGGAAGCGGGCGATCGCGGTTATCAAGCAGTCATTGAAGTGCTGTTAAAGGCGGGAGCCGATGCCAATATCAAAGATAAACACCAAGCCACAGCCTTAATGTGGGCAGCCCACCGGGATCACCATGCCGTTGTTCAGTTGCTCCTCGAACGGTGTCCAGATTTAGATCTCAATGCCCAAAACAAACGGGGCGACACAGCCCTTAAAATTGCCCAGTTTAACCAATGTAAGACCGTTGTGAAGCTCTTAAAGGCTGCTGGGGCGAGATGATGGCGATTGGGGACAGTCCTCCGCTAGGCCAGAGCTATTTAAAAATTCTTCAATTTCCAAGGATTCGACCACATGGGGATTTTTCACCGGTGCCGTGGGGGGATGCGCATGGCGTACATCCGTAATCCACCAGTCCAGGGCTGCTTTTTGCAGATCAATGGTTGCCCCCGTTTTATCAACACAGTAGCGCCCAAAGACCAATTTATCTTTGAGGCGTACCCCTGAGCCCAAGCGGGAATATTCAAAAATTACACTACTTTCAACGGTCGCGCCTGCACAAATCCAACAGCTGGGGCCAATCATGGTCGGGCCAATAATTTTTGCCCCATCTTCAATGCGGGTCATGCCGCCAATGTAGACAGGGCCTTGGATCTCGACTTTATCCCAGTTGACGGCCACATTCAGGCCTGTATAAACTCCTGGTTTGACTTCGATGCCGGGAATGGGCACATTTTTGATCTTGCCCTGGAGCACGCTCTGAATCGCCTGCCAATAGTCAGGGACTTTGCCAATATCTACCCACTCAAAGTCCATATCTAGGGCGTAAAAAGGTGCATTGGCCGCCACAAGCTTTGGAAACAGTTGACCACCAATGTCGAATTCGCAGTTGGGGGGAATAAAATCGATTACTTCCGGCTCAAAAATATAGATCCCGGTATTAATTTTCGTGCTGAGAGCTTCGGTAACGCTGGGCTTTTCTTGGAAACTGAGAATCCGGTCTTCATCATCTGTGACCACAACGCCATAGCTAGAGACCGCTTCTTTGGGGACAGATTTGGTGATTACGGTGGCGATCGCCCCCTTTTCGCGATGCCATCGCACCGCTGCGGTGAGGTCTAGATCAATCAGAGCATCACCACAAAGCACCACAAAAGTATCGTCAAAAAATGGATGAAAATCTTGGATCTTCCGCAACCCCCCGGCGGAACCGAGGGCAGCCCCCTGTAATTCTCCGTCTTGGATACTACCTTCAAAGGAATAGGCCAGATGTACCCCGTAGCGTTGACCATCCTTAAAGTAGCCTTCAATTTCGTGGGCGAGATGGCTCACATTCACCATAATCTGATCAAAGCCATGTTGGGCGAGCAGATCCAGCAAAAATTCCATCACGGGTTTTTGCAAAATTGGGATGAGAGGCTTGGGGATGGTGTAGGTAATCGGACGAACCCTGGTTCCTTTACCCGCTGCCAGAATCATGGCTTTCATGAATGGTATTGTCCTCGAACAATGACTGTTTTCAGGCTAAATGGCGCAAAGCCTCGGAAGATTGGTCTTTATTTTACCGAAAGGTGTTCCTTTCCCTAAATGCCCGCATTTCCCAAAAGATTCAGTTTAGGATGGAGTGACAGTTGTTTTCTGTCTACAGCAATGGCGATTAAACGCAACCAAGGCCATGGTCTCCCGCCTAAACGTGATCCGGCTTTGGGTAGAGATGCCCTCACCACGAGTCAAGCCCTGCCCGAAGACCAGGAACAATCGGCCAATGAGGATCGCATTCGTCCCCAACGCCTGAGAGATTACCTAGGTCAAAAGGATCTCAAGGAAGTATTGGGTATTGCGATCGCCGCTGCCAAAGCCCGCCGCGAACCCCTCGATCACATGTTGCTGTATGGCCCCCCTGGGTTAGGGAAGACAACCATGTCCTTGATTTTAGCCGCAGAAATGGGGGTGAACTGTAAAATTACCGCTGCCCCGGCCCTGGAACGCCCCCGTGATATTAGTGGCCTCTTGGTGGGCCTAGAGGCTGGCGACATTTTGTTTATCGATGAAATCCACCGTCTCAATCGTATGGCCGAAGAATTGCTCTATCCAGCGATGGAAGATGGCCGCTTAGATGTCACCATTGGCAAAGGAGTCAGTGCCAGAACCCGTAGTATTCCCCTGAAGCCTTTTACTTTGATTGGCGCGACAACCAAAGTGGGGGCATTAACATCTCCCCTGCGCGATCGCTTTGGCTTGATTCAACGGTTACGTTTTTATGAGGTCGATGAATTGATTGCCATCGTCCATCGCAGTGCCTTGATCCTTGAGCAGCCCATTACCCCAGAGGGCGCTTTAGAGATTGCCCGTCGGGCGCGGGGGACGCCTCGCATTGCCAACCGTCTGTTACGGCGAATCCGGGATTATGCCCAGGTCAAAGGCTATGGAGAAATTTCCCAAACGGTGGCGGCAACGGCTTTGGATCTGTACAACGTTGATGCTTTGGGATTGGACTGGACAGATCGTCTAATCCTAGAAACCATGCTCAATCATTTTGGGGGTGGCCCGGTGGGTTTAGAGGCGATCGCCGCGGCTACTGGTGAGGACAGCAAGACCATTGAAGAGGTCTACGAACCTTACTTACTCCAAATTGGCTTTTTAAATCGCACGCCCCGGGGACGGATAGTGAGCGCAAAAGCGAGACAGCATCTCGGTTTAATCCCGGTGGAACAAAGCACCCAACTCGACTTTTTACCCTAGTTTTAACGAGTCTTGCGGGTGGCGGCCTCGAAATTTCTTTCTGGAGAAATCCTTCTAAAATAGGGAAAACACTTGAAATTTGGACGATCAACGCAACTTTATTATGGATTTTTCCCCGGCAACCTCAGCATTAATACTGCTTATTTTCGCGGCTTTGGGTACGGTTTTGTGGGGCTATCGGCGATCGCAAAAAGCGGGACGCTTAGGGTTATTGGCCTGGGGACAATCCCTCGCGATTACGGTTCCCTGGTTGGTGCTATTGAGTTGCATTCTTTTAGGGGTGAGCCTGGATCTCATTGGTGTGGTGCTGATTTTGGTGGCTTCGGCGGGAGCCTATATCTATTTAGGTAATCTACGCCGAGAGGCAGGCCAGGGGGAGATGATTCGCAAACAGGCCCTAGAACGCCTCCAAACTGAAACTCAAGCCACAGAATCCTCGACACAAGCCCCAGCAGATCTGGCGACCGAACCCGAAATTCAACCCATTAATCCAGAGGATCTCCAAACCATTAAAGGTATTTTTGGCATTGACACATTTTTTGCCACAGAAGCAATTCCCTACCAAGAAGGGGCCATTTTCAAGGGAAATTTGCGGGGGGAACCCGAAGAGGCCCACCAAAAGCTGACGGAAAAATTAGGCGATCGCCTGGGGGATAAATACCGCCTTTTCTTAGTCGAAGACCCAGAAGGCAAACCAGTGATTGTCATCTTACCGAGCAGTAACGACCCAAAAACCACGAGTCTCGCCCAGAAAAATGTCGCTTTAGTCTTACTTGTTGCCACCCTGGCGACGACCCTAGAAGCGATTGGTGTCCTTAAAGGCTTTGATTTCTTTAGCAATTGGCAGCGTTATACCGAGGTCTTGCCCCTCAGCCTAGGGATGTGGCTCATCTTGGGCGTTCACGAACTAGGCCACTGGGTCACGAGCCGAAAATATAATGTCAAACTCAGCATTCCTTTTTTCCTCCCCAACTGGCAGATTGCTTCTTTTGGGGCGATTACCCGCTTTGAATCCCTGCTCCCGAACCGGACAGCACTCTTTGACATTGCCTTTGCTGGCCCAGCGGCAGGGGGGCTAATTTCCCTTTTGCTCCTCTTGGGGGGGTTCGGACTCTCTAACCCGGATAGTTTATTTAAAGTTCCCAGTCAATTTTTCCAGGGTTCAGTGTTGGTGGGTACCCTGGCGCGCATTTTCCTAGGCGATGGGTTGCAACAAGCGATTGTGGCGATTCATCCCTTGACGATTCTGGGCTGGTTGGGCCTTGTGATTACAGCGTTAAATTTACTCCCCGCAGGTTGTTTAGACGGAGGCCGCATTATCCAGGCTATTTATGGCCGTAAAACAGCTCGTCGTACTACCATTGCTACCCTCGTGGTATTGGGGCTAGTGGCTTTGTTTAACCCAGCAAACCCCATTCCCCTCTACTGGGCTTTGATTATTATTTTTTTACAACGGGAAGCAGAACGCCCCAGCCTCAATGAACTATTGGAACCTAACGATACCCGGGCGATCCTGGGATTAGTCGCTTTATTTTTGATGCTGGTGACTTTAATTCCCTTGAGTCCCAGCTTGGCGGGACAATTGGGGATCGGCGCATAACCTCTTGGGGAAAATTCAAGCTTTGATGGACAAAATTTTTTCAGTAAAGGATAACAACAGCAATGACAGCGCATAATTTTTTCTGGGATGGTGACTGGTTTTCACCGCAGGCCAGTCAAGATCAAAATTTAATCGCGCAATTGGATTTTGTGCCCGGTCTGAGGGAGCTGCTCTTTATTCGCCAGGCCCATGCCCTCGAACATGGAACGGTCTGGGTGCTTACAGAATTGGCAGAACGCTACCCAACGGCCTGGCGTCACCACTACGCGGAATTAAGTGGAATGTCCACGGGGCAAGGGTTTTATTTATTTGGTGGCGTGGATAAAACCGATCTTTACCGGGCGGTCAGTACAGCCGGCGATCGCCTCCGGTCTGGGGAATGGAATTTAGCGATTCATCCTCGCTGCGGCACCAATATCTCTGTCACTCTACTACTAACAGCAGGATTAGCTGGTGGAGCCGCTTGGTTGCTCCCCAAAGATCCCCTCACCCAACTCTTTGGTATGGGGACTGCTGCTGCCACAGCCTGGGCGATCGCCCCTGATCTCGGTAAATATGCCCAACAGCACATCACCACCGCGATTCCCTTCAATCTCGCCCTCGAAGAAATCCAAGAAAACACGGACGAGAGTGGAAATCCAAGCCATTTTGTCCGATTACGGTGGCAGGACGCGCAATAAAACTTAAACACTTCAAGTGCCTGAAAACCCCTATCCGATAGTAGGCTGTTATCTAAGTCTAACTACACTCTTTAGTAATCGCTTTAAAGGAACATAAGCATGGCTATCGAACGCGGATCCAAAGTTAAAATTCTCCGGAAAGAATCCTACTGGTACGGCGATGTCGGCACAGTAGCAAGCATTGATAAAAGCGGTATTATCTATCCCGTCATTGTTCGCTTTAACAAAGTCAACTACAACGGCTTTAGCGGTAGTGCTGGTGGTCTAAACACCAACAACTTCGCTGAGCATGAACTCGAAGTCGTCGGCTAAGCCCCTCTGTCCCTCTTTTTAAAAACCCATTTTTGATATTAAACACACAACCAACATCGTCTCTTTGCGGGGGCGGTGTTTTTATATGCCCCTTCAAATTCCTAAAGGACAATGGGAAAATAGCCACCACAAAGATTAAATTAAACCACTACAACAAAGGATTAACCCCGTGACTGTTCGCGTTCGTATTGCCCCAAGTCCCACCGGAAATCTCCACATCGGGACAGCTAGAACTGCTGTCTTTAATTGGCTTTTTGCCCATCACCATGGCGGTACCTTTGTCCTCCGGGTTGAGGATACCGATTTGGAACGGTCTAAGCCCGAATACACCGAAAACATTAAAACGGGTCTCCAATGGCTCGGTTTGCACTGGGATGAAGGCCCTTTTTTCCAAACCCAACGGCTGGATCAATACAAAGCAGCAATCCAAACCCTTTTAGATCAAGGTCTTGCCTATCGTTGTTACTGTACCCCCGCAGAACTTGAGGCGATGCGGGAACAACAAAAAGCGAATAATCAGGCGCCCCGCTATGACAATCGTCACCGCAACTTAACGGAGGCGCAGCGAGCTGAATTTGAAGCCCAAGGTCGTAAACCCGTAATTCGCTTCAAAATTGACGATGCTCAGCAAATCGTTTGGCAAGATCTGATTCGAGGCACCATGACTTGGAAAGGTAGCGATCTCGGTGGTGACATGGTGATTGCCCGCACTCCTGAAGGGAATGAGTCTTTTGGTCAGCCTCTCTATAATCTTGCGGTGGTGGTTGATGATATTGATATGCAAATCTCCCATGTGATTCGGGGGGAAGACCACATCGCCAATACTGCTAAACAAATTCTTTTATATGAAGCCCTTGGCGCGGCAGTACCTCAGTTTGCCCACACGCCCTTAATCCTCAATCAAGAGGGACGTAAATTGTCGAAACGGGATGGGGTGACATCTATTGATGATTTTCGCCAAATGGGATTCCTCCCCCAGGCGATCGCCAACTATATGAGTCTTTTGGGCTGGACGCCGACCGACTCAACCCAAGAAATTTTTACCCTCGAAGAAGCCGCAAAGGAATTTTCCCTAGAGCGGGTCAATAAAGCTGGCGCAAAATTTGACTGGGACAAGCTCGATTGGATTAATGCCCAGTACCTCCACCAAATGCCGATCCCCGCCCTGACGGATCTGCTTATCCCTTATTTACAAGCAGCAGGTTACGAAGATTATCTAGGCGATCGCCCCTGGTTAGAGTCCCTCATCACCCTCGTTGCGCTCAGCCTCACCCGCTTGGCCGATGTTACCCAAGAAACCCGACTTCTTTTTGGTGACAGCATCACCTTAGACGAAAAAGCCACGGCCCAACTCCAAACCGAGGGCGTTAAAGCGATTCTCCAGGAAATCCTCCAAAACATCCAAGCCAGTACTAATTTCACCCCCGATGAAGCAAAAGCACTCATTAACCAAGTCACCAAAGCCCATGGCGTCAAAAAAGGCGTCGTCATGAAATCCATGCGTGCCGGGCTGATGGGTGAACTCCAAGGCCCCGATCTCATGCAATCCTGGGTACTCCTCCACCAAAAAGGTTGGGATATCGAAAGACTCAATCAGGCGATCGCCTCGATCTAACCCGCCAACGTAGGGATTTGGTTTTCAAATCCAACAAAAAGACCTCTGGTACTCATCAGTGAAATGAGGAAGGAGGTTTTTTTAATATCTCACCTAATCGAGAGGAATAGAACGTGGTTGTCAAATCCAGATTGAGGGGCTTAAGAACTTAAAATCCCAAATTTTTCCAGCCACCAAACCCCTTGTCCTGAGTGCATTCCAGGGATTTTTCATCCAAATAGCGAAAAAAGATTGGAAAAAGGTGTTGACATCTCCAGGTTGTGTGGTTAATATAGTTAAGCGCGGTTGAGAGAGACGCACTGAACCGCCGCCCCGAACCGAGACAAAAGAATAGAATTTGAAAGTGACTATCCGCCCCCTTGTTTTAAACAAGATTATAACAAGTGAGCTGGTTGAGATTGAAACAATCGATACCAAGGAGCTTAGTTTTAGTTAAGGATAAAGAGAGCCTTAAAAAACATCTCTTGCTAAAGACAAATGAAAATTCTAAGGAATGAGTAAAAAGTCTAATATGGAGAGTTTGATCCTGGCTCAGGATGAACGCTGGCGGTATGCCTAACACATGCAAGTCGAACGAAGCCTTCGGGCTTAGTGGCGGACGGGTGAGTAACGCGTGAGAATCTGCCTTCAGGACGGGGACAACAGTTGGAAACGACTGCTAATACCCGATATGCCGAGAGGTGAAATCTTTTTTGGCCTGAAGATGAGCTCGCGTCTGATTAGCTAGTTGGTGGTGTAAGGGACCACCAAGGCGACGATCAGTAGCTGGTCTGAGAGGATGAGCAGCCACACTGGGACTGAGACACGGCCCAGACTCCTACGGGAGGCAGCAGTGGGGAATTTTCCGCAATGGGCGAAAGCCTGACGGAGCAATACCGCGTGAGGGAGGAAGGTCTTTGGATTGTAAACCTCTTTTCTCAGGGAAGAATATTGACGGTACCTGAGGAATAAGCACCGGCTAACTCCGTGCCAGCAGCCGCGGTAATACGGAGGGTGCAAGCGTTATCCGGAATTATTGGGCGTAAAGAGTCCGTAGGTGGTCATGCAAGTCTGCTGTCAAAGCCCACAGCTCAACTGTGGATCGGCGGTGGAAACTGTGTGACTTGAGTACGGTAGGGGTAGAGGGAATTCCCAGTGTAGCGGTGAAATGCGTAGATATTGGGAAGAACACCGGTGGCGAAAGCGCTCTACTGGACCGTAACTGACACTGAGGGACGAAAGCTAAGGTAGCGAAAGGGATTAGATACCCCTGTAGTCTTAGCCGTAAACGATGGATACTAGGCGTTGTCTGTATCGACCCGGACAGTGCCGAAGCTAACGCGTTAAGTATCCCGCCTGGGGAGTACGCACGCAAGTGTGAAACTCAAAGGAATTGACGGGGGCCCGCACAAGCGGTGGAGTATGTGGTTTAATTCGATGCAACGCGAAGAACCTTACCAAGATTTGACATCCCGTGAATCTTGCAGAGATGCGAGAGTGCCTTCGGGAGCACGGAGACAGGTGGTGCATGGCTGTCGTCAGCTCGTGTCGTGAGATGTTGGGTTAAGTCCCGCAACGAGCGCAACCCTCGTCCTTAGTTGCCAGCATTAAGTTGGGCACTCTAGGGAGACTGCCGGGGACAACTCGGAGGAAGGTGGGGATGACGTCAAGTCATCATGCCCCTTACATTTTGGGCTACACACGTACTACAATGGTCGGGACAAAGGGCAGCAACCCCGCGAGGGCAAGCGAATCTCATCAAACCCGGCCTCAGTTCAGATTGCAGGCTGCAACTCGCCTGCATGAAGGAGGAATCGCTAGTAATCGCAGGTCAGCATACTGCGGTGAATCCGTTCCCGGGCCTTGTACACACCGCCCGTCACACCATGGAAGCTGGCAACGCCCGAAGTCGTTACTCTAACCGTTCGCGGAGGAGGGCGCCGAAGGCAGTGCTAGTGACTGGGGTGAAGTCGTAACAAGGTAGCCGTACCGGAAGGTGTGGCTGGATCACCTCCTTTTAGGGAGACCTAACCTACTG
Source organism: Picosynechococcus sp. PCC 8807 (assembly GCF_001693295.1). Classification (NCBI taxonomy): domain Bacteria; kingdom Bacillati; phylum Cyanobacteriota; class Cyanophyceae; order Chroococcales; family Geminocystaceae; genus Picosynechococcus; species Picosynechococcus sp. PCC 8807. Next base: position 1,471,323 of record NZ_CP016483.1, read on the forward strand.
AAGTTTGAAAGCAATCAGCAAATAGAACGCAGTAAGGTCATCTCGAAGGTCGTGCGAGGGGGAGAAACGGGAGTCACTTTCAAATTTAGGTTCGTGGACATGGGCTATTAGCTCAGGTGGTTAGAGCGCACCCCTGATAAGGGTGAGGTCCCTGGTTCAAGTCCAGGATGGCCCACTTATCAACCGTTGATAATCATCAATTGTTGATATCAATGGGGGTATAGCTCAGTTGGTAGAGCGCCTGCTTTGCAAGCAGGATGTCAGCGGTTCGAGTCCGCTTACCTCCACCAAAACCACGAAATAATGAAACGAACTCAGCATCAGCACCATAGTCTAAAAAAAAAGACGAAAGATGTTGTTGAATGCTGAAAGAGATTTCAGCAAAGCACCTTGAAAACTGCACAAAAGAATATTAGATAGTCGAAATAATAGCTAGGTAGGAAAGTACGAAAGTACAAGCAATCCAAAAATAGCCAAGAGTCTGACCTCGAAAAAAGGTCAAGCTACAAAGGGCTAACGGTGGATACCTAGGCACACAGAGGCGATGAAGGACGTGGTTACCGACGATATACTCCGGGGAGCTGGAAGCAAGCATTGAGCCGGAGGTTTCCGAATGGGGCAACCCTAAATACAGCCATCTGAATATATAGGATGGTATGAGCCAACTCAGCGAATTGAAACATCTTAGTAGCTGAAGGAAGAGAAAGAAAAATCGATTCCCTTAGTAGCGGCGAGCGAAGCGGGAAGAGCCTAAACCAACTGCTTAGGCGGTTGGGGTTGTGGGACAGTGATGTGGACTATAGAGGTTAGATGAAGTAGTTGAAAGCTACACCAAAGAAGGTGAAAGTCCTGTAGTCGAAAATCGAAGTAGCCTAACTGTATCCCGAGTAGGCCGGAGCACGTGAAATTCCGGTTGAATCAGCGAGGACCACCTCGTAAGGCTAAATACTACTGTGTGACCGATAGTGTAAAAGTACCGCGAGGGAAAGGTGAAAAGAACCCCGGGAGGGGAGTGAAATAGAACATGAAACCGTTAGCCTACAAGCAATGGGAGGACGATTTAACGTCTGACCGTGTGCCTGTTGAAGAATGAGCCGGCGACTTACAGGCTGTGGCAGGTTAAGGTGAAAAGCCGAAGCCAAAGTGAAAACGAGTCTGAAAAGGGCGTTAGTCACAGTTTGTAGACCCGAACCCGGGTGATCTAACCATGGCCAGGATGAAGCTTGGGTAATACCAAGTGGAGGTCCGAACCGACTTCTGTTGAAAAAGGAGCGGATGAGCTGTGGTTAGGGGTGAAATGCCAATCGAACCCGGAGCTAGCTGGTTCTCCCCGAAATGTGTTTAGGCGCAGCGGTTGGTTTCCTTGCATGGGGGTAAAGCACTGTTTCGCTGCGGGCTGCGAGAGCGGTACCAAAGTGAGACAAACTAAGAATACCATGTAAAATTCAGCCAGTAAGACGGTGGGGGATAAGCTTCATCGTCGAGAGGGAAACAGCCCAGACCGCCAGCTAAGGTCCCAAAATACTTGCTAAGTGATAAAGGAGGTGGGAGTGCATAGACAACCAGGAGGTTTGCCTAGAAGCAGCAATCCTTGAAAGAGTGCGTAATAGCTCACTGGTCAAGCGCTCCTGCGCCGAAAATGAACGGGGCTAAGCAAGTTACCGAAGCTGCGGACTCGAAAGAGTGGTAGGGGAGCGTTCTATATGGTGTGAAGCATTAGCGGTGAGCAGATGTGGACTGTATAGAAGTGAGAATGTCGGCTTAAGTAGCGAAAATATGTGTGAGAATCACATACCCCGAAACCCTAAGGGTTCCTCCGGAAGGCTCGTCCGCGGAGGGTTAGTCGGGACCTAAGGCGAGGCCGAAAGGCGTAGTCGATGGACATGAGGTTAATATTCCTCAACTCCTGTGTGGGAGCATAACTATGACGCATGAAAGATAGCTACACCCTGAATGGATTGGGAGGAGACTACGGTCTCCGCGTAGTAAAGGATAGTGCCTAGAAAAGCTAGTTATGTGTTGAAAGCATAGGACCCGTACCCGAAACCGACACAGGTAGGGTGGTAGAGTATACCGAGGGGCGCGAGGTAACTCTCTCTAAGGAACTCGGCAAAATTGCTCCGTAACTTTGGGAGAAGGAGTGCCAGCGAGAGCTGGTCGCAGTGAAGAGGCCCAGGCGACTGTTTACCAAAAACACAGGTCTCTGCAAACTCGTAAGAGGACGTATAGGGGCTGACGCCTGCCCAGTGCCGGAAGGTTAAGGAAGTTGGTTAGCTTAGGCGAAGCTGACGACTGAAGCCCCGGTGAACGGCGGCCGTAACTATAACGGTCCTAAGGTAGCGAAATTCCTTGTCGGGTAAGTTCCGACCCGCACGAAAGGCGTAACGATCTGGGCACTGTCTCGGAGAGAGGCTCGGCGAAATAGGATTGTCTGTGAAGATACGGACTACCTGCACCTGGACAGAAAGACCCTATGAAGCTTTACTGTAGCTTGGTATTGGGTTCGGGCTTTGTTTGCGCAGGATAGGTGGGAGACGTTGAGATTACTCTTGTGGGAGTAATGGAGTCACTGGTGAGATACCACTCTAACAAGGCTAGAATTCTAACTTTAAACCGTGAAGCCGGTGAAAGGACAGTATCAGGTGGGCAGTTTGACTGGGGCGGTCGCCTCCTAAATGATAACGGAGGCGCACAAAGGTTCCCTCAGGCTGGTTGGAAATCAGCCATCGAGTGCAAAAGCAGAAGGGAGCTTGACTGCGAGACCTACAAGTCAAGCAGGGACGAAAGTCGGTTTTAGTGATCCGACGGCGCTGCGTGGAAGGGCCGTCGCTCAACGGATAAAAGTTACTCTAGGGATAACAGGCTGATCTCCCCCAAGAGTTCACATCGACGGGGAGGTTTGGCACCTCGATGTCGGCTCATCGCAACCTGGGGCTGAAGTAGGTCCCAAGGGTTGGGCTGTTCGCCCATTAAAGCGGTACGTGAGCTGGGTTCAGAACGTCGTGAGACAGTTCGGTCCATATCCGGTGCAGGCGTAAGAGCATTGAGAGGAGTCTTCCTTAGTACGAGAGGACCGGGAAGGACGCACCGCTGGTGTACCTGTTATCGTGCCAACGGTAAACGCAGGGTAGCCAAGTGCGGAGCGGATAACCGCTGAAAGCATCTAAGTGGGAAGCCCACCTCAAGATGAGTGCTCTCATGGAGTTAATCCAGTAAGGTCACGGGAAGAACACCCGTTAATAGGCATTAGGTGGAAGTGTGGCAACATATGGAGCCGAGATGTCCTAACAGACCGAGGGCTTGTCCTTAAACAGATGGTTAGACTAAGTATTTCGATGAACTAATGAGTATTTTGTGCAGTCTTGAGGGTGTGAGACCACACCACTGCTTGGTGTTTCTAGCATAGTGGAACCACACTGATTCCATCCCGAACTCAGATGTGAAACGCTATAGCGGCGACGATACCTGTGGGGTAGCCTACCGGGAAAATAGCTCAATGCCAAGCTTCTCTCTTTTATGAAAAACTGAATATCTTATTCTTCAACTTTATATTCTAATCAAAGCTCTCAATCTACAGATTGAGAGCTTTATTTGTCGCGTAGAACTAGAGTGAAGCTGTCATGGTGGAAAGACAGCTTATGATATTTTCTGAGTAACTGAGAAGTCTAAAATATAAAGCTACTAATCATTCCACTGAGGAGAATAAAGCCAATCGTAACGTTCTCTTCGAAGAGTCGATTGTAGGCTTTGCGGGGAAGATTGGGCTTCCGAATTTTTAAGTATTGTTTAAACCAAAGACCGACAGCGATCGCCCAAGCAATACCGTAAATCAAAAGATTAATATTTAATGTTTTGCCTAGAATAGCAAGACAAGTCGCTGTTAAGACAAAGAAAATACCGACGGCTTCGGGGGCAAATTTACCAAAAAAAATAGCGCTAGAATTAATGCCAATTTTCAAATCATCATCCCGGTCGGAGAGAGCGTAGATGGTATCAAAACCTAAAGTCCAGAAAACTGTTGCACCCCATAACAGCCAGGTGGCAGCAGTTAAATTTTGGGTCACAGCACTCCAACTAATGAGAACGGCAAAGCCCCAGGCGATCGCCAAAACAAGTTGCGGTACCGGAAAAAAACGTTTTGCTAGAGGATAAGCAATAATCACGGGCACTGCGGCGACGCATAGCCAAAAACTAAGGGGATTTGTCCAGGGATTGAAATAAAACGCTAACCCAGCGGCACAAAGAAAAAAGGCGATCGCCGTAATAATTCCCACTTTGACCGTGAGAGCTTTAGAAGCGAGGGGACGAACTTTTGTGCGTTCCACTTGGGGATCAATATCCCGGTCCCATAAATCATTCACAACGCAGCCCGCAGCACTGGTGGTAATTGCCCCAAGGATAATCACTAAGACCAGTTTCCAGTCGGGTTTGGCCTCAGCCGCTAAGAAGACAGCCCATAGGGCAGGAATGATTAAAATTAAGCGACCTGCCGGTTTATCCCAGCGTAATAAATAGATAATTTTTTTCCAGGTAGGTTCAGAAACCATAGATGTTCAAAGAAGAGATGTCATAAAAAATCAGTAAATCGGAGGTAATCCTTAATAATAGAGAAGTCAGCAAAGATGACAGACATAAATCTATGGCTACTTCCGTCTATCAGCTTAAAACGAATTCCACTCAATTTGCGAATGTCACCCAAGGGGAGGACTGTACCCTAGCAGCGATTGATATCGGCACCAACTCAATTCACATGGTGATTGTCAAAATTCAACCCAGCCTGCCCGCATTTACAATTGTGGCCCGGGAAAAAGATACGGTGCGCCTCGGTCATCGCGATCGCCTCACAGGAAACCTGACGGAAGCCGCCATGGATCGTTCTTTAAATGCCCTCCGTCGTTGTCAGGATCTAGCGACGAGTTTTCAGGTGGATTCTTTAGTAGCAGTGGCAACCAGTGCCGTGCGAGAAGCCCCCAATGGTCGAGAATTTTTACAACGGATTGAAGCAGAACTAGGCTTAGAAGTTGATCTAATCTCCGGCCAAGAAGAAGCGCGCCGTATCTATCTCGGTGTTTTATCAGCCGTTGACTTTAACCAACAACCCCATGTCTTAATTGATATTGGGGGCGGTTCGACAGAAATTAGCTTGGTAGAAAGCCATGAAGCACGCTTTCTCAGCAGCACAAAGGTGGGAGCGGTGCGGTTAACCCAGGACTTTGTAAATACTGATCCAATTAGCAACCGGGAATTTGCGGCCCTACAAGCTTATATTCGGGGGATGTTAGAGCGTCCCATTGAAGAACTACAAGAGCATCTTTTCCCGGAAGAACAGGTACAAATGATCGGTACCTCTGGCACCATTGAAACCTTGGCAGCAATGCACGCGATGGCTGATTTGGGAAGCGTGCCGAGTCCTCTCCATGGCTACACGTTCTCGCGTCAAGACTTGGGCAAACTGATCCAACAGATGCGGGAGCTTAATTGTCGGGAGCGCTCAAATTTACCAGGGATGTCCGATAAGCGCGCAGAAATTATCCTGGCAGGGGCAATCATCCTCCAAGAAGCGATGGATCTATTACAGCTGAAGAAAATTACCCTCTGTGAACGGGCGTTGCGGGAAGGGGTGATCGTCGACTGGATGCTTTCCCATGGTTTGATTGAAAGTCGCCTGCAATACCAAAGTTCGATTCGGGAACGGAGTGTGATGGCGATCGCCAAAAAATATCGCGTTGATTTGGTCGCCAGTAAACGCACTGCCGTATTTTCCCTGAGTCTTTTTGATCAGCTCCAGGGGGGGCTGCATCAATGGGACACCGAAGCGAGGGAAATGCTCTGGGCGGCGGCGATCCTTCATAACTGTGGTCTTTACATTAGCCATGCGGCCCACCATAAACATTCCTACTATCTGATTCGTAATGCAGAGCTCCTCGGTTTCAATGAGACCCAATTAGAAATCGTCGCGAACCTCGCCCGCTACCACCGCAAAAGCAAGCCGAAGAAAAAACACGAAAATTATCAAAATCTCATCCACAAAGAACACCGACAGATGGTGAGTGAGCTAAGTGCGATCATGCGGCTTGCGGTGGCCCTTGACCGACGCCAGGTGGGGGCGATCGTCGAAATTCAGTGTGACTTCGATGCGAAACAGCGTTTACTCACCCTCAAGCTGACCCCAACCCATAGGGATGATGCCTGCGAACTAGAGCTCTGGAGTTTAAACTATAACAAGGAGATCTTTGAAGAAGAATTTGCAGTGACCGTGGCCGCCCATCTATGCCCCTAAACTCTTAGAATAGTTAATCCACGTTAATCTTTTCTTAAAATCCCTGTACCAATGCGGCGGCGATCGCCCCTGTGACTAGCCCAGATAGCCCCTTACTGCTACCCTTTAGAGAAGATTTCGTTTGTTTGACTACACTTTCTAAACTTTAAGAGAACAATTGTGGTTCTGAGTACTCCTAAAGCCGATCCGACCTCTGCTCCCTTTCCGACCCACCATGCTGCTAAGTGGCCGGGCCTGATTAATGCGTATCGCCAATATCTCCCCGTAACCGACAGCACCCCCGTGGTGACCCTCTACGAAGGCAATACTCCCCTGATTCCCATTCCCAGTATTGCCGCAGAAATTGGTCGTGGGGTGCAAGTCTATGCTAAATATGACGGCCTAAATCCCACGGGGAGCTTTAAAGACCGGGGCATGACCATGGCAATTACCAAAGCCAAGGAAGCAGGGGCCGAAGCCGTAATTTGTGCGAGTACTGGTAACACATCTGCTGCTGCTGCTGCCTATGCTAGGCGGGCAGGTCTACGGGCATTTGTCCTAATTCCTGATGGTTATGTGGCCCTAGGAAAATTAGCCCAGGCTTTGTTATACGGGGCTGAAGTGATCGCCATTGAAGGCAACTTTGATAATGCCCTCAGCATCGTGCGACAAATGTCGGAAAATTACCCTGTAACACTGGTCAATTCTGTGAATCCCTACCGGCTCCAGGGTCAAAAAACCGCAGCATTTGAAGTAGTTGATGCCCTCGGTGAAGCGCCAGATTGGCTTTGTATCCCCGTAGGCAATGCAGGGAATATCACGGCCTATTGGATGGGATTTTGTGAATATCATGAACTAAATAAAGCGACGAAGCTCCCCCGGATGATGGGCTTTCAAGCGTCTGGTGCGGCACCGTTTATCCAGGGAGGGCCTGTCCATAACCCGGAAACCCTGGCAACGGCAATTCGCATTGGCAACCCGGTAAACTGGGACAAAGCCCACGGGGTGCAAGCGGCTAGCCAAGGGTCTTTTAATGCGGTGACCGACGAAGAAATTATCGAAGCTTATCGCAAGCTTGGGGCTAACGAAGGCATTTTCTGTGAACCTGCCAGTGCAGCTTCGGTGGCGGGACTTTTGAAAGTCAAAGATCAAGTGCCAACAGGAGCAACAGTGGTCTGTGTCTTGACGGGTAATGGTTTGAAGGATCCCGATGCGGCGATCGCCCACAGTTTATCAAAAGGTCAAACTGGAATTCCTGCAAATATGGCAGCGGTGGCTAAGGCAATGGGATTCTAGGCTGTAATTCAATCACTTCAACAAAACTGCGCCTGAATCTGCTAAGGATTTGGGCGTTTTTTTCGGCAACAAAGCAACAAGGCCATCATGTTAAGCTTGACTCCTTCTCAAATCGAACAACTCATCACCCACGCCCAGACCTGCTATCCGGAGGAGTGTTGTGGTCTGTTACTGGGGCAAAATAAAATAGTCCAGGAAATCTGGCCGACAGAAAATACTTGGACGCTGGCGTTTAGCCAAGCAATGCCGGAATTGCTCCCCCAAAATCCCCAATCCCAGTCGCGCCATGACCGCTTTGCGATCGCCCCTGCCGCAATTCTCAAAGCCCAGAAATACGCCCGCGCCCAAGACCTAGCGATCATTGGCATCTACCATTCGCACCCTGACCATGCCGCAATTCCGTCTGAATATGACCGGGCGATCGCCTGGGACATTTATTCTTACCTCATTCTCTCTGTCCACCAGCGGCGCGTCGCTGACTATCGCAGTTGGCAACTCGATGGCGATCGCCAATTTCAAGAAGAACCGATCCAGATTCAGCATTTAGATTCTGAATTCTTACAATAGAGCTAACTTTCCCCAGAGGCTTTCCCATGAGACACCAGCGTTGGTCACGTTTTGTGGTTCCCATCTTGTTTTATTTCGGTGCCCGTTTCGTCTTTCAGCAGACAGAGCGACCAACCATTTCCTCCACAGCGAATCAGCCGGTCGCCCAACAGGAACAACCCCTCACCCCCCAACCCGTCAAAAATCCCAATACTGAAACCATCGAACAGCAGATTCATGCCCAAATCAACGCCTATCGAGTCAGTCTGGGCCTAGAACCTTTAACGTTGGACTACCGGATTACGAATGAGTCCCGCAAATACAGTGCCAAAATGGCCTCCGGTGAAACCAGCTTTTCCCATGATGGTTTTGACGAACGGGCCGCTAGCCTTGAAAAACAAGCTTTAAAATATGCCAGTGTTGCCGAAAATCTCGCGCTTCTCCAAGGCTATGATGACCTTGCCACCGTGGCCGTAGAAGGTTGGATCGACAGTCCCGGCCACCACAAAAATATTATTGGCGACTTCGATCTCACAGGCATTGGTGTCGTTAAAAATGAAGAAGGTGTCTACTATTTCACGCAGCTTTTTCTCAAGCGCCGCTAATTACTGCTGACTTCTATCGATTGATCCTGGACATGGTGCTGGTTGTCGAGCAACTGTAATTCCGGCGTCCCTTGGGCAACGTTCAGCTCAAACCAAAACGTGGTACCAATGCCCACTTCACTGATGAGGTGAATCCGACTATTGTGTTTATCAATAATATTTTTCACGATTGATAACCCAAGCCCCGTGCCTTCGAGGGTATGCACACGATTTTCTACCCGGAAGAAACGGTCAAAAATTGCCTCTTGATCCTCTGGGTCAATGCCAATCCCTGTATCTGAAATTTCAATGCGCACCCGCTCTGGATCGTGGGGAACAGGATAGGCTCTCACACTGACACAGCCCCCTGCTTGGGTGAATTTGAGTGCATTCCCCACGAGATTTGTTAGTACCTGTAACAACAAATCATAATGACCCAAAATCATCGGTAGATCAGTTGCTAACTCATGGGTCAGGGTAATTTCTTTATCCCGGGCGTTAAGTTGGTGGGTTCTCAGGGTTTGCTCAATGGGCTGGGCAATATCCACTTCATCAAGGCGATAAACACGGGAAGATTCAAGGCGCGATAAATCTAAAACATCATTCACCAGACGGGTAAGGCGATCGGTCTCGTTATTGGCGGTTTCGAGGAAATCTTGCCGCTGCTGTTCTGTCAAGTCATCCCCATATTCATGGAGGGTCTCAATAAAAGACTTGATGTTAAAGAGTGGGGTGCGCAATTCATGGGAAACGTTACTGATAAATTGGCTTTTGGCCTTATTGAGCTCCGCTTCTTTGGTGATGTCTTGAACGGTAATCGCAATGCCCCGCACATTGATTTTGCTCTTGTCTAGCACTTCAGTCAGCAAAATCCGAATCGTTGTGGCTTCTGCCACGTTGTCCACCATATCTTCAAGGGTGATTTTAAATTCATTTCCCCGAATAATTTCTTCGGCATTGCCTTGGACAGCATGGTGCTCAATCAGGAAGTCTGAATCTAGGTTTTCGCCAGCGGCAATCTGATGGAGCGGCCGGGTAATTTGGGTGGTGACAGAGGCGGGTAAGTGGTGTAGGACAGTGGTGCCAATGATTGATTTTTCGTCCCAGTGAAAAATCTTGCGGGCCGTTGGGTTGGCCAAAATAATTTTTAAGTCTGTGTCGAGGAGAATTGCTCCGTCGGCAATGGTGGTGACGAGGGTTTCGAGCTTGGCTTTTTCGGAGGTGAGTTCTTCAATATTTTGCTCTTCGTAGCTAGCAAGCCGTTCGGCCATTTCGTTGAAGTTTACGATCAGTTCACCGAGTTCCCCGCCAAAGGGAAGATCGATCCGTTGCTCGAAATTTCCGGCGGCAATATTTTTCACGCCATCGAGGAGTTCTTTAATGGGGCGCGTAATGGTCAAGGCGTTAAAAACACCACCGAGGATGACCATGACCCAAATAAAGACAAACACGGCGAGGGTAACATCCCGCGTCAGATTAGAAGAAGCAACAACGGTGGCATTGGGATTGATGCCCACCACAAGAATGCCCAGATATTCGTCATTTTGGTGGAGGGGTACAAAGACATCCGTAATTTCGCCGTTGGGGGTTAAATGTTGCTTGGCAACGGGGAAAAATCCGGCGGGATTGTAATCGTCTGGTGGGGTAATGCGCCGTTCGATGGTGAGGCTGTTTTGGACTTCGGCTTCGGAGTAGGGAATACCGTAGACAATTTTGCCGTTGGGATCGGCATAGATGAGGTAGCGGACGTTTTCGGTGCTGTTGTAAAAGCGATTGGTGAAGAGGGCGAGGTCAGAAAGATTGTGGTCGGCGACAAGGGGCGCGACATTCGCTGCCAGTAAAAGGCCCAGATCGCTGCCGAAACGGGTGTCATTCAGGCGGGCATCTTGCTGGATTGAGTTCACCGCCCAAAAGGTAAAACCACTCATCAGCAGGGACACGGCGAGGGTGGCTGCAGCCATCAGTTTGGTCTGCAATGTGAATTCTGACCACCAGCGGGAAAGGATATTGCGGAGTTTGGTGATGAGGGTTAGCAAGGTGTTTTCGGGGGTGAACTTACCAGATCAAGTTTGCTTTATTAAATACAATGTAACGTTTTGTTGCAAGTTACGCTTTTTTGAGGCGATGGCCAATGTCGCGACGATAGTACATTCCTGGGAACTGAACCTTGGGAACGGCCTGGTAGACATTGGCGATCGCCTGCTCAAAACTGTGACCACGGCAAACAATGCCAAGGACACGACCCCCATTGGTGACGAGGGTATCTCCTTCTAATTTAGTCCCTGCATGGAAAACTGTCGCACCTAGAGCTTCAGCTGCTTGGATACCTGTGATAATCTTGCCCTTTTCATAGGCACCGGGATAGCCCGCCGCCGCCGCCACGACGCAAACTGCACTACCGTCATACCACTGCAAAGGAGGCAGTTCAGCCAGGGTTTGATTAATGCAGGCGAGCATAATCTCATCAAGGGGTGTTTCGAGGAGGGGTAAAACCGCCTGGGTTTCTGGATCGCCAAAGCGACAGTTAAATTCCAGCACCTTAACCTCGCCATTTGGTGCAACCATGAGACCTGCGTAGAGAATCCCCCGGTAATCAATGCCGCGATTTTGTAAAGTTTTGAGAGTGGCCTCCAGAACATCGGTTTGGACTTGGGCCATGATCTCGGTGGTGGCGATGGGCGTTGGGGCGTAAACCCCCATGCCCCCGGTATTTTCCCCAGTATCTCCTTCGCCAATTTGTTTGTGGTCTTGGGAGGGCAGCAAGGGGCGGATCGTCTTCCCATCGGTGAGAGCGAGGACAGAGACTTCTTGACCCATGAGAAATTCTTCGACGACCAAGGTTTTGTACCCTTCGGCCCAGAGGCGATCAACGGCGTTTAAGGCTTCTTCTAAGGTTTCCGCGACGATCACCCCTTTTCCGGCAGCGAGACTATCGGCTTTGACAACGATGGGCGCGCCTTGGGTTTTGATGTAGTCCTTTGCGGCTTGGGGATTGTTAAAAGTGCCAGCGGCGGCGGTGGGAACCCCTGCTTCGTTCATTAAGTCCTTGGCCCAAGCTTTACTGGCTTCAATGATTGCGCCATCTTTTTTCGGGCCGAATACGGAAATCTTGCGTTCTGAGAGAAAGTCAGCGAGACCGAGGGAAAGGGGGACTTCTGGGCCGACGGCAACAAAGGCAATGTCGTGGTCAGAGCAGGCTTGGGCAATTCCCGCAAAGTCATCCACGGCAATAGGCAGATTGAGGCAATTTTCTAACAGAGCGGTGCCGCCATTTCCGGGGGTACAAACGACTTTCTGGACGTTGGGAGATTGGAGCAGTTTCCAGGCGATCGCATGCTCTCTGCCGCCGTTACCCACCACGAGTACATTCATTGTTACTAATTCAACCTTTGTTAATTGATCAATCTTTTATTCTATCGGAAGAGATTCCCCCATTGGAGGCTATGGTAAAGTTCTGGCAATGGTAAGGGCAGACAAAATGAACTTTGGCAAAATATTTTTGGGTTAGCCCAGTGATAGATCGTAAAAGTGACCGTCAAAGATTTTTTAAAAAGCATTTTCTATCGGGCATAAGTCTCGTCATTTGTGCGGTGGCAGTGGGGGTGATTTGGCAGGAATTTCGACGTATTAATTGGCCTCTTGTCTGGGAAAATTTGAATCATCTTTCTGGAGCTCAGTTAGGACTAGCAAGCTTTTTTGTGGTGTGTAGTTACGGGGCGATCGCCAATTATGATCTTTTGGCATTTCGATATCTCCAAAAAACTTTAGATACCTATAAAATCGCCTTTACAGGGTTGATCACCTATGCCATTAGTCCAAACGTGGGTTTTGCGTTTCTGTCGGGGAGTATGTTGCGCTATCGCCTCTATCGTCAGTGGCAAGTGTCCCATTTAGAAATTGCTCAGGTTATTGCCTTTACCAATTTAAGTTTGTGGGTCGGGTTATTGCCCATTAGTGGCATTATTTTTACGATTTTTAAGTTTCCCCTACCAACGGGCATTCAATTGCCTTTTTTTGCAAAATCATTACAGGGATTTGGCATTCTTTGTTTAGGGATTAGTGCTTTATATGTGCTGGGTTCTTGTGTGTTTAAAAAGCCATTGCAGTGGCGTAATTATCAGTTTAAATTTCCTTCATTGCAACTTTCTCTTCAGCAGGTTCTTGTATTTAGTTTGGATTGGGGATTTGCCGCTCTAGCACTGCATTCTCTGTTGGCGCCACCCCTCAATTATCCTGTTTTTTTCGGAGTTTATGTACTAGCGATGGTCGCCGGCCTAGTGAGTACAATTCCCGGTGGTTTGGGGATTTTTGAGACGGTGATTCTCTTTTTCTTGCAAGACACCCAGCCAGAGGAGGTCATTTTAGCCACCTTAATTGTTTTTCGGGGTCTGTACTATCTGTTGCCCTTTGCGATCGCCGTTGCCGCTTTACTGTTGTTTGAATATCGCCAAACTCGCAAACCTAAGCAGTTCTAGGCAAGAAATCTGGTACTGCCCAGGCGGCTAGGTCTAAATTTTGGGTAAAAATCTCGTCAATGGGTAGCAGTTCCCCGGTGGTGGTCAGGAATTTATGGTCTGGGGTCGCCCGAATCATTTGGCCATTTTCCAGTTCATATTCATACAAAAGGCGATCGCCCCGTTGGTGCCACTGTTCAATGGGTTGCGTGTAAATCAAGCCCTGGGCATCAACACTGTACACATGGCAGAGCAATTCCTGTTCCACAATGGTCTGGATTGGCAGTACCCCATATTCCACCGTAACAACAGGTGTGCCCCCGGCGAGGCAATATTCCGCAAATTTCACCATCTGGTCGAACAAATCCCTGGCGATCGCCTCCGAAACCCCATTGGTCGCCGCCCCCTCCACGAACTTGGCCTCGTGTTTTTTCATTTCATCAATTTTCTTTTTCCCCATCGCCCGCCGCAGCAGATCCGCTTCCCCGAGGGAATAGCCCGCCAAATCCTGGGCCATTTTCATAATCTGTTCTTGGTAAACCAAGACCCCATAGGTTTCATTCAAAATCGACTGCAAAAGCTCGTGCTGATATTCAATCTTTTCGACGCCATGTTTGCGGTTGATAAAAATCGGAATTAAGCCCGCATCCAAGGGGCCAGGTCGGTAAAGGGCAAGGACAGAGGAAATGTCCTCAATGCCGGAAGGGCGCAAATCCTGGACAATTTTTTTCATGCCGTCAGATTCAAGCTGGAAAATCCCCTCTAGATCTCCCCGACCAAACAGATCATGGGTTTTATCAATATCACCCGGTAACTTTTTCGCATGGCCTTTACTGATGATTTCTAGGGCCTTGCGTTCATCGAGGGGTAACTGATCGAGATCCAGTTCTACGTGGCGATATTCTTTGATCAAATCCGCCGCTTTTTTGATGGTAGTGAGATTTTTTAGGCCGAGAAAATCCATTTTCAGCAGCCCCATCGCCTCCACATCTTCCATGTAATATTGGGTGATCACCGCCCCTTCATTGTTACGCTGGAGCGGTACCGCTTCATCTAAGGGCGTTGAAGAAATCACCACCCCGGCGGCATGAACCCCAAAGGTTTTGTTTGTTCCTTCGATGCGGATCGCCATATCGACCCAGCGGCGTACTTGGGGATCGGTTTCGTAGCGACGTTTAAATTCTGGTTCTGGCGTATCGTCGGAAATCATCACCTTCAGCTTTGCCGGTTTGCCCCGGGCCACAGGGATCATTTTTGCCATCATGTCCGCTTCTCCGTAGGGAATATCCAGCACCCGCGCCACATCTTTGAGCACGGCCTTGGAGGTCATGCGGTTAAAAGTAATAATTTGTGCGACCCGGTCTTCACCATATTTTTCGGTGACATACTTGATCATTTCGTCCCGCCGCTCGATACAAAAATCCGTATCAACGTCCGGCATGGATTTTCGTTCGGGGTTGAGGAACCGCTCGAACAGCAGACTGTGGTGAATGGGGTCAATATTCGTAATGCCCAGGGAATAGGCCACGAGGGAACCCGCCGCAGAACCGCGCCCTGGCCCGACGGGAATATCATTGTCCCTGGCGTATTTTACGTAATCCCATACCACGAGGAAGTACGTGGAAAAGCCCATCTGCTGCATCATTTGCAGTTCGTATTCGAGGCGTTCTTTGTAGGTGGGATCGACTTCGGCCTGGGTTTTGCATTTGAGGCGTTTGAGGAGTCCGTCCCAGGTGACTGCTTCGAGGTAACTGTCAGCGGTGTGGCCCTCGGGGACGGGGTAATCGGGAATGCGGGGTTCCCCCAGGATTTTGTAAGGTTCGACCTTGGCGGCAACTTCGAGGGTATTGGCGATCGCCTGGTCAATAATCCCTGGGTCGAGGTGATCCCGAAAAAGTTTACGCATCTCGTCGGCGGATTTGAGATATTCGGTGCCGCTGTAGCGGAGGCGCTTATCTTCGGTGATTAATTTAGCAGTCTGGATACATAGCAGGGCGTCATGGGCCTCCACGTCGTAGCAGGAAATGAAGTGGGAGTCGTTGGTGGCGATGATTTTAATGTCGAGTTCCTGGGCAATTTTGACGATCTCCACATTGACGATGCGGTCTTCCTGGGAGCCATGGTCTTGGATTTCGAGGTAATAGTCATCGCCAAAAATATTTTTGTACCACTTCGCCACTTCCCGCGCCCGCTGATATTCGCCCTTGAGGATACATTGGGGCACTTCCCCACCGAGACAGGCACTGGTCATAATCAGCCCTTCGTGGTGTTGCTCAATGAGTTCTTTATTAATGCAGGGGCGGGCGAAAATCCCTTTACCTTGAAAACCTTTGAGGTGGGAGATGGTGGTCAGTTTCACCAGATTTTTGTAGCCCTGGGTATTTTTCGCCAGAACGACCTGATGGTACTTCTTAAACCGTTGGGTTTTGTCTTCGATGTCGCCGTTGATCACGTACATTTCGTTGCCAATGATCGGCTTGATCCGCTTATTGCGACAGGTTTTGAGCAGTTCAATCGCCCCGTACATCACCCCATGATCCGTTAAGGCGATCGCCGGCATTTTCAGTTCTTCGGCCCGTTTAATGAGGGGTTTAATCTGGGACGCGCCATCGAGCAAACTGTAATCACTGTGGATGTGGAGACCGACAAAAGACATGGCGAGGGGGCACTCTAGTAGGGGAAGTAGACCCTCATTTTAGGCGATCGCCTTTCACTATGACGGGGGAAATGCCGGGATTATTCTAGGGGAACGTCACCATAGATTTCCTGGAGGGGGGCATCCAGATTTAGGGCTTCGATGTGGGCGATCGCCTCTAGACCTTTATAGGTTTGTAGAAGCCAGATATCAGCTTTTTGGCGACGAAAACATTCCACCAGGTATTGATCCACATTGATGAGGAGATACTCTTGCAGACTGGGAATTTCCCGGTAAAACTCGAACTTGCGCCCCCGATCAAAGGATTCTGTTGAGGGGGAAAGCACTTCTACAATCACCGTGGGGAATTGAATATAGCTGAGTTGTGGCTCGTCTCGCTGGTCACAGGTGACAACTAGATCTGGATAGAAAAAACGACGGCGATCGCCCACATTAACTTTCATATCCGAGATGTAAGTCCGACAGCCCGCAGCCCGGAGTCCATTTTTCAAGAGAATTAAGAGATTACTACTGATCAGATTATGATTGCCCGTGCCCCCAGCCATGGCGTAAATTTCACCATCGATATATTCATGCTTAATTTCGCTCGTTTGCTCAAGGGCTAAATATTCTTCTGGAGTGAGGGGTTGGTAGTCAGAAAGGGCAATCATGGCAAATCTCAGTCAGCGCACCATTCCATTGTGGCAAAAGAGTTGAGGGATGGTTATGAACCTTCACTCTGGGGTGCGAGGCGTAACAGTTGACCTGAATTTGCATCCGTCAGAACGTAGAGGTAACCGTCGGGGCCTTGGCGCACATCCCGCACCCGTTGGCCAATGGGAATCCGCGACTCGGCGATCACATTTCCCCGTTCGTCAACTTCTAAGCGGCGAATATCCCGGGAAACCAAGCCCCCTGCAAATAAATTCCCTTGCCAATCCAAAAGGCGATCGCCTGTATAAATCGCTAACCCAGAAGGGGCGATCGAAGGTGTCCAAACCCGCTGGGGATCCGTAATTCCTGGGGCCGTTGTTGCGGGGGCCACGGGTCGCCCCGTCGCATATTCCGCACTAAAAGAAACCTTGGGCCAACCGTAATTGGCTTCTGCCTGGATCAGATTCACTTCATCACCGCCCCTAGAGCCGTGTTCCGTCGCCCAAACCCGTTGAGTCATTGGGTCAAAGGCCAGTCCCTGAATATTGCGGTGGCCGTAGCTCCAAATTTCCGGTAAAGCGCCCGGCTCATCTACAAAGGGATTATCGTCAGGAATTGAGCCATCATCGTTAATGCGAACCACCTTCCCCAAATGGCTATCGAGGTTTTGGGCCTGATTACGAATGAACTCGCCATCCTGCTCCAGGGGGGGATTCCCACCGTCACCAATGGAAATGAGTAAGGTTTGATCCGGGAGCCAAGTCAGCCGAGAACCGAAATGCTGTCCCCCTTGTTTGGTACGCGCCACCTGAAAAATCACTTCCCAATCCGTCAATTTTTCCCCGTCAAATTTGGCCCGGGCAACCCTTGTGCGGTTTGCATCCTGGGTGCCAAAGGCATAGGTGAAATAAACCCAATTGTTTTGTTCAAAGTCTGGATGAAGGGCAATATCTAACAATCCCCCCTGTCTCGAAGCAAACAGTTGTTGGGCTTCGGCGGCGGAGACTTCTGCAACCCCGGCGATCGCCTCTGGTTCTAACACCCCATCCCGCACCAGGCGCAACCGTCCCGGCCGCTCTGTGATCAACATATCCCCATTGGGTAACCACGCAACCCCCCAGGGACGTTCCAAACCTTCAACAATTGGCGTCACTGTCACGGCATCCACCGCTAAATCCTCCGCCTGGGGACTCATGAGCGTCGGCGTTGCTTCGGTTAGAGGTGAAGTTTCATCGGGCATCGAAACGGATTGGGACGAACAACCCACCAGAGGCAAGGCACTCCACCATAGGGCCGTCAGTAGCAGCTTAAGTCGAGTGTTCATGGGTAATAGATACTCCGCGAGAAATACCCCTAGGGTAGATCATCACTCTGATTTTTGGCTGGCGGCCTCTTCTTTCCAACGCTTGAGGGGAACACAGTCAATCTCAAACTGATCCAAGGCCCTAGCAACAACAAAATCCACCAGATCATGAATCGTTTGCGGTTGGTGATACCAAGCCGGAATCGCCGGGACAATTTTTACGCCCACCTCAGCCAGTTGGGTCAAATTCCGCAAGTGAATCAAACTAAAAGGTGTTTCCCTGGGGACAATGACCACTTTACGACCTTCCTTAATGGAGACATCTGCCGCCCGTTCAAGGAGATCAGAGCTGAGGCCATTGGCAATTTTTGCAACGGTGCTCATACTACAAGGGATGACCAGCATTCCTTTTGTGCGGTAGGAACCACTGGCAATGCCTGCTCCTACATCACCCCAACGATGACAACGCAAAATGCCTTTTTCTGGAACCCCTGCCTGGTCACGCCAAAACTTAGCTTGGCGATCGGGATCAGCGGGCATAGTAATGCCATTTTCGGCTTGCCACACCATAAAGGATGCTTTTGAGGCGACGACATCCACTGTCAAGTTGGCTTCAAGCAAATATTTGAGCGTCCGCACCGCATAGATAAGCCCCGATGCACCACTGATACCTACCGTGAGGGGTCGATCCATAGAAAATTTTGACTGTAAGGTTTGTAAAGTTTTTTTAAATCAAACCTTCAAATTCTAACGCTTCGATCATTTGCAGGCCATTGGGATCACCAATACGCAGCAGGGCGGCCCGGGCATCTTCTTTCACGCCGACATCTTCATCTTCAACGAGAGCTTCAATGAGGGCATCAACGGCGGTGGCATAGATCACATTGGAGGGCATTTCGCGACAGAGTTGCCCTAATGACCAAGCGCAGTTACTGCGGACGGCGGCCATTTTATCGCGGCGCAACCCCCGGATCAGGGGCGGAATCGCACGGGAAATGTCTTCGTACTGGAGTTTGGCCACCTGGGCGAGGCTGCTGGCAGCCCATAAACGGACAGCAGAAATATCATTTTGGAGGGCATGGACTAATGGATCAACGGAGCGGCGATCGCCACAGTTCCCCAAGGCCCAAACAACCCCTTTGCGCACATAGCCATTCCAGTCTTGTGCAAGCACATCGATGAGAGCCGGGACCGCTGTTTCTGAGGCGTTACGACCGAGGGCATAGGCAGCACTGACACGGGTGAGGGGACAAACATCTCCCTGGAGCAGTTCAATGAGGGGATTTACCGCGCGCGCATCCCGGTGGTCGCAAAAATAGCGGGCAGCGATCATGCGTTGGTTTTTATCGGCAGCAGTAAGCATCCGGAGCATCGATTCTGCCGCCATTGCTCCGTCTGGGGTGCCTTCCTGAAGCGGCTGTTCACCCAAGGTTTCGTCAATTAGGTTAAGGTCGTTTGGACTTGGCATAATTAATTACCCTACTACCGTTGTTGTTCTAGGGGCAACTGTTGGGTGGGTAGCGGATCTCTCCGAGATCGCCAACATTATCGCCTCAAAGTCTACTGGAGAGCATTTTCTTTGCAAAGGAATAAAACGGAAACTTTATAATAGAAGGCGATCCCTTCGTTCACCAAAAAAATTATGGCATTAGCACTCACGACCGAAAACGTCGAAGCAACCCTTGATGAATTGCGTCCTTACCTCAAAGCCGACGGCGGCAACGTTGAGTTGGTAGAGATTGATGGCCCCGTGGTTAAACTGCGTCTCCAGGGCGCTTGTGGGTCTTGCCCCAGTTCAACCATGACCCTACGGATGGGCATCGAACGGCGTTTACGGGAAAATATTCCGGAAATTGCAGAAGTAGAACAGGTTTTCTAAATCGCTTTTCACTTTCTTTAGGGTTGTAGGGGTTTGCCATGGTGAACCCCTACTTTATGTTTACAGGGCTGTTTGAGATCAACCCGTATTCCGCATGCCGGCGGCGATGCCATTGATGGTTAAAAGGGCACCCCGCAGGAGTTCTTCTTTGCTATAGCGGAAGTGAACGATACTGGCTTGGGTTTCTCTAGTGTATTGACGTAGCCGTTTGAGCAATGAGACTTGCAGGAAACCGAGGGGGACAATGGTGCCATTTCTCAGTTGGACAGAACGCTGGAGGGGGCGATCGCCATCGAGGAGGGCTTCATTTTCCGTAATTTCGAGGATTAGCCGCTTCGTGAGGTTGTATTCCTGGGAAATCTGCTCTAGAAGCTTTTCAAATCGGGGAATATCTTCTTTTTCTGCCAGTTCGTGGACGTAGTGGCTCGCCATTTGTAAGTCCACCTTGGAAAGGGTCATCTCTACCTTTGAGATCACCATCCGGAAAAAAGGCCATTTACTGTAGAAATAGCGCATTAACTTCAGGTTCTCGACGGGATCCTCTTCAAAAAAGCCCTGGAGCGCCGTACCCACACCATACCAAGCGGGAACAAGGAAACGGCTTTGAGTCCAGCTAAAGACCCAGGGAATCGCCCGGAGACTACTCAAATCTTTATTGCCCTTTTTCCGACGGGCCGGACGGGAACTGATTTGCAGTTGGCTAATTTCCGGAATCGGCGTCACGGACATGAAAAAGTCGAGGAAGTCGGGTTCTTCGTAAATTAACGCCCGGTAAGCCGCCCGCGATCGCTGGGAGAGGTCTTCCATAATCCGGTTCCAGGGCTGAATATCATCAAAGCCACTGGCCAACAAACTCGATTGAATCACCGCCGTAGAGACGCTTTCGAGGTGGTATAGCGCCAAGTCTGGGAGGGAATATTTAGACGCCAGCACTTCCCCCTGTTCGGTGATTTTAATCCGGCCATTAATGGTGTTCGGCGGTTGGGCCAAAATAGCGGCGTAGGCAGGACCGCCACCCCGACCAACGGAACCACCGCGACCATGGAAAATGCGGAGGTCAATGCCGTAGGGATCGGCCACTTGTTGGAGATTTTTCTGGGCTTTGTGGATTTCCCAATTACTACTCAGGAAGCCGGAATCTTTGTTGCTGTCGGAATAGCCGAGCATAATTTCCTGGAGATTCGGCACCAGGCGATCGCCAAAGGTTTCATCACAGCGGCCATCGGCAGGGGGTTCATAGCCACCAGCTAAACAAGCGCGATAGAGGGGAATTTCAAACAACGCCTGCATGATTTCCGGGGCGTTACGCAGATCATCCACCGTCTCAAAGAGGGGCGCAATGCGGATAGTGGTCATCCCTGTGAGGGGGTCATACAAACCCGCTTCCTGGGCCAAGAGCAGCACTTCTAAGACATCACTGACTTCGTTGGTCATGCTGATGATGTAGGTCTGACAAATGCCGATGCCAAATTCCTGCTGGAGACGGCGCAGCACCTGGAGCGTTTGGATCGTCTCGACGGTTCTTTCCGAAAAGTGCATTTCCTTCGGAATCAAGGGACGGCGGGTTTTAAGTTCTTGCACTAGCCAAGCGGTTTTTTCTGCGTCGCTTAGGTCGTTGTAGGATTTGGGCAACACCCCTAGGTAGTCAACAATTTCGGCGATCGCATCGGAGTGGCGCGTTGATTCTTGGCGAAAATCAAGGCGAGTGAGCACAAAGCTAAAAATTTCGACTTGGCAAATGAGTTTATCCAGGGCCGCACAGTTGATTTCCGTCTGTACCAGGCTTTCGCGGATCAGTTTTAGGTCAGCGAGAAACTCCTGGCCACAGATATAAACCTTGTCATCGGCCGCTTCTACTTTGTTTTCCCAGGCAGGCATATTCGCTAGACGACGGTTGCGCTCCAAGGTATTTTCCAAGCGCCGCTTGATGTAGGCCAACTTGAGACGATAGGGTTCTTGGCGGTAACGAATAGCTAGGGTTTCGTAGATGTCGGGGAAAATATTTTGATCCTGCTCCAACGAATCCAGCAGATCCGGCAGCACATTACTCCAGTGCAGCGATAAGCTCAACACATCCGAGAGGGATTCCACCGAGGCGATGTAGCGTTCCAGCACCAAACCCCGTTGATAGCAGGCTGTCTTCCACGTAACGTCAGGAGTGACAGAAGGGTTGCCATCGCGATCGCCCCCAACCCAAGAGCCAAAATTACAAAAATTGGTGGTCGGTACTTTAAGCGTCGGGAAAGACGCTTTTAGGGCCTGTTGGAGCCGTACCGATAATTCGGGCAGGGTGTCAAACAGAACTTCCTCAAAATAATGCAACGCATAATCCACTTCGTCCAACACCTGGGGTTTAAATTGGTGCAGCTCATCGGTGCGCCACCAGAGCCGAATTTCTTCGGTAAGTTGCTGCTGAATATTTTCAATTTCCCAAGAATCGCTTGTCCCCAAGCTTTTCAGCCCTTCTTCGGTTTGATCCAGTTGCCGTAGGATCCCCGCAATCCGCCGCTGCTTATTGCGAATCGTGTGGCGGACAATCTCCGTGGGGTGGGCCGTAAATACCAGTCGAATATCCAACTGATTGAGAAGACGCTGGATCGTCTGGGGCGGCATATTTTGGTGCTTGAGATGGGGAAACAACCAATCAAAGGTGCCGGCTTGGGTGGGGGCAATTTCTGTATGGACGCTGTTACCGTTGGCTTCGCTGGCATTGGCAGAGGCGAGGTTCCGCCGAAATTGTTGTTGTTCGCGCTGTTCGTAATGTTGCTCGACGCTATTGATCAGCTGGAAATAGAGGGCAAAAGCCCGTGCTGCCCGGATCGCATCTTCTAGATCTAGGGTTTCGATCAGCTCAGAAATACTACTTGGAGAGAAGTTTAGGCTTTGGCCATCGGCGGTTCGGGTTGCCCGGAGATGATTGAGCCGTTCGACGAGTTTTTGACCACATTCTTTCTGCAACACCGCCTGCCAAATGTCTTCAACCAGCGTGAGGCGTTGCCGGAGGAGAGATTGGGAAGTGGACAAAAGTTCAGCTTCGGCACTGGGGGGATGCATGACTTGGTTCATGGTACTTAGACGTTTGGGGCTAGGAAAATGGGCTGTCTGCTGTGAAAGAAGATCTTGATGATTGTAAGGGTTAAGGTTCGATCGGGGTAGTGCAGTGGAACACGGAACGGGCGATCGCCTTTGGGGGGTGGCGGTGGCGGTGCAGGCTAATCGGACGTCTCAACATCGGGAAAGGGTAAAGATGGTAGGCGATCGCCCCGGAAAATTTCTTCACTCCAAACCCCTGCCTGCGTTAGGGTCTGGGCGAGATCTTCACCCCAACGGTGGGTCAATAAATAGGCTGGGGCTAATAACCCAACCAGGAGATTAGAGGGCACAGGTAACTGAACTTTCATCGGGCTACAGACACGACAGGGCATCCTTATCCTACTAGTCTATTTATGGGAGAACAATTCTGGGGACTTTCGTTTATCTTAGGGGTGAATTGTCCCCACCCGGCCACCCTAAAAACGCTCCATTGTTACTGTGACAACTGCAACCTCCACGGATCTTCACTTTCATTTAGCACCCTGGCTCCAGGATGCCATTCGCCTGGCGGTGCCCCTGGGAGGGTATCTGCGGTTGCGGGTGCGACTGCGGGGGAATACGCTCCACATCCTCTGTGAAACCAGTTGTCCCACGGAAAAAGAAGAGATTACCCAAGCCATTTTACGGAGAATGCGCCGTCAACCTCCCCCTGTGCAACTCCTAGAGCCGACCCCTGGAATCACAATTCACCGTCTCATTGTCTATGGTCGCCTCCGCCAAGAGAAAAAAAGCCTCTGGTTAAGCCTAATTCCCCTGGGTCAGTCGTCCCCATCGTCGAACCCGGAGACGTTCCAGCTCAATCGAAAAAATCAGGCCCGCCTCGGTTATCCCCAGGCGATCGCCCAATATTTAAGTCAAAATCTCAGCCAATTGGGCATTAATATTCGGGTTGAAACCCAGACCCTAGCGAATACAGCCCCCCACCAAGGGCAACAGCGTCTCTGGATTACCTGTGAATGTGACTACAGCCCGGACTATGGCTTGCTGACAGAATCTCTGGTGCAGCGACTCCGGGAACTGGAAATCAAAGGTTTTCGCGATGGGGCAATCCGCTGTCAAATTCGTGGGGAAGAAAAGCCAGAATGGTTGCTATGGGTTGATCTGACGCCCCCCGATGTCATGTTGCGGCAGTGGGGCCAATGGGGAGATCCTGAGGCGATCTCCCAGATTTTGACCCAGTCATTCCAAGCCCACCCCCTCACCATTCGGGCGGCTGTAACCGATGCTGTGTTGTCCCTGGAGTGCATCCTGGCCCCCAATATTTCCCTAGCCCAGGCCCACATTCTCAAGACCATCCAAGACATTCTCGACGTCCTCGCGCCCCAGGGGTTACAGCGCGCGCTAATCCGTGCGAAATCAGCTCCCCACAATGAAGAACTCTGGCGCAGTGAATGGTCGTTGCCGGGGGATAAGCCAGGGGTACACCATGATTCTCCCGGACAGTTGGCCCAACAGGGGGATTTGGAGGCGTGGCGGTTTTTGCTCCAACGTTGCCTGAATCCTGATCTGACAAGACGTTTAGCCACTGGCGGCATCCACATTACCCTCCGCCAAAAGGATGACACCCTCTACATCATGACGGAGGCGATCGCCTGTCCACCCCAAATGGCAACGCTCAAGGCGATCGCCACTCTTTTTCGGCATTTAGAACCCCATCCCTTTAGTCGTCTAAAGGTCTATGGCCGCCGTTCGGGCCAAAGCAAAGCCCTCTGGCAACAATCATTAAAATTCAACACTATTACCCCAGCCAGGACATCACCACAGACGCCAACGGAAACCGCCCTTCCCCCCGTCGAAACTGACCCCAGTCTTTCTCCCCTAGAACGCTTCAACCAAGGTGCCCGTAATCTCCTCCAGCGTAGTCGCCTCTGGCAGCCAATACCGGATAATTGTGGTCTGGTTTTACACCAGGGTGAATCCGAGCGAAACGTCTTTTCCCCGCAGCGGCGGTGGCGAGTGGCTTGCCTGTGGCTGCTGGGCGGCATTTTAGTCACGGCCCAAACCGATTGGTTGGCGGGCCAATGGCTCCGGCGGGATCTGGTTCAACCTCAACCTGTGTCCATGTCCCAAACCGATCCGGCAACCCGCTCAGAAGTCTTAGAGGCCCAGCTTCCAGTCACCAATTGGCCAACCACAGCCCCAAAGGCGATCGCCCCTCCCCTAACTAGCCCCTATCCTTCCTTTGATAATCCGCTCCTAGACGAAAAACTCGCCCTCTACCAAGAGCGCATCGCCAAAAATGGTGTACCTGACGTTCTTATTATTGGTAGTTCCCGTGCCCTGCGTGGCCTCGATCCCCTGGCCCTGCAAATGGCCCTCACCGAGAAAGGCCATCCGCCCCTTGATATTTTTAATTTCGGGATTAATGGTGCCACTGTCCAGATCTTTGATCTACTGCTGCGGCAAATTCTCCCTCCGGAGCAACTGCCCCAGTTAATTATCCTTGCCGACGGAGCCCGTGCTTTTAATAGCGGTCGGCAGGATTTGACCTACGAACTGATGACCCGTTCCCCAGGTTTCCAAGCCCTTGAAGCAGGTACATTTTCTCAACTGTTGTCTCAAGACATCCCCAAACATCAGGCAATAACTTCTGTTATTCCTGATCTAGAACAAATCACCACCCAATGGCTGGGAAAAATCTCCCAGGTCTATGACCAGCGACAATTTTTCAAAGAACGCTTTTTTGACCAAACCCTAGCGCCGTTCCACACCTGGGTGTCTACAACAGAGGCAGCATCCCCAATGACTTCTACTGAGTCAGGGCAGCAGTTTAATTTAGATGGTTTTTTGCCCCTCGACCGTCGCTTCATTCCAGAAACTTACTACCAAAATCACACCCAAGTAACGGGAAATTATGACGGGGATTATGCGGCGTTTAATCTCCGGGGAACGCAACATGAAACTTTCCTGGAGTTGTTAGACCATTTCGAGTCTCACCAAATTCACTTGATCTTCTTGAATCAGCCCCTGACGGATTACTACCTCGATCCGGTACGTCTGGATTATGAACGGCAGTTTCGGCAATACTTTCGCCAGTTAGCTAACCGAGAGAACCTTGATTTTGTTGATTTTGTCCACCAACAAGCCTGGCAAGGCCATTATGAATGGTTTTCGGATCCGAGCCATCTCAATCAGTTTGGTGCGGCGCAAGTGGCCCAAGAACTAGCTAAAGTTTCGACGATTCCCTGGCCACAAAGTACTTCAGACTAATTTTCTTCTGATTTTTTTCAGGACAAGGCTTCGGTCTCTGTCAATGCTCGACGATGGCGCTCAACGACCTGTTTCACCTGGGAAGCTAGCCATCCATCATAGGCCGGATAAACGGCGAGCCGGGGTTGTAATTGCCAGCCTTGATTCGCGAGGAGGAGTTGCAATTGATCGAGGTGGAGATGGGAATAGTCGGGGTTGACTTCATCCTTGGGGACAATACCGCCGAGATCCCTCGCCCCAGCCTGCAGACAACCTAAAAGCCATTGGGGATCGGCCACAAGATTAGGGGGAATTTGAATCGTGATCTCCGGTGGCAAAATGTCACGGGCCAATTGAATAACCGCTGGGAGTTGCTCAGGCAAAAAGGCTTCACCTAAATAGTCCTGGGTTTGCCCAGGACGGTGGGGCTGCAAAATCACCTCTTGGATATGGCCATATTGTTCTTGCACAAAGGCGATCGCCTCTAATGTATCCCGCCAATCCTGGGGCGTTTCACCGATTCCCAACAGCAGCCCTGTTGTAAATGGGATTTTCAATTCTCCGGCTAGAATCAATTGTTGTAATCGCACCTGGGGATCTTTGCTGGGGGCGTAGCGATGGACGGGGAGACCCGAGTGCATTTGTTCTAACATCAGCCCCATGGAACCATTTACATCCCTTAACAATTCCATTTCAGTACGACTCAGGGGGCCAGCATTGGTGTGGGGAATAAAACCGTAATCTAAGGCCAACTGACACAAATCATAGATAAGCTGGATCAAAGGCGATCGCCGCCCTGAAGCCGGATGCACCTCTCCACTCAAAATCAAAATTTCTCGGATGCCTTGCCCCCGGAGATTTTCTAGACGAGCTTGGGCCGCCACTAGGGTCAACCAACGATCCTGACCTGGATCAACGCGAAAATTGCAATATGAACAGCGATTGAAACATTCGTAAGTTGGCACCAAGGTGAAAGCTGGACTGTAGGTCACAACAGCGTTTGCCTGGTTACTGCCGCCGCCTACCGGGCGATCAACCCTTGACAGATCCAGCATGGCCCCTCCGCAAATCAAAACATTTCCTTAAAACACTTTACAAAAAGCAATAGTTTCATTAATATAGCTACTAAGGTTAAGCACCTTGATAATTTCATAGCAATCATAACGATATGACTACTACACTACAACAGCGCGGAAGCGCTTCCTTGTGGGAGAAGTTCTGTCAGTGGATCACCAGCACCGAGAACCGCATCTATGTCGGTTGGTTCGGCGTCCTGATGATTCCTACCCTTCTCACTGCTACTACCTGCTTCATCATTGCGTTCATCGCAGCTCCCCCCGTTGACATCGACGGTATCCGTGAGCCCGTCGCAGGTTCTCTTCTTTACGGTAACAACATCGTCTCTGGCGCAGTTGTACCTTCTTCTAACGCAATTGGTCTCCACTTCTACCCCATCTGGGAAGCTGCTTCCTTAGATGAGTGGTTGTACAACGGTGGCCCTTACCAGTTGGTAATTTTCCACTTCCTCATTGGTGTTTTCTGCTACATGGGTCGTGAGTGGGAACTTTCTTACCGCCTTGGTATGCGTCCCTGGATCTGTGTTGCGTTCTCTGCTCCCGTAGCAGCAGCAACTGCAGTATTCCTCATCTACCCCATCGGTCAAGGTTCCTTCTCTGATGGTATGCCTTTGGGTATTTCTGGTACGTTCAACTTCATGATCGTATTCCAGGCAGAGCACAACATCCTGATGCACCCCTTCCACATGCTTGGTGTGGCTGGTGTATTCGGTGGTTCTTTGTTCTCCGCAATGCACGGTTCTCTCGTAACCTCTTCTTTGGTACGTGAGACCACTGAAACCGAATCTCAGAACTACGGTTACAAGTTCGGTCAAGAGGAAGAAACTTACAACATCGTTGCAGCCCACGGCTACTTCGGTCGTTTGATCTTCCAATATGCATCTTTCAACAACAGCCGTTCCTTGCACTTCTTCTTGGGTGCATGGCCTGTAGTCGGTATCTGGTTCACTGCTCTTGGTGTATCTACCATGGCATTCAACCTGAACGGTTTCAACTTCAACCAGTCCATCCTTGACTCTCAAGGTCGTGTAATCAACACCTGGGCGGACATTCTGAACCGTGCGAACCTCGGTTTTGAAGTAATGCACGAGCGTAACGCTCACAACTTCCCCTTAGACTTAGCAGCTGGCGAGCAAGCACCTGTGGCTCTGCAAGCACCTGCAATCAACGGTTAATACCGGATTGAGTCATAGGGCTTAGTTGAGAAAAGATGATTGCTTTGACAGTAAAACTGAATAAGTAATGATTGGCGAAGGCCCCTACCAAAGATGGTGGGGGTTTTTGCTTGCTTTTTTTTGGGAAATTACTTTGCTGTCGATATCTTCAGCTAAGGAAAATTGGGATTTTGGCTAGATGTTGCTGAGCAAATATTCTCATCATTCACGTTTGTAATGGCTGAGGCGTCAAACTCGCCACCACTGAATTCTCCTTCTAGCGTTAGCTCGTCGCCGACTGAGATGTTCTGTCTGGTGTTGTCGCCACATACGCTCCAAGAATCGACTCGGATGCTGCGATCGCCTGTGTTGATACTAAACCCATCTTCCCAGACCCGTTCCACAGTTCCTGTTAGAACACCATTGTCCATCTGGGCAGCGCCCGTACAAGCAACCAAGCCCATTAAAACCAAGGGAGTCTTAACCGATAGTTTCATGAAAATTCTTCCACTCGGTAATATAAATGCTTCTATTTTAGGTTTTATAAAATCGAAATTTCGCTATAACTATGGGGGTATGCATGAAAAAATCTAATAATAATGAGCAATATTTATGATCTTTCAGTTTTTTTAGAACCCCAAGAAAAAATTCTCTGGCAAGGCATGCCCCAGGCGGCCGGGTCATCGCCCTGGAGTCTGAAAATTATTCAAGCGTTTGGCTATTTTGGTTTATTTACGTTTGGCTTCTTTTTATTAATTGGGCTGGCAAATTGGGATGAACTAGGGGAAGCACTCGGCATTTGGCTTACTTTTTTGGGATTAAGCTTGGCGATCGCCTTTGCTTTTCTCATTGTCATGCCGAAGGTTGTTCGTTCTTCCCTCAAGGCGACGAATTACATCGTGACCCCAACCCACGCCGTCATTGTGCAGCATCTATGGCAAACCCAAATTAGTCGGATTCCGGTACCAGAAAACGAAGAAATCGTGATTTATCGCGACCAAAATTTCCATACGGTGCGGTTTTATCATTACGATAATCGAGCTGCAAATCCGGAGAATCGCGTCTACCGTGTTTATCAATTTGAGCGACTCACCCCGACCGATGCTGCCACTGCCGCAAAGGTACTAGAAACAATTCGCGGTCAAGCGGGGCCTGATGCGCAACCCGTATTTTCGAGCCGTCCCAAGTCCACCTAAAAACTGCCAGAATAAACTTGTTTTGTTGAGTTAAAAACCAACTAAGATTGTTCGATTTAGGCGATCGCCCAGATATTTTCTGGGTAAGTTACACCGATTTTCACGAAAGAAAATACAATACAACTCAACATGGGTTCAGCCTTTGCCAGTAAATTTTCTCTGTCTATCGAAAGGAGTATGGCAAAATGAACAGGTTAAAAACATTGTGAACGGAACGGGTATCGGTTAATGGCTAAATTTATCTTTGTCACCGGTGGTGTGGTCTCCAGCATCGGGAAAGGCATTGTGGCAGCAAGTTTGGGGCGTTTACTCAAGTCCCGTGACTATTCGGTGTCGATCCTGAAGCTCGATCCCTACATTAACGTCGATCCTGGCACCATGAGCCCGTTCCAACATGGGGAAGTTTTTGTCACCGAGGATGGTGCAGAAACAGACCTCGACCTCGGCCACTACGAACGATTTACCGATACCTCCATGTCTCGCCTTAATAGTGTGACCACCGGTTCCATTTATCAAGCGGTGATTAATAAGGAGCGACGGGGCGATTATCAAGGGGGGACGGTTCAAGTCATTCCCCACATTACCAACGAGATTAAAGAACGAATTTTTCGCGTGGCGGAGAATACGAATCCTGATTTTGTGATCACAGAAATTGGCGGTACCGTCGGCGATATTGAATCTTTACCGTTCCTAGAAGCGATTCGTCAGTTCCGCAAAGAGGCTGGCCGGGACAATGTTTTGTATATGCACGTAACCTTGATCCCCTGGATTTCGTCGGCGGGGGAAATGAAAACGAAGCCCACCCAACATTCTGTAAAAGAATTGCGCTCTATTGGGATTCAGCCGGATGTGCTGGTGTGTCGTTGCGATCGCCCTTTACCCCAGGGACAACGGGAAAAAATTTCGGAGTTTTGTAATGTTCCCGAAGAACAGGTGATCACCTCCCAGGATGCCAGCAGCATTTACGAAGTGCCCCTGATGTTGGAACGGGAAGGCTTGGCAGAACAAACCCTAAAACTGCTACGGATGGAACCCAGGCAACCGAATTTGGCGCAGTGGCAAAACCTCATTGAACGGATGAAGCGCCCCAGCCGCCACATGGATATCGCCATTGTCGGTAAATATGTCCAACTCAATGATGCTTATTTATCCGTGGTAGAATCCCTCGGCCATGCGGCGATCGCCAATGACATGGACATCAAACTCCATTGGGTCAACGCTGAGGATATCGAAAAACACGGCGCGTCCATGTATCTTGCGGATATGGCGGGGATCGTCGTTCCCGGAGGATTTGGTTTACGGGGCGTTGATGGAAAAGTAGCGGCCATTGAATATGCCCGGCTCAATCAAATCCCGTTCCTGGGCCTTTGTCTTGGGATGCAATCTTCAGTGATTGAATGGGCCCGTAACGTTGCCAAATTAGAGGATGCCCACAGCGCCGAATTCAACCCCGAAGCGAAAAACCCCGTGATTAATCTTTTGCCAGAACAGCGGGATGTGGTGGATCTTGGTGGCACCATGCGCCTGGGTTTATATCCCTGTCGGCTCACCCCTGACACCCTGACCTATCAACTCTATGGCCAAGAGGTGATCTACGAACGTCACCGTCACCGCTACGAATTTAACAATGCCTACCGGAGTTTGTTCTTAGAAACGGGCTATCAAGTGAGTGGAACTTCCCCCGATGGTCGCTTGGTAGAAATTATTGAATATGCTGACCATCCGTTCTTTATTGCGACCCAGTTCCACCCCGAATTTCAATCTCGTCCGAACCATCCCCACCCCCTCTTTTTCGGGTTTATTCAAGCGGCGGGAAACCACAAGTCCCAACCGATTTCTGATGAGCTAGATAACCAGAGTACGGAGATGTCTATTTCTCTGTCCTAGGGCGAAGAACCTGTAATGAATTAACTTGATCACAACGATAAAAACCATGGCAAATTCCGTACATCATATTGTTCTGTTTGAATTGGCAGCAGCAACTGGGACTGCTGAAACCCAAACGATTATTGAAGATGGCCTGACTCTCTTGGGGGCAATCCCTGGGGTTTTGAAAGTTGATCTGGGGTTAAAGGCCCGGTCAGATCGGGATGTCCACATTAAGGATTATCAATTGGCTTTGTATGTGCAGTTAGAAAGTAATGCAGCCCTTGATACCTATGGGCCTCACCCCAACCACCAAGAATTTCTCAAGCGACATAAGAGCAAATGGACGAAAGTTCAGGTGGTTGATTTCTTCGGACAGTAGATGGTTAACTTTGTTTATTTATCATGCGTTAGTGCGAGGGCAATTCCTTGAATTCCTACGAAAGTCGCGGCCATTTACTTACAGAACAGGTCAACCCCCAGAGTCAAAATTTAGATCAAATGTCGGCTTTGGAATTGGTCGATCTCTTTAACCAAGAGGATCAAAAAACCCTGGAGGCGATCGCCAATGCTCGCGAGGCCCTAGCCCAAGCCATCGAGATCATCAGCGATGCTCTGATGCGCGGTGGCCGATTATTTTATGTGGGGGCTGGCACCAGTGGCCGCCTCGGTGTTTTAGATGCTGCGGAATGTCCGCCCACCTTTTGTACACCCCCCGAACTCGTCCAAGGCATCATTGCCGGGGGAGCCGGTGCCCTCGTGCGCAGTTCAGAAGATCTCGAAGACCGGGCTGAAGATGGTAAAAAGGCGATCGCCCAACGACAGATCACCGAATTAGATGTCGTTGTCGGTATTACTGCGGGGGGAACCACTCCCTATGTCCAAGGGGCCCTGATTGCCGCCCAACAGCGCGGAGCGAAAACTATTTTCATCAGTTGTGTTCCGGCCGAGCAAGTGCCCTTTGCTGCCGCTGTTGATATTCGTCTACTGACTGGCCCCGAAATTCTGGCAGGCTCGACCCGTCTTAAGGCTGGAACTGTCACCAAAATGGCCTTAAATATTCTCTCGACTAGCGTCATGGTTAAGCTCGGTAAAGTTTACGGTAACCGCATGATTGATGTTGCCGTCACGAACCATAAACTCCATGACCGAGCGCTCCGCATCCTTCAAGACCTAACAGATTTAAGCCGTGAAGAAGCGGCCATCCTTCTAGAAAAATCCCAGCGTCGCGTCAAAATAGCATTATTAATGCATTGGAAAAATGTAGATGCCTCAGAAGCAGAGCATTTATTAAAAGTCCATCAAGGCAGTCTCCGAACAGCGTTAAAGTCATAAACTTATTTTATAAGCGCTTATCTAACATGTCTGCCAGTAAAGAAAAAACCGCAAGTTGAGTTGCTGCAACAAAGAGAATCAAAGTAGATTCTGTCAAGTCTTTTCTAAGTATATCCTGAGCAAGGGAGATTAAAAAACCCAGAAAAAAAAGACTAGCAATCGGCACAAATATTCTAATTGGCGCAAAATAAATTCCTGTTCTTAGAATTAATTTAAAAAAACGCAGCGTGTCTTGAACGGGCTTTATTTTGCTTTTTCCAACTCGATGAAAGTAGTTTATTGGTTCATAGTGAACAATATAATTATTGGTCAGCATTGCTAATGTAATAGTTGTTGTAAAACTAAAAGTATCAGGTAAAATATGGATAAATTCCTGAGCAATTTCTTTACGAAAGACTCGCATGCCACTATTAAGATCTGGAATCTTTTGTTTGGCGATCCACTCAGCAAAGCCAACTAAAAAGAATTTTGGAATCTTGCGGATGTTAGAGTAAGTAACATTTTTCCCTGTGCGAGAGCCAACCACCATATCAAACCTACCGCTCATTCCTAAACTGATCAGATCTAGCAATCGCTCATTCGGATAAGTCCCATCAGCATCAGTAATTGCAATCAAATCATATTGAGCATGGATAATGCCTGTTTTAAGGGCTGCACCATAGCCTCGATTTGTCGGATGTTTTAAAAGACGAATTCCCGGTTGCTCTTCTAAAATTTTTGCAGTATTGTCAATGGAACCATCATCAACCACAATAATTTCGTAGACTTGTTCTACTTGGGAAAAAATTGTCTTTAATTGCTCCAATGTTTCGGCGATCGCCCCTTCTTCATTATAGACAGGGATAATAATCGAAACCCCTGGAGACGGAGATTGTGGCATGGGCTCAGGTACTACTGCCATCACAGAATAAGTCTAAAGTTAATTGTTTATTTTGCTAATTATAAATGAGTTTAAACCTGTTAGATCGAGTCAGTCAATTTTTATTGACTCGCTCAAAAAAAGTATGTGATCGTACTACTCTATTCTGGCTTCTATTCGCACTATTTCTTGGCCTTCTATATCCAATTTTAGCCCTGACTAAAATTTCCGGAGAGCTTCACTGGATACAAGATGATGCTCGACAACATATTTTTTGGATGGCGAGATTTTTAGATCCAGAATTATTTTCCGATGATTTAATTGCGGATTATTACAACTCAATTTCTCCAGCCGGCGTATCTTTTTTTTATTATTGTCTTGCTAAATTGGGTGTTGACCCTGATTTCTTATCTAAAATAGTACCTTTGTTACTCAGTCCTCTGACAGTATTTTTAAGTTTTATCCTTTGCTTAGAAATATTACCAATTCCCTTTGCTGCTTTTCTGTCTAGTACAGTTCTGATACAAAATCTCTGGCTTCAAGACGGACTAACTTCCGGAACTGCGAAAGCTTTTTTGATTCCTATTTTTTTATTATTTCTTTGGGCAGTAATACGTAAGTCTTTTTTCTGGACAATAGGATCAATAGTTTTTCTAGGATTGTTTTATGGATCTTTTGTGTTAGTTGCAGCAGGAGTCTTAGTCTGTCAATACTTTACTCTAAATCAAGGAAAACTTCAGCTTAACTACAATCGTCGTGATAAAAATTTAGCAATTTCTGGATTGCTAGTTGCCTTTGTCGTGTTATTGCCCCACATCCTTAGTAATTCTGACTTCGAACCTGTAATCTCCCTTACTCAAGCAAAACAACTGCCAGAATTTGAACCAGGAGGAAGAGCAAGTTTTTTTCAAACTAACTGGTGGGATTACCTTTTCAATGGTGGTCGTACAGGGATTCGTCTTACTGCGGCATTACGACCTGATTTAGTCTATATTTCTTTATTATTGCCGATTATTTTTTTATATAAAAAACATTTTCCTTTAACTCAAGACATTCGCCGATTGTTTGTGTTGAACCAACTACTAATTAGCGGATTTGTCCTATACACATTGGCTCATTTATTCCTATTTAAACTTTATTTGCCTAGTCGTTATAGTTTGCATAGTTTGCGTTTTAGTTTAACCATTCTTTGTGGTCTGACTTTGGTGATTTTATTGGATAAGCTAGTTCGTTTATGTCGAGAAAGATCTTTAAGGACTGTGCGGCTAGTCTTTCTGGTATTTGCTTTGTTTTCTATTGCTTTTTCTTTACTTGTTGATCCATTAACTGATAAAGACTTTCCTAGTACTGGATATATCACTGGGAAATATCATAATTTATATCAATTTTTACAACAAACTCCAAAAGATACCCTGGTTGCTTCTTTTGCCGATGAGGCCAGCAACATACCATCTTTCTCGCAACGGAGTGTATTCGTAGCGGCAGAATATGGCATCCCTTACCATGTGGGATATTATGACCAGTTTCGCCAACGTACTCAGGATTTAATTACAGCCCATTACAATATTGATCCCACAGTACTGCAGAGATTTATTTATGATTCAAAAATTGATTTATGGTTGGTTAATTCTGATGTTTTTAGCGTCAAATTCTTAGAAGCGAATCGATGGTTTAACCATTTCCAACCTCAAGCCAGCAATGCTATTCATCAAGTTAAGTTAAATAAAGAGGCGATCGCTCTGTGGCAAGTCCAAAAACAATGCACCATCTTTACTGATCAAGATATAAATGTAGTGAGCTCGGACTGCATCCTAGACTGGATTTCTAAAGAGCTAAACTAGCCTTACCTGCATTATTTGATCAGTGTTAGACTTAGAATGAACTTAATAAAAGTTAATAAAACCTGTTCTAGGGTATGACTTCCATCTTTCCAAACAAAACGAAATCTTACAATCAAGCCGCGTGGCAAAAAGGCTATGAATCCCAGCGACAGGAACTTGCCTATGAAGTCACAGATATTGACGGCGAGATCCCTGTCGAATTGATGGGAACCTTGTTTCGTAACGGGCCTGGGCTCTTAGACATTGGTGGCATGCCGATTAAGCATCCTTTCGATGGTGATGGAATGGTCTGCTCAGTCAGCTTTCAGGAAGGGCGGGCCTATTTCCAGAATCGCTTTGTGCAGACAGCAGGGTTTGTGGCGGAACAAAAAGCTGGTCAACCTATTTATCGAGGCGTATTTGGGACGCAAAAACCGGGGGGCATTTTCAATAATATGTTTGACTTGCGGTTGAAAAATATCGCAAACACAAACGTGATCTATTGGGGAAAAAAACTGTTAGCCCTCTGGGAAGCGGCGGAACCCCACAGTTTAAATCCTGAAAATTTGGAAACGCGCGGCCTGGATTATTTAGGGGAAACGCTCAAGCCTGGGGATAGTTTCTCGGCCCATCCACGTATTGATCCGGCGAGTATTTGGGATGGGGGCGAACCTTGCTTAGTCAATTTTGCCGTTAAACCAGGTTTGCCGACGCGCTTGGTGATCTATGAAATTAGTCCGGCAGGCAAATTACTGCGCTATCGAGAACATGAAGCTAAAGGCTTTGCGTTTATCCATGATTTCGTGATTACGCCCAACTACGTCATTTTTTTCCAAGCGTCGGTGAAATTTAATCCTTTGCCCTATGTTTTGGGGTTTAAGGGAGCTGGTGAATGCGTGAAATTCGAGGCGAATAAACCAACACAGATGATTGTGATTCCGAGGGATCCAGCGCGGAATGATGTGCAAACCCTAGAGGCAGAAGCCGGCTTTGTGTTTCACCATGCCAATGCCTTTGAGCGAGATAAGCAAATTATCGTCGATTCGGTTTGTTATCAGTCAATTCCCCAAGTGCAGGCGGATGTGAACTATAAAAATGTTGATTTTGATGCACTAGATCCAGGGCAGTTATGGCGCTTTACTCTAGATTTAGAGACAAAAAAGGTGACGCGGGAACTATTGGCTACCCGCTGTTGTGAATTCCCGGTGGTGCATCCAAAGCATGTGGGACGGGACTATCGTTATGCCTACATCGGGGCGACCCACGCCAAAACAGGCAATGCACCGTTGCAGGCGGTGTGGAAAGTGGATCACCAAGGGGAGGATTCTCAAGTTTATTCCTTTGCGCCAGACGGATTTACGGGGGAGCCGATTTTTGTACCCCGTCCAGGAGCTACGGCAGAAGACGAAGGCTGGGTTCTCTTGATGGTCTATGATTCGGCCCAGCATCGCTCGGATGTGGTGATTTTTGATGCGCAAAATTTTGCTCAACCTTTGGCAACCCTACATTTAAAGCAGCATATTCCCTATGGCCTGCATGGTAGTTGGACGCCGGAAGTGTTTGTGAATTTCTAGTCGACCGATTCTTTGGGGTCAGGCGATCGCCAAATCCACCAGGCCCCTAAACACAGGGTGCAGTTACCCAGGAGAGTGAGGGCGGCTTGGATCGTGACGAGCCATTCGAGGCTGGGTGCATTGTCGAAAAAGTGCCAAGTGCAGGCACACATCGCGCTAACGAGGGACGGCAACATTCCCCAGGCGAGGGCCGACCAGCTTTTGTCTTGGGTCAGATTGCCGTAGGTTTGGATCAACCAAATAGCCAAAATCCACTCTAAAACGCTAGAGATGTGGACAATCCAAGTGGGAAAGGAAAGGGCATTCATCGCAGGGGCAGAAATTTTTGTTTAAAGTTGCTTGATAAAGTCTAGTAGATGATGGGCGATCGCCCCCTTGCTGGCCTGGGGAATTGTCGCCTTGCGACCCTCTTTATCGAGAAAAATCAGTTGATTGGTTTCACTGGCAAAACCAGAATTAGCTTGATCCACGGCATTGGCGGCGATCGCATCGAGATTTTTTCGTTGCAGTTTGGCCAGGGCTGGGGCCGTAATTTCTCCCGTTTGGGCGGCAAAACCGATCAGTTTTTGGTTGGGGTGCTTGCTTTGACCTAGTTGAGCGGCAATGTCCGGAATTTCTTCGAGGGCAAGGCTTTGGGGCAGTTCGGCTTTAGCGAGCTTGTAGTCGTAATTGACCGTGGGCCGCACATCGCCGACCGCTGCACACAGAATGAGCCAATCGAATTGTTCTGCCTGGGACAACATTTCCCTTTCCATTTCAGCGGCGCTCGTAACGGAAAAACGGTTGATGTTTGGCAAATTTTCCAGCAAACGGCTTTCGATTGGCCCGTGGATAAGGGTTACAGTCGCCCCCCGGTAGGCCGCTGCCTCGGCGATCGCCAAACCCATTTTTCCCGTCGAAGGATTGCCAATAAAGCGCACAGGGTCAAAATGCTCCCTGGTTCCTCCGGCGCTGACGAGAATTTTTTTGCCTGCGAGATCCGCTTGGCCCCGACTGTGGATCAGTGCTTGAACCGCTTTAATAATCTGTACGGGTTCTGCCATGCGTCCTTTGCCTTGGCGATCGCAGGCCAACAAACCACTATTTGGGTCGAGGATGTGATAGCGCTGATCCTGTTGGAGTCGCCGCCAATTGGACTGCACCGAGAGCTGTTGCCACATGTCCGTATTCATCGCCGGGGCAACTAAAACTGGGCAAGTGGAGGCCAAAATAATATTCGTCAGCAACGTATCTGCAAGGCCCAGACTTACTTTTGCGAGGGTATTCGCCGTTAGGGGAGCCAGCAAAATTAAATCTGCCCATTCCCCCAGGTCGATATGAACTGGGCGGGGGCGGTGGCTATCCCAAAAATCTTCGTCTGTATAGGCTGGGTGACGGCTGAGGGTGGCGACCGTGAGGGGCGTAATAAAACGTTGGGCCGAATCTGTCAGAACGACCCTGAGCTCTGCCCCTGCCTGGAACAGTTGGGAAATGACTTCACAAACTTTGTAGGCCGCAATGCCCCCACTAATGCCGACGACAATCTTTTTTTCGTTGAGCATTTACGATTCGTCGTAGGCTTCGATGTCCAAGAGGTGCCAGTAGGGTTCGACTAATTCTTGCCGTTGAAAGGCGATCGCCCGCAACAAATGCCAATCCTGGAGGGCTTCAAAGGGAGTCCCATAATCGTCCTGTTCTAATCGTGCGGCGAGTTGAGCCACATCCGTTTCGTCCATGTGGGCGATTTCCTGGGGGGTTTTTGTTAAGACTGTCATAATAAGACCTCCCTGACGCTGCACGTTCTTTTAGGTTCTGTTCATTCTTTATTCTACTCTTAGAAATCCCCAAAACAATGGCCTGTCACCGTTCTTATTGTCGGCTTGATTTGTCGAGTAAACTAGACGTATCTTAAGGGGAGATTCTGTTCCCCAAGGAGTCAGCCTCCCATGTTAATTGAACCCAGCGTGTTGCGAGCTGCCCAGCAGATCTATAACCAATATGTTGCTGTTCATCCCGTGCGCTCCCAATATGTCACTGGGGTTTCGGTAAATCCCAAAACACTCCAGGGATTTGTCAGCTTTCGTGAACGGTCTATCCTTCTGCCCCGAGAAGTCTTTGTGCCCGTCGAACAGCTGATGAGCTACGATGTCTGACGCTAAAAATTGGGAAAAATCAGGTATTTTCTCGGCGGATCGCCTTCAGAGAAAGAGTTTTAGGTGTTCGTTACTGACGTTTCGAGACGACAGCGATCGCCGACACTACAGGTTTGCCGTGCTTCCCGGTTTTGGATCAAGGTGATTAAATCGGGGCGACCCGTCAGTTGGAGGCGATATTTCGCCCAGATGCTATAAACCCAGTCGGCCAATTGCCCAACGCCAGGAATTTTCGTGATGCCGTAGACCCAGCCCAGGCCCAGAACTTCGTAAACAGACCGAAAAACCGCCACATTTTGGAGCACCGTGCCGTCGGCTAAAACCCCGTGGATTCGTTCCATGGCAGCTCGGAAGGTCACACCACCATGGCGACTGGGGTCGTAATCATCGGCGGCGACATCCACAAAGCAAATTAAACCGCGACCATTATCCTTGCGCCGCAAAAAGTTGACTTCCCGCAGACAAAGGGGACATTGGCCGTCATAGAGCAATTTAATTTTCCAGGATGGGGTGGAGGACATGGCGCAATTTTGGGGTGAAAAACTTAACTCTATTGTAAAGATTTTTTGCGGGGGCCTGGGGAACCGCCAAGGAAACCTTGGTCTAGCTCAGATGATTTGGCGATCGCCCCAGTCTTTCACTCTCCAATTACCAAATAGAATCCCACCAAGTATCATCCGTCGGCGTTTGGCCGTTGGTTTCGATAAAGTCAACCTTGCGGCGAATGTCGGCTGGCTCCCAACCCGTTAACTTCGCCAGGGTTTGTACCTCCGCTTCTTGGCGTTGGTAGGTGCGTTCTCGATAGGCTTGGGCCGCACTACAGGTCATTTCCCCACGGTAAGGATGACGAATCACATAGCGTCCTTGGAAAAATTGACGATTGGCCGTTTCTTGGAAGCGGAGATCTTCGGGGAACTTGTCGCGGCCATAACGCACATGGAGTCTGGTGATAAAGACCCTCGGTAGATATTGATCTTCATCCCAAAAGACTCCGGCCTGTTTAAGCTCTGCCTTCGTTAAATTAGGCGCAGAACAGGGATCACAACTGCTCATATCCCAGGCATATTCTAGGAAAATATCATCCCGGCCCTGGCGCTGGTAATCTTTCTCAAACATGGTGGTATAAAAATCACCAAACTCCGCTTCTACAAACTCAGGAATTTCCACATTTGAGGGAATTTTCACCGTGCGATAGTTGGTAACTTCCGCCTGGCCCTTGGGGGAAAGGATATAGACAATCAGATCCTGGGCTTGCTGGGCGTTCATCATCCCCAAGCGAATCGGCAGCATGTACTTCGGAGACTCAAAAGCCATCATCAGAGGACGCAATTGATTCACGCCGCTCCGGTCAAATTCTTCGAGGTTGACCTTGGCCACAAAGAATTTCAGTTTGTTCCGGATATAAGGTCGTAGTAACTCACTGGCCCCCTGGGGCAATTGGTAATCGTTTTGGCGTAACCAAGTTTCGAGGCCATCGGATTCTTTGGCACTGAGAATGAGGATGTCGTATTCGCCGACGCTAAATTGTTCCTCGATGGTGACGCCGAGATCGGCTGCTGTTTCGCGCATGGATTCTGCGGCCATGGGCATCGGTGGCGCCGCATTTTGCAGGAGCCCAAAACCATCATCAAATCTCCTTACAGCACAGGGATTTTCATCGAAATATTCCACGAGGCGGGGGGCGCTAAAGTCATCGAGGCGTTTGATAATGCTTGCTTCGCCCACATGAACCTGTTCTTCCTTCAGGACGACGGGGACGGGCACCACCAGGGCAAAATCTGAGACTTCCCCTTCGTAGTCATTGGCCATGGTGAGGACGGTGCGATCGCCATCCCGGGCAATAATTACTTGGGACGCTTGGTTATAGAGCTCGGTATCGGCTTTGGCGACGTAAAAACCACAGAAGGCCCAGGCGGGTTGCGCCAGCAGCAGTAAACCAATGCAGGTAATGGCGAGGCCGCGCACATATTGCAAGATCGTTTTAAACATGATTTTCCTTAGATAACGGGGCGAGTTTGTAGGTTCAGGGAAACATTGCTAGAGGAGGCCTTCGGTTGAGCTTTTTCTTGCCATTGAAACCGGGGCGATCGCCAAATTTTATCGATCACAATGGTGCTAGGTGCCAGACAGAATAACGCCCAAAAAATTGCCGTTGAACTATAGAGGCCATGTTGTAAAACAAAGGTCAGCAGGGCAATACTAATGGCCCAAAAAATTCGTCCCTGTTTCCCATTGGGAATTGAGCGTGGATCCGTCAGCATAAAAAACGCAAAGAGCAGCAACGAACCACTGGTTAACTGATGGGCAACCACATCCCAACTCCAACCCAGCCAAAAGTTACGGAGAATTTCTAAACCGCCATAACTCGCGAGAAAAGCGATAGAAGTATCCCAACGGCCAACGCGGTTGAGCACGAGGCCAGCGGCACTAAAAAACAGCAATAAATACCACCAATCAGTGCCCCATTGACCGGGAGAAACCCAAGCCCCATCTGTCCATAGGAGAGCCAGAATAATGCCAAAATTGGCAGGGTTAAAAAAATGTTTTTCTTGGTAACGAAATAAAAATTTGCTGGCGATCGCCCCGACCGCTGCCCCCACTAAAACGAGGGGATGATTTACCCGCAGGAGCAGGGAAAGGCCCAAGCCAGTAATCGCCGCACTCCGCGCCCCGGAAATAAGTAGCGGTTGCCATTGTAGAGGGGTTTCTTGTCGGCAACGATAGGCTTGCCAAGCACTGAAGCTCCATTGGGTCAAAATACAGGTGGCGATCGCCAGCAAAACCCAGGTTAAATTTAACGTCCAGTCTCGCGTGTAAACTCCCAGCAGGAGAAACGTCGTCAGAATTGCAATTTGATAATCACGGGCATCACTGAAGGGCATTGAAAATCCTCCCTGACTAAGCAAGAAATAAGTTGCCTAAAGTATGAAAGACAAGTCCAGGGATGACGAAAAGGTTTCTTTTTTTGTAACAGAAAACCTTGAGACTTGTGGCAGTCGTAAACTAGAGTCAAGGCAAGATTCCAGGGGCTGTTTAATATTAAAAAATGTGAATTTGATTGACTAATAAATTTCTAGAGCGTCAAACACAATTGTCCCTGTGATCTTGCACCTGTGTGTAGGAGTATGAAAAAAAATGCAACTGAAAAAACTGTTTGTGCCACTGTTGGCGGGAATGTTGTTCCTGGGGGGAACCTCTGGGGCGATCGCCGAAGAACTATTGCGCACGATCACTGTCACGGGGCGCGGCGAAGAAGCCATTGCCACGAGTCTTTCTGAAGTACGCCTTGGGGTCGAGGTGCGGGGGGCAACGGCAACCCAAGTCCAGGCAGATATCGCCAAGCGCAGTAACCAAGTGGTAGATTTCCTCAAGTCCAAAAATGTCGCCAAGCTCACCACCACGGGGATTAACCTCCAGCCGGAATATGATTACAATAATGGCGATCGCCGCCTCATCGGTTACTTGGCCACCAATACAGTGAGCTTTGAAGTGCCCACCGCCCAAGCCGGGAGCCTAATGGATGAAGCTGTCAAAGCCGGAGCAACCCGCATTGATGGAATTTCCTTCCGAGCCACCGAAGCCGCCCTCGCTGAAGCAGAAAAAACTGCCCTCGCTGAAGCCGCCCAGGATGCGCGCACCCAGGCCCAAACTGTCCTCGGTGCCTTGGGTTTGAGTCCCCAAGAAATTGTCCAAATCCAGGTCAATGGGGCGACGCCGCCAACCCCCATTTTTAAAACCATGGATACGGCACGAATCGCCTTTGAAAGTGCAGCGCCTTCTCCGGTAGAAGGGGGTGAACAGACGGTGAATGCTTCCGTAACCCTGACGATTCGTTACTAACACTCTGCTTTTTGGGCTAAATTACGCTTAAACCTAGGGGCGATCGCCTTGTGG
This sequence comes from Picosynechococcus sp. PCC 8807, assembly GCF_001693295.1. Taxonomy (NCBI): domain Bacteria; kingdom Bacillati; phylum Cyanobacteriota; class Cyanophyceae; order Chroococcales; family Geminocystaceae; genus Picosynechococcus; species Picosynechococcus sp. PCC 8807. The sequence goes on from NZ_CP016483.1 coordinate 1,514,121, forward strand.
GATAGGGGCGAAACTTGAGGGAATGTTAGATCTAATCAAACTTGCGGGACAACTGCCAGACATGGGGGCGCACCTCCAGGAACAGGCTGCCACGGGACGAGAACGAATCGAGCGGGGAATTTCTCTGCTCCGGGAAGCCCAGGCGGATTTCCAGACCCTCCAGGCCCACCAACAAACCTGGGGCGATCGCCTCATTTTTAACCATGGCATTCCCCTCGAACCCCTGGAGACTCGCGTTCCCATTTCGCCCCCTTCCCAAGCCCACACCGTTTTTGCCACGGATGGCTCCCAAATTGCTCCGTCTCACCATGAAATTGCCTATTGTTATTTGATTAATATTGGTCGAGTGATGCTCCACTACGGCCAAAGCTTGCACCCATTGCTGGATCATCTGCCGGAGATTTTCTATCGCAGCGAAGATCTGTACACCTCCCGCAAATGGGGCATCCGCACCGATGAATGGCTCGGTTATCGCCGCACCGCCTCCGAAGCTGAAGTGCTCGCTGAGATGGCCTGTAAATGGGTGTTACCCCCCGGTGCCCACGGTCATATTCCCAATGTGGCGATGGTGGATGGCTCTCTGGTCTATTGGTTTTTAGAAAATTTGCCCGCCGAAGCCCGCCAACAAATTCTCGAACCCCTCCTAGGGGCCTGGCAACAACTCCGAGAAACCCGTATTCCGCTGATTGGCTACATTAGTTCCACCCGCAGTGTAGAGGCCGTCCATTTCCTGCGGCTCCAGGCTTGCCCCCACGACAAACCCGATTGTCAAAGCCATTGCCTCGACGGCGAAACCAAGGAACGTAAAGCAGAATTTCGCGAAACTCTTCCCTGCCAAACCATTGAACCGTTGCGGGATAGCACTCTTTTTGAGCAACTGTTGCAACCGGGCGATCGCAGTGGGCTTTGGCTCAGTCAAGCGCGCATTTTAAATCATTATCCAGAAGCGGATCAGGTTTGTTTTTGTTATCTCCATGTGGGGACGGAGGTGGCGCGGATCGAGATGCCCCGCTGGGTCGCGGCAGATCCTCAACTCCTCGATCAAACCCTAGGGATTGTCCTCGGCCAAGTGCAAAAGGGGTTTGGGTATCCCGTGGCGATCGCCGAAGCCCACAATCAAGCCGTGATCCGGGGTGGCGATCGCGCCCGATTTTTTGCCCTCCTCGAACAACAACTCCTCAAAGCAGGGTTAACCAACGTAGGTATCTCTTACAAAGAAACTCGCAAGCGGGGTTCCGTGGCTTAAAGAGCATGCTCTCCCCCCACAAAGACTTTTCAGGAGAATTCTGAAACTCCCCTAAGCCAGTCCCAATCCCCCATCGGAGAGCATACAATAAACAAGCATCAGCACTTTTTCCCAGGCAGGCACAATTGTCGTCATCATCACGTCGTGCATTCTGCCACACTATTCTTTCCATTAGTCACTTCTGCGCGAACCGATAATGCCCGAAATGCCCGAAAACTCTCAATTTCCCGTTGAACCGACCCAGAAACCCAGTGGCACGGAGCAACAGCACGAAGAAAACCCCTGGGTAGAGACCATCAAGACCCTTGTGACCGCTGGTATTTTGGCCATTGGGATCCGCACTTTCGTCGCCGAGGCCCGCTACATTCCCTCCGAGTCGATGCTGCCGACCCTAGAAGTGAACGATCGCCTAATCATTGAAAAAATCAGCTATCACTTCAAAAATCCCCAACGGGGCGATGTGGTGGTCTTTAACCCAACAGAAATCCTCCAGCAGCAAAACTATCGGGATGCTTTTATTAAGCGGGTGATCGGGATTCCCAGGGATACCGTACAAGTCAGCGGCGGCACCGTTTTTATCAATGGGGAAGCCCTCGAAGAAGACTATATCAACGAAGCTCCAGAATATGACTACGGCCCCGTGACGATTCCAGAAGATCACTACCTCGTCCTTGGCGATAACCGCAACAATAGCTATGACTCCCACTATTGGGGTTTTGTCCCCCGTGAAAAGCTTGTGGGGAAAGCCTTTATTCGTTTTTGGCCCTTTAATCGCGTGGGCATCCTCAACGAAGAGCCGCAATTTGCCGACGAAGAACCGATTACACCCTAGCGTCCCATCCCAGAGACCGCTAGGATATAGGGCGACTCCCTATCCCGGCAACCATGAGTGAACCATCCCCTTTGCTGCAAGCATCAGGTCTCCATAAAAGTTTCGGTGGCATCCGTGCGGTGCAAAATGCTTCGATTACGGTGCCCCGTGGACAGATTACGGGGTTGATTGGCCCCAATGGGGCGGGCAAAACGACGTTGTTTAATTTGCTCTCGAATTTTATTACGCCGGATCGGGGGACAGTTATTTTTAACGGCCAGGAAGTGCAGCACTTACCGTCCCATCAGATTGCGGCACGGGGTTTTGTGCGTACCTTCCAAGTGGCGCGGGTGTTATCACGGTTATCGGTACTAGACAATATGTTGCTGGCGGCCCAACAGCAAACGGGGGAAAACTTCCTGCGGGTGTGGCAACAGGGGAAAATTCGTCGCCAAGAAAAGGCGAATCGGGAAAAGGCGATCGCCATCTTAGAATCCGTCGGTCTAGGGGAAAAAGCCCAGGATTACGCTGGTGCTCTGTCGGGGGGACAACGCAAACTCCTGGAAATGGCCAGGGCATTGATGAGTGATCCCCAGTTAATTTTGTTGGATGAGCCTGCGGCGGGCGTGAACCCCACTTTGATCAACCAAATTTGTGAACACATTGTCCGCTGGAACCAACAGGGAATTTCCTTTTTGATCATTGAGCACAATATGGATGTGATCATGTCCTTGTGTAACCACATCTGGGTATTGGCAGAGGGGAGTAATTTGGCGGACGGAACCCCCGAAGATATCCAGTGTAATGAACAGGTTTTAGAGGCTTATTTAGGATCGTAATGCGCGTTTTATTAACGAATGACGACGGGATTGATGCCCCTGGGATTGCAACCTTACAAAAGGCGATCGCCCCCCATGCGAGAGAAGTAGTGACGGTGGCCCCCCAAACACAGATGTCGGAATGTGGCCATCGGTTTACGGTTTATGCGCCGATCCCGGTGGAGCAACGGACAGACAATGCCTATGCGGTGGCAGGTACGCCGGCGGATTGTACGCGCTTGGGTCTCACGCAGTTTGCGGCAGATGTTGACTGGGTGCTGTCGGGGGTAAATGCAGGGGGAAACCTCGGCGTGGATATTTACACTTCAGGAACGGTGGCGGCAGTGCGAGAAGCGACAATCCTCGGTAAGCGGGCGATCGCCTTTTCCCATTTCATCCAGCGGCCTTTAGAAATCGACTGGGAGCTCGTCACCCACTGGACGGGGAAACTTTTAGCGCAATTATTGACCCAGGAACTGCCGGAAAAGCATTTTTGGAATGTGAATTTTCCCCATTTAACGGCGACTTCTGACCCGGAAATTATTTTCTGTGAGCGCAGCACCGACCCGATGCAAGTGCGCTACGAAGCGCGGGATCAACAGTTCCATTATGTCGGCTCCTACCCTGAGCGCCCCCGGGCCGTTGGTACCGATGTGGATGTGTGTTTTTCGGGAAATATTGCTGTGACCCAAATTTCGATCTAGAAAAGGGCATTAAACACGAGCTTCAGCAGCCACAGGGTCAACAAACCGCCCAAAAGAATCACCAAGGCGATCGCCCCGAAAATTAAAATCAGGGGACGCCAATCAATGGAGGCATTGTCAAGGTCAGTCTGGTCGGGCAAATCCTGTTCTAAAAGCTTTAAATTCGCCTCGTTGGCTTTCCAGGCCACATCAAAGAGATCGCCGGCCACGGGCACCGTCCCAACAACGCTATCCACAAGAAGATTGAGGGCCATTTTGACGAGGGTATCCTGTTTTGCCCCCAGTTTGGCCGCCTCGAAAATCACATAGCCAGAGAGAATCAAACTCAGGTAATCCCCCACCGCTGGCACCAAGCCGATAATCGGATCGAGGCCGATTTTGTACTTTGTCCCCGGAATGGCGATCGCACTGTCGAGCAGCTTACTCAGGGTGCGGATGCGTTTTAACGTCTTCGGGTTCGGGGTTTTGGTGGCAGTCATGGGTCAATGGGGAAAGCCAGAACATTGTGCAGCAGCCAGTGGAGCATGGTTTCAACGTCCCGCAGAATTAAGGGTCGATTGGCCGCCGTGAGCAGAGGCACATGGAGAAATAAGGCCCGCGCTGGGGATTGCTGCCGCTGGAGATGCTTTAACACTTGAAAATATAGCCCTTCACAGACAAATTTACCCGCATCGTCGCTAATCTCCGTAAATTCTAGGGGAGCCGTGAGGGCGCTGAGATCCAAGCGCGTTTGTAACTGCTGCCCCTGGTAAAAAGCTTGGGATTCCACCGTGAGGCGATCGCGTTTTTCGGCCATGCCACAGCAGAGCACCAGATCCGGCTGATAAGCGGCAATGGCTTGAATCGTTTTTGCGGAGGCGATCGCCGTTTCCACCGGCAGATGGTGCAGAAATAAAAAATCCGCAAAGGCTAACTGCCTCGCCTTAAGCTGACAGAGCAGATCATCCGAGGCATTGGAAGTGTGATGCTCCAGCCAGGGTTGAAAGGAGGTCAGTAAAATTTTGCCGCGCACGCGCTACGAATCACTAAGTCTGTCGAGGCTATATTGGGCTGCTTCTCGCACCTGGGGATGATCATCTTTGGCGAGGAACTTGACCGCCGCAAGACTCTTTTCACAAGGAAGTGCGCCTAGGGCTTCTGCGAGTCGTTGCCGTACTAGCCAATTGTCTGAGGAAACAAAGGTTACAAGGCGATCCACGGTTTCTACGGCACCAATTTCTCCCAGGGCGGCGATCGCTGCTTGTTCTAAAATGGCTTCCCCACTATCGAGGGCTTGAACCAGGGCATCCTTCGCTTCCGGACGACCGAGATTCCCCAAAGAAACCGCCGCACTAAAACGCACTAACCAAGAGGTATCTTCGTAAAAAGCCCGCAGCAGTGGTTTTAAAGCCCGCTCATCCTGGAGATACCCTAAAGCACCCGCTGCATCAGCCCGAATACCATAATCGCCGTCAGTTTCTAGCAGCTTAATCAAAATTGGATAGGACTCTTCTGTCTGCTTAATCCCCAGGGCAAAAACCGCCATCGAGCGAATTTGCAGCACCTCATCATCTAATACTTTTTTAATGAGGGGCATCGCTTCTAGGGGGGCTACATCCCGCAATTGGGCCAGGGCAATCATGCGATCCTTGGAGTTTTCACTTTCGAGTTGTTGAGAAAGTGTCGCTAAGCTGGGGTGAGACATAACCAAATTTTGTAAAAGTTCTTAATAAAATTGTAATCAAGATTCTCAGGATTTTTCAATAAACCATGACCCACCCTCTCAATCCGGTGTTGTTGATCCATGGCTTTTTAGACCGCCACACCGTATTTAAACCTTTAACCCGGTACCTTGGTCAACAAGGTTGGGAGATTTATGCCCTTGATCTACAACCCAATGATGGCCGTCAAGCACTGCCCATTTTAGCCAGCCAAATCGAAACCTATGTCCACCAACATTTTGGGGCGATCCAGCGGTTCGATCTCGTGGGATTTAGTATGGGGGGCATTGTGACCCGCTACTATTTGCAACGGCTCGGCGGCAATCAACGGGTGGAACGTTATGTGAGTATTTCGGCCCCCAATAATGGCACGTTATCAGCCTATGGTTTGCCCTTTCCAGGGATTCGTCAGATGCGCCCGGATAGTGACTTGCTTCAGGATTTAAACCGTGATGTGGCCACTGCCCTAGAACCTGTAAAAGTCACTTGGCTATGGACTCCCTTTGATCTCATGATTCTCCCCGCCAAGAGCACGAAGCTCCCCATTGGCACCGGCGTGCAGTTGCCCGTACCTTTACATCCTTGGATGTTGTCTGACCCCCGTGCCCTTAAGGCGATCGCCAAGGCCCTGCAGCAATAGCAAACCTCAAAGTGTATGTCGCTCTGGTTGGTAGGATTGAATCGCCCGCATATATTGAGCTCGTTCAAAGGCACTTTCATCAGGACAATTAACCTGGCTCATGCTGCCCCGTAATTGTTCAAGGGATAGATATTCATGTTCTTCGAGCCATTGCACCATTTCCGTTTCAATGGTTTCAATGTGATGAATGCCGTGGCGTAGTAAAGTCGCCACTAAAGCCGTCACTTTTGCCCCCGCCATTAACATTTTGATCGCATCGGTTCCCCGTTGAATGCCGCTGGTCGCCGCAAAATCCACATCCAAACGTCCATAGAGCATTGCAATCCAGCGCATCGGCAAACGCATATCCAAGGGGCTACTGAGGATTAAATTCGGGGTGACTTCCAGGTTTTCGATATCAATATCCGGCTGATAAAAACGGTTAAATAAAACTAAGCCACTCGCTCCATTATCAACTAACCGTTTCGCCATATTTGCCATGTTGCTAAAGAACGGACTCAGCTTTACGGCAACGGGAATATTTAAATTTTCCCGCACTGTCCGCACAATTTGAATATATTCATACTCTACTTCTGAACCATTTTTATTAATATCCGTCGGGACATAATAAATGTTCAATTCGATGGCATCGGCGCCGGCTTGTTCCATCAGTTTGGCGGTGTGTTCCCATTCCCCTTGGTGGGAACCGTTGAGGCTGGCAATAATCGGCATATCGACGGCGGATTTAGCAGTCCGAATATGTTCTAAATAGGTTTCAACACCCACATGGAAAACATCGGAAGCATTCTCTGGGAAATAATTTAAGGCTTCCGCAAAGGAGTCTGTGCCATAGGTGAAATGATGGTGTAATTCAAGTTTTTCTTTACGAATTTGTTCTTCAAACAGGGAATGTAAAACGACGGCTCCGGCTCCGGCATCTTCCATCCGTTTAATGTTATCGATGTCCTCAGTTAAGGGAGCGGCTGCACCAACAATTAATGGCGATCGCAGGGTCAGACCTAGATATTGTGTGGTTAAATCCATGGTGGTTCTCCGGTAGGTTAATGGTTTTACATCCCCTAAATCCCCCTGAAGTAAGGGGGACTTGAGGCGTTAGGCTTCGGGACGGTTGGCAAGGTATTCGTACATTCGCCAACGGGTATCGACATCGCTCTGGGCTTGTTTGAGCAGTTCCTTGGCGGCTTTGGGTTTGGTCATGGTGAGCATCTTGAAGCGATTTTCTTTGTACATGGAGCTTTCGACGCTGCCTTTGGGGGTACGGCTATCGAGTTGGAGGGGGTTTTTACCCTCTGCCTTGAGGTCGGGGTTATAGCGGTACAACAACCAACGCCCGCTTTCGACGAGTTCTTTTTGGTGACTCATGGCGGTTTGCATATTAATGCCGTGGGCGATGCAGTGGCTGTAGGCGATGATCAGGGAGGGGCCTTCGTAGGCTTCCGCTTCGAGGAAGGCTTTCAGGGTATGTTCGTCTCTGGCTCCCATTGCCACCGATGCGACGTACACATTGCCGTAGGTCATGGCGATTAAACCGAGGTCTTTTTTCGGGGCGGGTTTCCCACCAGCGGCGAATTTGGCAACAGCGGCGCGGGGGGTGGCTTTGGAGGATTGTCCGCCAGTATTGGAATAAACCTCGGTGTCCATCACCAAAATATTGATATTTTTCCCGCTGGCGATCGCATGATCCAGACCGCCGAAACCGATGTCATAGGCCCAACCGTCACCCCCAACAATCCAGACCGATTTTTTCACCAGATAATCGGCGAGGGAAGCTAACTGTTTCGCATTAGGGGAATTGAGGCTTGCGAGTTTATTTTTCAGTTCTCGCACCCGTTGCCGTTGTTCCCAAATGTCGGCTTCATCGGCTTGGCGGGCAGTTAATAATTCACTGACGAAATTATCACCAAGTTCACCGCTTAAGCGTTGTAATAATTCCGCCGCAAATTGGGCTTGTTTATCAATCGAGAGGCGGAATCCTAAACCGAATTCGGCATTATCTTCAAAGAGGGAATTTGACCAAGCAATACCTTTTCCTTCGGCATTGGTGGTGTAGGGCGTTGTCGGTAAATTACCGCCATAAATGGAGGAACAACCCGTCGCATTGGCAATCACTGTGCGATCGCCAAATAGTTGGGAAACCAATTTAATGTAGGGGGTTTCGCCACAGCCGGCGCAAGCACCAGAGAATTCAAAGAGCGGTTCCTGCAATTGCTGTTCGCGGATTTGATTGAGTTTTAACTCGCGCCGTTCCGGTAAAGGCAAACTGAGGAAGTAATCCCAATTGGTGCGCTCTTGTTCCCGCAGGGGCAACTGTTCCACCATATTGATTGCTTTCTTGGCGGGTTGCGCCTTGTTTTTCGCGGGACAAACATCCACACAAACGCCACAGCCGGTACAGTCTTCCGGAGCCACCTGAATTGTAAATTTCTGCCCCGAAAAATTCTTGTCTTTCGCATCAATGGATTTAAAACTTTCCGGCGCATTTCCTAACAGATTGGGTTCATAAACTTTGGCGCGAATCGTCGCGTGGGGACAGACCATCACGCACTTACCGCATTGAATACAAACCTCTGGATCCCACTCTGGAATGAATTGGGCAACGTTGCGTTTTTCCCATTTCGAGGTTCCAGTCGGATAGGTTCCATCGCAGGGCAGACAACTCACCGGTAGGCGATCGCCTTCTTTGATCAGCATCGGCGCTTGGACATTGCGCATAAAGTCGGGCGCATTGGGAGACACCGCTGGCGGTTTACGAATGGGACTATTTGCCTCGCCAATCCTGACCTCAAACAAATTCGCCAAGGTGTTATCCACCGCCTGAATATTCATGGTGACCACATCCGCGCCTTTCTTGCCGTAGGTCTTCTGGATATATTCCTTAATTTTGGCGATCGCCTCCTCTTTTGGCAGGACACCAGAGAGAGCAAAGAAACAGGTTTGCATCACCGTATTAATTCTTCCGCCCATGCCACTTTCTCGGGCCACCTTATTCGCATTAATCACATAGAATTTTAAATTTTTGCGAACAATTTGTTCCTGCACCTCAAGGGGCAATTGATCCCACACTTTCTCCGGAGCATAGGGACTATTTAAAAGAAAAATTGAACCATCCTTTGCGCCACTGAGCACATCTAATTTTTCGAGGAATAACCATTGATGACAGCCCACAAAATTCGCCTGATTAATTAAATAGGTTGAGCGAATTAGATTCGGACCAAAGCGCAGATGGGAAACCGTCACTGCCCCTGATTTTTTTGAGTCATAGACGAAATAACCTTGGGCGTAATTATCCGTTTCTTCGCCAATAATTTTGATCGAATTTTTATTCGCGCCCACCGTCCCATCGGAACCTAAGCCATAAAACATCGCCCGTACCACGCTATCCGGCTCACTAGAGAAACTCGGATCATAGGCAAGGGAAGTGTGGCTAACATCATCATTAATGCCAACGGTGAAATGATTCTTCGGTTTAGCTTGATTTAATTCATCAAAAATCCCCTTCACCATCGCCGGGTTAAACTCTTTAGAAGACAAACCATAACGTCCCCCGATAACTTTCGGTATTGTGCCTTCCCAAGCTTCCATCAGTGCCGATACCACATCTAAATAGAGCGGTTCACCATTTGCACCGGGTTCTTTCGTGCGGTCTAAAACCGCAATTTTTTCAACAGATTTTGGTAGCGCAGCAATTAACGCAGCAGGATCAAAAGGACGATATAAACGCACTTTTAAAACGCCAACTTTTTCCCCTTGGGCATTGAGGTAATCCACCGTTTCATGGACGGTTTCACAACCGGAACCCATCAGCATAATTACCCGCGTCGCCTCCGGCGCACCCACATATTCAAACAGTTTGTAGGCGCGTCCTGTCAGTGCCCCAAAGCGATCCATCATTTCCTGCACAATGGCACCGCATTTTTCATAGAACGGATTCACCGATTCCCGCGCTTGGAAAAAGACATCGGGGTTTTGGGCTGTGCCGCGCACCACTGGATGATCGGGGGTTAAGGCTCTGGCGCGGTGGGCAAAGACATCTTCATCGTCGATCAAATCCCGTAAAACCGATTCATCGAGTAATTCAATTTTTTGAATTTCGTGGGAGGTGCGGAACCCATCAAAAAAGTGGATGAAGGGCACACGGGCTTTCATCGTCGCCGCTTGGGCAATCAACGCCATATCGTGGGCTTCCTGCACCGAGGCAGACGACAACAGGGCAAATCCCGTCCCCCGCACAGCCATTACATCGGAGTGATCACCAAAAATGGAGAGGGCTTGGGCTGCAACAGAGCGGGCGGCAACATGGATCACCGCTGAGGTGAGTTCCCCTGCAATTTTGTAGAGGTTGGGGATCATTAACAGTAGCCCTTGGGAGGCGGTGAAGGTTGTCGTTAAAGAACCCGTTTGCAGTGCGCCGTGGACGGCTCCGGCAGCACCACCTTCACTCTGCATTTCGATAATGCTGGGCACGGTTCCCCAGAGATTTGGCTGTCCTTGGGAGGCCCAGGCATCGGCCCATTCGCCCATCGGTGAAGCGGGGGTGATGGGATAAATGGCAATGACTTCGTTTAGTTTGTAGGCAACTTTGGCGACGGCTTCATTCGCATCGAGGGTGGCAATTGTGTTAGTAGCCATAATCTCAAAATTCTAATGTTTTGCTGGTGACTGGGTGGAAATCGTGGGTGATGATCTGTTTTTGTGAGTCGAGGCAGTGGAAAAAGTGATTGATGTTAGCTATTTTTGAGCCTGATACTTTGTTGACTTTAACAACAAAATGCTTGCTAAAAGTTATAAGAAAAAATAGAATTTGATTGGCTTGATCCGGAAAATCAAGGAAATATTTACACTTCTAATTTTAGAGACATTTCTTGCTGTCTTGGGTTGTTCTGCTGTAGAAAATGATAAAAATCAGTGAAGGTTTAAATTTCGTTGAAATCCTAGGGGAAGCTAAATAAGAAAAGTTATTTTTTGCTTTTTTTTGTAACGATCTTGGGCATGGTTTCGGTGCCAACTTTTTTAGTAGAGATTGATTATGACACCTTCGGCAATAGAGAAAAACTGTCGGTGGTTGGCCAAGAAGCCGGGCCTATTGCCAGTATAAAAATCTCGTCGGTTTAGCGATCGCCCACGAGAATTCAAAGAATTAAAGAATTACCTAGGAAAATTGGCCTTGGGCTGAAGTTTTCGCGCGTAAACCCCAATCTTTCGCCTATACCTAGTCAATCTAGAAGATTGTAGAGATTTCAATCTCAACGTCCATTTGGTTGGTTAAAGCAAAGGACTAAAACACAAGTAATAATCAAACCAAGAAGGAGAACTATTACAGAAATATCTGTGGAAGTTCCCAATTAGAGTCTTTTTCGACGTTGGGAGGACGTACAGGATAGACTGGATAAGCAGCAAAAACATTAATCAATCCAGAATCTTTTGGAATTTCCCAAAATGCTAGATTATTGCCAGCAGGAAAGATATAAGAGTGATTAGTAACCATAAAGCTGTACTTTGAGACGAAGAAATGGTTATTGCCGAGGATAAAGAGGTCTTGGCAAGGAGTAAGTAGATCGCCACTAGGGAAAACGGTTTAGCTCACGCTCATCGCTATGGCGATCGCCCTCTTGATCTTTAGCAGGTAGAAACTGAGATATCTCCCGATGAGAAATAGGCGCAGTCACCATCGGAGACATAGGAACCGTAGCCCCCAGCGCCACCAGTGCTGTAGTAGGAATCATAGCCGCTAGAATCATTCCCATAGCTGCCGTCGTAATTATTACTGCCAGCGCCAAGGTAGCCTTGCACCGTGTAATCGCCTGCATAGCCCCACGCACCAGTGTAGTAATCCAGCCAGTAACTCCCCGCAGGAATCGAGTCGCCAGCCAGATACTCAAGGATCATCAAATCTTCGCCCTGGATATATTCGCCATTGACATAGACCTGGGCTTTTACGGGTATCGAGGCACCCGCGAGCAGGAGAAGAGAAGACAAGACCGTCAGAGAAACTTTTTTCAGAAACATGGAACAAACCTCCCGTGAGGGAAAACTAGAAAAGTTAGAGACTGAAGCATTCTGGAACGATTAGGTCAGGTTGCTGGGGATAAGTAGTGGCCACAAAATTTTACTGATGCAGTTTGTCTAAATTTTTGACGCTCACTCTGGATTTATTATCTACTGATGTTTGAATTTTTCAGCGGTCTTTAACCCTACATTTCCCCCAAGCTGCCGTAATCCTCAGTGCAAATAAGCCATAGAGAAACTTTATTATCTAGGCTTTTTCCATGAAGGTTTTCTCATGGAATCTTCACCAGGGGTTTAGGGAAGCGGGTCAAGATATCCATAATCGTCAAGAATCTGGCGAGCAGTGTCGAGGTCAGATCCCAAAGGAGAGGTTTTTGCCCATGGAACCCGCCCAACGACAACGGAATGTTCAATGGCGATCGCCCCAGGGGATCTCTAGCCCAACCCCCGTTTCTGGGAAACGAGCCCCCCGATCTAGGCCGCCAGCTCCTCGCCACCGCATCGTGCTATATTCCCACGACACCATGGGCTTGGGTCACAAACGGCGTAATGTGTTGATTGCGCAGACCCTACAACGATCAGCTTTGCCCCTAGATATTTTGCTCATCAGTGGCATGGGCGATGGCAATGAAGGGCTGGCCCGTGCGGGGATCGATTGTTTAAGTTTGCCAGCCTTGAAAAAAAGCCGGGATGGTTCCTACAGAGCGCGTCATTTAGCTTTGCCTTTACGGGACATCATTGGGTTGCGATCACAGCTAATTTTAAACGCTGTTCAACAATTTCAACCGGATGTTTTCATCGTCGATAATGTCCCCAGGGGGGCAGAACGGGAACTAGACCCCAGCCTGGAATACATCCGGAAACAGCCCAAGATGCGCTGTGTTTTGGGGCTAAGGGATGTGTTGGACGACCCGGCAGTGGTGCGGCGGGATTGGCAACGGGCGGACAACGAAACGGCCATTCGTCGCTACTATGATGCGGTGTGGATTTACGGCGATCCCCAGGTTTACGATCTGCGGCGGGAATATGATTTTTCCCCAGAGGTGGTCGCAAAAATGCTGCCCCTCGGTTATTTCAATCAATGCGATCGCCTCCAGTATTTAGGGCAATCCTGGCAAGAAACCTTAAAAGCGTGGGATTTACCCGCCCGGTTCGTCCTCGGTGCGGTGGGTGGCGGCCAAGATGGGGAAACCCTGGCGATCGCCTTTGCCCAAATTCCCTTCACCGCCGAAAATCCGGGGGTGCTACTCACGGGGCCTTTTATGCCGGAGTCCGTGCGCCAAACCCTAGGGGCGATCGCCCAACATAATCCCCACCTGACGATCCTTCCCTACTGTCCCGAACCGACGATTCTCATGGCCGCCGCCGAACGGGTGATTGCCATGGGCGGCTACAATACCACCTGTGAAATTCTTTCCTTCCAGAAACCCGCTTTGATTATTCCCCGGATAAAACCCCGCCAGGAACAATGGCTGCGGGCGACCCGTTTAAAAAAATTGGGTCTGGTGGATGTGCTCCATCCCCACCAGGTTAATCCTCAGAATCTAGTGGCTTGGCTCCGTTGTGATCCAAAACCCCCCAAGCACAGCGCTGGTCTCAATCTCCAGGCCACCGAACAGTTGCCCCTCCTTTTAGGTCAAATGCTCAAGACTTCTAGCGGTTTTACTGCCCAAGCTTCCTAGTCCATCACCTTATTTCCATTATTTGTTCAATGTGCCATGGCCATTGCCTACGTTGTTAAACGCTATCCCCGCTATTCAGAAACCTTTATCGTCAATGAAATTCTCGCCCACGAAGCAGCGGGTTTAGACGTGCGAATTTTTGCCCTACGGCCCCCGGTGGATAGTCATTTCCAGGACAAAATTGCCAGGGTCAAGGCCCCTGTCACCTACATTCAAAAACCCAGCCAAGGGCGATCGCACCCCGATTTATTGGGGCAAAATCCCACCGCCGCCAGTTACCTCTGGGCAGAAATCCAAGCTACCGCCGCCCTGATCCCCGACCTCTGGGAAAAATTAGCCTACGCCGCCGGAGAACGTTCCAGTGTTCTGTATCAAGCCCTCTGGCTCGCCCAAGCCGTCCGCCACCAGGGGATCACCCATCTCCATGCCCATTTTGCCAGCGTCGCCACCAGCGTTACCCGGTTAGCCGCCCACTTTGCCGGGGTTCCCTACAGCTTTACGGCCCACGCAAAAGATATTTTCCACGAGAGCGTTGATCCGGCAGATTTTAGCCGCAAACTCCAAGATGCCTGCGCTGTGGTGACTGTCAGCGACTATAACCGTGCCTATTTACAGCAACAGTATGGGGAAGTAGCAACTAAGGTCAAACGCATTTACAACGGCATGGATTTAACGGAACTTCCCTACCAACCTCCTTTAGAAAATCCACAGCCACCGTTAATTGTGTCAGTGTCGCGCCTCGTGGAAAAGAAAGGCTTAACCTATCTGATCGCCGCCTGTGATCTGCTGCGCCGTTGGAATTGTTCGTTCCGCTGTCAAATCGTGGGGAGTGGCCCCCTAGAAACGACATTGCGATCGCAAATTGCCCAGCACCAACTAGAACCTTGGGTGGAAATCACTGGCCCCAAACCCCAGGGAGAAGTGTTTCAGCTTCTAAAACAGGCGACAGTTTTTGCGGCTCCCTATGTCATTGGGAAAGATGGCAATCGGGACGGTTTACCTACAGTTTTGTTAGAGGCGATCGCCTTGGGAACTCCCTGCGTCGGGACGGATGTGACGGGAATTCCTGAAATTATTGCTCACCAGAAAACGGGGTTGCTAGTGGCCCAAAATGATCCAGAACAACTCGCCAAAGCCCTCCAAATTCTTTTAAACCAAACGGATTTACGTCACCACTTCGCCCAGGCTGCCCGCCAGCGTTTAGAACAAGCCTTTGATCTCCAGCGCAATGCCGCCCAACTCCGCCAACTGTTCCACCAAGGGGAGGCCCAACGATGAAAATTGCCTATGTCTGCGCCGATCCAGGCATTCCGGTCTTTGGCTGTAAAGGGGCCTCGATCCATGTCCAGGAGATGATCCGTGCCTTTCAGAACCAGGGGGCAACGGTAACGCTATTTGCCGCGAGGCTTGGAGGTGAACCGCCCGCAGATTTGGCCGATTTACCCGTTTACTGCTTACCCAAAGTTCCCAAAGGAGATCTGGCAAGCCGTGAGCAGGGACTCTTTCAACAAAATCAGACGTTGCAAAATTTATTAACCCAGGCGGCCCCCTACAATCTCGTCTATGAACGTTATTCCCTCTGGAGCCAGGCGGGGATGACCTTTGCGCGAAACTGGCAGATTCCCTGCATTTTAGAAGTGAATGCACCCTTAATTGAAGAGCAAGCCACACACCGGGGTTTAATAGACCGGGATTTAGCATTGCAGGTCGCAGCGACAGCCTTTGGGAAAGCAACAGCTTTAATCGCCGTGTCCGAGGGGGTAAAGGCCTATTTACAGCAATGGGTGCCGGGCGATCGCCTTTTTGTGCTGCCCAATGGCGTGAATCCAGACCGATTTTCGGAGGTTTTCAAGCCGTCCGCCGCAAAGCCGTTTACGGTGGGTTTTGTGGGTTCCCTCAAGCCTTGGCATGGCCTAGATTGCCTCATTGAAGCCTTTGCTCAACTGCGACAAACTGTCCCGGAAGCCCAGTTGTTGATCATCGGCGATGGCCCCCAACGGCAAGCCCTTGAACAGGCGATCGCCCAGCGCAAGTTAACGGCCCAGGTGCAATGGACAGGTGCCATGGCTCCAGAGGCAGTCCCCCACTGGTTAAGCCAGATGAGCGTGGCTGTGGCCCCCTATCCCGCCAGTGAAAATTTTTATTTTTCCCCCCTCAAGGTGGTGGAATACATGGCGGCAGGGTTGCCCGTGGTGGCGAGTCGCATCGGTCAACTGCCGGACATTATTGACGATGGTGTGACGGGGATTTTGTGTCCACCGGGAGAGCCAACCGCCCTTGCCCAAGCCCTCGAACATCTTTGGCGATCGCCCCAGTACCGGGAACAGTTAGGTCTGGCTGCCCGTGGTTTCGTGCTTAAACACCATACCTGGGATCACATTGCCACCCAAATTTTGGCGATCGCCCAAGCCTCATTTTTTAACGTTGAGGTTAAAAGTTAGGAAAATATGCACCGTGCCTCCCCCATGACCCAAGCTGTCCCTGGCTTCTGGGCTGTAATCACCACCTTTTGGCCCCAAATTCGTGCCCAGTGGCGACTTTTGCTAGTGGCGATGGTGACTTTGCTGGCGGATGTGGGGTTGCGGCTATTGGAACCCTGGCCCCTCAAGCTGCTCATTGATGGGGTGCTGATTCCGGCTCAAACTCAACCGACCCTGGCTTTTCTCGGCTTTACAAATCTCGATCCTGCCTGGCTGTTAGTTTTAATTGCTGCTGGGGTGATCATCATTGCCGTCAGTCGGGCGATCGCCACCTATTGGAATACCGTCAGCTTGGCGATCGTCGGTAGTCGCGTCATGGCCCAGGTGCGGGATCAACTCTATGGCCATCTGCAACGGCTTTCCTTGCGTTACCACTACCAAGCCCGCAGCGGCGATCTAATTATCCGCGTCAGTAGCGATGCGAACCGTCTCCAGGAAATTTTGCTCACGGCGGCGTTGCCCCTGGTGGTTAGCCTGTTAACCCTGGGGGGAATGCTTGGGGTAATGGCCTGGCTTGATTTGAAACTCACCCTCTTATCTCTCGTGACTTTTCCGCTGTTTTGGTTTGCTGCCAGCCGTTTAAGTGCCAAAATTCGCCGTGCTTCCCTCACCCAACGCCACCGGGAAGGAGCCGTCGCTGCCACCGCCGCCGAATCCCTCGCCGCGATCAAACTGGTGCAAGCCCTTTCCCTAGAGCAGGCCTTTGCGGATCTTTTTAGTCGCCAGAACCAACAAAGTCTCCAGGAAAGCATTGAAACTAAACGGTTAGCCGCCAACTTGGAACGGGTGGTGGACGTGCTGATTGCCCTGGGAACAGCCTTGGTGATGGGCTACGGGGCACATCTGGTGATCGAAGATGCCCTCACTCCGGGAACGGTCTTGGTGTTTTTAACCTATCTGCGCAATGCCTATAAACCGGTGCAGAATTTCGCGAAATATACTGGGCGTCTGGCAAAGGCGGCGGCATCGGGGGAACGGATTTTAAATATTTTGGCGGAAACCCCCGATATTCAAGACAAACCAGGGGCGATCGCCACGCCATCTCTCCGGGGGTTGATTGAATTTAAAGATGTCTCCTTTGGCTATCATCCCGACCAAGGAATTCTTAAGGGGCTAAATTTAACGGTGCAACCCGGCGAAAAAATTGCCCTCGTTGGTGCTTCCGGCAGTGGAAAATCGACCTTTCTCAGTTTGTTGTTGCGCCTCTATGACCCAACAGCAGGAAAAATTCTTATTGATGGTCAGGATCTGCGGGATTATCAACTGACGAGCTTACGGAACCAAATGGCGGTGGTGTTGCAGGAGAGCTTACTGTTTGCGGCAACGATCCGGGAAAATATCGCCTATGGCATCGAGGACGCAACGATGGTAAATATCGAAGCGGCAGCCCGTTTAGCCAATGCCCATGACTTTATCTTGCAACTGCCTCAGGGCTACGACACAGTGGTGGGGGAACGGGGTACAACCCTTTCTGGTGGGCAGCGGCAACGATTGGCGATCGCCAGGGCCGCCATGCGACAAACCCCCATTTTGATCCTGGATGAACCCACCAGCGGCTTGGATAAGGTTAATGAACAGTTGGTTTTTGAAGCCTTGGAACGGTTAGCGGAAAATCGCACCACATTTCTGGTCACCCACAATCTCCAGTTGGCGATCGCCACCGACCAAATCCTTTACCTCGACCAAGGGCAAATCCGAGAACAGGGCACCCACGCCGAATTACTGGCTCGCCAGGGAGCCTATGCCGACCTTTTCCAACGGCAAACCCTCGCAACGTTCAGCGAATCCTTGCAACATTAACGATGACCGAACTTTACCCTGATCCTAAAATGCCCTGGCTACCGTTTGTCCTCGATCCCCAGTTAGCCCAGCCGCATTTCACTACCATTTTTCCCACTGTGCGGAGGGTGATAAAGGCCGAACTGCTACGCCATAAAATCGGACGCCGGGCCTTGATTGCTTATCATCTGGAAACCGACGCAGGGGAACAGATTATTCTCGGCAAAATTCGCGCCAAGGGAACAGATTACAAAAGTTATGGCTACCAGCGAGCGTTATGGAAAAATGGGTTCCATGGCCAGAGCGAAGATGGATTATCGGTGCCAAAACCTTTGGGCATTGTTGAACCCTGGCAGATGTGGCTCCAAGGATGGGTTCCCGGTCAACCTGCGACAACTTTATTGATTACCCGACCCGACTTGCCGGAAAAAATTGCCGCCCTAGCCTATAAAATCCACAGTCATTCTGTCCCTACCACCAAAACCCATACCATTGCTGACGAATTACAAATTCTTGGCGATCGCCTCCGGGATTTTGCCCACCAGCAACCTCAGTGGCAAACACAAATTCAACATTTCATCGCCCAGAGTGAACGGCTGGGACAAATCTTAGAACAGCACCCCCGTCCCTTGACAACAATTCACCGGGATTTTTACGCCGATCAAATTTTGGTAGAAGGCGATCGCCTCTGGTTGGTGGATCTCGACCTCTATTGCCAGGGGGATCCCGCCGTTGATCTGGGGAATTTTATCGCCCACATGACCGAACAGAGCCTCCGCACTTTGGGTGATCCCGGTGCCATGGTTAGTCAGGAACAGGATTTAAAGACGGCTTTTTTGTCAAAACAGTCCTCAGAAAGCTCCCATCTGAGTCAAGCTATTGATATCTACGCTAACCTCACTCTCCTACGGCATATTGCCATTAGTTGGCGTATTCCAGAGCGTCGCCCGAATATTCCCACCCTGATCGAACTGTGTGGCGATCGCCTTGCCGAACAACTACAACAGGTTAGATGAGAAACTTCTCATGGAATTTTCAATGTTGTTTCATTGCTCTCGGTCATCCTTAGAATTGAAGCAATCTGCCCGACAATCCCTATCCTTTAAAAATTGGCTATTTTCCCATGGGTCAGTATCAGCATTATTTACAATCCCCATTTTGCCGACTGGGACTGGGCGTGGCCTTTGCCATAGGGGTTTTCGGACTCTTCCCCGTACTCGCCCAAGCGACCCAATGTAAAGGAAGTTTAGGGGCGATCACCATTGGGGATCTCGAAGTCCCTTCCGGAGCCACCTGCATTCTCCGGCAAACTACCGTACGGGGTGATGTCGTCGTCCAACCCAGAGGCACCCTCATTGCCAACGGCGCAGTGATTCAAGGTAATATTTGGGCAAAACAAGCCCTGAGTCTTAATCTCAATGCCGCGACCCAAGTGGTCGGTATTATTGAACGCCCCCTACCCCAACGCTCCCTATTCCAGCGTTAATGGTCGTCTTTTCCCCCAAACAATGGCTTAAACTGCTGCGAATCCATTTTCTCTCGGTTCGGGGTCGCGTTTTTTTCTGGTATTTACTGCTGTTATCGGGGTTCCTGGCCATTTCCTTTCCCCTGATGTTGCACTTGGTATTTAGCAACATTAACCAGCGGGTCAGAAATGATCTCAAGGAAGATGTGTATTTGTTTGAGGGTTTACTTAACAATGACCCCCAAGTGAAACAACGGCTTGCCCTCCGAGAAACCGAGATTTTGCCCCTCTCTACCCCGGCGGATTTGATTTCTTTGTTTAATCTGTATCTGGCCCGTCGGGTACCGGAGGACGACACTTTTATCGTTGGGGTGATTGCTGAGGAATTTTATCGCTCTAGCCCCGAAGCACTACCGCCGACCCTCCAGGCAGATTCTTCTCTTTTGCAACGCTTGGCCCAGGTAAACCGCTGGGAAGAGGGAGTTGATCCGCGTCCCAATTCGGAAACGGGGGATATTTTGTATGTGGCGCTCCCCATCGAAAATGGGGCAGGGGATATTCTGGGGCGCTTTATTGCTGTCCATGCCGTGGCGGGGGAACACAATGAAACCTTAGCTTCTTTGAAAATCGTTTTTGCGACGTTGATCGGGGTTTTTTGTTTGTCCATCGCGGTGAGTGCGGTGATTGCAGGGCGGGTTTTAGCGCCTTTAACTTTAATTTTGAAAACGGCAACAAGCATTAATGAATCCAACCTGACGCGACGGATTCCCATCACTACCCAGGGGGAATTGGCCAATTTAGCCCAGGCTTTTAACTCGATGCTAGACCGACTGGAAACGGCCTTTGAAAATCAGCGGCAGTTTCTCAATGATGTGGGCCATGAACTGCGTACGCCGATCACGATTATTCGGGGTCATTTGGAACTGATGGCGATCGCCAATCTTCCCCTCGAAGAACAAAAAACGGTGGACTTGGTTGTAGATGAACTAGATCGCATGGGCCGCTTGGTGCAAGAGTTGATCCTGTTGGCGAAGTTGGAGCGGCCCAATTTTTTGCATTATGAGCCGATTGATATAGAGTCATTTTTAGAAGAGCTTTACACGAAAATTACGGCTTTAACGTCTAGTCCCCGCCAATGGCAACGGCAGGGAATGGTGACGGGGATTCTCTGGGGCGATCGCCAACGGTTAACCCAAGCGCTAATTAACCTCGCCCAAAACGCCGTTCAACACACCCAACCCCATGACGAAATTTGCCTAGGGGTCACTCGCACCGGGAAAAATTTACAATTTTGGTTACAAGATAGTGGGCAGGGAATTGCCGCCGCTGACCAAACACGGATTTTTGAACGGTTTGCCCGGGGCCGCCAAGTACGGGGTACAGAAGGCTCAGGCCTGGGGTTAGCCATCGTTAAACAGGTGGCAATCGCCCATGGCGGCAGCATTACCGTCGAAAGCGAGTTAAACAAAGGCAGTACATTTACCCTGACGATTCCCTATGACCCAGATTCTGATTATCGAAGACGAACCTAGAATCGCTTCCTTCCTTGAAAAGGGGTTTAAGAGCGAAGGCTTTACGGTGACCATCGCTAGCACCGCCAAAGAAGCCTTGGATTGGGCCTTACAATATCCCTTTGCCCTGTTGATCTTAGATTTAGGCTTGCCCGATGCTGATGGTTTAGAGGTGCTCCATGATCTGCGCGGCCAGGGGGTTACGGCCCCAATTATTATCCTCACGGCCCGCGATGACCTCGATGACAAAGTAACTGGCTTAAACCTTGGTGCCGACGATTACTTGGGTAAACCGTTTAGTTTTAAAGAACTCCTGGCCCGTGTCCAAGCGCGGTTACGCACCTTTACCCCAAGGGCGACCCCGGAACCGATGTGTCTGAAAACCCAGACGTTGGAGCTAGATCTCAAGGCGCGGCGGGTCAGGCAAGGGGATGTTTGGTTAGAGTTGCCCACCCGTGAATTTATCCTATTAGAAACGTTGCTCCGTCATCCCGACCAAGTCCTCAGCCGTCAGCAGCTCTTGGATCAGGTGTGGGGCTATGATTACGATCCAGGCTCGAATATCGTCGATGTGTACATTGGCTATCTCCGTAAAAAGTTGGGCAGTGATCTCATCGAGACGGTGCGGGGCATTGGTTATCGCCTCAAGACCTAAATGTCAGGGAGATCGCCTGGTACAGTTGAAAAATTCCGTCGTGGGCAATGTATGATCAGCCGTTTTAATCTGCCAGCAATTTTAGAAGGATATTCCCAGGGCTATTTTCTGATGGCGGATGAGCAACAGCATTTGGGTTGGTATTCGAGTCGGCAACGGACTTTGATTCCCCTAGATGGTCGGTTTCGTTATCCCAAATCCCTGAGGCGATCGCTCAATCAACAGATTTTTACCCCCAAAATTAATCAAGCCTTTGAGGCGGTGTGTGCTGGCTGTGCCAACCGGGACGTGACCTGGATTTCGCCGGAATTGCTAGACATTTATCGGGCGTTGCACCGGGCGGGGTGGGCCCACAGTTTTGAAACCTGGCGGGGGGATCAATTAGCTGGGGGGATTTTAGGCATCGCCATTGGTGGGGCCTTTATCGGGGAGTCGATGTTTTTTCAAATTCCCAATGGTTCCAAGGTGGCAATGGTTCTTTTAGTCGAACATCTGCGACGGCAAGGCTTTATTCTGTTTGATGCCCAGCTACAAAATCCACACCTAGAGCGATTTGGTTCCTACGTTATTGATAACCAGGATTATCGACGGTTGTTAGCCCAGGCGGTGCGTTTGCGGTGTCAGTTTGCGCCGGATTAAAGAAGGGGAAAGATCTTTTTATAATTAAGGTGAGATTTCTTCGGCAATGGATTGAACGATGGCTTCCCTTGATGATTTGCTACGGGATTTAGAAAATCAACATCGCGCGGCAGCACCACAGCCACCGGACAATGGCCTGGATCAAACCCTAGCGGCCCTCCAGCAGGAATACCAAGCCCGCCCGCAGCCAACTGGAGAAAAGTCATCCCAGGGCGATCGCCTTTCGTCCATGTTGCAGGCCCTCGAACAGGAAACGACCGCCAACAAACTTAAAGATTGTGAAAAAAATCACCGTCTGTACCAAGACATTAACCGACTGATTGCCGAACAGCAAAAGCAAGCCCAACAGCCCCTCCCGGAAACAGACCTCAAGGCGATCGCCGCCGCTGAAAAGCAAAAACAGGCCCAGGCTAAATATTGGCGTACCAAAGCCGAAACTTGGCTTAAGCAACTAGATCCCCTCTCCAATGAAGGGCTCTGGTTTATGGACTTTGCCGAGGGCTATGACTCCCAGCTTGCCGCCGCGATCGAGTATCTGCAGGCATTAGAATGAGGGGACACAATTATTTTTGGCAACCCTGGCAGTAACTATGGATTGGTGGCGCAAACTTCGAAATAATACCCTGGCGCGTTTGGGCGCAATTATCCTGATCACCTTTTATGTCCTCGTCATTGGTGCTGACTTTTTTGCCCCCTATGACCCCTATGTGTCCCAGGCCGATGGCTCTTTGATGCCGCCCACAGCGATCCACTGGCGCAATGGCACCCCCCATGTTTATCCCACCAGCCAGGGGCCGACGGATCTCGACACGGGCGATCGCCAACTGATTGTTGATACCGATAACCCCCAACCGCTGCGCCTCTTTGTGAAAGGCGATCCTTACCAACTGTTCCAGATCAAATTGCCCGTGCCCCCGACCTTCGAGGAAAAAATTATCTTTCCGGGCATCCGGGGCGATCGCCATTTATTTGGGGTGGTCGGCGAGGCCCGCTTTAATCTCCTCGGCACCGACGAACAGGGGCGCGATCAATTTAGCCGCTTACTCCATGGGGGCCGCATTAGCCTGTTCATTGGCCTGGTGGGGATTGTTATTTCCTTTCCCTTGGGGATGCTCATCGGTGGCATTTCTGGCTATTTTGGCGGCTGGATCGATGCGGTCTTGATGCGCTTTGTGGAAGTGTTGATGACTATTCCGGGGATTTATCTCCTCGTTTCCCTGGCGGCGATTCTGCCCGCGAGTTTAACCAGCGCCCAGCGATTCCTCTTGATTGTGCTGATTACCTCGTTCATTAGCTGGTCTGGCCTGGCGCGGGTGATCCGGGGTCAAGTGCTCTCGATTAAAAACCAAGAATTTGTTCAGGCGGCCCAAGCAACGGGGGGGCGATCGCTCTACATCATCACCAAACATATCCTGCCCCAAACGGCGAGCTATGCGATTATCTCCGCAACCCTCGCCGTACCAGGATTTATCATTGCCGAATCGGTATTGAGCTTGATTGGCCTCGGCATTCAACAGCCTGACCCCAGTTGGGGCAATCTACTCTCTTTGAGTACCAATGCGTCTATTTTGGTCTTGCAACCCTGGCTAGTGTGGTCACCCGCAATTTTGATTATCGTGACGGTGCTGGCCTTTAACCTGCTCGGTGACGGGCTACGGGATGCCCTCGATCCAAAGAGCCTCCAAAACCGCCAAGATTAGACCCTGTTGCGACTAGCCGCTAGGGTGTATTGATTTAAGAAAACGAAAGACTATTGTGAATCCTGGGGTGATTGTTCGTAGCGATGTAACCCTGGGATATTTTTGTGTTGGGCACAGAAAAAAGACCGGCGACTTTCCGTGTTTCGTCTCGGTCTTCTTTCTGGTTCGCTCCTCACACACCTGTAAGTGTAGACCATCTTTTCTCAAACTGCCATGTTTTTTTCAAGTTTTGTGTCGAAAATTTTAAATAGACCAATCAAAAAAAGCGTGAAAGCTAACGTCCCACTGCCTTTGAGTCTTGTGAATTAATTTTCTAATTGTGGGAGATAATGGGCTAAAAATTGGGCGAGATAGGCAAACCACTGCCAATAATGATGGCCTTGGGTGGGATTTTCACGGAGAAAATAAAATAGAGGGCAACGGCGCTGTAATTCCCAGAGAGTTTGTTCGAGGGTGGCAAAAAAGTGAGGTTTGGGTGAGCGATGGAAACTCCCTAGGACACAACGGGCGATCGCCTCTAGGAGAGCTTGCTCCCAGGCGGGCAAAAGAGTTTTTTCAAAATTCCATTGGGGCGTATCAGCAGTGTAGTCAGTGGCGAGGTGACTGAGGTCATAAAATCGTTGCTGTAGGTAATGGCAAGAGAATAAAAGATCTGGGGGCAACTGAGGGAAAATCAGATTTTCTCGCTGTAATATTTGATCTAGCCAGCGGCCGATCTCCGTCGGCATCAAAAAAAATTCTAACCAACCCTGGGGGGTGGCGATCGCCTCATAGGTGAATACCGCCGTTGCAGCTTGATGTTTTGAATCTAATTGCGGCATTGGGGCAATGAGCCGAGCGAGATATGCCTGGGCAATGGTCTGGGGAGGCTGGTGGCTGTGGGCGGCCAATTTTAAGGCGATCGCCGACCGAAAACCGATGCCTTGCCGTTGAAAACAGAGCTGGAGCGGAACTTCACTGACGTTGGCAAGATCTCCCGCCTGGGCGAGGTGTACGCGAAGATCGTTGGTTAAATTGCCATCCTGGGTTATGACTGAAATGGACGCCATTGCAGCTTGCCTGGACTAGGGGGATCTTTTAGGATGATAGAGCTTTCCGCAGCTTTTGCCCGTATTAATGGCCCCTAAAACCGACCCAAGATCAGCTCACTCATATTCACTCTTTTTTTGCGTATTTTTGTGTATCTATTAAGTAATGTCTCAGTTCTTTGCCCTTGACGAAATTAAGCCCCACTCGCCTTTAATCACAGAGTTTTTGCAAGAATGGGCGATCGCCCACTGCCGGAGTCGGACGTTTTTCCAGGAAGAAACCATTCCTACCCGACCCGGTTTGCTCTACTTTGTCACGAAAGGATTTGTGCGCCTTGAAAGTCGTCTCCGGCATTTCCAACCTTCCCTTTCCCTGGATGGGCAGCCGGTAATTTTGGCGTTTATTGGGGCCGATCAACCCATTGATATCTACCGCAGTCCGATGATCTCGTTCCAGGCGATCGCCCAGGTAGATCAAACAGAAGTCTTTTGGCTCTACTGGGAAGATCTCGACCAGTGGCCCACCCTAAAAAACAATGTATTACAAGCACTCCGGCACCAGCAGCAACACCAGCGCCTAGAGCAGACCCTCCTGTGCCAACGCAAAACCATTGATCGGCTGTGGCTATACCTAGAAATGTTGGGGCGTACCCACGGCAACCCTTCCCCGGAAGGAATGATGATTCCGTTTCCCCTCACCAGCAAGCAATTGTCTGAGGTTCTGGGGGCCACCCAGGTAACGGTCAATCGCCTCCTCAAACAACTCATGCAAGCGGATAAAATTCAACTCACCCAGGCGGATCGGTTTCAGGTTCGCCTCAGCCACTGACCATAAAATTGAAAGGGTTAAAGGGCGAGGATTTGACGCACCTGTTCCATGGTTTCGGTGTAGAGAACATCTTTGCCCCAGCGTTGGAGCTGTTGCCCTAGGAGATGCTCGGTTGCTTGATCAGCCAAGGGGGTGACCTGTTCAATGCGGCAGGATTGCGCACCACCACCCGATTCCATGTGCATACAGCCAGAGGTTTCTGAACAAATCACAGTGCAACAATCGGCATCAAGGTTATTGGAGGTGAGTTTGAGGCTCACGAGATCGCCGACGATATCCCCCACATCGGCCATGGGTAGACCTACTAGTTCAGCCGTAATTGCTTTTTTGTGGCGATCGCCAAAACGAATGCGGTGAATCTCATAATCCCCTGATTCCCGTTCAATGTCCGTCGGATTCCAGCCGAGGCGACTGGCGAGCCAGCCTAAAAACAAAATCGCTTGGGTGGCATTCCCTTTTTCGTAGTTGAGGGTCACATGGTCTACATCCCAGATGGCTTCCCGTCGTTCTGGGGGATCAAAGGCAGCGGCGGTTAACTCTTGCCAAGCTGCTAAACGACTCCAATTGAGATCGGCGGTGTTGGTGCCCTGCTGCAACAGTTCGCACACAACCTTGAGATCTGCTTCGGCATCCCGGAAGCCACTGGAATCGAGGATGAGGGTATCTGCTTCGGCCATCAACCGTTGAAAGAGGCCATAGTTGCTATCTGGCACTGCCTTCCACCAGATGAATTTTGGCAAATCCCGCACCATCAAAGCCGTAATTAGGCCCCCAATGCGCTCTAGGGCTGCCGCTGTGCCACTCAGGGTAATGTACTCGCAACAAACAAGGGTGCTACCGCCCCGTTTATTAATCGGACAATAGGCGGAAACCTGGGCGGAAACGCCTTCATCTTCACCGGTGGTGGGACAAAGGGTAATAATTCGACAGGGATTCGCAGCGGCGATCGCATCAGCAACCCCAGAACTACTCAAATCGGCCGAATAGGTCAACGGTTGGCAGCCTTGATCCTGACTTTGGCACTCCCACATTTCCCGGAGCTTCGCGAGTAATTCCGGTGAAATTTTACCGGTTTCCTCAAAACCATAGGCTTTTTGGGCGGCGCGAATGGCTGCCACCGTCCGCGAACCAGCGATCCCATCGATTGGCCCCGAATAAAATCCTAAACTTGCCAACAATGCTTGGGAGTCGTCCGGCTCATAGACCAAAAAACTAAAGGTGGTGGCCCTGGTGGCACTCATGCCTTCATCGGAGCGGTAATTTTGCCAGAGTTGTGCCAGTTCCGCTTCAATCTCCTCAATCGAGACATCCTTCGGAGCTTGCAAAGAAACAAGGGGTGCTGAAATAGTCATAATTTTTCCAGAGATTGCTTAGAGAGTTTTTTGCGAAATTTGCGTGCGAAAAGAATTAAAAAATCAAAAATAAACAAACACTGAGAGCCGAAATCTGTTCCCTAAAATTGGAAATTCGCCTCTACAACCGACGCCAACGGCGACCATCCCGATTAATCAAAAATTCCGCTTCTGTCGGTTCCCAAGTCCCCGCCTCATATTGGGGCACATTGCTAGGATCCGCTGGCCCATCCCACGCCGCTAGAGCTGGTGTCACCACACGCCAAGCCTCCTCCACCTCATCGGCCCGGGTAAAGAGAGTTTGATCACCGACCATACAATCCAAAAGCAGTCGGGTGTAAGCATCCTGGGTAGCCATGGCAAAGGATGTTCCATAGCTAAAATCCATATCCACGCTGCGGGTTCTAATATCTGCGCCGGGCATTTTGGCCTCAAAGCGTAGGGAAATGCCCTCATTGGGTTGAATTCGCAGGGCCAGGGTATTGGGATTCGCCTGTTTTGCTGCCGATGGGAAGATCGCCAGGGGCACCTGCTTAAATTGAATCGCAATTTCTGAAACTTTCTTGGGCAAACGCTTGCCGGTGCGCAGATAGAAAGGCACCCCTTGCCAGCGCCAATTATCTACCATAAATTTCATCGCCACATAGGTGGGCGTCGTTGATTCGGGATTGACGCCGGATTCTTCCCGGTAACCGGGGACGGGTTTGCCTTTCATCCAACCGGCTTTGTATTGTCCTCGAATCGCTGATTTATCAAGATTATGGATATCGGCGAGGTGGGTGGCCTGTAATACCTTGGTTTTTTCGCTGCGAATACTGTCGGCATTTAAAGCATTGGGCGCTTCCATCGCCGTTAAACAAAACAGTTGCATCAGGTGATTTTGCAACATATCCCGCAGGGCGCCGGAGGTTTCATAGTAACCAGCACGATCTTCGACACCGACGGTTTCGGCGACGGTAATTTGCACGTGATCGACGTAATGGCGATTCCAGAGGGGTTCAAAGATGGCGTTGGCAAAGCGAAAGACCAATAGGTTTTGGACGGTTTCTTTACCAAGGTAGTGGTCGATGCGATAAACCTGTTCCTCACGGCAGACGTTTTTAACGACATTGTTTAAAACTTGGGCAGAACTGAGATCTTTGCCAAAAGGTTTCTCAATGACGAGGCGGTGTTTGAGAGGATCATTGAGCATCCCAGCCGCCCCCAGATTTTTGATGCCAGGCGGGAAAAACTTCGGAGAGACCGCAAGGTAAAAGACGCGATTACCTCTGGTACCTCGTTTTTGATCGAGTTCGTCTAAAAAGGTTTTAAGTTTCTGGTAACTGTCGGGGTCGTCCATATTGCCGGAACAATAAAAAAGCCCTTCGGCAAAGTTGTTCCAGAGGTCTTCGCTGCCGATGCCGTCAGAAAATTCCTCAATGCCCTGGCGCATTTGTTCGCGGAAGTAATCGTGGCTCCAGTCCCGCCGAGCGACACCGACAATGGTGATCTCCGGTGGCAATAAATTATCTTTTTTGAGGGCGTAGAGGGAGGGAACGAGTTTACGCTGGGTGAGATCGCCGGATGCGCCAAAAATGACGATGATCAGGGGGTCTGGGGTGCGTTCTTGGCGGAGTCCGACTCTAAGGGGATTTTCTTGTAAGGCAACCATAGGGCTGGGTTTGAAGGAGCAATGGGGTAATCAGAAAGGGATTTTTAACATCTCCCTAAAATCCCCTCTTGAGGAGACTTTAGGGGTGGGTTTGGTTAGACAGTGGCCAATTGTTTGACTTTGGTTTCGAGGGAATCCATGAGGGATTCGAAGGGCTTGATAAATTTTTCGATCCCTTCTTCGAGGAGTTCGGCCATTACAGCGTCAAGATCGATCGCCACATCTGCGTCACCGAGGGCGGCAATGATTTGTTTGGCTTGGGCGACGTTGGCAGTAATGCGGTTGGCGGGATCGCAGTGGTCGGCACAGGCTTCGATGGTGTCAGGGGGCAAGGTATTGACGGTGTCAGCGCCGACGAGTTCATCGACATACATTACATCGCTATAGTCGGGATTTTTGGTGCCGGTGCTGGCCCAGAGGAGTCGTTGGGGTTTCGCGCCTTTTGCGGCGAGGGCTTGCCAACGGTTGCTACTGAAAATCTCAAGGTAATGTTGGTAGGCAATTTTTGCGTTGGCGATCGCCACTTTTCCTTTGAGACCGATCAGCTTGCTGGCGACATCTTCGCTGACCCCGGATTTAATTTTGGCATCGAGTTGATTGTCGATGTTGACGTCAATGCGGCTGAGGAAAAAGCTGGCAACGGAGGCAATGTTGCTGATATCTTCTCCGGCAGCGGCGCGTTTTTCGAGTCCTTCGATGTAGGCCCAAGCGGTGTCGATGTAGGCTTGTACAGAAAATAGCAGGGTGACATTGACGTTAATCCCTTCGGCGATCGCCTCGGTGACGGCGGGCAAACCTTCGGGGGTGCCGGGGATTTTGATCATTACGTTGGGACGACCAATTTCCTTGAAATAGCGGCGGGCTTCTTTGATCGTGCTTTCGGTGTCTTTGGCGATATTGGGGGGGACTTCGATGCTCACATAGCCATCGAGGGCGTCGGTTTTTTCGTAGACCCCCGCGAAAATATCGCAGGCGTTGCCAATATCCTCAAACACAATGGATTCGTAAATTTCGAGGGTGGATTTTCCGGCCGCAATGCCCTGCTTGATCGCCTCGTCGTAAATTTCGTTGCCGGCGATCGCCTTTTCAAAAATTGCTGGATTAGAGGTAATCCCATGGATCCCCCGACTGTCGATCAATTGTGCCAATTCCCCAGAGGTGATTAAATCCCGACTGAGGTTATCCATCCAGATACTTTGACCATAGTCTTCAATATCAATAATCGGGTTTGCGGTAGCCATAGGTCATTACTCCTTTTGTGTGCGGCGATCGCCCCCAAGCAGTGGGTATTAATGTTTTGATACAGTGCGTGGGGGCACTACTCTCAACTTACAAGATCTTTTTAAAAGTGGCCGGGGATTGTTGAGGAAGTTTTCACTTTTTGAAAAAATCTTGACCTGATTTGTGAGGATTACCTCACCTCAAGGGCCGGGGTCTGGATTACCGGGACGAAAGAATTATTTTAAAGGCTGTTTTTAAACAGGTTAAATTTTCCCTAAAGCGTTGCTTTGCTCAGTGTTGTGACCATAGAAAAGCTCTTTTTGGCGGCTAATCTCCCCCAACCCTTGGCATTTCTTAAACAAATATAAAATTACGTCTTCAGTGAAAATTTTTCTTTAGAAAAAAACATTAAAACTTAAGATTTCACCACCTTGATTTTCGCTAGCTAAAAAATGCCTATTGGAAGGGTTGGATCTCGACGGCGTCCCCATCTTTAAGATAGGGGGCTCCTTTTACCACTAGGCGATCGCCCGCTTGCACCCCCCCTAGCACTTCGATCTGGTCATCGTCTAAAAGCTCCCCAAGTTGGACGGTGACGGCGGTAACAGTGTCGTCCGCATTCACCCGGAAAACCGTCGCCTGCTCGTCATCCTGGGGAATCACAGCCTCCGTGGGCACCCCTAAACCCTGGGCCTGGGCCAGAATGATATTGCCCCGTAAAAACATTCCTGGCTTAAGGTCTGTCCCTGGGGGCAAACTAATTTTTAGGGTCGCCTGGCGGGATTGTCGGTCAACGGTGGGGACAATCTCTTGGATCTGCCCCGTGAGCTGAAGATTGGGATCGCGATCGCTGGTAATTTCAACGGTTTGACCGATTTCGACCTGATTCAGTTGGGTTTCGGGAATGTTTGCTTCGAGTTCCAATTGCCCTGCTTCTAAAAGATTAAATAACGGCTCATTGGCGGTACTGAGATCACCGAGTTGAGCGAATTTTTCGAGGATTTTACCGGGGCGCGGTGCCCGGACTTGGGTCTCCCGTAACCGGGTGGTCACTAGGCTAACCTGGGCCTGGGCCTGTTGTAGTTGGGCTTCTGCCTGGGCCAGGGTTTCAAGACGGGGGCCACGGCGCAATTCTTGCAGGCGTTGTTCGGCTTCCCGTAATGTGGCCTGATTTTGACTGACACTGGCGGCGGCACCATCGCGACGGGTGCGGGTTTCATCGAGGGTATCGGCGGCGATCGCCCCAGCTTCAAATAATTCTTGGTTCCGTTGTAGGCGTTGTTCGCTCAGCTTGAGATCCGCTTGGCTCCGACCGAGGGCCGCCCTGGCTTGGTTCACTTGTTCCTGGGCGCGGGCAAGTTCTTCGGAGCGGGCTCCGGCTCTGAGTTCGGCGAGGCGGGCTTGGGCTTGGGCGACCTGGGCTTGGGCTTGGCGGAGTTCTGCCTGGAGGGTGGCATTATCCAGTTGGGCCAGCAGTTGACCGGCTTGGACATTGTCCCCTTCATCCACCAGGAGATTAGTGATCTGGAGACCCGAACGGGCCGCCGTAACCGCTACGATCTCGGCGGGGGTAACGGTGCCCACAATCGCCATGGTTTTGGCGATCGCCTGGGGTTCGAGGGTCAAGGTCGTGACAGCTCGCCCAGGGGCTTGATTGGGATTTGTCGTTGGGGCGGATGAGGTTTCTTCCGGTTGGGAGCTGGAAAATTGCCCCCCCACATAGGTGGCGATCGCCCCGATCAAAATTCCGACCACCAAACCAAGCCAGGGTAGCCGCTTCGATTGAGAGGCGATCGCTGGATTATCAGTCGGATCTGGTTTCGGGGCGAGTTGGGTCACGATGGGATATTTGTAATATTGCTTAATAATTATCTTAAAAAATTTTGGGCTGATTTGGTGGCTTTCGCCAGAAGTCCCTGGCAACTTGGGTGACAACCTACCCCGAAAGTTACAGTAGCGGCCCCCGTCCGCCGAAAAGGAGTGTCAAAATATAAACATTGTCTTAAATTTTCTCCATGACCCTTGAGTTGATTTCCCTAGAAACCCTGCAAACCCTCGTCACAGAATATGGCTATTGGTCTGTTTTTATCGGCATCGGCCTGGAAAATATGGGTATCCCCCTCCCCGGAGAAGCGTTAACCCTGCTGGGGGGCTTTTTTGCCGGGAGTGGCGAGCTGCAATACCGCTGGGTTTTGTGTGGGGCGATCGCCGGATCATTCATCGGCAATAATATCGGCTACCTGGTGGGAAAGTGGGGTGGGTTGCCGCTGCTCCAGAAAGTAGCCCATTTTTTTAAAATTAGTGACGAAAAGCTCGCCGAAACTAAACAAAAGTTTTTAGAAAATGCTCCTAAAGCTGTTTTTATTGGTCGGTTTATCACCTTTTTTCGGATTTTTGCCGCTCCCTTCGCCGGCATTGTGGGGATGGCCTGGCCGATCTTTCTGTTGTGCAATTTAGCGGGGGCGATCGCCTGGGGAACAGTGACGGTGACACTCCCCTATTTCCTCGGACGCATCATGCCCCTGGCGGATGTGTTGCGGTTCATGGCGAAATTCGGTCTCCTTGTTTTTGCCTTCGTCGCAGCCTGGATTATTGTTCCCCTGTGGTTGGAGTATCGCCCCCGCAACCAACCAGAAAAATAAGCCGCGATAAGCAAGTTTTCGCGTTTACCCCAGCAAGCCGCAATCTGACCAGATTAACTAGCAGAAAAATTGCGCGCTAGTCACCCCTAATGATTCAGTGGATAGTCTCTTAGCTCAAAGCACCACCACAACTCGAGCCACTTCCCGCTGTGCAACCATAACAATAGGGTTTCGTCGCCACCGTTTCAATGACATCTAAGGATTCTGCCTCTAGGAGGTGCCGCACCGTTACCGGTTGGCCGTCGGGAGTGCGGGCTGGGAGAGATTCCATCTGGTTAAAATCACAATCGAAAATATTGCCTTCATAATCCACAGAAAGCTGGCTACGACACATGAGATTAGGCACTGTCGTCCCGTTGTGATGTGCCGCCAAAAAGCTGAGATAGGGTTTATAGAGCGCGTGGGCCTGGAGATAATTTTTTACGCGGCCAATGGGTAAATTTGTGATCGTAAACAGGTGATTAAACTGAATTTGAAAATGGCGTGCTAAATAAGCTTTGTAATCTTGTTCTAGGGCCGCTTGATTGGGCGTGAGGGAAAAGTCTTGGTTTCGGGGCACGGGCGGATTGTAAACTAAATCCAAGACTAGGGCGGGATCTCGACCATAACCCAAGGCATTTAATTTTTGTAGGGCCGCAATGGAATCTTGGTACACTCCCGCACCCCGTTGGCGATCGACGTTATCTTCTAAATAACAGGGCAGGGAAGCCACCACTCGCACCTGATTTTCTGCAAAATAGGTGGGTAAATCTTCGTACCCAGGCACGAAAAAAATGGTTAGGTTTGAGCGCACAATCACATCTTTCCCTGTTTCCCGTGCTGCAGCCACCAGTTGCCTAAACCCATCGTGCATTTCCGGCGCTCCCCCCGTGAGATCCACCGTTTGAATTTGGGGGAAGGTGCGAATCAGTTGGATCAATTGGGCACAAATTTCTGGGCTGAGTGCCTCGGTGCGCTTCGGGCTGGCCTCAACATGGCAATGGGTGCAGGCGAGGTTACATTTTTTGCCGAGGTTAATTTGGAGAGTGTTGATAGGGGTTTTGCTTAGGGGTTGACCCAAGGTTTTCTGAAAAGCGGGGATGGTGGTTTGGGTTGGGGTTTGAACCATGGTGATTGGGATAACAGAACAGGGATGAATTTTTAGTTAACAGCAACTATCGGTGCGACAACAGGCGGCGTCTTCAGTCAGTTGGGTGAGCTGGTAATCTGCGCCCTTGGTCTCCTGGGGATCACGGCGGGCCTCTGGGTGACAGTTAAATGGGGCGGCTGTTTCCAGAGGAATTGCTTGGTAGGGGGCAACGGGGATAAATTGCCCGGCATAGGGGCCATCGGGATTCGTCAGGCGCTGAAAGGTTTGATCGCACACGGCCATTCTTTCACCTCGAAAATAGGTGCGACCCGCATCATCTTGGATCTGCTTCCATGGGCCTTTGTAAATGACGGCTTGGTGCCGTTCGCGACCAATTGCTTTTTCGCCTTTATAGGCCCGGACGGTCATAGAGCGAAATTCGATGCCATCAATAGTCTGCCAGGGTTCAGCCCCGTAATTAAGGATTTCAACGCTAGAAAAACCCACCGCCTCAAACATTTGCAAAAATTCGGCTTCTAGAAAAGCGCCAGCAATGCAACCACTCCATAACTCTGGATCATTGAGGATTTTTTCGGTGGGTGGCTCATCACAGACGATATCCGAGATGACGGCGCGGCCCCCTTTTTTCAGAACCCGGTGAATTTCCTGGAACAGTTGTTGTTTATCGCTGGGTTTGACGAGGTTTAAAACACAGTTAGAGATCACGAGGTCAATGCTCTCGTCGGCAATTAGGGGGGACTCTGCCCGGAGGCGATCGCCTTCCGTTTCATAGCGGGCAATATCTTCTAGGGTGGTAATGGGATTTGCCTGGAGCCAAGCCTGGAGCAGATCAAGGGGAAGTTTAAGGTCTTGGATTTTCCCTTTGACAAATTCGGTATTCTGGAAGCCAATTTTCGTGGCGATCGCCCCTTGATATTTGCGGGCGAGATTTAACATCACATCATTAAAATCAACACCAATCACCTTCCCCGTCGGCCCCACTTTTTGGGCGACCATGTAGCAATTTTTGCCAGCTCCACACCCCAGATCAAGGACGGTATCTCCTGGGATTGCATAGCGAGTCGGATCACCACAGCCGTAATCCTTCGTCAAAATTTCATCGGGAATCACATCCAGATAATGGACATCCTGGTATTCTGTCGGGCAACACAGACTGGGTTCGTGGGTCTGGGCTCCCGCTTGGTAGCGACTGAGAACTGCATTCTCCACATCGTAAGTCGGTGTAATACTTTGTTCGGGCATTGGTGAGTTTCGACCCCAGATCAGCGCGTATGTGTTGATCATCATATCGATGATTTATGAAAATCACCTGAGTTAATGGCGCAAATACAGCTAAATCACCTGAATTTCTCCACCATCGGTTAACCTTTGACCCTATGTTTGCCCCTCGGTTCTTGCCTACAATGGGAAAGAATTTTTAAGTTTAAATGTTGCCTTCCCCCATGACCTCAAACGCTGCCCCCGTTGGAACTGACTTTGATCGTGCCATGATGCAACGCTGTATTACGTTAGCAAAGCAGGCAGCCGGAAAAACCGCCCCAAACCCAATGGTGGGCGCTGTGGTCGTTCAAGATCAAAACATTATTGGTGAAGGATTTCATCCGGGGGCAGGTCAACCCCATGCAGAGGTGTTTGCACTCCGGGAGGCAGGGGCAGCCGCCCAAGGCGCAACGCTCTATGTCAGCCTAGAACCCTGTAACCACCACGGCAGAACGCCCCCCTGTAGTCAGGCGGTGGTTAAAGCGGGCATCTCTAAGGTCGTAGTCGGCATGGTCGATCCGAATCCTTTAGTGGCGGGGGGCGGTTTAAAAACCCTCACGGATGCGGGCATCGAAGTTGTAACGGGTGTTGAGGAGGCTGCTTGTCGAGAGTTAAATGCAGGTTTTATTTGGCGGATGCTGCATCAGCGTCCCCTCGGTATTTTGAAATATGCCATGACCCTCGATGGAAAAATTGCCACGACCACGGGCCACAGTGCTTGGATCACTCACCAGGAAACCCGCAACCAGGTCTATGATCTTCGTTCCCAGTGTGATGCAGTGGTTGTCGGAGGAAATACGGTGCGCCTTGATAATCCTTATTTAACGACCCACGGTACCGCTGACCACAATCCTTTGCGCATTGTTGTGAGCCAAACGTTAACCTTGCCCCGCGATCGCCATTTGTGGGATGTGACCGCTGCCCCGACGGTGGTTTTGACCCAGGCCACAGCGAATCCAGAAATGCAGGCTTTCCTCCAGCAACGGCGCGTGGAAGTGGTACACCTCGATCCGGTTTCCCCTGAAGGCGTGATGCAATATCTCTATGATCGGGGTTGTTTGCAGGTGTTGTGGGAATGCGGCGGCACCCTCGCGGCGGCGGCGATCGCCTCTGGCAGTATCCAAAAGGTGATGGCTTTTATCGCCCCGAAAATTATTGGTGGCCAAGGGGCACCGACGCCCGTGGGGAATTTGGGTTTGACGCTCATGGACGAGGCGATCACCCTCGAAAATGTCCAGCTTCAATCCATCGGCCATGATTTTCTGTTAACTGGCGATCTCCCCAATTTGAAGGAATAATTTGTCGCACTAGGCTTCAGACGAGGCGTAACCAGGAAAATAATTCTGTGGCGGTGAGTTGCCAAGGGGCGATCGCTGGCAAAACGGGAAGCGGATCATCCTGTTCTTTGAATTCAGCGAGTTTATCAGGGTAAAAAATGGTGACTGAGTAGTCCTCTGGGGCAATGAGCCAACCAAGTTTTGTCCCTTGTTGCAGAGAAAAAAGAATTTTTTCGATGACTCTGGGTGGATTTTGTTCTGGAGAGAGAATTTCAATTACCCAATCTGGGGCAACAGAAAACCGATTTTGGATTTCGCCATTTTCGTCTACAGGAATATTGGCCCACTCGAACACCGCAATATCAGGTACAAGGGAGCGATCGCCGAAGGTACAGCGCAATTCAGGAAAAGCATAGGCTAATTTTTCAGACTGTCCAACGCGATTAATTTCCGCCACTAAACGACCTTGTAATGTGCTGTGCTTTCCTTGGGGCATGGGTTTTTGATGAATTTTCCCGTTGATATATTCACTTGCTGGTTTGGTTTCGGGTAATGCCAAAAACTCAGGCAAAGAATATTGTTGAGATTGTACTGTGGTGATTGTCATTGCAATTTCTCCTATTTACGTAACAAAATATTATTTTCACCATTATTGAAAAGCCATCGCAGCAGTAATAGCTCCAAAACGTCATGAATTTACTCAATAATAATGGCCAATTTATAGAGCAAAACAAAACCACTAGCTTATCAAGTATTATTTGATTTCTATACAATCAGCAAATTCACTGTATATTTCTTGATTAGAATCACGGGTTGCAGCTACTAAAGATCGAAGATTATTAATGGCAGCCTCAATTTCTCCAATATTCTTTAAGCTATTGTCTAATGCAGTATTTAACTGAGTACAGAAGGGTAGTAACTTATCAATAACAAGATTCCAGTTTTCTCTTGCTTGGATGGGAGAGCACTTTTTTCCAAAAGAAACACTGAATAAGTCAGGGATTTTTCGATCTAAAAAGACTTCCAAACAAGAGGAAATGGCATATGTAAACAAATATATTGAACCGCGCTTTCTAAAGAAAGATAATACATTCGACTGAATTGTTGTCAGTTCTTGCTTTTTAATTAATTCTTCCTTCTTAGTCTCAATAGCTTTAACTAATGAATAGGTACAAACTAGATGAGATGCTTTCGTTCTTTCATTAAAATATTTTGAATAAAG
The DNA here is from genome assembly GCF_001693295.1 of Picosynechococcus sp. PCC 8807. Taxonomy (NCBI): domain Bacteria; kingdom Bacillati; phylum Cyanobacteriota; class Cyanophyceae; order Chroococcales; family Geminocystaceae; genus Picosynechococcus; species Picosynechococcus sp. PCC 8807. Next base: position 1,551,529 of record NZ_CP016483.1, read on the forward strand.
TCTATCGTTAATCCAAATACCTGACTTTTTATTATATGCAGTGATTGGATCGCCATGAAAAGCTGCTAATGCCTGGCCTACGGAATAAGAAGCAAGAAGATTTGGTCTACGTCTAATAGCATCACCAGCTCCTCCTCTGCGTCCACCTTCATATTCAGCATCAGGAATTTCTTGCATTTCTGTCTTCAGTCGCTTTTGAATTTTATCAGTACTCCTAAAGTCCGCAGCTTCCACTTTATTTTGACTATTATTGAATTGAATGATTTGCTGAATTAAATCAGGATTTCCCTGATTAATAGCAATAAATCGAGCTTGAACCATTGCACTGTTACCTGGAGGTACTTTCAAAGAGCCGATCGCACCAGTGGTTTGAGCCCCGTTGACTATTGAAAGTCCACTTACAATGATTTTTCGACTTTCACCTTCCTTTACATCATAAGAATGAGTAATAATAGTTAGTCCATTATTATAAACCCAAAAATTTCCAGCATCATTCTCTACTGTATTCTTGATTCCGTTGTTAATGTTGGAGTCGGATGCTCTAGATCCTAGATAGTCTCTAATGTTAGCAGAGAAAATCTTTGTTTGATATTTTCTATATAGTTGGTATAGTTTTTCTGCAGAAACTGCGGTGCAATAAGCTTTCCAATCTTCTCCTTCAATTTCATAGCCAGACTTACAATCGAATGAAATTTCTTCTGTTACAAGTATTGGAGTTTGACATTCTTCGTACCAAGTTTGTAAACAATTTGTTCCAACTTCACAATAAATAACTTGTATTTTTTTCTCGGAAAAACTGCTGTTTAGAGTATTGGAAACTGTCTGTTGCACAGTCTTTAGTTCTTCCTCTACATTTGTTGATTCAGGTAGATTATGAACATACCAAACATATATTTTTTCAACTTCATCTTGTTTTATCGCTTCCCTTAAATTAATGGCGGATGATTTAATTCGCTCAGGGACATCATTGATTTCTCGCTGTAGTAGCCAGCCTATGCCAGTATTTAAATCTGATGCCTTATTTGCAGGAGCTTTATCTTTATCTTTCGACGAAAAATAACACTGTGCAATAACAGCATATTTCTCTTCTTGATTAAGATAAACAATATCAAGCTTTTTGTCATCACTACCATCAGTAACACAATCGGCAGCAACACTAGGAAGATCCTCAAGACCAAATTTCAGTGCTAGCGCAAATAAACCTAAAGCATTATCTTTATATGCGTCCAATTCGTTTATAGACTGATAAGCTGACTGCCAACTGGACATACTTAAAATTTCCTTTTTAAAAAAGTTTACAATGACCGACTGATTCAAAAAACATATTTCATCTTATCAAAAACACAAAAAACTTTAAATATAAAGAAGAAGTCAGGAGAGCGATCACCGTTTATTATTTCTTCGTTAATAGCGGTTTGAGGAATTTACCTGTATAGGATTCTTTGACTTTAATTAAATCCTCCGGTGTACCCGTCGCAATAATCTCTCCACCGCGATCGCCACCCTCTGGCCCCAGATCAATCAACCAATCACTACAGCGAATCACGTCTAAATTATGCTCAATTACCAACACCGAATTTCCCTTATCCACCAGCCGTTGCAACACATTTAACAGGTGATGCACATCGTAAAACGATAAACCCGTCGTCGGTTCATCAATTAGATAAAGGGTTTTACCCGTTGCCCGCCGCGACAATTCTGAAGCCAGTTTCACCCGTTGCGCTTCTCCGCCGGAGAGGGTCGGTGCTGGTTGTCCCAAGCGAATATATCCTAAGCCCACATCCACCAGAGTTTGCAAGCGATTTGCCGCCGTCGTAATATTTTCAAAAACTTCCAGAGCTTCCTCCACCGTCATATTCAACACATCCGAAATGGAATAGCCCTTAAATTTCACCTGAAGCGTTTCACGGTTATAGCGTGCCCCCTTGCATACCTCACACTGCACATAGACATCCGGCAAGAAATTCATCTCGATCACATTTACTCCTTGACCACCACAAGCTTCACACCGTCCGCCTTTCACGTTGAACGAAAACCGTCCTTTTTTATAACCCCTCGTTTTCGCCTCTACAGTCTCGGCAAATAAATTCCGAATCGGATCAAAAATGCCCGTATAGGTCGCTGGATTGGATCGGGGGGTTCTGCCGATGGGAGATTGGTCAATGACGATCACCTTATCAATGGATTTTAAGCCTTTGACACCGCCCAACTCCTTGGGAAAAGGCACATTCCGATTGAGGCTATGTTGCAACGCCGGATAAAGCAATTCATTCATCAGGGTCGATTTCCCCGAACCGGAAACCCCCGTCACTGACACCAATTTGCCGAGGGGAATTTCTACGGTGATATTTTTGAGATTATTTTTCGTGCAATTTTCGAGGCGTAATCTGCCGCCGTTGCCTTCCCGTCGCTCTGGGGGGGTGGCGATCGCCCGTCTGCCGGACAGATAAGCGCTGGTGAGGGATTTTTTGTTCTTCAGAAATTTGTCAAAGCTGCCCTGAAAAACGATTTCGCCGCCATGTACCCCCGCTTTTGGCCCAATATCAACAATGTGATCGGCGGTGCGGATCGTGTCCTCGTCATGTTCGACCACAATTAAAGTATTGCCGAGATCCCGCAATTTTTTGAGGGTTTGCAACAGTCGCTCATTGTCCCGCTGGTGGAGGCCGATACTGGGTTCGTCGAGTACATACAACACCCCCGTTAGCCCTGCGCCGATCTGGGTGGCAAGGCGGATGCGCTGGGCTTCGCCGCCGGAGAGGGTCATCGCCGCCCGATCAAGGGTGAGGTAATCTAAACCAACATCCAGCAGGAATTGTAACCGCGCCCGAATTTCCTTTAGGGCTAATTCCCCGATCAATTTTTGGCGATCGCTTAACTCTAAATTTTCGACCCGTTCGAGACAGTCGCGGATGGCAACGCTGGTCAATTCGTCGATATTATATTGCCCTAAACGGACGGATAATGCTTCTGGTTTAAGGCGTTTTCCGTGGCAAACTTCGCAGGGTTGATTAATTAAATATTTTTCCAGTTTATCTTTGATCGCATCGGAATTTGTATCTTCATAATTGCGTTCTAATAGTTTTAAAATTCCCGAATAATGGCGATAGTAACCTTTGCCGCCACCGTAGCGGGATTCCTCCTCAAACCAAATGGGTTCTTCAGTGCCATGGAGTAAAATTTCCTGGTGTTCTTTTTTGAGTTTTTCCCAGGGTGTTTGAATCTCAAAACCGAAGTTTTGCCCGAGGTTATACAGCAACGATAAATAATAGGTATTTTCCTTTTCTGACCAAGGGGCGATCGCCGCATAGAGGGGTTGTTTTGGGTCGGGAATGACGAGATCAGGGGAAAAACGGCGATGACTGCCTAGCCCGTGGCAAGCGGGACAAGCGCCATAGGGGGAGTTAAAAGAAAACAAACGGGGGGATAACTCTTCCATGACTGCGCCATGTTCGGGGCAAGCAAAATTTTCGGAAAAAATAATCTGTTCACCCGTCTCAATTAAATCAACAATTGCTGTTCCTTCGGAATGTTTTAAACAGGTACTCAAAGAATCCACTAAACGCTCTTGAATTCCCTCTTTTTTCACCAGACGATCCACCACAATTTCAATGGTGTGATAGTGATTTTTATTGAGGGTGATATTGTCACTGAGTTCACGGGTTTCGCCATTAATTCTCACCCGGGCAAACCCTTCGGCGGCAATACTAGAAAGGGTCTTTTTATGGGTTCCCTTTTGGTGACGCACAATCGGTGCAAGCAACTGAAATTTCGTTCGATCCGGCAATGTCAACACCCGATCACACATCTCATCGATGGTCTGGGGCGCAATCGGGCGATCGCAGTGGGGACAGTGGGGCTCTCCCGCCCGCCCGAAGAGTAACCGCAGATAATCGGCAATTTCCGTGACCGTGCCGACGGTGGAGCGGGGGTTATGGGAGGTGGATTTTTGGTCAATGGAGATCGCTGGACTCAAACCTTCAATCGCGTCCACATCAGGTTTATCCAACTGCCCCAAAAACTGGCGGGCGTAAGCACTGAGGGATTCTACATAACGGCGCTGTCCCTCCGCAAAAATCGTGTCAAACGCTAGGGACGACTTCCCCGAACCCGACACCCCCGTAAACACAATCAACTGGTTACGCGGCAAATCGAGATCCACATTTTTTAGGTTGTGCTGTCTTGCGCCACGGATGCGGATTTGGTCGGATTTGCTCATGGGGGGCGATCGCCAATTTCGAGAAAAGTGCCTAAACATTATAAATAGACCTGTCGAGAATTTCAGAACCCTTTCCAGGCCAGATCCTCAGCGGCAAAACCACAGTTGGGTTTTAAATGAGTCAAAAAGAAAACCACAGCCCGATGCCGTGGTTTCACAGATAACCTAAATGGTTGTGGTGTTAAATCACTATGCTGAGATCAACCTAGAGATTCTCGCTAGTTTCACTAGATGTTTCCAATTCTGCCATTAATGCAGGGGGCACAATCACGGTATCGATCACATGGACAACGCCATTGCTAGCTTCGATATCTGCCATGACAACATTTGCATTGTTGACTTTCACGCCATCATCGAGGGAGATCACCACATCACTACCTTCAACGGTGGTGACAGCCCCAGCACTGAGATCAGTGGACATGACATTACCGCTGACCACGTGGTAGGTCAAAATTTGAGTGAGGATTTCCTTATTTTCAGGGAGTAAAAGGCTTTCGAGCACGCCATCGGGCAGGGCTGCAAAAGCATCATTGGTGGGAGCAAAAACAGTAAAAGGGCCTTCGCCAGCAAGGGTCTCGGCGAGGTCAGCCGCAGAAACTGCCGCTACGAGGGTCGAAAAAGCATCGTTGCTAGCAGCAATGTCCACAATGGTCGGTGCTGTCATTGCCGCTGCGGGTGCAGGCGCTTCAGCCTCGGTCATGGGCTTTGTTTTATCTCCGTAGCTACCATAGTCCCCTGCTTGGGCAACGGTACTAAAGCCAAGGGTGCTACCAAGGGCTAGACTGAGGGCGAGGGTTTTTGTAAAACGCATAGATACTTCCTGTCTGTGAGCGAACAATAAAGTTGTTTCTTTTCGTAGTGTTTTGTAAAGCAAACTTTACAATCCTCCTCACTGTAGCAAGTATTTTTCGTTTTGGCAGGAATTGTCTGGAAAGGTCTATTTATCGGGAAATGGCGGAACTTTCTGGGGAAAACGACAGTCTAAGAACAGCTATTTTTGAAATTTGTTGGCGATACCACAGGCCACAAAGCTTAGAGCAGACTTGACTTTTTAAGAAAGAACACGCAGGGGATAAATCGTCCACATTTGTCCCGTAACCGTGGGGAGATGAATTTTAAAATTACGGCCATCGGTTGCCAGTTTGGTCACAACTGCAAACAAATCGTTCACAAAGGGAGAGACATGGCGGAGGCGATCGCAACCACTTTGTACCAACTTTAAACACCAGTGGCGCAGCATATCATACAAAACTTCGAGGCCAATGTAGATGGCGACTTGCTGGAGTTGACTAAAGTTGAGGGCCAGGGGCGAAAGGCAATAAAGCCAGCATAAGAAACCAAAGATTGCGAAGGTAAGGGCGAGTTTGAGGGAGTGGTGACGGAGAAAAGTAGTGATAATCATCGGACTGGCCTGCTCTGTTGTGGTACTGCTTGATAGTTGCCACGTCCTAGAACAGATGCAGTATTTTATTTATCTACCCACCGCAAAAGCCCCCTAACAGATTAGCCATGTTAGGGAGAAGATTGTGCTGGCAGGTTTTGACCAAGGCAATGATGTGCTTTGTGCCATCACACCACCACCTTGGCGATCGCCTTTTTTAAAAAGAGAAGAGAGAGCTTTGGTTTTGGAAGCTGTTCTGGAAGCTGCTGTTGTTGACGCTGTTGCCGAAACCAATTCCCGCACCTGTTTGGCTTGCACCCACCTGGGCGACACTGGTATTATTGCCAAACCCAAAGGCGTCGGATTGGAGCTGAGTGCTGGATTGACCAAGGTTGTTATTGACGTTGTTGAAAAAGCCATCAGCCACAGCAGTCTGGGAACCGACAATTGTAGACTGGGCGCCGTTGTTACCACCACTAAAGAAACCGCTTTGGTTTTGGAAATTTGATTGGCCCATGGTGTTAGAAGTAGAGTTGCCGACGCCAACAGCGGCACTGGTCTGTTCAGAAATCATTGTGCTGCTAGAGACATTATCGGCTTTAGCGGGTTGAGCGATACTCAGGACACCGAGGGCAAGGAAAGCACCAGCGGCAGCAAGTTTGAGGGACTGGGGGCGGGAGAAAGCGAAAGTAGTCATGGGTCAGTTACCTGTTGATTGATTGTTGTGTGTTGCCAGGTGATAGTGACCGAAAATTTTGCTTATGCAGTTTGGAGCGCAACTTTTTTGAAAATCCTTCACCATCAAGGGTTACAGCGTTCTTGGTAAAAGCTGGCCATCTGCTTGAATCGTTAAAGGAGTCTCCGGAAAATCCCGCTGGGTCAGTTGTTGCATCCGCTTAATCGCTGTCCCCGTGGCATCGTAAAACGGAAATCCCTGACCGTTGAGACGCACAGGATGAAGTTTCCCCTTCAGAAAACGCCCCTCACTACTCATCGAAACCTCTAAAATGACGCTTTCGGCGAGGGTACTGGCCACTGATAGGGCACCATCGGCGACGAAATTACCGAGGGAATAGGCGATCAAACGGCCTTGGTAAAGTTCTACTGCCCGGAGTACATGGGGGCCATGGCCAACAATCAGATCTGCCCCGGCATCAATCAGATTCCGGGAAAATTTGTGGAGGTCGCCACGGTTTTCCCCAAAAAACCATTCCGTACCAGGCCGGACGCGATTTGCCCCCGTACCTTCGGCACCAGCATGGACAGAGATCACGATAATGTCGGCTTTGGCGTCGGCTTCCTTGACCAGAGCGACGGCGGCATTCAGATCTTGAACCGTATTGTGATATTGGTAAGTGCTAAAACCGATGAGGGCGACGGTGAGGTCTTTGTGTTGGTGGTAATGGATTTGGTTTTTAACGCCAATGGGGGCAATGCCAGTGTCTGCAAGGGTCGTTTGGGTATCTTGAAAGCCTGTTTGTCCGTAGTCGAAGGTGTGGTTGTTGGCAATGCTAAGGGCTTGGAACCCTGCATCCTTGAGGAGATTGGCATAGCTAGGGGCCGTCCGAAAAGCAAAGACATTGGGGCGACTGATATCTTTTGCGGCGTAGGGATGATTGGTAAGGGTGGTTTCTAGATTGCCGATAAGGAGGTCGCTCCAACCGAGCTGGCCTTCGACCCCGGCAAACATCTGCATTTTCTGTGCGACTTGGGGCGTTTTAGAGTAGCGAGTCCCTGGGGCCATATCCCCAACGGCCTTGAGGGTGATGACGGTCGTTTTGGTTTGGGGGATGGGGGCGATCGCCTTGGCCGCATCGGTGGCAATTGTGGCGAGGGTGCTGTTGCTAATGGCGACGGAAGTGCTGATAAAAGAGACTTGTTGGCGTTGATAATGCCTAAATCCGAGGATGCCAAGGGAAGTGATAATTGTTAGGCCACCTAAACCCCAGGGCAACCAACGGCGCAGGGAAACAGTAGATAAAGGAAACTGTGCCATAGCAACGGACGCAAAAGTACCGCTTTATCGTACTGGATTTTTGGTGCTTCGATGTTTAGGAGACACAGAAAATAAATCACCGGTGGTGATCGCCTTTTTTTATCCTGATTCTTAACTCTTAATTGTTGGCGAACTTTTGGGGTCGTTAAAAATGTATTTACCAGCGGGTGTCGAGGTAGAGATTTTGGTCGTTGCGGTAGGTGGGCCGTTGCCAGGGGTTGCGCTGCCAATAGGTGCTGAATTGGGGTGATGAACTAGGCTCTTTTTTCCAAGGCTGTTGCCAATAGGGTTCATATTGCCAAGGGCGACTTTTCTTGCTTTTGAAAGTATTGCTAAAAGAATAAGTATGGTGGCTAGTCGGCCGTCGGTAGTGGGCTGGTTTCCAGGGGCGATCGCCTGGTCGTCGATGGGCGCTAGACCCAGGGTAGCTATGGTAATAGGGCGAGCGGGAGTAGTAGGAATTGCCGTTGATAAAGGTATTGGGGCCAAAGGTCTGGATACTGTATTGATTGCCCCGACCATCTTGGCAGGTGGTATAAAAATCGCTAATCCGGAGACAGGTTCCCTGGGCCGCGACGGGGATCGCCAGACAGGAAATCTCCAGGGCCAAAATTAAAGCTTTCATTGGGTTGATGCAGAGCGCTGAAACTTGCCTTCAGTATAGCCAAAGGATTTGAATTTCCTGGTGCTTACCAGTTCCATAGGAGCGGATTTTCGTCTAGAGGATCGGTTACTGTCCGCCCGATATGGTCAATGGCTTCGAGATCTTTAGCCGTTAACTCGACATCGATGGCCTGGGCATTGGCGATCGCCTGTTGGGCATTGCGCGCGCCGACGATGGCATTGGTTTGGGGCTGCCGAATCAGCCAGGCGATCGCCAGTTGAGCTAAGGTGCAATTTTTTGTCGTGGCGATCGGTTTCAGGAGTCCGAGGGCCGTTTGTACCCGTTGATAATTTTCTGGGTCAGCATAGAGACGGTTGTGGGAGCGGTGATCCCCCGCCGCAAACTGGTGATCGGGGCCAAATTTCCCCGTGAGCAGACCCTGAGCCAAGGAAGAGTAGGCGAGGATCGAAATCTGCTGGGCCGCGCAAAAAGGTTGAATCTCCCGTTCAATGGCCCGCCAAAATAAAGAATAGGGCGGTTGAATACTATCGATTTGGCCGTGTTCCATGGCTTCCTGGAGTTGCGCCAAGGAAAAATTAGACACACCAATGGCGCGAATTTTGCCCTGTTCTTTCAAGTGATTCAGAGCGGCCATGGTTTCAGCGATGGGCACCAGGTCAGAATTCCACGTTCCCGCTGGCCAGTGGATTTGATACAGATCGATGTAGTCTGTCTGGAGCCTGTTGAGGGAATTTTCGCAGGCGGTGATCACCTGGTCGTGGTGGAGGTGATTGGCAAAGACTTTCGTTAATAGGGTCACTTGATCCCGTTGGGGGGCGATCGCCTCGGCGACCCGACGTTCAGAATCCCCATCGCCATAAATTTCAGCGGTATCGATGGTCGTAATGCCTGCATCTATGGCGGCACGGATCCCGGCCACAATTTCTTGGTCGTCAATATCCGCCCAATTGCGCTTGCCCGCTTGCCAAGTACCGAGAATAATCGGGGTGATTTGGACGGCACTTTGGCCTAGTTGTCTTGTTTTCATAAGCTCGTTTTTCTGGCGGGTCATTGGTTCCACTGTAGCTTGTTCCGCTGGGGAATTAATCTACTCCGTCAGATTCGATAAGCTGGGGGAGCAAGGGTTGGAGGAAAATAAACATGACCATCCAGGAACGTTTGATTTGGTTGCAGGAGCGCACCAGCCTCGGTTGTCTGTCGCTGGAAACCCTAGGGGCGATCGCCACGGCACTCCAGAGGCAAACCCTCCCTCCCCAACAGACCCTCAGCGAGATTGACCAACATCCCCAAGGTTTGTATATCCTGATTTCCGGGGAGGTGATCAGCCACAACAGCGCGGCTGCACCAGAGACCAACCCATTAACCAGAGGCAGTACGATTAATCTGCGGCCTTTACTCCTTAATGAAGCTTCCCAGGAGGCGATCGCCACCGTCACCGACACAGAAGTGTGGTTTATGCCGCGCCAACAGTGGCAAGACCTGATCCAAAACTATCCTGAAATTACCCAGGCCTTTTCCCAGGATCTCGCCCAGGAGCTGGCAGAAGTCGCCCAAGCTCTCCAACAGGAACAGCAACAGCAGGAAATTTTGCGCCCCTACCTTGTCACCAAAGCAAAACGGGGGGTCGTGGGCAAAAGTCGCTACGCTAAACGCCTGCGGCAACAAATTCGTGAGGCGGGCACCCATGATCGATCCATTTACATTTTTGGGGAACCGGGTTTAGAAAAAGATAATTTAGCCGCCTTGATTCACTACGGTTCGCCCCGACGCCGACAGCCGATTATTAAAATCGATTGCAGTATTCTCCAAAAAAGTGGTGCTGAACTCTTTGGCCGCACCGATGGCAAAAAAGGTCTCTTGGCATGGCTGGGAAAAGGCACCCTAATTCTCAACAAAATTGAAGAATTGCCCCCGGAACTGATCGATAAAGTCGCCACGTTAATCGAAACCCAGACCTATACCCCCATCAGTCGCCCCGGTGATCCAGAACCTGTCCCCCAACAAACGGCGGCAAAATTGGTGGCGATCGCCGAACGACAACTCCCCGCCGTGGCCCGCCATTTTTCCGAAACAATTAAAGTGCCGCCGCTGCGGGTGCGCAAAGCAGATCTCGCGGCCCAGGTAGAATATTACACCAGCTTATTTTGCCGGGCGAAGGGCCTCGATAAACCGACCCTCACCCCCGAAGCCCTCCGTCGCCTCCAGTCCTATGATTTTCCGAACAATATCCGCGAACTGCAAAACCTCGTAGAACGGGCCATTGTTCAATCAGATCAAGGGTCAATACTCACCGAAGAAATTTTTTGGTCAGCCCAGGGGAAACAAAAACGCTTTCGCCTCAATTTACTCAATGCCTACCCTGCCTTTCGCCGCTTTCTCCGGAGTGCTTGGTGGCCCGACCGCATTAACTATGGTTTTACGGCGATCGCCTTTCCATTAATTATTGCTGTTCTATTTCTCGCCCCCCAAACCCGTGACCAAAATTTTGCGTTGAACTTCTTTTGGGCTTGGTGGTGGCCCCTGGTGCTTCTCGCTTTTCCCTTTGTCGGTCGCCTCTGGTGTGCCGTTTGTCCGTTTATGATCTACGGGGAAATTACCCAGAAAATTACCACCGAACTCCTAAAGCGCGACCTCAAACCCTGGCCCCGTCAGCAGGCAGAAAAATGGGGCGGTTGGTTTCTCTTTGGCTTATTTGCCCTGATTTTCCTTTGGGAAGAACTGTGGGATTTACAAAATACGGCTTATCTCTCGGCTTGGTTGCTGATTATCATTACTGCCGGGGCGATGATCTGCTCGGCGATCTTTGAGCGGCGGTTTTGGTGTCGCTATCTTTGTCCCATCGGCGGCATGAATGGCCTCTTTGCAAAACTGTCGATGACAGAACTACGGGCACAACAGGGCACTTGTTCGGCGGAATGTAGCACCTATCAATGTTATAAAGGCGGCCCCCAAAAGGGTGAAGGCTTAGAAACGGCGGGCTGTCCCCTCTATTCCCACCCGGCCCAACTAGAGGACAACCGCGATTGTGTACTGTGCATGACCTGTCTTAAGGCTTGTCCCCATCGATCGGTAGCGGTAAATCTACGCCCCCCAGCCATTGAACTCTGGACAACCCACCGACCCCGCACCTATGAAGTGGCCCTTTTACTGTTACTGCTGGGGGGAATCTTTCTCCATCGGCTGCCAGAAATTAATCAAGTCCTGGGTTTAAATTTAGACCTCAGTCAATTTTGGCCCCACCTGGGATTGGCGATCGCCGCCTTGGGAGTGCCCGCTGGAGTAGTCCTATTAACAGGGGCCGTGGTGCAATTTTTAAACTCTCCCCCCAAGGCAAAACCCTTTTTACAATTGGCCTATGGTTATCTACCCTTGGTTTTGGGGGGGAGCCTCGCCCATTATCTCCGCCTCGGTTTAGGGGAAGCTGGCCAAATTTTACCCGTAACCATGGCCACCTTCGGTCTCCAGGGCAGCACCTTGCCAATTGTTGTCGCCCATCCCGCCGTGATTGCCTTTCTCCAGGGTTCAACTCTAATCTTTGCAACGCTCTGTACTTTTGTGCTCACGAAAAAAATGAGTAAACAATCCTGGCGATCGCTGTTGCCCCAGTACCTAACAAGTCTCGGTCTCGCCTGGGCGATGGCTCAGATTATTGTCGGTTTGTAACAGATTTTTGTTACAAAACCCCAGGGCTTAACACCATTTTTTCAACCGTTATTGCTCTACCCCGATCCCCTGAAAGGATTGGGGTTACTACTGTTTGGGGCAAATAGGACTTTGATGGCTCACACCCCAGAAAAATATTTTTTCGTCAATAACTTGCAATATTTGTTTACATTTTGTTATATTTATTCATGTAAGCAAGCACGAGGTTCCCTCAATGGCTACTGGTTATACTTCCAACGAATTCGGTCAACTCAACAGCTTTGCAATCGAGCCTGAAGTCTACGTTGATACAGAACATACCGCCGGCTGGACAGCCTACGCCGAAAAGTTAAATGGCCGCCTGGCAATGATTGGTTTTGTGGCGCTCATCGCAACGGAATTGATTGGTGGCGATACCCTGATCAATCTCTTGTTCCAACTCTAATTTTTTAGTTTTTTCCCAGTTATTTGTCGTTTTACGAGGCTAGTTGCAATGTTTGGTTCCCTGGTTATCTTGATTCGCAAAGTCATGGGTACAGCCCGTTTTAACAAAACTCGTGGTAAGGTCATTGGTCTTCATTGCAAGACAATCACCAACTTTTGCAACACCGTCGGCCTCGACGCAAAAACGCGACAAAATCTAATTCGCCTCGCGAAATCCAATGGCCACCGCCTAGGTTTCATGGCCTAAACTCCGTTGCATTCTTAGGTACTCACTATGTCCCGTCAACCAATCACCAAAAAACAAACCCCAGCTTCTCAAAATGCGGGTATTGTTGCGATTCTCTTTTTCCTAGCTGGTGCGCCCCACATCTACAGTTTTCTCAAACGACGTTCCCAGCAGGGGGCAAGTCTTGGGGCCTTAGGGATGAAGATCTTAGGGTTGCTCGGGACGGGTACCATCGGGGCGATCACCGTGAATGCCCTCTAGGGTTATCTATAAGTTTTCTACAAGTTTGTTCAAGTTTTATTCTCCTCTACACGAGCAATCGTGATCATCAACTCTAAAACTCCGGTGGGATGGGGTTTTAGGGTTTTTTTATGGGAGAGATTAAAAGGCGTTCTCAATGAATATGGAGAGTTATGCCTTGAACTGGGCGATCGCCTTTTGCACCGCACTTTGAAACTCATGCCATGACTTCTGACATCCTTCTGCGAGTTCTTGCCAGGCATTATCTGTACTGTGTTTCAGGTGATTGACCTGTTCTTGCAACTTAACTTTCTGGGATTCGAGGGCGGCAATGTTCGCCTCAAAAGCAGATCTCGCTTCCGCCTTCGCAAGATTGGCTTGGAGCTTTAATTCATCGATATTGCGAGAGGCTTCGTCAATTTGCTGGTGCAGTTGGGTGACTAGCTCGTCTTTATTGCTGGGTAAATTCATTGTTTTCTCCTCTTGTTCGACTGCGCTTCAATTGTTGATCAAGGCCGGGTAAACAAAGTCCGCTTATTTGCTGAAATTTGTTACGTCGTGGTCAGATAGCGTTGTGTAGATCGCTCCACACTAAATCAAGTATAGAAAAAATATTGAAGTTTTTGGTTGTTCTGAGCCAAATTTTTATGTCAGGCTGATTCGTTTTAAATATGACTCCAGGAAGTGCGCCAGGTCTGCATTTTTTCTAGGGGTTAATTGTTTAGTTGCAGGGGAGAAATTTATAAAAAATCGATAAATTTAGGTTAACAACTTGTCATCGAAGTCTTCAATGAGCCAGAAAATGCTCTTAAGAAATCTTAATCTTGTCTTTCGGATTTGTGTAGGCAATTGCCTTGTGGCTTTCGAATTTATGTCACAAAAAATGTAACCATCGTTGAGGCCAGAAAAATCCTGTTTAAGCTGGGAGCATTAGTAAACGAGAAAAACTTTTTTGGCTTGGGATCGTCGGTGTAAATAAATCTCCGAATTTTAAATCTGTTGAAGTCAGAAGGTTATCGGCAAAGGTGTGATGATGAACAAAAAATTAGTTGGCAATTGTTTAATGATCGCTGGGGCGATCGCCCTTGGGGGAATTGGCATTTCACGACAGCTACCACCGGCCACCAGCCAAGGGGTTTGTCGGAATACGAATGATTTAAGCGCCGTTGATGCAACCCGTATTGTTGAGTTCGAGCAATTTGGTATCCAACTGGAAATTCCCCGAAATTTTCGGACGATGCTCCGCAATGATGGCAGCATTTCAATCCTCAGGCCGGGAGATTTTAATTTGATTCGTTGCCTTGCCCAAGGAACGCCCGTGCTAGGGACAGATGCGATTTATCCCCAGACCCTCCGGCGGCAACCCAACCCCCAAAATTTAACCCTCCAAGAATTTGCCCAGGGGCGCACCGTGGGGCCAAATCCGAAGGTCAGTCGGGCATCAATTAATGGCATTGATGTGGTTTTTGCGGAAATTCAAAGCCAGTTTGATGTGGCCTATGGTTGGTACGAAGCGCCGGATGTGCCGGGGATCGTTGAGGTGCAAAGCGTGAACAAGGCGTCTTTGGTGAATTTATTTGATCAGGCGACGTTATTGGCCCAGGCGAGCGAGCCACTCCTATTTGCTAACAACCAGGGGGCGGCCCAGGATCCGCTCATGGTGGCTTTGGCAACGGCAAAAGGCCTTGGTTACACTCCAGAGAGTTTTCGGGTCAGCATCGACCGACAAAACGATACGGTGGAAAACCCCCAACGCTCTACGGTGACGATCACCCAAGAAGGTCTGTTGGATGATTCGGTGCGGGGGCAACGGTTTACGATTTCCCTCAATAAAAATGCCAATGGCACCTGGACGGTCAGCGATCGCCAAGTGACCTGGCGCTGTCAACCGGGTCGGGGTTCCCAGACCTATTCAGCACAACTCTGTCTCTAGCGTTTTTGTTGGCTGGAATGTTTGACTGAAATTTAAAGTGATTACCCAGGAGCCCTGCCCACCATGCAAAAATTTTACTATTACACCCTCCCCGCCACGGCCTTTGTTTTCAGTGCGATCTCCGCCTATCAGTTTTTTGGGAACCGCACCACCGCCAGTATTCAGCCCTCGCTGCCCCAACCGGGCTTTGGTGCTGTTTTAAAACAAACCCCAACTGAACCTGAGCCGAGTCTTCCTACCCCAGAGCCAGGGATCACTCCACCAATCCCAGTGGCGATCGCCCGCACGGTGACGGGATCGGAAAAAGCCAGTATTTTTCAGCGGGTGGTGGATCAGCAAGCCAGCCTTGGCCTCTGCCTGGACAACGATAATTTAGCTGCGAATCTCGATGATGCGGCGGTGTATCAACAGGGCGAAGATCAATATTTGGTGAGTGTGCTGTGCTTTATGGCGGCTTATCAGGGAGCCTATGAATTTGTTTATGTTGACGGTGAAACTATCACCCATTCCCGTTTGGCCCTCGCTGGCTTTCCCACCTTTGACCCAAAAACCAGCGTTCTCAGCAATGGCTATAAATTTAACGGCGCAGGGACTTGCCTAGAGGACTCTGAATATTATTGGGATGGCTATAGCCTGCGACTTATCTCTGCCAGTTTGATCGATGGTGTCCCCAATGGCTGTGCAGATCTCGGTGTGCGATCGCCCAGTGCAGATTATCTAATTACCGCCGAGGGGGTCGGGCCTGCCCGTCTAGGAATGACTTTTAGAGAGTTCAAAGCCCAACTTCCCGAAGCGGCCACCTTGGAAGCCGTGCCTTTGGGGGTTGATCTGCCCACCGGCTGGCAAGTAAATCTCTATGGCGCAGCCCAGTTTGTGGTGGCCTTTGATGGGGACAGTGGTGACAATCTTCCCGGTGACCAGGACAAAATTATTCGGATTATGGTGGACAATCCCAGCTACCGTACCGCGGCAGGAGTTGGCCCTGGCACTCTCCTATCCGAGGCGATCGCCGCCTATGGCCCTGCAACCCTCAGCTACAGCACAGAAAATGAAAGTCGAGAATTGATTCAATTTGCCGACTCCCCTTTCAACACTGACCAAACATCCTGGCTCTTTTTCCGCTCGAATCAATGGACCCTAAGCGATTACGCAGGTATTTATCCTGATCGCCAAGACAGCTATCAAACGACCACCCAATACGAAGACCATGCCGCCATCGGCTCCATTTGGCTGACCCAATATTGATTGAGGGACTACTCTTGAATTTTTAAGACGGTCACTAAATTCAGGGCCTGAAGCTGGGAATAAATGAGCAGATTGGAGATGAGAGACGTGACAATGACGATCAAAGCCGTCAGCCCATAGATACCGGAATTTAGGGTTAACGGTAGACGATAAAGCTCCGTATTGTAAGCTTGCACCAACAGCCAGAGCAGCAGTACCCCCAGCCCCAAACCCAAGGGAATGGCGATGAATGTGAGCAGAGTTTGTTCCCCTAGGAGGATAAAAGCAATTTCGGTTTGGGTAAATCCCATCACCCTCAGAGTGGCTAACTCGTGGCTTCTTTCGGACAGGGCAAGGCGCGCTGAATTGTAAACCACACTGAAAGTGATAATGCAGGCAAAGAGGACAATAATGCCGGTCATAATCTGGAGGCTTTCGCCGCTAATGGCTTGGAAACTTTCTAACAGAGCTTCCCGAAACGCAATTCCTTCAATGGCTGGTAATTGTTTTAGGGCTTGGTAAAGTTGTTCTTTTACTTGGGAGTCAATGAGAACATAGGCTCCGGAAATGACCTGGCCTTCACCCAGCATTTGATTCAGCGCTGCTAAATTCATGTAGGCCGATAGACCAATCGGTTCATCCACTAAGCCCATCACCCAGGTTTCTGTTTGTTGGCGTTTCCCCTCAAGGACTTCGACTCCGAGGCGATCGCCGGGTTGAATATGAAGGATTTCCCCCAACTTTGTGCCCAAGACCAGACCTGCTGGTGGTAAAGATACAGGTTGCAGTTGACGGTTAACGAGTTGTCGTAATTCCCCTTGGGGTTCGAGGCCGGTAATCGCCAGGCGATATTGATAGTGGCCGTGGCGTAACCGCACTGGCACCGACCGAAAAACCTCTGTCTTGAGAATGCCTGGGAGGTGGCGCAGGTGATAGCGGCTGCGATAGGGCAACAGTTGATTAAACGTTAAGGTCATGTCTTCGCGCTGCACGGTTTGGAATTGGATATCCATTAAAGCCGTCATGGATCCTTGCAGGCCAAACCCCGTTAGTAAAATAGCCACAGCCACAGCAATACCGAGGATCGATAAGCTAGCGCGGAGGGGACGACGTTCGAGATTGCGGAGAATAATCCGTCCGGCTGGCGAAAAAAACCGTTGTAAGCCCAATCTTTCGACCATGGTGGCGCGAAATGTCACGGGTTGTTTGGGTCGCATGCCCTCGGCTGGGGGTAAGAGAATCGCTTCCCGTACCGCCATCAATCCACCAATACAGGCCGCACCGCCACTAATAAGCAAGGCGGTGATGATAAGCAGGGCACTGGCTTCATAGCGCAGGAAAGGAAAATGGAAAAAGTCTGCGTATAGTTGGGTTAAACCTTGTCCGAGCCAAAGCCCGCAGGATAACCCCAAAACAGCACCACCACTAAAAACCAGCAACATGAATTTGAGGTAATGCCAGCCCACTTGGACATTGGTATAGCCAAAGGCCTTGAGCACGGCAATTTGTCCCCTTTGGATGGCAATCAGGCGGGAGATTAAAATATGGAGCAAAAAAGCGGCGATCGCCAAAAAGATTGTCGGTAGGATCGTGGCAGAGACTTCTAAACTCTGAATTTCATCGCTCACAATCCGGTGGGAAAACTGATCACGGCGACCATAGGCCCCCAAGCCGCCATAGCCTTCGAGGAGATGATCTAACTGGGTAATCACGGCCCGTTCATTAGCCCCAGGGGTCAACGTGAGCACCACGCTATTAAAAGCACCATCAAGGCCAAAGGCGTGACTTAAGGCGGTTTCGTTGGCCCAGAGAATACCAAAACGTTTGTCGTCTGGGTAAATATTCCCCCCGGAAACCGCATAGATATATTCAGGGCTGAGGGCAATGCCCGTGACCCGGAGGTTTTGCCAGCGACCATTGAGAATTGCCCCCAGGCGATCGCCCACTTGGATCTGATTGGCGATCGCAAAGGCCTCACTGATGAGCACTTCCTCTGGTTGTTGAGGATCGGGAAAGGTGCCTGGACTGCGTAAAAACAAACCATTGAGCATCCCCTCGCGTCTAGGAGGCAGGGAAATTAACCGCGCTGTGGCCGGTTCTAAGAGTCCTGGTACATTGAGGGTGATATCAGCGACAATTCGGGTTTGTACTTCCTGAACTGCGTTGATGGCGGCAATTTGTGATTGTAGGCTTTGGGGCGCGCGCTTCAGTTCCGCAAACACTTCCCCAAACCGATAGCGTTCATAGTAGGCCGTTTGGGTCAGCACCAGGGAGTGGTAAGCACTGAGCATCATCACAAAACAAGCAATGCCACAGGCCACCACGAGGGCGATCGCCAAAAGTTGACCCCACTGGGCCTGTAGGTCTCGCCATAACTTCCGATCCAGCGGTGCAACCATCCCTACCACTCCAAAAGCAATGGTGATTGTTTAATCGCATTCGTTTCGATGGCGACAATTTCCCCACTACGCATCCGCAAGACCCGGTCGGCCATGGCTGCAATCCCGGCATTATGGGTAATCACGGCGACGGTGGTGCCCAGGTCGCGATTAATCTGTTCAAGCACCTGCAGCACCCGTTTCCCGGTTTGGAAATCTAAAGCGCCCGTCGGTTCGTCGCAGAGCAAAACCTCTGGTTGTTTGGCGATCGCCCGGGCGATCGCGACCCGTTGTTGCTCGCCCCCCGATAGTTGAGCTGGGAAATGATCGAGGCGATTCTCTAAACCCACTAAGGTCAAAGCCTCCGTGGGAGCCATGGCATGGGCCACCAGATCCGTTACGAGGGCCACGTTTTCTGACGCTGTCAGACTTGGGATCAAATTATAAAATTGGAACACAAAGCCCACATGGTTGCGGCGGTAATGGGTGAGTTGCGCTTCGTTGGCGGTGGTGAGATTTTTGCCCCGAAAAAAAATTTCGCCCGTACTCGGAATATCTAAACCCCCCAAAATATTTAGCAAGGTTGATTTGCCGCTCCCCGAAGCGCCCAACAGCACGACAAATTCCCCCTCGTATAATTCTAAATCGATATTTTTTAGGGCTTGTACGGCCACATCACCGATGTAATAGGTCTTGGAAAGGTGTTGAATCCAAAAAAGAACGATGGGTGAGTCGGTCATAATTATTGCCCCCCTAGTTTGTTGGCGCTGCACGGTCTGCTTGGGGCTGTACTCGACGCCCAGTTTGAAGATCTCCAGAGGGATAAAGGATCACTTGATCATTGGCAGCTAAACCGCTTTTGACCTGGGCATTCTGTTCCGTTTTGTGGCCAATCTCCACCGCCACTGCTTGGGCCTGTCCCGCTTCCATGAGAAACACACACCATTGCTCATCGCAGCGAAATAGGGCGCTAAGGGGCACCTGCAATACATTTCTGGCTTGCCAAACCACGATCTGAGTTTCGACCCGATATTGATCGCCCAGGTTGGCGGGAATGTCATCGAGGCTAACCACCACATTTACCCGTTGTTCTTCGACGCCGAGGGCCGACACTTTGGTAAAAGCCGCTGGTTCAAGGCGTTTCACTTGGCCTGTCAAAGGGCGATCGCCACCCCATTGGTCGATGATGACGGGATTTCCGGGTTGAATCTGGGTCGCTTCACTAGAGAGTACATCCACCATCACTGCTAAATTTTGTAGATCTCCAAGCTCTAGCAGGGGCTGTCCCGCTTCCAGATATTGGTAATTTTTTTGGTAGAGACGCAGCACTTGACCACTGATGGGCGCTTTGATCGCGGTGCGTTGGACTTGGTCGGTGCGGTTGGCAAGCTCTGCCTCTAAACTGCGAATTTGGGCATCATAAACTTCGAGCAAATAATCAGGATCCTGTTGGGTGGCCCGCAGTTCATCCCGTGCGGCGATCGCCTCTTGCAGATTCGCCTGGGCTTGGTTCAGTCTTTGTTGTGCCACTTCTGAATTTTGGGCGATCGCCTTGGTATTCAGTGCCAATGTTTCCAGCGCTTGTTTCGAGATGGCCCCATTGCGGTAGAGAAATTCCCCCCGTTGTTGTTCCTGTTGCGCTTGGATTAAACGAATTTTCAATTCCGTGGCGATCGCCTGATCCGCTGCAATTTCCGCTTCAACCGCCTTGATCTTGGCTTCTGCTTGGGTCAAACTCTCTGTCTTTGGTCGGAGGGTGGCAACGCCTGTTTTTTCGGCTTGGAGGGCGTTGATTTGGGCCAAGATTGCCGACACATCATTATCAAATTCGAGGGGATCAATCTGGGCGATTACTTGATCCTGGCTCACCGGATCACCAACTTCAAGATCCAGTCGGGGCACATAACCTGCAACGGGGGTAGACACCAGGTAGCGATCCTCAAGGTAGGTCTGTCCTTCCTCAATGACCATCACTTGCAAAGGCCCCGGTTTAATGGTCACCACTTCTACCGGAATCGGTTTTGGGCGGAAGAGGACAACACAAATTCCAGCAACGGCGATGATCCCAAAACCATACAGCCATGGTTTGAGCTGAAGGTCTAAGACTTTTGAGGATATGACAGCGTTTGTGGCCACGACGCAATGAAACCGATGGAGTCAGGTTATAAGTCTGGGAGCCTACTTCCATGGTAGCCATTGCCACTTACATCAGCCCGGTATAGTAATGTTTCGCTAAATCATACTGCGTCAATTATTTGGCGATCGCCTGATTCTGAGCCAGATTCTCTTTGCAAAACCTGAGGACGACAATCATTACTGTTCCCTAGCAAAACCCTATTGGTTTTAATTTAAAATTATCAACACAAGTTAATATTTATTGACCAAAAAATTAAACTCTAAAGTAAAGTCTAAAACATTACCTATGGCCCTGAAATTCCTTTGATACAATGAAAATAAGGAGAGATCTAGAAAAAAAGCAACAATTCAATTGTTAAAGTCGCAACGAATTTAGCCAGTGATCAAATAGATTGACTATTCCTAAAAAAGCCTTTTTCTAAATCTCAAAGCAATGTCCCCATTCTCAACACAGGGGGAAGACAAATGAAGATTCAACAGGTTGCTAATTTTAGTAGTCGGACTGTTTTTCTCGGAGCCCTACTGATGTTCCAAGGGGCGACCCTCACCGCAGCCAACCCCTTCGATAATCTCGAAAATCGCTGTTTTGAGCAAGTTTGTGACCAGTACAACTGTCGCCTTGTGGAAGTTCCCTGTAGTCAGTCCGGTTCCCAAAATACGTCCCAGGAAGATGGCGGTGATGTGGCCCTTTCCTGTGGGAACTATGGTTTACCGTTTCAGGGGCCTTTAGAATGGACGCCCTACCAAGAAGCTCTCAATGATGGCCCCCAAAACCCTGGGCCTGTGTACGTCATTTTTTCAATGATCACCTCAGAAATGCGGCCTAACTGGACTCAAAATAATGGGATCTGGGAAGTTACTGGCCCCTTTGATCTCAGGGCGGGCAAGGGTTATCTGCTAGAATTTGGCCCCCAAACGCGCCAAGTGCGGATGATCGAAGGCCCGCTGCCCTACTATGTCGAAGGAACCGCCAGTTGGGTACAGGTGCGCAACACCGACACGTTCCGCAACAGCTACGCCTATTGCATCGTTTCAGCAAATAAATATAACAGCGCCACCCAGTCATCTACACCGAGCCAGACCCAAACAGGTGCAAATTCAAGGCAATGGCGAGGCACCTTAACGAGGAATAGTCGGGTTTTCGATGATGGGACATTTTACAATGCGCATCTATTTACGGGGCAAGCCGGAGATACGATCCAAATTACCCTTGAAACCCAAGCTTTTGATGGATTGTTGATTTTGGTTGATCCCCAAGGAGAAGCAATCGCACAAATTGATGACAACTGGAAAGGCGAGAAGGAAACATTAGTCATTAAACTACCCGATACGGGGGAATATACCATCGTTGTTAATAGCTATGAAGCCGGCGAAACAGGGGACTATCTTCTCAGTCTCAATCAAAATAATTCCGCTGCCCAAGCACCAACAGCCTCCCCAGAAGTGGCCCTTCAAGAGGTAACTCTTTTTGATAACAATAATATTTATGGTGTTCGTAATAGTCCAAGTAGTGCCACACAGTTTTCTTTACCGAATGCGGCACGGTTGACCTATTTCATGAACTACCACTGGAACGATGCCCGGGGTCAAGCTCCTGGAACAATGTGGCTGACCCATCAGGACGGCACAACCTATGGCCCCTGGCAAGCGACGACCCAACCGGGTCAAGGGGGCGTGCCCAATGCCTATTGGATTGTGCGCCCGAATGTCACCTTAAAAGCAGGCAACTATACCATTGGCGACAGTCATCCGAGCAGTTGGGCGAATAATCAACAATCGGGATTTAAGGGTATGTCTCTGCTCAAAGGCGTTTCGCTCGGTAGTGCCAATGGTTCTACCGGGAATGCTGGGAGTAACCCGATAGATTGCAGCCAATTGGAAGGACTAGACCGCATTTTATGCGAACATGACCCACGGAATTGACCATCGTCGTTAGTCTGGGATCGTCAATGGACAGTTGATCAGCGTTTCAGAAGTCTCCCATAATTGTTTGGCGATCGCCTCGTCCTTGGCTTGGTCTGATTTCTCAACGCGTCCTGGTGTGCCGGACATCTCCCCAAAGCCCTGGGGGCCAAAATAGTCGCCTCCGGTTGCCGTGGGTTCGAGGGCGGCCATCAGGGTGGGTAATGCGCCTTGTTCGACGGAATTTGCGAAGAAAGGCACAAAAATCGAACGGATCAGGCCCGCTAAAAATGCCGGAATGTAGCGGCCAAGTTCCGTGGGGGCGATGCCTGGGTGAGCCGCCACCGAGAGAATGTTTTTATTTTTTGCTGCTAGTCGCCGTTGCAACTCCACCGCAAATAGTAAACAAGCCAACTTGCTCTGGCCATAGGCCGCTGTTGCCGAATAGTCTTGCTCGGACTGTAGATCTTGAAAATTGATTTTGCCGAATTTATGGGCGTTGCTACTGAGCGAAACAACCCGTGATTCTGCGGTGTCGGGCATCAGATCAATTAAGAGCGCCGTTAAGAGAAAATGGCCTAAATAATTCACACAAAACTGACTTTCAAAACCATCTACCGTTTGGCTATAGGGAGGGAACATAATGCCCGCATTGTTGATGAGGAGATTTAAAGTTTGATGCCGTTGACGGTAGGCTGTAGCAAATTCTTTAACAGAGGCTAATTGACTCAGATCTAGCGCCATTGTCTCCACGTTAGCGTCGGGGATCTGCTGACGGATCTCAGTTGCGGCCGCCGCTGCTTTGTCCATGTCCCGACAGGCCAAAGTCACATGACAGCCTGTTTTTGCCAAACCGATGGCTGTTTCAAAGCCAAGCCCTGTATTTGCGCCGGTAACGATGGCTTTTTTGCCTTGTTGTGAAGGCAGGCTATCGAGCTTAAAGGTCATTCAAAAATATCTCCATTAAATTTTGCTGGAACGGCACTGGTTCAAAGTCGATTGTAACGGGTTGAATTTCTGGGGGGTGGGCATCGAAACGGGTGTGGGGTGAAAAATCCACCAGGCGATCGCAGCTCATAATCCCTTGATCGGCTGCTCTTAACGCTGGATCTGGGTGATAAGTCTGCAAAAAATCCGTCAAAGTCGTTTCTAGATCAGTCTGCAAAACCTCTTGGTGCCAGAGAGCATGGTTTAAAAAAGGCACTAATAATGCCAGCAAATCCCGCGTGACCACGACCGCCATCTTGGTCTCATCTTTGAGGCAGGCAAAACTTTTGATCAATTGACCGTCTGCTCCTATTTCACAGCCCGCTTGACCGCGATCCCACACCTGATCGTCGATTAATAACGACCCCCCACCAAAATCTTCCTCAAAGGGAAAATGGGTATGGACACAGCCCACCGAATAGCCAGAAGCCTCATTGCGGCCGAAGTAAGCAAAGCGATAACTGCAAATATCTTCAATGAGCCATGTGTCCGGGTGCCTTTGGGTGTGGGCCTTCGAGAAAGAGTCTTGCAAGGTATGGAGGGCAGCCCCAATAAATTTAAGGCCCGTCATTTTTCGATGTCGCTGGTCAAAACTGTCGGAGTCTGGCTGTGGGGACAATGGCCCGGCCATGGAAATAACGCCATGGATAATGGTGTCTTTGATGAAATTATGGGATAACCCACAGGATTCATGGGCACTGACGGATTCTTCTTGGGCGTTCCCCAGATAATTGCGCGTGAAGTTTGTAATTTGGGAGCGATTGTCATCGTGGCGAATCATGCCCGCTAATAATTCATCCCGTTCCGCTTCAGATAGAACTTCCCAATCTTCTGGCCCGACTAAGATCTGCATCAACTGCTCGGCAAAGGGACGATCTAGCCCCGGAAAATCCACCAGGGTATTGCCATTAAATAAAGGATGGGCTTGACGATCAATGGAGCCGACGGGGGTGCCATAGAAGTTGCGCGTCAGGGGATCGGGGCTTGTTTGCAATTGTTCAAGGGCAAAAAGGGTGAGGTATTCGTGGCCGGGAATTAAGTGGGTCATAAAGGCTGCGGCTTTAGTCCCCTGGGCAAGCCAGACTAGCATCAGACCCCCAATGAATCGATTCAATAATTTCATTATCTCAAGCTATTTTTGCCCCTGGATGGAGAACTTATTCTTCATTTTCTACTAGGATACGCTCTGGCTCTCCTTTTACATGCACCCGAAAAACAATAGCTCGCCCACCTTCTGGGCCTCCTTGGGGAGCGTGCTGGGCATAGGGCGGGATCACATAGGTATCGCCTGCTACAAGAATTTGGTTGGGTTTTCCGGTTTCGATATGAATCACAGAGCCTTCGAGCAGATAGATAAATTCTTCACCGGGATGGTAATGGAGGGGCAAGCTTCTCCCCGGCGGAATAATCACGTCTGAGATAATCACTTCGAGGTTTTCTGCCATGCTCACCGGCGCCCGTAACATTGTATTTGGCCCCGGTGGTAAATCTATACCAGTGCTTTGTTGGGCAATCTCAGATGGATGGGAGAAATGTTCAGGGGGATGGGCTTTGACTAGAGCTTGCTGGGTGAGCACACTGGCGATCGCCAAGGCAAAACCGGCACAAGCTTTTCCACGAATTGTCGCCATCGAATTTTTTTCCCAAGCATTAGGACTTATGGCCAAAGGATAGAAGAAAAAACTTTTCCCAGTAGCAAACTGAAACAACAATTTAAAGTTGAGTTGCAAAGCGCCCAGAAACAGACGCCCCATTAGTGCTTTTCCTGTCGGTTATGATCGAAACAGACCCACACCAAATATCACCAAGCAGTTCTTTTCACTTGACGGCTCCCTTGAAGCCACTTGTCACTGGGTCATACTGCATCGGGATTAATACGCCGCAACTAATCCCCAGTATTGACTGTTTTACAACTGAATAAAAAGAGGTAGCCTCTGATGAAAACACTCACTTTCCTAATGATTCCGGCAATGGCCTTGTCCTTAATGCCACAGTCCGTTTTAGCCTGGAACGCTTATCATCTCTATAACAAAGATGGGAGAGATATCTGGGCCATTGAATGCGCAGACGGCACACTCCACAGCTATGCAGGCAGCTCCAGTGGCCTCGGCACCGTGGGGCCAGCCCTTTGTGAGGATCATGGCGGCATTGCCAATCCTGGTGGTGACCCGCAACCAGTCCCCGCAACAGTTCACGAAGTAGATTCCTCCTTGGGTGATCCAAAACCAGAACCGACTCCCCCCAATTCACGACCCCAAACCTTTGAAAACTGGCACTTTACACCATAATCAATAGGACGTTTCTGAAGATTTTTTAACTCAACTATCCACCTTCTCATCATGCGTGGATAGTCTGTTTTTTAGAGGGCAATCCACCATTTCAAAGACATATATCAACCATAAAAAACCGCCCTCAAGGGACGGCGCTTTTTTATTACCTAGATGACCGAACTCTATCTAAGCCGAGGCGGAATATTTTGTCGGGTATCTGCACTCTGAACAGGATTAGCACACTCAGGATTTGGATTATTCAAACAAAGATGATTTTCAGACAAATGACGATGCTTGCCTGGCCCATGTTGTTCTGCGGCTTGTTCCCTGTCTAAGGCATGCATTTGCCCTCCCATACCCATTGTCAGAGCTTCCATGGGGAAAGCACATTGTGGACTGGGATTGTTTACACAAACATAACCAGCAGGCTGCATATACAGGAGTTTCCCCTTTGCCTCTTTTGTCCGTGACATCTCGTTAGCTTGTGCCATATTTCCCAAAAGAACAAAAATACTAGCGCCGACAAATAAGAACATTTTATTCATGTCAATTCTCCTTTATTTGTACTCAAACTAATAAGCTGCATCTTAAAAAAATGCATTGCATAAAGAGTAATCAAGTCAATTAATTTTGGAGACGCAGCAAAGTATGGACGTAACAAGCTACCTTCGTTTTTTCTTTCACTTAACTTCAGAATACAGATTAGATCAAAGATTAAGTGAGATCCCCAAAAACGAAATATTAATTTTTTAACTGTACCAAGGGACTGGCCTTTGCATACATTCATTTTACAGGCTAAATTTCAAAAAAAGAGAATCCAATATTAAAAAAAAGTAATTTTTTGTTGAATTAATAAGTCTTGAATAAAGTTTTGGTTAGATATCTGAGCCATAGCATCTTTAGATATATAAATAAAATACTTTATAGCTATATAAAATAAGCGGTTTTTTGACTTTAAGAATGATGATCTAACCTCTTGTGGAGATAATCGTCGTCATTGAGAAACGTGGCGATCGCCTTAGAAAGAGTCCTAGGTAGAACAGGTCGCATGGAAATCGCGGAGCCAAAGTTTAACAGCTTGGCCCACGGAACCTCGGGACGCATCACGGGGAGGGTTAGCTGGTTGGCTAGGATCAGGATTGGCAAGGCTAGAAACGACATTGGCGATCGCCCAGCCATTTTTCGTAGGGGTTAGAAACAACCAATAGTAGTTTTCAAAGCTGATTTTTTGACTGTTGTTGTATTGGGTTTCTAAGGTGGTGAAAAAAATCTGCTCTGTGGTGTCGGGAACCGTCGGCGTATATTGACGATTTTTGAGGGGCAGAGGAGTTAAATTTCCTGGACTGGCGATGACAATATAACTAAAACTATCTTCAGTACGGTCTAAATTACGCGCCCGTTGAATGACCCGATTACCATAGCTGGGTAGATCTTCCAGGAGTTGGGGCACAATTTCTGTTAAGGGGGCGTTGCACTGGGGTTGGGCGATCGCCTTCGTGGAGCAGATCCCGAAACTGCCGCAAATTAATGTGAAATAAATGGCGAGGGAGCGATTGAACATCATATTTTCAGTAGTGCAAAGGCGTTAGCTCGGCAGTGAACCCAGGCAGAGCAGGGAAAAATATTTCATCTTCCCTGTCTGTTTAGTCTAACCTTCGGCTTGGTCGGCAGCCTCAGCCCAGGTTTTCGCCCAGGTCAGGATTTCTTGTACGGCTTTAGGATTGGCCGCTTCACTATATAACCGCAGTACAGGCTCGGTGCCGCTAAAGCGAATCAGTAACCAACTTTGATCAGCAAGGCGGAATTTATAGCCATCTTTGGGGTCGCAGTGAATTACGTCACGGTTGGCGATCGCCTTGGGGGGATTTGTCGCGAGGATCTTTAAAAGGCGATCGCGACTGGAAAAGTCCCGCAAATGTAAATCAATGCGGTCGTAGGTGCCATAAAAATTAGCTTTGCTTTGAAGACTCTGGTAAATCTTGCCGAGGTCTTGATCAAAAATGGCGATCGCCTCTAGGAGATACAATGCCGCCAGCAGCGCATCCCGTTCGGGAATGTGGTGGCCGTAGCCAATGCCGCCGGATTCTTCGCCACCAAGAAGCACCTGGGTCTGTTGCATTCGTTCGGCAATGTATTTGTAGCCGATGGGTGTTTCAAAGACTGGCAAACCGTAGTATTCGCTCAAACGGGGGATTAAATCAGAGCCGCTGACGGTTTTTACCACTTCCCCTTGATATTGGCGATTTTGAGACAAATGGGCCAGCAAAATCGGGATTAGCTTTTGGGAACTGAAAAACTCACCATCCCCAGCCACAGCAGCAATGCGATCGCCATCACCATCAAAGACAAATCCCACCTGAATTGCCTCTGAATCTTGATTATGGGCGGCGCGAATGGTGCGTTGCAGTTGAGACAAATGTTTTTCTAAAGGCTCTGGTGGGCGGCCGCCAAACAAAGGATCTGGTTCACAATGGATTTCTTGGATCGCCGCATTGAGTAACTGTGTCAAACCGCCTGCCGCTGCGCCATACATTACATCGGCAAAGACCTGGAGACGACCAGCGGCGATCGCCTGGCGAATTTTTTCTAAATCAACCAGTTGCTGTAGTCCGGCGCAGTAGTCCTGCCAGGGATCGAAATAATCTAAACTGCCCGTTGTTAAAGCTTGGGGTTTGTTGCCCGCCTCCAGTCGCGCTTCAATCTGAGCCGTAATTTCCTCAGAAACCGAGCCGCCAAAAGCCCCTTTCACTTTTAATCCTAAATAACCCGCTGGATTATGGCTCGCCGTTAAAGCGATCGCCCCCAGAGCCTTGTGGTGGTGGGCGGCATAGCTCAGGGCTGGGGTTGGCGCAAAACTATTGGCTAGAAGTACGGGAAATCCTTCCCCCTGGATCGCTTCGGCGGCAGCAAGGGCAAATTCATCTGCGAGAAACCGCCGGTCGTAGCCGACGATTATCGTGTTATCAATGGCTTGGTCTGCGAAATTTTCTTTTAAAACATGGGCTGTGGCGATCGCCACCCGTTGCACCCGTTCAAAGGTAAAATCCGCCGCAATAATGCCACGCCAACCGTCTGTGCCGAACCGAATCGGCTGTTGATTCCCAAACGCCAACACAATCTCTGCCTCAAAAACTTAAAAACGTCCTTTAGCAGTTTAATTGCTGGGGAAGTCTTGACCAACATAAATAGTACGCGTTTGACCCGCCCGTTCCAGGATGACTTGGTTGCTCTGGGCACCAATCAGTTTCCAACTACCCAATTCTTCCCCAAGGCGGAACCGCTGGGTAGTGCCGTTGATTTTAAACAAAGCTTCGGAGCGATCGCCCGCTTCTAAAACCCCCACGAGGCTATACATCGTCTTTGGCGCTGCGGGGGGAGCTGGCACATCATTAACGGTCGGAGTCGCGGCGCGGGGTGCAGGGGGCGGCACAATGGCCAGGGGGGCTGAATTTTGTTTGGGTGGTGGTGGGGGGGCGATCGCCACGGGGGGTTCCACACTGGGGGGCGGCGGCAATAAGGCTAGACCCTGGGATAAATTTGCGCTGCCATTGGTGCCCGCATTCGGTGGATAGACCGGAATATAAATGCGTTCAATGACCTGTGGCCCGGAATTTGCCTCTGATGCTGGTGCTTCTGTATCCGCTTGGCGGTCAATATTGTCGAGCGCTCGCTGAATATAGTTGGCAAATTCTGTTCCCGGCTCTGGGTTTTCTGGGGGGACTGTCTCCGTCGCAGCAGGGGTAGAACGACTGAGAAATTGCGGCATTTTTAACTGATCATTCGCCGCTAACCACAGAATACCGCCCACTAAAGAAGCACAGGAGCAGATAAATAGAAGTCGCTCTGTATAATAGCCCCAGCCCCGTTTGACCACCAATTCTGCGTCGATCTCTTCTGGTGGAAAGGGGGGTTCTTCAGGAGGCGGCCCCATAAGGTCTCCCTGGGTGACTAATACCGATTGCATCGGTCTGATTTCTGGCTCTGGCGATCGCCTAAAAGATTGGGGCGGTTGGCGATCGCCTAAGAGCTGATCGATATCCGCAAACACATCATCCATGAGACGGTTAGCCTCTGCTTCAGCAGACCAAGAATCAGATTCTAGGGAATCCAAGGAAGTTGTGCGCAGTTCGTTCATATCACCAAGAGGGGGGCAGAAAAATTGCTTTTAATTGTAATCAGGATCTCGCCACCTAACCGTGCCGAAATTAGCGATCAGCCCATGGTGCAGCGTCGAGATGAGTGCCACATGCTCAAGATGTGGAAATATCTCTACAATCCTAATGCCCTTTGGCCAGGACGCAACCCCAAGCTTGCTTTTTTTCACAATTAGTAGCTGTAGGCCGTCGGCGGCAACAAAAGACAATCCCGAAAAAAGCGGCTGATCTGGTTCAGAACGCGCCACAGTGAGGAGATAAATTTCAAAAAAACCCTTCTCCCATTAAACTGTTTATGTTTTGTTTCTGAGGGAAAAAAGTCACATGGAGCATCGTGGCGTCACAGTTTGGTTCACCGGTCTGAGTGGTGCAGGGAAAACCACCATTAGCCATGCCCTAGCGGAACGTTTAAAAGCGGCTGGCTGTAAGTTAGAAATCCTGGATGGCGACATTGTCCGGACAAATCTCACCAAGGGCCTAGGCTTTAGCAAAGAAGACCGCGATGAAAATATTCGTCGGATTGGCTTTGTTTCCCATCTGCTCACCCGCAACGGCGTGATTGTCTTTGTTTCTGCTATTTCTCCTTACCGGGAAATTCGCGAAGAAGTGCGGCAACGAATTGGTGATTTCGTCGAGATTTTCGTCAATGCCCCCCTCGAAGAATGTGAACGGCGGGACGTTAAAGGTCTTTATCAACGGGCAAGAGCAGGTGAAATTAAAGGTTTTACCGGGATTGATGATCCCTATGAAGCTCCCACGAATCCTGAAGTGGAGTGCCGCACTGACCTCGAAGAACTCGAAGAAAGCATCGAAAAAGTGATGAAGAAGCTCACCGAACTGGGCTACATCACCCCCTAAATTTTTGTTGAAGTCCCAAAATTTCATAATCTAAAGGTGCAGTCCAGAATGATGCTTGGCTGCATTTTTTTGTGTTTTGTGGCTAGTGCAGTTGCGATCGCCCCCACTCGATCGCTTCGGCTTTGGTGTGAATTTTTCCTTCGACATGGGCCACTTGGATTTCGGTGAGTAGATGGCCAATTTGGGGACTGGGGGAAAGGTGCAACTCACGGATGAGATCCTTCCCTGATAAAAGCGAAACCGGATGGGCGACGGGATCATGGGCGGTGAAATACCGTTGCAGTAATGGCGCTAACGGGGCGGCACTAAGGCCAAAACTCCGGGCAACCAGGGCGAGGATCGGAAAAGCGCCCTTAACCGTTTGGAAGAAAAAGTATTGTTCCCGCAGGCTCAGGGGTTGTGCTTGGCTGGCTAACAGTTGGGGGAGCATTTCGATGACGGTGCTGACGGTGCGTAGTTCGTACCGGGGATATTTCAAGCGGGCGATCGCCTGTTGGGCTTTTTCTGGATCGCTGCCCACCAAACAGGCCAATTTCCCCAGGGCGAGCCAGGCTGTCTCCGTGGCAAATTCGGGGTAGACTGCGGCGAATTCTTGACCAATGGCCGTTAACCGTTGCATGCGGTCTAAGCTCGTTTGATCCGCTGCGGGCAACCAATGGGCCAACAAGCCATCCTGAAAGGCTAACTCTAACCAGCGATCGCCTTGTGGGTGGTGCAACAAATAGTTCAACTCATGCTGAATTCGTTCGGCTGCAATATTTTTAATCAAAGGGGCCAACTCGCGAATTTGTGCCCTGGTGGCCGCATCTAAGGTAAAGCCCAACTGCGCCGCCTGACGATAGGCCCGCAATAACCGCAGGGGATCATCGGCCAAATTTTCCGGCGTCACCATCCGCAACACCTTATTTTCCAAATCAGCGAGGCCATTGAGGGGATCGACTAAGCAATCAGAACGGATATGGTAGGCGATCGCATTTACGCAATAATCCCGCCGTCGCAGATCCCGCTCTAGGCTGTCCCCTTCCTGTTGGGCAAAATCCAACGTTCCCTGCCGGAAGACCACCCGGGCAATTTGACGCATCTCATCGAGCACCACAAAACCCGCTTGATATTTTTTTGCAATGGCACGGGCCGTTTCCACTGCCTTTTTGGGGACGACGAAATCAAAATCAATATAATCACTCTGGCGCTGCAAGAGGGCATCCCGCACGGCACCGCCCACCAAGCAAGCCTCCGCTGGCAATTCCGCCACAGAAAATGGCAAAAGGCGTAAAAATTCAGCTAAACGCTCCTTGGGAGAGTCCAAAACCATCAATGACGAAACCCGATTAGAATAAGCACGATTAATGAGAATATCATTCCCCCTCCGATTATGGGTGGGGAAATTCAAAAGCGCAAAAACACAGGCTAAAATAGGGTCTGCTGTTTGAGGGCACCGACCAAATGAAAGACTTTGTTGTCATCACCTTTTATAAATTTTTCGACTTTCCTGACTACAAAGAACGGCAACAACCTATTTTTAACTTTGCCGACGAACAAAACATCATTGGCACTATTCTGTTGGCCCACGAAGGCATCAATGCCACCATTGCAGGGACCCAAACAGCCCTCGATGCCATGGTGAACTTTCTGCATCAAGATCCTCGCCTCGCAGATCTCACCTACAAAGTTTCGACGGCCCCCAAGCAGCCCTTTAAACGTCTCAAGGTCAAACTCAAACAAGAAATTGTCACCCTAGGCCAGCCGAACGTTGATCCAAACAATACCGTCGGCACCTACATTGACCCCAAGGATTGGAATGACTTGATCCAAAATCCCGATGTGACCCTCGTGGATACCCGCAATGATTATGAAGTGGGCATCGGTACGTTTAAAGGGGCCATTAACCCCAATACCAAATCCTTCCGCGAATTTCCCGATTATGTCGCCGAAAATCTAGACCCCCAGAAAAATGCGAAGGTGGCGATGTTTTGCACAGGGGGGATTCGTTGTGAAAAGGCAACTTCCTACCTTTTAAACCAAGGGTTTCAGGAAGTTTACCATCTCAAGGGCGGCATTTTAAAATATCTCGAAGAAATCCCCGTCGAAGAAAGCCTCTGGGAAGGGGAATGCTTTGTGTTTGATGAGCGGGTCACGGTCAAACATGGCTTAGAAACGGGTCACTATGAACTGTGCTATGCCTGTGGCCATCCCATTGATGCTGAGGATAAAACGTCGGTGGATTATGAGATTGGCGTGTCTTGTCCCTACTGTATTGAAGCTCTGACCCCGGAACGGCGATCGCGCTTTGAGGCAAAATGGCAACAACGGCAACAGATGAAAGCCTGCCAAGCCAGTTAGATCGTCAGGGAATCCACAGCAGAATTGGGGAACTTCTCGACTACAATGGGGCTAATTCTTTGCCAGCATTCATGACGTAACGACATTGCCGCGTTGATTTTTGGTAATTCCCAAAGGATCGAATCTTTGGCGATCGCCCCTAGTCAACCGCACCATTTACTAAATCACCCTTACTTACCCGTAAAAGTATGCCACAACTGCATCTTTCCCACCTCGACCCCCGCGCGCAAACCGCCAACCCCCAAGCACAATCAATGCCAATGGGAGATGTTCAAATGGGTGGGATGATGCCAGATCTTGATTTAGCGACCGTTAACGAAAAACTCAGCGAAGCCAATGCCGTTGAAGTCGTCCAATGGGCGTCCCAAACCTTTCCCGAAGGACTGATCATGAGCACCAGTTTCGGGATTCAGTCGGCGGTAATGCTCCACCTCGTCACCCAGGTCATCCCTGATATTCCCGTCGTTTGGATTGACACCGGCTATCTCCCAGAAGCCACCTATCGCTTTGCTGAAGAATTAGGCGATCGCCTCAACCTCAACCTCAAAGTCTATCAGTCCCCCCTCAGTCCCGCGCGGATGGAAGCCCTCTACGGCAAACTGTGGGAACAGGACAACATCGAAGCCTTTAACCGCTACGATTACATCCGCAAAGTCGAACCCATGCAACGGGCCCTCAAGGAATTAAACGCCAAGGCCTGGCTCGCCGGACTCCGCAAAGGCCAAACTGACCACCGCAAGACCCTCGGTTACGTCGCCAAACAAGGCAAGCAGTACAAAATTCACCCAATTTTGACCTGGACTTCTAAGGACGTTTATGAGTATCTAATGGCCCACGATCTTCCTTACCATCCTTATTTTGATAAAGGCTATGTCACCGTTGGGGATTGGCACTCTAGTCGGCCTTTGATGGCAGGCGATGAAAGCGAACGGGATACGCGTTTCCGGGGCCTAAAACAAGAATGTGGCTTACACCTTCCCAGCACCTCCGAAGAAGCCCAGAGTTTAGACTCCAGCGGCCTCTGATCAAGTGGCGGTAGTCGAGTTTGCCATGGCAAGCCCTAGACAACAGAGCAATTGTCCATCCCAGAGACTAAAAAAAGGCGAATCAATAATGATTCGCCCCAGGGGTTAATAATTTGATTGGATGACAAAAAATAAATGCCGCAATCCTTTGATTTAAAGCTATCTAGAGGGGGATTACGTCGAATTGAACCGTTGCGGTCACTTCGGGGTGCAATTTAACCTGGGCTTCGTAGCTACCAGTTTTGCCAATTTCAGGGAGCGTAATGCCACGACGATCTACATCTTGGCCTGCTCTTTCTTTGATGGCGTCGGCCACATCCTGGGTGGTTACGGTACCGAAAATTTGATTTTCTTCACCAACTTGCTTACGGATAATGAGTTTACCCACAGTTTTGAGGGCAACTTTACGCGCTTCGGCGTCCTGGAGTTCTGCAAGCAGACGTTGACGTTCTTTTTCGCGGCGCTGTTCAACTTGGCGAAGAATGCCGGGGGTGGCGAGGGAGGCAATGCCTTGGGGGAGGAGGTAGTTACGGGCATAGCCGGGGGCAACTTCAACGAGGTCACCATTGTTGCCTAGCTTGCGCACGTCCTGATTTAGGACTACCTGTAAACGCTTACTCATAATATTGACAGAATAATTTTTTCTATAGAAATCTGTTAGCTTCCAGAACTTTAAATTCTACAAGTTAAGGGATTGTTTAGGCAAATAGTCCGGATCTGTGTTCTGTTTTGTGGTATTGGGGCGGGGGTTGTCGTCACCGGCAGATTGTCGCCCTTGTTTCCGCTGCTGCTTATTCCGATACATTTTCTCGTCAGCTTGTTTCAACAGGGTGCGTAGGGAGGCATTGGCTGGAAATTCGGTATAACTGGCGTAACCAGTGCTGATTGAGAGTTGGTAGGGACGCTGTTGTTGTTGGTTGAAGTTGGCGATCGCCGTTTGGAGACGTTGGCAAATCAGATCCGCTTCTGCCTGGTTCACCGGCGCAAAACAGGTAAATTCATCGCCCCCCAGCCGGGCCAGAATATCTGCCCTCCGGAAGCTGTCCCGCAGAATCTGGGCTGCATCGACAATGACGCGATCGCCTACCCCATGGCCCAGGTGATCATTAATCATCTTTAGATTATCCACATCAAAGAAAAAGAGCGAGAAAGGCAACTTTTGGCGCTCCAGCAAGGATAATTCCTGTTCGACGAGCATAAAGAAACCCCGACGATTGTAAACGCCTGTCAATTCATCCGTGAGAGACAGTTGACGAATGCGATTTTCGGCTTTTTTCCGTTCCTGCACCTCTTGACGAAGTTTTTGATTGAGGCGGTCTAGTTCCTGGGTGCGCTCTTTGATCTGCTGCTCTAAAAAACTCACAAGCCCGTACATCTCATTTTGGTTCATCGCCTCCAGCAAATTCGATTGGGTCACCAACCCCAGGAGTTCGTGGTGCTCCCCAACCACAATCAAGCGGTGGGTTTGGTGCCGTTCCATCAGTTGTTTAGCCTCGATCAAAGAACGATGCACCGCAATTTTGGTCGGCCGGGTCATGGTCTGTTCCGCTGTGATTTTTTGCAAATCCACATCCAGGGAACGTAAATGCAAAATATCCTGTTCTGTGACAATTCCCAGGGGAAACCAAGCCTGTTCGAGGGTCGGATGGGGCTTAACAATGACAATTGAACCCACACGACATTCCATCATCACCTTAGCCAAGTGCCACATGGATTGTTGGGGGGCACCGTAGACCACGCGACTCACCATTACTTCTGTGACAAATCGCAGGCGCAGCAAATGCACCGGTTCAATGACACCACGCAATAAGCGGTGGGTAATTAAGCCAAATAGCTTACCTTCTGTGTCTAGAACTGGTAAGTGACGAATCCGATGTTTTTGCAACAGTTGAGAAATATGCAGGGGTGTTAAAGACTGATCCCAAGTCAGAGAGATGACAGGGGTCGTCATAATTTGCTTTAGGGTGATCTGCTGCCAATTTTGATCTAGGATGACCCATTTCAAGAGGTCGCGTTCGGTCACAATCCCCTGTAATTGTTGGCCTGCCATCACCAAAATACAACTGGCGCGGCTACTATTGACCTCTAGGGTATCGCTTGTTTTGTCTTGTAACTCACAGGTGCGCTTTAAACTCGCCATGGTGTTTGCCGCTTCAAGCAAGGTGGTCTCCGCCGCGAGCATAATGGGGTCTTTAATGAGGCATTTTTCAACGGATTTGTAGGAAGTGAGATCAAGCATAGGTAAAACGCGACAAAAGTTTGCCCTGAAGAAAAAATGACCTGTTGCAATGGGCCACAACGACTAAAGCAACTGGAATGAAGGTGCCTAGAAGTATTTATGACTCTTTTTTCCATCATAGGCGGGCCATGGATCGGTTGGGGGTTTTCAGCAACGAATCTTGAGCGCTGTTGAGTAGTACCCTGTTTTGTGAATTGCTCTGCTTGGGTGTTGCTCAAGTGCAAGTGTAGAACTTTCCTCAGTCCCAGCTGTTCCCCAGAAAAAAGCTGGAAATACAAATTTCCCCTCCTGGTGCGAGAGGGTTATAAAAGATCAGTGGGCGATCGCCTAGAAAGACAAATAATTATTGACGTTTCTTGGACTGGGAACCGTAGTAGGAATAGGAATAAGAACTGCTAGATGTACCTTTTGTTTGACTATTAGCAACGAGTCCTAAAATTGGAATATTGGCTTGCTTAAAGGTGGCGATCGCCTGGGAAACGGCTGAACGCGTAGTTTTATTCAAAGTGACCACTAAAATCACACCATCAGTATGTGAGGCCAACAGACTGGCATCCGCAAGTCCAAGCACTGGCGGCGTATCGTAGACAACGAGGTCGAAGGTACGCTCAAAGTCCTTAACCAAATGCTGCATCTTTTGAGAGGCGAGTAATTTTGCTGGATCAGGAGGCAGATCCCCCGCTGGCAGCACCGAAAAATCCACCAAAGGCATTGGTTTCTGTAAATAGTTATCGATTTCAGTCTCGTTGCTATTGTTTGTAATTACAGTGCTGAGACCCTGCTTTTGATTTAAATTGAGACGTTGAGCAACCTGGGGACGCCGCATATCAGAATCAACGAGCAATACTTTCTGACCGAGAATCGCTGCCGTTGGTGCCAAATTCAGGGCAATTGTTGATTTGCCATCCCCCGGTAGAGCCGAAGCAATAATCACCGAACGTAAAGGGCGATCGGCACTCAGTAATTTTAGATTGGTATGTAGCACCCGTAGGGATTCAGAAAAGGCAGACGCACCATAATAGCCATAGCCATAGGGCTGATCTCCACCGGTCATTTTTTGCCATGTCCGAGTCGTTGAAGCCGGAATCAAAGAAGCTAGCCAACGTTGGACACGCAGCATTGGTGGCAAAGACGATGCCGTTGTCCCGGCCATTCCATGTTGTTCTTCGTAGGGAATATTGGCTAAGAGTGGTAGCTTTGTCCGATTCTTCAGATCATCTGGAGAGTAATAAACATCAGTGAGCTTGTCGAGCAGCAAAGCAGCGCCGACACCCAAGACCGAACTAGCAATAAAGCCCAGCATCAAGCTCCGTTGAATATTGGGGGAGATCGGTAAGTTAGGACGGGTGGCATCTTCAATGACTTCCCATGGAATCTCCGTTTGTGCCGCTTGCACTTGTAGAGCTTGGCGTCTTGCTAGGAGCTCTGTCAATGCTTCCGTTGAAATTCCGAGTCGCCGCTGGAGATCGGTATATAGCCGATTTAGGACAGCGAGATTCTGAAAGGATTGCTCGACTTCAGCTTGAGCTTGATTAAGGGATGGAATCCGAGCTTGTAAGATGCGGAGTTGATTGGCGGCATCTGTCACTTGGGTTGCCCCCACCCGTTCCGCCTCCTGTTGCAGAATCGGCAATAAATTCTGGCGTTCTTCCCTCAACACTTGAATATTTAAGCTCCCCTCTTGGAAACGTGTCGATTCTTTGGCAATGTTCGCCTCGACCGACCGCAGTTGACCAAGAACCTGCTGATAGGTTTCTGAATTTTCGAGGGCTGCTAAGGCTCCACTACCCCCTTGGAGGGATTGGAGGCGGGTTTGGGCCTGGGCCATCTCTTGTTGCAACTGGAAGCGCTGCTGCTCTAAGGTTGCTGCTTTCTGGGCAAGCTGATTGAAATGAATTTCTGGCTCGGTGAAATTGTAGTTTTGACGAAACTGTTGAAGCTCTGCCTGCAGAGTATCCACTTCCTGTTGGAGGTCGGGTAATTGTTCATCAATGAACTGCAGACCTTGTCTAACGTTGGTTTGGCGGTCGGCCAAGCTATACTCCAGGTACACCGAGCTAAGCTGTTCTAACACCGCTTCAATTTGATCAGGGTCTGGATTTTGATAGCTGACTTCGAGAATTTTTGTCTCTCCCGGTCGGGTAATACTGAGATTACTGAGTAGAGTATTGTAGTTAAGGTTAGGATATTGTTGCTGCAGTGGTTGAATCACTTTTTGCAGTAATTCGGGACTGCGTAAAACCTGAATTTGAGTAGCGTAGTCTAATTCACCGGATCCGCTACCAAAGTTTCCGGGCAGGCTCCGGGCTAGGTCAGAAACACTATTGTCGGAATTGACGGGTTCAACTAACAAACGAAACTTCGATAAATAGATTTTTTCTTGGGAAAATGTGTTGAAGGTAACCGCCCCCATGCCAACGGTTATCACCCCCAGAATTAACCAAGCTCGCCGCCGCATCACGGATAAAAACTGGCGGAAATCGAAGTCATCGCCGTA
Source organism: Picosynechococcus sp. PCC 8807 (assembly GCF_001693295.1). Taxonomy (NCBI): domain Bacteria; kingdom Bacillati; phylum Cyanobacteriota; class Cyanophyceae; order Chroococcales; family Geminocystaceae; genus Picosynechococcus; species Picosynechococcus sp. PCC 8807. The sequence goes on from NZ_CP016483.1 coordinate 1,590,245, forward strand.
GTCTACTGGTTGCAATAGAGGAGAGACAGGATACGGTATTGGGGCGACTGCGCCATTTTTTTTATGGCCGTTATTTTGATATTCGAGAACAGCGTTATTGGTATCTTGTTTATCCATGGTAGTTTCGCGCTTAATTTATAAATTTAATTCTTAAAAATTCATCTTTAAAATAAGAAACCGAAAGGCAAAAGATTGCGCAGTGGACTTAAAATGCGTGAGAGTCCATCTGTAAAGCTAGCCGTTGCATTACGATCCACGATGATGACATCGTTGTTCCAAAGAATTGGGTTGGATTCGGCATTGACGTTTTGAGAAAAATCAATTTCAAACTGCTGCTGGACAATGGTGCCATTGGGATTGAGACGGATTAATTCCACATCGTTGCGGGCGCGATCTGTCAGTCCTCCAGCGGCCAGCACGGCTTGGTTTAATGTCGTATTTGCAGGAACGCGAACAGCACCAGGACTCTCGATTTCACCGACCACATTAACGAGAATCTGATCGGGGGACAAGTTAGTGGCCACAATTTGGGCCGCTTCGGCATCGGATGGGGCCGCAGCGGTGGCGATAGAAATGGTATCCCCTTGTTGTAAGGCTAAGTCTTGGGTCAAATCTCCTGATTGAAACAGTTCCCAAAAATCAATGTCAATGGTTTGGGATGTTCCACTGCGGGTCAGACGTCGCACTTGAATTTGACGAATATCAGCGGAGGGCTTGATTCCACCTGCTTCCCGAATGGCTTGGGAGACGGTGGGGTTGGTTTGGGATTCGCCGCCCGTTAATCGATAGATACCTGGACGAAATACTTCGCCGACAACACCAATGTCTAAGGTTTCAGGGGTGCCAATTAGATTTGAGGCTGCTAGTTGAGCCGACTCGGTTAAGTTCACCGTTTCTACTGCGGGTACAAAAACCGCATCCCCATCTCGCAGGGCGATGTTTTGGCTTGCATCGCCGTTTTGTAACAGTTCCCAGAGGTCAACGGCGACGGTCTGCCTTGCACCAGATGGGCTGAGGCGACGAATTTGCACTTGTCGTAAATTGGCGGCATAGGTGAGCCCACCCGAAGCCTGAATGGCTTGCACCAGGGTGGGAAACTGACCTCCGTCTAGGGTATAGGCACCGGGACTATTGACTTCTCCGGAGAGGGTCACTTGGAAAGAACGGGGTTGCTGCAGGACAAGGGTAATTCTGGGATAGCGTAATTCTGACTGGTAGCGGGTGGCGATCGCCGTTTCTGCTGCTTCGATGGTTAAACCCGCAACCGGCACCTTACCAATGGCCGGGAGATTAAGGGAGCCATCAGCTAGCACCCGTTGACTACCGCTATATTCAGGCACATTAAAGACTTCAACTTCTAACTGATCACCCACACCGAGAATGTAGTTTCGATCAACGCCCATTGCCGGCAAAGCACTCGACGATAGGTTGATCCGTTGTGGAGTTTGCGCTTGCATCGCCCCATCTTCTGAAAAATTAGACCTGTCGGCAGCAGCGGCAGCGCTGAAACTACCAGGAATTAGGATGAAGACTGACGTACAAAACAGGATAAAAAATTGCATTGAGCAAGGCTCCTGGAATTTATATTCTGACCCAAGGATTCAGAATCTACTAACAACACAGCTATCTACAGACGACCCCAAATTAGGGGCAGGCTAATGCTGATTGATTCAAAAGGGAGAAAATTTATCTAAATCCTATTGTAAAGTTACTGTAAAGTGTCACTACCATAGGGCACAGGTTTAAAAGTGAGCAACCGATGACAAAAAGAAAGCAAATTCAATCCAGACGCCAGACATTATAGGTGCTTATTCTAAAATTGTCAGTATAACGATTAGATGAGCCAGGCTAATGTTAATGGTTGAGACTGATACCAATCTCTAAATTAGACACTTAGGAATAGTGTCGATGAGTAGTATGTGTTAAGTGGCAAGCAATCACTATCCTGTTAGCGTTTTGTTTACCAATCAAGTTGTCTCGGCAATTGGGTCTACATTCATTCTGCGTCATGAAACCAATCAACCGGAATTCTCATCCTGTCTCCCCAGACAATAGAAGTTCAGGCAAACAATCATCGACCAAGCGCCGCGATCGCCACCGTAAGCGTTCCAAGCGCCGTGCTATCTTTTGCCCGATTCACCAGTGCTACTTAGATAGTGTGAGTCAGAAACACCGAATTTACGCCGACCAACCGGATCATCTCCAAAGCCGGGGGCTAAGTCGGCGCAAGGCACTTTTACTCGTTGCAACAAAAACGACTGTGCCCTTAGATGGGGAGTGGCTAGAAGCCTTTTGGTGTAAGTGTTGTCAAGAAACGAAATGGTACCATGTCCGCAAATGCGATCGCGAATATCAGTTATCGTTGGCCTCTCCTGAACTATGGCAACAGGCAACTGGCGTAATTTCTGTTCAAGGTAATCCTTCTGTCAGCGAGTTTACGCGCCGCCAATCGCAATGTCAGGGTTCTACCATAATCAAAGATTTCCGCTTCGTAAATTGACCTCGACCAATTGGCGTAGATAGGATACAGTGTGAAGAAATGATGAAGAGAGCATGAGGGAGCGATGAAAGCTTCCCACCGTAGAGTGAGCTTCGATGGTCTATTTGATCTCAGTTTCTCTACCCTGCTTCTACTACTAGCAATGCCATCAGTTCGGCATCCAGGGTAGAACAGTCCCAGGATTCGTCTGTCTATTTTTTCACAACCCAAGCTTGCTGCATTGCCGCGCAACGATCTCCCAGCTACAAGGGGATCACTAAAAACATTGCCCAGAAAGCTTTGCGTATAGGGCGATCGCCTTTTTGGTTAATGGTTCAGCGATCGCCTAATGGTGAAGATGAAGTAAAAATGCATGGGTTCATTGCTTCGCCGATCCAAATCTTTCGCTCTATCTCCTCTCTAAAAAAGTTTATCTATGTTGTTTGTTCATTACCTCAAGCGCTTGGTTTCTAGCCGTTCCCAGCCAACTATTGATCAGCCTTCTGGGCCGAGGAATGAACCACAACTCCGCTTAATGGTGCTCACCCAGTTTTTCCCCCCTGATTTTGCCCCGACAGGTCAGCTCATCGAGGAATTGACACGGCACCTGAGCCAGCAAGGTTTAGATGTTGATATCTTTACGGGGCAACCCGGATACGCCTTTCAAGCGACAGATGCTCCACGCCTTGAACAAGTAGATAGCCTGACTTTCAGGCGATCGCGGACAGCCCAGCTCTGGCCCCAGCGGATTCGCGGCAAAGCGATCAATGGCATTTTGTTCCTATTGCGGACAGTGCTCCATCTCGTCGGATGTGGGCGCAAAACAGAACTACTGTTGATTACGACGGCCCCTCCCTTTTTACCCATCGTGGGTTACTTTGCGAACCTGATTTTCCGAGTGCCCTATGTTTGTCTGCTCTATGATCTCTACCCCGATATTGCCGTTAAGCTTGGTGTGATCTCAGAACAACATTGGCTAACACGATTTTGGCAAAACATGAACCTCAGGGTGTGGCGACGGGCAAAGGGCATCGTGGTGTTAAGTCCGGCGAAAAAGCAACACATTACCCAACTCTGCCCGGAGATCGAGGCAAAAGTCAGCGTCATTCACAGTTGGGCAAATCCGGACTTGATCGTGCCGATCCCCAAACAAGAAAATTGGTTTGCCCTGCGGTACGGACTGATTCAGCCATTTACGGTGCTCTATTCTGGCAATCTGGGCCGTTGCCACGATGTTGAAACCTTCCTCGAAGCGGCCATTTTACTCAAGGATGAACCGATTAAGTTTGTCTGTATTGGCAATGGTGCCAAGCGGCAGGTGTTAATGGAAAAGCGCGAACAGTTGGGGTTATCAAACCTGCTGCTGCTGCCTTACCAAGATAAAGAAGTGCTGCCCTACTCTTTGACGGCCTGTGATTTGTCGTTGGTGAGTTTGAGTCCGGGGATGGAACGCCTGTTAGCGCCGAGTAAGCTCTATTCGGCCTTGGCAGCGGGTCGGCCGATCGCTGTGGTCTGTCCGCCCAAGAGCTATTTAAAGGATCTAGTGCAGAAAACAAATTGTGGCCGGGCGATCGCCAATGGGGATGGCCAAGGGCTAGCGGATTTTATTCGGCAGTTGGCAGGCGATCGCCCCCTAGCAGAGGGCATGGGCCAAGCAGGACGCCGATATTTAGAAGAAAACTTCACACCGCAGCGAATTGCGGCGCAATATTTAGAGGTGTTGCAAAATTCCGTCAAACGGTAGAGAGCAATCGCTTTTTATTTCCATTCTTGGCTTTTAAATGAGTCGTTAAAATAGGGGCATCTCTTCTGTCCTTTGATGAATGCAGCATTGGTACTCCCATGGAACAACTGTACGAAAAAGACTTTAGTCAATGGGCAGAAACGATGGCCGATCTTCTTGCCGCTGGGGATTTTATGGCCCTTGATATTGAAAACTTGGTAGAAGAGGTGCGGGATTTGTCCAAGCGAGAACGCGATCGCCTTCTTAGCAGTATCCGGCTGATTTTACACTACCTATTAAAGTGGGATCATCAGCCCCAAAAACGGTCTCGCAGTTGGCGAAATACGATTGATCGAGAACGAAGTAATATTGAACTATATCTTGAGGACAGTCCGAGTCTGCGGCGCTATCTTAATGATGAGGTATCCCTAGCAAAAATGTATCGGCTTGCCCGTGCTGACGCGATCCGGGAAACGGATTTAGATTTTCCTAAAGATTGCCCCTACGATATCGAAGATGTGTTAAGTCGCGTTATTTCCCTTGGTGAGTGATCCTCTAGAGGGCGATCGCCTCAATGAAAACAAGTTGTTAAAATTAGCTTACTCTTCTAATCTGCATCATTATGGCTACCGTTTTAGACCTTCAGCCAATTGTTTCGTTAAATCGAGGGCAATTTTATCAGCTCTGCCAAAACAATCCTGACCTCAACTTAGAAAGAGACCCCCAAGGAAAGCTCATTATTATGTCTCCAGTTGGGGGGGAAAGCGGTGCCCAAGAAGCGAGCCTTATTTTCAAAGTTTCTCTCTGGAATGATCAGAGTCAACTCGGAGTTGTTTTTAGTTCTTCAACAATATTTAGCTTGCCCCAGGGTGGCGATCGCTCCCCCGATGTGGCTTGGGTCTCCCGATGCAACTGGGAAAAACTAACCTACGCAGAACGAGAAGGATTTCCGCCAATTTGTCCGGATTTTGTCATTGAGCTGAGGTCAAAAAGTGATCGCTTAAAACCCTTACAGAATAAAATGCAGGAATACCTAGGCTCTGGTTTGAGGCTAGGTTGGTTGATTAATCAACAACAACAACAGGTTGAAATCTATCGCCCAAATCAAACCATACAAATCGTCAATTTACCGGCGACCTTATCTGGAGAAGACATTTTACCTGGGCTAAGCATCAGCCTAGACTGAACAAGTTCGAGATACCAATTATTGGCCTTAGTTTTTCGCTCAGCAATCGCAGCGCTCGCCAAAAAAATTTCCCCTGAAAATGAACTTATCCTCCACTGCCCTGCTGCTGGTGTGATGGTAGGCGATCGCCTTTTTGAGGTTCTATGACCAAGACTGACTCATTCTCATATTGTAATTGTAGATACATTATCTAGCTCGTCCATTGTTCGACAAAGTCACTGAGTGGAGCATCTACAAGCTGTAAATTGTGTTTAAATCCTCTATAGTTTCCTCAATTTATTTCGAGATTTATCGTAGTCATGTCCGCTTCTAAGCGCATTGCGATCGCCGTTACCATTTCTTGGATTAGTCGTGCGATCGGGATTTTATCCGGTTTATTACTCATGCCGATTTTATTTCGGTTTATGGGCAAAGAAGAATTAGGCTTATGGTTTTTATTAGGTAACTCTCAGGCATTTTTGGGCTTATTAGGCATGGGCATCGCTCCCACCTTAACCCGTAGGATTGCCTTTGCTAAAGGTAAAAGCGGCTCAAATCCCGATGCAGAATTAACGGAAGAAAGCAAACAAGATATTGGCGATTGGGTAGTCACAGGTAAAATAATTTTGCAATGGTTAGCAGTTATTATCTTTTTTGTCGCTTGGATTTCAGGCTATGGCTTAATCAGAGAACTAAAACTAGAGGAAGTATCCCCCCAAACAGTCTTTTGGGCTTGGACGTTGATGTGCTTGGGTTATGCGATCAATGTGTGGGTGGCTTATCTTGGGTGTTGGTTACAGGGAATCGGTTATGTGGGTTGGGATAGTTTGATCGCTACAATTTTGGCAGTGGTGACAATTGGGGCAAATATTGTGGCTGTGTTAATGGGAGGGGGATTAATTGCCTTAGCCACTATCTCGGTGGTAAGTGGTTTAGCAAATCGTTTTGTGTTTATTCGTTTTTTACGTTGGCGTCAACCGCAGTTGTTTATTTTTCAGGGACAGTGGAGAGACGAATATGCAAAATCTATCATTAAGCCCTGTTTTTTATATTGGTTGACGAGTTTAGGATCTTTTTTGATTCTTAGAACAGATGCATACTTTATTTCGATTTTAAAAGGAGTTGATAATTTACCTAAATATCAAGCTGCGTATAGCTTAATTGCAACTCCCTATTCCTTGGCCATTTCATTTGCAGCAAGCTCATCGGTCTTCCTTAGTCAAGCATGGCAAGCAAGAGATTTAAAATTCATACGCCATTTAACTTTTCGTAATGCCCAAATTGGCTTGTCTCTAATGGCTGTTAGTGTTGGTTTTATTATGAGTACAGGAAAAAGTTTAGTTAACATTTGGCTTGGTAACGAGAACTTCATTGGCTACGGAGTTATTAGTATCTTCTGTATCATGTTAACTTTAGAAGCCCAGAATGTTATTTTTGTTTATAGTGGTAGAGCAACCGAAGATGAAGTTTATGCTCCTTGGACATTATCTGCTGGGATTTTGAATATAATCTTTACATGGCTACTTATTAAGCCTTTTGGTTTGTTAGGAGTAGCAATGGGAACAATGTTTGCTCAAATGCTCACTAATAATTGGTATGCTGTTTATCGCCCTGTAAAGCGTCTAAAATTAGATTTCCTTAGTTATTTGAATGATATAATTAGTTGGTGGTTAATACTCTTGATTTCTTCGTATTCTTTAACAAAACTCAGTCAAGCATTTTTAAAGAATTTACAATCAAATTCTGATTTGCATATTATTATCATTTCTGTGCTTATAAATGGAATTTTATTATTGCTTTTTTTCTGGCATAAAATTCTAACATCTCACCAAAAAAATAAACTCATATCCAAAGTAAAAATGTTGTCTAGATTTGACTGAGATAGTTTTAATGTATCATTTATGTTGACTAAAAAGCATATATAAACTAAACAAATTTCTGACAAAAAACAGCGACAAAAATCCAAGAAACCATCAATAAGCGACTTCCTTATATCTATACCCCTATATATAGCCAAGCCAGATTTTGTCTTGATTTTAAAATCTCCATGGAAAGACATCCATAAACTTTTATTTTTATTCGAAAAATCCCAAGAATTTACAAAGCCACTGCAGCTAAAATACTCAACCAATTATTGGAATGCGAATCTTATTTATATCCTACTATAACCCTCTTGGCAAAGGAGGTTTTGAAAAACAAGCAATGGGTTTAATGAAAACTTTTGTTAGTCAAGGACATGAAATAGCCTGTCTAACCGTTGCTAGTCATGAGAATCATTCAAAAATAAAATCAGAATTAGAAGCATCAGGGATTTTTAGCCTTGGATGTTTTGTCATTTCCCATGATGAAACTCAATATTCTGGAATATCTAAACTACTTTTCTGGTTTATCGCCAATCCCATTAAGCTCATAGCCAATCAAAATCTAAATCTAAAAAATGAATTTCAATCAATTATAGAAACTGCCTTTGAAAATCTCAAAATTGATATTATTCACTGTTTATCACTTAGAACTTCTTATTTTTTGACTGATTTACCAAGTAAACCAATAGTTATTGATTTGGTTGACAGCTTTACTAATCATAAAATAAGAGCACTTAAGTATCATTTATTAAACTTTAGATTTAAGCAGCTATTATTTTCTATTGTAGATTTATTTAAAACAATTAGAATCGAAAGAAACATAGCTTCAATTTATTCGACTAATCCAATATCCGTTGTTTCTTCTGTTGACAAAAAAATTTTAACGAAAATCAATTCGAACTGTCAAATTCATGTGGTAACGTTTGGTAGTGATATTGAAACTAAGCATTGTAACTTTTTGGATCAAAATACTGATAAAGTAATAACCTTTTATGGATTTTTAGAACAGATATGGAATCATGATGCTTTGTGCTTTTTAGTGAATGAAATTATACCTAGAGTTTTAATTAAACATCCAGACACAAAATTATTATTAACAGGACGAAATATTTCTGATGAAATTCTTGGATTATCTCAAAAATTCTCATGGATTGAAGCATTTCCCACCGTTGATAATATTAGTGACTTTGCGGCTAAAGCCACATTAAATTGTTGGCCCTTCCGCTTTGGAAGTGGGTTTAAAACCAAGATTCTCGAGTCAATGTATTTGAGTAAACCTATAGTTGCAACAACAATAGGTGCTGAAGCCTTGACGGAATCCCAGAAAAAAGGATTGTTAATCGCAGATACTGCTCAAGGACTAGCAGATCATATCATTTATTTATTAGATAATCCTAATGAACGTATCAGATTAGGTGAAATCAATTATGAAGTTGCAACCACAGAATTTACTTGGGAGAGAAAAGCTCAAGATTATTTACAACTTTACCAATTAGCACAGGACAAATTTAAGCATAAAAATCAATGACAAAATCAAAAACAGCATTAATTTGTGGCATCTCTGGGCAAGATGGGGCTTATTTAGCCAAGCTACTCCTTCAGAAAGGTTACATTGTCTGGGGAACTTCTAGGGACGCGCAAATGTCCAGTTTCCGTAACCTCCATATCTTAGGCATTAAAGAACAAGTTAAGCTAATCTCCATGGCTCTGACCGATTTTCGGAGTGTTTTACAAGTGATCACAAAAGTTGAGCCTGATGAAATTTATAATTTAGCAGGACAAAGTTCTGTGGGTTTATCCTTTGAGCAACCCGTGGAAACACTCGATAGTATTGCCATTGGCACTCTAAATTTATTAGAGTCCGTCAGATTTTTAGATAAACCCATTAAAATTTATAGTGCAGGATCGAGTGAGTGTTTTGGCGATACAGGGAATCATCCTGCTGATGAAACAATGCCTTTTCGTCCTCGTAGTCCTTATGCAGTGGCTAAGTCTGCGGCTTTTTGGCAAGTAGCTAATTATCGGGAAGCCTATGGCTTATTTGCCTGTTCTGGTATTCTGTTTAACCACGAATCTCCCCTAAGACCAGAAAGATTTGTTACCCAAAAAATTATTGCTACCGCTTGTCGTATTGCGCAAGGAAGTCAGGAAAAGTTATATTTAGGCAATACTAACATTCATCGAGATTGGGGTTGGGCAGAAGAATATGTAGAAGCAATGTATTTGATGCTGCAACAAGATCGAGCAGATGATTATGTTATTGCTACAGGAGAAACTTGCTCTTTGCAAGACTTTGTTCAATATACCTTTGAGTTTTTAGATTTAAACTGGGACGAAAATGTGATTGTCGACGAAAGTTTGTTTCGCCCGACAGATTTGACATTTGGTAGAGCAAATCCGAGTAAAGCAAAAAGTCAACTGGGGTGGGAAGCAAAATATAAAGTGCAAGATGTGGTGAAAATGATGATCAAAGCTAAACTGTAAAGGGATTTTTGACATAAAATTTATCTAAATAATGAAGATCGTTATTTTTGGTTTGATTTCAGGACATGGGGGAATTCAAACCCATACATATTGGTTGACAAAAACTTTATTAGAGTCAGATTGCCAAGTTTTAATTATTACGCCTCGATTGATCAAGTTTCAGGGTGGAGCTTTTGTAGAGAAAGAGTTACTCAATCCTAGCTTAAAAATTATTTCTTTAGAGTATGAATATACTGACAAAAAGCAAACTATTTTATCTCAAATTTTCAGGAAGATAAATTTAATTCGGGAAGCAAGGCAATTTTCCCCTGCTCTCTTTTTTGGGGTTGGTACGGGCTGGTATATGACATTGATCAGTCTGTTTTTACCGTCTCAAACAAAGAAAGTATTTCATGAAGTCATGTCTGGTAAAACCCATACTAAGAAAGATCCTCGTTGGGGTGTTAAATACTTCTTTACTGATGTTTGCGCTCAAGCTAGTGATGTGGCTAAAAATTTTAGTGAAACATTTAATTGGCAAAAAGAAATTCCTGTACTACCGGCATTTCCTGAACCCTTAGAAATCACGGCTCAATTACCCAAAGTTGAGCCAAAAATTATTCCTTTAGGCAAAGCAAAGGCGGCTCTTTTTAGTCGTCTAGCACCCCATAAACAAGCTTTTTGGCTAGTGCAACAATGGGAGTTCCTGAAAAATCACTTAGATGAATTACATATTCATGGTAGTGGATCGGAAGAGAGTTTAATTAGAGATTATATTGAGGAAAAAGGAATCGGAGATAAAGTTAAATGTTTTGGTAGATATCCTGATGGGCAGGCCTATGTTGACTTACTCAGTAGCTACGATCTGACTTTACTGCCAACCATTGGTGCTGAGGGATCACCATTAGTATTGCTAGAATCAATGGCTTGTGGCGTGCCCTTTGTTGCCTATGGAGTAGGAGGAATTCCTGATTATGGTGACAATAACCCCGATGTCATCGTTGTTCTACCAGAGCCTTGCTTAACCTCTCAGGCGAGGGAATATACAACCACATCACCTCCAGGAGAAATTAAAGCCTTTTTGACAAATGTACAAGTCATGGCTGAAAAGTTGGCAACAGGAGAAATCAACCAACCAAGATTGCAACAATTCTATTTTGATAATTATTCTTATAATGTTCTCAAAAAACTTTGGTTATCGTATCTTTTGACTTAAAAAAACGACTGATATATTAACAAAAAATAACCAAGGTACAGCAATCACTAAAATCTCTGTTGCCATTCTCTATGGCGGTAAAAAGACCCGATTAAAAGAAGAAACTAAATTTCGCCCAAAACCAATGGTCACCGTCGGCGATCGCCTTTAGGACTAAACTTAGAATAATTAAATTAGGGAGTAAAAAAAATAGACGACATATTCAGCGATTACGTTTATTTTTACGAAATAAAAAACCATGATAGAGGCTTATAAAAAAGCTGATTTTGAGATTTAATCTGTTTTTATGAAAAAGTTTATTGTGGCTCATAATGGAGCCAGACATAGTTATGCACTTCCTTATTTCTTCGCTCAAGCGGGACTCTTAGAATATTTTTACACTGATATTTGCGGTAATGTAGGATTTGGTAAAATCTTTGCTCAAGGTAAAAGTTTACCGGTTATTGGTAAGCCCCTCAGTAGATTAGCAGGGCGACAAGTCCCCCCAGAATTAATTCCCCACACCCATACTTTTGCTATTCCTTACTTTAAATTCCTCTGGCGTAATTGGTTATCATCTAAAGATGAGGAAACAAAATTTTATCTTAATTGTCTAAGAACTATTGAATCCGGTCAGGCAATGATCAACCATGGTTTTGGCAATGCTACCCATCTTTATTCCATGTTAGGAGAATTTGCACCTTTATTAGTTGCCGCCAATGAGAGAGGCATCAAAATTGCCTCTGATGTCTATATCATGCTTAGTACCAATAAAATTTTAGAAGCAGAAAGAAAAGAATTTCCAGGCTGGGAAGAGTCTCCTCCTAATTATGAAGAAATTAGCAAAAAATTATTCCCAGAAAAAGTTTTACTGACTCGTACAGATTTTTTTATTTGTCCATCGGAGGCAGTGCAAACAGACCTAATTGATAACTATGGCATTTCACCCCAAAAAACTGTAGTTGTTCCCTATGGAGTGAAACCTGATTGGTTAGAATTAAATCCTCAACCGATTCCTCGGCGAATCTTGTTTGTTGGCTCGGCTAATTTACGCAAAGGTATTCATTATCTAGCAATGGCGGCGGAACAACTGCATCAGCAAGGTTATAACTATGAATTTCGAGTAGCGGGTGATGTCACCCCAGAAATCAAAAATCAACCGATTTGTAAGCATTTAACTTTTCTGGATCGTATCCCTAGAAATGAAATCCAAGCGGAATTTATTAAAGCGGATATTTTTGTGTTACCTTCTCTGGCGGAGGGGTCTGCGGGTGTCACCTACGAGGCTTTAGCGACGGGCCTTCCTATTGTCACGACTAAGGCTGCTGGTTCAGTGGTTGAAAATGGCATTCAAGGTTATATTATTCCAGAGAAAGATACTTCTGCTCTTGCCAATTCCATTGCTTCGATTGTGGAAGATCGATCAAAACGGGATCAAATGGCCGTTGCCGCCCGTGAAAGAGCAAAAGATTTTACTTGGGATAAGTACCAACAACGTTTAATAGAAACCTTAAACATGATGAATTAAATATGAAATTCACGATAATGATCGCTACGAAAAATCGTGTGGATGACTTGCGTCGCACTTGTGGGGTATTAAGCCAATTATCTCCTCCCCCTGATGAGGTCATTATCTGTGCGGATGGCTGTACGGACGATACAGTAAAAATGGTCAAACAAGAGTTTCCTTCGTTTACCTTAATTGAGAATGAGCAGTCTATTGGTTCGGTTGGCTCTCGTCATCGTATTCTGAATTTAGCAAAGGGAGAGTTTGTTGTTTCCTTAGATGATGATAGTTATCCTCTCGATCCTAATTTTCTGGAAAAGGTATCTCAAATTTTGGCAGATCATCCCGAAGCAGGAGTCATTACATTTCCTGAGTTACGCAACAATAATGTTTTTGCTAACGAGGATAAAAGCTCTACTTCTTTGGGACATTATGTTTCGGCTTACCCTAATTGCTCTGCTATCATGAGACGGGATTTGTATTTTAAATCGGAAAATTTTCCTCTGTTTTTCCAGCATATGTATGAGGAAACAGACTATGCTTTACAGTGTTATTCTCTAAACTATGCAGTCTGGCTTGAACCATCATTGACAATCAGACATCATATGTCTCCTGTTCAAAGACAACCAGTTCGTCGTCATCATCAAAATGCTCGAAATGAGCTTTGGAGTGTATGGATGCGGTGTCCTTTTCCCTACCTAATTCCTGTTTCTCTTTTTCGCATCTTTAGGCAATTTCAATATGCCTGTACCGAAGGATTGAGTTGGGCAATTCAAGAACCCCTTTGGTGGTTGTCTGCATTAAAAGGACTTACCCAATGTCTGAGTCATAGGCAACCTATCTCTTGGCATATTTACTATAATTGGATGAAACTTGCTCGACAACCAATTTATGATTATGAAGATTTAAAACAAACTTTCAATATTTAACCCTGTAACATATAAGTATTTATTTAAATAATCATGGAAACTTTTATTAACTTGAACCAAGAAAATCAAGAAAAACTCCAATATATTCAAGAAAAAACTCATCAAAATATAGAGTCTTCAATCATTACGGCTATTGAAATTTATTTTAAACAATTAAAAACTCAAGAAGATCCCTTGGCACGACTCAAACAAAGTCCTTTAATTGCTAGTTTTGAAGGGGATGCCGATTTATCGGAAAAGTGTGAAGAAATTTTCCATAATTTCCTAGAAAATCAATGATTATTGCAGATACGGGCTTTTTTTTAGCTTTATTCAACCTCAATGACAAATATCACTTAAAAGCTCGAAATACTTTGTACAGTCTCAGTGAATCTTTAATTACCACCCATCCAGTGATTACAGAAACTTGCTATTTACTTGTTACTAGAGGAGGAGGAACTAAACAAGAATGTCAATTTTTAAAAGATGTAGCCGACGAAGCATTTAAAATTTTTGAGTTCAGTTCTAAACATTTTCATAGAACTGCATTACTAATCAGTCAATATCAAAATTTGCCTATGGATTATGCTGATGCGTCTTTGGTGGTTTTAGCTGAGGAATTAAAGGAGGGAAGAATCCTTACCACTGATTTTCGGGATTTTTCAGTGTATCGTTGGAATAGTATTAATACTTTTGAAAATTTACTTCTCATCTGACCGATTATTTTATTCTCTCAAAATTCTACAACTCAATCAAGTGGAAATCTTGGGCGAATAAATGTATTATTTGCTAACAAAAATTTAATTAAATAAAGTTATGAAATTTCACGCACTTTTACCTGTTCGAGATGAAGCCGATATTATTGGTCAATGTTTACAAAACCTCTTAACATGGGCGGATTCAATTTATGTTTTTGATACTGGTAGTGTTGATAATTCTTGGGAAATTGTTCAAGACTTTGTCAGTAAAGATAAGCGAATTGTTCCCATCCGTAAAGAGCCTGTTTATTTCTCGGATACGAGGTTAAGGGGTTATATGTTTAATGTTGCTCGACAACAGATGCAGGACGGAGATTGGTTTTTGCGAGTGGATGCTGATGAGTTCCACCATATCCTCCCCCCTGAGTTTGTTAAAACTTATCTCAAACCCCATGAAACCATTGTTTATCATCAATATTATGATTTCCAATTTACCAAAGCTGAGTTAAAAGCATGGGAAGAAGGGAAAGAAACTTTAGCGGATAGGCAACGCCCCATTGAGCAACGTCGTCGCTATTTTACCCCTAGTATTTACAGTGAGCCTCGTCTTTGTAAATATCGCAGTACCATGCAATGGTCAGAGGCGGTTTCGTTTCCTTACAATGCGGGATTCTTGGCAAAGGAGCGATTACCCATTCGTCACTATCCTCACCGAGATCCCGTACAATTAGCTAGACGTTATAAATTAAGGGCAATTATGATGGCGGATGAAACCAATCGTAAAAACTGGAAAAGACCGGAACAACATCATTGGTCAGAGGCGGATTGGCGTAAAGTGGTAATGAGTAACAATAACCCAGATCTCAAATATTGGAACGAAGGGGAGGAGTTGCCCCGTTATCAGTTCAGCAATCATTTAAGATCCGCCCATATTCGGTTAGCCCAGAGACTTGTTCATTCTTTTCTGTTACCGATTTTAGATGCTAAACGTCCTCGTTTTTCCTTAGATGTGCAACCTCAACCCATTTCAGAAGATGTTCAGCAATTATTAATTCAAGAGCTTTCTTGAACCAATTTATACAACTATGAATGTAAAATTAACGATTGCAGTTTCTACATAGGCAAAAGCTCCTCCACTGCAAAAATCAATAAGTAATTAAACAGAGTATGAAAATAAAAATCATAAACTTTGTGAAAAAAACAAAGTCTTTACTTCCTGAGTCGTTAAGAAGGCTTTGTTACTATGTGGGGCATTATCTAGGAGAATCACCTTTTAAATCTTATCCTGACTTGATTAACTCTTTGATTAATCTTAAACAGATTGGGTTTAATTCTATCAATATTATTGATATTGGGGCATATCATGGTGAATGGACTGCCATGATTAAAAAGATTTTTCCTGAAAGTAATATTCTAATGATAGAAGCGCAGGAAAGTAAAGAGGATATTTTAAAAGGTGTTTCTCAGCAATATTCTCCGAATGTATTTTATGAAATGGCGCTTTTAAGTTCTGAAGATGAGCAAGAAGTGCGGTTCGTAGAAATGGAAACAGGTAGCTCGGTCTTTGAAGAATCAAGTCCTTACGAAAGAGATTACATAAGTAAAAAAACAGTTACACTAGACACGCTTTTGAAAAATCATCCTGACTTTCAGTGTGCTGACTTCTTGAAAATTGATGTTCAAGGTTATGAATTGGAAGTGTTGAGGGGTGCTAAAAAACTACTGGAAAAAGTAGAACTTGTTTTGATGGAAGTATCTCTGATTCCCGTAAATAAGGGTTGCCCAATTATGTCTGAAGTTATTTCCTTCATGGCAGGACATGATTTTAGAGTTCTCGATTTTTGTTCACAAATTCGTCGAGGTGATGGCTTTCTTTGGCAAACCGATCTGTTGTTTATAAAAAACAACTCTCGATACTTACCGAGAACAACGCTTGATAAGGATAATTGGGTATCCACTTAATTTTTGTTAACATTTATGAATAAATTAAAAATTTATCTTGTTTGTACTGGTGTTGGTATTATCAATCGTGGGATCGAAACCTTTGCTCGTGAATGTTTTGATGGTTTAAAAAACATCGAAGAATTAGACATTACCTTATTTAAGGGAGCAGGGGAGGAAAAGCCGAAAGAAAAAGTTTTGTGGAATATTTCCCGTGAAAGCAATTTAGCAAATTTTTTAGGTAAAACTGTTAACCGAAATGGTTATGTAGTGGAACAATTATCTTCTTTTCTTCCTTTTGTGCAAGAGATCAGAAAAGGAAAACCTGATCTAATTTTTTATAGTGATTCTAACTTAGGGTTTCAGCTTTACCGTTGGCGACAGCAAATCGGTGTCCCCTATAAGTTACTTTTTTCCAATGGTGCCCCCTGTAGTCCTCCTTTTAATCGTACTGACTTTGTCCATCAGGTCGCTCCTTTATATCGAGACAAGGCATTAGACGCAGGGGAGTCCCCTGAAAAACATATTCTAGTTCCCTACGGCATTAATGTGCCCAGTGATGAATTAATTGGCGCTCAAACTACTGTAAATAATTTACGCAAAAAACTAGGATTACCCATTGATCAAAAAATCGTTATTAGTGTGGGGGCAATTGACCCCAATAGCCATAAAAGGATGGATTATCTGGTTGAGGAAATGGCGATGCTCCCCGAACCTCGTCCTTATCTGGTAATACTCGGACATATGCCCCCCGAAAGTAAAACCATAATTGAACAGGCTGATAAATTATTAGGGAAAGAAAACTATACCGCTCGTTCTGTCAAACCTGAAGATGTAAAAGATTATTACCAAGTAGCAGATATCTTTACTTTAGCTTCCTTGAGCGAAGGATTTGGGCGCGTATTCCTCGAAGCCTTAATCTATGGTTTGCCTTGCATTGTCCATGATCATCCCGTGATGCGCTACGTCCTAAAATCCCATGGCATATTTACTGATTTATCAATACCGGGTAATTTGTCGGCTAAATTAACAGAAGTTATGAATGATTTTCCTAACTTACAAAAAGAGAGACGTGAGCGACGCAGGTATGTGGAGACCACTTTCGGTTGGTCAGCGCTTGCACCCCACTATCTAAAAATGTTTCATTGTTGTTTGGAGGGTTCTGCACCCTAAATCTAACAACAGCTTACAGAATTCATACATTTAAATGACAAATATCTGGGTCATTTGCCTAATCGGGCTTTGCATTGCTTTACTTCTGTGGGGGTTAGTCAAACGCGATCGCGTCTTACAATACCCGTTTTTCATGGGAGGGATCTTTCTCTCATTTCTGGTACCCCAGGCGATCGCCCTGACGAATAATCCTAGTTTTGTCAGCCCCCAAGCAGTTGATCGCATTCTCATCCATAGCTGTTTATGTGTAGCAATGTGCTGGTTGGGTTACCTCTTTAAACCAAAACTAAAATGGCTTGCCAAAATCAATGTCCCCATGGATATCAGAAGGCTAACTCAAGCCGCATGGGTATTAGTTCTGTTTGGCAGAGTATGCTCTTTTCTTTTAGGACAAATTACAATTCAAACGACGGGAGCCGGTACTTGGACAGGGCCAGCCACTATTTTGCTCTTTTTTTCCCAGACATCTCTAATTGGAGCCGCCATTCTACTTATCGTTGCCCTTGGCGATCGCTATCGTCCTTGGGTTAATCTTCTGGGCGTTGGTATTGCTCTCTGGCCGACGTTATTTTCTGTGATTGAATATGGTCGTCGTCAGCCAACCGCGACTGTTCTGATCATCATTGGCCTAGGATTATATTTTACGCGCAATATCACTCCACCTCGATGGTTAGTGCTCGGACTTGTTATTTTATCTGCATCTCTGATTCCTCTCATTGGCCAGTTACGAGGTGGCTTTTGGGATGCGCTATTCACGGGAAACTTAGCGATTAATGACTTGCGTTTAGCGTTCAACAATCTTTTAGAAGGACAAACATTAGAACTACGCAACGCAGCGCTGATCGCTGAAGCAGCAAGTCGAACAAATCAATATGGTTATGGCACCGGATTTTGGAACAGCATTGTTTTTCAATATGTTCCCGGACAGCTTGTCGGCTACGATGTGAAGGAATTTTTATATATTAATTTAACTAATTTCAGCCTAACTGATTTATTTGGCTATGATACTCCCACCGGCACAACGCTCACAGGGGTCGGCGATTCGTTCCGAGAATTTAGTTATTTTGGTTGCTTCATTTTTGCGCTCATCGCCTATTGGTTCAAAAATCTCTGGGTTGCTGCTGTCTCTTTCCGAAGCATCTACAGCCAGATTTTATATATTGGCCTGGTCAGTCCCGCTTTGGTCGGCCTAACCCATGGCATTGGCCGCTTTCTACAAGAAGCCATCTTTCAGGTCATCCTGATCACTCTTGTCTCCCGGTATGCCAGACAAAAAAATGCTGATCCTCCCCAATGGATTGCAGCTCAGTCCACCTCTGAACAATCCCTACATCAATAGATAATGAAGATCGCTGTTTTATTTGCAAATTATGGGCCGTACCATATTGCTCGATTGAGTGCAGCATCTCGACTGAGCCAGACATCTTCTCAATCTATCATCGGCATTGAGCTAGCCCGCCAAGAAAATGAATATCCTTGGCACACAACGACTGATGAGCTTCCATTCAAGCTTTATTCCGTTGTGACAGGTCAACCCCTAGAGACAATCTCGAACCGTAAGCTATGTGTCCAACTGTGGCGATTACTCCATGAGCTTTCCCCTGATGTTGTGGCGATCGCCGGTTATTCTCGACCAGCAATGTTGACAGCCCTACTCTGGTGCCGGCAACAGGGTAAACCAGCCATCCTAATGTCTGAAACCACTGAATATGATTTCACCCGAAAGCCGATTCGGGAATTTATTAAACGTTTAATTGTCCAGCAGTTTTCCTCAGCACTGGTCGGAGGAAAACCCCATACTCGATATCTAATCAAATTGGGCATGGCTTCTGAAAAGATTTTCCCTGGCTACGATGTAGTTGACAATAGCGTTTTCCATCCCGATAAGATTAAACTCTTATCTGAACCACTCTCCACGCCCTACTTCCTCAGTATTAACCGCTTTGTCAGAAAAAAAAATTTACCCTTACTCATTACTGCCTATGGCCAATATCTTCAACAAGCAAGAAAAAATGCATGGGACTTAGTGCTCTGTGGTGACGGAGAATTGCGTCCTCAGATAGAAATTCTAATTAAGCAATATCAATTAGAAAATCATGTTCATCTACCTGGCTTTCTCCAGCAAGAAGAACTTCTCCCCTACTTTGCCCATGCCCAGTGCTTTATCCATGCCAGCACTACTGAGCAATGGGGATTGGTGGTAAATGAAGCGATGGCTGCCGGTTTGCCGGTGCTGGTGTCTAACCGTTGTGGTTGCTTTGAAGACTTGGTGCTCGAAAGAATCAATGGCTTTGGCTTTGACCCCGAAAATCAACAACAATTAACCAACCTCATGCTAAAAATGAGTTCGGGAGAGGTTGATTTAGACGCCATGGGTCAAGCTTCCCTCAAACACATTCAGAAATATTCTCCCGACTACTTTGCCCAAGGCCTCAAGCAAGCTATTGACTGCGCCCTTAGCCAACGGAGTCCCAAGTAAGCAGAGAGCAGTCCATTAACGCCTAAAAATATGAAAATCCTCACGGTCATTCCAGCCATTGGCAGTGTTTATGGTGGCCCCTCCAAAAGCGTGATTGAATTAGCCGAAGCTCTGGCCCAGCAAGGTATTAGCGTGGATTTAATTACCACCAATGCCAACGGCGACCAAACCCTAGACGTTCCCCTCCACACCTGGACTGAATGTAACAATATCCGCATCCAGTACTTTCCGTATCTGGGCTGGCAGGACTATAAATGGAGCTTTGCCCTGGGAAAATCGCTATTCCAGCATATTAAAGACTATGATTTGGTTCACATTAATGCGGTTTTTTCCCTCACCAACTTACCAGCTTACTGGGCTTGCCAGTTTCATCAGGTGCCCTACATTGTTACCCCCCGTGGCATGCTCGAACCCTGGGCGTTGTCCTATAAAGCCAGGAAAAAACGTATTTACTTTAACCTTCTGGAGCGTCCTGCCCTACAAAAAGCCAGTGCAATTCAAGTTTTAGCGGCCAGCGAAGCTGAACGAATTTACCCTCTCGATTTGGTAGCTCCCCTAGTGACCGTGCCCAATGGCATCCATCGGCATCATTTTGATCCCCCTGCAACTGCTGAGCGATTCTGGCGAGAATTCCCTCACCTACAAGACAAACAGTTGATCCTCTTCCTGGGGCGTATTGATCCGAAAAAAGGACTAGATTTGTTGGCCCCTGCCTTTGCTCAAATCCAGCAACAGTTCCCCGATAGCCATCTGGTTGTTGCTGGCCCCGATAACATCGGTTATTTACCCATCGCCAAAAAACTTTTCCGGGACGCGGGTTGTCAAGACGCGGCTACCTTTACAGGGATGCTTAATGGTGATCTCAAGTACTCTGCTTTAGCTGCCGCTAGTGTTTATGTTGCTCCTTCCTATTCCGAGGGCTTCAGCATATCTATCCTAGAGGGTTTGGCTAGTGGTTTACCCTGTGTCTTTACCGATGCCTGTAATTTCCCTGAAGCAGCAGGAGTGGCTAAAATCGTCCCCGTTAATCAAGCGCAAATCGCTCAGGCGCTGCATTGGTGTTTAGCTAATCCAGAAGATGCCTCAGCAATGAGCCAGCAAGCCCGCCAGTTTATTTTTGAAAACTACACCTGGGACAAAATCGCCGCGAATTTAGTCGAAATATACGACGCCATCATCCAGAATCAACCCTTGCCCCATCTCCATGCTTGAGTCAATTACACCACTGATCCTGACCTATAACGAAGCCCCAAATATCAAGCGTACCCTGCAACAACTCCAGTGGGCAAGCCGCATTGTGGTCATTGATAGCTTCAGCACAGATGCTACCCTTGAGATTCTTAAGCGCTATCCCCAAGTAGAAATATTCCAGCGAAAATTCGATACCCACGCCAAGCAATGGAACTTTGGCCTTGAACAGATTCAATCCGAATGGGGACTTTCCCTCGATGCTGATTATGCCCTCACTGATGCCCTTATTGATGAACTCAAAATCTTGTCTCCCTCTCCAGAGATCGATGGTTATTTTATTCCCTTTAAATATTGCGTTTTTGGAAAACCACTGCGCGGCACCATTCTTCCTCCTCGTCAGGCTCTCTTCCGTAAAGGGCGATCACATTACATTGACGATGGACATACCCAGCTTTTAGTGGTTCAAGGGCAGTCTGAGTCCTTATCAAACCCTATTCTTCATGATGATCGTAAATCCCTTAGTCGCTGGCTCTGGGCACAGGATCGCTATATGGTGCTCGAAGTTAAAAAGCTTCAGAAAACTCCCCTATCAGAATTAGGTTGGGGCGATCGCCTCCGCAAACAAAAAATCCTTGCACCTATCATCATCTTTTTCTATTGCCTCATTTTTAAAGGCGGCATTTTCGATGGTTGGCACGGCTGGTACTATGCCTTTCAGCGCGTCTTTGCCGAAACCCTCCTTAGTCTACGCCTCATCGAAGCTGACTTGTCTAGCCTTTCTATGACGACTCGACCCCCACAAAAACTAAACTAGAGAAGTACGCTGACCATCTTTATCAGCCGAAATTCGATGCTGCGTTGCGCAAAAAACTACCGCAAACCGTGGGTAATCTTTACTACCACGAGCCTCATTTTTCTTATTGGGTTTATTCCCGTCCGCTTAATTTTCGCACAGATTCAAGCTCCTACACCTCAAGCCATCCTAGCCCTTGGAGGTGGTTTAGGTCGGGAAGAATTTGCCGCAAGCTTTGCCCAGCAACACCCAACTCTCGATATTTGGGTTTCTAGCGGTCAATCTCGTCAAATCGCCAAGGATATCTTTCAAGCCGCAAACATCAATCGCAATCGCATTCATCTCGATTATCGCGCCATCGATACCGTCACCAATTTCACCTCCCTTGTCAAAGAGTTTGGCGATCGCCACATCCAGCACGTTTACCTGATCACCTCTGATTTTCACATGCGCCGCGCCCAGGCGATCGCCTTCTTTGTTTTCGGTAGTCGCGGCATTATTACCACCCCCATCCCCATTCCCTCCAACCAACCTCACGAAACCCTCTGGCATGTCTCCCGTGATATCGGGCGAGCAATTCTCTGGATCATCACCGGCCGTACCGGAGCCAGCCTACATCCCCAGTTGGGAGCAGCATTTCCTTCAAGCAACCTGTAAGTATTGCACCAAATCAGAAAGGTTAAAATGGGATCATGGTAAGCTTTTTAGCCCTGTTACCCCGTGCCCTCACCACCTTTCTCTATGCCGTTGCCGCTCTCCTGAGGTTCTATGCCAACACCGACACCACCCCAATCCAACTCTTCCCTCTCACCATCCTCCAGTGGAGTTTCCTGGCGTTCGCGTTGGGGACAACGGCTCTCCTGGCTAATCTCGGCCTTGAGTGGCACGCTGGAAATCGAAGCCGACACCGAGAGATTGAAAAACGAGACCGAGCAGCTCAAGAAAGAGAACGAGCGGCTCGCCGTGCTCGAATCCAAAATCGAGGCTTTATTCTCCAAACACGGTATCAACTTACCCCTGGCCGAGAAACCGGAGCAGCTCTAGCAGACTTTCTCAGTTTTCTTCAGGAATATGGGGAGTAAAGAAGGCGATCGCCTTTTGGCTAAACTAAAACCATGGTTAGTTTTCTCGCTCTACTGCCCCGTGCCCTCACCACCTTTCTCTATGCCGTTGCTGCCCTCCTGAGGTTCTATGCCAACACCGATACAATCCCCATCCAACTCTTCCCCCTCACCATCCTCCAGTGGAGTTTCCTGGCGTTCACGTTGGGGACAACGGCTCTCCTGGCTAATCTCGGCCTTGAGTGGCACGCTGGAACTCGAGCAAAGAACGAGAGAGCACGAGCAGAGGACGAAGCAAATCGAGAAAGAGACCGAGCAAATCAAGAAAGAGAACGAGCGGCTCGCCGTGCTCGAATCCAAAATCGAGGCTTTATTCTCCAAACACGGTATCAACTTACCCCTGGCCGAGAAACCGGAGCAGCCCTAGCAGACTTTCTCAGTTTTCTTCAGGAATATGGGGAGTAAAAAGGCGATCGCCTTTTTTGTCTTCGGCCATTAAAGCATTATCACCATCCCTGCCTTTGTTAAAAATTGCTGTTGTGAGTTTTATCCATCTCGACCGCTATACCACCGGAAACTACACTCCCGGCGCTTCCTTTCTAAGGCAACTCTTGTGGTTTTTTATCGGTGATCCTGTGGTGCGAACTCGGTTGATTCCCCTATCCTCTTTTAAAGTTTGGGTATTGAGACGCTTTGGCGCCACCATTGGTCAAGGGGTAAGGCTTAAACCCGGCGTGCGCGTTAAATTTCCTTGGCGACTGACCATCGGCGATCATTGCTGGATTGGCGAAAACACTTGGTTTGATAACTTGGCGCCAATTACCCTTGCTGACCATGTTTGTATTTCCCAGGATGTCTATCTTTGTACCGGTAACCACGACTGGAGCGACCCCACCTTTAAACTAATCACCCGTGCCATCCACATTGAACGGGGCAGTTGGCTGGGGGCCCGCAGTAGTATTGCCCCCGGTGTCACCATCGGCGAAGGGGCGGTGCTTTGTTTAGGGAGTGTTGCCTTGCGATCGCTCGACCCGATGACTATCTATGGTGGCAATCCGGCGATCGCCTTAAAACCCCGCATTATTCATCTGCAATGTGAAGACTGTCAAGATCCATAACTGAGGTTTCGGGGGCTTCATTTCGGCTGATCTCTTTGAGGTGGTCTAAGACGTCCCAAATCTCTTGTAGCAACTGTTCTAGACCGGTTCTGGATACCGCTGAAATGGTCAGAATTTTGTCGTCGGTCAGCTGCCGTAATTCCCCTGTGATGAAATCCGCAAATTCGCGATCGCCTGCATCGAGTTTATTGAGGGCAATGATCTGGGGGAGTTCTGGCAAACCGCGACCATAAGCTTCTAGTTCTCCTTGGATCGTTTCGTAATTTTTAATTGGATCTTCCGCATTGAGATCCACTAAATGCACCAAAACCTTCGTGCGCTCAATGTGACGTAAAAATTCATGGCCCAAGCCCACCCCCTGGTGTGCCCCCTCAATTAAGCCTGGAATATCCGCAAATACCGTGCCATCCCCTGTTGGCCGTTTTACCACGCCTAAATTAGGGATTAAAGTTGTAAACGGATAAGCGCCGATTTTGGGCCGAGCCGCCGACAACGCAGAGATTAGGGTCGATTTTCCGGCATTGGGGAGGCCGATAATGCCCACTTCTGCCAGTAATTTCAGCTCTAGGCGCAGTTGCTTGATTTCTCCTTCCAAACCGGGGAGAGCGTATTCTGGGGCGCGGTTTTTATTACTAAGAAAATGCTTGTTTCCCAGGCCTCCTTTACCGCCTTTGGCGACGCAGAAGGTTTGTCCGTGGAAGACTAAATCACCAATTTCTTCGTCCGTTTCCCGGTCGTAAATCACCGTACCGCAGGGCACATCCACAATCAGATCCTCCCCAGACGCTCCGGTGCAATTATTGGGGCCACCCCGTTCGCCGTCCGGTGCTTTGAAGGTGCGAGCATAACGAAAATCGAGGAGGGTTTGTAAGTTTTCTTCTGCCCGGAAGATTACTGAGCCACCCCAGCCACCATTCCCCCCCGCCGGGCCACCAGCAGGCACGTATTTTTCGCGACGAAAGGCAACGATTCCATCTCCCCCTTTTCCGGCGATAACTTCAATTTCAGCGTGGTCAATAAATTGCATGGGAAATAGAATCTGGTGATTTTGGGCAATCAATTATTATACTCTGCTTTTCCGCCATCGGATGCGCCAGATTGGAACTGTAATCTAGCGGAAGTCTTGGGAAAAAAATAGAATTGTTATGCTAGAGGAAATTTTCGACATTGAGGGAAATCCATGGAACGACGCAGCATCATCGTAAGCTTTCTCGCGGGATGTTTATGGCTTTGTTTGGGGTTATTTCCCTTCAGCCAGGCCTTGGCCCTCACGCCGATTCAGTTGTCTGACTTGAGCTATGAGCGCTGTCCCGCAGAGATGCAGGGAATTGTGACCAGCGGCTCCAATGAAGATGCAAACTGTTTCATGATTAAAGGCAAAGCGAAAAACACATCGGGTAAATATATTGTTGATGCGGATGTGTTTGGGCGCATTTATGATGCCAATGGTTCGCCGACCTTTGAGAATCGCGGTCGTGTGGGCACCATTTTGGAAGTACCACCGGGCATTAGTGAGTTTCAAATCCCGGTATCGGTCGCTGCCAATCAGCCGGAACCCCTCCAACTGAAAAAATTTAAGGCATCTGGGTTTACGTCCCGAGTCCGTCCCTTCTATTACGATAACGAGGATGTGGAATAAGACGCGCAGTTGGCAGCGGTTTCGTCGCAATCGTCTGGCGGTACTTGGGGGGATTGTCCTGGGGGCGATCGCCTTATTGGTTTTTGGCCTACCGCTGATTTACCAGACACCCATCGATGGCATTGACTTTGCCAGAAGTGCCCTTGCACCAAGTTGGGAGCATCCCTTTGGCACCGATGACCTCGGACAGGATCAATTGGCGCGGGTGTTGTTTGGGGGCAAGGTTTCCCTAACGGTCGGGCTGGCAGCGATGGCCGTGGCCATTAGTTTAGGCACTGTGATTGGGGCGATCGCCGGCTTTTATGGTGGCTGGCTCGATCAACTGCTGATGCGCTTGACAGATCTGTTTTTGTCCCTCCCCCAACTCCCGGTGTTACTCCTGGTGGTCTATCTGTTTCGAGAATCCCTCCGGGCGATCACCGGGGCAGAATGGGGCACCTTTCTCCTCGTGGTGCTGGTGATCGGTAGCTTGAATTGGATGGCGATCGCCCGGTTAGTCCGCGCCCAATGCTTGACCCTCAAAAACCGAGAATTTGTGACCGCTGCCCAGGCCATGGGGGCCAATCCCCTCCGCACCCTCCGGACACATCTTCTGCCGAATCTGGTCAGTCTCATTGCCGTCGCCGCTACCCTGTCCGTGAGTAACGCGATCATCACCGAATCAACCCTCAGCTTTCTTGGTTTGGGTTTTCCACCGGACATTCCGACTTGGGGACGGATGCTGTATGATGCCCAAAATTTCGTCACCACAGCTCCCCACATGGCACTATTTCCAGGCTTAGCGATTTTTTTGACAGTGCTCAGTTTAAATTACCTTGGCGATGGCCTCCGAGACGCCTTTGATCCGAAAAGCGCGTCCCACTAAGCTAGAATAAACGACCCCGATTTTAGGGTGTGCTCGAGCATCAATTCAGCCATGGCGAAGAAACAAAAACAACGCTTTCCCCATCTCCTTGGGTCTAAATGGACCGCAACCCAAAAGACTTTCGGTTGGCGACATTTCCAGGTGATGAACCGCCGCAATGAAGGGAAATGGGTGTTTGCCGAATTAGTATCCTCCTGTGACCCTGACACCCGATTTTGGATCAATGCCAAACAACTCAAGGATCAACGACTATGGGAAGCGGGCTGGAAAACCCTCGAAGAGATGAATCAGCCCCCCGAAGTCCCCTTCTGGCAAGATTAGTCATGGCGAATAAAATGCCCTGTAAAATTGGCGACAAATAGGCGATCGCCTTGATCTCTTGATCCCCGCGGGAGCTATCCATAGACGCTAGACGCCGGTGAACAAACATAATAAAATCCAAAAGTTATAATTTTTCGCTAAAGATCCGCCGACACAATACATCGATATAAATCATGTAAATGTGTTCAAGGTTCAAAACCAGCTCAACACACAGCAGATAAGGGGTCAGCGTACAAGTGGGTTTATTTAGTCGCTTTTCATTTTCACGGGACATGGGTATCGATCTCGGTACCGCCAACACCCTTGTATACGTCTCTGGTAAAGGGATTGTCCTTCAGGAACCGTCTGTTGTGGCCATCAACAAAAATAATCAAGAAGTCCTGGCAGTCGGCCTAGAAGCCAAGCGCATGTTAGGGCGCACCCCCGACAATGTGATTGCCATTCGTCCCCTCCGGGATGGGGTAATTGCGGACTTTGACACCGCCGAGGCGATGCTAAAGCACTTCATTAAGCGCGTCCACGATAACCGCAATCCCCTGATTCGGCCCCGGATGGTGATCGGGATTCCCAGTGGGGTTACAGGGGTAGAACGGCGGGCCGTCGAAGAAGCGGCCAAAGAAGCTGGGGCCAGCGATGTCTATCTCATTGATGAACCCGTTGCCGCTGCCATTGGTGCTGGGTTACCCGTTTCTGAACCCACCGGTAACATGATCATTGATATTGGTGGCGGCACCACAGAAGTGGCCGTTTTAAGTTTACAGGGCACTGTTCTGAGCGAATCGGTACGGGTTGCGGGGGATGAACTCAGCGACTCGATTATGCTCTACATGAAAAAAGTCCACAATTTGGTCATTGGGGAGCGCACCGCCGAGGATATCAAAATTCAACTGGGATCTGCCTATCCCACCGACGAAGAAGAACCAATCATGGAAGTGCGTGGTTTGCATTTACTTTCCGGATTACCCCGCACCGTCACCATCAAGGCCCCTGAAATCCGTGAAAGTATGTCTGAACCGCTTTCGATCATCGTTGAAGCCGTGAAGCGTACCCTAGAACGAATTCCGCCAGAATTGGCGGCTGATATTATTGACCGAGGAATTATGCTGGCCGGGGGGGGCGCCCTGCTCAAGGGACTCGATACCCTGATTAGCCACGAAACAGGCATCGTTACCCACGTGGCGGCCAATGCTGAAAGCTGTGTTGCTTTGGGTACAGGTCGTGTTTTGGAAAACTTTAAAGATAAGGATATGGAGCGGGTCTTTAAGAGCCATACTCGCTACGAATAGCCTAGGATGGATTACGTCGTTTTCTTGAGTGAATGTTAATGTTCCGCCGTTGGTGGCAACGCTATGGGATGACCTTAATTTTTATTGGGGTTGGCCTTTCGGCTGCTTTATTTTTGCGCCAGACCCAGGGGGGCGCAATTCAGGAATTTTATGGGCTTTTCTTCCGGCGTCAGGGCAATCTCACCGCCGCTGAAACGGAAATTTTGCTCCAGAACAGTAAGCTGCGGGAACTGCAAAATCGAGTCGAGGAACTCGAAGCCCAGAACCAACAGCTACAAGACTTATTGGATTATCGACAAACGCTCCAGACAGAGGCGATCGCTGCCCCGGTCATTGGTCGCAGTGCCGATGCTTGGTGGCAGCAAATTATTATCGGCCAGGGGAGTCAAGCCGGGATCAAGGTCGGGGACACCGTGACTGGCATCGGTGGACTTGTGGGCAGGGTGGTACAAGTTACCCCCCACAGTAGTCGCGTTGCTTTGGTGAGTGACCTCAACCAACAAGTGGGTGTGATGTTGTCCCGGAGTCGTTTCCAGGGCTACCTCCGGGGCCAAAACGATCCCCAACAGGCCCAGATGGTTTTCTATGAGAAGGTTCCAGATGTCAAGGTGGGAGATATGGTCACCACCTCAAACCTGAGCACCCTGTACGCCCCAGGCCTCCCCATTGGTCGCATTGCCGCAATTGATTTTAATGCGGGGCCAGCCCCCATCGCGACGGTGGAGTTGACGGTACCGCTGGGGTCGCTGGAATGGGTATTGGTGGCACCTTTTGAGCAGAAGCCCTTAAATTTTGAGCTGCAACCGGAGCAAGATGTTTCGCAAACTCCCTAGAGGGGCACTGCCCTGGATGAATGGTTTGGTGAGCATTGGCTCGCTGCTGCTGTGTAGCCAGCTTTTGTTACTCCGCATTCCTGGGATGACAATCCTCGGTTTTAGTCCCCAGTGGCTCTTGATGTGGGTGATTGCTTGGAGTGTGAAGCGGGAGATGATTTATGCTCTCCTGGGGGCGATCGCCGCTGCTTGGATCCATGACAGCTTAATGGTGAGTGCTTTGCCCTCCCACCTTCCAGGCTTCGTGCTGGTCGCCTATTTTGTTTCCCGCTGGCGACAACAACGCTATCTCCAGGAAGACTTTATTATTCTGGCGCTACTGGTCTTCGTGATGACCCTAGCCGCAGAAGTGATTATGGCATTTCAATATCTGCTGTGGGGGTTGGGTTCCCCAGGGATGCTCTGGGGTGAACTGCAACGGATCGGCCTCGCAACGGCAATTTTAAGTAGCCTCTGGGCACCGCTCCTTTGTACGCCTCTGGTGCGCTGGTGGGATTATGTGAGAATGCTCGATAGGCAGTAGTGATGGCCCTGGGGCTTGGGAGAGTGACCATAGCGCTCCGCCAGAAAATGGGCCACAGAGAGAAGATC
The DNA here is from genome assembly GCF_001693295.1 of Picosynechococcus sp. PCC 8807. Taxonomy (NCBI): domain Bacteria; kingdom Bacillati; phylum Cyanobacteriota; class Cyanophyceae; order Chroococcales; family Geminocystaceae; genus Picosynechococcus; species Picosynechococcus sp. PCC 8807. Next base: position 1,619,536 of record NZ_CP016483.1, read on the forward strand.
ATTGCAATAATGATCGGGCTGATAGGTTTTGAGGTAGGCCGTATCGCGAATACCACAGGTCACGGCGATCGCCGGAATATTCATATTTTTTGCGGCGATAATATCTGCTTCGGTATCGCCCACCATAAGCCATTGATCGCTTAGTTCTCCCTGTTCGGCGATCGCCTCCTTGAGGAGGGCAGTTTTCACATCCACATTATTCACATAGGCCGTGTGGCGATCGTCGCTACCGTAAATCCCACTAAATAGACGTTTTAGGCCATATTGATCGAGCATTTTCCGCACCTGCTGTTCTTCCCGGAGCGTCACCAGTACCAATTTCACCCCGTAGGAATGGAGTAAGGCCAAAGACCAGTTCACGCCCCCCTGCATTTTGTCGAGGTGGAGTAGGGCTTCATCGTTGACGATGGTGCGGACATGGTCGAGGAAAAAGGCAATTTGCTCTTCCTGGAGCCCGGACTGTATCGCAATTTCGATATCACTGACCCGTTGGCGCTTCATTTGCCAAAATTGGTCTTTGCCGAGGTATTTGAGGGGAATGGCGATGCCCTGTTGGGCGTAAATCTGTTGCGTATGCTGGAGAGCGGCTTGGTACGTACCATAGTATCGCTCCGAAACATCGACCAATGGCCCATCGAAGTCACAAAATAGCGTCAAACGGAGACGTCTTGCGGTGGGAGAGTTCATAGTTTGAAAACGGGCAGCGGTTCTCTGGAACAAGCCTGGGATACTCATGGTGCTTTTCGGTCAATGCTCTATCTTTAGCATGATTTACTTTTGTGGTTTTGTTGTCTGCGTCACACATTTATTGGTGATTTGTAGACTTGTTTATAAATTTGGATAACTTACTTAAACTTTCTTTACAATAGCAAATTTTTATCGAAACAGCGGTAGAAAAAACCGTCGGAATGATGAAAAAATTAGGGGTTGATGATAAACGAAGCTGAATAGTAATGGCGATCGCCTTTTGGGAGCCGGGGAGAAAATCCCAGGGAATGCCACAATAAACAGAGATTTTTAAAGAGAGAGGCCCAAAGTACCATGGCTCAGCTAGAGAAATTGATTCAGATGGCGGAAAATGAACTGACAGAATACAGTACCGACGCCCGCAAGATTGAAAAGTTGCGCCGCAAATTTGCGTTTATGTTGAATCCTCGACAACAGCAGCAGATTAAAGATGAACTTTTGGCCCAGATGCCCCAGGGATTTTTCGGAAAAATGGTGCTGGAAAATCGACAGACAGTCGCTTTACCTTTTTGGGGCATTGCGGGTTTGGGTTTACTGTTCGGCATTTCCCTCCAGCAGCCCCTCGATTTCCTCGCCCCGGCGATCGCCCTGCCCGCAGCCATCCAAATTCAACGCTGGGGTTGGCAACTAGAAGCAAAACGTTTAGTCTTGCAAACCCTTGACGATCTCGAAGCCCGGGCTAAAAATCCGACGGCATCTTAAATGAAGCTTTCGAGACTGGTGCCCCGATACAGTTCTGATATGGGCATTTCAAGGTGGATGCTGGTGAGCTTGACCGGATCAATCGTCCGGTAAATTTGACTCGTCCAACCCTGGGGCGATCGCCGCCAAACCTCTACTTCCTGTTGCGTTTGGGAAATCAAAACATACTCTTCTAAGGTCGTAATCCGTTGATAATCTTGGAATTTTTCTGCGCGGTCAAAGTTCTCTGTGGCTGGAGATAAAACCTCAAGGATTAACTTGGGAAATTGTTTTACATAGCGATTTTGTTGATCCCTGGGGTCGCAAGTGACAAAAGCATCAGGATAATAAAAAAACTGGTCTCGATAATTAACTTTTACGTCCCCCGCAAAAAATCGGCATGGGCCATCCCGGAGATGCAAATTAAGCACCGTTAAAAAATTAATGGCAATGCGACTATGGTCATCAATACCACCGGCCATCGCATAAACCAATCCCTGGCGATACTCGTGGCGAATTGTGCTTTCGGACTCAAGTTCGAGGTATGCCTGAGGGGAAAAACCAGAGGGTAAAGCAATCATGCCAAAAGACTGAAAATCAGTGCTTTAATTGTACCCTGGTTGATCTGGGAGCATAATTTAGCACGAAAGGTATGGGTCTAGATTTTAGTAGTCTTAATAGTCTCTGGGCGGGTGTGATGGTAGAAACCCTCGCGCGCCTAGGTTTGCAATCAGCGGTGATTTGCCCTGGATCCCGCTCTACGCCCCTCACCGTTGCCCTGGCCCGTCACCCCCAGATTAAAACGATCCCGATTTTAGATGAACGCTCGGCGGCGTTTTTTGCCCTGGGTTTAGCGAAAAGTTCTGGTTTACCGACGGTGCTGGTCTGTACGTCGGGGACAGCGGGAGCCAATTTCTATCCAGCGGTGATCGAAGCCTACCAAAGTGCGGTGCCTTTAATTATCCTCACAGGCGATCGCCCCCCGGAATTGCGGGATTGTCATTCGGGGCAAACCATTGACCAGATCAAGTTATTTGGAAATTTTGCCCAGTGGTTTAGTGAAATGGCGACGCCCCTGGGCACTGTTGAAATGTTGCGCTATGCCCGACAAACCATGGTGCAAGCTTGGCGGCGATCGCAGTTTCCCCAGAAAGGAGTCGTGCATCTCAATTGTCCGTTTCGGGATCCCCTTGCCCCCATTGCCGATGGCTCAGTGACGCCCCTCAAAGATGTGCTCAAGGCGGATTTTTTTGCCGGGATTCAGCCCCTGGAAAAGGCAGAATTTTCTGCGGATATTTTGCCCACGGAAGCTTGGAAAAATTATGCCCGGGGGCTAATTATTGCTGGGGTGAATCAGCCCGATGATCCCGATGTATATTGTCAGGCGATCGCCCAGTTGTCGGGTTATTTGAGTTTTCCAGTTTTAACCGAAGCCCTCTCCCCCGTGCGGAATTATGCCCATTATTTTCCCCAGGGTTTAGTCATCACCTACGATTTTATTTTGCGGGATCAAAATCTAGCAGAAACCCTCAAACCAGAAATTGTGATTCAAATTGGCGCTTTGCCCACCAGTAAAATTTTGCGGGCCTGGCTCGAAAAGCAGCAGATTCAAACCTATATCTTGAGCGAGCGGGCCGATAATTTTGACCCCCTCCATCGTCCCCATCAATATCTCGCCGTTAATCTTCGCACCATGAAGTATTTGGGGATCTTTCCCGACAACGAAAAAGGTTTGCCCTACTTGGATCTATGGCAGACCCAAGATGCAAAAATTCGCGCCAAATTAGCCGCAGTTTTCCAGGCAGAACAAAATCTCAACGAAGCGGCGATCGCCTACTGTTTAGCCAGAGCATTACCAGAGGAAACAGCTATTTTCTTTGCCAATAGCATGGTGGTGCGCTATGCCGAATTTTTCTGGCAGTTGAATGATCAACAAATTTTGCCTTACTTTAACCGGGGTGCCAATGGTATTGATGGTACCCTGTCAACGGCTTTGGGCATTGCGGAGAATCATTCGCCTGCTGTGTTACTCACTGGAGATCTCGCTCTCCTCCACGATACCAATGGCTTTTTGACATTATCAAAATTTACCGGCTCCCTGACGATTATTGTGATCAATAACCAAGGCGGTGGTATTTTTGAAATGTTACCCATCGCCGAAGAAAAAGATATTTTTGAGGATTATTTTGCGACGCCCCAAACCGTTGAATTTTCTAAAGTATGCGATTTATATGGCATTGAATATCAGGCGATCCAAACCAAAGCTGACCTGATGCAAACCTGTGCTACTTTGCCACCCAGGGGAGTAAGGTTACTGGAAGTCAAAACAAACCGTAACCAAGCGATGACTTGGCTGAAAGATTTATTCCAAGGTTTTTAAAGTCATTTTTAAATGGCGTGTTTTTTCACTAAATAGGTGATTTTTTCGGCTTCATCGGTCGTTAATTCCGGGGCTTCTTTAATGCTTTGGCGGTACATCTTGAGATATTCCCCGGCGGATTTGTACCAACTAAAGTCATGGCTCATGCCCCGTCTTTGTAGTTCAGCCCAGTCTTTTTTGTAGCGGAAACTTTCCCAAGCCCGCACCATGCAGGTGTACATATCTAACGGTTCATAGCGGTCAAAGCTAAAACCTGTCCCGGTTTGGTGAATCGGATCATGGAAAGAGACCGTATCCACCAAACCCCCGGTGCGGCGCACAATGGGCACAGAACCGTAGCGCATCGCCATCATTTGACTAATGCCACAGGGCTCAAAGCGTGACGGCATCAAAAAGACATCGGATCCAGCGTAAATCCGGCGGGAGAGGGCATCATTGTAGAGTAGTTGCACGGACATCCGCCCCTTAAATCGGTAGGCGGTTTGCCAGAGTTGGGTTTCGTAGTGGCGATCGCCAGTGCCGAGAATAATGAGCTGGGCGTCGGTGTAGGCCATAAACTGCTCCAGAATATTCAGCAGCAGATCAATTCCCTTTTGTTCCACTAAGCGGGTGACCATCGCCATCAAAAAAGCCTTGGAGTTGATCTCTAGCCCCGTTTCTTCTTGGATGATCACTTTGTTGGCGGCCCGATCCTCAAGATTGGTGGTAGAAAATTGTTTTACCAGGGCTTGGTCGTTAGAAGGGTTATACAGTTCCACATCAATACCATTGACGATGCCGCGACTTTTGCCACTGATCCAAGACAATAAACCCTCTAATTTTTCACCATAGACTTTAGTTTGGATCTGTCGGGCATAGGTGGGAGATACGGTATTCACTTGATCGGCGAACATCAGCGCTGAGGCCATTACATTATCACCGTCCATGTACCAAGGGCACCAAGTGTTGCGCTCCAAGAAACCCCGCCAAGGCCCCTGGTAAGCCAAATTGTGGATCGTAAATACTGTGCTGATGTCCGGCGATTGGTGCATCCACACCGGAATCATGCCCGTGTGCCAATCGTGACAGTGGGCGATTTGGGGTTTCCAGTGGTTCCACATAAATTCAGCGGCCCCATTGGCAAAAAAGGTAAAGCGCCAAAATTCGTCCTGCCCACCATAGATATGTCGTCCATCAAAGGCAGGGTGGCCAAACAGATAAAGGGGGACATCGGTATTGGGTAATACGGTTTCATACACGGCAAACGTATTGAACATTGCACTGCCCCACCACACGGGTTCCGCAGGGATGTCCAGTTTGTCGTTGAGAAAGCCGTAATAGGGTAAGAAAATTCTCGCGTCATGTCCTAACTGCCGTAAAACTTTGGGCAGTGATCCCACCACATCTCCCATACCTCCAGCTTTAGCGATGGGAGCAGCCTCGGCAGAAACAAACAAAATACGCATCAGAATTTTCTCGTCAATTTTTGAGGTTCTGTTAGAGCGTATCATTCTTTGAGGGATCCCAAGAATAAATACTATCCGGGAAATTTGTCCCTGAGAAATTGCTGGATTTCGGTCTGGTAGAGGTGAGGATTTTCAAGCATGGGGAAGTGTCCCACCTGGGGAATTTCAATGTATCGAAAGTTTGGGTTTAAGGCAATCGCCCTTTTGGCCATGGCCGCCGGAATAATTTGATCTTTTTCCCCGGCGAGGAACAGGGTCGGACATTGGATATTGCGAAATGCCTGGGGCAAGCGGGTCACCATCATTTCATTCACCGAAGCTAGCAGGGTGCCAGCGGCGGCGCGATTATCAGCGCTCAAAAAATCCTCCAGGAATTGCCGCCGTTCCGTGGGCGCAATTGGTTGCTGCAAAAAACGGGCGATCGCCAACCGATCCAGCCCCGGTACCTGACGCAACCACGGAAACCGTAGGCGCACAATGGTGCCAGCAATTTTCTGAAACGTCCCAAAGGCGCGGGCATCATATTCAAAAATCCCGTTGCAGTTCAAAATGGCCCGGTCTAGGCGTTGGGGAAACTGCGCCGCAAAAATTGCCCCGATGGAAGCCCCCATGGAATGGGCATTGAGAATCATTTTGCCGTTGATGTCTAACTGCCGCAGCAGTACTTCTAGATCCAGAGCATAATCGTCTAGGGCATAGTCACCACTGTAATCGACGGGGAGCTCAGAACGACCAAAGCCCCGCAGGTCATAGATCAGACAGTGGAAAGATTCACTGAAGGCCGTGGCAGTGCTGCGCCAATAATGGCTCGACCCGCCCCAACCGTGGACAAATAACATCACTGGTTTGGGAAGATCGCGGCCCCCGCAACAAATCCATTCGTAATAGTGGGGGACTCCCCGCACCTGGGCGATCGCCATTGGCCCTAAGCAGATTCTGGTTTGGGTAAGGAGGACGGATGGAGTAACAACTCAGCTGTGGAGCGTTTTTCGACCATTTCCGGTGTAATCGTGCAGCGGTTGACATCCTTACGGGAAGGCAGTTCGTACATCACATCGAGCATTAATTCTTCGACAATGCCCCGGAGCGCCCTGGCTCCGGTTTTGCGGCGGTAAGCTTCCTGGGCGATCGCCCGGATGGCCGTGGGTTCAAACTCTAACTGCACACTGTCCATCTTCAGGAGTTTTTTGTATTGCTTGACGAGGGCATTCTTCGGTTGGGTCAAAATTTCAACTAGCGCTTCCTCATCGAGGGGACTGAGGGACGCAATCACCGGAATCCGCCCGATAAACTCTGGAATCATCCCGTACTTAACGAGATCCTCTGGAGAAAGATGCTGGAGTAATTCAGCGGTACGTTGTTCCTTGGCACTACCTTCTTCCCCGGGCCGCACAAAGCCCATACTTTTTTTGCCGACCCGCCGCTCAATCACCTTATCGAGACCGACAAAGGCTCCACCACAAATAAATAAAATATTGCGGGTATCAATTTGAATGCAATCTTGGTACGGGTGCTTTCGGCCTCCCTGGGGGGGCACGTTGGCGACGGTACCCTCCAGCATTTTCAACAGGGCCTGTTGTACCCCTTCCCCGGACACATCACGGGTAATGGAGGGGTTTTCACTTTTGCGGGCAATTTTATCGATTTCGTCAATGTAGATAATCCCCCGCTGGGCTTCGGCCACATCGAGATCGGCCACCTGCAAGAGGCGCAGCAAAATATTTTCGACATCTTCGCCCACATAGCCCGCCTCGGTGAGGGTCGTGGCATCGGCGACGGCAAAGGGCACATCAAGGATCTTCGCGAGGGTCTGGGCGAGGAGGGTTTTACCACAGCCCGTTGGCCCGATCAAAAGAATATTGGATTTGTGAAGTTCGATGCCATCGGCGACGGGATCAGCGTCGTCATCTTCCATCAAACTCAGGCGCTTGTAATGGTTGTAGACAGCCACGGAAAGGACTTTTTTCGCTTCATCCTGGCCGATGACATGTTCATCGAGGTAATGCTTAATTTCCCTGGGTTTGGGAATGTCTTCAAAGTTGATTTTTTCGGGGGGAGCCTTGGGGGGATTTTTTTCAGGCGATCGTCCCATCCCCATGCCTGCTGCATTTTCCATCAGCTCCTCATCGAGGATTTCGTTACACAGCTCGACACATTCGTCACAAATATAGACCCCTGGCCCAGCAATGAGCTTTCTAACCTGTTCTTGGGACTTACCACAAAAGGAACATTTGAGATGGGAGTCGTATTTAGACATGGGTTTTGGAGTAGGGCCTCTGGATAACGTGAGCGATGGGGTTAAGCGGCGTTCGGGGCGATCACTTGGTCGATCAAACCATACTGGCAAGCCTCTTCGGCGGACATATAGAAGTCCCGCTCGGTATCTTCTGCCACCTTATCAAAGGGTTGACCCGTATGGTCGGCGATCAACGTATTTAATTTATCTTTGATGTAGAGGATTTCCTTGGCTTGAATCTCGATATCCACCGCTTGGCCTTGGGCACCACCGAGGGGTTGGTGAATCATAATCCGAGAACTGGGCAGGGCCATCCGCTTACCCTTGGTGCCCCCTGATAGGAGAAAGGCCCCCATACTGGCAGCAATGCCGTAGCAAATGGTCACCACATTAGGACGAATCTGTTGCATGGTGTCGTAAATCGCCATCCCTGCATAAACGGAACCACCAGGGGAGTTGATGTAGAGTTGGATGTCTTTGTCGGCATCCTCGGCGTCTAAAAAGAGCAACTGGGCCACCACAGAGTCAGCAACGGTGTCATCAATGGCGGTACCGAGGAATACAATGCGTTCCCGTAGCAGGCGGGAATAGATATCGAAGGCCCGTTCTCCCATGCCAGATTGTTCGACAACCATCGGCACCACCGTCCCACCCATGGAGTAGCTGTAGGGGACGGCTTGGCTAGAAAGGTGTTGATAGGAGGTAGTTGATTGAACCATGGAAGCTCGATGCTAATGTTTTGGGGGATGAACAGGAAAAAAACAGAGAAAATCAGGGGCAGACCTTGATGACCGTTGGGTGAGGCCGGGCAATGATTTCCCACATAGCCTTTATTATATAGTCGCATTGCCTGAGATGGGAGCCACCAGCAGAGGGCGATCGCCCCTTGGTTAATTTCACTAAGATTGGCCGCTTTAGAGATGGACAAGGGGTTGGGCCTGGGACAAGGCGATCACCTGTTGTAATTGGGGGTAGGCCCCCGCTAGATAACCTGTCCCCCGGAGAAACCCCGTATTTGCAGCGGGCAGCAGATATTCTAGGGGCTGATTTTTAAACGTTTCAATCAGCTTTTCGATGCCTTTGAGTTGGCGGCCCCAGTGGAAAGTTTTGGCGGTGCGCAGGGCGAGAATTTCACCCTTTTGGTTGGGGAGGAGATGCCGCCCCGTGAACAGACAGCCTCCCCATTGGCCATAATAGAGACAGGAAGCACCAGGGGAAAATCCGGGTGTCCAAATGCCGCGAAAATCACCATCCTGCCAATCATCCCGAAAGGGCGTCACGTCAGCCTCTGGTATCAGGTAGGCTTCTTGCTCTTGGATCACAATCGCACAACCGAGGGCCTGTTGAATTTTCGCGACTTGGTTACTGATGGCGGCCCGCTGGGTGATGTAGAGGGTTTTGACGCCGCCCTGGGCCTGCAAAAAGTTGAGGGTTTCTGGGTGCCAAGGGGGACAATCAACCAACAGACCACCACCGGCTTTTGCGATAAAGTAGGCTGTGCCACCGAGGGTTTCTCGATTAGGGGCAAAGGCGTAGATGTCTTCAAAAAGTTTGCGGGGCGGTTTGGGGGGAGTCTGCACGGGGGGAGTCCCTACTCATGTTGAAATGTTAAACAGTCGCTACCATTGTTGCATTGGGGTGAGGTTTCGACAATTTTCTCTCTAGGGGCGATCGCCACAAAGCAGGGGCAATCATTTTGCTTGTGCCACACATTTTCTAGTAAGGATTCAATTGAAAGTTCATGGAAGTTTGGCTGCTTTTCTTCGTTATGGGGGTGTTGACCTACGCCCTCATCCGCCGCACTGTACCACCAGAAAATAAAGCACCATTAAGCTTACTCTGGCTGGTGATGATGTTGCCTGCTTCCGCCTGGCTAGTCTGGATTTTAATTTTTGGGGCGACCCAGCCGATGCCCTTGTTGCTGATGTTGCCACTGTTGATCCTTTCGCCGTTTATGTATTGGAGTTTGTTGGACTGGGGTAAACCTAAACCGGACGAATCTGCTGATCCCAGCCCGCCGCCTGCTGCGCCCCAAACCCCAAGCTTAGATTTAGAAAAATTAGACCAAGCTTCTGCCCTGAAAAAGGAAGGCTCTAAGCTCCGCCCGATCAGTACCAAGGAAGAAAAAGCACTCCGGGATTGTTTTCCCTGGGGGGTTTATTATCTTCAGAATATTGACTACTATCCTCAGGCGATCCTCTGTCGAGGCAAGTTGCGAGCGGTCCCCCAGGAAGCCTACCAAACAATTCGGGATAATATCGAACAGCTCTTTGGCGATCGCTTTATTGTGGTCTTCCAAGAAAGTCTGCGGGGGCAACCGTTTTTTGCCCTTGTTCCCAACCCTTGGAAAGCGGCCCAACAATCCCAAACCAAAGAGGAACCCCTAACGCGCCCGGATTTGGCGATCGCCTTAGTGTTAATTACTTTATTTACTACCACCGTCATGGGTTTGGAATTGCAGGGGGTCGCCCCGGAGGTGATCCAACAGAATCCGAGTATGCTTTGGCAGGGCTTACCCTATGGTCTGCTGTTAGTCGCAATTCTCGGTTGCCATGAACTGGGCCATTACGGTGCGGCGGCCTATTACAAAATTAAAACAACGCTCCCCTATTTCGTCCCGATTCCCTTTTTTATCGGTACCCTGGGGGCCTATACCCAGCGGAAATCCCCCATTCCCCATCGCCAAGCTTTGTTTGATTTTGCGGTGGCAGGCTCTTGGGTGGGGATGCTCCTGACCCTGCCTTGTTTGTGGGTGGGCCTGGGTCTGTCCCAAGTGGTGCCCTTGCCAGAGGAATCAACACTGTTGGCCTTTAATGAGTTTAATCCACGGTTTTCCCTTCTCCTGGGACTGATGAGCCGTTTGGCCCTAGGAAGTCAGTTCACCCCGGATATGGCCCTGGATTTACACCCGGTGGCGATCGCCGGTTATGTGGCCCTGATGTTGGGGGGGTTGCAACTCTTGCCCATCGGTCAATTGGATGGTGGTTTGATGACCCACGCCGTTTTCGGCCAGCGGACGGCGAGCATTATTGCCCAGGTGACAAGGATTTGTATGATTGCGATCGCCTTTGTGCAGCCAAATTTTCTCTTTCTGGCGATTTTCGCCCTGTTGATGCCCATCGCGAACCAGCCCGCCCTTAACGATGTGACGGATTTGGACAATCGCCGCGACCTGTTGGGAATGTTTACCCTGGTTTTTGTGGCGTTAATTTTCTTGCCGTTACCCGCTGGCCTGAGTAATTGGCTCAATTTTTAGGGGTTAATATCGACTTCGAGGGCAGCATAGAGACTGTCCCTGAGGGGTTGTAATTGCAAGTCAAACCTAGGTTCATAGACAACGGACGGGAAAAATTCGCCGAACCAGGTGTTAATTGCGAGGTTTTCGCTCACCGTCCAAAAATCCGTGGGATTGTCCCCGTCAATGTGGCGACTGTTCACATTAAACCCACTGCGCTGGCGACGGTACTGGAGGACTGGGGCACCAACGCGAATCCAAGTGGCAAAATCTGGACTATTGGCCATGGTGGCTAAAAATTCTTGCCGCTGTTGATCGGTGAGGGGCTGTTGGGGCGAAACCTTAGCCCAGGCTTCCTCTAGGAGTTCTAAGCGTTTTTCTGGGTTGTCCCAGGTGGCTTGTAATTGGGCGATCGCCGTTTCCTGACCTAGGGCTTCCCGACCGGGGAGTAAACCGAGGGCCGTGGCGTCGAAATATTGCCGAAATTCCGTTTCGGCCAGGGCAAAATCCCCAATCCACCAGGCGATGCCACCTCGACAGCGATGTAACAACGGATCATCGGGATATTGCGCCAGTAGCTGTTCGTAGTGACTCATCACCCGCGCCACCACCGCTGGATAAAGCTCCCCCAATCCCCCGCCTCGCCAAATGGGACTGGTGATAAATGGGGGATCCCGGAGAATTTCTAAGGCGATCGCCTCGACCGCAAGATCTGTTTTGTCCTGGGCCAACAAACTTAACCCCAACCCGTAGAAAATGCCTCGTTTCGCGGGCACAAGCTGGGCCGATTGGTAAAATTCCGCCGTTGCTAGATTGGGTTCATTGTTGGCGATGTGGAGCCAGGCCATGTTGCTGCGGCCAAATTCCCGGTAGGGAGATGCTTGGTTGCCCTGGTCAAACCATTGGATCGCCTCCTGGAGATAGCGTTGCCGTTGTTCTAAGTCTGTGGTCTGGAGAGCTAATTCACCGAGGTTCCAACCCAACTGATAGGAATAGTAAGGTTCCCAGGGAGCGAGGTCATGGGCGGCGGTCAAATTTTCCACAAAACGGTCATAATCAGGGGTTTCCTGACGCAATGCTAAAAATCCGGTGCTGGATCGCTCCCAGGCGGCTTGGATCGGTGCTAACCAGATGGCCACAGCGCCGTAGACCCCCACTAGACCAAGGGCGACGAGACGGGGTTTCCCTAAAAATTTTTCTGGGTTTGGCTGGGACGGGAGAGATATTTGGGGTTGATCTTGACGGGCGATCGCCGCGAGCAGGGCCACCAGAATTGTAATGATGCCGCTAATGGCCACATTATCCAGTTGGTAATCGGTCCAACTCAAGGCCCAATAGCCGACTAGCCCGGTGTAAATACTGCCCAACAAAATGCGGTCTTCCCGTGCCATCCCTTTAACATGGCCCCACAGTCGCCAGAGGATTACCCCCAGAAAAACAATCGAACCAAAGAATAAACCCAAGCCCCAGATGCCCATTTCTGCCCAGAGTTGCACCGGGGTACTGTGGAGTTGATAAATGATTTCCGAAAGGCGACCCGCTGTGATTGGGCGGTAATTTTGATACAACAGGAACGCATTTCCTAAACCACCCCCCGTCCACCAATGGTCGAGACCCATGGCCCCACCCACCTGGGCATTGACCCAACGGTAATTTAATTCCCCAAATTCCCCCTGCAAAATCGGCACCACGAGATTGTAGAGGCGGTTATTGGTCAGCACAAAAATCCCTAAAACTCCCGTGGAAATAATCCCCGCTAGCAGTAAATAAAATTTGCGAATCTGACTAAACCCCCAAGCAAACCCGAAGGCCACCACCGAGGCGATCGCCAACCCAAGCCACCCCCCCCGAGAGCTCGTGGTATAGAGATCTACCGCCCCAATCACCACCCCCGTCAGCCAAAGCCAGCGCCGCCAATCCCGATGTAAAATCGCCAAGCCCAGGAGGGTCGGTAAACAAAGAATGAGATAACCGGCCACATAATTTTGGTGACCCAAGGGAGCCCAGTTACGCAGTTCCAGCAACGAAAAATCAAACTGTTGCACCGCCCCATCAACGCCCAAATCCCGGAGCCGCTCAATTTCCGGCAAAAATGTCCGACTCAGCCACAGCGCCAAACTAAAAGCAACGAAGGCCAAACTTAAATATCCTTGCCCCAAAAATAATCGATAACGACCAGTCACACTATTCAGCCAACGACTAATGGGGTAGAGTGCGGCGATAAACCCTAAACAGGCCCAGGCTTGCCAGCGAGCTTGCTGGGGAAACTCCGCCCCCAGGGTGGAAATCCCCAAGCTGACTAAAATTGCGATTAAAGCCTGATCAAACCCATTACCCAATAGATAGAGGCGGCGGTTATCCCACAGTTGCACTAAAAACCACAACAAAGGACAGAACAAACCCACCTGCCACACAAACACCCAAGACCAAGCCACCATCATGCTGTGGCTATCAGGAATCAGGCTAAACAGGATGTAAAAAAAAGCAGTGAAGTAAGCTAACAAAGGGGCTGGAGACTTAGGAGCAGACATAGATCAAGGGTTCAAAAACATTGGGAAATGGCAGCCTTTCCCATTAAATCCCATTTTCCAGAACTCCCATGGCCATGGGCTAAAATAGATAGGATTTTTAAGTCATCCCCCTCAACCCATGCCTCTTTTTTCTGATAAAGCTGCCACAGGCAAACAAAAGAAACAGAAATTTTGGACAAAAGTGATCCTATTTATTGGTGCGGGTTCCTTTGCGGGAACTGCGATGGTGCCAGTGATCGGAGGCATCATTGACAGCGTGAGACAACCGACAAATGAAGTCGCTCGGAACCCCCAGGCAGATCAAGAAGCCCAACTGAAACAACAAGAAGCCGGGTTTTTGGCGGTTTTAGAACGGGAGCCAGACAATACAAATGCGCTGCAAGGTTTGGTACAGGCCCGTTTAGCCCTGGGGGATTTAGCAGGAGCGCGTCCCCATTTGCAACGGTTAGTGGAATTATATCCAGACGAACAGGTGCTCAAGGATCTCTTAGCCCAAGTGGACGAGGCTTTGGCACGCACTGGCACGACAGATCCGGCCCAGTCTCCCACTGAAGCTCCGGAAACGCCCTAGGCGATCGCCTTTTTGCTTGTTTATGGAGTCTAGGTCGCCACTGTTATTCCTATTGCTCCTCTTCCTGGGGGGAGGGACTGTTCTGCTACTGCAAAATAGTCAGGCGCTGGGTCTCGTTTTATTTAACCGCACGATTCCTTGGCAGTTGCCCCTCAGCATTTGGTTTATCGCAGCGGTCTTGCTTGGGTTGCTTCTGAGTTTGCTCTTGCAGCTTTTTTTAAAGGGGACAAATCCGAGTTCCAATAGCCGAGGCGATCGCCCAAATCCTCGCCTCGAACGCCTGAAACAACGCCCTCCCCGCCAGCCCGATCGCCGCACCGGTCGTTCAGATTGGGAACGGAGCCGCGCTAACTATGATTGGACCGATAAAGAACTAGAAACCCAGGACGAAGAAACCTGGGACATCGAATCACCCCCCAAACAGCCGACCCGTCCCCAGCCCCCCCCAACGGGTGAAGAAGAACCACAAATTCGCCCCCAACCCAAACCCCAGCGTCCCCGTCCTAGTCCCGGCCCAGAGGCGGCAATGCCAAAGCCACCGACGCCCAAATCGCCTGCAAAATCTGCCAAGACCCAGGATGACACGGGTACTGTCTATGACGCCGACTATCGAATTTTGACGCCCCCCTACACTTCCGAAGAGGAAGCCTCCCCTAGGGTAGATCTCGACGAGGATGAGGAATGGATCTAGCCCCAGGGAGTCTGCTAGGCTAAATCGAGTCTATTTTGTGACGTAAGCGATGAGTATTTCCCCAGAGTTGGCGGCGGCGATCGCCCTTTTGCAGCAAAAAAGCTGTGTGACTACCCCCGTCCGAGAATCAGAAGCCGAACGGGAAACCCTCCGGCAAAATTTGCGTTTGGCTTGTCAGGCGGCGGACTGGGAAAATATTGGCATCTGCGCGGATAACGTTGCCGTCGCCACAACAACGGTGCAGCAGTATCTCCGGGGTTTAGGCTACGATGGGGCGATCGCCATTGATCCAGGCGAATGGGGCGATCGCCCGGTGTATTTAAAATTTAATACCCAGAAAATGAGCCATTACCTCGATGATTATGTGGGGCAGTATCGGGGCGTTTTGGTGGCGCTGCAATCCCCTGAACCGGAACTCGCTGGTACCTATGGCCATTTCCCCCTCGATCTGTTTGCGGGATAGTCTAGGATAGGAAAAATATTTGTTGTGGTGGGGAGCATTAACCTTGAGAAACGGATTACAGAACGTTGTGCTGGCCAGTAGTTTGGCGATCGCCTTTGCTCCTCTAGGTCTAGCCCAAACCCTCACCCCAGAGCAACTTGATTTGCCCCCAGAAACCTTTGACAATAGCCCCGTACTGCAACGGTGGAGCGAAGAAGGGATCCCCGATGTGCTCCATAGCATTCGCCACGAACCGAGTTTTCAGACCCGCTGGCGGCTTGGGTACGCCCAATTTCCCAGCAATGATCGCCAGGGGGGCATCAGTGTCGGCGTTGAAGATATTTTTGTAAAGCCTGATTTTCCGCTGACCCTCAGTGCCGAAGGTCATACCCTGTTTAGTGGCGATCGCACTCAGGTGGCCGCTCGTGCCAACTATTATTTACTTCCCCTCGGCAACCGCTTTAATATTGCCCCTAGTCTCGGCTATCAATCCTTTTCTGGCCCAGATTACGAACGAGAAGGCCTAGAGGTGGGCGCCAAGTTGCAGCTTAATTTGTCGCGCTCTGGGGCCTCGACCATTAGCCTGAGTCAACAGTTTGTTAACTTAGCGACCTCAGAGGAAATGGGGATCACGACCCTAGGAGCCGGCTATGCCTTCACATCCCACTGGCGGGCGGCGACGGAAATTCAAAAACATAATTCGAGTGCGGCAAAGGAAAGTAAGGTGGGTTTTTTCCTGGAGTGGATGCCCTAGGCCTAGGCCACCGGGGGCCGTATCGTCACAAAAAAAGAGGGAAGCATGCAACGCTTCCTCCATCAGCTGAGTCATAGACGGGTGATTATTCTTCTTCCCAATTTTCCGCAGCCGCGCCATCTGGGTCTGAATTGGTATTTTTGGCGATCGCCAGATCAATCTGTTGCCGATAATAATCGACACTCTTCACTTCCACATCGACGGTATTGCCGAGGCGATAGGCAGTACGATTTTTCCGACCCACCAGACAACTGTGTCGGGCGCGATATTCGTACCAGTCATCCTTGAGGGAGCTGACATGGACAAGACCTTCCACGAGCAGATCCTCGATTTCCACAAAGAAACCATAGGACTGCACCCCGGTGATCAATCCCTTAAAGGTATGCCCCGTGTGGGCCTTCATTTTTTCAGCCTTCTGGAGTCCCTGGAGATCCTTTTCGGCGTCATCGGCCACCTTTTCTTGATCGTTGAGTTGCAAAATTAAGCCCGCAATGGTTTCTTCCAGTTCTGTTTGGATTGGCGTTGGCAATACCTTCCAATTGACTTGATTGTGGCAGGTACTGCTGCCGAGGTTAACCCCAACCTTGACGCGACTCGAACGGCGATCGCGCCCCTCAGAGAAAATGAGTTTTAAAATGCGCTGCATCACCAAGTCACCATAGCGTTGCCCCGGCGCACAGACACGACTATAACCGTCCCGGTAAGCCAAGCCAAAATGGGGGTGGGGATGGGCACCATAGCGGGGAACATCGAGGGTTTCCTGAAGTAGATAGTTCAGGATTTTGGTCATATCCGTCTGGCTGAACTCTTGGATAAAGTGCTGATAATCGTGGGGTAACAGCTCCTCTTCCGATTCGAGCTTAAGCTTGAGGTTCAGATTGTTGCCCAATTTAATGAGATTTTCGAGGCTCTCAAAATCAGGATTCGCTTGGTAGCAATAGATGGCTGGCAGTTCTAGGGCCAGCATATGTTGGGCTACGGCTCGACCCGCCAGGATCATCACCTCTGCCAAGAGAGACCGCACCGGCAAACTCGGTGAAACAATCATCGTTCCGAAACGCCCTTCATCTTTAAAAGCAGAAGTTACTTCGGGTAGAGAAATCTGGAAACCGCCCCGTTGCAGGCGCTGGGCTTTGACTAAAGGACTGAGGTTAAAAATTAAATCATTCAGCAGGGTTGCGACATCGGCCAGTTCAGCCTCTGCGGTTTCCCCACTACTGAGGAGATGCTGAATCTTTTGGTAACTCAGGCTTTGGTCAACGCGGATCACACTGGGGGTAATTTCAAATTCTGCCACGTTCCCCTGATCATCAAAGGTGAGGAGAATGGACATGGTGAGTCGATCTGCCCCAGGACGAAGCTCTACTTTCTCCTTAAATTCTGGCGGAAATAGCGGAATGGTCATTTGACCGAGAAACACCGCCGTGCCGTGTTTTTTCGCCCACCGATCCAAAACACCCTGGGCCGGAACGAATTCTGCCACGTCCGCTAAGTGGATGCCCAGTTGCCACTGTCCAGCTTCGGTTTTTTGCAGTGTAAATGCATTTTCAATGAAAGCTTGGTTTTCTGGGGTGAGGTGAATTTCATCCTCGATGGTGATGGTTAATTGGTCGCGAAAATCCCGCCGCTTGGCGAGCATTTTTTTGGTTAGTTTTGTAGGAATGTCCTTAACGGCAGCCAAAACCTCCTCGGGAAATTGGCGCAGTAAATCATGTTTACAACAGACAATATCGGTGTCAGCGGCGGCCTCGGCATCACTCCCCAACACCTTAGTGACAGACCCCTGGGGGAGGTACTGGGCGATGGGATATTGCACCACCGAAACATGGACGAGGTGATCAATGGCCTGCTGGAGCCGATCCGTTTCGTCCTGGAGTTCAAGTTCAAACAAGAGGCGATCGTCGAGGGGCACTGCCCGGAAGCCTTCGTCTTTTTGGACCACCCGCGCTAGGAGGGAAGGATTGGCCCGTTCTAAAATTAAACGGACTACTCCCTCTGGCGATCGCCGCCGCGTTCCTTCTTTGATGATTTTGACTAAAACGCGATCGCCATTCCAAGCATTGCTGAGATAACTTTCCCGGATATAAATATCATCAGCATCTTCAGAATCCTGGATCGCAAAACAAAAACCCTTACTCGAACACCGTAGCTTTGCCTCGACCACATCCGCTTCCGGCACCCGGCGGTATTTACCCCGTTCCTTCACCAAAATATTCGAGCGCTCTAGGGCATCAAGAATAATCTGGAGCTGTTCTGTATCTTCCTCAGAGCGACACTCTAATTTCTTTTCGAGGAATTTACCGGCAACCAATTTGTCATCTGTAAAGAAAGACAGCAGTGTGGCGATTGAAAAATCCATGCAAAACTATCCTTTTCGTTAGAAAGTAAAGTGAAACGACAACAGTCCACCAGAAAAGCAGTATCAGCCCGTTGTTTGTCGCTATCATTAAACCTAGACAGTCAACAGACCTGTATTTCTGATGGGAAACGCCACAAATTCCCCAGGAACCCCAAGGTTGACTGATCAAAACAATGCCCTTTCCGAAAGGATGGCCCGTTTCACAAAAGAAACAAAGCCTAATGGGGGCGAGGCCGATAACACCTCAGGAAATGACAAGTTCGCAAGTACACAGTCGAAAAACTTGAGCAAACATCGAACAGGGGAGCTCCCACACCAACCCTTCTAGAGGTCATTACGTTTAGGAAACGGCTATGGCGGGGACTTGGTTCTGAAACTGACCCAAAAAGACGTGTTTCAGGAAAAGAGCAGGGACTGCCTGTGGCTAAGCAAACCCGACGGAAAAACAAGCAATGTGATTAAAGGAGGATCGTCCGATACAATCGCGGCTGGGACAAGGGCAAAATCTAAATGACCAAGCCACTAGACGTATGTGTTGACTATCTTGTCACAATGCTTTTTCGATATTGTACCCTGTCAAGGGAATTCTCTCCATGGCCTCCGGGGAATTCACCAGCAAATTGCCCTGAATTAGGAAGAATAAGGGTACAATTGCACTCAACTAATAAATTGAGTCAAATTTTTCCTATTACGTTCCATGACACCAGAGATTTTTCGGCAGCGTTATCCCTACGGGGGCTTAATCAGTGAACTGGCAGCCATTGAACATGGCCAGTTTATTGTGCGGGTTGTGGTGGAATTGGAAGGGAAAAAACTCGCCAGTGGTTTGGCGGCAGCCCCCTCTGTGGAACAGGCGGAGGATCAAGCAAGAATCCGGGCGTTAAATCTTTTGGGATCTGGGGCAATTCCGGCACCAGCCCCCACGAAGCAGACCATGCCCGTTCAATCTCCTCCAGCAGCTCCGGTCGTCTCTGCAAAACCAGCACCTGTCATGGCTACCTTCACACCAACGGTTGCAACCCCGACAAATCCAGTCTCAATACCGAGCCATCAAAATGATTTGCCCTTGCCATCTCCGGCTCAGGTCGTAGACCAGACTCCCCAAATTCCCCTAGAGCAGCCCCAAGCGACACCCGATACGAGCTTAGATTTAGGGTCAGCAGGCAGCTCGACAGATGCGTTAGATTTTTCTGAGATTATTGCCCGCACCGATGTGGAGCTCAAACGTTTGCGCTGGTCTAGTGAGCAGGGCCGCACTTATTTGCTAGAAACCTATGGCAAGCGATCGCGCCAATTGTTATCCGATGATGAGTTGCTAGAATTTCTACGCTACCTGGAGTCTCAACCGACGCCATCTTAATTTTTGGGATTGGGCAGTTAGATCTCGTTAAGCACCTTAATGGTCGTCTAGAGCGTTTTTTTGCTGCTTTCGCCTAATCTTCAAGCTATCCGGCAACAAGGTTTAAGAGCCCTTCAAATAAACCTTTCCCGTCTACTAAACCGAGGCTGCCATCGGCGGCCCGTTCTGGGTGGGGCATCATCCCCAAAACATTGCCAGCTTGGTTGGTAATGCCAGCGATGTTATTGAGAGAACCGTTGGGATTGGCAGCCTCATTTACATTGCCTTGGGCGTCGCAGTAACGGAAGAGAACTTGACCTTTATCTTCGATCGCCTTGAGGGTTTCGGGGTCGGCATGGTAGCGTCCTTCTCCGTGGGCGATGGGAATATTGATCACCTGGTTTTGGCGGTAACCCCTTGTCCAGACCCGATCATTGTTTTCAACCCGGAGATATTGGCGATCGCAAATGAAGTGCAGATCTCGGTTACGCACCAAAGCCCCAGGCAGCAGACCCACTTCCGTCAACACCTGAAAGCCATTACAAACCCCCAACACGTATTTTCCTTGGTTGGCGTGATCGATGACGCTCTGCATCACCGGAGAAAAGCGGGCGATCGCCCCACAGCGGAGATAATCCCCGTAGCTAAAGCCCCCAGGCACCGCAATCACATCGATGTCCGTAATATCTGTTTCCTGGTGCCAGACCATCCGTGTCGGCTGCCCAAAAATCCCTTCCGTCACCATTGTCATGTCACGGTCACAGTTTGAGCCAGGGAAAACAATTACACCAAATTTCATCGTGTCGTTACCAATTAATTGAAGGATTGCAAGGGAAGATCGGGCGGAAATTTATCGTTATTTCAGGGGGGTGAGGTCGAAGCGATAATTTTCAATGACTGGGTTGGTAAGCAGTTGATCGCACATTTGATCCACTTTCGCCTTGGCTTCTGCTTCGTCAGCGGCGGCAAGATTTAATTCGATATACTTCCCAATGCGTACCCCAGAGATGCCCCCATGGCCCAATTGACTTAGACCTGATTCGACAGCGGCACCAGCCGGATCAAGAACAGAGGGACGGAGAGTAACATAAACTTGTGCGTGGTACTGCATAGAACTCAAACTGTGAAGACGGTTTTTATTGTACGTTGCGGCGGACTTCTGGAAAACTGAAACGTGCCTCCCCGGCAAAATTCCCTGGCCCCCTAAAGGAAATAGCTATAGCCGAGGGCAAAGAGAAAGGTGAGTTGACCCGCCAAGAGGAAAAAATACAGGATAAAGCGAGGTTTAAAAATTGAGAGCATCAGGCCAACTGCTTTGATATCGATCATCGGCCCAAAAATTAAAAAGGCCAGCAGAGAACCCGTCGTAAAGGTGGAGGCGAAGGATAGGGCAAAGAAAGAATCCACCGTGGAGCAAATGGAAACAATCGCCGCCAAGAGCATCATCGCCACAATGGAGGTAATCGTCCCTTGGCCGAGGCTCAAGACCACTTCCCTGGGCACAAAGACTTGGATCAACGCGGCGATCGCACTGCCGAAAATCAATACCGCCCCCAGTTCTCGCAATTCCACAGAAATATTGTTAATCAAGGCCCCAAAGAGGGTTTTAAAGCTCCGGTCTTGGGTCGTCGCTGGTGCTGGCATTTGGGTCGCCACTGTTTCGAGGGGGACTGTCTGCTGGGCACCGAGGAAAAATGTCCCCGATTGGAGCAGAGGACTGGTGTTCGCTGCCTGGGCCTGGTTTTCGTTGACCTGCTGGACAAATTTTAAGCGTTGGGCCAGTTTCGGTTGGAGCAGCTTTTTGGGGTCTGATTCGACGCTAAACACTGTCCCGACGATGGTGGCGATCGCCAAGGAACCCAGCACCCGATAGAGGACGATTTCCGGTTGGCCCCGAAAGGCGATCCAAGTCGACCAAATTACCACCGGATTTAGCGTGGGGGCCGACAACAAAAAACCTACCGCCACGGAAGTGGGGATTCCCTGGAGCATAAAGCGACGGGCCACGGGCACATTGCCGCATTCACACACCGGAAACAAAAACCCGATGCAACTGCCCATAAAAGCCCCTAAAACTGGATTTTTCGGTAAACGCTGGATCAGTTGGCGTTCATCTACACACACCAACAGCACACTCGAAAGGATTACCCCCAGTAGCAGAAAGGGCATCGCCTCCACCAACAGGCTGACAAACAGGGTAAAGGCATTGTGTAATTGACTCATGGAGAAAAAATAACAGCGGGCACTAACTGAGGCGGTTTTCTGTCGGAATTTGTTCCGAAGTCGCAGTCGGAAATGTGACAATCACCGTGGTTCCTGTCCCTACAGTACTCTTAATCGTCACCGTCCCATTATAAATTTTTGCGATCCGTTCGGCGATCGCCAATCCGAGACCAGACCCCTGCTGTTCATACTGTTGACGGTCAAACTGCATATAGGCCCCCAAGGCCCGAATCTGCTCTGGGCTCATGCCACGACCATGGTCTTTGATCGCTAACTGCCATACATTGCCATTGATCCGACTTTTCAGCAGAATGCGTTTCTTGGTTTGGGAAGTGTGCTCCGAAAATTTAAACGCATTATCGACAATTTCCTGCACCAGGGTAACAAGCCACTTCTCTGAGATTGCAACCTTCGCCGCACATAACTCCAGCTTCAAGTCCTCTGGTCGCTGGTATTGTTTGGCAATTTGTCGGGCCAAAGTAGTGATGATCGTGTCACTTTTCTCAGTGACAGGGCTATACCAGAGGTGAAAATCATCGGGATCGTGGGTGGCTAAATCAAGCTTGGTGTATAGCAAGAACTTTTGGATTAAATTATGGAGGCGACTGGCTGAAATACGAATGCTCTCACTAATTTCTCTGATTTCTTGGCGGTCTAGGGTTTCCCAACATTCCCCCAGCAACTCCGCTGAGGTCATGATGCCTTGGAGGGGAGTGCGCAGCTCATGGGGGAGGGCCATGGTTAAATTGCGCCGCAGTTGCTCTAACTGTTGCGCTGAATGTTGGGCGAGACCCTGACGGCGACTGAGGCGTCCCCGGATCGCATTGAGCAGTTCCTGACGGGTAAAGGGCTTGGGAATGTAGTCATCTGCCCCTAGATCCATCCCTTGGCGTTGGGCGGAACGGGAAGCGCGGGCTGACAGAAAAATAAATGGAATAGTGGTGGTGGTTGGGTTGCTATGGAGTGCTTTGAGAACACCGTACCCGTCTAATCGCGGTAAATTTACGTCGCAAATAATGAGATCGGGGAGCTGCGCATAGGCCATTTCTAAGCCGATTTGCCCATCGGTCGCTGTGATTACAGCAAACCCTTCGGCGGTTAGAATGTCCCGCAAAATATTTAAAACACTGAGTTCATCTTCAATGACTAAAATGGTCGCCACAAAGTGTAGAACCTCCATCGGATGAGCGTTGAGGGAAAAGGGTATGGCCTAGGGCCCACAGTCCCGCCCGGAGAGACATTAGGGACATGGGGTGGGCGACCTTACGCTGGGGTTGGGGGATGTTGTGATGGGAAATCTTAGGTTGGAGAACCACATCAGCAGCCCGTGGGGGGTAATTTTTCCCTATTATGATAAGTGCTTAAGCCTGCTTTTTTCTGGTGATTTCATGGTTAATTTGCAACAGTTGCCGCCGCTTTCTCATGCTTCTGAGGATCATTCTTTTGCTCGCCGTCACATTGGTCTTAGTGATGGGGCAATGGCAAAAATGCTGGCATTTTTAGGGTATGACGCGTTGGAGACCTTGATTGATCAAGCGGTTCCCGCCAAGATTCGCCAAAAATTAGCAATGAATTTACCCGCCGCGAAGGGGGAACAAGAGGCTTTACACACCCTGGCGGCGATCGCCAACCAAAATCAGGTTTACAAAAATTTTATTGGGATGGGCTATTACGACTGTGTGACCCCGCCCGTGATTCAGCGCAACATTTTAGAAAATCCGGGTTGGTACACGGCTTATACACCCTATCAAGCGGAAATTGCCCAAGGTCGTCTAGAAGCGTTGTTAAATTTCCAGACGATGGTGATCGAGTTGACGGGGCTGGAGATTGCCAATGCGTCGTTGTTGGATGAGGGGACAGCGGCGGCGGAGGCGATGGCGATGAGCTATGGACTCTGTAAGAAGAAGCAGGCGAATACGTTTTTTGTGTCGGAATTGTGCCATCCGCAAACGATTGAGGTGGTGCGGACACGGGCGATTCCCTTAGACATTCAGGTGATCGTTGGTGATCATCGCACCTTTGAGATGACTGATGCTGTGTTTGGAGTGTTGCTGCAATATCCGGCGACGGATGGGACAATTTTTGATTATCGGGCGTTTATTCAAAAAGCTCACGACCAAAAGGCGATCGCCACGGTGGCAGCGGATTTATTGAGTTTATGTTTACTTACGCCGCCGGGGGAAATGGGCGCAGATATTGCGGTGGGAACCAGTCAACGGTTTGGGGTTCCCCTCGGTTATGGTGGGCCTCACGCGGCTTATTTTGCGACGAAAGAAAAATATCAACGGCAAATTCCGGGGCGCATCGTCGGCGTCTCAAAGGATAGTCAGGGTCAACCCGCTTTACGGCTAGCATTGCAAACCCGTGAACAGCACATCCGACGGGACAAGGCGACCAGTAATATTTGTACGGCCCAGGTGCTGCTGGCAGTGATGGCTTCGATGTATGGGGTCTACCACGGGGCGGCTGGGTTGAAGGCGATCGCCACCCAAGTGCAGCAACACACGCAAATTCTGGCGACAGGCTTGGATAAACTCAGTTTTGCGGTGAATCGCGAACCCGTTTTTGACACCATTAAAGTTCAAACCACGGCAGAGCAAGCGCAAGCCATTCGCCAACGCGCCGAGGCACAGGGCTATAATTTCCGCTACTTTGCGGACGGTAATATCGGCATCAGTTGCGATGAAACCACGGTCGCCAGCGAGATTGAAACCATTTGGGCAATTTTTAATCATGCGGAAATTCCCTTTACCTACGCCCAGCTCGCCCAGAATTTTACGCCGAACTTCCCTGAAACGCTCCGCCGTACCAGTGACTTTTTAACGGATCCCGTATTTAATCGCTATCGTTCCGAAACGGAGTTGCTACGCTATATTCACCACCTCCAGAGCAAAGATTTATCGCTGACCACCTCGATGATTCCGTTGGGTTCCTGCACGATGAAACTCAATGCCACAGCGGAAATGATGCCGGTCACTTGGGCGAGTTTTGGCAAGATGCATCCCTTTGCGCCCCGCAGCCAAACCAAGGGCTACCAGCAGATGTGCGACCAGTTAGAACATTGGCTCGCTGAAATTACGGGTTTTGCCGGAGTTTCTCTCCAACCCAATGCCGGATCGCAGGGGGAATATGCGGGGTTACAGGTGATTCGTCAGTACCACATCAAAAACGGCGATCGCCAGCGGAATATTTGTCTGATTCCCGAATCCGCCCACGGCACAAACCCAGCCAGTGCAGTGATGTGTGGTTTTAAGGTGATCCCGATTAAATGTTGCAGTAGCCAAGGGGATATTGAACTAGAGGATCTCAAAGCTAAAGCCGAAAAATACAAAGAGAATCTCGCCGCGTTAATGGTCACCTATCCCTCGACCCACGGGGTTTTTGAGGTGGGTATCAAAGACATCTGCCAAGTGATCCATGACAACGGCGGCCAGGTTTATCTCGATGGCGCAAACATGAATGCGATGGTGGGCATTTGTCGACCGGGGGATTTCGGTGCAGATGTTTGTCACCTGAATTTACATAAAACCTTCTGTATTCCCCACGGTGGCGGGGGGCCTGGGGTTGGCCCGATTGGTGTCGCCGCCCACCTCGTCCCCTATCTGCCCAAGACCAATTTAGACGGGAATACCGACAATATTGGCTTAATTTCGGCAGCTCCTTTTGGGAGTGCGAGTATTCTGCCGATCTCTTGGATGTACATCGCGATGATGGGAACAGCGGGTTTAACGAAAGCGACAAAAGCGGCAATCCTCAGTGCCAACTACATCGCTAAACGCTTGGATGACCATTATCCGGTGTTGTTTAAAGGAACCAATGGTTGCGTGGCCCATGAATGCATTATCGACCTGCGGGATCTGCGGAAATCGGCAGACATTACGGTGGAGGATGTGGCAAAACGTTTGATGGATTATGGTTTCCATGCGCCGACAATCTCTTGGCCCGTGGCGGGGACGATGATGATCGAACCCACTGAAAGTGAATCTTTAGAGGAGTTAGACCGTTTCTGTGAGGCGATGATTGCGATTCGGGAGGAAATTCGCCTGATTGAAGCGGGCAAAATTTCTAAGGAAGATAATCCGGTGAAAAATGCGCCTCACACCGCAGAATCCATCATCTGTGGCGAGTGGCATCATCCCTATTCCCGTGAGGTGGCGGCCTATCCTGCCCCTTGGCTGAAACAGCATAAGTTCTGGGCGACGGTGGGCCGGATTGATAATGCCTATGGGGACAGAAATTTGGTGTGTTCCTGTGAGGGGATGGAGGCATACAAGGAAAGTTAGTTGCTCCTGTTAGTCGGGGTTGACGCTGGTGAACCCCTGCCATGATTAGGGAGCGATCGCCTTTTGGATTGGATATTGACTCCCAAAATTAATGACACATCATATTTTCATCGTTGAAAAGATCACGATGGTGTGGTGTGAGATATTTATAAACTTCTAGTGAGAAAATTGGCGATCGCCTGATTAAAAGGTTCCGGTTCGACCATGTGGGCCCAGTGGTTGCCGGGGACTTTTTGCCATTGGAGATTCGTTAAATATTGACGGTAGGGCTTGAGCTGAAATTCGAGGCGATTTAACCCTCCCTCTGGCCGCACAAACAGGCTCGGCATCCCTAGGGGTTGTGTGAGGCCATTGACCCGGAGAATATCGAGGAAAATTTCGTCACAGGCGCGTTTCACGAATTTGCTTGTCCAGGTGCCGTCGGGATTTTCCAGAAAGCTTTCCCGACAAATCGCCTGTTGCCACTCGTTCCAGCCGCGATATTGCTTCAGTTTTTTGGCGATCGCCTCGGCCTGGTGATAGCTCTCGAACTGACCCAACAGTTTTAAAAAAGGCAGCACCCGGTAGCCAATGGGGAAGGTATAGCGCCACCATAGGGGCAGTTGTCCCATAAAAAACGGATCAGCGAGAATCAAGCTTTTCACTTTCTCAGGATTTTGGGTTGCCCAAACAGTAGCAATCTTTGCTCCCCAACTGTGGCCAAGGAGATTCACCTTTGACCAGCCGAAATGCTGACAAATGCCGTCTAGATCAGCGTTGTAATCGGCGAAAGTATAACCCGTTTCCGGTTTGCCACTGTCCCCATGACCCCGCAGATCCAGGGCAACCACATGGTATTTTTCCCCTAGACTTTCCCCCAAGCTGGCCCACACCAAACCATGATCCGCGAGACCATGGAGTAATAACACTGGTTCACCACCCGGATGCCATTCGTAATAGCTCAAGGGGAGGCCGTTAATTGCCGCAGTATGTTTCTTTGGGGGAATAAAAGTCATGGTAAAAAAAGTCTAAGATTCTGCTTTGTCGTCGCTGTTATTGCGGGGAAAGCCACCAATCAGGCCACTTTCGATCATCAGCCCCAGGCCAGCATTGACGACAATTAGGCTCACCGTCCCCCACCAAAACCAGGGTTCACCATTAATGCGACGGGTGATCGATTCCCCCAGGAGACAGAGGCCAAAGGGAAACATCAAAACCCCAATCTGGGCAGTAATGTACCAAGTCAACTTGTTTTTTCTGACATTAAAATTCATGGGCGATCGCCTTTGCTACGGTAAATTTTGCTCCAAAAATTATAAAGAGTTGTGGCCGTTCTCGCAGGAAACTTGCTTTCGATAGCGGCTATTCTGCATCGGGCTTGGGGAAACTATATACTGTTGAGTTGTCCGCCATCTCCCCAAATCTATGACTGCTGCGACTTTACCCCGGATCAAGTTTCTTCAGGAGCCGACCCGCCCGGAATGGATCGAACTCGCCCTCGCTAATTTGGATACGATTTTGCTGGATCACTCCCACTGTGAACGGAAAGCGGCAGGGGTCGCCCTCAATATGATGTTCCGGTATCCCTCGGCGGTGGAACTGGTGAAAGCATTAACGGCGATCGCCAAGGAAGAATTAGAGCATTTCGAGCTGGTGAACCAGTGGCTAGAACGGAAAAATATTCCCCTCGCGCCGTTGAATGCGCCCCCCTATGGCGGCCAGTTGCGCAAATTGATCCGGCCCCAGGAACCGGAACGGCTGTTGGATTCTTTGTTAATTTCGGCGTTAATCGAAGCCCGATCCCACGAACGTTTAGGACTTTTGGGAGAACATTGCCCGGAGCCGGATTTGGCAAAATTTTATCGGGGGTTAATGGCCTCGGAAGCGCGGCATTACGGGGCTTATTGGGTATTGGCAACGACTTATTACGAGCAAGGTATAGTCAATCAGCGGCTTGAGGAATTGGCGATCGCCGAAAGTGAAATTCTCTCGACCCTCCACCCGGAACCCCGGATCCATAGCTAGAATCAACGGCAACGGTATTTACCAAGGGAATTTGGCAGGATGGATCGGGATACAAAATTTATTTTGCTGGTTTTGGGCTTACCCGTGGCGGGGCTGGTGTACTGTGGCCTCATCATTGCCCTAATGATTAGCCAGCCCTTTGTGCGGGCAAATTCCCTCTGGTTTGGCTTTTTATTTTTCTTGATCCCCTTTACCATTGCTGCTGTAACCTGGATTCGCGCTTCGGCGAAGGCCTACCGTAATTAAGCACTCCCAACCTATGACTTTCATCCCCGTAATTTTGGCTGGTGGCAAGGGCGAACGTTTTTGGCCCCTCAGTCGTCAAGACCGCCCGAAACAGTTCCTCAGCCTCGATGGGTCTGGGGTGAGTTTGCTTCAGGCGACGGCAAATCGTTTAGTTTCCCAGGACAATTGGACAGATCTCTGGGTGATTACGGCGGCGCAAATTGCGGATCTGGTGCGGGAACAACTACCCCAACTGCCCCAGCGTAATATTTTGGTAGAACCAGAACGACGGGATACGGCCGCGGCGATCGCCTGGACTTGTTTAGAGCTGGCGCAATACTACCCAGAGGATACGGTGGTGGCCTTTTTCCCGGCGGATCATTGGATTGGCGACCCAGATAAATTCCGGGCAACCCTCGACCAAGCGGCGAATTTTGTCAAAGATAAATTGGCGATCGCCACCATCGGCATCAAACCGGACTATCCCGCCACGGGTTACGGCTACATCGAGCAGGGGGAAGCGGTTGAAACGGGCATTTTTAAGGTGAATCAGTTCTACGAAAAACCCGGTACGGCTGTGGCGAAATCTTTTTTGGAAACGGGCAAATTTAGCTGGAATAGCGGGATTTTTCTCTTTTCGATCCGTACAGTCCTCCAGGAACTCGCCAGCTACGCCCCGGAGATCCTAGAACCGCTTCAAAATCAAGGCATCGACGCTTACAATAGCTTGCCGAAAATTAGTATCGACTACGCTCTAATGGAAAAAACCGAGCACGCCTATGTATTGCCTGCAGAATTTGGTTGGGATGATCTGGGGGATTGGCGATCGCTCGAAAGATTGTTGCCCCCCGATGCGGTGACGAATGTTTGTGTGGGGAATCACCATGCCTTCGAGACGGAACGGGCGATTGTCTACAGTGACAACCCCGACGAAACGGTAGTAACCCTAGGAGTTGCGGATGTGGTGGTGGTGCGCCAGGGGGATGTGACTTTGATTGTGGATAAGCACCGCACCCAGGACATTAAAAAAATCCTCGGCTATCTCCCGAAAAATCTTTTGTAATGGCTGGAGTCTGGCACTATATTCCGCCCATCGAAGCGTCTGGGGAAACCCAAATGGCGATCGATGCCTGGCTTTTGGATCAGCATCTCCAGGGCAAAATCCCCTCCGTACTGCGATTTTATACCTGGGAACCTGTGGCGATTTCCCTGGGCTACCACCAGCGCAAATATCCTGATTTTTGGGAAAATTTGACCTACCAAGACAAAAAAATTGATCTGGTGCGGCGTCCGAGCGGTGGACGAGCAGTGCTTCATCAGGGAGACCTCACCTACGCGATTATTACGTCTGGGTTAAAAGGCGATCGCCAAACAAACTACGAAACCCTCTGCCAATTTCTCATCGCTGGGTTTGGGGAATTGGGAATTCCTTTAAGTTATGGCCACCAGCAACGAAATTACGGGCATTTTGATAGCTGTTTTCGCACCCATACCAAGGCAGATTTGGTAACGGAATCTGGTTATAAACTGATTGGATCAGCGCAATTGCGTCGCCAAGGGGCAATTTTGCAGCACGGTTCGATTCGTCTAAATTCCGATCCAGAACTATATGAAAAAGTTTTTGGCGAGCCTCTAATCCCCGGTCTTACGTTTGTGGCCGATGACATCCAAAACATGATCAATACCCTCTGCCAGCAACTACAACTCAGCCTTAATCTCCGCCTTGTTGAAACTGACTTTATCCCCCAACTTGCGATGACGGATTCCCTGTAGATTGAGACTTGTACAATGGAATGGTTTGAATTTTCTAAACTTCGGGGCGGCCCATGTTTTCCCAGTTACCCACCGACAACCGCGAATTAAATTGGTTTACCCTCACGGAGGCGATCGCCAAACGTTTCGACGCAGAATATCAAAACCAAAAGCCCGATCTCCCCGACGAAGTGCAAGCCCTACCCATTTTCCTCGACTGGCAATCCGGCAAACTCCAGAACCGCGTTACCTCGAAGTTTTGGGAACTGGCCCAACCGAAAAAAACCAAGCTTGCCTCGATCTCGGTTGCGGGATCAGCTTTTTGATCTACCCTTGGCGCGACTGGAATGCCTATTTTTATGGCCAAGACATCAGCAAAGTTGCCACAGAAATCCTCCAATCCCGCGCCCCCCAACTCAATTCCAAACTGTTTAAAGGCATCTCGAACAAACCCGCCCATCACCTCGAAAGCTACCAGGACAGTTTTTTCGATTTGGCGATCGCCACCGGATTTAGCTGTTACTATCCCTTGGAATATTGGGAAACCGTGTTAGAACAAGTCCGGCGCGTCCTCAAACCAGGAGGCTTTTTTGTCTTTGATGTGATTGACCCAAGCCAAGACATGGCCGAAGACTGGTCAATCCTCGAAACCTACCTGGGCGCGGAAGTATTCCTCGAAGACCTAAGCGACTGGCAAGCCCTGATCAAAAAATCCGGCGCAAAAATCGTCAAAGAACAATCGGGCGAACTGTTCCATCTCTACAAAATTCGCTGGTAAAGCCATTCTTCTGATTGGATGTTGGCGGTTTGTCAGGTCAGTGAGAAGATAAAAAGCGTGGCTTATCAAGGACTGTGGGAAATGTTTAAGCGGATTATTCTCCTCGTTATTTTGGCATTGGGCCTGTGGAGTTGTGGCGATCGCCTCGATGCCCGCCTCGCCAGTGATCTCAATCGCGAACCGACGCCCGTCACCACCCAAGCCCTCACAGAAGTGGCGACGCCCAGCCTCATTACCGAACTGCGCCAAGAATTAGACCAGTACCAACCCCAGGTCAAAATTCTCAGTCCCCGTCCCGACGAAACCTTTAACAGCACCACCATCGACGTCCAACTCCAGGTCAATGACCTACCCATTTTCAAAGACGAAGAACTAGGCATGGGGCCGCACATTCACCTCTTTGTCGATGACCAGCCCTACATTGCCGTCTACGACATCAGCAAACCCGTCACCCTCGAAAACCTCAGTCCCGGTAGCCACCTGATCCGCGCCTTTGCTTCCCGTCCTTGGCACGAAAGCTTTAAAAACGAAGGAGCCTACGCCGAAACCACTTTTAATATTTTCACCAAAAGTAATAACAATATTCCTGATTTCCAACAGCCCCTCCTCACCTATAGTCGCCCCCAGGGAACCTACGGTGCCGAGCCGATCATGTTGGATTTTTATCTGACCAATGCCCCGCTGCACTTCATTGCCCAGGCCGACAATAGTGATGATGTGAATGACTGGCGTATCCGGATCACCATCAATGGTGAGAGCTTTATTCTCGATGACTGGCATCCCATTTACCTCGAAGGCTTCAAGAAAGGCGAAAACTGGCTCAAGCTAGAATTTATCGATGACCAAGGGGAACTGCTAGAAAATACCTACAATAGCCCTGTCCGCGTTATTAACTACGATCCGAAGCTCAACGACACCCTTGCCAAGCTCGTCCAAAACAAACTCTCCCTCAGAACCGCGAAACGCCTCGTCACCACCAAACCTCTTGCGCCCGAAGTCGAAACGGCTGCCCCAGAAGAAACATTAGAGCCAGCACCAACTGTTGTTCCGGAAGTTGATGAAGCGACGCCACCAGCAGAAACAGAAATGACCCCTGCTCCAGAAGAAACCTTGCCAACCTTAGAAGAAGAGGTAGCACCAGAAGCAGAATCCAGCCCTTCTCCTGATCTCCCTGAAGCAATGCCAAATGAGGAAGAAGAACCCGCTGCGGTTGTCGAGGAGGCAAGCCCGAATCAATCTGAGTCAGTGCTAGAGGTTGAACAACCTGCTCCCGCGCCCGAAATTGAAGCAGTCCCTCCAGATACTCCAGAGATTGAAACCCCACAATCAACCGCTCCCGAATCAACACTAGAACCAGAAGCGGCTTCTCCCTCGGAAACGGCTGAAGGTTCGTCTGAGGAAGGGATTGAGTCCAGTGCCGCAGTACCAGAGGCAGATATTTTTCCAGAGACAGATCCCTTAAAACAAGGCACAGATGATCTAGAGTCTCCGGAAATTCAGTTGTTCCCGGAGTAACCTAGAGGCGATCTTGATCATCATTGATACTTAAACGATGACGAAAAAAATTGCATTTCTCGGTATGGGGGTCATGGGGGCACCGATGAGCCTCAACCTCCAGAAAAAAGGTTATCAAGTCACTGTGTGGAACCGTTCCGCTGCCAGTCCCCACTTAGCTAGGGTCGCCGCTACAGGTTTGTCTGTTGCGCCGGCGATCGCCACTGCGGTAGATGATGCAGATTACATTTTTAGTTGTGTGAGCGATGTCCCCGACGTGAAATCGGTTCTCCTAGGAGAAGAAGGGGTAATCCACGACGCAAAACCCAATGCCCTAATCATTGATTTCAGCACCATTGGAAAACCGGCAGCCCAAGAAATTGCCAAAACCCTCAAAACAAAAAATCTCCGATTCCTCGATGCCCCCATCAGTGGCGGCGATGTTGGCGCAGAAAATGGCACCTTGACGATTATGGTCGGGGGCGATCGCCCGGATTTTGACGAGGTCAAACCATGCCTGGAAGCCATGGGAAAAAATATTTACTACTGCGGGGAGATAGGTAGTGGCCAGGCTGTGAAAATGTGCAACCAAGTCCTCTGTGCAATCCACATGGTGGCCCTCTGTGAAGCGATTCAGTTGGCTCAATCCCAAGGCCTTGACCCAGATTTAATGATCGAAGTTTGCCAGACTGGGGCGGCTGGTTCCTGGGCGATCGCCAACCTCGGTCACAAAATTACCGCCAGGGATTTTCGACCGGGCTTTATGGTCAAACACATCATCAAAGACCTCCGCCTAGTCAATGAAAGTCTTGCAGATCTCAAACTACCCGGTGTAACTTTAGCAACCCAAAAATTTAAAGACACCGCCCAGTTAGCTGATGCCCTCGAACAAGGCACCCAAGCCATGTTCCGCTCGTATTGATTCTTCTAAAGCTGGTACGCCCCAAGCAAAAAACTCCTACCCTAGGGCAGGAGTTTTCATTAGTGAAATTCAGTGACTGAACTGAAGTCTCAACAAATTCTTAGTCGAGCTCGTTCATGTTCAGTACAGGCTCAGTCTCACGGTCAATACCTTTCTCGAAACCAGCCTCAGCCGCCCGTGCACGACCAGCATGCCACAGGTGACCAACGAGGAAGAAGAAGGAAAGAACAAAGTGAGAACCAGCCAACCACTGACGAAGGTTCACAAAGTTGAAGGAGTTAGGCTCCGTAATAATCCCACCAACAGAGTTAATGGAAGCATTAGGGGCGTGGGTCATGTATTCAGCCGCACGACGAAGCTGCCAAGGCTGAATGTCATTGCGGATTTTATCGAGGTCAAGACCATTGGGGCCACGGAGGGGCTCCAGCCAAGGACCACGGAAATCCCAGAAGCGCATGGTTTCACCACCGAGAATGATTTCACCGGTAGGAGAACGCATCAGGTACTTACCAAGACCAGTGGGACCTTGGGCAGAACCAACGTTCGCACCCATAGATTGGTCACGGGCCAAGAAGATCAAAGCCTGGGACTGGGACGCTTCAGCGTTAGTCGGGCCATAAAATTCACTGGGGTAAGCAGTGTTGTTAAACCACACAAAGCAAGTCGCGATGAAGGCCATCAAAGACAGCGCACCGAGACTGTAGGAAAGATAAGCTTCACCAGACCAAACGAGCGCACGACGGGCCCAACCGAAAGGTTTGGTGAGGATGTGCCAGATACCACCAAAGATACAAATCAGACCCACATAGATGTGGCCACCGATAATATCTTCCATGTTGTTGACACCGATCATCCAGCCTTCGCCACCGAAGGGTGCTTTGAACAGATAACCAAAGATTACTGCCGGGTTCAAAGTTGGATTACTGATGATCCGTACGTCGCCACCACCAGGGGCCCAGGTGTCGTATACACCACCAAAGAACATCGCTTTAAAGACAAGCAACAACGCACCACAACCCAGGAGGATGAGGTGATAACCAATGATGTTGGTCATTTGGTTCTTGTCTTTCCAGTCATAACCAAAGAAGCTGGAATATTCTTCGAGGGTTTCAGGGCCACGGACAGCATGGTAGATACCACCCAGACCGAGAACCGCAGAAGAGATCAGGTGTAATACACCAACGACAAAGTAGGGGAAAGTATCAATCACTTCACCACCAGGGCCGACACCCCAACCAAGGGTTGCGAGGTGAGGCATCAGGATGAAACCCTGCTCGTGCATGGGCTTCTCTGCGACAAAGTGAGCGACTTCAAACAAAGTCATCGCACCAGTCCAGAATACGATAAGGCCAGCATGGGCAACGTGGGCACCCAAGAGCTTACCGGAGAGATTGATCAGGCGGGCATTACCAGCCCACCACGCAAAGCCGGTCGATTCGATATCACGACCACCGGAAATGGGCGCATTAGAGAGCGTTACCACGGGGTAATACCTCCTCAGGGAATACAAATTGTTCGTGAATTTGGTCTTGCGGTGCCATCCATGCACGCATACCTTCGTTCAACAGAATGTTCTTCGTGTAGAACGTTTCAAATTCGGGGTCTTCCGCCGCGCGGATTTCCTGGGATACAAAGTCATAGGCACGCAGGTTCAATGCTAAACCCACAATCCCCACAGAACTCATCCATAGCCCAGTCACCGGCACAAACAGCATGAAGAAGTGCAACCAACGCTTGTTGGAAAACGCAATCCCGAAAATCTGAGACCAGAAACGGTTCGCGGTCACCATCGAGTAGGTTTCTTCTGCCTGGGTCGGCTCAAAAGCGCGGAAGGTATTTGCTTGGTCACTGTCTTCAAATAGGGTGTTCTCTACCGTTGCACCGTGGATCGCACAGAGCAGCGCACCACCGAGAATCCCTGCAACCCCCATCATGTGGAAGGGGTTGAGCGTCCAGTTGTGGAAACCTTGTAAGAACAGAATGAAACGGAAGATACCAGCGACACCAAAGCTGGGGGCAAAGAACCAGCTAGACTGACCCAAGGGGTACATCAGGAATACACTGACGAATACCGCGATGGGGCCAGAGAAGGCGATCGCATTGTAGGGGCGGATACCCACCAGACGGGCAATTTCAAACTGACGCAGCATGAAGCCGATCAGACCAAAAGCACCGTGGAGGGCAACAAAGCTCCAGAGTCCACCGAGTTGGCACCAACGGGCAAAGTTCCAGTTGGCTTCGGGGCCCCAGAGGAAAAGGAGGGAGTGACCGAGGCTGTCAGCAGGGCTGGATACAGCAACAGTCAGGAAGTTACACCCTTCGAGATAAGAGGATGCTAATCCGTGGGTGTACCAAGAAGTAACGAAGGTGGTACCAGTCAACCAGCCACCGAGAGCCATGAAGGCGCAGGGGAACAGGAGGATACCGGACCAACCGACGAAGACAAATCGATCTCGCTTCAACCAGTCATCGAGGACATCAAACCAGCCTCGTTCCTGGGGCGCGCGTCCGACTGCAATAGTCATAGTTTTTAATTCCTCTTGTCTATATGAATGAACAAGGGTTGGATATTAAATGGCTTACGCTAGTTTCCTTGTTATGGATTCTCCCTGTCAAATGAGCAAAAGCCAATAGGTATAAATCCTATGGTCAGGGGAGTTTCCGAGAATCATGTAAGCGGGTCAACCTTGTGAAATATAGGCTATTTCAGATGGTTAACGTTTCTTAAAATAACACATACTCCATAGGCATATAGCCTTCTGAAGGATTTCATAACCTGAGTGTAAACACTTTTCTTAATATCTAGCAGAGTTTTTGTTACAAAAAGATACAATCAACCTCAGCTGAGGGGCGTTTTTACCGGAGGCAAGGGATGTCCTAGTGTTTTGATATCCAAGGCATGACCACCCACCAATAAATAGACTTGATCAGAAACGAGGCCCACTTCGCGGATCAAACGGCCCAGGCGATCGCGAAATAAGCGTCCTAATGGGTAAGTGGGGACGAGGCCCCAACCCGTTTCTTCGGCGACAAGAATTAGCATCCGTGGGGAATTTTTAATCGCCTCCAAAAATGCTGTGGTGAGCTGGTGCCAAGGAGCCGGCTCTGTTTCTAAATGATTGGCCACCCACAGACCGAGGGAATCTACAAGGATGCAGTGGTCTTCGGGGATACGTCGCATCGCTTCGGTTAGATGGACTGACTCACCCATAAATCCCCAATTTTTCGGGCGGCGATCGCGGTGGTGTTGGATCCGGGCCATCCATTCGGGATCGTCAGGATCTTCAACAGCCGTCGCAATGTAGGTGACGGGGCGTTGGGACTGGAGTGCAAGGTGTTCGGCCCATTCACTTTTGCCAGAGCGGACGGCGCCCGTAACGAGGATGGTTTGGCCCATGGATAATGTTGTCACTAGAGGAGCAATGGTAACGGTTTAAGTCTCGGAATTTTCTGGGATAGCTTCTGCCTCTCGTAATTCCCTCGGCGATCGCACATCGGGTAAGCGTCGTTTTAGAACATATAACCAGACTAATCCCAAAATACCGAGGGCCATTCCTGTCAAACTGACTAATTGAGCGACGCGAATCCCACCAAGCATTAAACTATCAGTGCGCAAGCCTTCGATCCAGACGCGGCCAGCACTGTAGGCGATCCAGTAGGTAAGAAAAATTGTGCCTGTTTTGAGGCGATCACCATGGCGCAAACCCCAGAAAAATAAATAGAGGAGTAATGCAAAAACCCCAAGATTCCAGACAGATTCATAGAGGAAAGTCGGGTGAAAATATTCATATTCCACAAGGTTTAAAGGGCGATTTTGGAGGGGAATATAAAGCTTCCAAGGCAAATCGGTTGGTGCCCCAAAGGCTTCCGAATTGAAAAAATTTCCCCAGCGACCAATAGCTTGCCCCAAAATCAAAGCAGGCGCAATTAAATCCCCCAGTTGCCAAAAAGAAAGACGATTCAGGCGACAAAAAATCAACGCCGCAATCACACCGCCAAGGATCGCCCCGTGGATCGCAATGCCCCCTTGCCAGATCGCAATAATATCCTGGGGACGATCGACGTAGCTGCGCCATTGAAATAGCACATAATACAGTCGCGCGCAGGGAATCGCCCCAATAATTCCCCAAATGACGTAATCGGCGAGTAACTCCGGTTTAACCCCCCGTCGCTTTGCCAAAAATTGAGAGAGATTCACACCGATCAACACGGCGATCGCGATCAAAAGACCATACCAACGGATTGCAAAATTACCCACCTCAAACAAAATGGGGCCAGGGGATTGGAACTGCCAAGCGAAAATCATAATGCTTGTTCTTTGGTGTGGGTGACTTCAATGACAGTATGCACATTACCACGGGGTTGGTAGTCTCCTTTGATCGTCATTTCGAGGGGATCACAGGCCGCGACCAGGTCATCGAGAATTTGATTAACTGCTTCTTCGTGGGAAATATAGCGATCGCGGTAACTGTTGATGTAAAGCTTGATCGCTTTTAGCTCTACTACTTTCTGATCCGGTACATAGGTAATGTAAATCGTTGCGAAGTCCGGATAGCCAGAAAAAGGACATTTACAAGTGTATTCTGGCAGGGTGATGTTAATGGTATAGCGCCGTCCGGGGCGGGGGTTCGGGAAGGTAATGAGTTCGCCATTTTCAATTTCCCGCTCACCGTACTTTAGGGTTTGCGCTTCTGTGGTCTGGCCCATGGATAAAACCTTAATATTTTTTAAAGAAACCGTATTGTATTGTACAAATCTTTGCTGAAGTCTTGGGCCTCTAGGCAATTTCCTTGTAATCACTTAGCCAAGACCCCCAGTCAAAATGACCAGGCATATATTTTAACTGCGACACTCCTCACGATGAAATTACTGTGGCGCTATGTTCTGGCATCATATTTTGGTACTTTTTTGTAGTACCATCGAGGTGCTTAACAAAATGAAGCGTAGAAACAGTAAAACCCTAGCGCTTATTTTCCAAAGGCCCATCAGTGGCAACATTGCCTGGTCTGACATCGAAGCACTCTTTCTGGAACTAGGAGCAGACATTTCTGAGAGGAGTGGCTCACGAGTTGCGGTGATTCTCTTTGGTGAAGTGCGGGTTTTTCATCGACCTCACCCTTCCCCTACAACTGATAAAGGAGCCGTTGCCAGTATTCGGAAATGGTTAGAATCCCACGGAGTAAAGCCATGAACATGATGATTCTTGATGGTTATCGAGCAAAAATTGAGTATGACCCAGAACTTGACTTATTTCGCGGTGAAATCTTGGGGTTAAATGGTGGCGCAGATTTCTATGGCCGCAATCCCGAAGAACTCCGCCAGGAATTTAAAAATTCCCTCGCAGTATTTCTCGAAGTTTGTAAGGAAAAAGGCATTAGCCCCATCAAAGAATATTCAGGACGCTTTAACCTACGAGTTTCACCAGAGCTACACCGTGAAATCGCGATTTTGACGGCCAGCAAAAATACCAGCATCAATAGGTGGATTACCGAAGTTCTGCAAGAAGCGGTGCAATCTACTGATTATGCCCAATAAAAATTCCCCCGTCACCTGACAGGGGAATTGAGCAAAAACATAAATTTTAATTATTCGCTTTCGCCGAGGATCTTGGGGACTCGGAAATAATCATCTTCGCGGTCTGGGGCATTATCGAGTAAAAGTTGGCGATCGCCAAAGGTTTTTTGCTCATCGGCGCGGGTAATATTACTCACGTCAATGGCTCTGGTGGTCGGCTCCACATTGTCCGTATCCAGTTCGCTGAGTTGTTCGACATAGTCTAAAATCGCGCTGAGTTGGGAGGGTAAGCGCTGTTCCTCTTCTGGCGTTAATTCCAAACGTGCTAAATGGGCAACCTTGCGAACCTGTTCAAGATCAATCATGTTTAAATTCTCAATGTAAATGCTTACTTTAAAGTTTCGATCACTAACTCAGTTAGAAAAAGACGTCCATTTCCGAGCGGCCGGTGGTTTTCAGCCAGTTTTGCGCTTCGATGTAGTTGTTCGGCGCGATGCGGATCGCCTGCTTCCAATATTCTGCGGCCTTATCAAAGAGCGCTTCTGATTCGTCTTCATTGCCAGATTGCTTTGCTTTTTCGCCTTGGTAGTGATAGACCACCGCAATATTATTTAGGGCCTGGGGCATCCGGGGATTGAGATCAATGGCTTCGTGGTAGAGTTCTAGGGCTTTGTTGTGATCGCCGTTGCTGGCATAGATTAGGCCCATATTGTAGAGGACATAGCTACGATCATTGGGGTCATCTTCAAGCCTCAGGGCTTCTTCGTAGTTTTCGAGGGCTTCGGAATATTCCCCATCGGCTTGGGCCGACATCCCATCGCGATAATAAGCAAAGGCTTCTTTGGAACGATTATTGGTGGGCAGAATTTTGAGGATGATATCGGCCATCACCGTAAAGCTTTTGTCGATGAAATTATCGTTGCGCTGTGTTCTGGGCATAATGGTTACGTTGCGAGGGATGCTCTATTTACTTTACCTTGATTTGTTTGTGATTTTAGCGGATTGCGATGGCGGTGTATTTTTTCTGGGGAGAGGATGATTTTGCGATCGCCCAAGCGGTGGATCAGATTAAGCAATCGGTTTTAGATCCGGCATGGCTATCGTTTAATTTTCAGACCTACGACGGCAGTAAAGAGGAAAGTATCATCGATGCGCTGAACGAGGTAATGACGCCGCCCTTTGGTATGGGAGGACGGTTAATTTGGCTGAATGAAGCGACCCTGTGCCAATCTTGCTCGGATAGTCTTTTGCAGGAATTGCACCGGACATTACCCGTGATTCCCGAAAGTTCACACCTGTTAATGACGAGCCGTAAAAAACCAGATAAGCGGCTAAAATCGACAAAATTTATCCAGGAACACGCGAAAGTACGGGAGTTTTCGCCGATTCCCCCGTGGCAGACGGAAGCCCTTGCAGATCGCGTTAAAGCAACAGCGCGGGAATTGGGGGTGAATTTAGATCGACCAGCAACGGAATTGCTCGGTGAAGCGGTGGGTAATGATACGCGACGACTCTGGAATGAGTTAGAAAAGCTCAAGATTTATCAGGGGAGCCGGACACAACCGTTAACACAAGTAGAAATTCAGCAACTGGTGGCAGCAACGAACCAAAATAGCTTGCAACTCTGTGAGGCGATCCGGGAAGGCAATGGTGGTTTAGCGATTCAATTGGTGGGGGAACTGTTGGCGCAAAATGAGCCTGCCCTGCGGATTGTGGCGACGTTGGTCGGTCAATTCCGGATGTGGACAATTATTAAGGTAATGATCGAAGCTGGGGAACGGGACGATCAGGCGATCGCCAAACTCGCGGATCTCAAGAATCCCAAACGATTATATTTTCTGAAAAAGGAAATTTCCCGGTTGCGGGGTCAGCAACTCCTCAAAACCCTACCGATTTTGTTAGAACTCGAAGCCGGACTGAAACAAGGGGCGATCGCCGAGGAAATTCTCCCGACTAAAATTCTCGAACTCTGTCAGCATTTCCGCTAAACCCTTGCAACCATGGCAGAAAAAAGTTGCCCCCTGGAACTTCCCTCCCTAAAACCTATTCTTTAATATTAAATACGTTTAAAATTTGCCATCGCTGATTTTTATTCCCCATCGGTCATTATGCTTTTACCCCGTCGCTTCCAAGATTATTTGCTGGGCAGTTGCCTTACCCTCAGCGCCCTGGGCTTGGGGCTAGCGCCCCAATTAACCCTCAAACCGGAAATTCTTGGCTGGCAAAATCAGGCGATCGCCCAACAACCGAGCACCGCAGACATTAATCGCTATGCCGAAGCCTATCTGGCGATCTACGGCAACAACAGCATGGATAATCTCTTGTTGGAAGTCGAAAATCTCATTGGCCGCAAACCGGACTGGGAAATTCGCTGCGATCAGCCCCAGAGTATTAACCGTCTCAATAACCGTGCCGCCATTGGGAAGGTGCGTAACTACTGCAACAATGTCTTGCCCAACCTCATTGACGACATTATGCCCCGCAGCACCTTTAATCGCATTAGTAATCAGTTGCCCAATAATCCGACTCTCCAGGAACAAATTCAGGATGCCATGTTCGATATCCTCAAACAAAAACAGGGCGGCGGCCGTTAACTAACTCGCCCGCATATATCGAACAAAATTCCCTTCCCCCAGCACCATGGGGGGATTTTTTTGCCCATAGGTACAACACACAAAAGGCGATCGCCAAGGAAAGCGATCGCCTAAAAACTGAGTTAAAAACCAACCATTTAGAGCAGGGGCGACAGACGACTCCGATAACGTTGCTGATTTAACCCCTCCGCATAGAGCGAACCTTGGGGATTCCCCGAATAACGGGCGGCTTTATTTTGGAGTCGCACAATTCGATCATTGGTGGCTGGGTGGGTACTCAAAAATTCCGGGGGACGACCACCACCACTGTTGGCTGCCATCAACTTTTTCATAAATGAAGCCATCGCCTCTGGGGCATAGCCGACCCGGGTCAACATATTAAAACCAAGATCATCCGCTTCCGTTTCGTCACTGCGACTGTTGGGATAATCAACGGCGATCGCCACCCCCAACTGGACAATCTGACTACTATCCAAGCCCGTCGCCGCCAAAATCCCCTGGTTCCGGGCCTGCATTCTCATCTGTTCTAGGGAATGTTTCGCCGCAATGTGACCAATTTCATGGCCAATTACACTAGCAAGTTCTGCCTCATTAGCGGCGGTTTTAATTAGCCCTGTGTTGATGTAGTTGTAGCCCCCCATGGTGGCAAAGGCATTCACGCTGTCATCTTCGACGACAAAGAATTTGTAATTTAAATTTGGGCGTGTGCTTTGGCGCGCTAAACGTTGGCCAATTTCGTTGATGTAGCTCACAACCCGCTGATTTTGATAGAGTTTAACCTGGCCAGAACGGGTCAGTTCATTGTGAATTTGTTGACCAAAGTCTTGTTCCTGGGCATCTGAGAGATTGGAGATTTGATAACTCTGCACCCCCCAAATTAGAACGCCCCGCAAAAGATTTTCAAAAAAACCCGCTTGGCTAACGGTGGGTGTCGCAAGGTTGACGCTG
The DNA here is from genome assembly GCF_001693295.1 of Picosynechococcus sp. PCC 8807. Classification (NCBI taxonomy): domain Bacteria; kingdom Bacillati; phylum Cyanobacteriota; class Cyanophyceae; order Chroococcales; family Geminocystaceae; genus Picosynechococcus; species Picosynechococcus sp. PCC 8807. Next base: position 1,661,684 of record NZ_CP016483.1, read on the forward strand.
ATCGCGACAATGCAGGCTAATAGGCCATACATCCAGCGGTTTTTTCGACGATGCAACATGATGCTTGTGTTCCTGTGGCTGTTTTGAATAGGGAAGGTAGATTGGCTAACAAACCGAAGGCTTGTCTTTTTCTATAGTAACCAATCGCAATTTTCCGTTATGTTCTCAGACGGTCGCCCCCAGGACTTTAGTTCCTTAATTCATGTTTTGGTAATAGTAAAAGTTAAAGGTTTCAAACATACCGCCGACGAAACCACAGGCGATCGCAATGACTAAGACCCCTTCCCAAATGCGTCCATTACCAAAAACTTTTAGCACATTCCCAAAGGCATCCGTTAACAATTCAACAGTTACCCCAGGGAAAATCCCCACCGCCGCACAGAGGGTCAAAAGTAAACCGCAAACCACCATCGGTGCCAAAAAGCTCATCGTGACGGTGATACACAGTGAAGGAAAAAATCTAGGGGTCGCTTTCATAAGTCAGGGGATCCTTAGGCACAAGCACTCGTTTTCTTTAGGATATGGCGCGTTGAGCTGACTTTAGAGTAGCCAATTAAACGGAATGCATACTATAAAGGACATGATTCTTAAATGTTTATAAAATTTTGAGATATGCCAGACCACCAAAAAGCCGCCCATCCCCACAGAACGCTTAGGATAGACGACTTTAGACAAATTATGGTGTAAGTTGCTGGGAGTTTGTTTAGGTGGGATTGCCTTGGGCTGCTTGCATCATTTCCACTAAAACAGTGTGGGCCTCCTTAGCATTGGCTAAAGTTTTTGGAAAAGGGATGCGTACCGCTTCTGTGCCGGTGGTATCAGTCACTTCAAGGGCCATCCCCGTTTCATCCAGGGACAACATTTTTGCGGCTTCTGCGCGATGGCACTGGCCAAAATGTTTCGCGTACAGGAGAACCGCGTCGCCATGGTCTTTGTTCATGTGGTTACAAATGCGATCACTCACGGCGGAGGTAATAATTTCAGACATGGTTTGTAAAAAAATACGATAAATCTTTATCAAAAATGATAGGGTGCCAAACAAAAAAGTATGGATTGCCATCCTGTTGAAAGATTAATGTGCCAATAAATCAACCAGGGCAGCTTTGAGATCCGGAAATTTAAACTGGAAGCCAGCCTCTTCAGTTCGTTTGGGTAGCACTTTTTGCCCTTCTAATACGACTTTCGCACCATCGCTGAGGAGTAATTCTAAAACAAAGCCTGGTACCGGGAGCCAAGCAGGACGTTTCATTACAGAGCCTAGGGTTTGGGCGAGGGTTTCCATTGTGACTGGATTGGGGGCAGTGCCGTTGTAGGTGCCTTGCCAATCGACTTGAGTAAGGGCCATTTCAATCAAGCTAACGAGATCATCGCGGTGAATCCAAGAAACCCACTGCTTACCTGTGCCGAGGGGGCCGCCGACAAAAGTATTGAAAGCGAGAATCATCTTGGCGAGGGCTCCTCCTTCTTTGGTGAGGACAATCCCAAACCGGAGAATGACGGTACGAATGCCGTGGTTTTGGGCTTCTAGGGCCGCCGTTTCCCATGCTTGACAAACGTCTGCGAGGAAGTCGTTACCGGGAGGGCTCGTTTCAGTGTAGATGGCGGTTTCACTGGTGCCGTAATAGCCGACGGCAGAGGGATTAATGAGTACCTGGGGTTTTTGGTCAGCTTTGGCGATCGCCTCGACGATCTTTTCTGTCCCCCCCTGGCGACTATGGCGAATTTCCTGCTTATAGCTGGGTGTCCACCGTTGTTCCGCAATGGGAGCCCCAGCCAGATTCACCACCGCATCACAGCCAGAGATACAGTCCTGCCAGAGGCCTGACTCCGTGGGGGTATAGGCCACAATCTTGAGCTTTGGATAGGTAGAGGCTGGAAAAATGCCTTGGGCTTTGGCCTCACTGCGGGTCAAGACTAAAAGCTCATGGGCAGGGTACAAACGCTCAACCAAACGTTGCCCCACAAGACCTGTTGCACCAGTAATCGCAATTTTCATTGAAAAAAGTTTAAATCATCAAGGATATACACAAATTGTGGCGTAATGGCCCCAGTGGCGACAACGCCCCCTGTCTTTGAGAGCTGTGCTAGCATAGGCGGAAATATTGAGTCTAGCGTCTTTTTTTACAAAGATTACGGGAAAAATATGGCCAAGGTATTGGTGCTAAATGCCTCTTATGAGCCGCTCAACATTACCAGTTGGCGTCGGGCAGTGGTGCTGTTGCTCAAAGACAAGGCCGAAAGCCTAGAACACAATGGCCGCGTCATTTACCAGAATTTTCCTCTCCCCACCGTCATTCGCCTGCGCCACTACATTAAGGTGCCCTACCGCGAGATTCCCCTCACCCGTAAAAATATTCTGGAACGCGATCGCCACACCTGCCAATATTGCCGTAAGCGTGGCGAGCAACTGACTCTTGACCACATTATTCCGCGATCGCGGGGTGGCATAGACAGTTGGGAAAACCTCGTCACCGCCTGCATGCGTTGTAATGTGCGTAAGGGTAATCGCACTCCTAAAGAAGCGGAAATGGAGTTACTGATCCAGCCGCGCAAACCCCACAGTAGCCTTTATTTCGAGCTTTTGAAATATACCCGGGATGACCTTAACCACGAATGGCGCAAATATGTGATCGGCATTAACTAAATCCCTAACGCTTTACTGGAAGACTTCTTCGGTTTGGGGGAAGACAGGGGTGCCATCAGTCAAATTGAGAATGCCCGTGGTAATCACCTGTTCCCCGGTGGTTAATCCTTCTAACACCTGATAGCGATCGCCTTCAATGGCACCTAACGTGACGGATTTTTGGACGGCAATCAGGGGGGGATCGTTTTCCCCTTGGGCGTCGGGATTGGGGGCAGTGACAAAGACAAAAGTTTCTGCGCCAATGCGGGATACAGCCGTGACAGGCACCGAAACCCCGGTTTGCTGACTCAGAATCAGTTTGGCCTTGACCAGTTGCCCCGTGAAAAGGCGATTGTCAGGGTTATCGAAGCTGGCCTTCGCCAAGATGGTTTGGGAGGTAAAGTCTACTTCTGGGGAAATAAAACTTACTTGACCCCGACCCACGGTTTCGAGGGTGCGATAATCGATCAGCTCGACGGGGAGGGAGAGACGCAGATCGGGGGCCTGCTCGATGGGCACAAAAAAGTTAAGACTCAGGCGTGTATTTTGGGCAATGGTGGCAATGGTGGCTCCCTGTTCGAGGTAGTCTCCTTGTTGCACGGTTAAGTCGCCGATGGTGCCCGCAACGGGGGCTGTTACTTGGGTTTCCCGGAGATCTTCATTGGCGATCGCCACCGTATTGCTTGATTGGCGGAGGGTGGCTTTGGCTTGATTTACACTTGCTTGGGCAGCCTTGATCCGTTGATTGATGGTATTTAGCCGCGCCTTGGCCACCTCTAGATCCCGTTGGCTCTGGTCGAGATCCCGCTGGGGTAAAGCCCCGGTATCCACTAGGCTTTTAATCCGTTGGAGATCCTGTTCCCGGAGTTTTAAGTCGGCTTGGGTCTCTAGTTTTTCCGCATTGACAGCACTGAGTTGGGCTTCGGCATTTGCTTGGGCGGCCCGGGCTGCTTCTACCCCAGCGATCGCCTGTTGCAAAGAAGCCTGACTGCGTTCTGATTTGAGGGTCAAAATGGGCGTTCCTGCCGTGACAGTATCCCCCTCTTGGATTTGAATGGCTTGAATAATGCCGTCTACTTCTGGTTTGAGGGTCACGAGATTATCCGCTTCTAAAACCCCCACGTATTCAGTGGTAGTGGCGAGCAGATCTGAATCTAAGGTTTCAAATTTTACTGGTACTCCCTGGGGAGTTTGGGCTTGGGGCGGTGGCCCACCACAACCACTAAGACTCACGGCACAGCTGACAACTAGACCTAAGACCACTGGCGATCGCCAATCACTCCGGGACGCACCCATACATCAATTCCTCAACCAGAATAAAATCACTCCTAATAAGGGTACACAAAGTTTCCCTTAACTGGGGGACTCCGGCGGATGATCCGTCGGCAATTCGGGCGTTTTTGCTTCCGGTTCTGGCGCTACGGATTGGCTGGTTTCAATACCCACAATTCCGGAGACCATCGCCAGCACTTGGCCTTCTTCCCTCGCCTGCCAAGGGTCTAAAATATCTTTGATCAATACCTCTCGAACGATCACTTGACCGATAACCGCTAGGGGTAACGCCAAGAACAGCCCCAAAAACCCCAACTGCAATGTCACCGCAAACAAAACCTGGGCCAAAAGCGTTACGGCAGGGAGTAGGGAGACTTGCCGGGCCATTACCCAAGGGGTTAAAACATTTCCCTCTACCTGCTGAATTACAAAGTATAAGATTAAAACTGCCCAGATTTTCCACGGGGCTTCTAACAGAGCAATGAGGATGGGAGGAATTACGCTCAAAGCCGGGCCAATATTGGGAATAAAGGTCAGTAAACCAGCCAAAATCGCCTGGGGCAGAGCCAATGACAGCCCCAAAATCGAAAGACCCACATAGCTCAGGATGCCAATACAAAACATATTGAACATAATGCCTGCGACCCAGCCTTTGAGATCGGCGTCGCAGAGGGTGAGGATTTCGTCTGCCCGACGGCGATAAAAAGAAGGAAACAAACGGATAAATCCCTGGCGATAGGGTTGGGGATCTGCCAGAAACATCAAGGTTAAAACCGTGAGCAGCAAGACATTTAAAAGTACCTTGAGGGAGTCGGAAAATAAACTCCAGCCGCGATTGAGCAGCTCATTGAGCAGGGTCGGGATTTGGGGGATCACCTCATCGAGATTCGGCAGTTGTTCACTGATCGGCAGACCAAAGTTTTCTTCAATTTTGAAAATTTGGGAATCTAACCATTCATCGATTTCATAAAAGCCTGTGTTAAGCTTGCTAAACAAAATTTGGAACTGGCCAATAAAAGGCGGAATGACGATGGTGAAGGCGAGCCAGAGGATCAATACCACCATAAACAGAGCAGTAAATACGGCGAAGGAACGCCCCATTCGCAGTAACGGTTGGTTGAAACGGGCCGCAAGGCGATCGCCCCAGGTTTGCAGCTTGATCACCAGCACATTGAGGGCATTAGCCAGGATCACTGCCGTGAGCAACAACAGTAAAAACGCTTTAATTTGCCAGAGAATATACAGGGAACTCAGAAGAACAATGAAGCCACTCCATTTCCGAAAATCCACGTTACTCACACGCCTCAAGTTAGTGCTGTTGTTTTGATTATGTCTTAGTTTTGACTAACCCTTGCCCTTTTAGGAAGTCTGGGACGTACTCCGCCACCACAATAGCCCGGCCATCACCATCGCTGGGAGTAAAATTGCCGCCAAAGCACCGCCATTAGATGGGGCGATCACCGCTAGGTTGAAACCATAGGGCAGACCATACTTGATTAACGCTGCCCCCACCGCCGAAATCACCAACACCTTAACTAAAGAAGAAAGCTGTGCACCCATCGAAATTATTGTCCCTTGATGTTTTCGCCAATGATCATCTGGTCGGCAGTTCAACAAATACAAATATTGGTCAAGTTTAGCGATTCTACTTCAACTTCTGTTTCACGAAATTGACCAACTGTCCCATTTGTTTTCTGAGCAGATCGATTTCTCCTTGGAGGGCATTTACCTTCGCCTGTAACGCCACGATTTCTGCCGCCATTGGGTTTCCCGTTGTGCTCGCGCTGAGGGAAGAAGGAGAAACTTCTGGGATTGTTTGGGCCTGTTTTTTCGCCTTCGCCATCGCATCTTTGATCGCGTTGATCAGTTGCTTTTGGTCAAAGGGCTTTTCGATGAATGAAAACAGTTCAAAGGGTTCCGGGAGCTTTTCGGTGACTTCTTCCTTGCGGCCAGACATCAGCACGAGAGGGATTGCCTTTAGTTCCGGGCGTTTTTGAATTTCTTGGTATACTTCCCAGCCGCTCATCTTCGGCAGCAGAAAATCCAACATGATCAGATTGGGATGTTCCGTATTGATGAGATTGAAGCCCTCAAGTCCATTCTTGGCCTCAATGACTTCAAAATTCCCCTCTGGCAGCATATCCTTGACCCGCATACGGATCACCTTGCTGTCGTCAATCACTAGGATTTTGTGGGTCACAACATACTCCTTCACAACATAAAATAGCTGGCTGGGTCGTCTCTATGATGGCGTGAGCTTGGTAAAAATTTTAAAAGCTTCAACCAAGATTTACGATCATCTAGAAGTTAAGCGATTGAGTTTTCCTCAGTTTGACATACTCATCGACCTGAAGCCACCGTGACTTTGATCACTGGGTTAGCCCCGTACCTGGGGATGTTGGGTTAACTAGATTTTCAGTAAACTAATTCTAAAAATCCCAGAACTTTCCTCAACAGCGTTTTTATAAAAATTATGGCTTCTTCTGCGTCTCACTCCTCCAGCGCCCCGATTTTGCCCATGCCCAGTTGGGTCAAAGCTCCCCTCGGTAAAGCCAGTGAGATCTCGACAGTCCAGCGAATCGTTAAGCAACGGGGCATTCACACTATCTGCGAGGAAGGGAAATGCCCAAATCGGGGTGAGTGTTACGCCAATAAAACCGCAACATTTTTATTGATGGGGCAAGTGTGTACTAGGGCCTGTGCGTTCTGTCAGGTGGATAAAGGCCAAATCCCCCTCCCCCTTGACCCGGAGGAACCCCAAAAAGTGGCGGAGTCGGTGCAGCTGTTGGGACTGAGTTATGTGGTGTTGACTTCGGTGGCGCGGGATGACCTTGCCGATGGGGGAGCTGGCTGGTTTGTGGCGGTAATGGCCGCGATCCGGGCTGAAAATCCAGGGACACAAATTGAAGTGCTGACCCCAGATTTTTGGAGTGGGAAAGGGGCAGAAACAGCCCAGACAGAACGGGTAAAAACGGTGGTGGCAGCGCAACCGGCTTGTTACAACCACAACATTGAAACGGTGGCAAGGCTCCAGGGCCCTGTGCGGCGGGGGGCAAAATATGGGCGATCGCTCCGGGTTTTGGAATTGGTGAAAGCGTGCAATCCTGAGATCCCAACGAAATCGGGCTTAATGCTCGGTCACGGGGAAACGGAGGCAGAAATTATCGAAGCGTTGCGGGATTTACGGGCCGTGGGCTGCGATCGCCTTACCCTAGGCCAATATATGCGCCCATCCCTAGCCCATTTACCCGTACAAAAATATTGGACACCGGCAGAATTTGAACACCTAGGGGCGATCGCCAAGGAAATGGGCTTTTCCCATGTGCGTTCAGGGCCTCTGGTGCGTAGTTCTTACCATGCTGGTGAATCGCTCTAAAAGCAGCTGAGAGTATTGCGATTTATGAAAGAGTATTACTAGATTATGTCGTTTTGGGACAATGCTACCGATGGGGTTCCCTAAGCTTTTAAGCTAAAAAAGTAAGGCCCAGTTTCGGGAGAAGAAACTATGTTCAACTATGCCCTCAAAAAGCAACCGTTTTCCCTCAACTTATCGGCTATTGTCATGACCATCTTGGGGTTTTGGTTGAGTGCCTCTTTCCTCCTCGATTTTGTGATCATTCCTGTATTGTCCATGACCGGGATGATGGCCGACAGCGGTTTTATTAGCACTGGCTATGTTTTGTTTGAGGTGTTTAATCGTTTAGAGGTGGTCTGTGCCGCCGGAATTCTAACGATCTTTTTTGGGTTTAAATTTGAACATCTCTTTGGCGATCGCCAAGCCTTAAATGCCCTCGTCATTGCCAGTATTTTGTTAAATATTGCTTTGCTTTATACCTATTTGATTACGCCTCAACTGGCTGGCTTTGGCTTAGAAATGTCCGGCTTCAATGGCACGGCAACGATGCCTTTGCAAATGTCCGTGTGGCACAGTTTGTATTGGGTCTTAGAAGCCGCGAAATTTGTTTTGGGGATCACTTTGCTGCGGTGGTGCTACCGTCGGGCCTGTGCGATCGCCTAAATCGTCCATTCAGTTTTTTAAACAAATCGATGCCGCCCCAAGGCGGTTTTTTTATGGGAAATTAGGTTTTCGAGAAGCCAATTTATCCGCCAAGCGCGTTGGTTCTGGCAGACGGTATTTCGGCGTACAGGCGAGGACGAAATCAAGGGCTGTGGCTAAACTGATCCGATGACCCACAGAAATATAGAGGGGACGCACCTTCGTCCGACTCCGGAGCACTGCACCAATGGTTTCACCGTGATCCTGTAAAGGCACCCACTGCCCTTTTTCGAGGGGCACCTCTTGGTGGGTACCGATGTAGCGGGATTTTGCCACCCCAATCGTCGGTAAATCTAACAAGACCCCCAAGTGAGAGGCTAGCCCTAAACGGCGTGGATGGGCGTAACCTTGGCCGTCACAGAACAATAAATCTGGTAGATGCGTAATTTTTTCTAATGCCTCCAAAATGGCGGGCACTTCCCGAAAAGATAACAATCCCGGTACATAGGGAAAAGAAGTGGGACAGCGGGCGATCGCCGTTTCGAGGATCTCTAGATCGGGAAAGGACAAAACCACCACCGCCGCCCGTGTGATTGAGAAGCGCGCCTCAAAGCCCACATCCACCCCCGCAATGGTTTTGACGTTCGTTGGTAAGTCATCTTGAAGCACGATCCATTGCCTTAAAGACGTTTGAATCTCCCGGGCCACCCCAGGGGAAACATCCCAAGGATGACTGTGGTGTAAAACAAGCATTTATATAATTCCTCATCTGCATTTCGAGGGGTTTACGGGAAAAGTTTTGGCACAATTAACAAGTAACCGTTAAATTTCACCAATTAATTGAGAATCAATCTGGCACTTTCCTCTACACTGGAAGCAACTTTTTAAAACTTCATTTTCATCCACCCCCTACCCCAGCATTTTGTGTCGAGGTTTCCGCCATGCGTCAAGTATTTCTGTTGTTGCCCCTTGTTGCCGTGGGTTTAACGCTCGGGAGTTGCTCTTTATTGCCCGGTGGTGGCGATGATGAACCGACCCCGGAAACCCCCCAAACCACAGCACCGACTCCCGCTCCGGAGCCAGACGCTGAATTGTTTGCCCCCCCGACAACAGAAACATTGTCTTCTGTGCTGATCCCATCCACTGACCCTGATGCCCGTCGTCGGGCTACCACAGAAGGCCGCCCCGATCCCTTTGCGGATCTTTCCCTTGCGCCCCAGGTGACTTTAGCACCTCCCCCAGCTCCGACACCAACTACTTCTGGTGCACAACCGGGTGCCCCTGGCACGGCCAATGGCGCTGGCACTCCTGGACAAACCACCCCTGGTACAGCTCCTGGGAGCGTGGCGATCGCCCCACCGCCACCACCTCTAGACTTTAGCCCCATTCTTCCATCCCTACCAGAACCCACTGCCGCAAATAACACCAAAGTGACAGGGGTCGTACAGATCAATGGTATTGATTATGTGATGGTGGAATCCCCCGATGAGCGTTTTAGCCGTTATGTGAAGGTGGGAGACTACGTCGCCAATGGCCAGGTACTCGTCAAGGCGATCGCCTTTAATCGGGGCGTTCCCGTGGTCACCCTGGAGCAGTATGGCATGACAATTCAGAAAAAACTCAATGAAACTTCGGTGGCGAGTAATCCTGGCGAACGCACTGTGCCGACCTTAGAAGAAGGTTAAGCTCGTTCAAAAAACAGGCCAACCACCATCGAGATATTACCCCCCAAGGGGAGCGAACAAAACGGTACAATGCTCCTAAAGTTTGATGTGAAAAAGGATAGCGATTGTGACAACTCCGGGCACTGTAACAGAACTGATCACAGAACGTTTGCGGCGGGAGGATTTACCCCTGGCAATTTATCAGGAGGTGGCGGCCCATCTGCAACAGGTGCCCCAAGTACAGGTGGAATTAGAGTTGCGGCGATCGCCAAAATTTAATTATTTCCACAGTCAAATTGGGAAAATGCATCTACGTTATCCGGCGGATCTTCCCCAAGGCGATCGCCAACAAATTGAAGCAATTCTTTCCTTCTACGCCGGACGCTATGGTGCCTGGCAACGAGACAGCGTTACCCCCGAATAGAGCCGTCCTTCTCCACTAGAAACCCAATTCCTGGATGGAAATCCTACAATGGAGATGTAAAGAAACTTGGCAAACCCTTGATTTCTGTCTCCTAAGCGAGACTTTTTCAGGCAAGTTTCAAGCGTTTTGAGGAGTGCTCAACCATGAAAAAAATAATTGCTTTACTTAGCCTCGGTAGCGTTATGCTCACTGCCGGTGCAGCCCAGGCCCAAATCACTCCCACAAATCAATACAGTTACATTGGCGTTGCTGGTAATGTCGGTTTAACAGATCCCGATCGTAGTGTTGCCGATGATGGGGTCACGGTCATTAGTAAAATCGCGATTCTGAATAATTTATCCTTCCGCCCTGGCGTCAATTTCGGGGATGATACCTCTGTGACGCTACCAATCACCTATGACTTTGCGGGTCGGGGACGCGTCAATCCCTATGTTGGCGGCGGCATCGTCACAGATTCTGGCGATACAGATTTCTTGGCCACTGGCGGCTTTGACTACCGTTTCTCACGGGATTTTGTCGGAAATGTGGGGCTTAATGTCGGTTTTTCCGATGATGCAGATGTGGGCCTTACCCTAGGGGTTGGCTACGTTTTCCCCCGAAACCGTTAAGTTTTCATCTTAAAGGATTACCCATTAAGCCTTTAGACGTTACGAATTATGTTGATTTTCCGCCTCCCTATCCTGGGAGGTTTTTTCTCGGAGCCGCAAACTTTTATAGTGATCTGAGGCAGTTTTTGGACGAGCAATGACCCTTTCTGACACAAAATTAGGTGGTTTTGACCCGCAGCTTCCCCCAGAACAGGGAGTGATCGACAGTTGCGTGCATTGTGGCTTTTGTTTGGATACCTGTCCGAGCTATCGGGTGCTCGGCTCGGAGATGGATTCTCCCCGGGGCCGTATTTACCTGATGGATGCGATCGCCAAAGGGGAGGCGGAAATTAACAGCGCGACGGTACAACATTTCGACAGTTGTCTGGGGTGTTTGGCCTGTACTTCGGCTTGTCCGTCGGGAGTCCGTTATGACGAACTGCTGGCCTCGATGCGGGCACAAATTGAGCGCAACTACACCAGAAGCTTCGGCGATCGCCTATTTCGGTGGCTGATTTTCAATCTGTTCCCCTATCCTTTGCGCTTAAAATTGCTGCTGCCATTGTTGTGGGTTTACCAAAATTCGGGTCTGCAATGGCTCGTCCGTAAATTAGGGATTCTGAAGTTGATTCCCCGGTTGGCGGCAATGGAATTGATTCTGCCTAAAGTTAATCTCCAGGCCAGCAAAAAAGTATTACCCACCCTGATTCCAGCCCAGGGGGAAAAACGGTACCGCGTCGGCATGGTGCTGGGGTGTGTCCAACGGCTATTCTTTTCCCCGGTGAATGAAGCAACGGCGCGGGTCTTAACGGCCAATGGCTGCGAAGTTGTGATTCCCCAAAGTCAGGGGTGTTGTGCGGCGCTTCCGGCCCACCAAGGACAAACGGCACAAGCCCAAGAACTCGCCCGGCAGATGATCGATAGTTTTGCCGATCAAGACCTCGATTACATCGTTATCAATGCCGCCGGTTGTGGCCATACCCTCAAGGAATATGGGCGAATTTTACAGGATGACCCAGATTACGCCCAAAAAGCCCAGGATTTTGCGGCCAAAGTGCGCGATGCTCAGGAATTTCTTGCGGCGGTGGGACTAACCACCCCTTTAAATCCTTTAACGTCCGAAGCTTTTCCCCTGGTTTATCAGGACGCTTGCCACCTGCTCCATGGCCAAAAAATTGCCGCCCAACCGCGCGATCTGCTCCGACAAATTCCCAATGTGCAGCTCCGGGAACCCGCTGAACATAATCTTTGCTGCGGCAGTGCCGGGGTATTTAACCTCCTTCAACCGGAAATTGCCGCTGAACTAGGAGATCGCAAAGCCAGAAATTTACTAAATACTGGGGCAAAGGCGATCGCCTCGGCGAATCCAGGCTGTAGTCTGCAAATCCAAAACCATCTCCAGCAGCAAGGGCAAACGATTCCCCTGTGGCATCCGATGGAACTGCTCGATTTTGCCATTCGCGGCGTCCCCTTGCCCCTATAATGATCCCGATATCTATGGTGGAGAACGTGATGGCACGGCAACGGGTTGGTTTATTGTTTGGCGGGAAATCTGGGGAGCATGATGTTTCCATCGTTTCAGCGGCGGCGATCGCCAAAGCATTCACGCAGGAAAACAACCCCGAAAAATACGAACTTCTCCCGTTTTATATCGACCGTAACGGTATTTGGCACGACCCCGAAGTTTCCCAACAGGTACTCACTGCCGGCAAAGCCCTCCCCGTAGAAACCGTTGATCCGGCCAGTCGCTGGCAATTTCCTCAGGCAGCCCCCAGCATTGATGTGTGGTTTCCCATTGTCCACGGGCCCAACGGTGAAGATGGCACCCTCCAAGGCCTGCTGACCCTCATGGAAAAGCCCTTTGTGGGGAGTAAAGTGCTCGGTTCGGCGGCAGGTATGGATAAGCTGGCGATGAAAATGGTCTTTGCCCAAGCAGGTTTAGCCCAGGTAGATTATGTGGGCGTGTTGCGTTCTGAAGTCTGGTCTGGCCCCTGTGTTTTCCCAAAGGTCTGCGACAAAATTGAAGCCCAGCTTGATTACCCGATGTTTGTCAAACCCGCAAATCTGGGGTCTTCCGTGGGAATTAGTAAAGTGCGCACCCGTGACGAACTGGAAAAAGCGCTGGATCTCGCAGCAGAATATGACCGTCGGCTTATTGTTGAAGCTGGGGTAACGGCCCGCGAGGTAGAATGTGCCGTTTTGGGGAATGATCAGCCCAAAGCTTCGGTGGTGGGGGAAATTCGCTTTGACAGTGATTTCTATGACTACGAAACGAAGTACACCGACGGGAAATCTAGTATGCACATTCCTGCTGAGATCCCAGGGGCAATCGCCCAACAAATTCAAGAACTCGCCATTAAAGCCTTCCAAGCTCTTGATTGCCGTGGCATTGCCCGGGTGGATTTTTTCTATGTAGAAGCGACCCAGACGGTGTTAATTAACGAAATTAATACCCTGCCTGGGTTTACAGCCCTGAGTATGTACCCGCAATTGTGGCAACAGAGCGGCGTTCCCTTCCCTCAATTGGTGGATCGCCTGGTGCAATTTGCCCTGGAGGATGTCCCACAGGCTTAATATTTTCGGAAAATTCTCTGTAAAAAAGCCCCCCTGAATTGAGCTAGGGGGGTACTTGTTAGAGCAAAAGAACGGTTAAAAGTTTAGGCATCATCGAGGGCAACAATACCGGGAAGCTCTTTTCCTTCGAGCAGTTCGAGGCTGGCACCACCACCGGTGGAAATGTGACTCATTTTGTCTGCAACACCAACTTTTTCGACGGCCGCAACGGAGTCTCCACCCCCAATAATCGTGACCGTACCAGTTTCAGTCGCACCAGCAAGGGTCTTGGCGATCGCCTCGGTACCCACGGCAAATTTATCGAACTCGAATACCCCCATTGGGCCATTCCAGATCGCTGTGCCACAGCCATCAAGAGCCTCTTGGAAGACCTTCACAGAATCGGCACCAATGTCGAGACCCATCCAGCCATCGGGAATTGCGTCAACGCTGACAGTTTTAGCTTCAGCATCGGGGGCAAACTTGTCTGCGACAACCACGTCAGTGGGCAACAAAATTTTCCCTTGGGCCTTTTCCATTAAGCTCTTTGCCAAATCGATCTTGTCGTCTTCGACGAGGGAACCACCGACGGATTTCCCTTGAGCTTTGTAGAACGTAAAGATCATCCCGCCGCCGATCAAGAGCTTGTCGCACTTTTCGAGGAGGGTTTCAATGACGCCAATTTTGCTGGATACCTTAGAACCGCCAACAATCGCCACGAGGGGACGTTTGGGGGCTTCGATGGCGCCCTTGAGGAACTGGAGTTCTTTTTCGATCAAAAGACCCGCAACGGAAGTACTAACATGGTGGGTTACGCCTTCAGTGGAACCATGGGCACGGTGAGCCGTCCCGAACGCATCGTTGACATAAATGTCTGCATTGGCCGCGAGTTGCTTGGCAAATTCGGGATTATTCTTTTCTTCGCCGGGGTTAAAGCGGAGGTTTTCTAGTAACGCTACTTGACCATTGCCGAGGTTGGCGATCGCCTGGTTCACGGCATCTCCAACGCAATCATCACACTTGGTGACAGATTGGCCCAACAATTCAGACAAACGAGCGGCCACAGGCGTTAAGCGCATCGAATCAACCACCTGACCCTTCGGACGACCCATGTGGCTCCCAAGAATTACCTTGGCACCTTTCTCAGTCAAATATTTGATGGTGGGGAGTGCTGCCCGAATCCGGGTATCGTCAGTGATTACACCACTCTCATTGAGGGGTACATTAAAATCAACCCGGACAAACACGCGCTTTCCGTTTAAATCTGCCTCTGTTAAATTTGCAACTGATTTCTTAGCCACAATTAGGATCCTCCAAATGCTTGCTTTTTATAAAGTTCTGTCATCTTGTCATCAGAAGAAGACCATTTTTCCGAGAAAATTGAACTAGAAGTTCCAAATCCAGAAAAATATCTCCATGCAGATTTTACCGGAGCCTGTGTCTAGGAGGTAGAGCTACCATGTTTAAAACCATTCTTTTTCCCGTTGATAAAAGTCGTGAAGCCCGTGAAGCAGCGGAGACCGTGATTCAGCTTGTGAAATCCTTCCAAAGTCGTTTAGTCCTGCTCTCCGTGGTCGAACCGACAGAGCCAGAGGAACGCCAGGGGGTGATGAATTCCGAAGAAGCGGTGGCCAAGCTCCTCCAGGGAGCCCATGATCTCTTTGCTCAAGCGGGGATCGAAGCGGAGATTATTGAACGGGAAGGGATGCCATCTTTCACCATTTGTGATGTGGCCGATGAAATTGAGGCTGATTTAATCGTGATGGGCTGTCGGGGTATGGGCTTAACCCAAGAAGGAGTCGCCGAAAGTGTCACGAGCAAAGTTACGAATCTTTCTCCTTGTCCGGTCTTGATCATCCCCTAGGGATTTGCTCTGCCAGTTAAATATCCAGCTTGAGATCACTTCTCTTTTTTTCTACAGGGCGGAGGCGATCGCCTTTTGATGTTCAGCCTTTTCGCCCATGGCAATGTCAGAGCCTATCTATAAAGTAAATCTTTAGGTAACCAATCGCCGTAGCATTAAGCGAGTCATGCAAGCATAAATTGCCGCCTCCGATACTTCGGGGAATTTTTCATATTCCTTACTCAGACGACGATACCAATTCAACCACCCAAATGTTCGCTCCACAATCCACCGTTTTGGTAGCATCTGAAATTCTCGCCCCTCTCTTTTGATTACTTCTACTGTCGCCTGTATCATCAGCCAAATCCCCAGTCCAAAGACCTCGCCACGATATCCGGCGTCGACCCACATTAATTTCACTCTCTCTAACAACTTTGGCTGTGTTTCTAATAACTCCATCACCGCCGCCTTTGCTAAGGTTCGTTCTGAGGCATTCCCCTCTGCCACCATGGCTTTATAGACCAGACCTAAGCTATCCACCAACAGGCCCCGGCATCTTCCCTTTACTCTTTTGCCTCCATGGAAGCCAAATACCTCCCCCTTTTTTCCGTCGTTTTTATCGACTGAGCATCTACGATTAACACACTTGGTTGTACTGATTTACCTACTTGTTGTCGACATAGGCCGCGCAGAGCATGGTTAATGCTTTCCCATACCCCTTTCCTTTGCCATTTTCGATAGTAGTAGTACACCGTTGGGGAGGGCGGGAAATCCTTTGGTAAATATTGCCACTGACAGCCTGTTTTGAGGAGATAAAAGATACCATTGCAAACCCGTCTCATGTCAGTAGTCCGAGGATGACCACCGGGTTTGGCGGGGGGAATCAAGGGTTGGATTAAGGCCCATTCTGCATCGCTCAGGTCGCTAGGATAGACTTTATCTGTCATGGGTCAAAGCCTCACCACAACGCTCAGTTACCAACCAATCTAGCCTCTATCTTTTCCAATTTTCATCTTTTTTATCTTTACTTTATAAATACCCTCTCAGAATTTTGATTTTTAATGAAGCAAGACTCAAAAAATCATTAAGTATTTATAGTTATTCCAGCGCTTCTGTCTCTGAGCAGAGAATGATTAAACCCAGATCAAAATTGCGACAACTTTCGCAGATAAAAAATTGATCATCTTGTCTATGGCGAAAGTAGGAGTCGAAATTAACATTCATCACTTATGATTGCATTAAGACTGAGTAAAATAGGTACTGTAGTATCCCAATCAAAACAATAAATACCTAGTTATATTTCTATGGGAAAAATAAAAAATAAAAGAGTAATCTTTTAACGGCAATGAGTATCACTGGGTCTGTAAAGTATTGTTCTTGCATCGTCACAGTAGGTTGAAATAGCGCTTATGAATGCAGCATCTACCAATAATAGTCCGAAAATTCAGTTGATTGGCGAAGTCCTTGAAGATGCAGGCTTAATTTCCGAAGCCCAATTACAAACGGCTCTTTTTGATCAGCAAATTTACAGCGATTTAAAATTTGGTGAAATTTTGACTTTGCGGGGCTGGATTCGTCAACCCACGGCTGATTTTTTTGCAAAATATGCTAAACAAGAGTTGATCTTAATTGATAACAAACGGCTTGGTGATTATTTACTTGAAGCGGATTTACTGACCACCGAGCAGCTCGCTCTAATTCTTGATGAGCAACGACTAAACCATATGTTATTCGGCAGTTTAGCGGTGTTGAAAGGTTATATTCCCCAGAAAACCTTGAATTTTTTCCTGCGTCGTATCCTAAATCAACATGTTGGCGATCGCCGATTTTGGCAGACCACCCATCATCCCAAAACATCTCTCGCCCAGCAGCCCAACGCGAAAGCGACTCAACCCCCACTCTCTAAAGAGACCCTAAACACGGCCAAGGAGACTGATCCCACAGAAATTAACTGGATTGGTTAATTTACTCTTGATTGTTTTAAAAAATAGAACTTAATCCTGAAAAAGTCTGACCCATGGCGATCGCCATCTACGCGGATCGCCGCATTCTAATGGCGAAACAAATGTAATGTAGCGGACAATAAAAAAAGAGAGGACTAAAATGCCTCTCCGGAAATGACCAGAATGGTTGAAAACGTTAATGGGATAGTGTTTTAATATAACCCAATACAAAAAGGCTTGTGTTAAATGGGCGAGTTTAGTAGGCCAGACCCATACTACGAGTTGTCTCGGCACCGAGGTAAACCCGGATACTGAGAAAGTCGGTGGGGCAAGCAGTTTCACACCGCTTACAACCAACGCAATCTTCCGTTCTAGGAGAAGATGCGATCTGACCCGCTTTGCAGCCATCCCAAGGAACCATCTCTAGGACATCAAGGGGACAGGCACGGACGCACTGGGTGCAGCCAATGCAAGTGTCGTAAATTTTAACGCTATGAGACATTGAGTGTTAACTCCTACAAGAATGTGGTTTGATTATGTCAGCATTCTGGATTATGGGTTAGTTTACCGCAGGGCTAGAAGTCCCTTGGCGAAAAGGTGATATAAGTTTACGTTGCGTTACATATCCCTAAAAAACCGGCGTCTCTAGGCAATTTTGAGCGTTTTTTGAAATTTTCTGGGGTGCTTTTTGGGGGCAAGACCAAGGTTTCTATTGATTCGATGTTGACTACAAAATTTTAGGAACAAAACTTTACTATGGCCATCCGCTTCCAAGCTCTCGAAGTTGTTGCCCTCTCCGTACCAGAGGCACCCCGTCCGATTCAAGAGTATCTCCAAGACATTGATTGTCTGGTGGGGGCGATCGCCGATCCAGAACGCACCGAAAAAATTGCCCCGGATCAATACCAACTCAAAATGCGGCCCATTGGTTTTTTAGATCTGTACAAATTTCAGCCCATTGTGACCTTAAAAATTTGGTGCGATCGCCACTACCAAGTCCATATCAAAAGTTTGGACTACCAGTTGCGGGGTCTAGAACCCTTTATGAAGGGCTTTAAACTCGATGTGACTGGTCGGTTACAACCCATCGCCGATGAACAGGAGCAATGGTTACTCGAAGGTGAAGCGGATCTCCAGGTTAAACTCGAATTGCCGCCGCCCCTCTGGTTTACCCCCAAAGCACTGGTGAAAAAAACGGGCGATCGCCTTTTGCGGGAAATTCTCCAACGCATCAAGGGGCAACTCCTTGACCAGTTAGTGCGTGACTACCAAGTTTGGGCCAATGGTACCCGCGAAAATTCTGCCTGTGGCGATCGCCTTGAAACTCACCCGTAAATTTCCCGAAGGATACACCCTGGTGCCATGGATAAAAATTCCGTAAAATCCAAAAATTTCCGATAAAATAGCAGATTTTGCCGCCACAAAAGTTAATTTCCGCTCTCTGGAAAAATCGCTATGATGAAACTGAATGTACAGTTACCCTAACCCTATGGATATCAAATTACTTTTATTGGCTTTGACTGGTGTCTTTACCGTGGCTTGTCTCTTTTTCGGTACCCAAAATGGTTTTTATGATTCCGATGATTACCACGGCAATGGTTCTGCCCACTAATGCCCCTACCCACATTTTTGGGGGAGTTTCGCCACAAGTTCCCTTAACTATGTCTTTTATTGTTCGTTGAGATACTCTAGGATCTCCTGCGGCGATCGCCTCCTTGGGATTCTAGGATTTTTTGTGCCCAATGCCCCCTGCCGTCGCGCCTGATTTGCCCCAATTATCCTGCCTGCCCTACGCCACTGGCCAACAAGCAGAAGGTGTTTGTCTGCTTCTGACATTGGGGCCTTATCAACTGCTCCTCGACTGTGGTGTCAAAGATTTTGAGCATTTTCTGGCCCAGGACAAAATGCCCGATGCTGTTTTTTGCAGCCATGCCCATCGGGATCACGCTGAAGGAATTCTCGCTCTACATCGCCATTTTCCCGCAGTCCCCATTTACCTCAGTGCTGCGACCCAAGCATTGTTGCCCCTCAATTGGCCTGGGACAAAAGTTCCCGCTGAGTTGGGTCAAGTGCTGCCCTGGCGATCGCCCGTAGAAATTGCAAAAAATTTAACCCTGCAACTTTTCCCCGCTGGACATTTACCAGGGGCGGCGGCGGCCTTGTTTACGCTCCATACCCCAGAGCGAGATTACACGGTATTTTATACGGGGGATTTTTCCGTTTCCCATTTTCAGTTGGTGAATGGTTTGTCTATCGAGGCCCTGCGGGGTCTCCAGCCCGATGTGTTGATCATCGAGGGTAGCTATGGCACCATGCGTCACCCCCACCGCCGTCAACAGGAAAAATATCTCACCCAACGGATTCTCGACGCCCTAGACGCTGGTCAATCGGTGATTTTGCCAGTACCGCGCCTCGGCCTCGGCCAAGAAATCTTGAAATTACTGCGATCGCACCACCAATTTACGGGCAAAAAAGTCGATATTTGGGTGGAAGGTCAAGTGGCCCGTGGTTGTGATTTGTATCTAGAGATTTTGCCCGAACTGCCAAATCCAGTGCAAAATTTTGCCCGTCACCAAGCCCTCTTTTGGGATGACCGGGTGTACCCCCGGATGCACCGCCTCGCTCCAGGTGAATATCCAGATCTACACCAGGGCAACCATGTGATCATCACCGATTACACCAATGATTTCGCCAAATATTGTGAGGCAGAGGAATGTTCTTGTTTACTCTTGTTACCGGAACATCCGGGGGTTTGGTTAGACATTGAAGCGCCTCCCCTCGCGGCGATCGCCCCTAAAAAACACGTTCAAATCGAAACCTATCTCCTCGCCGAACACAGCGACGGTCGCAATACCACCCAGTTAATCCATAACTTGCGGCCCCAACACGTTGTCTTTTTCCACGGTTCTTCCCAAGATTTAGAGGATCTCACCGCCCTCGAAGAACTCCAAAGCCGCTACCAACTCCATTGTCCCGCCGCTGGCAAGTTAGTTGAGCTTCCCATTGGGGCCACTTTTATCCAACCAGCAGGCCCTCACAGCACAGAATACGAAGGGGAAATCAATGAAGTGGGAGCTTGGATCACCATCAGTTTGCCCAATAGCCTCAACGATGATCCCCGTTGGCAAACCTTTGCAGATACGGGCCTGGTGGAAGCGCGCTGGCAAGGGGAAGAACTCGTACTGCGGGGCATTAACGAGCGGGAACTGCTGCACCATAATGTCGATGCCCAACGATTTAACAACTTAGATTGTTGCCTCAACTGCCGTTTCCAAAAAGGATTGCGCTGCCAACAACCAAAATCCCCCCTGTATCGCTTTAAGGTGACACCAGAGGGGTATTGTCCAGAGTTTCAGGCGATCGCCCAGGCTCCAGATCTGTCGGAAGAAATTTAGTCTTGATTTTTGGAATCGGGGAAATGGGGGAAAATTTGCTCCGCTTCTGGGCAATCTTCGGCGATCGCCAGTTCCACGTCCATCTTCGGCACCGAAGCGAGTTTTTGGGTAATGGCACCGACGCTTTCTAGGCGTACTAATTCTTCCCAGGAGGAAATTTCGTCATCTTCTTCCGTTTCATAACGGATTGTGAGAATTTCTCCCTCAAACGCTGTAATGGTTGCATTTTCAATCCAGCGCTGTTGATCCCGCAAGAATATACAAACTTCTTTTTCGTCGTTGCAGATTTGGTTAATCTTGCGGTGTAGCATAAGCTTCTCCAAGGTTTGGGCAGAGCACAGTAACATTTCTCTACTAAGCATTGTAGACAATCTCCCTGCACTTTTACAGTCTTTTTAGGGGTGATATTGATTTAAAATTTTGCGGATATTTTCTGCCACTGAGGCGACTTGTTCAACTATCGCTAAATGACCGCAGTGATCAATTTCTCGGACATTATTGCCCATACAACCAAAACTAGGATGAAAGCTGGCTAAATGGCGCACATACTTCAGTTCCATGACGGGATCTTGCTGTCCTGCCAAAAAATAAACCGGTTGGCCTAATTGCGCCACCAACTGCGGTAGATAATGCACTTCTTGTTCGGTGGTTGTTTCGAGGAGAGCGCCGAGGGCGGCAGTGGCATCGGCCTGGAGAAAGTCATGAATTCTCTGTTTTCCCCATTGTCTTGAGAGGGGACGATGCACCATTAACCGGGCAAAAAATAAGTCCAATAAAGGTAAATGTTTCAGGAAGGGCCAGCGATTTTTGACGAGGTTCTGGCCAGCATTGCGAAACTTTTCAAAGTCTTCTTTGAGATAAATGCCCCCCCCAGCATTGATACAGATAATTCCCCGCACCCGTTCGGGACAAATGGCGGCCCCCCACAGGGCAATACTTCCCCCAAGGGAATGACCCACAAGCCAAACGTTTTTGAGGTTGAGGGTGTCGAGTAGATGTTGGAGATCGGTGCCGTAATCTTGGAGAGTGTAGCCTTGGTCTGGGTAGCGATCACCTTGGGTCTTAGCAGCAGATTCCCCAAAACCTCGGAGATCGTAGGCGAGACAAGCATAATCTTGTTTTAGAAGATCAATGAGGGGCTGCCAATAGGCACGACTCAGAAGCCAACCATGGATAAAAACAAGAGTGGGATATTCGGTCTCTTCTCCGGCAGGATCTGCGGGGCGATCGCTGGGGGTAAAGTCATAGGCATGGAGCACATCGCGAATTACCGTTGTTGCCATAAAATCTTGTTACCAATGGGCTCACAGTTCTACCATCCTTTATCTTACCCAAGAGCGTTCTCCCATGTTGCCCTGTCTAGGGACATCATGAAAGGTGCAGCAGGCGATCGCGCACATTACTCGCAATCCGTTGACCTAAATATTCAGGAATCGCACTTTCATTGGGGCCAAAAAGATACAAAATCAGCCTTGTATTGCCGCGCCAAGACACCAAATTCGCGTTAATCACTAACAAATCTTCCTGCCAAATCGCATACATGGCCCGGTATAACAAACCTTCCTGTTCCTTGGCTTCGATGATTAGAGTCGGTAGATGGAAAACAGGGTCAATGTAAAATTCCGTATGCACCTCGGCGAGTCCTTCTGCAAAATCAAACTCGACGGCCAACATTTCCTCTACTTCAAAGCGCCCAGCCAGGGCTTCTCGCACTGCTCGACAGACGTTTCCGGCGGTATTTGGGGCAAGGGGCTGATTATTGCGATCAAGACTAATCTTAATAAAAACGAGCATCGGCGCTTGGATTTGTCCATACAGACTGAGGCTATGGATCTTCAAACCGTAGGCTAAGAGAATCCCGAAAATGTCACTTAAAAGAAAAGATTGGTTTCGGTAGGCAAACTGGAAGACGCTCCGGTTGCCTTCGGGACTAATCTCAACAATCGGCTTCTTGGCCCGGTAGAGCTGGTAGGCTAACTGAAGATTTTGAAATTGCGCTTCGCTACTGACGAATTGTTCGTAAAATTCGGGAAATGAACGGTTGAAACGTTTCAGTAGATCTAAATTAGAAGATTTGAGGGTGGCGGCCATAGTTAATGGGGGGCAGTGGGGCTAAAGATACTCAACGATAAAGACGATGATGCGTTTGTGATCTCCGAATAACCCTTATTTTCTACAGTGTACTCCAGGAATTTTGCTCTTTCTGCTCCCTAGTGCCCCGGCAGCCCACAGTCAGCCTTCGCAAAAGATCTTGTAAGATTATCAAGAATATTTATTTGTCATGTCCTGCGACTTCATCCGAGGCGATCGCCCCCATAAAATGAGCATGGGTTTCCTAAAACGACTATTTAATCCCACCGTTGATGTTCCAAATGTCCAGATCAGTGATTCACAACTTGAGTCTGCTGGCCAACCGCGTATTTTCTTTAGCCTAGATCGCGACCTAGATCTCTACGAACTAGAAGAACTCTGTGATCAAGTCGGTTGGGCCAGACGCCCGATTCGTAAAGTCCGCAAAGCGATCCAACATAGCTTTCTGGTGGTCACCGTCTGGGAAGTGCGCAATAGTAAACGGCGGCGTCTCATTGGGTTTGCCCGGGCCACCTCTGACTGTGCCTTCAATGCGACGGTGTGGGATGTGGTGATTCATCCCCAGTTCCAGAGCCAGGGTTTAGGTAAAGGCCTGATGCAGTTCATTATCAAAAAACTGCGAGAGTCAGATATTAGCAATATTACGCTTTTTGCTGATCCCCAGGTGGTGGAGTTTTATCGGCGGTTGGGTTTTATCCTTGATCCAGAAGGGATTAAAGGGATGTTCTGGTATCCAAGCTAAAAATGATTTCGCAAACCGCCTGCAGCTAAGTTATACTAGCTGAGGTATTTCACCGGGATGTAGCGCAGCTTGGTAGCGCGCCTGCTTTGGGAGCAGGATGCCGCAGGTTCAAATCCTGTCATCCCGATTTTTTAAGTTTTAAGACTTTCTGGTGGCGATCGCCGCCATTAATTTGACCATCCCAGGTCAGCCAAGACACTTCAATCAAAAGCCTAGATCGCCCCAGAATAATTGAATTTTTTGTGTTAGAGTCGAAGTCGTTGGCCAGCCTATGCCGATACTTTTCTATCTGCAATGGAACTTGAGTATAAACATTTACGAAATGGAACTCCAATTTACGGAGTCACGTCTCTAGAATACATTGATAAACTGCAACATCCGTCATCCATGGGAGACCCGAGTTCATCTAGATCATGGCGTAGACTGCCGCTTTTTTAATGGAGATTTCTAAGACGTAAACCAAAGTATTTTGACGGCTTATTTTTTTAGAATTAATTTTTCTAATCTTGCAGTTATTTTGTTTGAGGTTTTATTTATGAAAAGTCTGGTTCGTTTGGGTCAAAAAGCCCTACTGATGGGCACGGTAATCGCCGGAACAATCTTAGGTGTTAATGGCAGTGTGTTGGCGCTCCCTGAGGCAGCCGTCGTCGAAAAGCTCCGGCCAATTCCGATGTATATGCTGATCAACGACGAAGGGCAGCCCATTTTTGCGACAGTCACCGACCAGAATGGTGGCGAGTCGGGGGTTACGGGCGTTTTTGTGAGTCTTTCGGATGCTGAAAACCTCGTGGCGGCCCGCCAAACAGAATCGAAAAGACTCCTCGATGCGGAACGGGCAAAACCCAATGCCGATCCCCAAATTGTCGCTGAACTAGAAGCTCAAGCGGCCCTGTGGCAAGAGGCTAATGTTCTTCCCATCGGTTTAGATAAGATCTACCAGTTTGCCCAAAGCGATGAAGCAGAAGATTTGACCTTTAAGTTTTTGCCGACCATGGCGCAGTTAAATGCGGCGGCCCAAGTGACGCAACAGGAAAACTTCCCCGGTGTGCCTTTATTTTTCCTCTCGATTCAGGAAAAGGATGCCAACGGACAAGATATTGTTTCTTTCCCAACTCTGGCAGGGGATGACAACAATGGCAACGGTGAGATCCCTGTTTTCTTTGAAGTGCAGCCGATTCTTGAGCAATTAGATGCTTTCCCGGAAGATGAAGAGCTGAGTATTAATGTAATGCCCCTTGAGGTATTTATCGCAAAACTGCTCGATGAGGATCTACCCGCAGAGGAGCAGGAATTTTTGGAGTCGATGACCCTAATTCCCTCGACGGAATCGGCCCAGTTGATCCAAGCTGTCATTGAGCAGCAACGGCAACAACAATAGGGTATTGGGAACGGTTGATTCTTGAGTGAGATTATTGCGGCTCAGGATTTAGTACGGTGGCGACAGTGGGCCAAAACCCAGGCGATCGCCACCGATATTTCTGTTGAGGAAGTAGATTGGTTTCTCCAGGGGCTGACCACCGTGGATCGGTTGAGTTTGCGGCTGGGGATTCGGGAAGCTGTGCAGAGTCAGGTGTCTTTGGTTGAACTTTCACGACTCTGGGAACGGCGCTGCCAAGAAAAAATCCCGGTGCAATATCTCGTCGGGAAAACCCCTTGGCGCAATTTTGAGCTAGTTGTTTCTCCTGCGGTCTTGATCCCTCGACCCGAAACGGAATATTTAATTGATCTGGCTCAGGCGAGTCATCATGATTTACACGCAGGTTATTGGGTCGATCTAGGAACGGGCAGTGGGGCGATCGCCTTGGGTTTGGCCGACAGTTTTCCCGACGGAAAGATTCATGCCGTTGATCAGAGTGCCGCCGCCCTTGAGGTCGCCCGAAAAAATGCGATCGCCTACGGATTACAAGATCGAATTCAGTTTTATCAAGGCAGTTGGTGGGAGCCGCTACAACATTTGCGGGGTAAGGTGGCGGGTATGGTTTCCAATCCCCCCTATATTCCCGCTGCCCTACTGCCGGATTTACAGCCAGAGGTTTATCGCCACGAACCCCATAGCGCCCTTGACGGGGGCATAGATGGATTAGCCGACCTGCGAATTTTGGTGAATGAAGCGCCGGATTATCTGATTTCTGGTGGTATTTGGATCATTGAAATGATGCGTGGCCAGGGGGAAGCGGTGGCGCAATTACTCGCAGACAATGGTCATTACACTCAAATTCAGATCATTCATGACTTTGCTGGGGGCGATCGCTACGTATCTGCTCAGCGTATCTAAGCCAAATTACGTAAGTGTCATTCGTGATTAAAATCACTGATAACATCTACCTTTAGACTTAAATTTAACTTAAGGCAGCTTATCTTTAACGCGTTGTCCCCACGTAACTTTTGGTTAATTGTCTCAGTTGGGAAAACTGATACATAAAATTTAATCTGTAAAATGTTACAAACACCTCAAGTTGTGGGCACTCTAATAATTAGAGGTAGAAGCAGTGCTGCCCAGGTCGTTGCTTAGAATATTGCGGAATTTCAACAAACACTGCGAGGTTAAAAACCACCATGTATACATTCTTACTCCAGTTCCTTCTAAAAACAAAGCAGACTCAGGAGAGCGGTTTTAGTCTCGTGGTTGCTCTAGGGCTAGGTCTTTTCATGGTGGTCACTGGCGCAACGATGATCCTCCGTTCCAATGACGATCAAGTCGCCTCGACTCTGCAACAACACAATCTAGAAAATATCGCGATCGCCGAAGCAGGTCTAAATCGAGTGCTTGGGGTACTTCGTTCTGATAACAACAGTCTTTTCTTAAAACTTGACTACGATCCCAATAATCTTTTAGGTAGCGGTATCAACGAGTGGGAAGACGCAGCCTATGCCGATAAACGTGTTCTCAAAACCTCTGTTTTCGATGGTGGTTGCAGTGGTAATTCTGGTGATGTAGAAGTTAGCGTCCCTAGTGGCTTGACCACCAATAGTACTGGCGATGGCAACTATGAACTCCTTGCCTATGATTACAATCCCCAAACCAACACGGGTACTTTCATTGTCGAGGGAGAATTCCAGGATGCTCAGGGCAATGCAACCCAGGGAACGGCGCGCTTACAAGCATCAATTTATGTTGACAACTACCTTGATGAAGTACCAACCAGTTTTCCTGGCCTCTTTATGGAAAACTTCATTGAACTAGGGAATAATGATGTTTCTTTGATTCCTAATGTCAATGCTGATCCCAATGAAAAAAGCAGTGTAATCTGTGCAAAATGCCAATTTTCAGAGTCCGCGAAAGAAAATGCTTGTGCTGCTGGTATTTCTGAAGCAGATTACCAAGGCTATATTCACAGTAGTGCAATGGGGGCCCAGAATAATTCAACCCTAACAAATGTTATCCCTCGATTGGGGAGACCCAACCTGCCAGATTTACCTGTAGCACCACAAACAATTACTGCAGATTTAGGTAATAGTGTTCGGGATTTGCCTAGCGGTAGTGACGCAACAGTTTCTTTCGACCCCGATGGAAATGGCCCAGCCCAAGCTTATCAAGCCTATGTCTATAAAGCCAATAATTTGACAATTGGTGGTGGCGTTAGAAGCTGGACTATCAACACAACAAATGCGCCTGTCGTTGTCTTTTTGTCTGGTGATTTAACAATTTCTGGAAGCCGCCAAATTATTCATGAAGGCGATTTTGGTGACTTTGCAATTTTTGGTAAACCAGATAGTGGCACAGGCACAGCTTCGCAGAATATTCGCATCAATGGGACAGCTAGTTCGACATTCTTTGTTTATGCCCCTGATGCCCAGGTAGGGATCAATGGTGGTGGCAATGGTGACGGCATGAACGGTGTTGTTTGGGGTAAGATTTGGGATGCTTCCAACTCAAATGCTAGCGGTGCTGTGGTTAATATTCCCCCTGGTGCGCCCCAGGCTCTTGGTAATACCTTCGGGATGACTTTTGAAAATGTCTCTCTCTACACAGAGAAGTTTGAAAATAGTGGTGTGGTTGAATGGGAAAGACAGGAGGTAACGTCTCTACCCCAGAGAACGACTAACTAGTGATGATTAACGCTCAACGGAAGATCGACAAATCTTCTAGTCATGTAACACAGCAAAAGGAACAGGGCTTCACTTTCATTGAAGTCCTGGCAGGGATTATCGTTTCGACAATCTTTGTGCTTGTGACAGCCCAGGCTACATTTATTGGTGTTGTCCTGAGAGTACAGGCCCAGCGTGCATCCGAAGCGATGAATGCGATCCAGTCGGACTTTGACGAAATCAAGTATCTGGCCGCTTTATCCTTTTCGCAAGCCTCCCCTGTCTGCGATGCTGCAGCCACAACGGATGGCTATGCCCAGGCTTTGATCACAGAAATCAAAGACAGTTTGGGCCAATCTAATAACCAGACAGGGGAAGTCTCTAGTTCGGTTTCTCTGGTCAATAAAAGCTACACTATGACTCGAACTTTGAGTGTTTTTAACCAGGCCCCATATCATACGATGCAAATTGGTTATCGTGTTGTTGATCCGGACAGTGGGCGACAAATTGCAGAATATTATTCGGAGATTGTGCCTGATGCTTCCTTCGCTTGCCGAAACTAAACAAAAGAGCACCGGATTTACACTCATTGAGTTGATGGTCGCAATCTTTATGGCAGGCATTTTGGCAACCATATCTGCACCTGTGATGTTTGGTTTTGTCAATCGTAGTAAATTAACCAGTGCAAGGAGTGAGCTTTTTGGTGCTTTAGAGGAAGTACAGCGTCAGGCGATCCGTCGGAGTATTAATTGTCGGTTTATTTTGCCGTCAAGTCCTGCCATCAACCCGACCTTTGACAGTGATTGTTTTGTTACAGGCGATCGCAGTTTAGAGGGGATCACGCTTCGTCACAATGGAGCCACCGTCAAGGCAGGAGACTTTTTATTCGACTTTCGGGGAAGAACTAGTGATATGACCAGCAATCTGCTCACGGGAGATTTAGTGCTGATCCTCACAAAAAATGGCAATTTAGGTAATCAGAAATGTGTCATTGTTTCCCGTGGTTTGGGCTTAGTCCGTAGTGGCAATTACCCATCTGGAGACAGTTCAACAGACTCAGCTAAATGTGTTTTGCAATAGCTTTTTTGGGTATCATTGAGGTGTGATTATGGCATTTTATCTTACTACCGGTTTGAGGCCTGCAAAACGATGAGACGTTGGCTCCTAAAATATTATTTTAATTTGCTCAATAGACGATCGACCTCACAAGGTAGCCGAGGCTTTACTGTTACAGAAGTGCTCCTGGCGATCACCCTGAGTGGGATCGTGGCTGCCGGTCTTGGCACTGCCATGGTCGCCACCCTCAATGCCAGCAATCGTACCGAAGCCCGGACCCAGCGCCGTTCTCAACTTAACCGCGCCATTGATTACATCACAGAAGACGTCCGGCGATCGCGTTTTCTTTCCGTTGCCACCACAGATGACGACACCCCCAATGACACCCTGGTTTTAGAATATTTTCCAACCACAGGGGATAATGCTAGTTCGCGAACCATTGAATATTCGATCGCAGAAAAAGATGCGAATTCCCCTTGGGTCGGGCCGATGGTGCTGCGGCGACGAGATTATAGAACAGGTGATGACCCTAGTAACTGGACAGTTCTCGTTGATGCTATTTCTGAAAACACGAGTCTTACCATTGATTGCGCCTCTGGAACTGCGATTGGCAATGCTGGTTTCCGAGCGTGCTTAGAAGTAGGTACATCCGCAACGGGCAATGATGTTTTTAAAGTCGATCTAGCACTCTACGGTGAAGTGAATGACTTTGATGGTAGCAATAATACATCTGAAGTTTTGAGTGTTAATAGTGCTGCTTTTGCCCGGAGTCTCAGTCCAGAAGGAGGCTTTCTGAAAAATCCTTCCATTACTTCAGTGACCTTAAGTAGTGATTTGACGACCGCAACCGTCAACTGGAGTGAAGCCCTCGGAGGGACACAACCCTATTCCTATACCCTTTATCGTTGTAGCGAAGGGCCAGACACCTGCGCCATTGATATTGCCACTTCCGATACTGTTGCGAGTAGCTTAACAACCACAACCTACACCGATAATATTTCCAGCTTATCCCAGGGAAATACCGTTTGTTATGCTGTCAAAGTCACGGATGCAGAAGGAGATATTGGCACGAGTAATCCTGTTTGTGTTGAAATTGTTGATGAGCTGATCCCGCCGCAAATTGAAGATATTTGGGAATCCCAAGGAGAAGTGGGCCTTGAATGGCAAGCTGCTTCTGGCGGTGATCCCGGCTACCTCTATGGTCTGAAGCGTTGCGATGTTGCAGGGAATGCAGATGATTGTGACCCCACAACATTGGTGCGCGATCCAGAAATTGCCGATACCTCCTACTTCCCCGATCCACTAACAGGGATCAGCGATGGTCAAAAAATTTGCTATGCCGTCGTTGTCAAAGATCAAGCAGGTGGCGAAGCCCAGAGTGACCCGAAATGTATCATCAAGGGACAAGCCCTCTCTGCACCACCAATCAAAACAATTACGGAACAAGCTGATAACACCGTCGATCTAACTTGGTTAAGCGCCTCTGGTGGCGACTATCCCTATACTTACGATCTATTGCGCTGTGTCAGCCCGTCTATACTTGGTATTATTAATCTTCCAGACTGTACTCCGACCACACCTCTCAATTTAGCGACCCAAGATAAAAGTTTCTCTGGAGATAATATTGCAGCGGTTACCAGTGGTAGTAAAATTTGCTATGCCGTGCAAGTGACAGACAGTAGCGCTGCCACCAGCATTGGCGCAACAGAATGTCTAGTTAAAGATGCTCCCCTTACTGCGCCAGATTCTCTAACAGTAACCCTTGATGTTAGTAGTGCAGAGATGGACATTACCTGGCCTAATGCAACAGGTGGCACTCCAGACTATACCTACAATCTCTATCGGTGCGATACAGCCAATAGTAGCTGTACGCCCAGCTTGCTGACTTCTGATGTTACGTCAGTGCATGCAGATGGTATTAGTGGCATTGCTAGAGGCCGAAACGTTTGTTACGCAGTTCAAGTCAGCGATGCAGACGGGACAACAGACCAAACAGAAACTGTATGTGAAACTAAAATTGATCCCCTGTTGCTGAGCGGCCTTGTTGTCACCATTGATCCAGATACTTCGGAAGCAAATATTGCTTGGAGTTCGATTACAGGGGGCAGTACGGCATCACCGACCTATAATCTTTCTCTGAAACGTTGTACTGGAGAAAACTGTACACCCACCACGGCGAGATCTACTAGAACGACACAAAATACGGGCAGCGGTAGTTTCACTGATAGTGTTTCTGGCATTGCTGAAGGAACTAACATCTGTTATGCCATTGACGTGACTGACGGCACCCAAACCACCAGTCGTCAAACCTGTACAACCCTCGAAACCAGTCTAGCGGCACCCGTAATTACTTTGAATAACTCATCTTTAGTGAGACCAACTGTGAACTGGTCAGCCGTGACCGGGGCAACGGGTTATCGGGTATTTAGTTGCCAAGGATTAAATTGCGACCCATTATCAGGGAGTACAACGAATACCACCAATCTTTCCTTTACACCGAGTAGCGATCCAGGTGTCGGTAATCAATGGTGTTTTGCAGTTAAGGCCACTAAAAGTTCAATTGTTAGCCCTGCAAGTAATCAAGTTTGTGGAGCCCAACAAGGTTTATCGAAACCGACGATTAATACGATTAACTTTAGTCGAAGAGATCTTGTCGGCAATAATGGCTCTGATACAGATCTCAGAATTGATTGGTTAGCACCGGATGGAGGGACAACATTTGACCTTTACCGTTGCCAAGGCAATAACTGTACACTACCAAGTACAGCAACTGTTCCTAATATTGCAGCGACAAACTATACATTTGGAAATTTAACCGACAAAAATGATAGCACTACTTGGTTCTGTTTTGGGATTAAAGCCAAACAGGGAGGGTTGACCAGTGATATGAGCGATCGCGTTTGTATACGCTCAGGTAGTACTTACAATAATTGATATGATGGAAATTGTAGTTAGATCTACTTAGACTGTGCGTCATGTCACTATTATTTTCTGAGTTCAAAGCACCCTTTAAAAACTCCCAAGACAAAGGATTCACTCTCTTTGAAATGTTGGGAGTTTTGCTATTAGTCGGCATTTTGGCAGGAATCGCAACGCCATCACTACTCGGCTTTTTGGCACGGGCAGGCGCAAGACAAGACTTTACGGCTTTGCAGGGTTTGTTACAACGGACTCAACAGGAAGCGATTCGCCAGAGTCGCACTTGTCGGGTAATTTTGCCCACTAACAATAGTGAAAATGCAAAAGTATCCTCTGACTGTCGGGTAACGGAGGATGTAGTACTTGAAAATGTTGTGATCAAATATAACAATGCCAGTAACCAAGCGATTAACTTTAATTACCGAGGTAACACCAGTCCGCTGCGCACTATTGTCCTTGCGGATACCCAGTCTCAATACCAACGTTGTTTAATTATTTCCAATGGGATTGGCGTGATTCGTAAAGGGATTTATGTTGGTGATATTTCAGGCACAGTTTCCGCCAGTTCTTGTGAGACAACAGGTTAATTTATTGGAAAAAAGTAGGTAATAAAAAAAGGCGATCGCCTGACCGCCTCATCACTTTTACAAGGAATTTTTTAAAACCGAATAAATTTTAATTAGCTTGCTTCAGCATCACCTGGGATCAACTGTAAGAAAGCATCAAAATCCGCAAGGGCATTTCTATATTCCGTTGTGGTCGCAGTTGCGTTCCGGGCTTGGGCCGCAACATCTAGACGTTCTAAATGAGCAAAGATTTCATCGATGAGATCCTTAGCTGCTTTTTGGTCATTCGGCAGCAGGGTATTCGCAAGATAGGTCAGATCACGACGTAGGAACCCGAAAGGCCCGTGAATATAGGTGCGTGTATCTACCCAGTTATCGGCTTGAACGAATTCCCCAAGGGTCTCCATGCCTTCGCGGGCTTCGCTAACAGGCACCATATAGGTTTGGATTTGGGAAATCCGGTCGGGGGTGTAGGTATCAGGTACTTTGACCGCAGGGCTAGAGCAACTGACGAGAAAAGTGGTGATGACCACTAACAGCAAGGACAAAACTGACCGCAAACGTAGCATCATGGTTATGTATTAAAGCTTAATGACGTTATCAGGTTTTCAATTGCCAACATCATCTCACAAATAGGACTGAGATTAGGTTTTCTGCTGGTGCCATTCATATTTTTTTATGGCCCCCTTAGTTTTCTAAGCAAGAAATTCACTCAGTACAGGGGCGATCGCCTCCGGAAAATGCTCCTGGGGATAATGTTTCGCTTCGGGCAAGGCTTCCCAACGGTGGGCGGTTTCTGTTTTGACCCAGTTTTCGATCTGCCCATTGTCTAACCAAGGATCTTGAGTCCCCCAAAGAAACAAGGTCGGCGCAGGCCGATTTTTGAGGCGATCGCCCAAGTCTGGCAAAACTTTGGCTAACTCAAAGCGACGCACCGTCGTCATCAGGGCACGACCCACAGCAGAACTGGTTTTGTAGGGTTTGCGGTAGGTGGCGAGGTCGCTATCACCAATCACGAAGCCACTGCCTTTTTCGAGGGTGCGGTCTACCAACAGTGGATCCTGGGTGAGCATCTCTCCAGCGAGGGGTAAGCCCCACTGCTGCATCACCCAGGGCAGTTTACTCCCCGGCAAGATCGGACTATTGAGAATCACCAGGCGATCGCACAATTCCGGTTCGTTGAGGGCAAATAAAACCCCCACATGGCCGAGAAATCCCTGGGTGACAATGTGGCAACGCTCAATTTTTAAAGCGGCGAGAAAATCCTTTAATGCCCCTTGAAACGCCTCGGCTCGGTAGGAAAACTCCCGACTGCTGGGGTAGCTCGAAAAACCAGATCCAGGCCAATCCGGGGCAATACAGTGAAAATTTGCCGCCCCTAAACGTTCCAGCACACCGCGCCAACCGTAACTGTGGGCGGGCAGTCCATGGAGAAAGAGGATCGGTAGGCGGCCATTGTCTTGTTTTTCGGTCTCGCGGTAGAACCAAGTGAGGTTGCCGACGGTAATTTTTTCTGTGGCGATCGCCATGGTTTGATTAGCCCCCATAACAGTTAGATGAAATTTTCACTGTGGCATACTCCTCGACCAAAACAAAGTCCCCTAAGTAGAGCGAGATAGAGCCAGGGAGATGCTATCTTTTTGGGGAGTTTGATCAACGCCAAATAACCCCGTGGAAAGCAAATCGTCACTGCCTCTCTTTTTTCAGAAACCCTCTGGCACCCAACTGCTAGGTCTCTTGAGCACCCTGCTCGTGGGCCTCGCTGTGTTGATTAGCCATCAGCCCCAACTGAACCCTAGCAATATTTTGCCCCTGTGGATTCCGGTTTTGGTCTCGGCGATTGTGGCGGGGATCTTTGGGGTGTGGATCGTGCCCCTACTGCGGCGGCTGAAGACGGGTCAAATTATTCGCGAAGAAGGCCCCCAGGCTCACCTCAAAAAAGCAGGAACTCCCACCATGGGCGGCCTCATTTTTCTGCCTGTTGGTCTAATTGCTGGGGTGATCGTTGCGGGGTTCGATCCAGAGGCGATCGCCGTGGCCCTTGTGACCCTCGCCTACGGGGTGATTGGTT
This sequence comes from Picosynechococcus sp. PCC 8807, assembly GCF_001693295.1. Lineage (NCBI taxonomy): Bacteria > Bacillati > Cyanobacteriota > Cyanophyceae > Chroococcales > Geminocystaceae > Picosynechococcus > Picosynechococcus sp. PCC 8807. Next base: position 1,695,459 of record NZ_CP016483.1, read on the forward strand.
GGGTGGACGATTGGCAAGTGCTGCGTCTCAAGTCCAATAAAGGCATTTCCCCCCGGATGAAACTGATCCTGCAAATTGCGATCGCCGTGGTGTTTTGTATTTGGCTTGCCCTCACTGCTCCGGAACTGACGACAATTACCTTTTTTGCGGGACTGAGTTTACCCCTCGGTGTTTTCTTTTGGGCCTTGGCTGGCTTTGCCATGGTCGCCGAAAGTAATGCCACGAACCTCACCGATGGTGTCGATGGGCTGGCCGGGGGCACAGGGGCGATCGCCTTCCTTGGTGTGGGTGCCCTCGCTTTACCCGCACATCCTGGCCTGAGCTTACTCTGCGCTTGCTTGAGTGGGGCTTGTCTCGGTTTTATTTACCACAACCGCAATCCCGCAAAAGTTTTCATGGGGGATACCGGTTCCCTCGCCCTGGGGGGAGGTTTGGCCGCAGCGGGAATCCTGAGCGGCAACATTTGGGGGCTGCTGATTATCAGTGGCATTTTTTGTATTGAAGCCGTCTCTGTCATTGCCCAGGTCAGTTATTACAAAGCCACCAAAGACGAAACCGGTCAAGGGAAACGACTTCTCAAAATGGCCCCGATTCACCATCACCTAGAACTCAGTGGCTGGCCCGAAACCCAGATTGTTGGTGCTTTTTATCTAATCAACCTGGGCTTAGTCCTGCTCAGTTTTGTCTTGACCTAAAAAGCCAAATGCGCACGCTAAAATTAGAATCAATTTTCCTTTTTTCCTAGGCACCCATGACCCTCATTTCTCCCCTTGCAAAAGCCTCACGCAAAGAATCGGGTCGCACCGTTGGCCGGGGTGTTCGTCCCTGGGGAATTATGTTTGCCGTTAGCTTGGCACTCCTGGGCGGCATTGGTTCCCGCTTGGCTTTTTTGCAACTCGTTAAGGGAGATGAACTGCGACAAACGGCCCGGAACAATAGTGTCCGCATTGCCCCCAAGCCACCGATCCGGGGTAATATGTTTGACCGCCATGGCAAGGTGCTGGCCACCACAAAACTTGCCCATGCCGTCTATGTGTGGCCCGTAGCCCGCACGAGACCCGATTGGCCAAAAACGAAACAATTGCTCTCCCAGTTGGTAGGCATCGCCCCTGCCGAAATTGAAAAGCGCCTAGAATCCCAAGATATCTACGCCACTGAACCCTTGGCGATCGCCCGCAATTTGACCCTTGCCCAAGTCACCGCCATCGAAGAACATCACCAGACCCTTGCCGGAGTAGAGGTGATCATCGAACCGGTGCGTTACTATCCCGAAGGTGATACGGCCTCCCATGTCCTCGGTTACACGAGAGAATTAACCCCCGAAGAATTTGAGACCCGCCAAGCAGAAGGCTATCGCCTCCAGGATTACATCGGTAAATTAGGTCTAGAAGCGTCCCTAGAATCCCGTCTGCGTGGGGAATGGGGCGGCCAAGAAATTCAAGTGGACCGCGATGGTCGGTTTGTGAAAATCCTGGGAGAAAAACCAGCCCAGGCCGGGGAAGATCTGCGTCTTACCCTAGACGCTGAACTTCAAAAGGTTGCCCAGAGGGTTTTGGGACGACGCAAAGGGGCGATCGTTGCCCTCGATCCGCGCAATGGCGATGTCTTGGCGATGGCGAGCTACCCCAACTTTGATCCGAATATCTTCTCTGATCGCATTTCCCCCGAAAAATGGGCCGCCGTCACTGCCCAGGGCGATCCCTTTATTAACCGTGCCATTCGTGGGTTTCCGCCAGCATCGACTTTTAAAGTTGTGACCGCCGCCGCCGGGATGGAATCCGGCAAATATCCAGCCAATACAGTGTTGAGCACCAGTCCTTACCTCGCCGCTGCCGGGGTTCGTTTCTATGAGTGGAACCGGGCTGGTTTTGGGGCCGCTGGCTACGTGAAAGCGATGGCCTGGAGTAGTAACACCTTTTTTGGCCAGGTGGGGCGGGGTGTTGGCGGTGAAACCCTGATTGATTGGTCGCGCCGCTTTGGCTTTGGTGCCCCCACTGGCATTGAACTCAACGAAGAAACTAGCGGTCTAATTCCGGATGATGATTGGACCCAAGAGCGCCTCGAGCGCCCCTGGAATGTGGGAGACACCGTAAATATGTCCATCGGTCAAGGCTTAACGTTGGCGACCCCCCTACAGGTGGCCCAGATGTTTGCGGTGACAGCGAATGGGGGCTATTTAGTGCAACCCCACCTCGTCCAAACTGATACTCCGGTGAAAACGTCCCTCAACATGGCCCCCAGTACCCTAGAAACTATTCGTCAAGGCTTGCGGGCCGTGGTCACTAACGGTACTGGTACAGTGCTCAATATTCCTGGAATTCCGACGGCAGCGGGAAAAAGTGGCACGGCTGAAGCTCCCCCCCGGGAAAACCATGCTTGGTTCGGTGCCTTTGCTCCCTATGACGAGGCAGAGATCGTTGTCGTCGCCTTTGCAGAACATTCTGGTGGTGGTGGTGGTTCTGTGGCTGGGCCGATGGTGCGCGATGTGATGGCGGCTTATTTTGAATTGAAGGAAAAGGCCGAAAATCCTGAAGCCACAACCGCAACCCCAGAATAGGCAGCTTATCGCTTCGCTGCATTCAATAATCTCAGCAGAATATGGCACAATAGGCAGGTTTAAATTTCCACAATTGAGTTAACAAAATCCCCTGTGAATATGTCTGCGAATCTTGAGTGGCTAACCCGTGGCACCAGCGAAATTTTTCCGGATAATCCTGAAGAAAATTTAGCCCAGGTTCTCCAGACAGGCGATCGCCCCTTGAGGGTCAAATTAGGCATTGATCCGACGGGTTCAGATCTCCACCTCGGCCATAGTATTCCGTTCCGTAAACTGCGTGCATTCCAAGACGCTGGCCACACCGCAGTGGTGATTATTGGTGACTTTACCGCCCAGATTGGCGACCCCACCGGCAAATCAGAAGTGCGCAAACAGCTCAGTGCCGCCGACGTGCAACAAAATGCCGAAACTTACCTAGAGCAACTGCGACCAATCCTCGATTTTGAGACCCCAGGCCGCCTCGAAATTCGCTATAACTCCGAATGGCTCAAGGATTTAGATTTAGCCAAAATTCAAGCACTGCTGGCGACAATGACGGTGCAGCAAATGCTGGCTAAAGAAGGCTTTGCCAAACGTTACCAAAGCGAAAACCCGATTTATATCCATGAGTTTCTCTATCCCCTAATGCAGGGCTATGACTCGGTGGCCGTGGATGCGGATGTAGAACTTGGGGGCACTGACCAAAAATTTAATATTGCCGTGGGGCGGGATCTGCAAAGACACTTTGGGAAAAAGCCCCAATTCGGCCTATTGCTGCCTATCTTGATCGGTACCGATGGCAAAGAAAAAATGTCCAAAAGTCTCAATAACTATGTGGGCCTCAAGGACAATCACCACACCATGTACCAAAAGTTGCAGAATACCCCCGATAGCTTGCTGAAGGACTATTTTGAACTGCTCACTAACCAAGACCTGCAAACCTTGCCGACAAACCCCCGTGACCAACAAAAACTCCTGGCCCGGGAGATTGTTACTCAGTTCCATGGGGCTGAAGCGGCGGTAGATGCGGAGAAAGCTGTACAGGATGTCGCCGCCGCCAATATTCCCGAATTTTCCCTGGGCGCAGTGGAATTCCCCTCGCCTCTGTTTTATATTTTGGGGGCTTCTGGCCTGTGTTCCAGCGGTGGGGATGGTCGTCGCCAAATTAAAGGGGGAGCAGTTCGCCTCGATGATGAGCGGATCACGGACATGAATCTCGCCTTTGAGAAGCCTGAGCAATTAGTAGATAAGGTGCTCCGGGTGGGGAAAAAGAAATTTGTCCGTCTCGTGCCCTAGGATTGGGACTCTGATTGTTGGGGATTTCGTGAACAGTTGTAACATTTCCGGCTGTTCTCAGAAAAAATTCTGCGATTAAGGACGGACAACGCGATACCCTAGTTTGAGTCAAAATTTTAAGATCATTTTTATAAATCCGAATTGATATGACCGCTGAGACCCCTTCGAAACGCACTGTGCGGATTGGCTCCCGCAAAAGCCAACTTGCTTTAGTCCAAACCTATTGGGTACGGGATGAGCTCCAAAAGGCTTACCCAGAGATCACCTTTGAAGTCCAAACCATGGAAACCCAAGGGGATAAGGTGCTGGATGTGGCCCTCTCGAAAATTGGCGATAAGGGGCTATTTACCCAGGAACTCGAAGACGGCATGTTGAAGGGAGAGACAGATTTTGCGGTGCATTCCCTGAAGGATTTGCCCACGAATTTGCCTGAGGGGTTGATGCTCGGCTGTGTCACGGAGAGGGTTGACCCGGCGGATGCCCTGGTGGTTAACGAGAAGCATCGGGATCAAAAGCTAGAAACCCTCCCAAGCGGTTCGGTGATTGGCACTTCTTCGCTACGGCGTCTGGCCCAACTACGGCACCACTTCCCCCATTTGGAATTTAAAGATATTCGCGGCAATGTGAATACGCGCCTAGCGAAGTTAGACCGGGGCGAGTATGACGCGATTATTTTGGCGGCGGCGGGTCTGCAACGGCTTGATTTTGGCGATCGCATCCACCAGATTATTTCCAGTGATATTTCCCTCCATGCCGTGGGCCAAGGGGCCTTGGGTATCGAATGCCGGGATGGGGATGAGGAGATTTTGGGTCTGTTGCGGCCTGTACTCGAACATGCCGAGAGCCGCGATCGCTGTTATGCAGAACGCTCTTTCCTGCGTCAGTTGGAGGGGGGCTGCCAAGTACCGATTGGGGTCAACACAACCATTGAAGGCGATCGCCTAACTTTAGTGGGGATGGTTGCGAGCCTTGATGGCCAAACCCTCATCCGCGATGAGGTCAGTGGTAGCCGCGCCGATGCGGAGAAGTTGGGCATTGAATTAGCCCAAAAGGCGATCGCCCAGGGAGCAGACAAGATTTTGGCTGAAATTAATGAGGCGAACCGCGCCTAATTCCGTAGTTGAGTGATGAATTGCCCCCTCCTCCAGGCGAGGGGGGATTTTTATTACAGCTTTATAACTGGGGTTCTGGTCGATCGGCGGGAATTTCTGGCGATCGCAGTCGATTATGTTCGCCGTAGCCAAGCTGATTCAGGGTCTCGATATCCCCCTTGGGTGATGGAGACTTGGCAGCGGATGGATTTTGGGCGATCGCTTTACGCTGTTTTTTTAGTTTAGATTTTCGTCCCATGGTGAAGATTTCCTCACAATATGCAGTGCCGCTTTCAAACGTGCATTGAAGATGGCATCGGCTTGCCTTCCGTTACTCAAACGCCCTTCATTTAAGACTTGTTTACCGATTGTCGGTGGACATCATGATCAGAATGGTGGCCCACAAATTTAGAGCCTTACAGATGATTGGCAAAATCTATCCCTCGACAAGCCATTCATAAAATTGGCACAATGGTTTGTGGTTTCAAGTTTTTCTAGAAAAATTTTACCCTTGTTTCCGGAGGCTTGGTGAATCCTCGTCTTTCTTCTGTTTGGAATATCCCGCAACTATCCTCAGTCGATGTGGCCCTCAGCCAGAGTACCCTGAGTATTCGGCCTGCTACTCTGGAGGATGCCCGCGCCCTGGCAACGGTCTTGACCCATAGTTTCCATCACTACCAAGGCACTTGGGGCTGGCTGACGCCTCTCCTGCGCCTGGGGGTCTATGAAGATTTACACCATCGTCTCAAACAGACCAAAGAGCACCACGCTTGTTTTGTGGCAGCAATGCAAACGGCGACAGCCCAGGAAATTGTCGGCACAGTGGAGATCTCTGTACGTTATTTAAATGCGCTGGCGATCGCCCCCGCCAAAGCCCCCTATATTTCTAATTTGGCAGTAAATCCCCAATACCGTCGCTTGGGCATTGCCCGAAAACTTTTGGCCCGTTGTGAAACCCAAGTGCGTTACTGGCACTACGGCAGTGTGGCCCTCCATGTCTTGGAAAATAATGAAGCTGCCAAACAACTCTATCTCAGTTGTGGGTATGATATTAAATATGCAGAACGTCCCCTAAGTGCTTGGCTCCTGCGTCGGCCGCGCCGTCTCTTTGTTCAAAAGAGTTTATCTCCCTAAGTCTTTTTGTTTCTTAGTTCACCGCCGCTGATGTGGCGATCGCCATCGTTCTTTATCCTTTGCCATGGGCTCTACTCCCCCCTCAACGACAAATTCTCCCATAGACCATCTTGAAATTTTGGCCCAATTGAAGCAGGGAGAGCTTTTGATGGTGAACCCCCGCCGTAAAAATGGACTGATTTTGCGCAAAGCCTACCACGGCGATTTTGCTGGCCCAGGGGCGATCATTGGTGGCGTTTTCGATCAAGATGTAGAATCGGTAATTCCCGTGGGTGCCCTGTCTCTGTTGGTGCCAGCGCCCGGTACTGAGCGGGAAAAAGCCTACCTCATTCGGCGGCAGTGGGTCCGACTCCTGAAGCAGATCACCGACAAACCCGTACCAGAACAGCGAGCCCAAATTATTTTAAATCAGTTTGAAAATTGGTTTGACCTCGACACAGCCGCCCAACTGTCCGATGATGTCTTTGCTGAGTTGGTCGGGGTACTGCCCCAAACCATTGCTAAAGTGCGTAACCGTGTTAACCGCTCAGAAATTTGACAGCAAAATGTTCACCTTTAGATTGTTGTAAACCTCACCTTTAGGGGATGATAGAAACCAGTCACCAAGAGGAGAACAGTTGCTATGGGGGAGAGCATCCCAGAACAGCAGGCGATCGCCGAAACGATTGCCCTCTTAGAATATTATGGCTTTGAACTCAATGGTCAGACCGCTGCAGCCACCATTGAGCAATGGTGTGCCCATAGTCCCGTCGCCTGGGTTCGTCTAGCTGTCCTCGAAGCCCTATATCGGGGGCGCTATAAAAAAATTTCGGTCACAGCAATCCTGCGGGTTTGGCAACGCTGGGAAAAGCCCCAAGTCCAGTTCAATCGAGAATTTGAAAGCCTGATCTGTGCCGAACTGCCGACCAAAGTCGCCCCCACTCCGCCTGCACAATCTCGCCCCGAAGCCTCTATCGCTTCAGCACTACCGTCCCCAAGTTTAGGCATTGCCACCTTTTCGCCACCACCGGAGTTAGCAAATTCCGATGCCTATCAAAAACTCAAGGCGATCGCCACCCAGCCAGACACTAAAAAACCCTAGGAATACGCTAGGGCTGAGTGCAAAAGCCGGATGTTAAATGATGCCGTTGGTGGCTCGTAGTGCGTTGAAGTTCTTAAGAGAATTTTTTTAAAGTTCTTTATCAATCGCAGCAGCGAGGGTTGTTTTGGGCACAGCACCGACTACCATGCTGACCTTTTTGCCCCCTTTGAAAATCATCAAGGTCGGGATGCTCCGAATACCATATTCGCTGGCGACACCAGGGTTTTCGTCAGTATTGAGCTTAAACACCTTGATTTGATCTTGGTATTGTTCGGCGATCTCCTCCACGACGGGAGCAACCATACGACAGGGACCACACCAAGGAGCCCAGAAGTCGACGAGTACAGGGACGTCACTTTCGAGGACTTCTTCTTGAAAGGTTGCGTCTGTGACTGCGGCAGTTTTTGACATGCCTCTAAATTCCTAATTTATACAAGATTTTTCTGAGGATACCTAGGGATTCTAGCATAAAGGCTCCGACCCATCTGGAACTTTAGGCAAAATGATAGAAAATTTTGCGTTTGATGCTTTCTTGAAAACTGAAGGAAAACCAATGCTAGGATATAGCGAGCTTTTTCTATGCTCCATCGCTTAGGGGAATATGACAGCAGCAAACCCTACCAAGAAATGTGATTGATCCCAGGGAGAGTCGGCAACTTTGAGCGCAACAATCTGGTTAAATTACTGACAAAAAAAACGCCCGAATACTATGGCGATTCGGACGAAGTATGGTGTGAGGAGTGAACAAAAACTTTCATTCTTTATCGCAAAAGTTTTTGCCCACCTCTATTGTAAAGGAAAAAAGAGCGTTTGTTCAGACCCACTCGGCGAGCTGTGAAATTTCTTTAAGGGATTAAATGAATGGGGAAAGAAAGGGTATTTTTGCAAGCGGTGAAGGAGATGGAATAATGCGCATCTTAGTACTCAGTTGGGAGTTTCCCCCCCGGGTTGTGGGTGGGATTGCTCGCCATGTGGGGGAACTGTATCCAGAAATTGTCCGCCTGGGCCATGAAGTGCATATGTTGACCTTGGCCACAGGGTTAGCGCCAGCCTATGAAATTGTCGAGGGTATCCATGTGCATCGGGTCGTCGTGCCGGATCACCCTGATTTTTTCCAGTGGGTGGGGGCGATGAACCGGGAAATGCTGGCCTATGGTGCTGCTTTTTTAGAAAAAACAGGCTCCTGTGCGTTGATCCATAGCCATGATTGGTTAGTCGCTGATGCGGCGATCGCCCTCAAACACCAGTTTAAAATTCCCCTATTGGCCACCATTCACGCCACGGAATATGGTCGCCACAATGGCATTCACACCGACACCCACCGCTACATCGCCCGTAAGGAAAAAATGCTGTCCCACGAGGCCTGGCGGGTGATCGTTTGTAGTCAATACATGCGCCACGAGCTAGAGCGGGCCTTGCAAACCCCCTGGCCGAAAATGGATGTGATTTTTAATGGGATTCGGCCAGAAAAAAAACAACATGCGGTTAGTTTTGACCGTCAGTCTTTTCGTCGTCAGTTTGCCCCCGATGACCATCGAATTGTCTATTATGTGGGACGTTTAACCTACGAAAAAGGAATTAATGTGCTCCTGAGTGCGGCGCCTCGGATTCTGGAGGTGATGCGGGGGAAAGTCCGGTTTGTGATTATTGGGGGGGGCAATGGCGATCGCCTGAAGGAACAGGCTTGGAATTTGGGCATCTGGGAACAGTGTAATTTCACGGGATTTATGTCCGACGAGGATTTAGATAAGTTCCAAACCATCGCCGATTGTGCCGTGTTCCCTAGTTTGTATGAACCGTTTGGGATTGTTGCCCTCGAAAGTTTTGCGGCGAAAGTTCCCGTGGTGGTTTCCAATACGGGAGGCTTACCGGAGGTGGTCACCCACGGTGAAACGGGCATTGTCACCTACGCGAATGTGGCCAGTTCCCTCGCCTGGGGAATTTTGGAGGTCTTACAACACCCGGAATATGCCAAAATCCTCGTAGAAAATGCCTACGCGGATCTGCCCCGACGTTTTAATTGGGCAAAATTGGCGATCGCCACGGAGCAGGTTTACCAACGTGTGGTTCAAGAGCGGGCTGCCGTGGTGTGGGAGTAGGACAAAACCTTAGCCCAAAAAGAGCTTGTAGGCGGGATTTTGATTTTCGTCCCAGTAACGATAACCGAGTTGGTCGAGGAACGTTTGCCAATCGTCCATTTCTGCCGGGGGCACCTGGACGGCGATCGCAATCCGTCCATAATCAGCACCATTATTGCGATAGTGGAACCCACTGATATTCCAATGGGGGCTCATGGTATCGACAAATTTCATCAACGCCCCTGGATATTCAGGAAACTCAAAGCGATAGAACAACTCATGGGTTGCCTTGGGACTGCGGCCACCGACCATGTGACGCAGGTGTAATTTCGTCAGTTCGTCATCGGTGAGATTGAGGGTTTTAAAGCCATTCGCTTCGAAGGTTTCGGCGAGGGTCTTAATTTCACTGCGGTCAGCAATTTGTACCCCCACAAAAATATGGGCTTCCTGTTCATCGGCAATGCGATAGTTGAATTCCGTTAAATTGCGATCGCCCATGCAACGGCAAAACTTTCGTAAACTGCCCGGTTGCTCCGGGATCGTCACGGCAAAAATTGCTTCTCGCCCTTCCCCTAATTCGGCTCGCTCGGCCACAAACCGCAGGCGATCAAAGTTCATATTGGCCCCACAGGCAACGGCTACTAAGGTTTCGTCCTGAATGCCTTCCCGCTCCACATAGGCTTTCATCCCGGCGATCGCCAATGCCCCAGCCGGCTCCAAAATAGAGCGGGTGTCCTCAAATACATCTTTAATGGCTGCACAGGTATCATCGGTGGATACCAGAATAATTTCATCGACATATTCCTGGCACAGGCGAAATGTTTCTTCCCCGACATAGCGCACCGCCACCCCATCGGCAAACAACCCCACTTGGGATAACTGCACCCGTTCCCCTGTTGCAAGGGATTGTTTCATAGCATCGGCATCCACAGGTTCGACGCCAATAATTTTGATCTCCGGCCGCACCCGCTTCACATAGGCCGCAATGCCTGCAATTAATCCGCCGCCGCCAATCGCCACAAAAATCGCGTGGATGGGCTGTTGGCACTGGCGTAAAATCTCCATGCCGATGGTGCCCTGGCCAGCGATGACATAGGGATCATCAAAGGGATGAATGAGCGTTAAGCCCTGTTCCTCCGAGAGTTTGCGGGCGTGGGCGTAGGCATCATCATAGGCATTTCCGTGCAAGATCACCTCGCCACCCCTGGCTTTAACGGCATTGATCTTGACCTGGGGCGTCACCACAGGCATTACAATCACTGCCCTCGTGCCCAACTTTGTCGCGGCAAGGGCCACCCCCTGGGCATGGTTTCCGGCGGAGGCAGCAATCACGCCACATTGCAATTGCTCTGGGGTTAGGTGCGCCATCTTGTTGTACGCGCCCCGCAGCTTAAAAGAAAAGACCGACTGCATATCCTCCCGCTTCAATAGCACATGGTTGTGCAGGCGGCGCGAAAGATTGGGGGCCATTTCGAGGGGAGTTTCTTGGGCTACGTCGTAAACGCGGGCATTTAAAATTTGGATCAAATAATCGCAATGCATAGGGCGATCGCCAACGGGAATTTTAGGACAGATAAAGTGTGAGGATTTTACTGTAACCCCATCCCGTCAATCCACGAAAGCCTAGTTCAACGAAAAGGTTAATTTCTTGAGGGGCGATCGCCAATCTCGCGTTGTTTTCTTGGGGAGAGGTGGGGCTTGGCATTCCGGTTGTACCACGGGGACTAGGTGCTGCTCTTCAACCACCAGTTGCCCATTATCTAAAGCTTGTCGCCATTGTTTGCCTTGTTTCCAAGCCTGATATTTGCGGACATTCCAACGGGGATTACTGGGATAACCCGCAAAGCCAGACCGCAGCGCAGGATGACTTTCCCTAGGGATCGCAGTTTCGATGTAAATGCCTTCGGCCAATTCCACCAACCGTTGTACAGCATGGTTTGTCATCATCTGACTCTGCCTCCCTAATGTCAACGAATATTACAAGATCACATTACCCTTTACTAAATGCACCAAAAAACAAGACTGGCTTTTGGTATCAATGGTTGAGAAAAACGCCAGGCGAAATTTCTCACATTCACATATATAACGATGGGCCGCCACAAAAAACAAGCCCAGTTCTTTTATTAACGAAAAAGTATTATTCCGGTATCTTCCCTTTAGTCTAGACGGAAAATGTTGTTTTTACAAATTTTTAAGATTGTGAACAATAAAAATATTAGATGGCATTCATCGGTGTGATTGTTGAAATTTTAGGAGGCGATTCTTGCCCCTAAATCAGCCTTGAGGGCCGTGAGGGTTGCTTGTAATTTTCCGGTTTTGACCCAGGTTTGGGCTAAATCTAAACCACTTTGGAGATCTTTGACTTGCCCACAATGCCACAAATAAAAGCCCCCATTCCACACAGCAGAATCGGTTAGCGGTGAAGGCTGTCCCTGGAGAAGCGCGGCGAGATCTTGATAGTATTGCTCCGGGCTTTCTAAGTGAATGTCTTCACCCCCTAAACCATAGTCATAGGGATTGGGTTTGAGATAGACAAATCCATCGGCGGATTCGGTTTGATTGGTGACCACAATGGTGGTCTGGGAAATCCGTAGATCGCCACTACCCTCTAAGCCCTTGATCAGGGTGTAGGGAGGATTGCCCCGCTCGGTAAAAGTATCGCGAATAATCGCTTCGGTGGGGGGGTGTACATAACCCGCGATGGTGTGGGCTTGGCGATCGCCAGAGGGCGACCAGACCAATTCGAGGGTTGCCAGGGACGGGCGTTTGCCTAATTCTTCACGGTAGGAAATCAGGGTTTGGCTAGCGGGCAGGAGCGTCGGCGTATAGCAGCAGGCAAAGTGGGTGCGCTGGAAGTAGCTTTGTAGTTGCACAAAACTGAGGGCTTGGAAATCGAGGCCCAGGGCTTGCCAAATTTCTCCGAGGGGGAGGCCATATTTCGTCGGCAGGCGATCGCCACCATGCATGAGCACGGGCACCCCAGCGGTTTTAAGGATCAAAGCTGTGATTGGTGCAATGGGGGCTGTTTTTGTGCGGCCATCGTAGGGAATCCCTAGGATAAATACTTTTTCTCCGTTGGGGAGGGGGTCTAATTTTTGGCTGCGGCGGTCATAGGCATCGAGCATCCCTGCTAGTTCTACCCCGGTAGGCCGTTTAATCCGTTGGGAAATGAGGAAGGCCCCGATTTGGGCGGGAGTCGCGGTACCATCGAGCATCATGTCTAGGGCGATCGCCGCTTCGGCACGGGTCAAACTTTTGCTGGTGTGTTTACCGCTGCCAACTTTCTTCAGTAGCTCACGAAATTCGGTACTCATGGGGCCTTGCTGTGGGTGGGGAATGGATGTTCTCAGATTAAGAAATAATTAGCTTAACTGATTGGCTTCTAAAAATCAGCTAACTTCGGAACTTGCGGCGATGCCAATTTTTTTCAGGGCGGCGATCGCATGGAGTTGGATCGGTTTGTCGGGGCTTTGGCTAAAGGCAGTTAGTAAAGCCTGGGCGCGGAGATCCTGGAGCTGGCCGAGGGCATAAATGAATGCTTGTTGAACTGCCAAAGGTTGGGGCTGGGAAACCTTTTGCCAAAACTGCAGCAAAATTGTTGTCCCCTGCCCCCGCAGGTTAGGTTCGGTGATTCGGCCAAATGCCTTGAGAGTTTCTAAAACTACTGCGTCAGCCCCATGGTAAAGCAAGGGTTCGAGCCGGGTTAGACTTTCTGGAATGGCTAACCAACCGAGGGCTTGGATCAGGTTACATTGCAAGGGTTCGGGCGTATGGGGGGATTGCAGCACGGTGGCGATCGCCTCGGCAGCTTGGGGAATCGGAAAACGACTGAGGGTAAACCCGGCCTGGGCACAAACCTCCAGGTTGAAATCGTAGAGCAACGGCTGGACTTTTTCGCACAACAAAACCGGATCAACGGACTGGCCCCAAAAGCCCAAACCCTTAACTGCTTCCCGACGCACTGGGGCCGCCGTATCTGTGAGGGCAGACAACAGGGCGGTAAAAATTTCTGGTTGGCGAAATTGACTGAGGGTTTCAATGGCTAGGGAACGGATTTGCGGATCTGGATCATCAATGACCGTCAGCAGGGGATCAATAATTTGCGGATAGCGTAATTTACAAAGGGCGTTTACGGTGAGGCTACGACTTTCTGGCTTGGTCAACAGCGGCACTAAATAATCCACGGCCTTTCCTTCGAGCTGTACCAACGTTCTCATGATTTCTTCGAGGAGGAATTCTTCTGAACAATGGTCAATGAGCAAGATCAGACGGGCGATCGCCTCAGGATCTTGGTATTGTCCCAAGATACGAATCGCAAACCAACGTAATTCTGTTTCAGCGGTGTGATCTTCAGCGATGGTCAGGAGAGGGGCGATCGCTGTTGGGCCTAATTTTGCAAAAACCTTAACCAGTCGCCAGCGTTCTTGAAATGTCCCTTCCCGGAGTAACTGAAAAGCCCAGGCTTGGGCGGTGGGTTCCTGGCGAAGATCCGCCGTTGTACATAACTGCAAAAATTCCTGGAGTGTTGGCTGTTGGGCAACATCAGACAGTGCTGTATTTCTTCGCCCCATGAATTCACTCCCCTTACCAAGACATAAAAAGTTGACAGACCTTCAAGGTAAGTTCCTCTCGCCGGAAAACTGGTATCACAATTTACAGGGTGCCTGAAATGGTTGCAGAAATTGCATGAACCCTATGTATTCAACAAATCTTTTGCTGCCAAATTACGGAAGGCGAGCATCTCTTGAGCCGGAGTGCGATCGCCGTTGCAGGCAATGCGTCGTGGGGCGCTTAAGGTCGTCACGGTGAAGCCTAAACTTTGATATAGATCTAAAATTCTGGGCGTGGCTTGATTAGAAGCAATTGTTGGCGCGGTTTGTGCTGCTAGCCAGGTGGCTAATCGCTCTTGATCGGCCCAACTAAACCCCCCGGCGGCATACTGACGAAACTCCACATCATAGGGCGGATCAGCATAAATAAAACTATGGCCAGCAACTGGAATTTTCTCGAAATCTCCCCACTGAAACTGCCAAGCTTGAAATAACTTTTTGTAGGAAAAAAAATCATCCCTATAGTTAATCGAACGATATCGCCCGAAAGGGACATTAAATTTTCCCTGGGAATTGAATCGACACAAACCATTAAACCCAGTCCGGTTTAAATAATAAAATAAAATAGCGGCTTCTTGGGTCTCGCTTTGATTATTTTCAATCAATTCATTAAAACGGTCTCGGCATTGATAATATAAATCAGCATCATTTGCCATTAAAATACTACTTTTTAGGCCTTTTTTGAGTTGCTGATAAAAATTAATCAAATGGAAATTAACGTCATTTAAAATTGCTTTTTGCGGAACCAAACCCAAGGCGATCGCCAAGCCACCACAGAACGGCTCAATTAATTGATAGTCTTGGTAGCCTTGCCAAATCAACCGTAATTTAGGGACTAACCAACGCTTACCCCCAGCCCACTTTAGGGGTGGTTTTAACTGCTCTGAATTAATCATAGCCATAAAAAAGATGGGGCTTTTTGGTCATTGTTCCCCATCCATCGTCTGATTTCACTGTGCAATGGTCGATCGATACTAACGACTAACGGTTTAAAACATCATTGCGGTGCTGCACTGAACCCACAATGGTGACGACTTCATCGATTAAATCTTGGGACACATTTAATTCCTGGAGCGTCAACACTAAATTTTCGGCGATCGCATCGAAATGAACATCCGTTAGACCCGCATTTTCAACTAAGTCCTGATGGGCAGCCCGCATTGAACGACCCGGAAAGCGATCCGTGCCCCCAAAAGCATAGGTCATAAAATCCTTTTGGTGTTGCTTCTGTTTGGCCATGTCAGTATTGACAAAAAAACGATTAACTCGTTCATCGGCCAGAACCTTACCGTAGAATTTCTCCACCGCCAGATCAACTGCCGCTGCGCCGCCTAACTTTTCATACAAACTAGCCATGGACGAATCTCCGTTTATTTGGCACCATTTCATTCATCGTAGCAACGAAAACCTAGAGGTCAGCAAAACCTTTTTTCTTTTCGCCTTTTTCTTTTTCTTCGGTGCGCCACCACGACCGGGACGTCCGCCCATCCCAGGCATTCCCCCACCGAACAGATCACCGAGTCCTCCCATGCCGGGTAAACCTCCCCCTTGACCCATTTGCTGCATCATTTTCCGCATCCGGGTAAAGTCAGCGATGAGTTTTGAGACATCTTTTTCTGATAACCCAGAGCCCTTGGCAATACGGGTGCGACGTTTGGGCGTTTGGGCTAATACATCCGGATTTTTGCGCTCCTCCTTGGTCATGGAGTTGATCATGGTCTCCACGCGCTTCAGTTGCACTTCCCCCTGTTCGAGCATATTTTTATCAATCTTGTTACCCATGCCAGGGATGAGCTTCAGCATGCCGCCCAGGGAGCCCATATTTTTTAACAGGCGCATCTGTTTGAGAAAGTCATCAAAGTCAAAGCGGGCTTCGAGTAACTTGGCCTGCATTTCCTCGACGTCGGACAGATCAACGGCTTCCTGGGCCTTTTCAACGAGGGTCAGCACATCGCCCATGTTGAGGATACGGGACGCTAAACGGTCTGGATAGAATGGTTCTAGGGCTTCTACTTTTTCACCAACCCCGATAAATTTGATCGGTTGGCCAGAGATCATTCGCACAGATAGGGCCGCACCACCTCTGGTATCCCCATCCATCTTGGTGAGAATGGCCCCGGTAACGCCAATTTCTTCGTGGAAGGTGCGGGTTAAACTAGCAGCCTCTTGGCCCGTCATCGAGTCAACGACTAACAAAGTATCGTCGGGATTGATGCTTTCTTTAATTTGCTTCAGTTCGGCCATCATGTCGGCATCGATCTGCAAGCGACCCGCCGTATCCACGAGGACGACATCAACACCGAGTTCTTTGGCTTTTTCAACCCCTTGTTTGGCAATGTCAACGGGATTGGCGTCACTGCCCAGGTCGAACACGGGCACGTCAATTTGTTCACCGAGGGTTTTGAGCTGATCGATCGCCGCTGGACGGTAAACGTCGGTTGCAACCATCAGGGCGGTTTTATTTTGCTTGCGGAGATAGAGGGAAAGCTTGGCGGTGGCAGTGGTTTTCCCGGTCCCCTGCAACCCGGCCATGAGAATTACGGAGGGCTTATTTTCTGCTTCGGCGAGGGGAACGTTGCTTTCCCCCATGATTTTGACGAGCTCGTCGTAGACAATTTTGATGAACTGTTGCCCTGGGTTAACGCCAGAAATAACTTCTGCACCGACTGCCGCTTTTTCCACATCAGAAATAAAGCCCTTGACCACCTGGAGGTTGACGTCGGCTTCGAGGAGGGCGCGACGAACTTCCTTTAGGGCTTCTTTGATGTTAGATTCGCTGATTTTGTCCTGGCCCCGGAGGGATTTCCAGGCATCTTCTAGGCGTTCGGCTAGGGCGTCAAACATAGGTCTTTTCTCTGGGTGGGCTGTTTAGTGACTGTCTAAATACTTTACCAAGTTGCGGACTGTAGCAGGTTCGGCAATCTCTCTTTATCAGGGGCGATCGCCTTTTTGTCAAGAAAGGCAAAATTTTGGACAATAGGAAAAGGTAAAGAATTGTAACGGATGTTTCGGGATGAGTAAGGGCAAGATTGCGGTCATTGGGGCGGGCATTGGCGGTTTAACGGCGGCGGCTCTGTTGGCGAAACGGGGCTACGATGTCACGGTCTATGAGCAAGCGGCGATCGCCGGGGGCTGTGCGTCCACTTTTAAGCGTCGGGGTTTTACCTTCGATGTAGGGGCGACCCAGGTGGCGGGCTTAGAAGTAGGGGGGATTCACCAGCGCATTTTTCAAGAATTGGGCGTCGCTTTACCCGAAGCAACGGTTTGTGATCCGGCTTGTGCGGTGTTTTTACCGGGCGAAACAGAACCCATTAATGTTTGGCGTGATGCCGAAAAGTGGGAAGCTGAACGACTCAAACAATTCCCCAAGAGTGAAAAATTTTGGCATTTATTAAAGATTTTATTTGCGGCGAGTTGGCAATTTCAAGGCCGCGATCCGGTGGTGCCACCCCGTAATCCTTGGGATATTTGGCAGTTAATCAAGGCATTTCGTTTAGATACATTGATCACAGTTCCCTTTGCTTTGATGACGGTTTTAGACGCGTTGAAATTATGTGGTGCTGCGGCAGATCAAAGATTAAAAACTTTTTTGGATTTGCAGTTAAAGCTGTACTCCCAAGTTGATAGTTCCGAAACCGCACTACTCTACGGCGCAACAGCCCTCGCCGTTTCCCAAACGCCCCAAGGTTTATTTCATCTCCAGGGTAGTATGCAAGCCTTGAGCGATCACCTCATTGAGGCCCTCGAAAAACATGGGGGAAAATTACTCACTCGCCACCGCATTAAGGAAATTAACTTGGGTCAAACCAAGCCTCAACTAACAGTCTTTGATCAGCGTCAAAATGAAATTGTTACACAAGCCTTTGATCACGTAGTCGCGAACACCACGGTTCAAGATTTAATTAAAATTTCAGAGCACCCGCCCGAATCAATTTTCAAAAAAATCTATCAAAAACGCATTGAAAATTTGCCAGATCCATCGGGAGCCTTTGTTGTTTACTTAGGGGTCAAGGAAGCGGCAATTCCCAAGAATTGTCCACCTCACCTGCAATTTCTCTATGATTATGACCAAGCAATTGGCGAGAATAATTCCCTCTTTGTCTCCGTGAGTAAACTCAATGATGGCCGCGCCCCAGAGGGTCATCGGACGATTATCGCCTCCTCTTTTGTCGATCCTGATCCTTGGTTTGGGGAAGATTACGCCGAACGGAAGGAGCGTTACACCCAGGAGGCGATCGCCAAATTAGGCCGCTATTTTGACCTTTCCCCAGAAAATATCATTGTTCAAGAAGCCGGAACGCCGCGCACCTTTGCTTTCTATACGGCCCGACACAAAGGCTTTGTTGGCGGTGTGGGACAGCGAATTTCTACCTTTGCGCCCTTTGGATTCGCCACCAGAACACCGTTTAAAAATGTTTGGCTCGTGGGAGATTCTGTCCATCCGGGGGAAGGTACGGCGGGGGTAAGTTATTCTGCCCTGACCGCTGTACGCCAAATTGAACAGGTCAGCTAAAAGGCGATCGCCATCGAAATTATCTCTTACTATGTACGGTAGTTCCGTACATTTATTTTTGAACACACACAAGTATGGATACAGTCAGCGTCAATCAATTTCGTGAAAACCTGAAATCTTTTGTGGAGACCGTAATTGCTGATCATCTTCCCCTTAAGGTGACTCGGCGGAATGGCAAAGATTTTATTGTGATCAGTGCTGAAGATTGGGAGAGAGAGCAGGAAACGCTTTACATATTGCAAAATAACGTTCTCATGCAACAAATTAAAGACTCCCTCGAAACCCACACGAAACAACAAGGCTATCAACCCAACGCGGAGGAAATGGATGAGATCCTTGGTTTTTGAGGGCAATACATGGGAAATCTACGAAAAATTGCGCCAGAAAAATCCAACCCTCCACAAATCACTACGTAAAGTACTAAAAGATATGTTGCGAGACGATCCAAGCATTGGCATCGGAAAACCAGAACCCCTTAAACACAACTTGTCGGGCTTTTGGTCAAGACGTATCAGTCAAAAAGATCGCCTAATTTACAAATTTGATGACCAAGCCGTCTACATCTTTGCGATTGGTGGGCATTATGAGTCGTTCTAGTGCATTGGACTCAATGAAGAGGCGATCGCCCCTGACCACCCTTGCAGTACCATTTGGTTAAAGAGACGACATTTTTTAGGACAAGTAATCGTGAGCGAACAGCCCAACCCCAAAGTTTTTTTTGATATCACCATCGGCGGCGAAAGTGCCGGACGCATTGTTTTTGAACTACGGGCCGACGTTGCCCCCAAAACCGCTGAAAATTTCCGCGCTCTCTGCACTGGTGAAAAAGGCATCGGCAAACGGGGCAAGCCCCTCCATTTCAAAGGCTCTAAATTTCACCGGGTGATCCCTGAATTCATGTGCCAAGGGGGAGACTTTACCAACGGTAACGGCACCGGCGGTGAATCCATTTATGGAGACACTTTTGAAGACGAAAGCTTTGAACTGCGCCACAACGTACCTGGGTTGCTGAGTATGGCGAACCGTGGCCCCAATACCAATGGTTCCCAGTTCTTTATCACCACGACCTTAACCGATTGGCTTGATGGTAAGCACGTGGTCTTCGGTAAGGTTATCGAAGGTATGGATGTAGTCAAAGCCATGGAAGCCCAAGGTTCTGGTAGTGGTGCCCCGAAACAGGAAATTGCGATCGCCGATTGTGGTGAGCTCTAAATCTGGCAGCGCGGGAAGCATTTAAAAAAATACTGCTGTTTTTGTTACGAAATGGGGGGAGAATTCCTGTCTATGATTAGGGAGCCAATATTCCCCCTTTTTTGATCATTGTTAAAGGCCATGACCCAAGCTAACGATGCCCCAGTTCTGAATGTTTCTGATCTCAATGTCTATTATGGTGAAAGTCACATTTTGCGGAATGTGGATTTGAATGTGCCCCAAGGGGAGATGGTTTGTCTAATTGGTCGCAATGGCGTCGGCAAAACAACGCTTCTGAAAACAATTATGGGATTGTTGCCGCCCCGCACCGGAAAACTGCGTTTTATGGGCCAGGAAATTAATTCCCTCGCGACGGATCGCCGTGCCCGGTCTGGGATTGGCTATGTTCCCCAAGGACGAGAAATTATTCCCCGGGTTACGGTCAAGGAAAATCTCCTCCTCGGCCTAGAAGCTTTACCCAAGGGCCGTCGTAATAAGAGCAATATTCCCTCAGAAATTTTGAATTTATTCCCGATGCTTAAGGAGATGCTGCACCGGATGGGGGGCGATCTGAGTGGGGGTCAGCAGCAGCAGTTGGCGATCGCCCGCGCTTTAATGGGTCGACCAAAGTTACTAATCCTAGATGAACCCACCGAAGGAATTCAGCCGTCGATCATTTTAGAAATCGAAGCGGCTGTGAAACAAATTATTGCGGAAACGGGGATTTCAGTGCTTTTAGTCGAGCAACATTTACATTTTGTGCGCCAAGCTGACCGTTACTACGCGATGCAGAAAGGAGGCATTGTCGCTTCTGGGAGTACCCATGAACTCAGCCAGGCTGTCATCCAGGAATTTTTGGCCGTTTAATAAACATCCCGCGCCGCCCGATGGAGCAGGGAATGGCGATATACAAGGTCATGGATATTTTTTGCATAGCCGCCACCAATCACACAGGCCACGGGATAGCCCGCCGCCAAACAGGTACTCAACACCAGCCGTTCCCGCCGATACAGACCCGTGTTCGTCATCGCTAATTTACCGAGGCGATCGCCCACATGGGTGTCCACCCCCGCATCGTAAAACACTAAATCCGGCTTCACCTGACTCAAAAGATCTTCTAGATGGTGCGCCAAAATTTGCAGGTAGCCATCGTCGTCCAATCCTTCCGGTAGGCCGAGGTCTAAATCACTGCGCTGCTTTTGGCTGGGAAAATTCACCTCGCAGTGCATCGAAAAGGTAAATACCGTCGGGTCATCTTGGAAAATAAACGCCGTGCCGTCCCCCTGGTGCACATCGAGATCGACGATTAAAATCCGCTGCGCCAAGCCCCGTTGCTGAATTGTCCGGGTGGCGATCGCCAAATCATTCAAAATACAAAATCCTGACCCATAGCCCGGAAAAGCATGGTGTGTCCCCCCTGCCGTATTACAGGCCAACCCATGCTCTAGGGCCAACTGCGCCGTCAAAATCGTTCCTCCCACCGCCGTCAAAGTCCGTTGGACGACCCCCGCACTCCAGGGCAAACCAATGCGCCGTTGGGCCTTTGGGGTCAAGGTTCCCTGGCAATAGGCCATCACATAGTCCGGCTCGTGGACAAGTTCTAGCCAGGCTTGATCTGGCAATTGCGGTTGGTAAACTTGCTCCGGTTGAATCACCCCATCCCCCAACAGCAATCCATGCAATAACCGGAACTTCGGCATCGGGAAACGATGCTCCTCCGGAATCGGCGTCACATAATCAGGATGATAAACAACCGGAAACCCCATACAATGCCCCCCAAATCAGCAACTTATCCTCCCAGGATTGTAAAGAATTTTTGCAGTAAGAGTCGTAGGATTAACTTTTCCCTGCCCAAGACCCTCAAAAATTGAAACATCTGATTAAAAATCAAATCGAGCAGCTATAATCAGACGTAACAAGATAAGGATTTGATCCAGTTAAGTAAGATTGTCTAAAGTTTTCCTGACTGCGTAGCTTTCCGAATCTCTGCCCTCTACGATTCTCCGATTCGGAAGAATATTCGTTAATTATGTCGATTTACATTGGAAATTTGTCCTATCAGGTTACTGATGAGGACCTAAAAGAAACCTTCGCCGAATATGGCAAGGTAAACCGTGTCCAAGTTCCCACTGACCGGGAAACTGGCAGACCGAGAGGATTCGCCTTTGTGGAAATGTCTAGCGAAGACGAAGAAAATGCGGCCATTGAAGCCCTAGATGGTGCTGAATGGATGGGTCGTGACCTCAAGGTTAACAAAGCAAAACCCCGTGAAGACCGTCGTCCGGCTTCCCGTGGGGGTGGCCGTAGCCGCTACTAAAGCATTTTTCGTAGCATTACTACTCGACATAGCCATTTAGTCTAGCTGTCGTCACAAATAAATTAGTTTGTTTCCCACTGCCATCGGTAGTGGGATTTTTTATGGAGCTAGGTTGCCGTTTAGCAATCGTAATAAAGGGCAAATTCGTAGGGATGGGGCCGTAACCGGAGGGGATTCACTTCGGCGTCTAATTTGTACTCAATCCAATTCTCAATGAAATCTGTCGTAAAGACACCGCCTGCTGTTAAAAAGTCGTGATCCTGTTGGAGGGCTTCGAGGGCAGCTTCTAGGGAAGCGGGGGTTGAAGGAATTTTGCTCAGTTCCTCTGGGGTCAAATCGTAGATATCGACATCTAGGGGATCACCTGGATCAATGGCGTTTTTAATGCCATCAATGCCCGCACAGAGCATCGCCGCAAAGGCTAGATAGGGGTTGGCCGTGGCATCAGGGCAACGGAATTCAAGGCGTTTGGCTTTGGGGTTTGGCCCAGACAGGGGAATGCGCACCGACGCCGAACGATTTCCTTGGGAATAGGCTAAATTAACCGGGGCCTCGAAGCCGGGAACGAGACGCTTGTAAGAATTGGTGCTGGGATTAGAAAAAGCGAGCAGGGCCGGGGCATGTTTGAGGATGCCACCAATATAATGGAGTGCCAGGTGACTGAGGTTGGCGTAGCGATCGCCCCAAAATAGTGGTTGACCTTCTTTCCAGAGGGATTGGTGGGTGTGCATCCCGGAGCCGTTGTCGTTAAACAGTGGTTTCGGCATAAATGTCACGGTGCGGCCATACTTACGGGCGACATTTTTGATCACATACTTATAGGTCATCAAATAATCTGCGGCCTTGAGGAGCGTTGCAAAGCGAAACCCCAATTCATTTTGGCCCCCGGTGGCGACTTCGTGGTGGTGCTTTTCGATGGGAACGCCGCATTTCGCCATGGTCAGCAGCATTTCTGTGCGCATATCCTGGAGGGTATCCGTTGGTGGTACGGGGAAATACCCCTGTTTGTAGCCCGGTTTGTGGGCGAGATTGCCCCCCGGTTCTTTGCGGCCTGAATTCCAGCGACCCTCGATGCTATCAACGTAATAAAACCCTTTATTCTCCGTCTGGTCAAAGCGCACATCATCAAACACGAAAAATTCTGCTTCGGGGCCAAAATAGGCAGTATCACCCAGGCCAGAGGCTGTGAGATAGTCCACGGCTTTTTGGGCAATGCTGCGGGGATCACGGCTGTACCACTCCCCTGTGCGGGGTTCTTTGATCGAACAAATGAGGCTGAGGGTTTTTTCTTTACAAAATGGATCGATCCAAGCAGTTGTGGGATCAGGCACCATCGCCATGTCAGACTCGTTAATCGCTTTCCAGCCTCGAATGCTTGAACCGTCAAAGGGCACCCCATCAACAAAGGAAGCTTCGTCCAGTTGATCTTGGTAAAACGAGCAATGTTGCCAAATGCCTGGCAGATCAACAAACTTGAGGTCAATAATTTGAATGTTTTCCTCTTGGATCAGCCGTAAAACATCGGTTGCTGTCTGGGTCATGGTGGGGTGCCTCACAAACAATTCTTAATCTTCACTGCTAGGATCCGGCAAGCGATGGGATTCACGCCGACACAGTTCGCTTGATCCTAGAAAGAGTTATGGCAGTTCGTTGTAGTCTGGGTCACATCTCCACTGGCTGCGGCCCAGGAACTGTTTACTGTCAGGGTAGGTTAGATTTAAAGCTCTGGGTCAGGCGATCGCCAAAATTTCACCAAAATATTTACAGAAAGTCGCCCCATCTGGCATGGATGGCCACAGCCTCGGTACAGCTTGGGAAAAACAAAAATCGTCTTTTAGATCTCAGATTTAGAGCAGTTTTATTATTTTTTTTAAAGAAATGTAATCAATACGCCCCGAAACCTGGGATTATAAATGCCGTATAAAATTACGAGAGAAGACATCCTCCACTCCTTTGGGCGACGTAAAACAGGCTCGTCCTGGGGTCTTTACCCGAAGGAAAAACCATGTACTTCAGTCATGGGAGTATGTCAATATAAAACGAAGCTTCTCATCCCCCTGGGATGATCCTTTTCTAAACGCGCTTAATAAAACTGCTGTTCGGAGAAAATTTAATGCGGGACGCTGTTACAAGTCTGATCAGAAATTACGATACCACCGGGCGTTACTTTGACCGTGATGCCATCGAGAGCCTCAAAGACTACTTTGCTTCGGGGAATGACCGAATCACCGTTGCGGCGATGATCAATAGTCAATCTGCGGAGATCGTCAAGGCCGCGGCCAATAGTCTCTTTGAAGCGGTCCCTGAACTGCTCTTAGCTGGGGGCAATGCCTATACGACCCGTCGCTTTTCTGCTTGCTTGCGGGATATGGACTACTACCTCCGCTATGGCACCTATGCCTTAATTGCTGGGGATATGGACGTTCTCAACGAGCGAGTCCTACAGGGTTTGAGAGAAACCTATAATTCCCTAGGGGTGCCCATTGCACCGACGGTTCGGGGAATTCAATTCCTTAAGGATGCGATTAAAGAAATGGCGGCGGCGGCTGGCATTGCGAATACGGCTTTTATCGATGAACCGTTTGACCACATGACCCGTGAACTGAGCGAAGTGGATCTCTAAATTAGTTGACGACAACTAACTTACACCAATGGTGGGTTGTCACCTCAGTTCCTTGCTCTGACCCTGGTCGGGGCAATTTTTTTATGGGTCTTTTTCTAAACTGAGACCTAGGCACTAAGGGTATCGAGGCGCGGTTGGGAAAGAAGTTGGGTAATGAGACTACAAAAATATTGAATTGGGGGAATCTCTAGGCGATCGCTAGTCGTGACGAGAACAACTTCCCGCATATCCATGGCATCGGGTAAAGGTTTGACCACAAGGGCAGAATCAGTACGGGCTTCGACGAGGGCAGATTGGGGCAAGAGCGCAATCATATCGCCCTGGCGTACCAGGCCACGGAAGGCATCGAGGCTATTGAGTTCAACGGTGGCCGTGGGGGCGAGGCCGTGGTTGGCGAGCTGATCTTGCACATAACGTTGCATACCGTAGCCGTCCTTAAAGACCACTTGAGGGTAGCTCGCGATATCGATCCAGCTTAATTTTTCCTTCTGGGCGAGGGGATGATGTCTACTGAGGAGGACTTCAACGCTTTCCTTGTAGAGGGGCATCACGACCATATCGGGGCTGGCGGTGAGAAAGCGATTATTCATGACAATGGCCACATCCACAAGGCTATCCCGCAGCACTTTTAGGGCGCGATCGCTACCGAGGGCGGTGACTCGCAGTTGGGTTTGGGGGTACATCCGACAAAATTGTTGGAGTACGGGCGGCAGATGGTAGGCACAGACGGAGTGAATGGCAGCGACACAGAGTTCCGATTGATTACCCGCGAGGAGATCATTGATTTCGGCACGGGCATTGTCCCAACTGCTACAAATTTTGCGGGCATAGGGCAGAAACCGTTCCCCCGCCAGGGTGAGTTTAACCTGGGCACTGCGGTGAAAAAGGGGCATCCCGACGGCGGCCTCAAGGCTTTGAATTTGGCGACTGACGGTGGATTGGGTGACGCCACATTGCTGGGCTGCTTGACCAAAATTTCCGGTGGCGGCGATCGCCAAAAATGCTTGCAATTGCTCCAGGCGCATGGGTCATCCCCTTGGTTAAATGTTTTCCTGTCATGTGCCCAATGAGTTTACTGCATTGATTTTGGGGCTTTTTGTTCCGGATGTTACAAACCTCAAGAAAGGAAAAGGGCCAGAACTCAAAAATCTGGCAAGTCCTGCGGAAGAATCTATCATGGGGACAATTTGCGCCTGTGTTCAATCTGTGGCCGAGTGATTTGCCTCGGTTGCATCTCTAGCTATGCCTAATATGAATCGCTCTAATCCTGATCCCCTGGTTCCTCCCCCTGACCATTGGGCCATGCCGTTTAGTAATCAGCTTGCCACCGTCAAAGGTTTAGGAGCTTGGTTTGGGTCTGGGTTTGATCCGGCTCGACCACTGACCCGGACTGAGTTTGCCAGGGTGCTAGCCCAATGCTTTGATCTGCCACGACCTTGGGGCACTTTTGTGCCGGAATTCCCAGATGTTGCGCGCCAAGACCAAGCGGCGATCGCCCAAGCGGTCTCCATGGGATTTTTGACGGGTTATCCCGATAACACCTTTCGCCCCCAAGCTGTGCTGAAACGGTTTGAAGTGCTAGAAGCGTTGGTACGGGGTTTAGGGTTGAGTCCAGGGAATCCAGCGGTATTACGGGCTTTTCGAGACTATGTCCAGATTCCTTCGACGGTGATGGGGGCGATCGCCGCTGCAACTCAACACCATTTGGTCGTGACCCAGCCCCAAGTTGATCTGCGACCCCTCCAGCGAATCACCTGGGGGGAAATGGCCGCTTTTTTGCACCAAGCCTTGGTTTTACAGGGGGAATTACCCGTTTTGGCTGCGCCTGGGTTGGTCGATCCGCTGCCCTATTTGCCGACCTTTAGCGATGTGCAAAACCACTGGGCCAAACCCTTTATCCAGGCGATCGCCAATCTTGGCTACATTCACGGTTCAGCCCAGGGCCAATTTTTCCCCGATCAGCCCCTCAATCGCGCCCAGTTTGCCCTGTGGATCCAGGCCATATTTCACCCTAGTCCCCGACGGCCCCGGAAACAATTTTTCGATGTGCCGTCCCATTTGCCTGCCGCCGAGGCCATTCAACAGGGATATCAAGGCTGTTTTTTCTCTGGTTTTCCTGACCACACTTTCCAACCCCAGCAACCCCTACGGCGCGTCCATCTCCTCGTGGCGATCGCCCAGGGCCTGCGTTTACCACCAGGGGACATCGCTCTAACAGAACACTACGCAGATTATGGTGAAATTCCCCCCTATGCCCAGGCAGCGGTGGCGGCAGCTCTCCAAGCGAAAATTGGTGTGCTCCCCCAGGAAAAATTAATGCTCAAACCTTTGGCGATCGCCAGCCGAGCCGAAGGCTTAGTTTATTGCCACCAAGCCTTGGTTTACGGCCAACGATTACTGCCCCTTACTGAGTGATTTGGGTTGGGCGCACGGGCACTTGATGCTGTTGGAGGTAGGTCTTGATTTCGGCGACGGTCAGTTGACCATAGTGGAGCAACGAGGCTAAAAGGGCGGCCTCTGCTTTCCCCGTTGTCAGGGCTTCGTAAATATGCTGGGTGTTGCCCGCTCCCCCGGAGGCAATAACTGGAATTTCGACAGCATTGGCGATCGCCTTTGTCAGTTCGAGGTCATAGCCCGCTTGGGTACCATCGGCATCCATACTCGTGACAAGCAGTTCCCCAGCGCCCCGTTGGGCCATTTCCTTCGCCCAGCCCAGGGCATCAATGCCGGTATTTTCGCGGCCGCCCCGCACATAAACATCCCAACCCGGATTTACCGGATCTGGCCGACGTCGGGCGTCAATCGCCACCACAATACACTGATTGCCAAATCGTTCGGCTGCTTCATTGATAAAATCCGGGTTCCGCACCGCCGAAGAATTGATACTGACTTTATCCGCCCCGGCCCGCAGGAGGTTTCTAATCTGGGCCGTGGTACTGATGCCACCGCCGACGGTGAGGGGAATAAAGACCTGTTCTGCGGTTTGGTAGACCACATCGATAATGGTGTCGCGGTCTTCGTGGGTGGCGGTAATATCGAGGAAAACCAATTCGTCAGCCCCCGCATCGTTATAAACCTTCGCCAACTCCACCGGATCGCCAGCATCCTTGAGATCGACAAAATTCACACCTTTGACAACCCGTCCAGCATTCACATCGAGGCAAGGCAAAATTCGTTTGGCGAGCATTTTAAAGGGGGTCTCCTAGGTCGGGGGGCAAGGTCATATTTTACCCCTTGCTCGCAACACTACAATTGCGATCGCCCCCAAGAAATTAGCAGAAATTTCACGAATCGTTTATTGCGGCAATCAACCGATGCAGCTTCTTGGCTTGACCTTGAGAATTTTGCGGTGATTTAAAATGGGCCTGTGTGTGTTTCGCCGATCAGTTTCTATGCGTGTTGTAGCTCTCCAGGATGACATTCTCTGTATTCACCAAGATGATCTGCCCCCCTACAAAAAAGGCGGCTCGGTGGTGCGCAATAGTTATTTTTGGGCGTTGAAATCCATTGCTTGCTACACGCCGCGCCAGGGAGATTGGGAATTTGATCGGGTGGTGTGGGTTGCTTTAGGGCGGATGTTGATGGCCTTTACCACCTCCGGGTACCTCGGCAGTTCGGAAACAACTTTAGAATTTCCTGAGGCGATCGCCATCCCTGACTCTTTACGCGCTGTTGCCACCTATCTCTAGGGGGTTTCTCGCCAAAAGACAATGGACTCATCTAAGGGTTGGAGGGTGGTGCCAGGATAGTAAAACTGGAGGATCCGCGCTGCTGACCAGCCCAAGTTAGCGAGATTGTAGGAGCCATATTGACTCATGCCGACCCCATGGCCGAACCCACCGCCCACAAAGGTATAGCCCGTGAGTTGATTTTGGGGATTGAGGTTGGGCTGTAGGTAAAACAGGGTACTGCGGGGCGGCCCCAGGGCACTGCGAATTTCATTTTTCAGGAGTTTGACGATGCCCCGGTCGGTGGTGACATCCAACTCCAGGACACGACCCGAAGGCGATCGCCGCTTAATCTCTAGTTTTTGTACCGTTTGGATGCCCGCGAGGGGATTTTGGGTGCGCTCTAGGTAAGTTTGCAGGGTTGTGGCTAATTCCTGGAGAGTGGCGGATCTTTCCCAGCGAAAGACAGTCCGCCCCGTTTCGTTAAAGCCTTGGTTGAGGGCGATAAATTTCCGAAAAGCCTGTTCATCGGCGAGGGAGTTGCCTTTTAGATCCCAGACTGGATTTGGAGAATCAATCACGGCTTTGAGATAAGGCCGCTCTGCCCCATCCCACACATCGCTAAAGGAAGCGGTTACGCCGCCAGTGGTAGAGGAATACAGGGCATCGACTAATTCATTGTTGTAGGTGAGCACTAAACCTTTAGTGCGGGCGATCGCCTGGTCAATGCGGGGACTGGTGCCCTGGAGACCTTTATAAACCTGGCAATGGATCGTGGCACAAAGTTCGTAATTGTCAGCTTCAAAACGCCGTAAATTGCGCAGGGCGTAGGTGCGGGCAATGATTGTCTGGGCTTCGACAGCATTATCGGGGGCATTGGGGCCAATTTCGTGGGGGACAACACCTCGCAGATACACCTCAATATCGACATCATTAACGAGGGTAAAAGTGCCGTAGGCGTTGGACTGGAGCCTGAGTTCCCCGGCAAAGCGACTTTCTGGGCCGCCGTCTTCTTGGACATTAAACAAACCGTTGCGCGAACGGATCGTCACATTAGCCCGATTGTACCGGTACCCCCCCACCACAAAGGAGGCGATCGCCTTTTCGGTACGCACCGTCGAACTGAGGTAAGGGGTGGTGTAACCCTTCGCTTTTAATTCTTGGAGTAACAGCCGCCGGAGGAGGGGCGTTTGGTAGACATCCCGTTTCGCCCACACTTGCCAGCGACCGGGTTGGGTAATTTCTACTTCAATGCCGAGGGAACGCCAAAATTTTGCGCTGTCCTCTGCCGTCTCAAAGGTACCCTGGTCACTGAGGACGATATATTCCGCTAATTCCGCCTGGGGCAAGGGTTGCTGGGCGACCTCTAGGGTGACTTGATTGGTCTGGAGCGTCTGTTGTTGGCCGCCGCTGATAATGTCCACCTCAAGGCGATCGCCCGGCAGACTGGAGATGGTCAAAGTATCGTTTTGCTCTTCTCCGAATCGTTGGACAATGCCCACTTCGATCTCAACGGCATTACCGGGCAAAGCCCCCGGCCCCCATAGTCCAAGTCCGATCCATAGCCCCAATCCGAGCCACTGCCCCTGAAATTTAGCACTGCGCACCATGGCGAGTCCCCTGACACCTAAAACAATTGATGAAAATATAGACGGCGATCGCCATCCCAAAGTTACGCCACCACCTTACCATTTTCGTCTAGTAAAATTTCCCCAGCCATTAACCGGGCCGCTGCTTCTAGCAAATGATCTTCCACATAGGGCTTTGTGAAATAGGCCTTTGCCCCCCGTGCCGCCGCAATTTTCCGGTGTCGTCCGGCCCCGCGCGAGGTCAACATCGCAATGGGAATATGGGCCAATTCAGGATATTGTTGAATTTCTTCGAGCAACGCTAAACCATCTAGGCGCGGCATCTCAATATCACAGAACACCAAACTAAAATCGGGATTTTCCAACAACTGCTCTAGAGCCTCTTCTCCATCCCGGGCCCGCTCCACATGGTAGCCCGCCTTTTGGAAGGTAATGGCTAACAATTCTCGCACTGTCACCGAATCATCCACAATCAAAATCCTTGGGGCCGTTATTTTTACCGACGCGTCATCTAGGGGTTCAAAATCACCCATCCCGTCCCCAGGCTCCGAGACCGTGGGCTGTTTCGTACTGCCCGGCAGTAACACGTCTCCTTGGCGCATTTTTTGGGCCGCATCCAACAGCACTTCTTCTAAATAGGGTTTCGTGAAATAGGCACTTGCCCCCAGTTCAGCGGCCATTTGTCGGTGGCGATCGGCCCCCCTTGATGTCAGCATGGCCACCGGAATTTTTTCTAAATTCGGGTCTTTTTGAATGCGAGATAATAGCTCTAGGCCATCCATGCGCGGCATCTCAATATCGCAAAAGACCAGTTCACAGGGTAAGCCTCCCCGCAGTTTTTCCCAAGCTTCCTGGCCGTCCCGGGCTTGCTCAACCCGATAGCCAGCCTTTGTGAAACTCATCGAGAGGAGTTCGCGCACCGTGATCGAATCATCCACAATCAACACAATGGGCTCTGTTTGTACCATCTCTGGCACGAGCAAGTGTAAGGCCGGGTTATCTTGCCAGGTGGTAGCCTTGGCCCTGACCCGTCCCTGGGCCGCAAGTTCGATCAGCTCTAACACATCAACCACGGGCATAACTGTGCCATCCCCCAGGACTGTCGCTCCGGCGATCGCCGCTGGTTTCGGAATCGGCCCCTCGATCTGTTTAATCACGATTTCCTGTTCCCCTAGCACCTGATCCACTTGAATCGCCAGGAGATTGCCCGCACTGCGCAGGATCACAACGGGAATTTGGTCAGGATCCCCAACCCCTCCATAAATTGAGCCCCGCCCAATTTGTCGTTGGAGCGTCAATAGATTACTGAGGGGATACACCCGCAATCGAGAATCTCGCCAGCGAATATAACGTCTGCGGCCTTCCTGTTCCACTTGGTCGAGGGTGTAGGTTTGCATATCTTCAACCCCATCCATAGGCAGAGCAATGCGGGCGTGGCGATTGAGACAAAATAAAGCGCGGCAGATATTGAGGGTGAGGGGTAGCCGGATGGTAAACGTTGTACCTTTACCCAGGGCGGAGTCAATGGTAATCGTGCCTCGAATACTACCGAGGGCCGTGCGAACCACATCCATGCCAACTCCCCGACCAGAAAAGTCATCGGCCTGCGCCTTGGTGGTAAAGCCAGGATGGAAAATAAAATCATAAATATCCTGTTGACTGAGATCCGATAATTGATCAGGGGTAATCAGGTTTTTTTCGAGGGCTTTGTGGACGAGGGCTTCAGAATCCATCCCCGCACCATCATCGGCAATGGCAATTACAATTTGATTCCCCTGAATATAGGCTTTGAGGGAGACAACCCCCGCCGCAGGCTTACCCTTACTGAGGCGTACTTCCGGGGACTCAATCCCATGGGTAATGGCGTTGTTGATCAGGTGAGTCAGGGGATCATAGAGCTGCTCTAGGATCATTTTGTCAATGAGCACTTCTCGACCTTCGACATTGAGGGAGGCTCGCTTATTGAGTTTGAGGGAAATTTCCCGGACGGGGCGCACCAGGCGATCGGCTGCTTGGGCAAAGGGAATCATCCGTGATTTAGTCAAGCCTTCCTGGAGCTGCGTACTGACCTGCCGGAGATTACGGGCAACTTGTTCATTGTCATCGACTAGAAATTCGATATCCGAAGAAGATTCTCGCACCCGCACAATCAGTTCAATCATCTCCTGGGAGAGGAGGTGAAAGCCGGTGAACTGATCCATTTCTAGGGGGTCATATTCTTGGGAACGATGGCGACCGGGGGCATCTGCCTTATCGGTGGTGAAACCTGGGGGAAAGTGATATTCACTACTTTGACCACGACTGGCCAGCAGGGAACGCTCCAGGAGAGAACGTTCATAAAGATCTTGCATCTGGCTACCAATGTCATTGAGCCGCTGCACTTGGCCCGTGAGATTGTCGAGGAATTGCCGGAGTTTTTCTTGGCTTTGTTCGAGTGTATTGCGGTTGACAACGAGTTCTCCCATCAAGTTACTGAGGTTATCGAGTTGCTTGACGGGAATCCGCATGGTCTGCTCAAAGCTGTTGACCTTTTGGGAGCGTTGACGATTTGTACTAGGGCCGCTGGTGGTGGTAATAGGAGGCCCTCCCATGGTGTCTGCTTGTTGGAGCAGGGCTTCTAATTCACCAAAGTCCGTCTGTTTGGAAATGGCAATTTGGGGGCGTTTTTTGGGGGAGGGATTAGGGCTAGGAGCGCTCGGAGTTTGTTCAATGAGTTGGGTGAGGGCTTGCCAGTCAACAGAGTTGGCCGACGAGCTTGATGACACTTCTAGGTATTGACCGAGATCCTCTAGGGGAGGGTAGTAGGTGATCTGACCGTTGGTAACCGGGGAGATCTGGGAGGAAATGGCCTTGGGGCGTTTGAGGGGCGGGGAAACGGGATCTTCGAGGGGAAAATAAGGTTCGCTCTCGGTGGCGTAAGTTTCTGTTTCAGAGGGTTGGTTGGGATCAGTATCTTGGAGGAGAGCTTCTAAGTCGGCTTCGAGGTCGGCTTCGTTTTGGGACGAGGCTTGCTGAGGCGTTTGGGACTGGGGGGAGGTCACTTCCTCGAAGGCTAAAAGTTCTTCAAAGTTATTCGCGAAGCTGATAAATGAAACTTTCGGATCGATCTCCTTGGGAAAATCGGTCGCTGGGGGGGCAGAGGTTTCTGCGTCGAGGTCTTCAAACAGTTCTAGGAGTTCGTCTTCAAACTCGGAATCTTGATAGTTATGCGCTTCATTATGACTGTTGTTGCTCACTGGTGCCCCCATCCAACGCTGGTCAAAAAATACAGGAATTGTCAACTACAATCAGGATAACCTAATCTTTCGGGTGGATTACCTAAGGTAAAGTTTTACTGACAGGTTCAAAATCTGCTGTGTATTGGTGGCCTGTTATGGTTTAAGAAGAAAGCAACAGTGATGATTTGATGAGCATTCACCATGGCTGGACATAGTAAGTGGGCAAATATTAAACGACAAAAGGCACGGGTTGATGCCAAGAAGGGGAAAACGTTTACTCAGTTATCCCGGGCGATCATTGTTGCGGCGCGCCATGGTCTCCCTGATCCGGCGGGGAATTTTCAACTCCGTACTGCCATTGAAAAGGCAAAGGCTGCGGGTATCCCCAATGAAAATATCGAACGGGCGATCGCCAAGGGAGCGGGTACCTACAATGATGGCGAAGCCAATTACGAAGAAATCCGTTACGAAGGCTATGGGGCCGGGGGCGTGGCGATTTTGATCGAAGCCCTCACCGACAACCGCAACCGCACAGCGGCGGATTTACGTTCTGCCTTTAGCAAAAATGGTGGCAATTTGGGAGAAACGGGTTGTGTGAGCTGGATGTTTAGCCACAAAGGTGTGGTGACTCTCACGGGCGACATTGATGAAGAGGCACTGCTGGAGGCATCTTTGATCGGCGAAGCAGAAGGCTATAGTGCCATCGAAGACAGCGATGAAGTGGAAGTCCTCAGTGCCGTTGAGAACCTAGAACACCTCAACCAAACCTTGCAGGATGCAGGCTTTACGGTAAAAGAGGCGGAGTTGCGCTGGTTCCCGGAGACAGAAATGAACCTCACCGACGAAGTACAGATCCAAACGATCCTCAAAATGATCGAAACGATCGAAGCCCTTGATGATGTGCAAACGGTCACCAGTAATTTGGCGATCGCCCCAGCCTTTGCGACCCTCTAAAGGTCATTTAAAAATTGAGCCAAAGTGATCCCCTAGCGACAGAGACTTGATTTGAAGGCTCCTTTGAGGTTTCAGGGGCGCACAAAATATTTCTAGTTTGGGTACCTTGGAGAGAGAAAATAATCTTTTCACAGCAGTAAGGAAATCCTGAAGTGATGCGAACCCCCGAACCTTTGCCCCATGAAGCAGAACGCCTCAAATCATTGTTCCAACAGGATCTTTTAGATACCCCCCAGGAGCCTGAATTTAATCGCATTGTCAACCTCGCGGCGCGACTGTTTGGGGTCAAAATCGTTTTGATTTCCCTCGTGGATGATTGTCGGCAGTGGTTTAAGGCTAAGGTCGGCTTAACGGCAACGGAAACCCCCCGCAATGTTTCCTTTTGTGGCCATGCGATTCGAGAGGCAGACATTTTTGAAATCCCGGATACCTTGGCCGATGAACGCTTTTGGGACAATCCCCTTGTCACTGGAAAACCCTACATTCGTTTCTATGCGGGTCATCCCATCCGCTCTGGGGACGGCTATCCCCTGGGTACCCTGTGTTTAATTGATGAACAACCCCGTAAATTGACGGCCACTGAACGGGAACTGCTGCAAATGCTGGCGCACCAGGTAGAAGATTTGCTCCGTTTGCGCCGTAATCTAAAACGCAAGCAAAACAAAATTAAGCTGCTCACGGTGCAAGTACAATCCCTAGATCGAAGCAATAACCTCAAGGATCAACTGTTAGCGGTGTTGTCCCACGATCTGCGCAGTCCCCTGATTAGTTTCCGGTCGGTGATAGAACTCTTGGCCGCCCAAGCCCTAGAGCCGGAGGAGCTAGAAATTTTAATTCCCGAAGTCTGCAACAAGTTTGACCAAACGGAAATGAAGGTGATGCAGATGTTGCAATGGGCGCAGCAGCAACTCCAGACAGAAGTGGTTCCCATTGAGATGATCAAAGTCGAGGCGATCGCCGACCATGTGTTGCCCTGGTGCCAGGACTGCGCCCAACGAAAAAATGTGACCTTACAAGTTGAGCTGGAACCCCAATTACAAGTCCTAGGAAATTTGGAACTTATCGGGGTTGTGCTGCGTAATTTCCTGGGCAATGCGGTGAAATATTCCCGTCATGGTGAAACGATCACCTTGTTCGCGCGCCGGAGTGGTCAATATGTGGAATTGGGGGTTCGGGATACGGGGCTGGGAATGAAGCCCGAAACCCTTAAAAAAATTCGTAGCCATAGCTATCAACTGTCAGCCCCAGGCACCGACAATGAAAAAGGGACTGGCCTGGGGTTATTGCTCTGTCAGACTTACCTCAACCAGATGGGCACGGCCCTAGAGATTGAAAGCCGTTGGATGGAAGGATCGACGTTTTCGTTTCGCTTGCCGATCGCCCCAAGGGCCTAGAGGGTCACTTGACCTTGGAAGCTAATGGCTGCTGGCCCGGTCATATAGATGTGATTGTCTGCTGCTGACCATTCGATCTGGAGACAGCCCCCCGGTAGTTCTACGGTACAAAGGCGATCGCAATGGCCCGTTAAGACCCCAGCCACCACCGACGCACAGGCCCCTGTCCCACAGGCAAGGGTAATCCCCGCGCCCCGTTCCCAGACCCGCATTTTGATGTAGTCGGGACGGACTACTTCAATAAATTCAGTATTAATCCGTTGGGGAAAAGCCGGGTGGTGCTCAAAATCTTTACCAATCACCTCTAGGGCAATCGCCGCCACATCTTCGACAAAGGTAATACAGTGGGGATTCCCCATGCTCACACAGGTCACCGTCCAGGTTTTTCCGGCGACGTCGAGGGGTTGATTCACCGCCTGAGCGTTACCGTCTTTGAGGGTAGTGGGAATATCTGTTGCTGTGAGGATCGGTTCACCCATATCAACCCGCACCAGTTCGTCGGCTTCTAAACGGGGTCGAATCATCCCCGCTAGGGTATGGATGCTGTAGGTTTTACCGGACGGATTTCCCCCTTCTAGGTGGTCAATGAAGCGGGCTAGACAACGAATCCCATTACCGCACATTTCCGGTTCAGAGCCGTCGGAATTAAAAATGCGCATGGTATAGTCGGCACCAGCCTGGCCTGGCAGAGCGAAAATTACACCGTCGGCACCAATGCCAAAGTGGCGATCGCACAGTTGAATGGCTTGCTCCGGGGTAACGAGGGGCGTCGTTTGCTGGCGATTATCCAGCAGAATAAAATCATTACCCAGACCTTGATATTTCGTAAATTCCAGCACCATACTTGTCGGTTAAGCTAATCAATAAAAGTTAATTCGCCATTATGACAGAATTTAATACGGGCTATCCGAGTGTGCGTCGCATCCAGAGCTTCGTCAAAGTAAAGGGGGAAGTGGAGATTAAACTCCTTACCAATGATGTCATCATTGGCAAAATTTTATGGCAAGATCCCCACTGTCTTTGTGTCGTAGACCGCAGCTCCACTAGGGAATTTATGATTCCTCGCCAGGCGATCGCCTACGTCAAAGCTTAAACTGTCGGTAAACTTTTTCGTCTGCGATCCGTCCCTGTAATCTGTTGACCTAACGCAATTTACCATGACTGTTTCTTTCCCCCGTTTTCTCCCCCTCGTTGCCAGCCTTGCCCTAGTTGTGGGGTTTTCAGAATCAGCCACCAGCGAACCGCAACTCCAAGTCACAGTCAATCCCAGCAGTCCCAAACTTGGGGAGAGCATGGCCGTAATTATTGATCCCCCCGGCACCCTCGATCCCCAACAGGCCGATACTTTAACGGTACGCTTTACTAAAAGTGGCGCGACCCAGGCCGATACTTATCCTGTTTTCCCCCTCGATCCGGCCGGCGATCGCTACCGAGCTTTAATTCCGACATCTCCCCTCGAATCCCACGGCAAAACCCTCCTCCAGGTGAGTGATGGCAACGAAACCCGCAACCTCGCCGTTTGGATCCAAGACCGCCGTTTTCCGACCCAGCGCATTACCCTTTCTGGCAGTGGCTCTGGCCCTGCAACCCAATACGAACTTGACCGCGTCGCCGCCCTCAAAGCTATCGTCTCCCCCACAAAACATTGGAATGGCCCTTTCCTGCGGCCGAATAGTGGTCGCGTTTCAACGATTTTTGGCGTACGGCGCTACTACAATGGCGTTTTTGCCCAGGATTACTACCATCGCGGCATTGACTATGCAGCAGGCTATGGTTCCCCGGTGGTCGCTCCTGCCCCTGGCAAAGTGGCCCTGATTGACTTCGAGAAAAATGGTTTTAAAGTACACGGCAATACCGTCGGTATTGACCATGGCCAGGGCGTCATTAGCGTTTTCCTACACCTCAACAGTATTCCCAGCAACCTCAAGGAAGGAGATTTTGTCCAAGCAGGTCAAGCGATCGGCACCGTCGGTTCTAGTGGTGCTTCCACCGGGCCTCACCTCCACTGGGGACTCTATGTCAATGGCGTGGCGATCGATCCAGAACTGTGGCGTAACCAAACGGTTCAATAACCTACTTACAAAAATCTGCTGCCATTTGTTCTGGAGCCCAAGGTAAAGTCTGGGCTAGGCATTTTTGGGGACAAATGAATAACTTGATGGAGGCGCTTCCCTCTAAAAAAACTAACGTATAGTAGAGACCAAGCTAATTCTACATCGGGTGTTCCATGGTTTTTTCTCTGACCCAGAGCAGTTCACGCCAGCGGGAAATTATTGAAATTGTTTTCAGTAATGGTTGGGACTTCATGAAGAGTCTCCTGACTGGTGGTAAAGCCGATAAACCACAGATCCCCCCCCCTGAAGTTTTTCGCAATATTCTGGTGGAGCTAGGGCCTTTTTATGTCAAGCTCGGACAGCTTCTGAGCACTAGGCCCGATCTTCTACCCCCGAAATACATTGAGGCCCTCACTGCTCTCCAAGCCAAAGTCCCCACGGTGCCTTGGTTTGAAATTGAGCAAACCATTCGTCAGCAACTTTCCCAACCCCTCGAAGACGTTTTTCAAGAAATTAATCCCAACCCCATTGCAGCGGGTTCCATTGCCCAAATCCATCGGGCGGTTCTGCGGAATGGTCAAGCTGTCGCCTTGAAGGTACAACGGCCAGGCATCGATCAAATCGTCGCCCAGGACATTGCCCTCATCAAAGGGATTGCAGAACTCGCTGCTCTCACAGAATTTGGCCAAGATTATGATGTAATTGCCCTCGCGAAAGAGTTTACAAAAGCTGTCCAGGCGGAGCTCGATTTTCGTACTGAAGCAGGTTATACCGATCAGCTCCGGCGCAATTTAGCGAAAAGCAGTTGGTTTGATCAACAAAAACTGACGATTCCAGAAATTTATTGGGAGCTGACCACCGAAAAGCTGCTGGTTATGGAATGGCTCGATGGCAAGCCCTTGCTGGAAGCGGAGGTCACTTCAGAAAAACAACGTCAAGCAATCACGACAATTTTGTTTCGGGCTTTTTTCCAGCAAATTTTTGTGGATGGTTTTTTCCATGCTGATCCTCACCCCGGTAATATTTTCTACCTCGATAGTCAGACGGTGGCGTTAATTGATTGTGGGATGATTGGCCGCCTCGATCCGCGCACCCAAAAACTACTGACAGAGATGCTACTGGCCATTGTGGATATGGATGCCCAGAGCTGTGCCCAGTTGACCCTAGAACTATCCGAAGGGGCGCACACGACGAACTTAGCCCGCCTAGAAGCCAACTATGATCGCCTGCTGCGTAAATATTACGACCGGAGCTTAACGCAGTTAAATTTTAGTGAGGTGTTCTATGAAATTTTGCAGGTAGCCCGCAACAATAAGGTTAAACTGCCGGGAAATTTGGGTTTGTATGCCAAAAGTCTCGCCAATTTGGAGGGGGTCGCCCGCAGTTTTAATCCAGAGGTTAATTTACTCGATGAAATTAAACCCCTGATTACTGATATTTTCCGGCGGCAATTGGTGGGAGACACCCCGTTTCAGACCATGTTCCGCACGGTTCTCGATCTGAAAACCATTTCTTTGCGATCGCCGCGCCAGATTGACGTGATTCTCGACCGCCTCAGCTCAGAAACCCTCCAGTGGAATTTAAACCTGCGGGAACTCGATGGCCTGCGCCGTAGCATTGACGACTCCGCTAATCGCCTATCCTTCAGTATTGTGGTGGGATCGTTAATCATGGGAGCCGCAATCATTACCATTTCGCCGAACCGTCAGTTAATGATTGTGAATGAAATTTTGTTTGCGGCAGCTAGTCTTTTAGGATTGTGGCTAATCATTAGTATTTTGCGGTCAGGACGCCTAAAGTAAATATCCCCTGGGTGATGAAATCTAAAAAATTGCCCCAGGCAGAACAACCAAGGGATACTATAGAAAATGGCCTTGACCTTTGGCATGAATTATCGCTCTGATTAGAATTCATTATGCTCTCCACCCTCTTCGCCGACTTCCGCATTATTTTTGAACGAGATCCCGCTGCGCGTAACTGGCTTGAAGTTCTATTTTGCTATCCGGGCCTCCAAGCGCTGTTGTTTCATCGCGTCTCCCATGCCCTCTATCGCTCTGGTCTGCCGTTTATCCCCCGGTTTCTCTCCCATATCGCCCGCTTTTTAACGGGAATTGAAATTCACCCAGGTGCCCGCATTGGCCACGGAGTTTTTATTGACCATGGCATGGGCGTTGTTATTGGTGAAACGGCTATTGTTGGTGACTATTGTTTGATCTACCAAGGCGTCACCCTCGGCGGTACAGGGAAAGAGAGTGGAAAACGCCACCCGACCCTCGGTGAAAATGTCGTTGTTGGTGGGGGAGCCAAGGTGCTCGGCAATATTGAAATTGGGAATAACGTGCGTATTGGCGCGGGATCAGTGGTTTTACGCCATGTGCCTTCGGATTGCACAGTGGTCGGCATTCCGGGGCGGATCGTCTATCGTTCTGGGGTCAAGGTGAATCCTTTGGAACACGGCAGCCTACCCGATTCGGAAGCAACGGTGATTCGTACTCTCTTAGACCGCATTGAAGCCCTAGAAGAACAAGTACAAACCCTCCAAGGTCAACAGCAGCCGGATCTCGTAACAGCCCACCGTCGTCAAAATCACAAAGATAGCTGTCGCTTGTCTGACCGGGAAATTCAACAATATTTAGATGGTGCGGGAATTTAATTTAGCTGAGATCATTTAAAAAGTCGTCGTCTAGTTCGTAGCCTAATAATTGGGCGATCGCCCATTGTCTATCTTGCAGATAAACAGTGTACTCTATACAAAATATGCTGTAAACTAAACTAACTTGTGCATTCTATATCTGTAATCAATGGATATACTTGAACGGAAACAGCTTATCAGACAAATTAGTCGGACTACGGGAATTGCTGGATACGCTCTCGACAAAAAACTCACAGATGAGCAAATTCTAGAATTAGTTCGTTACCTAGATATCATTTATATTCTTAGAAAGTCTGTAAATTACAATCGTTATTGTCAAGCCCAGAAAACAAAGGCTGCTAACGATAAGCTCAAAGCCTTCTTAAGTCCTGAGAACTCTGAAATTATTGCAGCAGGGAAATGGCTTCTCAGTGCTTTCTCTAAACGGGGTTTAGAGCGAAGACATCAACTTCAGGAACAAAACCTAGTTCATACAGAAGACTATAACGACGCTGTAGAAGGACTGCAAGATACTATTGATGAAATAGACGATAAAGCGACAGCCATTAGTGATGAAGCAAAAGAGACTATTAAAATTTTAGAAATAACCATTGATAGTCTGAGAAATCAGTTATCGGCAGTTTCAGACTACATTAAAAATAATTACGGAAACTCAACTTGGGAGGATATCAAACGAAAGTTCAATACTATAGGTCTGGATAATGAAAAAGGTTGAAGGTCTCGGCTATCGAGAATGGCAAAAACGAAACACAGCTTTATTCTCTCAATTTAGCCCTAAAGAAAAAAAAGAAGCAAGAAAGAAAGGTTATAGAAACATTGGTTGGCTTCACGTACAAAAATCATGGCAAATTTTAAAACAATACTCTAAACTTACAACCCTTTTCGAAAAAAAGCTGCGTGATGGTGACATACAAAGTGCTATTAACCATACTATTCTTGAAGCAGAAAACGCAATAAAAGTTGCACAAGAAGCATTTCAAAAAGTAGAGTCAAAAGGAAAAGAAATTCATAGAATTGCACAAAAAGCAAAATCAAAGTATCAAGTCTTGTAATGTATAAAAACGACAAAAAATTTCTCTCTACTTTATACAGAACATCGCAAATAGATGATGTTTGGCAGTGGGGGCAAAATCAGCCAGTAATTCAACATCCACAACTAGGGCTAATCAGTCCCAGTAAATATAGGTCTTTGTTCTTTGGTAAACCATGTCCATTTTGTGCCCAAAAAATGACTCATGGAAAGCATCTATATAGCACTACGTCAGAACAAGAGGCAATTTCTAGAGGTTATCAATATATTAAAAAAACAGGCGAAAAATATATTAATCGAGCTGGCAAACTATACTTTCATCCAAATTACGTGACTTTAGATCACAAAATCAATAAAGCTCGCTGTCCAGAATTGTTGTTTGAATATAATAATTTAGAAGTAATTTGTTGGAAATGTAATATGAGTAAAGGAGACAATAATGCTTATGGAATAGAACAAGCCAAAGCATATATTAAAGATCTAAAAAACGAAGCATTTAAAAGATATTATCCCCTATAGATCAATACGGATTAATGTACTCAAAAAAATTTAATAACATAATCGGAACTGAAATTGGTCTTCAAAGAATAAATAATTTAAAATTGAGTATTCACTACATTTCAAGACTATTTAAAAAGTCGTTGTCTAGTTCGTAGCCTAGTAATTGGGCGATCGCCTTTACCCGTGACTGGGGTTGAATGCCGAATTTTGGTAAAGTTTCGCTGAGGCAAAATACTTTATTCATCACAAAAATTTCGAGGGCTTCGGGGTTATATTGAATCCCTTCGGTGCGATGAAATTGATGGGGCACGAGCATCGCCGTATAGCGGGCTAATTCTCCTGCTTTCCAGTCGAGGAGGAACGGAAACCAAGGAAAGATCGCATCGAGACGCACAAACCAGAGACGAATTTCTGGGATTTCTGAGAGTTCACGGGGATCATTCGCTTCCTGGGGAAAATCGATCTTTAACTGAAACTTTTGCTCATGGTCTGCGAGGGCCTCATCGAGCAGGATCGATTGCACCAGGGTTTTCAGGGGGGCCAAATTAAGACTGAGGATGTCGCGTTGGGGAATTTTGATCTCTGCCATGGTTGCTTTGGTCAACAGCCTTCCCATTGTAAAGCTTGGAGATGGGCGCTGAGTGCTCCAAGGCTCATGAATTGCACTTGGCGATCGCCCTGGGACAAAAGCCAACGGGTCGGCTGTTCCTGGAGATCGAGGCGCAATGGACAAGGCGTTTGTACCGCTTCAAAACCCAGACGCGTTAAGGCCCGTTCTGTCCAGGTGGCCGCCAAGCCTTGACCCATAAATTGAATGGGCGATCGCCGCTGGTACTGTAACTGAAACTGACCACTCATTTGATCAAAATAAAAGCGATCGCTACTAAAGGTTGTCCCCAAATATCCCTCTAGGGCCAACTCCTCCGGTGTCCCCACCACTAACCTTTGACTGGGGGTAATCAGCCAGAGCTGATCCGCACTCCGCAGGGCCAAATCGAGGTCATGGGTCGACATCAAAACGGTGCGCCCTTGTTGGTGCGCCAAAAACCGCAGCAGTTGCATCACTTCCACCCGGCGGGGCACGTCAAGATAGGCCGTCGGTTCATCCAGCAACATCAAATCCGTCGCCTGGGCCAAGGCCCGCGCAATCATCGCTTTTTGTCGTTCCCCGTCGCTAATATTGTTCAGGGGTTGGGCCTGGAGATTTGTCAAACCCACGGCGGCGATCGCCTCCCGGACAATCTGTCGATCCGTTGGTCCCAAACGCCCTTGCCAATCGGTATAGGGATAACGCCCCAAGGCAACTAATTCCGTAACTGACATCCAGGCGAGATCAACCCGCTCCGTTAAAACTAAGCTGAGGCGTTGGGCACGCTGGGCCGCATTGAGGGCCGTCAGTGGTGTACCGTTCAGCCAAACTTGACCTGCTTGGGGAGCTTCAAGACCTGCCAATGTCCGAATTAGGGTGGATTTTCCTGATCCATTCGCGCCCAC
Organism: Picosynechococcus sp. PCC 8807; assembly: GCF_001693295.1. NCBI lineage: Bacteria > Bacillati > Cyanobacteriota > Cyanophyceae > Chroococcales > Geminocystaceae > Picosynechococcus > Picosynechococcus sp. PCC 8807. The sequence goes on from NZ_CP016483.1 coordinate 1,738,484, forward strand.
TAAACAAACAAACTGACCCTGGGCGATCGCCAGATTCAAATCCTGAAGTAAGGCCCGCCGTTGGTAGCCCACCGTTAAATTTTCCGTAACCAACAAAGGCGATTGGGGTTGCAATGTTACCGTCAAAGGCGATCGCCTCGATTAATGGAGGTGGGTTTGGGCTTTTTCCCGCGAACAGACCCAATCGTGGGGGAGCGCCGAGGGCCAACCCATCAAGCGAGCCTCCGGACAAATGGTGGTGATCGTTAACTGGCAATCGAGTAACTCGAATCCCTGCTGTTGGCATTGAGCAATGCTGTGTTTGTTGATCGCGACATCCTCAAACTCAATGGTTTTATTGCACTGGACACAGACTAAATGGTGGTGGTGCGCCTGGGACTGGTTCAGTTCATAATGCTTATGGCCTTCTGCTAGCTCCAGCTCCCGCAAAATGCCCATGCGAGTCATGAGTTTTACGCTACGGTACACCGTCGAGAGACTGATTTTTTCCTGTTGCTCCAATAACTCATTGTGCAAATCTTCAGCGCTGAGGTGTTCACCCTTCGGCAAATTTAGAAAGGTGCGGAGAATTTTTTCCCGCTGGGGCGTTAACCGCCATCCTTTAGCATTGAGTTCGGTCTTGAGGGCGCTTACGTCGTAGGAAGGTACCAGCATATTTTTCAACAAGTTCAGCTTATTGACAATAATAAACGCCCTTTTCTACTTTTGCAACAATCTGGCCTTATTGCAAATAAATACTAACATTCAGGTCACCATCGGCCCCAAAAGGCGATCGCCTGCTGTAATCTACGCCAACAAAAATATTGCCCCTTTTTCTATCAACCGAGGACGATTAATCGGCATCCTCTAATAAAATCGTCGGATCAACATATTGCTCAAGGTGATTGGCGAGGGCTTCGAGGATTGCTTCTTGCCGTTCGTTGAAATTGGCAATACCTGTCGGTAGAGAAGAGAGGCCCCGTTTTTGGCGGAGGGCATTGAGCCAAAAGCGACACCAGGGGCCATTATTAAACAAACCTTGCAAGTAGACGGCCCAGATGTTTTGACTTTGGTTAACAAGACCCAGATTTGGGGTTTCAAAGAGTTGGGTATAACCGCTACTGGGAGCATAGTTCAGGATGTCACAGGGGAGGGTCATGCCGTTGAGGGGAAGATTTGGAAAGGGGAAGCGCGAAAATGTTTCGGCGGGGAAGAGGGCGGCCTTGGTATGGGGTTGGCTATCAAAGGGCGTTAAACCGAGGGCTGGTTGAAAATCGCCACTAGGGAGGGCAATTTTTTTACTGAGGAGATTGGCACCATTGCCGATCCCTAACACCGTGCCGCCTGCATTGACATATTGCTGTAGCTGTTGGGGATAGCCGTATTTGTGGAGATAGTCGAGGTCGGCGATCGCCTGGCTGGTGTGGGGCACAATCACCGCATCGGGATAACCCAGGGTCTCGGTCGGATTAATAAATTCCAACTGTACCGAAGCCTCACCCATCAGGGCATCAAAGTCTGCATAGGGACAGAGGTGAGGGAGCTGGATTACCTGCAAGCGCAGTTTATTTTGAGGCAAATTGACAGGGTTATGGGCAACGGTAGTACAGAGGCTTTCGGGGTCAAAGGCCAGATTTTGGAGGGGCCGAATATAGCCGAGGACGGGTCGTTTGAGATGTGTTTTGACCCATTGACTGGTTTGGGTTTCTTGGGGGCGATCGCCTTGCCACTGATTGAAGATTACCCCCCGAATCAGTTGACGATTTTCTGGGGAAAGCCGTTGCCAGAGGCCCCAGAGCTGATTGATGGCCCCTTCATGGGTGCAGTCAATCAAAATAATACCCGTGACGGGCGCCTCTAAACCCTTGAGAATCTCAAAATTTTGGTCGGTATCGCTGGTGAGGGGATGGTAAAGACTGTCGCGATAACTATCGAATAGCAGCACATCGTATTTCGGCGGCAATGCCATCAAACATTCTCGAATCAGCGGTCGCGCAATATCGTAATAGCTATCGTAGTAAGCCGTTCGTTTGACAGTACCAATCCCCCGCCCTTGAATCAGCAGTTGAAATTTGGGCTTTGACTCACCAGGGGGGCTACAGGCTTTTAGTAAAACTGGGTTGAGATGGGTTGTTGGTTGAATTTTTGCGGCCCACGCTTGCCAAGCCGCTGATTGACTGACTTCTGCGTCGGCACTGACCCGATAGCCTTTTGTGATTTCCGTTTGACTTTGGAAAGGAACAACTCGCAACCCTTGCCGAGTTAGGGAACGGGCCAGCGCCGTAATTAACCATGATTTTCCAGACCGACGACTAGGGCTAAAAATGGCGATCGCCCGCATGAAGCTTCCTCACATTAAACCGAAAGATAGATGCATAGATTTAGATTGTACAGTCTAGACCGAAAACCGACTCAGCCAACGTTGTAAAGCATTTTGGCACCGAGCCAACCACGACACCTTTACCGCCTGGGGTGCCGCTTGCCATTGGGCCAACACCTGACGACCCAAAGGCGTTAAGCGAAAACTATCTGTCAAACCTTGACCATCAACCTCCCGCCGGAGCAATCCCACTTGAATCAGCCACATCATCAACTCTTCCACGGCCCCTTCCGGCAGCGATCGTTCACTATAACCCGCCCGGAGTCCAGCTTCTCCAGCAATATCAGGGAGTGCCACACTCTGATCTTTCATCGCTGCCAGTAGTTCCCACCGGAGCGGTGTGCAAGCAAAAGCCACCAATGCCCGCTGTATCGTTTCGGGAGCGTATTGAATGGGTTTTGGTGTAAAAACTTGGGTCATGGCTAGGAGCAGAGACAATTGCAATCAAACGAAATTCATTAATAAAGTGCATTGTATATCCTTCCCCAAAGTTCTTGACGGCGAATCATCATCGAGGCAAAGCTTGAAATTCATTGAAAGAAACAGATGATGACCCTTTATTCGTAGAGATATCCCTTGAAATGAAACCATTTTCTTTGCGAGATACATCGTTTTATTGACTTTTGTTTTCTTCTCCGAGAACCCGAAAATCATTTGCGAAAATGACACTGACTGAGATCACTTTTGATCACAAACCAGTTTTTTTTGGGAGTAAAAATACCTATGAAACTTGCCTATTGGATGTATGCAGGCCCAGCCCACATCGGCACATTACGCATTGCCAGTTCTTTTAAAAATGTCCATGCGATTATGCACGCTCCCCTAGGCGACGATTACTTTAATGTGATGCGTTCGATGTTAGAACGGGAACGCAATTTCACCCCTGTCACCGCCAGCATTGTGGATCGAAATGTTCTGGCGCGGGGCTCCCAAGAAAAAGTTGTTGATAATATTGTCCGCAAGGATCAAGAGGAACGACCCGATTTAATTGTCTTGACCCCCACTTGCACTTCAAGCATTCTCCAGGAAGACCTCGAAAATTTCGTCGCCCGCGCCCAATTAGATGCCCAGGGTGATGTCATCTTGGCGGATGTGAACCACTACCGGGTTAATGAACTCCAGGCTGGCGATCGCACCCTCCAGCAAATTGTCCAGTTTTATATCAATAAGGCAAGAAAAAAAGGTGACTTAGCCACTGAGAAAACCCCGCAACCGTCGGTAAATATTATTGGGATTTCCACCCTCGGTTTCCACAACAACCACGACATCCGTGAACTGAAGACTTTGATGGCCGAGTTGGGGATTAGTGTGAATTTGGTCATTCCTGACAAAGCCTCTGTCCACGATTTGAAAAAATTGCCCCAGGCCTGGTTTAACCTTGTGCCCTACCGGGAATTGGGCCTGCCCACGGCAAAATATTTAGAACAAGAATTTGACCAACCCTATGTAGACATTACACCGATGGGCGTTGTGGAAACGGCCCGTTGCATCCGCGCGATCCAGGGAGCGATTAATGACCAGGGAGCCACGGCAGATTATGAAGCCTTTATCGAAGAACAAACCCTCCATGTGTCCCAGGCCGCTTGGTTTAGTCGTTCCATTGATTGCCAAAATTTAACGGGCAAAAAGGCGATTGTCTTTGGGGATAATACCCACGCTGTCGCAATGACGAAAATTCTGGCGCGGGAAATGGGCATCCATGTGGTGCTGGCGGGAACTTATTGTAAATATGATGCTGACTGGTTCCGTCAAGAGGTGAGCGAATACTGTGATGAGATTTTAATTAGCGAAGATCATGGCGAAATTGCTGATGCGATCGCCCGCCTAGAACCTGCTGCCATTTTCGGTACCCAGATGGAACGCCACGTGGGTAAACGGCTGAATATTCCCTGTGGCGTGATCGCCGCCCCGATCCACATCCAAAACTTCCCCATTGGTTATCGGCCTTTCGTGGGTTATGAGGGCACTAACCAAATCGCGGATCTGGTTTATAACTCCTTTACCCTAGGCATGGAAGACCATTTGCTCGAAATTTTCGGCGGCCACGATACCAAGGAAGTCATTACCACAACCATGTCGGCCAGTTCTGATCTGAATTGGACAACGGAAGCCCAGGGACAACTGAACAAAGTCCCCGGATTTGTGCGGGGCAAGGTGAAGCGTAACACCGAAAAATATGCCCGCGCCCAGGGATTGAGTGAAATTTCCCTGGAAGTGCTCTACGCCGCTAAGGAGTCTGTCGGTGCTTAATTAACGAGGCCCCCCTGCCCCCAGTTTGGGGGAGATTTAGGAGCAGTTCAAAAGACCGATGAGGTTTGCATAATCACTAAGGTCGGGGGAGATCTGCGCTAAAGTGAAAAGCCGATTTGTGATTGGTGAATCTCGCCCATGCTTAAAGTTGTCTTTTTCGGTACGCCTCAGTTTGCAGTGCCCTACCTAGAAGCCCTTTTGAATCACCCGGACATTGAAGTGCTGGGGGTCGTCACCCAACCGGATAAGCGGCGGGGTCGGGGCAGTCAACTGATTCCGTCGGCGGTAAAAAAGGTGGCGATCGCCCATGATCTCCCCGTCTGGCAACCGAAGCGCATCAAAAAAGATCCTGAAACCTTAGCGATTCTCGAAAACCTCCAAGCCGATGTGTTTGCGGTGGTCGCCTACGGGCAGTTGCTCTCGCCGCAAATCCTCCAGATGCCCCGGCTCGGCTGTGTCAATGGCCATGGTTCCCTGTTGCCGAAATATCGCGGCGCCGCGCCGATCCAGTGGAGCTTAGTCCAGGGGGAAACGGTGACGGGGATGACCACCATGCTCATGGATGAGGGGATGGATACCGGGGCAATGCTCCTCAAGGCTGAAACGCCCATTGATCTTTGGGACAATGCCCATGACTTGGCAGTGAAATTAGCGACCTCCGGGGCGGCTTTATTGACAGAAACGCTCATTCAACTGGCTCAAGGAAAAATCACCCCCATCCCCCAGGATCCAGACCAAGCCACCTATGCGCCGTTGATTCAGAAAGAAGATTTTCAGCTAGATTGGCAAAAAGGGGCGATCGCCTTACATAATCAAGTGCGCGGTTTCTATCCCAACTGCCTCACCACCTGCCGCGATAAACCTTTAAAAGTGTTAGAAACGATTCCCCTCGTGCCGGAATGTTTTGCGCAATATCCCGCAGCATACAAACCCCTCAAGGAATTTGTTGGGAACACAGGGAAGGTTGGGGAAATTGTGGCGATCGCCAAAAAATTTGGCCCCATCATCCAAACGGGGGACGGACTCCTACTGCTCAAACAGGTGCAACCCAGCGGCAAAAAACCCCAGTCCGGTTGGGATATGGTCAACGGGATGCGCTTAACCATCGGTGAATCTCTAGGCTAGAGCGCAAAAAAAGTCCCCAGGTTGTGAACCCGGAGACCTTGGGGGAAATTTCAACTAAAAGAACTTAGGAAACCCCTTGCATTTGTGCCGTTCTCAAGGTGAGTTCTGAGGTGCGATCGCCCCGGCGCAGTTCCACTTTCAAACTGGCATCAACGCCGCTCTTTTCAACAGTTTCCTGGAGTTGTTGGGCATTGGCGATCGCCTTACCGTTGATTTTTGTAATCACATCGCCCCGACGCAGACCCGCTGTTTCCGCTGGACTACCCGGCACCACACCCAGCACCAGCGCTCCGTTCACTTCCGGTAAGAGCACGATGGAATTGGGGTCAGCATTATTTTCCTTGGCCATTTCTGGGGTGAGGCTCACCATCCGAATCCCGATGAAGGGATGGGGTACTTCTTTCCCAGCGGCGAGGGTGGGTTCAAGATCCTTGGCTTTGTTGATCGGGATCGCAAATCCAATGCCCATGGCATCCCGGCGGATCGCGGTGTTAATCCCAATCACTTCACCGTCGGCGTTGAGGAGGGGGCCACCGGAGTTACCAGGGTTAATGGCGGCATCGGTCTGGAGAAAATCGACCCGCTTATCGGGAATTCCTGCCTGGGCCGAAGACCGCTCCAGGGTACTAATAATGCCGAGGGTAACAGTATTGTTCAGGCCGACCGGGTTCCCTACGGCGATCGCCCAGTCACCCACCTGCACAGACCCAGAATCACCGAGGGGAGCCACGGGAATAGACTCATTTTTGGGGTCAATTTTCACGACGGCCAAATCAGTTACTTCGTCGGTACCCTTTACTTCCCCTTCAAAGCTGCGGCCATCTTTTAGCGTTACGGTAACTCGATCAGCACCGCTCACAACGTGGGCATTGGTGAGGATCACCCCAGACCGATCTGTAATAAACCCAGATCCTTGTCCGGTGAGCACCTGACGCTGTTCATCGGGAAATTGCATCCCAAAGCGATCGCCAAAAAACTCCCGGAAAAATGGATCATTCATAAACGGATCCTGGAAGCGGCGCACCACAGTTTTTTCTGTATCTAGACGCACCACTGCTTGCCCTGTCCTGGCCACCGCGTCAGCGACAAAACTCCGCCCTGCTGCCACGGGTACCGCCGCTACTTCCTGGGGCGGATTGGTATCAGCGAGGGGTTGGTTGAGGGTTTGGCTAGAGCCTTGCATTGCCCCGAAGGTAATGGCACAGCCCACACAGAGGGCAACAATGTGGGTTGTAAATCGTTGGACAAATTTTGATCGTCTCATAGAAGTTTTTCTATCCAGTCTGTATAAAGTTTTAGGATGATGGCCACATCAAGCCGGGCGTTGGGGAGACACCGCAGGGGGTTTTATCGTCAATCTTAGCAATTGAATTCTCCCGGTTTAGGTGGGTTTCCCCGCCATTACTAAACCCTGAGTCACAATTTTTGACGTAAATTTGCTGGCTTTGGTTCACAAAAATAGAGATTGTAATGGCTTAACCCAAACCAAGAATCTGGTCTAGATCGTAGGGACACTCCTGGGGAAAGCTGTCTTGGGATAAATCTGTTTCTGCCTTTGCCCGTTGCCGTGCCGTAGTGTAGGCAGAGGCTAAAATCTGCTGTAAATAGGGCCGCAGACTCGGAGAATCTTCTAAATCGTCAATAATGCGGCGACGGTGCTCAATGATCGTTGACTCCCAGCTACCAGAACGTTTCTCTGCCTGAAAGTCCCACTGCAGTAAGTGCATCAACAAAATGATCAAATTACTCTTGAGGCGGTGGCGATCGCGTTTACCCATCGATTCTATTTCATCAATTAGATGTTCCCAATCGACAGCCCCATAATCCCGGAGGCGCAATTTTTCGAGGGTCTGTTGCAACCAGAGTTGATAATCTTGGTCGTAGGTGATGTCGGGAATCCTAGGCGTTTGAACCATAGCTAAAAAAGGGGAAACCGCTTAACCCTAGGGCCATTATAACGATTCCCCCAGGGGCTTACTGGCCTGCGGCTTCGACCCAATTTTTTAAGGTTGCAACCACATCATCAAGATCAAGATCTTGGCGATCGCCTTCTTTGCGGCGCACCACTTCCACCTTGCCATCCTTAAGGGATTTCCCTGTGACAACCCGGAAGGGAATGCCAATCAGTTCTGCATCCTTAAATTTCACCCCGGCCCGTTCGTTGCGGTCATCGAGGATCGTTTCGACCCCAGCGGCATTGAGATCGGCATAGAGTTTTTCCGCTGCTGCCATCTGTTCTTCACTCTTAACATTGGGCACCACTACCACGGCATGGTAAGGGGCGATCGCCACGGGCCAAATAATGCCATTCTCGTCGTAGGATTGCTCCACGGCTGCTTGGGCCAGACGGGAAACGCCAACCCCATAACAGCCCATCACCAGGGGTTGTTCCTTGCCATTTTCGTCGGTAAAGGTGGCCCCCATGGCTTCGGAATATTTCGTTCCCAGTTGGAAAATGTGGCCCGCTTCGATGCCCCGCGCCGTTTGGAGGATTTGGGTTGGATCATGGACAGCGCGATCGCCGGCCTTTGCTAACCGCACATCCACTTGCAATGCCGGTAGCTTAAACTCTGTACCCCAGTTTGCGCCGAGGACGTGGTAATTTGTTTCATCGGCACCCGTGACAAAGTTTTTTAATGTCGCCGCAGTGGGATCAACGAAGCGTAAAAATTCGCCTGAAACCGCTTTATTTCTAGCAATAAAATCATCTGCTAAAGCCGGAGAAATGTAGCCTAAAGGTAATGTTTTTGCGGCCCATTTTTGTTGGGCTTCGGCATCGGGCACCGTTAAGGAAATGACAGTTTTTGCATCGTAATTAGACGCTAGTTTTGTCAACTCATTCTGCAATTTGACTTCGTTGACATCTTGATCGCCCCGAATTGAGATCAAAGCTAAAACTATTTTGCCATTGTTATAAACTACCTGATAAAGGACATTTTTAACGACACAGGTGGGGGAACAATCTAGGAACTTACACAGGGATTCGATGGTAGCTGTGTTTGGGGTTTCACGCTTTTCAAAACTGTTGAAGGGAGAGGCGATCGCCTCAACGGGCAAAGACACGGCTTTCTCGGTATTCGCGGCGTACTTTTCATCCTCCGTGTAGAGAATTTCATCTTCCCCGGCATCGGCGAGGATCATAAATTCTTGGGAACCAGAACCACCAATGGCTCCAGAGTCTGCCTCTACAGCCCGGAATTGTAAACCACAGCGACGCAACATATTACGATACGCCTGATCCATGTCTGCGTAGGTTTGCTTCAGACATGGATCAGAAGCATGGAACGAGTAGCCATCTTTCATGATGAATTCCCGCCCGCGCATCAAACCAAACCGGGGCCGAATCTCATCGCGGAATTTCGTCTGAATCTGGTACAAATGCTGGGGTAACTGCCGATAGGAACGGATCATGTCCTTGGCAATGGTGGTAATCACTTCCTCGTGGGTTGGCCCCAAACCTAATTCTCCATCCAGGCGATCGCGCAAAGAAAACATAATCCCTTCTGCCTGGGTGTAGGTATCCCAACGGCCCGATTCTTGCCAAATTTCTGCGGGTTGCAACTGAGGTAACAGAGTTTCCTGGGCACCGGTGGCATTCATCTCTTCCCGGACAATCTGGGATACCTTCTGGAGCACGCGCCACATCAACGGTAGATAAGCATAAATCCCCCGCCCAATCCGCCGGATATAGCCGGCCCGCAGCAGGAGCTTGTGGCTAGGAATCTCCGCATCGGCGGGATCTTCTCGGAGGGTAACGAACAGACTTTGGGAAAGGCGCATGGTTATTTTGAGTTTTTCGTGACAGCTAATGGAATGAACCATCGCCCATTATGGATTACTTGCTGCCATTTTAGAATCGGGGGCCTGGTCAAAATGTTGTCGGCAGCCAACTTTTCTCCTTAAAAAAACAAGGGGGCTCAAGAACTTAATTGGCAATAAAGAGATAAAAAGAAATCACTTTTGGGGATTTTCAAAAATTAGCTTCAAAGAAACCGAACAGGCTTTATCACTGAGGATTTGACAACAAAAAAGTCCACAAAGAAATTATTAACAAGTTAAAAATTAGATTTTTCAAGGAAAATTTAATGATTTAACTACACAATTTTATAGAACTAAATTGCTAGAATTTGGAGGATCAAATTTGCAGGTTAATTTTTCAGCTTAAGTTATGCCAGTGTCATCATCACCTCCTCCCTGCTATACCCAATCAGAGGCCGAATTAATTCAATCCCTAAAGAGCGATGCAGAACGGGGATTATCGCCAGAGGCAGTGGCCCAGCGTTATGAGCAGTATGGTTGGAATGAATTGAAGTTTCGGGCTGGGAAACCAGCTTGGTTGCGTTTTCTGTTGCAGTTCCACCAACCACTTCTGTACATTTTAATCATCGCCGGAAGTATTAAAGCGGCTTTGGGTTCCTGGACGAATGCTTGGGTTATCTGGGGAGTCACTTTCATTAATGCGGTGATTGGCTATATCCAAGAGGCTAAGGCGGAAGGGGCGATCGCCTCCCTCGCCAAAGCAGTCACCACCGAAGCAATGGTTCTGCGGGAAGGCAATACCCTGCGGATTCCGTCGCGGGATTTGGTGCCTGGCGATATTGTGCTGTTGACTTCCGGGGATAAAGTCCCGGCGGATTTGCGGTTACTCAAGGTGCGGAACCTCCAAGTTGATGAGTCAGCCCTGACGGGGGAAGCGGTGCCCGTTGAGAAAAAGTTAGGTCTTTTACCCCTAGACACACCCCTCGGCGATCGCCGCAATATGGCCTATGCGGGAAGCTTTGTCACCTTTGGCCAGGGCACAGGCATCGTCGTGGCGATCGCCAATCAAACGGAAATGGGACAGATTTCCCAATCCATGGAAAAGCAGGTCAATTTAACTACACCACTGACCCGAAAATTCACCAAGTTTAGCCATTCCCTGCTGTATGTAATCTTGACCCTAGCGACCCTCACCTTTGCCATTGGTTGGGGCCGGGGGGGCAACCTCGCCGAAATGTTTGAAGCCGCCGTGGCCCTGGCCGTGAGTGCGATTCCCGAAGGATTACCTGCCGTAGTCACCATTACTCTGGCAATTGGAGTGAACCGGATGGCCCGCCGCCACGCCATTATTCGTAAATTACCCGCTGTAGAAGCCCTTGGGAGTGCCACGGTGGTCTGTTCTGATAAAACGGGCACCCTCACGGAAAATCAGATGACTGTCCAGGCGATCTATGCCGGGGATGTTCATTTCAAAGTGAGTGGCAGTGGCTACAGTCCGAAGGGAGAAGTTTACCTGGCCGCAACCGGTGATGATGGGGACGCCAGCTTTGAAACCTTGCCCCCAGTCCTGGCAGAATGTCTCACCGCAGGGTTGCTCTGTAACGATTCCCAACTGAAACAAACGGGCGATGATTGGTCTGTGGTGGGCGATCCAACGGAAGGAGCCTTGATTACTGCTGCGGCGAAGGCGGGCCTCAGTCAGGTGGGTTTAGACGCCCAGCGGCCCCGGCTCGATTCGATTCCCTTTGAGTCGGAATATCAGTACATGGCGACGCTCCATGATGGCACGGGGCGGACAATCTATGTCAAAGGGTCGGTGGAATCGCTGTTGCGCCGTTGTGAAACGATGTTACTGGACGATGGTCAGGCGATCGCCCTCGATCCTGCGGCCATTGAAGCAGTGGTAGAGACCATGGCCACCAAAGGATTACGGGTTCTCGCCTTTGCGAAAAAAGAAGTCAGCAGTCACCAACACAGCGTTGACCATGAGGATCTCACCACGGGCCTTGAGTTTTTAGGGCTCCAGGGAATGATTGATCCCCCCCGACCGGAGGCGATCGCCGCTGTCCATGCCTGCCAAACAGCAGGAATTAACGTCAAGATGATCACCGGTGATCACATTGCCACCGCCAAGGCGATCGCCCAACGCATGGGAATTCGCACCGGAGAAACAGTCATTGCCTTTGAGGGTCAAGACCTCGAAAAAATGGATCCTCAAAGTCTGGCCGAGGCCGCCGAAACCGGGTCGGTCTTTGCCCGGGTTGCCCCAGCCCAAAAACTTGCCCTCGTCGAAGCCCTCCAGAAAAAAGGTGATATCGTCGCGATGACTGGCGATGGCGTGAATGATGCCCCAGCCCTCAAACAAGCCGACATTGGCATCGCCATGGGTAAAGGCGGCACCGAGGTAGCCAGGGAATCCGCTGATATGTTGCTCACCGATGATAATTTTGCCTCCATTGAAGCCGCCGTCGAAGAAGGACGCACCGTTTACCGCAATCTCCGCAAGGCGATCGCCTTCCTCTTGCCCGTCAATGGCGGTGAATCCATGACAATCTTGATCAGTGTCTTGTTGGCGCGGGATTTGCCCATTCTGTCTTTGCAGGTGCTGTGGCTGAATATGATCAACTCGATCACCATGACTGTGCCCCTCGCCTTTGAAGCCAAGCCCGCCGGGATTATGCAATCGCCCCCCCGCAATCCCAACGAACCCCTGATCACCCCCAAGCTGCTGCGACGGATCGGGATTATTTCCATCTTTAACTGGATTCTGATCTTTGGCATTTTTGAATGGATCAAAACCAGCACCGGCGATCTCGCCCTCGCCCGCACCATGGCGATCCAAGCCCTCGTTGCCGCTCGGATCATCTATTTACTGAGCATCAGTCAACTAGGCCGTAGCCTCCTTCGCTACATCAGCGGCCAAACAAAAACCATCATCCAAGCCCCGCTCCTGTTGGTTGGCATTGCCGTCGCCGTCGCTTTGCAGGTTGCCTTTAGTCAATGGGGCCTGATGAATCAACTCTTTCAGACAGCTCCCCTCACCTGGCAACAGGGATTAATCTGTGTACTGCCGATGTTACCGATGATCCCCACGGCGATCGCCGCTAACTATTTAGACACCTGAGACCTGAAGGAAAACCACAAAAGTAAAGGGAAGATTCTCTGGCTTCCCCCTTGTCCACCAAAAGCTTCCACCAACAGACCCCACAGTAGATCCCATCGAGATTCCCAAAATCTCCCAGAACTCCCCTGCCACGTATAGAAAGAAACGTCAACTTTTGGGATAATATGAGGCTTGTTTTCCCAACTGACCCGAGAAAGTTCACTATGCCCTCTAGAGAAATGCCCCGCCGCACCAAGATCGTCGCCACCATTGGCCCTGCGACTAGCAAACCAGACGTTCTCCGGGAAATCATCGAAGCAGGGGCAACCACTCTACGGCTAAATTTCTCCCATGGTACCCACGATGACCACCAACGCAACATCCGTCTGATTCGACAAACCGCCTTTGAACTGAACCAACCCGTTGGTATCCTCCAGGATCTCCAGGGGCCAAAAATTCGCCTCGGTCGCTATGAGAGCGACTTTATCACCCTCAAAAACGGCGATCCCTACATCATCACAAGTCGTGAGGTACCCTGTACCCAAGAAGTGGGCTACGTCAGCTATGACAAGCTAGCGGAAGAAGTCCCCGAAGGCTCCACCATCCTCCTCGACGATGGCAAGGTAGAAATGAAGGTCGAACGGGTCGATATTGCCGCAAAAAATCTCCACTGTCGCGTGGTCGTCGGTGGCAAACTCTCCAATAACAAAGGGGTCAATTTTCCTGGGGTTTATCTCTCCGTTAAAGCCCTCACCGACAAAGACCGCGAAGATCTCATGTTTGGCCTTGACCAAGGGGTCGATTGGGTCGCCCTCAGTTTTGTGCGCAATCCCCAGGATGTCCTGGAAATCAAAGAGCTCATCGCCAATGCCGGGAAAAATGTCCCTGTGATCGTCAAGATCGAAAAACACGAGGCGATCGAACAGATGGAGGCTATTTTGTCCCTTTCCGATGGTGTTATGGTCGCCCGGGGGGATCTTGGGGTCGAACTGCCCGCCGAAGACGTGCCCATTCTCCAGAAAAAACTCATTGCCACCGCCAACCGCTTCGGGATTCCTGTGATTACCGCCACCCAGATGCTCGATAGCATGGTGAGTAATCCTCGCCCCACCCGCGCCGAAGTTTCCGATGTGGCCAACGCGATTTTGGATGGTACCGATGCGGTGATGCTTTCTAACGAAACTGCTGTGGGTGAATTCCCCGTAGAAGCTGTGGCGACCATGGCAACCATCGCCAAGCGCATCGAAAAGGAACCCGACGGCATTCAAAAACAACCTTCTGATAAAAAATCGATTCCCAATGCTATTTCTGCCGCCGTCAGCCACATTGCTGGACAGTTAGATGCAACGGCGATCATGACCCTCACCAAGTCTGGGGCAACGGCCCGAAACGTCTCTAAATTTCGCCCAGCAACGCCGATCCTTGCTGTCACCCCCCATGTGGATGTGGCCCGTCGTCTCCAGTTGGTCTGGGGGGCAAAGCCACTCCTTGTTATGGATTCTCCATCGACAACCCAAACCTTTAAGGCGGCGATTAATGTGGCCCAGGAGAGCGGTTTTCTCCATGAAGGGGACTTGGTGATCATGACAGCGGGGACGCTCCAAGGGGTATCTGGTTCTACAGATCTCATCAAAGTCGAAATGGTGCAGGCGGTGCTCGGAGAAGGCATTGGCATTGGTCAAGGGGCGGCCAGTGGTCGTGCCCGGGTCGTGAATCAAAGTGAAGATATTAATGATTTTGGGCCAGGGGAGATCCTCGTTGCTCGGTCTACGGATGCGGCCTATGTGGAGATGATCCGTAAGGCCAGCGGCATCGTGATCGAAGAACCGAATCAAAATTGTCACGCGGCAACTTTGGGGATGCGGTTGGGTATTCCGGTGATTGTCGGCTTTAAGGAAGCAACCCAGTTAATTCGGGATGGCTCGATTATCTCCATTGATGCCCGTCGAGGCACTGTTTATTCTGGGGTAAATGTGAGCCTTGGGGATGCTGTGGGTGGTACCAAAATGTCCCTGGCTTAAGCCCAGGCGATCGCAATTATCACTTTTATCATCCGGCGGCCCCAACAATGTTTGGGGCAATTTTTTTGGGTTGGAACAATTACGATATCCTAGGGGGTGTGTTGGCGATCACCATCGAGATCCGCCACGCGATGCATCCTGTGGAGAGATCATGCGGCAACTGAATTTTTTATTGTTTTTTGCCCTGTGCTTAGCCCTAGCGCTATTTAGTATCGAAAATACGCAACCCGTCGGGATTAACATCATTCCGGGGTTCCAAGCCGAAGCGCCCCTCTCCATCGAACTCCTGCTGGCGGTAGGCACAGGGGCGATTCTAGCCTGGATGTTTAGCCTGTGGGATCAATTGCAGCGGCAAATTGAATCATGGAAAGCCCAACGGGAACTGAAGCTCCAGAGTCAAAAAATTGAGGAATTGGAAAAAGCTTTGGCTGAACTGCAGGCCGCCCAACAAAACGCCGCAGAATCATCGGCAGATTCCCCCAGTGCGACGACCGCATCCACCGCAGACAAAACGGCGCCTGAACCTAAAACTTCTCCCGATACCGAGACAGGAGACACCCAGGACTCCGCTGAAGCATCCCTAGAAGAGTCTCAACCTGAGCAAACGGCTTAATTTTTGACCCTTCGATAAAGCCATGGCCACCCAACCCCAAGCGGCGATCGCCACCCTCATTGAACTAGCCCAACAGGGAGAAATTGATCCCTGGGATGTGCAAGTCATCGATGTTATCGATCAGTTCCTCAGTGAACTAGGACTTGCCGGGGATACAGACCCAATGCTCAGGGAGGCCGACCTACCCCAATCGGGTCAGACCTTTCTGTGGGCCTCTAAACTTGTCCTCCTCAAGGCCGACACCCTCGAAAGTTTAACGGCCATTGAAGCAGAGGTTCAGGAAGAAGAATTCTACGAAGATTGGGACGCAAGCGATACGGAACGACTCCCCCTCAAGCTCGAAAAAAGACTCCGGCGACGGGCTACGGCACCTCCCCCAAAACGGCGGCGGGTCACCCTCCAGGAATTTATTGAGCAAATCCAGCAAATTGCCAACGAAATCGAAGATCACACCCCCAAAAAACGCCTCAAAACGCCACGTAAACTGTCCAATAAAGCGGCCATTAAACAGATTACCCAGTTGGCCCATGATGAAAATCTCACGGAATTGGCTGCCCAGCTAGAACAATTTTTCCAGACCCAGATGCCCCCTGATCCAGAAACCCCCGTGGTTTTTGCATTAGACGATTTAATCCGTCAGTGGATCGCCTACAAAGAAGCCAACGAATTTTTCCCCCAGGAGATCACCGCCAAACAACATCGCCACGAAAAGGTCGGGATCTTTTGGGCTTTACTTCTGTTATCGGCTCAATCAAAGGTGGTGCTTTCCCAGGACGATTTTTATACGCCGGTGTTGGTACGCCCGCTTTATCCAGGGCGACCACAAGGGGATTGAAACCCTAAACCGTAAACGATTTCAGCACCCAACCTAATAAAATGCCCACCCCTGTGAAGCGAACAATTTGCCAAAAGGGTTCCTGCCACTTGAGCAACTGACTTTCGAGTTGCAGTTCTAACTTCGCGATTTCGGCGGCAATGAGGTTGAGTTCTGTTTTGAGGGAGGCTTGTTTTTGGATCGTTTCTGGCTCTGCCTGGAGATTCTCTTGTTCTGCTTTCAGCTCTGCGATGCGGGCTTCGGCAGCCTTGACCTGGGCGTGACGGTCTTTTAGGGCGGCAAGGTCAGCTTCCACTTGGGCGATCGCCTGCTCAAATTCAGTGTGGGAAAGTGCCATCACTCCAAACCCCAGGAACTTTTTTTGTGAATGCGGACGGAGAGACTCGAACTCTCACGTCTAGGACACTAGAACCTAAATCTAGCGCGTCTACCAATTCCGCCACGTCCGCAAAATTAATTAGCTCAGTAAATATATCACATCCATTTTCCGGCCGACAAGGGGAACCTAAAGTCAGCTTATCCCGTCATCAAAACCCATAGGATCCCCCTAAAATTCACTGTGACGCACGAGAAATTTGAAGATGAGTAAAGGTTTGCAGACTCGAACTTGGTTAAAAATCGGTATTGTCGGCTTAGAAATTTTAGGGTTTGCCGCCAGCAGTGCGATCGCCCAGGTACCGCCGGATATCGTTGTGGACACAGATTCCAATGCGGGGAATACGCCTGGTGATGTGATCTACAATTCTGGCGATCGCCGTTTTGTGTGTCAGTACGACCAGGGACAATACACCGTAATGTACCAGCCCGAAAGTCGTCCCGGGGAAGTTTATCCTTGGGCGATTCCCCGTACCATGGGGGGCGGTTGGAATGCAGAGCGTCGCTGTGAAGAAATTGCCCGCCGCTTGGAACTGTACCGGGGTGATGGTCTCGTCGAGCTCACCACTGGCCGCGAAAATGGTTACGACATCGTTTGTGTGACCACCGAACTGAACCCCACCTGCCAAATCGTCTTTACGGTGCCCCGGGGCCAAAATGCGATCGCCACACGGGATCAAGTATTCGATAATCTCCTCAGTGCCGACAGCGGTTTCCAAACCCGTGGGGTCAACACCTTCATGGGCACTGGCTCGACCAATAGCCTCCTGGGACAACTCCAAAGTATTTTTGGCGGCCGCTCTACCTCTTCTACCCCTAGTCCCGTAGCCCAAGGTTACTCAAACAGTGGTATTAGCCTCAAGCCCTTCCTCGATCCCGCCGATGGTGGTACCGGAGAATATTTAACCCAGGGTCGCGCGGCAGGCCAGTCGAACCCGAACCCAAGCAACAATGGCCTCAGACTCAACACCGATCTCTTCCGTTAGATCATTTAGCATCTAGGCCCCAGAGCATTTAGTTTTGCCCGTAAGCGTCCTCTACTGTGTAATTTTTCCCTAGGCGATCGCCTAGGGTTTTTTCTAGTCTTTAATATTTCGATCGTTAACAATCTAGTAAAGCGGGTCGCTGGCTTTTTCGGAATGGGGCAGAACTCCTTACAATAGAAGGAGGTTTCGTCACGAATCCCCACTGTGTGTGATCAAGGTTTTTGGTCAACTAGAACAGGGTCAAATGACATTGATTCGTCTCGTAGTCCCAAGGAGCAAGATACATTGTGGCCCATAGTTTTTTGTTGGAAGCAGGTCGCTGGACGTTAAATGGTAGTTGGATCGAACGAAATCAGCCCCCCATTCTCATTCGGGGTAAAACAATTGTTGCTTGGGGCCAAAATAATTGGTTTACGATGGTGACAAAGTTAACGTTTCAAGACGGCGATCGCCCCGAAATTTCCTATCAATACAAAGGGCGTTTAGATAGCGGTGAGCGACAATATACCTATGTGTTGCAACAGAGTATTTTGGGACGGGTGGAAGGAGAAGGTTGGGTTGGCTCAGAATCAATCGTTCAGCGATACTGGGTGCTTGGCGATCGCCAACGGCGCAGTGGCTTTGAAATGTTTTACCAGATTAACGACGATGAATATCGCTACTCTGGGGGCATCCTCGCCGGCCATTACCTCACCAGTACCATTGAAGGGACTCTCCTCCGTCAGCTTTAATAGCTTTAATCTTTTAAGTTTTGTCCGGTCTCTTGTTGTTTTGATTGTTTTGTTCGTCCACCCCAAACTATGACTACCGATCCCAATATCAATCGCCTTCTCGCCGGCCGTTATCGCCTGGTAGACCTCGTAGGCCAGGGGGCTATGGGGCGTGTCTACCGGGGTGAAGATACAGTCCTAGGGGGAGTCACGGTCGCCGTAAAGTTCCTAGCCCAGACCTTGCTCAACGACAAAATGCGCCAACGCTTTGAGCGGGAGGCAACCATTTGCGCCCTCCTGAGTGAAAAAAGCATCCATATCGTGCGGGTAAAAGACTATGGCGTCGATGACCAGGATGTGCCCTTTTATGTCATGGAATATTTAGAGGGGGAAAGTCTAAGCGATATTATTGCCCATGCTACCCTCGGTTTACCGCGTTTTTTTCAAGTCGTGCGGCAAATATGTTTGGGGATGGAAGCAGCCCACCAAGGGATTACCTTCAAGGGGGAACAATGTTTAATTATTCACCGGGATATTAAACCCAGCAATATTCTGATCATGCAGGATGCGTCCCTAGGGGAATTGGTAAAAATTCTGGATTTTGGGATTGCACGTCTCAGCCAAGCCGGAGCTGCCCAGACCCAATCGTTTATGGGCACCCTCGCCTACTGTTCCCCAGAGCAAATGGAAGGCAAGGAATTAGATCAACGCTCTGATATCTATAGCCTGGGGATTACGATGTACGAGATGCTTACGGGGGATATGCCCGTGATGCCTGAAAATAATTCCTTTGGGGGTTGGTACCGGGCGCACCATGACACACCACCAATTCCCTTTGATAAAAGTCTGCGGATTCCGGTTCCTCTGGCTGAAATTATCATGTGTTGTATGGCGAAAAGTCCGCGCGATCGCCCCCAGACCGTCAATGATATTTGGCAAGCCATGGCCCCCATCGCCAAATATTACGAGCAACAAGCCGCAGAAACCAGGAAATCCTTTTTTACCACGTCCCAAAATCTGCAAAATTTCCAAGCAACATCTCCGGTGGCAGGCCCCAATGATCCGACCCGGATTAACAATGCCACCACGGCCCCCAGCTTTCGTAATTCAACGGTAAATCGCCAGGGAAGGCCTACAGACAAACTGAATACAACCTTTAGCGATACCATTTGTGCGGCCCAGTCCTGGCCAGCGGATAAACCCCAAAATAAGATTGTTTTTCCACGGATTTTACCGGCTGAACCGACGGCGATCGCCAGTCTTTGGGCGATGTTAGAAGCTGAGGAGTTGGGCAAACGCCGTTTTGATACCCGTTACAATCAATTTCTCTTCATTGAGGCCCCCCATCCGATGTTGTTGTGGATCACGGTGCTGTACAACAGCAGTGAAGGAGCCCGTTGGTTGCCTTGCTATCTGGACTTGAAAACGAAGATTGGCCAACAGATGGCGCGTCTCTTAGCCAGCCAAGGGAACTATCGAATTCTGCTTTTTGCCTTAGGGCAACCCCAGCGGTATTTTCACATCACCCAGGCAACGATTTCCCTGAAGCAACGGGAACAGCTTACCCGCTGGGCAGATTTAGGTCAGCGATTGCCTGCCAGTAATCCTGTGGTAAGTAAGCAAACGTTGAAAAAAGAATACGAGAAAAGCAAGAGCAAAATCTTAATGAAGTTAGCTGCCTCCCGGACGAACAGTAACCTTGGGGAATTTTAAAGCCATCTCTAATCTTCGTTAAAAAGGCGATCGCCAATCAATCATGTTAAATCTAGTACAAGATCTTTGAAGATATTAATACCCAAAATTTTATGAGGTAGAGATAAAGTTTGAGGCTCGCAATCAGCAATATAGAGTTCTGCTTGTTTTTCCTTGCGATTAACTAATATCCCAAAACTACAACCATTGTCTCGATATTCTTCCATTTTATCCCTTGTTTTTTGGACAGCATCACTAGGCGAAACTAACTCAATGACAAAATCAGGACAGAGGGGAACAAATTTTTCTCGCTGATCGGCTGTTAATGCTTGCCAACGAGATTTTTCAAGCCAAGAAACATCAGGAGAACGGGTCGCACCATTGGGCAAAATAAAACCCGTTGAGGAATCGAAAACTTCTCCTAATTGATATTTGTGATTCCAGAGTTGTACTTGAAAAATTAGGTTAGCGTTTTGCCGCCCAGTTTCGCCACCAGTGGGAGGCATAATTACCAATTCTCCTTTAGCTGTACGTTCCAGTTGAAGCTCTGGATTAACCAGACAAAGTTGCTGAAATTGTTCATTGCTTAAGGTGAAAACGGGTTCTAGCGCAAGGGTCATTGTTGTCATTAGCCTTACCCACTGGATTTGTACTTTCTATTGTAATCAGTTAATTAGATTACGGATGTAAACGACGGGCGATCGCCTCACTCCAGTTGGTGGTCATATCCTCGACAGAAACCGCGATTACAGCCTGATTGTTGACGGTAATTTGTAACTGATTGGTGTTGCTCACAGAGCCGATCACCTGCCAATTGTCCGCCAAGGATTGCGTCAGATGGGCTTCAAATTGAGCTTGTTTGTCGGGAGCAACAGAGACAATAATTTTGCCGCAGGTTTCGCCAAATAGGATGGCATCGAGACGGTCAGTGCCAGTAATTTCAACGGTTGCGCCGAGCTTCCCACCGATACAACATTCCGCAAGGGCAACGGCTAAACCACCCTCCGCAAGGTCATGGGCAGAACTTAATAATCCAGCGGCGATCGCCTCGCGCACGGTTTTTTGGACGGCTTTTTCGAGGGCAAAATCCACTTGGGGCGGAATACCAGCGACGGTGTTATGAATCGTATTTAAATATTCAGAACCGCCGAGACTTGTGGTTGCTTGAGTACCGAGGATATAGAGGCGATCGCCGACATTTTGGAAGGCTAAACCACAGACTTTGTTAATATGTTCAACTCGTCCCACCATCCCGATAACAGGAGTTGGATAAATGGGGGTCGGTTTACCATCACTATCAAGGGTTTCGTTGTAGAGGGAAACATTACCACCCGTGACAGGCGTATCTAATTCCCGACAAGCTTCCGCAATCCCTTTACAAGCATTCGCCAACTGCCAATAACCCACAGGTTTTTCGGGACTACCAAAGTTTAAATTGTTCGTAATTGCCAAGGGTTCAGCACCGACGCAACTTAAATTTCTGGCTGCTTCAGCGACTGCTGCCTTTGCCCCTTCCAACGGATTCAAATACACATAACGGGGGTTACAATCGGTACAAGCAGCAACACCAATTGTGGACGCATCAGGTTTACCATTGACCGGACGAATCCGCACAACAGCGGCATCTGCACCACCGGGAAAAATGACCGTATTGTTTTGTACTTGATGATCGTACTGGCGATAAATCCATTTTTTCGATGCAATAGTCGGCACATCTAACAGGGTTAATAAAATCTCATTCCAAGATTTTTCAGCGATGCCATTCCCATCACAATTCGGCAAAGAATCCACCGACCAAGCCCAAGCGGTTTGTGCATATTCGGGAGCTTCTGCCATCAATTCCCGATGATAAATGGGCGTATTATCTGATAGCGCCGTTGCCGGAACTTCCGCCGCGACTTCACCCTTAAACATAATTTTTACGATGGGTTCAGGAATTACTTCCCCCGCAACAACCGCCTGCAAACCCCAACGATGGAAGATATCAATTAACTCCTGTTCCCGTCCTTTATGGGCAACAAAAAGCATCCGTTCTTGGGATTCGGAGAGCAGATATTCGTAGGGAACCATGCCCGTTTCTCGCACCGGAATTTTGTCGAGATCGAGCAAGACACCGACCCCACCTTTGGCTGCCATTTCCGCTGTCGAACAGGTTAAGCCCGCCGCACCCATATCCTGTGCTGCTGCAACTGCCCCCGTTTTAAAGGCTTCGAGACAGGCTTCAATCAGCGATTTTTCGGTAAAGGGATCCCCCACCTGAACCGCAGGGCGATCGTCCATGGATTCATCAGTTAATTCCGCACTGGCGAAACTTGCGCCCCCCATGCCATCCCGTCCGGTGGTGGAGCCGACATAGAGAACGGGATTACCAATGCCATAGGCGCCCGATTTAATAATTTCCTCGGTTTCCATCAAGCCCAACGCCATCGCATTGACGAGGGGATTGCCAGAATAAGCTTTATCGAAATAGACTTCACCGCCCACCGTCGGCACACCCACGCAATTACCATAGTGTGAAATGCCCTCTATAACTCCTTGGAAGATGCGGCGAGTTTGGGCATTGTCGAGGCTGCCGAAGCGTAGAGAATTTAACAAGGCAATGGGACGCGCCCCCATCGTGAAGATATCGCGGAGAATGCCGCCGACTCCAGTTGCTGCCCCTTGGAAGGGTTCGATCGCCGATGGGTGGTTATGGGATTCGATCTTAAAGGCGAGGTGCAGACCATCCCCCATATCGACCACGCCCGCATTTTCACCGGGGCCGACGAGGACGCGATCGCCTTTCGTGGGGAAACCAGACAGCAATGGGCGGGAATTCTTATAACAACAATGTTCCGACCACATCACGCCAAACATCCCCAGTTCAGCCTTGTTGGGGTGACGACCGAGACGGCTCACAATTTCTTCGTATTCTTCGGGTTTGATGCCTTCAGATGCAATTTCTTCGGGGGTGAAGGGGCAAGTGGTCATAATTTTACGTCGATTCTTTCTGTAACAGCGTTATTGTAAGGCTTCAGGAGACGAGCGGCAGTTAAAGATTAAGGAAGTCTTCTACGGAAATCTGTGCTTGTTGCAGGATGGCGCGTAATGTTCCCTCTTTAATGGTTTTATGGTGTGGGATTGTTGTAGTGCGTTTTGTCGCTGGATTAAACCAAATTTCATGGTCACCCTTACCACTGCGATAGAATTCAAAGCCTGCTCGACGGAGCTTTTTGGTGACTTCTCGATAGGAAAATCCTGATAAACGACCCATTAAACTTCTAAAATCAGCGGATATTGGAATATATTCGGCAAGGCGGGTGGTTGTTCATTCTGTTGATGCAGTTCCAGTAGCATTTTGGCTAAGTCACTGGCAATTTCAATCACTTCCTCAATGGTTTGCCCCTCGGCGACTAAACCCTGTACATCCTCACTGGTCGCCAAATAGTAATCCTGCCCTGCTTCGTGAAGTTTCTCGATTTTGAGATGAATCAATGTTTTCATCGGACACCTAAGATATTATTCAATTTAGACATTGCCAATATAATCATTTTGGATTAGACTACCCCAGCTAACTATGTCAAAAACAATACGTTAAAGATAAAAGCTATGGGCGAGAACTTTTTTTCTGTTATATATTATAGCTTCTATATTTTTGAAGGAAATTATATTGAATTAATAGAGGCCTTTAAGAGCTATAGTAAATTAATAGAAGAAAATCAAAAAAACTTAAATAGACTATTTGAGCCATTTGGATTTACCCATCATGCTAGTCGTGAGCTTGCTCGTCTGCTCCATAACTATGCAACAGCTTGGTATTCTCTCAAGGAGAATACTTATGCAATCAACAATAAACTTAAAAAAAACAAAGAATTAGATGTCAGGAATTTTGAATATGAATACAAGAAGAAACTAGAGGAATCTTTAAAAGACTCTTTTGAGAATATTTTTATTGCTGATTTACGTAGATATGTGCAACATAAAAAAATGCCAGTTCCTACATTGCATTTTAGGGGAAATTGTTCACAAGAAAAGACACTGATAGCCGAAAAGCCTGTCTTTGATCTTGAATTTAAATTTGAAATAATTTCTGATGATATACGAGACTTTGACTGGAATTCAAAAATCAAGAAATATCTCAGAGAAAATCAATCAGTACCCATCATTGAAATTGTCGAAAAGCATTTTTTACAGATGGAAAATTTCTATTTATGGATTCAATTTAGAGATCATCAATTACATCCATCCGCACAACATGATATCAAAAATGCAACGTTTGAGGAATATAAAAAAATGAAACTGGAAGGTAAAATATAAATTAAAGTCTTGTCAAATAAATTATTTGGATTTTTTGATCCTCAAAAGGATTTGATTTGTTTACTTATTGAATCGTACAACAATAGCTTTTTTTAGTTCAGATGATAGAAGTTGTTTCTCAACAAAAAACGCATACTAGAATAAAATAATTCAGAGGAAATTAAATCGAAGCAGCGATCGCCAGATTGTAAGAAGTGACTCGATTATATTTAGAAGAGTTTTCTGCACCAGAAACATTGAAAACTTGTAGGCGATCGCCTTTCTTTCAACCAGTGCCATCAAAAGCAAGCAATTCCGAGTGAACCGAACCCAAAACGGCGGGTTTCACTACCCAGTGAGTAAAGTAAGCACTTTACATTTTGTTACAATGTAAGCAATGAAAGCGGACAAAAAGGTTTTCAATAGCGCTAAACGTAAGTCTTTTTGGGCCTCAGCAACGATTCGGGAGGTTCATTTATGAACGGCAATTTTCGTGTGGGGAATTTATTTGGCATCCCCTTCTACATCAATATTTCTTGGTTCATTGTTCTGGTACTCGTCACCCTGAACTTTGGCGGCGGCCTGTCGTCCCAGTTTCCAGGCCTCGGCATTAACGCATTAATTTTAGGATTGGTAGCAGGTCTGCTCCTGTTCGCCTCTGTGTTACTCCACGAGCTGGGTCACAGTTATGCAGCAATTCGCCAAGGCATTGGTGTAAACTCCATTACCCTGTTCCTATTCGGGGGACTCGCCAACCTTGATGAGGAAGCGAAAACGCCCGGTGGTGCATTCTGGATTGCTGTAGCAGGGCCGCTTGTGAGTTTGGCTCTCTTTATCGCACTCTTTCTCTTAACAGGTAGTGGTGTGCTGAGTGGGCCGCCAGCGGCGATCGCCGGATTGTTGGCTTACATCAACCTAATCTTGGCCACCTTTAACATGATCCCAGGTCTCCCCCTTGATGGTGGGAATGTCCTCAAATCCATCGTCTGGAAATTGACGGGGAATCGTTTCACCGGAACCATCTGGGCCAGCCGTGTCGGTCAGTTTATCGGTTGGACAGCGATTATTCTCGGTGCATTATCTATCCTTGGTATTTCTAATGTGGGTAGCTTCTGGACACTAATCATCGGTTGGTTCTTGCTTCAAAACGCGGGTCGTTCTGCCCAATCTGCCACCATTCAATCGGCCCTCTCTGGCTTAACGGCGGCTGATGCAGTGGTTGAAGATAGTCCGATCATCTCCGCAGAAACGACGCTACGGGATTTAGCCAACAGTGCCATTCGCTCTGGTAACCAGTGGAAACGCTTCCTAGTCCAGGATGAAACAGGTCAACTGCTTGGTGAAGTGCACCTTGATGTTCTTCGTGCAGTGCCTACCAATGACTGGCCCCACAATCAGGTGCGCGATTTCATCAAATCTGTCCCTGCGGAAAATCAAGTCCAGTCTGATCTATCACTCCTAGACGTGGCCGCTAAATTGGAACAACAAGGTTTACAGGCCCTTGCGGTCATCCAGACCAATGGCACCCTCGTGGGACTGCTAGAGAAATCAGCGATTATTCAACGGCTGCAAAGTAGTCAACAGGATACAAAAGTTCAGTCTGCTTAATCTCTAACTCACAATCAAAATCAACTTGGGCGATCGCCTTTTGGGAGCATAAAAGTTCTCAGGGCGATCGCCCTCAATATTTATAAGTGGAGATTAAAGTACCAGCTACAATCGAAACAGAACGCAGAGATTAAACACCGATGACTCTGGCAACCTACAAGTGGACAGTGGCAAACTACCATCAAGCAATTGAGGCGGGTCTCTTTGTTGATGAAGCGGTGGAGTTACTCCGAGGTAATTTAGTTGTCATGGCGCCAGAGCGAGAACCCCATGCTTACTACACCCGTAGTATTAGTCACTATTTACAAGGATTATTGGGCGATCGCGCCTTGGTCAGTGAAGCCCATCCCATTACGTTGCCGAATAATTCTGAACCGGAACCCGATGTGGCGATCGTGCAGCCCTTAGGACGGGAATACCTGAACCATCACCCCTACCCTGAAAATATTTTTTGGCTTATTGAATGTGCCCAAGCCACGCTCACAAAAGATTTAACCGAAAAGAAAAGCATTTACGCGGAAGCTGGGATTCAAGAATATTGGGTAATTGATTTACAGCATCACCAGTTAATCGTCTTTAAAGATCTCCAAAATGCTTTCTACACGACAGAGCAGACGCTAAAGACGGGCCTAATTTCTCCGCTTCGTTTTCCCGATGTGGCGGTATCGGTTGACAACCTGCTTGCATAGGGGCGATCGCCTTTTGGAAGCACAAAAGTTCCTGGGGCGATCGCCTGATTCTGAGGTTTTCCCCAAGAATCCACCGCAAAGAATGTCACAATACAGACAGTAAAGTTTGTAGCGCAAAAATTTTTCGTAACTCCTATGTCTAGTGTGCCTCTTGTCCTGAGCGGAAGTGAAATTCGGTCAAAATTTCTAGAGTTTTTCAACCAGCGGCAACACCCCATCCTCCCCAGTGCATCCTTGGTGCCGGAAGACCCGACGGTACTCCTCACCATTGCGGGAATGTTGCCGTTTAAGCCGATTTTCCTCGGTCAGCAGGACGCCCCTAGCCCCCGCGCTACTACCTCCCAAAAATGTATCCGCACCAATGACATCGAAAATGTGGGCCGCACTGCCCGGCACCATACTTTCTTTGAAATGCTGGGGAATTTTAGCTTCGGGGATTATTTCAAAGAGCAGGCGATCGCCTGGGCCTGGGAACTCTCTACGAAAGTGTTTCAGCTTGACCCGAAAAATATTGTCGTCAGTGTGTTCCGCGAAGATGACGAAGCCTTTGCACTCTGGCGTGACAAAGTCGGCGTAAATCCCAAACGCATCATCCGCATGGGAGAAGAAGATAATTTTTGGAAATCCGGGCCAACGGGGCCTTGTGGGCCTTGCTCTGAGCTTTATTACGATTTCAAGCCGGAACTCGGCGATGACAACATTGACCTAGAGGACGATACCCGGTTTATCGAGTATTACAACCTTGTCTTTATGCAATATAACCGCGACGCCGAAGGTCATTTAACACCCCTACAAAACAAAAATATTGATACGGGGATGGGCTTGGAGCGCATGGCGCAAATCCTCCAACAGGTGCCCAACAACTACGAAACAGATCTGATCTTTCCGATTATTGAAACGGCCGCCAAAGCCGCCGGGATTCACTACGAAAAAGCCGACGAAAAAACAAAGGTTTCCTTAAAAGTGATTGGCGACCATGTGCGTTCTGTCGTCCACATGATTGCCGATGGGATTACCGCCTCCAATACGGATCGGGGTTATGTGCTGCGGCGCTTAATTCGACGGGTGGTGCGTCACGGTCGACTGATCGGCATTGACGGGAATTTTATTAACCAGGTGGCAGAAACAGCGATTCAACTCTCAGAAGCTGCCTACCCCAACACCCGCGAACGGGAAAGTTTCATTAAACAGGAATTAGAGCGGGAAGAAAACAATTTTCTCAAGACCCTCGAACGGGGCGAAAAACTCCTCGCAGATATTATCGCCAAGGAAGAAAAACAAATTTCTGGGGTCGATGCGTTTACGCTATTCGATACCTTTGGGTTCCCCTTTGAACTCACCCAAGAAATTGCCGAAGAGAACGGTTTAACGGTTGATGCTGAAGGCTATCAAGCGGAGATGAAAAAGCAGCAGGAACGCTCTAAGGCCGCCCACGAAACCATTGACCTCACCGTCCAAGGCAGCCTTGATGAATTAGCTGAACACATCCATCCGACGGCGTTTTTAGGCTATACGGATCTGCAATCCCAGGTCAAAATTGAAGCCGTTCTCGTGGATGGCCACCGGGTAGAAACCGCCGAAGCCGGGGCAGTGGTGCAACTAATTTGTAACCAAACACCTTTCTACGCAGAGTCTGGGGGACAAATTGGCGATCGCGGTTATTTCTCCGGCGATCAACTCGTCGTCCGCATTAACGATGTCCAGAAAGAGTCGGGTTTCTTTGTCCACCACGGCAAGGTGGAACGGGGCAGTTTAACGGTCGGCGACACAGTTAATGCCACCATTGATCGGGCCTGTCGTCGTCGCGCCCAGGCGAATCACACTGCAACCCATTTATTGCAAGCAGCCCTTAAAAACATTGTGGATGACTCCATTTCCCAGGCAGGTTCTTTAGTGGACTTTGATCGCCTGCGGTTTGACTTTAATTGCCCTAGGGCGTTAACGGCTGCCGAATTGACCCAAATTGAGGCCCAAATCAATACTTGGATTGCCGAAGCCCACGAAGGCCAAGTGGCAGTGATGCCCATTGCGGAGGCCAAAGCGAAGGGAGCCGTGGCCATGTTCGGCGAAAAGTATGGCGAAGAAGTGCGAGTTGTGGATTTTCCTGGGGTGTCCATGGAGCTTTGTGGTGGCACCCACGTGAAAAATACCGCTGAAATTGGCCTGTTTAAAATCATTTCCGAAACGGGCATTTCTTCTGGGATCCGCCGCATTGAAGCTGTGGCTGGCCCAGCGGTACTGGAATACCTCAAGGTGCGCGATCAGGTGGTTAAAGACCTCGGCGATAAATTTAAAGCCAAACCGGAAGAAATCACCGAACGGGTAGAAAATATCCAGGCGGAACTGCGCAACACCCAAAAGGAATTAGAAAAGGTCAAAGGTGAGCTGGCGATCGCCAAATCCGAAGCCCTCGTGAGCCAAGCGGAAACCGTCGGCGAATTTCAGATCCTCGTGGAAAATATGGGCGATCTCGATGCCAAGGCCCTCCAGACTGCGGCTGAACGGCTCCAACAAAAACTGGGTGAGGCAGCAGTGGTCTTGGGGTCAACCCCAGAAGATGGCAAGGTTTCCCTGGTGGCCGCCTTTAGCGAAGGGATTTACAAAGGCAAAAAAGTACAAGCGGGTAAATTTATCGGCGGCATTGCCAAACTTTGCGGTGGTGGCGGCGGCGGTCGTCCCAACCTAGCCCAAGCCGGGGGACGGGATGCCAGTAAATTACCCGAAGCCCTCCACACTGCAAAACAGCAACTTCGTGAAACTCTAGGTTAAGCTCACACCCCAATCGTCGAGATGGGTCGGATTCTGGCCCATCTTTTTTGCTGTTTAGGTTGGGTTGAGATAGCGTTCGACCAATAAAATCGCCACAATATCGTCAATGGGTCGGGGAGGTAAGCGCATTCCCTGGGGAAGCAATCTCTGGAACAAATTGGGCGGATACATCTGCCAATAGCGATCGCGGGCTTCGAGGGTGCTATTGCGTTCATTGACAAAGGCGATCGCCATGTCTGGGGGCAAAACAGCGGTAAGCTTTTGATGCCATTCTTTAGCCGTCGTTTGATTGCCCATGACCACCAGGGAAACACCATACCTTTGGCACCATTCCTTGGCGATGTTGGGCGCTTGATCCGCTGCAATGACGCCATGGTTCAACAATTGCCCTTGGTCATCCAGCGCCGCAAGGCCACATTTGTCACGGCCTGGGTCAAACCCAAGATAAACGCTCATGTACTCTTCTTGTCCTATTGTCTGATGACGATTCTACCGTTACTGAGGCCCACTAATTCTAAGCGGAGGGGGCCAGCCGTAAAACCATTTTCGATGGCGATCGCCCGAATTTCTGTCACGGGTTCTGGTGAGTTGTTGAGGGCTTCGACAAAATTGATAATGTGACCGACATTGCCATCTTTAACTTGAATATCTCCGAGAACCCCGGCTCGCCGCGCCCGGAATTGCGCTGCCCCCAACAGAAAATCCACTGGACGCCGGGCCGCAGTAGGATTTTGTACACTCAGCTCCTCTAGGGACAAAGTGGCAATCACTTCCCCGGCGCGAAAAACCTGCTCATTTAAAGTCACATCCGCAAACACTTGGACGGAACCTTCCCCCTGGAGGTAGTTCCCCGCCGCCAGGAGGCGCACCACGTAGTCCCGACCATCGGCAATTTGCCCTAGGAGTTGTTGCACTTGGGCATTGGTAATTTGCACCACCCGCGCCTCAAAGTCAGGATTAACGCCTCCGGTGGCAATGATCGCGTTGCGATTCGCTTCCCGGAGCAGCTGATCAACGGCTTGGCTGGCTGCTTTGGGATCAATAATCCGCACCACCCCAAAGGCTAAAACTTGCCCTGTGGTGAGGGCGACATTCCCACTCCGGAAATTGATGTAGTTGGCTTCGAGGATATCAATTTGCTGTTCTAGGGAGCCAATCTGATTTTCTAGGCCCGTGAGCACTTGATCTTTTTGGGCGATCGCCTGGTCGAGTTGGGCAATGCGACCATCGCGCTGGTTGATCTCGGCTTGGAGCTCACTTTGTTGGGCTTCTAGGGCTTCGATCTGCTGGGAGCGTTCCTCAATAATGGTGTTTTGTTGATTGAGCTGGGCGCGGAGGGTTTCACTTTGGGCTTGGAGGCGATCGCGCTGTTGCCGCAAGGTCGTTTGCTCTGTGGTGAGCGCATTAATATCAGCCTGAAGTTCGCTGGCTTGTTCCCGAAAACCCGCCAGTTGAGTTTGGGCCGTTTCAAATTTTGCTTCAATCTCCTGTAAATCTTGTTCTGCTTCTAGGCGATCATCCCTCGCGGCCTGTAACTCTTTTTCAATCTTTTCCTTTTCCGCCGTCACATCCATCAACTCTTGCCGCCGCTGGGCGAGGATTTCATCCAACTGAAAAACCCCCTGGCGCAAGGACTTGCTCAAGCCAAACAATAACCCCAAGGTGCTAGCTGCGATCACTGTTCCCGTCATTACCGTGACGACCACCGCCGTCTGTTTTGGCCGCAGATTAAATAATGTAAGCCGCGCTTTGCCGACCTTACTACCAAGGCGATCGCCCAGTGCCGCCAGGATGCCCCCCAAGATTAAAACTGAAAAGATTAGTACAAAAGCACTGGTCATTTAACAAAAAGGTGACATCCAAACACACAAGTATGACTTCTCTACTTTAGCGTTAAGCGAACTGTTGACTCAGGTTTACGGGGTCATGGACGGTAATTTTTTTCTTATAAATCGAAATCATGTCCTGTTCCCGGAGTTCTCCCAGGAGGCGCGTTACTGTCACCCGTGTCGAACCAATTGCTTCGGCGATCGCCTGGTGGGACAGTTTGAGATCAATGCGAATCCCCTCATCGGTCGGCACCCCAAAATCTCGACAGAGAATTAACAAGAAACTCACCAGACGTGAGCCCATATCCCGGTGGGCCAAGGTTTCAATCATCATCTCCGTTTGTAAAATCCGTGACGACAGCCCTTTTAGCATTAACATCGCTAATTCTGGGTGTTCATTAAGCGCCTTTTGCACCTGCTCAATGGGAGCCGATAGCAGTTCCACAGGGGTAAAAGCCACCGCATGGTAAAAGCGATCCGACTTTTGTCCCGTGAGTAGCGATAAAACTCCAAAGACACTATTCTCCCGGAGTAGGGCCACCGTAATTTCTTCCCCCGCTTCGTAGACCCGAGACAAACGGACAGCTCCTTTCAGAAGGAAATAAACCCGTTCCGCTGGGTCCCCCGGAAAAAAGATCGTCTTGCCCCGGTCATAGTTCTCCACAACAGGTGGGAAGGGGCCACTGTGAAACTGACGAAACGCTGTCGCAAGGTCTGTAATTTGAGTCGCAGGTAGTTCAGGCACTGGATTGGCAGAAGAGAAAGGAGGTTGGTTGAAATCAGGGTTGTACATCATAGATTCTGTTGGGCAACAGTTCCCCACCGTGATGGGTGAAATATCAGCGCTCAGTGTGCAGAGACCATGAGCATTCCCCTTAAACTAAATCTTACCCTGTAATAGATTTTTGTTTCTCATAAACAAACGCCCTGGCTTTTAGGAGTTAACCAGGGCGTTTTTATCTACTCAGAATCCTTATTTACGGCGATCCATGTCTGCTCTAACCTCACCTTTAGGAATTCACAGCGATCGCATATCTCATCCTTAAGGCGATCGCCACATTGGGAACAGTGACCCGTGGGGGTGGCGTGGTAGCTGGCTAAATCGACATATTCCCCATTAACGACATATCCCACCAAGGCTTTAAACAGTAACCGGGAAGCATAGGCGGCGGTTTTTGTTCTGAGTAGCCTGATCGGTGTACCAGCTCGCTTGGGGTGATTCATCCATAGATAAATCAGTTGGGCGATCGCATTTGCGTTCCGTTGTTTCTCGATGGATACGCGGGTGAAAATCCACATCCACATGGCAGTACGGCACAGGTCAGACCCCCCTACGATTTGGCGGTTGTCTTTCTGCCCTGAGCTTTCTCGACTAGGGGCAAGGCCAAGGGATTTCTCAAAGCGACGGCGGGATATTTCTCGTTTGGTCTGTTTCTTGGAATAGCGGCCTTTCTTGTGGATGATGATCGGTTTGAGGTCATCATTCAAAAAGCCTTCAATGGGGAAAATCTGAGTCAGCAGGATATTCTGTAGGCGATCGCCCATGCCGAAAACTTCAAAAACGGCGAGGTAGGGAGCAAAGCGCGGACCGGCCTTGATCAGGTTAATTTCCTTCTCTATCTGGATTTCTTCAGCAATCAGATCACACAGGCGGGCGGCATGGCGGCGGGTGTTGTCGTTCAGGCCTAGGCCGCAAGTTTTAGCAAGCATGGCATCTTTCGCCTTGGATTTCTTGCGACCCGCTAACCATTGCAACCACAACGGCACAGATCGCCCCCAACGCTTGCATAAATCCTTCTCGGATATCTCCGGGAATTGCCATGCTAAGTCCTGCTTTAGCCTGCAAATAATCGGGGATTGTACCCGGTTTAAATGGGCAAGCCTTAGAACATATTCCCTGAGCTTGACGATCACTGGATCTCTCACTTGTAAAAACCACTCTGACTCGTTTAGATGTGTCCATCCGTAATGGGCAAGGGCAAAGCTATCAAATTCATCATCTTTATCGGGAAAGCGCAAAAATTCCCGGTGCTGCTTTAGGTTGTGGTGAGCCACTAGCCTCACTTCAACGCCATTGCGGGCTAAGTGAGTGCCCCAAAGCTTGCTGTAATTTGTGCCTGTGGGCTCCAAAATGGCGATGTCTGCTCCATAGGCCAATATCTCCTTAATCCCCTGAGCATTGGCGGTAAATTGGCGGTATTGTACGCCATCTAAAGCATATTCTCTGGGATTGTCTGGGAGATGATCCAATAGGCAGCACGTAGCGGTATTGCGCCCGATATCAATTCCTAAAATTTTCATGGTGCTCAGAAAAGGTGCATTGTTCCAAAAAACCAAGGGATAAGCCGACGTATCACCCTATAGCCCACACAACTGGGAGCCAAATACCCTGTCACAGCAAAAAACGGTAAAAATACCGCCCCTGGTTTACCCCGATACCTTGGGAACCTGAGCCTAGGTAAGATTGAAGGCCCAAAAGAGCCTGTTACTCTGGCAAGGCCCGATAATTCCCTGTTTATCGGAGGTGAAAAGCTTTGGACACTTCCCACGACCGGGATAAGTTACCCGGTTTCGATTGGTAGTGAGTCAATCTCATCAGGTGGGGGTTGAACTGCGTTTCTTGATGTGGGGGCGATCGCCTTTTTGGTGGCGGGCCATCTCAAGCCGCTTAAATTCAGCAAAAATCATCTTGGCCCATAGGTTTGGGATTTCCTTGGAATGACCGCTGGATAGGAAAATCACGTATTGCCCGCTGGCTTTACTACGGGTGATTTCTTCTATCAGGGCAAGGTTTAACCAGCGAGCTGGAATGCGATCGCGTTCAATGGCGGGCAAGAATAGCGGGTAGACCGATGGGATTTTAGTGAAC
The DNA here is from genome assembly GCF_001693295.1 of Picosynechococcus sp. PCC 8807. Lineage (NCBI taxonomy): Bacteria > Bacillati > Cyanobacteriota > Cyanophyceae > Chroococcales > Geminocystaceae > Picosynechococcus > Picosynechococcus sp. PCC 8807. The sequence continues at coordinate 1,772,351 of NZ_CP016483.1, forward strand.
ATGATGATCCTCACGGTTCCCCAAGCCGGGATAGGACAGGTCAATTTGCGCGCCATCATCCATCAAGCAGGCGATCGCCGCTTCTTTAGCCTGTTGATAGGCCAATACTGGATCATCCGGCGGTAACTCGAAAACCATTTCAAACTGAATCGGCAGATCCATCTCATGCAAGACAGAGTTAAATCTGATGGTGGCTTTGGTGAGCATGGCTTGACGTTGTAATTTACTCATTTATCTTGAGGGGAAACGATAAAAGTGTGGATAATTTCGTTGCGGAAAGCGGCAAAACCCCGATTTTTTACGCTCATTTTTTCTGCGAGTTCTGCAAATATCTCCCAAGCCTCAGAATCATCGGGATTGATCCATGGGGGGTGAGGCGGGGCATCCCCTAGGGAATAACGGTTGAGTAAAGCTTGGATCAATTCCGGCCTCAATAGTGCCAGTAGAATCGTCCTGTCTCTCATCTCGGATTTTCTCAGCGGTTTGAGCATGGTTCGGGAAAATGTTAGGGAGCAAGTTAGGGAGATTTCCGGCGAACGAAAACCCACCAAAACCTTTAGAACGCTTACTAGGCTTAGGTTCGGGTTCTTCTAGGGGTTCTGTTGGCTCGTCACCTAAGTCTTTTTGAAGCAAAATTTCCAGATATTTCTTAGGCTTCATGCCGTATCTAGCGGCCTTTTCGGTGAGGAGATCCCATTGTTCTCTAGGGAGTTCGATGCGTTTAGAGGGTGCTTTTCCCTGGTAATCGGGGTCAACATCGTTTAACCGACAGGCGATCGCCTCAATGTTTTTCGCAGTGCGATCCTTCTCTGGGATGAACCGACAAACTCGACTCCAGACGTTCTCTAGGTCAAAGTCGATCAGCTTTACCAACGGCCTGCATTGAGATTCAGTAGCAGGGAGTTCAGTAAAGCCCATGCCAATGAGCCTGATCGCAACTCCAGCGGCATCAATAATCCGATTCACTTGCCAGATCGAGCGGCCTAGCCACTTTTCACAGAAGGCCGTGAATGATTGGCTAATTTTTGCGTAAACGCGCTTGGTTCGGATCTGATGGGCGATAATCCCAGCTTTGATATAGCCGTAGGATTGCTTACGGAATTCAGTTACAAAATCCATGGCGGAATAGTCACCATTGAGATCCTGCCATTCGTCTGACTCTTCTTTGAGCCATTGGCATTCGTCCCAAAAGTCCCTTAGCCATTGGGGGGCATATTCGAGATCCGCCCCTTGTATCAGGTCTACAAAAGTCATAGTTATTCAGTGATAGATACTTGAGACAGTCCCCTATCTCTTTCGCACGGTGAGGGGGAATGTCCTTTGCTATTGGTTCCAAGATATTGGAAAGACCCAATAAAGTCAATCCAAGATGTTGGAATCACTGATATGATTTATGAAAAACCCAAAACATAGAGAGGGAAAAGCCTTGAATGCTGTGATTTCAAAATCTGGTTACAACATCAAGGAATTTTGCAAAGCAGCGGGGATTAGTGTTTCTGCTCTTTACTCGTACAAATCGGACGGGGTAGACATTCCATCAGAAAAGCTGATCTCCATGGCTCGTATCCTGCAAGTTTCTTTGAAGGAGGTCTTAACCCTGTTCGGGAAAGACGTAACAGGAGTCCCTGACGATCAATAAAAAATAGCCACCTCATAACTTGGGGTGGCTTTGTGATCGCAACAGTGAGTTTGTATATCCCTTGCCCTAATAACTTAGCCAATTGGCACAGTGGAGGCCAAAAATATGACGTACGGATACGAAAATGAGGACTGCTACAAATACATTTACCTTGCCGCAAAGGGAGAAGATCCCCCTATCCCCATTGGAGAGGATAAGAGACTTCTCAGTGATGCCGTTGCTTGGGTCAAAAAGATGGTATCCAGACAGATGACCATCAAAGAATTTAACGCCGCTGATATCTCCGAATGGCAAATTGAAACCCGCCAAGGAGAAATTCAATACACGGAGCCGAATTTTGCGGATCCTGTTTCCCATCAAGGGGAATATCTTGCTTTATTGTTCCTGGCAGATCCTGAGCCTTACGCAATTTCTCCACCTAAAATCGAAAATTCCCTTGTCCCTTATCGATTTTGGGCGTTCTTAGCCCATGACTCTTTTGAAAATATGCTCAGTTGGGATGATGACATTGGGGAAGTAATCGAATTTCCCTTGGATTAGTTAGGGAGCGGAAATTATGACAGAGCCATTATTTGACATTCTCGGATATGAACCGCCCATTGTGGTGAAAGAAGATGGGCATGATGGTAAAGAGATTGATGATCCGGATTATATGTTTCCCGGTAGCCGCCCCAAGCCAAAAGGCGATCGCCAAAAAATCAAAGGCAGGTATATCGAGGAGAAGAAAATCAAAGGCCGCGTTTACCTGTATGAACGATGGCGGGAAAACGGAAAACTCAAATCAAAATATTTAGGGAGCAAACCAAACTGAACGATGATAGGGGGTATGAAAAATGCTCCCTAACTTTTCCCTTTGAAATTCTATGGCGACAACAGAAAACGAAAAAATCATCAAGGCACTTCTCAAACTGCGAAAGCAAATATCAGAGCTTGAAGCAGAATCAAAGACCTTGGGTGACAATGAAGCTCAAATCATGGAGGACATTACCTACATCGTTGATAAGCTCATCAGTGTTCACAAAAAAGTTGAGGAGAATGACTCTACACAAGGCTGTCTCCTCGTCTGGGTGTTTTGCCTATCGATTGCAGTGGCGATCGCCTTTTTCGTTTAACTCAATGAAGCCAAGGCCCGCCGCCGCGCTTGCGGGTCACTCTCAATGTATTTATCCAGCATTTCATAGCTACCATGCCCGGTCAGTTCCTTGATCACCCGCCGATCAACCCCATTGCGGGATAAGTCAGTGATGAACGATCGCCGGGTGCTGTGGGTGCTGATTTTCTTGTGACTCAGGCCCGCCAAGGTCACCGCCCGCCGCAAGAACTTATCACAGCTTCTCAGGGTGACATGATGAAGCAAGTCTGAGGGAGAAGGGAACAACCATCCGACCGTTGGCGGAATGTAAGCAGATAAGGTTCGATGTAATTCCGGATGGATCTCAATTTCACGGGCGATCGCCTCTTTCCCGCCGCCTCGTTTCCGGGTTTCCTTTCTGAATACGATGGTTTCCCGCAAATATCGCCGTGTTGGGTCACTCCAGATATCAGTCACTTTCAGTTGGGCGATCGCCCCCCATCGCTCCCCTGTGTAGCGGGCAATGTCCCACATCAGTCGATGACTCTCCAAAGTTAAAAAAGATCGGATTTTCGCCGCTTCTTTTCTGCTGATATAAGCCGCTTTTCCTTGGGTAGACTTTTCCATTTTTCTGGGTTCTCGTTTAAGGATGAAATGGGGGATTAACCGGAACTTTCTCGCATAAAAACAATAGGTAATCGAGCCACAATTAAAGGATAACAAGCATTGCAGCGATTTTACTTAGGTTCTGGAAATAGGTATTAGTAGAACTTTCAAAGCCAATTTATAACCGCTAAATTGGTGCTTAATAAAGTCCTACCCCATCCCACAAAAAAATACAATGGCTACTTTCAATCTCGTTTCTATTCCCGCCGCCACTTTCGATGATGTTTCCCGGCAACTGACCATCGATTGCACCAATGCCGCCTATACCGACAAAATCCCAGCGGTTCCCACCAATGAAGAACAGATCGAAGTGGGATTCATTTTGGCGATCGAAGCCACCGCCGCCGGAAAACGGACGGATCTCGATGCACCGGTCAGCAACGCGGATGCCCTCGACATTGACAGCCCGAATTACCAGTTTGTCAGCCGGGAAAATGCAGACGCCACGGTAACGGAAACTCAGTTGGAATACATCCCAAATATCCGCCTGTGGATGAAGGCTGATGTGGTGAACGCCACCAACGCGGTAAACGATAACGACTAAGCCTCATCAAAAGGCGATCGCCAAATTCATGCCATCAAAAAAGGCGATCGCCCTTTAGCCAAGTTCAATTAATACCGGGGTCGGTTGTATGTCCTGCGAAAATTTAGTCACTACCGCCGCTTTCCAATCAGAAATCAAGAAGCTAAAAGCAGAAATAGCCAGTTTAAAAAAAGGCCCAACGATTGACCCTGCGATTTTAACGGTTGCCATTGGCTCTTATTTTGCTGGGGGCGGTGAAATTCCGTCTCTGGGGAAGCTGATCAACAGTGAGGTGACGAAGCAAACCAAGCCAATTGTGAAGAATTTCTCTTACGAGATTGGGCGTTGGGGAGAGCAAATCTATGACACCCAAAGTGACGTTAGAAAAATTAAAGTTACTACTCAGCAGAACTCTAAGGCCATCAGAGCCGCACAAAATCAAATCAAGAGAACCAATGGACTACTAGGAAAACTCCAAGGGAACATCAGAAGATTTGGCGATAATTTATTAAGGCGATCCAAGCTTCTCAACTCCTTAAAAGGCAGGATTGATGATTTATTACGGAAGCTGGCCCCATTCCTGAGACATATCGCCCCATTCCTGAGAATCCTAGACTTTTTCCTCACCGGATACAGCATTTACCAATTGGTACAGCTCACCCGCCGCATGAGCAACGCCGAACGCGCAATTTTAGCAGCCCAGGCCGGGTTAAGTTACGCCACAGGCCGCGCCCTGTTTGCCCTGACCCGCATTAACCAAGTAGAGGCCATGAACAATCGCAACGCCGCCAGCATCAAAGCGCTGATCCGTTCAGAGCATCGACAGACGCGAGGCTCAATCAATGGGAACGTAAACAGTCAACACGCCGTTACCCGGGCGGCCATTGGTAATAATTCAGGAGTTACGGCACTTAATGGACAGGTGAGGTCATTAAATAGCCAATTAGGGCAATTTAGAGCAGAGTTTCGCACCTTTAACAATGGCCTAAACTCTCGGCTTCAAACCTATGTCACCGGGCCATTATCCCGGCAAATTGGCCGCTTACAAAGCCTGATCGGGTCAGTAAATACCCGTGTAGTAACAGACATCAGGCGATATGTTACCGATCCAGTTATTGATTGGAACAACAGAAATTTATTACCCAAGCTAAACGGCATTCAGAGCAGATTAGATCAGACCTACAACAAACTGGTAGACCGATTTAATAAGCTCTGGGATTACATGAAAATGGATCGGATTCTGCGGGTGATTACCACCGCCGCGACGATCCATAATGCCGCCATGTTGTCCCGCAATTTGGCCGCCAGCTTGCTCGATACCATTGGGGAAACTCTGGGGATTATTGGCCTAAAAGACCCGGACGGGCAGCCCTACAACCTAAACGCAATCCTAGGGCGATCTGCTCAGGATCTAATCGTGGGAATGATTGGGCAACAAGCTTTTAATAACCTGTCTGAAGATTGGCGCAATTGGAACCGGATCATTAGCGCGGGTGCTGGGGTGGTGATGAGTCTGCGTAATATCCAATGGGCGATCGCCGAGGGAGTCGAAAACCTCAATACTTGGGTGGCCCGCATTGGGAACGGCCTAGAGGACGATGGGGTAGTGACGGATAGGAAATGGCCTTGGATGCGGGAAAACGTGGGGATTACTCGCATTACCGGGCTAGACAAACTCACTAACACACTAGAGAGCGCCGAGGAAATTACAGAAAACATTTACGCCACGGTCGCCAGCGGGCAAGAGATCGCCGAGTCTGTCACCCAATTAAGGCAGGCAAAAGCCAGCTTTGACCAGACCCTACAGACCGATGAAACCACCCAAACCACTGAGCAGCAAACCAAGGAAACCGAAAGCGAAAGCCCTACCCCTAGCGTTGATGACTTAGCAGAATTTGAACCGGAGCCGGAGGAATAACGATGGCTGTATCAGATGAATGGAGTTTTACCCGGTCATTCCTGCGGAGGACTCACAATAGGGAGGTAAATGAATATTTCAGGGATATCGATCCGGATTTTATTGGCGATAACACCACGGGCCGGAATGCCACCAAGCGGGCCTGTTTGATTCTCCCCAATGAATCCCAAAACCGCGCCCTACTCAAAATTCTCACTTTTCGGTATGTCGTCCAGCAGGTACATCTAAAGCCCGCCGTGTTCGGCCTCCCTGTGACTGCCTTCCAGGAGCAGGTGCGATATCTGCCCCAAATCATCATCCATTACCGGGAAAGGGCCGACATTGCCCGCGCCAATAACCGCTATCCCCTGCGGGCGAGATATGCCGTGCGCTATCGGGGCGATGTCACCAGCGCGGCAGATTTGGCCCTACTCGAAAACCGCATTTTTCAAATCTTCGACACCCCGACCCACTACTTTGACAAAGGCCGTTTTAAGTTCAGCTACCGAGATCCAGAAAAAGGTTATTCCCTGGTAGTGGCGGCGGCGGGTGAGGCCGATGCCAAGGACGTGATTAATAAGCTGCTGGATCTAAACTTTGATACGCCCGATTGGGATAACCTCACCAAGTCTGAGTACACCGAACCATTACCACTGCTCGAAGGGACGGTGCGCGTAGGAGGTGAGCTGCACCGTATCCCGAAAAAGCGACCATCGGGGCGGGTTTATTTCCAGACAGCAGAGTTATCGGTCTGGGGAATGCCGAAAAACAAGATTCTTTATACCAATGGTTCCCCCCGGCAAAATGCCACATTTTTCTAGGGCGTTTGGGTGGGTTCTGGAATTTAGCGGCGAGAGGCGAACCCTTAAGGTTTGCCAGTCGCCTACAACAGATTTTTTTAACCCCACTATGGGGGCGTAGTTTTTTGATTTTGTTTTATGGCAAGCCTTGAGAAGAAATGGCACGTCGTCCAGTTGGATGGTGAGAACGCTAAGATTTGGCTCCCTGACGTTTATGACGGCATCGGTTCAGCGGTTGGGATTACTGAAATCACGCCGGAACAGGCGGCAGACATTACAAACACCATGGGCGTTTCTGATGGGCTGAAAGATGGTCAGCTTGTGCGTCTGCGTTTGACGGTGCGGGATGCGACTACGGGTCGGTCTAAATCGGCGCGGGTTTTGTGCTCGGTCACTGAGGTAAGAACCGCGATCAGTCGGCTCCCTGGTTTGACCTACCGGGGTAATGAGGTGCGGTCTGCGGGTGTTCCCCGTCGTCGCCGCTTGGGGTAGAGGTCAACTCTTGATCGTCTAGGGATTGTTTCGGGATTTATCTTTTATAGGAGTTTTGTTCTAATGGCACGTTTTGTAAAACATAAAATTACGGTTTCTGGGGTTGTAGAACTTGAGCCGTATGACTTCTTTTTCCTTGCCCCTGAAGGCAGTTACACCGGGCTAACCACTGAAACGGGTGTTGATGCGACTTTGGCTGATGCTGAGGTGAATATGCCTACCTGCAAGGTTGAAGAACTGGTGAAATCTGGCAAGGTCAAGCGTAAGTATCTGCGGGTGAGAACCACTGGGGGCCGGACGCGGTACATCAAGATTCTGCACTCTGACCAAAAAGATACATTTGACGCTGACATCATTGGCAAAACGGTACAGGGCCGAGTTGTTGAGGCCGTTGTCACCCGTCAGTCTGCCTCCTTTGCGTAGTGCTTAGACTTCCGGCGACTGAGGGGAATTTTCAGGTGATCGGGGTGGTGAACAGCCCCCCGGATCAATTTGGCTATGAGGCCCAAATTCCCCTGAGTTTTGCGGCGGATCTAATTATTGCGTCGGTGATTAATCAGCAGGAAAAGCCCTGGGTTCGGGGTGGTCGGGTGTTCCAAGCCTGGGATCGGGGCGATATTTTCGTTTTTTCCCGGAATAACTGGATTAACCTCGATACCCCCACCTTGATCGAAGTAGAACCCGTGGCCCAAAGCTTGATTAGGTACGAGCCGCCGGGATGGTTAGGGCCATATACCCTCGTGGTCGAGGCCCGCCCCTACCTGAACCCGTTCACTTATTACGGTTAGATCATGGATTTTGGCATATTGATTACGGTGGCGATCGCCTCTGGTTCGACGGTGGCGGCTCTGTTTCAGCAGATAGGGGCAATGGAGCGGCGGTTAGACCAAAGGCTAGACAAAATCGAATTGGCGATCGCCTCCCAAATGCCGGGATTAGAAGGCCGGATCGTGCGCCTCGAAAACAATCAGAACCAAGAAGCCCGGTCAGCACGGGCGATCCTTTCCCAGTTGGAAAAATTGGTTGCTGCTGTTGCAAAACCTGTTCCGGTCAGCTTTGAGGAGTCATAGCCATGGGTCAAGTGGTGGTCTGGGGCAATGGCGATACAGTGACGGGGCGGTTTAAGGTTCCCGCCAATAAGACCGCTATTAATGCCAGTGCTAACCCACAATCTGGGGGCGTTCGCGTTGATTGGGGTGGTGGTGATGTTGATATTTTAGAGGGAGAAACTTGGACTTTATCAGCAAATAGATCAACTCAGTGGTTCGTTCTGCGAAAGGATCTAATTGTGGGGCCACAAATTCGCTATGGCTGGTGGCGAGTGGGTAACTCTGGAGCAATGTTTTCGGCCGTTCAGAACGCAAAAAATCCCTGCAACACTCCCCCGGTTTGTGGAGATCCAGCTATACCCACTCGTCCAACAGGGATAAACGCAAATTCTGGCGGCAAGCCATTTGTTTTTAGCCTTTTTGGGCCACAAACTCGCACCTATTGCGGACAATGCTCAATCATTACCCACGGATACCAAACCTATTACGATGGGCAGCCGGTAGAATATGCCTCGCCCGGACAATATCGGACAATTTCCGTTTCTGTGTCGCGACACAGTAGCGCGGATTGCACTTGGACAGTGGAAACTGATACGGGGGATGCTAGTAGCAGAACACAAACTGATGCCCCTAACATTTCTTCTGAAAACTCCCCTTGCAAAATAAGAATTAATTATTCAGATCAAAGCGATCAGGAAATCATTTTAAGTAACTGTGCTGATTGGGCGCGCCTTGAAGATGACAGCCAATGTCCACCGGGGTCTTGTCCCTGTGATCATCGGGATTATCGATGCTGCATTGGCAGTAATGGCCAAGTAATTAAAAAAATTAGATTGTGAATAGGAGTTAAATTATCATGTTTCCAACGACAGCAACAAAGCTTACTGAGCTAAATTCTGGGCAGATTTCTGCATTACAAAAAAGCCTTTTTCTAGCGGGCTATCATTTGACAGTTGACGGCATTTTAGGCCCGGAAACAAAGCAGATATTTGCTCAATTTAAGAAAGACCAAAAGTTAACCCGACCATCTGAGATGGGGCCAACAACTTTAGACGCTCTGGTAGAGGCGATCGCCAAAAATCTCAGAACACCAACAGACTCGACAAAATCACCCGCCAAAGTAGATCTATCGCTGATCAGAAAATGGGAAGGGTTGCGATTAGTTGCTTATCTTTGTTCCGCCGCAAAATGGACAATCGGTTACGGTTGCACTTATATGCTTGATGGTAGGAAGGTGAGGAAAGGCGATCGCCTTAATTCCAAGGCAGAAGCAGAGCAGCTATTAATTCAGGTTTTTAACCGTGATTTTCTGCCTGAGCTACAGGCTATCCCCCATTGGAATGAGATGAGCGGTGGTCAGCAAGCGGCCCTGGCTTCTTTCGCTTGGAATCTTGGGGCGGCCTTCTATGGGAACAGTAATTTTAATTCCATCACGCGGGCATTGCGGGCTAAAGATTGGGCGGGCGTTCCCCGTGCATTGAGGCTATATAATCGGGCGGCGGGCAAGATTAACCAAGGGCTGATCAATCGCAGAGAAGATGAGGTGAGAAGCTGGAATGCCCGATAAATTGCTAGAGCTTGCCCATGGTGACGGGAAAATCAATCTCTATGATTGGATTTATTTCTTACAGGCGATCGCCCCTGTAGCAATCAGTGGTGTGTGTATCTGGGCATTGATATGGGGTGATGTTTCGCGGGAAGTAGCCAGCGATATTAAATTCCTATTGGGCGGGTCTACCATTGCCACCACACAGGTATTGAAGCGGAAATCATAACTCAACGTATAGGGGATACTCTGGTATAGTATTTTGTACTTTTTGCTTCAAAATAATTATGGATTTCTGGGTTAGTTCCCAGGCATTTTGCAGAATTTTCCCTGATTTGCCCTAAAGTAGCCGTTTGCATCGAAGTCACCAGAGCGCGAAGATAATATACGCTGGCTTCTTGGCTTTAATTTTTTATACTTTTTGAGAACCCATATGCTTGATTTAACCGGAAAAAATGCCCTAGTCACTGGGATTGCAAATAATAAGTCCATTGCCTGGGGGATCGCCCAACAATTACATGCCGCCGGGGCGAATATTGGGGTTACCTATCTCCCCGATGATAAGGGACGGTTTGAGAAAAAAGTAGGTGAGCTTGTGGCGCCCCTCAACCCTTCTCTTTTCCTCCCCTGTAATGTGCAGGATGATGCCCAGGTGGATCAAGTGTTTGAGTCTGTCAAAAAAGAGTGGGGCAAGTTAGATATTTTGATCCATTGCCTTGCCTTTGCGAACCGCGAAGATTTGACGGGTGATTTTAGTGATACTTCACGGGATGGGTTTAATACGGCCCTTGACATTAGTGCCTATTCTTTAACGCGTCTGGCCCGGGGGGCTAAAACCGTGATGACCGAAGGGGGCGCCATTGTGACCCTGACTTATTTGGGTGGGGTGAAAGTCATCCCTAATTACAATGTGATGGGTGTGGCAAAATCGGCCCTCGAAATGAGTGTGCGTTACTTGGCGGCGGATCTTGGCCCCAGTAATATTCGTGTGAATGCCATTTCGGCTGGCCCGATCCGGACTTTGGCTTCCTCGGCGGTGGGTGGCATTCTCGATATGATTCACCATGTGGAAGCAACGGCTCCTCTGCGTCGGACTGTAACCCAAAAGGAAGTGGGTAATGCGGCGGCGTTCCTCTGTAGTGATCTTTCGAGTGGGGTCACGGGTCAAGTGCTCTATGTGGATTCTGGCTACGAAATTATGGGGATGTAATGTCCTGGTTTAGTGGCGATCACCCTTGGGTTCCCCCTCAGTGATAGGGGGATTTTGTTTTTTATTGGATGGATTCATGGCGGCAGAGTTTAAGCATATTTCGGTATTGAGAGAGGAGTTGGTAGCGGGCTTGGGAGTAAAACCAGGGGGTCATTACCTCGATGTAACTCTGGGGGGAGGTGGCCATACAGAATTGATTTTGCAGCAATATCCCGATGTGCGGGTGACGGGGGTAGACCGAGATAGCCAGGCGATCGCCGCGGCGTCGGAACGATTAAAATCCTTTGGCGATCGCTTCCGGGCGGTGCGGTCAAATTTTGGCGAGTTTAATCCCCAGGGAGAAAAATTTGATGGGATTATTGCCGATCTTGGGGTGAGTTCGGTGCAATTTGATCAAGGCGATCGCGGCTTTAGTTTTCGTTTTGATGCCCCCTTGGATATGCGCATGGATCAGCAACAGACATTAACAGCAGCGGATATTGTCAACACCTATGAGGAAAAGGCGTTGGCGAATTTATTCTATGAGTATGGTGATGAACGCTTATCACGACAAATTGCGAAAAAAATAGTTATGAAACGCCCGATTCAGACAACTAAAGAATTAGAAGAAATTGTGTTTTATACCTATCATCCCAAGGCCAGAAAAGCGAAAATTCATCCGGCAACAAGGGTCTTTCAAGCATTACGTATTGCCGTCAATGGTGAACTCGATGCGCTGCAATATCTATTAATCAATGCCCCCCAATGGCTTAAACCCCAAGGCCGATTAGGGATTATTAGTTTCCATAGTTTAGAAGATCGTCTCGTCAAAAATGCCTTCCGGCAGCGTGACATTTGGCGGGTTCTAACAAAAAAGCCGATGGTTGCCAGTGAAACGGAAATCAACCAAAATCCCCGGGCACGATCCGCAAAATTACGCTTTGCCGAGTTGAAAGAAACAACAGAATAGGCGATCGCCTTTTTCTGAAACAGACAAGCTAAGCTGGATGCAGACACAATTTTCTGGCGATGGGGTCTAGCGTAATGAATTTCACCCTCAGTCTTCCCGATACATGCAGGCTCAGTGGCGAACAATTTTTTGAGTTGTGCCAAAACAATCCGGACTGCCGCTTTGAACTCAGTACCCAAGGAGAATTGATTATCATGCCACCGACGGGCGGAGAAACTGGACGACGCAATATTAAGCTATCTGCCCGCCTGGAAATATGGAGTACTACAAATCAACAAGGCGTTGCGTTTGATTCTTCCACTTGCTTTAAGTTGCCCAATGGTGCCCACCGTTCTCCAGATGCGGCCTGGGTAAGCCGTCACCGTTGGGATGCCCTCACCGCTACCGAAAAAGCGAAGTTTCCGCCCCTCTGTCCAGATTTTGTTGTGGAAATTCGTTCCCCTAGCGATCGCCTCCAAACGCTCCAAGAAAAAATGCAGGAATATCAAGACAATGGCGCAAAATTAGGCTGGCTGATTGATCCGACCACGGAGCGGGTAGAAATTTATCGAGAAAACCAAGCCCCAGAAATTTTAGAGCAACCAAATTGTCTTTCTGGAGAACAAGTTTTATTAGGCTTTGAGCTGGATTTAAACCCCATTTGGCATCTGGATTAATTATTTTTGGGGATATTGGGCCGTAAAGGTCTGGATTGCTTCTAATCGCGACGGCATTAACACACATTGCGCTAACAGTTCAAAGTCAAGATCTGGCAGCAATTTACTTTTGGGTAAAGCTTGGTAGGTAGTTTCTTCGAGGACATAAATTGAAAATTTTTCCGCTTGCCACAGCCAAACTTCCTGAATGCCGAGGCGTTGGTATTTTTCGAGTTTCTGGGGACTACCGCTGGTGACATTGACTTCAATGGCGAGATCGGGATGTTCTTTTTGTTCACCGAGATAATAGGATTCGTCTGGTTCAAAGGAAACGGATTTTTCTCGCGAGACACGGGTGGCACTCCCGACAGGATGAAATTCGATCCCTTGATTGAACAAATATAGTTCTACGAGAAAGCCGATAATGGTTTTGATGGATTCGTGGTATTCCCCCAGGGTCATCAGTTCAATTACTCCGTCTAGGTAGGTGATCCGCAGGCTGGAAGCTTGACCGATCGCCGTTTGGATCGCCTGGAATTCTTCCCAACTGTAGCGGCCAGGGAGGGTTAAGCTTTGGGTTTCGGTGAGGACGGGGCGGCTCGTGGCAACGGTCATAAAATCGTCCCTCGTGCTGGGTGATGGTATGTTCTATCCTACCGAATTCGGATTAGGAAAAAGGCGATCGCCCCATCCCTTACACTGGGGGATAATCTTTCCGGCAAACAATTTCAGGCGATAGATATAGAATGCAAACCTATTTTGCAACGGTAGCCCAGGGCATTGAGGAGCTTGCGGCCCAGGAACTGACAAACCTCGGTGCCCAGGCGGTGAAAACAGAATATTGCGGGGTCTCTTTTCAAGGCGATCGCCAATTGTTATACAAGGTTAATCTCTGGTCACGGTTAGCGTTTCGGGTGCTGGTACAAATTAAAAAAGTTAAAGCATTCACCGCCAAGGAACTCTATCGGGGCGTGCAAAGCATTGACTGGTCTGAATACCTCGCGCCCAACAAAACCATTGCCGTCACCTGTACCGGTAAAAATAAAAATCTCAATCACAGCCATTTCACCGCCCTCCAAGTAAAAAATGCGATCATCGATCAACAGCGGGATCAATTTGGCGATCGCTCCAGTGTCAATGTCGAAGATCCTGATGTACTGATCAATGCCCACATTCGGGACAATCGCTGTACCCTCAGCCTCGATAGCTCCGGCCATAGTTTGCACCGTCGGGGTTACCGACCCGCCATGGGGAAAGCGCCCCTCAAGGAAAATTTTGCCGCTGGTCTCCTGGATCTCGCCGAATGGACGCCTGATCTGCCCCTCGTGGATCCCCTCTGTGGCTCCGGCACCTTTGTCATTGAAGCCGCCCTAAAAAGTTTGAATTTTGCCCCCGGCCTTTTCCAGGGGGATTTTGGCTTCCAGCATTGGCAAGATTTTGATGCCGAGCTTTGGCAAACCCTCCTCAACGAGGCCGAATATGCCACCAAAGACCAACTGCAACAGCCAATCATTGGCCAAGACCGCGATCAAGAAGTGATTCAACAAGCTTGGACGAATGCGGAAAATTGTGGCGTTGCCGACCATATCCAACTGGCTTGTCGGGAACTGGAACAAGTAGAAGCCCCTGCTGACCGTGGCGTGATTATCTGCAATCCGCCCTATGGCCATCGTCTCGGTGCCGATGAAGATTTGGGGCTGCTTTATAAACGCATTGGCGATATTTTCAAACAGCGGTTTAAGGGCTGGACGGGCTACATTCTCACGGGCAATGCAGAACTGGCGAAACGAGTCGGACTGCGGGCGTCGCGACGCTTTGTGGTCTATAACGGTGGCTTGGAATGTCGCCTGCTGAAATACGAACTCTACTAAAGGGTTCTCTGTTAGGATGGGGGGCAAATTGACGCTCTTTTTTCACCTCATTTTTAAACCTTGGCATGGAGATCCTCTGCACTCGTCCCGGATGTCACCATCCCCAAAATCATTTTAGTGATCTCGATGATCCAACCCACCTAAAAACAGCCCAGCAGAAATATTGCACCAGTTGCGGGATGCATTTAATTTTGGGTGGCCGCTACCTTCCCCAAAAACTTCTTGGTCAGGGGGGCTTTGGGACGGCTTTTTTGGCGCGCGATCGCTATACGCCGACCATGCGCCTGTGCGTGGTGAAACAGTTTCAGCCCATGGGGAATTTAGATGATCAGCAGTTGGCCATGGCCCAGGAATTGTTTGAGCGGGAGGCCCATGTTTTAGAACGAATCGGCAACCGTCACCCCCAAATTCCGGATTTGTTTGCCTTTTTCCCGTTGATCGTGCCCCAACCCCAGGGTCAGGGAACGGCCCAGTATTTTTATCTCGTGCAAGAGTACATCGAGGGGAAAGATCTAGAACAGGAATTAGCGGCACGGGGCAAGTTACCAGAGACGGAAGTTAAAGAAATTTTCGTGTCGATGTTGAAGGTTTTGGCCTTTGTCCACGACCAGGGCACGATCCACCGGGATATTAAACCGTCGAATATTATGCGCCATGTGGACGGAGAACTTTATCTGCTCGACTTCGGGGCAGTAAAGGAAGTCACGGCAGGGGCAGGGGCGGCCAGTGCGTCCCAACGTTCGACGGGGATTTATTCACCGGGCTATGCACCACCGGAACAGATGCGGGGGGCGCAGGTTTATCCAGCGACGGATCTCTATGCGTTGGCAGTGACCTGTATTGTGTTGCTCACGGGGGAAACGCCGGAAACATTGTTTGATGGATATCAGAATAAATGGCAGTGGCGCAAATTTATCCAAAAAATTGAACCGCGCTTTGGGGCACTTTTGGATTTGATGTTGGAACCCACCCCAGGCGATCGCCCAAAATCTGCCCAGGTCGCCCTCAAACTTTTAGACTTGCCTAACCAGCAACAAGGCTCCGCTCAACCTGCCACCGCCGCCACAAGGGTACAGCCCCCAGCCCCGGCAAAATCCCCTAAACAACAAAAACAGCCACCCCTTGCGCCACCTAAAAAAACGCCACCTCCTGCGAAAGCCTCGACTGGGAACCAGGCCGCCACTGGTTCTGTGGTGCCACTCCTGATTGGGGTAGGGTTTACGGGCTTTCAGGGAGTATTATTAATGCTCCTTGTGGGGACTTTCCTGGCGGGCAATGTGGGCATGGGCGTTTGGGGGGCGGCCATGGGGTTAATCATTTTGGCGATCGCCCGACGCATCCTCGAACTGAAGGAAATGGTGATCCTCGGTGTCATTACCCTGGGGGCAGCTTTTTTCCTGGTGCAAACTATGGAATTTACCACCCTGGCAATGATTGCTGTTTTAGTTGGGGCGGGCTTGGTGGCGGCGATCGCCTTGTTTACCCTGATTTACCGTTTGCTCCAAAAAATTCTTTAAACAGCCCAGCTTTGCCTTACTTCTATGGACAATCCAAGACTGAGATTGTTCACCCATAGCGCCATTACAGCGGGCATTACAATAGAGTATCTAAAACGTTAGATAACCGATAGATCTCCCTATGCTAGAAGCCTACCGCAAACACGCCGCCGAACGCGCCCAATTGGGAATTCCCCCTTTACCGCTAACCGCAGAACAAACCTCTGAACTCTGCGATCGCCTCAAAAATCCCCCCGAAGCAGAACAAGCAGAACAAGCAGAACTGCTGAGTTTATTGCGCGATCGCGTGCCTCCCGGTGTTGATGAAGCCGCCTATGTGAAAGCCGGATTCCTCACAGGCATTGCCAAAAAAGAAATTACCTGTCCCCTGATCAGCCCCCAAGGCGCGGTCGAACTCCTCGGCACAATGGTCGGTGGCTATAACGTCCAATCCCTCGTCGAACTCCTCAAATCCCCCGACAGCAATATTGCCAGTGCCGCCGCCACTGCCCTGAGTAAAACCCTGTTGGTTTTTGATGCCTTTAACGATGTCCTCGAACTCTCTGATACCAACCCCTACGCCAAACAAGTAATTGATGCCTGGGCAGAAGCCGCTTGGTTTATTGGCAAGCCCAAAGTTCCCGAGGCGATCGCCGTTACTGTCTTTAAGGTTCCCGGCGAAACCAACACCGATGACCTTTCTCCCGCGCCCCACGCCACGACCCGCCCCGACATTCCCCTCCATGCCCTCGCAATGTTGGAATCAAAAATGCCAGAGGGGTTAGAAACCATTGCCGAACTGAAACAAAAAGGTCATCCCGTTGCCTATGTCGGTGATGTGGTCGGTACCGGTTCCTCCCGGAAATCAGCGATCAACTCTGTACTATGGCACCTCGGTCACGACATTCCCTTTGTCCCCAACAAAAAAGCAGGGGGTTATATCCTCGGTGGTAAAATTGCCCCGATTTTCTTCAATACCGCTGAAGACTCCGGTGCACTGCCCATTGAGTGTGATGTCAGCAAGCTCAAAACAGGCGATGTGATCACCATTCATCCCTACGCAGGCAAAATTACCAACGAAGCGGGTGAAACAATCTCGACTTTTGAACTGAAGCCTGAAACGATCCTCGACGAAGTGCGGGCTGGTGGTCGAATTCCTTTGCTGATCGGTCGGGCACTCACCGACAAAACCCGTGAAGCCCTCGGACTAGAACCGACGACGGTGTTTGTGCGTCCCTCCCTGCCAGAAGATACCCACAAAGGGTTTACCTTGGCACAAAAAATGGTGGGTAAAGCGTGCGGTTTAGAAGGGGTTCGTCCTGGGACATCCTGCGAGCCGATCATGACCACCGTGGGTTCCCAAGACACCACTGGCCCGATGACTCGCGATGAGCTAAAAGAGCTGGCTTGTCTCGGTTTCAATGCGGACTTGACCCTACAAACTTTCTGTCACACTGCCGCCTATCCGAAGCCAGTTGATGTCGTTACCCACAAGCAACTGCCCGACTTCTTTGCGACCCGTGGCGGTGTTGCCCTCAAACCCGGTGATGGCATTATCCACTCTTGGTTGAACCGGATGTTATTACCCGATACCGTGGGGACTGGTGGTGACTCCCATACCCGTTTTCCCTTGGGGATTTCTTTCCCGGCGGGTTCTGGTTTGGTGGCTTTTGCAGCGGCCCTCGGTGTCATGCCCCTTGATATGCCGGAATCTGTCCTCGTGAAATTTACGGGCGAATTGCAACCCGGTGTCACCCTCCGCGATATCGTGAATGCGATTCCCTGGGTGGCGATGCAACAGGGCAAACTGACCGTCGGCAAAGAGAACAAGATCAATGTTTTTAACGGTCGGATCATGGAAATGGAAGGTCTGCCGGATCTCAAGGTGGAGCAAGCCTTTGAATTGACTGATGCCACTGCCGAGCGTTCCTGTTCTGGTTCGACGATTAAACTCAGCGAAGAAACTGTGGCGGAATATCTACGGTCTAACGTTGTCCTGATGCAGAACATGATTGCCCGTGGTTATTCCGATGCCCGGACTCTGCTGCGTCGGATTGCGAAGATGGAGGAATGGCTCGCGAATCCTTCCTTGATGTCTGCTGATCCTGATGCGGAATATGCGGATGTGATCGAGGTGAACCTAAATGAGATCAAGGAACCCATCGTTGCGGCTCCGAACGATCCTGACAACGTCAAACTGATGTCTGAATGTGCCGGGGACAAGGTTGATGAGGTGTTCATCGGTTCCTGTATGACCAATATCGGTCACTATCGCGCCGCTGCGAAAATTCTTGAAGGGGCAGGTGTTGTCAAAGGTCGTCTCTGGATTTGTCCGCCCACGCGTATGGATGAAAAGCAACTCCGGGATGAAGGGGTTTACGGTGTCTTTGCGGCGGCAGGGGCACGGACAGAAATGCCTGGTTGTTCCCTCTGTATGGGGAACCAAGCTCGCGTGGAGGATAATGCAACGGTCTTTTCCACCTCCACCCGTAACTTCAATAACCGCATGGGCAAGGGGGCACAAGTTTACCTTGGTTCTGCGGAGTTGGCAGCGGTTTGTGCGCTCCTCGGTAAGATCCCCACGGTGGAAGAATATCAGGCGATCGTCTCTGAAAAGATTGATCCGTTTAAGGGTGATCTGTACCGTTACCTCAACTTCAATGAGATTGATGGCTTTGAGGATGAGGGTCGCGTGATTGCCCTTGAGGATATGCCGAAGATCGAAGACTTCCTCGGTATGCCAGTAGGGGCGAAATAGACGAATCTAATTTTATAATTGAGGTGAGTCAAAAATGGCTCACCTTTTTTAGTCAAACAAAGTCAAAATGACAACTCTAATTCCTGACATTGATGAAATCAATAATTTTCAGCCTCCACTAACGGATGGTGAGCGAACATTAATGGAGGCTCTATTAGAGATTTTGGATGATAGTTGGAAAATTTATGTGCAACCATATCTAAATGGACTGAGACCTGACATCATTATTTTTAGTGAGAATAGAAAAATAGCAATTTTTGAAGTAAAAGACTGGAATTTAGATATTTATCGAGTTGAGTCTGATGGTAAATATTATGAATGGGAAGTATTTGATGGAGAGAGATGGATACCCAAACAAAATGAATGCCCCTTAGAACAAGTAGAAAAATACAAACAATCTATTTTTAATTGGGAAATCCCTATCCTAAGTAGTAAACAAATTTTAAATAAGAATGTTTATGGATATATTCAGAATTTTGTTTATTTTCATCAATCTTCAAGGGACAAAATAAAATCAATAATTGAAAATATTCCTGAGAAAAAGCGTAAATACTGTAATCTCATGGGTTCTGAAGAAATTAATAATCTGCAATTATATCTCAAGAACCAGCACACACTGCAACTTAATTTAGATATTGATAAATTATCGAAAGAAATAGATCTTAATTCGCGTTTAGCTAATGCTTTAGCATATCCGGAATATGGTAATATTCAAGAGTTTTTTTCAGGAGAGCCTGATCCTGATCAAATGAGACTTCTTCCAAATATTCTAGGGGAAGAAAAAAGATTAAAAGGCTCTGCTGGTTCTGGTAAAACATTCTTGATTGCCCATAAAGCTGTTAGCGCTGCTTTAGAACAGAAAAATGTCTTAGTAGTATGTTTCAATATTACAATGGCAAACTACCTCCGGGATCTTATCGTTTGCCTAGCACGAGAGAAAAAAAGTCGTCATTGTTTAAACCATATTGAAATCGGACATTTTCATCGTTTTTTTCCAAATGAAGATACGTCTAAAGATCGTCGAAATAGACAAGAAAAAATAGATGTCTTGCTTATTGATGAAGGACAAGATTTCGAAAGGAAATGGATTGAGACACTAAAGTCTGTTTGTAATAATCGCTATCATTTATTTTTTTGTGAAGACAGAAGACAAAATATATATGGGAAAGAGTCAATACCATTAATAGGTCGCCCTAATGAACTAAAGAAAAGCAGGAGACTACCAGACTCAGTAGTTAAAATTGCGAATGAGTTAGCTTCATATATACAAAAAGAGAATAGAGAAGAATCCTCACAAGTAGAGACAGAAGAGTCTTTTCAGCCCAATATACTCATCAGCAATACATGGTTTGATTGCAGAAATATTGATATCTGTTTAAATGCTTTAGAGGCTGATCTTTCACAATTAATCAAAAGTCCAGAAAATGCTCGTGGAGATATCGCAATCTTAGTTTGTACAACTGGTCTCATGAATGAAAGTCATCAAAGATATGATGATGATGGTTGGCGAGTTCAAGAATTACTTCAAAATTCTCCAGATTTACATTTGCCATATGATTCAACATTTGAAACTTATGATGAATATAAGAAGTTGCGAGAATCATATAGTGGAGAAAAATTGGAGCAGAATTTAACTCAATTGAGCAGAGGATATAAAACCAATTTTTGGATGAGGAATGGAAAAATAAAATTATCTACTATTCACAGTTTTAAGGGATGGGAAATTAGCAATATATTTGTGATTTTTAATCCTTCAACTTCAAAAGAACAACAAAAAACAAAATATGAATTACTCTATACTGCTGTTACTAGAAGCCAGAAAAACTTAACTGTCTATAATCTAGACTCAAATCTTCATGAGTTTGCTGAAATGTGTATATCTGCTGGATACATGAATAGACATCATCTTAATAATTAAACATAGTTCTGGAAAGATCAGATAATAGCCATGAATAAACTCACTATAAATATTCCAGAGGATATGATGCAAAAGTTAGCCGAGCAAGATCAGCCTCTTCAATCTCTTCTTCTGCAAGCAATTAATGAATATTTAGAAAAAAGGTCTTCTGTAAAAACAAAGACATGGGAGTTATGTGGAGCTTTTGAGGTTACAAATCCTCATCCTTCAGAGTCGACAGATGAAACAGGTTCGACAAACTATGCAGAAAATCTGGATCGAGACTTATATTAGAAATGTCCAAACCAAAAATCCTTGTTGATACTTCTGCACTGATTGCCTTTTTCATCAAAACAGAGACCCATAACAAAGCAGCAAGAAAATATGTAGAGAGTTACCCAGAAAAGGAGTGGGTGATTTTAGAAACAGTCTTTGATGAAACCGTGACATGGTTCCGTACACGAGTTTCTAGAAAGGCTTCCGTGCAATTGGGTGAGATTTTGCGTACAGAACATCAATATTGTCATTTGTCTGACAGTGATGATGATGCCATTTGGGAAACCTTTAAAAAATACGATGATAAGAAATGGAGCTACACAGACTGCTCATTGTTAGTTATGTCTCAGCTGCTTCAAATACCAGAGATTTTTGCCTTTGATGAGCATATTCGACAGATGGCAGGTCTGGGCGTCATTTGCGTCCCTCAGTAAGATTTCGACAGTGGAAAAATATCAGGCGATCGCCAAAGGAATTCTTTATCTTTCCTTAAGATTCAGCCGGGTTTCTTGTGGAAAACTTTCGGATTTTTGTGGAAAAAGAACTGTTTTTGTGGAAAAAACTTTAAAAAATCTGTCAAAGCAGATGCCCCCAACTGGAGAAAATCACAATGGGGGCGATCGCCGAAAATTTTAAGACCTTTAGAATAAAGCACCACCGCCCAGGACGCCACCAACCGCCTGGAGTAAGAAAATTGCCACAATAGGAGATAGATCCAAGCCTCCCAGGGGCGGAATAAACGAGCGGAACAGGTTAAGGTAGGGGTCGGTCACAGGGCTCAGAAAACCCATCACTTGCATTGCCCAATCTGCGGTCTGAAACCAACTGAGAAGAATGCGGACAATAAGAAGCAGAAGATAAATCTGGATAAAGTTTCCGAGGCTGACTCGTAATAGTTCGGCTGCCATATTCCTGTTACCGTATAAAAAACTGAAGACCTGACAATGGGGTCTTTGTCGTTCATCTTAACCGATGTTGCAAAATTGCTTGGGTACGGATATCAAGAATGGGGGTTCAGTGGCTCCTGACCATTGTGGGGATGCAACACCGTCATTTGTTGGCGGACATCGTCAATGGCACCGTTCAATTGGGCAATTTTGTTTTCAAGGCTGCGACGGGCCATTTCCATCCCTTCTTCGGTGTCAAAGCTGAGGGGTTCTTCTTCCTCTGACCACTCGGTCTGACGCGGGGCGCAATTGTTTTTGACTTTCGAAGCGGCGATCGCCCCGGCAATGCCCCCCACAACACCACCAAAAATAGTGCCTAACAGGAACCCCGTCCCAAATCCATCGCGTTGACTCATAGGAAACCAAAACCCTTGATTCTTCTCAGTGCTACCTTAAGCTTAACGGTTGGGGATCGCTCTTGACTAGGGTGCGTTTGCAAAGATTTTTGCCAGGGAATGACCCTTGCCAGGAGATTTGTTCCTTGTCCCTTGGCGAGTCAGCGTTAGAGGTCAGTGAGTACCAAAGGTGCGATCGCCGGCATCTCCGAGACCGGGCACGATAAAGCCTTGATCATTTAGTTCTTGGTCGATCATTGCCGTATAAATTTGTAGGGCGGGATAGTCTAAACTCAGTTTCTGGAGAGCTGGCGGAGCCGCAACCACAGAAACAATGCGCACATTCTCCATGGCAATGCCGCGTTTTGTCACTTCAGCCATGGCCGCCGTGATCGTCCCCCCCGTCGCCAACATCGGATCGAGGAGCAGCAGGCGAGTTTCTGGGGCAAATTGCTCTGGTAAATTATTTAGATAGCAAGCCACTTCAAGGGTTGCTTCGTCTCGCTTGTAGCCGAGGTGATAGGTGGCCGCAATGTTGGGGATCACCTCCTGGGCTCCTTCCATTAAACTAAGTCCGGCCCGCAGAATGGGAATTGCAATAATCGGCGTTTGGGGATGGATTAAGGTGGCTGGGGCCTGGGCGAGAGGGGTTTCAACGGCGGCATCGAGGGTGGGCAGCCAATAGCGACAGGCTTCGTAGGTGAGCCATTTCCCCAGTTCTTTCATGGCCGTTTTAAACAGGGGGGTGGGGGTATTGGTTTCCCTGGCGATCGCCAACCAATGCTTGAGGAGGGGATGATCAGGCACAAAAACCCGGAGTTGCGAAGCCATAGACGTTTTGCATCAAGAAAGAACCGTCCTTTAGACTAGCATAAGCTTTTGTGTGAAACCCGATGCGCGTCCCCACCTATCCCCACGATCAGTTTGCGATCGCCTTTGCTCCCCTCTCCTTTGATGCGGTGTACCGTCTCGCCGAAGACCCCGGTAGTGGGGCTGTGGTGGTGATGAGCGGTACTGTCCGGAATCGCAGCGATGGTAAGGCTGTCCATTATCTCGAATACCAAGCCTACGAACCGATGGCGATCGCCATTTTCCAGCAGATCGCCCACGACATCCGCCAACAGTGGCCCGACACAAATCGAGTCGTGATTCACCACCGCATCGGCAAACTGGAAATCGGCGAAATTAGCGTCCTTGTCGCCGCCAGTTGTCCCCACCGGGCCGAAGCCTTCGCGGCCTGTCGCTATGGCATCGACACGATCAAACACAATGCCCCGATCTGGAAGAAGGAATTTTTTGCCGGGGGCACCAGCGAGTGGGTGCAGGGTTGCCGCACTGCTGAGGACTGTTAATCCTTCCTGACAGATGCCCTTGTAACTGTTTGAAGAAAGTTTAGGCGATCGCGTATGATGGGACGCTGGTTCACATAAGGAAATCGCGGATATGGCACGTCGTTTAGCACTATTGAGCGTCTCAGACAAAACTGGCATCGTTGAATTTGCCCGGCAACTCGTAGAAGAATTTGAATTTGACATCATCAGTAGCGGCGGCACCGCCAAAGCCCTCAAGGATGCAGGCGTCCCCGTCACCAAAGTCAGCGATTACACCGGTTCCCCAGAAATCCTCGGTGGCCGTGTAAAAACTCTCCATCCCAAGATCCACGGGGGCATCCTCGCTCGTCAGGACTTCCCCGAACATTTACAAGACTTAGACGACAATAATATTCGGCCCCTCAGCCTCGTCGCGGTTAACCTTTATCCCTTCGAGCAGACCATTGCCAAAGCGGGTGTAACTGTTCCCGAAGCCGTTGAACAAATTGATATCGGTGGCCCCGCCATGCTCCGGGCAGCGGCGAAAAACTTTGGGAGCCTTACGGTCATTTCTAATCCCCGCTATTACGACGAATATTTAACGGAACTTCGTGCTAATGGCGGCACCGCAACCCTTGAATTTCGGCAACGCATGGCCGGGGAAACCTTTGCCCTCACCTGTGCCTACGACCAGGTGATCGCCAGTTATTTTGCTAGCACGGTGAATGCTGAAGCTGACTTACCTCAACGATTGGGAATGAGTGGTGAAGCAGTGCAAACCCTCCGTTACGGCGAAAACCCCCACCAAAAAGCCACTTGGTACAAGACCGGCACCCAAATTAGTGGTTGGGCCGCCGCTGAAAAACTCCAGGGCAAGGAACTCAGCTACAACAACCTTGTGGATCTCGAAGCGGCACGACGGATCATTGCGGAATTCCCCGATGGCGATCCTGCCGTGGCAATTCTCAAGCACACTAATCCCTGTGGTGTTGCCCTGGGTTCGACGTTACAAGAAGCCTACGAAAAAGCTTTTGCCGCTGATTCTGTGTCTGCTTTTGGGGGCATTGTCGCCCTCAATAAACCCCTCGATGGCCCTACTGCCGAAGCCATGGGGAAAGTCTTTTTAGAATGTGTGGTCGCCCCTGACTGCACCCCAGAAGCCAGAGAAATTATCGCGAAGAAAAAAAATCTGCGGGTTTTAACCCTCCCCGATCTGCTCACTGGCCCGACCCAAACCCTAAAGGCGATCGCCGGTGGCTTTTTAGCTCAGGATGCCGACATTCAAATTGAAGACCCCAAGGATTGGCAGTGCGTCACGGAGAAGCAGCCCAGCGAAGCGGATCTCGCGGAATTATTCTTCGCCTGGAAGCTCTGCAAGCACGTTAAATCCAACGCAATTCTTGTTTCCAAAGATCGCACCACCGTCGGTGTGGGCGCAGGCCAGATGAACCGAGTCGGTGCCGCAAAAATTGCCTTTGAACAGGCGGGCGAAAAGGCCCAGGGTGCGTACCTGGCCAGTGATGCTTTCTTTCCCTTCGACGATTCGGTACGGAGTGCGGCCGCAGCAGGGATTAAGGCGATCGTTCAACCGGGTGGTTCCATTCGGGACGAAGATTCGATCAAGGCGGCTAATGAGTTGGGGCTGATCATGATGTTCACAGGTGCCCGCCATTTCCTCCACTAGGATTTTTTACTGAAATAAAGCGAGAAGGTGTGTCGTAAAACTTTTGATGCACCTTTTTTATTGCCTATTTGAGCCTACTTGATCAGTTCTACAGCGTCGCGGCCATCTAAATCCTGGAGATAAACTTTAATTTTTTCGTCTTTGGCGGTGGGGAGCTTTTTCCCGGTAAAATCTGGCTGAATCGGCAGTTGGCGGTGACCCCGATCCACTAAAACCGCTAGGCGGATCACTTCCGGACGACCATAATCATTCACGGCATTGAGGGCGGCGCGGATGGTGCGACCTTTATAAATCACATCATCAATCAGGACGAGATTCTTGCCATTCAGATCAAAGGGAATATCTGTTTTTGAGGGTGTGCGTACCCGAATTTGGTCGAGGTCATCGCGATAAAACGTGATATCAAGGGCACCGACGGGCACCGCAATGCCTTCGAGGGTTTCAATTTGCTTGGCGATATTTTCAGCAAGGGGAACACCACGGGTATGGATTCCCAGCAAGGCTAAGTCAGTCAAATCCCCCGCTTTTTCGACAATTTGTGAGGCGAGACGGGTGATGGTGCGACGCATCTCTTCGGCGGATAAAATTTCGATGACGCTCTTTGTCATGGGCTCATTCTAAGCAAAAGTATTGCCATTGTAGAGCTTGTTTCGGGTCGATGGGAATCAACAAGAGACGGGGCTGTAACCGTTAGAAAAATTCATAAAGCACGGCGTTTTAGCGGCGGAAATGCCATGCTAGAGGTAGATTAGGGGGCAGTAACGCTCGATTTTTCTGCTTTTTGACCTAGCAAATAAGATAAAAGCTGCTGCCGAAAGGCGATCGCCTTTTACTTAATCAATCCTGGGCTTAGGCCAGATATTAAGCTGATTAACCTTAAATGAAACGTAGATTTTGTCGATAAATCCCAGACACGCCTGAGCCTTGTTGCACCTCAACCACTTTGAAGTTGCCACGGAGGTTTCCAATGTTTCTCAACCACGCCCCAGAACAGGTCTTGATCGAAGTGCTGAACCTGCCCGAATTATGGGATCCGTTCAAAACGAAAGTTTGGGCCCGTGCCCATGCCGGGGAAGAAATGCAAGATCCGGAATTTTATCCGAAAGCTGAACTTATTTTCCCTTCGGGGGAATCGCTCCCCAAAGCTTGGATTGATCCCCACTATCGCGCCAATGTCCCGATGCCAGAGCATTTGTCTGCCGCTGCGACAACGGGTTAAGTGGGTCTTCTTTTTAAAAAAATTCCATTGAGCTTTTGAGGCTCTCCCCGTCATTGTTGTGGATTAAGGGAGAGTTTTTTTATGCTCAGTGAGGAAATTAGCCACAGAAATCGCCATAAAAAAAGAGGGCCAGTGAGCTAACTTTCACGGCACCCTCTATTTCCTTACAAATCAATTTGGCCGATTACTTAGGAATCACAAAGTTCACCAATTTGTTCGGGACAACGATCACTTTCTTAATTTCTTTGCCCGCAATATAGCGTTGGGCAATGTCGGAAGCTGTGGCAGTTTTCTCTAGATCCGCTTTGCTAATCCCTGCTGGTACTTGGATTGTCCCCCGGGTTTTACCGAGGATCTGGATCACGATGGTAATTTCGTCCACTGTCAGGGCCGCTTCATCCAACTGTGGGAAGGGAACGGTGTGGATCGATTCACTGTGACCGAGATTTGACCAAAGTTCATCGGCGATGTGGGGCGCAAAGGGAGCCAGTAGTAAAATCAGCGTTTCGATCGCCTCTTTGTACACAGGAGAATCCACGCATTTCACGTCTTTGATCGCGTTATTGAGCTTCATCAGTTCGGCGATCGCCGTATTAAATTGGTAGTCCCCTTCGAGGTCTTCTTGGATTTCTTTGATCGCAGTGTGCACGGCCCGGCGCAGATCTTTTTCTGCCTTAGACAGTTCGCCTGTCGCTTTAACGCTAGTTTCTGCCGCTTCGTAGCTAGCGACTAAATTCCAAATCCGGTTCAAAAAGCGGAATTGCCCTTCCACATCAGCATCGTCCCATTCGAGATCCTTTTCGGGGGGCGCTTTAAAGAGAATGAACATCCGCGCCGTATCTGCGCCGTATTTGTCTAAGACCAACGCTGGATCGACGCCATTGTATTTCGACTTCGACATTTTTTCGTAGAAGCCTGTGAGCGGTTCGCCGGTTTCTGGATCTTTGGGATCATTGGGATCAACTTGATCAGCGGGTACATATTTATTCGTGCGGGAATTTTTGTAGGTCAGCGCCTGCACCATTCCCTGGGTTAACAAACGCTTAAAGGGTTCATCTACGCTCACCAGTTGGCGATCGCGCACCACCTTTGTGAAAAAGCGGGAGTAGAGCAGGTGGAGAATCGCGTGTTCAATGCCGCCCACGTACTGATCCACGGCCATCCAATCGTTGACTGGATCGAGGGCGAAGGGTTTTTCAGTATTGCCCGCGTCGGTATAGCGCAGAAAATACCAAGATGAATCAATAAAAGTATCCATCGTGTCGGTTTCCCGGCGGGCTGCTTTCCCGCAACAGGGACAGTCCACCGCCTGCCAGTCGGCCATCTGAGCCAAGGGTGAACCACCGCGCGCCGAAAATTCCACATCTTCGGGCAATACAACGGGGAGATCACTGTCCGGCACAGGCACCACACCACAGTCATCACAGTAAATCATCGGGATCGGACAGCCCCAATACCGCTGTCGAGAAATCAGCCAATCTCGCAGGCGATACTGAATTTGTTCTCGACCGAAACCGTTTTCGGCGGCAAATTTGGCGATCGCCTTTTTCCCTTCGGTAGAAACTAAGCCATCAAACTGGCCGCTATTCACCATAATTCCAGGCTCGGTATAGGCTTCCGTTAGTGCTGCGGTGGCATCCCTTTCTTCCGGGATAATCACCGCTTTGATCGGTAAATTATTCTCCTTGGCAAATTTAAAGTCACGGCTATCGTGGGCCGGAACCCCCATTACCGCCCCTGTCCCATATTCGTACAGCACATAATTGGCGATTAAAATGGGCACTGCTTCCCCCGTGAAAGGATTGGTCACCAGGCCCCCGGTCGCAACGCCCTTCTTTGGCTTATCATCTGCGGTACGATCCTGCTCGCTTTCTTTGCTTACCTCAGCGATAAACGCATCCACGGCGGTTTGTTGTTCAGAGGTTGTCACCTTTGCGACAAGGGGATGTTCCGGCGCGAGGACAACGTAGGTGACTCCAAATACCGTATCCGGGCGAGTAGTAAAGACAGCCACTTTTTCATCACTGTCCACGACGGGAAATTCTAGGTGGGCTCCAGTGGATTTGCCGATCCAATTTTCCTGCATCAACTTCACTCGCTCTGGCCAACCATCCAGGGTGTTGAGATCCTGAAGAAGTTCTTCGGCGTAGTCGGTGATCTTCAGGAACCATTGGCGTAGTAGTTTTTTCTCAACGATCGCCCCCGATCGCCAGGAACGGCCTTCTGCGTCTACCTGTTCATTCGCCAAAACCGTTTGATCGATGGGATCCCAGTTTACTGCAGCTTCTTTTTGGTAGGCGAGACCGGCTTTGTAGAATTGCAAAAAGAGCCATTGCGTCCATTTGTAATAGTCTGGCGAACAAGTAGCGACTTCCCGATCCCAGTCGATAGAAAGGCCCAACTGTTTAAGCTGCTCGCGCATTTGAGCGATGTTTTGATAAGTCCATTTTGCGGGCGGAATACCGCGATCAATGGCAGCATTTTCTGCGGGCAATCCAAAGGCGTCCCAACCCATGGGATGGAGCACCCGATAGCCTTGCATTTTTTTGTAGCGGGCAATGACATCGGTGATCACGTAGTTGCGCACATGACCCATGTGGAGCTTGCCGGAGGGATAGGGAAACATCGACAGAGCGTAAAATTTTGGCTTGTCACTTTGGCTAGGGGTTTTGTCTAAGCCGAGCGCTAACCATTGTTGTTGCCATTTTGCTTCAATATCAGCGGCACTGTATCGCGTTTCCACTCTTGGTTCTCCGTGTTGTAAGGGTCAGTGGCTTATTTTAACCTCCGAATGGGTGGGTTGCTGCCCAGAAAAGAAGAGGATTTTTCCGTAGGCGATCGCCTTTATTCTCGCCTCGGAAAAAGATCGGGCACAATGGACAATAGGGCCACAGGAGAAAAGATGTCGCCAAGCGATCGCCAATTTGATGAACCTTCCTTTTGGGCAAAGATCAAGAAACAACCCCGTAACATCGGCAAGCCGATCCTGGAAAATGCCTTGGTTTTGTACTTTTGCTTGAAAGATCCAGAAACACCGATTCAGATCAAAGGGGCGATCATTGCGGTACTGGCTTATTTCATCATGCCCCTGGATGCGGTCACCGATTTTCTGCCAGTGGTGGGTTATGGAGATGATTTTAGTGCTCTCATTGTTACCCTTGGAACATTTTTTCAACATATCAAACCAGAACATCGAACCGCCGCAAAAGACCAATTAGATCAGTGGTTTGCCCAGGATGAATCAGCGATATTAAAACAGCAAGAATTGCAGCAATATTTACAAGTTTTATTGGTCGCTTTATTAAAGTCAGAATATAGACTTGACCCAGATCTTGATAACCTGAAGGTCATTATTGATTTTACCCGTAAGAAAATCCAAGCAATCAAAATGCTAGATTCCCAGGAGCTAGACCCAGCAGAAATGGAGATCCAGTTAAAATCAGCTTACCAAGGTGCTATCAAAATTCTTAAAAAAGAAAATAAAGCTGCTGTACGCCAACTACCAAAAGAATGTCCTTGGTCGATATTTGTTATTTTAGGCAAGGCGTGATTTGTTTTTTTTATATTTACAGTCTAGTCAAGTATTATCTGATAATTTAAAAAACTTGAATCTTTAATCTTCTTGATTTCCAAAAATTAAGTAAAAAATTATTTGAAAGAAACTCAGGTGATGCTAGATAATTAGGGAATCACTTTTTGAAATAGACAGTTTTTCGTCAATCACTGGAAATGTTGGAGAAGATTACCCATGGTGAAGCACATTTATCGGCTAGGGATTGTCGCTGTGTTGTTGGGTTTAAGCGCCTGTGAAGTAACCATTGGATCTGATCCGCAAACGCCCCCGACAGAAGACGTGACCGCCCAAGATCCACCAACCAATACGGCAACCCGTTCTGGGGCTAGTGATGAAGGCGTTGCTGAAATAGGCACAGGTGGCGGCATCGCAACATCAAGGCCGCCGCAACCGCAACCCCAGACACAACCCCAATCGCCGCCACAACCCATTGCTCAAACCTCCACCAGCTTTGAAACCCGCTGTGGCTGGTTTTCGAATCCGACCCCAGGCAATATTTCTCTCTATGATGCCGACCGGGAATGGATCATTGGCGTTCAAGGGGGACACCAGGTAGCAACAGATTGGGACTGGCCGAATTTTGCGCCGGATCAGTGGGTGGTGACCAATGTCGGCAGTTACGGTTATGGTTGCGCTTGTATGGATGTGCAGGCAAACCCAGCAACAGGCACGATCAATGACATCCACAATGTGCGCGCCCAGGCGATCGCCATTTGTCAGCAGGATCCAGCCCTCAATCGCTGGGCAAATCTTTTCCCTTAAAATTCATGTCCGATTTTGTAATCTAGGGGAAAGGCGATCGCCCTCAAAAAACCTTCAAATTTTCCATGTTTTATCTATCCCAAGCCCACCTCGAACGCTTCCAACGCTGCCCGCCAGCCTTCCAAGCCCTTTACCTAGAGCAACTGACGGCCCCCAACAACCCCAATTATCTGGAAAATCAGCAATGGGGCATCCGGTTTCACCAGGCGATGCAACAACTCCAGCTAGGCTTGCCCCCAGCGCAAATTACCACCGACCCCAATCTCCACCAGAGTCTCCAAGCCCTGCTCACCGCCCAACCCCAACTCCTCGACCAACAGCAACAAACTGCCGCCGAATACCGCCGCACCCTGATGATGGACGATTTCCTGCTCACGATTATTTGCGATTGGATCAATTTTGGTGCTGATACCCTCCAAATTTACGACTGGAAAACCTACCGTCAACCCCGTCAAAGCGATGATCTAAAAGACCACTGGCAAACGAAGCTCTATCTTTATGTCATGGCCGAGACCACGGGTTATCCGCCGGAGCAACTCGCGATGACTTACTGGTTTATCGCCCCAGGGCAACCGCCCCAATCCCTGACGTTTCAATATGATCAGACTTGGCATCAGCACATTCACACTGAACTGGTCGCCCTGCTGACCCAACTGCAACGGGATTTAGAGCAATACTTTCAAGACGGTACGCCTTTGCACCATGGCGATCGCCAAATTTGTCCCCATTGCCCACCCCACCAGCATTTGTCTAGGGCTGAAACCTTGGATTTTCTCAGCGGGAAAAGCCTAGAGGACTTTCTGGGGGAGATTGAAGCAGTACAATTGTAGACGCACCATTCATCCAGAAGCACAAACCCCAGACCAGATTTATGGCGACAGAATTGCACACAGAGCTAGAAGAAGCCGTCCGATTGCGACGGAATTTTGCGATCATCTCCCACCCGGACGCAGGTAAAACCACCCTCACCGAAAAACTTTTGTTGTACGGAGGTGCCATTCACGAAGCCGGGGCCGTCAAAGCCCGCCGGGAACAGCGCAAAGTGACCTCTGACTGGATGGAGATGGAACAACAACGGGGGATTTCCATTACCTCGACGGTGCTGCAATTTTTATATAACGGCTATCAAATTAATCTGCTGGATACCCCTGGTCACCAAGACTTTAGTGAAGATACTTACCGTACCCTCGCAGCAGCGGATAATGCGGTAATGCTGGTGGATGCGGCCAAGGGTCTAGAGACCCAAACCCGTAAATTATTTGAGGTCTGCAAACTGCGATCGCTGCCCATTTTTACCTTTATCAATAAGCTA
This sequence comes from Picosynechococcus sp. PCC 8807, assembly GCF_001693295.1. Lineage (NCBI taxonomy): Bacteria > Bacillati > Cyanobacteriota > Cyanophyceae > Chroococcales > Geminocystaceae > Picosynechococcus > Picosynechococcus sp. PCC 8807. The sequence goes on from NZ_CP016483.1 coordinate 1,804,270, forward strand.
GACCGTCCGGGGCGGGAACCCCTAGAACTCCTCGATGAAATTGAACAGGAACTGGGTCTGCAAACCTATGCGGTAAATTGGCCCATTGGCATGGGAGACAGATTTCAGGGAGTTTATGACCGACGGTTAAAGGAAGTGCATCTATTTGAACGGACAGCCCACGGCACCAAGGCCGCCACGGAAACCGTTTATAAAATTGATGATCCGGCCCTCGCAGGTATTTTAGAGGCAGATCTTTACGAGCAACTCCAGGAAGAATTAGAAATTCTCGAAGAAATTGGTGCCGACTTTGACCTAGAAGCGATTCACGCAGGCAAACAAACCCCCATTTTCTTTGGCAGTGCAATGACCAATTTTGGGGTGCAACTTTTCCTCAGTGCGTTCCTAGAATATGCCTTGAAGCCGGAGCCCCGTGCTTCTAGCCTCGGTGATTTGGAACCGACTTACCCGGAATTTACTGGGTTTGTCTTTAAGCTCCAGGCAAATATGGATCCCAAACACCGCGATCGCGTTGCCTTTGTGCGAGTCTGTACCGGGAAATTTGAAAAGGATATGACCGTCAGCCATGCCCGCACCGGAAAAACAGTGCGTCTATCTCGTCCCCAGAAGCTTTTTGCCCAGGGCCGCGAATCCCTCGAAGAAGCCTATGCGGGGGATGTAATTGGTTTGAACAATCCGGGGGTGTTTGCCATTGGCGATACGATTTATTGCGGCAAAAAATTGGAATATGAAGGCATTCCCTGCTTCTCGCCGGAACTATTCGCCTATTTAAAAAATCCGAACCCCTCGAAGTTTAAACAATTCCAAAAAGGAGTGAAGGAACTCCAGGAGGAAGGCGCCGTGCAAATCATGTATTCCGCCGATGAATTTAAGCGGGAACCCATCCTTGCAGCGGTGGGACAACTGCAATTTGAGGTGGTGCAACATCGTCTCAGAAGCGAATATGGCGTAGATAGCAAGCTCGAACCGATCCCCTATAGTGTGGCGCGTTGGGTCACCAATGGTTGGGAAGCCCTGGAAAAAGCGGGCAAAATCTTTAATACGATGATCGTCAAAGATCTCTGGGAACGGCCAGTGATTCTCTTTAAAAATGAGTGGAATCTTCACCAAATTCAAGGGGATCATCCGCACCTAAAATTGTCGGCGATCGCCCCCATTGGTTCTTCTGTTAAATGATGTTTCGCTTGGTAAAAGCCCATGGCAATTCAACTGAAAAAAGGCAACCGCATTTCCCTCAAAAAAGAAGCCCCTGGCCTCAAGAAAGTGATGCTTGGCCTCGGCTGGGACATGGCAACCAGCAATTCAGGGGGCGGTTTTCTCGGCATTTTTAAAAAGCCCGCCGGTAGCATTGACCTCGACTCCGGGGTTCTGTGCTTAGATTCCCAAGGGAAACTCAACAGTGCCAGTGACTTTGTGTATTACGCCAATCTTAATCACAAATCCGGGGCGATCGCCCACCAAGGGGACAACCTCACTGGCGCCGGCGAAGGGGATGACGAGCAAATTTTTGTCGATTTAGAGCAGGTGCCTGCGACGATCCAGAGTCTGTTGTTTACCGTCACCATTTACCAAGGCCGACAACGGGGCCAGGAATTTGGCCAGATTAAAAATGCCTTCGTGCGCCTCGTTGACCTGAGCAACAACCAAGAGATCGCCCATTACAAACTGTCTGGGGAAACCTACCAAGGCAAAACGGGGATGTTGATGGCCGAGTTACGTCGGGAGGAAAATGGCTGGGCCATGACTGCCCTTGGTGATGGCCTTGACCCCCAGGATTCTGAAAATCTGCTCAAAAAATATCGCTAACTGATCAGCTATTTTTTGCTGGCACGATAAAAAGGTTTTTTCACCACCTGGGCTGGGTACTGTTTCCCGCGGATTTCTACGGTGACAGCTTGACCTACTTTGCTAAATTCCAACGGGAGATAAGCTAAGGCGATCGCCTTTTCGAGGGTGGGGGACATCGTACCACTGGTCACAAGGCCCACTGCTTCACCATTGACGAGAACAGAATAGTCATGGCGGGCGATACCGCGCCCCTGCATCTCTAGGCCCACCAAACGCCGTTGAACACCTGCTGCTTTTTGGGTCTGCAAAATATCCTTAGCGATAAACGCATCTTTTTCTTGCCAGTGGATCAGCCACCCCAAACCCGCTTCCAAAGGGGTTGTGTCGTCGTCCATGTCCTGACCATAGAGGTGTAACCCGGCCTCCAGTCGCAGCGTATCCCGTGCTCCCAAACCACAGGGCATCACCCCCGCATCGATTAAAGCGCTCCAAAGTTTTTTCCCTGCTGTCGGCGCGACCATCACCTCAAAGCCATCTTCGCCAGTGTAGCCAGTCCGGGCAATAAAAGCCGTTTCCCCGAAAATTTGTCCTTGGCCGTGGTTAAACAGCTTTAGGGTCGCCAAATCTAAATTTTCCACAACAGGTTGCAAGGCTTTCTCCGCCTGGGGGCCTTGGATCGCCAGCAAGATATTTTCTTGGGAGACATCGGTTAAAGTGATCCCCTGCGCTGTCAAATGGTGCGTTAACCAGTCCCAATCCTTCTGGGTGGTGGCCGCATTCACAATCAAAAAGCCCTGGCGATCGCCCTGGTGATAATAGATCACATCATCGATGATGCCGCCGTGGTCATTGAGTAGCACTGTGTATTGCGCTTGACCGGGAGCAAGTCGTGCCAGATTTGAAGGCACCAGTTTTTGCATGGCTGCAATGAGGTTTTCCCCAGCCAACTGAAACTTGCCCATGTGGGAAATATCAAACATTCCCACCTCTGTGCGCACCGCCTGATGCTCCACCTTTAGGCCTTTGTATTGCACGGCCATCTCCCAACCGGAAAACGGTACAAATTTGGCACCCGCTGCAATGGCGAGGTCATGGAGGGGCGTGCGCTGTAAAGTCATAGGGGCTTCATCCAAGAGACATCACCATCAATGATACGAGGTTCTCAGAACGGAATCTCATCGTCTGGGGCCACTGGCACGGGTGGACGACCTTGAACAACGGGGATGGTCGGCGGTTCGGGAACAGGTGGTGGGGGTTTTTCGGGTTCGGGAGGAAGCACAACCTGCACGTCCGTTTCTTCTGGGGGGACAAAGTGAGTCAGTTCGATCACCTCTCCGTCAAACAATTCTGCAAACTGTTGGGCGATCGCCTGAATATCATCGGTCGTTTCTGGGATCTCTGCTGTGGCTGTGGGTTCAGACGCTGATGCTGACTCAACGAGGGGAGGAACCGCTGGGGCTGGCGGGGTGATCTCTCCGAGATCCGCTTTGCGGTGCGCCGTTGGTGTTGGTTCCGGAAGTTTTGGATCTGGTGCTGGTTTGGTTGGCGACCCTAGGGGCGGTGGGGCCATGGGCTGCGGGGTTTCCGCAACCGGGGGCGGAGGCATCTCGATAGGATTTTGCGCCGGAGAAATAACTGTTGGTGCTGGTGCAGGCGTAGATAAAATCGGGGTTACTGATGTTCCTCCCTGGCCATTTTCTAAACCATGGCCCACTTGTAAGGTCACCTTAAGGGGGTTGCCACAGATTTTCTCAAAGGCCGCCTCAAGCTGGAGGGTTTTATTTTTGGCAATTTTGAGTAAGTTGGCGCTTTTAATGCCGATGAGAGCGCTGTGATCCGTAAGCTGGAGCAGTTTGCCATGGTCTCGAAACAAAGACTGGCTCAACAGGGGCAGTTGGCGCACAATGCCTTGCCACAATTCTTCCCGTTCCAGGGCCGAAATTGTCGGGCTGGTGGTTGCAGGAGGTGACGGTGATAAAGGGGGTGGCTCGGTGGGCTGAACCGTTGGAGGGATTACATCCTGGGACGGTGGCGCTTTGGCGATCGCCTTTGCTTCTGGTACAGGGGCCGGAACTTGGGGAACTTCGGGTTTGGGAGGAACTTGGTGAACTTGAGTGTCTACCGGAGAGGGGGGCGTTCCAGAGCCGTGGCCATTGGTTGCAGGGGGTGTTTCCCCAAAGGGATGGGGGATGTCCTGTGGAGGTGGCGGAGAAGTCGGCGGTGTCGCGGTAGGCTGCGTTTGTAGATTGATCTGAGTATTTAAAGGAGTGGTCGCGGTTCGAGTAGTTTGGGTCTGTCCAAAAGCAGCGGGAAGTAATCCCAACAGGGTAATTTCTAACCACAGACGCGGTTGGGTCGTATTTTTGAGTTGATATTCACTTTCTTTGAGGTGTTGCTGTCCCTGCAAAATGGTGGAAAGCTCCCACTGGTTGGCTTCCTGGCACAGGATTTCCCAAGTCGGTTGGGTCACAGCGATCAGATCTCCCCGTTGGGGGGCAGTTTTGGCAATGAGCAAATTTAGATAAAAGCTCGCCAAATTTTGCAGCACAACCAGGGGTTCCCGACCTCGGTTTAACAGGCTCCGGCATTGTTGAATAACTGCCTCTGGATCATTGCTGTGAATCACCTGGAGTAATTGCAATAGATCCCGCTCCGGCACGGCCCCTACTAAATCCCAGACCTTATCAGGAGTAATTTCACCGGACAACAAACTCAGCTGATCCAATAAACTTTCTGCATCCCGCAACCCTCCGTTGGCAATTTGCGCAATTAACGTCACCGATTCGAGGGGAATATCGATATTTTCTAAATGGGCAATTTTCCGTAGGTGGGTGACCATCGCATCGAGGGGAATGCGTCGATAGTCAAACCGTTGACAACGGGAAATAATCGTTGGTAAAACCCTTTGGGGATCCGTTGTTGCCAGGACAAATACAACGTGGGCAGGGGGTTCTTCGAGGGTTTTCAATAGAGCATTGAACGCCGCCACACTCAACATATGGCAGTTATGAACCAATAGCCCATTAGCGACAAAATTATGATTCTCTTCAACTTCAATATCGTAAACAGAGTCAATTTCGCCCCATGTGACGGCTTCAACTGTCTCGAAATTTGTAGTCCATTGATTAACTTGTTGTGTGGGAGAGAGGATTTTAATTCCGGCGACGACGTTTTTGGCTTGAACCCATCCTTGTTCTGTCCGAATTAAATGGTTATCTGTACAACGAATTTTTCTATTGGCAGTTTTGATCGTTAAGGTTCGTTTTTGCCCTTGATCGAGCCAACGGAGAACTTTTTTATATTCCCAATTACCCGTCGTTTCAGAAAAACTTAAAACGTCCTGACCCTTAAGATTTGGATCATCAAGCCGCATTAACCCTTTGCGAGTAGTGACTAAAGTATCTCCGGTTAAACATTCATCAATTACATAAACTTTGTAGCGACATTGCACTGGGGCAAACTGCGATCGCTCGATGAGTTCGCGAATATTATCAACGCCCGTATTACTCGCGGCGTCAATTTCAATCACATCTAAGGCTGACCCGTTGGCGATCGCCCGACAAACTTCACACTCGCCGCAAGGGTGGGGCGTCGGTTGGGCTGCATTTAGACAATTTAGAGACTTAGCCAAGATCCGCGCACTGGAGGTTTTCCCTGTTCCCCGTGGCCCTGAGAATAAATAGGCTGGGGCAATGCGTCGCTGTTCGAGGGCATTACTCAAGGTTGTGGCGATCGCCTCTTGGCCAACCAACTGCGCAAAAGTCTGGGGACGATATTTGTGGTGGAGCGGTTCGTAGGCCATGGGAAACAACGAAAAATTCGGTAAAGGACGGCGATCAGTAAACAGTTATGGATCCAGCAGCAACGATAAAGAATCGATATCTAACGTCCAATGTCTAATATCTGGGGGTTAACAACATAAAATGGGTGAGTACAAGAACGACTAGAGCAAGCAAAAGGATTATTAAGGATATGGCGGGTTGGTTAAAAAAGCTATTTTCTCCCTCTCAGGGTCGGGGCCAAACACCCACCGTAGACCTTCCCCCCCTCACCGACGCAGATTTTGAATTTTTATTGGCGCAGCTCCTCCAGGGAATCTCGCGGGGATGGCAGCCTGATCGCCTAGAAGTATTTATCGCTGATTTGGGGATTCGCGGTAAAGTCACCGCCTGGGAAGCATGGTTAGAACGCTACAGTACGCAAATACTAGCACAGGCACAACCCCCCCAACAACAACAGGTTGGCACACGACTGCTCTATATCAGTAATGCCTTTAAAAACTCACCAAAGCTACAGCGTTTCGCCCGTGCTTTCGGGGATACAGGGCAACAATTAGTGACCGGACGCGGAAAAATCGCCATTGAAATTTGGGAATATGCTGGTGCCGATCAACTCGCTGAGCAAGAAGTGGCCCCAGAAAATACCCCAACATCAGCACAACCCCAAGAAGCGTCCCCAGAAGTAACAGAGCCAGTTGTCACCCCCGAAGCAGAAATGATGGCGGAGCCCCTGCCTGAAACTCCGGAAACGATCAATCCAGAAGCATCAGAACCGCCAACCCAAGAGGCACCAGAGGAATTCACCCAAGAAACCACGACCGAGGACACCACTCAAACAATCGAGGCCTTATTTCAGGCTGGTCTGACAAAAGCCGATCAGGGGGACTTTGCCGGGGCGATCGCCGCCTGGGATGAGGTAATTGAACTTAATCCAACTATCGCGGCCGTGTGGCATAACCGGGGCAGTGCCTTTGGTCGCCTCAAGCAATATGACCAAGCCCTCGAATCTCTCAAACAAGCAATTCTGTTAGCCTCCGATAACGTTCTCATTTGGCGCGATCACAGTTATGTGCTCATGGCCCTTGAACAGTGGCAAGCGGCCCTCAAGAGCTGGAATACCACCATCGAATTGCAAGAAGACCTCACCGAAGCTTGGTACCAGCGGGGCCTCACCCTCGAACAACTCAACAAACTAGAAAACGCCCAAATCAACTACCGTCGCGTCTTGCATCTTGCGCCGGATTTTGCCCAGGCCCAGGAGCGTTTAGAGGCCATCGAAGCAGTGCTCAATGCCCCGTCCTCACCGCTACCGACAGATCCTTGGGCTGAATAATTAAGCGCGGCCACTGCTCTGTCCCCATCTCCATTGTTCTTTCCCCGTATTTCATGGCACAACAACGCACAATTGACCGCATTTATACCGACGGTGGCTGTATTCGCAATCCCGGCCCCGGTGGCTGGGGAGTGGTGATCCAGTTTACCGATGGCACCGTTCTGGAAATGGGCGATCGCCAACCCGAAACCACCAATAACCGCATGGAAATGCAAGCCGCAATCCAGGCCCTCGAATTTGTCCGCGACTGTCCCCAGCCAGAACCAGTACGCCTCTTTACCGATAGTAAATACGTCATCGACGGCATCACCAAATGGATTAAAGGCTGGCAAAAAAAGGGCTGGAAAACCGCCACTGGCAACCCCGTTTTAAATCAAGACCTCTGGCAACAACTGAACCAACTGAACCAACCGACCATCTCTTGGTGTCACGTCAAAGGCCATAGCGGTGAGGCAGGGAATGAACGGGCCGATGCGATCGCCAATGGCTTTGCCCGGGGTCAAGCCCCTAACCTACGCAGCCCCAATGCAACCAAAGATCTACCAAAATCTAGAGGTACGAGCACCAACAGCCCGCCACAATTGACGATAGATTACCCAAAATCTAACGTTGTAACGCCGAATCCATCTCCCCAAGAGCCCATGACAGATCTCACCAGCCTTGCCCCTGAAGACATTACCCTGCCCTACCATGAACGAGTTAAGCGCTTAACAGACCTCATCGAAAGTCTCCGTATTGCCGATGAAATTGCGGAAAATGGTTATTTTATTAGTAGTTCTGAGTTGGCAGATCTAATGGATGTAAATGCCAGTGCCGTCACCAGTCGGGGCCATGAATGGACTTGGCGCAATTGGATTGTCTCCCGGGTCAAACGAGAAGGTAATCAGATCCTTTGGCAACTCGACCGCATTATCGGTGATGAGACGACGACCTAAACTCACCTATGACCGGGGCACCCTGATCCTCCATCCCCCACCCCAGGGTAAAACTTGGCTAGATTTCGTCACTTGGGATGATCGCATTGAAAAATTTAAGCTCTCGGCCCAGGATTATCGCCCCCTCGTGGAACGGTTACGAAACGAAGGGGTAGATTTTATCGATGCAGCCCAACAATTTTCACCCCTAGATTTTGATCCGGCCTTTCCCCTCGAACCCTATCCCCACCAACGGGAAGCCTTGTTAGCCTGGAAAAAAGGCGATCGCCAGGGGGTTGTGGTCTTACCTACTGCTGCCGGAAAAACCTACCTCGCCCAACTGGCCATGGCCAGCACCCCCCGCACAACCTTGGTGGTGGTGCCTACACTCGATTTGATGCACCAATGGTATGCCCAGCTCAGCACCGCTTTTCCGAACATTGATGTGGGTCTGTTGGGGGGTGGTTCCCGCGATCGCACCCCTATCTTGATTGCCACCTACCACAGCGCCGCGATCCACGCAGAAACCCTCGGAAACCAATATGCCCTGATTATTTTCGATGAATGTCACCATTTACCCAGTGACTTTTTCCGGGCGATCGCCGAATATTCCATTGCCCCCTATCGTCTCGGTTTAACCGCCACCCCCGACCGGAGCGATGGCCGTGAGCAGGATCTAAAACACCTCATTGGGCCTGTCGTATATGACCGTACCCCCAGTTCCCTTTCCGGGAAAGCCCTAGCCGAGCACCAAATTATTCAACTCAAAATTCCTCTGACCACCACCGAGGCCGACCAATATCAACAACTCATCGCCACCCGTAACCAATTTCTCCAGGACAATAATATCTATCTGGGTTCCCTGGAAGGTTGGCAAAATTTTGTTGCGCTCAGTTGTCGTTCTGCTGCGGGTCGCCGTGCTATGTTAGCCCACCGTCAGGCCAAAGATATCGCCGCTGGCACCGCCGGAAAATTGCGCACCCTCGCCCAGTTGATCGAGCGTCATTACCCCGAAAAAATTCTGATTTTCACCAACGATAACGCCACTGTTTATCGTATCTCCCAGGACTTTTTAATTCCCGCCATTACCCACCAGACTCCAGTCAAGGAAAGGCACCAAATCCTCGAAAAATTTCGTCGCGAAACATACCATATCCTGGTGACTTCCCATGTTTTGAATGAGGGGGTTGATGTGCCCAATGCCCGGGTGGCGATTATTCTCTCCGGTAGTGGTTCGAGTCGAGAATATGTACAACGTTTAGGGCGAATTTTACGCAAAGGTAAATCATCGACAAAGTTGGCCCTTTTGTATGAATTGGTAGCAGAAAATACAAATGAAGAGCAACTTTCCCAACGGCGACGTTCTCCCCTTAACCAAACAAAGCAACCACTTACCTCTGTTAATTTAAACAGCAATTTACCACGGGTTGCAGAATCCCAGAATCCTTACAGAGCAAACTCTCCAGGAGAATCCACACCCCCCAAAGTTCCACCAGATCTAGGTCTTCCTAACGACTAAAATGCCCTTGATTTTGCCCATAAAGTGCCTCTTTTTACAAAGAAAACTGCTCAGAAAAATCGTTAACCAAATTATAACTTAATCTTTTTTAAACTTTGGAATTATAATGTAAGAATAGTCTCTATAAAAAGCGATATAAAGAAACGCAATTTAAAATCTATGCAATTGTTTCATCAGCCACCCCAAAGAGAACGAACGCAATTTGAACGTTCCTTACAACGTTTAGAACAAGAAGTTTTGCGGATGGGGGCGCTGGTCGAGCAAGCCTTTCGTTTGGGTCATAATTGTCTGTTTAAAGAAGATTTAGAGGCCTATGAAACGCTCCGGGCCTTAGATAAAGAAATCGACCGCTACTATCGCCGGATTGAAGCTGATTGCTCGGCAATGCTGACTCTGAAGGCCCCAGTGAGTCAAGATTGTCGGTTTGTGAGTGCGTTTATGCAGTTGGTGCGAGATTTGGAGCGGATCGCTGATTATGCTGAGGATTTGGCGGAAAAGTCGATGCGTTTAGTCCCCTATCCGACCCACATTCTAATGGCGGATATTGAAGGGATGTCGGAACATGCCCAGTTGATGTTGTCCACAAGCTTGGTGGCCCTAGCGGATTTAGATCCCAATGCCGGTGCTTATGTAAAGAGATTAGATGATCGGGTCGATGATGATTATGATCGCATTTATGCAGCCCTGGCCCAGCAGCAAAATCAGCCTGGGGTGATTGAACCGTTTATTCTGATGGCGTTGATTATCCGAGATCTAGAACGGATGGCGGACCACGCGACAAATATTGCCCAGCGCGTTTCTTATATCATTACTGGACAACGGGGCTAACGATAGAAAGAATACCCTTCTAGCTTTTCTCAAGTATTGACACCCCTCTAGCTCCCCTCAAGGGAAGTAACCCCTTCCGGCCTAGCGGCCACCTTCCCCAGGGAAGGATAGTGGGTTTATTGGGTGGCGTCGGAGAGATCAACCACGTCAAGCCAGCCTTCGAGGGCATCCCAGCCGAGGCCTTTACGGATGAGGGTCGGTTGGCGATCGCAAAAGTCGAGAATTGTAGAAGTCTTGGTGCCGGGCTCGCTGTCACTGTCGATGATGATATCCACAAGGGGTTCTAGGGCATCAAAGAGGCGCGCTTTTTCGAGGCCGAGGGTAAAAGGTTCACCATCTTCATCAGGCAAGTGGGCCGAGGTGGAAATAATCGGATTGCCGAGGGCCTGGAGTAAACCCTGGCAAATGGCATGATCGGGGACGCGGATCCCGGTGCTGCGGCGTTTGGGGCTCATCACCAGCTTTGGCACCTGTTTTGTGGCGGGAAGTAAGAAGGTATAGGGGCCAGGAATTGCCCGTTTCATAATCCGGTAGGCTTCGTCACTGACGAGGGCATATTCAGAAATATTCGACAGGGACGAGCAGAGGAAAGTGAGGGGTTTGTCATTGGCGAGGCGCTTGAGCTGGCGCACTTTTTGCACGGCTTGCTTTGCGGTGAGATCACAACCAATGGCGTACACTGTATCTGTTGGATATAACATCACGGCCCCAGCCCGGAGTTGTTGGGCGATCGCCTCTAAATCCCGTTGTTGGGGATTTTTCGGGTGGAGTGAATAATAATTAGCCATTGTTTTTGCCGCTATGAAAAAAATTGCCTATCTCGAATGCCCGACGGGGATTGCAGGAGATATGTGTCTCGGTGCATTGGTAGATGGGGGCGTACCGCTGGAATATCTCAAAAATCAGCTAAATCGCTTGGGAATCGCCGCTGAATACGATCTTCGGGCGGAAACGGTGATTCGTCAAGGACAGCGGGCGACAAAGGTCTTTGTGGATCTCAAAACTAAGGCAGCTCACCATGACCATGATCATTCCCAGGATCAGACTCATCACCATCATGCTGACCATGCTCCCCACCGCCATCTGCCAGAAATTCAGGTCATGATTAAAGGGGCAGGCTTACCAGAGCGGGTTGAACGCTGGAGTTTGGCGATTTTTCAGAATTTGGCGATCGCCGAAGCAACGGTTCACGGTACAACCCCAGAGCAAGTACATTTCCACGAAGTTGGTGCGACCGATGCCCTGGTAGATATTGTGGGGACTTGTTTAGGACTAGATTGGTTAGAAATTGATGAATTATATTGTGCGCCGATGCCCACTGGTGGCGGCACGGTGAAAGCAGCCCACGGAATTTTGCCCGTCCCGGTACCAGCGGTGCTCCAACTCTGGCAACAACGCCAGGTTCCGGTTTATAGCAATGGCATCGAAAAAGAATTAGTCACTCCCACCGGCGCGGCGATCGCCACCACTTTAGCAACGGACTTTTGTCGGCCACCCGCCATGACCCTCGCAAAAATTGCCCTGGGTTCTGGCACCATTGATTTACCCTTGCCGAATTTATTGCGGCTCTGGATCGGCCACCAGCCAGAAACGCCCCATCTGGAAACCATAGTTACCCTCGAAACCCAAATTGATGATCTCAATCCCCAGGCGATCGCCTATGCCTGCGAAAAATTACAAGCGGCCGGGGCGTTAGACGTTTTCACCCAGGGGATCACGATGAAAAAAAATCGCCTAGGCACTCTCCTAACGGTGATTTGTCCCGTGGCATTGGTCGAGATTTGCGAAGCAATTCTGTTTACCGAAACCAGCACCCTCGGCATCCGTCGCCACACCCAAACCCGGTCAATTCTCCAGCGGCGCTTTGAAACTGTTGCCACCCCTGCTGGAGAGATTCAACTGAAAATCGGCTACCGGGGCGACAAAATCTACAACGTCCAACCGGAATACGAAGACGTTAAGGCGATCGCCCAACAAACTGGACAATCCTGGCAGGCGATCGCCCAACAAGCCCTTTGCCAATTCCACACCGAGTCTTGACCCCTCAAAAAATCCAGCACCGTCGTCCCCTATGCCTTACGAATATTCAAAAAACGCTGGTATTTCTGATAAAGGGGTAAACCGGGGAAATCCTGCTTAAAAATATCCGGCACATCATAATCATTGGGGGGATAGGTGTCTTTAATCGTCTGTAACTCCCCGGCAATTTGCTCCCACTTTCTGAGATCCCCCAGGAGAGCCTTAAACTCAGCCCCTGCATTTTTATTGCGATAGTTCAATGCGAGAAAGTGAAACACTTTGACGTGGCCCAAAAGGTTATTTTGGTTCCTCGGCATCCCCATCGCCGAACACAGCGTGTAAACCGTTTCCTCGATCTCCGAAACCCGCTGTTCCAAAACCTCTAGATCGGTGCCAATTGGCTGTGTTAACACTTCCTGGGCCAGTTTAAAGGTTGATAACAGCAGAGAATAGCGGGATTTCAGGTTTCTCAAAATGTTCAGCAACTTCACGCCACTTTTGTAGCGACTAACCTCTTTAATCGCCAAAATATAGTTTTTGGTGACCCGCAGGCCCTCATCGGTTTTAAATTCCTTGAGGAAAGGGGTGACTCTCGCTTTCATTTCGAGGACAATTTCGGTGCTGTCGGTGTGATGGTCTAAAATATCGGCGATCGCCTCGTAGACCTTAAGCTGAGTCGGGCTGCGATACAGAAATTCCGTTTCGTTAATCAAGACAAAGCTTTCAAGGGAAAATAACATCACCTCAAACAAATCAATCGTATTCTTGAGGTTTTTAAAGGTGCCCATGTTCAGATCGATTAAAATCCGAATCCGAAAGAAATCAAGGAACTCCTGATTGCCGAATTTTCGATTTTCCAAGCCCTGGAGAGTGATCGCCTTCGTTTCAAGTTGCTTCCAAAGCTGCCCATAGCGATCAAGAGAATAAGGGGGAACCGCAGGCTTCGCAAAATAGTTTGTGACCTTCTCCACCAAGCTCTTGTTGCCAAAAATCGGCTTCTTCCAAAAAGAATCGGCGGTTTTTTCTTCCGTCGATGGAGACTTTGGGGCTGCAGTCGCCTGATTCGTCGTACCTTGAGGGGTGGGAGTTATTTTGAGGTCAAAGTGAGCCTGGAGTACACCAAACTCTTCCTGGGTAAGCTGACCTTCCTTGACTAAAGAGAGTAGACGCTCTAATTGTGGTGCGTTATTGATGGGCATGCTTTCCTCACTGATTTGATCAAATAACCCCAGCGCTACCATGTAGTGTATCTCTCCCCTGGGGTTTGTTACATTGCGTTGTTGATCTTTTACGAAACCGCCGAAAAATTACCGAAATAATTTTTCCATTGAGCGAGGCGTCAACCCAAGGCCAAAAATTCCCCACCCCTTGCCCAAGATTGGGCCTCAACATTGAGTCTTAACTATCCGTTCCTAGAAGCGAATTTGGCTAGAGTGAATCATCCCCATGCCGCCGCAGACATCGGTATAGAACCAATTTCCTTGGTTGCCGTAGAGGTTGATGGTTTGGCGCGATCGCACGGTGCACAAAATTGGCCCATTGGGGTAAGTGCGGACATTCGAGGGGGGAGCAAAGACAAAAGCAGTATCATTCGCGCCCGTATTACCAGGATTACCATCACAGACAAAGTTCAGCATATTTTGGGTGGCCGTGGATCTGGGACCATGGGTCACACCATCATGGAAGCTCGTCCAGGTGTTATCCCAACAATGGGCCTGGGCATTAATTTTCATTTGGCCGAGGTAGTACGTAAAGTTAACACTTCGTTCACTGGCCCGCCGGATGGAACAACGATCCACATTGATACTCGCGCCAGTCACCGCTTGACCCATATAGACGTTGCAGGATTGGGCATTGAGATTTTTCTGGGGGCCTAGGGCTGTGGCCAGGACTAAACCGAGGGGGACTAGCAACAGACTTAGGGATTGGTGCATTGTAGGGTGTAACATATCAGTTACCTCCACCATCGAAAAAGTAATGTAGGGCTAATAATATTGTCGCTATTTTTCCCTGCAACAACGGCTTATTTTTATAAAAAGTAATAACAAATGGCTTAAAAAATTTAATTTTTTCTTTATCTTATTTTTTAACTGATTTAAAAACTATTCAATAAGAGAATTGTCCTTAAAAACAGAGGATTTAAGCCATCAACCAGAAAAATCGCTTTAGAAAGTAAGGCTTGACCCGATGGGGTTGAGGGGTAATTCCCCACATTCGGGGATCATTTGACTCTTTTAAAGGATTTATAACCCAGAGAAAAATAAAAAGTTTTGGGTCGTATTTCTATATTTTTTTTATTGATATTTTCTCACTACTTTTTATTAAGATTGAAAAAGATTTTTTTTTTCGGCAACAATCTATCAAATATCGCACCATTGGTAAACTTTAGGCGTGATTTTCGTCATAAAGATGTACTTGATAATCCTGTCAGCTGACCAGATAATTTTTGGGTAGTGCGACAGCGGCCTGACGTGGCTTTGTGCTTTGGGGGGAGAAGCGAGGCGATCGCCAAGGGAGTTTTGACCGATAAACTAATAGGTAGTGGTACTGTACTTCTTGGAATCTCAAAATGTTTCAGCAAATGCAGCTGCATAAACACGCTTCAAAAGATATGTTGCCCCGATCGGTCAGGCGATGAAACGTTTTTTGCGATTTTTTTTATTTCTTAATCACCGAACGCTGTATTGGACGATCCGCCAGGCGTTACGACGGCGACTGTTGGGGCTTTCGGCGGAGATTGCCTTTAACGTCATGCTGTCTTTGTTCCCGACGATCATTATGGCGTTGACGGCCCTGGGCTTATTCACGGCCACCCTCGATAACCAAACCATTCTACAGTTGGCGAGCTATTACGAAGATGTGATGCCGGTGTCGGTATGGACGCTCCTGCGGGAGTTCGCGGCAGAAATTAGCAAAACTCCCAGTAGAAGTTTATTTTCGGTGAGTTTTGTAGCGACGATCTGGGTCTCGTCCGGGGCGCTGAGTGCGGCAATGAATGCCCTCGATCAAATCCACGAAATCCCCCCGGAACAACGGCGTCCTTTCTGGAAAGCAAAGTTGATGTCGATTTTTATTACCCTGGGGGCGATCGCCCTTTTGATTTTTGCCTCATTTTTGGTGCTGGTGGGCGATAGCGTCATTAAAGTCGGACTCGATTTAATTGTGCGCTTACCTGTAGATACGACGGGGGTCAACGTGCTGGTCACCCTCTGGCGGCTGTTGAGTTTCCCGTTAGCATTGGGGTTAGGGACGGGCATTATTGCGATGGTGATTAACATTCTGACGAGCCCCCCCGATCGGCGTCATCCCCTGCGCAAGCTCAAACAGATGTCCTTTGGTTTAGTGATCGCCCTCATTGCCTTTTTCGCCCTGTGTTTTTCGATTCTCTTTATCCAAAATCTGATTGTCGATATGGAGATCAACTATGATCTGGCAAATCTGTTGGTTATTCTCTGGCGTTTCTTGAGTTTACCCGTCGCCTTGGCGATCGTTTCCATTGCCTTTGCTTTTATCTACAGCATGGGTTCTAGTCGCCTGATTAAAGGGATGCCCATTTTGCCCGGTGCCGTTCTGGGAGCTGTTTCCTGGGCGATTATCTCTTCTCTATTTCGCCTCTATGTTGCCAACTTTGGCCAATATAACCGTGTCTATGGGGCTGTGGGGACGGCGATTATTCTGATGCTCTGGCTCCAACTCAGCGCCCTGGTGATGCTCCTAGGGGATCAGCTTAATGTCGTTGTCGGCGAAGCCATGCTTGCAGATGCCCTCAAACGCGGCGATCGCCAACTCAACAAAAATCCCCCACTGCCAGAAGAAGCACCAGGGGAAATTTAATTAGCTTTTTAGGTTTAGGACGTCAGTACGCAAGAAAACTAGGCAACTGTTGCCGTGGCCAGTTCCTGTTTGAGAATATCTACCTTATCCAAACGTTCCCAGGGAAGATCTAAGTCTGTCCGACCAAAATGTCCATAGGCGGCCACATCCTGATAAAAACGCCCATTACGTTGGCTCGGTAAATTGCGCAGATCGAAAGCCTGGATAATCCCCGCCGGACGCAGTTCAAAATGTTTCTGCACGACTTCGAGCAACCGATCCTCATCCACAGTGCAAGTACCAAAGGTCTCGATCATCACACTCACTGGACGAGCCACCCCAATCGCGTAGCTCACCTGCACCTCACATTTTTCCGCAAGGCCCGCTGCGACAATATTCTTCGCCACATAACGGCAAGCATAGGAAGCACTGCGGTCTACCTTAGTGGGATCTTTGCCGGAGAAAGCACCGCCCCCGTGACGAGAATAGCCACCGTAGGTATCGATAATAATCTTGCGGCCCGTAAGTCCAGAATCTCCCTGGGGGCCACCAATGACAAACTTACCAGTGGGGTTTACCAGGAACTTCGTACTGTCACTTAAACCCACCGTTGCCCCGACAAAAACAGGTTTAATTACTTTTTCCAACAGATCCGCCTTGATCTTGGCCTGAATCTCCGTATTGTCTGTGAGTGCCCCAATGGTCTCTGTGTGCTGGGTCGAAATCAAAATCGTATCGATCCCCACGGGTTTGCCGTCCTCGTAGATCACCGTTACTTGGGTTTTACCGTCGGGGCCGAGGTAAGGCAGTTCACCGCTTTTGCGCACTTGGCTCAATTTCAGAGACAAACGATGGGCCAAACTAATGGGGAGGGGCATGAATTCGGGTGTCTCGTTGCAGGCATAGCCAAACATTAACCCCTGGTCTCCGGCACCAATTTCATCGAGTTGGTCGTCACTGAGTTTGTCCCGTTGCTCCTGGGCGCTGGTGACCCCCTGGGCGATGTCGGGGGATTGTTCATCCAGGGCAACCATCACAGAGCAGCTATTGGCAGAAAAGCCATTATCGGCATTGGTGTAGCCAATTTCTTTGATTTTTTGGCGAGCCACCTGGATAAAATTCACATTCGCTTGGGTTGTTAGTTCACCCGTAATCAGCACCAAACCGGTATTGGTCACAACCTCAGCAGCAACACGGCTACTGGGATCAGCAGCAAGTACGGCATCTAAAATTGCATCGGAGATTTGGTCACAAATTTTATCGGGATGTCCCTCGGTGACGGATTCGGAGGTAAAGAGATAACGACGAGACAATGTTGTATATCCTCTTGAGTTTAGAAAGTGGACAAGCGGGGTAGTGGCTTTTTATTTTATCTGGTTGAGTTCCTTTCTCTTTCAGAATTCGGGAGTTTCTGCTGGGCGATCGCCAATTTTCCTGACCGCTAGGTTAACCATGCCGCCGTTGGTGCCAGTGCCAAGCATGTTGCAAAATAGTTTCCAGGTCAGCATATTGGGGTTGCCAACCCAGAACTGTACGGGCTTTTTCACTGCTTCCCACAAGGCTGGGGGGATCACCGGGGCGACGGTCGGTGGCGATCGCCTTGATCTCTTTGGCGGTAATTTTGCGGGCGGCCTCAATTACCTCTTTAACCGAAAAACCGTTGCCATTGCCGAGGTTAAAGGCATTGGTTGCCCCGCCTTGCAGTAAATATTCCAGACCTAAAACATGGGCATCGGCGAGGTCACTCACATGGATATAATCCCGGACGCAAGTGCCGTCGGGGGTAGGATAATCGGTGCCAAAAATGGAAATATGCTCCCGTTGACCGAGGGCCGCAAAGAGCACCAGGGGGATCAAGTGGGTTTCGGGGTTGTGGTCTTCTCCTAGGTGACCATTGGGATCAGCTCCCGCTGCGTTGAAATAACGGAACATCACCGACCGCAAGCCATAGGCCCGGTCAAAATCCCAGAGCATTTTTTCCACCATCAGCTTGCTCATGCCGTAGGGGGTGATTGGGTTTTGGGGATGAGCTTCGGGGATGGGAATTTCGCTTGGTTCGCCGTAGGTGGCACAGGTAGAAGAAAAGACAAACTGCTTGACTCCCGCTGCGATCATCGCCTCCAGGAGTGTTAAAGTCCCGACCACGTTATTGCGATAGTATTTGGCGGGCGCTGTGACCGATTCCCCCACGTAGGCATAGGCGGCAAAGTGCATCACCGCATCGATTTTGTGATCTGTAAAAATTTGATCTAACAAAGGGCGATCGCCTGTGTCCCCAACGATCAGTTCCGCTTTGAGCACCGACGCCACTAAATCTTGGTGACCATAGACCAAGTTATCTAGCACAATGACCCGATAACCGCGCCGTTGCAGACTCAATACCGCCTGGGAGCCAATGTAACCCGCTCCCCCCGTGACTAAAACTGTTTTGTCTGCCATGGCTGTCCCCCTGTTTATCTTCTAAATGACCGCTAGAACATTCGTGCAATTAACTGGTTCGGCATCAAATCCTTTCTCAAATTCAGAAACTAGAATTTAGACACCTTCCCATGGAGCCAATTTACCAGGAGAGTCGGGCAATTTTTCATAAACCAACGCCAGGCCAAAATCCGAAAAATAGGCTTAGAAAATCGGGCAATGTATTTCGCCAAGCGATTGAGGGGGCGGCGGCGGACTTTTTTGTTGATTAAATTCACCGAGCCAATGTCGTAGAGGCATTCTAAAACCAGTTTGACCGTGGTCTCTTCCCGCAAAAACATGGTTTCAATGAGCAGCAACATATCCTGGAGGCGTTTCTCTTCAAATTCTTGCTCCTGGACGGTTTTTGTGAGGGGGGCTGTAACCTCGGATTGGACAGTAATTGGGGCTTTGGACATGGGCAGATCACAATGGGCGCATTGAAAACATCATAGTGGGAGTTTAGGGGGCCTGTACAAATCAAAACTTTGGCCCACTGCGTGATATTCTGAGAGAAATTATTTCTGTTCCTTTTTTGCCAGCCACTGTCTATGTCTTCGCCTTCTTTTGATTCCGGACGGGAGCTTGATGCTCAGGACATCGTTACCCTCACCGATGCCATGGGGCGATCGCTAGATTGTTACGTTGAGAATGAAATTACCCAGGATGGCACTGAATACTATTTTTTGATGCCAGTAGACCAGCCAGTGGTGATCCTCGCTTGGGACGAAGATGAAGCCGAGGAGAGCGATTTACCGGAAACGGAACTGGTTGAAGATCCAGAGGAACTTGCAGAAATTTTCCCCGATGCCAAGGCTGTTTTGGCAGAACATGATTTAATCCTCCAGGATACAGCCCATGTGATGACCGTTCGTGGTGAGTTGCCCCCCCTGGAAGAGGATAAAATTCTCTCTTTAGAGATTGAAGATGATGACTTTGAAGACGAAGAGCTAGAGGCCGAAGAGTTACAGGAATTAGCGCGCTTCTACCACCTCGACCAACTGTATAGCATCTACACGCCCCTAGAGCCGATTCCTATTTTTGTGAAGGTGACTGAGGATGAAGAAATGGAGATCCTCGAACCTGGGGATCCGATGATCCAAAGTTTAGTTGATACGCTCCTGCTCCAAGATGCCGACTAATGCGCCCCCCAAAACGCAACCCTTAGCACAGCGAAAACGGGGCTTTCCTTGGTTTTCTGGGATCCTCGCCCTGACAGTGGCGATCGCCTTTTGGCAGAGTTGGGCCTGGTGGCGGTGGGCGATCGCCCCTGGGGAAAATGCTGACCAGACGGTACAACTCGACATTCCAGTCGGTACAGGCGCAGCCCAAATTGGCGAAGATTTAACGGCTTTGGGTTTAATCCAATCGCCCAAGGCGTGGCAGATCTGGGTAAAGTGGCTCAGGCTCACGGATCGAGGCGGCAGTCTCAAGGCGGGTACCTACCAATTTCCGCCCAACCAAGATCTCCCGGCGATCGCCCAGCAAATTTGGTCAGGGGACGTGGTACAGACGAGCGTGACCATCCCCGAAGGTTGGACGATCCAACAGATGGCAAACCGTTTTGAAGCTTTGGGGTTTTTTCCGGCCACGGAGTTTATTGCGGCGACCCAGACCATCCCCCGCGAGCAATTTCCCTGGTTGCCAGCAGATTTAACCTCCTTAGAAGGCTTTTTATTTCCCGACACCTATTTTCTCGATACCGCCCAGCCCAGCCCCCCAGCGATTATTGAGCAGATGTTAGGCCAATTTGAGGCGGTGGTCTTGCCCCTCTATGAGGCCGAAACGGTGCCTTTGGATTTGTCCCTCGCGGAATGGGTGACCCTAGCGAGCATTGTGGAAAAAGAGGCGGTGATCCCTGAGGAGCGGCCGTTGATTGCCGGGGTATTTGTCAATCGCCTGGAACAGGGCATGCGCCTGGAAACAGACCCGACGGTGGAATATGGCCTCGGCATTCGCCAAACGAAGGAACAGCCCCTTACCCTTGAGCAGGTGCGCACCCCTAATCCCTACAACACCTATCTCAATGAAGGTTTACCACCAGGGGCGATCGCCTCACCGGGACTAGCCAGTTTTCGGGCGACGTCCAATCCTGAAGCGACGGACTTTTTATTTTTCGTGGCCAACTACGACGGCACCCATGTTTTCAGTGAAACCCTGGCAGAACATGAAGCCGCTACCCAACGGATCCGCGCCACCATCGACGGTGAGACGGAATAGTTAAAAAATCAATCGTGACGATGTCTAGCTTGGTGTCCCAGTTAACAGCCGACGGTTCCTATACGTTTTTTTCAGAAGAGTTTCAGGAGCATTTCCACTCCCAGGTGGGGGCCAAACGGGAGGCTAAGGAAAAATTTCTCCTGCCTTGTCGGATCGCCGAACTCGCCCAACAACCCCAACTCCGGCTTTTGGATGTTTGCTATGGCTTGGGTCATAATACCGCAGCAGCCCTCACGGAAATTTGGCGCGTTAATCCCCACTGTCAAGTCACCTTATTTGCCCTAGAAAAAGACCAGGCGATCGCCCTTGAGAGCATTCAGCAAAATGTCCTAGCGGCCTATCCGACAACAGTGCTGGGTTGCCTACGGGAACTGAGCGAAAATCTTCAGGTCGAAACAAGCCTATTCAAAGCCCAATTGCTCATCGGTGACGCGCGACAAACCATTCAACGGGTGATTCAAGCTGATTTCCAGGCCGATGCCATCTTTCTTGATCCCTTTTCACCGCCAAAATGTCCCCAGCTCTGGACGGTGGAATTTCTCGATTTAGTGGCCCAATGCCTTGCCCCTGACGGCTATTTGGCAACCTATTCCTGTGCGGCAGCGGTGCGGGTGGCACTCCAGGCAGCAGGTTTACAGCTCGGCAAAACCCCCGGTGTCGGTCGAAAGTCTCCCGGAACCCTAGCGCGGTTTATTCCTGAGAATCTGACGCCTTTGTCCCAACAGGAGCAGGAACATCTTCTCACCAATGCGGCGATCGCCTATCGCGATCCGACTCTCCAGGATGACGCAGACACAATCTTGCAGCGGCGACGGGACGAACAAAAATCTAGCCAGCGGGAATCCACAAGTCACTGGAAAAAACGTTGGTTAGCCCTCAATTCAACTGTGCCCGAAAACGATGCACACTCACCGACAACAGAATAATTGCAAACCCTAGCAATGCCAAAATATTCGGCCATAGGGAGTCAATCGCCACCCCTTTGAGAATCAAACTCCGGGCGATCGCCACATAATGGCGCAGCGGGTCAAACCATGAGAGAATCTGGAAAAATTTTGGCATACTCTCAATCGGGGCGATCGCCCCAGAAAGCTGGATAATCGGCGCATTAAAAAAGAACGACGTTAAGACGACCTGCTGCTGAGTACGCGATAGGGTGGCGAGTAAAATCCCTAAACCAATACTCACAAATACATACAGTCCAGAAAGACTATAAAAAATTAAAAAATTGCCCCGAAAAGGTAAATTGAAAATAAATTTCCCCATACCGCAAGCAATTAAAACATCGCCCATCAAAAGGATAAATAACGGCACAATTTTAGCCAATAAAATTTCCCAGCCCGATGCCGGAGTCATGAGTAATTGCTCTAGTGTGCCCACATCTTTTTCGCGAATGACAGTCACTGAAGAAATCAGAGAACCCGTTAATGTTAATACTAAACCGATCACTCCCGGCACAAAGAACCAACTACTAATCAAACCGGGATTATATAAAAAACGACTTTGGGTTTCGACGGGGGGCGTTTTAAATTCAGGATTTCTTCGGCGAGTATATTGATTCACAATTTGATTAATATAGCCATTCGTAATGCCTGCAGTATTGGCATCAACCCCATCAATAAAAACTTGTACTTCCGTTGAATTGCCTTGGTTTAAATCTCGATCAAAGTTAGGCGGAATAATTAATCCGGCGGTTAATTTACCATTCCGTACTTGCTCCTGTAACTGAGCTTCATTTTTAGGGATTGACTCAATTTGAAAGATGTCATTTTCCGTCAAGGCAGAAACAAATTCACGACTTTGGGCAGAATTAGCATAATCGATTAAACCTAAACTGAGGTGATCGACATTGGGGCTGAGGGCTAAACCAAAGACTAATAATTGAATCGTTGGCGGGAAAATTAACAGAAAAATAGATTGGCGATTTTTGAGAATTTGGCGAATTTCCTTGAGGGTTAATGCCCAGAAACGACCATCAAAAAAACCTTGTAGTAAATTAATTTTCATACATCAATATTTAGTCCGATATCTGCATATTTTCCATGATTTTTGTGGCAGCCTTCAAAAGGATTAAACCAATAATCCCAACCACAATGGGCACATACCAAATACTGCGCCAACCACTACCCCGTACAAAGGCATCACGGGTGAGCAAAATGTAATAGCGGGCGGGAATAATGTTAGCAATTAATGATAAGGGAAAGGGAATATTTTCTAAGCGATAAATAAATCCAGAGAGCAAAAATGAGGTTAAAAATCCGGCGATCGCCGTGCCTTGGACTGCTGCATTTTGGTTGCCACCCCGTGCGCCGATAAATAACCCGAAGGACACCGCCGCCGCGAGGTAAATGGCTGTGCCAATGATCAAGGGGAAGGGACTGGTTTGTAAGCGGATATGGAACAAGACAAAGGAGATGGTCATCACCACGAGGGTTTCGGCGATCGCCACCAGCCAGTACGCCAACCCCTTACCCAACAGCCATTCCGTAGAACTGAGATCGGAGGCATAGACCTGAATTGCGGTTCCCTGTTCCTTTTCTCGCACCACCGAAATGGCAGACAGCATCGACGGAAACACCCAGAAGACGACCCCAAAAATCCCCGGCACAATATACAGGGCTTCCTCCCGACCGGGATTAAACCAAATTCGCACCCGTGCTTGAATGCCTTCGGGACGCTGGGCATTGGGCAGAGTTTGGATAAAAAAGTTGGTTACCGCCCGCACACTATTTTGGATCACCCGCGCATTATTCACATCGGTGCCGTCGATCAGGGCTTGCACCTTGGCATTGCCCGCCGCCACATCTTCCGCAAAGGTGGGGGGAATGACGATGGTCGCTTTGGCTGTGCCTCGATCCAGAGAGGATAATGGCGAACTATCGACCAAGGGGGTCGGAATAAATTGATTGGTCGCAAAAAGTCGTTCCACATAGCTACGACTGAGGGGTGAATTGTCAAAATCCTGCACCGCCAAAGGAATATTTTTCGTTTCCAACCGGATCGCGTAGCCATAAATTAACAACATCCCCAAGGGCAGCACCAACGCCAAGGCAACGGTCAGGCGATCGCGGCTAAATTGTGCCAGTTCCTTTTTCGCTTGGGATAAAACACGTTTTAGGCTCATGGTTTAGCGTAAATCCTCCGCCCGTTGGACTGTGCCGATAAAGGAATCTTCGAGGGTGAAGGGAATGGTGCGCTGGCTATATATTTCAATCCCTGCTTGCTGTAAGGTTTGCTGGACAAAATTTAAGTCTTGGGCGGGATTATCTAAAACGAGGTGCAGGCGATCGCCAAAAATCGAGACCCGCCAATGGGCTAATTTTTCCTTGAGTAAATCCGAACTGTGCTGAATTTGGTTGGTACAAAGCTCGATCAATTGTCCCGGTTGTGCCGCCTTAATCTCCGTCGGGGAACCCTGCGCTACGATCTCCCCCGCCACCATAAACGCCATCCGATTACAATTTTCCGCCTCCTCTAAATAGTGAGTGGTGACCAGAATCGCCGTCCCCTGCCGCGCAAAATCCCGAATTAACCGCCAAAACTGCCGTCGCGCCACCGGATCCACCCCCGAAGTCGGTTCATCGAGAAATAAAATATCCGGCTCGTGCATCACCGACGCGCCAAAGGCGACCCGCTGTTTCCAACCCCCTGGTAAACTGCCCGTTGTGATTTTTTCCCGACCGAGTAACCCACAGGTTTCCAACACCCACGCGATTTTTTCCCGTCGCAATTTTCGGGGAATACCGTACACGCCGCAATAAAATTCCAAATTTTGCTGAATACTCAGATCATCGTACAGGGTAAATTTTTGGCTCATGTACCCAAGACGCGATCGCACTTCGGAGCGGTGGAGTTTTTCTGTTTCCCCTGCCAGTTGCATCACCCCTGCCGTCGCAGGTAACAGACCGCAGATCATTTTAATCGTGGTGGTTTTGCCCGCGCCGTTTGCGCCGAGGAGTCCATAAATTTCACCGTAGTGGACATCGAAGGTGACATTTTTCACTGCCTGAAATTCCCCAAAGGTTTTTTGCAGTTGTTGGGCAGAAATGGCGAGTTTTAGAGCTTTTGGGTTGGCATTTCCCCGTTTTCGGTAATAGGGGAAGGATTTATACACCGGATCTGCTCCTTGCTGCCGCAGGTGGTTTACAAAGACATTTTCGAGGGTCGGTTCATTCGCTTCTAAACTATGTAGAGTGATATTGTCTTGGGCTAAGGTTTGGGTGATGTCCCGCTGGGCTTGAGTAACATCAGGGGTCAAAATATCGAGGCGATCGCCAAAGGATTGCACATCGATCACCGTTTCCGGCGCTTGGTTGCGTAACAATTTTTCCGCTGCGGTTAAGGGAGTCGCCCGCAATTCCAAGCGATGTAACCCTAAATTTCGTTGCAATTCCCCCAGTGTGCCAAGCTGCTGAATTTCCCCCTCATAAATCAGGGCGAGGCGATGACAGCGTTCCGCCTCATCCAGATAGGGCGTTGCCGTCACAATCGTCACCCCCTGGGCCGCAATCCCCGCCAGCAAATCCCAAAACTCCCGCCGCGACACCGGATCAACCCCCGTCGTCGGCTCATCGAGCAACAAAATTTTCGGCTGGGCAATCAACGCACAACATAACGCCAGCTTCTGTTTCATCCCCCCCGACAACTGCCGCGCCAACCGCTCTGGAAACTGATCGAGGTTCATCAATTTCAGTAAATGCCGATGGCGATCGCCAAATATCCGCTCTGGCACATTCCGTAAGCCTGCCACATAGCGCAAATTTTCCAGAATGCTCAGATCCAAATACAGCGAAAACTGTTGCGTTAAATAGCCCACATCCAAGCGGGACTCCTGCGGCGTTTTACCGAGCATGGCTACCGTTCCCGCCGTGGCCCCCATCACCCCCGCCAAAATCTGGAACGTGCTCGTTTTTCCCGCCCCATCCGGCCCAATCAGCCCAAAAATTTCCCCCGCTTTCATCGAAAAATCAATGCCCCGCACCGCCCGCACCGCGCCATAGTCTTTCCGCAGTCCCGCCACCTGAATCGTCGTTTCCCCGTAGCGTAACCCGTTGCTAAAAGTTGAATGATTGCTCGTCGCTGTCATCATCACTATCGCTGCACATTTTGGGTCTCATCCGTCAAAATCGTCGCATCTGCAGGCATTCCCGGTTTCGCAAAACCCGCTTCATTTTCAATCTGCAATTTCAAACCGAACACCTGGGTCACCCGATCATCCCGAAAATAAATATTCTCCGGCGTAAAGGAAGCCTCCGTATCAATTGCCGCCACCGTTGCCCGTAAAGGTTCCTCCGGCGCAGAGTCCAAAAACACCGCTGCCGTCTGCCCAATTTGAATCGCCCCCACTTCCTTTTCCGGAATAAAACCCCGTAGATACACATCCCCCAAATTCACCAGGGTTAACAGGGTTTTGCCCGTTGCCACCACTTCCCCCGGTTCGGCGGTGCGCGTTAACACCACCCCATCGATGGGACTAACCAATTCTAAATCCTTCAGTTTCGCGGCAATTTCGTTGTAATTGGCTTGGGCATTTTGCACTTGGGCTTGGGCGGCACTGAGTTGGGTTTGGGCTTGGGCGAGTTGGGTTTGGAGCCGTTGCACCTGCACCGCACGGATATCGGGGTTAAATTGGCTGGCTTGGGTTTGGGTGAGATTTCCTTCGGCGGTTTTCACCTGTTCAGCGGCGGCAGCCACCACGGCACGGCGGGCATCGAGGTTTTCCTTCGTCGATAAATATTGGGTTTGGGCTTGTTCTAAGCGCTGCTTGGACACCACACCGGATGCGTACAATTCCTGAAAGCGATCGCCATCGGCTTTTGCAAGGGCGAGTTCAGCTTCGAGTTGTTTCACCTGAGCTTGGGCTTGGGCGAGTTGGGCTTTCGCAGCGGCAACATTGGCTTGGGCCGCATTCACCCGTCCGACGGTATCGTCCTGGGCTTGCTGTTGGGTGAGTTGGGCTTCGGTGATCTGATTTTCGATGACGGCGATTTGCAGTTGGGCTTGGTTCACCTGTTGCTGGGCGGCGTTAATCCGCGCCTGTGCCCCTTCCAGAGAAGCTTGCAATTCCGCACTGTCGAGGGTGACGAGGACTTGCCCTTGTATGACAGTATCTCCTTCCCGAACGGCGATCGCCTCTATTTTCCCGCCCACCTTGGCGCTAATATTCGTTTCATAGCCTTCGATTCTGCCACTGAGTTCGATGCCTTGGGTGGGTTCTGGACGGAGAAAATAGTTCACCAGACCAACGCCCAATCCCCCCACCAGCACGATGGGCAGCGCAATTTTAAGAAATTTTGGAATGCCTTTGTTTCGGGTTGTTGTGGCGGCAGTCATCACATTTCTAGGAGATTTTCGTCGTTAATCTAACTACCTTTCATTATGGAAGGGATACGCCGGGGGATGGCTCAGCACGTAGTATTTCGACAAATTGCCATCGCTGATAAGGTTTATCTATATTTTGGAGACACCCGGCAAAATTCCAGGGAAAATGGTGGGCAACTTAAGGCGATCGCCCATGGCCAATCTCAAAATCCCGCAGCAAGAGTATTGCCCCTACGCCCAATATTGGGAACCGAAATCGACCCCAGAAGGTTATGTGCTCTCAGCAGAATCTCCCCAATCGAGAAGCTGGGCCGCGATGGGCTGTGCGGGTCTTTTTATTACGGTGTGGCTCGGCATTTGGTGCGGGGTTTCTTTTACGATGTTTGCGATCGCCTTAGTACAGATCTTCCAAGGCCCGACGTTGGGAGCCATATTTATGTTGCTGTTCCTCATTCCCTTTGTGGCCATTGGTGTGGGCGGACTGATTTGGGTGGGGCGACTCCTCTACCAAAAATATCGAATCAAAACTGGGGTACTGATTTTACCAACCTATCCGCTCTATGCCGGGGAAACCTATCGGGTGCGCTATCGCCGCCCCTTGCGTAACGGGCAAACAACCCAAACCGCCCTTGTATCTGCCACCTGGTTGCATTATGAATGGGTGCAATATTATCGCGGCACAGACCTCGAAACTGTGACCCACGGGCTTTCAACCCAGGCTTGTTTGGAGCGCGCCATTGGTCGGGGAGTCAAGCAACTGGAATACACCATCGATCTGACCATTCCCGCCGATGCCAAGCCGAGCATCTACGCGCCGCCCCACAATCAACTGCGCTGGGAACTTCAGGTGCGTTGCCATTTGCCCCAAATTGTGCGGGATACATCTTTTTTTAAGTTAAGGGTGGTGAGTAGACCATGACGACGCTGAAAACGCCCATTACGCTACATCTCGACCGTGATGCAGTCAGTTTGGGAGAAAGATTATCGGGTGATTTTGTCTGGCGATCAGAAAATCCAGACCGTTGCCCGAAAAAAGCGACGGTTTCTATCCTGTGGTCAACGGAAGGCCGAGGCAAAGGCGATCGCCACAGGGTCAGTTCCCAAATCCTTGACCCAAATATGGTGCTGAATCTCATGGAACGAAACCATCCTTTTACGTTTGAGATTCCGTTGGATGCCCCCATTTCCTACGATGGCTTTTTATTTCGGCTGATGTGGTCTGTGGAAGTGCGGATCACGTTTCCAGGCTTGTTTAGCGACAAAGATACAGCGGTAGCTTCTTTTCAGGTATTGGCTTAGGCATGGCGACAAATCCTTACCAGGCCATCGGTTTACAGCACAATCCCTTTATCGGCACGGAACAACTGGCGCAAAACATCACTTTTTGGCTGGATCGCGGTTATTCTGAAGCGCCCTTGCCAGGGGGAAATCAATTTGTGCAAATCCTGGGGGAAAAGGGGTTTGGGAAAACGGCCCATCTGCACCATTGGCGATCGCAAACGGGGGGTGATTATTGCTATGTGCCGCCCAATTATCTCCAGCGTTGGCAGTGGCTAAAAACGGGGGCGATCGCCTATTGGAATGAAGTAGATCGCCTGCCCTTGGGGTTATTTCTGGGGGGACTGCTCCGGGTGCGTTTCCGGCGGGGGACGGTGGTAGTTGGTAGTCATGTGGACATTAGTTTTTGGGCGAAACTGGTGGGGCTGAAAACAACAACGATTCAGCTGCCGCCCCTCGACGTACCCACTTTGCAAGCTTGGGCCGCGTTCAAAATTGCTGCAACCACCATCCCAGATCAGAATTGCCCTTTAATCCTTTCCCCAGAAAAGGCGGCGGAAATTGTGATCCAATCCCAGGGATCTTGGCGACGGGCCGCAGATTATCTCCACATCTGGGTGGCGGCGATCGCCTTTTCAAATTCACAACAAAATTGACTCAACTGTAATGGAAAAAAATTCAAGTCATCTTGTCGAGCCACTGCATCAGTAATTTGTTTGATTCACTACAAAAGTGCAGATATTCACCATCAGTTCTGTTTTTTTAAGTGGAGAAAAACCAATGACTATTTCTTTCAAAGCCCTTTCTTTCGCAACCCTCGGTACCCTTTCTTTAACTACTGGCTTCATGCTCAACGCAGCGAATGCTTCACCATTGCTCCGATCCAAGCCCCTGACTCAAATTAGTCAATCTAGACAATCCCAAACTTTTGATCTGCGACCGATTCCCGCCCAAAATATTTTTCAACCCCAGTTCGATCTGGCTGCTCCCGTTTCTCTCGTTGGTCTTTGGCAGGGGAATATGGGCAGTGTTGGCGATGATGTTTTAACTAACTTTGATGTGACGTTGTCCCCTGGGGGCAATGGTTCCTGGAAGCTTTACGGTGGCCAGAGTGTGATGCAACAAGGAACCGCTTCGGCTTCCCTTCAGGGGAGTAATGTCACCATTCAGCTCAATGGTTTTTCTGGGCAAACTGTCGTCCTCGAAGGCACCCTCCAAAATGGCGGCACGAAAATCTCTGGGAAATTAGCGGGCTATCCCAATAGTTTCTTCAATCTTCAGAAGTAAGACAATGTGCAAATGATGCAAAATTTGGCAGCAGCACTGAAATTATCCCGCAAGATAATGGCAGTGCTGATTATTTTGTTGGCGATCGCCTTGTAGATCGCACCTAAGCGATCTACAAAAATCTCTAGAAAAATAGGGAATCAATTTTCACTTTGGAAATTACAGGGACTATCCCCATTAGTTTACTGGGAAAGTTTTAACGGAACGGTGGCTTCCTGCCACAATGGAAAGGTTTCTGTGCGATCGCCACTGATGATTCTTTGCCTGAATCCCACTTGTTCCCAACCCCGCAACCCTGATCAGGGGAAATTTTGTATGGCCTGTGGTCAACCCCTGGTGTTAGGCGATCGCTATATAGTCCGGCAAGTTCTGCACCAAGGAACCAAGGGACGCACCCTCTTGGGCATTGACCGGGGCACTTTTCCCGAAAGTTATTGCATTCTTAAGCAAGTTTTTCTGACCCAGAGCGTGCAGGCCCAGCAGTCTGTGGAAACGTTCCAGGAGAATGCGGCGCGGTTAAAAACGTTAGGCGATCGCCCAGAATTTCCGACAGTTTTAGGGCTATTTTTACCGGAACATTGGCATCAAATCACGATTCCACCGACCCTTGTGTTTGAAAAAATTGCTGGGGAAAGCTTACGGCAGCGGCTCGATCTTATGGGGCCATTCTCCGAGGCAAAATTACGGGAGTTTCTCCAAGACATTTTCCCCTTGGTACAACTCATTCATGATCATGGGCTAATTCATCGAGATCTAAACCCCGATAATCTCCTGTTTACCCCGGCACAGCATTGGGCGATCGTCGATTTTACGGCGGCGAAGGTGACCTCAAAAATGGCCAGCGCGGAACCCGGCACCCTAATCGGTTCGGGGATTTACACCGCCCCAGAGCAATTGCGGGGCCAAAGTTATCCTGGCAGCGATCTTTACAGCCTGGGGGTGATCTGCCTGGAACTGCTCACCTCAATTCATCCCTTTGATCTCTACAGTGTGCGCGAAAATCGCTGGGTCTGGCGGGATTATCTCACAATACCGATTAGCAATAATCTGGGCCACTTACTGGATCAAATGCTGGCTGAAGCCGTTGGCGATCGCCCCCAATCTGCCCAGGCAATCCTCGATCAACTTTTTCCAGCCGCTAGATCAGTCACCCCAAAACCGATACCGCGAGTTGCCCCCGAACCGCCTCAAATTATTTCCCTAATTGAACCCAGCCCCGTGCCCCAATGGTATTGTTTTCGCACCTTTACGGGTCACCATGCCTACATTACCGCCCTACAGTTTGCCCCGGATAGTCAGTTTCTCGCTAGTGCCGCTGCAGATCAAACGATTCGCCTCTGGGATTTAGATCGCCGCCGGGAGTCTCGTTGTTTGCGGGGGCACCGGGGAATTATTTCTGGGTTGGCCTTTTGGGGCGATCGCCTAATTTCTGGCAGTTGGGACTACACCATTCGTCTTTGGGAGTGGCAACAGGGAGAACAAACCGCTTGTCTCCAGGGAAGATCGACTTGGATTCAAGGGCTTGCTTGCTGGAAAAAGACAGGGCAATTAGCCACTTTGGGGGCCGATCAGGAAATCGTGGTCTGGGATTTGACGGAGCAAAATATTCTCTACACTTTCACCGCACCGGACACCCATCTCATCCGGGCATCCCAGGCGAAAA
Source organism: Picosynechococcus sp. PCC 8807 (assembly GCF_001693295.1). Lineage (NCBI taxonomy): Bacteria > Bacillati > Cyanobacteriota > Cyanophyceae > Chroococcales > Geminocystaceae > Picosynechococcus > Picosynechococcus sp. PCC 8807. The sequence continues at coordinate 1,835,489 of NZ_CP016483.1, forward strand.
ACCAGCTCTGGCTCGCCCAGGGAAATCATTTAACTTGCTGCTATGAACAAGGCCAGTCTGTTCAAACTCTCCCGGAACATCAGGGGGAAATTCTTGATTTTCAAGTCAGTGCCGATGGTCAATTTTTAATCAGTATCGCCACGGATCAGACCCTCAAAATTTGGCCCCTCGCTTCTGATTACACACCCAAAATTCTTCGGCCAGTCATTCCCTTTACCCAATTGGCGATCGCCCCAAACCAGCGCTTTTTTGCCGGCGGCGATCACCAAGGAAACCTTTCCCTCTGGCAACTCGGTCAGGAACAACCTTTCGTCGAACTCGCTGCCCACAGTGGTGAAATAAAGGCGATCGCCATTGCCCCAGACAGTCAGATTATTGCCACCGCCGCCGCCGATAAAACCATTAAACTCTGGCGATTCGGGATACAATGACCACCGAGCAAAAACAAGAATTTAAAACATAAAGCCCCATGCTACGAGCCGGAATCGTCGGACTGCCCAACGTTGGAAAATCCACCCTTTTTAATGCCCTCTGTGAAAATGCCAAAGCAGACGCGGCCAACTTTCCTTTTTGTACCATCGAACCCAATGTGGGGGTGGTGGCGGTTCCCGATGGGCGTCTTGATGTCCTCGCCGACATTTCCAAATCCGCCAAAATTGTGCCTACCCGCATCGAATTTGTCGATATCGCTGGCTTGGTAAAAGGGGCGAGCCAAGGGGAAGGTTTGGGCAATCAGTTCCTCGCTAATATCCGTGAAGTGGATGCGATCGTCCATGTGGTGCGCTGTTTCGACGACGATGACATTATCCATGTGTCCGGTTCCGTTGACCCGATCCGCGATATTGAAGTGATTAGCCTAGAGTTAATCCTCGCCGATTTGGCCCAGGTGGAAAAACGCCTCGACCGCGCCCGCAAACAAGCCAAGAGCCGCGCTAAGGAAGCCCTGTTGGAAGTGGCCGTTTTAGAAAAGATTTTGCCCGTCCTCGAAGATGCTCGTCCGGCCCGGGAAGTGGAACTGGATGAAGAGGAAGAACTGGCGATTAAAGCCCTTGGTTTGCTGACCCGCAAGCCTGTAATCTATGCGACCAACGTTTCCGAAGAAGATCTCGCCGACGGTAATGCTTGGGTAGAACAGGTCAGGGAGTTAGCCCAGCAGGAAAATGCCCAGGTGGTCGTGGTTTCGGCCCAAGTAGAAGCAGAATTAGTGGAATTAGACGCCGCCGAAAAGAAAGATTTTCTCGAATCCCTCGGCGTGGAAGAAGGGGGGTTGCAATCTCTGATTCGTGCCACCTATGAACTGTTGGGTTTACGTACTTACTTCACCACTGGCCCCGAAGAAACCCGCGCTTGGACAATCCATGTGGGCATGAAAGCACCCCAGGCCGCCGGGGTGATCCACACGGACTTTGAACGGGGTTTTATCCGGGCGGAAACGGTGGCCTATCAAGACTTGGTGGACTGTGGGGCAATGCCTGCGGCCAAGGAAAAGGGCCTAGTGCGTGCGGAAGGAAAAGAATACTTAGTCCAGGAAGGGGATGTAATGTTATTTCGTTTTAATGTCTAGGGAAATGGTTAAGGTTTGGGGGAAAGTTCTTGTTCTGGGTTTATTGATTTGGTTTTTGGGGTGGAGTCCGGTTTGGGCTGAATCCCTAGGCGATCGCCTTAGTCATTACCCCCAGTGGCAGGATTTACCAAGCTTGAATCCGGTGCAAACTGGAGAAGATCTGATTTATCCGGATTGGTTTGCGGGCACCTGGCAGGTGACGAGTACCCTGATCGACCAAGTGGCTCCCCTCGCGCCGGATTTAGTGACACCTGGCTTTGCTGCTAACGAAACGTTAATTGGTCAGCCTTTTGTGTTTCGGGTGCGGTTTCAACTCCAGACGAACTTTTTGGTAAAACCTTTATCTTTACCGAGGCCGACTGGGGCGGCGATTGTGGCAGACCGGGCGTTTAATGGTGCTGAAATTGCCCAGGCTTATCTAGGCGAAAAAACGGTACAAAAAGTAGAAGTCGATCCCCAAAATCCCAACCGCCAGTTAACGATTTTAAAAGGCGATCGCCGTCTGATTTCTACCGTCACAGGCCGTGCCCAAGCTCAACCTGAACCCGACCAGTTTTTCAGTAGTGAACTCACCCAACAGCAATTTCAAAGTAGCGAGCAAATCTACCTGAATCGCGTTGAAACAACGACGGATTATCAACAGCTTGACTCCGATCATGTTACAGCCAATCAAGTAACTGCGATTTATTTGTCTCCCAGTGATCCAGACTTTTTCCAGGCCCAAAATAAACCTGTAGCCCTTTACCATTACCATTTAGAGTTAACGAAAATTTCTGAATAAATTAGGAATTTTAAACACGTTTCAGAACGATTTTTAATACAAAGCTAATCTTTTAAAAATTAAGGTGAATCATGAAAATTCTTGGCACAACAAAACTCCTCGGTGTGATTGGGGATCCGGTTAAACATTCCTTCTCGCCGATCATGCACAATGCGGCGATCGCCGAACTGGGAGTGGATTATGTTTATCTCGCGTTCCCGGTGGCGGCGGCGGCTCTAAAAGCGGCCCTGGATGGATTTTGGGCGATTGATCTCCAAGGATTTAGCATCACCATTCCCCACAAACAGGCGATTATGGCGCACCTAGAGGCGATCGCCCCGGAGGCTGAACTGGTGGGCGCAGTGAATACCGTTTGGCGCACGGCAACCGGCTGGCAGGGGACAAATACCGATGTGGCGGGCTTTGTCGCTCCTCTGAAGGCGTTGGAACGGGACTGGTCGAATGTAACCCCGGTGATCCTCGGCAATGGCGGTGCGGCGCGGGCAGTGGTAGTCGGTTGTCATCAACTGGGCTGTCCGCAGATCCATGTCTTGGGTCGTGATCCCGAAAAATTGGCGCAATTTAGCGAAAGTTGGCAAAATACGCCCCTGGCGGGCAAGGTACAAACCCATCTTTGGGGCGATCGCCAACGGCTAATTCCCCAGGCCCAACTGCTGGTCAATGCCACCCCCATCGGGATGTTTCCCAAGGTCGATGCGTCCCCAGTCAGTGACGAATTGATGGCCAATCTTCCCCCAGGGGCGATCGCCTACGATTTAATTTATACGCCTTCTCCTACCCAGTTTCTTAAACAAGCCCAGACCCAGGGCGCAGCAATTATTGACGGGAGCGAAATGTTGGTACAGCAAGGGGCGATCGCCTTAGAAAAATGGCTTGGTCAACCGGTTCCTGTCGATACCATGCGTCAAGCGTTACTTAATCATCTTGCTCGGTAAAATTAGAGTCGGACAGATCTATCGGTTCCTCGATCAAAACTGCGTATGATAAAAGCATCTCCCTTGGCTAGGCCAGGGCCAACTCTTCCACTCTTCCTCGCCAGGCGCTCACAAAAGATAAATCCCCATGGGCCTATACAAAAGAGTCTATAGAATCCAGAGCATCAGTCCTTCTGACCTCGTGCTCAAACAAGGCATTGATAAAAACACAGCGATAATCCTTGCCTTCGTGCCAACCCTCGCGATTATTTTATGGCCAATTTCTGATTTTTTGGGCTATCGCTATGCCGTTTATCTTGTGGGTTTATTTATCTATACTTTTATCTTTTTTCCCTTTTATCTGATGCCCTACGCTCGCTATCTAAAAGTAGATGCCGATGCGAACCAAATTATTTATTTAGAAGCCTATTTAATTCAACTCTTTAAGCGGGGCCGCCCTTGGTTTCAATTCTTGCCCCAACCCAAGGTTTACGCCCTCAAAATTCCCCAACTCAAAGCACTCCACGTTACTCAATATGACACCCTGCGTTTCTTGGGCAAAGGAGAAAAAATTCTCTTTCCAGATTTTAAATTCGATAATATCTACGAATTAACGCGTACAGTGGTGCGAATTTTCCCCCTCCTGGAAGCGGAAGTTTGGGTCAACCCTTGGGAAGGGAATTATGGCAATCCCTACACCTACCTCCGCCGTAAACTAAAAGGGGCAAATATCATGTTTTTAACGGGCAGTTCTGGTTCAGAGCTGTTGGGTGATGATGAGCAACTGTGAACGACGAGCTTTTATTTCCGCAGGTGAGAAGGCAATTCGATGTGGGGAATAATTTCCCGCAAATCATCAAAGGACACCAGACCAAAATTCAAAATGGTCGGTAAAGGCAAGTGGCAATCAATGAGGGTGGTGCGGATGCGTTCCTTGGCCTTGCCGCCATCGATAATGAGCGAAACTTGTTGCCCAAAAAAGGCTTCAGCGGTTTTTGCATCATTTGCACGCATCTCACTCCCTAAACTTGCGGTGCCAGCGGCAATGGGAAAAGGAGCTTGGGCGGCGAGGTCGTAGATAAATTGGTCAGGACAGGACACAAAAACCTCACTATGACCAGCAGTTACCCCTTCAGCCAAGTTGTTGCGGTGGGGAAGAATGACGCTAATGGGATAGGGAAATTGATTGACGAGGGTTTGGGCTTCGGCACTGAGGATGCCGTATTCAGGTACTTTTGGGGGCGTTAAAAGAAGCGTCAAGGGTTTGCGGGGCTCCCAGCCTTTGAGTTCGTGGATCTGATTGGTCGCCTGGGGATTTAGGGCATTGGCAATGAGCAGATACACTACGTCGGTATGGATCACGACGACCTGCCCACGGTCTAGTTGTTCGATGATCGGGGCGATCGCCTGGGGAGATTTGGGCAAAAATGTTGCCATAGTAATTGCACCTAGCTATTTTTTCCATCCTAAGTGATGCAATTGCTGCATGATGCGTTTTTCGCATTAAAATATTTAATTTTTTGCATATTTAATCCAAATGGCAACGAGGCTCGCCCTTTCTCAAGGCCAATGAACTGCTGGCAATATTCTTTCCTATGGCGAAGATTCCAACGGTATCGAGGACTTGCCCTGGCTCAAAATGCCATATTTCGGCGCAAAAAACATCGCCAACACAAAAACAATCGTCAGTAAAACCACGATCGCCCCCCCCGTCGAAACATCAAAGTGATAGCTCAAATAGGTGCCGAAAACACAGGAAAAAATGCTGCTCGCCGCAGAGATCCACAGCATATGGTCGAAGCGGTCTGTCAGTAGATAGGCGATGGAGCCTGGGGTCACGAGCATCGCAATGACGAGAATAATGCCCGCTGTTTGTAGGGCCGTCACAATGGTCAACGCCAACACAGACAGAAGCGTGTAATACATCAGTCGAGTATTTAAGCCAATAGCTTTGGCATGATTCGGATCAAAGCAAAAGAGTAAGAGATCCTTCCGTTGAATGAGGATCACCACCAAGGTCAGGGTGCCGGCGATCAAGGTTTGCACAATATCACTGTTGGAGATCCCAAGAACATTGCCAAACAGAATATGGAAAAGATCGATATTACTGGGGATTTTCGTAATTAAGACAAGGCCAAAGGCAAAGAACCCGGTGAAAATCACCCCGATGACAGCATCTTCTTTAAGCCTCGTTTTTGACTTCACATAACCAATGGCCACAGTTGCGCCAAAACCAAAGATGAAGGCGCCAATGGCGAAGGGAATATTGAGGGCATAGGCCACTACGACTCCTGGAACGACGGCATGGGAAACGGCATCCCCCATCAGTGACCAACCCTTGAGGGTGATATAGCAGGACAACACCGCACAGACGAGGCCGACAAAGGCACTTACCCAAATGGCTTTGACGAGAAATCCATACTGTAGGGGTTCAATAATCCAATTCACTAAGCTCATTGATCTACTTCTAAACTGTTGGGCTGCTGTTGGTAATGGGAGGATAATTTTTCGAGACTGGCGACGGGTAACCCCCCAAAAGTCATCACGAGGTTTTCTTCTGTGAAGGTATCGGCGGTGTAACCTTCGGCGAGGACAGTGCGATTGAGGAGAATGGTGCGATCGCAGAACGTTGAGATCGAAGCAAGATCATGGGTCGAAATTAAAATCGTGTGCCCCTCATCCCGCAATTGCACCAACAGATCGATGATGCTTTTTTCTGTTTTGATATCAACTCCCGTAAAGGGTTCATCAAGCAAAATAATTTTGCCTTCCTGGGCCAAGGCCCGCGCAAGGAAAGCCCGTTTTTTTTGGCCGCCGGAGAGTTCGCCAATTTGACGGTGACGAAATTCCACCAGATCTACCCGCTCTAGACTTTCCATCACTAAACGGCGATCTTTTTGACTGGGAATCCGTAGCAGATTCATGTAGCCATAGCGACCCATCATCACCACATCAAACACGCTCACGGGAAAGTTCCAATCCACTTCATCGGCCTGGGGTACATAGGCCATCAGCTGTTTTTTTTGGGCCTGCTGCACCGACTGACCCGCAATCGTGACACGCCCCTGGGTCGGTTTCAAAAACCCCATAATTGATTTAAACAGGGTTGATTTGCCACAACCATTGGGGCCAACAAGGGCGGTGATGGTGCCTGGTTTGACGTGACAACTGGTGTTGTAAAGGGCGAGGCGGGTGTTGCTGTAGGTGACGCTGATATTTTCAACGGCGATTTCTGGGATTGGGTAAGTCATCGCATTTTACCGGGGTAGTGGGTTTAGGAAAGTCTGATTAGAGCGGGTTTTCTCCTACTGGGCTGTTCCGGCGAGGAGGCCATTGGCGATCGTCCGCACGTCATACTCGAGGAGATCTAAAAATGTTGGCACTGGGCCATCGGGGGTTGAGAGGGAATCAACATAAAGGTTCCCCCCAAAGCGGGCGCCCGTCGCCTTAGCCACTTCTTTTTGGCCTTCGTCGCTGACGGTACTCTCACAAAAGATGGTAGGGACATCGTTGGCCTCAACTTGGGTGATGACGCTCTGGACTTGCTTGGGGGTAAATTGTTGTTCGGCGTTGATGGGCCAAATGTAGATTTCTTCGAGGCCATAATCCTGGGCCAGGTAAGAAAATGCGCCTTCACAACTGACGAGGAACCGCTGTGCTGCGGGAACGAGATTAAGATCGGCTTCAAATTCGGCGGCGATCGCCTCTAGTTCGGCACTGTAGGCAGCGGCATTGGCGTTATAGGTTGCCGCATTGTCTGGATCGAGTGCTACAAACGCTTGACGGATATTTTCGACATAAACCAGGGCATTTTTCGGCGACATCCAAGCGTGGGGATTGGGCTTGTCGGTGTAGGGGCCTTCGGCGATGGGAATCGGTTCAATACCTGCGGTCACAATGACGGCGGGGACATCATTGAGATTGCCTAAAAATTGCTCAAACCACCGTTCTAAATTCATGCCGTTATAGAGCAATAAATCCGCATCCTGGGCCCGCACGAGATCACTGGGGGTGGGTTCGTAGCCGTGGATCTCGGCCCCAATTCTGGTGATGGATTCAACGATTAATTTATCCCCAGCCACATTCTGGGCGATGTCGGCGATCACGGTGAATGTGGTTAAGACTTTTTTGCGCCCGTCTGTATTATTAACCGTTGTTTCGTTATTAGTCGAAACATCACTATCGACTGGCGGAGCCGCTTGTTGGGTACAACCTACTAACCAAATGCCGCAGACAATACCGACGAGGCCAAGGGTTTGCCGCGGTAAGTTTATCCGAATCATGAAACAATTATGAAAAGATCCTAGCCAAATTATCTCATTTTCTTTTCATATTTGCCAAGGTTGCCCTCCTAAAAACTGCTTTTGTAAAGTCTCTTTACTATTCGTTCCGTAGGTACTCCATCGTTAAGCTAGAGAAGTGGCCATAGTTGCCGATATCTAATGGGTCGTCGAAAAATTTATGTTGAATGTTGTATTTGCAATGGTTTCAGAATCCCAATTTCCCGTCGTTTCAGAGGTGGTTTCGCCTTTAGCTCAGGGTTTAGAGTTGCTCCCAACTGCCGAAGGGAAAGCGGCTTATCAGTTGGGGGTTGAGTTCCATGAACTGGCTGATTTTGACCAAGCGATCGCCGCCTACCAAAGGGCGATCGCCGTTGATCCGAATTTTGTTGATCCCTACATCAATTTGAGCTTGATCTACATCAGTATGGGCCAGTTGGACGACGCAGAAGCGTTGTTGCAGACGGTGTTGTCATTGCCGGATCACCCGGAGGAACCCGCAAGTATCCATGCCCTCGCCCATTACAACCTGGGCATTATTTATAATCGCCAAGGGGACTCAATCCAGGCGTTGGCTCAGGTGAATCAAGCCCTGGCGATCGCCCCAAATTTTGACCAAGCCCAAACTTTTTACCAACAGTTACAGACTGCGCCGGAGTGAGCCTTGTGATTTAGACCGGAATTTTTTCGAGGGTGGCTTGGATGACGGCGAGGGGAACCTGGGCAAAATACTGCCTTTGAAATTGCTCTTCGAGGATTGCCTGTTTAAATTGGGCAAAGGCTGCTGGATCAGGAGTGACGGTCGTCTGCTGAAAACGCACTTGTTCGCCTTGAATTTCAGCGACAAAGCCGACATTCTTTAAAGCCTTCAGACCGAAATCTAAGGGGCGATCGCCGCAATGGAGTTTTGCTTTCAGGTCAGCCAGGGAAACCGTTTGATCCTGGGCCAATAAATATTTCGCAATGCCAATCAGCGTTTTAAAACACTGCTCCGGAGTACGAGAAATTGGGGAAGCATAGTGGAGGGCCAAAGGTTTCCCCGTGGCGATCGCCTGTTGATAATTCCCATAAAGCTCCTGCCAAGTGACCGGACAATCCTGTTGCAACACATACTGATCCAAAGCTTCCTGGGGGAGAGACTGATGGCGAAAGTCGAGTAATGTTTGTGGAGCCGATTCTGCGGTGGTCTTTGCGGTCGGCGCCACAGCCAAGAGACGCACAAAATATTGATCCTGGGTCTGGGCCTCTTTACGGTCTAGCTCAACCACCACGTCCAGCCCCGCCCCCTGGGTCAAATCGTCGGGATGGCCGCCCCACCAAATGCCACTAATTTGATCCGTTTCATCCCAAAGCTCAAAGTTTGTCTTGAAATAATTCAGTTTGCGATTAAATTTGTCCCGCAATTTGCTAAACCCAGTCACCGTCAGACCACAGTCTTTGATCAATAGTTTTGGTTTTGGATTCCCCATCCCAAAGGGTTCTAGGCATTCTAAAGATTGAAATAATGATTTCCCCAGGTCGGCGATCGCCACTACAAGATCAACGGTGATTTCTCCCTGGTGGGTCTCAATGTGGCCGCCCCACTGTTGCCGAGCCTGTTGATTAATGGCTGTTTTAAACATCGCCAAATTTTCGGGCCGCACACTCAAACCCGCTGCAAAGGGATGCCCGCCAAAGCGATGCAACAGGTGACTTTGGGCTTGCACCAAATCATACAAATCGATGCCGTGGGCGGAACGGGCGGATCCTTTCCAGAGGTCTTGCTCCGGATCGTAGGTTAAAAGAATGGTCGGGCGGCCAAAGGTTTGGGCAATTTGGCTGGCTACCAATCCCAGCACGCCCCCCTGCCACTGGGCATCACACAGCACTAAAACGCTCGTGGTCGATAAATCTAGGGTTTCGATCTGGGCCTTGGCCTGCTGGACGACCTTTTGTTGAATCTCTTTACGACGGGCATTGGCGAGTTCTGTCTGTTGGGCGAGGTAACCACAGCGCCCCCGTTCACGACTGGTGAGCAGTTCGACACAAAAGCTTGCGTCGCCGTAGATACGACTGACGGCATTAATCCGTGGCCCAATGCCAAAGGAAATATCGGTTGGGCGATCGCCGGTTTTATGGCAATTGTCGAGGAGCGCTTTAATGCCTGGATGGACGACAGTTTTAGGGTTTGTTTGTTTTTGCAGGGCTTGGATCCCCACCTGGGCCAGATAGCGACAATCTCCCTTGAGGGCCACTAAATCTGCAATTAAACCAATCGCCACGAGGTCTAAGAGATCGGTAACAGGCGGCCTTGTCGGATCCGGTAGTGTTTCTGATAACGCCTCAACTAATTTATAGGCCACAGCAACCCCAGATAGATGAAATAGGGGATGATTTTCAGCAAAGTAACGGGGATTAATAATCGATAAAACGTCGGGTCTGGTTTCTGGTAAAGTGTGATGATCGGTAATAATCAGGTCAATATCAAGGCTTTTTGCGTGGGCAATTTCTGTCAAGTTTGTGCTACCAGTATCGCAGGTGATAATTAAACTTGCACCCCAAGTTTTCAGGCGGTCAATGCCTGGATTATTTAAGCCGTGGGATTCTGTTAAACGATTGGGAATGTAATAGGTTAATTGGGTTTCTTGGGAAAAAAATTGCCCTAATCCTTCCCATAAAACACTTGTTGCGGTGACGCCATCGGCATCAAAATCTCCCCAGATGGCCACCTTTTCACCCCGTTCTTTCGCTTGTATCAAGCGGTGAATCGCCCGTTTCATTTCTTGGCCAAAGGCAAAGGCAGAAGTTGGTGCGTAAGCCTCTGGGTTAAGGAAGCCAGCTAAGGTATTTTCATCATTAAAGCCCCGTTGCCATAGGAGTTGAGCTAAATGGCGATCGCCTTTGCCATCGGTCAGGATTTCGACCCGCCGAATAAAAGAGTCCGGCACCTGTGGTGTTGCTAAAACCTGCCAATTCACTTTAATGCTTTTTCCTCTGGGTTTAATGGCTTGACTGCTAGATTTTACTCAATGGCCAATTACGGCAAAATTATATTTTTATAATTTTTAAGCTTCGCTTAAATTGATTTCTTATAATTGAGCGATCGCCTCCTGGGCCTGCCAAGAAAACTGGTCGGCACGGCGAAACATTTCCTGGCCACTGTGGAGGTATTCTTCATTGTAATTGAGGGTAAACCATTCCAATTGCTCTAGCCCGTCACCCAGATGATTTAAGCAATAATATAAATCCCGTGCGGCCCGCGCCACATTAGTTGGATTTGGCAACGATTGAAATAATTTTTGGGCCTGGTCTAAAATGGCTTGGCAATCTTCTAAATAGGTTTGGAACGTTGCCATCAGATCATCATCAAAGGGGTCGGCTGCCAACTCATCAATTTGAGCTTCTAGGGGCTTAATAATCTTTAAAATTGCCTGGTTTAACGGTCGATAAATGTGCTGTAACCAGACATCTAAATCCGTTTCCATGGTTTGGCGGGGGCGCACCGTTGTCCCCTGGGCCGAGCGAATTCCGCGATAGTTTGCCGCATCCCGACTGAGATCATACTGCTTGCGCTGGTGGGCATCCCCCAAGATTTCGTAGGCATGGTTTAGGGCCACAATGCGATCGCCGTTGGCGGTTTGACTTTTATCGCAGGTGTCTGGGTGAAACTGCTTCGCGAGGCGACGATAGGCGTTTTTGATCTCCTGCTGGGTGGCCTTCGGAGAAATGTTGAGCACTTTGTAATAATCTGGCGTTGTCATACTCCGAAATTCGCTGAAAATTGCGAGAAATTGCGGCGAGATTACGAGCTATGCTAACCGAAATTGGCGGCTGTTTCAGGCGTTTTTTAAATTTTTGTGACCCCTAAATGTGGGTAAGCTAAGGTTGAAAATTTGAGGAATGCGATGAATTTAGATGTGATTGTCGAGTTGGCGATCGCCTTAGCCTTGGGGGTGATTATTGGCCTAGAACGGGGCTGGCGCAACCGGGCCGACGATGAGGGTTACGGCGATAGCGGCCTCCGCAATTTTTCAATTTGTGGCTTACTAGGGGGAATTGCCGCTTTACTGGCGCAAAGTTGGGGATTTGGTATTCTTGTCGGCATTTTCCTCGGTTTAGCGGGTTTGGTGGCCACCTCCTACGTTTTAACCGCGAAAAAATCCGGTGATTATGGCAGCACGACAGAATTGGCCTTAATGATCACCTTTTGTCTGGGAGCCTTGGCCTTGAGTGGCTTTACCCAAGAGGCGATCGCCGTGGCGGTGGTGGTGGCCTGGATCCTAGGAGCGAAACCGGAACTGACGAAAACTCTCAATTGGCTCCAGCGCCAGGAATTAATTGCGACCCTCCAACTACTGCTGATTGCGGTGGTCGTGTTACCCCTTCTGCCCAACCAAGCCATGGGGCCTTGGAATGCTCTCAATCCACGGGCGATCGGTTGGCTGGTGCTCTTGATTGCAGGCATTTCCTACATCGGTTACTTTGCGATTCGCATTTTGGGTAGTCAGGTTGGGCTGATGTTAACGGGCTTTTTTGGGGGGATTGCTTCTTCCACTGCCTTGACGGTGTCCTTTTCTCGCATGGCCAAACAACAACCCAGCGAAACCATTTCCCTTGCGGCTGGCATTGTCCTCGCCAACGGCATTATGGCCCCCAGGCTACTGTTGGTGATTGCTGTAGTCAGTCAAACTCTGGCCTACAAGTTAGCGGCTCCTTTATTAATTTTGGGTTTGATTCCTGTAATTGCCGCAGTGGCGATCGCCCGTTGGAAAACCCAACCCCAGGACAGACCCCCCGCCGAAGTGAGCGTGAATAATCCCGTTGAACTGGGTTCTGCGCTCCAATACACTGCTCTCCTGGTGATCTTGTCGCTGTTGGTGCGGTGGGCCCAGGAAGAATTTGGTGAACAAGGGATTTATCTCCTCTCTGCCCTGTCTGGCTTTGCTGATGTCGATGCCGTGAGTTTATCCCTCGCCAACGCGGTACAAGACGATCTTCCCGAAAAAGTTGCCATGTACGGAATTTGGTTAGCCGTAACAGCCAACACCCTTGTGAAAGTCGGCTTCACTCGGACGATTGGCAATCCTAAACTTGCCTACTGGTGTGGCAGCATTATGTTGAGTGGTTTAATTGCCGGTTTTTTGGTATTGTTAGCAGTCTGAGTGAAATATTTTTTCCCATCAAGATTCACGAGCCTTTTGAATACCCCCTTTGGAGGTGGTGTACGGGACTTTAATTAAAGAATCAGCTTTATTGGCTGATAAACCTCGAAAAAACGACACTGATTACCGTGTTTTGATCCGGTGTTGACTTTCCTTAAGTGGCTTTCGATTAAGCTCATTTTTCTGAATGCCTCACAGGATAAACCTTGCAACTCCCCCCAAAAAGATCCTAAGATCGTATATCTGGCAGTTTGCCAAATGTTTTTCGAGGAAATGATGTAAAAAATCATTTGCCCGGCTCCATTCATTTCAATTAATAACATCACCAACAAAGGAGGATACCCTATGACCCAAGTGGTTGTTGGACAAAACGAAAATATCGAATCTGCATTACGTCGCTTTAAGCGTCAAGTTTCTAAAGCTGGTATTTTTGCTGATATCAAACGTCGTCGTCACTTTGAAACGCCCATCGAGAAGCGCAAGCGTAAGGCTGTGGCCCGTCGGAAGAAGCGTTTCCGCTAAAGAATTTCTGTCTTGGTTATTGAATCTTGATGTTCGGAAATATCACGAATAAGTAGGAAGATTAGGGGGATCATTGCGATTCTCCTAATTTTTTTAGGAGGGAAATATCGTTCTGGCTAGACTGAGGGCAAGAAAAGGCAAAATGATCCGCATTTATACACAACAGACCCAGGGCCAGGCTTGGCTCAGTAATCACCAGCAAAAATCGGTCGTTTTCGCCTGTGGCTTGGGCTTTACAGATACGGCTTTAATTCCGAACATTTCCGCTGCCGGGGCCACCCCAGAGGCGCGCAAATATACAGCGATCGCCGATGCGGAATGTGTTTGTCATGGTTTCCGAAAAAAAGCAATTTATCCCTTGCCGCCGTTAATTGTCGGGGCGTCGCCGGCGATTTTATCCCGTGCTATTTTGCAGTATTATCAAATTCCTGCCTATTTATTCGACACAGGATTATGGCTTAAACCGGACGAAAATGCCGTGCATTGTATTGATGTTGGTGGTCAAAAAGCAAGGTGTGTTTCAACAGGAAAAGCCCTCGAATTTTCAACGGTGAACAAACTTTTCGAGCAAGGTTTAACCTGGGGCGAAACATTAGCAACCCAATATCCCAATCATTTATTCATGTTAGGAGAATGTGTGGTCGCAGGCACCACAACGGCATTGGGGGTGTTAACAGGATTAGGTTATGACGCCAACCAGAAAGTGAATAGCAGTTATATCGAATGTAACCACGATTTAAAGTGGCAAATTGTGCAAACAGGTTTAAAAAAAGCAAATTTAAACCCAAACCCTGATCCTTTTGCAGTGGTGGCCGCAGTGGGCGATCCGATGCAGATTTTCGTCGCTGGCATGGCGATCGCCTTAAGCAGGACTCAAGGGGTTTTGCTTGCAGGGGGAACACAAATGTTAGCGGTGTATGCCTTGATACAACGAATTTGTGAGTACCATTCGCTTGATTTTGATCCGAAAAATATTGCAGTGGGAACGACACGCTGGGTGGCGGAAGATCCGACGGGGGACACGGTGGGTTTGGCCGAGTTAATTGGTGAAGTGCCTTTATTAGCGACGCAACTCAGTTTTCAAACTTCTCAATATTCACAACTGCAATCCTACGAACAGGGTTACGTCAAAGAAGGAGTGGGCGCAGGCGGATTGGCGATCGCCGCCCATTTGGCCTATGGTGCGACCCAGGCGGAATTGTTAGCGATGATTGAACGTACCATTGCCCCCTATCTCGCGGCAGATTAAGGGATTGGGGCATTGAGTTTGCCAATTGGGGCGATAAATTTTACACATTGTTTTTGAATGGCGATCGCCCGCCGAAGTTTGCGATACTGGGATTTGAAGCACATTTTGATCCCCAAAATTTTATGGCCGTTGCAACACCCCCCAGAGATATCCAACCCTATTTGGTGAGTGATGACGTTCTGCTGCTGCGATCGCGTACCTGGGATCGCCTCAAATTCGAGATTGAATACGGCCTACAAAAGGGGACAACGGCCAATAGCTACTTAATCACTGGGGAAAAAACGGCATTGCTTGATCCGCCGGGGGAATCTTTTTCTGAGCTATTTTTAACAGAAATCCAAAACCGCACGGATCTGAGTCAACTAGATTACATCGTCCTCGGCCATATCAACCCCAACCGCTGTTTTACCCTCAAAGCACTGCTCAAACTTGCGCCCCAAGTGACGTTGGTTTGTTCTAACCCAGCGGCGATCGCCCTTAAGGATCTACTCAAGGATGAAACCCCCAAAGTGCAGATCGTTAAAAGTGGTGACACCCTCGATTTGGGCAAAGGCCATGGGCTGGAATTTATCCCGACGCCGACCCCCCGTTTTCCCGGTCACCTCTGCACTTACGATCCCCAAGAGGAAATTCTTTTTACTGACAAATTTTTTGGCGCCCACGTTTGCGGCAACCAAGTTTTTGACGAAGGCTGGCAATTTTACGACGAAGACCGCCGCTATTATTTCGACTGTGTGATGGCCAGTTCCATCCGCCAAACCCTCGCTGGTTTGAACAAAATTGAAGACATCCCTGCGAAAATCTATGCTCCTGGTCACGGCCCCTTAATCCGCTACAGTCGCCAGGAACTATTCAATAACTACCGCCACTGGATCGAAAAACAGAAAAACGAACTGTCCGTGGCCCTCATCTATGCCTCTGCCTATGGGAATACGGCTACTGTCGCCCAGGCGATCGCCCATGGCATTTCCAAAGCGGGGGTGATGGTCGAAACCTTTAACGCCGAACACGCTGACCCAGAGGAAATTAAAGGGGCCATTTCCCGGTGCAGTGGCTTTGTGATGGGTTCCCCGACCCTCGGCGGCCATGCCCCGACCCAGATCCAAACGGCCCTGGGAATCGTTCTAAACAATGCCGACAAAAATAAACTGGCTGGGGTCTTTGGTTCCTTTGGTTGGAGTGGTGAAGCGATCGATCTCCTCGAAGGCAAATTTAAAGATGCGGGCTACCAAATGGGCTTCGAGCCAATCCGCGTCAAATTTAAACCCACAGAAGTGACCCTGAAAACCTGCGAAGAAACGGGGACAGACTTTGCCCAGGCGATTAAAAAAGCGGCTAAACGGCGGCAACCGAAACAAAATGTCGCTTCCACTTCTCAATCGGACAACCTGGAACAAGCCCTGGGCCGGATTGTCGGTTCCCTTTGTATCGTTACGACCCAACAGGACAACCTTTCTGGGGCAATGCTGGCTTCCTGGGTCTCCCAAGCAACATTCAATCCCCCTGGCTTTACGGTAGCGGTGGCCAAGGAACGGGCGATCGAATCTCTCCTCCACAAGGGCACCAATTTTGTGATTAATGTCCTCCAGGAGGGGAACCATTTAGGGCTGATGAAACATTTCCTCAAACCCTTTGCCCCTGGGGAAGATCGTTTTGCTGGGGTGGCAACGGAAACGGCGGACAATGGCTGTCAAATCCTTACTGATGCCCTGGCTTATCTCGAATGTACTGTGGCGAATCGGCTCGAATGTGGTGACCATTGGGTGATCTATGCGACCACCGACAAGGGGCAAGTGCTGCAAAATAATGGCATGACCGCCGTCCACCACCGCAAATCAGGCACCCACTATTAAGACTAAGGCGATCGCCTTTTAGAATAGGGTTCGGAGAATTTGACCGTCCCTGGAGGAACCTGCCATTTATACGCCCCCCCTCGCCCGCTTGATCGAACAGTTCCAGCGCTTACCCGGTATCGGCCCGAAAACCGCCCAACGCCTTGCCCTATACGTCATCAAGCGTCCGGAAAAGGATGTGGAAGCCTTTGCCCAGGCACTATTGAACGCGAAAAAACAGGTGGGTGTTTGCCAAAAATGTTTCCATCTGTCGGCCACTTCGGTTTGTGATATTTGCCGCAATCCCCAACGGGAGCCGGACGTAATTTGTGTGGTGGCGGATTCCAGGGATGTGATCGCCCTCGAAAAAACCCGGGAATATCGGGGAAAATATCACGTCCTGGGGGGCGTAATTTCGCCGATGGATGGCATTGGCCCGGAGCAACTGACAATCCAGGCTCTAGTACAACGGGTAAGCGCCGAGAAAACCAAGGAAGTGATTTTAGCGATCAATCCCAGTGTGGAAGGGGAAACCACGACGTTGTACCTGGCGCAACTGCTGCGACCCTTTACTAGAGTCACCCGCATTGCCTTTGGCTTGCCCATGGGCGGTGATTTGGAATATGCCGATGAAGTCACTTTGGCCAGGGCCTTAGAAGGTCGCCGGGAACTAGATTAACAATGCGCAAACTGATCATCGGGGTGATGGGGCCGGGGGGCGGCGCTACTCCAGAAAATTTAACCGCCGCTTACGATCTGGGAAAGGCGATCGCCGAAGCAGGGTGGGTGCTGCTCACCGGGGGCCGGGCTGCTGGGGTGATGGCCGCTGCTAGTCAGGGAGCAAAAGTAGCTGGGGGGTTAACGGTGGGCATTTTGCCCGGGAAGGATCACCAAGGTTTAGCCGACAGTATCGACATTGCTATTTGTACGGATTTGGGGCATGGACGCAATAACGTCAATGTTCTCAGTGCCGATGTGGTGGTGGCAGTGGGCAGCGGTTTGGGCACCGTCTCAGAAATTGTCCTCGCCCTGAAAAACCACAAACCCGTCATTCTTTGGCAACCCAGCCCGGCCACCCAAGCCTTTTTTACGGAACTTGCTCCCGGTCAGTTTTCGGTCGCGAAAAATATTTCAGGGGCGATCGCCCAAATTCAAGCCCTCATGGACAACCCCGCATGAGCATTCATCCATTCCTCCAGTCAACAATAAACTAAACATTTCTGTCCCAATTCCTGTTGTATCGTGGACGAAAGTAGCCCTCAATCCGGAGCCTCTGGCGATGCATGAAGTGGACATGACCAAGGCACTCATCTTGACCATTAAAGATTGGCAGGAGAGCCATCCCGAACCCGTCAAGATCGAAAAAGTCCACCTCATCGTGGGGCAATTCACCTGCGTTGAACCCGTCAGCTTGGAATTCACTTTTGCTGCCCAAACCCAAGGCACGTTTCTCGATGGGGTAGCCCTGGTGATCCAAGAAACGCCCCTGATTGCCTACTGCCACACCTGCCAACAAGAATATGCCCCCAACATTGGCCTGCAATATTCTTGCCCAGACTGTCATCAGCCCATGGATGATATCCGCTCCGGTCGTGAGCTAAAAATCGACCGCATTGAATACGCTCCCTTAACTCTCCATTCCTAGGAACTAACCACCATGCACCAGACCTTTGACGCTGCCCTGGGGGTCAATCTCCTCCATGCCAACCAAGACCTCGCTGACCACAACCGTGAACATTTTGATGCCTGGGGCCTGACCTGCCTCAATGTGATGAGTAGTCCCGGTGCTGGTAAAACCGTTTTACTCGAAAAAACCCTGGCCGCCCTAAGAGATGACCTCAAAATGGCCGTCATCGAAGGGGATATGACCACAGAACTCGATGCCGATCGCCTCCGTCAATACGGCGTGCCTGTGATCCCCATTAATACGGGGCGTTCCTGCCATTTAGATGCCAAGATGGTTTCCGGAGGACTGCACCGCCTCGAACAGGAATATAACCCAAATGATTTTGATCTATTGCTTGTGGAAAATGTAGGGAATCTCGTTTGTCCCGCCGAATTTGAAGTGGGTGAACATGCAAAAATCGCCCTCCTTAGTGTGACGGAAGGAGAAGATAAACCCCTCAAATATCCCGTTATGTTCCAAGAAGCGGATTGTTTATTGGTTACAAAAATTGACCTGGTTCCTTATCTAAACATTGATGTCCAACGGATTATTGATCATGTCCGCCAAATGAATTCCCACGCGACGATTATCCCCGTTTCTGCCCAGACTGGGGAAGGTTTAGAAACTTGGTACGACTGGGTTAAAAAAAGTTGTCATCGGGAAGATGTAATGAAAGTTACAGCATAATTTGTCCGAAAACAGGATAAACAACAGGCAAGGTGCGATCGCCTTTTAATTGATCCCTTGCGTTTATTCTTGTCATTTTCCTATGCTAAAACTGCCTAGTCTTCTGATCCGACCGGCGCTATTTTGTGCGGGTCTTGCCTTGACCGTCGGCTGCCAAAGTACACCGCCCACAACAACAGGTGAAACTCCGGAAACCCCAACAGCGGAAACAGAAACAATTACCCTTGGTTTTAGCGCGTGGCCCGGTTGGTTTCCTTGGCAAATTGCCGCAGAAAAAGGCCTATTTGAAGCGAATGGCGTTGATGTAAACCTGACTTGGTTTGATGGTTATTTAGACTCAATTAATGCTTTTGCGGCGGGACAGCTAGACGCAAATACCCAAACCCTGAATGACACGATTAGTTCAGTGGCAGCGGGTTCTGAACAAGTGATTGTTCTGGTGAATGATAACTCCACAGGGAATGATCAAATTATTGTCAGCGAAGGCATTAATAGTATTGAGGATTTACAGGGAAAAACCATCGCCATTGAAGAGGGCACCGTCGATCACTTTTTGTTATTGCTGGCCCTCCAGGAAGCAGGTCTTGGCCCCGATGATGTGATTATCAAACCCCTAGAAACGGGGGCCGCCGCCGCTGCGTTTGTTGCTGGTCAGGTGGATGCAGTGGGAGCCTTTGCCCCTTTTACAACCCAGGCTTTAGAGCGAGAAGGCAGTAAAACGCTCATTTCTTCGGCGGATTTTCCGGGGGCGATTCCGGATCATTTGGTGGTCAGTCGTGAGCTAATTCAAAATAATCCCGAAGCCGTCCAAGGGTTAGTGGATACTTGGTTTGCGGTGCTAGATTTCATTGAAGAAAATCCAGAGGAAGCCCTGGAAATCATGGCGGCCCGGGCCAATGTTTCCGTCGAAGAATATCAAGAATATGATGCGGGAACGACAATTTTTAGCCTTGAAGATAACCTAACGGCCTTTGATTCTACAGAAGAAAGCATGATCTCCCTGAACTACGCCGCCCAGGAAATTAATACTTTCTTGGTGGATGCGGGGTTAATTGAGGCGCCAGCGGATCTCAGTGGTTTATTTGATCCTTCTTTCGTTAAAGCCTACGCAGAAAAACAGTAGCTTTTGCATCCCTCGGTCTTCTTATTCCGGGGGATTTTTTAAATCCATTATTTTGGCGATCGCCATGACTAAAGCGCCCGTTATCAAACCCTCTTTCCGGATGCTCAAGCCCTCTTTATTTTGGGATATCACTTCTGGAATTCCCCCAAAGTTACGTTGGCTGTTGATGTCTGCCTCGATTCTGTTGCCTCTGATTTTATGGGGAATTATCTCCAGTCAGGGATGGGTTAAACCGCTCTTTCTACCGACCCCCATGGCTGTCTGGGAGGCGATCGCCAATTTGTGGGCCAGCGGCGACCTGCAAAAAGACATTATTTACAGCGTTTTGCGGGTGCTGACGGGGTTTAGTCTCGCGGTCATCATTTCGATTCCCTTGGGCATTTTGATGGGGGCCTTTGCCAGTATCCGGGCGCTGTGTGAACCGATCATCGGCATTGTTCGTTATATGCCGGCCCCCGCTTTTATTCCCTTATTGGTTTTATATTTCGGCGTCGGGGAAATTCCCAAGGTTTTATTAATTTTTATTGGCACCCTCTTCTTCAATACCTTGATGATTATGGACGCCGTCAAGTTTGTCCCCAAAGAACTGATTGAGGCCACCTACACCCTGGGGGGAAATCGACCCCAAATCGTCATTAAAGTTATTTTTCCCTATATTTTGCCCAAAATCATTGACGCTGGCCGAGTGAATATCGCCGCCTCCTGGAACCTAGTAATCGTCTCAGAATTGGTGGCCGCCACAGAAGGGTTAGGTCGGCGCATTAGTGTCGCCCAAAGATTTTTAAATACTGACCAAATTTTCGCTGGCTTAATTGTAATTGGCTTAATTGGCCTCCTCATTGACCTCTGTTTTATTTGGCTCCAAAGATTCCTCTGCCGCTGGTCTCTCGACTAGAAACATCATGCATTTAGAAGTTGATCAAGTTCACAAGTTTTTCCAAACCCGCCACGGAAAAATTACCGCTCTCCAAAATATTAGTCTCCACGTCGAGGGAGGCGAATTTGTTTGTGTAGTTGGAGCGTCTGGTTCTGGAAAATCCACCCTTTTGAGGATTATTGCGGGCCTCGAAACCCAGAGTACGGGCAAAGTCACCGTTGACCAGCAAGAAATTATTGGGCCTGGGGCCGACCGGGGCATGGTCTTTCAACGCTATACCCTCTATCCTTGGCTTTCTGTTTTGGATAATGTCACCTTTGGGTTGAAATTGCAGGGAGTACCGAAAAAAGAGCGTTACGAACGAGCTTATTACTACCTCAATGTGGTCGGCTTAGGGCCTTTCCAGGAAGCACTGCCGAAACAGCTTTCTGGGGGGATGAAACAACGGGTGGCGATCGCCCGCGCCCTCGCTTCCCAACCGAAGATTTTGTTAATGGATGAACCCTTTGGGGCCTTGGATGTTCTCACCAAAGAAAATATGCAGCAATTTCTCCTAGAAATTTGGGAGCAAACCGAAACCAGTATTCTCTTGATTACCCACGATGTCGAAGAAGCGATTTTTCTTGGTCAACGGATCTACGTCATGGCAGCCCATCCTGGCCGCATCAAAGAAGAATTAAAGGTAGATTTTTCCCACCACCACGGCGACGAAATTAAGCGATCGCCAGAATTTATCGATTACAAATACCATGTGATGCAACTAATGCGTGAAGTCCCCGTAGAAGCAGTACAGACCCCATAAAATGCAAAGCTATCTTGCGTAATTTGCCCAAAAACCAAGAATTTGCTTGGTTACTGCTATCGTTAACTAAATTCGTCCCAAGAAAGGCCCGATCACCATGAGTGAACAACCGAATTTTCGTCCCCCCAGCGAAGCCCAAGAAGCCCTCGAAAAAGAATCTCACCTCCCCCTCACCGGTTGGCAACAGGAAGTAGCCCGGGGCCTGGAATACGGCCTCGAAGCCGCCGCCAGTATCAAAGACCGCAGTATTCCCACCTTTTCCCGGGGAGAACTGCCCCACTATGCCGGGATCAATACTTTCCTAAAGGCCCCTTACCTCGAAGATGTCCGCAAGGTCGGTGAATATGACGTGGCTATCCTTGGCGTTCCTCACGACTCTGGTACCACCTATCGGCCCGGTACTCGCTTTGGCCCCCAGGGGATCCGGCGGATTTCTGCCCTCTACACGCCCTACAACTTTGAGATGGGCATTGATCTGCGGGAGCAAATTACCCTCTGTGATGTAGGGGATGTCTTTACGATTCCGGCCAATAACGAAAAATCCTTTGATCAAATTTCTAAAGGAGTCGCCCATGTCTTTAGTTCCGGTGCTTTTCCGATCATTCTCGGCGGCGACCATTCCATCGGCTTTCCCACGGTGCGGGGGGTTTGTCGGCATTTAGGCGATAAAAAAGTAGGCATTATTCACTTTGACCGCCATGTGGACACCCAGGAAACAGATTTAGACGAACGGATGCACACCTGTCCTTGGTTCCATGCCACCAACATGGCCAATGCTCCCGCCAAAAATCTGGTGCAGTTGGGGATTGGCGGCTGGCAGGTACCCCGGCAAGGGGTCAAGGTTTGTCGCGAACGGGCGACCAATATTCTCACGGTGACTGATATTACCGAAATGGGTATCGATGCGGCGGCGGAGTTTGCCCTGGAGCGTGCCTTAGATGGTACCGACTGTGTTTATATCAGCTTTGACATTGACTGCATTGATGCGGGATTTGTCCCCGGCACGGGTTGGCCAGAACCAGGCGGTTTATTGCCCAGGGAAGCCCTCGCCCTCCTCGGTAAGATTGTCCGGAATGCCCCCGTCTGCGGTTTGGAAATCGTCGAAGTCTCACCGCCCTACGACATTAGCGATATCACATCCCTGATGGCGACCCGCGTGATTTGTGACACCATGGCCCACCTCGTTTTATCTGGTCAGCTACCCCGCAAAGAAAAGCCCGCCTACATTCACCCCGAAGCAAATATGGCAGTGGATCAGGCTTGGACTTAAACTTTGAGGAAGAGTGTTCTGTTTTCTTAGCGGCAAAGCATAATTTTTGTCTGTGTTTTCTAGAGTAATTGTTTGCGATGAAGTATTTGACCCTTGGCAGTTGTGTGTTTTTGGGGTTGGCGATCGCCCCCGTTGCCACCCTTGCCCACCATGACCCTGCACCCACCGTAGCCCACCACCAACCCACTACCCAGATCAGCCACCACCAGCCCAGCACCCAAACGGCCAAAGTCCGGGCCATTGACTGGGAAACAACCCCAGGAATGCTCGGTCTGCGGAGCCAAATAGGCCAGACCCTCAGCGTGATTTGTCCGGCGGGACAACCCACAGAAAAAATTTGGGGCACGGATATCTACAGTGATGGCTCATCGATTTGTACGGCTGCTGTCCACGCAGGTCTGTTAGAACCGACTACTGGGGGCAATGTGACGGTCAAAGTGCTGGGTTCCCAAACGGATTTTGTCGGCACAGAACGTAACGGCATCACAACCTCTAGTTATGGGCCTTGGGGTGGTAGCTTCGAGGTGGAATAGTTTTTGATGTTCCCGAAAAAAATTTGGCTCCGTAGGATGTACGGGGCTTTTTTTGGGTCACGAAAAAGGGGACAACTCACAAGCGTCCCCATGATTCATTGTTTATTCTCTTGGGGGAAATATGCCCCAGGCCAAGATTTACTCTGCCAACCAACGGACAGCGTCTTTAGCGTGGTAAGTGAGAATCAAATCTGCGCCCGCCCGTTTAAAGCTCGTGAGGGTTTCGAGGACGACTTTTTTCTCGTCGATCCAACCGTTTAAGGCTGCGGCTTTGACCATAGAATATTCCCCAGAAACGTTGTAGGCGGCAACGGGCAGGTTGGTCATTTCCTTGACCCGCCAAATAATATCCATGTAGGCGAGGGCCGGTTTGACCATGACAAAATCTACCCCTTCGAGGATGTCGAGTTCCACTTCCTTGAGGGCTTCGCGGCCATTGCCCGGATCCATTTGGTAGGTGCGGCGATCGCCAAATTGGGGAGCAGATTCGGCCACATCCCGAAAGGGGCCATAGTAAGCCGAGGCATATTTTGCGGAATAGCCCATGATCGGAATATTCGTAAAACCAGCTTCATCTAAACCTTCACGAATCGCGGCGACAAAACCATCCATCATCCCCGAAGGCGCGATAATATCCGCGCCAGCTTTGGCCTGGGACACAGCGGTTTTTTTCAGCAGTTCAAGGGTGGGATCGTTTAAGACTCGTCCGGTTAAATCCCCCGTTTGCAGGTAGCCGCAGTGACCGTGGGGCGTATATTCACAGAGGCAAGTATCGTTAATCACGGTCATTTCGGGGATCGCTTCCTTGATCGCCGTGGTTGCCTTTTGGACAATGCCGCAATCGTGCCAGGCTCCCGTTGCATCGTTATCTTTTTCGGGGGGAATGCCAAACAGAATCACCGCTGGAATGCCCAGTTCCCAAACTTCCTTGGCCTCGGTGACGATCTTATCGATGGAGAGTTGATAAACGCCGGGCATCGACTTTACTTCGTTGGCGATCGCCTCTCCGGGCACTGCGAAGAGGGGATAGATCAAATCATTGGCCGTAAAGGTATTTTCCCGCACCATGCGGCGAAGCGACTCACTTTGGCGAAGGCGACGGGGGCGGCTAGAAGGGAACATAGTTGGCAAAAATAAAATCCAGATGAAAAATTGCTTCTGAATAGTTTAGGCGATCGCCCCCATTCCTTTACTGAAACGTAACAGTCCTCAATGATTCGCAAGTTTTGGCTTGGCCTAGAGGGTTTTCGTCCATTCTCGAATGGCACAGCGGGTGGCCCAACCTCTCAATGGTCTATGTTCAAGAATGACCCTAAAATCAAAAATCGCCTTTTTGCTCTGATCAAGCCCAGTGCCAGGGTCACTATGCCAAGGCTAATCACTCTCCGGAAAAAATCCAGAAGCTTATGCAGAGGTTATTGTCTATGATGGAAATGAAGTCTGTACAATATCTGGATAACAACTTTATATGGATGTCGTCTGCATAACGTCCCTAGTAGAGGTTTTATACGGAATTATTCCAAGTAAAAGTGCTGTGAGGCATTTTAGATGGAATAATTCCGCATAATCACTAGTTAGACAAACATACTTAGCTGTGTGCCATCAGTTGTGATATTGTGCTGCTTTCTCAAAAAGTCTGAGCTGATTAGCCTTCGGTGAGACCTCAAGAGATTTACCATCGATAATTTCTTGATGCCAGTCTTTCAATGCTTGATCATGGATATTCTCTTGCATAAACCTGAAAGAAGATGCAGCTAAATACTGAATATCTTTCTCAAAAGATATCCAATAGCGGTTTTCTTGCTCCGCTACAAAACCAGTCGTATTAGATCCTGCAAATATATCAAGTACGAGATCTCCAGGCTCAGTAAGAAAACGAATGAAAAACTCTGGCAACTTCCCAGGAAACCTGGCTGGATGAGCCTTTAGCCCAAGGGCTTTACAACCTCTAAGATACTGGCTGTTTGATTCAGAATTCGGGATTTTCAGCAAGTTAGAAGGAATCGCTCCTCCATTATTTTTTCCAAATCCTTTGCTAATATCATGCCCTGAAGGTCTCTTTTTAGGATTATAAAACTTATCAGGATCTTCTAACAATTTTTTCATTCTCGGACTGTATTCAGTCAAAACTTGAGTAACATCTGACTTGGGAAACTCAGATTTACTAAACCACCAAACTGTATTTACTGAGTCTTTTGCTCGAATTTTTCTTTTATTCACCCATTCGATAGGACTAGGAAGCTTAGAAGGGTTAAACCAGTAGAAATCTTCTGCTAAAAAAAATCCTATTTCATCACAGAAGTAGATAGGGATTCTAAAGTTGTAGAGACTTCTAACTGGTTTTCCTTTTTCATAAGCCCCTCCTAAATCCAAAACGAAGCTGCCGTCGCTCTTTAATTTTCGATAAACCAGTCGAGCAAAACCAGCTAGCCAATCAATATATTCGCTCTGATTTTTATTGCCGTACTCCTTCTTTCTCTGAAGCGCAAAGGGTGGACTCGTTACTACTAAATTAACACTCTCATTAGGCAACTTACCAAGGAGTTCTAAAGAGTCTCCACAAAACGCTGCACCCTTATCAGTTGAATAAACTGGTGGGCATTCAAGAGCTTCAACATCTATAGGAAAATCAGTATTTAAGTTAATCAATGCCAACCTCGATTGCTACTTATAGTCTGTAGACTCATGGTCATCATTATCTCAAAAATGTATTTTATGTCAACCTCTTATGTTGTACGCCTGTGTCAACGAATGCCAGGGAGTTATTTGCAAAACGATTACGTCAGATCCGTCTGTCAAAAGGACTGTCGCAGGAAGCACTTGCTGATTTAGCAGGTTTGCATAGAACCTATGTGGGATCGGTTGAACGTGGCGAACGTAATGTATCGATCGATAATATGGAGCGTCTTGCAAAAGCCTTAGAGGTTGACACCTTCGAACTTCTAAGAGATCACAAGAATGAATTTCCACCCAGACAAGAGGATACTTGATGAGCTGTTCCCATACATACAACGTTATCAAGAACTGGCATCAAAGCATGGGATTAATGACATTTTTCAAGATAATGGCGGCAAACTTTTACAAGTTCTCTTAATAACTGGCCTGGAAGTTTTGCCAGGAAGAGAAGGAAATGATGCTAAGGACTCAGACGGAAATGAGTATGAGTTGAAATCTGTCAACATACAGTTAACTAAAAGTTTCTCGACGCACCATCATATCAACCCAAGAATTATCGAAAAATATAGGAAAGTTGATTGGCTTTTTGCGGTTTACAGTGGGATAAATTTAGTGTCAATATATCAGCTTACTCCAGCGGACTTGGAGTTCTATTATGAACAGTGGGAAAGGAAGTGGAACGACTCAGGTGGAAAGGATATTAATAATCCCAAAATTTCCTTAACCTATGTCAGAGAACATGGCTTTTTAATCTACGAGGCTTGAGTGGTTTTCCTGTCTAACAATATGTTGGTGCGGACGGAACAAAGATTGCCGGTGGGAGTTCAAGATTATCTGCCGTCGCACAACTTCACTGTTAACACTACAGAGTACAGGGCAAGAAAGTATCCTATCGATCACCCTGCAAATTGATGGTTTAAGGATTACAGAGTTTTCGCCCACTCCCGAATAGCGCGGCGGATTGCCCGACGGCCTAGGGGACGATTTTCTTCGATTAATGTCATCATTTTCGTCACGGAAATTTGCGGCAGCGCTAGACTCGTTTCTGAAACGCGATATTCTCCCTGGTCAAGCAAGTAAATTGTAATTTTGCCGTCCTCGTAGCTCCAAATTTCCGGCACTCCTAACCGTGCATAGATGGGAAACCGTTCTAAAGATCGGCTTGTCAGTTCAATTTCTAAAACCAAATCAGGGGGCGGATCTTTAGCGAGATCATAGTCCAACTGGCCCCGAATTGACGGCTCATGCTGGAAGTAAAAACAATTGTCCGGCTCTAAGCCTGCTTTGGCCGCCGGTTTGCGCCAAGTCGTTGAGCCGAGACTTTCATAATCAATTTCTAGTTCGTCAGCGCAATCTTTGATCGCATCACCGATCGCCTCTTTATAAAATTCATGTTCAGGGAGGGGCGTCATAATTTCCAAAGTTCCATCACAATAGGCCACGCGACTAGAACGAGTTTCTCCCAGATCCCGCAGAATATTTTCAAACTGCTGCCAACTGATATTGCTCAACAGCACCCGATCCGCCCGTTGTTTCGTCAGCATCACTTTATCTCCCCTTGCCGATCACCCTCCATTCTATTTAATGAATCCCAAGACGTTGGCGATCGCCTTTTTTCACCGAGATTCACGGGACAAGCCCTGGCAAGTTAAAATCAGCCATAGCAAACATTTGTAAACATCAGCCACCACAGCCACCGTGACAGACGCAAAGAGCTACAAAGATACCGTTAATTTGCCGAAAACCACCTTTAATATGCGGGCGAATGCTCCCCAAAAAGAGCCAGAAATCCAAAAATTCTGGCAAGAAAACCGCATTTACGAAGATTTAGCGCAGAATAACCCCAAAGACTTCTTTACGCTGCATGATGGCCCCCCCTACGCCAATGGTGACCTCCACATGGGCCATGCCCTGAACAAAGTGCTGAAGGACATCATCAATAAGTACAAACTCTTACAAGGCTACAAAACCCACTACGTTCCCGGTTGGGATTGTCACGGTTTACCCATCGAATTAAAGGTACTGCAAAACCTCAGCGCCGATGCCCGGCAAAACCTTACGCCCCTCAAACTCCGCTACAAAGCCCGTGACTTTGCCCTCAAAACCCAAAAAGCCCAAGCAGCCGGATTTCAACGCTATGGCGTTTGGGGCGACTGGGAAAACCCTTACCTCACCCTCACCCCAGAATACGAAGCGGCTCAAATCGGCGTATTTGGCGACATGGCCCTCAAAGGCTATATCTACCGGGGTCTGAAGCCCGTCCATTGGAGTCCGAGTTCCCAAACGGCCCTCGCAGAGGCAGAACTTGAATACCCCGAAGGCCACACTTCCCAAAGTATCTACGTCTCTTTTCCGATCACGGATCTAAGCCCTGAAGCCAAAGCTGTTTTAGGGGAATTTGCCGATAGTTTGGGCGTGGCGATTTGGACAACAACGCCCTGGACATTGCCCGGTAACTTAGCTGTCGCGATCAACCCGGCCCTGGAATATGCTGTTGTCGAAACCGATGGCAGCCTGTGCGCTCAGAAATATTTAGTGGTGGCCAAGGATCTCGCAGCAAGTTTAACGAAAACTTTTGACGCTGCCTTAACGATTAAAACCAGTTTTAAAGGGGAAATTCTCGAACATTGCACCTATCAGCATCCCCTCTATGATCGCACCAGTCCGGTGGTGGCTGGTGGTGATTACATCACAACGGAATCTGGGACGGGCCTCGTCCATACCGCGCCGGGCCATGGTCAGGAAGACTACATCACAGGCCAGAAATATGGTTTGCCGATCCTTTCCCCAGTAGATGCAGAAGGAACTTTAACCGAAGAAGCAGGCGAGTTTGCGGGCTTAAATGTCCTCAACGGGGCCAACGACGCCATTATCACAGCTTTAACGGAAAAACGCGCCCTTTTAAAGCAAGAAGCCTACCAACACAAATATCCCTACGATTGGCGGACGAAAAAACCGACCATTTTCCGGGCCACGGAGCAGTGGTTTGCTTCGGTGGAAGGGTTCCGCGATGAAGCCCTAAGCGCGATTAAGGGGGTGCGGTGGATTCCGGCCCAGGGGGAAAATCGGATCACGGCGATGGTTGGCGATCGCAGTGACTGGTGTATTTCCCGGCAACGCAATTGGGGTGTCCCCATTCCTGTTTTCTACGACGAGGAAACCGGGGAAGCATTGTTAAATGAAACCACCATTAACCACGTTAGAGAAATCATTGCCAAGGAAGGTTCTGACGCTTGGTGGAAACGTTCGGTAGAAGAACTTTTACCGGAGGAATATCGTGACAATGGTCGCACTTACCGCAAGGGTACCGATACCATGGATGTGTGGTTTGATTCGGGTTCTTCCTGGGCGGCTGTGGCTAAACAGCGGGACGGTTTAAATTATCCTGTGGATCTGTATTTAGAAGGTTCTGACCAGCATCGGGGTTGGTTCCAGTCGAGTCTTTTAACCAGTGTGGCTGTTAATAATGTGGCCCCCTATAAAACGGTATTAACCCACGGTTTTGTGCTCGATGAAAAGGGCTACAAAATGAGTAAATCCCTGGGAAATGTTGTTGATCCCAATATCATTATTAATGGCGGCAAAAACCAGAAAACCGAACCGCCCTATGGTGCAGATGTGCTGCGCCTATGGGTTTCTTCGGTGGATTACTCTTCAGATGTGCCTATCGGCCAAACGATTTTGAAACAGTTGGCGGATGTTTATCGCAAGATTCGCAATACGGCCCGTTTCCTCTTAGGAAATATCCATGATTTTGATCCGGCGAAAGATGCAGTTGCTTACAGTGATTTACCGGAATTAGATAAGTATATTCTGCATCAAACCCACAATGTTTTTACAGAAGTTACAGAAGCTTTTGAGGAATTCCAATTCTTTAAATTCTTCCAAAAGGTGCAAAATTTCTGTGTGGTGGATCTCTCTAATTTCTATCTTGATATCGCCAAGGATCGCCTGTATATTTCTGATGTGAATGCGCCCCGTCGCCGCAGTTGTCAAACGGTAATGGCGATTATCCTTGAAACCCTAGCCAAGGCGATCGCCCCGGTATTGTGTCACATGGCGGAGGATATTTGGCAAAACTTGCCCTACGAAACGGAGCATCAATCGGTGTTTAACGCGGGTTGGTATCAACTCGATCCCCAATGGGCAGCAGACGAAACTTTATTCCAACGGTGGGAAGAACTGCGCAAAATCCGCAACGGCGTGAACCTCGTTCTCGAAAAAGCCCGCACAGAAAAATTAATCGGTGCTTCCCTCGAAGCAAAAATTCTGATGCGCGATGTGGATGGGGCCTTAACAGACTGGCTCGCGGCCCTAAATCCCGCCGACAGTTTGAGTGAGTCCCCACGGGTGGATGAACTGCGCTATTTGCTCCTTGTTTCCCAGGTGGAATTTGTGACGGCAGCCCTCGACGATCAGCAGTACCAAGACACCCTGGAGTTGGCCGCTGGCAAGCTCCAAATCGCCGTGGTCAAAGCGGACGGTCACAAGTGTGATCGCTGTTGGAATTACTCCACACAAGTGGGCACCTTTACGGATGATCCCACCATTTGTGAACGTTGTAATGAGGCGCTAGTTGGTAACTTCTAAGTTGTGCTTTAGGGGTGGGAGTAATCTCGCCCTTAATTTTTTATGGATGTCAATCATCTCGTCGCGGAAATCTTTTCCCCAGCCCTCCGGATGCCCTTGGGAACGGTCATCACTTATCTGGGGGCGCTGTTGGCGATCGCCGAAGGTCTCAGCCGCAAAAATCACCTAAGCCCAGAACTGACCCGCAAAATTGTCCATATCGGCAGTGGTAATGTCATTCTCCTCGCCTGGTGGTTTGATATTCCGATGGAAATTGGCATTGCCGCCGCCTTTATTGCAGGCTTAATTGCTTTAGTTTCCTACTTCCTGCCGATTTTACCCAGCGTGAACAGCGTTGGTCGCCAGAGCCTCGGTACCTTTTTTTATGCCCTTAGTATGGGGGTGTTGATCTGGTGGTTTTGGTCAATTCAGCAACCTGTGTTTGCGGTGCTCGGCATTTTGGTGATGGCCTGGGGCGATGGTTTGGCTGCCGTGGTCGGTAGCCAATTGGGGCAACATCCCTACGAAATTCTTGGCAACAAAAAAAGCCTCGAAGGCACCGCCACCATGTTTGGGGTGGGTTTCTTGATTTGCGGTTTATTATTTCTCAGTTTTGACCTCATGCTTTGGCAAAAAGCGGCGATCGCCCTCGTTGTTGCCCTTTGTTCTACCTTGCTCGAAAGCATTGCCCAGTTTGGCATTGATAATTTTCTCGTGCCCGTCGGCAGTGCGGCGATCGCCTTTTTACTCGTACAAGCTTTGATCTAGGATTCGTCTACCGAAACCGAAGGGATATCTACCGTTGCCGTCGTTTCTCCCTGGGTTGTCGTTTTCCCTTGGGAATTTTCTTGACGAGCTTGGAAAAAGGCCAAGGCCATTTGGGACAGTTCCGCAATCAACAATGTCGCCAGCATCACATCATCAATCTGGCCCGCAATGGGGAAAAAGTCCGGCGAGAGATCAATGGGGCTGATCAAATATGCCAAAGTGCCTAAAATAATCCACCACCGGTATTTCGGATTGCGCAGGGTGTTGCGATACCAATCATAAAGAGCCTTGGGAGAAAGCGACATAATATTCTTTTAATTCATTCAGGGAATACCTCAATTTTGCAGAATCCTCTTCTTTCGCAACCAGTGTAGAAAACCGCCACCATCTCCCCCAAATCTAGTTAATTTTCTCCAAGAAAAAAGAGGCTAGGCTTAAATGCCCAACCTCCTCAAAATGAATTATTGGAAAAAACTTTCCGATCGATGCAATAGATACCTGTGTTTAATTAGCTAGCACGGGTACTCTTGTCACCAACCTTCTGGAAGAAGCCCCATTCCACTTGCTCTTCTGCCAGTTCAGGGTCAACCCCGGCAAATACGTCACGGTACAACGTCCGAGAACCATGCCAAATGTGACCAAAGAAGAACAGCAGCGCAAATACAGCGTGACCAAAAGTGAACCAACCACGGGGGCTCGTCCGGAATACACCGTCAGAACCAAGGGTTTCAGTATCAAACTCGAAAGGCTCACCCAACTGGGCACGACGGGCGTATTTTCTGACAGTGGCAGCATCGGTGAAGGTTTGACCATTGAGTTCGCCACCCAAGAAGGAAACCGTAACCCCAGCCTGTTCAACGGAGAACTTAGACTCAGAACGACGGAACGGAATATCAGCCCGGAGGACGCCATCCGCATCGGTCATGACCACAGGGAAGGTTTCAAAGAAGTTGGGCATCCGACGAACAAAAAGCTCACGACCTTCTGCATCTTTGAAGACAGGGTGGCCGGCCCAAGACTGAGCAATTCCATCACCTTGATCCATCGGCCCTGTACGGAACAAACCACCTTTCGCAGGGCTGTTACCGACATAGTCATAAAAAGCAAGTTTTTCAGGAATTGTATTCCAAGCTTCCGCAGGTGTTGCCCCTGACGCAATTTCAGCATCCACACGGCGCTGAATTTCGTTTTGGAAATAACCCTGGTCCCACTGATAACGGGTCGGGCCGAAAAGTTCGATGGGGGTGGTAGCGTTGCCGTACCACATGGTGCCAGCGACGACGAATGCGGCAAAAAATACCGCTGCAATACTGCTGGATAAAACCGTCTCAATGTTACCCATCCGGAGTGCCTTATACAGACGCTCAGGGGGACGGACACTGAGGTGGAAAAGACCAGCAATAATCCCAACGATACCAGCGGCAATGTGGTGGGCAACAACGCCGCCAGGGTTAAAGGGGTTAAATCCACTGGGGCCCCAATCGGGGGCAACAGCTTGGACATGGCCCGTTACACCATAGGGGTCAGAAACCCACATTCCAGGCCCCCAGACGCCGCTGAGGTGAAAGGCTCCAAAGCCGAAGCAAAGAAGACCAGATAGGAATAGGTGAATCCCAAACATTTTCGGCAAGTCTAGGGCAGGCTTACCGGTACGGGAGTCAACAAAAAGATCGAGATCCCAATAAACCCAGTGCCAAACGGCAGCGAGGAACAGAAGACCGGACAGAACGATGTGTGCTGCGGCGACGCCTTCAAAGGACCAAAAACCGGGGTTAGTGCCTACGGCACCAGTGATATCCCAGCCATTCCAGGAGCCAGTTACGCCCAGCCGTGCCATGAACGGCAGTACGAACATGCCCTGCCGCCACATGGGATTGAGGACGGGATCACTGGGATCGAAAATTGCTAGCTCATAGAGGGCCATTGAGCCAGCCCAACCTGCGACGAGCGCAGTGTGCATGAGGTGTACAGAAATCAGACGACCTGGGTCGTTAAGGACGACTGTATGTACGCGGTACCAAGGTAGTCCCATTGACTACTCTCCTCCTAAACAATCGTGTCTACTATGACCAAATATTTTCTCATTATTAACGAGGATTGGTCTGAACCGAGAAAAACAACTTCAAATCTATAGGAAGATTTTGAGTTGAAACGGCTTTTTGACGGCAATGTCTTCGTAGACTTTAATAAAAGCTTCCTCGGAAAAATTTACAAAAGTTTACAAAGCATCCTCAAGAAAGTTGTTTTGTTATTGCTAGTTGTCCCAAGGACTTAAGCGTTTTTTTCTTCTCTCTAAACTACGATACAAAGGGTTTGTGCTGGGTTTAGGGGGAAGATTGTTTAAAGAAGTGTAACTATTGTTAGAGGGCTTGGCAAGCGTATTACGGGAAATGTAATGGCGCTAATGGCTTGGAGTTGGGTCTTTGTAGAGGGTGTTGGCTTGGTTTAATTGGGCGATCGCCTCTTCGGGGGTGATGAGGCGTTTGATCATCACTTGACCGATGTTTTCGGTTTTGACCTTCGTGGGATCGGGGGTAACTTCCAGCATCAGGATCGGGTCGTCTACTTGGTAGAGCCAGAGGCGCTCCCCTTGATTTTCCATGGCGATGTTGGTGCGCTGAATCTTGGGGGGACGTCGCCAGGACAGGATATCCCAGGGGCCACCGGGTTCCCAAACGCGGCCAATGTGCCACCCTTCGGTGAGAAAAAAATATTGCATAAGCGAGAATTTAGGGCAGATCAATGTCCAAAATGATAGGCTCGATTGCCCTTTATACCCAGGGGTGAGGTCAATAAATCGCAAATATTTTCTAGGTTTTACCATCGCGATCAAAAAACCCCCAAGAATTTTGGAGGTTGTTCAATCAAAAGAAAAATGATGATCCGCCTAGACCCGCAACAGGGGGCGATCGCTTAAAACTTTAATCTCTGAATTGGCTTGGGAAAGGGCCGCTCGATTGACCTGGAGGCGATTTGAAGCCACCGTTGTCACCTTAATTTCGTTACGGTCTACCAAGTTTAAAAAGGATTCAATGGACTGGAGCCCACAGGTGTCGTCCCCGGCCGTTGTTTTGTAGTGGGTCGGGATAACAATCTTGGGACGCAGCAACTCTAGGGCTTGGAGCGCTTGGGCTGGGGTGTAACCCTTGGGGGGAATATTCTGTGGGTCGGCGTCGGTGCCCCCAACGGGGATCATCAGAATATCTGGGCTGCCCCCGGTCAAAATAAAATCATCAATGTCTACTTCTTCCCCAGCGCCGCCGAGGTGCAAGATACTAATGCCTCCCTGGCGCCAACTCCAGGCAATGTTGGGGGGGAAACGCCAGCCCCGATAGCGTTCGATGTTGGCATGGGCGAGGCTAATGCCGTCAAAGGTGATGTTATTCACGGGATATTGTCCGGCTTGGAACAAAATCCTGGGGTCTCCGGGTAAACCATCGGTATAGCCTTCGTCGAACAGTTGGCTACTCAACAGGACAATGTCTGCTTGGGGAAATGTGTCCCGATAACCTGCGGTACAACTGAGGGCACGGAAGGGATTAATGAGAACCTTAGTCCCCGCACCACTGACGGAAAAACAGGTGTGGCCCAGCCATTCGATGTCAAGGTTGCCGGTTTGGGCTTGGACGGCGTTTTTTTGCAGGAGGGAAAAGCCGGCGATCGCCCCAAAAGCACTAATTCCTGCGGTCTGAATAAACTGTCTACGTTTCATGGTTATGTCGGGGAGCCCCTCACTAATTCGTTACAAGCAGCGGTACAGGCGACAGAGTAGCGAGGAAATTCCGCAAAAGCTGTTTACCTGCCGTGGTTAAGATACTTTCGGGATGGAATTGTACCCCCTGGATATGGGGATAATCCCGATGTTGTACGCCCATAATCGTACCGTCATCCACCCAAGCAGTGACCTCTAAACAATCAGGACAATTATTTTTGTCGATCACCAAGCTATGGTAACGGGTGGCGGGGAATGGATTTTCTAAACCAGCAAATACCCCTTTGTTGGCATGGTGAATCGCGGAGATCTTGCCATGCATCAGGGTTGCGGCACCGATAATTTTGCCCCCAAACACCTGGCCGATGCTTTGGTGTCCCAGACAAACCCCAAGGATAGGAAGTTCCTGGCCTAATTCTTTGATCACCGCCAAGGAAATCCCCGCGTCTTCTGGACGGCCTGGCCCCGGCGAAATGACGATGCCCGCAGGTTGTTTGGCACGAATTTCAGCGAGGGTAATTTTATCGTTCCGATACACTTCGATGTCCTGGGCCACGGGTAATTCTTTGCCTAATTCGCCGAGGTATTGGACAAGGTTATAGGTGAAACTGTCATAGTTGTCGATGACGATGATCAAAGGGGTCACACTCCTTTAGATAGTGATGGGGATTTGTGCGGGGTTGAGCTAGGGAAACAGGGAAATTTTTTGCGGTAAAAAATAGGATTTTACAGGGGTTAAGATAGCAGGCTCTAGGAGTGCTTGGAAGTGGGGCCAAGCGATTAATCCGGCAATGGCCACCGAGGCGATCGCCCCAATGAGTACCGCCGCCGCCGCGCAGTCTTTGGCAATTTTTGCGAGCTCATGGTAACTCTGCTGTACCGTGAGATCCACCACCGATTCAAGGGCTGTATTCAGCAACTCCAGGACGAGTACTAGGGCGACCATGGCTGTGAGGATCGCTGTTTCTAGATAATTGAGGGACAACAGCCAACACATTGTCCACACAAAAACGGCGATCGCCAAGTGAATCCGAAAATTTCTCTGGGTGCGGGTGGCGTACACAATGCCCTGCCAAGCGTAACGGAAGCTCGCGAGGAGGTCAGGGGCCACTTTCCAAGCTAGCGATCGCCGTTCCCGGTCGGGGGGTGAGAGGATTTTTTTGTGTTGTGTCATCTTCTCCCTCAATAGAATCACCCCATTATGGAATAAGTTGAACGTTTCGCAAGAGTACGGCTTGACGATCAAGCATTTCAATTAACCGGGCTTCATCGGGATGATCCCACCCCAGCAGGTGCAATAAACCATGGCTCACCAACCAACCCAGTTCCGTTTGGAGGCTATGCTGCCGTTCCTGGGCCTGGCGTTGGGCTGTTTCTACCGAAACAATAATGTCTCCCAGATAGAGCGGTTCCCCAGGGGGTAAGGGGCTAGCAAAGTTGTCTTCGAGGGCCGCAAAGGAAAGGACGTCGGTGGGTTGGTCTTTGTGGCGATATTGGTGATTGAGATTGTGGATTTCGACGTCAGTGGTAAAGCGGAGGGTTAACTCGTAACCATCGGCCGGGGGTAAAGCCGCTGTTAATTTCGGTAGCCACTGCTCCAGGTGGCTTTCCCAAGGGGCGATCGCCAATTCCGGCAGCTCTAGACCAGAAGCATTTTCGACAAAAATTTCACACTCAAGCACGGGCTGCATCCCCATCTAACGGGTGAGGTAGGCCATGGTGACGAAAAACCCCAACAGGCCAGCGGTGGTGAGGAAAAAATGCCAGAGGGACTTACCCCCTTTTCGCACCATATTCCGCATGGCGAGCTTGACATAGCTGGGTTTAGGTTCAGTGGCTTCTGGGGCCTGGTCGAGGGAAGTTTGGGATTCAGACATGGTTCGGGACGAAGAATTTACGGCAACGGGTCGGAATTTTGAAAAAAATATTTGTTTGAGAAATGCCTCTCTAATGTAACAGTTTGTTGCAAAAAATAACGGCGGAAAGAGCCAACCCCTTGAGACGAGTTTTTCTGATACGTCGCTCCAGTTCTGGAACCCCATCCGATACACTGAATGCTTAAGGCGATCGCTGTTTGGGAAAAAATTATGCGCATTTTAATTATTGGTGGTACCCGGTTTATTGGGGTTTATCTCACCCAGGTTTTATTGGCGGCAGGCCACAAAGTAGTGCTGTTTAACCGGGGCAATCATCCGGCACCGACGGGGGTAGAGCAAATTATTGGCGATCGCCAAGATCCGGCGCAACTGAAAGAAAAACTGGCTGGCGAAACCTTTGACGCGATTTTTGATAACAACGGCCGGGAACTCGCCCATACCCAGCCCCTCGCCGAAATTTTTGCTGGAAAAGTGAAGCATTTTGTCTATGTCAGTTCCGCTGGCGTTTATCTGCCCACTGACCAACCGCCCCATAAGGAAGCCGATCCCGTTGACCCCAACAGCCGCCACAAGGGTAAACACGAAACGGATGCTTATTTGGCCCAGAGTGATTTGCCCTGGACGTCGATCCGTCCCACCTACATCTACGGCGCAAAAAATTACAATGACCTGGAAGCTTGGTTCTTTGACCGCATCGTCCGCGATCGACCGATTCCAATTCCTGGGGATGGACAACTGATTACTCAATTTGGTCACGTCTATGATCTCGCCACGGCCATGGCAGCGGTGCTGGATAATCCGAAAGCAATTGGGCAAATTTACAATATTTCAGGCGATCGCTTTGTCACTTTTACCGGACTTGCCAAAGCCTGTGCGGTAGCAGCCGGGAAAGATCCAGCGGCTGTGGATCTGGTTTACTATGACCCGAAAAAATTTGACCTCGGCAAACGGAAGACTTTCCCGATCCGCGCCCAGCACTTTATGGCGGATATTCACAAGGCCCTAAATGACCTGGATTGGCAACCGAAATATGATCTGGTGGGTGGCTTAAAAGATTCCTTCCAAAATGATTACCTTGCCAACGAACGAGACAAGGCTGCTATTGACTTTAGCCTTGATGACCAGATCCTAAGCCAGCAGTAGAGGAAAAACCCCATGCCCACCCTCGACGATATTTATCAGTTCATCCAAACAGAACTCCCCAAAACAGAAGGCGATCGCCTCAACGCAACAACTGATCTTTTTGGCACTTTTGACATCCAGGCCGATGACTGTGCCACCTTTATAGAAAAATTCGCCCAGAAATTCAAAGTCGATCTTGATGGCTACCTTTGGTATTTTCACCACGGCGAAGCGGGCCTTAACCTTGGTGGATTTTTGATCAAGCCTCCCTACGAACGGGTTGAACGCATTCCTATCACCCCAGAAATTTTATTAAAAGCGGCCACCAAGCGCCGCTGGAAACTCAGCTATCCCGACCACACCCTCCCGAAAAAACGTTGGGATATGGTGGTCAATAAAATTATTCTGTTCCTCGTCTTTTTCTACATCCTGAATCGTTTTGCGCCCCTCCTCATCGAAAAATTCACCTAAAGGCGTTTACCATACGTCGAAGCAGTATTCGGGAAAATGTAGCGATGAGTGCAAATCCAGAGGTAATCGTCATTGGTAGCGGCATTGGCGGGCTTTGTTGTGCGGGTCTTTTGGCTCGTTATGGTTATGACGTTTTGGTCTTAGAAAGCCATGCGATCGCCGGTGGTGCAGCCCACAGTTTTACCCGACAGGGTTATCATTTCGACTCCGGGCCATCCCTTTATTCCGGTCTTTCCTACAGCCCTTCCCCCAATCCCCTGCGCCAAGTCCTTGATCTCCTCGAAGAAGATTGCCAATGGCTCACCTACGATGCCTGGGGTGTCCATTTACCCGAAGGTTATTTTCGCGCGGCGGTGGGAGCCGATGGCTTTTGTGAAATGTTGACCCAGATCGGTAAGGCTGATGTGATTCCCCAATGGCGCCAGCTCCAGGAAACCATGCGTCCCCTCGGCGAAGCGGCGACAAAACTCCCTTTGGCGGCCTTTCGTAACGATCTTGGTGTTGTCCGCACCGTCGGTAAATATGCCAAAACTCTCCTGCCTTATCTCCCCTACACTCCCCAACTGAATACCCCCTTTAGCCGGGTGATGGATCGCGTGATTACTGACCCCTTTATCCGTAATTGGCTGGATTTGCTTTGTTTTATGCTGTCTGGATTGCCGGCCAACGGTACGATTTGCGCGGAGATGGCCTTTATGTTCGCCGATTGGTATCGTCCGGAGGTGATTTTAGATTATCCCCAGGGAGGCAGTGGGGCGATCGTGGCGGCTCTGGTGCGGGGCCTCGAAAAATTTGGGGGCAAATTGCGCCTGAATAGCCATGTGGAAAAAATCCTCACTGAAAATGGCAAGGCCACGGGAGTTCAACTGCGCAACGGTGAAATTACTCAAGCCCGTCGCGCTGTAGTTTCTAACGCTTCTGTTTGGGATACTCTCAAGTTGATTGAGCCGCAAAATATTCCCCAAAAATTGCAGAAACGAGCCGATAAAATGCAGCCCTGTCGCAGTTTTATGCACCTTCATTTAGGGATTGACAGCAGCAATTTACCTGAAGATTTGGAGTGCCATTACCTCATCGTTGATGACTGGGAAAAAGGGGTTGATGCGCCTCAAAATGTGGTTGCTGTTTCGGTTCCTTCACTGCTGGATCCGAGTCTAGCGCCCCCAGGAAAACATAGTATCCACGTATATTTACCTGCTACCGAAGACTATGCACCCTGGGCAAACCTAGACCGTCGTTCCCCGGAATATGCTGCTTTCAAAGAAGAACGTTCCCAGGTTTTGTGGCAAGCCCTGGAAAAAGTGATTCCCGATATTCGTCAACGCACGGAATTAACCCTTGTTGGTACACCTCTCACCCATAGTCGTTTCCTCAGACGCGATCGCGGTACCTATGGCCCCGAATTAAAAGCGGGGAAAGAACAGTTTCCGGGCTGTACAACGCCCATCGCCCAACTTTTCTGCTGTGGAGATTCCACTTTTCCGGGGATTGGCATTCCGGCGGTGGCTGGATCCGGGATGATTGCCGCCAATACCCTCAGTCCCCTGGGTCAACATTTACAAATTTTGCAGATGATTGCTGATTAAAAGCGTGCTTAAAGGATCTGGACAATGGCGATCAGGGGGCGATCGCCGTTTTTATTTGCCGTAACGCCGTGT
Organism: Picosynechococcus sp. PCC 8807; assembly: GCF_001693295.1. Lineage (NCBI taxonomy): Bacteria > Bacillati > Cyanobacteriota > Cyanophyceae > Chroococcales > Geminocystaceae > Picosynechococcus > Picosynechococcus sp. PCC 8807. Next base: position 1,875,583 of record NZ_CP016483.1, read on the forward strand.
GTTATCTAGGCGCGTTTTCATGGTCTCGATCTGCTTCTGGATCTGGATTTTCTGATCCGTAAACCCATCAATCTGGGCCTGCTGTGCCTTAACCTTTTGCTCTAGCCGTTCCACATACCTAACGTGGGACTGAGAAAAATAGGCGATCGCAAACCAGACCGCAAAAAAGACAAGCCCTGCTGTATCTTCATATCCGGCCCTGTAAAAAAAAATCGTGGGAACCACAGCAAAAAATGAAGCAAAGTGGGTCACCATGAAATTTAAAAAGACGATGTGCCACCTTTTATAAAACCGTTTGTAAACCCAAACCTCCAGAGCAAAGGCTAGACAGACAAGAATCAGGATGGCTAAAAAATCTTCTGGATTATTCGGATCTACCGATGTCGCCACCATAAAAATGACAAAAAAAGCAGCAGAGCCAAGCAGAGAAATTCCTAGCAGCTTCAGGGTTTTAATCAAAGTATCAATCATGAGCTTTCTCCAGGGGCGCGGGGACGGTCGGGATTATCAGCAATCTGTCGGGTAAGTGTTAAAACTTCATCCTTCTCGTACCAATGATGATAAGTCTTAAAATGCACATCGAGGCCGTGGCCCATCAATTTCGCTGCATCGATAGGCTTAATCCCAAACTGCTTGGATCGGCGGGCGTAGCAATGGCGCAAAATGTAGGGCGTAAACGGCACATCATAGCGATAAAATTGCCGCGTCACTCGACTACCCAACGCAGAATAATCCTTACTCCCCGACCATGGCGGCGCGGTTCCCCCCAATAGCCCCCACTGCTCTACCCATTCCGGATACAGGGGCGACACATGGCGCGGTCCGGTCTTCCCTTCCCGCAGGTAAAGCAATGGCGGATCGCTCAAGTCTGCAAAAAATACCTCATGGGGGCGCAACCCATAGGCCGCCATCAACCCATAGGCCCAACGCCAGGATGGGTTCGGGATTTTTCTAAATCCATTGGCGATCCGCTCATCCGTGGGCAATGTACGCGGCGTGAGAAATTTATGGCAATATCGGCCCCGGTATTCGTCCAGGTCTACCGCTATCCCCGCAAATTCCGCCAACTTCCTTAAGGCAATGCAGGCCCGCAATCTTTGGCGGCTGTCTGGTTTGATTGCCTTCACCACATCAAGGATCGCCGTTTTGGTGAGCTTGCGCCCCTGGGGGAGTTTGTTGAAAATCTGTTGGTAGCTGCTGCGGTAGGTCGTTCGCGCTTGGGGTGTATCGGCCCGCTTGGCAAAATAATCTTGCTCAAATGCGGCGATCCATTCCGAACAAGTCTGTATGTCATTTTTGCCATACGCGGCCCAGTCAAATTCCCCGCAAGCAATCAGACCATCGAGCTTAATCGCTTCGGCCTTAGCCCGCTGCAATCCCTGCTCATTAGCAAAGACCCCAAGGGCGATCCGTTGCCGATGGGGAGCTGTCCGCCCTGTCCCAGGTTTAGGGGGAAGTGTGGCCCGCAGATAGACCCGTTTCCCCTGGATTTCCACAGACACACCAATTCTTAGGGCGTCTAAATCCCGGTTAATCTCTTGAATTTTCATGGCTGATCTAGACCATATTTAGACCAAGCCTTACGGGAGAATAGGCATCCCAGGCCACCATGAAAAAGTAAGCAAAAATCCCCCACGCTACCGATAGCGCAATGGAAATTTGACCTACACTGTAAATATGGCTCGAGGCAGATTTGAACTGCCGACCTTGGGCTTATGAGTCTGTAAAAGGGCGATCGCACTATAGCGAATCCCCCATAAAACATCACTCCCCTAGAAAATCTAATGGACTTTCTAAAGTCGTTGGGGCTTCATTGTCGATCAGCTGCTCATCCTCTCTGACTTCTTCGGTTTCCTGGGTGCCGTTAACCGCCGTCGCAATATTGGCGCGATTCTCAGAAATAAAGCTCACCTCATCCGCCACGGTGATCGGCACTGAGGCGATATATCCTACCGATCCAGCAGCATCTTCTAAGTTATTAACGGCATTTTCCCAACCGTCCACGCGATTATTGATTTTCTGTAGAAAAGCATTTGTCCGACCATAGGGCGAATCTGTGCTAATCGGAGGCTGATAAGGGTAGGCATCGTCACTTACCAAGCCTTCCTCCCTGGCGACGTTCATCCAAGTCCCTAAGCGGTCGTTGGTGATCTCCGTGACGTTCTGTAATTCGTCGCCAATATTTCGGAGGCTCCAATAGATATTGGCACTTGCCGAAAACACATTATTCGTTCTGATCCAGGCATCCAATAGGCGATCCTGCCATTCCACAGGAATAATTACGCTAATCGCATCATTCAGGGTATTTCCGATTGCCTGATTCAGAGAAATTTCGCCGCCATCTTCATCCTTAAATTTAATCCCCGCATAGCCTAGAACTTGCCCCAAAACATCGCCCACAAATTGCCCCGCATCAAAGCTTAATCGCATCGCATTATGTACCAGGAAAGCGGTATTCAGCACGTTCAGGGAGGTTTGCACAAATTGGTTATCGTAAATTGACCTCGCTTTTTTCTGGATGTCCTGGGTCGTGGTTCGGATGGGGTCAATAAGCTGCTGAAAGCGGGTTCTGGTTTCTGTCGCCTGTGCCGTCACGTTCGCGTTAACTGGCACCAATTCAGTCCTGGTTCCCTGTTGGATTCTGGCATAGTCGATCTGCTGTGTTGGCTGACTGGTTGTGCGATTGATCGTCGTGTTGGTGATGATCGGTTTCTCGCGGATCGTCGTTGTGTTGTTGGTGGTCACTCTGTTGGTATTGTTAACGACCCTGACCCTTTCGTTATTGTTGGTGATCACCGTGCGCTCCGTTGGACGATTAATCACGGTGGTATTGTTGATCGTCCGATTGTTGATGATCGGTTGCCGTTCAATAATGCGTGTTTCTCTAATCACGTTGGTTCCTCCAGTAAAGCCCGGTCTACCAAAAACTAAATTGGTCACGGTGGTCAATCCAGCAGTAAGGGCCGCAAGCTTGACCGCGTTCCCCGCTATGGCCACATCTTGCGCTCTATCCGTTTGGGTCAGTGTGCTGATTCTGACCAACAGGGAAGTGTTAATCGAGTTAATCGAATCCCGCAATCGCTGGATATCCCGTTGTGTTGCTGGGTCTTTAGTGGGGGAAAGCCGATCAAGCTCTCTCTGAATCAATTTGAGCTGACCATCAAGCCCGGTATATTGCAGGCTCAGGGAATTTAGCTCTTTCCGTAATCCCCGCACTTCCCTACGAAAATCGATCCATGCCCCTACCCCAAACCCCAAAGAGATCATCGAAGTGATAAAGCTCACAATAGGGAGAACGGTAGTAAGAAGAGAGCTTACTGCTGTATCGAGTGTCCCCACTAATAATTCAATTGCTCGAAGGGAAGCCCCTAACGCGTCCTGGCGTAATTTGAGAGAGTTGTATTGTCCCTTCAGTTTGTCAATCTGATCCTGTAGTGGCTTAGTTGCCTCATCAATCTTTGCCTGGATGCCCTCAGATACTTTGTTGATTCGTCTTCCCAAGTCATCCCGAACAGAAACAATTTGCTCCTGCAATGCTCTTTTCGCTGCCCCCACCTGAGCATTGACATAGCCCTTAGTTGCAAACTCCCTTCGCAATTCCCTACGGAGCGCCTCTAATTCTGCCCTGCTAACCGCTGTCCCAGAGTCTCGGCTATTCCGATAGTTTCTGATTAACTCTTGAACGGTATTCGGCACGACGTTGGTCGCATTTCGCAGAAAATCCAATTCATCATCAATCGCTTTATTGCGCAAATCGATATTGCGATAACTTTTAAGGACGGTCCCTAAATTATCCTTGACGATATCAAACGCGCTTTTATCTGCTTTCCCGTTCACCTGAGCTTTTAATACCTGATTTTCCTTTAGAAGAGAGTCAAGCTTACTATTGATTCTCGACAGACTCCCATTTAACTGACCACAATTACAAGCCATTTTCAACCTCTCAATCTATTTAAAATCTGATTCGCTTTATCGCAAGCCTGGGGACAAATTTCGTCCTCAAAAGGGGCAACCGTGGGACACTCTGAATAAATCAAAGTCTGCGTTTTTCCGTCTGTGTAGGTGATAACTAAGTTGCACTCATTCCCAAGAACTCTTACTAACGGTGTAACCCCTGTTTGCCTGACTGAAGTTTGCCCTGTGTTAGTTAAGACCTTCGGGAAAGTTCTAGTTTCAAAAAAAGCGTATGCAGATATACACGTATCAAGAGTTCTGACAATCGATCCGTTTCGTCTTTGTTGCCAGCGTTTTGTGCCATCACACCGACTATCCGTTGAGCCTGCTGTATAGCTCCATATCCCCTGGTCTTGTGTATTGGCTTGGGTTGCTTGTTCCCAATCAATTTCTGGGTCAGGGGGCGGGCTTCCCGCCTGAAACGTGCCAAAGGTGGGGGGAGCCCAACTGGTTGCCGTCAAAGTTCTTATCGCTTTTTGGTAGCCGCACTTGTTGGCACCACTAAGCCAATGCGTTCGATAGCTGGAATATTCCCACATCCCCCCTACAACGTGATTGACAAATTGATAGGTTTCCCCAGTCAAAACATCAATATCCCCACCACCCCAGTTGACCTCAATCCCCGATCCACCTTGTTGCTGTGTTGAGAAAGATTGAATTTCGGATCGGCCATAAAATAATTGCCCATTAATTAATAATTTACTTGCCATTTTTGGCATATCCTCCAGCCACAGGAACCCCAATCAAAAGGCAGGAAACAATCAACAAAGGCTCCAATCTTTTAGAGGGGATGTCGGGATAGAAAAGGATTGCCTTAGCCCAAAAATAAAAGCCGACTAAGCCTGTAATCATAGGCAAGAATAACAGGCAATAATAGGCAATATCGGCGGCTTGGATGCCGTCCTTAGCCATGGCTATTTTGAATAATTTTTCTTTGTCGTTTTCAGCCATTTTTGGGAGCCTCAGAGCTTGGGAGAAAGGTTCGATTCCAAGTAAGCGGGCCAACAATTCCGTCAACATCTAGCCCCCATTTTTGCTGTAATTCTCGACAGGCTTTTTCTGATTCCGGGCCATAAACACCGTCGATCTCAATGGCTAGCCCCCAATAGTTGACCTGCTTTTGCCATTCCCGGATATCGTAGCCTGCCATAAAAGGCTTCCTCAGAGAGAGAAAGCGATGGTAAGCTTCTTTCCCCGTGAGGGCTTGAGATCCGATGGGCCGATAAAATCCCCGACATTGATTAACGTGGCGATGTTTTCGCCAAACCCATTCGCCATTGTTCTGTCCTGGGGCATTGCTCTTTTTCGTGTTCCCTTCAATGGTGGTGAAATTTCCGCCACTGCCAACAGATTCAACAATGCCGATATGGATCGCCAAATTCTGCCCAAAGTGAAACAGGGCTAAATCCCCAGGCTTGGGGGTTCGGTGCCATTGCCCCTGTCTCCGAGCATAGCCCTCAATATAGGGACAATAAGCGCCTCCAGATGGTGCGCCAGTCTGAATTTTAGGCAAAGGGAATCCAGCCTTATCAAATACCCATGAGGTGAACATGGCGCACCAAAGATCGTGGAAGCCATACCAATCCCCATACTTTGTCCGGTTAGACCCTGGGGGATTTTCCCGGTAGCCAATTTCAGCGCGGGCAACTTTTAGGATTTCTTCAATCATGGCGACCTTCTAAGTTTTCAAGATTTATGCGGATCGTCCCGGCCAGATAATTTAGTTGCCGTTCCATACGGTCTAGCCTTGCGTCGGTTAGTTCTGTGAGGTGATCCAGCTTCCCCCAAACGGCATTTAATTGGCGGTGGATCTCCCCAAGGTCAGCATCTATCTCATCAGGGAGATCCTTTAGCAGGTGAAAGTGCTTGTAAATGTTCAGGCCCGCTCGAACGGCTCCCCAAACAGTAGCGATGAGAATGGTCAGGTTAACTAGGAGTTGGGTTAAATCGTTCATTCCTAGTCGTTGTCGTTGACGGCATTGGATGGGCTGAAATTCGTGCTAGGGCTGAATTTGTAGTATTGAAGGATCGAAGTGCGCTTAAAGATTTGCGTTTCTGTAATTGGGGCACCATTACCGTCGGTCTGTCCTGAATCACGATCCACAATTCCTTGGCTTTCAAAGACGGTATTGCTGGCATCGGCCCAGACCGGGCAATCTAAGTCCTGCTGTTTGTCGCTGAGTTGGGCGATCAGCTCGTCAAATAGTGCTGTCTCGACTAATTCGGCGCGGTCGGCGTTGAGGGCCAGGGCCGCCGGGATTTTGGTGATCGCCGGGTCGGTGCAGTCCAGGGTAATGCTGGCGACATCGCCTGTTACGTCATCATATTCGAAGGTCAAGCCTGCGATATTGTCTGAGATTCCTGTCTGAATAGCCATATTTTTAGAGGATTAAAATATAGGACAATTATACTAATACCTGTTGGGAAAGAGAATGCCAGAGCAAAACCCGCCTCAGCCTGAGAATTACAATCCGAAAACCCATTTTTTACAGGTCGCTGCAAAGTCGCTGAATAGGGAGATAAGGGATTATTTCGACCCATTGGGGGAGTTTGACGATGAGAATATTTCAGCTCCTACCAGTGCATTGAAAAGGGCTTGCCTGATAGACCCTGAAGAATCTTTGCTGCTTAATGTGGGGAAAATGCTTTTTTATGGACTGATGGCGGGGAAAGTCGTCCAAGATATTGGCGATACGTTTTATGGCATCCCAAAAAGTTCTTTTAAGGATATCTACCGGGAATTGGATGCTCAGGTAATCCTATTTTTCAAAGAAGACCAGAAAAGTGCTAGGCAAAATGACCGCCAAAAGCATCCTTTAGATATGCGGGTAAGTTTTCGGCTTAAGGATAGAGCGGAAATGCTTACAAAAGCAGACGTTACTGCTCTTCAAAATCGGATAATCCAGCAATTTAAACCAAATTTTCGTCATTACAAAGGATTGAAAAAATTTAGTTATCGAGACCCTGCTAATGGGTTTTCTGGCACCTGTGTTTTTAGTAATTTTGAGAATGAAGCCAAGGACATATATCAAAAAGCTTGTGCCATTGCTCAGGTTCCCTATAGTGATGACTTCCTTACCGCAAGCGAACGATCAAGTTTTCGTACCGAAACAGAAAACATCCTAGGAGAGCCTGTACGTCTGACCAACAAACCGAGGACAGGCTTTGTATATTTCCAAAGAGCAGAACTTTATTTAAAAGGTTCAAAAGATCAAAATTTAGTCCAACGCTACGGCGATCGCTTATCGAAAACCCAAATCGTTTAGCTCCCGTTATGAACCCGACAACTTCGCCCCAACCTTTAAACCTTGGGGGAGGATTACAACAGGGGCATAGGGATTAGCCTTGAGTTAGACCATTTGAGGTTTCTAATATGGCAACACAAAAAGCCCCTCCCGCTACCGCCGCAAAAAAACGCGGTGCGATTACCTGGAAGATCGGCAATAACGTTTATCAGTTCTCAGGCTCCTATCAGAACTATCGCGATGTGGCGAGTTCCTTGGGAATGACTGTCTATGACGATACCAACGACATCAAGATTGATGACAACGACGTTCTGATCAAAGGGACTCAAGCCGCCCACGTCCTACGCGGATCTGCCGTGGCCCTTACTGCTGAATTAAAAGACGGGGTTCGGACGCGCCGTTCTACGATCTTGGTTCCGGTGAACAAGCTAGAGGACGTGCTAGTAAACAACATTCTGACGAATAAAAGTTTCGGTAAGGGCAAAATTACCGATGTTCGTGGCCGTTTACAACAGGTCGTCACCATTTAAGCCTCCCTAGGCTTCTCCTTAGTTTTTATCCTTAGATGAGGTTCAAAAAAAATGGCTCTAGGCTATGTCATGACCGCGCACATTGACGAATCCGACGTGGATCGCGATTATGTGCTGAACTCCCAGGGCGATTGGTTGCCCGTTGCTCAAATCGTTAACCCTCTATGGGAGGACGACGGTTCCCAAACGACCCCCGACGTGAACGGCAACGATCGCTACTTGTTCGATCCGGATGCCCAGACGATCACTGACAATGAGCAAGCTGCTAACGTTTACCTTGATTCCCAGTTCTCCATTGAGGCGATCCGGGATATTCAGGGTCAGTTCCAGCAACAGTTTACGGATCGTGATGTGCGAATGGCACGGGTTGATCTAGCGATCACGTTCGTCTAAATCGTTTCTCCTACTCACCAAATTAGAGGGCCATTGGCCCTTTTTTTGTATGGCTAGCATCTCAAACACAGTTATTGAGTCTTTCCTTGGGATTGGGGGGGCATACCGGGCACAGTTCACCACTAGCCCAGGGGGATTGCTGATCCGACTCAATAGCGGCGCGGGCATCGTGCAAGAAATGGGGGGCGAAACCGTCGCCACATATCCCTATTCACGGATCGAGCTTTATCCCTTAATCGAAATTGCTGGCACTGTTACCAGTGTGGGCCAGTTCCAAACCACCATAAAAACGGCAAGGGGGATAGTAAGCCTACTCCCCTTAATCGCTGATTTTGGTCTTTCTGCCCTTTGGGGTGTTGATTGTTTTGCCCCTGGTTCAAACTTCGATCTGCTATGCCTGGGGTATGTGCCCTAAGCCTTTAACTGTAGGTAATGCTTGGGGACTAAAATTTCATTCCTTTCGCACCATGCCCACAGGCCATCCTCTGAAATGGCTTTGACATCGACCAATTCGCCATCCTGGGATTTCGCCACACACCCGACCTCTATGGGGTTATGCTTCTCCCCACCTTGCCGGGTCAATTTGGCGATCGCCATCCAAGTATTCGCCCTCTGACAGGAATATTCCTGCCGAATCGCTCTACTCCCGATCCCAGGCTCTTCAAGGATGGTCAATTCCTCTCCGGTGCGAGTATCAATTACGCGATCGCCCACAGAAAAATTTTCTGTGTCAGATTTTTCAGGCGATTTGTCAGAACTTTGCTTCGCTGCTTCACCGCCTTGCACTGTCTGCTTTTCAGCTTCTCTACCTGCTTCATTTTTTGCTTCACTAGGGGAGAGTGAAGCAGAAAGAGTATTGGTGAAGCATGGTGAACCATCTGGTGAAGCAGAAACCCCCGAATTATCAGGGTTGTGAAGCAGTGAACCATCTTGATTGAAACTCAGCCCCGATAAAAAATAACGACCTTTAAAGACTGGATCGGAAGTTTCCCGTACTCGCTTGATCTTTGGGAATAGCAATTTAAACCGCTTATAGATTTGGTTTGCCCCGGTCACATTCCGGTCGTATTGGTTTGCCTGTTCGTGCCAGATATTGCGGGTTTTTCCGTTGTCCATCTCTTCTACTTCAAGAGTCCCGGTTTCCTGATACCAGTCTTTTAATCTGTCCCAGAGGTCATGAACCCAGACCTTGCCATCGGGATTAAGCTCTAAGCCAGTATCCTGAACAAATCCCCAGAGGTGCGTGGATTCTTCCTGCAAATCCTCAAGGCCGGACGCAAGGGCATCATAATCAATGCCAAATTTAGCAAGGTTCCCCAGTTCTTCGAGTAGGCGGTTAATCAGTGCGGGGCAAACCTCAGTGATCAGGAATTGGGGGTCATCGTGGAACCGTGGATCGGCTGGTAATTCGCCTCGCCGTCGGTCAGGGTTCTGTTTAAAGGTTTTATTGAAATCCAGCACCACAAAACGGCTTAGGAGTGAGTCCATCCCAGATTTGAGCTTAGGGATTTGATTGGTGTTAAAAATGTGGACAGCGCGCGGGGTGATGGCGTAACCGTCTTTGTTCTTCCTTTCGATCCAGATCCCGTTTTCCTCCCCAGTGACGCAAATATTCAAGGATTCCACGCGGTCTAGGGTGGTTCCCATGTTGTTTTCGCTAGACCAATTCACTAGGGAATTTTCAAGCGGTGCTAGACCAAATTTGCGCCCCTGGTCATAGGTCTGAAACTCACTCAAACCGAGGGAAGTCATCTGATTACAGAAAATTTTCGAGATGGCAGCCCGGATAGAGTCTTTCCCGTTTGCCCCGGTTCCCTTGGCGATCGCCGCCTTGATGCCCCGGCTGTGAAGTTTGCGAACGGTATCGAGGTCAAACGCCGCCGCTAATTGTCTAAGCAGTGCGGTGCGGGGGGCAGGGTCGAGGCATTCCAGAAGCTTATTGCATTGGGTAGGGTCAGCATCGGGGTCAAATTTGACCTTTGAGCAATATAGATAAATATCCTTGGGAGTGTGGGGGTAGAGTCGCCATTGTGGTTCCCTGCCATTCCATTTAATCCGTAGGACTCCATTCGCCAAATTAAGCCCCGGTGGGTTGATGCGGTCTGGGTTAATCCCAAAACTCAGCAACGCCCAATCCCAGATCGCGTTAATGCTGCGGGGAGTCAGATACTTTAAGGTTTTCCGCTTAGTTTTGGGGTCTTTAACCCAGTATTGCTCTGCCCATGCCTTGATTTTTAGCTTCTCGGTCTGTGGGGTGAGCTTTTCGTAATGAGTGCCATTGAATTTGTACAGCTCGTCATTAATGGCGACGTAATGCCCCTCACTGAAAACGGTTTGCAGGGCAATTTCCTGATAGGTCAGTGCGGGGGGTAATTCTTTCTCGCCGTCGTCTGGATCTTCTGGTTCCAGGGCAGGGTCATAGGTGCTGACAGGCTGTAATGGGGTAGAGACTTTCGCCTCTACTTTGGGGGCTTTGGTGGGGTCGGTGAGGATCGGTTTGCGCATTAAATCGAGCCATCGATCCAACGGTAGGCGATCGCCAAATAATTTATCCAGGGCATCCCGACCATGGACGGCATGGACATCATCAATTCCTTTTTCTTCATAAACACCGTGCCAATACATCACCGATGTCTTGCAGCCTTCCGCCTCGAATAGCGCCGCTAGGGTCTCGGTGGCTTTAGTGACGGCGGCAATGGTTTTCGGTTTAGCGTCGTTGTCGAAACAAAAAATGATTTCTCGCCCCTCGGTGGCGATCGCCTGAAGTTGTGGCTTTAATTTTTTCTCTAATGGTGTGCCGTCCCCTGCTAATTCCTTGGGTGCGCCGTTCCAGATTCCCGACAATCCCACCGCGCAATATGAGGCGCTGAGTAGGGACGCGGTTTTCTTTGCGCCCTCGGTGATGATGATGGGGAGCTGCGGGTTATTTTTCACCCATTCCCAGAACTCGAAAGGATCGGCGGATGGGGGCATATCGGACAAATCAGGAAATCCTAGCCCGTGCATATTGGCGATCCGTTCCCAGCGGTCGCGGGCGATTTCTAGGAAAAATGGTTCGGTGGGGACGGTGGGCGGATGCTCATATTTGATGGGCTTCCCCTCGGAATCGGTGCGGGGGGTTTTCGCCTTAAAGCATCCCCAGGGCGATCGCCCACTGTTGAGAATATCCAGAGTGCCGCACCACCACCCGCCATTATCGATATGGGCGTAAGTCTTGAGCCATTTTTTTCTAAGGGTTCCGGTGTTGGTACGGAGTGCCTGGGAATCGGTGTAAAAGAGATATTCCCAAGCCGTGCCACCCATGATGTTTGTGAAGTTTAGGGCGGCAAGATCGGGGGCGATCGCACTGGCTTCTAATTCTGTCTCTAATGCTGTTTTCTGTAGCGTTTGCATTTTTCTTGATTCTTGAAAAGGACAAAAAAAAGGCGATCGCCGCCGTGGTCTGTGAGGGCGATCGCCATTGGGTTTAACTATCTAAAAGCTCTTGAATTTCCCAATCTTTTGCCCCGTGTAAATAGTGCAGAACGTCATTTGCTTCATGCCGCATATTCCAGAGGGTCATAAGTAAATAGCGCTCTTCTGGGGAGGTGGTGTCAGGGCGATTCCCGATACATTTCCACTCAGCACCAACATGCTCCCCCCATGAAAATTCAGATCCAAAATTGTCTGTAATGATTTGCTCGGTAGCCCCTGCGACCTGTTCCAAAAAATCTTTCATTAACTGAATTCTTGTCATCGTTATAAATTCCTGAAATGGTGAATAAGGGCGATCGCCGCCGTGGTCTGTGAGGGCGATCGCCATGTGGTTAAAAATCGTTTTCGTGTCTGGCGACCTCTGCCTTCAGGATCTCAATCCCCCTTGCTAACTGGGAGATGCGGTGATTGGCCCGGAAGAACTTTTGTCGATGGGTCGGTTGTTGGAGAGTGTTGGCGATTCCTTGGGCTCTCCGATCATCGAATTCATGATCCGGATAAACCCCTAAAACCACCAAATCATCAAGGGTCGCCTCAAGGATGGCGATCAAAGTTTGCTGATCCATTCCACCCCTCCCAGCATCCGCGCTTCCTGGACTCTGACGGTAACGGAATAGGGATTAAGCTCCAGGGCGTAAATCCTGTCTTCGGTGCGGACGAGCAAAACATCCTCCGAGATCTCCAGACAGGCGAGAATCAGATCCGCGCAATCGTCCTGGTACTTCTCCAGGGCATCCCCTAGATCATCTGCTGAGGCTTTCCCCTGAGCGTATTGCACTGCGCAAAAGTCATAAAAGTCAGAATTAGCAATCAATGACAGCGCCTTCTGGTGGATGTAGTCGAAATTTGGGGGCTGGTTAATACTCATAAGTCAACAACCTCGTCTGGGATATCGTAAAGACGATTGAATTCATCCTGTGCTTCTTGAATTGCCTGCTCTGCTTCTTCTTGTTTTCGGCGCTCATGCTCATCCATCCAACGGATAAATCTTCCGTAAGCGCTTCGTTGATGCTTCTTAATCACACGAAAGCCTTTCTGGTACCCCACACTTGGGGTTTTAGGGTATGTGGTCATAGGTCAATCCCCGAATTGTTGTCTGTGCAGAAATTTTCTGAATCAAGTTTTTTGGCTTGGATAGCCTGATCGAGGGCATCAATAAAACAAGACTCGTGATACTGCCCTATCCGGTGGGCCATGTAGTAGGGAGAAAAAGAGCCAGCACAATTAGAGCAAAAGTAAGAAAACGGGGGTTTTGCTTCAGATCCGCACTCGATGCAGGAATCAGGAATAATCTTTTTCATTTCGCCTCCTTCACTTTGGTGAAAGAGTTCAGGGCGATCGCCATCCCCATCGCTTGATTGGGGGTCGCATAAACCGCGTGCAGAACCGTGCCCCCATCGGATAATTCAATCCGCAATTCACAGCCCTTGGCATAGAAACGGCAATAACTGCTAATGGGCTGCACATCAGGGAAAGAAACCCGTTCCACGCCCCCGGTGGCTTCTATCCCGGCCTGGAATCTTTGGGCACAGGCAATGGCGAAATCAATCGCCTTATACTCCTCGCTAAAGTTGTCGAGGTTCGCTAAGAAAATCTCGAACGCCTCCCGGCGATCAAATGGTCTGGAAATATTCATAAAAAATTTAATTTCGATTCTAGTAATTACGTATCCGCTATGGATGGGGTTTTGGGTCGGTAATTAGTTGGTGCTGTCCGTATCTAGTGTTTTTCTCCTGTGTTGTGTTGTCTGGAACGCCCACACAGCAAGGGTCACAGCGTATTAGAATCGAGTTGCGAGTAGATTCTATATCTGCTGACGGGAGGGAGGATAGCAGTCCCCCCTCTCGCCTTGTTGGTGGGTGTTATGTGCAGCTAGCTACACAAAAACAGTATAATGATGGGCGTAAAAGAGTGCAACCAAGAAATTACTTTGAAGGTTCTTAGAAGGAAGCTAAATATGAATCAATCCCAGTTTGCGCAAGCGCTTGGGGTTCGTCGTGAGACCGTCTCTCAGTGGGAGAGGGGGGTTTACAAACCGTCACTATCCATTGACCAAATTAAAAGGCTTCAGGATTTATTGACCCAGGTAGATTTAACATTTAAAGACCTCCCTGATGACTTGGCATCCTGAGAGGTCTGGTAGATATTCATGGGGGCGATCAGTTTTTATCTGGTCGCTTTTTTTGTTGGTCCGCCCAGCGCATCTGGTTATCTAATTTGGTCTGTAGGCGATCCATCTTAGTGAGCAGTTGCTTGCGCTTATCAATGAAGGAATGGATTTCCTGATCCTTCTTTTGGATGTCCTGCTTTAACCGTCGATTTTCCGTTTCTAGGCCATGGATAGTGATATACCCATATACCCCCAGATAGGACAAGGGGATAAAGGCAGTCATCGCCAGCGTCTCAGCGACCCCCCAGGAATATGCCCCCAGCATCCCCAGGGATACCCCCAGAAACGCAAAACTACAGATCGCCGCTAACCGAAGCACATTATCTTGAGATTGCATCTTTAAATTACACAAACAAACAATATCCTAATCGGTCTTGGGAGCTAATGGGCGATGCTGGTCGGTGGCAAGTCTTTGATTTTTTTACATAAAGTCTAGTGTTTGACTTGGAATAAATCCCATAAAAAACACCATGCATAGAGAGTATATATGAACTATTGGAAAGAGGGTATGATTCAGTTATGCTGTGGTGATTTACGAGGTTAAATGAAGTGACATGAGCACACCTCGACTAGAAATCTATCTAAGTGGAGAAGATATTAATCCCTCCAGATTAAAAGCTAAAGATTTGGCAAATCTTCTTGCTTCTCTTGACAAGATGATTTCAGATTATGTTGTTAGAGAAAACCCTGAATATACCCAAGAAGAGGTATTCTTGGGCTTACAACAAATCAATGAAGGAAGTGTGGATTTACTTTTTGTCCCATCTTCCGAAGAAATTGTTTTTGCTGCTATTAGAGAAATCGCGAACTATATCAATCAACAAGATTTTATCCGCCTCCCTAAAAAGACAAAAGAATACATTAAAGAGTTTCGCAAAGTAGTTGTTAACAATGGCTTAAAAGCCGACCTCTTTATAAATGATGGGAGGCGAGAGAAGCTAACGACCATCGATCATAATTTAGTACTCCCCAAGCAGCAATTGCTTCAAGGTGATGTGACGCTGTATGGAGTTATTGAGAAAACTGGAGGGAAAACGCCAAAAGTTCATATTCGTCCATTTAATCAATCGAGAGTAGTCGTTTGTGATGCAAGTAAACGTATTTCAAAGATTGCAGGAGAAAGGCTATATCACGAAGTTGGGGTGTATGGAATTGGGCAGTGGGATATGGCAACAATGCAAATGGAAGAATTTACAATTACTTCATTTACTGATTTTGAAGGAGGAGATCCTGTATCTTTATTCAAAGAAATATCTGAAGAATTTGGAGACGCGTTTGATTCTATTGAAGACCCTATTGCCTACTTTGCAGAATTAAGAAATGACCATTGGTAGTTAATTATGGAAAAGATAGTTTGCTTAGATACTAATGTCATTTCATGGGGGTTCAAAAAAACAGCGACTCCTGGTCAAGAAGAGATGCTTGTAAAAGCTGAAGCACTACTGAAAGATTGCAAATTGAAAAATATCAAAATATTAATTCCTTCATTAGTAATGGGTGAATCTATGGCCCCGCTAGAGCCAAAAGATTATCCGAAATACACTCAAATTTTTAGTAAAAAAGCAATGGTTGCACAGTTTGATGTTAGGGCATCTATCATGTATGCACGACTTTGGCACGCAAGAAAGGCAGCCTGTAAAGCAATTAATATGCAGAAATGCAGAATGAAAATAGACATGATGATTCTTGCCACAGCAATTGTAAATAATGCTGACTGTGTTTACACCGAAGATAATGACATGGTTACTGTTGCCGGAGATTTTATTGAAGTTAGAATCCTCTCACAATACTTTTAATAATTTTCTATAGAAAGTATCAGCAATGGATAAAGACGATCAGATTCAGAAAATAATCGATGATATTGTCGAACAGGAGATGAGAGGATGCGTAAACTGTGGCTCTCATGTAGATCTTGTTTTTTGTGAAGGGATTGAGTCATATGTCACTAAGCGAGAAGGCGCTATGCTTTGCTGGTCTTGTCGGCAAGAGTGGCTTTTTACAGATGAAGGACTAATAGATCACGATCAACTAGAAGAGCTAGCTTACAGAGCTAGCTTAGAAGATGACGAAGAAGAGTAAATGTATTTCTCAAATGTTCACTGGGAAGTTAAAGGTTTACTCTTGATTTGGTGCTTGTGGTCGATTCTGATCAGTGGTAATTTTCCTTATCACATGAAGATATGTAACCAGTCACATTTAGCGATTGAAGGGAGATTTCCGAGGTGTACTACACAAAATCTGGTGGATATATTTTACACTTCTATTTTCCCTTAAAGCCTTGTATAGAAGGCATTTTGGCGCATTGTAAAGAGATATAATGTAAGTAATAAGGAACGTTATGGAGCTATGTGATGAAAAGTCCATATCGACAAGATAAAGCTGCGGAAGTTGCTTCCCTATTGCTCAAGCGAGAGGGCGGGAGAATCAACTACACCAAACTCATTAAGCTCATGTATATCATCGAACGTGAGTCTATTTTGCGTTGGGGATATCCAGTCACTTGTGACGATTACTATTCCCTCGACAATGGCCCAATCCTTAGCCATACCCTCGACAATATCACCGGGAATACATACTCGAAATATCCTTCCCCAGAGTGGGAAAATTGCATTGTCCGACAAGGCTATGACGTAGTGCTCCAATGCGATACCCCAGTTAGAAAACTGAACCGCGCAGAGGTCAAACTGGTTAATGAGATTTATGACCGCTACGGGCACATGAGTTATGGGCAGTTAATTGACTGGGTACATGACAAAAATAATGTGCCAGAGTGGCAAGACCCAGAAGGATCCAGACTGCCAATCAAACTCAAAACCATTCTTCAACAGGGGAACTACTCAGAAGAAGATATCAACATCATTTTGGAAGAACTCCAGCATAGCCAAGAAGTGCGGGAGGTTTTTGCCGCCTAATGTCTGATTTGTACCCTGTCACACTTGAGGATCTATACCCTGGCACAACGTTTCATTACGGCAAAAACGCATATAACAAACACCTTCATATCATTCTGACTGACCCTGAGGATGTCAAAGGAGAGATCTTAGTTGTCATGGTCAATCTCACGACAATGAGGCAAGGGGCTGATACGACAGTGATTTTAGATAAAAGCGATCATCCGTTCATCAAGCACCCCTCAGTTGTTGCTTACATCCATGCTGAATTATTCAACACAAAAACGCTTCTAAACTATCTCAATGCAGAGAGAAGCCTCATTGATTTTGTTCTAGAAGATGAGGCACTGCGTCGCGTTCAACAAGGATTATTAGAGTCAGAATTCACGCCGATAGAGGTACTTGAATACTGCCAAAACAAATTTATGTTTTAGGACAAGTCATTCCGCTGTAGGTGGCTTTGGGCGATGCTGGTCGGTGGCGATTTGGAGAGATAACTTAATCACCTCATCCTCGGAATACCAATGGTGATAGGTCTTGAAATGAACATCGAGAGAGTGCCCCATAAGTTTCGCCGCATCAATGGGTTTTATCCCAAATTCTTTAGATCGCCGCGCATAACAATGCCGTAAATGATACGGCGGAAACCCAACCCCATATCGCTGAAACTGTCTGGTAACCCGACTTCCCAACGCCTGATAATCCCTAGCCCGATAATCAGCCCCATCATGGGGAGGGACTAGAACCGCCTCCAGCTCAAAAGCTTTCACCCATTCCGGATATAGGGGCAGAACATGGCGATCATCAGTTTTTCCCTCAGATACCCAGATCACCCCATCACTCTGAAAGCTCACAAAAAACACCTCATGGGGGCGTAATCCATAGGTCGCAATCATCCCGTAGGCCCATCGCCATTGCGCGTTGGGGATAACCATCATCCTTTCGGCGATGACCTTATCCGTGGGCAAAATTCGAGGGGTAAGACTGCGGTGGGAGTATTCACCTTTGTACCGGGATAAGTCGCAATCAATCCCCGCAAAATCCGCCAAACTCTGAAAGGCGATCGCCCCCCGCTGTCGTTGGCGAGTCCCAGCCGGGATTTTTAGCAGGGTATCTTTGAGGATTTTTGCCGACAGAATGCGACGCTGTGGGAGTTTATTAAAAATCTGTTGATAACTGGTGCGGTAACTGCTGTGGGTCTGGGGACGATCCGGACGGCGGTTAAAGTAATCTGCCCTGTGGCGATCTGCCCACTCAGCACAGGTGAGCTTGTCATTTTTGACATACATCGCCCAATCAAAATCCTTACAGGCAATCAGCCCACCGAGCTTAATCGCCTCAGCCTTAGCCCGTCGCAATCCCTCATCATTGCCATTAATCCCCAGGGCGATCCGTTGCTGGTAGGGCTGTTTACGTTTCGAGCCAGGTTTGGGAGGGAGAGTAGCCCGGAGGTAAAGTTTATCCCCCAAAACCTCTACTGATACCCCCATCTTGAGGGCTTTAAGCTGGCTATTAATTTCATGTACCGTCATGACTAAATCTTGACTAAATACAGACTAGCCACACGGGAAAATCCCAAAGTTTTGTGAATCAAGAAGTTAGCGAAAAATCGCCCCTACGCCATCTCTGGTGTAGTTCAAATTTATTACGCTATCACTATGGCTCGAGGCAGATTTGAACTGCCGACCTTGGGCTTATGAGTCCCCTGCTCTAACCAGCTGAGCTACCGAGCCAAAACCGTAAATGATTATAACTACAGCAACTGCTTGTGTCAAGGGCTTGGTTTAAGGTCATCGTCAATGTCTAAACTTGAGTACGAAACGAGACTAGCCACTTCCCCTACTAACCATGTCTAAATTGCCCAAAATTGACCGACAGCGGGAACACCAAGCCAACGAACGTACCTTTCTGGCTTGGTTGCGTACCTCGATCGCCTTAATTGGTTTTGGCTTTGCGATCGCCCGTTTTGGTTTTTTTGTGCGTCAAATTGAAGAAACCCTAGTCTCCCAAAGTAATTTACCCTTGCCGAACCTGGCCTCTTCCGAAACACTGGGTCGAGCCTTTGCGATCGCCGGCATTGTGATCATTGCTTTGGCTTTGTGGAACTATCACCAACATTTTCGTCAAATTGAGCAGGGAAATTATCAACCCAATCGCTGGATGATTACCACAACGGCACTCGTGGCAATGGTTTTAGGGGGGCTGAGTTTAATTTTGATGATTGGCAGTAAACCCGATCCGACTCGAGAAGATTTTTCTCGCTCCCAGACCCTTCCTAGAGCCTCGAATATGTCTAAGCGTCACACTAGGTACTAATTCCCAAGGGGAAGACTTCTGTGTTATATTTTTAGACGACTCGGATCTATGCGATCTCGACGCCCAAACCTTGTCAGGACCGGAAGGTAGCAGCAATACGGGATGCTCGTGGTAGGCGTAGGCTCCGGGTCTTTTGGTTTTTTGGGGATTGCAGCAGTCAGTTAGTACTTTTCACGGCTTAGGACAAACACGCTACCCTCATTCCCCCGGCCAATGCGCAGATCTTCATCGAGATAAGTAATATCAAGCCAGCCATTATTATTTTTGCTGTTAATTCCCACATCAACAGGAAAGAATTTTTTCCCGGCTAACATTTGCTCGACGAGTCCTTTCGGAAAACGGTAGTTCATCAGGCGTTGGGAGCCAATCACGTAGCGATTAAAGAAAACATTCACCCGCTGATCAGAGACGGGGGTGAAAGAGGCTTCCACGAGCACTAAGCCTTCAAGGAAAGGAATCCCCTCTAGTTCGGCGATGTTGTAGATTTTTTGCTGGAGTGGCCGCACACATTGGTAAACCTGCCCTAGCTGCAAAAGGGGAAAGCGATTGATCCCCAAGATGCCTTTGCTGGTGGTATAAATCAGTCGCCAATCCCCTTCGAGTAAGGTTGTCGCTTCTAGGGGTTTGGGGGTCGGGTTTTGGTCTTCGAGGCGATCGACGATGGCGAGGATATTGGCGCGGTCTACTTCAGTGGCGATCAGACCACGATTTTTTCCGGCAATGGTTTCGAGGAGGTTCGTTTTTAGATTCATGGAAAGGTGAGCAGTGGTCAGCGCAGGTCTAAGGAAATTTAGGCCATAGATTATTTTCTCATATCCCTTCAGCGGCGATCAGCAGGGCCAAGTTATCTCGGTGAATCACGGTGTCGGCGCTGCCGTAGCCGAGAATTTGGCGAATTTGGGTCGAATGTTGCCCTTGAATTTTTTCAATATCTTGGTGGTTGTAGTTTACTAACCCTCTGGCGATCGCCTGACCTGTTTGGGTTCTCAGTTCTACGGGGTCGTTAATGGTAAATTCCCCTTCCACGGCAACAATACCTGCTGCGAGGAGAGAACGACCATTTTTCAGAAGGGCCTGGGTTGCGCCATCGTCAAGGGTTAAAATTCCCTGGGGCACGAGGCCATAGGCAATCCAACGTTTACGGGCATTATCGGCCTGGGGCTGGGCTTCAAAGTGGGTGCCGATATCTTCCCCGGCAACAATTTTCAGGAGATTCTGGGGGGTTTTGCCCTGGGTAATCACCGTGCGTACGCCAGCGCTGGTGGCAATGCGGGCAGCAGTGAGCTTTGTTTGCATGCCCCCTGTCCCCCATTGGGAGCCGCTAGATCCGGCATCGACCTGGAGGTTAAACAGTTCGCTGGAGCTGACCAGGGGAATGGGGCGGGCGTCAGGGTTTTGTCTGGGGTCAGCGGAATAGAGGCGATCCACATCGGTGAGTAGCACCAACCAGTCGGCATTCACTAAGCTGGCGACCAGGGCAGAGAGGGTATCGTTATCGCCGAATTTCAGTTCATCGACGGCAACGGTATCGTTTTCATTCACAATCGGGATCACGCCGAGATCTAGCATCGCGTTGAGGGCTTCCTGGACGGTCAGGTAGGAAGTGCGATCCACGAGGTCTCGACGGGTGAGTAATACCTGGGCGATCGCCTGTTGCAGACTGGTAAATAGATCATCATAGAGCCGGATTAAGCGCCCCTGACCCACGGCGGCGATCGCCTGTTTTTCAGCAATTTTTTTCGGGCGTTCTGAGCGTTTCAATACCCCACAGCCCACGCCCACGGCCCCAGAGGAGACGAGGATTACCCGGTGGCCCTTTTGTTTGAGGCGGGTCAAGGTTTCCACTAGGGTACCGATGGTTGCCAAAGCCAACATGCCTGTTTTGGGATCTGTGAGGCTAGAGGTGCCAATTTTAATGACGATGGTTTGGGGCATAGGAGACTGTGAGGCTAGGTGAATTTTTCTATTATTTCAGCAAAAATTCCCTTGAGCCGAAAATCTTACCCCGCGTCCACAGCATCCTTTCCGTCTCCCATTAAGGAAAACAAGGGATTTCAGCAATGACGGTAAAATAGACCCAGTTTCTGTGTTTTACATCCGCTGACAAAAGTCCCCAACGTTATCCATGACCCACACTGCGATCGCCAAAGAAAAACCCGATTGGGCTGGGGAAGACTGGTTATCCCGCCTCGTTAACCGTCTGATCCAAACAAAGCCCCTCTACGCCCTGATGAAACAACAAGCCCGGCGCGTTCTGATCAAAACCGCCGAAAAAAATGGTGTCCCCTGGCGGCAGATCGTGCAGGAATTGGAGCAATCCCCCGCCAAACAATATTTCCAAGACATCGCCAATCCCCACCTGGACTACCCCGACTATTACCAAGTCCCCTTCCATGCCTACAACGAAGGGAATTTATGTTGGCAAGCAGCCTTTGAGGCAGCCCCGGCGACGGCAGCGATGGCCCTACGGGTTTGGAAAACGGAACCCCTCACCCCAGAAGTGGCCCAGGCCCGACTCCGCAATAGTTTTTTAGATGTCCTTGAACAATATTTGCCCCAGAACGTAAACGAAGCCTTGGATATCGGTTGCTCTGTGGGCATTTCGACCTTTGCGCTTCTAGAACGACTCCAGGCCAAAAATCCAGCAGTCAAGGTAACGGGCCTAGATCTTTCACCCCACATGCTCGCGGTGGCTAAGGTTCAAGATAAAAATCAAGCGGTGCAATGGTGCCATGGCAAGGCGGAAACGACGGAGTTTACCGATGATCGATTTGATTTAATTACCTTGCAATTTGTCCTCCATGAACTGCCCAACCAGGCCACCCGTGAGATCTTCCAGGAATGCCGACGCATTTTGCGGCCCGGTGGTTGTTTGGCGATCGTCGATAACAATCCGAAATCTCCGGTGATTCAGGGTTTACCGCCAGCCTTGTTTGTGTTGATGAAGAGCACAGAACCTTGGAGTGACGAATATTATACTTTTAATGTAGAATCGACACTAAAAGAAGTCGGTTTTGATTACCGCACCACCGTCGCCAGTGATCCGCGCCACCGCACGATCATTGCCCACAAGCCCCTTTAATTGTTTGCCTGATGAAAATTGCGATCGCCCAACTGAACCCCACCATCGGGGACTTGACTGGTAATGCCGAGCGGATCCTGGTCGCAGCAGAAGAAGCGGCGATCGCCAATGTCCGCTTATTGCTCACGCCGGAACTGTCCCTCTGTGGGTATCCGCCCCGGGATCTCTTGCTCCATGCGGATTTTATTGACCGGATGCAGGCCCAGCTCACGACCCTGGCGGCAAAAATTCCGCCGACCCTCGCCGTTTTAGTCGGTTTGGCGACTCCCAACCCAGAGGCGATCGCCAAGGGGGAAAAAGCCCTCCACAACAGCATCGCCCTTATTGACCAGGGGAAAGTCCAGCACATTTTCCATAAGCAACTGTTGCCCACCTACGATGTGTTCGACGAAGATCGCTATTTTGAACCTGGCAAGCAATCAAACTGGTTTTTCCTCCATCCCAGCCCGACGGTCGCCCCTTTAAAAATTGGTGTCACCATCTGCGAAGATCTCTGGAATGACCAAGCCTTTTGGGGCAAGCGCCAGTACGAAATTAATCCCCTCGAACAATTGGCCGAGGCCGGGGTCGATTTAATCGTGAACTTGTCGGCTTCTCCTTACACCGTCGGAAAACAGCGCCTGCGGGAAGGGATGCTCCACCATGGCGCCCAACGTTACCGGACGCCCATTCTCTACGCGAACCAAGTGGGGGGGAATGACGATTTGATTTTTGACGGCGGGAGTGTGGCCTTTGACCGGGAGGGACAACTGGTTGGGCGATCGCCAAGTTTTCAAGAGTCCCTGTTGGCGGTGGAATTTAGCCCTGACCCACAAACCCTATCACTGCCCCAGGGTTTACCTGCTGCTTTTCAGCAAACCGTTAGTCCCGAATATGGGGCCGATGAGGCGGAAATTTTTGCAGCTCTGGTGTTGGGTCTCCGAGACTATGCTCGTAAATGCGGCTTCTCGAAAATTGTCCTGGGTTTGAGTGGTGGCATCGACTCGGCCCTGGTGGCGGCGATCGCCGTTGCAGCGTTGGGGGCAGAAAATGTCCTGGGGGTGCTGATGCCTTCCCCCTACAGTTCGGAACATTCCCTCAGCGATGCGATCGCCCTGGTGGAAAATCTCCAGATTCGCCACGAAATTATTCCCATTGAGCCAGCGATGCAAGCCTTTGAGACGATGCTGGGTGATTTATTTGCGGGCACAGAATTTGGGGTAGCCGAAGAAAATCTCCAGTCCCGCATCCGGGGGAATCTGCTGATGGCGATCGCCAATAAATTTGGTTATCTCTTAGTATCAACGGGCAACAAATCTGAAATAGCGGTGGGTTATTGCACCCTCTATGGTGATATGAATGGCGGCCTGGCGGTGATTGCTGATGTCCCGAAAATGCGGGTGTTTAGCCTTTGTAAATGGTTAAACCGTGACCGAGAACTCATTCCCCCGGCGATTATTACCAAACCCCCTAGTGCGGAACTGCGCCCCGACCAATTGGATCAAGACTCCCTGCCCCCCTATCCGGTGTTGGATGAGATCCTCAAACGGGTCATCCACCGCAATCAATCGGCCCCAGAACTCCACGCCGCTGGCTATGACCACGATACTGTGGCCCAGGTTTTAAAGCTCCTTCATCGTGCCGAATTTAAGCGCCGTCAGGCTGCTCCTGGTTTGAAAATTACCGATCGAGCCTTTGGTACGGGGTGGCGGATGCCCATTGCCTGCCGCTGGTGAAGCAGATCCCAAACATTAACCAACCCCAGAGATTTCAGTTGATTTCCAGGGAGCCAAGCCGAGGTAACAAATGCCCTCTGGACTAACCGCAAAGCGACAGGGAAAAATTTGAATGCCGGCGGCGATCGCCTGACGGAATAGCTCCCCATATTTCGGGTCTTTGCTATCCCCAGGGGCAAACCGGGTGCAATCGCCTCGATTGATGAAATAGAGCATCACCGCTTTTGCTGCGGGCACAATGTCGATAAGTTCTTGGAGGTGCTTTTGGCCCCTGGTGGTTTCAGTATCCGGGAAAAGCGCCAGTTCTCCCTTTGTCCAGGTGGTATTTTTAACTTCTACATAAAGAGGCGATCGCCCTTCTCCTGTCAGCAGAAAATCAATGCGACTTTTGTTCTCTGTGCCATAGCGCACCTCCGGTCGCACCGTGTCGTAATGGTCAGCTAATTCAGGGATTTGCTTCGCCAAAAGCATCGCTTTGATCACCCGGTTGGGTAACGCTGTATTGACGCCAATCCAGGTCGGTTCTGGGGTGGGTAACTGGATCATCTCCCAGGTATAGGCTAGTTTGCGCTTGGGATTATCACTTTTTGAGAGCATCACCGGCGCTCCCAACTCACAAATCCCCGTCATCGGCCCCGTATTGGGACAATGGGCCGTAACGATTTCTCCGGAGGCCAATTCAATGTCTGCTAAAAAACGTTTGTAGCGTTTCCGCAGGATGCCAGGGATCAATTCAGGATAACGATAAACAAAAGGCTGTGTGGTCGCGGTCATCGGTAGAAAAATTAAGCTGGCGATCGCCCCTAAAACTTGTAATGGGGATCTTGCCAATCAAAGACAGGGGGAACGTAGGTTTGATATTCCCATTCTGTGATCACATCTTCAATGCGGCGGTGCACAATCCCCTGGGTGGCTGCTTTTTTGAGGGCTTTGGCCACAATGATTTTCAGGGTATCCCAATCCATATCCGGGGCATCTGATTCGATGAGGTAGGAATCCCGTAGGAGTTTTTCGAGATCCCGTAGGCAGGTTTCGGCGATTTCGTATTGGGCATATTGGGCTGGCACTAGGGGCGTTGAAGAACGCAAAGGATCCCGTTGGACAGCGGCGATCGCCTGGCGCACCGCAATACTAATTTGTTGCTTGAGATCCAGAACGCCTTTTTCTTCTTGGCGCTCTTTACCCCGTTCGCTGGAGGCATAGAGGGGAGGCACCCGGTTCAAAGCATAGGTGGCCACCTCCACGACATCAATATATTCAGCTAATTTCTGTGGGAGGCGCTTGAGTTGCCGATGGATTTCCTTGTGCACCAGGTTTTCCATAATATTTTGGTAAGCACGGCGATTGCCCTTTCCTGGTGAGGGCGCAGATGGCTGATTCATAATAATGGCCCCTGGAGAGCAACGGGGGATTTTTTAGCAAAGACTGCAGATTTTGGCGAAAACAAGGGCAAAAAATACTTTTCTCTAAGTACCCATTTAATACTATAGTTTGCTTTCCCTGCAGACCCAGATTAAGTTAACAATTGTTGCGGCTCCCCATTTACTGCTTTCTGGCAGAAACCGCATAGAACGGATCCCGATGGCCCAGGCCCAGCATTTGTAACAGCAGGGGTTGGTCGCTCCGTTGTGTCACCACGGTCGGTTTGGCAAAGCCTGGGGTTTGCTGAAAGTAATGCTGCACGAGCTGGAGATGTTCGGCGTCGGTACTGTCCCGCCAAGCGGCGATCGCCTTTTGGTAAAACATCCGATTTGAAAAACTAACAATACAAATTCCCCCTGGGGTCAGCACCCGCTGAATTTCTGCAAACACCGCTTCTGGATATTGGAGATATTGCACCGAGACCGCCACCAAAACCGCCTCAAAGCTTTGATCGGCCAAGGGTAATTTGGGATCGGCATTGAGGTTTTGAACAAAATAGCGATCTAGACGACGGTTTTTTGCTAGTTCTGCCGCGTTCATTCCGTGGCCGACCACCTCCCGAAACGCGAGATCTGGCAAATGGGAGACCCAACTGCTCATCAAATCTAGAACTCGATCATTGGGCTGCAACAATGTGCCATAGAGTTGGGTTAATTGGTCAATAAAGCCATCATCTACGTGGGTCACAAACCGGGGGTAATCGTAGAAAAGCTGATCATCGCTAGAATCGAGCTTCTGCCGTTGGCTAGGGGAAAGAATCATAGAAAATGCAGCGCAAAGAATACGTTAAATTAGTGATCATGCGGGGAAACCCCCAGTCAATCTGCCCCTCAGGCACAGATGTATGGATATTTCTAAGGTAACGATTTCTTGCGGGAAAAACGACTGCCCAGGGGTAGCTTCGTTGGCCCAATCCCATTGTCCCCTCTGCCAAGCGCCGGTGGTCAAGCGCTATCTGCGGGTTGTGGGGGCCCCCCAGTTGACCCTGACGCCCCAAACTCTCGTCGGGGAAGGCGATCGCTATTGGGTGACAGAAACCCCAGATATTCTCTTAGACACAAAGCCCGCATTGCCCCCGGTACTGACCGAAACGCTCCCCCCGGCCATCGAAAGTTATCTACGGCTCTCGACCCATCTGCTCCACATTCCCAAGGTATTTGGCCTGTTGACGCCCCAGGAAGGGTGGTTACTGGAATATCCATCGGTAGCCCTCGACGAAACCGGCTATCCCCGCTGGCCAAATTTATTTATGCCCCTCACGGAGGCGTGGCAGGCTGCAACTCCCCTGCAACAACTCAACTGGCTGATGCAGATTGCGGCGCTGTTACCAGATTTTGTGGAACATGGAGTGGTTCCGAGTGTTTACTATCTGGGGGACTGGGCTGTCCACGGGGGCCTTATTCAGGTGCAAAAATTGCGCTTTGAACCCAACCAGCCCTTAAATTTGGTGCGCCTGGGGAATTTGTGGGCCGAGTTACTCGAAACCGTGGCCCCTGTGATTCAACCTTTTTGTCATCGCCTCCAGCAGGGGTTAAGCCAAGGCCAGATCCAAGATCCGCAGCAGCTCTATGGGATTTTGCGCCAGGGGGTTTTGGAATTGGGGCGATCGCCCCTGGAATATCATTACCGCCTCTATACCAAAACTGACGCTGGCCCCAGCCGTGACCACAATGAGGATGCCTGTTTTCCGCCCCCCGGCAAAGTTTATCCCGATGCGCCCCTAGCAATTGTCTGTGATGGCATTGGTGGCCATGAACAGGGGGAAGTGGCCTCGGCGATCGCCATTGAGCAACTGCAAACCCAACTGGAAAATTTCACGGATCACCCACCGGAGCAGGCCGCCCAGATCCAAGAAAAATTAGCCGCCGCCGTGCTCCAGGCCAACGATGTAATTTGCGATCGCAACGACCAAGAAAATCGCCAAGACCGGAACCGCATGGGCACCACCGTTGTCATGGCCTGGGTTCATGCCCCCGAACTTTACTTGACCCACGTGGGAGACTCCCGCATTTATCGCATCACCACCACCAGTTGCCACCAACTGACCTATGACGATGACCTCGGTTCCCGGGAAGTCCGCCTTGGCTATGCCCTCTACAAAGATGCCTTGGCCTACCCTGGATCTGGGGCTTTGGTGCAAGCTTTGGGGATGAATCCGTCCCATTCCCTCCACCCCACCGTAACGTCCCTGGTGCTGGATCAAGACGCGATTTATCTTCTTTGTTCCGACGGCCTCAGTGATGATGGCCAAGTAGAAGCCCATTGGGCAGCGGAAATTGCCCCCCTAATCCAAGGCCAAAAAGACCTGACCCAAGTGGGCGATCGCCTGATTGAAATTGCCAATACCAAGAATGGCCACGACAACAGCACCATTGCCCTACTCCAGGTCAAAGTGCAAGGAGAAGTTCCCGAAACGCCGATTCCTTACCCGAAACTCACCCAACTACAACCGACCTTTATCCAACCCAAGGCGCCGCCCCCCGTGGCAACCCAAATGTCTCGGCTCCGGGGACGCAAAACGGCAAATTCCCCCAGTCGTCTATTGCTGATTTTGGTTGGGTGTCTGTGTTTGTTGGGGGTTGGTAGTTTGCTGTGGCAACGTTGGCAGCGGGAACCCCTCGGCAGTTCTCCCTCCACAACACCACCGACGATTAATCCTGTCCCCATTACAGATGTCACCGAAGATCCACCAACGGTAACGGTGCCCGCAGGGGAACCAGAGGAGACGACTTTACCCCTGAGCAAAAATCAAATTTTTCAGCTCCAGGAAAATCGTTCCCTCACGGCCTACGCCACACCAGAGGCGATCGCCACCACCACCGCCGATCCGTTATTGATTTTGGGGGGCAGTATTCTTCGGGTCGAACAAATCAACGGGGAAAATCAGGTGATGCTTAAACTTTGTCAAAAAGGCGATCAAAGCGCGCCTCCAAGTCGCAAACTTTTGACCGAGGGCAATAATGCTTGGGTGGCCCTTGCTGACCTAGAGGGACAATTAACCCCTGATTTTACGGTGCCTGCCGCGAACCCTTGTGTGCCATCTGCTCTGGAATAAAAATGTTGGGGCTATCGATCTTCCGGAGGCATTGCATAATGGAGGGAGATTTAAGCCCCATGTGGTCCTGTTGACCCTGCCATTTAACAGGACTATCGCTACCAGCAGCTAGTATCTTCTGCCCTTTGCCCCAAGAATTATGGCCGAATCCCCCACGAATCCGGTGAGTGATGACACAGCCCGCACCTTCCTCAAGGCGTTGCCTTTTTTCCAGGGGCTACCGGAGGCAAGTCTACAAAAGGCGATCGCCCATCTGGTGACGCGGCCCTTCCCAGCCAACCAAATTATCCTTTTAGAAAAAGACTGGGGCGGTTCTGTTTACTTTATCCAGACGGGCTGGGTGAAAATTCGCACCTACAACCTCGATGGCAAAGAAATTACCCTGAATATCCTCGGCGCTGGGGAATTATTTGGCGAAATGGCCGCCCTCGAAGAAGCCACCCGTTCCACTGATGTGATCACCCTGACCGCCACCACCATTAGTAGTATCCCCGCCGCCGACTTCGTTAAATTGGTAAACACAGAGCCTCTGGTGGGAGTCCGTCTCGCCCAACTGATGGCCAAACGTCTCCGCCAAGTGAACCGTCGCCTCCAGGTGCGCGAAACCAATAGTCTGGCGCGGGTCGCTGATATCCTGGTCTTTTTGGCCGAAAGTCAAGGACAAGCCACAGACCAAGGGGAGATCCGCATTCCGAGTCTGCCCCATCGGGAACTGAGTAGTTTAAGTGGTCTGGCGCGGGAGACAGTCACGCGGGTTTTGACTAAGTTAGAAAAGAAAGGTTTAATTAGGCGCACCCCGGATGCTGTGTTTATCCCAAATCTGCGTGCCCTCGACGACATCATCCATTAGGCGATCGCTGTGACTGAGCATTTTTCTGATCCAAAGAATTCTCCAGAGGATATGAATTGGGTAGATTTAGATTCCCAAGCATCCCAACCCCCAAGCTCCTCCCTTACCCAGGTCAATAACCCAGATATTATTGCTCCACCTGCTCCCACCTCAGCGACAAGACATCGTAAAACCTTGGTGGTGGTCGAAACGGCTTTTTTAGCCAGCACCGCCAGTTTAATTTGGCTGATTAACTATTACTTTCCCATTGGGCCATTGCTGCGACTATTTTTTCCGTTGCCCATTGCCTTGGTCTATTTGCGTTGGGGTTCCCGGGCGGCGTGGATGTCAACCCTCGTCTCTAGCTTGCTATTGTCGATTCTGATGGGGCCGACCCGTAGCATTATTTACACCATTCCCTATGGCCTGATTGGTGTGCAGTTGGGGTGGATGTGGCGACGTCAGGTGTCTTGGTATTGGTCGGTCACCCTGGGGACGATCTTGGGCACCCTCGGCTTTTTCTTTCGGGTGTGGCTCCTGTCATTACTGCTCGGCGAAGACCTGTGGGTTTATGTAATCTCGCAAATTTCGGAGATGGCGGATTGGCTCTTTCTCAAGCTGGGCCTGTTGACCCAACCGAGTTTACTGGTGATTCAGCTTTTAGCCCTGGTCATGCTGACTATTAATAGTGTGTTATACCTATTCGTGGTGCATCTGGTGGCATTGTTGATGTTGGATCGTTTGGGAAATTCGATTCCGCGTCCGCCCCACTGGGTTCAGGTGTTAATTGAGTATGAAGAATAGGCTTAAGGTTTATGGGAGCGCAACTGTATCAGCAAATCCGCGAATTTTATGATGCGTCTAGTCCCCTCTGGGAATCGATCTGGGGTGAACATATGCACCACGGTTTCTATGGTCTAGGGGGCACAGAACGGCTCAATCGTCGGCAGGCACAAATTGAATTAATTGAAGAATTTCTGGCCTGGGGCAAAGTCGAACAAGTTGAAAATTTTGTCGATGTGGGCTGTGGTATTGGCGGCAGTACCCTCTATTTAGCTGATAAGTTTAATGCGCAGGGCGTTGGGATTACCCTCTCTCCGGTACAGGCCAATCGGGCGATCGCCAGGGCAACGGAACAGAATTTACAGGATCAAGTTGAGTTTAAAGTAGCCGATGCGCTAAATATGCCCTTTCGGGATGGGGAATTTGACCTCGTCTGGACCCTCGAAAGTGGTGAACATATGCCCAACAAGCGGCAGTTTCTCCAGGAATGCACAAGGGTGCTCAAGCCGGGTGGCAAGTTATTAATGGCGACTTGGTGTCATCGACCAACGGATTCAGTAGCGGGCACCCTGACCCCGGATGAACAAAAGCACCTCGAAGATCTATATCGGGTTTACTGCTTGCCCTACGTGATTTCGTTGCCAGATTATCAGGCGATCGCCACCGAATGTGGTTTAGAAAATATCGAGACAGCAGATTGGTCTACCGCCGTGGCTCCCTTCTGGGATCAAGTGATCGATTCTGCCCTCACCCCAGAAGCAGTTTTGGGCATTCTCAAAGCAGGCTGGCAAACCCTGCAAGGGGCATTGGCCTTAGACTTGATGAAAAGCGGTTTTCGGCGGGGTTTAATTCGCTATGGTCTACTCCAGGCCACGAAACCTCAATGATCAAATTTCCCTAGGAACGGAGTTGGGGCGATCGCCGCCAAGGTACTTCCCACCAAAAAAACCTTAAGGCGAAGATCCCCGCTAGCAACTGGAACCCGCCAAAAATCCCCAAGGCCCAGGCAAAGCCCCAGGTGAGCAGCTTTCCGAATAGCAAACTACCGATCCCAAACCCCGTAAAGAGAGTAAAAACCTTGAGACCCATGGTTTGACCGAGGTTGTCGTCATCACCCAAATCCGTGACAATGCCCACAAAAAGCGGTTGGGTCAAATCATAGCCAATGGACAAAATGACCACGGCCACCGTTGTCATCCAAGGGGTAATCGGTAAGATCATCACCAGACCCGACAGGGCCGCCATCACCAGACCTGCCGGCACTAACCAGCGTCGTCCCCAACGATCTACCGCTTTGCCAATCCAAGCACTCAGCAATAGACCCGGCACCCCATAACCCAAAATAGTTAAACCAATATTCAAGGGACTCATGGTGAAGCGTTCCGAGAGATAAAGGCCCAACCAAGTAAAGACCCCTGCATGGTAAATCCCATTCCACAGGACATAAGCATAGGTGCGCTGGCCCCGAAAGCTACGGAGTACCTGCCAGTATCCCCGGAAGATTTGCTGGATCGAAGGAGGAGATTCCTGGGGGGCTTCGTCAAACAGTGCACCATAGGGTTGCAGTCGCCACAGCACTAAACCAGCGGCGATCGCCGTGCCGATAAACAAAGTCCGCCAGCCAATAAACGGCTCTAGGATTGCGCCCCCAGCAGAACCCGCAGCCATCCCCCCTTCCATTGCCGCAAAGATTAAACCCAACATTGCGCCCCGACGCTCAAAGGGAAACAGATCTCCAATTAGAGCAAAGGTCATTGGAATAATGCCACTGGCCCCAATGCCCGTTAATAGTCGCCAAGTAGCTAATTGGGACAGATTTTGGGATGTCGCTGTTAACCCGGTACAAATTACAAAAATAATCAGCGCGACTCGGATAATCGCCCAACGACCAAAACGATCCGAGAGAATGCCATAAAAAAGAGCCATTACAGCGTAGGACAGCATATAAATCGGCACAATAAAGCCAATTTCCTGGACAGAAACGCCAAAAATCTCCGATAAACGGGGAATTAAAGGCGCAATCATGTAACCCTGTAAAAAAATCAAGCCCGCCGCCACAGCCAATAAATAAAATAAATTGCCATGACTTTTTAGCCGCAAATTCTGATCTGCGGGCTCTGTGTGACGCTGAACGTTGGCCTGTTTTTTCATGAAGAATTAAAAAGTTAGGAATTCCTCACAATATCCTAAGGGATACTCTGGCCTAGGATAATCTTCTCAATTGCTCAAAACAGACCCAAAAAGCTTAAAACACAATGGTTTCTACCTTTAAATATATTTTCTAACAGAATTTGTAATTACTCTGATTAGCAATTGCAATCTTTGGGTTGATTTCATCACCGCTAACAGCACTTTTTTGGGGAAGATACCTTAAAAATTCGTGGCGATCGCCTGCACCGGACAAGCGGGTAAACACTGTTCGCAAACCACACATTTTTGGCGGGTAAATTTTAGTCGAAACGTTTGGGGATCTAGCGATAATGCTCCCGTCGGACAAACCCCTGTACAGAGACCACAATCCACACAAATATCTTCGTTAATCACGATTTCTTTGCTCGCGAGGGAAACTAAAATCCCCTTGCCTTTCATCCATTCCAAGGCCATCTCAATGGCATCAATATCCCCCTGGAGTTCCACCACCAACTTGCCCACCTGGTTTGGGGCGACCTGGGCGCGGATGATATTCGCCGCAATATTAAAATCCTTTGCCAAGCGATAGGTGACGGGCATTTGCACCGTGTCTTGGGGAAAGGTTAAGGTCACTCGTTTTTTCATCTTAAGAATTCCCCTAGAATTTTATTTCTATGGTTATTTTAGTAATTACCATGGTAAACACCTATCCACACACAAGCCGAAACCCTCTGACCTTGTTAGCAACGGATGGGTTGGCACAGCTCCGATGTGACGATCGACAGTGTGATGGCTTATTCATCCAAGAACCGCCCCGCAAAACTTTCTGATGACCTGTCATCTTTTTATAAGCTGCTTGAGTCCTTCTTTGTTTATGATTATTTTCCCAATCATCTTCGCACCATTCCCATAAATTGCCATGCATATCATATAGACCAAAAGCGTTAGCTGGAAAACTATAATTCCAAGTTGTCTCTTCTCGATATGTTCCTTTCTTACCTTGAGCATAGACGAAATTGCCATTATAGTTTGCTTGGTCTGTGCTGATAGTTTCTCCAAAATAAAATGCTGTCGTCGTTCCGGCTCGACAAGCATACTCCCACTCCGCTTCACTGGGTAAACGATAAGTTTTTCCGGTAATATCATTCAGTTTCTGAATGAACTTTTGGCAATCATGCCATGAAACAGAATCTACAGGATAGCGACTGTCAGCAAATTTGAGTATTTGGGGGTAGGCATAGCGCATATAAATCTTTGCTATTGCAGAGAGATTGCGATGAAAGTCTTCAGCTACAGGGCCCTTGAAGTGTGAGGGATTAGTACCCATGATTTGTTGCCATTGTCTCTGAGTGACCAAAAATTTTCCCATGTAAAAAGGCTCTGTAATTTCTACGTAATGCTGTGGCATGGCACGCTCAATCCCAGATCCTCTTGGTGTACCCATCATGAAACTACCGGTTGGAATCAGAATCATTTCCAGTTTGACTCCATTCCCCAAATCCTCCACAAAAGAAGATGGCAAAGATAGTTGATTGCTAAGAGAAGATACTGGTGGTGTAGCAATCTGCTGTGGTTGATTCTTATTTAGGACTGATAGAACTTCCGTTGTTGTGGTGAAACGCTCCTTTGGACGCAGGCTCAACATTTTCAAGAGCACTTGTTCTAGCTCTTCGCTTAGGGAAATCTGATTACGCCGACACCAATCCCCAAAGACCCATTCACAATTAGGAATGTCATAGACTTCATCTTCGATCAAGCCATTGACCTCTTGCGCAAACCTCCCCGTTAATAACCGAACTGTTGTCGCCGCTAAAGCATAAAGATCAGAAGAATAATCCACATACCCTCGCATTTGTTCTGGTGGCGCATACCCCGTAGTCCCCGCACTCGTCCCTATCTGAGTTAAAGTACTGCCCACCTGCTTCGACACCCCAAAATCAATCAGTACATATTGCCGCTTTTCCGTCTGATAAATGATGTTTTCTGGCTTAATGTCTCGGTGAATTACCTTTTGCCCATGAACAAATTCCAAAACTTTGAGCAGACTAACCAAAAATTCTCGGATCTTTGCCTCAGGAAAACGCCCTTGAGACAATGCTAGATCCAGCAGGTTTTGCCCTTCTATATATTCTTGAACGATATAAAGCTTGCTCTCTTCTTCAAAAAATGCCAACAGATCAGGAATTTGGGGATGTTTGCCCAACTCTTTCAACTGCTTCGATTCCCGTTTAAACAATTCTTTCGCTTTTTCGAGCACCGCACTGCCAGATGCTCCTCCCAAGTTCGGCAAAAACTGCTTAATCACGCAGGGTGTGTCCCAGGTATCCGAGTCGATCGCCAAAAATGCTCTTCCAAAACCACCTTCCCCTAAAAACTGCACCGAACGATAGCGATTTCTTAGGGTCAACCTTTTACCGCAACGCTGGCAAAATTTATGATCATAGGGATTGATAGTTTGACAATCGGGAACTAGACACTGACTTTGGCGATGGATCATAGTGTGAGAACAATAGAAACTGGCAGATATGCTAAAAATTCTAGTAGTGTATTTCGAAAATTTTAAACTTAAACAAAAAAATGCGACCGTCTTAAGGCGATCGCATTCCGCATGATTCAAATTAAATTCAGGTCACAAAAACCGACAAAACCTTAGTAACGGGTTTGGTTGGGCTTGTAAACGATGAAGCTAACGGTTTGGCACTGCTTGATGTTGTCGAAACCAACAACACGGATGTAGCAGTCAGAATATTCACTACGGCACTCACGCACTTCGTTGAGTACTT
The DNA here is from genome assembly GCF_001693295.1 of Picosynechococcus sp. PCC 8807. NCBI lineage: Bacteria > Bacillati > Cyanobacteriota > Cyanophyceae > Chroococcales > Geminocystaceae > Picosynechococcus > Picosynechococcus sp. PCC 8807. The sequence continues at coordinate 1,910,355 of NZ_CP016483.1, forward strand.
CTTGAGCAGAGCTTGCGTTGAAAAGGGGCAGCTTCCACAGTGTCCAGTGGTGAAGTTCGGGAGTCGGATCTTTTTCGAACTCGATACCAGGAATATAGCCTTGATCCATCATGTACTGGACTTGGCGAGCGATTTGCTGGTCGCTGAGGGGGGGCAAGTAAGAAAGAGTTTCGTAACGCTTTTCTTTAGGTAAAGTTTTCATTAATTTATGTCCTCTTTATCGGATCAAAGTTTATTCAGAATCTTCTGAAGTATCAGACTCACCAGGGTCAGGTTCAGTCTGATCAGTTGATGAAGAATCAACTTGAGTTAAACGCTCTAATAAAGAACGGCGATGGTTTCCATTGGACTGCTTGATTTGGCTGAGGACCATCTCTGGTAAAAACTCCAGAACTCCTTCCGCAAGGCTTTCTCGCACCGTCAGAATTCTGAGGACAAGTTCTTTGTTTTCTAGCATCATCGCTTCGAGGTAAAGATCACTCTCTTGAATGGGATGATGCTTAGAGAACTCTCCTAACCAAATCGCCTGTCCAGGATTGGTTTCACTAAGTTGCTGACTAATCAGACGCACCGCTTGGTAGGTCAAATAGCTTTGCAAAGTGATAGCCGTTTCCTTCGCAACTTTTTTAAACTCCATGGGAGGAAATCATCAGTGAATAGGTAGATTGTGACAAACTTCCCCATCCACTGATGCTCATCAGGAGCTTAGAGAGTGTCAACGGTATCGAATTCGAACTTGATTTCCTTCCACAGGTCGAGGGCGGCTGCCAATTCAGGCGACCACTTACCTGCTTCACGGAGGACATCATTACCTTCACGGGCCAGGCTGCGACCTTCGTTACGGGCTTGAACACAAGCTTCCAGAGCAACACGGTTTGCAGTTGCACCAGGTGCGTTACCCCAGGGGTGACCGAGGGTACCACCACCAAACTGGAGGCAGGAATCGTCGCCGAAGATTTCAACGAGGGCAGGCATGTGCCATACGTGGATACCACCGGAAGCCACAGGCATGGTGCCGGGGAGAGAAGCGTAGTCTTGGGTGAAGAATACACCGCGAGAACGATCTTCTTCAACGTAGTCTTCACGCATCAGGTCTACGAAACCGAGGGTGGCGGCGCGATCGCCTTCGAGTTTACCCACAACGGTACCGGAGTGGAGGTGGTCACCACCGGAGAGGCGGAGACACTTAGCGAGAACCCGGAAGTGAATACCGTGGTTCTTCTGACGGTCAATTACCGCGTGCATTGCCCGGTGAATGTGGAGCAGAACACCGTTGTCACGGCACCACTTCGCGAGGGTAGTGTTCGCAGTGAAACCACCGGTTAAGAAGTCGTGCATGATGATGGGCGTGCCGATTTCCTTGGCGAATTCAGCCCGCTTGAGCATTTCTTCGCAAGTGCCAGCGGTTACGTTGAGGTAGTGACCCTTAACTTCGTTGGTTTCAGCTTGGGATTTTTCGATAGCTTCTTGAACGAACAGGAAGCGATCGCGCCAACGCATGAAAGGCTGAGAGTTGATGTTTTCGTCATCTTTGGTGAAGTCAAGACCACCACGGAGACATTCATAAACCGCACGACCGTAGTTCTTCGCAGACAGACCGAGCTTCGGCTTAATCGTACAACCGAGGAGAGGACGACCATACTTGTTGAGGAGGTCACGCTCTACAGTAATCCCGTGGGGAGGTCCTTGGTAAGTTTTGATTAACGCAACGGGGAAGCGGATATCTTCGAGGCGCAGGGCACGCAGCGCTTTAAAACCGAATACGTTACCAACCAAGGAAGTCAAAACGTTGGTTACAGAACCTTCTTCAAACAGATCGAGGGGGTAAGCAACGAAACAGAAATATTGGTTGTCTTCACCGGGAACGGGTTCAACGTTGTAGCAACGACCCTTGTAGCGGTCGAGGTCAGTCAGACCATCGGTCCATACAGTGGTCCAAGTACCGGTAGAAGATTCAGCCGCAACAGCCGCAGCACATTCTTCGGGGGGGACTCCAGGTTGGGGAGTCATCCGGAAACAAGCGAGTAAGTCGGTATCTTTCGGGGTGTAATCGGGGGTGTAGTAAGTCAGGCGGTAGTCCTGTACACCGGCATTAAACCCAGCAGATTTGGTCTGAACCATGCGGTTTTCCTCCAGCAAAAATGCTTATCTTTAACAGACAAATACCAGTAACGGTATCGTTGGTCGAAAACTTCAAAAATCTTACGTTGGCAAAACTGCTTTTTAAAATTCTGAAGATTCAAGTCTTATGACTTTCTTTAATCTGTGGGATATGTTACCACAGCCTCGACTTATTTTTATCTTTTAGCAACAAAAAAAGATTGCTTTTGTTTTTTGGGCTGATTAGCATTTCTAATGCTATTTGATGGGCCTATTTTACCCTTACAAAAATACCTAAAAAAGCCATAAAATCCCGCTCGAATTCAGCCATGCTACCTAATGAGACATTGGGCTAAAACCGTTTTCTGTCGGGATCTTTAGAGAGGGAAAGCGTTCAGGTGAGATGAATTAAGTATTTATGTTTCTCAACAATCTCCTTTAAGAACTTTAAACATTTAATTTTCACTCAAGAAATCATGAAAGTTTTGTGAGGCTAAGGCTCATCTGGTGGATTTGGGGTATTGAGAGAATTTTGGTGAGGGAATAGGGTCATTAATAGTTGATTGATATAAACTTGCCCGACAACTGGTGTTTTTTCGCCCGATTCTAGGGATTCCTTTGATTCTGGAACCGTCGGCATCACTTCGGTGTTTGGTGTTTCAGTTGGAGGGGATCCTGCTTCTGGTGGGGGCTGGACATTGGGACGGCTACCGCTGCTAGTGGGCGATCGCCCTGGTGGCGAAAAAGTTGTGGCAGTCTGGTTGGTTGTGTCTTCTGCTTGCCAAGGATCGAGGGGTTGGGTTGTCGATTGATTCGCGGGTTTTGACGGTTGAGTCTGGTAAGAAGCGGTAGTTTCTTGGCGGGACGGATCGCCAATGAGGCTTTGGGGCGGGAGAATTGCGGCGGCGGCGATCGCCGTTTGAAATAGGGTAGAGCCATAACCTAAGCAGGCATTTTCCCCCACTGAGCATTGGCCAATGATCAGGCAGCCTGCCCCGATAATCGCGCCGGCGTGGATCTCGATGTTGCCGCCATGGGCCTGGATAATCGCACCTGCACCAATACAAGCACCAGCGGCGATCGCCACATAATTGCCTTCGGTTGCTTGCAGAATAACACCGGGGGCAATAACCGCACGGGGATGGATCCTTACATCGCCATTAATTTGAATATCTGGATGGGTAATTGCCTGGAAAGTCACAATGATTTTGTCAACGGTGATTCAATTAATCACAGATGGGGTAAGGGTTGGGGGATAGACATTCGTTTTCTCCCCCATAACGAAGTGGTCGCGTTACACAACCTAGGGGCGTTGGATAATTTCCTCAAGTACCCGTCGTTTAGCCGCTTCATCAACACCAATCATGCGGACATATTCGCCACTGTGCTCCTGGAGACAACCTTCGAGGTGACGTAAAACTTCTGCCTCTTGGGTGCTGTCAATGGTGCCACAACTACTCCAGGACTTAACCCGGAAACGGCGCTTATCGGCGTGTTCTGTTCCAATCTTGTAGCCTTGCATCAAAAGCGAACGGACTTTAGAAACCACGTCCCCACTGAGACTCCCGCTACTGTGGCCCCCGAAACCATTGCTGCTTGGGGCTGCTTTCGTGCCTCCCGAAAAACTACTGGTTGCGGTTGCTGTCTGGACAGGCGCATTGTTGCCAGGGCGTTGAATGATGATTTCTGCGGCCCGTGTTTTGGAGTTGGGATCAACGGCGATTAACTGGACATATTCGTTGGGGAACTGGGCGGCGATCGCCTGGATATTTGCCAAAATCTGATTGGCAGAATGGCCCTCAACAAAGCCTGCCCCTAGCCAAGACTGGGTTTTAAAACGGCGGGTGCTGGCGTGTTCGGCCGTAAAGCTACAACCCTGGGAAGCCAGAGCCGCGATTTGTCCTGCCACATCACCACCAGAGGCCGTGTTAACCACCTTGTTGCCACTGCGACGGGCGGAGGAGGCTGTTGCTTTAGTAGACAAAGTCCCCGTTTCCCCAGGACGCTGGACGATTAATTCCGCCACCCGAGACTTGCTATGGGGGTCAACGGCAATGACTTGCACATACTCATTGGGATATTGACCCAACAAGCCATTAACGTTGGCAATGATTTGTTCCGCAGAATGACCTTCGACAAAACCGGCGCTCAACCAAGATTGCGTCTTAAAACGACGGGTATTGGCGTGTTCAGCGGTAAAGCTACAGCCCTGGGACGCTAAAGCATGGATCTGAGACGTTAAATCGCCCCCAACCGCTGCCGCTTGACTTCCCGCACTGGTGCCGTTGCTGCGGTTGCCGTTGTTGCTGTAGCTAGCCGTTGTCGATGTTTGGACTGGGGCACTATCGCCTGGACGTTGCACAACAATTTCTGCCGCCCTTGATTTGCTATTGGGAGCCACAGCGATTAACTGGACATATTCCCCGGCATGATCAGCCAGCACCCGGTTCAAGTTACCAATGATTTGATCAGCAGAATGACCTTCGACAAAACCAGCACTCAACCAAGATTTGGTTTTGAAGCGCCGCTTGTTGGCATATTCTGCGGTGAAGGTGCACCCTTGGGCGGCAAGGCCACGCACCTGATTGTAAAGATCTCCGTTTAAACTCATATTTCCCACCGATTGATGTTCGCTAGTACCGCTTGTATTTGTAGAAGAAGAGGGGGTTGGTTGCTGGTTGGCAGCAATTCGTGAACCATTATTAGTGGCCCCTGGGGAGACCTCCCGTAATGCTTCATTGATTTCCACCACCTGTTTAGCAAAGGCGCGATCGGCCTCGGTCACATTGGAGAGGCGCTCCACCTGCTGCTGGTTCGTAATCACAGCTCCCGAAGGCACATACTTGCCGGGGGGAATGTCCACATCTTGAACGAGGGCGTGCATCATGATGACACAACCATCGCCGATGCGGGCATTAAACACTGTGGAACGAAAACCAACAAAGCAATCGTTGCCAATGTAGGCGGGACCATGGACAAGGGCCATGTGGGTAATACAGCTGCGATCGCCAATCCAGACAGAATAGTCATGGCCATCTGCCCCAACGACACGGCCCTGCTCCAAACCATGGATCACAACGCCATCTTGGATATTGGTTGCTGCCCCGATATGGAAAGGTGCGCCCTCATCTGCCCGAATAGACGTTCCCGGAGAAATGAGCACATGTTCGCAAACTGTGACATCACCAATTAAATTCGAGAAAGAATGCACATAGGCACTTTCGTGAATCTTTGGTTCAGCTAAGTCCTTAGACCAAGGTGTTGGGGGAGCCGCGGTACTGCGGACTACCATGAATCAATCCCTCCTCTCAATGTCATTGATTGCTTCTCTCGCTAGCTTTTAACCATCCGCCATAAATTGCTTGAGATTACCAAACGAGCCACGCATTGACTTTGGGTAGTCCGGCTGGAAAAAATTCAGACCATTTAGCCTGCATCTTTCTTGCTGTAAAGGGAACGATTATCGACGTTGACCGTGTCAATGATGCCAATGACCATCGCATCTAGGGGTCTTCCCTCCATTCCCGTTTCGGTACGGGCAGCACCACCACGACTGACCAAAACCCATTCATTGACGCCAGCGCCTACGAGATCTCCTGCCACTTCATATTTAGGAAGGGGCTGACCCTGTTCATCTATAAATTGAACGAGCAAAAATTTAATCCCCCGGAGGCTTTCTGCTTTGTAGGTGCTGACGACAGTGCCACGTACTTTGGCAATTTGCATGAAAATTTATAACTAAAAATTTTTTTATTAAAAAATTACACTCTTCTCAGAGGTTGGGGATTCACGCTTTCACGAAACTGTTCTACGGCTTCGGTGTACCGGATCGGCAGAACGTATTCGAGGTTCTCGTGGGGACGGGCGATGATGTGGGTAGAAAGCACTTGGCCACCGTTAACGCGGCTGACATTATCAGTACCGGCAGAAACGGAAGCTTGGACTTCAGAAACATCACCACGGACAATTACGGTAACGCGGCCACTACCGATTTTTTCGTAACCAACGAGGGTTACGCGGGCAGCTTTTACCATCGCGTCAGCAGCTTCTACAACTGCGGGGAAACCGAGGGTTTCTACCATTCCGACTGCAATAGACATTGAGTTTTTCTCCTCTTGCTTTTAATTAGTAGTTTCTGGAAATCACAGAGGATGCGTGACCGAAAAAAGAATGGCGATCGCCCCTCTGTCCCAGGGTTAATAGGTTCTGAATTGTTCTACTTCTTCGGTGTAGCGAATCGGCAAGACGTATTCGAGGTTTTCGTGGGGACGGGCGATGATGTGGGTAGAAAGCACTTCACCACCATTGACACGGTTGGCGCTCTCAATGCCAGCGGAAACGGAGGCTTGGACTTCAGAAACATCACCACGGACAATCACAGTAACGCGGCCACTACCGATTTTTTCGTAACCAACGAGGGTTACACGGGCGGCTTTTACCATCGCGTCAGCAGCTTCTACAACTGCGGGGAAACCGCGGGTTTCAATCATTCCAACTGCAATAGGCATCTAATTTATCCTCGCTTATCAAGCTTAATGTCTTAAAAATACTAAGGAACAGGCGTCCCCCTGGGAGTTTGGTCTGCTTCTAGTTGGGATAACGGAAGCGGCATAAGACCGACCACTTGCCTCTGCGCAGGGGTTAGGGTCCTTTACAGGCTTTATAGTGGACAAGGCGATCGCCAAGAATCGCGTTTGTTACTAATTTTGATTTTGGCAAGCTATGAAGAGCATAAGCAACAATGGCACCTTTGACAACATAAACTGCAATGATATTTCGTAATACCAAGGTTAAGTAGAGTCAATGCTTCATCGTTTAAATAGACAGGGGTTTCTAGAAGAAGTTGCCCAAAGGTCAGAGGACTAAGCTTTTCGCTGCTGAATGAAGGTGATCGCCTGTTGGAGCGCATCTAAACGATTTGTTACACGATTGCGGGGTGGCAGCAACTTTAACACTTCTAATTTCCTCAGGCGATCGCGTACCTGGCCCATGGCCCCCACTAAAAACACTTCCCGTCCCCGACCGTGGGCATCCCTGATCATCGTCTCCACCGCCAGGGAGGCCGTCACTCCCATCCGGGGTACCTCACTGAGGTCTAAAATCAAAACCTCGTATTTTTCAACAATGGCCATCCGTTGGGCAATCCCTTTCGCCGCCCCAAAGCTCATGGGGCCACCTAAACAAAAAAGAATAATGTGCCCCTGGGCCTGGTGTAACAGTTCCCGTTCGCGCTCATTTAACGTACTTGTATCGGCCCCAGCAGTGATGGTTTCTAGCCGCTGCATTTGCAAATCCGTGAGGCTTTTGACCGTCAGGAGATTCGCCACAAAGACCCCTGCCGCCACTGCCGTGATCAAATCGACAAAGACGGTTAATAATAAAACACCATACATTAATCCCGTCGCTTTCCAGGAAATTTTGTGGGCCCGTTTCAAGAAACTCCAATCAATAATGTCAATGCCCACTTTGATCAAAATGCCCGCTAAGACCGCATGGGGGATAGGGGCCGTGAGGGGGGCCGCCCCAAGTAAAATCACCAATAACACCAAAGCATGGAGCATGCCGGCAAGGTTGCTTTTGCCCCCAGAGCGCACATTGATCACTGTCCGCATCGTTGCCCCAGCCCCCGGTAGTCCTCCCACAAAGCCGGAGAGAAAATTGCCAATGCCTTGGCCGATTAATTCTTGGTCGGAGTCGTGCTGGGTACGGGTGATATTGTCCGCAACTAAAGAAGTCAGAAGCGAATCAATGGCGCCTAGGGTACCGAGGATCACGCCATAGCCAAGCATTTGACGCAACAGAGGCAGGCTGAAATAGGGCCAATGGAGGGTCGGAAAACCCTGGGGAATGTCGCCAATGCGCGCCAAGTCAGGATTGGGAATTAACAGAGATAAAATCGTGCAGATGACCAGAGCCAGGAGAGGAGAGGGGACAAGACGATTGAGTCGGGCCGGTGAAGCAAATACAATCGCCAAAGTCAGAAGGCCCAGGGCCGTGGCCCCGAGGTAAGGATGGGTTAGATCGTAGGGAATTTCTTGAACGGCCCCCAAAATATTGGCGCCGCCGGGATAACCAAGTAGGGGGCCAAACTGAAGCACAATAATGATCACGCCAATCCCAGACATAAACCCAGAAATGACGGTGTAGGGAATTAGGGTGATGTATTTTCCCAGGCGCAGGATGCCTAGAAGGATCTGAAAGAGACCCCCCAACATGACCACGGTGAAGGCGATCGCTAGGCCTGTGGCCGGATCATCAGCGGTCTTCGCGGCGGCGGTAAAAACCGTTGCCATCACCACCGTCATCGGCCCCGTAGGTCCCGTGATCTGGGCGGGAGTTCCCCCAAACAACGCGGCAAAAAATCCAGTACAAATGGCCCCATACATTCCGGCGATCGCCCCGGCTCCGGAAGAAACCCCAAAGGCAAGGGCAAGGGGGAGTGCGACAATGGCCGCCGTTAGCCCCCCAAAAAAATCACCACGCCAATGTCTAAAGGTTGGGCGGGAGATCCAGTGCCCGATATTTGCGATTGATGCCATGGAGAGGTTTACTCCAACGAATGAGTTGGTGACGGGAAAGCGGCCCGCTGGGCATCAACTCAAAGTCATCTTTTTAGAATTTCAAATTGACGGTCAACAGCCACTACGCCAATCATAGGAGTGGTTCCCCTCGGCTGAATTTTAAGAAACATCAAAGGGTCGGCAAAGGCTGACATTTCGACTTAATAATTAACAAAACCATGTAGGCGATCGCCAAATTATTATTTCTTAACGCTATGCCAATTAAGCATCGCTATCACCACAAAAAAGCCTCAAACCTTTGGGAAATCGCCATCTAATCGATTACACTCTCTTACAAAGACTGTAGACCGACGATTTGAAATATTTTCTGGCCAATCCACCCAATGCCAACCAACCTTCTGTTGTGATTTTCTAGACACCCTCCATGAGTGAATTTCTTTTACAAAGCGTATGGCTAGTTCCAGTCTACGGAATTACGGGGGCACTCTTGACCTTGCCTTGGTCCCTCGGGTTAATTCGGCGCACCGGGCCTCGACCTGCCGCCTACCTCAACCTGATCATGACCTTTTTGGGTCTTTTACACGGTTCCTTTGCCTTCGCTTCCCTTTGGAACATGCCCCCCCAACAACTATCACTGGAGTGGCTCCAGGTTGCCGATCTAAATCTTTCCCTGGTTATTGAAATTTCTCCGGTTAACCTCGGCGCAATGGAACTGGTCACTGGCATTTGTTTCATGGCCCAACTCTACGGCCTTGGGTACCTAGAAAAGGATTGGTCTATTGCCCGCTTCTATGGCTTGATGGGCTTTTTTGAGGCGGCCCTATCGGGTTTGGCCATTAGCGACTCGCTGCTCTTGAGCTATGGCCTGTTGGAAGTATTAACTCTTTCTACTTATTTATTAGTTGGTTTTTGGTACGCCCAACCCCTGGTCGTGACAGCGGCGAGGGATGCTTTTTTGACCAAACGGGTCGGCGATATCTTGCTCTTGATGGGCATTGTTGCTTTGTCTAGCTATGGTACGGGGCTCACGTTTAGTGAACTAGAAACTTGGGCGGCGAATCCCCCCTTGCCCCCCTGGGAAGCCAGTCTCGTGGGCCTTGCGCTCATTTCCGGGCCGATTGGTAAATGTGCCCAGTTCCCGTTGAACCTCTGGCTTGATGAAGCGATGGAAGGGCCAAACCCAGCGGGGATTATTCGTAATTCGGTGGTGGTTTCTGCGGGGGCCTATGTGCTGCTCAAAATGGAGCCTGTCTTCACGATTACGCCGATCACCTCCGACGCTTTGATTATTATCGGTACCGTAACTACGGTGGGGGCTTCGTTGGTTGCCCTAGCTCAAATTGATATTAAGCGGGCCTTATCCCATTCCACCAGTGCTTACCTTGGTTTGGTGTTTATTGCGGTGGGGTTAAATCAAGTCGATATTGCCCTGTTGCTTTTGCTAACCCATGCGATCGCCAAAGCGCTCTTATTTATGAGTATTGGTGCGGTTATTCTCAATACCCACGGCCAAAACATTACGGAAATGGGTGGCCTCTGGTCACGGATGCCGGCAACCACCAGTGCCTTTGTGGTGGGGTCAGCGGGGCTTGTGTGCCTCTTTCCCCTGGGGACGTTTTGGACGATGCGCCGTTGGGTCGATGGTTTTTGGGATACGCCCCCGTGGCTCGTGCTACTCCTTGTGGGGGTAAACTTTTGTTCCAGTTTTAATCTGACCAGGGTCTTTCGTTCTGTTTTCCTCGGTGCCCCTAAGCCAAAAACGCGGCGATCGCCTGAGGTGGTCTGGCAAATGGCTGTGCCCATGGTGAGTCTGATCCTAATGACCCTGATGGTGCCCTTCTTTTTGCACCAATGGCAATTGCTCTTTAACCCATCCCTGCCGACCCTTGTTGAACGGCCGCTCATCGTGACTTTAGCAATACCAGCACTGATGATCACTGGGGGCCTCGGCTTAGTCGCTGGTCTAACGATTACTTTGAATCCTTCCCTGAGTCGTCCCCGACAGCTTTATCTGCGCTTTTTGCAGGATTTGCTGGCCTACGATTTTTACATTGACCGCATTTACAACGTGACAGTGGTTTGGCTGGTCACAACCCTTTCAAAACTCGCCGCTTGGTTTGATCGCTACGTTGTGGATGGTTTTGTCAACTTGACAGGTTTGGCGACACTTTTTAGTGGAAGCGCCCTGCGTTACAACGTTTCGGGACAGTCTCAATTCTATGTTTTGACGATTGTTTTAGGGATGATCCTCGGCCTAGTCTGGTTTATGGCCACGGGTCAATGGACGATGATTACGGATTTTTGGTCGAATCAGTTGGCCTAAGGAGTTTCCCCCTTTGTTGTTAAATCTGCTTTTTTGTGAATTTTGGAGGAAAGAATGCTGAGTGCCTTAATTTGGCTGCCCTTGGCCGGAGCTCTGTTGGTGGCGATACTCCCCCAGGGAGAAAAAAATCAGTTTTCCCGGACGATGGCCCTGGGAGCGGCTGCCCTCGTTTTTGTTTGGACAGCTTGGTTGGGGTTCCATTATGATGTGGCGATCGCCGGCCTCCAATTTGTCGAACATTATCCTTGGATTGAGTGGTTGGGTCTGAACTACGATCTCGGTGTTGATGGTCTATCGTTGCCCCTCCTTGCCCTCAATGCGTTGTTGACCCTAGTAGCCCTCTGGATTAGCCCCAAGGATCTGCACCGCCCTCGCTTTTATTACGCCCTCTTTTTGCTCTTGCAGGCGAGTGTCAATGGGGCGTTTTTAGCCCAGGATGTGCTGCTCTTTTTTCTGTTCTACGAAATTGAAATTATCCCCCTATATTTCCTCATTGCGATTTGGGGCGGCAAAAAACGAGGCTATGCCGCCATTAAATTTTTGCTCTACACAGCCGTTTCCGGAATTTTAATTCTGGCTTCTTTCTTGGGTCTGGCCTTCCTCACAGAATCTAATACCTTTGCCTACAGTGCCCTCCACAGTGATTTGTTGCCCCTGACGACCCAATTAGTTCTCCTCGGCGGCATTTTGGTGGGCTTTGGGATCAAAATTCCGTTTCTGCCTTTCCATACCTGGCTCCCGGATGCCCACGTCGAAGCGTCTACCCCTGTATCGGTGATTTTGGCGGGGGTGCTCCTCAAAGTTGGCACTTATGGTCTACTGAAGTTTGGGATTGGCCTATTTCCTCTGGCTTGGGCTGTCGTGGCCCCTTGGTTGGCGATCTGGGCGGCGATCAGTGCCTTGTATGGGGCTTCCTGTGCGATCGCCCAAAAAGACATGAAAAAAGTGGTGGCCTATTCCTCCATTGCCCACATGGCGTTTATTCTGCTGGCGGCGGCGGCGGCGACCCCCTTAAGTTTGGCAGCGGCAGAAATCCAGATGGTCAGCCATGGTTTGATCTCTGGGCTGCTCTTTTTGTTAGTGGGCATTGTCTACAAAAAAACGGGCAGTCGGGATGTCGATTATCTACGGGGACTGCTCACCCCAGAACGGGGTCTGCCTTTGACGGGTAGTTTGATGATCCTGGGGGTCATGGCCAGTGCGGGTTTGCCGGGAATGGCGGGCTTTATCGCTGAATTCCTCGTTTTTCGGGGCAGCTTTCCGGTGTATCCAGTAGCGACTCTCCTGTGTATGGTGGGGACAGGTCTCACGGCGGTGTATTTTCTGCTGATGATTAATAAGGTCTTTTTTGGCCGCTTGACCCCAGAACTGACGAATATGTCCCCGGTCAATTGGGCGGATCAGTTTCCGGCGGTTATGTTAGTGATATTGCTGTTCGTCTTTGGGTTGCAGCCCCAGTGGCTGGTGCGCTGGAGTGAGATCGACACGGCGGCCTTGGTGGCATCCCCGACGGCTATTGAAATTTCTTTAAAGTAAAAGTAAGCGTTTAAGAATTGTGGATATGAATATGGTCACTGCTGTTTTAGAGCCTTCGCGGCATCCCCTTGCCCCTTTCATTCATCGCCTTGAGCAAGGTTTACCGATGCTGGAAAATAGCGATCAAAATGTGATGGAAGTGGTGGGCATCCTCAAGAGTTATGGGGTGGTCTTAGATGCCTACTCGAATAATCTGAACTATGTGGCTGAATCGCAATTTCTCAATGTTTTTCCCTTTTTTAAGTATTTCAACGGCCAATTAACAGGCGATCGCCTCCTGAAACATTGGTGGCATGACCGGATTAACTTTGAATATGCTGAATATTGCATGAAGTCGATGTTTTGGCATGGTGGTGGGGGTTTAGATGCCTACCTCGACACGCCAGAATTTATTGAGGCCGCCAAAAAGGCGATCGCCGCCCGCTGGAAAAATAATCCCTTCATGTTGGGTTTGAATAAACTCTTCCCCGATTTTCTCCTAGAGCAAACCCGACAAATGGTCTACTACACAGGCTTGGGTCAGTTTTGGCGCGTCATGAGTGATATGTTTCTCGACCTGAGCGATCGCTATGATGCCGGTGAAATCAAAACCACCGCCGACGTGACCAACCACGTCCTAGCCGGATTGGTAGCTGATGCCAGCCGTCCCATCACCTACAAGGTCGAAATCAAAGGGGAAGTGTATGAGTTGATCCCAGAATCTGCGGGTTTAACCTTCCTCATGGATACCGCCGTTCCCTACGTCGAAGCGATTTTCTTCCGGGGAACTCCCTTTGCTGGCACCATCTCCTACAATGCCCAGGCCGCCCAAGTCCCCGCCGAACAAGGGATCTTTACCTATGGGGCCCTCTATGCCGACCCATTACCCATTGGTGGTTCGGGGATTCCGCCGACTCTGTTGATGCAAGATATGCGCCACTTTTTGCCAGACTATCTCTGGGATTACTATATGGGCACCCTGCGCAAAGAGCAGGATTTGCGGGTCAAAATTTGCCAAACCTTCCAAAAATCAATGTTCTGTGTGACCAGTGCGGCTTTGATGGGGCTGGCTCCCCACGGGTTAGAACCCAAAACCCTCGCTGAGCAACAGGCAAACCGTGAATTTTTTGAACATTGGATGGATCGCCTCTTAAGTTCTCAAATTAAAGCTGTTAATAGCCAAGCATAGAGACGGCGGCTGCTTTTCTTATCCTGTAGAAAAACAAGTCAATATTTGGGCTTGGAGTAAATACAGATTCCTTGTGAATTTGCGCTGATCGGATGATTAGTGGAGGTAGGTGTAGCTCTCTAAGCTTTGACGATAATGGTTAATCAGAAGTTGTGACTGCTGGAGGGTTAGGCGTTTTTCACTGAGGGCTTTCTCTGTGCGACACCGCATTGTTTCGAGGAGATCGGCCACGTCATATTGCACATACTGCAAAACTTCTTTGATCGTGTCCCCTTCTACGAGGTGTTCGAGGTGGTAGCCGTCATCGGTCAGACGCACGTGCACCACATGGGTATCGCCAAACAGGTTGTGGAGGTTGCCCATAATTTCTTGGTAAGCGCCCATCAAAAAGAGACCCAGATAGTAGGGTTGGCCATTGGGAGGGTGCAGTTCAAGAAGATTTTTACTTTCGGCCTTGGTATCAATAAAACGGTTAATACGTCCGTCACTATCACAGGTTAAATCTGCCAGGATGCCTTTTTTGGTCGGTTCTTCGTGGAGTCGGTGGATCGGCATAATCGGAAAAAGTTGGTCAATGGCCCAACTGTCTGGCACCGATTGAAACACAGACAAATTCACGTAGTAGAGGGCGGCCATATTTTGCCAAAGTTCTTCAAAGTCTTCGGGGATGCTGGCTTGCCCTTGGATAATCGAAAAAATCTTTTGACAACAAGACCAGTACAATTCCTCGGCATTGGCGCGATCGCCTAGGCTGAGATAGCCCAAATTAAACAGGCTGATGGCTTCATCTTTGAATTGCACGGCGTCGTGATAGTTTTCCTGGTAATTTTCTGGGGTAATGGTGTCGTAGGTTTCCCGCAAATTACGCAGCACCAAATGCTCTTTATAGTCGGGCTTCGGGGGCAAAATCGGATCAACTTCACTACTGCCGAGGACATCAAAAATTAACACGGCCTGGTGGGAGGCGATCGCCCGCCCACTTTCACTTACCAGCACGGGCACGGGCACGTTGGTTTCATCGCAAGTATCCTGCACCGTCGCCACCACGTCGTTGGCGTAGTTTTGCATGTTGTAGTTCTTCGAGGAGGGGAAATTGTTCTTCGAGCCGCTGTAGTCTACCGCGAGACCGCCGCCCACATCCAAAAAGCCCATGGGAGCGCCGAGTTTTACCAGTTCCACATAGATTTGTGAGGCTTCTCGGATGGCAGACTTAACAACACTGATCGAGGAAAGTTGGGAACCGATGTGGTAATGCAACAATTGCAGACAATCGAGCATTTCCTCTGCCTGTAGTTTTTCCACGAGCCGCAAAATCTGCGGAATGGTTAGCCCAAATTTAGCGCGATCGCCAGAGGAGCCCCCCCAACGACCAATGCCGCGACTGGCAAGCTTGGCGCGAATGCCCAACATCGGCCGGATGCCCAAACTTTGACTCGCCCGAATCACCAAGTCTAATTCTTCCGGCTGCTCGATCACGATCAAGGCGCGGTGCCCCAATTGGGTCGCTAGGAGGGCCGTTTCAATGTAATGCTGATCCTTATAACCGTTGCAAATGAGCAGTCGCTCTTGATCGGCCTCTGGTTCCAACAGGGCGATCGCAATCATGAGTTCTGGCTTAGAACCCGCTTCTAGGCCCAGGTGGTGGGTGCGCCCCAATTCCACAAGATCTTCTACCAAATGGCGCTGCTGATTGCATTTGACTGGATACACACCCCGGTAATGGTTCGGATAGTCATACCGGGCGATCGCCGTCGCAAAACAGTCCTGGAGCCGTTCAATGCGATCGCGGAGAATATCCGGAAAACGAATTAAGAAGGGTAAACCAATGTTTCGCTGTTTGAGGGATTCTACCAGCTCAAATAGATCAATACTCGTCCCTGCGTCCCCAAGGGGAGACACCTGCACATGACCCTGGTTGTTAATCGAAAAATATGGTTCCCCCCACCCTGCCACTTGGTATAACGTCTCGCTATCCGCCACTGTCCAACGGGTATTCACTGACTGCTCCAAACAACCAAGGGCTTTGTTCATCGTGGGTTTGCAACCTATTCCATTAAATTTTTGCCGGGCCTGGACAATTCTCAAAAATTGCCACCATTTTATTTTCCCAGAGACGCCTCATCATACACAATGTTTTTGTGAAAATGTTGGGGGAATGATTCGGCGATCGCCCCGCCGCCAATTGTGGCCGATGAACTCTCCATGGTTCTAAATTTTTTCTATACTTCTGGAAACAGACCCTACCGACCCTTGTTAATCTGTTAATAACTTCTGGCCATACCTTCATCCTAAAATTTTCCGTTTATCCTTGCATATGCCGCCAACCCTCCCTTCCACAAAGCCGATCATCGCGCAACAGCCCACACCGATTACAACCTTAGATCGCCCGACCTTTGGTGGCATTGCCCTATGGATTGCGCTTGCTTCAGCCTTCTTCTGCACTACCCTAGGTCTTTTGTTCTATATTCGTGGCATTAATCACAAGCACAAAAAAGAAGCCAAGCTCAATCGTTACAAAATTAACGATCTCAAGAAAAAACTCAAACTGGCCCTGAGCACAATCAAGAAAATGGAAAGTAACCCGGACTTGGTGCACTCCCGGGAGTTTAACCTCGATTACCTCCGGATGCGGATGGAAGAAGATCAGTTCCACTACGTGATTGTGAACCAGCTCAAAATTAAGGTGCGTCTAATTATCAGTGTTGCCCTACGCCCCAGTACCGCCGATGTAGCCACTGTGGGGATCGCCACCAGTGGTCGCCCCGTGGATGAAATTTTTGACGTTTATTACGACACGATTAATCGAGAAGGTCAACGTCAAGAGGGGGTTTTATTTCGCGTCAATATTAGCCTTACAAAACTTCCCGCCCAAGCTAGCAGCATCACCGTTGAACAAATTATTGATTGTCTCGAAAAGTTCCTCAATCCCAGTGAAGCCCCTGACTATTGGCAGCCCACGGTGCAAGGGCGTGTCGTCACTATCGAATGGGATCAAAAAGCAAAACCCACACCGCTACTCCTCTTTAAACAGTCAGAAGAAGGAGACAATGTGAGTTTTCGTAGTATTGCCTGATAATCTCTAGCAGTTAGCGAAAATTAGGGAGATTTGAAAAATATTTGTCACTAACTACCCATGCTGGTAAAGAAATCAATGGTGTCCTTCAGGGCAGCAATAAACTGATCGATTTCAGCGGTGGTGTTGTAAAAATAGAGGCTGGCACGGGCACTGCCAGAGGCATCAAACAGACGGTGGAGGGGTTGGGTACAGTGGTGGCCGGAACGAATGGCAACGCCGTCGTGGTCGAGGAGGGTCGCTAAGTCATTGGCATGGACACCAGCAACATTAAAGGCCGCGAGGGCCGCCCGACCTTCCCCTTGGGCATCGGGTTGTTTGCCATAAATTTTTAGGTTCGGGATGTCCCGGAGTTCCTTAAAAAGATAGGCAGTGAGTTCAGCTTCATAGGCATGGATGCGATCCATCCCAATTTGAGAGAGATAATCCACCGCCGCTCCAAGGGCGATCGCCTCGCCGATGGCTGGGGTTCCCGCTTCAAATTTATGGGGCAGTTCACCGTAGGTAGAATGATCAAAGAAGACCTCAGCGATCATTTCTCCACCGCCCAAGAAGGGAGGCATCGCTTCGAGAATGTCCCGTTTTCCATAGAGAAAACCAATGCCCGTGGGCGCACACATTTTGTGACCAGAGCCGACAAGCCAGTCACAGTCCATTTGCTGCACATCAACGGGCATATGGGGCAAACTCTGGCAGGCATCAATGAGAATTTTTGCGCCATATTTACGGGCCGCTTGGATGATCTCCGTCACCGGATTTACATTGCCCAAGGTATTGGAGACATGAACCACTGTGACTAGCTTCGTTTTGTCGCTAAGTAGCGCTTGGTATTGCTCAAAATCAAAGGTTTCATCCTGGGTTAACGGCACATACTTCAAGACAGCCCCAGTTTTCGCCGCGATCATTTGCCAAGGCACAATGTTGCTGTGGTGTTCCATCACCGACAGGATAATTTCATCCCCCGGCCCCAGATTACTCAACCCCCAACTGTAGGCGACAAGATTAATCGCTTCACTGGCATTGCGGGTGTAAACGATTTCATCACGACTGGCCGCATTGATAAACCGGGCGACTTTATCCCGTGCCCCTTCGTAGCCATCCGTTGCCCGGGCACTCAGGCTATGGATCCCCCGGTGAACATTGGCATTATCTTGCTGGTAATAATGCAGCAACGCATCGAGGACGGCCTTGGGTTTTTGGGAGGTGGCAGCGTTATCGAAGTAGATCAGTGGCTTCCCGTGCACGGTTTGGTGCAGGATGGGAAAGTCGTCACGAACCTGTTCGGCAAGGGGTTTCGGTTGGGTTGTGATCATAGGGGATTCACTGGGTCGGATGGGTGAGCGGGAACAGTTGGGGCGGCAATTTACAAGTTAGTCAACGGTGCGACAGGCAACACAACCCGTAAGGGCCTGCTGTAAATGGGCGATCGCCACGGTATCGAGAATTTCCGCAGCAAAGGCATCAATCAGCAAATGGCGCGCATCATAGTCATTGAGACCGCGACTGCGGAGGTAGAAAATTTCCTCGGCTTCCAGTTGGCTGACGGTGGCGCCGTGGGCACATTTCACGTTATCGGCGGTAATTTGCAGTTCGGGTTTGGTATCGACTTTGGCCTTGGGAGACAGCAGCAAATTACGGTTCAGTTGGGCCGCGTTGGTCATTTGCGCTTTCTGAGGCACATGGATTTGGCCATTGAAAACAGACCGGGCTGCATCGTCAATAATGCATTTATGGAGTTGATCGACGCTGCCGTAGGGATGCTGGAGATAAACGGCGGTGTGGGTGTCGCTGAGTTGTTCGGCGCCAACCATGGTTAACCCCTTGAGAATGGTTTCTGTTTGGGGGCCGTTTTGGGTCAGGGTCAGGGTATGGCGACTCAGTTGGGCACCAAAATTAACTTCTGTGAGTTGGTAATGGCTGTCTTGGGCTTGGGCGATCGCCGTATTACCGAGATGAATCGCACCCCCAGCTTCCCGTTGTACCCGCACATGGTTAAGGCGGGCATTGGCCTGCACCCAAACTTCCGTTAAAGCATTGTTGAAATAGCGGTGGGTATCTTGATCGGTGCAACCCTGGGCGATCGCCCCGTAATATTCCACCACATTGGCCTGGGCTCCCGTTTCCGCAATCACGAGACAGCGGGACTGCATAGCCGTCGGTTGATCCGCACCGTTGTCCAGAAATAGCAGTTGGATTGGCTGTTCAACAACGGTATTTTTCGGCACCCAAACAATGGCGAGATCCCCAAGACCTGCATCATTGAGGGCGGCAAACACATCCAGTTGCTGAGTCTGCTGGCCAAGATATTTGGCGATCGCCGCTTTTTGATCTGCCGCTAATGCCGTGAAGTTGCCGACAAAAACGCTGTCAGGTAATCCCGAAACGCAGGACTGGTCGGGGGCATAGTGGCCATTCACAAATACCAAACGACTGTTGGTTGTTTCCGGTAGGGCAAAAACTTCCAAATCTGCCGCCGTTGGGGTTGTCGGTTGCGCCGCCTGAAAAGCCGTATTTTTGAGCACAGATAAATCTGTTACCCGCCAGGCTTCATCCCGTCGGCTTGGGAATTTTCCTTGGCGAACTTTTTTAAGGCCTTGATCGCGAATGGCTTGAAATTCCGCTGATTGGTTTCGGTCGAGTAATCCGAGAAATTTTTCCAGATTGGGATCGACTTCTGTGGGTTGACTCTGGGAAAAGGCGATCGCCGCTGTCATGGTACTGCTAGACATCGTTACACAACCCCCGCAGCCAGTTCTTGATCGAGGAAATCATAGCCCGTTGCTTCTAATTCCAGGGCAAGTTCCTTACCGCCACTCTTCACAATCCGGCCATCGTACATCACGTGGACAAACTGGGGCGTAATGTAATCCAATAGGCGTTGGTAGTGGGTGATTAAAAGAAACGCATTATCGGGTGTTGCCAATTGATTAACCCCTTCCGCCACAATTCGCAGCGCATCAATATCGAGGCCAGAATCAATCTCGTCTAAAATGCCTAAACTCGGCTCTAGTAGGGCCATTTGTAAAATTTCGTTGCGCTTTTTCTCGCCCCCAGAAAAGCCTTCGTTCAAGCTTCTTTCGAGGAAACTGGGGTTCATTTTGACCACTTCGAGTTTTTCTTCGATCAAATCCTCAAAATCAAAGGCATCAATCTCCTCTTTACCCTGATGCTTGAGTTTGGCATTGTAGGCAACCCGCAGGAAATCAAGGTTGCTCACCCCAGGAATCTCTAACGGATATTGGAAGGCGAGGAAAATACCATCTAAAGCCCGTTCTTCGGCTTCCTTCTCCAAGAGGTTTTCGCCCTTGTAGATAATTTCGCCACCAGTGACTTCATACTCAGGGTGGCCCGCAATAATTTTTGACAGGGTGCTTTTTCCTGAACCATTCCGGCCCATAATTGCGTGGATTTCTCCTGCTTTGATCTCTAGATCAACGCCCTTGAGAATCGGCTGACCATCGACGGTCGCAGTCAAATTTCTAATCGCTAAAATAACGTCACTCATTGCCTTCGATTGCTTATTTCTGAACTAAAAAACGAATACTTATTTGCTGATAATTGAGGTTTGAAGCTACCCAACAGTACCTTCGAGTTTGAGGCTGAGAAGTTTATCCGCTTCAGCCGCAAATTCCATCGGCAACTCACTGAGTACGTCCTTACAGAAGCCACTAACAAGCATTGAAATGGCGTCCTCTTCGGCGATACCCCGCTGGGCAAAGTAAAAGAGCTGCTCCTCGCCAATTTTTGCAGTGGAGGCTTCATGTTCCACCTTGGCATTTTGGTTATCCACTTGGATGTAGGGGAAGGTATTCGCTTCTGCTGTATCGCCAATGAGCATCGAATCACATTGGGAATAGTTCCGCGCTCCGTCGGCTTTGGGGTGCATTTTCACCAAGCCCCGGTAGCTATTCTTCGACTTGCCTGCCGAAATGCCCTTAGAAATAATTGTGCTACGGCTGTTTTTACCGATGTGGATCATTTTGGTGCCCGTGTCGGCCTGCTGGTGATTATTCGTTAAAGCAATGGAATAAAATTCACCCACGGAGTTATCGCCGAGCAAGACACAACTGGGGTATTTCCAGGTGATCGCCGAGCCGGTTTCTACCTGAGTCCAGGAAATCTTAGAATTGATACCTTTACAGAGGCCCCGCTTCGTCACGAAGTTGTAGATACCGCCTTTGCCCTCTTCGTCTCCCGCAAACCAGTTTTGGACGGTGGAATATTTGATATCAGCGTTGTCAAGGGCCACCAGTTCGACCACAGCAGCATGGAGCTGATTGGTGTCAAACATTGGTGCGGTACAACCTTCGAGATAGCTCACGGAGGCACCTTCTTCGGCGATAATCAGCGTCCGTTCAAATTGACCTGTTTCCCCATCATTGATCCGAAAATAGGTGGACAACTCCATCGGGCATTTCACACCTTTGGGAATAAAGACGAAGGAACCGTCACTAAACACGGCAGAGTTGAGCGCCGCAAAGTAGTTGTCAGAAGTGGGCACAACGGTACCGAGATACTTTTTGACCAGGTCTGGGTATTCCTGCAGTGCTTCGGAAATGGAGCAGAAAATTACACCGTGCTTGGCGAGATCTTTTTTAAAGGTGGTCGCAATGGAAACGCTATCAAAAACGGCATCTACAGCGACATTGGATAGACGCTTTTGTTCTGAAAGGGGGATGCCTAGCTTCTCAAACGTTTCTAGGAGGGCCGGATCAATTTCGTCTAGGCTCTCGATTTTTTTAGTTTCTTTTTTAGGGGCAGCGTAGTAAACGATGTCCTGGTAGTCGATGGGGGGATATTTAACGTGGGCCCATTCTGGCTCAGCCATTTTAAGCCACTGGTGGTAAGCCTTGAGACGAAACTCCAGCATAAAGTCCGGTTCGTTTTTCTTGGCGGAAATTAAGCGAACGACATCTTCGCTGAGGCCACGGGGAATTTTTTCCGTCTCGATATCTGTGACGAAACCATATTTATAGGGCTGATTGACAAGGGTTTTGACGGTCGCACTCATGCTGGGGTCAGTCTCTCTACAGAATGGGTAATGCTTTCTGGGTTTGGCGTTGTCGGATTAAGAAAACGCGATATGATTAGTTTAACAACTGTTTGGTTGTTTTAGTTTCTATTCAAGGTACTTTAACAACAAAAAAGTTGTCAAATATTTGTGGTAGATCTTGTCTAACGGCTTATCCATGACCCTTTCTGACACCCGCGCCGAAACCCGTTCAACGAAGCATGACATTTTGGAATATTTATTGAAACATGGTCAAGTTAAGGCTGTGCAGTTGGCGAAATCTTTACAAATTAGCCCCCAGGCGGTGCGACGTCACCTGAAAGATCTAGAAGAAGAAGGCCTCATTGAACACCGGGCAAAGCAGGAGGGTTTGGGGCGTCCTAATTATTTTTATGGTCTGAGTCGGGCCGGCCGCGATCGCTTTCCGAACCGCTATAACGATTTTGCGGTGTCTTTTTTGGATACTTTGGCAGAGACGGCGGGGGAAGAGCAGGTCAAGGAAGTGCTCCGCAAACAGTGGCAAAAGAAAGCCCACAGCTACCGCGATCGCCTTGGGGATGGTTCCTTACCAGAGCGTTTAGCCCGTTTGGTCAATTTACGCAAAGAAGAAGGCTACATGGCGGAGGTCATTCCGGCGACAGACCATGGTCATGACGGTTTTTTATTAACGGAACACCATTGTGCGATCGCCGATGTGGCAGAATCCTTCCCGGTGGTCTGTGGCAATGAATTAGAGATGTTTGAAGAAGTTTTGCCCGACTGCACCGTGACCCGCACCCAGTGGATCAACGAAGGGGAACACCAGTGCGGCTACATTATTCAAGCCAAAGATTAACCCAACAAAAACCTTAGCCCTGGCACTGGGGACAAAAATGGGTTGATCGCCCGCCAAGCTTGATTCGTTCGATGGGATGACTGCAAACACGACAGGGTTCCCCCGTGCGTCCGTAGGTGAGAGCCATGCCGCCATAGTTGCCGTTGGTGCCCGTGGTGCTCACGAAATCACTAAAGGTCGTTCCCCCCTGGGAAATAGAGGTTTCTAGGACTTCAACAATTGCTTTATGTAGCCTCTCGATTTCTGACATCTTTAAGCTGCTAGCTTTGCGGGTGGGGTGAATGCCCGATTTAAACAGCGCTTCGTCAGCATAAATATTGCCCAAGCCCGTCACGATGCTTTGATCCAGTAAGAAAGTTTTCATTGGCCGCTGACGTTTGTTGCAGAAATTGGCCAGCACATCCGCCGTAAAATCTGGAGAAAGCGGTTCCACGCCCAAGCGTGTCAATCCCGTAATTACAGATTCCACAATGGTTCCCGCTGGGACCCACCAAATTTGCCCAAAGGTGCGCAGGTCAACAAATCTCAGTTCGCGATCGCCTTCTATGAAAAAGCGTATCCGAGTATGTTTTTGCACAGGCACATCCGGGGTTGTCCAGAGAAATTTCCCTGTCATCCGCAGGTGAATCCCAAGGGTTGAGCCATCCGATAATTTTCCGAGTAAATACTTACCGCGCCGTTGCCAGTCTTGAATGACCAGGCCTTGGATCATCCCTAAAAAGTGATCGGGATCTGTGGGATAGGCCAGGGTCTTCCGGAGGAGAATTTCTGCTCCTGTAAACTGCTGATTTAAACTAATTTGCATTAAACCGCGACGAACGGTTTCCACCTCTGGTAGTTCTGGCATGGATTCTCTCAAAAAATCTCTTGGGACAATATAACAGGGGACTCCGGAGAAAAGTTTTGCAATCGCCTAACGCCATCCTCTATTTTGGAAACATCAAATTTTTCTCCCCCCGAACATCATTATGTCGAAGGTCATTGTCACAGGCGCTGCGGGATTTATTGGCTCTAGCCTCGCGGAAACCCTCCTCCAGCAAGGGATTACGGTGGTGGGCGTTGACCAAGTGAATGACTATTACGACACCACCCTCAAGCGCAAAAACCTAGCAGCCCTCGCCCAGTACCAAAATTTCCAACTGATCGAAGCAGATATTCAGCACCTCGATTGGGAAGACCTGCTTCAAGGCGTGAGTGTGGTTTACCATCAGGCGGCCCAAGCGGGAGTACGAGCCAGTTGGGGCATCGGCTTTCGGGATTACACCGAACGAAATATTAATTCCACCCAGGTGATGTTAGAGGCGGCGAAAAAAGTTGGCACCCTAGAGCGCTTCGTCTATGCGGGCACCTCCTCGGTCTACGGCGATGCGGAAACGATGCCTACCCCAGAAACCATTTGTCCCCAGCCCGTCTCTCCCTATGGCATCACAAAATTGGCGGCGGAACGGCTCTGCTGGCTTTACCTAAAAAATTACGCTGTTCCGGTCACGTCCCTGCGTTATTTCACGGTGTATGGCCCCCGGCAACGGCCCGATATGGCTTTCCATAAGTTTTTCCGGGCGGCAATCCTGGGGGAAAGCATTGGCATTTACGGCGATGGCAAACAAACCCGCGATTTTACCTATATCAGCGATGCAGTCCAGGCGAATCTGTTGGCCGCCCAGGAACCAAAGGCGATTGGCGAAATTTTTAATATTGGTGGGGGCAGTCGGGTAATTTTAAATGATGTGCTCGATGAAATTGACCAGATCGTTGGTCAGCCGATTCCCCGGAACTATGGCGATCGCGCCCGGGGAGATGCCAGACACACCAGCGCCGATGTGACCAAGGCGAAAACGATTTTGGGTTATGACCCCCAGGTGAAACTCAGCGAGGGCCTGCGGCGAGAATGGGACTGGATTCAAAGTCTGTATTAGTTTGTATGAAAAAAATCCCTGAGGCGAATTGATTATGGCGCAAAATTTACCCGCTCCCCCCCAACCTTTGCCCGATGAACTTTGGGGCGAAAATTGGCGTTTTGGCAGCATTCCCGCCGGGGATTTTTGGGATCTGTTTGGCGATCGCCCGATCCCGATTTTGTCATTACCGGAGGAGTTACAGCCCGTGAAATTGGGACTGGCTTCTAATGTGTTGATTCCGGGGACGATTATTTATGGTAGTCGGCAATCGATGCAATTGGCTCTGTGGCTCCAAGAACAGCAACCCCAAACAGTTTTTTATCAAGAAACCGAGGCCAACCTTGCAGGCGGACTCGTGCTCACCGGGGCTGATACCCAACGGTGGGTGATTATGACTTTCCATGACCAGGCGATCGCCAGCGCCGGCCAACGCTACCAACAACGGCTCCAGCAGGCCCAGGGTTTACATTTCCTTTTAGTGCAACCCGACGATTCCGATGTGACCCACACCGCCCTTTGGCTCCTGAAAGCTTAGTCGTTGACGCAAATTAGCCCAAATTAAAATCCCAATAAAAAGCGATCGCCACCTGAGAGGAATAGGAGAAGGGCGATCGCCGACCAATTTTTTCAGTTTTTTCAGCACTCTTGCTAGACACCTAAAGCTGGTTCTAGCTTTCCGTCAACTTGGTGAACAGGGTATCTTTCACCAGCATTTGCCGAAACATTTCCATTAAAAATTCTTGGGCTTGCTCCAGGCTCAGGTCTTGGGTACGGGTTTCAAAAATTTGTACCTGTAGCCTTTGTTCGAGGGTTAAGTTTGTTTCCGGGGACATGGGCAGCTCCTTGCCAATAATTCTGGCGAATATTGCGAATGTCTCTAGCTGCATTTAATCTAACCTCTGTCAATCATTCTGTCAAAATTGAAACAAAAAGAAACAATGGGGCGATCGCCTATTTTCCAGGGAGCGGCCCGAAATTCGTTAAGCTGAAAGATGTTTTTAACAAACACCGATAAAACGATATTTTTGTAATCAGCCAAGACCCAGAGGACAATTTTTCGATATGCAAAGCTTTGCGGATGCCAAGGAATTTTTCCAATACAGTGCCGGACAATGGCAGTCTCGACGCGTTACCCACCACCTGCCCTTCCGGCGGGCCGAATCCGGTGGCTCTAATATCCAAGTCGAAACCCTCGAAAAAGACGACCCCCGCATCATTGAAATTTGCCAGATGCACGACATGGACGCTAGCCTCAGCGTCGGCGGCTCCTATGTCACCTGGGCCGGCACAATGCAGTGGGACAAAGATGATGAAAACCACGAAGGCAGCACTGTTTTTGCCCTAATCCCCGATGCTGACAACCCCCGCCAAGGAAAACTCCTCCGGGAGCGCGGTTATGCGGAAATCGTCCCTGTTGCTGGCGAATATCATTTGGATCACGAAGATGGCCTCGTTTTGACCACCGAATACGAAACCATGACAATCTACGAACGGTTTTGGTTTGCCAACCCAAATTTACGTCTGCGTACCAGCACTGTAAAACGCTTTGGGGGCTTTAACACAACGACATTTTGTATGGAAGAGCGTATCCAGACCTCTCCGGCAACGGCGACTGCGGCTTCGGAAACTAGTCCCCTCTATGCTATTAGCGGTTGGTAGTGGGTCAATCTCCAGCTATTTTGCCCCACAGGGATGCCTGTGTTGCTGTGGTCAAAAAGATTCCGTCTGTCCATAGGCTTTCGGAGCAAACAGTGTTAGCATAATGGACTGCAATATTTGTATTTTATTTTCTACAAAAACAGATTATGGCTTTAACGCAAGAGCGTAAACAGGAACTCATGGGCGAGTATCAGGTACACGAAACTGATACTGGGTCTGCGGATCTCCAAGTGGCCTTCCTCACGGAGCGCATTAACCAACTGACCGAACATCTCAAGGTCAACAAAAAAGACCATTCCTCCCGGCGTGGTTTGTTAAAAATGATTGGGAAGCGGAAGCGCCTTTTACAATTTATTAAATCTAACGACCAAGAACGTTATCAAACCTTGATTGGTCGCCTCGGAATTCGTCGTTAAGTTTTTACCCAACCCATGTCCTCTGAACCGAAGCGAGATCGACTCCCCTTCGAGCCAAAGCAAACGAAGCAAAAGGCTCCCAAAAAGCCCCCGGCAACAACAGCGACCCAGTCTAGTTCAGGATCAACTTCGCCTAGGCGATCGCCAAAGGATGAGGCCAGTTTATCGGCGATCCCCGATGCAGTGAGCAAACGGATGATTCGTCGGATGGCCTTATTTTCTGGGATTCCCACGGCCTTGGGGATCACATCTTTTGTTGTGTCCTACTATATTGTTTCCCGCGAACTGCTGGAGTTGCCCACCATTGCCGTGCTCCTAGTGAGCCTAGGCTGTTTCGGTTTGGGGGTTGTGGGGTTGAGTTACGGCATTCTCTCCACGTCCTGGGATGAAAATCGTCCGGGGAGCCGTCTCGGTTGGGAAGAATTTAGTCTGAACCTTGGCCGGATGGTCCAGGCCTGGCGTGCCAGTCGCCGGGAAGCCCGCAGCAAATCTTAAAGTTTCGACCCTTGGTTTTTCAGGGTTTCCGAGCTTAAATATCACGTATGCAGCCTTGTCGGTTATCAAAATTTTCTCAGGTGAATGTGTCAAGATAAGACTGGGAGGGTGGCGATCGCCGACAATTTAGTTTTTAAAGAACGTTATCTATAAAAGAGCGCCCTATTACACCGTTATTCCATAAATAAAATTTCTTTTACCTGTCGTAATCTTCGAGGAAATACCATGATCGTAGTCATGAAAGTTGGCACCCCTGAAGCCGAAATCAACCGTTTAGGGAGTGAGCTTAAAGAATTAGGCCTAACCCCCGAAAAAATTGTTGGGGCCCACAAAGTGGTCATCGGCCTAGTGGGAGACACCGCCACTTTTAACATTGAATTGATCCAAGAGATGAGCCCCTGGATCGAAAGTGTACTCCGGGTAGAAAAGCCCTTTAAGCGGGTCAGTCTTGAGTACCGTCATGGTCAATACAGCGAGGTCGTTGTGCCTACTCCGAACGGGGATGTCACCTTCGGCCCCAATCATCCGGTGGTTGTCGTCGCTGGTCCTTGCTCCGTCGAAAACGAAGAAATGATCGTGGAAACTGCCCTCCGGGTCAAAGCGGCCGGGGCAAAATTCCTCCGGGGTGGGGCCTACAAGCCAAGAACTTCTCCCTACGCGTTCCAGGGCCACGGCGAAAGTGCTTTAGAATTGTTGGCTGCAGCGCGGGAAGCCTCCGGTCTAGGGATTATCACAGAAGTGATGGACACGGCGGATGTCGAAAAAATTGCTGAGGTTGCCGATGTGCTCCAAATCGGGGCGCGCAATATGCAAAACTTTGCCCTGCTGAAAAAGATCGGAGCTCAAAACAAGCCGGTGTTGTTGAAGCGTGGGATGGCCGCCACCATTGACGACTGGTTAATGGCTGCAGAATATATTTTGGCGGAAGGGAATTCCCAGGTGATCCTCTGTGAACGGGGCATTCGCACCTTCGATAGTAAGTACACGCGCAATGTTTTAGATCTATCGGTGATTCCGGTGTTGCGCAGTTTGACCCACTTACCGATGATGATCGATCCGAGCCACGGTACAGGGAAGTCTGAATTTGTTCTCTCGCTGGCTAAAGGGGCGATCGCCATTGGCACAGATTCGCTGATGATCGAAGTTCACCCCAACCCCAAGAAAGCCCTTTCCGATGGCCCCCAATCCCTCACCCCAGATGCTTTCGATCAGGTGATGCAAGAACTGGCAGAGGTTGAAAAATTAACGGGACGTGGCCAAAAGGAATTGGCAACAGTTTAAAGCCCCTGTGATGGCTGGTTAATGTCAGTACCCTAACGTGATATCCCTGCTACTTGGAGTGGGGATTTTTTATTTACAAGTCAAGGTTGCCGCAAAAATCTTGGCCGTTGTAGCTTAAAGGAAGGCACCGGAAGGAATTTAAGGTGATGGAAAAAATGGCACAGCAAGCGGACGTTTTAATTTTAGGAGGCGGGATCATTGGTTTGGCGATCGCCGTCGAATTGCAACAACAGGGTTGTGCCGTGACAATCCTGAATCGAAACTTTACTGAGGCTGCCTGCCATGCCGCTGCCGGAATGCTCGCCCCGGAGGCCGAAGGCTTAACGGGGACAATGCTCGAATTGGGGCGGCGATCGCGCAATATGTACGCCGACTGGTGTCGCAAAATTGAACAACTCAGTGGCGTCGATGTGGGTTACTTGCCCTGTGGTATCTTTGCTCCCAAATCCGTTGCGCCGAGCCAAACCGTGACCGATAGTGCTTCTGTTTGGCTAGACCGCGCCCAACTGGCCCACCATGAACCTGGTTTTGGTGATGGAGTGGTAGGAGCCTGGTGGCACCCCGAAGATGGCCAAGTAGACAACCGCCGTTTGAGCCAAGCCCTACTCCAAGCAGCGCGGGGTCTGGGGGTGGTGATTAAAGAAGGCGTCACTGTTTTGGGTCTCCAACAAATCCAGGGGCAAGTGCAAGCGGTGCAGACTGATCAAGGGCTATTCCAAGCGGGCCATTATGTTTTGGCCGCAGGTTCCTGGTCGAGTCAGATCACGCCCCTGCCCGTTTATCCGATTAAAGGGGAAATGATGTCCCTGAGGATGCCGAATCCTGAGGCCCTCCGGCGGGTGATTTTTGGTGATAATCTGTACCTCGTGCCGCGCACCAATGGCACCCTAATCATTGGGGCCACCGCAGAAACTGTACAGTGGCAACCCAACAATACCCCCCAAGGGATCCAAACCCTGCTGAATAAAGCGATTCAACTGTTGCCGAAACTCAAAGATTGGGAAATCACGGAACTCTGGTGGGGTTTTCGGCCCGCAACTCCCGATGAAAAACCGATTCTGGGGGCATCCCCTTGTGAAAATCTCACCTATGCCACGGGTCATTATCGCAATGGCATTTTATTGGCCCCCATCACGGCGAAACTCATTGGCGATCGCCTAATCCGCAACCAAGCAGATCCCCTCCTCCAACATTTTTCTTACCAACGCTTTTTAGATAACCCAACCCATCAACCCATGCAAAACGGTCACAACAGTCAGAATGGTCAAAACGGTTCAATGCCGAGCTTTTTTATCAGCCCCAAAACCACAACTGCAACGCTAAACCCCACGGAAACCTCTGATCAGCTGGTCATTGCCGGTCGTCGCTTTACCTCGCGTTTGATGACAGGAACGGGGAAATATCCCTCAATTGCCGCAATGCAACAAAGTGTTGAAGCCAGCGGTTGCGAAATTGTCACGGTGGCAGTGCGTCGCGTCCAAACCAAAGCCCCAGGCCACGAAGGACTTGCCGAAGCCCTCGACTGGCAAAAAATTTGGATGTTGCCCAATACGGCAGGGTGTAAAACTGCTGAAGAAGCGATTCGGGTAGCCCGTTTGGGTCGGGAAATGGCCCGTCTGTTAGGCCAAGAAGATAATAATTTTGTCAAATTAGAAGTGATCCCCGATGCTCGCTACCTGCTACCAGATCCCATTGGTACCCTCGAAGCCGCAGCACAATTGGTCAAAGAAGGGTTTGCGGTGCTGCCCTATATCAATGCCGATCCTCTGTTGGCGAAACGCCTAGAGGAAGTGGGCTGTGCTACGGTGATGCCCCTCGGTTCTCCCATTGGGTCGGGCCAGGGGATTCAAAATGAAGCCAACATCAAAATTATTATTGAACAGAGCAAGGTTCCCGTGGTGATTGATGCAGGGATTGGCTCCCCTAGTGAAGCGGCCTACGGGATGGAATTGGGAGCCGATGCGCTACTGGTCAATTCGGCGATCGCCCTCGCTAGAGATCCCGTACAAATGGGGCGAGCCATGGGGTTAGCCACCACTGCCGGCCGCCTCGCTCATCTGGCCGGGCGCATTCCGGTTCAACATATTGCCAGTGCCAGTTCTCCCCAAACTGGACTGGTTAGCACCTAAGTTCCTCCTGTCGATTGAATGCGGTGATCGCATCATCAATATTCTGATTTCGCAAAAGCGAGCCAGGCCCGTAGTTAACACTACAAAATCTCCCTGACTGAATGTTTACCTTGGTCAAATCACCCTGGATATCCAGCCGACGCCCATAGCAACATCAGTATTGAAATCAGGATTAACTCCATGACTGACGCCGCCACAATCCAAAAAATCAAACTCACAAAAATCGAACAAGCCAAACAAGCCAAACCCGGCTTAGCGATTAAAGATGAGTTGGCAACCCTGGCCCAGGCTGGCTGGGAAGCCATGGATCAAGATGACTTAATCATTCGTCTTAAATTTCTGGGACTTTTTCACCGACCGGTGACCCCAGGTAAATTTATGCTGCGTCTGCGGACTCCCCACGGCATCCTCAACAGTGCCCAAGTGCGCGCCCTAGCAGAAATTGTGCAACGCTACGGCGAAGACGGGAGTGCCGACATTACAACCCGCCAAAACATCCAATTACGCGGCATTCGACTGGAAGACACCCCAGAGATTTTGACGAAATTAAAGCAAGTGGGCCTCACCACGGTACAGTCTGGCCACGATAACGTGCGCAACATTACAGGGTCCCCCGTTGCTGGTATCGATCCAGAAGAATATTTTGATACCCGGGAACTCGCGGCCCAACTCCAAAATATGATCACCAATTACGGTGAAGGCAGTCTCGAATTTAGCGACCTCCCCCGGAAGTTTAATATCTGTCTAGAAGGAGCGCCGGATAATTCTTCCCACGTAGAAATTAATGACATTGGTTTTGTCCCGGCCTTTAAGGATGGGAAATTTGGCTTTAATGTCCTGGTTGGCGGATATTTTTCTGCCCAACGGCAAGCCGAAGGGATTTCGATTAATGTTTGGGTTCCCCCCAATGAGGCTGTCCTTGCGGTCAGTCGTGGCATTTTAGCGCTATATACCCGCCACAGTGCCGAGGAGGGTCTCCGGGGAAATCGGGCCAAAGCGCGGGTATTGTGGCTGGTTGAAGCGTGGGGTGTCGATGCTTTCCGGGCGAGATTAGAAGCAGAAATTGGCCAATCCCTAGAACCGGCAGCCCCAGAACACGCTTTAACCATGGATAAGCGAGATCACATCGGTGTCTATGCCCAAAAACAAGCAGGTTATCACTACGTGGGCTTGCATGTCCCCGCCGGACGCTTGACCGCAGAGGACATGTTCGAGGTAGCACGCCTCGCAGAAACCTATGGCAATGGCGAAATTCGGGCCACAGTAGAAGAGAATTTCATTATTCCCTACGTCAAAAGCGAAAACGTTGAGGCGCTACTCCAGGAACCGTTACTAGAAAAATTCTCGGTGAATCCTTCGACCCTAGTACGTTCCTTTGTGTCTTGCACGGGAAATCGCTACTGCAATTTTGCCCTTGTGGAGACGAAAGAACAGGGGTTAGCCCTGGCCCGCGAATTGGATGCCGAATTAGATATTCCCCAACGGGTACGAATGCACTGGACTGGCTGCCCAAATTCCTGTGGTCAAGCTCAGGTGGGTGATATCGGCTTTATCGGCTCTAAAGCGAAAGTTGATGGTGCAATTGTCGAAGCGGTCAATGTGCTCACTGGGGGAACGGTCGGTAACCATGCAAGCCTCGGTGCGCCGGTAGCTCAGAAAGTGCCCTGTGGGGAAACCCTCAAGGCAACTGTGAAGCATATTTTAATCGAACAGTTTGGAGCAACGCCGAAGTCGGAGTAGGCTGAAGTTCTTTTAATTTTGCTTTAATCTTAAAAACTTACAAACTATCCCACAGAATCCGTCAGTGACTCTGTGGGATTTTTGCTGGATGGAATTTGTTGGGACGAGGAGACTAAATTTTTTCGCTGACCCAGATTCGATAGAGCTTACCATTCGCATCTGTTAACCAGTGAGCTACAAGGCGGGTCGGCACATTTCGATCTGTTTTGAGGGGAAAAGGGATCGAAGTTTGGGGGGTGGTTGGATTAGCAACATGATGCATTGTTCAAATCTCCTGGACACGCCAATAGGTAATGAAAGGATTAAGTCATAATTTACTTTTTCTTAACCTTGGTTTTAGTATACACCGAAGCTTTTTAGGAATTTCCTTTGTATCAGGGTTTTAAAACGGAAAAGTCCGTAAGGATATAGTTAATCTATTCTTAACCTTAGAGCGGGATTGGGGGCGATCGCCTTGCCTCTGGGGATAACCTCAGGCGACGAATTCACAGGAGGCAGCTTTTTAATTATTCGTTACAAACTTCATGAAAAATCACATTCACTGAGGCCGAAAACGTGCCAATTCAGGTTAGTCTGGAATACTAGTTTGACCTGTGTCGACCTAAAGAAGCCTTGCAACATCAGCCTTTGGGCCATCAGGTAAACCCTTTTAATAAATAGATAAAACTTCTTCCCACGCAACCATGACAGCTTTGCAAACAGAATCCACCAATGCCAGCCCCGCTAAGCCTGTGCCCCCTAGTGATTCCAAAGAACGGGTGAGCCAGTTTATGCAGCAAATCCAGGACAAAATTTGTCAGGGATTAGAGGTGGCCGATGGAAAAGGAAAATTCCAGGAAGATTCTTGGCAGCGCCAGGAGGGCGGCGGCGGTCGTTCCCGGGTAATGCGTGAGGGGAATGTCCTCGAACAGGGGGGCGTCAATTTCTCTGAGGTGTGGGGCGATCAATTGCCGCCTTCGATTTTGAAGCAGCGTCCTGAAGCCGCAGGCCACGGGTTCTATGCCACGGGCACATCAATGGTTTTGCATCCCCGCAATCCTTACATCCCAACGGTTCACCTCAACTATCGTTATTTTGAAGCTGGCTCTGTCTGGTGGTTTGGCGGTGGTGCAGATTTGACGCCCTACTATCCCTTTGCTGAGGATGCGGCCCACTTCCATAAAACTTACCAAGCCGCCTGCGATCGCCACCACAAGGAGTATTACAACGTCTTTAAGCGCTGGTGTGATGAATATTTCTACCTGAAGCACCGGGACGAAACCCGTGGAGTCGGTGGATTGTTCTTCGACTATCAAGATGGCACCGGGGAACTGTATAAAGGCCCCCACCCCGATAAAGCTGCTGCTGCCTACAGTAAAGATTTAGGGGAACAGCCCCAGCGCAGTTGGGAAGATCTTTTTGCGTTTGTGCAAGACTGTGGTGGTTCCTTCCTCGATTCCTATGTGCCGATCATTGAACGGCGACGCAACACAGAATATGGCGATCGCGAACGACAATTCCAGCTTTACCGCCGGGGCCGCTACGTCGAATTTAACCTCGTCTATGACCGGGGAACTATTTTCGGCTTGCAGACCAATGGCCGTACCGAATCGATTTTGATGTCTTTACCGCCCCTGGTGCGTTGGGAATATAGCTATAGCCCAGAGCCTGGCACCCCAGAAGCAGAACTCTATGAACGGTTCCTTAAGCCCCAGGATTGGGCCAACTGGCAAGGTTAAGAATCGGCCTCTTTTAAAGAGTCAAAACCGAAAGCAAAAATTGTAGTGATCACTGGGGCAAATCTGGGGGCACGAACGCCGGAATTTCCCCAGAATTTTGATTTGGGGCATAATAGCTCAGGTATTACCGGAAAAGTCCAACACCAGCGGTGGCAATTCAAGCCGCTTTGGGGTGTTGCTCACCACTGCCCGGTCAGCTTTATTGTGCCCTAGAGAACGATTGATGCGGGTTACACCGAGAACACTACAAAACTATAAAAAAACGGCACGACCCATCGTGACCCTGACGGCCTGGGACTATGCGATCGCCCGCTTAGTCGATCAAGCTGGGGTCGACGTCATCCTAGTGGGGGACTCCCTCGCGATGGTGGCCCTCGGCTATGAAAATACGCTGCCTGTGACCCTAGAGGCGATGATTCACCATACCCAGGCTGTTTGTCGGGGGGTCAAGAATGCCTTAGTGGTCAGCGATCTTCCCTTTTTAACTTACCAAGAAAGCCTTTCCCAAGCGATCCATACGGCGGGTCGGATTCTCAAGGAAACCACCGCCCAGGCGATCAAACTGGAAGGGGGACACCCAGCGATGGCCGAAACGGTGGAACGTCTCACTCGCTTAGGCGTACCGGTGATGGGTCATGTGGGCCTCACTCCCCAATCGGTGCATACCCTGGGTTATCGGCAACAGGGCAATACGGAACTAGAAGCGACACGGGTAATCCAAGAGGCGATCGCCCTCGAACAGGCCGGGGCCTTTGCGGTGGTCTTAGAACATATTCCAGCGACCCTGGCACAGACGATTACCGAAAAACTGACAATTCCGACCATTGGCATCGGCGCGGGACGCCATTGTGATGGGCAAGTGCTGGTAACGGCGGATCTTTTGGGCCTCAGTGAAAAAGCGCCCCCCTTTGCCAAACAATATTTAGACTTAGACAATCTGATTACCAACGCAGTCCAACGCTATAGCGATGATGTTCGTACGCAGCAGTTTCCGCCCCATCTGGGCTCCTAGATTTCTCGTATTAGGGGCAGGGGTACTGATGGGCATGGCCTCGGCCCCCGTCGAAGCTTGGTATCTAGCCTGGATCGCCCTGATCCCCCTCTGGATATATCTTGGGCGATCGCCCCAAAGGACTAAGTCATCCCCGTCTGCTCAAGGTCGTAAAGGGCTACGGGCGATGCGTAATTTTTACCAGAGATATAAACAGCCCCTCTGGTTGAGCTTTTATTGGGGTTTGGGGTACCAGGGTTTTACGCTGTTTTGGATTACGGGGATTCACCCGATGACCTGGATGGGAGTGCCTTGGTTGTGGAGTTTGGCGATCGCCATTCTTTGCTGGATCATTATCACCCTGTGGGGGGCGGGCATCCCGGTGCTCTGGGCGTTAGGGATGGTTTGTTTCGAGGAATTTCGTGCTTCCTTCGGGCCTTTAAGCTTTGCCGGACGACTTTACCGGGTTATTTATGGGGCGTCCTTGTGGTGTGTGATCGAATATCTCTGGAGCCAGAGTGATCTCTTTTGGCACTTCCTTGCCTTTAGCCAGAGTCCCCATAATTTAGCGATTTTACAATTGGCTCAACTGTCGGGATTTACCACCATTTCTTGGCTTATTGTGCTGGTGAATGGCTGTCTTGCGGAGGCCTGTTTCGATGCGACTGGGACTGTGCGCTTCCACCGTTGCAGTGGTCTGTTGGGGGTACTCACTCTAATTCTTCTAGGTAGTGCTCACCTGATTGGCTGGTCGCTACTGCAGACAACGCCCGTTACCAGCGATCGCCCTGCCCAAATCGGCATTATTCAGGGGAATATTCCCAACGAAATTAAACTCTACCAAGATGGTAATCAGTTGGCGATCGCCAATTATCGCGCGGGCTATGAAACCCTTGCCCAACAGCCCCTAGACTTGATTATCACCCCGGAGACGGCCTTACCCTTTCGCATTGAACAAATTCTCCAAGCAACCTTTTGGCCCCGCCTGATCCGCACAGAAAACGTCCCCCTCGTCCTGGGGGCTTTTGGTAGTGAAGCAAATAACTTTACCAACAGCCTATTTGCCCTGGATCGCCAAGGCTATGTATTCAGCCGCTACAACAAACAGCGCCTCGTGCCCCTGGGGGAATATATTCCCTTTGAAGCTGTCCTGGGCAAGATCATTAATCGCCTGTCGCCCCTCGATGCCCACCTGGTGCGGGGCCAAAACCCAGCAGTGATGCAAACACCCCTCGGCCCAGCCACCATCGCTATTTGCTATGAATCTGCCTATCCAGAACATTTTCGTCGCCAAACCGCCGCCGGGGGAGAGTTTATCATTGTGGCTTCCAATGACGCCCACTACAGTGAAACCATGCCAGCCCAACACCATGCCCTCGATGTGATGCAGGCGATCGCCAATGGTCGCTGGTTAGTGCGGGCAAACAATACGGGTCATTCGGGCGTGATTGACCCCACCGGAAAAACTTTGTGGTTATCTTCCCTAAATGAATTTGTCACCTACAGCGCACAAATATATTTAAGCGATAAAAAAACACCCTATGTCCACTGGGGAAATTGGCTCGTTAAAGGCCAAGGTTTATTTTTAATAGGAACGGGTTTGTCTGGATATATTAGCTACGCTCACAGAGCCAGAGTTTAAATTACTTATGCAGATAAATAAACAATAAAAAAGGGGAGGCTTTCCCCTTGAAGTTTCCTGAATTTTACAGTCTAAATCATTGCCAGAGAATAAACTTTAATCGGGTAAATTAAGATCCTGTTCCTGGAGAGATTTTTCGATCTGAAACCGTTGCTCGGCGTTACGGATAAAGTAGCCGCTCATCATTGCCGAGGCCAACAGTTGACCAAGCTGTTCACGGCTCATATTGACCGATACATTAAATCCATCGGCGTGGGATAAAACCCCCAATAACCCAACAATATTACGCTCAATCACTTGATTAACCGCTGGAGATTGAGGCTTTGACATATGGGCAATCATTTCTGGAGACAAAGACTGGACATAATGCCAAAGCTCGTCTGAACCTTGTTGTTTGTTACCTGTGAGACCATAAAAACTTTGGGCTTCGTTATTCACCAGTCTTTCCTCCTAGATGCTCAATGGAAGTGATGGGTTGAATCACTGTGTTTTGATGCAATACTAACTAAGGCTAATGTAACAACTTATTGACAACCTAGAGGGGAGTGTAACCGAACTTTTGCGGTGGCATTTTTACGATTTTTTCCCCCTAGGCGATCGCCAAATTATCCTTTGACTGAGCAATTAACTGGCTAAATATTCACCCATTTCCGCTTTTCGTTTGCGGAGTTTCGCAAGGGCCTCCCGTTCAATTTGACGTACCCGCTCCCGGCTGATGCTTAGGTGTTCACCGATTTTTGCGAGGGTGTGGGGCGTCCCATCCCGGAGACCAAAGCGGAGGGTTAAAACTTCCTGTTGTTGGGCGGTCAAATCATTTAACATCCGCGCCAAATCCCGTTTTAAGGCCGCATGGGTCGCATAATCATCGGGGGTCAAGCCGTCGTCTTCGAGGAGCTCGATCAGTTCCGTGTCGTTGTTATCGCCAACCCGCAGGTCTAGGGAAAGGGGCTGGCGGGATTTTTCGAGGTAGTCCCTGACTTGCTTGGTGGTTAAACCTAGTTCATCGGCTAGTTCTGGGATTGAGGCAGAACGTCCGTTAGTCTGGGCCAGTTGGCGCTGGGCTTTCTTAATTTTATTGAGCTTTTCGGTGATATGAATCGGGAGGCGAATCGTGCGACTTTTTTCGGCGATCGCCCGGGTGATTGCCTGCCGGATCCACCAATAAGCATAGGTCGAGAAACGATAACCCTTGGTCGGGTCAAATTTTTCTACCCCCCGCTGCATGCCGATGGTGCCCTCTTGAATCAAATCGAGGAGATCCATATTGCGCTTAATGTATTTTTTCGCCACTGAGACCACAAGGCGGAGGTTCGCTTCGACCATTTTTTGTTTTGCCTGCTTCCCTAGAAGGAGTTGCTTTTTCAGCTCCCGCTGGGAAAGGTTCGCTGCCTGGGCCCATTCCTTGAGGCTCGGCTCTTGATCCTGCTTCTCTGCTAATTCGGCTTTAAGCTTCTCTAGGTTGACCATTTTCTGGACACGGCGAGAATAAAGGACTTCCTCTTCGTGGGTTAAAAGGGGAACTCTTCCAATTTCTTTGAGATAGGTACGGACAGGATCGGCGGAGTATTTGGCAGTTTTCATAGGTCAACTCGGCTAGAAAGGACGAAATTTAAAAAATGAAAATAAGAAGCTACTCCCTAGACTGGATTCGCCAGGGCTGCGGAAAAAGTGAGTTGTCCAATAAAGGAAACAGGCAAGGTCTGTACTGACGAAGCAGCGATTTAACCTTGGTGAAAAAACGAGAATCGAAATACTTAATTTTTATTTATGAATTTATTTTACCAAAAAATTAGATTTTTATTAAGTTTATTTAATAAATGTAAAGTTACTGAGAATGACAAATGGGCCGTAGGGGAAACTACGGCGGACTAAGGGATCCAGGCACAAATTAGGGCGATGGCGAGTCCTCTTGGGGGACAAAATCAGGGTTGCGTTTAGAAAATCCCCAAATAAACATGGCGGCGATCGCCGTGATCATCAGCCATTCAGGCATCACAAAACTGGGATAAACCGCCTTAAGGAGGAGACGAACCCCCACAAAGCCCACGGTCACAAAGCCTGCATCTTCTAAGTTGGTAAATTCATCGAGCCAGCGGATAAACAGCCCCGCCAGAAAGCGGAGGGTCAGAACGCCAATGGTGCCCCCAAGCACAATCAACCAAATGTCTTCCGCGACGGCGATCGCCGTTGTGACGCTATCGAGGGAAAAGGCTAAATCCGTGACCGCAATCATCGGGATCGCTTGCCAGAGGGACTTGAACTCTAGGCTATGGTGGTGATTTTTATCATCTTCAGGGGAGGTAAAGTAGCGAAAAACCAGCCACAGCAAATACAATGCCCCCAAAAGTTCTACTTGCCAATAGTGGATCACCCAGGTTGCCGTAAAAATAAGGGTGATTCTGAGAATGTAAGCCACCATCAAACCAATGTTGAGGGCCTTGCGTTGTTGGGTCGGACTGGCTAACCCCTGGGCGATCGCTGCGAGGGCAATGGCATTATCGGCTGAAAGAACAGCTTCTAGGGCCACCAAAATCACGAGAATGAAAGACGTTTCTAAGCTGAAATGCAACTGGGGATGAAGAATTTGCTCGAGCATGGGAAAAATTCGACACAGTAAACTTTTGAGAACAATTCAAGACAAAAAAAGACCGCCCGTCGGGTTGCTGTGGCGGCAAATGGGTCACCTTAAGGCCATTGTAAACAAACTATCCAGTCAACGGCAGAAACTTCTCAGAATCAAGGTTAAAGCGACGCATTTTTGGTGAATGGGTGCAGGTTGGGGTGATATGTTGCGTCTTGTTACAAAACCTTGGGGAAACCAGAGACAATATCGCAAATTAAGGGATAAACCTCAGTTTATATTCGGAGTCTTTAAAATTATGGGAATT
Organism: Picosynechococcus sp. PCC 8807; assembly: GCF_001693295.1. NCBI lineage: Bacteria > Bacillati > Cyanobacteriota > Cyanophyceae > Chroococcales > Geminocystaceae > Picosynechococcus > Picosynechococcus sp. PCC 8807. The sequence continues at coordinate 1,949,779 of NZ_CP016483.1, forward strand.
TCTGATACCCAAGTGTTAGTGGCCCTTGCCATTGCCCTCATTCCTGGTGTTTTGGCTTTCCGGCTCTCCACTGAGCTTTATAAGTAAATTTGTCTAAATCTGTCACAGAAGCAGACTTGGGGGTTCCGTGTGGAACCCTTTTTTCATGGCTCCCTTAATTTTTTTTAGTGGCGATAGGCTTTGAGAACACCCGGCTCTGTTTGGATCGGTAAAACCGCCAGGGTATCGCTTTGGGCACAATAGCGAATATCGATTTCATTGTCTAAGCGCAGGAGACGCTGGCCGTGGCTCGCGAGCTTGAAGAGGCCAAATAAATCTTGCTGCCACTGTTGATAAAGGGAAATTGCCCCAATCACTTCGTCATTCCCTAACTGGTCACTGTCCCCATTCCACAGGGCCTTGGCGATCGCCCCAGCACAGACGGTATCTTCGAGGGAATAATCCCCCTGCCAACCGGAACCAACGAACCAAACGGTGTCTGGCTGTTCTGTCTGGAGAAACTTCACCACGCTCTGGCGATTCACTTGGGCTGCGGTAATCACTGTGGGTGCTTGCTCAACGCGCTTGAGGGCCCTCGTGCCGTTGGTGGTTGTTAAGAAGAGGCGCTTCCCAGCCACCATTTCTGGGGTACAACTGCGGGGAGAATTGCCAAGCTCACAGCCTTCTACCTGTTGCCCGCCCCGTTCCCCAGCCCGGAGAAAGGGGGTTTGCTGCCAAGTTTCACTAAATTGAAACAGTTCATCGAGGTCAGCAAAGGTTTGTACTGCTTCTGCTCCAGCGTGGAGTGCCGTAGCGATGGTCGTGGTGGCCCGCAGTACGTCAATAACCACAGCACAATCGGGGAGTTGATCCGTTGGCGTCGCCTCAGGCGTGTGATACACAAAAAGTTTCACGCAATAAAATCCTTCCTAACAATCCAGTCTAGATTCCAAAATACCTGATTTGGCGATCGCCCCGGACAAAACCTTCATGAGGTTAAGGGTTCTGACCAAGGCTGCCAAACAGCAAGGATTAACCCAGGCTAGTCGAGACGAAATCCCAGATTATTTAAACAAGTTAAGCACGGCAGTCCGCACAGAGTCCCTTGACGGTTACTTCATAGCTCTCGGCGGTAACTTGCGTCGCAAACTGACCCAAATCAAAACAACTAAAGGCTTGCCAAGGCAGATCCTGGATGGCCCCGCAGTCTCGACAGACGAAATGGTGGTGCGGATTAACATTGGCGTCATACCGAGTTACGCCTTCATCTAAGAGCACCTCTCGCACAAGATTCACTTCCCGCAAGACCGTCAGGGCACTGTAAACACTGGCCTTAGAAGCAATGGGTAAATCCGCATTCACATCCTCTAGGATCTGTTCTACCGTGGGATGATCCTGCCGACCGAGTAGATTGGCATAGACCGCAAACCGCTGGGGCGTGATGCGCAACCCCTCCTGCTTCATCGTGTTACGAATTTCTGTGGCACTAAAGGCTTGGGACATGGTTTTGGGGGAAGAACAGACGACAAGGAAATAATGGGGGCTATTCTGACGAATGGGCCAAGGTGAAATCAAGGCTTGTTCGTTGCAAAATCAGCGATAAAAGCAATTCTTAAGAATTTTTTCGGATTACGGATAAGAAAAAAATATAGGTTAATAGTTCTTTAATGATCTTAGCACCTTAAATTAAGCTTTACGCCTATCTAGGAGAAAGTTCTATCTTATATCTTTCCCTAAGTAAGAATGAATCCAATCAGATCGAAAACGAATTGACGGCATTCTTTGGTCTCATGATTTGGCTTTGATGACATTTAACGGGCTAAATCTCTACCTCCAGTGATTTCCCTTGGGGCCAAGGGTGGGCAAACAGCACTTGAGTATTTATACTTAAAAACAAGCAAAATCGATATTTCTTCGTTGCATATTTTGCTAGTGGAGCTGTCAAACCATGGAACTCAAAAAAGAAATTCAAGAAATCGGGATCATTTCGGGGCTAGCGTTATTGGTGTCTAGTTTTTTCACGGCCCTCGTCTGCCTGTAACGATTCATTAGGAGTTACTGATTCCCCATCGCTGCCAATCAAGCAGCAAGCAGTTGAAGGAGCATCGAGCTTCGCAGTATTCTGGATGTCTGTTATATCAAGACTCTATAGAAATTTTTATGTTTAAATATCGACGCTTGCTCCAGGGGGCGATCGCCTTTTTGACGGCGGTGCTGGTGATTGCCTGTAATTCCCCGTCTCCTCCTACGGATGCCGGTAATAATAATGGCAATCTGACAGAAATTCCCCTGGGAGTCGCCGTCGCCCAGACCAGTAATGTTGCTTTATTTGGCCAAGAGCAGATCCTCGGCACCCAAATTGCGGAAACCTACTTCAACGAAAACGGCGGCATCAACGGTAAACCCCTAAAGATCATTCTCCAGGATGTGGCTGCCGATGAGCAGGGCGCCATCAACGCCTTTAATACCCTGATCAACCAAGATAAAGTGGTCGGTATCGTTGGCCCGACCCTTTCCCAACAAGCCTTTGCCGCCGATCCGATCGCCGACCGGGCCCAAGTTCCCGTCCTTGGCCCTTCCAATACCGCCGAAGGGATCCCGCAGATTGGTACATTTATTGGCCGAGTTTCTGCCCCTGTCTCGGTGGTTGCTCCCAATGCCGTGGCCCAAGCCCTCAAGCTCAACCCAGAACTACAGCGCGTTGCGGTTTTCTTCGCCCAAAATGATGCCTTTAGTAAGTCAGAAACAGAAACTTTCCAGACGGCTGTGCAAGATTTTGGCCTGGAATTAGTCACGGTACAAAGATTTCAAACCACCGACACTGATTTTCAAGCCCAGGTGACTGCCGCACTCAATGTTCAACCAGATCTAGTGATTATTTCGGGGTTAGCAGCCGATGCGGGCAACCTGGTGAAGCAACTGCGAGAATTAGGTTACAACGGCATTATTGTTGGGGGGAACGGCTTAAATACTTCTAATATTTTCCCCGTCTGCCAAGCAAAATGTGATGGGGTGTTGGTGGCCCAAGCCTACAGTGCCGAGTTAGATAATGAGATTAACCGCGCGTTTCGGGACGCCTATTTTCAACAAAACCAAAAAGAGCCGCCCCAATTTAGTGCCCAGGCATTCACGGCGATCCAAGTTTTTGTTGAAGCCCTCAGCAGCCTCGATGAAAAAACGCCATTAGAAACTCTTGCTCTACCGGACTTGCGACGACAACTGCGAGACGAAATTTTTGCAGGTACCTACGTCACGCCTTTGGGTGAAATTTCCTTCACAGAGGAAGGGGAAATTGTCCAGAAGGAATTTTTTGTGGCCCAAATTGAAATGGATGAATCGGGTCAACAGGGTCGTTTCGCCTTTATCGAAGGGAACTAGGTCAAAGCAAGCAGTCGGAGGGACACCTAATGGAAATTTTCCCTCCGACTCCCCTCAAGGGAAGACACCCTCTGTCCTCTGGACATCTCCCTCAAGGGAGAATGGGGGGTTAGCCCCGGAGTTGATCGAGGACGCTGCGGTCTTCGAGGGTAGAAGTATCGCCCACAATTTCCTGGCCTGCGGCTAGGTTTCGCAACAAACGCCGCATGATTTTCCCAGAACGGGTTTTGGGCATTACATCGGCAAAACGGATTTCTCCCGGACGGGCGATCGCCCCAATTTCTTTCACCACATGGGCCTTGAGTTCCGTTACGAGATCGTCGCTCGGACTGTAGGTGCCCTCAAGGGTGACAAAGGCAAATACCTCTTCCCCCTTAACCGGATCTGGCTTTCCAACCACGGCTGCTTCGGCGACGGCAGGGTGAGAAACGAGGGCCGATTCCACTTCCATGGTGCCGAGGCGATGGCCCGAAACATTTAAGACATCATCAACACGACCCATAATCCAAAAATAGCCATCTTGGTCACGGCGTGCCCCGTCACCTGCGAAATAAAGGTATTGTCCATCTTTCGGGGCGATGTGCTCCCAATAGGTAGACCGGAAGCGTTCGGGATTGCCATAAACCGTGCGCATCATCCCAGGCCAGGGTTGTTTCACCACCAGGTAGCCGCCTTCGTTGTCACCGACGGAATTTCCATCAAGGTCAACGACATCCGCCACAATCCCCGGAAAAGGACGAGTCGCAGAGCCGGGTTTTGTGGGAGTTGCACCGGGTAAAGGTGTAATCATCACACCACCGGTTTCCGTTTGCCACCATGTATCAACAATGGGGCAGCGCTCGCCACCAATGACCCGGTGGTACCACATCCAAGCTTCTGGATTAATCGGTTCACCCACGGTTCCTAAGAGGCGTAGGGAACTCATGTCATATTTATTTGGAATGTCTTCACCCATTTTGATAAAGGCCCGAATCGCCGTGGGTGCTGTGTAGAAAATGGTGACACCATATTTTTGAATAATTTCCCAATAGCAACCGGGATTAGACGGACGGGGTGCGCCTTCATACATTAAGACCGTTGCCCCATTAGATAGAGGGCCATAGGTAATGTAACTGTGGCCTGTAATCCAACCCACATCAGCACCACACCAATACACGTCATCATCTTTGAGATCAAAGATCCACTTGGTCGTTATATGGGTATAGAGATTATAACCGCCCGTAGTATGGACAACGCCCTTGGGTTTACCCGTGGTGCCGCTGGTATAAAGGATAAAGAGCATATCTTCGGCATCCATCGGCTCGGCGGGACAGTCAGCGGAGACTTCTTTTTGCAAATCATGCCACCAGTGATCCCGCCCGGCTTCCATGTGGACGGGCTCTTTGGTGCGTTGAACGACTAAGACATTCTCAACGCTGGGGGCATGGTGATCGGCGATCGCCGCATCTACTTGATCCTTGAGGGGCACCGCTTTATCTTTGCGGAAGCCCCCGTCGGCGGTGATTACCAGTTTGGCTTCGGCATCTTCAAGGCGACTGCGGAGGGCTTCGGCACTAAAGCCACCAAAGACGACGGTGTGGGGCGCACCAATGCGGGCACAGGCGAGGAGGGCAACGACGGCTTCGGGGATCATTGGCATATAAATCCCGACGCGATCGCCTTTTTTGACGCCCAACTTTTTCATCGCATTGGCAAACTGGCAGACCTCGTGGTGTAGCTGGGCATAGGTGAGAGTGCGGGAGTCACCGGGTTCCCCTTCCCAGATGAGGGCGGCTTTATTTTTGCGCCAGGTTTTGAGATGACGGTCGAGGCAATTGTAGGAAATGTTAATTTTCCCGTTGACAAACCATTTGGCGAAGGGCGGTTGCCAATCGAGCACCTTGTCCCATTTCTCAAACCATTCCAATTCCTGTTCGGCGAGTTCCCCCCAAAAGCCTTCGGGGTCATTTTTCGCCCGGTCGTAGAGGGCTTGGTACTGGTCTAAGCTCTTGATCTGGGCCTCGGCAGCAAAGTCTGGTGCAGGCGAAAAAAGGCGCTGCTCCTGGAGGATGGATTCAATGTTTTGTTCGGACATAATAGGGTTATTATCGTGGGATTTATTTCACCCCATTGTCCCCCAAGTCCGCCCCATCAGGGGGTCTCGTGCTTAAGCCGTAATGGTTTGCAAGATTTTTGCGCTCAAGTTGATCGAATGTATGCCCCGGATATGACCTAGGGAGATTCTTCTAAAGCGAGCAGGGTTTGCCAAGTGGCGATCGCCTCAGGAAACCACAACCAACTTTGTTCGAGGCGACGGGGGTTGAGCTGGGAACGATCGAGATCTAGGGCGATCGCCCGGAGTTTTTCGGCTTTCCCCACAAGAATTTCCTGGTCAACGTCGGTGGGTTGCCCTTGGGCCAAATCGTACATACTAATCGCCAGGCCCGCATAAATCTCTGCCTGGAGGACTGGGGGGAAATCCTGGGTCGTTGCCGCCGCTAAGGCTTCATACCAACGATCATTAGCGGCTTCGTAATCTGCATTGAGGTAATGGACAAAACCCAGGGCCATTAAAATTTCGGGGTCGTTGGGCTGTTGGGCTAGAGCTATGTCCCAATTGTCTTGCACCGTGGCGATCGCCGTTGCTTGGGTTGGCGATGGTGGGACGGCGGCCAAGGTTGTTTGCCAGATATAGCGCCCCCGCAAAAAAGCAATGGTTTCATTCTCCGGGGCGATCGCCGGATCAAACAGTAACGGTTGCACCATACCAAAGGCCTGGCGATCGAGGAGTTCAGCGAGGATCATCTCTGCATTGCCCCAATTATCTTGGTCAATATCTGCCTGGGCCAACTGCACCAAGTCCGCATCAGCGAGCTTTTCTAATTCCTTTTCCGTCAGGCGCATGATCCCCTCCGTGGTGGTCTGCGTTACAGAGAGATTTTGTAAATGTCGGCCCAGTAGAATGCCCCCCAGAGTGAGCATGATGATCAAACCCAACCCTAGGAGGCTACGGGGAAAAGCCAATAGGGAGCGCCAGGAGGGAATCAAGAGCATTCCCCGATGATCATTCTCAGTATCCGTCTCCGTCTCGGACGGTTCGGGCATATTCGCAAAAATATCTTGGATAAAAGCAACATCCTCTTCGGGTTCTGTCTCCCCCAACCAAGACAAATCAACCGCTGTATCTAAATTTTCAGAATTGTCGGCACCAATGGCCCTGTCCCGTTGCCGAGAAAAGTGGACTGTGTAATTTTGCGGTTCGATAAACATCGCCTCCCATGGCAGAAACCACAAAATCCCATCCGGTAAGCCCAAATAAACGTGAATGGGAAGATTATCCACTTTGGCGATCGCCACCATGTCCTGCCAATGCTCGTAAATCTCTCCCGTAAAGAGGGCCGTAAACAGCATTTTCCCCCAGGTCTCTAGGGGGTAATTGGCCCAGGTTGCCAGCCAAGCTTCCGGTTGCCAAGTGACCACTGCCATGATGGGTTCCGCACCAGGGGCGATCGCCGAACTCAAACGCAATTGATACTGGTCATGGCCCAGGGCCAAGATAGACAATTGAAAATCGTGGAGCATAAAAAATCTGTCGTGTCCAGGGAGATGCTGTTACCTTGATCGTAAGCGAGTCTGAATTGTTTCTCGATCAAATTTTTGAGAAATGACGTAATTCGCCACCGCCTTGAACGACCACAGCTACCCCAGCGCTCAACCCAATTCCTGCAACTTTGCCACCAAATCCGCTTGGCCAATGACATAAACCCCGCGAATTTTTTTGTGAGAAACAGCCAACTGGGCACGGGTGAACACCAGCAGTGGCGTGACAAAATCAAGCTTTTTTTTATCGCGTACCTGGAGCGCCTGCTTCATCACAATTTGTAAGAAATCCTTCTTAAAGCCATAGATCGTGCGTCCCATGCGGCGATGGAGCCGATGATCCTGGAAAATCACCGTGCCTTTATGGGATTTGACATCAATGACATAGGTTTTTTGCTGGGGCGAAAAGCAAATCACATCGGCATCCCCCAGGCCATCATCAAGGCGCATCCCATATTCAAAAGACCACCCCTGGGGCTCTAGTTCCTGGAGAATTTTGGCGACATTTTCCTCGGCTTTCGCCCCCTGAACGGCACGGTTTGCGGCTTGCCAAAGATCTAAACCCCGGAAAATAAAACCCATTGCCCCAAAGGCGGCGATCGCCACAATGACGATGGCCGCAATAAACCCTAGACCAATCGCCAAGACCGGAAACATGAACACCACCAAGACCGGGAGTCCTCCCGCCGCCAAGAAAGCCCGCCAGGACTGGAGGCGACGTCTAAAGGCTAAGCGACGTACATTTTGACCCGCTGTTCTAGGGGAAGAGGCAACCATAACTAGCCCAGATAAAAGTTAATCCATCAATAATCCACCAAACATCCAACCCAAAAGTCGTTATCCTAAAGCTGGAATTTAGTTTTCTTTCTATTGCCCATTATTCTGTCGTAAGTTCCATGGAAAAACCCGCCCAAACTCAATATCCAATTCACTCCCTACTGCGTCAACGGTTTAGTACGGTCATCTTTGATGGCGATCGCCCCGTCGAAGCAGAAAAAATTGGGAGCTTATTAGAAGCCGCCCGGTGGGCTTCCTCTTGTTTTAATGAACAGCCTTGGCGGTTTTTGATGGCCACAAAAGCTGATGCTGCTGCCTATGGCAAAATGTTGGACTGCCTGATGGAAACAAACCAGACCTGGGCAAAAAACGCATACATTCTGATGATTTCTGTCGGAAAACAGCGATTTACCCGCAATGATAACCCGAATCCCTACGGAATGTATGATGTGGGCCAAGCCTTGACCAGTTTAACGATCCAAGCTGAAGCCCTCGGTCTGCGGGTACACCAAATGGGCGGTTTCGATAAAGACAAAGCCCGTGACCGCTACAAAATTCCCGCTGGCTTTGAACCGGCTGCTGCCGTGGCCATTGGCTATCCGGGTGATATTACTACAGCCCCAGAAGCCCTCCAGGAACGGGAACAGAGCCCCCGTAGCCGCAAACCCTTCGCGGAAATTGTCTTTACTGGAACTTGGGAAAATCCCTATTTCTAAAAACTAAACAAGGGCACAACCAAGGCAAAAAGCACCCCTAAACCGACAATGATTTCTAGGGATTTCAGTAACAAGCTCTGCCGCTGCTGGAATCCCTGTAACCAGTTTTTGGGGCGATCGCCTTCCCGTTTCCCCAGACTAACCATCGAAGTTAATAGGGGGACACCTCCAACTTTAATGCCCAAAAGTAAGTGCAAAGCCAGCGCCCCAAACATGACCCCCCAGGCCAACAGATGACCAAGGTAGGCGAAATGATTGAGTTCTCCTGCCGGTAGCCATTCTTCCTTCATCATCCGGCCTGTAACGACAGCTAAGGTTCCCGCCAGCAGCATGCCTGTATTAATCAGTCGATGGGCCGAAACCCACCAAATCGGTTTTCCCAGTTGCTTTAATTGCGTCAGGGAATTCGGCTGCAACAAACGGCGATCGCCCAGACGAAAACTGTACACCGCAAAGAACGGTAGCAATAAAAAGAATGTTAAGGCGATCGTTCCATGGATGCCCTGCATCGCTTCAATCTGTGGCAGACCCAAACGGCCCCAGCGACCATCATAAATGTCGTAAACCCAAAACCCTGTATCTAAAGCCAGCAATACCAGAATCGCCGTTAGGCCATGGAGCAAGCGCAATAAAATAGGTTGATATGGTTTAGATTGTGTCATGGCTCCACAATGTCTTTTAGATTGCTAATATTTGCTCAATTTTACGCAAAAAAGCAACCCATTTCCCTAAGACATTACCGTAACGCAGACTTTGGCAGCGGCAGAGACCCAGGATAACGGATCACCTCCCGCTGACGAGTCTTATCTCCGTTGGGATCGGCCAACAAAACATTACGGATGAAGCGGGCGGCAATGCGCTGCAAGAGTCCTTCAGCGATTTTCTGACCTAATTGTTGCGTTTCCGGCTTAATGAGCACTTTAGGAATCAAAGGCAAAATAAACATCGGGTCAAAATCAGGGGTTTCCTGGAGGATGCGCCAAATATTTTGAATGTGCACCAGGTTCGCCCGGTCTTCTGCACTCATCTCCCTAGTCTGGTTGTGGGTCGGCTTTTGACCCAACTGCTCTTGTACCAAACTGGTAATGTTTTGGAAGGTATTACGTCCGAGGATATCCACCGATTGAATAATTTCTTCGGCAAGGCGCTCCCGGATAAATTCACCCCGTTCTGAAAAGATATAGTCAATGGCTTGATTAACCGCCCCTTTAAGATCGTAGTCGGTAGAATCCTTCGCATTGTTCAGCAAATTTTCGAGGCGATTCCAGCGAAAACTGCCTTCTTTAAACAATAAATCCTTCAGAGAATGACGTAATTCCGGAGAATTATCGGTCAACAAGCGCTTTGCAACATAGGGATAAGCTTTACTCAAGACTTTAAATTCTGGATCAACACCAATGGCAATCCCTTCGAGGGTCACCATCGAACGAATAATCAAAGCGTAGTAGGCAGGCACCTTAAACGGAAATTCGTACATAATGCCCGACATTTGATCCGTGATGCTCTTAAAATTAAGTTCCGCAACACTAGCTCCCAAAGCATTATTAAAAACGGTGCTTAGGGCAGGCACGATGGGCGCAAGATCAGTATCTGGCTTGAGAAAATCTAATTTGACATAGTCATGGGCCAGGGCTTCAAAATCGCGGTTAACTAGGTGCACCACAGCTTCGATTAACCCATAACGTTGATAGGGTTCGATCATGCTCATCATGCCAAAGTCTAGATAAGCAAGGCGACCATCATCAAGGGCTAAAAGATTACCGGGGTGGGGATCGGCATGGAAAAAGCCAAACTCTAGGAGTTGGCGCAGGGAACATTCCACCCCGACTTCGACTAAATGGGTGGCATCAATCCCTTTGGCAGCGACTTCCTTGAGGTTAGTTAGCTTCGTCCCATCGAGCCACTCCATGGTGAGGACGCGCTTACCGGTATATTTCCAATAAATTTTCGGCACATAGATTTCTGCCATGCCGCCGTAGAGTTTCTTGAATTTCTCTGCGTTACGCCCTTCCTGGGCATAGTTCATTTCTTCGAAGATACGCGCTGCAAATTCGTCGGTAATGCCAATTAGGTCGGAGCGGACTTGTTTGACATTATTTTGAAGCCAGCGGGCAATGCGCCGCATGATAAAAATATCGAGGTTGATGCGCTGTTGCAGGTCAGGGCGCTGAACTTTTACGGCAACTTTTTCGCCGGTTTTGAGGCGAGCTTGATAGACTTGGCCGAGGGAGGCGGCAGCAAGGGGATGATCTGAGATCTCGGCGTAGATTTTTTCGGGGGGTTGTCCTAATTCTTCTTCAATGAAGCGAAAGGCAATTTCATTCGGAAAGGAAGGGAGTTGATCCTGAAGACTGGTTAGCTCTGTCAGATAGACGGGAGGGACGAGGTCAGGACGGGTAGAGAGGGCTTGGCCAATTTTGATGTAGGTAGGACCTAATTTCGTCAGAATCGCCTTGAGGTGATCGGCTTGTTTCTGTTGGGCTTTAGGATTGTTGTTGTTTCCAGTGGCCTTAGCCCACCAAATTCTGAGTAGCAGGCCACTAAAGCTGGAAATAATGGTGAGGAGGCGTCCCAGAACAGCAAAGGGACGATTGCGGTATTTGGCTTCGATCGCCTCTGGATTGTAACGCCACAGCTCGGACTCCTGGGCGGGCTGTTCGATAACCGAATTGACCGGGGTCGCGGGGGTACGGGTCTGGTATGGCATAGTTTATCCGATGCGATCGCCTACAGTTGAATGGGTTGCATTGTAAATGATTGTAACAAATGTTTCTGGGTTACTCATCTACGGGAACTGCAGACGATCAAAGCAGCGGGAGGTGCTTAATTGGAGATGGCACCAGACGAGCGGGCGCTGAGGGGGGCTTGTTTGCCTGGAGTTTCACTAAGGCGCTGGTTCTGGAGAATATTGACTGCCTTGAGAAACTGGGGATCAGCACTCGTCCCGATCAAACTCGGATCGAGACGCAGTTGCGTGAACTGTTCATTATCTAGTTCTACGGTAATGTCAGGACTAACCCCATTCATATTGATACTCATGCCACTGGGGGGATAGTACCGGGAGATTGTGACTGCCAGGCCCGCACCGTTGGATAATTCATGGACTGATTGGACGGTGCCCTTGCCGTAGGTGCGAGTCCCCACCAGGGTTGCCCGTTGGTTGTCCTTGAGGGCCGCCGCTAAGATTTCGCTGGCACTGGCAGAGTTTTCATCCACAAGCACGACGAGGGGTAAATCGGTAATCGCTGTTTGGTTGGCGCTAAATTGGCGATCGCCCCCTTTGCGATCCACTGTGCGAACGATTGCTCCTTCTTCCATCCACATCCGGGCAATATCAACGCTGGAGTAGAGTAAGCCCCCAGGATTTCCCCGGAGATCCAGTACAAAACCCGTAACCGTTTCCGCCTTTAGATCCTGGATCGCGTTATACATTTGCTCAGCGGCATGGGAACTAAACTCATCAAGGCGAATGTAGCCAACTTTTTCGTCCCCGATGGTTTGTACCCCGTAGTTCACCGTGGCCAATTCAATTTTTGCTCGCGTAATCGCAAGATCTAGGGAAGACTGGTCGCGGCGACGAATTTTTAAATTCACTTCAGTCCCTTCTAGGCCCCGAATCAGTTCCGAAGACTGCTCTAGGCTCAAAAGAGCGGTCACCTGACCATCGATCTGCATAATCTGATCTTCTGCTTGGACTCCCGCCGCCTCTGCCGGAGAATCCGGGAGGACATCGACCACCGTCAAGATCCCAGTTTCTGCATTAATTTCCATGCGGATGCCAATGCCAGATAGTTCGCCGGTGGTTTGGCTGGTTAGGGTTTCAAACTCCTCTGGATCAAGGAATCGCGTGTAGGGGTCTCCCAAGGTTCTGAGGGCACCACGAATTTGACGATAGGCCGTGTCATAGGTATCGTAGTTCTGGCTTAATAAATCTTCGCGGAGTTTTAGCCAAGATTCCGGCTCAAAATTTTTGGCAACGGATTCTGTGTAGACGATCTGCCACATTTCATCAACGATGGCTTTCGGACTATCTTCCATCGCGGCGATCGCCGGACGAGACAAACTGGGCACAGTCAACAAAACTAAAACAGATAACGTTCTCAGGGCACCCTTTACAAAAGTATCTGGGCAACGAGGCAAAGACAGAGCAATCTTTTTCATGGAGATCTGAAAGCGAAGAAAAAAGGGGGGAGGAATGGCGCAAATCACCCCATTGGGACAGGTCAAAGTCAACAATCTACTTTCCTTCTGACTTCCCCACCGGAAAAACGGTTGGAAAAAGCCCCCTGGAAACCCCTGGGCTTGACCCTAAAAACGCTGTGTGCGAGAAACTTGCAAGTCTCGAACGCTTTTAGATCAGCTTAAAGGGGAGATTGACTCGACCGAATCTTGTGCGGTTGCCCTCCATTGTAATCAATTCAGTTTTGCTTTTATCGGGTACGACAGCACATTCTTACAAAGGGCTTAACGGGTTGCTGAAGCCATGGGACATTTGTATTCTAATTACTCCACCAATTAGCCCCAATTTTCAGCAATTATGCTGGGGTGGTGATCTGCTATTCCACAGAAGCCGAGGTGATTCTGTTACTATCTGCCGCTGAGCATCTTAGGGATCAAGAGATACCGCGTTGCCACCCCGACTAATGAATCTGCGGAGAAGCTAGATCTCCGTAATAAATCTATGCAATGTAGGGCAAGAATGGTGCTTTTGCTTTAAGATAGGCGAGATTTTTCGTCCCATGGGTAAACAACTGTAAAAATCAAGAAATTTATATTATTTTTGCCCTTAAATCGTTGTATCTCCGATTTTTTCTCGCTACCATTGGACTTGAGTTATAAGTGCTCGATCAACCATCTGTAATCTTAACTGGCTGCTGCTAGTGAAAGCTCAAGCGACCTATGGAAATACAATTAATTAATATCGGTTTCGGTAATATTGTCTCTGCCAATCGTGTCATTGCGATTGTGAGTCCTGAGTCTGCACCGATCAAACGGATCATTAGCGATGCGCGCGATCGCGGCCAATTAATTGATGCCACCTATGGTAGACGTACCCGAGCAGTGATTATTACAGATTCCAGCCATGTGGTACTATCAGCGATCCAACCAGAGACAGTGGCCCATCGCTTTGTTGTGCAAAAAGATCCCGCCATGGCGATGACCAAAGTTTAACGGTTGAGTTATCATCTCCCGTCGCCGCCGAATCCATGACCACCCCCGGAAAATTAATTGTCCTCACAGGGCCCAGTGGTGTTGGTAAAGGAACCTTAGTTCGTTCTTTACTGCCGCGCCACCAAAATTTATTTCTCTCGATCTCAGCAACAACCCGTCAGCCCCGCCCTGGAGAAGTGGATGGGCAAGACTATTTTTTCAAAACCCGTGAACAATTTGAGACGATGATCGCTGCGGGGGAGCTCCTCGAATGGGCCGAGTATGCGGGAAATTACTATGGCACCCCTCTGCCTCCGGTGAAAACACAAATTCAACAGGGAAACTTTGTCATCCTCGAAATCGAGGTCATTGGGGCCAACCAAGTTAAAGAAATCTATGCAGATGCCCTCAGAATCTTTATTTTGCCACCGTCCTTTGAAGAGTTAGAACAGCGGCTACGGGGGCGAGGTAATGATCCAGAGGTGGCGATCGCCAAACGGCTCGTCCGGGCAAAAGAAGAATTGGCCATGAGCCACGAGTTCGACCATGAAATTGTCAATGAGGACCTAGAAACAGCCTTAACAGAACTCGAAAAAGTGATTTTCAGCTAGCCGAAACGCCACCGCTGCCAACTGAATCCATTACAATCAAACAAATAAGACATAAACAACAACGAGCTTACAGACCCCATGATTCCAACCGTTATCGAAAGTTCTGGTCGGGGCGAACGTGCCTTTGATATTTACTCTCGTCTACTCCGGGAGCGCATTGTGTTCCTCGGCACCCAAGTCAACGACGAAATTGCTAATCTCATCGTGGCACAGTTGTTATTCCTCGAAGCCGATGATCCCGAAAAGGATATTTACCTCTACATCAATTCTCCGGGGGGTTCTGTCTCAGCCGGCATGGGGATCTTCGATACGATGAACCAAGTGCGTCCGGATGTTTGTACGATCTGTATTGGTCTAGCGGCCAGTATGGGGGCGTTTCTGCTGAGTGCTGGGGCCAAAGGGAAGCGCATGAGCTTACCCAACTCCCGGATTATGATCCACCAACCCCTAGGCGGTGCCCAGGGTCAGGCGACGGATATTGAAATTCAAGCCAAAGAAATTCTTTATCTCAAAGGCAAGCTCAATCAACACCTGGCTGACCACACAGGCCAACCTTTAGAAAAGATTGAGATTGATACAGACCGCGATTTCTTCATGTCTGCGGCGGAAGCAAAGGATTATGGCCTCATTGATCAGGTCATTGAGAGAAGTCCTTCGGCCACTAATCCCTCTATTTAAAACAGTGTTACAGAAGGAATAAACAACAATAGATAAGCCATATAAGAGGATAACAATTTGTTATCCTTTTTTTGTCGTAAACTAAAAATAAAACTACTAAACTAAAAGAATGCTGAATAATAATATTTAAGTTTACTTAAAATATTATGAAAAAAAAGATTAAATTAAATCTCGGTTGTGGTGATCAGGTTCCAGAGAATTGGATTAATGTGGATTATTCTCTTGGAGCTAGATTGATGAAGTTTCCCTTCTTTAAATTTATAAACTCTAAACTTCATTTATTTAATCTAGACTGGAACGACAATATTGTTTTACACGATTTGACAAAAACATTTCCTTGGAAAGATCAAAGTGTTGACGTGATCTATAGTTCGCATACATTAGAGCACCTTACAAAAGAGGAAGGGCAACATTTTTTGATGGAGTGCTACCGAGTATTAAAAGATAATGGTCTGTTAAGGATTGTTGTACCAGATCTCAGAAAATTTGTTGAGAGTTACTTAAATCAAAATATGAGAGCAGATGATTTTGTACATAATTTGGGCGTTCTGTATGGAACCCAAAATCAAAATGTTATCAAGCGAAAATTGGCACCTTTTTATCAGTTTCCTCACAAATGTATGTACGATACACCAACATTACTAAGTATCATTCATGATACTGGTTTTACTGCAATGGATAAGGCAGCGTTTGATAGTGAAATTGAGGATATTAGTGCGATCGAGTTATCAAGTCGTACTGAGAATGCAGTCATTATTGAAGGCATAAAAGTACCCCAAACTTTTTAGTTATTTGATTCCTGTGGCGCGATAAATGGTTAGAGTAATTGCGCCGTGGGGATGATTGGGCACTTGGCGGAAGTGGGTCAAGCCGTTTTCGAGGCGGTCGGGATTTTTGCCTAATTTCTCTACCATCTGGGGGATCATCAGTTTGATCCAGGTGTCGAGATGATCGACTAAGCCTTTGAGGTCTTGATTTTGGGGACTGTGCCAATGGTGAACGGCGATCGCCTCATTTTTGACCTCAGTAAAGCCCGCCTGTTCTAAATATCCCCCTAAGCTGCGACCAACATAGGGATTGCCGTCTGCAACCTGGAATAACTCGCAGAGGGCCTGCTGAAAATAGTCAAAATCAGGATGGGACGGATAAATCAGGAGGCTCTGGTAATCGGTTTCTGTTAGGCAAATTTTGCCCCCTGGTCGTAAAACCCGCAACGCTTCAGCAATAATTCCCGCTGGATCGGGCACGTGCTCCAGGAGCCACACGGTCAGGGCAAAATCAAAGGTATTTTCTGCCCAGGGCAAAGCGTAGGCATCTCCCACCTGTAGGTCAGTCTTGAACCCCAGGCGACGTAAATATTCTGTGGCATAGGCAATTTGACGGGGTTGGTGGTCAATGCCCGCAAAGGTTAGGGTGGGAAACTTTTCACCGATGATTCCGAGGACAGCACCGACGCCACAACCAATGTCTAAAATTTTCGCCTTGGGGTCAAATGCGAGATCTTTTAACAACAGGCGATCGCCCCAGTAGCGTGCTTGATCAACGAGACGTTGTTGTTCCTCTGGATCATACCCGTGGATATATTCAGCCATATCCTTATTTTCCACCCAAAATATGCCTGCTCAACAATCTAACGCACTTAATCCCCCTTTCTCTGTCATTGTGGCTTGTTTTTGGCGAATTCAAGTCAGGGTTGCGAGGGAGATCAAACGCGATAAAGCTCAAAAAATATTACAGATTGGCCGTGAAGTTGTTGCCATTGGGAACATAGTTTAGTACAAATCATCTTAAGATCATGTGTTTTGTACCATGGCACCATAAACATTCAACGCCTTCACGCCTGTGGCTTGTCCCTTGAAAGTGATTAAGCTCGTGGCACTGGCGCAATATTTCGACTATGCAAAAATTAACCGTCGCCCAACAAGAACTCTACGATTGGCTTGTTTACTACATCCAGACAAACCAACATGCCCCATCCATTCGCCAGATGATGGTCGCGATGAATTTGCGATCGCCAGCACCAATCCAAAGCCGTTTAGAACGACTGCGCAAGAAAAAATACATCGACTGGATCGATGGCAAAGCCCGTACTCTCAAGATTTTGCGCCCCCAACAACAGCGAGAAGGTCTGCCGATTCTGGGGACAATTACCGCTGGTGGCCTGGTTGAACCTTTTACGGATGATCAAAGTGAGACCCTGATCCTCAATCAAGTCGTCAACCAACCTAATTGTTATGCCCTCAAAGTCACCGGTGACAGCATGATTGAGGCCTTCATTACTGAAGGGGACTACGCGATCATGCAAAAAGTATTTGACCCAGACCGTGTTAAAAATGGCACTATTGTCGCGGCGCGTGTGACAGGGGACGGCACAACCCTAAAGCACTTTTATCGGGAAGGAAAAAAAGTTGTTCTTAAGCCAGCAAACCCCAAGTATGACGAAATAAAAACCGATGCGCTCAATGTCGATTTACAGGGGGTTTTAGTGGGGGTTTGGCGCGGCTACGGCCAATAGGCGACGATAAACTTCAATAGAAATAGAAAGTACAACCCCTGAATTATTTGACTCGCAGAGATATTCATTCAGGTTACTGTTAATCTTTGTTATTTATGCTTCTTCCGGACAAATAGTCAGTTGTGCTGGGGGCATCGTTTGATTTAAAACAACCTGGGTAATTGTGGCCTGTTCTCGTTCCAAGTCTTCTTGGTAACCCGCCAGATGACAGCGGGCTATTTTTTCACTGGAAAAAGGGCCAAAGTAGTAGACACAAAATGGATTCATGGTAGTCACTTTGAGCCACCAATCGCGATTATAGGGTTGGTTGAGATAATAAAATACAGAACCCAGGGCTAGGGAATAGACCGCAAAAATAATTAAACCAGTCATTGTTCAAACCTCACTACAGCAAAAGTCAATATTTATGTAGATGCTTCAGCAGACAAATTTCGCAATTTCGACCAGAAATCAATGGTTTTCGCCAATATTTGTTGCTAGGCACTGGACGAGGAGACTTTTGGTTGAAAAATTCTCCCAGGCGATCGCCCGCTGAATAATATGACTCCTTAAATGCTAGCGAAGTTTCCAGGGCACAGACCCCAAGCAGTTGAGGAAATTCACGAAAGCGTACTATCGTATAAACAGTCCCATACACCAGAAAATACCGCGATGACTGCTGAGAACAATGCTTCCGACAAGGCTTTAGAGTTGATGAAAAACTTTGCCGAAAAATATGCCCAACGCACAGGCACCTATTTTTGTGTCGATCCTTCGGTAACGGCAGTTGTGATCGAAGGCCTCGCTAAACATAAAGAAGAATTGGGTGCGCCCCTCTGTCCCTGTCGCCATTACGAAGACAAAAAAGCGGAAGTCGACAATGCCTTTTGGAACTGCCCCTGTGTCCCCATGCGGGAGCGCAATGATTGTCACTGTATGCTCTTTATCACCGAAGACAACGATTTCGCTGGCGATAAGCAGGAAATTGAACTGGATTACGTCAAAGAAGTAGCGGCGAGCATGAAAGGATAGAGCCGATGACAATTCCAGAGACTTTTTTCGTGGGGGTAGAGCAACTAAACACTCAACAGTTTTATGCGTGCCACGATACCCTCGAGGCTCTGTGGTTTGAGGCTATGGAGCCAGAAAAGTCTCTTTACCAAGGTATTTTGCAAATTGCCGTGGCTTGTTATCACCTCAGTAATGATAATCTCAGGGGCGCGACAATTCTCATGGGAGAAGGGCTACGTCGCCTCCGCCAGACGGAAGAAGAAGTTTACGGTGGCCTGAATCTCGTGGACTTTATACAGCAGGGAGAGGTGCTGCTCGCCAGTTTGCAACGGTTGCCCACGGCAGAGGTGACAACTTTTTATCAGGCGCTCCAAGCAGAGAATCGTTTCCCACGCCTCAATTCCGTTTAGGTTGTTTCTTCTCTAAATATTAAAGTGCCAAAAGATGACTAGCGATACGGTTCGCTGCACCAGCCGTACCCATGCGTTCCTGGCCGTTAATGGCGATCGCCTGGAGTAAATCAGGATGACTCAGCAGAAAATCCACTTTGTCAGGAACGGCTTTGGGGCTAGAACAAAGAAGCACGGATTCTCCCAGGAGCCGGGTTTGGGCCTCAGCGAAGGCCGGGGTAAATTGGGGGCCAGCACCGACGATGGTCAAAGCAGGCTTTCCAAGGCCAACAAATTGTTCGGTAGCCGTACCCGCCATGGCGATCGCCAAATCAGCACAGTGCAAACTTTCGGCATAGCGATGTTGGGTGAAGACAAGCTGAGCTTTATTTTGCTGGAAAACCTGGGCTTCAGGATCACCAAACGTGAGTTCAGTGGGCTGAGAATCGAGTTTTTGCCAACCTAAAGAGGACAAACAGTCGAAGAATTCTTTTGGGTCGAGACTAGGGGCGATCGCCGCAATAAAATTCACCGCCTGGTACTTTTCCACAAATAATTGTGCGGCCTGAAGAATTTTTTGCCAATTGTGCAGGGCTTCCGGGGGGCGCGAACCGGGCAGCAAGACAAAGGTCAAAGTTTGTTTTGTTTCCTTCTGGGGCAAATTTTCAGGAGGTTCGAGACCATCCATCATGGGATTGCCCAGATTCACGGCGGGAATCTTGTAGGTTGTTAAAACATCGGTGGTGAGGCGATCGCGTGGATAGACAGCGACACAATTTTTCCGACTGAGCAGCCACCGTTCCCAAGGCAAATAAACTGATCCAAACCACTTTTCGAGGGCAGAGGTTTTCGGGAGCCAATTTCCCTGGCGATCGCGCAAATAATATTCTGACTTTGCTGTCCCCACAAAAGCATATTGACACCCACTGAGCCAGGCAAAAATAAGGGGGACAATATCACCCACCGCAAGAATTAAGGACTTTTCTTTTCCTTGATTTTTCCAGCGTTTCACAGCCTGATATTGTTGCCAAGTGAGCTGCAGTAAACCCCCTTTGAGATCCCGCATTAATTGCCGATTATCCATATAAACAAAGCCCCCGGAAGGCATTTGCTGGGTACGACCAATGATTGGTATATCTAATTTTTGGTAGGCATGACCTGTACCAACAATAGGCAACGCAGCGAGGCTTGCTTCCGGGTTTTGGGCTTGGATGGCGCTGAGGATTTGGACGGCGATCGCATCTTCTCCGTGGCCATTACTGAGACATAAAATCCGCATCGGTTAACCCCCAAATAAAAACTGTTTTGTTTCTTGCACAAGCGTGTCTAAGCAATTACCTAAACTGTGGTCACTGTCGAGAGAAATCAACATTGTCCAGGGTCGATCTTTACAATAATATTCGCTTACTTGAATGGGTACTGTTTCATCATGAATGCCGTGGAGAATTAACGTTGATGTTGTATTTTTAAACGAATAATTCGCGTAAGTTTCTGCATCTTGAAAAAAGTTATAGTGGAGAGGAATTTCCCGCTGGTAGCTGTAGTGAAACACCGGACGATAAATTTCTTTTTGCCATTTTGCGATGGTGGTTTCGCCTAAGCGACGATGCCAATTGGTGGTGAATTGGAAAGCCGGGGCCAGTAAAACAATTTTTTTAATCAGTTCTGGACATTGTTCCGCCAGGATTGCCGCAGTAAGGCCCCCCAAACTTGAACCAATGATGTAACTGGGTTCTGTGAGCAGGGGTTTAAGCTGCGCCAGTTGTCGGGAAATGGTCAAGCCACTGAAATCGTCTTGATTGAGATCGGGAATAACGAGATCAGGGATATGTTCAGCAAAATATTGGGCTTTGCGGGATTGGGGACTAGAAGCGAAGCCGTGGAGATAGAGGGTGCGGGTCATCAGCCAGGGAAACGGACAGCACAGACCATCATCTAATATTTTGGGTGTTTGGGCGAAGGGCGATCGCCTTTCTATTCGTCATCAAGAGTCTCAAGAATCGCATTTTCATAAAGATCAGCCACAGCACATTCAAATTCAATACTGGGGAGCCAAAAGGTTTCGTCGGGGCCGTAGTCGCTGTAACCCCACGTCCGCCCCGATTGCCGCTGGTAAAGGGCCACAGAAATTTGTTGACTGTCGATTAAAACATATTCCTGGAGGCTGGGGATTTGCCGATAGAGCTTTAGTTTACGGCTTTGGTCATAGTTGGCGGTGCTGGGAGAAAGGACTTCTACAATCACCGTGGGATGTTGGATCTCCTTTGCTGTGTGATTACCGTTTCCATTGCGGTACAAGCTTATTAGCAGATAAGGTTTAATGTTGGCAGAGGGGTTAGCCTACGTTTTTGTTTATGGTGTTATGAATCAGCCGGATTTTTTGCGATTACAAAAAGCCTTATCCATCGAAGTGGAACGGGGCTTTCAGGATCTCCAGGGCCATCAGCATCGTTTTAGTGAATTTCTTTGCCTGAGTTTTGGCGCAGTTCCCCCGGCAGGCATTGATCCGGATCAGCGACGCCGGTGGCAGGCATTTGCCCAGAAATTTGCCGATTACCCCGTGGCAACGTTAGGCGATCGCCGTCTTTTGGTAGCTGGGGCGAGGCGTTTTTTGCAGCAACTTAAACAAGAACTAGAACAGCCAAGCCAGATTGCTCCCAAAGCGAA
Organism: Picosynechococcus sp. PCC 8807; assembly: GCF_001693295.1. Taxonomy (NCBI): domain Bacteria; kingdom Bacillati; phylum Cyanobacteriota; class Cyanophyceae; order Chroococcales; family Geminocystaceae; genus Picosynechococcus; species Picosynechococcus sp. PCC 8807. The sequence continues at coordinate 1,971,209 of NZ_CP016483.1, forward strand.
AGTGCCCCGCACCCAATCGGTTTGTGAAAGTAATGTCAAAAGTTCAACCTATGGCAAGAGAATTTCCCTAGATCAACCGTTGATGTATTTGCCAGGCATCGGGCCGAAACGCAGCAACCAATTGGCAAAGCTAGGTTTAGAGACAGTGCGGGATGCACTCTTTTACTACCCCCGACAGCACATCGACTATGCCAAGCAGGTCAAAATCACCGACCTAGAAGCAGGGGAAACGGTGACCCTGGTGGGCCATGTGGTGCGCTGCAATATTTTTACCAGCCCGAAAAACCAGAAGCTCAGTATTTTCGAGTTGTGGCTGCGGGATAGCAGTGGCCGCATTAAGCTCAGTCGTTTCTATGCGGGCACCCGTTACAGTAATCGGGGTTGGCAGGAAAAACTCAAACGACAGTATCCCCAGGGGGTGGCGATCGCCGCGTCGGGATTGGTGAAAAAAAATAAATATGGCCTCACCCTCGACAACCCAGAAATTGAAGTGCTCGACAGCAGTGGCGCTGATATTAAATCCCTGAAAATTGGCCGAGTATTGCCCGTTTATCCCCTCACGGAAGGAGTTCCCGCTGACCTAATTCGGAAAGTGGTCATTAACTCTCTACCTGCCATTGCGCAGCTTAAGGATGCTTTTCCCAACGCTTTTCGGGAGCAACATGGGCTGATGAAACTCCAAGAGGCGATCGCCAATATTCATTTCCCAGAAAATGCCGAAATTCTCCAACAGGCGCGGCAACGGCTGGTTTTTGATGAATTTTTCTATTTGCAACTGGGTTTCCTCCAACGGCGGCAACAGGAGAAAGCGAGCCAAAAAAGTGCTGTGTTTATTCCCCAGGGGGAACTCATTAAACGTTTTGAAAAACTGCTGCCCTTCCAACTCACCAACGCTCAGCAACGGGTGATCACTGAAATTCTTGCGGATCTGGCCCAGTCAACACCGATGAATCGCCTCGTCCAGGGGGATGTGGGGGCCGGGAAAACCGTGGTGGCGGTCTTTGCAATCCTCGCCGCGATCCAGTCCGGCTACCAAGCCGCTCTCATGGCGCCCACCGAAGTCCTTGCCGAGCAGCATTACCGGAAATTGGTGGGCTGGTTTAACTTGCTCCATCTGCCCGTAGAACTGCTCACGGGCTCGACAAAAACGAAAAAACGCCGGGAGATCCACAGCCAACTAAACACGGGAGAACTTAAAGTTCTCGTCGGCACCCACGCCCTGATTGAAGATCCGGTACAGTTTCAAAACCTTGGTCTGGTGGTGATCGACGAACAACACCGCTTCGGCGTCCAACAACGAGGTAAACTCCTCGCCAAGGGAAAAGCCCCCCACGTCCTCACCATGACCGCCACCCCGATTCCCCGGAGTTTGGCCCTCACCCTCCATGGGGACTTGGATGTTAGTCAAATTGATGAGCTGCCCCCCGGCCGCCAACCCATTGATACTCGGGTGATTAAAGGAGGCGATCGCCACAAAGCCTACGAACTGATTAAGCGGGAAGTAGCCCAGGGTCGCCAAGCCTACGTCATTTTTCCGCTAATTGAAGAATCCGAAAAACTCGAAGCTAAGGCCGCCGTCGCCGAACACCAAAGGCTTTCTGAGCAAGTGTTCAAGAGCTTTAACGTGGGTTTACTGCACGGCCGCATGAAATCCGAGGAAAAAGACGCCGCCCTCAATGCTTTCCGCGATAACCAAAACCACATTATTGTTTCCACCACTGTGATCGAAGTGGGGGTTGATGTGCCCAATGCGACGGTAATGCTGATCGAAAATGCCGAACGCTTTGGCCTCTCCCAGTTGCACCAGTTGCGGGGGCGTGTCGGTCGGGGTCAACATCAATCCCACTGTTTGCTCGTCACCAATAGTAAAAATCCTGATTCCCAAACTCGTCTCCGGGTGTTGGAGCAATCCACCGACGGTTTTTTTATCTCAGAAATGGATCTACGCCTGCGGGGGCCGGGGGAAGTGCTGGGGACGAAACAGTCGGGGCTACCAGATTTTGCCCTAGCCAGTCTGACAGAAGATCAAGAGGTTTTACTTATTGCCCGACAAGCGGCAGAACAATTGCTCAAAATTGATCCTCTCCTAGAGCAATATCCCCTGATGCAACAGGAACTCCAGCGCAAATACCAAAAATTGTTGGGGGCTGACGTCCTGACCTAGGGGGCAACATCGCCGGTTTTTTTCAAACAGAAACTCCCTCCTAAAATTAGGGAAGCGCCCAGGATAATATTTACGGAAAGCTCTTCTTGGAAAAAGACGATGCCACAGACAATAGTGCTTAAAATTTCGAGATAACAGAGTAGGGCTGTGGTCGAAGCTTTGAGCTTACTGAGGGCAGAAAAAAACAGCATAAAACCAATAATCCCGATGGAAATCCCGTAAATCCCTCCCATGGTGAACTGAAATAAGTTGGGCCAAGGTTGAGTTCCCAGTAGAAAAGGAAAGGAAACGACGCCACCCACAAGGTTTTGGTAAAAAATCAGCCGATATACCGAAAAATCAGCGGCTTTAACTTTGTACATCACCACGGTAGACGCTACCAAAACGGCAGCAATGAGAACGCTGGTAAGACCCAAGAAGCTCCGGCTCGATAGACTAATTTCCGCATCAGCGTAGATAACGATGATCCCCAAAATGAAGCAGGGCAATAGCCACAGGTTACGGCGGGGAATTGTTTCTTTGAGAAAAATCCAACTCAATAGGGTCGTAAATAGGGGCCAGGTGTAGAGGATCACGACGGCACTGCTGAGGTCGGCATAGCTAAAGCCAATGATGTAGCACAGTCCCCGCACGGCATCGAGAAAGGAAATGAGCAACAAAAAAGGAGTTGCGCCCCAAAAAAGGGGTTCCCGACGGTAGAGGAATAAGCCTGAGACGAAGATTAGGGGAATGCCCGCCCGAAAAAAGGTCATCACGAGGGGAGACAAAGCGGCCAGTTTGATAAAGACGCCGGAGGTTCCCAAAATCAGGGTGGCGATCGCCAATTGCAGTACAGGACTCATCAAAGGTTTTTAGACAGTGTAGAAAACAGGCCACAGAGACCGACCTATGTAAGGTAACCCCCAACAACTCCTAGCGCTAGCCCCTGACAAGATCAAAAACAACATGATCGCCCAAAAATAGTTAATTAAATTCTCAATAATATTGAAAAACTCTTTTATTAGTAGATTGTACTTAAACGAACCTGTTATCTTAGAAAAGTTGAAATAACAGTGATTACACGCAAGCGCTGGAGCACACTATGACACAGACTCTCACCGCCCAGGATGCCTTTCGGGCCGCCTACGAAAACCGCTACACCTGGGATCAAGATTTTCCCGGCTTTACTGCCACCGTTACCTTTACCCACGGCGACCAGAGCTACACCGGCACAGTAGCCATCAAAGCCGATATGTCCTTTGAGGTCACAGGGATTGAAGCCGAAGCAGCAAAAAAAGAAATCGAAGGTCAACTGTGGGAAATCACTGTCCACCGAGTACGCCGCTCCTTTGAAGACAGCCACGGCAAAAATAGCTTTGAATTTGGCGAAAAGTTTGCCGACGGTGCCCAGGAAATCCAAGTGACTGGCGCGTCCATGGGGAATTCCTACAAAATCAAAAATAATGTCGTTACCTTTGTGAACCGCAAGATCCGCGACATCATCGTTAACATCAATACCTTTGACGTGCTCAATACCGACGAAGGCTATCTTTCTTTGGGCTATGATTCGGTCTATTTTGATGCGGCCACCAAAGAACCCAAAGCGGGTAAGAGCCTTTTCCGGGATAGCTTCGAAAAAGTTAGCGGTTACTATGTCCTCACCCGTCGGGAAATTACTTACCTAGAAAACGATCAAGAAGTTGATAAAAAAGTGTTTACTTTCACTGATATTCAATTCTAGGGACGAAGCTGAGCATAATGTTTTCTCCTGGTGATCATTGATCATCTATCTCAGGTGAACACAAGGCCGTTCCGAGGGGACGGCTTTTTTTGGTTTAGACAATGGCCTCACCATTTTTTAAACGTTTGAGCTTGTACTCAATGGCTTCGATAACGGTCTCAATCACGAAAACACGGGCATAAAGTTTGTCATTGGCCGGCACAATCGTCCAGGGGGCGGCGGGGGTACTGGTGCGGGCGATCGCCTGATTAATGGCTACCGCATATTGATCCCATTTTCCTCGGTTGCGCCAATCTTCGTCGGTCAGCTTATATTTTTTAAAAATATTGTCCTGTCGTTGCTCAAACCGTTTTAGTTGTTCATCCGGGTCAATGTGGAGCCAAAATTTTACAAGCACATAACCCTTATGAATTAGCTGGGCTTCAAACTCATTGATTTCGCGATAGGCCCGCTTCCATTCTGCCTCCGTCGCAAAGCCTTCGACCCGTTCAACTAAAACGCGCCCGTACCAACTGCGGTCAAAAATACCAATCGTCCCCATACCGGGTAAATGGCGAGAAAAACGCCAGAGGTAATGGTAACGGTTTTCTTCTTCGGTAGGCGCACCAAAGGCATCGACTTTGTAGCTACGGGGATCGAGGACATCAGTTAAGCGTTTAATGGCCCCCCCTTTGCCCGCAGCATCCCAGCCTTCAAACAACAGCAGAACTGGTAATTTTTCTTGGTGAATCTTGAGTTGCAGTTGCCGTAATTTAATTTGGGCCGCCCGGAGACGTTTTTTGTAGTCTTTGTCCTCTAGTTCTAGGCTTAAATCCACCTTGGCAAGAAAGTCTGGTTCCGTGGGCAAGAGTTGGGACTGGGGACGAATATGAACCGCTTCAGGAATAGTGATTTTGCGGCGATCCAAGGCTTCGACAATGGTCGCTACCAGTTGGGAGAGCACCTTGATTTCCGACCACCGGTAATCGTTGCCCTCGACAAGAATCCAGGGAGCGGCACCGGTGCTGGAGTAGATCAACATTTCCTCCGCGAGGTGCCGATATTCTTTGTAGTTTTTCGCCTGTTGCCAATCTTCCGGACGAACTCGCCAGGCTTCTAATTCATCGGCCTCGGCGGTTTTGAGGCGTTTTTTTAATTCTTTTTGGGATAGATGAATCCAAAATTTGGCGATCGCCATACCATCGTCTACTAGCTGCCGCTCAAAAGCATTAATTTCCCGCGTCACCAGGGGCACTTCCACCGGATCCAGCCGCTCAAACAGACGGTCTTCGAGGACGTGGGTGTACCAACTGTGGTAGAAAAAAGCGATGCTCCCCTTCGCCGGGAGCTTATGCCAAAAGCGCCAAAGAAATGGATATTGCTTCTCACGGGCTGAGGGTTCAAAGATCGGTAACACCGAAAACCCACGGGGATCCATGTAGTTGGTCATTTTTTTGACTAAAGCGCCCTTGCCAGCCGCCGCCCAGCCTTCGAGGACGACCGTTACGGGTAATTGGTGCTGCCAACAGGCATTTTGCAAAGACCGCAATTGCTGCATCAACTCCTCTAATTGTTCTTTGTAGGTGTCCTTTGCTAGGGTTCGCTTTAGATCAAGGGTATTTAACACGCGCCTTTTGCATTCCAAGAGTGCTTCACTACAAATTATGAATAAGGACACCCCGCGCCATGGTTATCGTGACAAAAACTGTAATGTGAGGGGGCTGACTTTTCCCGTAGGGCGATCGCCCCATTTAGACCTCACCAGAAAGTGAGCTATTCTGAAAAGAAAACGTGCGAAAATAGCGCCTAACAGCCAATCACCTTGTATTCGTTGTATTGTTTCATTCTGCACATCCTGGCAAGATTTCATGGACATTGAAGCTTTTAGCGAGCTTTTCCCCCTCTTTAGCACCGCAAACCCCGAAACCATCGAATGGCTCCTGTCTGTCACCACCGAGCATGACTATCCCGCCGAACGAACCGTCTTAATGGAAGACTCCTGGGGCAATGCCGTCTATTTCATCGAATCCGGCTGGGTTAAGGTGCGCCGCCTCACAGGGGATGGTGAAACTGTGACCCTCGCAATTATGGGCAAAGGTGATTTTTTTGGGGAAATGTCAGTACTAGATGAATCGCCCCGTTCCACGGATGTGGTGGCCCTTTCGCCAGTCAAACTGTTTAGCGTTTCGGCCCAACGGTTTATCCAGCTACTGTTTAAAGACCCCCAATTGCACCACAAAATGCTGCAACTCATGGTGCGCCGCCTCCGTAATGCCAATGCCCGGTTTTCTTGGCGCAAGCAGCCCCCCGCCCTCAAGTTAGTCAAAACTCTCCTCCTCCTGGCAGAAAACTACGGTCAACCGACGGAACAGGGCCTAGAAATTATTCAATTGTCGGTGTCTGACCTGGCCGATGTGGCTGATATCAGCACGAAAGAAGTTGAGATGATTCTGTCTAAACTGGAAGGGAAAGGGTGGATCGAAATGGGTGAAGGTCGCATTCATTTGATCAACTTTAAGCAACTGACAAATTTAGCCAACCGAGCATAGGAGTAAATTTTTTCTGATGGTTCATACGGCAACTTCCATGGCAACGCCAGCCCCAAGCGCGCAAAATACGGTGGCGATCGCCTATCAAGTGGCAATGCCCCAACCCCAAACCCACCTATTTGAGGTAACCATTCACATTAGCCAATGGGAAGCCGCAGTTTTGGATCTAAAAATGCCCGTATGGACGCCTGGCTCCTATATGGTGCGCGAATATTCCCGCCATCTCCAGGATTTTCGGGCGACTACAGCGGCAGGTGTTGACCTCAGTTGGCGCAAAGTGACGAAAAACCACTGGCAAGTTGAAACCACTGACACCTCAGACATCCAAGTCCACTATCGGGTTTTTGCCAATGACCTCACCGTCCGCACCAATCACCTCGATGGAACCCACGGTTATTTCAACGGTGCGGCTTTATTTTGCTTTATTCCGGGCTACCAAGACCAAGCTTGCACTCTGACCGTCGAACCGCCCCACATCGCCTGGGAAGTGAATACCACCTTGCCTCTGATCGAAGACCAGGAAAATTGTTTCTGGGTCGAAAATTTTGATGTGTTGGTGGATAGCCCTGTGGAGGTGGGTCTCCATGAAAATTATGAGTTCCTCTGTGAAGGGAAGCCCCACTGTTGGGTCGTTTGGGGGGAAGGCAATTTTGAAGCGGAAAAGGCGATCGCCGATACCAAAAAAATCATCCAGACCGAGGCCAAAATTTTCGGCGGTGAGTTGCCCTACGACGAATATATGTTTTTGTTGCACCTGTCTAGCAGTGGCTATGGGGGCCTCGAACATAAAGAAAGTTGCTCTTTAAACTATCCTCGGTTTGGCTTCCAAAAATCCGACCAGTACAACCGCTTTATGCAGTTGGTGGCCCACGAGTTTTTCCACCTCTGGAATGTGAAGCGCATTCGCCCCAAGGAACTCGAAACCTTTGACTACGAAACAGAAAATTACACCCCTTCCCTTTGGTTTGCCGAAGGTGTGACCAGTTACTACGATCTGCTCATTCCGTTGTGGGCTGGCATCTATGACAAGGCCTTTTTCCTTGAAAGCCTCAGCAAGGACATCACCCGCTACCTCCTCACCCCTGGGCGTTTGGTGCAGCCCCTAGCCGAATCGAGTTTTGATGCCTGGATTAAGCTTTACCGCCGCGAGGCCCATAGCAACAATAACCAGATGTCCTACTATCTCAAGGGTGCTCTCGTGGCAATGCTGCTGGATCTCAAAATCCGCGATCGCCACCAAAACCAAAAATCCCTAGATGATGTGTTGCGGATCATGTGGGAAAAATTTGGCAAACCAGAAATTGGCTTTACCCCGGCCCAAGTGGAGCAGGTAATTAGTGAGGTGGCGGGCTTTGACCTGAGTGACTTTTTCCACGAATTTCTTCATACCACGGCAGAACTTCCCCTCGGCGAAGCCCTCGAAACCTTCGGCCTACAGATCAAACCCGTCTACACCAACAAAGATCTCCCCTACCTGGGTCTCACCGTCACCGACCAAAACAATCGCACCCTGGTGCAAACGGTCAATGTTGATTCCCCGGCCTATCAAGCGGGCATTGATCCAGAAGATGAACTCCTGGCGATCGCCAACTATCGCACCAATGCCGAACAACTCAACCATCGCCTTCAGAACTACCAAGCAGGTGATACAATTTCGATCACGATTTTTCACCAAGACCAACTGAAAACCCTTGCCGTCACCCTCGCTGCCCCCCAACCGAGCAGTTATCAAGTCGTGAAAAATCCCCAAGCCTCTGCCAAGCAGTTGCAAAACCTCAAGGGCTGGCTGAATCCCAAAGATTCAGGTGCGGTAAGATAAATTCCTTGCTTCATTATCCTTTCTGTAATTCATTTCGCACCCTACCGTTTGCCCCCAACCCATGCATAATTTCCTTCCCACTGCCTATTTCCAAGGAAAATTTGTTCCCTTCATTGATGCAAATATTTCCATTGCAACCCACGCACTCCACTATGGAACAGGGGCTTTTGGGGGCTTACGGGGTATTCCTGATCCCGCCGACGCAAACCAAATTCTTTTATTTCGTCTCGAACGCCACTGCCGCCGTCTTAGCAACAGCGCAAAATTTCTCCATTTCGATCTCCCGGCTGACAAAATTGAACACGTCATTGTGGACTTTGTAAAACAAAATCGGCCCACAAAATCCTTTTATATTCGCCCCTTTGTCTATACCTCTGATTTAGGCATTGCCCCCCGCCTCCACAACATTGAAAAAGATTTCTTCGTCTATGGTTTAGAACTGGGTGATTACCTTTCCCCCGACGGGATCGCTTGTCGCATCAGCTCCTGGACACGCCAAGAAGACCGGAGTTTTCCACTCCGGGGCAAAATTAGCGGTGCTTACATTGCCTCGGCCCTAGCCAAAACCGAAGCCGTCGCCTCTGGATTTGATGAAGCATTGCTAATGAATTCTCAAGGGAAAGTTTGTGAAGCATCTGGAATGAACGTCTTTATCGTCCGGGATGGCAAACTGATCACCCCTGGTTCTGACCAGGATATTCTCGAAGGCATTACCCGTGACAGCGTCGTTACCCTTGCTAAACATCTGGGTATTGACGTGATCGAACGCCCCATTGATAAATCAGAGCTTCTAATTGCCGATGAGGTCTTTTTAAGTGGGACGGCGGCCAAAGTCACCCCCGTGAAGCGAATCGAAAACTATACCTTGCCCACCGAACGGCCCATCACTGAAAAATTGCGAGAAAAACTAACGGCAATCACAGAAAACCGCGATCCAGAGTTTGCCGATTGGGTTTATAAAATTTCCCTTGATTAATGACTCGTTTTTGCGTACAAAATCCCCCTTGTTATGATCAGCATCAGTGACTCATGGGGGACATTCCGGCATGGAAATTATTCGTTTACCAGCTTTTAACGATAACTATATTTTTCTCTTGGTTGATCGAGCTACAGGGGATTGTGCGGTTGTTGATCCAGGCGACGCTGAGGTTGTTCTGGAGTATCTAAGTAAAGAAGATTTAACGCTTAAGACCATTCTGATTACGCACCATCACGCTGACCATGTGGATGGCAATCGTCAACTATTAAATCATTTTCCCGCAGCGGCTGTGTATGGTAGCGAGATAGATTTACAAAAAAGACGTATTCCAGGCCAAACGGTGAGCCTTAAGGCTGGTGATCACTTAGATTTATTTAATCGCACCGTCGAAATTTTGTTTGTGCCAGGCCATACCCAAGGTCACATCGCCTACTATTTCCCTCCCCTGCGGCCTGAAGACAGTGGTGATTTATTTTGTGGCGATACGTTGTTTGCCAATGGCTGTGGTCGTCTTTTGGAAGGAATGCCTGCTCAACTTTTTGCCTCGCTCCAGCAAATTTGTGATTTGCCGGATAACACGAATATCTGGTGTGCCCATGAGTACACCCTGAAAAATATTAAATTTTCCTTGACGGTTGATCCAGAAAATGAGGCTCTTCAGAGACGTTTTCAGCGAGTGCAGACTCAACGACAACGCCAGGAACCGACCATTCCAACGGTGTTAGCTTTAGAAAAACAGACAAATCCTTTTTTGCGCTGTGGCGATCGCCAACTGCAAGCTAACTTAAAAACAACAGATCCCCTGCGAGTTTTTACAAAATTGCGCGGCAAACGGGATCTCTTTTGAAGTTTAAACTGGTGGCAGCGACTTCCATAAAAAAATTCAACCATACCCCAGGGGAACGATTGCGGATTTGCTAAAACCGTTTACAGTGAGGATCAATCCCCTAAAATAAGGCTCAATTTATAGTTTTCTCTTCTTTTTTCCTGAAAAGTAAACCCCAGGGCCTCCGATCAGGAGCAAGGTATCACACACGACATTTCTCCCCTATCCTCTTTGTCACAATCATTTCCAAACGCCCACCACGTCCTATAATCTCCCTCGGATTACCCTACCCTGAGCTAGCCTTGTTCCATATCGCCAAACAAAAAAATTTCTTTAATAAACCTCTAATCGATTTTCGGTAATTGCCATAATGCCTACTCTCCTCACTCCAGACCAGATCAACCAAATTGTTTCTAACCACCACGACAACCCCCATGCTGTCTTGGGTTGTCATCCCACCAACGACGATCCCAATCCGAAAACCTGGTCAATTCGCGCTTATTTACCTTCTGCTAGCCAAGCTTGGGTGATTGATACCCCTTCCCAAACGGAACACCCGATGACAACGGTGCATCATCCCCACTTTTTTGAGTGCACCCTCCAGAGTGAAACGACGCCGAAATATCAACTGAAGCTCCAAGAAGGCGATCGCCAACACATCATCAACGATCCCTATGCCTTTGCCGAAGCCCCCCACATTAGCGATCTCGATCTCCACCTCTTTGCCGAAGGGAATCACCACCGCATCTACAACAAACTGGGGGCACACCTCGTCGAAGTCGATGGCATCAAAGGCGTTTACTTTGCCGTTTGGGCGCCCAATGCCCGCAACGTCTCCATCCTGGGCGACTTTAACAACTGGGATGGTCGCAAACACCAAATGCGCCGTTTAAACGTTGGTATCTGGGGAATTTTCATTCCTGACCTCGGCCCCAACACCAAATACAAATACGAAATCAAAAACCAACACGGCCACATCTACGAAAAATCAGACCCCTACGGCTTTCTCCGGGAAGTGCGCCCCGACACTGCCTCCATCGTTGCTGACCTCGACCAGTACCAATGGCAGGATCACGATTGGCTAGAACAACGTGCCAAACAAGACCCCCTCAAAAATCCTGTTTCCATCTACGAACTACACCTCGGCTCCTGGCTCCATGGTTCCGCCACCGAAAAAATGCAACTCCTTTCCGGTGAAGTCGATCCCATTCCCGTGGGCGATCAAAAACCCGGTGCCCGCTTCCTGAGCTATTACGAACTGGTTGATAAGCTCATCCCCTACGTTAAGGACATGGGCTACACCCACATCGAGCTACTGCCTGTCGCTGAACATCCCTTTGACGGTTCCTGGGGCTACCAAGTGACCGGCTACTATTCCCCCACTTCCCGCTTTGGCAATCCCGAAGACCTGATGTATTTCATCGATCAATGCCACGCCAATGGTATCGGGGTGATCGTTGACTGGGTTCCTGGCCATTTCCCTAAGGATGCCCATGGTCTCGCTTACTTCGATGGCACCCATCTCTATGAACACGCCGATCCCCGCAAAGGTGAGCACAAAGGCTGGGGCACCCTGATCTTTAACTACAATCGCAATGAGGTTCGCAACTTCCTCATTGCCAATGCCCTATTCTGGTTTGATAAATATCACATCGATGGCATTCGGGTCGATGCAGTGGCATCAATGCTCTACCTCGACTACGACCGGGAAGATGGCGAGTGGCTTCCCAATGACTACGGCGGCAACGAACACCTCGAAGCCGTAGAATTTCTCCGTCAAACCAACAATCTCATCTTCAAATACTATCCAGGAATTATTTCCGTTGCCGAAGAGTCCACGGCTTGGCCCATGGTTTCTCGTCCCACTTATCTCGGTGGCCTCGGCTTCAACCTCAAGTGGAACATGGGTTGGATGCATGACAATCTTAAATACTTCAGCATGGATCCCTGGTTCCGGCAGCACCACCAAAACAGCATTACCTTCAGTATGTGGTATCACCACAGCGAGAACTACATGTTGGCCCTTTCCCACGATGAAGTCGTCCATGGTAAGAGCTCGATTATTGGCAAAATGCCGGGGGACGAATGGCAGAAATTTGCCAATGTGCGGGCTTTATTTGCCTATATGTTTACCCATCCTGGTAAAAAGACCATGTTTATGAGCATGGAATTTGGCCAATGGAACGAGTGGAATGTTTGGAGTGACTTGAGTTGGGATTTGCTGCAACATGAACCCCACGCCAAACTCAAAGGTTTCTTCGGGGCATTAAATAGTCTCTATAAACAGGAACCGGCCCTTTACGAACGGGATTTTGAAGAGGAAGGATTCCAATGGATTGACTGTTCTGACAATCAAAATAGTGTTCTTTCTTTTATTCGACGGGCAAAAGATCCCAATGATTTTTTAGTTGTGGTCTGCAATTTTACGCCGCAACCCCATAGCCATTATCGAATTGGCATTCCAGAAGAGGGCTACTATCAAGAAATTTTGAATAGTGATGCCGAAACCTTTGGGGGGAGTAATCTACTCAACTTCGGCGGCGTTTGGACTGAAGATTGGCGCTTCCATAATCTTCCCTATTCCATTGATCTGTGTTTGCCGCCCCTCGGCGTGGTTGTCCTAAAAATTGATCGAGAAAAAACAGCCGCAATGCTTGCTCAAAAACAGGCCGATAAAGCAAAGGCTCTATCCGGCGAAATATAGAAAGATCAAAAATCTTTGTCGTTAGCTGTTGAACTATATTTACAGGGTCTGGGAGTTTGTCTCCAGACCTTTTTTTGTTGGGTTAAAGGGGAACTGGGTATAAATTTATGTCGTTTTTTTAGTGATTTGTCGTCTCCTAGAGTTGTTCTAAAAGACATGCTTTGCTCAGTCTCGGTTGAACTAAATATCCAAAAAAATAGATAAAAATCCTTGCAATAAAGAGAGCTTAAGATTGATTTTTTTTAAAATAAGGTGGTACCCAGATTCGAACTGGGGAGTGGAGGTTTTGCAGACACCCATTGTTATTCCAGAAAGGCCACTAGGAAAGGATTTGAGGACTTCTTTTTAATTCTTGCCTAAATTTTGCCTAAAATCACCTTTTGATTAGGTCGGATCGACCGGAAAATTCGTAATAAATTGTGGCGTCCCGAATGGCTCATCATCCGGCCACAGATCATAAGTAAACTTTTGTTGCTCCCAGCGTTTCCCCGACAGATCCACAATTCTCCCAGAGGCGATCGCCCGCTTGAGGGTGATATAGACCTCCTGGGGATAAATTACTTTGGGCCGTTGGGTCACCCTTGGGTCAACTTCCTCAATCGTGGCGGCGATCCGAATTGCATCTTCCTCGATCAGCTCGTCCACGATTTCCCGCGCAAATAGCACCCCATTTTCTCGACTGTCAGCATAGAGCCAAATCGAGGCGCGGCTCTGGAGTACCACCTCGATTTTCCATGGCCCCCAGGTGTGGCGACGGAACACCCGCTTAAAATCTCGCCAACGTAAATCTGGCTTTAGGGATTTCAGAGTGATCTGATGGCGGCTGCTAATGGTGCCGTCAGGATTCGTGAATGGTGGCTTTTCACTCCCAGACCGCATGATAATTTTGGCGGTGCGGAGGTAAGGGCGTAGGGTATTATCCGGCTCGGATGGCTCCCCACCATACTCCCCAATTCTTAGTCCTTGGAAAGACCGGTAGGTATTCATTTGGTGCTGGAGACCGGAGATCGCCAAATTAGAGGGGAGCTGGATGTAACGCAAGAATGGCGTATCTTCTCCCCCAGCCCTGAGCTGAATGGTTCCGGCCTTGTCTTCCCCTAGGATTTCTAGGCGATTCTCATTGGTTTGGGCCATAAGGTTGTCCCAATAGCCCGCAATCACATAGCCCCCTTCGATAAAGGCTTCCTCAAATTCATCAAAGAAGGATTCTAAAAATGTCCGGAGGCCATCATTTTCGATGCTGTCAATTTTCTCTTCAAATTTCTCAGCAAATGTCCAGCGATCGCCATCGTCAGCGCCCCAGTTTTTCAACTGAGGGAAACGATTTTTTATTAGGCGACGGATCCGGATATAAGCTTGAATAAATTTTTTCTCTCCAAAGACGACTGCTGATTGTCGAACAGCAAAGCGCAATTCCTCGAAGACCTCATCCCCCCGTTCTTTAAATAGCTTGACGAGGGTAGAAATTGCCAACATTTTCCCCCCAATGGCAGGAATATATAGCGCCCCCAGTGCCCCCAAGCCTCCCACGACCAGCGTCCCGGCCAGTTGCCCAAAGAAAGCGCCCCAGGCATCAGCCACCGCTAAATTTCTTTGTTTAATTCCGGCTTGTAATTCGGCGTCCGAGGCATTCCAATCAAAGAAGCGAATAAAGTTAAAAGCTTGGACCGCCCAGCCAAACAGAGAAGAAAAAGGAAATCTAATTACCGGGATTGCCTTTAAAGCAAACCCGATCAATTGCTTGGTAAAGGAGAAGATTCTCCCAAGAAATCCCCCACTGTCATCCTCAAAAACATCAAGAAGATCACCAATCTCTCGGCCTTCTGGGGCCACCTCTACCCTAATTTGGCGGCTAATCAGATCGCCGATGTCCAGCTCAAAAGCCATTATTCATCAATCTCCACATCGCGGTCAGTAATTTTGAATTTCACGTCTTGATCGATGTTGTATTCAGAGTCGGGATTGTTGACAATTTCCTGGAATTTATCCCAAGCGGAAGCCCCATCCTCCAATACTTCCTTAACGCGATCCTCAATCTCGTTTACGTCATCTTCTCCGCGGAGAGTGGCCGCTTTTATGAGGGAGACGCCATACATCAACTGGGGCAGATATTCGATCAAGATGTCATCGTCATCAAATTCATAGCCTTTGTAGGAAATTTTGTCTGAGTCAAGGAAATTGGCCAGGGTGTAATTGTTATCGCCTGATTTTTTAAGGGTGAAGGATGTGTCGATATTCCTTCTTTTCTGTTTGGTTTTGAACCCAAGGAATTCAGTCGTGGCCATAATTAAATCCTGGGCTACGGCCACCATCACTTTCAGAGAGGTTAATTCGGTTCCCACCCGGACAAGGCCATTTGTTTGCACTGATTGATGGGTTGTGGTTAAGACTCCCTGTCCATACAGCTCGGCAAAGGCTTCGGCGATATTCCGGAGCTGGATGGTTTGTTTTTGGTTCCCTGATTGGGTCAGATCATTGTCTGTGACTTCGATGCTCACCGGGAATTCGCCAACTAGGGCATCGAGTTGTTTGGTTAACCAGAGGATGAATTGGGGAATGCTCTCAACTTCTTCAGTCCCCTTAAGGTTGTCATCTCCTAGTAACGATTTAGGCAGCTTTCCAGGGAAATCTGGGACGCCTGTCACTTTGGCGATCGCCTCCAACTCATTCCCCAAATCGTCCAGGTCATCCTTGATATCGTCGAGCTTCTGGCGGTCATCATCACTAAAGTTTTTCTCTGGATCTTCCGCAGCAGACAGGGATCGACAAACTGCACTCCCCGCAGGGCCACAGCTCAGGCCATAACCCCAAACCTCCCCAGGGATTCCGTTGATTTCTCCCTGTAGAGCATTGATGGATCCATAAATCTCCCTTACTTCCGATTCAAGGGCATCTAGGGCGCTGTTTACGCTGGCGATCGCCCCCAGGACATCAGCAATTCGATTTAGTAATTCTGTCTGCCTGCCGTAAATATCACTGGTGCGATTGTTGATCGCCGCCACGACATCGGCCAAACTTGCAAGGCGACCATCAATAACCCCTAACCCGTTCCGAACCTCCACAATCCGAGCGTTTAGGGCGTCCTGCCCTGCATCTAAATTATTAATCCCCGATTGGATCGTTGACAGGGCAGAATCTAGCTGGTTTATCTCCGTCAAAGCCCGCCGAACATCCCAGGACAAATCCCCCAACATCGACAGCACATTATCCAGGTTCCCATCAATGCCCCCTAATGCCGTCTGTACCGATCCAAACGCTTCCTCTAATAAAGTCCTCAGCGTCCCAAAAAATTCCCGGATCAAGGTGCTGGTTGCATCAAACGCCCCGGAAATGGCGGCCTCTATCCCATCAAATAGGCCAGAAATAAAAGCCTCTAGCGACCCAAATAAACCATCAATAAAGCTCCTTTGCGCCTCCAACGCCGAAACAATCGGATCACGAATTAAGCTCACCAAAGATTCAAAAATATCGGCCAATGCGCCCCAAAATCCTTGGACAGTGCCATTTACCCCATCCAGGGCCGCCTCTATCCTGGCTAGGGCCGCAGAATGATCCGCCAAAATACTTTCTATTCCCCCTAGGCGACTGTTGATCGAATCAAACTTGCTATTAATAGTCGAATTAAAACTTTCAATAGCCGACTCTATCCGCGAAATATCATCCTTAGTGGCCAGCCCCGAAAGCGCCTCTAAAATTCTTCCCTCAAGGGCCGATATATCCGATTTCGTCGCCAGATTTGGACAAGACATTTAAAGGATGACCCCCGACAAAATCAGCAGTGAAATAATCACAAAAATCACAAACACCGTAAAACAGCCCACATTCAAACAGCCCATAACGCCCCTTAAAGTAAATCTGGATCAGTTAAATCATTTGCTCCCACAAAATTAAATTGCAGAGTGTAAAGTTCCCTGGCAGAAATAGCACTTGGCGACAAAAGAGCAGGCGACAGATTAGCCCGACTGACCCGCAAGGTGCGCGATTGATTTTGCAAACTCTGCTCATCAAATAAAACGCCGCTCACCTGGGAAAAATCAATTTGTGTTGAATAAAAAAGCCTCAATAATACCCACAATAATGGCTCGATTGCGTCCCTAGGTTCATCCCATTTAGGCAACCCAGCGGCCTCAAGTTTTGCATTTAGCTCGGCAATATTAAACGTAATTGTGGTCGGGGAAAATTGTCCCCCAAAGTCCTGTAAAGTAAGCGCCATTAAATTAAGTCCTCCGAATAAAAGAATCGATCGCCGTCCCACTGTTCGGCCCATAACAACACACCCGACCGCCCCCACATTCCAATTCACAGCAGGTTTCTGGCGGACATTTTCGCTCATCGCATTGAAAGGCTATTTGCTCTCCGTTGTAGGGGCAAATATCAGCTAATACGCCCCCTTGGTCGGTTATTTCCAGGCATTGCAACGGCTCAACTGCGGGACATTCATCATAAATTAATTCTTGTGTTGTGTTGTCTGTGTAGGTGATAGTTAGAATGCAATTACCTGGGGAAGAATAATAGAGACGCCCAGACCCTAATTGCCTAAAGGGGCCGCCATTAAAACTTATTTCTCCCCAGTTGCAATTGTGTTTATGGAATTTTCTACAATTCACCGTTCCACTAGGGCCGCTTGCAGCCCCTCCACGAGTATTTTCTAGAGAAAATCCCTCGCTTAGAGTCTGTAACCCTGTTGTGTTGCTAATTCCAGATTGAGAGAAAAGGCTAGGGTGAAAAACATTGATGTCTGGTGCATTTGTGGACTGTAAACAAATAGGTTGTTGTAAAGCTGTATTGTAAGAAAACATCCCATTTGCTACTAATAAAGGGCCTGTAGGTAACTGCTCTGTCTCCCATGATTGGATCTCTTTTGGGGCAGTCCAGGGCGATCCATTGATTAGCAGCCCCTTGGTTTTTACGTCGTGGCAGATGGGGGGATTAAGGCTTAGGATTTCCCGGCGGTTGACGCTGTTCGGGTTGACAATCACATAGGCGCGGCTTGCCCCACTACAATCACAAGTCGCCATTATTTACCTCCCGGTTCATCCGCAGCAGGATAGAGCGTTCTTTCAATAGTTGGTTATAAACCCGATCAATCGTCCAATCCATTTCCTCAGCAAGGCGATAAAGCAGCCTAGCTCTGGGGCGATAGTGATAGGGTTTGTACCCCCTTCTTCTGACTCTTTGCAAGGCCCGCTTGGAGTTTGTCCCCAGTAAAGGGTACAAAACCAAATCGCCATATTTATCCATGCCTATACAGTCAATTAATTATCACAATGATAACCAAGGAATTAAATTCCCGTTTTTTTAACTGCGTACTACGCAGAGACCTAGTTTAACGATAGTACGTGACACTAACAGGTTCGATTGCTAGAGTTTAGACAACACAAGCTTTCTAGCGTTTTTGGGATGAATCGCTAGGGACTATTTGAGGATTTTTTTCATGGCTTTAACGTTCTTTGAAAGTTCCGTGAGCGCAGGGGCATCTAACGGGGTTCCCGCTGGTTTGTTTTTACCGATCGCCGATTTGCCTGGGGTAGTTGCGGGGGAGTTTGCTGACAGCGAGACCCAAGCCACTAAGGAAAGCAAAGCAGCTCTCGCCATTGCCAACGCGATCCATACCTATGTTTCCGCCAACAGTGCCGACATTGTGGGCCTGACTTCCACGCGGGCCAAGGCTTCTGTTTCTGACAGTCTCGATAACCTGACCTTCTCCTTTTCTTGTCAGTACGTCGCAGACCTGGAAACGGAAACCATTGGGCAAATTCCCTTACCTGCTTCTGGGGCTAATTCTGGCGTCGGTGGTTTTGCCATTGATGACCTTTTCGCTAATGCTGCCGAGGTTGCGGCCGAGGGCGCGATCACTGGTGAGGGCGTCGTGATTCCCTACGCTGATCTAGCTGATTTCGGTGGTGCTGATCCGGCGGCGATCACCGGAGTTGATAACCGTGATTTTGTCGCGGCGATGATTCGTTCCATGCCCGATCTATTGCCGATCCGGACGGCTTCCGTTGCCTCTGGGGTAACCACTACTACCCGACCCGCAGGAACGACCTTTACCCTGGCACCTGCGGCCACCGCTGAGACTGACCCCACCACTGGGATCGCCGCAGCAGATTTACCTAAACTTGGTTTGCTTCAGTTCACGACTTCTTGGACGGTGCAAGTTGCCCTTGACCAAGCGGCCCAAACCTTCGACGTAAATGTAGTCACCCTTTAGGCTTAATCTCCGGTTTTAAAGGGGAATAAATTATTTATTTTGAGGTTTACAAATGGCTAGAAATCGTGAAACTGCAACGTTAGTATTCGTCACCATGCCTTTAGGTGGTGGTGAACTTAAATATGGCTTTCGTTCCCGCCTCCGGGATTCTCTCCGGGATAACTTTGGGCAAACGGTGATCGCCAATGGTGTTTCTATTCAAAATCTGGTGATTGGGGCAAACTCCCCGAAGCCGGCGCGGGCTTCCAGACGGACAGAGACCGGTTATGAGGGGTCTTATTGCTCCACAAATAGAATTGCGGCTTTAAGAGCAGATCGCTATTCGATCACTCGTGCCAAGCCCAGCAAAATTCAAGGGGGCAACCACTCGGATACCTATTTCGCCACGGTGAACGGGATCAAGGTTGCTTTTCTCTCCAATGCGCTGGATAGCGGCGGTCGAGGGGCCGCGGCTGGTTTCCCGTCTCAATATGGGGTACGGCTTGCGACTTCTGCAGATACTGGAGAGCTAGTCTATGGGGCAGAATTCCCGCGCCTGCCTAGCTACTCCTACGATCTGGAAGACGGATCCGTGTTTAGCTCCAAAACAGACCCCTCTCAGGCAAATGAACTGCGAAATAGTGGCGGTTTGTTTAAGGAGAAAGATGCTGGTTTTTACAACCAGGGGCACTTTGCGGCTCTCTATGGCGTAACGGCGAACTAACCCATGCTCATCCTTCCTGATAATCCTTTGTTCGATTTGACATTGCAGACGGCGCGGCCCCCAGGCTGGCAAAACCACGCATCAGAGGAAATTGCCTTTGTGGTGGATCATGCCACTGGGTTAATGCGCCCTGCGACTAGGGCCGAGATGATCGATTATGTCGAAGGGGGAGAGTATGACGAGCGCCTGGAGGCCATGGGAGAAGATGAATGGCAGTAGTTGATAGCTTTGGGGTTTGGGAAAATTTAGGGGTTGTGCGGCCTACCTTTGACTGGCAAATTTTACCACTTTTCACCAATTCCCCTACTACTGCCCTGAGAATCATCTATTTTTCGGAAGTCCCAGAAGCTGGGTTTAATGCGCGTCATCCCTGGGGCTATCTCCGGGGGGTTTACTTTTCGGGGTCTAGCTATTGGTTTGATCGGAATTGGCTCAGGCTTTACCCCAAGGATGAGCCGGAGATTTTGCAATATCCCTATCCTCCAGATTTGATGAATGATCCGCTTCCCCAGCGGCAATACCAAGTAAAGCTTTCTGATTCTCGGTATGCACGGCGGCTGGCTATTGATCGCCGTTGGTCGTGCCAGCTCCTAGAAAAAATTGATAGCAATGTCACCTACCCCACCCAGGAGCCTGCTCCAGAACCCGCGTCTGAAACAACGCGCATTTTTAGGTTATTCCGAAGACAATGAGCTGCCCCCAAATTGCCACGAAAGAAGATATCGCAGCCCTTGAGGGTCGGTTGATCGAATCGCTCCACGCCAAAATCGAGGCGGAAATCACCGCTCTTGAGGCGAGATTGGTGGGAACTGGGCAACAGGTGACCCTCGGAGAAATTAGGCAGGTGATCGAGGACTCGATTAATTTGCCCTACGAACTGGAAATTACAACCCTTGAATCGTGAACGAAATCACTCAGATTTTAGTCAGCCTGACAATCCTTATTGCTTCCTTTTGGGCCGCCCTTAAAACCTTGCTCACCTTTTGGGAGAAGTGGCAGACCGTAGCAAAATCACCGCAACAGATAACGGCTGAATTAGAGAAAGTAGAAAGTCAACTTGAAACCATGTGGCGCAAATTTGATGATTTGGCGGCCTTGACTGATACCCGGCTGGATAGCCTAGAGCGCAAATTAAGTTATTTGGCAGGGACGATCCGCATTCAAATTGAAAATTTAGAGGGTCATCGTGATTGAGAAAATTTTAAGCACGGCCCGGGCAGAAATTGGCTATAAAGAATCGCCCCCAGGGTCAAACCGAACTAAGTATGGCCGCTGGTACGGGATGGACGGGAATCCGTGGTGCGCGATGTTTACGAGCTGGGTTTATGCTGAGGCGGGTTTTCCTTTGCCGAAAATGCAGGACGGCGCTCCCAGTGGCGCGGCTTACTGCCCCTACATCGAAGGGTATGCGCGGCGAGTTGGGCAATGGCACAAAACCCCACGGCCCGGAGATTTGGCGTTATTCCATTTTGGCAATCGGCTCGCGGTGCATATCGGGATTGTTGAAAATATCTCAGGCGGAAAATTTAGCTCCATCGAGGGCAACACCTCAGCGGCCAGCAATGCGAATGGGGGCATGGTGCAAAGGCGATCGCGCAATGTCTCCCAGTGTCGGGGATTTTATCGACCTCTTGATATTCAGGCACAAATCGGCAAATCTGCTTATTTTAGGCTTATAAAGTTCAGAAAACCATACATGGCAGGCCATGACGTGAGGGAGTGGCAAAAACAGGTAAATTTCTGGGGAATTTCCATTGAGATTGATGGAATTTACGGCCCGGAAAGTGAGAAAGCTTGCCGCACCTTACAAGAGAAATGGGGTCTTGAAGTGGACGGGGTGATCGGCCCGATTACTTGGGAGCGGACTTTTAAGCCCAGCAGTGAGGTTTAGCCGTGCCGGAGCCGGATAAGGACAAGCTTTTTAGAATTGCCATGGCGAAAGATGGCCTTCAGGCGGCGGATGTGGCCTATTATGCCCTGTTGTTTCTGCCCTTGGTGACGGGGATAGTGGGCTTTTATTTTTGGGGAAAGGCGATCTTGTTTTATCCAGACATCCCGGAACAACGGCTGAAGCCCCTGCTCTGGGTGAGCTGCGTTTTGATGGGCGTCCCCGTCGCTGGGGAGTTTTGGCGACGGAAATAAAAGGGTTTCAGTCCCGTAATCGGGATTTAGTGGTTGGAAAGTCTTAGGACGCCATGGCACAAAATGGGTTTATCAGGTTTCAGTCCCGTAATCGGGATTTAGTGGTTGGAAATTGATAGAGTTGAGGTACCACACCACAACTTAATCACAAAAGTTAAAAGAGAGGAAGCTGACCATCGACTTGATTTTTAAGGAAGCGCGTCCTTGAGGCGTTTTTGAGGTGATGGCTGTGATCATTCCGGAGATGACAAGGCGCGCAAAGTGCTTTTAGGTTTTGGCGATCGCAATTGGCCGGATTGTGATCGAGGTGGGCCACGGTGAGGATAAAGCGGCCCCGTTTTTCGATGTACCCCCATTCTCCGGTGTCATCGTCATAAACTTCTTCTTCATATTGCTGGTACCACTGGGGGAAAGTGCTTTGTAATTTTTCTAGGAAATCAAACCAATCCTCCCCAGGGCGACGGCATGGCCGGCCACATTTTTCACAAAACCAATGGACTGACTCTTTGATTTCGAGGGCGATCGCCTCCCAGTTGTCAGGATAAAGCTCACGTTTCATCGGCATCGCTTGTCCTCCATGAGAAGCTCAAATAGGGGTCTTAGGCGTGGGTAGCCATAGAGGATCAGCGCCTCCAAAAGGGGCTGTTGTTTGTGGCGGTGTGCCCAGGCGATCGCCTTTACGGGGTGAATATTTTTACTCATCATCAAAAAGATTAAAGTGTTCAAGATCTGGGTGGCGGCAAAGGGCCTGTATTAGTTGCATAAGCATGGCAACGATCTTTATTTTTTCCTCAACAGAAAATTTATTGAATTTTTCTACATCAAATTCCCCATTCCAGTCCCTTGAAAGAGGGTCTTGCCACACAGACAGAGAAAACTTATTTACGGATTGATGCCCAAAACCTTTTGACATTTTCAAACCTCCTTTGACACATGATTGATTTCAATATTGGCAATTGGTACCCAGGCCGCGTGAGAATTGTCACCCAATCTTTTCACTTGAAGCTGATTAGAATAGATGCCTTTTCTCCCAATATCTAAAACTTCCAATATCGTTCCGGCTTCCCAGAGGATTCCTACCTTTGGATATATCTCACAGCCCTGGGCCACCGTGACGCGATCGCCTTTTTCTATCTGATCCAACTGATCCACCTGATCCGAACTGATCCGAACTGATCCGGAGGGTGGATCAGTTTGTGTTTTATGCCCTGACTGGGTTTTAGACGACCTGATCCGCTGATCCGTTTTTTCTCCAGATTTTTTTCTCAAAAATTTTTCGTTTTTTTGGATCAGTGGATCAGTTGGAGCTACATCCTTTGCCCCGTCTGGATTAGCGAACTGATCCACGAACTGATCCGCAACTGATCCGACCTGATCCATAGGCGGATCAGTTAACCTTCCCTTAACCATTCCCTCAAAGGCGTCGATCCAATAAGTCTTGCTCCGGCCCTGCTTTCTCCAGGAAATAATTCCATCGGCCGCCAGTTGGCCAAGAACCTTTCTAACAGAATTGGTATTAAAGTTTAGGGCTTCCGCTAAATCTCGACTGCCAAACTTTACCCCTCGGTGTTGGCTTAGGAATTGAGAAACCTGCTCTTTTAAAGAAGAATCTGGGTCTGGAGTGAGGGTAGCTTCTCCTTCGCAAACCCATGACCCTTCCTCTGGGTTGAAAACCAGGGCATATTTAGCAGGGCGACGGGCGCGGCTCTTTTGGATGCAGAGGATTCGCTCGCAGGATGAGGGGTTGAGGTCTTGGGGGTCTTTGGTGAGTTGGAAAACCTGGGAGACGGCATTGTAAACGGCGGTGGTGCCCCTGGCGTCCCCGGATTTGCTGGAATGGTGAACCAACATGATCGCGGTGTTGAAGTCGGCGGCGATCTTATTCAGCAACAGGATCGGCTTGGCAAATTCGGCATCGTTCTCACTGACGGTAGAGAAGCGGCTCACGGAGGCGAGGGAGTCGATCAGGATAAGGTCGTAGCGTTCGTTCTGGACTTCCCGGTAGAGCTGGGGGATATGTTCGGTAGACCAACGGGTTTTGTAGTGGATATCAAAGCGTGGATCGTCTGGGCGAATGCCCCGCACTTCGAGGGCGGCCAACATATCAACGGGCTGTTCATCGGTCTGGATGATGAGAATCTTGGCTTTTTTTGTAACGGGGAAGCCCTGCCAAGATTCCCCTAGGGCGAGGTGATAGATGAAGTCATACAAAAGTCTCGTTTTCCCCTGGCCACCGAGGGCATGGAGCAGGGTGGTTGCTCCTTTAGGGATAAATCCATGTAAAAGCCATTCCCGCACCTGGTCGCCGTATTTATCGCGCAATTGGGAAAGGCTTAGGGTCGGTTCCCATTCGTCCTCGATGAGGGATTTATAAAAAAGGCTCTGGAGCTGGGCCGGCGATCGCCCGGTTTCCCTTGCTAGCTCCTGGAGCATAAATTCTTTATAGGTGGGGCTGTCGATATCCAACTGAATGTGATTGAGCTTTTCGAGGAGGCGATCGCATTGGTGGAGCTTGATCGATTTCGCCTCTCCGGTCACCAGGGGTGAAGCGGTGATCTCTGTAAAGCGATCGCGGATCACATTGGCTAGGTCACTAACCGGAGTATCGCGGCTGTAGGCGTGGGAGATGACCTCTTCTGCGATGGCGATCGCCTGTCGCCGGAGAAAGGCTTGCTGTACCAGATCAGCATAATGATCTAGATTCACATCCGAGACGGTGCGATCCACCAGCAAAGATAATTTAGCAGTCCCACCGATGGTCTCAAAAAATTTTTTCTTTGCGCTCAAGGTAGAGATGACTGTCAGCAGATCAATGCGGAGATTTTTTTGATCCAGCTTCAGAAACTCTTGATAAATCTGGCGGTGAGCTGACACATAAAAGGCTTCTGGCTCTAGGATGTGTTTCACCCTGGCCAGGGCTGCAGCTCCCCCCATTAAAATCCCCCCCAAGATCATTTCCTCCGCTTCGAGGTTCTGGGGGGGCAAGCTGCGATCCGAAAAAATCGGTGTTACCTTATTAGTTGCAAGGGAATTGCTATACATAATTGATATTCTTCCTCCATTAAAGAAGTTGATTTTCACTAGGGGCGAGAGGGGTCTCCCCCCTTTTTTTTGCCCAAAAATAATTACCGGTTTAATCTGGCCCGCTCAATGGCGATCGCATCTGCCCAGACCTGCTTAGGCTGTAAATGCTCGCTTAAGTTCTCAGCGCGGCGCGTGCAATGGGTAAGGGTCATTAACAAAGCCCTCAAACGACTTTCGAGGGGAAGATCCGACGGCCCTTCAACACCCAAAATCTCTTCATAGCCCCGCACGATGGCGAGCAGCATCTCAATGGTGTTCATATTCCCGTCGCGCCATTTCAAGCAAAACCGCATCTGCGAGGGAGACCGCTCGTTCTGCAATCGTTTCAATAACCCAATTCTCTTCTGGGTAGAACTTTGTGGCGGCCGCGGCTAAGGCTTCAGCCATTAAATAATTACTTGTGACGGCCCCTGCTAAGACTTGACCAATCAAATACTCACGGTAAGTGCCACATCCTTTCTGATTGCCTAGGTGACGGGCGCGAAGCTCAATATTTTCGGGGTTATCCATGGTCTTTGTGTGTTGACTTGGTGATTTGTTGACTTGGTGGTATGTGCTGAAATTGATTAAGAAATATCCCCCGTGGTGCAACACGGGGAAAAGCTCACAAACAAGTAGGAACACTGGAATTGAGTAGTAAAAATCACTACTCGATTCGAGTAGTTTTATGGTAGTATGAACGCATCAAGACTGCAACAGGAATCAGTAACTGTGCTTAAGCAAATTAGAGAAAAACTTGATTTGACTCAGTTTGAACTGGCATCAGCTATTGGTTGCTCTTTATCCGTAGTTTCAAAAGCTGAAGCGGGAATGCATGAGCCAAGATTCACCATCGAGCAATGGGTTAAATTCCAAGAAATGCTGGATAAGGCGAACATCAATCCCAAAAAGCTGCCGAGTAAACTCTCCGACAAAGTAGCAATTTAGCCTATGCCCAATTCCCCAAATTCTCCTTGGTTCCCGACCAGCGCCATGGCCCAGGCCCTTGGCATCAACCCCAAAACCCTCATCCGCAATCGGAAAAGGTTTAAGGAAGGACACCATTACTACAATGCAAACCCTTTTGGCGATCGGCCTTCCTACCGCTGGCACCATAAACGAATTTTTAAAACCTTAAAAGTCAACCCCTAACCCCAGGTATATCAAAAATGACATACACCATTGGCTACACCCTCCGATCAACCATTGACCATGGCGCTCTCACAGAAGAAATCAAAGTTTCCAGCTCAATCACTGAAGAGAAAGATCTCCCTGTCGAATTGGAGAAATTAAGAGCCTTAGCCTTCCATGCTTCCCACTCAGACAGACTTTACGAAGAAATCAAGGGCCGAACCGCCAAAGCAGACTTAGACCTGATGGATAGCCAGCGGGCCTTAAAGAAGATGCAGCAAGAATGGAACAAAGCAACAGAATTTCTCAAAGCCCAAGGTCTAAAGGAAGCCATTCCAGATTTTCCCATCCGAGAAGCCCACCACTACGAAAACCCGAAGAAATTAGCCAGCACTCAGATCAGCGGCGTCGAGATGGATTTATGACTCTCTGGTAGCCCTAATCTGGATGACATTCCGTTTTAATAAAAAGAAAAGTTGAGGTAGCACAATGACACAACGCTGGACAGATGAAATGCTTGATAAGCTCGCTGATGACGTACAGGAGCTTGCCGAGTCCATCAAAACCCAACGGGACGAACAGAAGGAACTGACCATCCGGTTCAATGCCTACCAGATGGCCTCTCAATGGGTGGTTAATTTAGCCTTTGGCCTGTTGGCGACCGCCACAATTACGACGATCGTCACCGCCGTCATCAAATAAAAAGTTTGTTTCTCTCCAATCACAGAGGTTTGGGATTATTTCCCGAACCTTTTTTCATTGTCGATCTGGGCCTTGATCCGCGCCAATTCCAGATCAATTTCCTGCTGTGGTGTCCTGGGGGTGAACTTGGTTTTAGGTGGCTTTTTCTCCAGGTTGATCCGTTCCTCTGGTGGCGTGAAATATCGCCTTAAAACTTCCGGGTGTCTCACCAGATATTCCAGGTGGTACAGATATAAGGCGATCGCCGAATACATAATGGCGATCCAGATCGTCTCAGCAGAGACCACATCTAAGCTTTCCGGCTCGACAAAGGGAGCGCCGATATAAGTCCCCGCATAGAGCAACAACACCAGGAAAAAACTATTCACCGTCACCATTACCGTTAACACCGCCTCCCAGAGGCTATCGATCATCCCCATTTCTCGAACCCCACCTAACTTTGCCAACATCGCCCGGAAAGGATAATGCAGCGCAAAAGCTGTCCCGCCCATCAACATCAAGACGATCACCACAAAGAAAGGATGAACCGTTAAAACTTGGTTTCGAGTCGCTGCATCAACGAAGCCGCCCGCCACTCCAAGAACAATGAAATTAATTAATAAACGTAACCAGGCCAACGGGTAGGGTATTGCCGGAGACCAGCCAAATTTCTTCGCCATAATATTTCTTCCTCATTGCCATAATTCTACCCAGAAGAAAATTATTCCCATCGTAAAACGCCCCCTAAAAAGACCATGAAAAGAGGGCGTTTCCCTACCCATTGTGAGCGTTGGGCAAAGACCGTAAATATTTGTATAGACTTATTTCTTGAGTATTTGGCCCTATTATCTTCCGAAAACAAAGAGCCTTAAAATGTTCTTAACAGTCAAATAAAAAATCCCTAAGAAGCGCGAACTTCCCAGGGAATATCCATAAGTTGAGGTAGCAACAAATGGACAACGGTTATTTTAGCCCAGAACCTTTAGAGGCGAATGAATTTAAGGCTTTAATGTTGCAGCACGGCATCACCAAAACGGATTTAGTCAAGTCCGGTTGGTTTGAAGAATACGAGATCGCCAACTGCATCGAACGACGCAAAGCCCAAAATCCGAGCCGTGCCCTTAAACGATTGTTCGGGCTATATGCCCATTTTCATGGCTGGGGGGCCTAGGCCGTAGGGGATTATCCCGCAGAATTTCAAAGGCCCGCTGGTGGGTTTGACGTTTTAGGTGATGCTGGTAGGTGGCATTGTGAACCGATAGGCGATGGCCCATCTGGAAAGCGGCCAGGGCATTATCCAAGCCACACTCAATCGCCCGCACCGCCCAACAGTGACGCAAATTATAAGGAGAGAAGCCCACCCCATAATCAGAAAAAGCCTGGGTGACAGCTCCCCCATAGCCCTGGGTATCCTTGCGGCAAATATTGGGCAGCTCCAGGGCCACATGATCCGCCCATTCCGGGTAAAGCGGGTAAACGTAGCGCTCTCCAGTTTTGCCACGGCTGACCCACAGCACCGGAAAGTCATTTAAGTCACAATTGAAAACCTCATGATTGCGCAAGCCATACACCGCCATTAGCCCATAGGCATTTCCCCACCGTGGATCAATTTCTGTAAGCCGTCCCCAGGCCCGCCAAATTTGGGCATCGGTCGGTAAATTCCTGGGGGAAACTGCCTTTTGGGAATAAGACCCCTTATATTGCCGGAGGTCATTGGGGATTTTTGCATAGTCGAGTAATTTGGCGATCGCCAAGGCCCACCGCTTCCGGGTGCGGGTATCCGGTTTTGTTTCTTCTAAGAGAATTTTTACCAACACATCAGGGTCGAGGGGCCGATCCACCATCCTTAATAAGGGTGATTGATATTCCTTTTTCCATGTGGTCTCGGTGATGCCCTGGGCCAAAAGCGATCGCCCAAAGGTTTCGATCAGATCACCGATCCGTTGCGGTTGCTCTGGAGCGTCCCAAGTAAAGTTACCGGTCATGAGCTGTAGCCCGATTTCCCTGGCCCGCCGTTCCGCCTCCCTCAATCCCGAAGGCGTCGCGGCTAGCCCCGTTGAAATGCGCTGTTGATAAGGGGAAGACTTTCCGCTCTCAGGCTTCGGCGGCAAAGTCCCCCGCAGATATAAACGATTGTTAATTTTTTGAATCTGTAGACCCAAACCAGCAGCCAACAGCCGGCCATTGGCCTGGGAAATTTTCCCTGAAATTTCCACTTGCCTAAAATTTGCCTAATTTTTGCTGTCCAATTAGTCCTAGTTAGTCCTGATTAGGGAGAATGCCCAAAAACAAGAAAACCTGGAATCCTACTTGTGGAGCGGTTTCCAGGTCAATTTCAGTCAGCAAAAATAAGGTGGTACCCAGATTCGAACTGGGGAGTGGAGGTTTTGCAGACCTCTGCCTTACCACTTGGCTATACCACCGGGTCAACAGTCCGCTATTATAACAGGGCTTTTGTTCACATCACAACATTTTTTTCGTTATGGAAGTTATTCCCGCTATTGATCTGCTCGGTGGCCAATGTGTGCGCCTCTATCAGGGTGATTATCAACAGGCGCAAGTGTTTAATAATGACCCGGTTCAGGTGGCACGGACTTGGGCTGAGCAGGGGGCAACGCGGCTCCATGTGGTGGATTTAGACGGGGCAAAACAGGGAGAGTCGGTCAATCTAGGGGCGATTGCCAAAATTGCAGCAGCGATTGATATTCCTGTACAGGTGGGCGGTGGTCTCCGTACGGTAGATAGTGTGGCGCAATTGTTTGATGTGGGTGTAGAGCGAGCCATTCTTGGGACGGCGGCGGTAGATAATCCGGATCTCGTGACAGAACTCTGTGCCAAATATCCGGGCCGGATTGCGGTTGGGATTGATGCCCGCGATGGAAAGGTAGCGACAAAGGGATGGTTGGAAACGTCGGCGGTTTTAGCGACGGATTTGGCGAAACAGATGGCTACCCAGGGCGTCGCTGCCATTATTTACACAGATATTCATCGGGATGGCACCATGGCTGGCCCTAATTTGGAGGCGCTGCGGGAATTGGCGGCCACCATTGAGATTCCGGTGATTGCGTCGGGGGGCGTAAGTTCTCTGGTGGATCTGATTAATCTTGTGGCCCTTGAAGGGATCGGAGTCACAGGAGCGATTGTGGGCCGGGCGATTTATACCGGAGATATTAATTTGGCTGAAGCGGTGAAGGCGGTTGGCCCCCAACGTTTACAGGATGTTTTTCCGGATGATGGTACGGCGATCGCCTAATTTTCGTGCTAGATTGAGTCGTGAAATTGTAATGGAACAAACCACATCAAAAGCGATTCTAGAGTAAAGCTATATAGTGATCGACTGCACCACTTTATGCCATTGACATTTGTTGTAGATTTCTAATGTGTTTATGCTGAGACCCTTACGTAGATTAATCGGACATTCCTGGGTTCTTTCGGGGCTTGTATGGCTAGGAACCCTTGCACCTGCACAGGCAGCGGTTGATCTCCGGGTCGCTGTACGGCAGACGACGGCCAATCTCCAGGTGGGCAGTTCCACCAATGCTTTAATCAGAAATGGCCAAGGCCAAGTCCTCGGTGAAATTGCCGGAATGAGTTCCTTTGCTGTAGGACGCCAGGGTAATCAGTTGGCGTTTGACCGGTGGCGGGCAACTGAGGTCTGGATTGAGCCCCAGGGTGATGGCTATGTGTGGATTGGCGATCGCTGGTACCGGGGGCGCACCCAACTCCGGCAGAGTGGCAACGGAATTCTCGCCATCAATCACGTCGATCTCGAAGACTATCTCTATAGTGTTGTTGGCGCTGAAGCAATTCCCAGTTGGCCCCAGGAAGCCCTCAAAGCCCAGGCTGTCGCGGCCCGTACCTATGCATTAAAAAAACGCTCGGAAAATGCCGGGAAACCCTATGACCTAGACACCACGACGGCGACACAGGTCTACAAGGGTCTAAATAGCGAGTACAGCACAACCCATGCTGCCGTTAACGCCACGGAAAGTCAGGTGATGACCTATAACGGTAGTGTTATTCTGGCAGTATTCCATTCTTCTTCGGGTGGCCATACCGAAAATGTCGAGGATATCTGGAGTCAACCTCTGCCCTATCTCCGGGGGGTTGTGGATTATGATCAGTCTTCGCCAGTCTATCAGTGGAGTAAAACCATTTCTGCGGCTCGCTTAGGGGAACTGGTTGGTGGTGTTGGTACTGTAAAGCAACTCATTCCCCAACGGGCTACCCCCCAGGGTCGGGTGATTACGATGAAAGTGATTGGCGATCGCGGCACCAAAAATATCAGTGGCGATCAATTGCGTAGTTTATTAGAATTGCGTAGCACTTTGATTAATGCCAGAATCCAACAGGGTGACGTTTACATCTACGGTAAAGGCTTTGGCCACGGCGTTGGTATGAGTCAATGGGGAGCTAATGGTTTAGCAGCCCAGGGCATTGATTACCAACAAATTCTGCGTCACTATTACCAAAATGCCACCATTGCCAAGTTGACGCCACGGTAACTGTCAGTTTTCAACGTGAAGTAAATACAAGATTTCAGGAGGGGAATTTTCCCCCTTTTTTATTTTTCCCAGGGGCGATCGCCTTTCTTGTGCCTGTCACTTAATAGCCGAGATCTGTCGCTACCTTATGGGCACAGGCAAAACCAGAAAACGCCACAGCATTTAAGCCTTGTCCGGGGAAGGTACTATCGCCGACACAATAAAGTCCAGAGACTTCTGTTTTATTGACCCGGGGTGGAAAACCAGCAAAATTAAACATTCCCAATAACCCCAAAAGTTTGCGCTGGGGGATCGGCCCGTAGGAGCCATCGACCCGTCCGAGGAATTTGCGATGGGTGCGCGGTGTCCCCACTTCCATGTAGTCCAATCCCGCATCTAATCCTGGAAAAATAGCTTCAAGGCGATCTACGAGTTGCCAGGCGGCGGCTTCTTTTTTGGCTTCATATTCCTGGGGAGAAAGGCCTTGCCATTCACTCAGCCAACTGGGAGTAAAGGTGTGAATGATGTGATATCCTTCAGGGGCCAGACTCGGATCGAGGAGTGTCGGAATAGAGACAAAAATAGTACCCTGTTCGGCTTCCATGGTGTCCCAATTCTCCAGCAAAATGTGGTGGCATTCCGTCCCAGGAGGAAGAACATCGGCTTTGACACCGAGGTGAACGCTGAGAAAGCTGGGGGATTTTTGGTAATTCTCCGTCCACTTTTCTTCAAAAAAGGGTTTATTTTCACTGGGGAGCAGCTTTTCAAAAGTGTCCCAGCGGGTGGCATTGGAAATGACTTTTTTGGCGAAATACTCGGTGCCATTGGCTAAACGCACGCCGACGGCCTGGCCTTGGTCGGTGATGATTTCGTAGACATTTGCACCGTATTGGATTTCACCGCCATGGTGCTCTAAACCTTCAACCAGCTTGAGGGCGATTTGGCCCACTCCGCCTTCTGGATAGTTGATGCCCCCATAATGGCGATCGCTAAACACCATACCCGCATTAATCATGGGAGTCAGTTCCGCTGGCACCACCGACCAGCAGTAACATTCCATATCGATAAACTTCAGCAGTTCGGGGTCTTTAATATATTGACGGGCAAGATCTCCGGCATTTCTGGGTAAATATTTAAGTAACCCCAGGCAAGCAAAGGGTTTCTGCATAAAGACCCGCAGCAGGTAGCGAATTTCTTCGAGGGAAAGCAACTCAATGCTATTGAGGCAATTAAAAACTTTCCAGCACTCATCATAAAATTTACGAATGCCCTTGGCTTCGTGGGGAAACCGTGCCGTTAACTCCGTTAAAAATTCTTCGTAGTCACGGTGTACCTTGACCTCAAGATCATTGGGGAGATGGTAATGAATTTGCACCGGATCTGGGATGGTCGGAATTGACATATCCACTGCGGCGAGGGCCCGGGTGAGGAGATTGGTGGTGCCGCGATCGCCAAAGCCAAAGATCATCGAAGCGCCCACATCAAACCGATAGCCCTGCCGCTCAAAATAACCCGCACTGCCACCGGGGATCACATAGCGTTCTAGCACCAACACCTTGATCCCTTTTGCTGCTAATTGGGTTGCCGTGACGAGGCCCCCGATACCGGAACCAATGACAATCACATCGTACTGGGGAGCAGAAATGGCAGTTTTGGCGGTCATAAACGGTGAGGCTCGCAAGGTAGGCTAAATTTTGACTGTTACATAGTCTACCTTTATTTCCCTTGGGATTAGTAGGGTAACTCTCCGGCGATGTTGCGGCGACAGTTCTTCGTTGGGCATGGGCCTTTGTCACAAAAAAAGGCGGAAAACTTTCCACCTTGTTGTATCAGAACTATATTTATTTTTAATAAGAGATTTAGAGGGCACTGGGGCCAGAAAAATACTGAATTTACTCTTCGTCGTCTTCGGGGGAAGGATAAACAAAGCTAGAACGACCAGTGAGTACAGATTTGCCAAGGGAAAGGGCCTTTTGGGCTTCGATGGTTGCCTTACGCTTCCAGTGGGCCCGGCGTTGGTCACGCTTTGCCTTTGAGGTTTTCTTCTTTGGAACTGCCATGGGATTAACTACAGATTTTTACAGAATTACCATTATAAAATCTTCTCTCCCAAAAAGTAAGTCCTCCGTCAGAATCTCTTGAATTGTGGGGTTGAACGAAGGCGGGGTTTGTCACGGGTAAAGAAATCCATGCAAATCCCATCAGAGAGGAACCGAGCTTTTACAATCGAAATCGCATTTGTGTGTCTATTTGTCCAGGAGTCTTAACAGCGATGGTGTGGTATCGACGACGGCTGTACCGTAATCCCCAAGCCTACGGGGTCGTGATGGAATGGTGGTTGGGTTGGGTCGATTTTGTGCAGTGGTTTATTCCTCGCCCGGTGACGGGGAAAAAGACGCGGCGTCTGTATCGGCAGCTTTTGATCGAGGCGAGCTGGCGGCTTAATTTTGTAATGTTGACCGTCAGCTCCTGTATTATTGCCACCTTCGGGCTCATTAGTAATAGTACGGCTGTGATTATCGGAGCGATGCTGGTGGCGCCGCTCATGTTGCCGTTGCGGGGATTAGCCTTTGCCGCCCTAGAAGGGGAATTGAAATTATTTTGGCGATCGCTCTATTCGATTACCGGCGCAACCGCCCTTTCCCTGGCTTTATCCTGGATGATCGGCGTCGTCATTGGTATTCCTGATTTTGGCTCGGAACTCACGGCCCGGACGCAGCCAAATCTGATCGACCTTGGTATTGCCGTGGCCGCTGGGGGGATTAGCGGTTTTGCGAAGGTGCGCCGAGGGATCAGCGATGCCCTCGCCGGGACGGCGATCGCCGTTGCCCTGATGCCTCCTCTCTGTGTGGTGGGCCTATCCTTTTCCCAAGGCTATTTCAATTACTCCCGTGGCGCTTTCTTACTCTATCTAACCAACCTCCTCGGCATTACCCTTGCCTGCATGGTGGTCTACATCTTGGCCGGTTATGCCGAGATCAACCACGCCCTGGGTTGGACGATGGCCCTAACCCTGATTTTGTTAGTACCCCTGGGGGCAAGATTTGTTCAACTCGTGCAACAGCTCCGCCTACAACAAACCATCACCAGCCAGCTCACAACTAAAACCGTCACTGTTGGTCAAGATGTTGAAAATGTTCGGGTACGGGTTGACTGGACTTCTTCCCCGCCGATTATCTATGTCAATCTCCAGGCGAAAAAAGAAATTACCCCCAGACAGGCTCTCCTCGTTGAGGAATTCTTACGCAAGCGTAATCGGCAAATTTTTAAAATTGTGTTTCAGGTCAGTCCAATCCAAGAAGTCAAAGCCGATGACATCGATCCCCATGATTTAGATTTACCCCAATTGGACATGGCCCCACCACGCCAGTAAAAAAGACTCCAATTGTCAACCAGAAATCTTTGAAATATCAAGCTTTCCGCTTTAGTTCAACCTAACAATAACCGACAAAGAACGACCCTATCTAGCGCCAGCCAAAAGGTTTACCTGTTCTTAAAGTCAAGATGTCGCAGGACTGATAATATACTGGAGCCGAAGGTTTTGTATTCTAATGGTCTAGGCAAAACTGATAAAGCTGGCAAACGCGGAAACCCTCTCCATCGTTAAGCTCTTCTCAGATTTAAACAAGCCTCAACATTAGCCCCACCAAGTCATTCGGCAAGTAATTGACTATTTTCTTGACTCCCCGCATCCGGCCTAGATAAGCTGCTTTTCCAATGATTGAACTCGACAATGCAAACGCCACAGACTACGTTCTGCAGACAGAAAATGTCAGTGTCTATTACGGTAACTTCCTGGCGATCAAAGGCGTTTACCTCAACATTCCCAAAAATCAAGTAACAGCATTTATTGGCCCCTCTGGTTGCGGTAAAAGCACTCTGCTGCGTTGCTATAACCGTCTCAATGATCTCATTCCTTCTTTCCGCATAGATGGCGACATCGCTTACCACGGCAGTAGTCTCTACGGATCCGGTGTAGATCCAGTGGAAGTGCGCCGTCGCATTGGCATGGTGTTCCAGAAGCCAAACCCCTTCCCTAAATCGATCTATGACAATATCGCCTATGGGGCACGGATCAATGGTTACAAGGGCGACATGGACGAACTGGTAGAACGCTCACTGCGCCAGGCCGCTCTTTGGGATGAGGTTAAGGATAAATTGCGTCAAAGTGGCCTCGCCCTATCTGGGGGGCAACAGCAACGGCTTTGTATTGCCCGGACAATCGCCATTCAGCCAGAGGTGGTGTTGATGGACGAGCCCTGTTCTGCTCTAGACCCGATTTCGACCCTCAAAATTGAAGAGTTGATCCACCAACTCAAAGAGCAATACACGATTGTTATCGTGACCCACAATATGCAACAGGCTTCGCGGGTCGCTGATATGACGGCATTTTTCAACGTGAAGACC
Organism: Picosynechococcus sp. PCC 8807; assembly: GCF_001693295.1. Taxonomy (NCBI): domain Bacteria; kingdom Bacillati; phylum Cyanobacteriota; class Cyanophyceae; order Chroococcales; family Geminocystaceae; genus Picosynechococcus; species Picosynechococcus sp. PCC 8807. The sequence continues at coordinate 2,006,771 of NZ_CP016483.1, forward strand.
AATGATGATGGTACCCGCCAGGGCTATCTAGGGGAATGTGACCGCACGGAGGTTATTTTCCAAAATCCCCGGGAACAGGCCACCCAGGAATATGTCAGCGGCCGTTTCGGTTAATTTGGGGGAATGACTTTAGGGTCTGTTTTTCTCGCAACGCTACACTAAATTTTTGTCTCAGCCATAACCCATGCCCGCTGTTGCAGGTAATGGGTTTTCTGTTTGTGATTGAATTTGTTACGGGTTGACCAAAAAAGACGGCACTTCGATAGGATAGGACAATCCTAGAGATTGAACATAAATTGGGCTTTGTGGGTTCATACCACGATTGAATGTTGAGCTGAATATGTTTAAATGTGAGGACTTAGTATTGTCTTTGTTTAGCGACAATTTTTCTGCACTGATTTGGAATCCATGGCTGTTGCTCCTACCGTCACAATGAATCAACCTCAACATGTTTTTGTTGTCCAAGATGACACTGGACAACGGGAATATATTTTGACGGATGCTCGCTATTCTATTGGGCGTCGTAGTAGTTGCGCGATTCACCTCCAGTCTCAGTTTGTGTCTCGTCTCCATGCCACCTTAGTCCGGCATCTCACGGATGATCATGTTTACTATCGCATTGTTGATGGGGACGGTTTGCAGGAGGCGAGTGCCAATGGCATTTTGGTCAATGGGAACAAAGTGAATGCGGTCACACTCCAAGATGGGGATGTCGTGACGTTTGGCCCCCAAATTTTGGGTCGTTATGAACGGCGATCGCCGCGTGCTTCAAAGCGCACTCAGCCAGGGGAAGAAGATCCCTTTGACATTACGCTCATTGATCCGGCGATGTTAGCCGAGGATCAAGAACTGATGGCTGATGAAGAGGCAACACGTTTGTTTTAGGGTGGCCTTAACGGAAACGGGTAATAGTTGTTTGAGGTATTTTTTCCAGGAACGCAATGGTTAATTTTTCTGCTCCGAAAGCGGCTGGTTTGGCCCCTTGGTTTGATATTACGGCCCTGTTGTTGTGGGGAGCTTTGCTGCTCAAGTATGCAATTACGGGTCAGCTAGCTCTGTTGATCCACCCCAATTACTTCGGTTTATGTGTGGCGGCGGGGATCATTCTCCTCCTGCTGGGGTTGGGAAAATTACTACAACAGGTGCGTCCCCAAGTTAGTGGCGGGGAGTCGGTGCAGCATATTACGCTATTACCCCAGAATGTGGGGAGTGCCCTATTAATTGTGGTGGCGATCGCCGGATTTTTGATCCCGCCGACCATTTTGTCAAGCCAGACAGCGATTCAACGGGGTTTAACGGAAGAATTGCCCCTCACCCGGAGTCAACCGGAAAGTTTTCGGGTCGGCACCTCCCCAGAGGAGCGGACGTTATTGGATTGGATTCGGACGTTGAATGTTTACCCGGAACCCGATGCCTATACGGGGGATCCAGTGAAGGTGAACGGCTTTGTGACTCACCTGCCCCAGTTGCCAGACAATTACATGATGGTGTCGCGGTTTGTGCTGACCTGTTGTGCGGTGGATGCCTATCCGGTGGGATTGCCCGTGAAACTCGAAGGCGATCGCCAAGCCTTTGCGCCGGACTCTTGGGTAGAAGTCACGGGGGAAATGATCACCGAGGATCTCCAACTCACCACAGAAGCTGAGGGTGATAATAATTTGCCCCAGCGCCAGTTGGTGATCCAAGCCAGTGCCGTCGAACCAATTCCCACCCCCAGAAATCCTTACGATTATTAGGTATAAGGGTGGTGTCGCGCTCTTAAATCTTCGATGGTTAATCCCGCCGCTCGCCGCCCATTTTTCGCTTTTTGGGGTCTGTTGGCCGTTGGTCTGCTGGGTTGCCAGGGGGGAAGGGGGCGATCGCCCCAGGATGAATCCATTCAAGTGTATTTCAATCAGCGTCAAGGCCGACGTATTAGTTACACCGAACCCTACCGCCAACTGAAACGCCCAGGGGATAACCTCGAAGCTATTCTAATCGAGGGCATTAACAGTGCCCAAAGCACCATCGATATTGCGATTCAGGAGTTGAACTTGCCCCTGGTAGCTGAAGCTCTGGCCGACCAAGCCGCTGCGGGAATCACAATTCGCGTCATCGTCGAAAATAATTATCGTCAACCCTGGGCCACACCTGATTCGGCAGAAATTTTAGAACTCGATGAACGGGATCAGGGAAAATACCAAGAATTTGTCGCCCTCGCCGACGAAAACCAAGATGGCTTTTTGGATGCGGCAGAGACGGCTAAATATGATGCGATCGCCATTCTAGAACGGGCAAAGATTCCGATTTTGGACGACACCGCCGACGGTTCCAAAGGGAGCGGCCTGATGCACCACAAATTTATGGTGGTCGATGGGGAAACGGTGATCACCGGCTCAGCAAACTGGACATTAAGCGGCATCCACGGAGATTTCGCCAACCCGGAAACCAGGGGCAATGTAAACCACCTAATGCGGATCCAAGATGCGGCGATCGCCCAGGTTTTTACGGCAGAATTTGAGGAGATGTGGACAGGGCGCAAATTTGGAGTTCAGAAACTTCAGGAACCGCCCCAAACCTTTAGCGTGGGTAACAGTCGCGTCACCGTTCAGTTTTCGCCTTTCTCCAGTTCCCAGCCCTGGGAAAATACGAGCAATGGTCTCATTGGCAGCACCCTCGCCCAAGCCCAAGAGTCGATTAGCCTGGCCCTATTCGTGTTCTCTGAGCAAAAAATCGCCAATATTTTAGAAAAAGAAGCCCAAGCGGGCACTGAAATCCGCGCCTTAATTGATCCGAGTTTTGCCTTTCGGGAATATAGCGATGGGCTGGATCTGTTGGGGGTGAATCTCAAGGAAAAATGTGACCCCTTTAATCGGCCTTGGGCTAACCCCATTCAAACCGTCGGCACGCCCAAATTACCCAAGGGGGACAAATTTCACCACAAATTCGCTGTCATCGATGGAAAAACCGTAATTACTGGCTCCCATAATTGGTCGGCTGCTGCCAATAATCAAAACGACGAAACTCTCTTAATTATCCAGAACGAGGCGATCGCCCAACAATTTCAAGCTGAATTCGATCAGTTTTATACCACGGCCTACCTGGGGATCCCGCCCTTTATCGCCAGCAAACAAAAACCGATTCCCGCTGACTGTACTGTAGCCGCCACCGATGGCCCTGTAAACCTTAATACCGCCAGTGCCGTCGAACTTGAAACCCTACCTGGCATTGGCCCCAGTCTCGCCCAAGGAATTATCGAAGGCCGTCCCTACTCTGGTTTGACGGATCTGCAGCGGGTGTCGGGCATTGGGGAAAAGAAAGCGGCTGACCTGGCCGGAAAAGTCACTTGGTAGAGACGCGTTATAGTACCCTTAGCCCTTTCTCTGAACGCCGTTGAGCGATTTATCTATGCGCCCAATTTTTAGTTTTCTGTGTAGTCTGCTGCTGTGGATTAGCCTTTGTTGGCCTAGTGTTGCCCTTACCAATGCTCAAATCTCTGAAGGAGACCGCCTTACCCAAACTGCGATACAGGCAGCGAAAAAAGGGGATCTATTTACCGCCGAAAAAATTTGGTCAGATTTAATTGAAGCATTTCCCCAAAATCCGGCCCTCTGGAGTAATCGGGGTAATACGAGGGCGAGTTTAAATCAGTTTGATGCAGCCCTTGACGATCTCAATGAAGCGATTCGCCTGGCCCCAGACCAAGTCGAACCCTACTTTAATCGCGGTGCGATCCTCGAACAACAGCAACGGTTTAGCGAAGCGATCGCCGACTATGACAAAGCCATCGAACTCGATCCCCAAGAGGCGATCGCCTACCACAATCGCGGCAATGCTTATGGCAGTTTGGGCAATTGGGAACAGGCCCGCCAGGACTACCAGAAAGCAACGGAACTGGATCCCCGTTTTGCCTGGGCCGCCGAAAGTTATGCCCTTGCCCTGTATCAAGTTGGCGAAAACAACCAAGCGATCCAGCGAATGAAAGGCCTGGTGCGCAAATACCCGATGTTTGCTGATGCGCGGGTGGCCCTGACGGCGATGCTCTGGGGCAACCACCAATTCGGCGAAGCTGAAAGTAACTGGGTGGCCGCAGCGGGTTTAGACGATCGTTACCGGGATCTAGAATGGTTAGAGAATATTCGTCGCTTTCCACCGAAAGTCCTTGAAGATTTAGATAATTTCCTCAATCTCCAGTAAATTTCAAGATTCTAGGCTGATTTTGCAGTTTGCAGCAGTTTAGCCCGCACCAGTTTAATCGCATCGTAGCTGTATTTTTCCTGGAGGTGCTCCCGCAACTGCGTTAAGGATTCTGGCCCCACGGTGGCGATCGCCTTTTCAATTTCCACCTGGGCGGCTGGTTTTACGAGGCGGTCTAGGTCAGTAATCTCGCCATTCTGGAGTAATGTTGCCAGGTGCTCGTTGATCGTCCCCGCCGTCAGACTGCGCCGCTTGGCAATCTCTGTGACCGAAAGGCCCTGTTGATAAAGCTGGAGGGTGAGTAACTGGGTGCCATTGACCTGGGGTTTTGGTGGCCCTTGGCTGGCGCAAAATTCCTGAATCGCCGCGAGGAAAGGCTCCCCATAACGCTGGTATTTCGCACTCGTTACCCCAGAAATCAAACAAAAATCTGCTTGGGTGCGGGGTCGCCGAGTTGCCATTTGCCGGAGGGTCGCATCGGAAAAAATCATATAGGGGGCAACCCAATTTGCATCGGCCAATTGTTTCCGCAGTTGTCGCAGTTGCCCAAAGAGAATTTCCGCATCGAGGCGACTCTCAGAAATCCCCAGAATTTCCTGGGCCGTTTGCCGCCGTTCCACAGCAATTTTCACTGTTTTCTGTTGTCGCAAAATCTCCCAACTGCGAGCGTTGAGCTTTAGAACCCGATAGCCATCGCTTGTTTCGGTCATCAAGCCCTGATGCAGGAGCGATCGCCCCAAATTTTTCCATGCTTCCTTAGTATGGTCGAGGCCAATGCCATAGGTAGACAGTTGATGGTGCCCGTTTTGAATAATTTTTTCTTTCTTGGAACCCCGCAACACATCGATAATGTAAGTCATGCCATAGCGTTCTCGACAGCGGGCAACACAGGATAAAAATTTCTGGGCCTCAATCGTCCAATCTTCGACGGGGCGAGGATTCTGACAATTATCGCAACCGCCACAGTCCCCCGGAAATTGCTCCCCAAAATAGCTCAGTTGGATCGTCCGCCGACAATCGATCCCCTCGGCATAGTCGATCATCTTTTGCAGTTGCTGGTAGGCAATTCGTTTTTCCTGTTCGTCTTCCTTGAGTTCAATGAAATATTCGGCTCTTTTAATATCCCCTGCCCGATAGAACAGAGTACAGTGGGCAGGCTCTCCATCCCGACCCGCACGACCCGACTCTTGGTAATAGCGTTCTAAATTGGTCGGTAAATCATAATGCACCACAAAGCGCACGTCGGGTTTGTTGATGCCCATGCCAAAGGCAACGGTGGCGACCATCACAGGCACATCATCCCGGATAAACTGCTCTTGATAATCCGCCCGTAAACGATCGGCCAGTCCTGCATGGTAGGGCAAGGCTTTAACGCCATCTTGTTTGAGGCGATCGGCCAACTCGTCTACTTTTTTGCGGCTAGAACAGTAGATAATTCCCGGTTGCCCACGCCGTTGACGAACATGGCGCAGCAGTTGCGTATAACTTTTCCGGTCTTTGGGAAGAACCTCGTAGTAAAGGTTGGGGCGATTAAAGCTGGTGCAGTGAAAACTGGGGTTCTGTAGGGCAAGTTGATCAATAATATCTTCCCGGACGCGCTGGGTGGCGGTAGCGGTGAAGGCCTGGCAAGGAGTCCGGGGGTAGCGTCTCCGGATGCGACTCAGTTGGCGGTATTCTGGACGAAAATCATGGCCCCATTCTGAAACACAGTGGGCTTCATCCACCACAAATCCAGTCAGGCCAATGGTCTGATCTACATCTGTGAGTAGTTGCTGAAAGCCTTCGTTAAACAGCCGTTCTGGGGCAACGTAGAGCAGTTTAATATTGCCGTTAAAAATTGCCTGGATTCGCGATCGCGCTTGGTCGAGGTTGAGGGTACTGTTTAGGAAAGTTGCACCAATGCCATTGTCTGTCAGGGCATCGACTTGATCCTGCATTAGGGCAATCAAAGGAGAAATCACCACCGTCAACCCCGGTTTCAGCAGGGCGGGCAGTTGGAAGCAAAGGGACTTACCCGCTCCTGTTGGCATCAGGGCGAGGACGTCGCGGTTTTCCAGGGCAGCGGTAATGACCGCCTTTTGGCCATGGCGGAAATTGTCATATCCAAAGAAGTGTTTGAGGGCGGCTTCTAGGGATGGGAACTGGGACATGGCGGTAACAAAACGAAAACAACTAGCCCCCTAATCGTACCGTGACCCAGTCTTTGAGCAGATCCAATAGGCTGAGGCCACCGTTGAAGAACACATAAATGACGGACACCATCAGCACGGCAATGACAATGGAGAAAACAACCCCAGCGCCACTGATCAAGCCATCGTCCTCTTGGAGGCCAAAAGCGGTGAGAAAAATTGCCATGGCCGGGAGGGTATTGGTGCCGGGAATGGGGATCATCATCGAGGTAGCCATCAGGGCAATGGTACAACCCATGACGGTGCGACCCAGGCGACTCTGGCAAACGATGGGAAATCGGGGGTGGGCGATCGCCTCAATTTTTTTAAGCCAAGGGAGACCTTTTTTCAGGATGCCCTGGGCCATGGTCGTTTTGACGGTTTTTCGTTGCCAAGCAACCGGAAGCCAGAGTTTTTTCCGCCCAAAAATCAACTGGAGGGCGATCGCAAAAATTAAAATCCCAAAGGGCGTTGAATAGCCTGGGGCCGGAATTGGCAGGGCCGACGGAAAGGCCAACAGCAGCAAAATGACCCCAAAGACTTTTTCCTCTGCGAGGGCGATCGCCTGGGCTAAACTAACGGTTTCACCACGGTCTTCTTCAAAAAAATAACGGTGCAATTCTTGGGAGAGACGAGCCATAGCCAAATGTTACGCAGAGGGACAGCTACTGAGCATAGCGCAATGCCCGTCCGTTAATTGTGTTTACAAAAAAAATCTCCCCACCGGGGGGGAGATCATCGGGCGAGTTAAATGAAGGCTTACTTCTGGGTTAAACGGGTCAACACTTGGTTCGAACGTTCCACAAACGCTTTCATCCCCTCCGCATCAAAGGCCTTCTGGGCCATCAATGCCAAATCATAAACGTGCTGACACATCATATCGATGGTTTCCTGGTTGGATGCTTTGCCATCTGCTTGGATAATCGAACCCTGGCTGAGTTGGTAAATATTTTCGATCAAAGGGTGCGACAAATTAATCATCAACACATGATCTTCTGGGAATTGCATCGTCGTTTGTTGCATCATCGCCGTCATCTCTTGCAGACGTCGCATGGCCTCTGGTAAAAGCACCATTGCCGGGGGCGTTGCCGCTGTTTCTGCGGATTTAATCGATTGGGTTTTGATGTTGACCTTTGGTTTCCCAATCGCCTTTTCAAACAACTCTTTAATGACGTCGCCACGGGTTTTGTTGGTATTCGGATCAACAATTTCACTGGCCTTATCGTCTTCTACGAGGCTTTGATCTAGCTCCGAGTCCACCCGTGAAAACTTCACATCGCTGTATTCCTGTTCTAGGAAAGGAATGAAGTAATTGGTATCAATAAAGGAGTCCATGTAAAGGACTTCTAAACCTTGGTTTTTGTACAGTTCAATGTAAGTGCCCTGGGTGCTGGGATCGGTGCAATAAAAAACGCGATTTTCGTGCTTCTCTTTATTGCGTTCTAAATAATCTTTGAGGGTTGTGTAGGGGGCCGTAGACGTTGCCTGGGTGTCTTCGGATTTCACGTCTTCCCACACATCGCCATCATTACCCTGTACTTCTACTTTCGGCGTTGTCGCTGCTGTTTCTGGTTGGTGGGTTGTGCGATAAATGAGAATGTCTTCGACTTGTTTTTTAAACTTCTCATCGCGGATACTACCGTACTTCACAAAGGTGCCGACATCTTCCCAACTTTTAACGTAGTCACTATAGCTTTCGTTGTAGAGGGACTTCAGGCGATCGCCAACTTTTTTGGCGATGTAATCGGAGATGCGGCGCACTGTCCGGTGGTTTGTTAAGGCACTGCGAGAAACATTGAGGGGAATATCGGTGCTGTCCACAACGCCCCGCAGCGGCATCAGAAATTCAGGAATGACTTCTTCGCAATGGTCACTGACAAAAACCTGATTACAGAACAGCTTAATTTGTCCTTTAGTAACATCAATGTCCGGGCGCAATTTCGGAAAATAGAGAATGCCATTGAGCAAGAAAGGATAGTCCGTATTCAAGTGAACCCACAGTAATGGGTCTTCTTGGAAAGGATAAAGATAGCGATAAAATTCGAGGTAATCTTCGTCGGTTAAATTCTGGGGAGATTCCTTCCAAATGGCCCGCTGTTTGTTGATTTGTTCCCCTTCAAAGCGAATGGCAACGGGCATAAAATCAGAATAGGTTTTGACCAATTGGCGAATCCGTTGGGATTCTAAATATTCTGTTTCCTCGTCCATCATGGTGAGGGTAATGGTCGTGCCGATGCTGGTTTTGTCACTGGCACTCAGTTGAAATTCGGGGGAACCATCACAGCTCCAATGAACCGCTTCCGCACCATCTTTGCAGGAAAGGGTATTAATTTCTACTTGAGTGGCCACCATAAAGGCAGAATAAAACCCTAAACCAAAATGCCCGATTAAATCGTTTGCATCCTTGCCATATTTTTGAATAAATTCTTCGGCACTCGAAAAGGCAACTTGGTTAATATATTTTTTGATTTCGTCGGCGGTCATCCCAATGCCATTATCGGTAATGGAGAGTTGTTTTTTCTCCTTGTTAACGTCAATAATGATTTCCCCATCGGGCACATCAATGCTACTTTCACCGGCCATTTTTGCCATTTTGCGCTTGGTGATCGCATCAGCGGCATTGGAAATGAGTTCCCGTAAAAAGATCTCGTGGTCGGTATACAGAGATTTTTTGATTATCGGGAAAATATTCTCGGTATGGATTGTAATATTGCCTTTTTCGAGGACTGCCATAGGTCGTATGCTTCCAACTTGGTCTAAGGATTCGTCCTCTATTTTGCCGGAACTTGGGAAAACCTCAAGGCGGCGATCGCCCCCATCCCTAGATGCGGATTTCCGTATTTTCTTGATTCCTATGGCTTCTTTTGGAGCTGTTGTAATACCCAATTCACCCCATCTTGGAGATCCTTGGCGACATAATCGGGCTTGGTGTGGTGTTGGTACTTGCCGCTGAGGACTTGTTTACCGTAGCCTGTTTGAACCAAAATTCCCCGGAGGCCAGCGTTGTGGGCGAGGTCAATATCCGTCGCCTTGTCCCCCACCATAAAACTACGGCGTAAATCTAAATCATGTTCCCAGGCCGCTGTCACCAACATTCCCGTATTCGGCTTGCGCCAGGTGCCCCACTGGGTAAAGTCTGGGTGGGTGCCCCCGGCTGACTGGCTTAAATAAGGGCAATAATACAGCGCATCGAGGTGGGCCGCCGCTTCTTGGTTCAGGAGGGTACGCAGTCTGGTGTGGAGGGCTTCTACATGGTCAATGCCGTAGTAGTCCCGGGCTGGCCCCGATTGGTTGGAAACCAAGCAACAAAAAATTCCTTGATCGTTGAGCGATCGCACAGCCGCCGCCACCCCTGGAATTAGATTCAGGTCTTCGAGGGTGTGAATATATCCTGCTTCGATGTTAAGGACACCATCACGATCAAGGAAAACTGCTGGTTTAGCCACGCCAAATTTGAGCCAATACGTCTTTGGGTTGAATATCTGCCATTTTTCCAGTGGGAGACTGGATGCCAATCAATTTATCATTCTTTGGCGGTAAGAGCTTTTCGGCGTGGGTCGCACCAAAGAGAGCAATGGTGTAAGTCCCCACGGCGGCGGCCAGGTGCATCGGCGCACTATCTGTACAAACCATCAAGTTGGCCCCGGCAATCATGGCTGCTGCTTTACCAATATCCTCAGGCCGTGTCACCTTTAGCGCTGGATAAAGGGCAATGAGTTCCGTGACCCAAGGGGCATCGTCCGGGCCTTGGAGCAAGACAATCGGGAGGTTTGGCTGCTTGCTCTGGATATCTTCAATGATCGGTTGCCAATTTGCCACAGGATAGAGTTTGTTGATGCCCTTGGCTTGGGAGAGTTGACTGGCACCACCGTGGATCAGGATATACCCCTCGGTTAAGCCCAGGCGTTTTTGTTCCCCTTCAGCCCACTGAATGTCCCCATTGGGCACTGTGATACTGGGGGATGGGCAATCGGTGTCAATGCCTAAGCCTTTGAGGAGATCGTGGTAGAGGGCCGCTGCGTATTGGTTTTCGTTGAGGGGGGCTGGATTGGAGATAAACCAAGATGTTGCGGTTTTGTAGCCCACGCGGGTGGGAATTCCATTCAGCCAGAGCAGGAAGCCCACAGCCCAATTTTTGCCGAGGGAGAGGGCAATTTCGTATTCGCGATCGCGGATGGTGCCGAGAATATTGAGATAGTCAGCGGGGCCATTACGATCTTTAAAGTCGAAGGTCAGCACTTCATGAACCTGGGGACAGACGCGATAGGCTGCCTTGGCACGGGGTTCGACCAGAACGTCAATCATGGCTTCGGGATAACGTTCCTTGAGATCAGCGAGGGTCGGGAAGAAGAGGATTTGGTCGCCAACTCCTCCGGGAACTAGGGCTAGTATGCGCATCTTGGGGGTATAAACTTACGTATCCAGCATCATTTTAGAAGAGAATAGGCGGAAACGTTTAGTAACTTAGGGAAAAGCCATGGTGCACTTGTTATTGCCTGCGGCGGGCGTCGGCAAACGGATGGGCGGCGATCGCAACAAACTGCTGATGACACTACAGGATAAACCGCTCTTTAGTTGGACGCTCCAGGCAGCAGCGGCGGCGGATTCAGTGGCCTGGATTGGCATCATGGGACAGCCCTTAGATTTTCCGGACTTTGAGGCAATTTTGGCCGATTTAAAGCTTTCTAAGCCTGTCCAACTGATTCGAGGTGGCAAAACTCGCCAAGAATCAGTTTATAACGGTCTACAAGCCCTTCCCCCAGAGGCAACCCAGGTGCTGATCCACGATGGGGCAAGGTGTTTGGCCACCCCGGCGCTATTTAATCGCTGTGCAGCGGCCCTAGAAACCTGTGAGGGCTTAATTGCGGCGATTCCCGTCAAGGACACCATTAAGGTAGTAGATGAACAAGGTTGGGTCAAAGAGACGCCGGAGCGGGCGAAGCTTTGGGCTGCCCAGACGCCCCAGGGGTTTACGGTGCAGCGCCTCAAGGATTGCCACGAAAAAGGCAAAACCCTGGGTTGGGAAGTGACCGATGATGCGGCTTTGTTCGAGCGTTGTGGTCTGCCTGTGAAAATTGTCTCTGGGGAAGAAACAAATCTCAAAATTACGACGCCAGGAGATTTGGCGATCGCCGAATTTATTTTGCAGAGCCGTGATGAAATGCCAAAAACCTAGGAGCTGGAAACCTCGGTGCTTTTTAACGATAGCGGTTTGGGGTGGCGGTGCCGTTGGGTACGGTAAACCTGGATGGGGCGGTCAATGCCTTTAAATCGCCCAGCACCCATGGGAATAAATAAATCCTGGTGGCGATCGCCAATCGCTTGATATGTCGCATCGGTGATCACACATTCCCCCGGCGGACAAATGGTCTCAAGGCGGGCGGCAAGATTCACCGTTCCCCCCAGAACCGTGTAGTCTACCCGCTGGGAGCTGCCCACATCGCCCACAAAAGCCTTGCCACTATTTACCGCAACCCGCAGTTGAATTGGTTGGGGCCAAATATTTTGTAAATTTAGTTGATCAAGGCGGTTGAGCATGCCCATGGCAGTGGCGATCGCCCGTTCAGCATGGTCGATCTGGGGTTCTGGTGCCCCAAAAAACGCCATGATGCAGTCGCCAATAAATTTATCGAGGGTTCCTCCCTGGGCAAACACCGAGTGGAGCATCTCCTCAAAAAAAACGTTCAGCAAATCCGCAATGGCACTGGGGGAAGACTGCTCCGCAATGGGCGTAAAATTAACGATGTCTGCAAATAGAATACTGATTTCCGCTTCCCTAGGGGGGAGTCGCCCATTTTTTAACGCCCCCACCGAAATTAATTGATGTACCACCGCAGGCGAATGGTAACGCTCTAGTTTTTGGCGAATTTGGGCCTGTTCCTGGAGACGACGGCTTAGCAACCACCGTTGCACACTGGCCGCCAACAGATGGCCAATGGTCGAAAAAAAACTTAAATCATCATCGGTTAACGATTCTGATTCATCTAACTTCAAGTGGGCATCACCATACAAAACCCCCACCACTTTTGTTTGATCCCATAGGGGCACCGCCAACACTCCCCGAATCCCCTTTGCCAAAATGCTATCTTCCCCTGCAAAGCGCTGGTCGCTCTGGGCATCTACGGATTTGAGGGCAACCCTTTCTTTAAAAACCTTTTGGCAGACCGATTGACTAATCCAAGCACTGGTGCGGATGGCCGGGTGATTATCCGGAAGACTCTGGGCCGCAGCACTGAGGAGTTCTAATTTGCCATTGCCCCGAATATCAATGAGCAGCGCCAGCCGTTCTAAACCTGGCAATTCCTGAAAAATAACATTCCGGGTCAGGCGAAAAATAGCTTCAATGGATTCGGCAGAACTAAGTTGTTTCACAATGTCCACCAACTCCTTGAGGCGGGCGATCGCCGTTTCCGTGTGGGGCTGATGACCATAGCCTTCTTCCCCCTGTAGCCATTGCTCCTTGAGATCTTCGGCGTTACGGAGAATGGTGCGCCCCGATCCCCATTGGTCGGCCTGTAGATCTGTCGTTTCATCGAGGGTCACATTCTGGAACGTGACTAAAATTGACGCATGGCCCAGACGGATTAGATCTCCTTGGCGGATCGTTTGGGGCTCAGTAATCCGGACGTGATTAAGATATGTGCCATTGGTGCTGCCCAAGTCCTCTAAAACCCAAGCCTGTTGCCGCCGTTTGATCCGGGCGTGGTACCGGGAAATTTGGGTCATCTGTAGCGAGAGACTACATTCAGGCAAGCGACCGATCACAAACTCCCCTTGATCGACCACCACAATACGTTCTGGGTAGCCCTCAGCTTGGATGCGGAGTTGCAGATCAGTCATAGGAGTTTCACGGGAAATAACACGTGCCAGTGGCCTGCGAAAAAAATTGCTGAATTTAAATAGTCAAAGCGATGACAGGGGAATTCTGCCCACGGAAGTTCAGAAAACAAGGGGGAATTTTGCTCGGCTTGTCATAAAAAGTCAGCGCCCGAAGCGGAGATTCATCCCTGAGTGTAGCCCAAGGAGGATATTTTTCTGTCTAAAGATAGTGGCGATCGCCACAAACCGTTAAGGAAGTTCTGGCAATGGGGGGAGTTGGATCGGTATCGCCTGGGTGGGGGGCAAGAGGGCCGGGGGAAATGTGAAGGGGAGATCTGCACTGGCGATCGCCCCTTGAAATTCAAAGCGCCACACCACAGAACCATCAGCTTGGGGCAAACGTTGAAAGGTGGGCGACCAAGTGGGCGGAATTTCCCCAGCCCAGGTTAAAACGATTCGAGTGGTGCGGTCATTAAATTGGCCAATGCGCAGTTGACGAATGGTGCCGTCGTAAGCCTGGGTCAAGGTAGCAGCGGGCCAGCGGGTATCGGTCAGGTCAATGATCAGACGAGTCGGGTTACTGAGGCGAGAATATTGGGGAATCGTCGTTGGAGCGGTTTGGAGGCGGAGTTGCTGCGCTTGGGGGTCAAAGGCCCAATCTTGGAGGGAGGGCAACTCTGACGGCGGATCGGCGATCGCCTTGGGGCTGTGGCTCAGTCCGGCTACCAACACCAGCACTACACAGACACTCTGATTAAAATATTTTTGGATTAACCCAACAGCCATTCTGAGGCCCGTTCTCCCAATTCCAAACGAATACTAATTGCTTTGCCGACCCTGGGGCGTTCTGTGGTTTCTTCGAGGTAAGTATGAACTTGTTGACTCACACCCCATTCCCCTAAATAAGTGGCGATCGCCTGGAGATGTTCCTCATATTGAGCCTCCGAGAGGGGAAAAGAAACCTGTTCCAAATATTTCCACATCACCTGGAGATACCATTCCCCCTTAATTTGTCGCAGTTGGATGTCATAGGATCGTCCCCATTTACGCCACAAAAGTTCCCGTAGTTCTCCACCATTCATCGCCCACTCCTCCTGCGGTTCATTGACATTTCTGTGGCCAAAAGCCTAATCTCAGCCGATCTGTAATAATTTATCTACAAAACTTTGTTAACCTTTTTAAAGGCTATCCGGCAACCAACTAAGGCTCAAGCTCAGGTAAAACGCCATCTTTGCTCGCCATTTGGATGATATTCTTCATAGGAAGTATTGTAGAAACGCTTACATAACTATACAAAAAGGCTCTGATTATGACTCAATTATCAGGTTCCTCCGATGTTCCAGATCTAGGTCGTCGCCAATTTTTGAACCTCCTCTGGGTGGGGACGGCGGCGGGAACGGCTCTCGGTGGTTTATATCCCGTTATTAAATATTTTATTCCTCCTTCTAGTGGTGGCGCTGGTGGTGGCGTGATTGCTAAAGATGCCCTCGGTAATGACATTATCGTGAGCGACTATCTCCAAACCCACACCGCAGGCGATCGCTCCTTGGCCCAAGGCCTCAAAGGGGATCCCACCTATGTGGTTGTCGAAGGGGATAACACCATCTCCAGCTATGGGATCAACGCCATCTGTACCCACCTTGGTTGTGTCGTCCCTTGGAATACCGCTGAAAATAAATTCATGTGTCCTTGCCACGGTTCTCAGTATGACGAAACCGGGAAAGTTGTCCGCGGCCCAGCCCCCTTATCCTTGGCCCTTGTCCATGCGGAAGTGACTGAAGATGACAAGATCTCCTTCACCGACTGGACAGAAACCGATTTCCGTACTGACGAAGCTCCTTGGTGGGCCTAAAGACCCCATACGGGTTCATCCATTAGAGAAAACGCTTGTAAAAATTTACGATGAAAACACCTGAACTGATGGCAATCTGGCAACGGCTAAAGACCGCCTGCCTCGTGGCGATCGCCACCTTTGGTTTATTTTTCGCCAGTGACGCCCTTTTCCCCCAAGCCGCTGCCGCCTATCCTTTTTGGGCCCAGCAAACCGCCCCAGAAACGCCCCGTGAAGCAACAGGCCGGATCGTCTGTGCCAACTGTCACCTCGCTGCCAAAGAAGCAGAGGTGGAAATTCCCCAGTCCGTTTTACCCGATCAAGTTTTTGAAGCCGTTGTCAAAATTCCCTATGACCATAGCCAACAGCAGGTTCTAGGAGACGGCTCAAAGGGTGGCCTCAACGTTGGTGCTGTTTTGATGCTCCCGGATGGTTTCAAAATTGCGCCCGCTGATCGTCTCTCTGACGAACTGAAGGAAAAAACCGAAGGTCTCTACTTCCAGTCCTACGCTCCGGATCAAGAAAATGTTGTAATCATTGGGCCGATTTCCGGTGACCAATATGAAGAGATCGTTTTCCCGGTACTCTCCCCCGATCCGAAAACCGATAAGAACATCAACTACGGTAAATATGCAGTCCACCTCGGTGCGAACCGTGGCCGTGGCCAAGTTTATCCCACTGGTGAACTAAGCAATAACAATCAATTTAAAGCGTCTGCCACCGGCACCATCACCAATATTGCGGTGAATGAGGCTGCGGGTACTGATATCACCATTTCCACTGAAGCGGGCGAAGTGATCGATACGATCCCGGCTGGCCCCGAAGTGATTGTTTCTGAAGGTCAGGCGATCGCCGCTGGTGAAGCCCTCACGAACAACCCCAACGTCGGTGGATTTGGCCAAAAAGATACAGAAGTTGTCCTCCAGAATCCCGCTCGCATCTATGGCTACATGGCCTTTGTTGCTGGGATTATGTTGACCCAAATCTTCCTTGTTCTGAAGAAGAAACAGGTAGAACGGGTTCAAGCCGCTGGCCAACTCGACTTCTAAATTACAAGAAATTTAAAATTGTGCGAAGGCAGACTCCGGTCTGTCTTTTTTATTGCTGATGTGCTTGATTTGCCGCCACTAATGTCTTCAAAGTTTCCATCGTGTAGTGCAATTCCTGGGCGAGGGGATGGGATAAATCAAAGATTTTCAAAAGTGAGTTGTAATACCAAAGGGTGCCCTCTTTTTCGCCTTTAAAACGGGGCCAGAGGGCTTCACCGATCCGTTGGTAATCCCGCAAAATAGATTGGGCATTGTAAAGTTTATCGGCCATGGCAACGAGGTGCATTGAAGCTGAAGCTGTTTGTAGATGCTGGAGGTAAGCTTCTTTGCGTTCCCGCCAAGGCTTCTTTTTTTCACCATCAAAACTATCGGAACAGCCTTCGACAATGGTTACCACCCGCTCGCCAAATTTTTCACAGATTAAAGCTCTGGTTTCCCATCCCCCTTGGTCTTCGATGGCATCATGAAGCAGGGCGGCGATCGCCTCGTCTTCATCACCCCCGGCTTCGAGCACTAAACTGGCAACCCCCAGGAGATAGGCCACATAGGGAACGCCAGAACCTTTACGCACTTGCTGACGGTGCAATTTTTCCGCAAAAACCAGCGCTTCAGAAAATCGGTCAGAGAGTTTCATCAACTTAATGCCTAGGTTGCATTTGCACCAATCCTAACCAATGAACTAGGCAGGATTGTGCCTCATTAATGGGGAAGAGAATTAAGACAGTTCATCGGATTTGTCACCAAACCAGAGGCCCAGTTTTTTTACCACCCAACTCAGGATTGCCCCCAACATCAAAATACCAATGGCTGGCGTAAACACAGGCTCCCAGAGGGAATACCACAAATCCCAGCCCAGATTAACCCCCGATGAGCGGCCAACTAAGGCGATCGCAAACCAAAAAAAGGCGAATAACACCACAAATACATCCGCGACCAATAGACGATCCAACCACAGGATAAATTGCTCTTTCATGTCCTAATCTAAATCTGTCCATTTAGAATATACGGCAGCCTGCCCCCGGTAATTTCCCGCCGGGTCGAGTAAGTCCCAAAGCTTAACATCCTCGATCTGTACCCGCTTCCCGCTTTTGGTAATGCGTACCCCCGAAAAACCCGTTTTAAACCCATAACTACGGCTGCTCGCTAACAATTGATTGCGCTCTGCCTGTACCTGTGCCGAAGGTTCCGCCGATTGTCGGGAGGGCATCTGTAACAACTCCTCCCAAGACCGTTCCCAAAGTTCTAAACCGAGACGAGAACCATAGTTATAAATTGGGTCGGCCTCCGTGCCATGGGAAAATACCACCAGCGGCGCGTCAAATAAAATCGCCGCCTGCTTTTGGGGGGATTCACTGCGATCAATCAAATCCGCCCCAAACCAATGGTGATAACTATCCAAAATAAGCTGCACTTGGGTGATCGCCGCTGGGGTGAGCCAAGGTTGAGTGGTCATAGTATCTACTAGGCGGTTACGAGGGCTTCAACGGCTTCTCCGGTTAGGCTAAAGGCCCGTGCTTC
This sequence comes from Picosynechococcus sp. PCC 8807, assembly GCF_001693295.1. Taxonomy (NCBI): domain Bacteria; kingdom Bacillati; phylum Cyanobacteriota; class Cyanophyceae; order Chroococcales; family Geminocystaceae; genus Picosynechococcus; species Picosynechococcus sp. PCC 8807. Next base: position 2,024,332 of record NZ_CP016483.1, read on the forward strand.
GGTGATTTTGACCGCAACAATTTTTCCTTTGAGTTCATTAATCTCTCCCTCAAAAAAGGTGAGGCGGTTGCCCCGGGTCCGTCCCATAACCTGACTCGGATTTTTCGGATTTTGATCTTCAACAAGCACTTCTTCGATCCGTCCGGCATAGCGTTGGGAGCGTTCTGCTGCTTTTTGGGCGACCAAATGATTCAAACGTTGAAGGCGATCGCCTTTTACTTCCTCTGACAATTGGTTATCCCAAGTGGCGGCGGGAGTGCCGGGTCGGGGAGAATAGGCCGCCGTATTTAATTGATCAAAACCAATCTCATCCACCAATTTGAGGGTGTTTTCAAACTGCTCTTCCGTTTCTCCGGGGAACGCCACAATCGCATCCGCACTAATGGAAGCATCGGGCATATAACTCCGAATAGTATTAATAATGCGGCGATATTTTTCGTGGGTATAACCGCGTCGCATCGCCTTAAGCACTTCATTGTCCCCAGACTGAAAAGGAATATGAAAATGCTCACAAACCTTGGGTAACTCCTGGCAAGCCTTAATCAAGCGTTCCGTAAAGTAGCGGGGATGACTGGTGGCAAAGCGAATCCGCTCAATGCCCGGCACATCGTGGACGTAATATAAAAGATCAGTAAGGGTATATTTATTTCGGCCCTCTGCTGTTGTACCCGGTAGATCCCGGCCATAGGCATCGATGTTTTGACCGAGGAGCGTGACTTCCTTAAACCCTTGTCGCCCTAGTTCTTCCATTTCTGCCCGGATCGCTTCTGGATAGCGCGATTGTTCCGTGCCCCGCACCCCAGGGACAACACAATAGGTACAGTGCTCATTACAGCCGTAGATCACATTGACCCAGGCCGTAACCGTGCTGTCTCGCCGGGGTTTCGTAATGTCTTCGACGATATGGATTGGCTCCGTCGCCACCACCTGACTTCCCCCTTCAACTTGCTCTAACAAATCCTGGAGACGGTTGGCGTGTTGAGGCCCCATGATCAGATCCAGTTCTGGGACACGGCGCAGGAGACTTTCTCCTTCCTGTTGGGCGACGCAACCAGCAACGATCAGGGTGAGGTCGGGTTTTTCTTGTTTCCGCTTAGCCTGACGACCGAGGTAAGAGTAAACTTTTTGTTCCGCATTATCCCGAATCGTGCAGGTATTGTAGAGGACGAGATCTGCAGCATAGGGATCTTCGGTGAAGTGATAGCCCATCTCTTCGAGGATGCCCGCCATACGTTCAGAGTCGGCCTTGTTCATCTGACAACCGAAAGTGGTAATGTGATATTGACGAGGCTTAGTCATGGTCGTTTCAAAAATAATGGGCTAGGCAAATTAGCAGCTTTTTATTCTACCAATTTAGGTTTCGCTTGTGGGAGATGGGGATGTGAATCCGCCAAAACCTCAATGTGAGTTGTGAAAACTCTGGATCACGCTATCCCAGGGGGAGCCTTGCCTATATACTATGTCTAATATTTTTGATGTGTATTTTTGATTACAGCAAAGCTAACCTCTGATTTTTTGTGGTCGAAAACCGAAAAAGAAAGGGTGCTTTGTGGCTATTGGTGAACTCGCTAAAATTTGAATGAATACGGAATCTTATTTTAATCACCCGACATTTGGGATGCTCTTTCGGATTTGTGAACTGGAAGACAAGCAAGAGTTATTTACAACGCTCTATGCCCAGCGGTTATTTTTCATTGTGCACCAAGATACCAATGGCATGAGTTTTGAGTCGGTCACCCGGATGGATGCCCGGTTAAAAATGGAAAATCGCCTGCGTCAGGTGCGCCGATCCGGTGCCATGGCTGAGTTTCAAGTATTACAGGCGCTCTATAAACGGACGTTCCAGTAAGCGAGTTAGTTGAGTCTAAAATTTACGGGTCATTTTTTTAGTAATGTCAGATGCGATCGCCGAAAATATTGCCCGACTACGGGAAGAAATCCCCCCGGAGGTGCGCCTGATCGCCGTTAGCAAAACCCACTCTGCGGCAAAAATTCGCCTGGCCTACGCGGCGGGAATTCGAGATTTTGGCGAAAATCGGTTCCAGGAAGCCCAGCAAAAACAAGCGGAATTAGAGGACTTGCCGGATATCCGGTGGCATTTTATTGGCCATCTGCAAAAAAATAAGGCAAAAAAGGCGATCGCCCATTTCGATTGGATTCATACCGTCGATAGTCTCGCCCTCGCCCAAAAACTGGATCAGTACGCCACCGATTTAGAAAATCCAGCCCGCTGCTGTTTACAAATCAAACCCCTGCCTGACCCTAATAAATTTGGCTGGGAAATTCCCCAACTCCTGAGCGAGCTACCACAACTCGCCACCTGTCAACACCTCAAGCTTCAGGGTTTAATGACAATTCTTCCCCTGGGGCTTTCCCGCACTGAGACCCAGATGGCCTTTGAACAAGTATTTTCTCTCAAGGAACAACTGAATCAGATGGCAAGCTTACCGGAGCAATTAACAGAATTATCCATGGGAATGTCCGGTGATTACCCCCTGGCGATCGGGGCTGGAGCAACAATGATTCGCGTTGGCCAGGGGATCTTCGGGGCACGGGAATAAGCCAATCTAACCGCTGAAAAATTTGTTGATCACCCCAGTGAATGGCCGCAGTTCCATAAAGAATTTTGAAATTGATCCTCTTGCAACAATTCTATTGATGAAAAATATCTAGAATTTGCAATGTTTGATTCACAAAATCTTATCAATGTCGATTCTCCAAAACTTCACTTTTAGGGCAAAATAAGCCATATGTCCCAAGGCGATCGCCAAGCTTAAGAATTTTAAATTGGCGAAACCCTAGATAATTCATCCCTTAGAATATGCTCAAAATTACCTAAGTCTTGGTCAAGTCTCTTCACCCTTCGAGCCTTATATCCTGGACAAACAATTTTTGGAGATGTTGCCCACCATCTACCAAGCCGACGAAGCATATTATCAATCAATATTGAAAACCCTATAACCAAGGATATTTAGCCCCATGTTCAACAGCATACGTAACTTCCTAGGCTTCAACGAACCAGAAGAATACGAAGAATACTATGAAGGGGAAATTGATAACAACGATTATCATGCCCTCTATCCTGCTGAAATGCCCACCCCTTTGCCCGAAGAGAGTGCGCCTGCCCCCCGTCGTCTATCTGAAAACCCTACCGTTGCTTCTAACTTTGCCATGAACTCTAACACCACCCCCACTCGTAACAATGTCATCGGCCTCCCTGGCGTCAGTAACTCCCCGGCTGAAGTGGTTGTTTGTGAGCCCCATTCCTTTGAAGAAATGCCCCAAATTATCCAAGCCCTTAGGGATCGACGTTCCATTGTCCTCAATCTCAACATGATGGATCCCGACGAAGCACAGCGGGCAGTAGATTTTGTTGCGGGTGGGACTTTTGCTATTGATGGCCACCAAGAACGGATTGGCGATAGCATTTTCCTCTTTACACCGAATTGTGTGCAAGTCACAAATAGCTTAAGCCGCGAAGAAACTCCTGCCACCCCGGCTGCCCCGGCTCGCCCAGCGGCCCCTGCTCCCGCTTGGAGTGATGAAATGACACCGATGGCCCAGGCCCAATAAGAATTGGCCCAACAAAAACGCTGTAAGGTCCAAGGCGATCGCCAAATTTTGGGGATAGATTTTCTGTCCCCTTTTTGGTGCGCTGCATTTGCCTTCTGGGAAAAAATCAGTCAAGATGAATGCGTCATTTCAGGGATGAATGTGAAGAATTAAAATGGCGGCAAAATTCGGCATGATTGGCGGTGGTGTTATGGGAGAAGCACTCCTGGCGCGGCTCCTCAAGGAACAAATTTACTTGCCAGCAGATGTGATTGTGAGTGAACCTGTGGCGGAGCGACGGGCCTATTTACAACAGGAATATCAGGTGGGTGTCACGGCCAGTAACCAGGAAGCGGCGATCGCCTCTGAGGTTCTGATGTTGGCAATCAAGCCGCAAATTTTTAACCAAGTCAGTACCGAAATCCAAGGTCAACAGCTATCAACGCGCCCCCTTGTGTTGTCAATCCTCGCTGGGGTGACCCTGGCTCAGTTACAAGATGGTTTTAGGGACTATCCAGTGGTACGGGCAATGCCGAATACACCGGCGATTATTGGTCAAGGGATGACGGCGATCGCCCCTGGGGATCGCGTCTCAGAGGCCCAGGTCGCCCTCGCAAAACAAATTTTTGGGGCTGTGGGTGAAGTGGTGGCAGTACCAGAGTCTCTGATGGATGCGGTAACTGGACTTTCTGGCTCTGGCCCGGCTTTTGTGGCCTTGATGGTAGAAGCCCTGGCCGATGGCGGCGTTGCGGTAGGTTTGCCCCGGGCCACGGCCCAACAACTCGCCCTCCAAACGGTCAAGGGAACGGCTGAATTACTCCAAACCTCCGGCTTACATCCCGCTCAACTCAAAGACCGGGTGACCAGTCCAGGGGGCACTACCATCGCTGGTGTTGCGGCCCTTGAAGCCCACGGGTTTCGCTCAGGGGTCATTGCTGCTGTTGCCGCGGCGAAGGCCCGTTCTGTCGAGTTAGGCCAAGGATGAAGTTACTGCAGGTACTAGATGCGGCGATCGCCGGTGTTGATCTCACGGTTGAGGCCGGAGTATTCCTCCTTTCCCAAACGGAGCCGGAGGCCATCGAAAGTATCCGCATGGCAGCTGATACCCTCAGACAATCGCTTTGTGGGGAAACCGTTACCTATGTGGTGAACCGCAATCTAAACTTCACTAATATTTGTGAGCAGCACTGTCACTTTTGCGCCTTTCGACGGGATGCGGGAGATCCAGATTCCTTTTGGCTCGATCAAGCACAACTCCAGGAAAAAGCGGCGGCGGCCTGGGCGGAGGGGGCAACGGAACTGTGCATCCAGGGGGGGTTAAATCCCCAGGCAAAACGTAATGGGCGATCGCTCGACTACTACCTCGATTTGGTTGCTGCTTTGAAGGATGCTTTTCCGGGTTTGCATCTCCACGCCTTTTCTCCCCAGGAAATTGAATTTATTGCCCGCGAGGATCAGCTGTCCTTCCGGGATGTAATCATTGCCCTCAAGGACGCTGGCGTTGGTTCCCTACCGGGTACGGCGGCAGAAGTCCTCGACGATCAGATTCGTCGTCAAATTTGCCCCGAAAAGTTAAAGGCGGCAACTTGGCTAGAAATTGTCAGTACAGCCCATCACCTGGGACTACCGACCACCAGCACAATGCTCTGTGGCCACATCGAAACACCATTGCACCAGGTACAACATTTAGCCCAGATCCGGCAACTGCAACAACAGGCGATCGCCGAGGGTAAACTCGCTAAAATTACCGAATTTATTCTGTTGCCCTTCGTCGGTCAAGCCGCGCCCCAGGTACTCCGCAAAAAAGTGGGCCGGGATCAACCGGATCTACAAAAAACCCTGTTATTAACGGCAGTGGCGCGTCTCTTTCTTGGAAAGTGGATCATCAATCACCAGCCGAGTTGGGTCAAACTGGGCTTAGGGGGGGCCACCACTGCCCTCCGTTGGGGCTGCAATGATTTGGGCGGCACCCTCATGGAAGAACACATTACAACCATGGCTGGGGCCCAAGGGGGAACCTGTTTAACGGTCTCTCAGCTACGAATGGCGATCGCCTCAGTGGATCGCCTTCCCGCAGAACGTACCACCCTCTATCAGGATCGACATAGCCGTCGGGGGAGCTCAGCCGATATGATCTAATGGGAAAATAAGTAACGATAAAAATTTTTTAATTACAGTCCGCTAAAAGTCCAAGCTTTTTTGATCGATATTTTTTTAGGAGAATCGCACAATGGATTTGGTCGCACTCCAAAGCCTTTTAGATAACACTTCTTTTCTGGTTCTTTTCTTGACGATGCTCCTCTACTGGGGCGGGGCTGCGTTTCCGAACATTCCGGGCTTAACCGGTTTAGGTACCCTCGGCGTGGCGATCGCCAATCTCTGTATGGCCACCCTCCTGGGAGCCCGTTGGTTAGAAGCCGGCTATTTCCCTCTTAGTAATCTTTACGAATCGCTCTTTTTCCTCGCCTGGGGGGTAACCACCATGCACCTCGTGGCTGAATGGATGAGCCGCAGTCGTTGGGTCGGTGTAATTACTGCTCCGGTTGCCATGGGGATCACGGCCTTTGCTGCCCTATCGCTCCCGGCGGAAATGCAAAATTCCGCGCCCCTTGTCCCGGCCCTCAAATCTAACTGGCTGATGATGCATGTCAGTGTGATGATGATCAGCTATGCCGCACTCTTGGTGGGATCTCTATTGGCGATCGCCTTTTTAATTGTCACCAAAGGCCAGAAAATTGAATTGCGAGGCAGTTCCGTTGGTAATGGCAGCTATCGACTCCGTCAGCCCCAAAACACCACCGACGAAACCCCAGTGACCGTAGTCGCTTTTCAAAAAACCGAACCCCAAAGTAACGGTAATACTGCCGTCCTAGCATCCCCTGACCTCCAGCAGCTCACTACGACCCCAGCTCTCAGTCCCCAGATGTTGAGCCTTGCCGATACCCTCGATAACATCAGCTACCGCATCATTGGCCTAGGATTTCCGCTTTTGACCATTGGGATTATTGCCGGTGCCGTTTGGGCCAACGAAGCCTGGGGTTCCTATTGGAGTTGGGATCCCAAAGAAACCTGGGCCCTGATCACTTGGTTAGTTTTCGCCGCTTATTTACACGCCCGTATCACCCGGGGTTGGCAAGGTCGACAACCCGCCTTTCTCGCAGCGGCAGGTTTTTTAGTCGTTTGGGTATGTTATCTAGGGGTCAATATTCTTGGTAAAGGATTGCATTCCTACGGTTGGTTTTTCTAAAAATCCGTAAATTTTAAAGAGAAAAAGACATTTCCGTAGGAAAAGCCCGATTAAAATAAGACACAAAGGCGGGAATTGTGATCAATCCGCCCGAACCCTCTTTTAGCTTGATGACCTAACTATTTTGACACTGTGGGGAAATAACCGTGAGCAAAAACTTTCAACCACTGAGCAGCGGTGAAGTGCTGTCGATTAATAGCGAATCTCGTTTTGTAATCGGCCATAGCACTTTTCGCGTTGACGAGTTCGCCGCCGCCTTAAAGCAACTCTTGCTAGAACAAGGGTTGGGGGGACTCACCGAAGAAACCGTTGATTGGTTAACGGATAACGGCATTGAATGTGATGTGCTGCGGTTTGGTGCCTCTGGTTGGGTCAAAGGAAAAGTCAGGCTACACCTTGAATTTGCCGAAGAAGACGGTGGGGAGGCAAGCGCAGACCCAAAGCCTAAGGCAGCTGCTGATCTCCTTCCTTCGGTAGCTGCCAGTGATTTCCCTAGTGCGACTGCCTCTACGACTTCTGAATCAGAATCAGACTTTGATGATTTGGAACTAGAGTTTAACGAAGCAGAATTTGCTGACCTTGGTTTGGATTTTGATGATTCTGAATCTGATACCCCAGAGACAGATCTACCAGACCTTGACCTGCCGGACATGGAGGTCGAGCCCCAAGATATTAGTGCAGATTTAGAAGATTTAAATCTAGCAACTGCCGATGGTGCTGATTTCTCTGATCAGGATGACCTCGATGATTTTGAGGCCCTTTTTGAAGAATCTAGCGACACAGCCGAAGCAGACTTGGCAGAACCAATCGACGACCTTGATGATCTGTTCGGGGAAGAAGACTTTGATTTTGATGCTGCTGTTGCCGAAGTAGAACCTGAAATTCATGGGCCTGACACGGCATCAGAGGAAACTGCGGGAGTCACTGATACCTTCTCAGAAGACCTAGACTCAGAGGAGTTAGAAGAGGCGCCAGACTTTGCCGAGACAATGACTCCTGAAGCAGATTTTACCGGGATCGCCCCAGAAGCTGATCACGGTGAGGAGAATATCTCGACTAGCACCTCAGAACCCGTTGAAAAGTCCACCGTTAATGGTAAAGAAACCATTGTTTTTCAAGAGACTCTGGTGCAGCCGGATGAAGAGTTTTTAGAAAATATTTTTGATCAAGAAACTTCTGAATCCCCAGAGCAACAAGCTTCAGAGGCAGAAGCTGAGCTTCAAGAAACCGATGATTTAGAGGCATTATTTGCGGAAGACACACCAGCTAATGCGCTAAATGAAGCAATTTCTGACGAAGATCTCAATGATTTGTTTGGTGATACAGAAGAGGGAGATTTTGATCTTGATTTAGATTTAGATGAATTTGCCGACGACGATGAGCCAACTGCAATCACCGTCGATAGCATTGAAGAACAGGAAATGGCCCTTACAGACCTGTTTGATGAACCGGAGCAGATTCCAGAGGAAGACGATTTATTCCAATCCCTATTGGAAGAGAACCCAACCCCTGAGACTGGTGATTTAGAAACTTTAGATCTACCAGAAGATCTACCGGAGATGGAGACAGAAAGTACTCCTGAAGCCCTAGAAACAGATTCTCTTGAGGCCCCTAATCCCTTTGAAGGGGTGACAGAAGATCAAGCACCAACCCAGGCGGATGTTTCAGAGGCAGATGATCCGTTTACGGTGTTTACAGGTCAGGACGCCGAAAGTCTAGATGATCTGTCAGGGGATTTGGAGTTGTCTTTAGATGAGGCAGAAGAGCCATTATCCGAAGATAGTGATCTCGATTTAGACGATCTTTTTGATGACTCAGAAGTTTCAAGTACCCAAAATACCCAAGCATCGGAGGATGATCTGGGCCAGTTTATCAATGTTGCGATGTTTCGTAAAAAGCCATAAGCCTGGATACGAAGATAATGATCCTATGGGCGTATTAGTAGATCGATGATTCCATGAACTGGAGTCCTTTACACGCGCGGCTACACCAACATTTGAAGGAGTCAAATTTATTGCCTGCAGGGGCCAAGCTCATCATGGCTGTCTCCGGCGGGCAGGATTCTGTGTGTTTAAGTCGGTTGATGCTGGACTTACAACGCCATTGGCAATGGTCCTTGGCGATCGCCCATTGTCACCATGGCTGGCCCGGTGATGAAGAGATTGCCGCCCACGTACAAACTCTGGGGGCACAATGGCAGTTACCTTTCTACCTCTGCCGCGCGGCGTCTTCTCTTCCAGAAACAGAAAATGCGGCACGCCGCTGGCGCTATGACACCCTAACTCACTTAGCAGAACAACTCGATCAGGCCTATGTGGTGACGGGTCATACTCAAAGTGACCGTGCAGAAACCTTAATATATAACCTGGTGCGGGGGGCGGGGACGGCTGGTCTAGGCAGTCTCACCGAACGGCGATCGCTCTCCAACAAGGTCAAGTTGGTGCGTCCTTTGTTGACAATTACGCGACAGGAAACGGGGGAATTTTGCCGACAATTTAATCTGCCTGTGTGTCTTGATCCTTTCAATCAACAAATGCGCTTTAAACGCAACCAAATACGCCAGCAAATCTTGCCCCATTTACGGACATTAAACACCCAAGCCGATAAACACCTTGCCCAAACAGCGCTCATTTTGCAGGATGAAAATGACTACCTTGAGGCGATCGCCCAACAATATCTCCAGCAAGCCCTAACTCCCCAGCAACATCTCCATCGCCTTGTCCTACAGCCCTTACACATTGCCCTCCAACGTCGCATTATCCGGCAATACCTCCAGCAAGTTTTGCCCAAAATGCCCACCTTCGCCCAAATTAGCGCTACAGTCGAGTTACTTCATGGCTGCAATGGCGATCGCCTCAGCACTTTACCCGGTAAAATTCAACTGCAAGTCATGGGAGAATGGCTTGTGCCGGAAGCACTAAAATCAAATTTACCCAAATCAACTAATAATCAAGATCATTATCCGCCGCAGGCCAAAGACTATTAATTCCGTAGATTTAGGGAGTCTTTGGAAAGAATTTAAAAGGTCATCTTCCCTGGTTTTTCAGTAGTTTCACGGAGTTTTGTTGAAGATTCCGTAAAAAGTAGTGAATTTTGATAAAAATCAATACTATTTCGGATCTACCTATGCCAATATTATGATCACGAATAGTACAACTGATGGATGTTAGGGGTATCTAAATTTATCCTTCCCAAAATCCTCCCTTAGTCTCGCATTAATTTTGAAGTTTTTCATCAGAAAAATAGCGTATCTTTTTTAGCTTGCTCCAATCCATTTCTCAGTAATCGCTTGACCATTAATCTGGCCGAAAAATAATGGAACCTACGACGACAAAAGTTAGTGACAATATTAAGTCAAAAACCCTGGAACTGTTACAGGAATATCGGCAGTCCCAAGATGTCAAAATTCGTAATCAGATTGTAAGTTTAAATATTGGCTTGGTTCGCAAAGAAGCCCACCATTGGTCGAGACAATGTAGCGAAAATTTTGATGATCTCATGCAGGTGGGGAGCTTGGGTTTACTCCGGGCCATTGAGCGATTTACCCTAGAGCGGGGCAACGCTTTCAGTTCCTTTGCGAATCCCTATATCCGCGGTGAAATTCAACATTACCTGCGAGATAAAAGCTCTACTGTCCGTATTCCCCGCCGAATGTTGCAATTGCGGCAACAGTCTAATCGCTTTATCCACACTTTTCGCCAAGAACATAATCGACAACCCTCTGCCATCGAAATCGCTGAACACCTCAACATTTCTGTAACTGAATGGCAATCCATTAATCTGGCTTATCAAAACCGTGATCCTGTCAGTCTTGATGTTTCTGTAAAAGCTGACCAAGGGGAAAATACTTCTTTAGGAGATCTGGTTCCGGATCCGGGTTACAAAAGCTTTCAACTGGCCATTGAAGATCAAATTCGCATTCAACAGGGCCTTGCTCAACTCGAAGAACATACCCGCAAGGTATTGGAATTTGTTTTTCTCCATGACCTTACCCAAAAAGAGGCCGCTGACCTACTAGGAGTGAGTGTTATTACCGTGTCACGGCGGATTAAAAAAGGGATTAATTCCCTTAAGAAAATCCTCGGTGGTGATTAGTTAGAGGCTTACATTTTGGAGGCGATCGCGGGGTTTAAAAGAATTAAGCGCCCGGAGCTTCTCATAACACTCTTTTTCCGCTTCGGTGGGTGCAGCAGGGACAGCAATTTCTATTTTGACAAGCTGATCCGTGCGGTTTCCCTTTGGTTTGGGCCAGCCCTTGCCTCGGAGTCGCAGTGATTGTCCTGATTTAATCCCTGGGGGAATTTTCATCGTCACCATACCATCCGGCGTTGGGACGGCGACAGATGCCCCTAGCACAGCCTCATCGGGGGTAATGGGTAAAGTACAGATTAAGTTATCCCCTTCAAAGTGGAAAAAATGATGGGCCTGGAGCTGAACAATTAAATACAGATCACCCCTCTGGCCGCCCATGGCACTAGGAGAACCTTTGCCCTTGACACGGATTTTATTGCCGTTGGTTACTCCTGCTGGGATTTTGACTGTAATTGTCTCTGTGCCTAGGCTCAACCGTTTTTCAACACCGCGAAAGGCTTCGGACAATGTCAGTTGAATATTTGCTTCTCGATCGGCGCCTTGGGTTGTACCACTCGCTGCTGTATTGAAACCAAAATCACTGTAGGGATTCCCGGTACTTCTTGGCCCCGCACTCGCTGCGGCTCGTCCGAGTAAATCGTTAATAAATTCATCAAAGCTGCCAAAATTACCAAAGTCGAAGTTACTAAAGTTCTCAAAATCGACGTTTACGCCAGCGCCACCATAGGGACTACCGCCCCCGCGAGCAGCCTGTTGCCAGTATTGGCCAAACTGGTCATATTTTTGCCGTTTTTCTGGATCAGAAAGGACTTCGTATGCTTCACTAATTTCCTTAAACTTCGCTTCAGCGGCATCATTGCCTGGATTGCGATCAGGATGGTATTGGAGAGCGAGCTTGCGAAACTTTTTCTTAATTTCATCGGCAGAGGCACTTTTACTGACCCCAAGGATGGAATAGTAATCTTTAAAATCCGTTGCTGCCATCGAAATTAAGCCTCCTTGCGGGGGTCATGATTCACTACACCATAGAATAGCAAATTGCTCTGCCAAGAATGGTTTGGTTTTCCCGATGGTGCGTTGTTAGATTTCCGTATTGGAAGCGGTTTTAAAAGGCCTCACGCATGTAAGCGCCCCACAGTTTAGCCGCGTATGAGCTCCCGCCCCGGGTTGGACTATTATCGTCGTTTCCCAACCAAATGGCCGTTACTAAATCTTGGGAGGGGACATAGCCAACAAACCACAGGTCAACATTACTGTTCGTTGTCCCTGTTTTGCCGGCTTCATCAAGGCCCAGACGGGCGGCGGTGCCTGTGCCCCCTTGAATCACTCCCTGAAGCATACTGGTCATGGTGCGGGCGGTATCGCGGGAAATGACCTGTTCTCGGTGGAGATCGGCGCGGTTACTGAAATCGTAGAGTAAATGACAGCTATCAATGGTTTCACCAGTACAGTCGCTGCTGTCAAAAATCCGACGGATGGCGTGGGGTTTATTCCAGGTACCGTCGTTGGCAAAGGTCGCATAGGCCCCTGCCATTTCTAAAACAGAGACTTCACTTTCTCCCAAAATCAAACCAGGGGAGGGTCTCAGTTGTGAGTCTACGCCTAATTGTTGGGCAAAGTTAATGACGCCATCTAACCCCACTGTCTGGGCAATGCGCAGGGCGATCGCATTTTCAGATTGGGCCATGCCGCGAAACATATCGGTACTGGCGGTGCTGGTGCGCTCACAACCACGGTATTGTTGTCCTTGCCAATTGAGAGGCGCACAGGAAAAGGCAGTGTAGGGGGAAATGCCTTGTTCAAGGGCGGCACCATAGCCAAACACTTTAAAGGTTGAACCCGGTTGTCGTTTCGCCTGGACGGCGCGATTAAATTGGCTTTCGGCATAATCTTTGCCGCCAACCATGGCGAGAATTTCACCCGTGTCGCTATCGAGGGTGGCGATCGCCCCTTGGGAAAATCCGACCTGGGTGCCATCCTGCTCAATGGAGGCCTTGAGAGCCGAGGCCGCTTTCTGTTGCATCGTGATGTCCAGCCCCGTTTCGATGTAGAGATTCCCCATTTTCAGGGCATCTTCCCCCAGTAATTCCGTCAACTCCTGCTGTACATAGCCATAGAAATAAGGAGCGGCATTGTTCGATAGCGAACGGCGGGCTTCTTCACTTAAACGCTCTTCGATGGGCGTCAACTTTGCCTGACGTTGTTCTTGATCGGTGATCATCCCTAACTTGTGCATCCGGTCAATCACAAGATTGCGCTGTTCGCGGGATTTATCCGGATCAACAATGGGATTAAAGGCATTTGGGGCAGGCAACATGGCGATCAAAGTCGCAGATTCCAGCAAATCGAGGTTTCGGGCCGACTTATCAAAATAAAACTGAGCCGCATCCTCAAAACCCGATTGGCCCACCCCCAGGTAAACCTTGTTTAAATACAGCAGCAAAATTTCATCTTTACTGAAGAAAGTTTCCATCTTCAAGGCGACAATTATTTCCCGTAACTTACGGCTGGCACTTTTTTCTCGCCCCACCTCTGGAAATAGACTCCGGGCCACCTGTTGCGTAATTGTACTTGCCCCTTGGGTCGCGCTTCCCCGTAAAAGGGCCACCCTGATCGCCCGCGCAATCCCAATGGGATCAATGCCTGGGTGCCAATAAAAACGGGCATCCTCAGAAGCCATTACCCCGTTTTTTAGGTAAGGTGAAAAATCCTTGAGCCGCTGCAGTTCTCGATGGCTATCGGTAGTAACAGGATTAATCGCGGTCTCTCCGTCCCGGGAAAAAATCACGACAGGGCCTGTAACGCCGGAGGGAAGAGGATTTAAAGGATATTTTGTCCATTGCCATAGCAAAAACAAGGTCAAGAAACCGACGAAACCACCACCGCTTAACAGACCATAACGAATAATTTTGACCCAGACCGGCATTTCATAACGGTAGGTCAAACAAGCGGCCTGGGCTAATTCGGGGGGCGCAAGATGAATCACGTCGCCATGGCGGAGGGGAAAATGTTTAACTTTACGCCGATTGACATAAATACCATTAGAAGAGCGTTCGTCATGGATGAGGTAATGGCGCGGATTTTCGGGATCTTTACTAAGTGAAAAATGTTGGGCACTCACCGTTTCGTTGCGGATGGTGATATCTTGGCTCGAACTCCGGCCCCCTGTGTGGCGATCGCCAATCAACGGAAAAGGTTGTGTCTGGCCTTCAATGTGTAACTCAGGTACACGAGCACCAGGCTTGAGGGTATGCTGCCCAAAGTGAACCATCGTGTTGAAGGCTTGGGTGACCATCTGTCCCAATTGTGTTTTTGGAGGTTGGGGATTTTGTTGGGTCATCGCGAGTACCACCACAAAGAGACACTGAAAATACAAGATCTAGGGTAGTCAATTTTGGCGTGAAATTTAGACTTCGTTACCCATTCGTGAACCAAATTTTTGCCAATGACCCCAGATTTTGCCAAAAAAATAAGAGGCCGTTAATCGACCTCCCCAAGTCAAACCCAAAAACAGATGGACACTTGACGATTTGTATTTAGGTCAAACCAGTATTGGTGCCGGGCTTACCAGTTGCCAGTTGCACCTTAACAATCTTGCCGCCCATCTTCATGATGCGTTGTTGCTCACGGAACCAATTGTCGTAGGGAACCAGCTTGGTGAAGTATGTATTTTGTAATTCACGCTGTGTCCGAATTCGGCTTTGGCTTGGTACACAGGCCGTAATTTTAAACATCCGCATAGCTTAATGATCTCCTTAAAAGTTTTTGAACCCAGTCGTTTATCTGAAAGAGTTTTATTATCAAGGCTGATATAGCAAAGTTCGGAAGTCGCAACCCAGATTCTAGATCCCCAAAACTTGTACCCAGATAAACCTAGTAAAAGCTTATAAAGAGCTAGACAGTGAGCGCATACCTCCGAACTCAATTGGGTTACTACACCATTTGCATCCGACAGATGCGAAGCATTAGCTTAAGCCAGAGCAGATGTAGTCGAAGTAAACACCCATTTCACGGCCAGCGTCAGCACCGACAAGACCAGCAGTGACTTCTTTCATTGCTTGGATTGCTTGAACAGTAGAACCAACGGGTACACCGAGGGAGTTGTAGGTTTCTTTCAAACCGTTGAGCACACGCTCATCGAGGATGGAAGGATCGCCAGCAAGCATTGCATAGGTTGCATAGCGGAGGTAGTAGTCGAGGTCACGAATACAAGCAGCGTAACGACGAGTGGTGTACATGTTGCCACCAGGACGAGTTACATCGGAGTAAAGGAGAGACTTAGCAACAGCTTCCTTTACAATTGCTGCAGCGTTAGCACTGATGGTGCTAGCAGCACGGACACGGAGAGCACCAGTTGTGAAATAAGCCTTGAGCTTATCCATTGCACTGCCATCAAGGTACTTACCTTGGACGTCAGCAGAGTTGATTACAGAAGTAATTGCGTCTTGCATTGTTATAATTCCTTATCTTAGTAGGTCTTAACGAAGTTCCAGAGGGTAAAAACCACTATGGAGAAAGTAATCAAATTTTATGATTACTCCATTGCTCCGATGACATAGTCAAAGTAAGCACCAGCTTCAGCTGCATCGTCGCCAGACATCATGCCAGTCGCAACAGCTTTCATTTCACGAACGGCCTGAGCAACCGCATCAACGGGAGTGCCCAAGGACTTGTACATTTCGCGAACGCCAACAAGACCGATTTCTTCGATGGGAGTTACATCACCAGCAACGACACCGTAGGTGATTAGACGGAGATAGTAGTCCATGTCACGGAGGCAAGTTGCAGTCATTTCTTCGCCGTAAGCGTTACCGCCGGGAGAAACAACGTCGGGGCGCTTCTGGAAGAGGGCATCACCAGCAGATTTGATGATGCGCTCACGGGAGCCAGTCAGGGTTTCAGCGATCCGAAGACGGCTTTCACCAGAAGTAACAAAAGCTTTGATGCGATCGAGTTCACCGGGGCTGAGGTAACGAGCTTCAGCGTCGGCATTCACGATGGATTTCGTGACAATACTCATCTATGGATTCCTCCTCTAGATATGAGACTAAATAAAGTAAATAATTACCAGATTTTAGGTTTAAACTGGTTTTTTATCAAATGAATGGTGGCTTTCTTTAATTTGCTTTATATTGCTCAAATTAAAACCAACATTGTGGGTGTGTGAAGCCCCTAAGCGTCCGGATTACTACCTAAATGTTTCATCAGAGAAATAAGCCGACACTGTCCTAGGTTTTCCTACAGCCATCCGCAAATATTTTGCGTTACTGTGTCACCTCTCCTTGTTGTTTCGTAACAGTTTTTAACATCTACAGGGGCTAAGGGGGATCTTGGGTTGAGTGCTGTCCTGAGGGACTAGAGCTGGTATTTTTCTCAGTTGCTGGCAGGTTTACTGAAAAATAGACCTCGAATTTTGTCATGGAATAGACTTTGTCGGGCATGAAAATGCCAGGATTGGGGGGTCGATGCCGAAAGCCAATGGTTTTTAGAAAAGACTGAGTTGTTCTGGTTCGGGGGTGAGCTCCTGCCAGGGGAGGGGCGGCACTGGAATCTGGGCCTGTTGTAGTTGTTTTTGGAAATAGCGGGCATGGCCGGGGGAGTGATCTTCGATAGGACAGTGCATGAAGAAATAGATGGAGTGGCCAGCGGCATACCATTGCTGAATCTGCTGGCACCATTGCTCGAAGTAGGGCTGATTTAAGGAACGTTTGGGATGGCTGATAAAACGGACAATGGCTTTCTGGTTCGTTACTGTTGGGATCAGCGGCACTTCCGGTTTGGGGCGTTGGGAATGGGCCTGGGGGTTATCGGGGCAATTGTAAATGGGGCGGGTATCTAATAGAACTTTACTCACACTGTGGTGAGCGAGCAGGGTGTCAAGGCGCAGGCGATGGGGCGTCTGAAACCAGTCGAGGTGGCGTACTTCTACGCCTAGGGTGACGGGAGAATCTGCCAGAGCGAGTAGAAATGCCTGTAGATCGTCGTAGTAATTCGGGGAATAGTAAGGGGGAAGCTGGGCAAAGATACAGCCTAGGCGATCGCCTAAAGGTGCAACCCGGTCGATAAACGCCTTTGCCTGGTCTAATTGAGCCATTAACGGGCCTTGGTGGGTTATGGTCTGGGGAAATTTCAAGCAAAAGCGGAATTCGGGGGGCGTTTGTTCCCGCCAGCGTGTCACAGTTTCAGCGGATGGCACTGCATAAAACGTCGTATTTCCTTCTACGGCATGGAGGCGATCGCCATAGAGCCTCAAAAAATCCTTCGCAGCACTGCCCCTTGGGTAAAAATCCCCTAACCAACCCCGGTAGGCCCAGACTGCACACCCCAAACGAAATTCCTGTACCACGAAGACATTTCTCCCTACTGCTAGTTTGGCTGTCCCTGATTTTTACTGATTTTATCTAGAAATCCAGACAAACAAGTATTTTTACTCATTGCTTTGTTCACTTTGAGCAACTTCTTGGGGGAAGAATCGCTAAAAACGAATTGATGCAATCACACAGTTGTCAATAATTGTTTACAATATGTAATAGTTAGCCGGGCATTTCTGCATCAGTAGAAATTCAGCCCAGTATTAATTGTCAAAACTGTTCAGGAGATAACTATGTTTCCAACAAATAACGAACTCTCATTAGAACAACAATTCAGTCTCCGTTCCTTCGAAAACCAAGTGCAACAGATGAATCGTGAGCAAGCCCTAGAGCACCTCGTAAAACTTTATGAGCAAATGCTCTCACGGGAGAATATGTACAAAGAAGTGATCAAACACCAATGGGGACTCTAGGGAATAGTCCAAATGCTGGAAACAGCACTAATAGTCAAGTTTATTCCAACTAAGAGCATCCACTGGTGAACGTGAATATTTTTCACTGGCCTCCTTCTCAAGCCTGATCACAACAGCATCACGCTAGGGATGTGGGGGTAGAGAAAAAATTCCAAACGATTTATTGACTTGCAGTTCAACTTCTTCGGGGAGAAATGCTACCGTAAAGAAAATTTTGATTCTTAGCCCACAATTTTTAGCGATATTGCCATGTTTCATAGCGCCTTAGTCTGTACAGATTTTTCCGATGGCTTAGATCGACTCACTGGCTGCATCGCAAATCTGGTACAGGGAGGACTATCCCGGATTGTTTTTTTCCACAGTGTGCCCCTCTGGACAGAAGGCAATATCCCCCGCATTGACAAAGAAAAAGTTGCCGCTGCCCAAGCCCATCTTTCCAAGGCCCTCACCCAGGTGCCGGCTGGTGCAGATGTCAAAGTAGAAATTGTTTCTGGGAATGCCCTCGATAATATTCCCCAAGTCCTTGAGCAATATCAATGTGATGTCATCTTGGTGGGCACCCCCATCAAAAATTTAATCCAAGAAAAAATGTTTGGCAGTACGAGCCTGGGTCTGATCAAGTCTCTGAAAAAGCCGATCATGATCCTCCGGCCCCAGATTGTCTCTACCTATACTTGTGAGGAGTTGGCGCTGCGTTGCCGCCATCTGTGGCGATATCTGCTGCTTCCTTACAATGGCAGTGATGAGGCGAAATATTTAATTGAACAGGTGAAGACTTTTGCGAAAAATGCGCCCCAAGGGGCGATCGCCAATTGTTTTTTGTTGTCCGTCCTCGATAATTCTGGTATCCAGCGCATTCAGATTGAATATCTCCAAAAGGAAGCCGAGGAAAAACTCGCGAAGGTTAAAGGGGAGCTAGAAGCCTTGGGACTGACGGTCAAAACCGCCGTTAAAATTGGCAATCCCCTCAGTGAAACCCTTGATATCGCCGTCAAAGAAGATATTAGTGCGATCGCCATCGCCAGCAAACCCCGCAATCAACTCCTTGAACTCACGGTGCACAGCTATGCCAGCGATTTATTACACCGCAGTTGGTTCCCGACCCTATTTTTTCCGATGTAGGTAATCTGGCATCAAAATAAAGGCGATCGCCCTTGCCGCAATTTAGACCGTTAATTTTGTGGAAAATCAAGGGATTTCTGGAGAAAAACTCAAATGTAACGAATTGCAAAGTATAATGAACAACATCTAATTTTTAGTTGTCGTTCGTTAGAGTAGGAAGCCCTTCACCATGCGAGTTGCGATCGCCGGAGCCGGATTAGCAGGATTATCCTGTGCGAAATACCTTGTTGATGCAGGACATACTCCTATTGTCCTCGAAAGAAGAGACGTTCTCGGTGGCAAAGTCGCCGCATGGCAAGACGAAGATGGAGACTGGTACGAAACTGGTTTACACATCTTCTTTGGAGCCTACCCCAATATGCTCCAGCTCTTTAAAGAACTCGACATCGAAGATCGTCTGCAGTGGAAAGAGCATACGATGATCTTCAACCAGCCCGATGCTCCCGGTACCTATTCCCGGTTCGACTTCCCCGATCTGCCTGCTCCCATCAACGGTGTGTTTGCCATCCTCCGCAACAACGACATGCTCACCTGGGAAGAAAAAATCAAATTTGGCATCGGCTTAATTCCGGCGATGGTACAGGGCCAAAAATATGTCGAAGACATGGATCAATATTCCTGGTCCGAATGGATGAAGAAACAAGGAATTCCTGAGCGGGTCGAGAAAGAAGTTTTCATCGCCATGTCCAAAGCCTTGAATTTCATCAACCCCGATGAAATTTCTGCCACCATTCTGCTCACCGCCCTGAACCGCTTCCTCCAAGAAAAGAACGGCTCAAAAATGGCTTTCCTCGATGGCTCTCCCACCGAACGCCTCTGTCAACCCATCGTGGACTACATCACTGAACGGGGCGGCGAAGTCCATCTCAATCGTCCCCTCAAAGAAATTCAACTCAACGATGATGGCTCTGTAAAAGGCTTCCTCCTGCGCGGTCTAAACGGGGCCGAAGACGAATTTTTCACCGCCGATGCCTATGTGTCAGCGATGCCCGTCGATCCCCTCAAGGTAATGTTGCCCAAGCCTTGGAAAGAAATGTCCTTTTTCCAGAAGCTGGATGGCCTCGAAGGCGTCCCGGTAATCAACCTGCACATGTGGTTTGATCGCAAATTAACCGATGTGGATCATCTCCTCTTCTCGCGATCGCCTTTATTAAGCGTGTATGCGGACATGAGCAACACTTGCCGTGGCTACTACAGCGACAAATCCATGTTAGAGCTGGTCTTGGCCCCCGCAAAGGACTGGATTAGCAAGTCCGATGAGGAGATCATCGCCGCCACCATGGAAGAATTGCAACAACTCTTCCCCGATGACTTTACGGGTGATAATCAAGCCAAACTTTTGAAGTACCATGTGGTGAAAACTCCCCGCTCCGTTTACAAGTCAACCCCCGGTCGCCAAGATCACCGTCCCTCCCAGGAGACACCCATCTCCAACTTCTTCCTCACTGGGGACTACACAATGCAGCGCTATCTCGCCAGTATGGAAGGGGCCGTCCTCTCCGGGAAACTCACCGCCCAAGCTGTTGCGAAAGCGGCTGAAACCACCCTTGCTGACCAGGCCACCACTGTTTCCGTTGCCGCATAAAATCAGTCTGTGGGAGACTTCTTGACAAAATTAAGATTAATTTCCCATTTGACTCGTACAATGCGACAATCATTATGGCTTTTTTTGCCCACGGGGAGGCCCGGAAACGACTCCCCAGACACTTCGCCCGCAACGCATGCTGCAATTGTCTAGACTTCAACCTTCCCCACCCACTGCCTCGTCCTTCATCTCCCGTGAAGAGGCCTACGAATATTGTCGTACTGTTACGGCGATGTATTCTAAGACGTTTTACCTAGGCACCCTCCTCATGCCCAAGGAAAAACGCGAGGCAATTTGGGCCATTTATGTCTGGTGTCGTCGCACCGATGAACTGGTTGATGGGCCAGAAGCGGTTAATACTACCCCAGAAACCCTCGATCAATGGGAGCGGGATCTCGAATCTGTATTTGCGGGGCAACCGGTTGCCGATCCAGATGTGGCCTTGGTGGATAGCTTGAATCGCTTTCCCCTTGATATCCAGCCCTTTCGGGACATGATTGCTGGGCAGCGCATGGATTTGTACCGGAGTCGCTATGAAACATTTGAAGATCTAGAGCTCTATTGCTACCGAGTCGCTGGGACTGTGGGCCTGATGTCCGGGGCGGTCATGGGTTTAGAAAATCGCACTAATACGGCCCCCTGGAATCGCCAAAGCCAGTCTCAGATGCCGACGGAAGAGGCGATCGCCCTGGGGATTGCCAATCAACTAACGAACATTCTCCGGGATGTGGGGGAAGACCGGGGCCGTGGTCGCATTTACCTGCCCCTAGAAGATTTAGCGCTATTTAACTATTCCGAAAAGGACTTGTTCGCGGGGGTCATCGATGAGCGGTGGCGATCGCTAATGAAATTTCAAATTAAGCGGGCCCGCCATTACTACCAAATTGCCGAGCGGGGAATTCGGTCGCTCCATCCCGATGCCCGCTGGCCGGTGTGGTCTGCCTTGATGCTATACCAAGGGATCCTCGATATCATCGAGAAAAATGACTACGATGTCTTTAACCGCCGCGCCTATGTGCCGACGGCCAAGAAAATGGTTTATCTGCCCGTCGCCCTACTGCGATCGCAAGTGTTGTAAACCATTAACGCCAACGGATTTTCACTGAAGCCAAAAAAAGGCGATCGCCAAGTTTTATTTGTTACTCTCCGATTAGGCGATGAATCTGCTGCAAAAAATCATCATAATCAACCACTGGCTTAGAAATATACCCCTCAGCCCCACTCTTGCTCAGGAAGGTTTCGCGATCGCCTTGCATCGCGTGGGCTGTCACTAAAATCACTGGAATTTCCTTCGTCTGGGGATCTGCTTTGAGCATTTGGGTAATCCGAATTCCATCCACTGACTCCCCTTCATAGAGACTTGCCGTTAGGGAAACATCCATCATCACCAGATCAACCTTTCCCGCTGACGTTAAGGCCATAATTTCCCCGACATTCTCAGAGCAGAGCACATCAAACTGTCCCCGTTTCTGCAAAATTGTGCTGAAAACACGCACATTAATCGGATCATCTTCAACTATCAATATCGTGGCCATAACTACTTTCTTGAGATTAGGGACAACTGCAAACAATCAATTCTGGGATTCATTATGGCGTAATCACTGGGGTCTTGCGGGCCATTGAGCAGAAGCACAATATATCATCTCTGCCACCTCGATTATTACCCCCTTGAATTAAAGACATCGCGTAACTTATTTCTACCCAAAGCAAAGCGAATCCATAACAATGTTTTTTGCGACAGAGAGCCCTATGCCTTTATGGTGAAAAAGATGCAAACGCTTGTAAAGATTTAAGAATCAACAGTATATTCCTTGAAAACAGCGTTCCCCATTATTGTCCAATCAGCATAAATTCATGGCACAACAACTCGATCTGCTCCAGTCCGGTCACATTATCCCGACAGCACTCCATGTGGAAATGGAACAGTCCTATATGGAATATGCGATGAGTGTGATCGTCGGACGGGCATTGCCGGATGTGCGAGATGGTCTGAAACCAGTGCATCGCCGGATTTTGTATGCGATGTATGAGTTGGGTTTAAGTCCGGATCGCCCTTACCGGAAATGTGCGCGGGTGGTGGGGGATGTGTTGGGGAAGTATCACCCCCACGGCGATCAGTCCGTTTATGATGCGTTGGTGCGGTTGGTACAGGATTTCTCGACGCGCTATCCGTTGTTGGCGGGGCACGGAAATTTTGGTTCGATTGATAATGATCCGCCGGCGGCGATGCGGTACACAGAAACGCGCTTATCGCCCGTGAGTTTTGAGGCGATGTTGGCGCAGATTAGTGAGGACATCGTTGATTTTACGGATAATTTTGATGGGTCGCAGCAGGAGCCTGTGGTGCTGCCTGTGCAATTGCCGGTGCTGTTGCTGAATGGCTCGTCGGGGATTGCGGTGGGGATGGCAACGAATATGCCGCCGCACAATTTGGGGGAAGTGGTGGATGGGTTGATCGCTTTGATTGATCAGCCAGAGATTGAGGATGAGAAATTGTGGGAAATTATTCCTGCGCCGGATTTTCCGACGGGGGGGGAAATTGTGGATCTCGATGGGGTGCGGGAGGCGTACCGGACGGGACGGGGGATTATTCCGATGCGGGGGATTGTCCATTTGGAAGTGCTTCAGGTGGGGCGTAAACGGAAGCGGGATGTGAATGCGCTGGTGGTGACGGAACTGCCCTATCAGGTGAATAAGGCGGGCTGGATCGAAAAGATTGCGGACCTGGTGAATGATGGCAAGATTTCGGGGATTTCGGATATTCGGGATGAGAGCGATCGCCAAGGGATGCGGGTGGTGATTGAACTGAAACGGGATGCGGAACCGGAGAAGATTTTAAAGCTGCTTTATAAGAAAACGGCGTTACAGTCGAATTTTGGGGCGATTTTGCTGTCTCTGGTGAATAATCAACCGCGTCAGTTGTCTCTTAAGGCGATTTTGCAGGAATTTCTTAAATTTCGGGAGGAAACGGTCACTCGGCAATATCGGTATGAGTTGGCGCAGAAGGAAACGCGGCAACATTCGGTGGAGGGGTTATTACTCGCGCTGAATAATTTGGATGCGGTGATCGAGATTTTGCGGAATGCGGCGGATGGCACGACGGCAAAACAGCAGTTTCAGGCGGCATTGGGGTTTAGTGAAAGTCAGTCGGATGCGATCTTGGCGATGCCGATGCGGCGGTTAACGGGCTTGGAACGGCAAAAGTTGGAGCAGGAGTTTGCGGAACTGGCGACGGAGATTGGCAAGTTAAATAAGTTGTTGAGCGATCGCCACGAATTACTCAAGGCACTAAAGCGGGAATTGCGCAGTTTAAAACGGAAATTTGCCGACCCACGTCGCACCCGTTTACCGGATGTGCCATCCCCTGAACCGGAACCTGTCACAGTCGAAGCGGAGCCAGATGCACCCGCGGCGACCCCGAAGAAAAAACGCCAATCCCGCAAAAAGGAGGAACCTGTGCTTGCCCTCCTGCCGCAACTAACGGAGACTTCCCATGTGGCGATCGCAGCGTCGGGGGGCGTGTATTGGGGCAATGATGATGCGGGGCTATTGGATGAGGAACCGACCATTTTCAAGGCGCAGATTGGCACGCAGGAAAATTTAATCGTCTGCACCGATCAAGGGAAAGCTTTTCCGGTGGTGATCGCCGATTTACCCTACCAAGAACAGCGGGATAAACCCCAATTAATCGATTTATTACCAGATCATGCCCTACGGGATAATCATCAGCCGATTACCCAGTTTTTATTGCCCGATAATTTAGCAGAGTACGATTTACTTTTACTTACAGCCCAAGGACGAATTAAACGTCTCCCGGCGATCGAACTCGAAAGTTTCACCAGTCGCGGCTTGAGTTTGATTAAGCTCAAGGACAAGGACACCCTCAAATTCGCCTGTTTCGTGAAGGGGGGTGAGCAGGTGGCGATCGCCGTCAGCAGTGGGCGAGTCTTGCATTTGCCCGTAAACGACAACGAAATCCCTGTCATGGGCAGAACCTCCCAAGGGAACCAAGCCCTGCGCCTCCGCTTTAACGAGCAAATTGTCGCCTGTGTTCCCTGCCAACGGCACAGCGAACTTTACTTAATCTCCGAGGAAGGCTACGGCAAAAAATTAGCCGCCAGCAGCTTACGGCTCGGTAAACGGGGTGATATGGGCAATCATGTGATGCGCTTTGAATCAAAAACCGATCTGCTTCTCACACTTTTCGTTCCCGATCAGCAGGAATCCCTGTTGGTAAAAGATTTCCAAGAAAACCTCGATCTGTTGCCTTTAAGTAAATTTAATCTGGCTGAAAAGGATAGCCCCGGACAAAGACTGGTGAAATTAACTGGGGGCGATCGCCTCGTTAATTGTTATCTGAGTGGGTCGTAGAAGCCATAAAAAAGAGGGGATTAATTTCCCCTCCGTGGTCATTGCCTTTGAGCTTGTTTTTGAGCATTTTATTGCGTTTTTTTAGTTGCCGTTGACGGGCCGCGCCGCCTTTGCCTTTGTCGTTACGACCCCGACGCCGGGGACTTTCCCAACTTTTGATGCGCATCGGATTAATGGTAATTTTCTGAACTTCTTTTTTCGACAATAACACAAATAGTCTAGATTTTTCTGCGCGGCCTAAAACTCAGCCATGGGTTAGACTTTCAGCCTATGATAAAAACGACTTTTTTCTAGGAGATTATGGTGCGATCGCCGTTTCGAAAAGCACAGGTTTTATTCACTACCTACTACGCCTACATGGTCGAATATCGGGCCGAGCTATTTTTTTGGGTACTCAACTCGTCCCTACCGATTATCCTGTTGGGGGTCTGGACAGAAGCCTCGAACCAAGTGGAGTTGCCCCTGTCTGCGATTGAATTTGCCCGCTACTTTATCGCCGTCTTTTTTATTCGCCAACTGACCCTCGTCTGGGTGATCTGGGAATTTGAAAAGGAAGTCTCCCAGGGAAAATTGTCCTTTGCCCTACTCCAACCTATTGATCCCGTTTGGCGACATTTTGCGAGCCATGTGTCGGAACGATTTGCGCGCCTGCCCTTTAGCATTGCCCTGGTGCTCTTGTTTTTTGCCCTTTATCCCCAGGCATTTTGGGTACCGAGCTTGACCCAGGTACTGCTCTGTATTCTTACGGCGGCGATCGCCTTTGGTCTGCGTTTCCTCCTGCAATACACCTTTGCGATGGCGGCCTTTTGGGTGGAACGGGCCAGCGCCATCGAACAAATTTGGTTTTTGTTTTATATTTTCCTCTCTGGCTATATCGCTCCCCTGGAAACCTTTCCGCCCCTCATGAAAGAAATTGCCCTGCTGACCCCCTTCCCCTATGTGGTGTACTTCCCCTCGGCGATCTTGATGGGGTTACCGGTGCGTCTCACCGAAGGCTTCATTGTCATGGGCGTCTGGAGTTTGATTTTCTATGGTCTAAATCGCTACTTTTGGCGTAAAGGTTTGAAACATTATTCCGGCATGGGTGCGTAGGAAGCTTAACTTTTGTTGAGTTTTATTGATAGCTATAAAGTCCGGTTCCTATGATGATCGAACCCCCAGGGGGTTTAAAGATTGACAAATTTGAAGGAGCCACCATGCGCTACATGGAAGATGAAGACGGTAAGCTGAATAATTTTGCCCAAGAGCCCAAAATGTACCAAGCAGAGGCAAAAACAGCGAAAGAACAAAAAAATTTGCTGGTTATTGGTGTTCTAGGAGGCGTACTTGTGGCGACCCTCATCGGTGTCACGGTGCTGATCTCCGGTTAGGGGTCTGGTCTGGCGGCTAAGGAAGTCAGGCTACACTAAAGATGTGATGGATCAATCACATTTAAGAGGCGATCGCCATGAATGAAGGACTTCTCGCTGTTGAGATTATTGGGATTTTTACGGTTGCGTTTATAATTTTGACCCCAATTCTTTATTGGGTTTTACCGCACCATTTTTCTCTTTCCTGAAAGCAGTTTTGGTCAAGTTTTCTCGGGCTGTACCTGGCCCACCACAAGGATATTGATGGAATCAAGTTAACCAAGGGCGGCCCTGTCGCTCTTTTTTGTAGGCATTTAAAATTTCAAAAAAAGTAGCTTGTAATCCAAGATCCCATAAAACCCGTAAGCTAGGGAAAAGTACACCCAATCGATTGAATTTGAACGATGACGCGTAAAAAAGTTGTCTATCAAGAATTTGGTAACACCGTCCCAGACGATATTCCGGAAATCGTTGATCTGCCGCCCCAACAACAAAGTCCCCGCATCCAAACGAGCCGTTCTGGCCGTAAAGGCAAGACGGTAACTGTAATTACGGGACTACAACATTCCCCAGAGACGTTACAAAAACTCTTAAAGCAATTGAAAAATAAATGTGGCTCCGGGGGCACCCTCAAGGACAATACCCTAGAAATCCAGGGGGATCAGCGCCAGCCGATTCTCGCATTCCTCCTTGACCAAGGTTACAAGGCGAAAATTAGCGGTGGCTAGGGAATGGTCGGCGCTTCCGTCCACCAGAAAAGATCGGCAACCTCTGGCGTCGGGGTGAGATCAGAACTTGGATTGAGCAATACGATCTCCTGTTTTAGGTGTTGTCCGAGGCGACGTTGCACCCGATCAGGAATGCCGTAGCCATAAATGACATGGCCTTGACCCGCGAGGGTAATAATTTGGGTATTGGGGTTGCGTTGAGCAAAATTGGCGATCGCCTCGGCCATGGTTTCATCCCAGACCACCTGGGCGGCAAAAAAATTGTCAAAGTCAAAGTTGCCATGCTGACCATGGCCCGTAAAGGCCTCCTGAAGGAGGGCTTGGTAACTTTCGTTGCTTAGATCCAGTTCTTCACGGGGCGGTAAATATTCAAAATCCGCCGCCTCTAAACTAGCCAAACCAACTGAGGATACCTGACGTACCACTTCATTGGGGGCATTGAGGGCGATCACTGGAATCTGTTTTTCCTGGGCAAAACGAAGAATGGGCGCATACAATTCCCAGTCAAAACCCCACCGGGTTTCATATTCCGTTTGGGCGACAAGGTCAGCTTCGCTACTTTCCCCGGCAATGTATTGATCTAAAACCCATTGGAAAGGCCGTTGAAACATTTCCATGGCGATCGCCACCTGGGGATGATGGTCGTGGAGGGCTTTGATGATTTCTAACTGGGCGATGTGGTCAGCCTCGCTGGTGTGGTGTTCACCGAGGTAAATAAATTGTGCTGTTTTCAGGGTGGCGAGGGCAGCCCTGGCGTCGGTTGTGGGCGCGGTTTTGACAGTGATTGCGTCTAAGGTATTGCCGAAACTGTCATCGGCATAGGCGAAGGAGCCATAGAAAAAAATGCTTCCCCACAACAGCCAACCCCAAGCACTGCGCCATGCTCCCATAAACTTTTCCCCACAAATCTTTTTTTAGAAAACAAAGAGAACTCAAAAAACTATGGCTATAGTAACGCAGGGGATTTTTGGCGACAGATTTAGCCCTGGGGGAAAATTGATCTGTCCTCTACCCAAACCAGTCAACCATGCACCACGCTTCAATTCGCACTGCCGATATCCACCGGGCGATCGCCTTTTACGGACATCTCGGTTTTGCCATGGAAACCCAGTTCACCACAGGGTACACTCTCGCCTGTTGGCTTAAAGGCCCCCTTGGACGTTTGGAACTCATCCAAATCCCCCAACCAAAGCCCGCCCCCGATGCCTTTGGTGATGAACATTATGTCGGCTACTATCATTTATCCTTTGACCTGACGGAAATCACGCCAGATTTAGCCACTTGGCTCGCCGATTTGCAACAAAATGCCCCGGAACCGATCACGGTTCTTCTAAAACCCCAACAGCAGATGATTGGCGATCGCATTTATGAGGTGATGTTCCTTGCCGATGCCGATGGGCTGCCCCTCGAATTTATCCGGTATCAGGGAGCACGGGCCTAGGATTTGCCTTTGCTACACTGGAGAGCCTGTGAATTTTTTCTCGCCCATGACCGACGAACAACTCAAGCTTTTTTCTGTGGCCGATGCCCCCAATCCTTACCGCGTCGAACGCCCCCCCAGGCTTACCATGGGCAAAGAAAGCCTTCTGCAATGGAAGCAACGACTGCAAAACTTTCAGGACAAGGTTCGTCAAAATCCAGGCGCAAGCCAAACCAATTTACTTTTTGAGACCCAGTCGAAGCCAGACCACTGGGACGCCGAAAAAATTGACCCCTTTACCCTGCCGCCGAAGCCCTGGGATTTCTATCGAGAGCGCTATGATCCCCTCCAGGAAGGTCAAGCGAATATTTACTTTGTCCTCGACCATGCGGTGCCGTTGCTGCTCTATGTGGGGGAAACAAAATTATCGATTAAGCAACGCTGGAAAGGGGTTCACGATTGTAAAGATTACATTGATGCTTACATCAGCTTGCACCGTCAGTATGGCTTGAATGTGGCGATCAATTTAGCGTTTAATGTGTCAGTCCCCACAGACCGTTCCCAACGGCTCGCCCTAGAACGGGATTTAATCTTGAAGTGGCGATCGCCGTTTAATAAAGAATGTTGGCGCTACTGGGGACAACCCTTCCAGCGGCGGGGCTAAGATGGGGCTATGCTCTCCGTAAATTTTTCTACCCATTGCCTATAATTGGCGATGTTTCGCTTCCTCTTTTTCCCTTGGCATGGCTATTTCTTCTAGAAAAGTGGCGCGACCGCGATCGCCCCGTCAGCAGCAAACAACGTTTTTCCGACGGCGCTGGTTTGTTTTGGGTCTAATTGGCCTAACCTGTGGGGCGATCGCCTACCAACGTATCCAAGGCGCTTTACGTCCAGCCAAAGCCATTTTTGTCCTTGGGGGCCACGAAGAACGGGAGCGGTTTGCGGCCCAGTTTGCCCAGGAACATCCGGAGTTAAAAGTTTGGGTTTCCTCCGGTAGCCCACCGGAATATGCCCGCCAGATCTTTGCGAACTATCAAATCGAAGGCGATCGCCTCCAGCTCGATTACCAGGCCGAAGACACCGTCACCAACTTCACCAGCCTCGTAGACGAATTTAAACAAGAAAATATCGATAGCGTCTACCTCATCACTTCCGAAAACCACATGAACCGCGCCAAGCTCGTGGCCAGCATTGTTTTCGGCACCCGTGATATTGCCATTAAACCAGTGCCTGTCCCATCGGATAATCCCCCGGAAACGACGATGAAATGTATCCGTGATGGGCTCCGCTCAATCCTCTGGGTAGTCACCGGCGAAACAGGCCGCGAATGGCAAACCCTAACGCAGATCCCTACCCAGGCGATCGCCCCCAGCGCCAGACAACCAGAGGAGAATTTATAATGACTGAGGTTTTGCTTGTGCAGAGGAGTCATGATGGAGTCAAACACCGAGCCAATTTATTTTTATAAGGCGAATGACCCCTATGGCTGTTTCTCGAACTTTTCCCTGCATCCGATCCACTGCGAAGCCCTAGATTGGCCTACCGTTGAGCATTTTTACCAGGCTCATAAATTTCTCCCTACCCACCAACAAGATCTCATCGACAAAATTCGCGCTGCCCCGACCCCAGAAATTGCCGCCGCCCTAGGCCGCGATCCCCAGCACCCCAAACGCCCCGATTGGGAAGAGATTAAACGAACCGTGATGTGGCAAGGGGTTTGGACAAAATTTAAAACCCACCCTGACATTGCCCAAATTTTGCTGGCAACGGGGGACGCAGCAATTATTGAAAATTCCCCGGTGGACTATTACTGGGGCTGTGGTGCCGATGGCAGCGGGCACAATTATCTTGGCAAAGTGTTAATGCAGGTGCGCAGCCAACTGCGCCAGGGGTAGTCACGCCATAGCCTTCTCTCTCGCGAAAATGTTACCTTTTGTTTAGGACAAGCCACGTCCTACGGTCTTTAGTTTCTCGCGCTCAGTAATGGAAAAATCTCACCTTGGGTTTGATGTGATCATTGTCGGTGGCGGTATTGTCGGGGTCACCCTCGCGGCCTGCCTCAAGCAAACAGATCTACGGATCGCCATCGTGGAAGCACAACCCCTTGATGTGGTGACCCAACGGCAGCGGGCCTATGCAATGTCGCTGCTTTCCCAACGGCTTTTTCAGGAATTAGGGGTTTGGGAGGCGATCGCCGCCCGCAGTGGCAAATACCGCAACATTCAATTGTCAGACGAAAATTTTTCTGGTGTCGTTAAATTTTCCCGCCAAGATCTCAAAACAGACTTTCTCGGTTTTTCGGGGCAGCACCAAGTCGTCCTTGAAACCCTCCAGGCTTCTCTGCGGGGCTATGACAATATCCGTTGGTTTTGTCCGGCCCAAGTCACCGCCATTCACTATCAGTCCGATCAGGCGATCGTAGAATTATCCAGCGAAACCCAAGGAAGTCTCAAGATTCAAGGAGCTTTGGTGGTTGGAGCCGACGGGCCACGCTCCCTCGTGCGCCAAGGGGCTGGTATTAAAACGAGGGGTTGGAAATATTGGCAGTCCTGTGTCACCTGCGTTGTCGAACATGAAGCCCCCCGCAATGACGTTGCCTTTGAACGGTTCTGGGGCACAGGGCCGATGGGAGTTTTGCCCCTAACAGAAAATTGTTGTCAAATTGTCTGGACGAATCCCCACGCTGAAGCCCAGCGCCTCAAGGAATTGCCCCCTGACGTTTTCCTGGAATATTTAGAACAACATACAGGCCCCCAGTTAGGCCGCTTGAAATTGCTTGGCGATCGCCAGGTTTTTCCGGTGCAACTGATGCAAGGCGATCGCTATGTGGATCAGCGTCTCGCGTTGGTGGGAGATGCGGCCCATTGCTGCCACCCTGTGGGGGGTCAAGGTCTCAATTTAGGGATCCGTGACGCTGCGGCCCTTGCCCAAACCTTAATCGAAGCCCAGCAACGGGGCCAAGATCTAGGGAGTTTGGCTGTTTTGAAACGCTATGAACGGTGGCGCAAGCGGGAAAATCTCGTGATCCTGGGCTTTACGGATTTCCTCAACCGCCTCTTTTCCAACCGCATTTGGCCTGTGGTTTGGGTGCGCCGGCTGGGCTTGGTGATCATGGCGAAATTTAGCCCTTTGCGTCTGTTTGGGCTCAAGCTCATGACCGGACAAAAGGGCCGTCAACCCCGCATTTTGGCGTAACTTTCTTGCTAGATTGTTAATTTTTCGGGAGATTCTGGGGATTTGCGTTCAGAATTGAAACCAAGTGAGCGTAAATTTCCCAATCATCCCATGCGTGTTCAATCTATCTATCGGGCGATCGCCCCCTTTCTCCTGGCGAGTCTACTGTTCTTGACAGCCTGTGGCGGCAATGCCCCGGTGCCTCCTCCTGACCCGAACCCTGGGGCTAATACTGAAGTCACCGCCCCGGCAACGGAGACGGCCCAAACCCCCCAAAAGGGCAGTGCTTTTAATCAATTTTTCCCGGCGGACAAAACCGAGGGCTATGACCGGGTCTTTACCCAAGAAAAAGAGGGTTTCGCGGAAATTAAATTAACCCTCAATGGTACGGAAATGGCAAAAATTTCCATCTCAGATACCGCCACCAATCTCGCTGCCCGCAGTAAATTTGCTGAAGCCGAAGAAACGGTTGATGGGTTCCCCCTCGTGGCCCAGGGAGCAAATGCCCATGCGGTTTTAGTGGGCGATCGCTATCAAGTGAAAGTGATGTCCCGAGATCCTAGTTTTGGCCCCGATGAGCGCAAGGCTTGGCTCGCCAAGGTGAATCTACAGGGTTTAGCGAGTTTATAGGTCAGTTTTTCGTAAACCACAGCCGTAATTTTCCAGATATTGACTAAATTAGGAGGTTTTTCATGAGTGCTTCAATTGTGGAGTTGATGGATCAGTTACCCGAAAAAAATCTCACGACCATGCTTTTAAATGGTCTGGATTTTGTGGTGCCTGGGGAATGGACGAACATTGTTGGCTTCGACAATATGGTCAAAGCCGTAACGCGGGAAACCGATCCGGCAATCATCCAAGCGGTGCGCGATCGCGCCATTGTCCTCTACAGCGACAAATCCCAGGGTTATCAGCGGGCGATGTGGATCTACCAAACCGTTGACCAGGCGGATAAAGCATTGGCGGCGGCAGCCCTGGCGAATAAAGTGGGCGACAAAATCCCCTTGGTGGGTGGCTTGATGCAGAAAGTGACCCCCAACGCTGATAAAGCTCAGGCGATTGATTTGTGTCTAAAGCTGGTCGCCGAAATTACCTGTTTTTGTCAGATTAACGGCATTCCGGGGGATAGTCTAGGGGATTTCATGAAGGCGATCGCCGACTACAGTGGCGAAGAATTGATGCGGATTGCAACCCTGATTTGTGTGGATGGTTTAATTCCCCTGGGGCCAGATTTCCTCCAAAAAATTGACCGCACCTTAAATAATCTTTCGGCGGGAGAACTCAGCAATAATCCGGCCTTTGGTCGTGTCGGAGAATTCTTGCCGGGTGGGAATCCTGCGGGGAAATTGGCCTTTATTAACCGCAGTTTTAGCTCCATGCAGGGCTGGATGAGCGGCTTTGTGAGCGCCCGTGGTTTGACCCCCGAAAAAATCATGGATCATATCCAAGGGTTTGTGGAAGTTTCCGATAACAAGCTCGATTATGTGGCGGCCTTCTTGGATCTCAGTACCAACTATTACGAACACACAGGCACCCAAACCGTTGCCCGGCGGCTCATTGACCGCGCCTATGGAGAAATCTAAAACCAGCCATTACCAGGCAAATTTTGATAATCTGCTAGTTTAAGGGAGGAAAATCACCTCTCTTTTTTGTTGTGTTGTGGGAAAGCCAAAAGCCGTGATGAAGCCGAAAAATACCTGGTGGCGATCGCCAAAAATTTTGTGGATCAAGTTTTGTCTGATTGGCAGCTTACTGATCGGTTGTGCCCCCGTTGTGCCCCCGGCAGAAAGCAATCCCCGCACCTTTGCCCCCCTGAGCGTAGAGTTTCTAGACGAATATTGGTTACCCAAAACAGAGTTTCAAGGGACAACGGTCGGCGGCCTATCGGCTCTCTATTACGATGCCCAGACCGGTGATTATTATGCCCTGAGTGATGACCGCTCCCAGTTTGCCCCGGCCCGCTTTTATACCTTCGATCTGGACATCGACGAAACCGGAGCCATCCCCCAAATCCAGCAGCTCAACCTCCAGACAATGACACCTTTAACCACCCCTGACGGTGAAACTTTTGCCCCAGGGAGCCTTGACCCAGAAGGATTGGTGCTCTCGCCCCGCAATACGTTATTTATTTCCAGCGAGGGAGATACCGACGCTGCCATTGACCCGTTTGTAAAAGAATTTGATCGCGAAGGTCGTGAATTAACGTCCCTCAGAATTCCCCAACGTTTTCTAACAGGCGATCGCCAGCGGGGTGTGCGCAATAATTTAGGATTTGAATCCTTGGCCATTTCTGCCCCTTCCCAAGCCGCCGTTGACCCCTTTCGGATCTTTGTCGCTCCAGAATCATCTCTTCATCAAGACACGCGCTCTGATAATGTGGGTGCGCCCATTCGTCTACTGCATTACGTCATCAATCCCATCGGCGAACCTGTGTTAATTGCCGAACACCTCTATCCTTTAGAACCTGCGCCCCAAGGAACCTTTTCCAATGGCCTTGTGGAAATGATTGCCCTCCCCCAGGAAGGTTATTTTCTCAGCCTGGAGCGCAGCTATGGCCTTGGGGGTGTTAGTGCGAAACTGTTCCAGGTGACCATTGGTAATGCCACCGACACTGCCCGCATCGAATCCCTCGCCGGAAATCCAGAGACCGTTGTCCCCATGCAGAAAACCCTATTGCTGGATCTGCGACAGTTGGGGATTGGTCTCGATAACCTAGAAGGTATGACCCTAGGGCCACAGCTTGCCGATGGCAGCCAAAGTTTACTATTGATCAGCGATGATAATTTCAGTACCGATCAGGTAAATCAACTTTTACTTTTTCGCTTGAGTAATTCGGCGGCTAAAGTCACATCAAAATAAGGCCAAGTCCCCACCTCTCCGGCTAGCACCGTAAAGGGTTGATCCGGTTCCCCTAGATCACTGAGTACCAGGTCAGCCCCCGTAAAATCTTGGTTAGCGGTGTAGTTATTCACTGTGACAACGGTGGTGAGGCCCGCATCCCGTGATGAAAGCCAGCCATTACCGGAATCCTCAAAGGCGACACATTGATCGGCCCGGAGATTCATTTTTTCGAGGGCATAGAAAAAGATATCGGGGGCCGGTTTTTTCTGGGGGACCATGTCGCCAGCGGCAATAACTTCAAACCAATCCATGGCATCGGGGGCGAGGGAATGGGTCAATAGGGCAGTGACATTGGCTGGGGTAGTGGTGGTGGCGATCGCCAAACGAATGCCTTGATCCCGTGCTTCTTGGATCAGTCGTCTAACGCCGGGGCGTAGTGGTAAAACTTCATTGGCTAACAAATCGCAGTAGTGCTGGGTTTTGCGGGCATGGAGATCCTTGATAAAAGCAGTCAGATCAAAAGCAGTCAGATCACCGACCGATGGCATTTGTGGCTGCCAAGATTCAATGTAAAAACGAATTCTTTCTTTACCCCCCGTCACCTTCAGGAGCTGACCGTAAAGATCCACCGACCAATCCCAGGTCAAACCGACATCCGCAAAGGCGCGGTTAAAAGCAACGCGGTGGGCATCCTTTTCTGTATTGGCCAGGGTGCCATCCACATCAAAAATCAGGGCTTCTAGTTGTCCCATGTAAAACCTCAACTATTTTTATCGTCCCCACTGTACTGGGAAATTGTCTGAAATACCGAAAAGTTACTTAATGCAAAAACAGCATTCTAAATGTCAAAAATTAAATAATCAAATCAATTGCCTTGGGGAGACTCAGTAGAGGTAACTTGATGAGGATTTGACGCGACTTTAAGCCACAACATAAAAGTGCTACCGGGGAGAGCTTCGGTATGGGGTAAGCCAATGGTTGGGCTATATACTTCAAGGTCCCCGGCCATTTTTCCCACAAGATCAGCGGCGATCGCCAACCCCAGCCCAGTACCTTCAATAGCACTTTCCGCCTGCACTCCCCGGTAATGCCGTTCAAAGACATGGGGCAAATCCGCTGGGGGGATACCGTAGCCCGTATCATGGACAGCAATGGTGAGTTCCTGG
This sequence comes from Picosynechococcus sp. PCC 8807, assembly GCF_001693295.1. Lineage (NCBI taxonomy): Bacteria > Bacillati > Cyanobacteriota > Cyanophyceae > Chroococcales > Geminocystaceae > Picosynechococcus > Picosynechococcus sp. PCC 8807. The sequence goes on from NZ_CP016483.1 coordinate 2,059,763, forward strand.
GCCTGGGCTTCTACCTGCAAGAACACTTGTCCCCCGGATGGTGTATATTTCAGCGCATTTTCTAAAAGATTATTCAAAACTTCCATTAGGGCTGTGTGATTCCCTAAAACCCAAGGAGACGGTTCTGGCAACCCATAATTTAAAGTGATTCCCCGCTCGGTGGCGATCGCCCCCAGGGAAGCGACGAGGGGAAGTACCACTTCTGCTACGGGTAACGGTTCTACGGAGAGGGAACGGTCTGGGGCAAAACTCGGTTCACCATTGGGCGGTAAAGCCAAACTTGGCCCTCCCTCCAACTGGTGAATTTGGGCCGTTAAGAGATCCACCTCTTCACTAAATTGGGTGAGCAATCCTTTCAGGCGATCGCTTTCCCGGACAATGCCTTCAGCGACCGGATAATTTTTCTCCGTCGGCAGCAATCGCTTCAACAACAACTTACCAAAGGTACTAATCGCCATCGTTGGATTACGGAGCTGGTGTAGCAGATCATGGAAATGCTCTTGCTCTAGGGCCTGGAGATGTTGCTGTTGGGTGAGCCGCTCAGTAGCCCAACTCTTTTGCTGATCCAACACACAGGCCAGCACCAAACTTTCGGCGATCAATTCAATCTGGGTCACCTCTGGCGATCGCCAACCCCGATCTCGGCGTCCCGTCGCTAAAATTCCCAAAATTAAATCACCATGCCACAGGGGAAATGCCCGAGCCGGTTCCCCCAACAAACCCACAAGATCATCCGGCAAAGCAGCCGCTTCCTCACCCATCGAGACATCAAGCCATTCCTCTTGATCCGGAACCATCGTCGCTATCTCCGTTGACCTCTGCCTCCCCGCCGCCAGCAAACGATCGGGAAAGGCACTAATGGGTTGGAGCGTAATTTCTTGATTCTCTTGATCTGGCTGGGCCAAATAAACGATCCCCCACTCTGCCCCAACGCCTTGGGCTAACAATTGCAACTGCCCTTGGCACAGGGACAAATACTCTGGGCTAACTGGCAACAGTTGCGGTAATGTCGTCATGAATTTCATCCTCCCAAGCCGCAATCCCTAGGGGATATTTCCCAGGAAACCTTGATAAATCAGGGGTTTTGACAAAAAACTTAATTCTTTTTTTACTTTTGGATTGATCGCCTACCTTCATTGGATTGTAGTAGATTTCTTAATACAAAAAATCCAACCCATCGCGAAAACCAGTCAATTTTCACTTGATTTTTTTCAATGGAGCCGATATACTTTGCTCGACATTCTGTAACTCCTGTTACAGCTGTTCTAAAAAAGTAAAGAAGAGGAGGTACTGGGTTGGCAAGAAAGCGTAAACGCAAGAGTCGGCGTCGGCAAGAAGGAAGAAAAATTTTAGAGATTGTCCCACAATACAATATCGAAAGCGGTGATGACAAACCCGTGACTGCAGCCCGCAAGCATATCGCTGCGAATGGGATTATGCCCCCAGCAGTCGTTGTAGTTAAGCGTAATGAGCATACCACTGATCGGTACTTTTGGGCAGAAAAAGGATTATTTGGTGCCCAATATGTAGAGGAGAATCACTTTTTATTCCCCAGTCTACGGGTACTTTGTAGCAACGCCGATGAGGAAGTATCTGAAAAAGCGACTGTTTCTAGCAAAGCTTAAAGTTCCTTCAAAAATATATCACTTAACCTAACGTTTAGGTGATCTCTAATCCCCTTCTATCAATTTCAATACTCCCTAGTCCCACCCATTTTCGGGTCGGGGCTATTTTTGTCGCGTTTTTGCCATGGTGTTAATGGATAGCTCAATTAGTTTTGTTGGGGACATTTCCTAAGCTTCATGGAGCTGGTAAGGCATCACCTGACGCAGTTGGATCAACTCATCCCGGTGGGCGGTCACCGTAATTAATTGGGTGGGAGTCTCAGTAATCGGTGTTTGTGTGGTGATCTGTAAAATAACTTTTTCTACCTTCCCTGCCTTACGCCAGTAAAAGAGACCTGCCAAGGGAGCCAGGAGACAAATACCAAGGAAGGCAAAGCCAATATTGGGATAGAGCAGTGCTAAGACCAGGGCAATACAAACTAAACCGAGGGCTGCTAATAGGCTTAAAAAAACAGCAATAAAGCCACTGGGAGGAACAAAGCCTTCATAGGTGACAATATTATTGACACCATCAACGGTGGTAATCCGATAGGCTCGCTGTTCGAAGTAGGTTTGGAGACGCTCAAAGATGGATTCTTCAGGCTCTTTTGCCAATAGCTCTACTTGTTCGGTGCGATCTTTGATGGAAGCGCGAATGAAGAAAAACAGACCGACCATCAAGAGCAATGTAAGGAGGAGGGTCGAGGTGATTACGGATTGTTCTAACACGGTTTTTACAAGGAGGGCTTGAAGATTCACTGCATATAAATGTATATCGATCATGCTATATTTTGGAAAGTCTCCGGGAAAACCATGAAAAAAATTCGGGTTGTTCTAATTGAAGATCATGATTTAACGCGCATCGGGCTAAGAACTTCTCTACAACAATGTGCGGACATTGAACTTTTAGCAGAGGCGGCCAATGGAGCGGATGGATTGCGTTTGTTAGAAGAGATTCATCCTGATTTAGCGATTGTGGATATTGGTTTGCCTGAGCTTGATGGGATTGAGTTGACCCGGATTTTGAAACAGGAAAAGCTCAAGGATCAGTCCCACGAGGCGCAAACAAAGGTTTTGATTTTGACGTTGCAGGATGATGATGCGGCTGTTTTAGCAGCCTTTGCGGCAGGGGCTGATTCCTATTGTATGAAGGATATTACGTTTGATCACTTGGTAGAGGCGGTCAAAACGACAGACTCAGGCAACAGTTGGATTGATCCGGCGATCGCCCGCATTGTCCTCAATCAAGTGCAAGGGGGAGAATCCCTTTCTGGCTCTACAGTTACGATTCAAGCGACTTCCCCAGAAGATCAACAACTCCTAGAAAGCTGTCCCTTAACGGATCGAGAATTGGAAGTACTCCAATTGATTGTTGATGGTTGCAGCAACTCCGAAATTGCCGAGCATTTATTTATCACCGTGGGTACCGTTAAAACCCATGTCCGCAATATTCTCAATAAGCTTTGTGCCGATGACCGTACCCAGGCTGCTGTGCGTGCCCTTCGTTCTGGTCTGGTCGGTTAAAAAGCGCCTTGGCGGAGATTCATCAAATTATTCAAAATGTCGCAGTTGCAAACAGATAGGACTATCCGAGTCAAAAATTATGCTCTAAGTTTAGGATTTCATTTGGTGGGCATTGCCGATGCTACCGTGGACAATGCTCACAATCAACGGCAGTTACAAGCTTGGTTGGCGGCCGGGTATCAGGCGGAAATGGCCTGGATGGCTAACCCGAAACGCCAGGATATCCAAGCCTGTTTACCAGGGGTGCAGTCGGTCATTTGTGTGGCCCTCAACTATTACACACCCCATGCCCATTCTGAGGCACCAGGCGTAGGTAAGATTTCCCGGTACGGCTGGGGCCGAGATTACCATCGTGTCTTAGGCAAACGTCTAAAAGCTTTCTGCCAGTGGCTCACCAAAGAATTTCCGGAGGAACACCACCGTTTCTATGTGGATACCGGGCCTGTCCAGGATAAGGTTTGGGCAGAACGAGCTGGCCTCGGTTGGATTGCCAAAAATAGCAATGTCATTACCAGAGAGTACGGTAGTTGGGTCTTTTTGGGGGAAGTCCTCACCACTTTAGCTTTGACGCCGGATCAGCCCCATACAAAGCATTGTGGTACCTGTACCCGTTGTATCGAGGCTTGTCCAACAGAGGCGATCGCCGCTCCCTTTACCGTTGATGCGAACCGTTGCATCGCCTATCACACCATCGAAAATCGAGCCGAACAACTGCCCCCTCACATTGCCCCACACCTACAAAATTGGGTGGCAGGTTGTGATATCTGTCAGGATGTCTGCCCCTGGAACCAGCGCTTTGCCCAACCCACCAATATTGAAGATTTTCAGCCTTACCCCAAACACCTTGCACCAAAGTTAGCCGAACTTGCCACCTTATCCGAAACAGAATGGGATCAAAGACTCACAGGATCGGCGCTGCGGCGTATTAAACCAGCCATGTGGCGACGTAATGCCCAGGCAAACCTTGACCATCAACCATAGAAAAAACCTCCCCCATAACATGGAGAAGGCGGGACAATATTTAAGCACACACAATCAAATCAGAAATGAGAGTTCCTATTGACCCATTTGCGCAGCGACTTCTGCGGCGAAGTCTTCTTCTTTTTTCTCAATGCCTTCGCCCAGGACGAACCGTTGGAAACGACGAATTTGGATATTTTCACCAATGGTGGCGATCGACTGCTTCACAAGCTCTTCAACCGTCATATTCTGATCACGGATGTAGGGCTGATCCATCAAAGAAAGCTCTTTGAGGCGCTTAGCAATGCGGCCTTCAACAATCTTTTCTTTGATATTATCGGGTTTACCGGCCAGGTCATCGCGACCCATTTCAATTTCGCGCTCTTTGTCGGCAATTTCAGTCGGAATGTCATCGACTTTCACATACTGAACATTAGGACAAGCAGCGATTTGCATCGCAATCCCTTTGGCCAGATCTTTGAAGATATCACCACGGGCAACGAAATCCGTTTCGCAGTTCACTTCTACGAGAACACCAATGCCACCACCGGTGTGAATATAGCTTTCGATCAGTCCTTCGGCTGCTACCCGACCTGCTTTTTTCTCAGCAGAGGTAATCCCTTTCTGACGGAGCCACTCAATCGCTTTAGTGATGTCCCCATTGGTTTCACCAAGCGCTTTTTTGCAATCCATCATCCCTGCGCCAGTTTTATCGCGCAGTTCCTTGACAAGCTTTGCAGAAATTTGTGCCATGTTGCTGTTCACCAAAAAATTATCAGGTCAATTCAAGAAGATATTACGCTTATTCAGACTCAGATGCATCGGTCTCATCGGCGTACTCATCGATTGCTTCATCGAAGTCTCCGTAGTCACCGTTATCATCAACGGGCTGACCGTGGCGACCGGCATAAATTGCATCGGCCAATTTACCCACAATCAATTTAATGGAACGAATTGCATCGTCGTTGGCCGGAATTGGCAAATCAACGGTTTGGGGATCGCAGTTGGTATCTAGGAGAGAAACGATGGGAATCCCTAATTTTTGGCATTCTTGGATGGCATTGTGCTCCCGACGTTGGTCAATGATCACCACAATGTCAGGGATTTTGCGCATATTCTTAATGCCGCCGAGGTATTTTTGCAGCTTGTCCAGTTCGCGACGAAGCATGGAGGCTTCTTTTTTCGGACGGCGAGCAAGGTTACCGCTTTCTTCGAGGGCTTCTAATTCTTTGAGGCGCTCAACACGGGTCTTGATGGTTTCCCAGTTGGTGAGCATTCCCCCCAACCAACGCTGGTTGATGTAGAAAGCGCCACAGCGTTTTGCTTCTTGGGCAATGATGCCAGCGGCCTGACGTTTGGTGCCGACAAAAAGGACGTGCTTACCGTTTTCGGAAGCTTCCTTCATGTAGGTGTAGGCTTGTTCAACGAGTTGCGCAGTTTGAACCAGGTCAATGATGTGGACACCGTTACGGGATGTGTAGATGTAAGGTGCCATTCTGGGGTTCCAGCGGCGGGTTTGGTGCCCAAAGTGGACACCAGATTCTAGTAGCTCAGCGAGAGATACAACGGGCATATTCTGTTTACTCCTTTTCGGGTTAAACCTTCATCTGGGGACATTTCATCTGTGCGAAACACCCGAAAGAATCCCAGATGTGCGAGTTTTAAACAACCTTATCAGGGTAGCATAGCTCCGCATTTGAGGGGAGAGGTTTACGGAGAACAGGTTTGGGATGCGTGACAAAAATGACTTAAGGCGATCGCCAACAACCATCATTTCACCTAACCTTGGTGTTTATATTGGAGGTTCCATGAAAAACGAAGGGGCACCCTTGGAATCATGGCCGTCGTTCCTGGGGGCGATCGCCAGAGAACTTCCCATAATGAAAGGTAACGTTACATTGCTTTTTGTTACAAAAAACCGTTTGAGTTTTCAGTTTTTCGGCGGAATTCAATTGATTTCAGCCATTGTGCCGTAATGATTTCAGGGAGTTTTAAATATTGTTAATGTCCCCCAACATCCTTGGAAAGTAGGCCCTATCATTTACATCAATGCTTTTTGCCTAATGGGTTTTAGAGCAGTCCTAAATCACTGGAAACCTTGCAAGCTGGTGATTCGCTCACAGCTTATCTATTTGAATACATCTATTTAGATAGAACCTTTATTACGTCGATTGTCTAGAGAGGAGAATCCTCATGGCAGTAAAGGTTGATAAGGATCCGGTACCAACTTCCTTTGAGAAGTGGGGCAAACCGGGTCACTTTGACCGAACTCTGGCACGGGGTCCAAAAACCACCACCTGGATTTGGAACCTCCATGCTGATGCACATGATTTCGATAGCCAAACAAGTGATCTCGAAGATATTTCGCGCAAAATCTTTAGCGCCCACTTCGGTCACCTTGCTGTAGTCTTTGTTTGGCTCAGCGGCATGTACTTCCATGGCGCAAAATTTTCTAACTATGAAGCTTGGTTAAATAACCCCACTGTTATTAAGCCAAGTGCACAAGTGGTTTGGCCCGTTGTGGGTCAAGGCATTCTGAACGGAGACGTCGGTGGCGGCTTCAGCGGTATTCAAATTACCTCTGGTCTGTTTTACCTCTGGCGTGCTGCTGGTTTTACCAACTCTTATCAGCTCTATGTGACTGCCATTGGCGGTCTTGTTATGGCAGCCCTAATGGTGTTTGCCGGTTGGTTCCACTACCATAAAGCAGCTCCGAAACTGGAATGGTTCCAGAATGCTGAAGCCATGATGAATCACCACCTATCCGTATTGTTAGGTTGTGGTTCTTTGGGCTGGACTGGCCACTTGATCCACGTTTCTTTACCGGTAAACAAGCTCCTAGATTCTGGTGTGGCTGCAAAGGATATTCCTTTACCCCACGAGTTCTTTGATGCTTCGGTAATGGCGGAACTGTATCCCAGCTTTGCCCAGGGTCTGAAGCCTTTCTTCACTTTAGATTGGGCTGCATACTCTGATTTCTTAACCTTTAAGGGTGGCTTGAATCCCACTACTGGTAGCCTCTGGCTTTCCGATGTGGCTCACCACCATTTGGCGATCGCTGTTCTCTTCATCATCGCGGGTCACATGTACCGGACTGGTTTCGGTATTGGCCACAGCATGAAAGAGATCCTCGAAGCCCACAAAGGCCCTTTCACTGGCGAAGGTCACAAAGGTCTTTACGAAATTCTAACCACCTCTTGGCACGCTCAATTGGCGGTTAACCTCGCGCTGCTTGGTTCTTTAACCATCGTCATCGCGCACCACATGTACTCCATGCCTCCCTATCCTTACATGGCAACAGATTACGGCACTCAGCTGTCTCTGTTCACTCACCACACTTGGATTGGCGGCTTCCTCATTGTTGGTGCTGGTGCCCACGGCGCAATTTTCATGGTTCGCGATTACGACCCTGCTAAGAACGTTAACAACCTCTTAGACCGCGTAATTCGTCACCGTGACGCGATTATTTCTCACCTCAACTGGGTTTGTATTTTCCTTGGCTTCCACAGCTTTGGTCTCTACATTCACAATGACACCATGCGTGCGTTGGGTCGTCCCCAAGATATGTTCTCTGATTCTGCGATTCAGTTGCAGCCTATCTTCGCGCAGTGGATTCAAAACATCCATACCCTTGCTCCCGGTGGCACCGCTCCCAATGCGATTGCCTCTGCGAGTCAAGTTTTCGGCGGTGATGTAGTGGCAATCGGTAACAAAGTTGCCCTAATGCCCATCACCCTCGGTACTGCTGACTTCATGGTTCACCATATCCATGCGTTTACCATCCACGTCACTGTACTTATTCTGCTGAAGGGTCTTCTCTATTCCCGCAGCTCCCGTCTCGTACCCGATAAGGGTCAACTGGGCTTCCGCTTCCCCTGTGACGGTCCTGGTCGTGGTGGTACTTGCCAAGTTTCTGGTTGGGACCATGTCTTCCTCGGCCTGTTCTGGATGTACAACTCCCTCTCTATCGTGATTTTCCACTTTAGCTGGAAGATGCAATCCGATGTTTGGGGCACAATCCTCCCAGACGGTAGCGTATCCCACGTCACTGGTGGTAACTTTGCCACAAGCGCAATTACCATTAACGGCTGGCTCCGTGACTTCCTCTGGGCACAGTCTTCTCAGGTGATCAACTCCTACGGTTCTGCACTGTCGGCTTACGGCATCATGTTCCTGGCGGGTCACTTTGTGTTTGCCTTCAGTCTCATGTTCCTCTTCAGTGGACGTGGCTATTGGCAAGAACTCATCGAGTCCATCGTTTGGGCACACAATAAGCTCAAGTTGGCTCCTGCGATTCAACCCCGTGCTTTGAGCATCGTTCAAGGTCGTGCGGTTGGTGTTGCTCACTATCTCCTCGGTGGGATCGTGACAACCTGGGCCTTCTTCCTAGCGAGAAGCTTGTCCATCGGTTAACTCTGAAATGGTTTACCGATCGCCAATTTCAGGGGGAGTTGTAAGAGTTGTATTTCACTCGATTCACCTTCCCTCCCAATTGGCTCCTAGTATCTTTCCCTGCGGGAAAATACAGAGGTTACATTTGACGACCTCACCCTCATTTGTTTAACGAGGAGAACCTCAAGCATAGTTATGGCAACTAAATTTCCAAAATTTAGCCAAGACCTTGCTCAAGATCCCACTACGCGTCGGATTTGGTACGGAATCGCTACAGCACATGATTTCGAGACCCACGACGGGATGACTGAGGAGAATCTTTACCAAAAGATCTTTGCTTCCCACTTCGGTCACCTCGCAATCATCTTCCTGTGGACTTCCGGCACCCTCTTCCACGTTGCTTGGCAAGGCAATTTCGAGCAGTGGATCAAAGATCCCCTGAACGTCCGTCCCATCGCCCATGCGATCTGGGATCCCCACTTTGGTCAAGGCGCAATTGATGCCTTTACCCAAGCGGGCGCTTCTAACCCTGTAAACATTGCATATTCTGGGGTTTACCATTGGTTCTACACCATTGGGATGACCACCAATGCTGACCTCTACCAAGGCGCAGTATTTCTTCTGATCCTCTCTTCTCTGTTTTTGTTCGCAGGCTGGCTGCACTTGCAACCCAAGTTCCGTCCTAGTCTTGCGTGGTTCAAGGATGCTGAATCTCGCCTCAACCACCACTTAGCTGGTTTGTTTGGTGTCAGTTCTTTGGCTTGGACAGGTCACCTCGTACACGTTGCAATTCCTGAGTCTCGCGGTGTTCATGTTGGCTGGGATAACTTCCTTTCTGTGAAGCCTCACCCCGCTGGTTTGATGCCCTTCTTCACTGGGAACTGGGGTGTGTATGCGCAAAACCCTGATACTGCGGGTCATGTGTTTGGCACATCCCAAGGTGCAGGTACTGCGATTCTGACCTTCCTTGGTGGTTTCCACCCCCAAACGGAGTCTCTCTGGTTGACTGATATTGCCCACCACCACTTGGCGATCGCCGTGCTGTTTATCATCGCGGGTCACATGTATCGCACCAAGTTCGGGATTGGTCACAGCATCAAAGAGATCCTCAATGCCCACCAGCCCCCCAGCGGTAAGCTTGGTGCCGGCCATAAAGGTCTTTACGATACCATTAACAACTCCCTCCACTTCCAGTTGGGTCTGGCGCTTGCATCCTTGGGTGTAATCACCTCCTTGGTTGCACAGCACATGTACTCTCTGCCTTCCTATGCGTTCATCGCCAAGGATTACACTACCCAGGCAGCACTGTACACCCACCACCAGTACATCGCTGGTTTCTTGATGGTCGGTGCGTTTGCCCACGGTGCGATTTTCTTCGTCCGTGACTACGATCCCGAAGCGAACAAAGACAATGTTCTTTATCGCATGTTGGAGCACAAGGAAGCCCTGATCTCCCACCTCAGCTGGGTATCTCTCTTCCTCGGTTTCCACACCCTCGGACTCTATGTCCACAACGATGTAGTAGTTGCCTTCGGTACCCCTGAAAAGCAAATCCTCATCGAACCTGTCTTTGCTCAGTTTGTCCAAGCGGCTTCTGGTAAAGCACTCTACGGCTTTGATGTACTTCTTTCCAACGCTGATAGCATCGCTTCCAATGCAAGTGCGGCTTATCTTCCCGGCTGGTTAGATGCCATCAACAGCGGTTCTAACTCTCTCTTCCTCAACATTGGTCCTGGTGACTTCCTCGTTCACCACGCGATCGCCCTCGGTCTTCACACCACCACTCTCATTCTTGTGAAAGGTGCGTTGGATGCCCGTGGTTCTAAGCTAATGCCCGATAAGAAAGACTTCGGCTACAGCTTCCCCTGTGATGGCCCCGGTCGTGGCGGTACTTGTGATATCTCCGCTTGGGATGCCTTCTACCTCGCAATGTTCTGGATGCTGAACACCCTGGGCTGGTTGACCTTCTACTGGCACTGGAAGCACCTCGGCATTTGGCAAGGTAACGTTGCTCAGTTCAACGAAAACTCCACCTACCTGATGGGCTGGTTCCGTGACTACCTCTGGGCGAACTCCGCACAGTTGATCAACGGCTACAACCCCTACGGTGTAAACAATCTCTCCGTCTGGGCTTGGATGTTCCTCTTCGGACACCTTGTTTGGGCAACTGGTTTCATGTTCCTCATCTCTTGGCGTGGTTACTGGCAAGAGCTGATCGAAACTATCGTTTGGGCCCACGAGCGCACTCCCCTGGCGAACATTGTTCGTTGGAAGGACAAGCCCGTTGCGCTATCCATCGTTCAGGCTCGTTTGGTTGGTCTCGCTCACTTCACGGTGGGTTACGTCCTCACCTACGCGGCCTTCCTGATTGCCTCGACGTCAGGTAAGTTTGGTTGATTAAGTTCTTCTGAAAATTAACCTGCTAAAATCTCACCCCTTGTCTTTTCGGCAGGGGGTTTTTGCTTTGCGATGAAAAAAACCCTAGAACAATGGGCCAAATATCCTAGAAAAGGCGGAAATAGTTTGTTTCTGCACAAAGGAAGGAAAAAATAACGCTATGCTGGACACAAACTTGGCAAGCTTAGAATTTTTATGGCGAGTGAGAAAAAATCTGGGTTAGGAATGTTTGGGGGGGTCTACACCCCTTCTATTTTGACCATCCTTGGGGTGATCATGTATCTCCGGTTTGGTTGGGTTGTGGGTAATGCAGGATTGTTAGGCTCCCTCGCCATTGTTACCCTCGCCAATGCCATTACCTTTTTAACGGCCCTTTCGATCTGTGCGATCGCCACGGATAAGGTGGTTCGTGTGGGGGGCGCTTACTACATGATTAGTCGCTCTTTGGGACTCGAAACCGGCGGGGCGGTGGGAATCCCGTTGTATTTCGCCCAGGCCTTTTCGGTGGCCCTATACACCATTGGTTTTGCGGAGAGTGTTGTCCAGGTTTTTGGTGGCTTAAATCAGCTTTATGTGGCTTTGATTGTGACAATTTTAGTGGGAATTTTAGCCCTCACTTCCGCCAGCATTGCCATTAAAGCCCAGTACTTCATCATGGCGGCGATCGCCCTTTCTCTTTTTTCCCTGGTGCTGGGTCGCCCCTTGCCCGAAGCTGGAGATATTCTCCTATGGGGTTCTAGCGCTGAGGTGACAGTCCCCTTTTGGACAGTTTTCGCAGTATTTTTTCCGGCAGTTACGGGGATTATGTCTGGCGTAAATATGTCCGGTGATCTCAAGGATCCGATTAAAGCAATTCCCATTGGTACTCTGGCTGCCGTGGGTACTGGCTATGTGATCTATATGCTCATTCCGTTGCTGTTGGCCCAACGGGGAGATACAGCCAGTCTCATTGAGGATCCCCTGGTGATGCAACGCTTGTCTGTTTGGGGGCCAGCGATTTTATTGGGGGTCTGGGGAGCAACGCTCAGTAGCGCAATTGGGAGTATCCTCGGTGCCCCTAGGGTTTTACAAGCCCTCGCCCGGGATGGCGTGTTGCCGCCATGGTTAGGTTTTCTGGGATCTGGTAGTGGGTCGGAGGATGAGCCGCGTATTGGCACCATTGTCACTTTGGGGGTGGCGATCGCCGCTGTTTGTATTGGTGATCTCAACATCATTGCGCCGGTGTTGACGATGTTTTTCTTGACCACCTATCTCGTCCTCAATATTTCCGCCGGTATTGAAACTCTCCTCCAAAGTCCTTCCTTCCGACCGACCTTTAGGGTGCACTGGGCGCTTTCCCTTTTGGGGGCTGTGGGCTGCCTTGGGGTGATGTTTTTAATCAATGCGATCGCCACGGTCGTTGCAGCCTTGATCGTGACGATCATTTACTTTTGGCTACAGCGGCGGGAACTCCAAGTCACCTGGGGAGATGTTCGGCGTGGTTTGTGGATGGCCCTGATTAGTAAAGCGATTTATCAAGTGGCAGGGGCCGAAGATAGCAAAAACTGGCGGCCTCATCTCCTGGTGCTTTCTGGGGCACCCCGAAAACGTTGGTCTTTAATCGAGCTAGCAGATGGTTTTAGTCATAATCGGGCCTTGATGACGGTGGCCACAGTGCTCCCCGAAGGCTCCCGTGACCCTGGCCAACAGGTAAAAATGGAAACCACAATCCGCGATTATTTGGCAAAACGGGGTGTAAAAGCCTTGGTACGTCTCAGTACCGCCGATGATCCCTTTGTTGGTGCCTTAAATTTAATTGAAACCTATGGCCTAGGGGACTTAACCCCCAACACGGTTTTGCTGGGCAGTACAGAATCACCTGAACGATTTGCCGCCTACTGTCATCTTTTGCAGCAGGTTCACATTGCCCAACGCAATATCATTATCTTCCATGAAAATCCAGAGCGGGTTTTTGGTCGTAAAAAACGGATTGATATCTGGTGGGGTGGGGTTCAGAGCAATGGCGGCTTAATGTTGATGCTGGCTTATTTGCTCCGTACCGATATCCGGTGGCGCAGTGCCCAGATTTACCTCAAGCTGGTGGTACAGGATGCCACAGCCGCCCAGGCCGCCCGTTTAAACCTAGAGTCCCTGATTAGTAGTGCCCGCATCAAAGCAGAACCAATGGTTATTATCGCTGGCGATCGCTCCTTTGAAGATATCCTGTACCAATCCTCTGCGAGTGCAGATCTTGTTTTCCTTGGCATGGCCCGCCCCCACGAGCCTGCCGATTTCCAGGATTATTACAAAAGCCTTTCCCAACGAGCCCAGAACTTACCAAGCACCGTGTTTGTTCTCGCCGCTCCAGATTTTGCCTTTGCAGAAGTGGTGGGCGCTCCCCGAAAAGTGGGCACTTAAATCTCTAAAAATAATTTCTTGGCTAGTTGCGTATTAACGACGTATTCTCAAAAGAAAAATAGCTTTTGTGTGACATTCAAGCAACTTTGCCCCGACAATGGGAACAATTCTGACCAATAGCAAAATTCAGTATGTCTGAGCGGAAAATTACAGTATCTTTTTCAACGCTGCTGTTGATTGTCGGGGCAGTGCTATTGCTATTTTTACTCTGGCAATTACGTAGTCTGCTGGTTGTGCTCATGATTGCCGTCGTCATTGCAGCGACCCTTGCACCAGTGATTACCATCGCTGAATCTTTCCGGGTGCCCCGCTGGCTGGCAGTGATCGGTGTGTACCTCGGCTTGATCTCAATTCTCACGGGGGTAGTTTTACTCATTGGCCCCACGGTAGTTGATCAAATTCAAAAGTTGATCCGGAAGCTACCCCTGTATTTAGAAATTGTTGGGGTTTTGGTTCAATCCTGGGCCGTGCGCTTGGGCATGACAGAGCCACAAGTTTTAGAACAATTGAACCGTCTTTTTGATTTGCAAGCGTTGACAGCCTGGGCCTTCCGTTCTTCCCAAGAGCTGCTGATTCGTTCCTACGGCATTACGCGGGGGGTCATTGGGGGCATTTTAAGCTTGATTCTGGCGTTTATGCTCTCTGGTTATATGCTGTCTGGTTCTGACAAATTAATTAAAGGCTTTGTCAGTCTTTTTCCGGCTCCCTGGGATGAACAACTTCTGGAACAGGTGCAGCCCATGAGCGAGCGGATGGGAAGTTATATTCAAGGTCGGATCGTGGTTTCGGGGATTCTCGGCATTGTCATCACCATTGGCCTAAGGCTGCTGGGGATTTCAGAATTAGCCCTCGGTTTGGGGGTGATCGCGGCGGTGACAAATTTAATTCCGTTTTTTGGGCCTGTGCTAGGTGCTGTGCCGGCTTTAATTGTGGCGATCGCCCAGGGAGGATGGACATTTTTATCCGTCCTACTGCTTTTTACCTTGATCCAAAACCTCGAAACCTATGTATTAGATCCGTTATTAGTCGGTTCTTCGGTCAAAGTGAACCCGCTTTATCAGTTGTTGGCGGTTTTGGGAGGGGCCCAGGTGCTGGGAATTTTAGGCGCGGTGATTGTGCCACCCTGGGTTGCGGGAGCCGCTGTACTGCTCGATAATCTTTACCTCAAAACAAAACCATTACCCGTGTCCCTCACCTCAACGGCGACTCCGTCCCTGTCCGACAGCCATAAATCTGAGAAAAATCAAGTCTAGGCAGCAATTATTTTGGCGTTCTCTGACAAATTTGCTCTCCCTTGTTCTATTTTTAAAGTTTTGAAACGGAAAAATTGTTGAAATCTATGTAAATTAATGCTTTCAGCGATCCATATTGAGCAAAGAACGCTTAGAATAATGCAGGAAAACCTTGCAACAAGATAAGTTTGACCCGCAACAGTGCAAAATATCTCTTCTGGGATTCTTGTTTTGCCTGGTTTTTTTACCTATACTTCTCACAATATCTAAAATTCAGGAGATTTTTAATGAATAAAGGCGAATTAGTCGATTTAGTCGCTGAGAAAGCTGGTATCAGCAAAAAGCAGGCAGATTCTGTGATTAGTGCCACCGTAGAGGCAATCATGGAAACCGTTGCCAATGGTGACAAAGTAACCCTCGTCGGTTTTGGCTCCTTTGAACCCCGCCACCGCAAAGCGAGAGAAGGTCGCAATCCCAAGACCAACGAAAAAATGCAAATTCCAGCAACCACAGTGCCCGCATTTTCTGCTGGTAAACAGTTTAAGGAAATGGTTGCCCCTAAATAGAAGTTGGCTTTGGTCGGACAAACTAAAAATGTGTACGGAGGCTTAGATGGTCACAACGTTGACTCTCTGGGCTTTTTTATTTTTTGACTGATCGATATTACTGCGTTGTTAAGCCGCCAATAAACGCTTGAGGGTTGTGGCCACTTGTTCTTGTTCTGGGATGCTGAGGTCGGGGAACATAGGCAAAGACAGCACCTGGTGAGAACATTGCTCAGCAATGGGAAATGCTCCGGATTGGTAGCCAAAGGTTGCAAACACGGGCTGGAGATGTAGGGGTTTGGGATAGTACACCATCGCAATGATGCCCTCGGCTTGTAGCTGGCTACGGAGGGTATCGCGATCGCCGGCTTGAACGAGGATCGTGTATTGGTTCCAGACATGGGTTCCACCAGGGGTCGCTTGGGGGAGTTGAATGCCTTCGATCCCAGCCAGCAATTCATGGTAACGGTGGGCGATCGCCTGACGTTGTTGATTCCAAAGGTCGAGGTGACGCAATTTAACGGCGAGAATCGTGGCCTGCACTGCATCTAACCGACTATTTACCCCCAGCACTTCATGTTGGTAGCGGACTTTGGAGCCGTGTTCCCGGAGCATTTTGATCTGCCCATGGAGATCAGGATTGTTGGTCGTCACAGCACCACCATCGCCACAACCGCCTAAATTTTTCGTCGGAAAAAAGCTAAAACAGCCAGCATCTCCCCAGGCTCCCACCTGGCGATCTCCCCATTTTGCTCCCGTGGCCTGGGCACAATCTTCAACGATAAGCAGGCTATGTTTTTGGGCTATTTCCCCAAGACGGGTCATATCCACAGGTTGTCCAAATAAATGAACGGGGATCACGGCCTTGGTACGGGAAGTAATGGCCGCTTCTAGTTGATCGAGATCGAGGTTGAAGGTTGCGGCGGTAATATCAACAAAGACAGGGGTTGCGCCACACATGGCAATGGCTTCTGCGGTGGCGATAAAAGTAAAAGTAGAGGTGATCACTTCATCGCCAACGCCGATCCCAAGGGCTTTTAGGGCAAGATAAAGGGCATCGGTGCCGGAGTTGCAGCCGATGGCAGAGTCAACCTGGTGATAAGCGGCAAAATGTTTTTCAAATTCGCTTACTGCTGTCCCCCCGATATAGCGACCGGAACTGAGCACTTCCAAGACGGCGGCATTGGTTTCATCGGCAATGGTTGCATACTGGCGCCCTAGATCAACGGGAGGAATTTGGCTCATGGGTGACGGTGATTTTTTGGGTAGGAATTCGCATAAAAGCGTAAATATAAATGTTATAGGTTATGGGAGTGAAAAAAAAAAGCGCATGGGTGAATTTATTGCCTTAGATCCGGGAGATTTGGGCTGGGCGTTGGGACTAATTGCCTTGGCGATCGCCCTGGCCCGGTGGCAAAAGTTGGGGCTAGAGGGGCAGCTTTTACTCGCAACGGGACGGACAATTTTGCAATTGTTGGTGGTGGGCTATGCCCTGGAAATGGTCTTTGCCTTGGCGCACCCATTGGCGGTGTTAGGGATTGTTTTGGTGATGTTGACCATTGCGGCGATCGCCGCGAAAAATCGGATTAATGATCGGGTTAAATTGCCATTGATCTGGGGATCAATTTTTATCAGTTTCAGTGTGCCGTTGGCGTATACCCTACTGGTGATTGTGCAGCCAGAGACTTGGTATGACCCCCAGTATTTGATTCCGTTGACAGGGATGGTCTTGGGGAATGCGATGAATAGTGCTTCCCTGGCGGGAGAACGGCTCAGCAGTCGGATTAAAACCAGTCGTTTGGAAATCGAAACCCAGCTTTGTCTCGGTGCAACTCCCAAACAGGCGATCGCCAGCTACCGTACCGAAGCGATCCGCGCCAGCCTAATCCCGACGATCAATTCTATGATGGTAGTAGGTTTAGTGAGTTTGCCGGGGATGTTTACGGGGCAAGTCTTATCGGGCATTGATCCGCTTAATGCTGCCTCCTATCAAATTTTGATTCTCTTTTTGATTGTGACCATTAACCTCATCTGTACTTCCCTGGTGACTGAGGGCCTTTATCGGCAATTTTTTAACCCCACTGCCCAGCTCACCCTCTAAGTTTTGCTCCCTGCCAATCCTTGCTAGACTGAATTTCCATATTTGCCGCGATCCATCTCTCACGGAAAAACGACCATGTTTGCTGCTGCCGCTGCCCGCCCGACAACACCCGCCATTCCCCAAGACCTCTTTGGGGCGATCGCTGATCTCAAACAAGACCTCAACGCCATCATCCTCGCCCACTACTACCAAGAAAATGACATCCAAGACATTGCCGACTACATTGGTGATTCCTTAGGTTTAGCCCGCCAAGCCGCCGAAACCGATGCCGAAGTGATTGTTTTCGCTGGGGTGCATTTCATGGCAGAAACTGCCAAAATTCTCAATCCCAATAAACTTGTGCTTCTGCCCGATCTCGATGCCGGTTGTTCCCTCGCCGACAGTTGCCCCCCCGCCGAATTTGCTCAATTTAAAGCCAAGCACCCAGACCACATCGTCATTTCCTATATCAACTGCACCGCCGAGATCAAGGCGATGAGCGACATCATCTGCACCAGCTCCAACGCCGTCAAAATCGTCAACCAAATTCCCGCCGACCAACCGATCATTTTTGCCCCGGATAAAAACCTCGGCCGTTACGTGAGTGAACAAACCGGACGGGATCTCCTCCTCTGGCAGGGCAGTTGCATTGTCCACGAAACCTTTTCCGAAAAACGTATCATCGAACTCAAACTCGAACATCCCGACGCGGAGGTGCTCGCTCACCCTGAGTGTGAAACTCCTGTGTTAAACCATGCCGACTTTATCGGCTCCACGACCGCCCTCCTAAAGCGCTCCCAAGAGAGTGCCAGCCAGACTTTCATTGTCGCCACCGAACCGGGCATCATCCATCAAATGGAAAAGGCAAGCCCCGGTAAAACTTTTATTCCGGCCCCTTCTACCAGTAACTGTGCCTGCAATGAATGTCCCCATATGCGCCTCAACACCTTAGAAAAACTCTATTTGGCCATGAAACATAAAGCCCCGGAAATCACTCTTAGCCCCGACATTGCGACGGCTGCCTTGAAACCGATTCAGAAAATGCTAGAGATGAGTGCCTAGAACAAAGGCGTTAGTCGCGGCAAAATAAGCAGTAGCAAATTGACAAAAATCCTTTAGAGTAAACTACATTACCCATACGGGAAGTAAAACATTTGTAAATCTGTGTAAGTCAAGCAAAAAGATTGCCCATTCCCTTGCTATAAATTGGAATGATAGTAATGGGATGTACTTTCTTAGAGAATCGTGGTTTTTCCCCGATTTTTACGCAAAGATAGTGAAGTGATTGGCCCCCTTGTCCCGGAATTTTCCAAGAAACCTATGAGTATTGATCAAATTGTTGAACAAGCCCTAAAAGACGGCTATCTCACCCCAAGCATGGAAGCGGAAGTTGGACGCATTTGCGATATGTCCTCTGAGCTTTCCATTGAGGAATATATGGCGCTAGATCGCCTGATGGGGGCTTTGCTCACGGGGGAAGTGATTGCTGTCCCCCGGAAACAATTCATCAATGTCATGGAGGAGCTAGTTATTAGCCGCTCCATTGCCCGGGTCGCTGAGATCGAGGCGAGTAGCACCCAAAGTTTGGATGTAGGGGATATTGCGGCCTATGCCCTAAACCGTTTGCCACCGCTCTACGCAACGACGGAAGAGGGAGCGAACTATCAGCGTCAAAAGGCCCGTGAGGAATTGCAGGGTTTAATTAATGAACAGGTGGATGCTGCCCTGTCTCGTTATCTAGACCGACCGGACTTTTTCCCTGAGCGCCAGGCGATCGCCTCTCCGAACCAAGACAAGAGCATGTTAGCCCAGGTCAGTAAGCTCCTGGAAGGCTATGCACCGGGCTTTGAACAGGAAGAGAATGTGTTTTCCTAGGACTGGGGGCTGACACTTAGAGCTAGGAGCTGGAACTTTTTTCTGGGCCGTAGGGTCTTTACAAGAAGAAGTCCCGTTATGAGTTCTTTGTGAAGAGAGCATGAACCGATCCCTTTCTATCCCCATTCCTTCCCAGCAGGGAGTCGTTCCCAAAAGTGGTGTGTCTCCGGAAAAACTCTCTAACTATGATTTAATTCTCCGTTGCCAGGCGGGTAGTAAGCCTGAGCGGGCTGCTTTCGTGGAATTATTAAAACGTTACCAGTCCCATGTGGATCGGCTCCTCTACCACCTCGCTCCGGATTGGCAGGATCGGTCCGATTTATCCCAGGAAGTTTGGATTCGGGTCTATCGCAATCTTCAGCGTTTGAATGATCCCCAAAAATTTAAGGGTTGGCTGAGTCGAATTATTACAAACCTCTTCTATGACGAGCTACGCAAACGTAAACGGGTTCGTCGTCCCCTCTCGTTGGACAATCCGTTTCAGACCCAGGATGGAGAAGTGGCTTGGGACGTAGCCTCTGATGATCCCAGCCCCGATGATGATCTGGCAACCCAGGAATTTTACGAACATTTACGGGAGGCGATCGCCGAACTGCCGGAAGTCTTCCGCACAACAATCGTGCTGCGGGAAATTGAAGGGCTCGCCTACGAAGAAATTGCGGAAATCACCGGGGTTTCTCTCGGCACCGTCAAGTCAAGGATCGCCCGGGCCCGAGCCAAGTTACAGGAAATGCTCCAGCCCTATTTGGCGGACTAGATAATGAAAGCTTTTCTCAGCGGCAAACCGATGGCGATCGCCGAAGAGGGGGTGACCTAGAAATGAAAAAAAAACACACTTCTCACCAACACCACACCTATTCTGAAACTCCTATGGGCCACAATTTTGAGCAGTTCCAGCGCCTGAGCGCCTATTTTGACGGGGAGGCCACCCCAGCAGAACGCAAGGAAATTCAGCACCTCCTGGATACTGACCCCCAGGTCAAACAGCAATATCAACAGCTACGGCAACTCAAACAAGCGCTACAGTTGCTGCCCATTCCCACCAGCATTTCGGCCCAATATCTCGGTCAACGGGTATTGGCGCGGTTGCGTCGTTCCCAGTTACGCACCCTTTCCCTCTGGGGCAGCGGGGCGATCGCCGCTCTCTTTGTGGCTGGGGTTATGGGTCAGATGCCGCGCCTTAACTTTGATCGCTTTGCTAAAAATGACCCCGATCAGCAACCCACCGCTGCCCTAGTCGAAACCTCTCCCCAGGGAGAAGAAGCCCTTGTGGTCGCTCTAAATCGCCCGGTTTTACAAATTCCCAAACTGGCCACCACAGAGTCGCCCTAATGTTTCGGTTGATGTTAAGTTTTGCCCACATCGTCCATGGTGAGCTGTCTCGCCGTGGATTTTTGTTTGGGGGGAATTTCGATGTAAAAAAAGCATTATTTTTTTTCTTTTTTCCATCACAAAACCAGGATTCTGTCTTCTGATAGACAGACAACCCAAAAAATAAACATGACCATAAAAAGTTTTTACTTTAACCCCTTGGCAGGTTGTAACAAAAATTCATATAATCGGAGGCGAACGCAATAATAAGTATTTTTTCCTAGTCCTATGGATAGCTTGCAAATCCCGTGGCTCACTACGGCGATCGCCTTTCCGCTTTTGGCCGCCCTTGTCATTCCCCTCATCCCCGACAAAGAAGGTAAAACCATCCGCTGGTATACCCTAGGCGTTGCCCTCACCGATTTTGCCCTTTTAGTCACTGCTTTTTGGCAAAACTACGATCTCGGTCGCACAGAATTTCAACTCACTGAAAATTTTGTATGGATTCCCCAATTGGGGTTGAACTGGTCCCTAGGCGTTGACGGTTTGTCAATGCCTTTAATTATTTTGGCGACCCTGATCACCACCTTGGCGACCCTCGCGGCCTGGAACGTCACCAAGAAGCCGAAACTCTTTGCGGGCCTCATCCTCGTGATGCTGAGTGCGCAAATCGGTGTTTTTGCCGTCCAGGATTTGCTGCTGTTCTTTATTATGTGGGAATTAGAGCTAGTTCCTGTGTATCTGCTCATTTCCATTTGGGGCGGAAAAAAACGCCTCTATGCGGCCACTAAATTTATTCTCTACACGGCCCTGGGTTCTGTTTTCATCCTCGCGTCTACCTTAGCCCTTGCTTTCTATGGCGGTGACGTGACCTTTGATATGCAAGCCTTGGGATTAAAGGATTATCCGCTGGCGTTAGAATTACTGGCCTATGCTGGATTTCTCATTGGTTTTGGCGTTAAATTGCCTATTTTCCCGCTCCACACTTGGCTGCCGGATGCCCATAGTGAAGCCTCTGCGCCGGTCTCCATGATCCTTGCTGGTGTGCTCTTAAAAATGGGTGGCTATGGTTTGATTCGGTTAAACATGGAAATGTTGCCGGATGCCCATATTCGTTTTGCTCCCCTACTGATTGTTCTAGGGATTGTCAACATTGTCTATGGGGCGCTGACCGCCTTTGGACAGACCAACTTAAAGCGACGTTTGGCTTCGTCTTCTATCTCCCACATGGGTTTTGTCCTCGTTGGGATTGCTTCATTCACCGATTTGGGAATGAATGGTGCCGTGTTACAGATGTTGTCCCATGGTTTCATTGCGGCGGCCCTGTTCTTCCTGTCTGGGGTCACCTATGAACGCACCCATACTTTGATGATGGACGAAATGAGCGGTATTGCGCGGTTGATGCCCAAAACCTTTGCGATGTTTACGGCGGCGGCGATGGCGTCTTTGGCACTGCCAGGGATGAGTGGTTTCGTCAGTGAACTGACTGTCTTCCTCGGTTTAAGCAATAGTGATGCCTATAGCTATGGCTTTAAGGCGATCGCCATTTTCTTAACGGCGGTTGGGGTGATTTTAACGCCCATTTACTTGCTTTCAATGCTGCGGGAAGTATTCTACGGCAAAGGCTCCCAGGCTACACTCAGCCTTGCGGCGGGGGAAGATGCCAAACCGCGGGAAATCTTTGTGGCAGTTTGTTTGCTGGCCCCGATTATTGCCATCGGCCTTTATCCAAAACTGGCAACGACTACCTATGATCTCAAAACCGTTGAGGTCGCCTCGAAGGTACGGGCCGCTTTACCGTTGTATGCAGAGCAACTTCCCCAAAATGGCGATCGCCAAGCGCAAATGGGTTTAAGCTCGCAAATGCCGGCCCTGATTGCTCCTCGTTTTTAGCAATCATTGGATGCTTTCCATTGATAAGCTCCTTGGGTTAGCACCATAAATTTAGGAAAATAATCTGAAATGGATGGGCTCTAAGTAGCCCATTTTTTTGTCCGAATAAATGCTGCTCAGACTACATATTCTCTAGAGCCATTTAATCTGCCAAAATTTCTGGTCTGCCGTGCGCTGTTCCTTTTCTGTGAGCCAAGCGGGCATCGGACGATAGGTGCCAAAAAGCCGATCCCACCAATCAACACCGATCCCAAAATTATGGTGCCACTGATTGTATTTATGGTGAACGTAATGGACGGGCATCGGTAGCCAAAAACATTTAATCGGGTTGTCATGTTGCAATTGGTGGGCGAAGGCAGCAAAGGCCGCGTAGAAAAAACAGCCCAGAAACCAACTGATTCCTAGGGTCAGAGAATGGAGAAAAAAAGGCAACATCACAACATTAATCCCGAAAACATAGTTGCGAAACTCCCAAAGAAAACCCTGGCCAGTACCGCCAACATGATGTTGGGCATGGCCTTGGCCCAGTTTAGGAAAAATGCGCTTCAGGGGATGCTTGGGGGAAGCATGGAAAATTCGGTGAATCCAATATTCCAGAAAACTACCGAAGATAAAGGCCAGGCTGAAGATGAGTAAAGGCAACAAAATTTCCATAGGTCACACTTGCAGTTCACGCAAAACTTCAATAGAGTAAACAGGCTATGTTGGCTACAACCCTTGCGGTTCGCCATGATTGGGCCAGGGAACATTTGTGAACTTTTGTATTATAGTTGTCCCGGCAAACCTTTGGGTCTCAACAGTGAAGGCCGTAATTTTTTTTCCGTCACGAATCAATGGCTAAATTTTTTTGGGCAGACCGCATTCTCCGCAAAATCTTAAAAAATTTCAGTTGGTTGCTCTGTGGTCAAATCCTGACGGCGATCATCAACTTCTGTTATCTCAGTCTCACGGCCCATGCCCTTGGGGTTGAGACTTTTGGGAGGTTAATTTTACTCCGGGCCTACATTGAGCTTTTGATTGGCTTGACGACTTTTCAGTCATGGCAAGCGTTAATTCGTTATGGCGCTGATTATGTAAAAAACAAGGATTCTAAGGGTTTATGCGAGTTATTTAAATTAACCACTGGCCTGGATCTTCTGGGTTCTTTGGGGGGGTATCTAGTTGCTGTTGCGGCGGCGCCGTGGGTCGGGCCAATCGTGGGATGGGAGCCGCAGACGATTCATGCTGTGCAGCAGGCCAGTATTCTAATGCTTTGTACCCTTGGCTCAACCCCTATTGGTTTACTGCGACTCGATGATCGCTTTGATCTACTCGCGGCCCAACAATTGGTGCCACCGCTTACGCGTCTTGTGGGCACTCTCATTGCCCTCTGGCTCGATGCTCCTTTGATGGGCTATCTTCTGGCTTGGTTGTGTGGGGAGGCACTTAATGGTCTTTCGCTGTTGGCTTTGGGTTTGTGGCAAGCCCATAAAAAGCAAATTTTGCGTCGTTTGGATTGGTCTTTGCCGGATTTTTTGTTTGGCGATCGCCGTGTTCTAAAATTTTGCTTTGTTTCTAATCTGAATTCTTCTTTACCGCTGGCGATCACCCTGAGTCCGTTGATTGTCGGCGCGGTGGCGACCCCCAGTGCTGTGGCGTTATTTCGGGCTGGCTATGAATTTTCGACCCCGTTTCGAGAACTCGCTTTAATTTTTACCCAGTCGGTTTATCCTGAATTGGCCCATTTGAGTGCCCAAGGACGCTGGCGCAAATTTCAAAAGCTGCTGTGGAAACTAGGACGGGTGCTCCAGGGGATTGGTTTTATTTTGCTGATTGCCATTTTGTTGGGGGGCAAAGGGTTACTCTACTACGCGATGGGAGAAGAGTTTACGGCGGCCTATGGCACCTTAGTTTTGTTGATTATCGGCGGTATTTTGATGATGGGGAACTATCTGCTTGAACCAGCCCTGTTTGCGATGGAAATGCCCCATATCTCACTGCGAAATAATGCCACCGCCATTCTTCTTTTCTATCTGCCGTTACTGGTGGTTTTGGCTTACTATTACGGAGCTTTGGGGGCGGGCATGGCGACTCTCATTGCCAATGGTGTTGGGTTTTCACTGAATTTATTCTGTACGTGGCGGGAAGTGCAACGACGTTCGACACCAACGCCGGAATATTTAACCCGTTGATCGGATTTGGGTTTCTAAATAACGAACCCATTGTTCACTGGGATCAAGTTGCACCTCTCGATTTTGGTTTTGCTTTTGGATATTGTTTTGCAGCCGTTGGCGATCGCCTTTAGAGTCGATCAACTGAGCTAGCTGCTGGATAAAATCTTTTCCGTCTTCAGGTTGAAACAAACAACCATTGACCCCAGGCTCAATCAGATTCCGCGCCCAGTCACAGTCCGGGGCTAAAACGGGCGTCCCCACATAGAGGGATTCTTGCACTGTGCGGCCAAAGGTTTCTTTAAGGGAAGCAGTCACATGAAGATCCACATTCGCTAAGAGGGCTGGCACCTGCTCGTGGGGCACCTCGCCCAGAATCACTGTCGGTAAGGTTTGGGCAAATTTACTTTCGGCGATCGCCTCTGCCAATTCTCCCCGGCCTGCTACTAGCAGCGTAAAGTTTTCAGTAATGTTTGCTCGACCAAGTTCTGGTAAATGCTTCAGAATAAAAGCCCAATTTTTATCGGGAGACAGTCGCCCCAAAAAAAGAATTTTGACCTGCTGATCTAGGTCTGGTAAGCCATAATGCTGCTGAAAAAAATTAGTCTGTTTTAGGGCTTGGGGATTCGCAATTTTCGGCGGGCCAATCACGGGCATATAAACCACATTTTCTAGTTGCCATTGCTTTAGGCGCTGTTCAATAAAATGACTGCCCACCAGGGTGACAGAACATTTGCCATAGAGCCGACGGGTTAGGGCTAAAGCGGCCCATTTCGCTGGCCCAATTAACCAAGCCGGGGCATAGTCCTGGAGATAATCGACAAAATTCGTCCGGTAACAGCCGATATAGGGAATATTTCGCGCTTGGGCATAATCCAACCCCGGTAAGGCGAAAAGCGTCGTCCAAAGCCGTTCTGGTTCTTCGACTTGAATCAAATCTGGCTGGAATTGTGCTAATTCTGTTTCGATGCGCCTTAAACTACTCCGCTTGGGATTGCGTTCCTGGGGAATCCCCAACCAGGCCACACTGGGCAATGGCACAATTGCGATATTTGCAAACAAATCGCCCACATAATCAGCCCAACGGGGATAAATAGCGGCGACTTCCTGGTAACTGGAAACAAAACAGAGCACCTGATGTCCCTGGGCAGATAGGAATTTTAAACGTTCAAATAGCGTGATGCTCACCCCATCGTGGGAAGGCAAAAAGGTACTCGAAATAATCGCAATTTTCATCGCCACCCTTTAGAGGCTATTGGCCAGGGCCGTGACATCACTATCGGCGATCGCCAACTGCCATTCCCCCAAACCGTTGAGGGTACCCGCCAGATATTGCTGACGACAGGCTTGCCGTTGAATCTTACCGCTGGAGGTCTTGGGGATATTGCCCGTTCGCAAGAGGACAATACCGTAAACTTCCACCGTATGTTCCTCGTACACAGCCTGGCGAACTGCCCCAACAATTTCCTCTAGATCAAATTTACGGACATAGCTCCGTTCCAATTCTTGAACCACCACCAGTCGTTCTTCATCGGCGGCCTCAACGGAAAAAGCCGCACCCGCACAGGGACGCAGAGCCGGGTGACATTGCTCCACAGTCAGTTCAATGTCCTGGGGATAACGGTAGCGGCCCCAAAGAATCATTACGTCCTTCGTACGTCCGGTAATAAAGAGTTCACCATCTTTTAAAAAGCCGAGATCCCCTGTGCGGAGATAGGGGCCTTGGTTATCCACATAGGCTTGGAAGGTTTCTTTTGTGATTTCTGGCTGCTCCCAGTAGCCTTTACCAATGCCTTTGCCTGCGGCCCAAATTTCGCCCACTTGGCCTTCGGGAAGCTTGGTTTTGGTTTCCGGGTCAACGATAATTACTTCATCGTCAAGCCATGTCCAGCCACAACTAACAATACCCCGACTGCCATCGGTACTGATGATCGCTTGATTTTGTTCGAGGGCTTCGGGGGCCATATATTGCACCACTGGCGCTTTTTCCTTGGAGCCACCACTGATGAACAGAGTCGCTTCGGCCATGCCATAGCAAGGATAAAAGGCTTCGCGACGAAACCCACAGGGGGCGAAGGTCTGGGTGAATTTTTCTAGGGTACTAGCCCGGACAGTTTCAGCGCCACTATAGGCCACATCCCAAGAGTTGAGATCGAGGGTTTTGAGTTGTTCTGGGGTGACTTGGCGAGCAACCAGATCATAGGCAAAGTTCGGGCCACCACTGGTGGTGATGCGGTGCTGGGAGATGATCTCTAGCCACCGGACGGGCTTTTGTACTAGCTCGATGGGAGACATCAGAAAGGCCTCAAAGTTGCCATAAAAAGGCTGGAGGACGCCGCCAATCAAGCCCATATCGTGAAACATGGGGAGCCAACTGGCCATCCGGGTTTCGGGACTGTGGCTAAAGGATTTGTAAATCACGGCGGAGTTATGGAGCACATTACCATGGGTGACCATCACGCCTTTGGGTTTCCCTGTGGAGCCGGAGGTGTATTGCAAAAAGGCGAGGGTGTCGTCGGTAATCTTGGGGGCTTGCCAGTCTGCTGCGAGATCTGCGGGAATTTCATCCATCGCAATTACTTTGACTTGGCTAAATTTGCGCACAAGACCAGCGGCCTGGCGGGGGGCTTTAGTGAGTTTCTTTTGGAAATAGTCAATGAGGGCGCGGGTTGTGAGGATTCCCTTGGCCTGACAATCTTCTACCCTTTCCATAAGCTTTTCGAGGGCGTCATCACTGCGACTGGGGTTAATGGTGACGGCGATCGCCCCGGCGTAGAGACAAGCGTAAAAACTAGCGACGAATTCGAGGCCCGCCGAGTAGGGGAACACTAACAAAATGCGATCGCCTGGTTCGATAAAGGTTTGCAAATGGGCGGCGATCGCCTTTACCTGGTGCTCTAGTTGGGCATAGGTCAGGGTTGTGAGGTTATCTTCGCCTGAAATAAAGTGATAGGCGGTGCGGTCGGGGGTGCTGTCAGCGCGGTGACGAAGCAGATCAACAATGGTTTTCGCAGAATGGGTCATGGTGGGCGATCCCATGGGGTCAGGGTAAAGGAAAGGGATAAAGATTTAGTGTTGGCGGGCGCGGGCCACCAGTCGATCAAAATACCATTGCAGGACGGGGGCCAGCAGGCTATGGAGGCGATAAAGTAGTTGCATTTCCAAGCCAGGGGTAATAACGAATTTTTGTCGCTGAATACCCCGGAGAATGGTGGCGGCAACCCGTTCTGCTGTCCACATTTGGGCGGTCTCTGTAATTAACTTGGTTTCCGGCGGTTTTGTCAAATTTTCGGCGGCCAGTTGGGGGGTATCGGTATCGGGCGGATAGGCGATCGCCACCTGAATTCCGTGTTGCTTGAGTTCTCCCCGGAGAGATTCCGCCAGACCCCGCAGGGCAAATTTACTCGGACTGTAGGGGGTATAGCCAAACAAACCCACTAGACCCGCTCCAGAGGAAATCATTACAATTTGGCCCTGGTTTTGGGTCTGCATTGCTGGGAGAGCAGCGCGAATCGCATACAACGTGCCGAAATAATTTACCGTCATGGTTTGTTCAAAAATTTCGAGGGGCAGTTCCTGAAAATAACCAGGGTGGGCCATTCCTGCTGAGGTAATTAATAAATCCGGCGCTCCAAATTTTTCTATGGCTGTGGCGATCGCCTGTTCAATTTCCAACCGTTGGGCCACATCCGCCGTGAGGGTTAAACATTGCTGCTGGACATCGGCAAAAGCTTCTTGAATCTGAGTTTGAGCTGCCTGGAGTTTATCAGGATTGCGGGCAATGATTGAAAGATTGACATTCCCCTGTTGAGCTAACTGACAGGCGATCGCCAAACCAATCCCACTCGATCCCCCCGTAATAATTGCGTGTCGCATCTATTCAGCCTCGATTTCAGCCAGAAATTGCTGACCGACTTCCGCAAAAATTGCGAGGGCTTTGTCTAAATGTTCCTGGGTGTGGGTCGCCATCACACTGGTGCGGAGGGCGGCTTTATTACGAGGCACCGCCGGATATACCGCCGCATTCACATAAACTCCCGCCTCTAGCAGCGCCTTACAGAACTGCATACATTTAAAATCATCGCCAATATGTACCGTAATAATCGGCGTTTGGGCGGTACCCACAGTAAAGCCAAGGGACTGTAACCCCCGTTGCCAATATTGGGCATTTTCATGGAGCTTTTGTACCCGCCAGGGCTCGGCAATCAAAATATCCAAGGCCGTGGCAGCCGCAGCCAGGGAGGTGGGGGGGATGGAAGCCGAAAATAACATTGACCGCCCGTTAAAACGAATCCAATCAATCACCTTTGCTTCGGCGGCGACCCAACCGCCAATGGAAGCCAAACTCTTGGAAAAAGTCCCACAAAGAATATCACTGCTGCCAATCATCCCGAAATGCTCCTCCGTCCCCCGGCCCGTTTTTCCCAAAACACCCAGAGCATGGGCATCATCTACTGCGAGGGTAGCCCCATGGCGATCGCATAATTGCCGAATTTCTGGTAGGGGCGCAATATCCCCCGTCATTGAATACAGACCATCAATCGTGACCATTGTTGCCGAGTCCGTTGTCACCTGGATCAATTTTTGTTCTAAATCTTGCAGGTCATTGTGCTGGTATTGAACTACCCGGCAGCGACTCATAAACGCCCCATCGTAAATGCAAGCATGGGCCTCACTGTCGAGGATCATCGTTGTATTTTCGTTCATCAAGGCGGAAATAAAGCCTAAATTCGCCTGATATCCCGTGGTAAAGACTAAAGCATCCTCATGACCGACGAAGGCGGCAAGTTTTCGCTCAAATTCCCGGTGTTGGCGGGTCGAACCATTGAGTAGTCGTGATCCCGTTAAACTCGGCCCTTCTTCTAGAGCGGCCTTGGCAGTGGCTTCTCGTACTCGGACATCGGCAGTCAGCCCCAGATAATTATTGGAGCCCAACATAATTAGTTGTCGCCCTTCAAAAATACAGGTGGCCCCTTCATTGCGTTCAAGGGCCCGGAAATAGGGCAGTAGATCATTGGCTCGCAATTGATCCGGCAGGTTAAACTCCCTGGCTTTATCAAGGACATTACGGCTTGGTTTATAAGCGAGGCGCAACCGTTGGTCGAGATCAATGCCCTCTGCTTCTAGCTGAGTCGCTTGGGGGAGATGTCCGTTTTGGTGATGTTGGGATTCTTGGGGGAGATTAGCTAGAGTCAGGATATCCTGGGCGAGTTGGGCAACGGTAAGATCCTCAAAAAATTTTTCAAGGGGCACTATTAAATCGAATTTTTGCTCGATGTAATGCTTGATTTCAATAACTTGCACGGAATCTAGGCCCAAAGCGGCGATGGGCTGATCGTCTTGGATAGTATCAAGGGGCAGCGAGAGGGCTTGGGCCAATTGTTCGCGGAGGGGTTTAATTAAGTCAGTGGTCGGCTGGGAGGGTGGTTGTTTCTGGGGAGGATTAAAACTTTGGGCGGAAGCATGATCTACTTCACCCAGGACGCTGCGGCCCACAACCATCAACTCATCGGCCAGAAACGCCTGACGGCAACGGTGTCGTTGGATTTTACCGCTGGACGTTTTTGGGATGCTACCGGTTTTAATCAGGATGATGCCATAGGTTTGTAGTTCATGGTTTGCGGCGATCGCCTGACGGATTTTTTGGGCGATCGCCTCGACATCCAGATTTCGGAGAAAAGTTCGTTTTACCTCTTGCACCAGCATTAGGCGTTCTGTACCGTCAATTTCTACCGTGAAGGCTGCCCCGCAATTTTCCCGGAGAGCTGGGTGGGACTGTTGGGCCGTAAGCTCGATGTCGTGGGGATAGTGATTTTTTCCCCGGACGATAATTAAATCCTTGAGGCGACCGGTAATGAACAGTTCTCCTGCGGCGATAAAACCAAGATCACCAGTGCGCAGGAAAGATTTTTGATGGTGATTGAGAGTTGCCGTAAAGGTTTCTTGGGTGGCAATGGGGGCATTCCAATAACCCTGGGCGACACTGTCCCCCCGCACCCACACTTCCCCAGTCATCCCTTCAGGACAAGGGGTAAAAGATTCCGGATCGACGATCGCCACCTGGGTGTCATGGTAGGGTTGGCCACAACTAACAAATAAATTGTCTGACTCTTCGGACGAACTGGTGGTGATCGGGGCTTGTTGCTTATCACCCCCCGTAATGAATAGGGTCGCCTCCGCCATGCCATAGCAGGGGTAAAAGGCCTCTGGCCGGAAACCACAGGGGGCAAATTTTTGATTGAATTTTTCGAGGGTCGCCGCCCGCACTGGTTCTGCACCGCTGTAAGCAAGATTCCAACTGCTTAAATCCAGATCGGCTAGATCACTGTCCGTCAGGCGATCAACACATAGATCATAGGCAAAATTTGGCCCACCGCTGGTCGTAGCCCGATACTTGGCGATCGCCTGGAGCCAGCGACGAGGATTAGTCAAAAACGCCACCGGAGGCATCAAAATACTGGGAAAGCCCACGTAAAGCGGCTGGAGTACATGGCCAATGAGACCCATATCATGGAAAAGGGGCAGCCAACCGACCCCGATACTCTTTTCACTATGGCCAAAAGCGGTTTGAATCAGTCGCTGGTTGTGGAGGATGTTCCGGTGGGAAACCATCACGCCCTTGGGTGTCCCCGTGGAGCCAGAAGTGTATTGCAGAAATGCTAGATCATCCCCCTGAATCTCCTGGGGCTTGAAGCCTTGGGGAGCTTGTTCTAAAGTATCCGTCGCCAAAAAGGTTAGATCCTGAAACGGCTCTGCTTGGGCAAATCTTTGTTGAATATCTCCTAACAAGGCCTCGGTGGTTAGGGCAAGTTTGGCCTGGGCATTATCGGCGATCGCCAACAGGCGCGATAACTTTTGGTTGCGCTTCGGCGGATAGACAGGCACCGCAATCACCCCGGCATAAAGACACCCCAAAAATGCTGTGATAAACGCCAATCCAGACGGATACAGCAACAATGCCCGTTCCCCACGCCAGGGGGTCAGATGGGAGGCGATCGCCTTTGCCTGAGTTGCTAATTCTTGGTAAGTAAGGTGACCAGATTCAGTTTCTCCATTTTCTAAAAAAACATAGGCTTGGGCATTGGGTTGGCTGCGTGCCCGCTCATTGAGGATATCGAGCAACGATGCTTGTGCCTGGATAGAATGCTGGAGAAACGTCATAAAGCAGTAAATCAAAAGCTAAGGGGACGCAACAGTTTGTGGAGCCTGACCTTAAGGAATAATAAAGGAGTTTTCTAATTTTGTTATGCAGAAATATAGCCTAATGTTGTCAATCCCGGTATTTCTGCCCCAGTATTTAGAGCATTGAGAATGAGAATTACCAGTCCCATTTTCACAACCTCAGGTCAATGGGCACAGCTCCTCCGGTTGAATCAGTATCGGCCAGACAGCGGCTCAATCACCGGGAAAGACCATAGGCGATCGGCGATCGCCCCCTAGGTGCCGTAAAATCATAGCGCTAATGGGCTAGAAAAACGAGACAGGGCATTTCCCGACCCGAACTCGCCATCATCCAGCCGGGAAACGGCTAGGGGTTATTTCTTGTGTATGGACGTAACTGGATTCGAACCAGTGACCCCATCGATGTCAACGATGTACTCTAACCAACTGAGCTATACGTCCGGGTTGCAAACAGTATATAAATGTAGCACTAGCATTTAAGAATATGCAAGCATCTCGGCAAAGAAAAACAGAAGGATTGCTTTATCAGGGATGTTTGATTAAAATGGCATCGATTATTCAGGCTATCGAGTCCCCTTACGATCTTTGAGTCAATCTTTAGATATTCCGACCCTTGACACCCTGGCACAGGAGCTAGCTGCCATTCAACAAACTGGCTCTAAGCGCATTGCTCTTCTCGGTTCTCGGCATGTCCCGATTACCCACCAGCACCTGATCGAAATGATGAGCTATGCCCTAGCCCTAGGGGGAAATCGAATTATCACCTCCGGCGCAACGGGGACAAACTCAGCGGCGATTAAGGGTGTAATGCGGGCTGATTCGAGCCTTTTAACTGTAATTCTGCCCCAGAGCCTCGAAAAACAACCCCGTGAATCCCGTGTGGAACTCGAAAAGGTCGTGCATCTGGTAGAGCATCCTGAGAATGATGAACTTTCTCTGGGAGAAGCCAGCAGCCTGTGTAACAGTGAAATTATCTCCCGCTGCCAACAGCTTATTTGTTTTGCGTTCCATGACAGCGATACGCTCCTGCAAACCTGCCAAGAAGCAGAAGAACAGCGAAAACTTGTCACCCTCTTCTATTTCGATTAATTTTTTTGTGCTACCCATTTGCCCAGTTGTTTAGGATTAATCCATGAATCTGTCTGTTTCTGCTGTCCTTATTTATTCGTTGATCGGCGCGGTATTTCTGGTTTATCTGCCCTATGGGGTGGTGGGCTATGCGCGGGTTAAACTGGCTGGTCAAATGAGCGATCGCCTGGAGATGTTTCGGCGGCCCAGGGCAACGGTAGATCTATTGCCAGATTATGCGCAGCGGGCCAATTGGGCGCACCAGAATGCTTTTGAAGCGTTGGCGGTTTATGGCGTTGCTTGTTTGTCTGCGTTGGTAACGGGGGTGGATTCTCCCTGGGCAAAGATTGCGGCGATCGCCTTTTTGGTGGCGAGAACCCTCTACCCGCTGTTTTACATCCTCAACATTCCAGTATTGCGTTCGATGATGTTTGCCGTGGGGAATATCGCCAACATTACGCTTTTTACCTTGAGTGCGATCGCCGTCCAGAGCCTCTAGGAAAATCCCCAGGGCCTCGCACAACGTTTATGGGCAAATGTGAACCTTGAAATTTTCATCTGTTGAATTCAGCTAAGTATCTTTATGGCTTCTACAAATTCCTTTGATGTGGTGAGTGATTTTGATCGTCAGGAAGTGGTCAATACCATTGATCAAGCTCTCCGGGACATCAACACGCGCTATGACCTCAAGGATACCAAGACTACCATTGAGCTGGGAGAAAACACCATCATAATTAATACTGCCAGCGATTTTACCCTCGATGCAGTGCAAACTATCCTGGTCACCAAGGCTGTTAAACGGAACCTGTCACCGAAACTTTTTGATTATGGTGAGGCAGAATCCGCCAGCGGTGGCCGCGTGCGCCAAGTGATCACCCTGCGCCAGGGCATTTCTAAGGATGATGCGAAGAAAATCACCAAGATGGTCAAAACAGATTTTAAAAAGGTGCAGGCTTCGATCCAAGGAGATGCTGTCCGCATTTCGAGCAAGTCAAAGGATGACCTCCAGGCAGTAATGCAGGCGGTGCGGGATTTAGATTTCCCGATGCCGATTCAGTTTACGAACTATCGCTAATAACCCAAGCCCGTAACGCTGAGAAATTCGAGGTTGTAATAGGATAAAACGTAGGCGATCGCCAACAATAGACCGCTGGCAAAGTGAAACTTGACCGCAAAAAATTTGCAGTTACTCACCTTGTCGGGCTGGTCATGGTTCAGGCGGACATGGTTGATCAGACTCAGGGCAAAGGGGGCACTGGCAAATGTGAGGAGCATCCAGGGTGACCAAGTGCCGACAGCCACCAATAGGCAGGTCAAAACTAAAACGGCTCCCAAACTGTAGGTCAATACCTGCGCCCCTTGGTAGGTGCCGAGGCGGACAATGGGCGATTTTTTTCCGGCGGCTAGGTCATCTTCGGCCTGGTGAAAATGGGAGCAAAACAAAATAATACTCGTCGTCAAAGCAACCCAAGCCGAGGCCCAAACCGCATTGAGCGTGAGGGTTTGGGCTTGGCTATAAAAGACTCCCTGACCCGTAATCCAATAGGCGAGAAAACAGACGAACTCGCCAATACCGAGATAACCCAACCGAAACGGTGGCCCCTGGTAGGTGTAGGCGATCGCCGTTGCCAGGAGCAACAAATTAAACACCGTCCAATCCTGCTGCAGATAGCTGATTAAGGCAATTCCGGTGATTCCCAGACCCAAAAAACCGAGGGCAATGCCAAAAACCAATGGGCGATCGCCCGTTAGATTGACCACCGAAGTCGCCTTATTGACATCAATGCCCGTGTCCGCGTCGAACACATCATTACTGAGATTCATCCAAGCAATTAAGCAAATTGCCGCCCCCAGGAAAAGCCCAAACCGCACCGGGTTAAACACCCCAAATTCCCCATAGGCCGCTGCCGTTGTCACGATCACAGGGGTCACTGCCACCGTATAAATGGGGGGTTTAATTGCCGCAAGCCAAAGACGACGGGTAGCTTTCGGACTAGAGGTGGGTGGGTTTTCCGTGAGCATTAGTGATTAAATGAGCCAATTCTTCAGAAAAGTGTACCTTAACCTTTCCGCAAGGGGGGAGGAGCGAAGCAATGCCCCAATACACTTTAGCTGTGAAAATCTGCTTGCAAATGTTGGGCATAAAAATTTTAAAAAAGACCCTAAAGAACCCCTTTAGAACTAGGGATCGTTGCCGCCCGACGGGGGTCAATTTCTAGGGCCATGCGCATCGCCCGGGCAAAGGCT
Source organism: Picosynechococcus sp. PCC 8807 (assembly GCF_001693295.1). Taxonomy (NCBI): domain Bacteria; kingdom Bacillati; phylum Cyanobacteriota; class Cyanophyceae; order Chroococcales; family Geminocystaceae; genus Picosynechococcus; species Picosynechococcus sp. PCC 8807. Next base: position 2,094,620 of record NZ_CP016483.1, read on the forward strand.
TTAAAGGTCGCTTCAATGATGTGGTGGGAATTAATACCGTCTAGTTGGCGCATGTGGATCGTCATTTGGGCATGGTTAACGATCGCCACAAAAAATTCTCGCACCAGTTGCGTATCGTAGGTGCCGACCCGTTCCGTGGGGATTTCTAAACCATAGCTGAGGTGGGGCCGACCAGAAAAATCTAAGGCGATTTGTACTAAGGCCTCATCGAGGGGCGCGACAAAATGACCAAACCGCTGAATCCCTTTGCGCTCACCAATGGCTTTGGCGATCGCCATCCCCAGGGTAATGCCCACATCCTCGTTGGTGTGGTGGTCGTCAATCTCATAGTCCCCTTGGGCCTGGATGTGCAGATCCAATAGACCATGGGAACAAAGCTGATGCAGCATGTGATCGAGGAATGGCACCCCAGTATTCACCTCACACTTGCCAGTTCCATCCAGATTGACCGTTACTTTCACATTGGTTTCACCCGTCACCCGGGCAACGGTGGCAATCCGGGGGGACTCAGAAGAAGCAGGCATCATTAGAATATAACTAGGTTCAAATTCGCTAAGCTATTCTAGCTTAAGGTTGAAACCATTTAGGGAAACCCATACTGAAGACGAGACAGACTAAACCATGGACAACAACAACTTCCTGCAACAAATGCTGATGATTGGGATTGGGACCACCTCGATCGTCGCCGAAAAAGTCAAAGAAGCCAGTGACCAGTGGGTAAAAGAAGGGACGATCAACCCAGAGCAGGCCAAAACAATGCTCGATGACATGATGAACCAACTCAAACTCGAACAGGGCAATGCAGAGGCTTATTTCGAGCGGCAGGTGCGGAATATTTTGCGGGATCTTGGGGTGCCTCGTCAGTCAGAAATGGATGAACTGCGCGGTCGCATTGATCGTTTAGAGCGGCAGGTGCGCGAACTGGAAAATAAGCAGTGGCGATAGGCCCGGTAAGATAGGAAAGCAATGCACACTGTTTGTAAATCTGGGAGTGAATGAACATCCATGCGAGAAATTTGGCTTAGTTTTGGGGTCATCGTTATCTGTGGGGTTATGTTAATCTTGTCTGCGGTCTTTAATGGGACCAGCCAAACGGCGATCGCCGCTGAACTCGACTCGACCAGTCCAGTGGTACAAATTGCCGCCAATCCCACCGAGGAACTCAAAGATATGGATATTGATTTATCAAAAGCAGTCACAACCGAATCCGGCCTCCAGTACATCGATGAAGTTGTCGGTGAAGGGGCATCCCCCATGGAAGGGGAAATGGTGACGGTTCATTACACTGGCAAACTGACAAACGGCGACGTGTTTGACAGCTCCGTCAAGCGCAATGAACCCTTTTCTTTTGTGATCGGTGTTGGGCAAGTGATTAAAGGTTGGGACGAAGGTGTCATTACCATGAAGCCTGGTGGTAAGCGCACGCTGATTATTCCTGCAGAACTGGGCTATGGTTCCCGTGGTGCTGGTGGTGTGATCCCCCCCAATGCAACTTTGATCTTTGATGTGGAATTGCTTGGGATTCGCTAGGCTAACCACGATTAATAATGCTACAAAAATCCCCCATGCCAAACGGAAAATGGGGGGTTATTTTTTTGAATTGGCGGTAATGATCAAACGCAAATTTATTCTGTGACGACGGCTGGCGGCAAAATAACTTTCGTGGCGAGACCAAGCCGTTGTAGGAGCCAGATGGCCCACCAGGTAACATCGACTTCCCACCAGCGCCAACCGGCTTTCGCCACATTAGGATAGGCATGGTGGTTGTTATGCCAGCCTTCGCCATAGGTGAGAATTGCCGCCCACCAGAGATTACGGGAATTGTCGTCGCTTGCGTGACTGCGGTAGCCCCACACATGGGTGACAGAGTTGATAAACCAGGTGCTATGCCATAGTAACACCGCCCGCACCAGCATCCCATACACGACCCAAGACCAACCGCCGAGGAGATAAAGGGCGATCGCCAAAGGAATTTGTAGCAACAGAAAATTGCGATTTAGCCAACGATAAAAGGGCTGTTTCGCGAGATCTTGGGCATAGCGGCTGTATTGATCCGCATCAAAAAATTGTTGATCGGGGTAGAAAATCCAGAGCATATGGCTCCACCAAAAACCCCGTTTTGCGGAATAGGGGTCTTTAACTTCATCTTCCGTGTGGGCATGGTGCAGCCGGTGGCCCGCCACCCAAAAAATAGGGCCACCCTGGAGAGCCAGGGCACCAATAAACGCCAGGGTATATTCCAGCCATTGCGGGACTTTGAGGCTGCGGTGGCTCAACAGGCGATGGTAGCCCAAACAAATGCCAATACTGCCAAAGAGCCAGTGGAGAAACAGACAAACGGCGATCGCCGACCAAGAGAAAAAGAAGGGGGCCAAACCAAGGGCCAGGAGATGAACCGCGCCAAAAAAGAACACGGCAACCCAGTCTAGGGTCGGTTTTTGGGTGGGTAATTGCACAGATTGGGTCATGAATTCTCAAACAATAGAACAAGACAATGGGGCGAACCCGGTTGATGATCAGTCCCAGGGGAAACGGTGGCGATCGCTAAATCGCCTTGGAGAAAGTTTTCTCGGTTTTGTGTTGTAGGTAGGTGTCAAACACCGCCGCAATATTGCGGATCAAGAGCCGACCGCTGGGCGTCACCTGGAAGCCATCCCCGGAACGGTGAATCAACCCGTCGGCTTCCAAATCATTTAAAGCACTCAATTCGGCTTGGAAATAGTCGTTAAAGTCCAAATCAAAGCCCAGGTGATATTTGTTCTCCAGCGTCGGGGCCGACAGGCGAAACTGGCACATTAATTCCATAATCACGGTGCGGCGAATCAGGTCATCCTGGGTGAGCTGGACACCCTTTTCGATGGGGAGAACCCGTTGATCAATGGCCGCGTAAAAATCTTTCAAGCGTTTGTGGTTTTGGACATACACATCCTGGAGCATACTGATCGAAGTCATGCCAAACCCTAAAAGGTCGGATTCTGGCTTCGTGGTGTAGCCTTGGAAATTCCGGTGCAATTCCCCGGCCTGTTGGGCGATCGCCAATTCATCGTTGGGCTTGGCAAAGTGATCCATGCCGATGAACACATAACCGTGGTAGGTGAGGTTGGCGATGGTCATCTTGAGGATTTCTAGCTTTTCGGCGGTGGGGGGCATCGCCGCTTCGGGCATCCGTTTTTGCAGAGGTTTCAGCCAGGGCACATAGGCAAAACTAAAGACGGCGATCCGGTCGGGGTTCAGTTGGATCGTTTTTTCTACCGTTTCTGTAAACGTCGCCAGGGTTTGGTAGGGCAGGCCGTAGATCAAATCCACATTGACGCTTTCAAAACCTGCTTCCCGAATCCAGGCCATCACCTCAAAGAGTTTTTCCTCCGGTTGGATGCGATTGACCGCCGCTTGTACCTGGGGATTAAAATCCTGAATGCCAAAGCTGATCCGCTTAAAACCCAGTTGATGCAAGACAAAAATATACTCGCGACTCACCTCGCAGGGGTTGATCTCGATGGAAATCTCCGCATCGGGCGCAAATTGAAAATTGTCCTGGAGGGTTTGCCACAAACGCGTCACTTGCTCCAAGTTTAAATAATTGGGTGTGCCGCCACCCCAGTGGAGTTGTTGCACCAGGCGATCGCCTTGGACGAGGGGGGCAACCTGTTGAATGTGACGAATCAGGTAGTCCAGATAGGTAGCGGCGGCGGGTTTGTACTGGGTAATGATCGTATTGCAGCCACAGAAATAGCAGGGCTTTTCACAAAAAGGAATGTGGCAGTAGAGGGAAAGGGGCGTTTTTTTATAATTCCCCATGGCGATCGCCTGGCGGAAAAGAGCCCCCTCAAAATCAGGGGTTAATTCCGTTGCGGGGGGGTAACTGGTATAGCGAGGAACCGATTGATTATATTTTTGGAGGAGCGGCCCATTAAAGCGGACATTTTGACTGGCTAAATTCATCGGAAAAAGAGATTAATTAAAGTTGATTTTTCAAAAAAAATCCCCTAGCACTTCTAATTTCAGTGAGAAATAATGCTTTCAAACGACACTTAAAAGCGCTCGGGGAAACTCGTAGGAATAGAGGATTAAAACTGGTTCTAGGAAGACGCGATAAGGGCCGGATCATCGGGCTGGCGATCGCGGTTTTCGGTACTGCCCGGGCGATCTTGGCGAGTTAACAAATCAAAGGTGTGTTCGCCGATGGCCGCTTTTACGTCTGGCTCCAACTCGTGCATCACATCCCGGTTGAGGGCAAAGGCATAATTCGCTTCGTTGATAATCTTCTGGATCGTTACTTCGTCTAGATTCAACCGATCCAGGGCGTCTCGATATTGCAACTTGAAATTGCGGCGATCGCCTGGGGTCGGCCAGGAGTCAAATTCATAAAATCTGGTGCCCTGACCATCGGGTAACTCTAAAGCCGAGCGGATAATATTCTTTAAACTCTGACCCCCAGACAGATCTCCCATATAGCGCACATAGGCATGGGCAATCAGGAGCAGCGGATCAGTGGCGGCCAGTTCTTGTAAGCGCGCTTGGTAGACTTTACCCGCCGGGAGTAGTTCCAGTTGCCTGTGCCAATGCTCACCGTAGTAAAAGGCAAGATCCTCTTCTAGATGGGGCACTCGGTTCAACTCCGGGAAATAGATTTCCCCTAGAATTTCGTGGTCTTTGTACTGTTCAAAAGCCGTCTCCAGGGTGTAATAGACCGCATACAAATTGGCCATCAATTTCCGGAGGGGTTGCCGTTCCACAATGCCCTTCAAAAAGCACTTCATAAAAGCTGTATTTTCTGAGAGGGTATGGGAGGTTTGGGTACCAAAGCGGAGGCGTTGGGATAGGGTCGTCATGGCTACTCCATGGGGTAAATAAGCGGAAAAATGCTGAGGGGAATTTTTAGTGAACCTCGGCCCGTAGGGCTTCGGCATCCACAGGCTTGGTGAAGAAGATCAAAGCCATATGCCAAACGATGTTGGTGATCCAGGGGATTTTTTGGAAAAACTGAATCACTTTGGGGTTGCCGTTGGTGGCGATCGCCTTTAGGTGTTCATTGGCGGCGGCGCAGGCTTCTAGGCGGGTGAAAAACTGGGGATGGTTTGTGTCGAGCACTTCCGGGAAAGCCCGTAGAGACGTTTCGTTGGTGTTGCGAATCACGTCCCGATTGTATTGGTGGGCATCAAGGCCAATCATCTCGTAAAAATCAGACCGTTCCAGGGTTGTCAGGGAATGGGTGACAAATACCGTTAACAAGAAAAAGCGCGACCACAAGCGAGATTGCCAAGTTTTCCACAGGGATTTTTGCGATCGCAATAGGGCTTTAAAAAAGTCTCCGTGGCGGTTTTCGTCCTGGCACCAGCTTTCAAAATACTTAAACAGCGGATAAATATTGTGTTCTGGGTGTTTCTCCAGGTGGCGATACACGAGGATATAACGCCAATAGCCAATCTTTTCTGACAGGTAAACGGTATAAATTACCCACTCCGGCGGAAAGAAAGTATAGGTTCGTTTTTGGGTGAGATATTTCAGGTCTAAACAGAGACCAAAATCCACCATTGATTTGTTGATAAATCCCGCATGGCGTGCCTCGTCCCGGGCCAGCAGGTGAAAAGCTTCGGCCAAAATCGGACTGCGATCGCGGAGGCGGCGGGACAGCTCTTTAAATAAAAGAAAGCCAGAAAACTCAGAAGTACAAGAACGTTCTAAAAAGTCAATGAAAATACTGCGGGTTTTCTCGTCGAAATGATCCCAAGATTGCTCAAAACTTTCGTCACGGATGAAATGATTGCGGTTATAATCGGCCCGCAATTCTTCGAGGGCAGCCAAAATTTCTTCCTCGTGGGAAGAGAGCACCATGTTGGCAATTTTATCAAAATCCGTGGTGTAAAAGCGGGGTGTCAGGAGGGTTTCTTGAACTGGTTTTTTAACCCCTGGTCTGAGAAGTTCTGGACTCGGCTGGTCAGTGAGCGTAACCATAGGCTGATTAAAAGGTGTTTTTTAAATCTTTCTGGGACTTATCTTTTCGGAATTATCCTGAAGTTTCAAGAGGGTTTCTCCGGCTAGCCTATAGTTACCTGGGGTAAAAAAATATTGCCTTTGTTAGGATTCCGGGGACATTGAAGAAATGTTAAAGTTTTAGCAATGAAGTATGTTTGGCCAATGACTGACCCCAACCCTTGTAATGATGTTAATTTCCAATGTCCGATCCAATTTGTGGTGGATTTGTTGGGAAATAAATGGTCAATTTTAGTGTTGCGGGAGCTTTTTACAGGCGATCGCCGCACCAATGAACTGCTCAAGGCTTTACCGGGGATCAGTACCAAAACGTTAATGGTACGCTTGCGAGAACTAGAAGCCCATGGCCTGGTGGAACGGCGCATTTACGCAGAGATTCCCCCCCGGGTGGAATATTCGTTAACAGCAAAGGGACGAGAAATTCAGCCTGTAATGACCGCCCTCCATCAAGTCGGCTCCCAATGGTTGGAACAAGAGACTTGCGTTTGTCCTTTGCAGGGGGAAATAGATTCGGTGCAATCGGCTTGATTTTTTAGGACAATTCAAAGAGTTCAGCCACGGTCACAAAGCGATAGCCAGCTTCGGTCAACTGACTCAAAATCAAATCTGTCGCTTCTACGGTGCGTTGGCGATCGCCGCCACCATCGTGCATCAGAACAATCGATCCGGGTTGTACAGCCCCAATGACCCGTGCCGCAATGTCCACAGGACTAGCCTCAATTTCCCAATCAAAAGAATCCACATCCCAAATCACGAGGCGTTTCTGTTGCTGATGGAGATAAAGGGGAAGCAGGAGAAAACGACGACCCCAGGGCGGCCGAAAATCGATCTGGCCCGTGACCCCCAAATTTCGCAGCAGTTGATCCGTTTTGTCCACTTCGTTGGTGATGTAGTCCCAGGAACGGAAGGCCATGTATTTGTGCTCGTAGGAATGGTTGCTCAGTTCATGGCCAGCGGCGATGGTTTGGCGGACGGTGTCTGGATAGAGTTCGATATTTTGCCCCACCACATAAAAGGTGGCCTTCGCTTGGTAGTCGTCGAGAATCTCTAAAATGGCTTCGGTATAGGGCGGTGCCGGGCCGTCATCATAGGTCAAAGCAACAACTTTCTCTGGGGTGGCGACTTGGTACAGGCCAAAAAAGCTAATCTGTCTGATCAAAGGCAACGCATTTCGCACTAAGATCAAGGCGATCGCCGTGGCGAAAAATAAACGAATGACCTTCTGCCAAGCCTTAGGGCGCAGGGGAACAAAACGAACAGCTTTCACAATGGGTACCGCAGGAAAGAAGTGAGCACCTACCTAGCCAAGATAGGCTGCTTTAACCCGTTCATCGGTGAGTAGATCCCGGGCGTTGCCGCTAATTTTAAGGTAACCCGCTTCTAAAACATAGGCGCGATCGCTACATTCGAGGGCCAGACTCGCATTTTGTTCGACTAAAAGAATCGTGGTGCCATCGGCGTGGAGTTGTTGAATTACCTGAAAAATTTCCTTCACAATTTGGGGCGCTAAACCAAGACTCGGTTCATCAAGGAGTAAAAGTTTTGGCCGCCCCATCACCGCCCTGGCGATCGCCAACATTTGTTGTTCCCCACCGCTGAGGGTGCCCGCAATTTGATTTTTTCGTTCTGCGAGGCGCGGGAAAATGGCAAATTGTTTTTCGAGATCCGCCTTAATCCCTAACCGATCCTGGCGCGTGTAGGCCCCCAATTCCAAATTCGTTAAAACTGTTTGCCGCGCTAAAATTCGTCTTCCCTCTGGACTATGGGCAATGCCAGCCCTGACAACGGCATGGGGGGCACTTTTGGTGATCTCAGTGCCATGATACAGAATTCGGCCTTGGCGGAGATTGACCAGCCGCGAAATGGCCTTGAGAGTGGTGGTTTTTCCTGCCCCATTCGCGCCGATCAGGGTGACAATTTCCCCGGCATTGACCGTTAAGTGGATATTTTTCAGGGCTTCGATACCACCATAATTGACTGAGACATCAATGAGTTCCAACATTTACTCATCTCCCAAATACGCTTCAATCACCGCTGGATCTGCCTTTACATCCTCTGGCAAACCGAGGGCAATCAGTTCGCCAAAGTCCAACACCGCCAGGCGATCGCACAGTCCCATCACCAGGGGAATATGATGCTCAATCAACAGAATCGTCAGGTCAAATTGCGCCCGAATTTGTCGAATTAAATCACTCAAAGCGCCTTTTTCGTTGGGGTTCATCCCGGCAGCGGGTTCATCGAGGAGTAAAAGCTGGGGTTCTAGGGCCAAGGCGCGGGCAATTTCTAAACGCCGCTGATCACCATAGGAAAAATTTTTCGCCTGTTGACGGTATTTTCCGGTTAAACCGACCAAATCTAGCAATTCCTTCGCCCGGTCGTAGGTTTCTTGCTCAGCTTTTTTCGCTTTGGGTAAACCTAAAATTCCTTCAAAAATATTGTTTTTTTGGTGCAAATGGCGGGCGATCGCCACATTTTCGAGGGCCGACAAATTTCCAAACAAGCGCAGATTCTGAAACGTCCGCGCAATACCAGAGGCGGCAATTTGGTGGGGAGCCAGACCGTGAATCTTGCGGCCTTGGTACAGAATGTTTCCTTGGGAAGGGGGAATCATCCCGGTCAACAGATTAAAAAAAGTTGTTTTGCCCGCCCCATTCGGCCCAATCAAGCCGAAAATTTCCCCTGGGGCCACCTGAAAAGACACATCATGCACCGCCACCAGGCCCCCGAAGCGCCGGGTTAAATGTTGGACGTTGAGGATGGGGATGGCTGAATCCATAGGCTCGACCGATTAAATCAAGCTTATTTTAGCGGCATCTAGGGGGGAAATTAACGGGATTATTGAGTCGGCGATCGCCAAAAATCTCCCCAGGTGATTGGTCTACCTTATGAAAAATATGTGCCATCCTCATTTATCTAAATGGATTATTTTGGTTTACTATGATTCCTCAGTAGTCACCTCGTTTTGACATCGGACGATCGAACAGTGAAAAAACTTATTCGCGGCCTGGACAAATTTAAGCAAAGCTATGTTGCGAGCCACCAGGATCTTTTTGAACAACTTTCCCACGGCCAAAAGCCCCGCGTTCTGTTCATTTGTTGCTCCGACTCCCGTGTTGACCCGGCGCTGATTACCCAAACGGATATTGGTGAAATCTTCGTCATCCGCAATGCCGGAAATATTATTCCTCCCTATGGTGCGGCCAATGGCGGCGAAGGGGGCACCCTAGAATATGCTCTCCAAGGCCTCGATATTCGGCAAATTATTGTCTGTGGCCATTCCCACTGTGGCGCGATGAAAGGGCTGCTTAAATTAAATAAACTCCAAGCGGATATGCCTTTGGTTTACGATTGGCTCAAGCACGCCGAAGCCACCCGTCGCCTCGTCCGGGATACTTACCCCCACTGCGAAGGGGAAGAACTGGTCGAAACCCTCGTTGCGGAAAATGTCCTTGTTCAGATTGATAATCTCAAAACCTATCCCGTGGTGCGATCGCGGCTCCACCAGGGCAAGCTGAAAATCTATGGCTGGATCTACAACATCGAAAATGGCGAAGTGTTAGCCTACGACGAAACAAAACACGCCTATGTGAAGCCAGACTATAGCCTCATCGACGAAACCCCCTTAACGGAGCGTGAAGCCCTAGAAGGTTGCCCACTTCCCTACACCGTCGCTTCTGGCCAGAGTTTAGCGGGTTGGTACGGCGAAACTGATACCTTCTCTGTGAGTGGTTAGGCTGCCATAAAAATTTTTTTTGATCCCTGGGGCGATCGCCAATATTAAGCGAGTTTGATGGGAATATAGGCCTGAAAGTTTTTAAAATCTCGGTCTTCTGTCAAAATTTTGTAGTTTCGGCGATGGGCAACAGCACAAATCAAAAAATCTGTATTTGATCCTTGCACACCGTTGCGCCGACATTGGTTAAAAAACTCAGCAGCGGTTTCATAGTCAGTGGTATCTAGCTCTAAATCCAAAAATCCTTGAAGATAGCTTTTGAGACGGGCAAATTGATCAAGATTGCGGATCCCAGACAAGATTTCTTGACGAATCAACCCAAGCATAACAACTTCATCCGCGATAATCAGTCGTTGTAGTTCTGAAACTTGAGGCAACAGCTCAGACGGTTCTTTTCGACGTAAAGCCAGGGACCAAACTGAAGTATCAACGATCGTTTGCATCTCTATCGTCGTTGTGTTTTGTAGTTATAGTCGGGATCGTATTCAATCGTTCCAAAAAGCTCGATTAATTTGAGGCGCTTACGCCGCTGAATATATTCTTTGAGGGCAATTTCAACAAGGGCATCGGGCGGTGTTTGATTGCCGAGGGCGAGAGCTTCTTCCAAAAGAGCATCATCAATATTCAAAGCTACAGTCATTTCAGTTGCCTTCAGTTAAATTAAATTCACTCTGTTATTTTTTTTGCCAATCGTCTCTCGAGAAGTGCCTGGCTTCTTGTCATGTCTGTGAAATCATTGATGATTTCTAGTGTATCAAGTCCTTTGATAAAGGCGATCGCCGAACTCCAGCTAATAAAAAAGACAGTGCCCATTAACACACCGCCTTGCAAAAATTATGGACTCAAGTTTGAACGATTAGCGAATCTCTGGGGCACGCAGAACCGCAACATCTAAACTAGGTGCCTGTGCCGTTTGCTGAAGACTCGGCACCGATTGGCGCAGGATCGCCGTTAGATTTTCCGTCGTAGAAGCATAGATCTGGGTCACGGCCTTCGGATACAGACCAATCCCAATAATCGGAATCAACAAGCACGCAATCACAAAGACTTCGCGAGGCTCGGCATCGATCAGTTTTTCATGCGCCACAAGCTCTTTGTTTTCTGGGCCGTAGAGGATTTCCCGCAACATCGAAAGCAGGTAGATCGGCGTTAAAATGACGCCCACTGCCGCGAGGAAAACAATGATCACCCGGAAAGTAGGGCTATAGGCATCACTGGTGGCAAAACCGACGAATACCATTAATTCAGCAACAAACCCACTCATCCCCGGCAGTGCCAAAGAAGCCATCGAGCAGGTCGTCCACATCGCAAAGATTTTCTTCATTTTTTTGCCGACCCCACCCATTTCATCGAGCATCAGGGTGTGGGTACGGTCATAGGTGGCACCAACCATAAAGAAGAGACTCGCCCCAATGAGCCCGTGGGAAATCATCTGTAACATTGAACCACTCGTCCCCAAATCGGTAAACGAAGCCATCCCAATTAGCACAAAGCCCATGTGGGAAATGGAGGAATAGGCGATTTTTCGTTTGAGATTACGTTGGGCAAAGGAAGTGAGGGCCGCATAAACGATATTGACGACTCCGAGGATCACAAGCACCGGGCCAAACAGGGCATGGGCATCGGGCAGCATCCCGGCATTCATCCGCAGTAGGGCATAGCCGCCCATTTTTAGGAGAATTCCGGCGAGGAGCATGTGGGCCGGGGCGGTGGCTTCACCATGGGCATCGGGGAGCCAGGTATGCAGAGGAAAAATCGGTAACTTCACCCCATAGGCGATAAGCAGGCCACCATAAAGCAGCAGTTGGAGGTTAATGCCAAAGTCTTTCTGGGCGATCGCCGTCATATCAAAGGTGACCGTATCCCCATAAAAGGCCATGGTCAGGGCGGCAATCAGAATAAATAATGAACCACCAGCGGTGTAGAGGATGAATTTCGTTGCGGCATAGAGCCGTTTTTTGCCACCCCAGATGGACAGAATCAGATAAACCGGAACCAGTTCTAATTCCCAGGTAAAGAAAAACAGCAGCATATCCTGCACGGCGAAGACAGCGATTTGACCGCCATACATCAGCAGCATCAGGAAATAAAATAGCTTTGGCTTAAAGCTTACGGGCCAGGCTGCCAAGATCGCCAAAGTTGTGATAAAACCCGTGAGAAGAATCAAGGGCATGGAAAGGCCATCGGCCCCCACTGACCAGCGCAGATCGATTGCTTCGACCCAGGTATAGCTCTCTACCAGTTGCAGATTCGGGTTGCCAAAATCGTAGCCCGTGTAAAAGGCTGTCACGATGATCACAAAGTCAATTAAGCCAATGGTCAAGGCATACCAGCGCACTGTTTTCCCATCTTTGTCGGGGATGAGGGGCAAAAATAATGCCGCAATAATGGGAAATAAAATAATCGTGGATAACCACGGAAAATTTGCAAAGTTCATACAAACTCAAAAAAATTAATGGCTGTTTCTTAAAAAATGCAATATTTATAAATCGTTAACGCAGAATAAAGGCGATCGCCAAGCAGAATGCTTTATCCTGTACCATCTTCAAAAAGTGGGACAGAAGATCTAACGCCTCTAACGTTACTTGTACCATTCCCAAATTTTCTTGACCGACTCTCCGGGGGAACTGCAATACTCCTTAACTTTGAACCCCCCTAAGGTGAAGATCCCCTAGCAATTCAGCCTTGGCATTCCCAAACGCAGCCAGAAAATGCTAGAAATGCTCACCTCTTAATTTTTTATCAGTAGCTTGACCATGACCAACCCTAGTTCTAACCCACAACTCCAGGCCGTCAGTCCCACAGTTTTTGCCCAGCGCGTCGCCACGACCGAATCTTTGCAACTCATTGATGTGCGTGAGCCCGATGAGCTAGAGATTGTCGCTCTCCCAGGCTTTACCAATTTACCCCTGAGTCAATTTGAACAATGGGCTGCCCGCATTGCCGTGGACTTTGACCCCCAGGCAGAAACCTATGTGCTCTGTCACCATGGTGTGCGTTCGGCACAAATGTGTTACTGGCTGCAACAACAAGGTTTTACCCAAGTGATCAATATTGAAGGTGGGATTCACCTTTACACCCTCTCTGTGGATCAAAGCCTACCGCGCTACTAGGGAAGAATGAGCTATACTAACCCAAACTTAGACCTTAAATCTTTCTTAAGTTAAGCCAAGTTTTTTTACTATTTTTTTATATTTCTTAGTTATTGAAAGCACTACTGTCGGCGTATGGTTGCTCAGAAAATTCTTAATCCCCGTCACCAAAATATTTTTCGAGCAACGGTCAACCATTACATTTCCACAGCGGAACCCGTAGGCTCCAAAACCCTTGTGGAGGAATATGACTTTCAGGTCAGTTCTGCCACCATTCGTAATGTGATGGGCAAGTTGGAAAAGGCAGGTTTCTTGTATCAACCACACATCTCGGCGGGACGGGTCCCCTCTGATTCCGGCTATCGTCTCTATGTGGACGAACTCGTCACCCCCAATTCCCAGACCCGCAAACGAGCGAGCCAAACGTTACAGGAACAGACTGCCGCAGAGTATTGGGGACTAGATGCGACCCTCCAGCGGGCAACGCAAATCCTGGCGACGTTAAGTGGTTATATTGCTCTAATCACGGTGCCCCATCAAAACCATACTCGCCTACGCTATCTGCAGTTACTCCCCCTAGGGGATCAGAAGGTGATGATGATTGTGGTGACGGATAGCTATCAACCCCAATCATTGTCCTTGATCCTGGACTGTGACCCCGATGAGCTAGAGATTCTATCGAATTTTTTAAATCACCATCTCCAGGGGCGATCGCTCCAAGAAATTGCCAGCCTTGATCCCCAGGCTTTAGATGAAGACTTTCACCATTGTCAGCTGTTATTGGAGACGATTTTGGGTAAGATTGCTCAGATTGTGCCCAATACGATTGCGACGCCGATTCTAGTACGGGGCATTTCGGAAGTGCTGCGGCAACCTGAGTTTTCCCAAATTGAGCAGTTACAAACCCTATTGCACTTGCTAGAGGCGAAACAAGAACAGCTACTCCCGGTGGTTTTTAATGGTTTACCAGGCGATCGCCCGACGCTCATTCACATCGGCACCGAAAATCCTCTAGAACCCATGAAAACCTGCGCCCTTATTTCCACATATTATTACCAAGAAAAAACGCCCGTTGGCAGTGTTGCGGTGCTTGGCCCGACGCGGATGTTCTATGAAAACGCGATCGCCTTAGTTGAAGCCACAGCAGATTATCTGTCTGAGAATTTAAAAGCCGCTTTTTAAGGTTTAAGAATCTTAGAAAATAAAAATCAAATAATTTAATTTTTTGTTTTTTTTGTTGATGGCGATCGCCACAATCTTTTTAGGGGAGTACCCATAGGGGATTTCATGGACTTTGACTTAGATATTTTTCTCTTCGCCCTAGTGCTGAGTATTGACTGTTTTTCTGTCGCCCTTGCACTAGGAGCACGCCATTTTTCCCGCAAGCGGGCCTTATTTTTTGCGCTCAGTTCAGGTTTCTCCGGTGGCGGCGCTATTTCCCTCGGTTTTCTCCTGGGTAATTTTGCCCAATACATCACCTTCTATGATCAAGGAATTGCTTTTATTCTCTTGATCCTTATCGGTGTTCACATGTGCTACAGCGCCTACCGAGAAATGCAGAATCTCCCAGATGATAAGAAGGATGAACCCAGAAAAATTCATGGCCTTTGGAAAATTCTTTTGGTCTCTAGCATTTCCAGTGTTGATTCTTTGGGGGTTGGTATTTCCCTTGGTTTAATGGGCAAACCCTTAATTCCCTATTCCCTGGGGATCGGGATTTCCGCCTTTTTTGCTACTTATGTGGGCTTATTTTGCGCACAATTAATTTCTAGTCAATTAAAGGAAAAGGTAGAGTTTTTTGGCGGTGGCATTCTGATTGCCATGGGCCTTAAAATGCTCTCAATATAATGATTATTTAGACCCGATTTTTATAAGTCTAGAGTCGTCATTTTCCAAGTAAAAAGCAGATTGTTATTTCGCTCAGTCTCACGAGGATTAGGATTTATTTGTAGGCAATTACTTTTTTTGGAAGAATTTTTTAAATAATTTTGTGGAACTCGGAAACAATGAAAAAACTATGATAAATCGACCCACGATTTTTCGTTTATAGTAATAAATGCATTCTTTTTGAGTTGGCGATCGCCACGGCATTTATGGGTTTTGAATTAGACATTATTATTTTCGCCCTTGTCCTCAGTATTGACTCTTTTTCCGCCGCCTTAGCCCTTGGTATTCGTCACTTTTCTGGAAAACGGGCTTTATTTTTTGCGCTCAGTTCGGGGCTTTCTGAAGGGGTGGCGATCGCCCTCGGCTTCATTTTGGGACGCTTTGCCCAGACTATAATTATGGCCTACGATCATTGGGTGGCCTTTGCCCTATTGGTTTTGGTGGGTGGACATATGTGCTACAACGCTTACCAAGAAATGCAAGCCAAGCCAGGCGATGACGATGGTGAATCCGTCAAAATCCATAGCCTGTGGAAAATTTTGTTTATTTCTAGTATCACCAGCATCGACTCTTTGGGGGTGGGCGTTTCCCTCGGCCTCATTGGTAAACCGCTTGTGCCCTACTCCCTCAGCATTGGCTTGGCTGCTTTTTGTGCCACCTATGGGGGCCTATTTTGTGCCAAACTCATTTCCGGACATTTAGGCGAAAAGGTCGAGTTTTTTGGCGGCGGAGTTTTGATCGCCTTGGGCATTAAGATGCTGTCAATCTAATCTATTCCGAATACACTACAAAAGCCCTTCTAATTGACGTCGAATGCGGTCTAATTCTGTATCCGACAAATCGTTTTCTGACGCTGTGGTTTGCTCTGCTGGCTGTTGCTTTCCCTCTGGATCCCAAGCTAAATCTGTCACATTTGCTTCGGGGGGCGTGGCTAATTCACCGGCGGCAACGTGTTGCCAATCATAATCTGCATCCCGACAAAACTCGATAATGTCTTCTTCATCCATGGCTTCGATGGAGACGGGCGGAAAATCCTGGGCCTCCAACATTAGCCCAAACCGGGTGGCGTCATCTTCATCTTCAAACATTAAAATCTTGTTGCGATCGCCAGTTTGGAGTGTGTGAATCCCTTCATTTTCTGTCCGGGCATTAAACAGCAAGACATACACGCGACTCATGGACTTTCTCCTTAGATGCTTACTAATCGGCTCCTTTTGGGGGAGGGTGATCAAATTGTTTATGATAAGGTGACGGGAAATTTCGCTCAAACCCTTTAAAATGGTACCGCTCGATTGGCAAATTGCGAATCTTCCCATGTTCAACCATGGTTTATTTTTGCTTGGTATCGATCTTAAAGGTGGCGATCGCCATCGCTGTTTCAGGGCCTTTTTGCTTAACAAGCCTTCACAAAACAGCAGTAGTGGAACTTTCCTGGAATCTTTTCTTTCATAGAGCCTAGACGCTCACTTGATCAAGGGAGCCTCTGACGGTATAACCCAACTGGGGAGGGGGACAGCCATGACAAAATTTTATGCACCGACCATTATTGGGGCAACAACGCTCCTGACCATTGCTGCTGGTCTTGGTGGTATTCAAGGGGCGATCGCCGGCCCGGAAACCTTTACGATCGCCGCTAACGGAGCCATTACCTCCAATGAAGTTTTTAACGGGACAATCACCGGCCAGGCTGGGGGGCCAACCAATAGTAACTTTTGTGGCTGGATTGCCAATCGCCCCAACCACACCTTTCGCATTAATGGCAATGGCCTGATGTCTCTCAATCTCAGCGTTGTCGATCCTAACGGTGGCGTTTCCAGACCCTTTACGCTTCTGATCAAAAATGCCGATGATCCCAGTGCAGATCCCTTCTGTGCGATCGCCGATCCTTTTAGCGGGATTCCTGCCGAAATTGGTGGTGTTTGGAATCCAGGCCGCTACCAAGTCTTTATCGGCAACTTTGAACAGGCTGGTAATGCAGGTCGCGCTCCCTACGTTTTACAAATTTCCCAGTAGCATCAACAACCGTCGGTTCCCCAAAATAATCCTCTGGAAAATCAATTAAAAAATTGCCCTCCTCTCTTAATTTTGAAAGGGGGGCAGTTTTTATGGTCTTAACCGAATTTTCGTGTTTTAGCGTTTTACCGCAGGCTCAAAGCTCGGTACCACAAGATCACGATTTTGCTTCGTGAGTTGGTTGTAGAGTCGTTCCGTATTGGGGAAGTTTGCCGCCGGTAAAGTCGGGAAGCGACGGAAGGGTACCGTATCCTCACCGAAGTTATCGAGGTACTCCATGCTGTTAACCATCGCGCCGATAAAGGCTTTCAGACCTTGGGAAGCAAGGATTTGGTTATACTTACGGATTTCCTGCTGATCTAAGGGAGCCCGACCAAGGAAGTGCTTCGTTCCCATTTCAATCACCTTCGTGTTGGGGTAGGGAGTATAGAATTCCTTCTGGTACAGCTCAGAACAACCCAGACCTTCGATGAATTCCTTCATGTTGATCTCGCGGTTGCCCAGCTTACTTTCGAGGGCAGTAAATTGCGCATCGACAACATAGGGTTCGATGTCCCGCTCAAAGATCTGACGGTAAGCCGCGGCGATCGCCGTTTTCAGTTCGACCTTGTTGAAGGTATCCGTGAGTTTAAAGGCCTTCGTTTGCTGACGTTGGACGTTAACCCCTTGCTTGAGGCGAGCATCCACATCCGTCACCGGTAGATTCTTCGTGCTAGAAGTGCCCAACTCAATAAAGCGAGCTGTCTTCTCAACCTGAACCTTAGCCCCCACATCTTCACGGAGCGCACCGGGGCGAGTCTGGCGCAGCGAATAACCACCGGGAGTCAGATAGCGTTCGTAGGGAACTGTATCTTCACCGAAAGCTTCTTCGTATTCTTTACTGTCAATGATCGCATCAACGAGGGCATAGAAACCTTTTTTCGCACAGGTATCAAAGTAGCTGTTGATTTCTTGACGACCATAGGTGGGACGACCCAACAGACGACGGTGGATGTACTCCACAGCCTTGGTTACGTATAGAGAAGACCAGTAAGTATTCCGGAAAACATCAGATTTTGCCAAAGCCCGGATGAATTCCCGCAGGGTGATTTCACCATTTTCAAGCTTGATCTCTGCCACTTTCTGGCGTTGGCCAGCATAGACCATCCGACCAAAGACCTGACGGTAAGCCGCTTCAATGACCTTTTGGGTCGCACTTTCCGAGAAACTAACGTTGGTAGTCTTACCTGATGGTAATTCGTTATTGAGACGGAATACTTTAGCTCCAAGGCTGCCGGGTTGTGTGGCGCGGGCACGGGGATTACCCAGTTGGTTGTTAATGCCAGGGCCACGGTGAATCAAGATCCGCCGAGTATCCTTATTAAAGGGAGCAGGGCTGGCGCTGGGACTCCGGGTTGCTTTCGGGAAGATTGCCCCAAATTGAATTTCTAAGGCATCGTTACCAGAGCCATACACGTGCTGATCCGGTAGGGGCTGATTGTAGCTGGCGAAGGTCGTGATAAATTGAGGGACTTTGCGGAAAGGTGCGCTGTATTTAAACAGATCCTGTTGCATGCCCCAGTTACGACATTCCTGGGCTTCTTGGCCTAAACCACGGAGGTAAGGGACGGTTTCTTCCCCGAAATAATCGGCATATTCTTGGGAATCGACCAAAGCATCGATCAGGGCCGCTAAACCACCGCTAGAGACAATGGCAAAGTATTCTTGGACTTCTTCGCGGGAAGAGGGGCCACGACCGAGAATGTGACGGAAAGCAAGTTCTAAAGCTCGGCTGTTGATAAAAGGTTCAAAAAATTGCTTCCGATAGAGGGGAGATTTCGCCAAGCGACGGACAAATTCCTTCATGGAAATGTCGCCATTTTTCACTTGGGATTCAAGGTAAGAAATGGATTGGCTGTAGGCCCGTGTAATGTCTCGTTCAAAGATTTGGCGATAGGCGGCTTTGACGACTGAGTTTTTCTCTAGGGCAGACAAGCCAGGCTTCATCACGAACTTCTGACGCTTTTCGGCGGCGTTGAAGTAGCTCTGGGGCAGTTGTAAACCCTGGGCATCAATGGAAGGCCGTTGGCGCAATTTATCGTTGGGCACTTGGGTCTGCATTTCAGTGATTAACACGTCGAAATACTGAACCACGGTTTCTTGGGCTTCGCGATCGCCCCGGAACAGATCCAAAGAAGCCGCTTTCATTTCCTGGATCGCCACGATGGTCGCCGGAATGGAACAAGCATTCTCGATGACTTCTTTTAGACCACGGGTGTTGACCACGAGGATGCTCGGATCACCGGCCACAATGGCATAGGTAGTGTAGCGGAGGAACCAAGCCATATCCCGCAGGGACTTGGTCATGTTGCGGGGGCCGTAACGGGAAACACTGATTGGCCGGAAACCAGCGGGAATCTTACCGCCACCAGAACCGAGAAACAAATTTTTGACACCACCAAAGATCCCTGTGGCGCCACTGGCATCCCCGACGGCCATGGAAACGCCGAGATCGCTGTCATCGGTATCAGTTTCCGGTTGGTCGAGGTAAGCAAGGGGGGATCCACCGGCAAAAATCCGGTTCGCGGCACGGGAGACGATGAGCTGGGAACTCAGTTTAATCGCTTGGGCGATCGCCAAACGCTTGAGTCCAGAGTCATAAAACGTTTTCAGTGCCGTTAGTTCTCCAGATTCCAGGTAGCGATCCTGTTGCTCTGCCTGGGAAATGTTGGAGAGGGGAACGGTTTGATATAACTGGGGGCGAGCTAAAGAGCTTCCACCGCTGGCCTTAATCGTCATGGATTTTCAACTATCTCCAATCAAAAATGTTCAATTTATAGCGAAATTGGGGAGAAAGTCAGCAAGAGTTTTCGGGTTCCCTTTGGCGATCGCTTCTCCCAAATGCTTTATTAAATGAGATGTTTATCAGTTAGCTAGACTTTAGGGTAGAACGTTTCCGGCCCAGACACGAAATTTATTAAGAAGTATGTCAAAAATTCAGAAAAACTGGGGATCAAGGTTGCACAATGTGACCTGTACTGTTTTCAAGCCAGTTAATCTATTTGCGACCTTCCCCCTATGACTCACCCTAGCGATCGCCAACAAGCCGTCCGAAATCTCTACAATACCTATCCTTTTCCGCCGGAGCCGCTGTTGGATGAACCGCCCCCAGGGTATAACTGGCGTTGGCATTGGCAGGCCGCCTATAACTTTTGCACTGGACGTAAACCGAGCACCGATAAAATTCGCATCCTCGATGCTGGTTGTGGCACGGGAGTCGGTACGGAATATTTAATTCATTTAAACCCAGCCGCTGAAATTGTCGGCATTGACCTCAGTGAAGGGGCCTTAGAAGTCGCCGAAAAACGCTGTCAACAGTCTGGGGTACGCGATCGCCATACCGCACCAGTCACCTTTAAGCGTTTACCTATTGAACAGGCAACGGAACTAGAAGGGGAATTTGATCTAATCAATTGCGTCGGCGTCTTGCACCATATGCCCGACCCAATTCAGGGAATTCAAGCCCTCGCGCAAAAACTAGCCCCCGGCGGCATTTTCCATATTTTTGTCTATGCGGAGTTGGGCCGTTGGGAAATTCAACTGATGCAAGAGGCGATCGCCATTTTGCAGGCCGATAAGCGCGGCGACTATATTGACGGAGTTAAAGTAGGCCGCCAAATTTTCGCAAACCTACCAGAAAATAGTCGCCTTGTTCAGTACGACAAAGAACGCTGGTCTTTAGAAAATCACCGGGATGCATCCTTTGCAGATATGTATGTTCATCCCCAGGAAGTAGACTACAACATCAAGACTTTATTTGAACTCATTGATGCGTCAGAACTAGAATTTGTTGGCTTTTCTAATCCCCAGTTCTGGGAGCTAGAGCGACTTGTGGGCAAGGAACCAGAGTTAATCGAGCGGGCAAAAAACTTAGATGAACGTTCCCGTTATCGTTTAATCGAATTGTTGGATACCACCATTAGCCACTACGAATTTTTCCTCTGCAAACCGCCCCTGGCAAAAATGGATTGGTCTGACGATCAAACTCTTGCCCAAGCAATAGCAGAGGTTCATCCTTGTTTGAATGGCTGGCCTAGCCAGTCTCTCTTTGACTACGACTACCAACTCGTTAGCCTCAACGACACTGAGTTTCAGTTTATGCAGGCTTGCGACGGCACAAAAACGATTGGTGAAATTTCCCAAGCTCTGGGAGTCGGGTTAGATCTAGGGCGATCGCTCCAGGCCAGACAATTGATTATGCTGACACCTAAAATATAAGCAGTGAAGGATGCCTAAAAAGATTCGTGAGTTAAAAAAACTCTTGCGTCGGGCTGGATTTACGATGCGACCTGGTAAAGGAAGTCATACCAACTGGACACATCCAAAATATGCAGGCAGGATCACCTTAGCCGGAAAAGATGGAAGAGACGCAAAGCCCTATCAGGAACAAACTATTCTAGA
This sequence comes from Picosynechococcus sp. PCC 8807, assembly GCF_001693295.1. Taxonomy (NCBI): domain Bacteria; kingdom Bacillati; phylum Cyanobacteriota; class Cyanophyceae; order Chroococcales; family Geminocystaceae; genus Picosynechococcus; species Picosynechococcus sp. PCC 8807. Next base: position 2,115,779 of record NZ_CP016483.1, read on the forward strand.
TGCCATTCAACAGGTTAACGAGGCAAAAGACAATGGATAAACTCAAATATCAAATGGTAATTCAGTGGAGTGACCCTGATAATTGTTATCTGGTTGGCTTTCCGGATTTTATTGGTCAAACCTGGCGTACCCATGGTGAGAGTTATCAAGAAGCTGTTCAAAATGGTGTTGAATGCCTAGAAAGCTTAATTGAAGACTACGAAGCGGCAGGAGAAACTTTACCAAAGCCCACCGCTGTCTTGGTTGCAGCCTAACCGAAAACCCGGTGTTCGAGGGAGGGCATTTGACGGCGCACTTGGGCTAGGCGATTTGGATTAATTTCGGCGATCGCCACCCCTGGGTGAACACCCGCATCATTCAGCATAGTTCCCCAAGGATCGACGATCATTGCATGGCCGTGGGAATAACGCATGCCGTAATGGTTGCCTGTCTGCGCTGGCGCGATCACATAACAAGTATTTTCAATGGCTCTGGCTTGAATTAGGGTTTGCCAGTGGTCTTTGCCGGTATAGGCCGTAAATGCGGCGGGAATGCAAAGAATTTCGGCCCCTTGCTTTGATAACGAACGATATAACTCCGGAAAGCGCACATCATAACAAACGGATAAACCAATTTTGCCCAACTCCAGCGAAGCAAAGATTTGGGGGAGTGTATCGCCCGCCTGGACAGTGCTTGATTCTTTGTAGGTATTTCCATCGGGCAAATTCACATCAAACAAATGCACCTTGTGATAGCGGGCTAATTCTTGGCCATCAGGGGAAATCAGCAGGGCTGTGTTAAAGACTTTATTGTCACCATCAGGCACCGGAAAGCCACCACCGAGGAGAGTGATTTGAAATCTCTGGGCCATGGTTTTGAGAAATTTTTCGCTTTTTTGGGCAATAACACTGGCCTGGGCAAGCTTAGCGGCTTCTTCGCCGAGGAAAGAAAAATTTTCCGGAAGCGTCACAAGTTTCGCCCCTTGGTTGACAGCCAATTGAATCAAGTCTTCTGCTTCGCCCAAGTTGTGGTCTAAGTCGGGCTTACTGGTCATTTGGATCGCTGCCGCGAGATAGGATTTCATATGGCCTGAGATGTTTTTAGAAATAGGGATCTGGGAAAACCGTCAACCAGAAGTTTTGATGGTTAAACTGGTTTAATACCATAGCAGAATCTTTCCCCACCAACATGGGGCGATCGCTTCGAGACGGGCTTTGCAGCATACCTTTCTTGAGTGGATGATCAAAAACGCTGGAGGCTGTGAATCATTGGCATGGAAATCTTGCGGCGATCGCATTACCGAAGCACAGATGTCTCGGTTTGAAAACCTTTAGCGCAGAAAATTTTGCCCATGGTGAACATTTTCAGAAAAGATCAGTTAACCTATTAGCATCAAGTTTCTGGATAGCCCTTGACAAAGGTTGCATCCCACCTGGAGTAGTTTTTGCGACTGGCGATGCTAGAGGCGATCGCCATCCATCAGTCGCTTTACTTGGGCACTAGAATATTTGTACTTAACAAAAAACCTATGGGTGGGCGAAGTTTACAGATTTTGCTATAACCATGTGGGCAATAAAAGACAAATTCACTAAAATGGCTAAGGATTTGCTCCAAGCTATCTCGTCGGAGAAGCTCATTACAGATTTTGACTAGTTTTAGAGACGGAATAAAACCCCCAAAAGGTAGCAGGAAAGTTCCCATCTACTAGTACAATCAAAACCCACAGTTTTTTTCTATCAAACATAGCCTTTGGTAGGGAAAACCTCGACTTCGACAGAATTATTCTGTTTGCTAGAAGTCTCCATTGAATGTCCATTTAGTTGCTTTTTTAAACGAACAAGAGGAAATAGGCATGACCCAAGCGACGAACCCCGTACTGGATCAGACTCGGAATGAGGGTGATATTGATTACAGTGCCCTTGCGGAAGCGCAAATTAAAGAAGGTACCGACTATGTAGAACTTACCCTCCCCACGAAAAAAAGTCGGAAAGCAAAAACCAGTCGTCGTAAGGAAACTGCCACCAAGAAAAAACCCTACACCGAAGACTCGATTCGGATTTACCTCCAAGAAATTGGCCGGATTCGTCTGCTGCGGGCTGAAGAAGAAATTGAACTGGCCCGGAAAATTGCTGATTTGCTCGAACTAGAGCGGATGCGGGAACAACTCACCGAGCATGAGTCTCGCGTTCCTACGGACAAAGAGTGGGCCGAAGCCGCTGGGATGCCCCTCAAAGATTTTCGGCGTCGCTTGTTCCATGGTCGCCGTGCCAAAGACAAAATGGTGCAATCAAACCTCCGTCTGGTGGTCTCTATTGCGAAAAAATATATGAACCGCGGCCTTTCGTTTCAGGACTTGATTCAAGAGGGTTCTTTGGGTCTGATCCGTGCCGCCGAAAAGTTTGACCACGAAAAAGGTTATAAGTTTTCTACCTACGCGACCTGGTGGATTCGTCAGGCCATTACGCGGGCGATCGCCGATCAATCCCGGACCATTCGTCTGCCTGTTCACCTCTACGAAACCATTTCCCGCATCAAAAAAACCACCAAGATTCTTTCCCAAGAATTGGGCCGCAAACCCACCGAGGAAGAGATTGCTGAGCGCATGGAGATGACCATCGAGAAACTGCGCTTCATCGCTAAATCTGCCCAGTTACCGATCTCCCTCGAAACACCGATTGGTAAAGAAGAAGATTCTCGCTTGGGTGACTTTATCGAAGCCGATGGGGAAACTCCAGAAGATCAAGTCTCCAAGAGCTTGCTGCGGGAAGATCTTGAAAATGTACTTGATACCCTCAGTGCCCGTGAGCGTGATGTCCTCCGTCTCCGTTATGGCTTGGATGATGGCCGCATGAAAACCCTCGAAGAAATTGGCCAAATTTTTAACGTAACCCGTGAACGGATTCGTCAGATCGAAGCAAAAGCGCTGCGTAAACTGCGTCACCCGAACCGCAACAGCATCCTGAAAGAATATATCCGCTAGGCCATATTCAGCCTCAATCTTTAAAAGCTGAATACTGAGAACATAAAATTTTAGAATTACCTTGCCAGCCGGTGGGGTTTTTTATTGCTCAATTTTCCCGGAGAAATATTCTGTAAAAAAACCGTAAAAATTTAGATGGTTCACAGTAGCATAGCGGCAACAGCAGTTTAGCGAGTTCCCATGGCAAGCTCTCCCCTGACGATCACGATTGATCCGGCATACGATATTCTTCGCTCGGAAAAACAACCCCTCAGTTATTTTTTTAATCCCAAATCTGTTGCTGTCATTGGTGCCACGGACAAAGAGGGTAGCGTGGGGCGGACGTTGCTCTGGAATTTGATTAGTCATCCCTTTGGGGGGACGGTCTATCCGGTGAACCCGAAGCGCAATAGTGTGTTGGGGGTCAAAGCCTATAAAAGTATTGCGGAAGTGCCTGAGGCGGTGGAGTTGGCGGTGATTGCGATTCCGGCGCGGTTAGTCCCGGCAGTGGTGCGCGAGTGTGTTGACGTGGGGGTGAAGGCGGCGATTATTATCTCGGCGGGGTTTAAGGAGATTGGTGAGGAAGGGAAGGCGCTGGAAAAAGAAATTATGGCGATCGCCACTGGGAAGTTGCGGATTATTGGGCCGAACTGTTTGGGATTAATGAATCCCCATAGTGGGTTAAATGCCACCTTTGCCCACGCAATGGCGCAACCGGGTCATGTGGGGTTTATCAGTCAGAGTGGGGCGTTTTGTACGGCGGTGTTGGACTGGAGTTTTCCGGAGAATGTGGGCTTTAGTGCCTTTATTTCGCTGGGGTCGATGCTGGACGTGAATTGGGGTGATTTGATCACCTACCTCGGTGATGACCCGAACACGAAAAGCATTGTGATTTATATGGAGTCGGTGGGGGATGCCCGGTCGTTCCTTTCGGCGGCGCGGGAGGTGGCGATCGCCAAGCCGATTATTGTGATTAAGGCGGGACGGACGGAGGCGGCGGCAAAAGCTTCAGCTTCCCATACGGGTTCCTTGGCGGGGAGTGATGCGGTGTTAGATGCGGCATTTCGACGCTGCGGGGTGCTGCGGGTGGATCGCATTTCAGAATTGTTTAATTTGGCGGAAATTCTCGCGAAACAGCCCCGCTTACCGAAAAAACCGAAACTAACGATTATCACCAATGCGGGGGGGCCGGGAGTTTTAGCGACCGATGCGATTATTCAGCGGGGAGGAGAACTGTCGGAATTAGCCCCCGAAACGATCGCCGCCTTGGATGAATTTTTGCCGAGCCATTGGAGCAATAGTAACCCGATCGATATTTTGGGGGACGCGGAACCGGAACGCTATGCCAAAACCCTCGATGTGGCGATCGCTGACCCGAACAGTGCCGGATTTTTGGTGATCCTGACCCCCCAAGCAATGACTGACCCCACCGCCACGGCGATCGCCTTACAAAAATGTGTCGAAAAAACAGATAAACCTGTCCTTGCCAGTTGGATGGGGGGCAACGAAGTGACCGAGGGGGAACTGTTTTTAAATCGCTCCCAAGTGCCCACCTACCGTTATCCCGATTCCGCCGCCTATTTATTTCAATTGTTGTGGCGCTATAAATATACCCTCGAAGGCATTTACGAAACGCCGACCCTCGCCCCCGATACCGACGGGATTATTGATCGCCACAATGTGAAGGTGATCCTCGACTCCATCCGCGCAGAGGGTCGCACCTTACTCACAGAATCAGAATCGAAAAAAGTTTTAGCCGCCTACGGAATCCCGATTGTGTTGACGGGCAATGCCAGTACCCCAGAGGCGGCGATCGCCCTCGCGGCAGAATTAGGTTATCCAGTGGTATTAAAACTGCTCTCGACCACCATCACCCATAAAACCGACGTGGGCGGCGTAGAACTCAATTTAAACAGTGCCACAAGTGTCGAACGAGCCTTTGAACGGATTCGCCAGAGCGTCACCGAAAAAGTCGGCGCAGAGCATTTCCACGGGGTGACGGTACAACCGATGCTCAACCTCAAGGATGGTTACGAACTAATCCTCGGCAGTAGTATCGATGCGCAATTTGGGCCAGTGATGGTCTTTGGCACAGGGGGACAACTCGTGGAAGTATTTCAAGACCGGGCGATCGCCCTACCGCCGCTAAATAGTACCCTTGCCCGCCGCACGATGGAGCAAACCAAAATTTATAAAGCCCTCAAGGGAGTAAGGGGTCGAAAAGCCGTCAATTTAGACGAACTAGAGCAAATTTTAATCCGTTTTAGCCGTTTAATCGTCGAACAACCCTGGATCAAAGAAATGGACATTAATCCCCTCTTTGCCTCCGGCGATCGCCTTGTTGCCCTCGATGCGCGGATTATGCTGCATCCCCTCGACTTAGCCGAAAAAGACTTACCTAAACCCGCCATTCGCCCCTACCCGCTGCAATACGAAAAACCCTGGACAAGCGCCGATGGACGGGAGTTTATGATTCGCCCGATCCGCCCCGAAGATGAACCGATGCTCGTCAAATTTCACCAAACTTTGTCTGAACAAAGTGTTTATTTCCGTTATTTTCACCTCGTCACCCTGCAAAGTCGCATCGCCCACGAACGTTTAACCCGCCTCTGTTTCATTGATTACGACCGGGAAATGGCGCTGGTTGCCGAATACACCGACCCTGATACCCACGAAAAAGAAGTCTATGCTGTGGCCCGTTTGAGTCAACTCCACGGCACCACGGAGGGAGAATTTGCGATGATTGTCAGTGACCCGATCCAACGCCAAGGACTCGGTACCGAATTGCTCCGGCGTCTGGTGGAAATTGGTCGCAATGAAGGGCTGACTGCTATTACCGCCGACATTCTCTCAGAAAATAAAGGGATGCAGCGGGTTTCAGAAAAAGCTGGTTTTACCCTCAAGCGCCAAAACTTTGAAGTGGTTAAAGCGACTCTACAACTCAATTAAACAAAGACTATGACCCGTTTTTTCTTAGTTATTGCCCCCATCCTTGCTGGTCTCGCCGTCGCCGCTGGTGCCTTTGCCAGCCATGGCCTTAAAGGAACCCTCGACGCCAATGCCCTTGATATTTGGGAAACTGCCGCTAAATACCAAATGTATCAGGCGATCGCCTTACTGCTGGTGGGCCTATTTTCTGTCCAGGGGTCGCTCCCCCAAAGTTGGCTTAATGGAGCTGGCATTGCCTTTATTGTCGGGATTGTGCTCTTTTCCGGTAGCCTCTATGCCCTCAGTTTAAGTGGGGTCAAAATCCTGGGGGCGATTACGCCCCTCGGTGGGGCGGCATTTTTGATTGGCTGGATCTGTTTGGCGATCGCCGGTTGGCAGTTTAGCCGCTAAAGAATTTTGGCAAAGCGATTAAGTTTGGACAGATTTTGCGAATTTGCTGTAACTTCGTTTTCAATTCCTCGCTAAGATTCAAGGAACTACGAATTTTTTAGCAATAGGAGTACCTGCCTGTGTATGGAGCCGACCCCAATAATCCGCATCCCATGGCAGGATTCCCACAGATTTGTTTTATCCGCAACACGGTGACAAATCCGAATATCATCATCGGCGATTACACTTACTACGATGATCCGGAGGATTCAGAAAACTTTGAGCGCAATGTTTTGTATCACTTTCCCTTTATTGGCGATCGCCTAATCATCGGTAAATTTTGCGCCTTGGCCCGGGGCGTCAAGTTCATCATGAACGGGGGCAACCACAAAATCGATGGTTTTTCCACCTATCCATTTCAGATTTTCGGCAATGGTTGGGACAAACTTGCTCTGCAACCTAGTGACTTTCCCTATAAAGGCGATACGATTATCGGCAATGATGTTTGGATTGGCTACGAAGCCGTGATTATGCCCGGTGTACACGTGGGGGATGGTGCGATTATTGCTGCCAAATCAGTCGTGGTTAACGATGTCCCTCCCTACACCATTGTGGGTGGCAACCCTGCTAAATATATTCGACAACGCTTTACCGATGAAGTGATTAAAACCTTACTATCAGTGGCTTGGTGGGATTGGGAGATCGAGAAAATTACCCGCAATTTAGAAAAAATTGTCGCAGCGGATTTAGATGCTCTGCTCCAGTGTGAATAACGAAATCTTTATATAAATTGCTAATCAACAATTGTTTCATTGAATTATAGAAAGATAGTTTATCATTTTTATTATGTCGCTTTAAAAAGTTTGTATGACTCAAGAAAAAGAAAAAATAAAGATCTATTGCGGTACTTGTAAACAATCTACAAATCATAAAGTTCTTGCTCAACGTAATGTAGATGCACCTCCAGAAGATCATTTTTACTGGGGCGAAAGCCACTATTTTTGTCAATGTGCAGGATGTGATAGCTATTCATATGCGATCGCCGAGTGGGATCTAGGAGATTTTGATTTTCATACACGTGAATTGAATTACAGGTGGAAAACTTATCCAAAAGACAAAAGTCATCGTAGTGCAATAAATGATCTATACAAGTTACCAATTAAAATCAGATCAATCTATCAAGAAATAATTGGTGCAATGAATGCACAGTTGCCAGTTCTAACAGCAATTGGCTTAAGAGCGCTCATTGAAGCGATATGTAAAGACCAAGGCATTGAAGCTCGCAATCTTAAAGAGCGTATTGATGGTTTGGCTACCACTGGAATTCTGTCAGAGAGTCAAGCTTCAATTCTTCACAGTCATCGCTTTCTCGGAAATAGTGCGGCACATGAAATTACATCTACAAAAACATGGGAATTGATTGCCGCTTTAGATATAGCAGAAGTGATGCTTAAGACAATCTACATTATTCCTGAACTTTCAAATCAAATTAAAACTGGAAAAAAACCCTGCTAATTTTCTCTATGTTTAAGCAGGGCATCGCAGATTGCAGATAGCTTGAAATTTTAAATTCTATTTAACGGCCACCGACGACAACATTTTTAATGCGCAAGTGCGGGCCGCCAACGCTGACAGGTAAACCTCCTTGGCCACCTTTACCACAGCCGCCGTTGGTATAGAGGGTGTTGTTACCGATCGCCTCAATGTCCTTTAAGGTTTGGAAGACGTTCCCAGAGAGGGTGACATCACTGACAGGTTCGGCGATTTTACCATCACGGATCATGTAGCCTTCCGCCGCCGCAAAGGTAAACATTTCCCCATTAGTTTGACCACCGATCATCCGCACCGCATAGACTCCTTCGTCGATATCTTGGATCATTTCTGCAAAGGGCGTATCACCGGGTTCAATTGCCGTATTGGTCATGCGCACCAGGGGCGGATAACCAGCTTGAATGGCGCGGGCATTCCCTGTGGGCGCTTCACTCATTTTCCCTGCGGTTTCACGGGAGTGGAGTCGCTGGGTGAGCACACCGTCTTTGATTAAATATTTGCGTTGGCCGGGCACTCCTTCGTCATCGTATTTCATCGTGCCGGGCAGATCAGGGAGGGTGGCATCATCGATCACATTTAGTTGGGAAATGCCGAGGGGTTTGCCGATGGTCAGGAGTTCCTGCATCCGGGGATTTTCGTAGACAAAATCGGCTTCAGATAGGTGGCCAAAGGCTTCGTGAATAAAGACCCCTGCAAGGTAAGGATCGAGGACGACGGTGTATTGACCTCCTTTGACGGGCTTGGCTTCTAGTTGACGGATCGCTCGTTCTGCGGCGCCTTTAACACGGTCTTCGATTCCAATGAGCGCATCGAAATCACAGCGGGAATTAATTGATTCGAAGCCCTGGCGCACGACACCATTTTCTCCCCTGGCGATCGCCCCAAATCTACCGTTGACATCGAGGCGTTCTTGGATGATACAACTGCCATTGGAATTGACGAAGTAGGTGGTGACGAAACTATCGCTAATGCTGGCCATCGTCGTTTGAATCCGGGGGTCATAATCCAGCAAAATTTGGTTATATTTCGCCAGTAGATCCCGTTTTTCCTTGAGGGAAATGGTGCGGGGGTCAGTTTTAATCTCTACCGGTACATAGTCCTCGATGGCCCCACTGGGAGCCAGTTGGGTAGATTCTTTGCCCACAAGTTTCGCCTGGGAAACCGCTTCGGCGACGCGATCGCCTAATTCGGCAAGGCCATTGAACGTGACAAAACTCCAACCCCCCTGGTGACAGGCCCGAATCCCGCCGGCGAGGGCAAAACTACGGTTACTGCCGTCGAACTGCGCCCCCCGGAAGGCCAGACTGGTAGATTCACTCTGCTGCACCCGAATTTCTAGGTAGTCCACAGCCTCTTGATGGGTGGCGATCGCCCCCTTGAGGGCATCGGTAATTTGTTGCATGGTGAGGGTCGTCATCGATCTTTACTCCTTAATTTCAGCCGCAATCGTTAAATCTTCTAGGTTCCAGAGGGGGCCACCCAGGGCCGAATGTTGTACCCCTTCAATTTTGTCACGCACCGCTGCGAGGGAATAATTGTTCACTAAATGGATAAACGGTAAATATTCCGCTGCAAGTTCTTGGGTTTTAGCATAAATCTCCTTGCGTTTGTCGAGATCCAGCTCCTGGGCCCCTTGGATGTAGAGATCCGCAATTTCCTGTTCCCAGTCATTGATCAGCCGATCCGTCAGGGGGGTAGTGCCTGGCCGCGCCGCTTGGTTAAACATATGCAAATTCCCCTCTGGGAACCACACATTCGCGCCGCCATTGGGTTCATTCCCTCCTGTCAAGCCCAACAAGAAACAATCCCAATCGAGGGAGTTGCTCAACTTATCGACGAGGATATTAAAACCAATCGGGCTGTAGTCCACCTGCATTCCCAGGGCTTCGAGATCCTGCTCAATTTGAGTCGCCATTGCTTCGCGAATTTTGTTGCCCGCATTGGTAATCAAGGAAAAACGCACGGGATTATTGTCGGCATCGATTAATTGTCCCTGGGCGTTGTAGAAAAAGCCCGCTTCTTCGAGGAGCACCTTGGCCCTGTCTGGGTCGTAATCGTAGGTTTTTATTTGATCATTATAGAAAGGAGATTGCACCGAAATCGGCGAATGTTGCACTTCCCCCAAGCCCCGGTAAATATTGTTCACCATGCGCTGGCGATCAATGCCATAGGCCACAGCCTGGCGAAACTTTAGATTGTTGAACCATTTCGACTTGATGGGATCGACGAGGGGTTTGCCGTCCCGCTTCCCGGTATTGAGGTTAAAGGAAATGAAACTGGTGCCGTAGGCTTCGCCGCCGTTGTAGATGGTAAATTTACCCCGGTCTTCTTCCCGTTTCAGGAGCGAAAAATAATCTGGACTAACCCCCGTGACATCTAAATCGCCAGACCGAAATTGCAGCAAAGTGGTGTCAGTGTTGGGGACGATTTGCCAAACGATTTGCTCCACGTAGGGCTTGGGGGTTTGCCAGTAGTAGGGGTTGGGCTGGAAAATTAAGCGCTGACCCACGGCATAGTTAATTAACTGGTAGGGGCCGCTGGAAACCAGGTCTTGGGGAGGCGTGCTGACGCCCCAGGTGCCCAAAAAGAGCGGATTGCCTTCGCTGTCGGTCTGCTCAACGCTTTCGCGGAGGACGTGTTCTGGCAAAATTTCCAGGGCCGTATTGTTGAGGAAAGGCGCAAAGGGCTCGGTAATCGTGAATTTCACCTGGCGATCGCCTACTTTTTCCACCGTCGGCAAGGTTCCGGCAACGCCCACCCGGAGGCCATCACGGGAATTGGTGGGGATTTTTTCGTTGAGATAAATCTGGTTGTAGCTAAAGACCACATCATCAACGGTGAGCGGTTCTCCATCAGACCATTGCAAATTGTCCCGCAGGGTAAAGGTCAAGCTGAGTTGGTCTTCGGAAAATTCCCAGGATTCGGCAAGCCGTGGCTCCGTTTCCCCCGTGACGGGGTTTTCTGAAACTAAGCCTTCGTAGGTAAGGCCAAAAATACTGGGGGACTCTGCCGAGAGGGCCGGGTTAAAGGTTTTCGGGTCACTGAGGACGCTGATCACAATTTGGTTGTCCCCTGCCCCCGTGGCGTTACTGGCTTGGGGATTACAGGCGGTGAGGACAGAGGGCAAAGTCAAGGTAAAGGCGATCGCCGCCACAAATGCCCAAAACCGCTGTAACCGAAATAATTTAGAAAGTTTCAAGACTTTATTCTTCTTCATTGCGCTGCGCCCCATCTAAACGCCCTAGTTCATACACACCACAGCCAGCACAGGCCATCACCCCCAAACTGATTGCCCAACTGTGGCCGAGGCTCCACTCCACCCCAAAATTACACCCTGCGCCAAATAATAAAAAAGGCACAATGCTCAGGAGCGAGGCCGAAAAAGCACTCTTGGATTCACGAATTTCTTTGTCCTTTTCAAATTCTTCTTCGGAAAAATAGAGCGATCGCTCGGCCCAATTCATCCAGCGTTCCAGACCATTCAAGATCCCTTCCCGCAACGGAGCAATGCCAATGTAGAGGGCAAAGGCCCAGAGGCAAGCGCCGGCGATCGTGCTGGCTTCGATGGGAATAATAAAGGGGAAAAATTCACGCAACATAGGGGGAGTAAGGGCGACAACTGTGTTTAAAGATTGTATCGATTGTGGTGGCCTTCGGCATCCTCCCCCCATCATCTGTTGCGGCAATGGCGATCGCCTTAGGGAGTTAAACCATCTCCAAAGGGGGAATTTCCGAGCGCTGCATCGTCGCCTCTAACTGCACCTCTGCCATATCCGCTTCCACCGCTGCCATCAGTTGCTCCCGGAGGTCAGGCATCACAGCCAAGGCCCTTGTCCAGTCTGGAATGCGGTACACAGCCGGCTCGTGCATATATTTATCAAAGGCTAAAGGAATGATCTGTTCAAAGCTTTCGACGGTCATTTCCTCCCGGTGGCGATCATAAGGAATACCGTTACAGGTCGCATCGACAAAATATTGACGGATCATATCCTGGGCCACGCGGCGGAACTTCACTTGGAGTGCGATTTGGTGCCCTTCAGAGAAAACAATTGACTCTGTTTCTGTCAGGGTGCGCAGAATAGAGGACAAAATTTCGGTACACATTTTCTGTAGCCCTTCCTGGGGATTGTTGCCCACGGCTTTGTGTTTGTGGTCAAAGAACCCCAGATCCACCTGGGCCACCCGTTTCGGCGCTACATTGCGATAAACTTCTGCCAATAGCCCCACCTCAATACCCCAGTCACAGGGAACGCGCAGATTTAAGGCCAAATCAGCGGTCATGGCAAATTCGCCGGCGAGGGGATAGCGGTAGGATTTGAGGTAGTGGAGATAGGCATTGCGTCCCAGGACATCTTCGAGGGTTGCCAACAGAGGCGCAACGAAGAGGCGCACAACCCGGCCATTCATCGCTCGGTTTTCGAGGCCGAGACGGGTGTAATAGGCTTTGTTGTAGGCAATGCCGAATTCTGGCTCCACGATGGGATAGAACAGCTTGGCCACCAGGGAACGGTCAAAGGTGACAATGTCGGCATCATGGAGGGCGATCGCCCGGGCATCTAGGGACGCCAGACCAAGGCCCAGCCACACCGCCCAGCCCTTGCCCATGTAGTCAAGGAGATTGAGATTTTGCTGGGCGAGCTTTTCTAAAATGCCGCGAATTCGGGCTCCATTCGTCCAAATGACGTTGACTTTTTGGGGCAATTCACGAAAAAACGTCACGGCATGGTGATACTGTTCGACGGTTTCGGCGTGGAGACAAACATTGATGGTCTTGATGTAGGCACAGCCTTTTAAATGCTCTTTGATCCGAGTGAGGGCAGGCCGTTGAAGTTCTTCATAAAGTGAGGGAATGAGTAACGCCATGGGGCAAATTTCACGAAGATTCATCAGGCGTTTTTCGAGGTAGTCCAGATCGGCATCAAGATCATGGATGGTGGTGATGAATTCTTGGCAAAAGTCCATTGCTAGTCACCTAAATAAAAAGAAAATCTTAAAATTTGCCTTTAAAGTAACCCAATTTTTGGGGGTTGGCCGTATCTAAAGCGACGTAAAAATCACTACAATGTCATCCGCATTTGTTGATAGGCTGAGATTTAACTTGAATAAAGGATGAGTCAGCCGTTTTTTCGCCCCAAGAAAATACTGAAAAAACAGATCAAGCGAGTTTTTAAAAATGATGTCTGTTGATCCTGTAATCACGAGACTCTGGGGTTTAAAAAAGCGACGTGGGCTTGTCCCCGATGAGTGAAATTAGCGTGTTTTTCCTGTTACTCCTATGACCATTCCCCAGATTGCAGGTCTTGGCGATCGCCTTGATGAATTTTTTGCGACCCTATATCCTGATCATCCGCCTGCAGCATTAGTTGCGCGTTTGGAGCAGGTACTTGCGCCCCATGTGACGGCGACGAAAAATGAAGAGTTATGGGATCAAAGCACGGCCCTGATGATTACCTACGGGGATAGCCTGTACCAACCCAATACTGACAATGGCCCCAACCCCCTCCAGGTACTTTTGACTTTTCTGCGGGAACGGCTCCAGGGAGTGATTAGCGGTGTGCATATTCTGCCGTTTTTTCCCTACAGTTCCGATGATGGCTTTGCGGTAATTGATTACCGCCAGGTCAATCCGCAGTTGGGCAGTTGGCAAGATATCGAGGCGATCGCCAAAGAATTTGAAGTGATGGCCGATCTCGTGATCAACCATGTCTCCAGCGAATCAGACTGGTTTCGGCAATTCCTCGCCCAAGAAAAACCCGGTTGTGACTATTTTATTGAGGTGCCCCCAGATACCGATACCCAGTTAGTGGTGCGCCCCCGCAGTAGCCCGCTCCTGAGTCAATTTGCCACGATAAAAGGCGATCGCCACGTGTGGACCACCTTTAGCCGCGATCAAGTAGATGTCAACTTCGCGAACCCCGACGTCCTTTTTGAATTTATCGATATCCTCTTGGGCTACTGTCAGCACGGCATCCGCTTTATTCGTCTCGATGCGGTGGGCTTTCTTTGGAAAAAATTACAAACCGCCTGCATTCACCTGCGGGAAACCCATCTGGTAATCCAATTGATCCGGGAAATCCTTGCTGTCACCTACCCACGCACCGTGGTAATTACCGAAACCAACGTCCCCAACCGGGAAAACCTCAGCTATTTCGGCAAGGGCAACGAGGCCCACATGATCTACAATTTCAGCCTGCCGCCCCTACTCCTCAATGCGCTGATTCGGGGCGAAGCCCGGCACCTCAAAACCTGGATGAAAAGTATGCCCCCGGCCCAGGATGGTTGCGCCTACTTTAATTTCACCGCCTCCCACGATGGCATTGGCCTCCGCCCCGCTGAAGGTCTGCTAGAAGGCAAAGAATTCGATCAATTGATCCAAACCATGGCCGATTTTGGGGCCAGAATTAGCTACCGTAGTTTGCCCAATGGCACCGAAAAACCCTATGAACTGAATATTTCTTTGTTCGATGCCCTCAAAGGCACAGTTACAGGCCCCGATCCTTGGCAGCGGCAAAGATTTCTCTGTTCCCAGGCGATCATGATGTCCTTAGAGGGAGTGCCCGCTTTCTATATCCATAGTTTTTTGGCGACCCCCAATGATGACGCCAAGGTGGCGATGACAAACCATAACCGCAGCATTAACCGTCACCAATGGGACTATGACCGACTCCAGCAAAAGCTCGCTGACCCTGATTCTGACCAAGCCTGGGTGTTGCAAGAACTGACAAAACTCATCCGGATCCGCCGCCAGCAGCCGGCATTTCATCCCAACGCAACCCAATACACCCTTGATTTCCAGAGTCCGGCAGTCTTTGGGTTTTGGCGTCAGAGCCGCGATCGCCGCCAGAGTATTTTCTGTTTATTTAACCTAGGCGATCGCCCGACAACCATCCCGGTGGCCAGCTTAAACCTGATTTGCACCGATGACTGGCAGGATTTATTAGATGAAGTTGTGTTAGAAGAAGGCACAACGGACATTTCCCTAGCCCCCTATCAAACTGCGTGGATTACCAATGTTCCTCTGCTTCACTGACCTCGACGGCACCCTCCTCAACCATGATGACTATCGTTACGATGCGGCGATACCGACGATCCAGACCTTAAAAAAATTAGGAATTCCGGTTATTCCCACCACCAGCAAAACAAAAGCTGAAGTGCTGGAACTGCGGGAAGCCCTTGGGTTAAAAGATCCATTCATTGTGGAGAATGGCAGCGGCATTTTCCTAGAATCTGACGATCCACGCTTTGATTTTTCGGCATTGGATCTGGAGATGGCAACCGAGGCAACCCTAACCACTATTACCCTCGGCATTGCTTACGCCCAAGCGCGACAATCCCTCCAGCATTTGGCCCAACAGATCGGGGAACCGTTAACGGGGTTTGGGGATTTGAGTCTGGCAGCCTTGCAGGATCTTACGCAACTACCCTTAGCGGCGTTAAAACAGGCGGGCGATCGCCAATTTAGTGAACCGTTTTTGCGACCCCAGACGGATTTAGCACAGTTGGAATTTTTAGCGACAAAAGCTGGCCTACAAATCCTGGTGGGCAATCGTTTCTGTCATCTCCTAGGTGCAGGTGCTGGCAAAGGACGGGCTGTGCAACTCCTCCAGCAGGCGTGGCAACAAGCTCATCCCGATCAAGCACCGATCAAAACCCTCGGCCTGGGGGATAGTCCCAATGATTTGTCTTTACTAGAAGCTGTGGATGTGGCGATCGCCGTGCCGGGGCCTCAAGGGGTTAATCCCAAACTCGTGTCCCAGATTGAAACAAAAGGCTGGCTCGTCGCTCCAGAACCCGGTGCAAAAGGATGGGCCAGGGCCGTAACCGCTCAACTTGAGATTTCGTTTGACTAGCGCGACTTGGATTCTTCAACAATTCAGCAAAAAATCATCATTTTTTCTGATTAGGCGATCGCCAACCATTTGTTAGGCTATTCCCGGACATCGCCCAAGCACCGCCTATGTTTTTCTTTTTGAAGCAACTGACCAGTTGGGACCGCTGGAATCAATTCCTGGTGAGTCTCTCAATTTTGGCCTTTTTACCCCTCCAGTTTCCCCAGGTGATCAGCAATGCCGCCGTCATTGGTACGGGAAATCCAGCGGCGATCGCCACCCTGGGGGTGATTCCCGTGGGCGGTTATGCGGCCGGGATTTTAGGTAATTTGTTGTTGATGAATTTCCTTGCCGGGCAACGGGAATTTTGGGGCACCACCGTCCAAGCGGTAGGGATTGTCACCGCCGACATTGTGATCTTTCAACTGTTTCAGGTGGGTTTCATTCCGGGGTGGTTATTTTGGCCAGCGACCCTATTTTTGGTGGTGGGGATGGTGCTGAACTACGGCCATTTTTTCGTTGGCGATCGCCCCAGTTGGCAGGCGCAATTTTGGCCCCAATGGCGACGCATTTTACAGTGGCTCGGCATTGCTCTGCTCCCCGCATTGGTTGTGCTCCAACTCCACGATGCTTTTTTACCGAACCTCCCAGAATGGCCAGGAGGCCTTGGAGCGGCATTCCTCTTGAGTGGCTTGATGGTGCAACTAATTCAACGGCAAACCGTAAGCCTACCCAACTTTTTTCAATACCAAAACCGCTGGCGACGGGGGGTAATGGCCCAGAGCACTTGGCTGAAAAGCTGGCTGCGGCGGGGCTGGCGCGGTTTGGCGGGCTGGACGGCAAATCTGTTGTTTATGTTTAACTCCCTGGCTCAGTTTGTGAACTGCTTAATTTATCCCGATGATCTGGCGGCTCTCTCCCTCACAACCCAAGTGCTGTTTGTGGTGGGGAATTTGTTGATGTTGTCCCGCTCCGGCACTCTCCTCATTGCCGGGAAAGACCGGATTTGGTGTGCCAGTACCCTCTGGGATCTGTTAATGCGGGTCGGAATTTTTGCCTGCTTACTCCAGGCTGGGCTCCTCAGCTTGCCGTTATTTTGTGTATTTTGTGGGGCGATCGCCATTTATTTAAGCTTCATTTTTTTGATGACCAAGCGAGTTTACCCAGCCTCCTCTCTCGCCGATACCGCCATTTTTCTGCTATTTGGTCGTTCTCCCCAATGGCAGCCTATTGAAAGTTAAGCCATTAATAATGATGACGCGTGGGCGATCGCCTATTGTGCCCTGCTATAAAGCTACATAGTAATACAATCAAAACTCAAACAAAATATTCCCTAAATAGAAGAACAGAATCAACTCTCTTAATTGAATTTCCATTCAGTTTATTTCATCGGTATTAAGTGATTGTATGGTCATGGCAATCCCTCCAATACAACTTGTCTTTGAACCAAATATTTTCCAAGATTTGTCAATATTCTTTTGGAATGGATGTTGCAGAAAGCGATAATAAAGTAATTATTTGGTATGAAATTTAGACTTTCTTAGTAAAAAATTAATCTTGACCCTTCATCATAAATAGATGCTACTCCTAGCTTCTAGGTTCTGCAAAGCAATCACTTCGATTCTTTTTTTGCATCCAGATAGTGTTATTGTTGTTTTCAATACGTTTTTTACTCAAAAAAGATGGCTCAATAGAGGAAATCACATCAACATTATCTTTGCCATACTACTTTCAGTCCTCGCTCCATTCGTTTCAATAATAACTGTCTCCCAAAGCCTGTTTCAACTAGCCAGTGGACTAAAAAAATGACAAAAATCAAGCCTGCTGCCGCCCATTTATCTAGTCAAACTAATAATCTAAAAACGTTTTTTCAATCCGTCAGTCGAGAGCATGATGGCGAATCCTTAATCGGTGTATTTTGTCTTGTTTTTGATCGGTTCCAACGGGTAAATGCTAATTTCGGCCATGAAGTCGCGAATCATCTTTTCGCCCAAGCGACTGAACGTTTAAATGAGTTGGTCAGCCGTTATGGCAGATTATTTCACCTCAATAGTTTTGAATTTTGCATCGTCCTCAATCCGCTACCGAATAAGCAGGCGATCGCCGACGTTGCCCAGGCAATTCTCCAAATTTTTTCCCAGACTTTCCCCCTAGCCAATGACCAGGAAACTTTTATCAACGCCAGTATCGGCATGGCGGTCTATGCGAGGGATGGCTTTGACCTCGATACCCTCCTCAAAAACGCCCATATCGCGATGCTCCGGGTGAGTCAGCAGGGCGGCAACCAGTCCCTGTTCTACTCCATGGCCTTTAATGTGGGCCGGTCGAATTTTACATCTTTAGAAACGGAACTGCGGAAGGCGATCGCCAGGGATCAACTCGAAGTCATTTATCAACCCAAGATCAATATCCAAACCGGGCAGCTCACCGGGGCGGAAGGCCTATTGCGCTGGTTTCACCCCGACCATGGTTTGATTTCTCCTAAACAATTCATTCCCCTGGCCGAAGAAACGGGTTTGATTATTCCCATTGGGGATCTCGTCTTTCACAAAGCCTGCCGGCAGCTCCGTCAATGGAAAGCAGCCGGACTCCAGGACTTCACCATGTCCATCAATCTCTCGGCCCGCCAATTCACTCAGCTAGATCTACACCAGCGCCTGAGTCAAATCCTCATTGACCATCAGCTCCAGCCCCAGGATGTGGAACTCGAACTCACCGAAAGCACCCTCGTCAGCCAAGGGGATGCCTCCATTCGTCGTCTTAAGGCCCTCAAAACCCTGGGGGTCCAAATCTCCCTCGATGACTTTGGTACCGGCTACTCTGGGTTGAGTTACCTGCAACATGCCTGCTTTGATACCGTAAAGATTGATCGTTCTTTTATCCGTCAAGTGCAAAATAATCCCGCCAATGCCATCATCATCAAGGCAATCATCGGCATGGCCCACAAACTAAACCTTAAAGTCATCGCTGAAGGGGTCGAAAGCCAAGAAGAGCTCGAGTTCCTCCGGCAGTTTAACTGTGACGAGATCCAAGGTTTTGTTTTCAGTCGCCCGATCCAAGCTGCTGAATTTGAGCGATCGCCCTTCATGGTTAATGCCTTCGAGCGTCTATTTCAAAACGACAAAAGCTTAATCCTAGCAGCCTAAATTTGCCAAAAAAACCTAGCCCAAGACATCCCAGTAGGATCCGGAAGTGGGGTAAACTTTTAACCCAGTAAACCCAGACAATACAGGGAGACAATCTTGGGCATTGAACTGCGCAGCTATGTTTATCTCGATAGCCTGCAACCGCAACACGCATCCTACATTGGTACAGTCGCCCTTGGATTTCTACCTTTACCAGGAGACTCATCCCTCTGGATTGAAGTGTCCCCAGGCATTGAAATCAACCGCATCACCGATGTGGCCCTCAAATCCACTTCCGTGCGCCCAGGGGTACAATTCGTTGAACGTTTGTATGGGTTACTCGAAATTCACTCGCCCCGCCAAGGGGAAACGAAAGCTGCGGGCCAAGCAATCCTCGATTCCCTTGGGGTAACGGCTAAGGATTGCCTCAAACCGGAGGTGGTCTCGAGCCAAATTATTCGTAATATTGATGCCCACCAGGCCCAATTGGTAAACCGAAATCGACGGGGGCAAATGTTGCTGGCGGGCCAAACCCTCTATGTCCTAGAAGTACAACCCGCAGCCTATGCTGCCCTCGCAGCTAATGAGGCGGAAAAATATGCCCAGATTAATATTTTGCAGGTGACGGCGGTGGGGAGTTTTGGCCGGGTCTATCTTGGGGGTGAAGAACGGGACATTATTGCCGGTTCCCAGGCTGCCCTTGCGGCGATCGCCTATGCCCCTGGCCGACCCCAATCAACCCAGCGTCAAGAATAATTCTGAAACGAACCATGGCATCTCAACCGCTCAATATCCTCAAACAAGGCACCCTGGCATGGCTCCAATGGCGGCAAGCCCACCCCACCGTGATTCCTGACTTGAGCCACGCCAATCTCAGTCGCCTCAACTTGCGGGGGGTCGATCTCAGTCGCTGCAACCTGTCCCAATGCCTCTTTGACCACAGTCGTTTAATTGCGGCCAATCTCAAACAAGCCGACTTGAGTGGTGCCCAGGGGGAATCTCTGCAGCTTTTGGATGCCAATTTGCAGTCTGCCAACGCCAGTAATGGCCACTTTGCCAATAGTAATTTTTCGGGGGCCGATCTCAGTTTTGCCAATTTGATCGGTGCGGACTTACGTCAATGCTGTTTGCAAGGAGTCAATTTTTACCACACAAATCTGATCGGGGCCAATCTCCGCTACAGCAGCCTCCTAGGGGCAAACCTCAGCCAAGCCCAACTGCATCGCGCTAATTTAAGCGAAACGAACCTGAATGAAGTGAGTTTCAATGAAGCGGATCTCAGTCAAGCCAATTTATTCGAGGCAGAAGTCGGCAAGGGACAGCTTTATAAAGTCAAACTTGTGGGCGCGGATTTGACCCAAGCCCACCTCCACCACAGTTACCTGTTTGGGGCAAATCTCCAGGGGGCGACCCTCCGTAAAACCGATGTACGCTGGAGCAATCTGGCCTATAGCAATCTGGTGGGGGCGGATCTAGAAGGGGTAAATCTCCGGGGGGCAGATCTCAGTCATAGCGATCTAACCGGGGCGTCTTTGGTGGGGGCAAATCTGCGGGGTTGTCTGCTCCAGGGGGCAAATCTCCAGGGTTGCAACTTAGAAAATGCTGACCTAGAAGGAGTTGCTTTGGGACGGGTCAATTTGCAGGGGGCGATCATGCCCGATGGCCAACGGCGTTGTTAAATCCGGTGTTGTCCCGCTGGGGAAAGCTGGAGCATTAAGAACTTAAGCTAGGATAAATGTAGTCCCTGCGGAGTCGAGATCTATGGCTGAATCTGGCGATCGCCTTGGTGAGAATCGTCTACGACAATTACGTCTTTACCTCTATTTGGTGCCGATTCTGGGTTTTTTTCCGGCATTATGGCAGCTCTATGGAAACAAAGGTGATCGCCGTGAACAACGCATTAGTCGCCAGGCGATTATGCTAATGCTGAGCTGGCTAAGCCTCTACCTGGGGTTAGGCTGGGGGAGTGACCATCTGGCGGGAATTGGCGGGTTTCGGATGATGTATCTCAATGCCCTGCTGACGTCTGGATATTTTCTCGGTTGCTTTGTTTTGATGGTACGTGTTTGGCAAAAATCCGCTAAAACGACCCCGACAAACACTGATCAGATGGCCGACAATTTCGAGGAATATTTTCTGAAGTAAAACTCACCAAAAGTGGAACCTCTGGTTTAGCATAGCTATCAAAGTATTTCGTCCCGCAATTTTTAGTGTGGTCTTTCCGGTGTGAGGAAACCTGTGCCTGCAACAAAATCGTCCCTAGCAAATCAACGTCTATCAGCCAAAGCAACCCAAAAACAAAAAAACGCTAAAGCTAACCCTTTTCAGAAGTCGTCGTCGAAAAAACGGCGGCCCCTTTCGACCTGGCACTGGTTAATGATTTGGTGTGGTTTGACGGGTGTTTCGATTGTGTCTGCTACGGCGGGTGCTTTACTGGCGGTGTCCCTCTCCTCAACCCCCCTGCGCCAAACGCCCCTCGCCCCGGAAGAACTCAGCGTCTTCTCCCAGGATGAGGCGATCGCCAAACAATCCCTCCGTTTACCAGAACTGACGCGCCCCGTAAATATTCTGCTGTTGGGGACAAAAGTGCTCACCTCCGAAGTGGATGACGGCACCAATGAAGACCTCGGTTACCACGCCCTCGTGAATTCCTTTGAAGGGCTGGCCGATACGATGCTGCTATTGCGCTTTGACCCCGCCGACAAACAAATCTCTATCCTCTCCATTCCCCGGGACACCCAGGCCAACATCGAAGGCTATGGTCTCTCGAAAATCAACCATGCCAATGCCTACGGTGGTGCAGTCCTTTCCGCCAAAACCGTTGGGGATCTTCTGGGTGGCGTCGAAATTGACCGCTATATCCGCGTCAACGTCCAGGGCATTGGCAAACTCATTGATGCCCTCGGTGGGGTTACGGTCTACGTCCCGAAGGACATGAAATACCAGGACGATAGCCAGCGTCTCTACATCAACCTCAAGGAAGGAGAACAGCACCTTAATGGCGACGAAGCCCTCCAATTTTTGCGGTTCCGCTATGACGAATATGGCGATATTGGACGTGTTCAGCGCCAACAGACCTTAATCCGTGCTGTTCTAGAGCAAAGTTTAACTCCCAGTAACTTGGTGAAATTTTCCCAGGTCATGTCGATTATTCAATCCCATATTGATACGAATATGAGCGTTCAAGAACTGATTGCCCTCGCTGGCTTTGGTTCTCAGATCGAGCGCAGTAATATTCAGATGGTGATGCTTCCAGGGGAATTTAGCGGCGACGGCAGAAACGGCAGCACAAGCTATTGGTTACCCCACCGCAGCCGCATTAGTCGGGTGATGGCCCAGCATTTTGACATCCAGACCGATTACGCCAGCAATTTAGACTTTCTCTCCCCTGGGGATGTGCGCATTGCAATCCAAGACAGTACCGGGAATTCCCAAGCCGTGCGATCGCTCCTCCAGCGTTTAAACGAAGCGGGTTACAGTCGGGTCAGCATTGCCCAGGACTGGTCAGAACCGTTGGAAAACACGCGCATCGTCGCCCAAAAGGGAGATGATCTAGCGGCTTCTGAAATTCGCGCAAACCTGGGATTTGGGGAAGTGCGGGTGGAAAGTACCGGAGTATTAAACTCTGATATCACGATTCAACTGGGCCGCGACTGGCTCACCCTGGCAAATAATCTCCCCGGTCAAACCACAGTCAATTAGAGCGATTCAACGATCCTAATTGTGGCTGCTGCCGTCGTTGCCTTTTGGCGGGCTTCGGTAGCATCTTTCCCCTTGGCGAGGGCGACCCCCATGCGACGGTAGGGACGAGAATCAGGCTTACCGAACAAGCGGAGATCTGTGTCTGGGATAGCCAAGGCTGCCGCAACGCCAGTAAAAATAATTTGATCGCTATTTTTCTCAGCTAAAATCACCGCACTGGCTGCCGGACTCAGCAATTCAATGGTGGGAATAGGTAGACCCAAGATCGCCCGGAGATGGAGTTCAAATTCATTCAGGTTTTGGGAAATGAGCGTCACCATGCCCGTATCGTGGGGCCGGGGAGATAATTCCGAAAAAATCACTTCATCTTTGGTGATAAAAAACTCGACCCCAAAAATGCCCGCGCCACCGAGTTTATCGGTAACTTTCCGGGCAATGTCTTGGGCATCTTTCACTTGGGCTGCGGTTAAACCAACGGGCTGCCAGGATTCTTGGTAGTCACCCCTTTCTTGGCGGTGGGCGATCGCCGGACAAAAGAGGGTTTCTCCTGCCCATTGGCGGATGGTGAGGAGGGTGATTTCTACTTCGAAATCGATGAATTCTTCGATGATAATTTTGGCGGTGTCCCCCCTGGCCCCCTCAATGGCGTAATTCCAGGCCGTTTCTAATTCGTCGGCAGTTTGTACCACGGATTGCCCTTTACCAGAGGAGGACATTACGGGCTTGATCACGTTGGGAAAGCCGATGTCCTGGGCCACAGTTTTGAGTTCTGCGAGGTTGGTGGCGTAGGCATATTTGGCGGTACGCAGGCCTAATTCTTCGCTGGCGAGATCCCGGATGCGATCGCGGTTCATGGTGAAGTTAGTGGCGGCGGCGGTGGGGATAACGGTGTAGCCTTGCTGTTCTAATTCGATGAGTTTTTCGGTGCGGATGGCTTCCACTTCCGGCACAATAAGATCCGGTTGATGTTTTTTGATCACCGCTTCGAGGGCTACCCCATCGAGCATCGAAATGACTTCCCGTTGGTCGGCCACCTGCATTGCCGGGGCGTTGTCATAGCGATCCACAGCGATCACGGTATTGCCTAAACGTTGGGCGGCGATCGCCACTTCTTTACCCAGTTCCCCAGAGCCCAACAACATGATTTTTTTCGGTAATGCGATCGCCATTTTTTCACCTATTGCCAAGAACAAAACAGGGATATCATACCGTTTTTAGCTGTACACGCGCCCCCGCCAGGCCTTGGGTTTTTGTCGGGCTGACAGAAAAATCCGTGCCACCGCAAAGGGATCGGCGAAGGGAGATAACCAAAATAGCCATGCACTTTTACCGACGCTAAATTGGCGATCATAGGAGCCGGAAATGGCCAACAGCATCCCGAAGCGCACCAGGAGCAAAAAGACATTTAAGCCCAACCAACCAGACAAAAAGGGATTGCTTAGACCTTCTTCGATGCCCCCAAACAGCAGCATCGTCAAGGGAATCGGTAGGCCTTGCACCATGGTCAGTAGCCACAGTTGCCCCCAGAGTTCTGTCCGGGAGGTGGCATCTTTTAAATCGAGCGATCGCCCCCACTCATCCCAGGTTTCCCGCATCCCTTCGTACATTCTGACTTTAATAATTTTCGCCCCATCCAAGAAGCCCACCTTATACCCAGCCTTCGCAATATTTCTCGCCAGGGTCACATCATCACAAAAAGATCCCGCCGCCGAACGGTGGCCCCCTACTTTTTTTAAAACCTCGCGCCGACAGAGAAAACATTGCCCATTGGCCATCACACTATCTTGATCTGGTTGGCGAATCCCCGCCACATCAAAGCGAAACAGCAAGGTCATCAATAGCGCTGGCTGTAACCACCACTCCCCCGGCGATCGCAAAATAAACCGGGGCGACAAGGAAACCAAATCAAACCCCTCCTCTTCAGCAGCCTGGAGAACACTGGCGATCATGCCTCGCTGCGGTTGGGTATCGGCATCGACTCCCAAAATCCACTCACTGTCTGGGGAACTATGCTCAAAACCCCAATTCAGCGCCCAGGGACGGCCCACCCAACCCGGAGGAAGGGGATCATCCGTCAGTAGGCGAAAGCGTGGATCTGTTTTTGCCTTGGCTAAAACCTTTTCCCTGGTGCCATCGGTGGAATTACTATCAACGACGAGGATTTCTCGCACTTCATAGCTTTGCTGACTTAGCCCATCCAGGCAGGGTTGAATCCGTTCTACTTCGTTGAGGCTCGGCACCACCACTGTGACGGCGGCTAAATTATCAGAATTTGAAGCTTGGGGAGTCAAAGGCGATCGCCGCACCGCCCCCTTCATTAACCGCGCCAGGACAACTAAAGCCCCACTACCCTGAATGAGCAAGCCAAACAGACAAAGACCACCGATCCATACCGGGGAAAAATCCATAACTCAAGTAATTTCCAGCTAAAAATAAACACAAAAAACCCCCGATTTTAGAGGATGGGGGCAATACGAAAAAAATAGTTAACGACCGGCGCCCACGGGCATTTTCTCAGTCGTGGCATCCACCATCGGCAGCGTCGTCGTTGCTTGGCTTGCTTTGGGGATACTGAAGTACAACACAGTAACCGGTGCCAAGCCCAGCAGGATTCCCAACAAAATCGGTGGATAAATGCCGCCACCAATGCTCATCATCGTCGCAAAGCCAAAATTCAAAAGATACATGGCGAAGGGCAACATCAACTGTTCCCGGGACAGCTCAAGGGGTTCCTTGCCCCAAAACAGGCTGGCAATGCCCATAAACACACAACCGGTTCCAAACCAACCGGAGAAATTTTCGTAGGGCATCCCAAAAAATGGCCCGACCACTTCCCATTCCCAGAAAGGCACAGCGGTTTGGCTCATCCCCGGATCTAAAACAAAATCCCAAGAGGTGAGCAGCAAAGCGCCAAGGGCGATCGCCGCTAAAGAATAGATCCACCGAGGCAAATTATATTTCTGCAAACCCACCCGCGCGATCAGAAAACTACTAAAGCCCAGATAAAACCAAGACAGAGGAATGGTAAACGGGACTAACCCCGCAATCTTATAGCCCAAACCGCTGGTGTAGTGATAAGCCCCAAACGGAAACCCCGTACTGGTGCCCATTAGTTCCGCTGATACCGACACTGCTAGCGCTGGAATAAGAAAAGACAATAAATATTTTTTCCCCAGCAGGCGATAGGCATAGACAGTGACCGCAGCCATCCCCAGGAGCATATACATCACACCACCATTGGCCATCGAGAGACGAAAAGCAACCTGGCCAAAATCGGGCAAGCTGGCAATGAAGTCGGCATTTGGTAAAACAAGCAGTAAGCCCGCTAAACCAAAGGCCATGGCCAACCCATGACCCCACAATAAATATTCTTCTGGCTTGAGCCTAATTTTCATAACTGGCGCTGACCTCCTGGCGTCCCTGGGGCGCAAAATTGAACTGAGAAGCGATTGACACTCCCCATAGTTTACAAAAAATTGTAAATAAATCTGTAGATTGGTTACAAAATAACCACTCGTATCGCTCTTATCTGTAATACCCTTGATCTAACCACGTTTTTTGGGTGGAGAAGAGCTTTCCGAAATGTCTGTAGTCTGTAGATTAACCCGTAAATCTTTATTTTCAGTTGGTGCAATGACATGAAACGAATTCTTGTGATCGATGATGATCCTATCTTGCAAAAGATCCTGGAAAATTTACTCACGCAAGCTGGATATCTCGTCGCGGTCGTTCTGTCTGGAAAGCAGGGACTCGATATTTGGCTGGAGTTTCAACCGGATCTAATCGTTTCTGATGTGCGTATGCCAGAAATGGATGGTTTTGAATTCTGCCGGTATATTCGTTCTCAACCGACAGGACAGTTGATTCCTTTTCTATTTTTGTCGAGTCAGACTGATGTAGAAGCGCGCGTCGAGGGTCATTTTTCAGGGGCCGATGACTATATCGCCAAACCTTTTGAAATGAAGGAATTACTCGCAAAGATTGAGCGCCAGCTAGCCAGAATAGAAAACATTCGTGCAGAAATGCAACGGCTCGCTGCCCAGGCTAACGTTGAGCAGATGAAGCAAGCCCCAGAACCACTCCCGTTAACCCCCGCCGAGATGCGTGTTTTTTGGGAGGCGGTTCAAGGTTGGACCAATAAGCAAATCAGCGAGCATCTTTATGTCAGTCCGCGCACTGTCCAGACGCACCTCAGTAGTATTTTGAATAAATTAAACCTTGAAAATCGGTCTCAATTGGTGCGGTTTGCCTATGAAAATGGCTATGAAAAACCAGCAAATCATTCTGAGGAAAGCTAATGGGACAGGTTTATGAGTTGGCGGTATTGCAGCGGGCGATCGCCACTGATCCAGACCGCTGGCGTCCCCTTGTGTTTACCAATGGCTGTTTTGATCTGCTCCACGTGGGCCATGTCCGTTATCTAACCGCTGCGAAACAACTGGGCAAAACTTTGGTGATTGGCTTAAATGGCGATCGCTCCGTGGCAGGCCTTAAACCCCAACCCGACCATTTACCGGATCGTCCCATCATCCCCGAAGCCCAACGCGCCGAACTTTTGACCGCTCTCGCTGTTGTGGATGCCGTCATGTTATTTGATGAACCCACCGCCACCCAAACCATCGCTGCTCTACAACCAGATATTTATGTTAAGGGGGGTGATTACACGCCAGAAACACTCCCGGAAGCGCCTACCGTTAAGGCCTACGGCGGTAAAATTGAGTTGATCCAGATTGAAATTCCGACCTCCACCAGTGGCATTATCCAAAAGATTCTTAAACAAGAGTCAATATTTCCTACTGTGTCCTGTGATAGTCTGGTTTGATGGTGATTTCCGTCCCACTGGGTAAAGCTTTATCGCTCTGCTTGACTCAATAGTAGATTTCGACGGCGATCGCCCACGCACTACATCCATCACAATTTTTTGACGCAACACATTGGGGAGACACAGTTTACATGGAGGCAACCAGCGATTTACTGCAAGAATTTTCGGCATTATCGGCGAAAAAGCAGCTAGAACAAATCCCCCAACTGATTGACCAAGGGGATGCTGGTTTTGCTTGCTTGAGAGAATTTTTGATGGCGCAACAGGGCCAGGCGGCAACCCCTGTCATGGGAAAAATTTGCCAGGTGCTCACCCAGAATCAAACCGCCGAAAATTTACTGTTCATGCAGCAGGAATTTCCGGAGGGGGTCGTTGAACTCAAGTCAGCGCGAGAGATTGATTACCAGATTATTCAAGACAAATTGATCGAAGAGGAGTTTCTGGAAGCGGATATCTTAACCCTCCAGAAAATGTGTGAACTGGCAGGAGAATCTGCTATGAAACGAAAATGGCTCTACTTTACGGAGGTAGAGCGATTTCCCGACGAGGATCTGCTCACCCTCGATCAGCTGTGGCAGGTTTATTCTGGCGGGAAATTTGGCTTTTCGGTGCAGCGTAAATTATGGAATTCCCTCGGTAAAGACTTCAATGCCCTCTGGGAAAAAATTGCCTGGCGAGATGGGCGAACCTGGGCGCGTTATCCCAAAGCATTTATTTGGAATCTGGATGCACCCAGGGGACATCTGCCCACCTCCAACCAGTTACGGGGCGCAAAAACGATCCTCGCGCTGTTCCAACATCCCGTATGGACAAAGGACTAGGATTTCACTGAACCCGCTAAAATTCCCCGTACGAAATAGCGTTGTAGGCTGAAGAAAACGCCGAGGGGAACGATCATCGAGATAAAGGCTCCGGCAGTGAGTAGGTGCCAATCCTGACCCCGTGACCCGACTAAATTACTCAGTTGGATGGTGACGGGGGCAACGTCATTTGTGGTGCCCAAATAAACTAGGGCGATGAGCAGATCATTCCACACCCAAAGAAATTGGAAGACCGCAAAGGAGGCGATCGCCGGCATCGAGAGGGGGACGATTAATTTCGTAAAAATTTTCAGATGGGACGCGCCATCCACCGCCGCCGCTTCGATTAAATCTTTTGGTAGTTCCCCGATATAATTCCGCAGAAGATAAATCCCTAAAGGCAAGCCATAGCCTGCATGGGCGAGCCACACCCCCAGAAAACTGTTGGACAGACCAAAATCTCGATAAGCCCGCAGAATCGGAATCAGAGTCGTTTGTAGCGGGACAACCAGCAAACAAACCACCACGATAAATAAAAATTGTCGCCCCGGAAATTTCATCCAGGCAAAGGCATAGGCGGCAAAACAGGCGATCGCAATCGGAATTACCGTCGCGGGAATGGCGATCGTCAAGCTATTAAAAAATGCCTGCCCCATGCCCTCTGATTGCAACACATCCACATAATTACCAATGTGATATTGGGTCAGTTCAAAGGGATGTTGAAAGATTGTCCACCAGCCCGTTTCCAGCATTGCATCCCGTCGCCGAAAGGAGCTAATCAGTAACCCCACCGACGGCAATGTCCAGATAAAAGCGATCACCAATAACGAAATATGAATCGGTGTTTTTTGCCAAAATTGAGTTTGCTTTTGCTGTGCCATTAGCGTAATTTCTCCTGTGTTCTAAACCGTCGAATATTACTGATCATTACCGGAATAATTAAGATTAAAAGCACGATGGCGATCGCACTACCACGCCCAAAATTTCGATAATTAAACATCTCTTTAATCATGCGACTGGCAATCACTTCCGTGCCATAATTACCCCCCGTCATCACAAAAACAATATCAAATACTTTCAAGACCAAAATAATAATCGTGGTACTGACAACGAGAATCGTGGAACGGATCATTGGGATCGTAATTCGCCAAAAAATTTGCCAACTATTCGCCCCATCAATCCGCGCCGCTTCGATCACTTCTTCGGGAATGCCCTTGACTGCTGAAGATAAAATCACCATCGCAAAGCCCGTATAGAGCCAGATCATAATTGCAATCAAAGCAAAATTATTTACCGATTGTTCGACGATCCAGCCCACGGGTTCAAAGCCAAAATTCACCAACAGCGCATTTAAAACACCAATTTGATCATCCCCAGCGGGTTTGTAGGCGTACATAAATTTCCAGATGACACTCGCCCCCACAAAGGAGATTGCCATCGGCAAGAAAATCAAGGATTTAATAATTGGTTCATAGCGCACTTTGTCAACCAGTACGGCAATAATTAATCCCAAACTGACGCTGACACCTGTAACCAAAACAAGCCAAAGCAAATTGTTTTTAAACGCAATTAACATTGCCCGGTCAGTGAAGGCAAAAATATAGTTTTTTAGCCCCACAAAATTTTGCGATCGCCCATCTAGAAAACTCAAATAAAAAGTTTGCACCGTCGGTAAAATCAAATAGGCAGAAAGCAATAATAATGCCGGAGAAATATAAACCCACGGCAATAGTCGCTGATTCCAGGGTTTCGGCAGGGCATTAATCGCAATATTCGCTAAATAAAACAGCCCAATCACACCGCCACAACCAATGGCGATCGCCAAGACCACGTTTAGTAGACGCGTCCAGAATTCCATCATGACCTCCATGAAATACTTACAGTCTCGGTTAAAGAAGGATTCAGGGGAATCGAAGTCCCCCTTTGAAGGGGGATTTAGAGGGATATTACTCAGGCCAACTGTTTTCAATATTGGTTAAAACCGTTGCGGCATCTGCGCCGCCGACATAGTCCACCATGCCCGACCAGAACGTGCCCGTGCCCACCGCACCCGGCATCATATCCGACGCATCAAAGCGGATCACTTCCGCATTCCCCAAAATCTCTGCTTGTTTGCGGCTTAAATCTGTGGGATATAGGGCCAAATCAATGCCCTGTCGGGGCGAAAGATAACCCCCCAGTCCTGCGGCAACTTCGTGGGGCGTTTTACTGGCGAGATATTCCATCAACTGGCGCGCTTCCGGGGTGTCATTAAACATTGCGAACACATCCCCCGCAACGAGGATCGGTAAACCTTGCTCCGGATTAATCTGCGGCAGCGGGAACACATCCACATCTTCATTGAGGTTAATGTCCGTTGGTAAAAACGCCTCAATAAAATTCCCTTGCTTGTGTAGGTAGCAGTTGGGATCTTCGCCAAACAATCCTTGAATCGAATCCCCAAAGGGCGTACTCAGGGCACTCACCACGCCACCATAGACATAATCTTCGTTGCGAACAATGTCGCCAAAAATGTTGACCGCATTTTCCACCGCCGGATCGTTAAAGGGAATTTCGTGGTTGATCCACTGGTCATAGACATTGGGGCCTGCGGTGCGTAGCATAATTTCTTCGACCCAATCGGTACCGACCCAACCCGTCGAATCGCCACTTTCCATGCCAATACACCAGGGGGTTTTGCCTTCAGACACAAGGCGATCGCTCAGAGCTAGCATTTCATCCCAAGTGGTGGGAATTTCGTAGCCATTCGCCGCAAATTGCTGCGGGTTGTACCAAACTAAACTTTTAACCGAAGCCCGATACCACACCCCATAGGGCACATTTTCCACACTACCGAGCTGAATCCAAGACTCATCATAGGCCGCCTGCAAATCCTCAAGGCTCATAAATTCTGTGAGGGGAACCAACCGACCTTCCCGCGCGAAATCCGCCATCAGCCCCGGTTGGGGAAACATCGCTAGATCAGGCGGATTGCCAGAATCAACCCGAATCGGCAGGGTTGTCGCAAAGGTATCTGTGCCTTCGTAAACCACTTCAATGCCTGTTTCTTCGGTAAAGGGAGCCAGTGCCGCTTCAATTTTTTCCTGTTGCTCCCCGATCATTACTCCGAAAACGGTGACTTGTTTGGTATCGCTTGCTGCATCGTCTTCAGAGGTTGTTTGTTCGCCAACACAGCCCGTTAAAACCAGTGCGGAACTAAGTGCAAGGGAAGTAAGCTTAAGTGGAGATTTTTTTTGTAAAAAAAACATTCATAAAAGTTGAATTCAGCAAATAAATTAAAAGAGAAGTTTTATTTTGAATGGGGTTTAAGCGCCCCAAAAATAGCAGATGATTTTATGCAATAACGGTTTCCATTTCGCGATCAAAAAGATACAAGCGTTGGACATTCCATAACACATCAAGGGTTTCTCCCTGTTTAACCGTAGCACGGGGGTCAAAGCGCGCGACGAATTCCCCTTGTTCAGCCGTTGTGAGATAAACAATGAGTTCATTGCCCATCATTTCAATCATATTGATCGTCGCTTGCACAGCGACAGTGGGAATATCAGGGGGTAAATATTGGGGATGATAAATATCTTCAGGACGAATCCCTAGGGTAAGGGGCCGATCCTTGAACGTCACGCCACCATCGACTATAAGTTGCGGTAAATACTTTTGAATTGAAATTAAGTTTTCCCCCAGTTTGAGACAGGGTTCCCCTTCATTGGTGGTTTGTTCGACGTCAAAAAAGTTCATCGCAGGACTGCCAATAAATCCAGCGACAAACAAATTATTGGGATTGTTATAGAGATTGCCGGGACTATCGACCTGCTGCAAAATCCCATCCTTCATCACGGCAATGCGATCGCCCATGGTCATCGCTTCCACTTGGTCGTGGGTGACGTAGATAAAGGTGGTGTTGAGGTCTTGGTGGAGTTTACTAATCTCTTTACGGGCCTGGACACGCAATTTTGCATCAAGATTAGAAAGGGGTTCATCCATCAGAAAGACGGCGGGTTTACGGACGATTGCCCGCCCCACGGCGACCCGTTGCCGCTGTCCCCCAGAAAGTTCTTTGGGTTTGCGTTGTAATAGTCTTTCGATGCCTAATTGGGCGGCGGCACTCTGGACACGCTTGTTAATTTCGGTTTGATCAACTCCCTGCAATTGCAGACTGAACGCCATATTTTCATAGACGCTCATGTGGGGATAGAGGGCGTAGGATTGGAACACCATCGCAATATCACGATCTTTAGGAGAGAGGTGATTGACCCGGCGATCGCCAATGCAAATTTGCCCATCGGTAATCGATTCCAGACCCGCCAGCAACCGGAGAGAAGTCGTTTTCCCACAGCCGGACGGTCCCACAAATACTAAGAATTCACCATCTTCGATGGCAAGGTTGAGGTTGTTGACGGCGACAAAATCATCAAATCGCTTCGTCACTTGCTCGAACGTTACGCTAGCCATAGAAAGTTTTGGATTGACAACAATTATTCCCCATTAAAGCGAATAATCCTTCAATTTCCCAAAACTGAAACTACATCATGAGGGCTGTTCGGCTTGCAATTGTCCCATAAACCACTGGGCCACCTGGGCATTGCCGTCTGAGGCAACACGTTCTAGGGCTTCTTCTAATAGTGCTTTTGGTAAGTCCTTTAAAACCTGAGATGTTTCAACAGATTCATAGCGTCCAGCCCCATTTAAAACTAAGAGAAAAAACCGTTGGGCTTGGATATCAATCACCCAATATTCAGGGATACCTAAGGTAGCGTAAATTTCTTTTTTACGGTCTAAATCATGGAAAATTGTCGTGTCAGAAATTTCACCCACTAAATCTGGCACGCGCCATTCATCTAAGTTTAAATAACGGCGATCGCCTTGTTTCCACACAGGATGGTTTTTCCCAAGATACAAAACCAAGTCAGGCGCAGCGGCAATTTTTTTTGAGCTTTTTTCTAGTTGACAGCCGCCCATTAAATGTCCTGTATT
Source organism: Picosynechococcus sp. PCC 8807 (assembly GCF_001693295.1). Lineage (NCBI taxonomy): Bacteria > Bacillati > Cyanobacteriota > Cyanophyceae > Chroococcales > Geminocystaceae > Picosynechococcus > Picosynechococcus sp. PCC 8807. Next base: position 2,148,835 of record NZ_CP016483.1, read on the forward strand.
TTCTGAATTGAACGCAAACCAAAAACCAATGAGTAAAGTAAATAGATTATTTACTGAAGCGTGATTAATTCCTTCTGCGCCCATTTCAACTAATAATGAATTTTGATAAAAATACAGCTTTTGTTTATTAAGATCATCGGTGGGCAAATTCCGCTGTTGTTGGTACGCTTCCCACTGGGACGGAACCCAGGGGGCGATCGCCTCTTTCTGGCGGGCATTCTTCATCGAAGCAACCATCGGTTATCCTCCAGACCATTGATTAGCTCCATTGTAAGATCTGAATTTCGTGCCATCCTTTTAAACTAGGGGGATACAAACTCGATTCAGTCAAAATATATGAGCGCAGATTTTCGCATTGAAAAAGATTCCATGGGCGATCGCCAAATCCCCCACGACGCCTACTATGGCATCCAAACCCTGAGGGCGACGGAAAATTTTCCGATCAGCGGCATTAAACCCCTCCCTACCTATATCGATGCTTGCGTTCTGATCAAAAAAGCGACGGCGATCGCCAATGCGGAACTCGGTTGTATTGAAGCCCAGATGTCCGAGGCAATTGTAAAAGCCTGTGATGAAGTGTTGCAGGGGGCATTACGAGAGCAATTCGTCGTCGATGTGTACCAAGCGGGGGCTGGCACCTCCCACCACATGAATGTCAATGAAGTCTTGGCGAACCGTGCCCTCGAACTTCTCGGCGGCGAAAAGGGCGATTACCAAACCGTTAGCCCCAACGATCATGTGAACTACGGGCAATCCACCAATGATGTGATTCCCACGGCAATTCGTATCGGTGGGTTATTAGCCCTCGAACATTGTTTATATCCAGCTCTCTCTGGGGCGATCGCCACTTTGGATAATAAAGCAGAAGAATTTGCCCACATCGTCAAATCTGGCCGCACCCATATGCAGGATGCCGTTCCCGTCCGGCTTGGGGAAGGATTCCGCGCTTGGGCAGAAATTTTAACCGCCCACATGGGGCGCATCGAAACCGCCGCCAAAGATTTAACGGTTTTAGGTTTAGGCGGTAGTGCTTCCGGAACAGGTTTAAACACCCATCCCCAATATCGTTTCCGCGTGGCAGAAATTTTAAGTGAACTGATCGGGCAACCTTTGACCTCCGCCCCCCACCTAATGGCAGCGATGCAAAGTATGTCGCCCTTCGTCAATGTTTCCGGTGCGTTGCGTAACCTTGCTCAGGATCTCGTGAAAATTTCCCATGATTTGCGTCTGATGGATTCTGGCCCCAACACTGGCTTTAAGGAAATTCAACTGCCCCCTGTGCAACCCGGTTCCTCGATTATGCCCGGTAAGTACAATCCCGTCATGGCGGAAATGACTTCTATGGTGTGCTTTCAGGTGATGGGCTACGATACGGCGATCGCCTTTGCCGCCCAAGCAGGTCAATTGGAACTTAACGTGATGATGCCTCTGATTGCCTATGATTTAATCCACAGCATCGAAATTCTCGGCAACACCATCAAGGCCCTCAGCGACAAATGTATTGCAGGCATCACCGCCAACGAACAACGCTGTCACAATTATGCTGAAAGCAGTCTGTCCCTTGTGACAGCCCTCAATACCCATATCGGTTATCTCAACGCTGCCGATGTCGCCAAGGAATCCTTGCAAACGGGCAAAACCCTCCGGCAAATTGTCCTCGAACGGGGCTTAATGGATGAGGCGACCCTGGCCCAAGTTCTCGACCTCGAAAAAATGAGTCAATTACCCAGCAATTAATCGGGAATAAAAAAGGCGATCGCCTCAGGCAAAAGGGAAGGCGATCGCCACTCTAAACCAATGCACTTCAGTAAGATAGATTTAGGTTTTGTTGTGAAGAGGAAATACCATGGTCGCAACACCAATTAGAACAGATATTCCTAAACCAGTGGGAGAACAGCGGGTCGCATTTCATAACCTCAGTTGGGATGACTATCTCAAAATTTTTCAAGCATTACCCCAAGACCGCCATTTCCGCCTCTCCTTTTGTAATGGAACGTTAGAAATCACCGCGCCTTTAGAAGATCACGAATTTGCCCTACGACTCATTGAACTCTTTATTCGACTCCTTGTCCTTGAAATGGGATTAAAAATAAAGACAATGGGTTCAACAACCATAAATCGTAAGGATGTAAAGAAAGGAGCAGAGCCCGACTGTGCCTATTACATTCAAAATCAGCCCCAGGTTGCAGGACGTAATGTTGATTTTGACAAAGATCCGCCGCCCGATCTCATCATAGAAGTGGATATCACCAACACAAATATTAATAAAAATCAACTTTATGCAGCCATGGGCGTTCCTGAATTTTGGCGATACAATGGCGAAACTCTACGCATATTCACGCTAAACAATGGCGAATATGAAGAATGTGAAACCAGTCCATTATTCTCGATTGTGCAGAAAGAAGATTTATATCGTTTTCTCGCTGAGGCAGTAGAGGATGAGATGGAGGCAATGCGTAATTTTCAAGCTTTCTTAAAACAGAAAATAACAGATGAAGACAATTAAAAAGGCGATTTTAAAATGAGTTTTTAGCCACATAAAAAAATGGGCCAGCCCGAAGACTAACCCACATTGTTTGATGATTTTTGGCGATTAGATTGCCATTATTGGTCTTTCATCCAATTATCATCAATCATCGCATCATCATCAATCACAGGTGCTTTTCCCTGAACATCCGACGGGATCGGCGTATCATCAGAAATCAATTCATCGCCAGAAATAATATCCTTACGGTTTGATTTTCCTTCCGTAAAGGCCCGCGCTGTTTGATCATCAAGAATTTCACTGCCATCGAGATCATCATAGGTACGACTCGATAACCCAGCACCATTGTCATTGGTCACAACATTACTGTAGCCATTGGGAGACCGTGAAGTGCCTTCGTCTACGAAATCGTTTTGACTCGCAAACCCCGTTCCGGCCGGAATCAAGCGACCGATAATCACGTTTTCCTTAAGACCCCGTAACCAGTCGGATTTCCCTTCAATGGCCGCTTCGGTGAGTACCCGTGTGGTTTCTTGGAAGGAAGCCGCAGAAATAAAGCTATCGGTGTTCAAGGAAGCTTTGGTAATCCCTAGGAGCACTGGAGTGTAACGGGCCGGTGCACCACCAGTAATGGACATGGCTTCGTTAACTTGTTCTACTTGACGTAGCTCAATTAATTCTCCTGGCAACATTGTGGTATCGCCACCGTCATCGATGCGGACTTTTGCCGTCATCTGACGCACGATCACCTCGATGTGTTTGTCAGAAATGTCAATGCCCTGGGACTGGTAAACCCGCTGCACTTCTTCTACCAAGAACCGTTGAGATTCCCGGAGACCAATCAAAGCTGCTTCGTATATCCCCTTACTCTCAGCGTAGTAATCAAAGAAAATTTCTAGGATTTCGTGGGGATTATTCAAGCCGTCAGTGAGGGGTTCTGCTGGGCCAACCCGTTGACCATCAACTACCATCACACTTTGGTTGAGGCTAACCGGATACTCGCTAATGACACCATCATCTTCGATGACTTTGACATCCACGGTTTCGTCGTCGAGGTATTCGACTTGGCAGGTGCCAGGGCGACGGGCGAGCACTGCTGCTTCCTTGGGTTTCCGGGCTTCGAGGAGTTCTTCGATCCGGGGGAGACCCTGGATGATGTCCCCAGTTTTTGCCCGCTCAAAGACGAGCAGCACGAGATTATCACCCCGTTGGACAAGATCACCTTCGTCGATGTGCAGGACTGCACCACCAGACACACGGTAGGGCCGGGCATGACGGAGGACAATTTCTTTGTCGCTGACCTTAAGGACTTGGGCGGAATCTTCGATCACAACGCCTTCGGCAATTTCGGTGCCAGCAACCACCAGGGTATTTTCTTTCACCTTGGCTTTGCCGTCGATGGCGAGGGTTTGGCGATCGCTATCGCGAACAATCAACAAACGACGAATCGCTTCTTGACCGGAACGAATCCCCCGAACCTCACCGGGTTCCTTACATTGGATTTCTGTGCGGGCTACCACTGCACCGGGCAAAATTTCCTGGCCATCTTCGACCATGAGTCGGGTCTGGACTTGCCCACCGAAGGGGTCACTGTCAGAATCACGGCGGAGAATCAAGGACTCAAGAATAACTAACTGGAGACGTTTTACTTCGTCATCGGTGGGATCATCTTGAAGTTCAATGTCCGCATAGAGGTTCGCGAGGACATCTTCATCTTCCCCTTCAATGGCACCAATTTCGATAATCAATTGGGTGCTCAGGAGAGAAACACCATCAACGGATTTCACCCGTTCGCCATCTTTAAAGAATAAGCGCTGGACAGCATGGAGTTCGATATTCCGGCCTGCGCCCTGTTCGTTAATGGAACCTTGGGACGGTTCAACGGGGGTATCCTCGACTTGGAATTCCTCGACGGGACGGACAAGGAGCGCGACCCCTTCGGTGCTGATCACTTTTTCGCCGTAGCTCAGTTTGTCGATGGTCACTCCAGGGATCACCTCTTCACCGGGCTGGATCAGTTGTTCGTGATATTTATCGGCGATCGCCTCTTCGGTCAGGTGCAATTCACCCGGCTTAATAATCACTTCCCGGAGAATGTCATTCTTTTCGATGACCTCTGCGACCCCAGCCGATTGGGAGAAAATGTCCTTAACGACTTCTGTGCCCGCTTCGACGTACTGGCCATCTTCAACGATACGCAGGGAGCTATCCTTGTTTACCTCGTGGGTTTCCTCTGGGATCCAAAGGAGTGTGCCTCCTTTCAGAACTTCGTAACCCTGTTTTTTCGTGCCCTTGGCCACTTCTACACCAGAGTATTTGATGATGCCTCCGGTGATCGTCCGGTAGCGGTCATCGATGAGTTCGGCGATGTTGGCGTTGTTTTGCACCTTCGTGCCAGGGGCTGTTTTTAGAAGGAATTGATCCCCTTTAGAGGTTTCGATGATGTACTGCTCTGAGCCGCCCCCAGTTTCGTGGAGTACCTTCGCCTCATCTAGGAGTACCGAAGCGGTGACAATTTCAATCTCTCGACTATTGGGAATGAGTCGTACAACACCACCGGAGAGGGAAACTAATTTTGTTTCAGCGAGGATATCACCCACATTGACATGGGTGCCGTTTGCAACGACGGGTTCAGCCCCAGCCGGCAGATTATAAACATCCCCAGCTAAAACCCACATCAAACCACTTCTTTGGGCGGAGCGGGTTGTATTGCCTTGACGGTCCGTTTTTTCTTCGGCAATGAGATTATCAAAGAGAACTTCCCCAGCCAGATCGGAGGAAACGTCTTTGGTCGCTCTCTCGGTGGATTTTTGGGTTTTCTGACCCGCACCAACTTCAACGAGCAGATCGCCTTTCTTGACGGAAGCTCCTTCTGCCACCAAGACAAAGGAACCCGGTGAGAGAGCATGGCTTACCATTTTGCCATTGTCGCTGGGCTTCAACACCAGAGTACCGGCTACTTCTACCTGCTCTACTTCATCCCCGTGGGGCGTCCGCATCCGCCGCGTGCTGAGGCCATCTTTAAATTGAATCGTGCCAGCTTTGGAGGCTTTGATTGTCCGGGCGGCTTCCTTGGTAAATACCCCCCCGGTGTGGAAAGTCCGCATGGTTAACTGGGTGCCAGGCTCCCCAATGGATTGGGCCGCAATAATCCCGACGGCCTCTCCCATATCGACCATGTGACCGTGGGCAAGGCTCCAACCATAGCACTTGCGACAGACGGAACGGGCCGCTTCACAGGTTAAAGGCGATCGCACTTCCACCTCAGCCACCGTAGTCGCAATTTTCTTCGCCAGATCAGCATCAATATCTTGATTCCGTTGGGCAATGACTTCCCCAGTTTTGGGATCAACCACATCGGCATTGAGTACCCGACCAAAGAGACGATCTTCGAGGGAAATCTGTTCGCGTTCACCATCGGTCATGGCGCGGAGTTTGAGACCCCGGGCGGTGCCGCAGTCTTCTTCGCGAACAATCACATCCTGGGAAACATCCACCAGACGACGGGTTAGGTAACCGGAGTCCGCAGTCCGCAGTGCCGTATCTACCAGACCTTTCCGCGCACCGTAAGAGGAAATAATATACTCAGTTACCGTCAGACCTTCCCGGAAGTTGGTTTTAATCGGCAAGTCAATAATTTCCCCTTGGGGATCCGCCATCAAACCACGCATCCCGACCAACTGACGCACCTGGGAGAGATTACCCCGGGCACCACTAAAGGCCATCATGTAAACGGAGTTGAGGGGGTTGGTTTCCCGGAAGTTTTTGACCACTTCATCTTTAAGGGATTCAGAGGTGCTGTTCCAGGTGTCAATAACCTTTTGGAAGCGCTCAACCTCAGTAATTTCACCACGGGAGTAACGAGCTTCTGTGGTCTTAATCTCCTGTTCGGCGCTGTCTAGCATCTGCCGCTTGATGGGAGGCACCTGGAGGTCATCGACACTAATCGAGACACCAGCCTGGGTTGCGTAACGAAAACCAAGGGTCTTCAGTTCGTCGGCCATGGTGGCACAGTGGGCAGAACCAAAACTCGTGTAGGCCCAGGACATCAGCTTCTTCAGACGTCCTTTATCGATGATGCGGTTGTAAAAAACGGCGGGTTTTTCCTTGGTCATGGTTTTTTGTGATCTCTGGTGTTAATAACTTAAGAAGAAAAACTTAAAGAAAGCAAAAGGCGATCGCCCTTTTCTTTCCGCTTACAGTCACCTTATACAGGTAGTCCTTCTGGGAGCGTCCGCTCGGTTAAATCAAGGGCATCTTGGATCGTCTTGTTGTAGATGATTCGTCCCGGCGTTGTGCGGATAAACTGACTAATCATTTCACCCTCTGCCGTTTCCCGAACCTTCCGTTCACGGTAAATTTTCAAAATAGAACCATCCTCTAACGTTTCAGATTCCAACACCCGATCATCCGCCTCATTGGTCTCAACATCGCCGAGGTAGCGCAACCATACATAGGCATGCAAATCCACATCCCCTTGCTCATAGGCCCGCAACGCATCATCCATACTGCTAAAGTAGCGTCCCGCACCCCGCTGTGCCCCTGGATTTTCCGCCGTCAAATAATAACAACCTAAAACCATATCCTGGGAAGGAGCCACAATGGGTTTACCCGTAGCGGGCGAAAGAATATTATGACAAGCCAGCATCAACAGACGAGCCTCAGCTTGGGCCTCCAAAGACAAAGGCACGTGCACCGCCATTTGGTCGCCATCAAAGTCAGCGTTAAACGCAGGACAAACCAACGGGTGCAACTGAATCGCGCGACCTTCCACGAGAATCGGTTCAAAAGCCTGAATCCCTAGTCGGTGTAGCGTTGGTGCCCGGTTGAGTAGTACAGGGTGACCCGTAATTACTTCAGCGAGCACATCCCAAACACTTTCATCCCCCCGTTGAATCAGCTTTTTCGCCGCCTTAATATTGCTGACAATAGTGCTCTTAATCAGTCGCTGAATTACAAAAGGCTGGAACAGTTCAATGGCCATCTCACGGGGCAGACCACACTGATAAATTTTTAGCTTTGGCCCAACCACGATGACAGAACGACCAGAATAGTCAACCCGTTTCCCAAGGAGGTTTTGCCGGAAACGACCTTGCTTCCCTTCAATAATGTCCGATAAAGACTTGAGGGGACGGTTATTTGCACCGACAACTGTCCGACCACGACGGCCATTGTCAATTAGCGCATCCACCGCCTCTTGCAACATCCGTTTTTCGTTGCGGACGATAATTTCCGGTGCCAGAATTTCTTGTAATCGAGCGAGACGGTTGTTTCGATTGATAACGCGGCGATAAAGATCATTCAAATCGGAGGTGGCAAAGCGGCCCCCATCGAGCTGCACCATCGGGCGCAGATCCGGTGGAATGACAGGGATACTGTTCAGAACCATCCATTCAGGGCGTGCCCCAGTCGCAATAAAGTTATCAATAACGCGCAAACGTTTAATTAACTTCGCCCGTTTTTGACCTTTAGAATTAGCAATGCCTTCCCGTAGTTCCTCAGCAACCGCCTCTAACTCAAGCTCTTGCAACAAACGCTCAATCGCTTCAGCCCCAATGCCAACTTCCACATCCTCTAACTGAGAATCTTCGCTGTAGAGTTGCTCTTCAATTTCTAACCACTGATCTTCCGTCAATAGTTGCTTATAGCTGAGGTTAGTCGCATTACCCGGATCGAGGACGACATAGGCATTGAAATAAACAATCTGCTCCACATCCCGCAGTGCCATATCCAGCAAAATGCTGAGGTAGCTGGGGATCCCCTTGAGATACCAAACGTGGGTAACTGCCGCAGCGAGCTTGATGTACCCCATGCGATGACGACGCACCCGGGATTCAGTGACCTCTACGCCACAACGCTCACAGACAATTCCCCGGTGTCTAACCCGCTTGTATTTACCACAGTGGCATTCCCAGTCCTTGGCCGGGCCAAAAATCCGCTCACAAAATAAACCATCCATTTCCGGTTTTAACGTCCGGTAGTTAATAGTTTCTGGTTTTGTAACCTCGCCGACGGTTTGACCATTTGGTAAAGTCCGCTCTCCCCACTGGCGTACCCGTTCAGGAGAAGCAATACCAATTTTGACGTAATCGAAATGTTGCTCTTGTTGACTTTTCATGCCCGTAACTGCTCTTTAAAAACGACTCGACGAATAAAATTTGGCCTATACAAGCTTCAAAAAGCATGGGGCACATTTGGCAAAATGCTGGCCCCACTACTTTTAAGGATGCTTACTCTGCTGCCTCTTCTACTAAATCCTCTTGATCTTCATTGGTGACTGACTCATAGGTGGGCCGGTTAGGGGCGCGACGTTGGTTGTCCATCATCAAATCTACTTCCACATCACGACTGGTACCATCATCGGCTGCTTCCACTTTATGAACAGCAATGTCGAGACCCAGGGATTGCAATTCTCGCATTAGAACTTTGAAAGATTCGGGAGTACCTGGGCGAGGAATCGGCTTCCCTTTGACAATCGCATTTAAGGCTTCGTTACGTCCTTGCATATCATCGGATTTCACCGTGAGTAACTCTTGGAGAGTATAGGCGGCTCCATAAGCTTCGAGAGCCCAAACCTCCATTTCCCCGAAGCGCTGACCACCCTGTTGGGCTTTACCACCAAGGGGCTGCTGCGTCACCAGAGAGTATGGCCCCGTAGAACGCGCGTGGATCTTATCGTCAACCAAGTGAACAAGCTTAAGCATGTACGCTTTACCGACAGTCACGGCTCGATCAAAGGATTCCCCAGTCCGACCATCGTAGACTTGGATTTTGCCAGGTTCATCTTCATTAAAGACCCAGTCTTTGTTTGGCTTTTTCGCTGCTTCGCGAATTTTGCCATGTACGGTTTCCCGTGATGCTTCAGCTCCGTGCATTTCGTCGAAAGGCATCATCTTAAAGCGAGCATTGAGATGTTCACCGGCCCAGCCTAGGAGACACTCAAAAACTTGGCCTACGTTCATCCGGGAGGGAACCCCTAGGGGATTGAGCACAATGTCGACAGGGGAACCATCGGGTAAGTAAGGCATATCCTCAATCGGGAGAATCCGGGAAATAATCCCCTTATTCCCGTGGCGGCCTGCCATTTTATCCCCAACTTGGATTTTTCGTTTTTGAGCCACGTAGACCCGAACCACCATATTGGCACCCGGGGGTAATTCATCACCCTGCTCACGGGTAAAGACGCGGACATCAACCACACGTCCCTTTTCACCGTTGGGAACCCGGAGGGAGTTATCCCGTACATCCCGTGCCTTCTCCCCGAAAATTGCCCGTAGGAGTTTCTCTTCCGGTGGCTGATCGGACTCACCTTTCGGAGTGACTTTACCGACCAAAATGTCACCAGATTCTACCCAAGCACCAATGCGAATAATCCCTTGTTCATCGAGGTGACGCAGGGCATCTTCCCCAACGTTGGGAATTTCACGGGTAATCTCTTCAGGCCCCAACTTCGTTTGACGGGCTTCAATTTCGAATTTTTCAATGTGGATACTGGTATACACATCGTCATAGACAAGGCGTTCACTGATGAGGATTGCGTCTTCGTAGTTGTAGCCTTCCCAGGGCATATAGGCGATGGTCACATTTTGACCGAGGGCAATTTCACCACCTTCAGTTGCGGAGCCATCTGCGAGAACCTGACCAGCGACAACATCTTCACCAATGTCTACAAGGGGACGCTGATTAAGACAAGTATCTTGGTTAGAACGCTGATATTTTTGCAGAGGATAAACAATTTCAGCGGCGTCCTCGGTGCCTTCACCGGTTGGTTGCACGCGGATTACGGTAGCGTCAACGAAGGTAACAACACCATCACACCGGGACACAATGACCATCCCAGAGTCACGGGCTGCTTGTGCCTCCAGACCGGTGCCAACAAGGGGACGTTCTGGTCTGAGGAGGGGAACAGCCTGCCGTTGCATGTTAGAACCCATCAGGGCACGGTTTGCGTCATCGTGCTCTAGGAAGGGAATCAGTGAGGTTGCAACAGAGACAATTTGTAGGGGCGAAACTGCCACATAGTCTACTTGTTCGGGAGTGGTGGTCGAGAATTCCCGACGATAACGCACGGGAACTGTTTCACCGAGAATGTTACCGTCTTCATCCCGTGGTACATCGCCGGGGGCAACCCGCAGGTCGTCTTCTTCGCCTGCTGTGAGGTAAACAGAGCCTTGGTCAAAGAGGATTTTGCCGTTTTCGACTTTGTAATAGGGCGTTTCGATAAAGCCATATTCATTAACGCGGGCATAGGTTGCTAGGGAACCGATGAGACCAGCGTTGGGACCTTCTGGGGTTTCTACAGGACAAATCCGACCATACTGGGTGGGGTGAATGTCTCGCACAGCAAAGCCGGCCCGTTCACGGGTTAAACCACCGGGGCCGAGGGCGGATAGACGCCGTTTGTGGGTCAACTCAGCGAGTGGATTGGTTTGATCCATAAACTGAGAAAGCTGGGAGGAGCCGAAAAATTCCTTAATCGCCGCAACAAGGGGTTTTGGGTTAACCAAGGAGGCTGGTGTTAGGGTGTCGGCTTCACTGACGGTCATGCGTTCACGAATGATGCGTTCGAGACGGTTTAGACCAACGCGTACTTGGTTTTGTAGGAGTTCCCCCACGGACCGGACACGACGGTTGCCCAGGTGATCGATATCGTCGATATTTCCAGTATCGAACTCTAGGTTAATGAGATAATCAATCGCCGAGAGGATATCGGTGGGGGTGAGTACCCGTACGGTATCGGGGATGTTGAGCCGTAACTTTTTATTGATTTTGTAACGACCAACTTTACCCAAGTCGTAGCGCTTGTTGTCGAAGAAACGTGATTCTAATAACTGCTGACCACCGCTGACCGTGGGAGGTTCACCGGGGCGGAGCTTGCGATAGAGTTCGAGGAGTGCTTCTTCTTCGCTGGGATTGCCTTCTTTTTCAAGGGTTTTTTGGTAGAAGTCAGCATGGCGCAAGGCGTCAAGGATTTCGCTGTCGGATAGACCCATAGCCTTGAGGAGTACCTGGGCTGAAAGCTTACGGGTTTTATCAATCCGCACCCAGACAATGTTGTTTTTGTCTGTCTCAAATTTCAACCATGCCCCACGGTTAGGAATGAGGGATGCGGAATAGGTGCGACGACCATGTTTATCGACTTCAGATTTGTAATAAACCCCAGGCGATCGCACAATTTGGTTGACGATTACCCGTTCTGCACCATTGATGATGAAGGTACCACGGTCTGTCATCAGAGGCAGATCCCCAATGAAGACTTCCTGTTCTTTGATTTCGCCAGTTTCTTTGTTGATGAGCCGGGTGGGCACATACATCTGGACGCCATAGGTGCTATCCCGACTCTTGGCCTCACTCATGCTGTACTTGGGTTCTTTGAGACGATATTTTTCCCCAATGAAATGCAGCTCTAATTTGCCGGTGTAGTCGGTGATGGGCGAGAAACTGTTGAGCTCCTCAATTAACCCTTTTTCAAGGAACCAACGAAAGCTTGACCGTTGAATATCAATTAGATCAGGAAGCAGGCTTTGGGTGATATGAGTCATAGGTATTATCTTGGGTCGGGATAACTGGGAGGCAATGGTGCAGCAAATGGCAGGCGATCGCCTTGGGTTAAATAGAGGGTTTGTGTAGAAACAATAAGGCCCTTCAATGATAGTCCGGGACAAAGGCTCCTACAGCAGAATGCGACCTTCTCTGATCCCTAGGTTGAATCCTAAGGTGACGAGAATGCCGACAAAATAAAAAAGATATTTAGAAATGCAGCCGAAACAGCTGGCGGGCATTAGCTGTCGTTTGTTGGGCAAGGGTTTCCAAAGAAGTTTCCCGTAATTGAGCAAGGTATTCTGCCACATGGCGGACAAAGGCTGGTTCATTTCGCTTTCCCCGTTTGGGTACAGGGGCAAGAAAAGGACAATCTGTTTCGATCAAAAGGCGATCATCGGGCACTAGACGAGCGGAATCCCTGACCTGTTCAGCATTTTTAAAAGTCACCACACCACTAAAGCTAACGAAAAAACCAAGGTCAAGAAACCATTGAGTTTCTTCGGGGGTGCCACTCCAACAATGCATTACACCGCGCACTGGTTGATCATTCGCCTGAAACTCTTTGAGGATTGCTAACAATTCTGCCGCTGCATCACGACAGTGAATAATCACCGGCAAATCGAGTTCCGCCGCCAGCTCAAGTTGTGCCCTGAGTACTTTTTCCTGGTGACGGTGATTTTCCGCCTTAAAAAAGTCTAGGCCCATTTCCCCAAGGGCAACGATCCGCGAATCACTCTGGGCCAAGGCCTTGATTTCTGCAGCCATGGTCTCTGTCCACTTATCTGCATCGAGGGGATGCAGGCCGACAGAAAATTTTAGCTCCGGAAACCGATCAACTAGGGCTTGAATTTCAGTGAACTCTTGGGGTTCGACGCAGGAATGGACCAAGTGGGCAACACCAGCGGCACGCCAACGACTGGCGATCGCCTCGATATCTTCTTGGAAAACATCGAAGTTGATGTGCACATGGGTGTCAACAAGTTGCATGGTAAAAGTGACAGCGGCTCCTTCAAATGATTAGCAAATAGGGAAAACCCCAGAGAACGCGACCGCTCTCTCGTCCTAGGCGGCCACTTGTCCAGTTGCTTGTTTAAATTCCTTTGCGAGCCGTGCCTTTTTCCGGGCAGCCGTATTGTGATGGTAAACTCCCCGTTTTACAGCTTTATCAATTTTGCTGTAGGTTGCAGAGAGATATTTTTGTGCTTCTGCCTGGGCATCTGCAGAGGGAGCCGCTGCATATTGTTCAATCGCTTGGAGGCACTTTTTGGTGAGGGTCTTGACCGCAGACTTATAGGATTTGTTGCGGAGACGATTACGTTCAGCAGTTTGGATACGCTTAATCGCAGATTTAATATTAGCCACAGTGGTCTAGGTTAATTTAGGTGGACAGATAAATATAGATGATCAAAAATCTCATTGTAGCAAAAGTTGCCCCACTGAGATCAATCACCGCAGAATTTAGGTTAGGAGTTGGAAGTCTCTAATTTCAGAGGTGAAATTCTACCACGAAAACTGAGGATAAGCGCGGAATGGCTGCCATTGGTTAGGAAAATTCAGTAGAATGAGACAAGATTTTAAGCAATGAGTGATTGATATTTTCTATGCTGCGCATTCTCTATCAGCAGACTGATGCCCCTTCTGAGTTACAACGTATTGCGAACCGCACCTCCCATGATGTAGCTCTAACCCAAGAGGCGGCGGTGAAAGAGATTGTCACAGCGGTGAAAAATAATGGCGATCGCGCGTTGGTTGATTTCACGGCAAAATTTGATCGCCAAACCCTCACTCCCGAAAAATTAAGGGTTTCTGCCGCCGAGCTAGATGCGGCCTACCAACAAATTGACCGTCCCCTGCTAGAGGCGATCCAACTGGCAAGTCAGCAGATCGAAGCCTTTCACCGCCAACGGGTACCCAAATCCTGGGTGCAATTTGGCCAAAATGATGTGGTTTTAGGGAAACGTTACACGGCTGTGGATCGAGCGGGTTTATATGTGCCAGGGGGGCGCGCGGCCTATCCGAGTACAGTGCTGATGAATGCGATTCCAGCAAAGGTGGCTGGTGTGCCAAAAATTGTGATGGTGACGCCCCCAGGGCCAGATCTCAAAATCAATCCGGCGGTTTTGGTTGCGGCCCAGGAAGCAGGCATCGAAGAAATTTATCGCGTTGGGGGGGCCCAGGCGATCGCCGCCCTCGCCTACGGTACCGAAACAATTCCAGCAGTGGATGTGATTACTGGGCCGGGGAATATTTTCGTCACCCTTGCCAAAAAGATGGTCTACGGTCGCGTGGGGATCGATTCCTTGGCAGGGCCTTCGGAAGTGCTGGTGATTGCGGACAATAGTGCAAATCCGACCCATGTAGCAGCAGATTTGCTCGCCCAGGCAGAACATGACCCCCTAGCAGCGGCGATCCTCCTTACCCCCGACCAAGAATTCGCCGAACAGGTACAAGCAGCGGTAGCCCAACAGTTAGAAAATCACCCCCGTCAAGAGTTAACAGAAAAGGCGATCGCCCACTATGGCCTCGTGGTGGTGGTGGATTCCCTGGAGAAAGCAGCGGAACTATCAAACTTGTTTGCCCCAGAACACCTCGAACTGGAAGTGGCAGAACCCTGGGAACTATTACCCTTAATTCGTCATGCTGGCGCGATTTTCCTGGGCCACTCAACCCCGGAAGCGGTGGGAGATTATCTCGCCGGGCCAAACCATACTCTACCGACGGCTGGGGCGGCCCGTTATGCCTCGGCCCTGGGGGTAGAAACTTTTATGAAGCACTCCAGTATTATTCAATATTCTGCCAAGGCACTCCAAAACGTTGCCAGTGCTGTACAAACCCTCGCCGAAGCCGAAGGTCTACCCTCCCATGGGGATTCCGTGCGGTTGCGGACCCAGAAGGGTCAATCTCTAGATCCCTAACTCCAGAAATTTGCGGAGATACAGGCCCCATTGGGCGGCTAATTCAATTTGGGTAAAGGGAATTTCGATTGTTCCTTGATCTTGGGTTTCGAGTAATAAAAAGGCTTTTCCCTGGCGGGGTAATTTTTCTGGCTCGTCCAAGCGATCAATCACTTGTTGATCAACGCGTAGGGCAATTTTTTGGATCGAGGCGATCGCCACCGTTTGCAGATCCACCATGCCTCGCCGGGTCGCTTTACCGTAGGTAATCTGACCATTGCGGTAACCCAGAATCGAATACAGATCATATTTCGCTTGATCAAAACCTTCGGCCCACCGTTGATAGGCCTCAATTTTTTGGTATTCGGCCCAACCAGCCCAGGCTAGCCCGATAAATAGCGCCAATAGCGGCAGCCACAATAATCCCCTTTCCATAAATGATTCACATAGAAATTTTGTTTACGATTTTGCTGCTTTGGTTTCGATGAAACGACGTAAACTGAGCAGCGTTACTGTCTGACCCAGATTTAACGGTAACAGAGAAACGCCTTCTAAATGGGACTGGAGCCAGCCATCATCCCAAGACCACCCATGGAAACCATCAATTCCTTGGCGCAATAGAAAGCGAATGCCGTGGTCATGGAGCGTCTCAACGGTGTGGTGAATCGGCACAACCCCAATCTGAGTCGTAAAGGTCGTCCCCGTCGTCAATTGGGCGGGCAGCTCCGGCCAGCGCTGCAACCAGAGCCATTGTTTGAGTTGTTGGGGTTGGGTTAGGCTCTCACGGATGGTCTGGCTAGAAGCGTTGATTTCGAGGCGAATGTTACTCTGCTGAAACTGTCCAAACATGCAAAAATTCTGGGCCTTCTCAAGGGAATGCCTATGATTATAACGAGGGATGCTCTGGTCATTGGAAACAAACGACCCCAAGCGCGCGTCTTTAAAGACTGACCTATGTAAATCAGTTTTTCAGTTTAATTATTCAGTAAAGGGATATTTGCCATGTCTACTACTTCAATCTCTCCTGGGAAAACCGGCACCATTACTTGTTTGAGTGCCTTGCTCTTGAGTACGGCGATCGCCCCCTTTGCTGCACTAAATCCAGCCCAGGCCCAACTTTTTCCACGCCAGTCGAACCGCAACACGACCATTCAACGCCAGGGCCAATATTACGGCCAAACGATCACCATTGCGCGGGGCACGAGTATTCCGGTGATGTACCCTGACGCCGAGCGCATTCTCGTGTCTTCTGAAGAAACCCTTGATTTGACCGTGGAAGTAGCCGCCAACCTGCGGGATCGCAATGGCCAGATTTTAATTCCCTATGGCACAGAAATTGAGGGACAAATTCGACCCGTGCGGGGCGGTTCCCAATTCATTGCTGAACGCTTAATTTTTGATAACAACGACACCCAGCGTATCTATGCTGAATCCCGGGTCAATGATCGAGTTGAAAATATTAACCAAGGTGCCGATGGCGGTGATCTCCTAGAAGGGGCAGCGATCGGGGCTGGGGCGGCAGCGATTATTGCCTTGGTCACAGGCGATCGCAGCATTGATTTCGGGGAAATTCTCCTGGGTGGCGGCCTCGGTGCCCTGGGGGGTTGGTTGCTTGGCGGTAATAGCAACGGTGAAGTAATCGCCTTTGATGCTGACCGTGACCTGGATTTAATCCTCAGCAGTGCCCTAAGCATCGAGCCTTACAACTATCGCACCCCCCAAACCGTGCGCAATGACGATTTTTACTGGGAGTAACTGACTGGGAATAACTGACTTTTGTCAGCCCTGGGGCAGTCCGGTATGATGGATCGAATTCTGACTTTTATCCTGTTGTAACTGTTTTTATGGATATCAACGCCTTTATCCATCAGAGTGCGGGCAATTGGTTCGCCCAGCGCACATTTTATCAAGCTCATCACCCAGAGCCTGATAATGGCAAAGCTAATTTAGCCTTTGAGCTACTGCCCCTCGATCACCCAGAAGTTAGTCGTTTTGCGGCGGCGATCGCCCAGGCTCCCAATGAACATTGGCGTGTCTTCCAGAGCAGTTGGGACACCTCCGTAGATTGGGGCAAACCGAAAGCGATTGGCAGTTCTTTATTTGCCTTTGTGATTAATCCCGACCAGCCGACCCAAGGGCAAGCCTTTAGCTTAGATGAGCGTACCTTTGCCCAGGGTCGGTATCGCCTTGGGGAAGATCAAATCTTGATCGTTACCCTAGAAGCGGGAGAAGTGAAAATTATCGAACGGCAATGGTTTGGTAATGAAAATCTCCGCCTCAGAACCAACATCGTCACGGGTAAAACAGGCGTTTTACAGACTGCTTTTTATTCAGAAATCCGTCGGATCATTGAACCCGAAAAAACTGCAGAAGTAACCGCTGAAGCCAGTAATTAACGAACGCTTTTAGTGCTCGAAAACATTGTCATAAAAGGCAAGATCTAAACTGATAAAGGTGGGGAGACAACGGAGACATTCTTCCATCAGGGGCCAACGGTTTTCGCGCTGGAGCATGGCCGTCAACTTGTGCATCATCGGAATGAGATAGCGCACATCGTTTGAGGCGTATTTAAGCTGTTCCGTGCTGAGGGCCGCCACATTTCCCCAGTCAGAGCTTTGGGCTGATTTGTCTAGTTCGACGCCCATTAATTCTTTGACCAATGCTTTGAGACCATGGCTAGAAGTGTAGGTACGGCCCAATTTGCTGGCGATCTTAGTGCAAAAAAAAGGCCGAGTTTCGATGCCAAAGACATGGCGTAGTTGGGCAAGATCAAATCGTGCAAAGTGAAAAACTTTTGTGATTTCAGGAGCTTCCATTAGGGCTTTTAAGTTGGGAGCGGCGGTCTGGCCCTGGGCAATGCGAATCGCACTAACATAGCCAGCATCATCACAAAGTTGCACCAGACAAAGGCGATCGCGGTGGGGATTGAGGCCCATGGTTTCGGTATCAACGGCGATCGCCCCAGATTTGAGGTAGCGTTCTAAAATTTCGGGGCTGAGGTCTTGGTCAAAAAGTGCAAATTGATCCATGGTTTCGGTCTAAGTTTGTAATAAAAAAATGGCGCAGTCGTTTTAGCACCCGTTAAAAGGAGGAACCTGGTTGGGCAAGGAAGTCCAATTCGGCCTCGGTGCTGGTGCGGCCCAAAATTTGATTGCGGTGGGGGAAACGCCCAAATTGCTGAATAACGTCAAAGTGGCGCTGGGCATATTCTAAAAAATCGCTGCCCATTGCAGTATTTTTTTCCAGTTGACGAAACAAGGCGAGAGATTGGTATTGATCATCAAGATTTTCGCTGTGCTCAAAAGGAAGGTAGAGAAATACTCGTTGAATTGGCCAAAGATCTTGATCAAATTTCTGGGAGATCGCCTGTTTCGCTAGGGCTAATGCCTGGGGATCTGTGGCAAAGGCTTGGGGATCACCACGAAAGAGATTGCGGGGCACTTGATCAAAAAGCAAAATTAAGGCCAAGCAAGATTCGGGGGCATCACGCCAGGTACTAAATTCTGCGGCGATCGCCTTTCGGTATAAAGGCCCTAGGGTTTCAGCAACGGCATGGTCAAATGTCTGGCTTTTGCGGAACCATTCTTTGCGGGGTTGACCATAATCCGGCGCATCAGGTCGGCCAAACCAAAAATTTAAGACCGTTTGCCAGGGTTCCGCCATCGATAACCGTGCCTCCCACTGAAAATATGCCAGAATCTTACCATTAATGTAAGCAAGGAGAGAGGGTGTGCCGTTCTATCAAAGTTGCGATCGCCTCACGGAACTAGGACAGCAAATTTTACAGACGACCTGGCGCAAATTTCCCAGCCTGAGTCCCGAACAAATCGCCCTAACGTGGTTGGTCTATGACAATCCGGTGGTGGTCAATACCGATGGTGCCCTTTCGCCAGAAGCTTTTTGGGAGCACCCAGTCCGGGGGTTTCAATATCGGGGTGATGTGCGCCTTTATCCGGCGAGTGTGGTGAAACTTTTTTATTTAGTGGCGATCCATGAATGGCTAGAGGGACGAATGCTCCAGGATAGCACCGAGCTAGAGCGGGCAATCCAGGACATGATTGTTGAGTCGAGCAACGACGCCACGAGCTACATTGTCGATAGCCTCACCGGAACCACCAGCGGCCCGGAACTTCCCCCAGAACCATTGCAAACCTGGAGCCACCAGCGCAACATTATCAATCGCTATTATCAGTCCCTCGGTTGGGCGGAACTCGCGCCGATCAATGTCAATCAAAAACCTTGGAGTAATGGCCCCTACGGTCGGGAGCAGCAGTTTTTGGGGGCAAACTATGAAAATCGAAATATACTCACCACCAATGCGATCACCCGGTTATTTCACAGCATTATGGGTGGCGTTGCTGTCTCCCGTGAACGGTGCCAAAGTATGATTCGGTTATTAAACCGCTCCCTTGATCCGGCAGATCTGCAGGAATTTGACGAGGAAAATCAAGTAACTGGCTTTTTGGGGGAAGTGCTCCCAGACGGTAGTCAACTGTGGTCGAAGGCGGGTTGGACGAGCCGCGCCCGCCATGATGCGGCCTACATCGAAGTGCCGGGGCAGCAACCTTATTTATTGGTTGTGTTCACAGAAGGGGAAGCCAATGCGAAAAATCGCGCCATTCTCCCTTTTATTTCCCAGGAAATCCTGGGGGCGATCGCCAAGATTTAACACACCTGAATGGTGGTCTCAAGGGAAACGGTGCCTGAAAGGGAATTCGTAATCAAACAATTGGCTTCTGCTTTATGGAGGAGGCGATCGCCCTTGGCGGGGTCACTCTCCGGGGGGATCACGAGGGTTGCGGTAATTTGGTAATGGGTAAATTGGGTCAAACGATCCACTTTTTCTAGGGTGCCTGCCACGGAACAATGCAAAGATTCCCAAGCAAAATTAGAGGCTCGCGCTGTCCCCCGAAAACTGAGGATAAAACAATCGGCGATCGCCGCTACCAATAAAGTTTCTGGCGACCAATATCCTGCTGGCCCGCCAAATTCTACAGGAGGAGCAGACTCCATGGCGTTCAGGCCAGTACTTTCGAGGGTGACGTTGCTAGTGTTGCTTGCCCTAGCCTGGACGGTGTAATAGTGGGGAAGAGGTTGGCTCGTCATTTTTTACTAAAAAATCATGTATCGATACAATCATGGTAGCGGTGATTTTTTGGGATGCTCTACTGGGGCTGTAATTTGGCCGTGAGTTCCTGGCGTAGTCGGTGCAAAATAGAGTCTCGATCCAAAGATTCAATGATGTTTTTAACGACGACTTTCGGATCAGCGTCCCCCCAGGAACCACCATTGGCTAAATAGGTTTGGGTGCTTTTGCCGATAATTTGGGTCGTGAGTCCGGCGATCGCCCCTTGGGTCACTGCCACAGAAAGATAAGGCATGACCGATAATCCTCCCGTAAGTGGCGCACTAACCCCCAGGGCGGTTTTCAGGGAGCTGAGGCCAAGATTTGCCAGCACTTCCCCAAGGCTAATCCCCCCCATACTCAAGACAATTTTCTGGAGCAGGGCGATCGCCTCCCGTTGGTTTAAGGGCAAACCATACCACTGGGCCAAACGAATAATCAGGGCCACATCTACCACCGCCCCACTAAATACATCCACAACTGTCACGGGATTTAAAGCCACAGCAACCGCTTTGGTGAGCATCGCCCGTTCAATGAGGCGATCGGCTGCCTGGGCGCGCAATAGAAGTTTGCGTTGGGTCAGTTGGCCATGGAGCCGATCCACAAAGAGCATGGAATTGAGTGCTAAAAGGGCTTTTCCCTCCCGGTCGAGGATTTCAAGAATTTTCAACTTGAGGTCAATTACATTCGCGGTGCCCCGTTCCCGAAGGATGTGGCGTTGTCCTGTGGCATCGGTAGTGATTTTGGTGATGAGAGGAGCCGCTGAAACCATGACAATTTCTGCGGGGGAGAGCAATTCTTTCACCCGGCGATCGCAGATGGTTTGGTAAATCAAATCTCGGTCAGTGCTAGGGTATTGATCTACCTTGTTAAAAACCAAGATCATCGGCTTGCCCACATCCCGGAGCTGGGACAACGCTTCAAACTCGACCCGTGACATATCCCCGGCGATGACAAACAGCAATAAATCCATTTGCTTGGCAATCAGTTTAGCGAGCTGTTCGCGGGTTTCGCCGTTCACTTCGTCAATGCCTGGGGTATCGATCAACTCTAAACGTCCTTGACCTTCCCGAAAAAAAGTCGCCCGTTGAATTTCGCTATTGGCGATCGCCTCCGTCTGTAATGTCCAAGGTACCTGCTGAATATCCGTCGTGACACCATGGAGGGCCCCGGTCTGAAAAACCTCTTTCCCTAACAGTGCATTTAAGACCGAGGATTTGCCTCGTCCCACCAAACCAAAGGCCGCGATTTGCAGACGGGTTTGTTCTAATTTATCCAGCATCTGTGAAAGCTGGGCAATTTCTCCCTCTAAACCCTGTTGTTCTGTCTGGGTGAGATCCAGATGTTGCAATGCCTGGCGGAGTACATCCTGGGCGTGTTGGTAATTGATTTCCGTTTGAATCTCTGAAAAGTTGGCGATCGCCCCTTCCAAATCCATCTGTGACCAGTCCACCATCGCTTTAATACAACTTTTCCATGACTATCTAGGGACAATCTCAGTTATTCAAAGACATCTTTCAACGCCGTTCTGGCCGCCAAATGATTTCTCGTAGAAGTCAAAATTTCCACCTCTCGCCGCAATCTTTCCTGGGTGTCTTGTAATTCCAAGAGGGCTTGTTGCTCCTCCGCAACGCCATACAAACTACCCGCAATCCAAAAAGACAATTCCCGTGGCAGATCCGGTAACTCCTCCGGTAGCTCTAGATCTTGACCGGCGAGCTTAGCGGATAAACCCACCACATCCATTAACACCTGTTTCGCATCCACCGCCAAAGAAGATAAATTGCCTGTCGTGGGATCATCTTCGATCCATTCCACCAAACCGACCCGGTAGGGCTTTTCACGGACATAATCTAAAACCCGAAACCGCTGTTGGCCAATCGTCAACATTTTCATTCGGCCATCGGGTAATTTTTCACAGTGGACAATTTCTGCGCAACAACCCACATTGGCGATCGTGCCATCCACAGGATTGACCATTAATACCCCAAAACGTCGATCATGCTCCAAAATCGTGTTCATCATAATGCGGTACCGAAACTCAAACACATGGAGCGGTAAAGGCCGCGATGGAAACAGCACCAATTCCGGTAAGGGGAAAAGCGGTAGTTCTCGGACAGCAACGGAAAAAGAGGTCATGGGCGGTGACAAATACGATCTGTTTATACTGTAGCGGATATACAAAACCTAAGGGAAACGGAAAGGGTCTTCCCCGAAATAAATTCAGAAAAGACCCAGATTGAAGATCATTCAAAGATGACTTTTTTAAGGTTGAAAAATACTGGCCTTAGCCTAGAGTTTCACTTCGATATCTACCCCAGCCGGTAGATCAAGCTTCATCAAAGCATCGATGGTTTTAGAAGAGGGCTGGTAAATGTCAATAATGCGACGGTGAGTCCGGGTCTCGAAGTGCTCCCGGGAATCTTTATCGACGTGGGGAGAGCGGAGCACACAATAAATTTTACGTTTCGTGGGAAGAGGAATTGGGCCGATCGCCGTTGCGTTGGTACGGTTAGCGGTATCAACAATTTTTTCGCAAGATGTGTCGAGTAGGCGACGGTCAAATGCTTTCAAACGAATCCGGATTTTTTGCTGTTGCAGAGTTGCCATTGTTTTTATTTGTCAAGGTGCAGGATAGATTACAAATCACACGTCGAAAAAGCGGCTGTGTAATTTTACCAAGCTAGGTTTTGAGTCTGAATGGGGAGTAGGCGCATGCTTTAAACCCGCTCCCCACCAGTGAATTCAGCCGTTAGGCTTACTTCAGGATCTTAGAAACGGTACCAGCACCGATAGTGCGGCCACCTTCACGAATTGCAAAACGCATCCCTTGCTCAATGGCAATGGGGTTGATGAGTTCTACGGTCATCTTGATGCGATCGCCAGGCATAACCATTTCAGCGCTGGAGCCATCATCGGCGGTGAAAGCAGAGATGGTACCAGTTACGTCAGTTGTCCGGACGTAGAACTGAGGACGGTAGTTGGGGAAGAAAGGCGTGTGACGACCACCTTCTTCTTTAGTCAAAACATAAACCTCAGCTTCGAAGTTGGTGTGGGGAGTGATAGAACCGGGCTTAGCAAGGACCATGCCGCGCTCGATATCATCCTTTTGTACACCACGGAGGAGTACACCAACGTTGTCCCCAGCCATCCCTTCATCGAGGGTCTTCTGGAACATTTCAACACCAGTAACGGTGGTGCTGCGGGTGTCTCTGATCCCAACGATTTCGATGGTTTCGCCAACTTTAACGCGACCACGCTCGATCCGACCGGTGGCAACGGTACCACGACCGGTAATGGAGAAGACGTCTTCTACAGCCATCAAGAAAGGCTTGTCAACATCCCGCTCAGGAAGGGGCATGTATTCGTCAACGCTGTCCATCAGGGTCAAAATTTTGTCAACCCACTTGTCTTCGCCACGCTTGATGTTGGGGTTGGCAACGAGGGCTTCTACTGCCTTGAGCGCAGAACCAGTAGTGATCGGAATATCATCGCCAGGGAAGTCATATTCACTGAGCAATTCACGAACTTCAAGTTCAACCAACTCAAGGAGTTCTTCGTCATCAACTTGGTCTTCTTTGTTCAAGAAAACAACAAGGCTAGGTACACCAACCTGCTTGGCTAAGAGGATGTGTTCACGGGTCTGGGGCATCGGGCCATCGGCTGCAGAAACCACAAGGATACCGCCATCCATCTGTGCTGCACCAGTGATCATGTTTTTCACATAGTCAGCGTGACCAGGGCAGTCAACGTGAGCATAGTGACGATTTTCTGTCTCGTATTCTACGTGGGCAGTGTTGATGGTGATACCACGCGCTTTTTCTTCAGGAGCCGCGTCGATATCTTCATAGCTTTTCGCTTTACCGCCACCTTGAGCCGCTAAGGCCATAGTGATCGCTGCGGTTAGCGTTGTTTTACCGTGGTCAACGTGGCCAACAGTACCAATATTGGCGTGGTCTTTGTTTCTTTCAAACTTAGCGCGTGCCATGAGTTTCGTTATTCCTTAATCGTTAAAAGTTTGCGTTCCCTTTGTTTTTTGCGATGATGGCTTCAGCCACATGGCGAGGCACCTCATCGTAGTTGCTGAATTCCATCGAAAAGATACCACGTCCTTGGGTTTTTGAACGGATATCGGTAGCGTAACCAAACATTTCTGCCAGTGGAACCTTTGCAGAAACCTTGGCCAGGCCTTCTTCGGAATTCATACCTTGGATGTTGCCCCGACGGGCATTGAGGTCACCCATGATGTCACCAAGGAATTCCTCAGGGACTTCGACCTCAACCTGCATGACGGGTTCTAGCACCACGGGAGAGGCCTGGTCAACAGCATTACGGATTGCGATAGAACTGGCAATCTTAAACGCCATCTCTGAGGAATCTACGTCGTGGAAAGAGCCATCAAGCAGGGTGGCTTTGAGATCAATCATCGGGTAGCCTGCGATGATACCAGATTCGCATGCTTCTTTCATCCCCTGTTCTACAGACGGGATGTATTCACGCGGAATGGCACCACCAACAATCTTTGATTCAAACGCAAAGCCACTGCCTTCATCTCCAGGTTCAATCTGGATGACAACATGGCCGTATTGGCCTTTGCCGCCACTCTGACGGATAAATTTACCTTCGGCATCTGCTTTCTGGCGAATTGTCTCCCGGTAGGCGACTTGGGGTTGACCGACATCTGCCTCAACTTTGAATTCTCGCAGCATGCGGTCCACAAGGATTTCGAGGTGAAGTTCTCCCATCCCTGCGATTACTGTTTGGTTGGTCTCCGGATCGACACTGACACGAAAGGTCGGGTCTTCATCGGATAGGGCTTGGAGCGCTTTAGAGAGCTTCTCCATATCTTGTTTGGTCTTCGGCTCGACGGCGACGGAAATGACAGGTTCTGGAATGTAGAGGGATTCGAGGATGATCGGGTCATTTACCTCGCAGAGGGTGTCACCAGTCATTGTGTCACGCATGCCGATGACGGCACCGAGATCGCCGGCACGAAGTTCGTCAACTTCAATCCGTTCATTGGATTTGAGGACAATTAGACGAGAAATTCGTTCTTTTTGGTCTTTTGTGGAGTTGTAGACATAGCTGCCTTTTTCGATAACGCCGGAGTAGACACGGATAAAACTGAGTCTACCGTAGGGATCAGAGGCAATCTTAAAGGCCAAAGCGGCAAAGGGGGCTTCGTCATCGGCTGGGCGATCGCCTAGGGTGCCATCGGGGAGTTCCCCTTGGATGGGGGGGACATCTAGGGGGGAGGGCAGGTAATCGACAACGGCATCAAGGAGGAGTTGTACGCCTTTGTTTTTAAAGGCAGAGCCACACAGCAGGGGAACAATCGTCCCGGCAATGGTTCCTTGCCGGAGTGCGGCCATGATTTCTGCTTCGGTAAAGGCTTCTCCTTCTAGATATTTTTCCAGGAGGCTTTCGTCACTCTCGGCGATCGCCTCGATCATAATCGTGCGATATTCAGCGGCTTTATCCTGTAATGCTGCGGGAATTTCTGTGATTTCAATGTCCTGACCAATATCATCTTTGTAGATATGGGCCCGCATTTTCACCAGGTCAATGATGCCTTGAAATTCGCTTTCGCTACCAATGGGAATCTGAATCGCGATGGCATTGGCTTTGAGGCGATCGCGGATTTGTTCGTAAACTTTAAAGAAATTTGCACCGGTGCGGTCCATCTTGTTGACGAAGGCAATCCGGGGCACGCGGTACCGGTCAGCCTGACGCCAAACGGTTTCTGATTGGGGTTGCACACCACCAACGGAACAGAAAACTGCGATTACACCATCGAGCACCCGCATCGAGCGCTCTACTTCAATCGTGAAATCAACGTGTCCAGGGGTGTCAATAATATTAACTTTGTGATTGCGCCAGCTCGTGCTGATCGCGGCAGCGGTAATTGTAATGCCCCGCTCCCGTTCTTGTTCCATCCAGTCGGTCACTGCGTTGCCATCGTGAACCTCTCCGATCTTGTGGACAATCCCGGAGTAGAACAAAATTCTTTCAGTTGTCGTGGTTTTACCCGCATCAATATGCGCGGCAATGCCAATGTTACGGACTTGTTCTAGGGCGATGCTACGTGGCACGATGACCTCCTGCAAACTGATTTTCTAAAGGCGATCACACAATCAAAAAAAATCTCTTTAAAGGGTGCGCGCCGAAAAATGATGATGAAAACAGTTGCTTAATACTTCTTAGCAATGGCGACTCATTATTATAGTCTTGCTGTTTCGTTTCGTCTAGCACCGGGGAATTTTTTGTTGTGAAAAACAAACTGAAATCTTCCCCGGCATAGATTGTTTTTAGTAGCGGTAGTGGGCGAAAGCCTTGTTCGCTTCTGCCATCCGGTGGGTATCTTCCCGCTTCTTGATGGCGCCGCCCGTTTCGTTGGCTGCATCCATCAATTCGTTGGCAAGCTTGATCGCCATGCTTTTACCGGAGCGTTGCCGAGCATAACCGATTAACCAACGGAGGGCCAAAGCAGTACCCCGGCCTTGGCGGACTTCCATGGGCACCTGGTAGGTTGCGCCACCAACACGACGGGCCTTAACTTCCACGAGGGGAGTCAGGTTACGGATTGCTGTTTCAAAGACTTCGATGGGATCGCTGCCAGTTCTTTCTTTGATGATGTCGAGGGCATCGTAAACAATCCGTGCTGCCAAGGATTTTTTGCCGCTTTTCATCACACGGCGGATAGTCATGCTGAGAAGACGGTTGTTGTACACGGCATCAGGCGGCACAACACGCTTTTTAGTAACTGAGCGACGAGACATATTTTTCTATGCTTTTACAGATAGAGGGTTTTCTTAGGGGGGTTGCGCTAGGTGGCCTAGGCGCGATTTTTAAAATAGGGGCAGCAATTTTATATAAAGGGAACACTCCACCGGTAGTCGTGAGCTTTGGGAGGTTCGCAACAAGCTTAAATAAATTCAATGGAGAATCTAAATCTAGGGAAAATTGGCGATCGCAACTCTTGCCAATCATTCAACCGGATAGATTACTCTTTAGGACGCTTAGCACCGTATTTGGAGCGGCCTTGCTTCCGATCCTTGACGCCAGTCGCATCGAGGGTACCACGGACAATGTGATAACGGACACCAGGTAAATCCTTCACACGACCGCCCCGGATGAGGACGACGGAGTGTTCTTGGAGGTTGTGGCCGATGCCAGGAATGTAAGCGGTCACTTCAAAGCCAGAAGTCAAACGTACACGAGCCACCTTCCGAAGCGCAGAGTTCGGCTTCTTGGGGGTGGTGGTGTACACACGGGTACAAACGCCACGACGCTGGGGGCATTGCTTAAGAGCGGGGGACTTAGTCTTTTTCTTGAGCTTGTAGCGCTCTGAACGAATAAGCTGTTGGATAGTTGGCATGGACAATTGCCCTACGCGGATGATTTAACGTAGGTCATTAACATTGACAAATTACAATCTTAGTGACAAAGATCGGCTACTGTCAAGGTTCTTTCTGAAAGGACTGACCACAGTT
This sequence comes from Picosynechococcus sp. PCC 8807, assembly GCF_001693295.1. Taxonomy (NCBI): domain Bacteria; kingdom Bacillati; phylum Cyanobacteriota; class Cyanophyceae; order Chroococcales; family Geminocystaceae; genus Picosynechococcus; species Picosynechococcus sp. PCC 8807. The sequence continues at coordinate 2,176,375 of NZ_CP016483.1, forward strand.
ACAGGTTTTGATTGTGTGGGGATTTTTAAACCGAAAGCTTCCCCCCATTAAATCTTCGGAGTAGTCAATGCTGAGGTCTTTGAGCTGCTCGGCATCATCGTGATTAATCAAGATGTTGATATTGCGGATCGTTTCTTGGCGATCGCCGCTCTGGGGTTCAGCATCTAGAGAAAATTGATAGATGTAGTCTAAACAGCCGCCGGACTGCACAGTGATCCGGAGATAACTATCGGTCGCTTGGCGACTACGCTGGATACGTTTAATTTCTTGGGCGGCGCTCGGAGTGATTTGAATCATTTCAAAAAAAGAAAAGCCAATGGGAACCAAGCTCTACTGGCGAGCATAGTCATCCTGGAAGCGAATAATATCATCTTCACCCAGGTACTCACCATTCTGCACTTCGATCAAGATCAAGGGCACAACGCCAGGATTTTGGAGGCGATGCTTGGTACAGGCCGGGACGTAGGTGGATTGGTTCGGGGTCAGGAGTTCAGTTTTGTCACCACATTCAACGTGGGCCGTTCCAGATACAACAATCCAATGTTCACTACGATGGTGGTGCATCTGGAGACTGAGGCGATGACCGGGTTTTACTTCGATGCGTTTGATTTTGTAGCCTGGCCCTTCATCGAGAACCGTAAAAGTACCCCAGGGTCGAGAATCAGTGGGGCATGGTTGAGTTGGGGCCGTGGTGGTAGAGCTGCTGGATTGTCCCGTCAAGATCATGGGCACTCAAAAACCGTAGATGACAACATGAATACTTGCCTCCCATTATGCGTCAGGGACGGCAATTGTGTTGAAACCAATTCTGGAGAAGTTGCCGACATTCCATTGCTGCGATCCCGCCAAGAACTGGGAAAGAATGATTAGAAAAGGGAGCATCGGGAAAATTAGCCATACTGCGTAGAGCGCCTGTTTTCGGATCATCAGCACCATAAACGACTTGCTTAAGACGGCTGTGAATCATCGCTCCGGCACACATGGGACAGGGTTCGAGGGTGACATAGAGGGTGCAGTCCTGGAGATGCCAATCTTGGCGCATCTGGCTGGCGGCACGGATCACCAGCATTTCGGCGTGGGCGGTGGGATCTTGGGTTTTTTCTTTGCGATTACCACTCTGGGCAAGGCATTGATTTTTGCCATCAACAATCACAGCACCGACGGGGATTTCTCCGGATTGTCCGGCAACTTTTGCGAGGGCGATCGCCTTTTGCATCCAGTGATAATGGCGTTGATATTCTGCTTGGGTAATCACTGGCGTAGTAATACGTTGAGCTCACCTTTTTGTTCAAGGGCAAATAAATCTGTACAACCGCCGATGTGGGCATTGTTAATGAAAATCTGGGGGACAGTACGCTTGCCATTGGCCCGCTCTGCCATTTTTTTACGGGCAATCTCATCCCCATCAATTTTGTATTCCGTGAAATGTACCCCTTTAAAAAAGAGCAACATTTTCGCTGCAATGCAGTAGGGACAAGTCCGCCAAGTATAAATTTCAATCTTGGCATGAATCCCCGTTGCTTTTTTTCCAAATAGCGACTTCAGGCAATCAAACATTTTTTGACGTTCTCTCATACCCTTAATTATTGCTCTGCCGCCAATTATGCCCATTCACACTCAACATGGGACTGACAAAGTCAATGGACTTAAGGTTAAACTTTAGAATACTTTAAACACTGCTGATCCTAAGGGAAAATTCTATCTGAGCATGCGAGCGAGTGGCATGATGACCGGATCGATATATTTCTAGATCAGCCACAATATATTTTTAATCACCTTTCTCTGGACATTAAACTCAACAGCAAAACTATGAGCACTTCAACCCTCACCCGTGACTACAAGGTCGCCGATATTAATTTGGCAAGCTGGGGCCGCAAGGAAATTGCGATCGCCGAAGGCGAAATGCCCGCCCTCATGACCATCCGGAAAAAATACAGTGCAAGCAAGCCCTTAGCTGGGGCGAAGATTATCGGCTGTATCCACATGACCATTCAGACGGCGGTGCTGATTGAAACCCTGGTCGAACTGGGGGCCGAAGTGCGTTGGTCATCCTGTAATATTTTCTCTACCCAAGACCATGCCGCAGCGGCGATCGCCGAAGCAGGCGTACCCGTGTTTGCGTGGAAAGGGGAAACCGAAGAAGAATACATGTGGTGCATTGAGCAGACCTGTCGCACCCCTGACGGCGAACTTTGGGATGCCAATATGATCCTCGACGATGGTGGTGACCTGACAGGCTACATCCACACTACCTATCCCGAAATGCTCTCCCGCATCCATGGCGTCACCGAAGAGACCACCACTGGCGTCCATCGTCTCTACGAAATGCTCGAAAAGGGCGAACTAAAAATCCCCGCCATTAACGTTAATGACTCCGTTACCAAAGCGAAAAACGATAACAAATATGGTTGTCGCCACAGCTTAAACGATGCGATTAAACGCGCCACTGACCACCTCCTCGCCGGGAAAAAAGCCCTGGTGATTGGTTATGGGGATGTGGGCAAAGGCTCGGCTGCGTCTCTCCGTCAGGAAGGCATGATCGTCAAGGTCACTGAAGTTGACCCCATCTGCGCGATGCAGGCTTGCATGGATGGATTTGAAGTGGTTTCACCCTTCATTAACGGCATTAACAATGGGCCAGAAAGCATCAATAAAGATCTTTTAGCGAATACGGATCTCTTGGTGACGGCCACCGGTAATTTTAATGTTTGCGATGCCAATATGCTCGCTGCCCTAAAGCCCAGTGCAGTGGTTTGCAACATTGGTCACTTCGATAATGAGATTGACACTGCTTACATGCGGAAAAACTGGCAGTGGGAAGAAATCAAGCCCCAAGTCCATAAGGTTTATCGTAGTGATGACCCCCAGGACTTTTTGATTCTTTTGGCGGAAGGTCGTTTGGTAAACCTGGGGAATGCGACGGGGCACCCCTCCCGGATTATGGATGGTTCGTTTGCTAACCAAGTTCTCGCGCAAATGTTCTTGTTTGAGCGGCAGTTTGCTAACCAAGATCCCAGTGAACGCAAGATTACGGTTGAGGTGTTACCGAAGCATCTTGATGAGGAAGTGGCTCGCTACATGGTGCAAGGTTTTGGCGGCGTAATCACCCAACTCACCCAAACCCAAGCAGACTACATCCATGTGCCTGTGGCAGGGCCTTTCAAAACGGAAAGCTACAAGTACTAAAGCTTGATTTCTTTTTAACTTGAATAAACATGACAGGGGTTGATCTGGGTCAACCCCTTTTTGATGGCGGGTTTTAACCTAAAAATGTATTGATCACTTTGCCCGTGAGCGTTTTTTGCCACCAAGGGGTATTGGTCTGGGGACAGTGGAGATTTTCGTGGTTAACCTGCCAGGTTTTGCTGGGGTCAAAAAGGATTAGGGGTTGGCAATTTTCGGGAGTAATCGCCTTTATTTCCTGACCTAAGCATTTCTGAGGATTGGTACTGAGGGCTTGCCAAAGTTGGAGGGGTTGCCATTCTTGGGAAACAACAAAATTTTGCCAGAGGATTGGCAGGGCAATTTCTAAACCCATCACGCCGGAAGGGGCTTCGGCAAAGCTGACGGTTTTTTCTTCGTAGAGATAGGGTTGGTGGTCAATGGCGATCGCCTCAATGACACCAGTTTTCACCCCCTCGATTAAAGCCTGTTGATCTTCGGGATTACCAAGGGGCGGATCTAGGCGGAGATTCGGGTCATAGGTGCTGAGGGCCTTCGTATTCCAGAGGAGGTGCATCCAAGAAACACTAGCCGTAATTGGCAATCCCCGTTGTTTGGCTTCCGCAATTAAGGCGACCCCCCGGGCGGTGGAGATGCGCATAAGATGGACAGGGGTTTTCAGTTCGGCCACCAGTTCACAGATCGAGGCGATCGCCGTGGTTTCTACTGAGACTAATTCCTCCACGAGGCCATAGGCTAAACTCGCCTTGCCGTAGCGGGCCGTTCCCCCGTTATGGAGGGCTAAATTTTGCGGGTAGAGGGCGATGGGTCGGTGATGGGGGCGTAAATATTCGAGGGTACGCCGCAGCAGAAGCCAATTGTTTAACGCTTGGCCATCGCTAAATCCGGCAATGTTTGCGGCCGCGAGTTCTCCTAATTCCGTGAGGCTTTCCCCTTGGCATTTTTTCGTCAGGGCAGCCCAAGGTAAAAAATTTGGTTTGGGGCCGGGTAATTGCTGGATGAGTTGTTGAAAGCTTTGCAGTTGGCCAAGATTATCGAGGGGAGGCTGGGTATTCGGCAAAATGCCCACCTGGGTAAACCCCCCCGCAAGGGCACCTTGGGCGAGTTGCTTTAATGTTTCGCGGGATTCATACCCGGGTTCACTACTGTGGCTATAAAGATCCACTAAACCGGGCGCCAGGATTAGATCTGCGGCTTCGATGGATTCTACTGCAGCGGGGAGATCTGACAATTGGGGGGCGATCGCCTGGAGCTGACCATCCTTAAACCAGACATCTTGGCGATGATCCAAGTTGGCCACGGGATCCAGAACCCGCACCTGCCGTAAAACAACGTTATCCATTGCCGCGCTTACCACCGAAATATTCCCCTTCCATGAAAATCCGTCCCCCATTCTACTGTTTCTGCCCCAAATCCCCCTGGACTTTGTGAAATTCAACAACATTTACGACAAAAGCGAATCGGTCTCACTATGATGATTTTGTGGTGATTTTGGAGTGAATCAAAAATGAGTGCATTGCGAGTGGGCATTGCGGGGCCAGTGGGGTCAGGGAAAACAGCCCTTTTGGATGCCCTATGTAAGGCGCTGCGCGACCAATATGCGATCGCCGTCGTCACCAATGACATTTACACCAAAGAAGACGCCCAGTTTTTAACCCGCTCCGGCGCACTTCCCCCAGAACGCATTATGGGAGTTGAAACAGGGGGCTGTCCCCACACGGCGATCCGTGAAGATGCGTCCCTCAATTTGGCGGCGATCGCCGAACTCGAAGAAAAATTCCAGCCCTTGACCCTGATGTTCGTTGAAAGTGGGGGCGATAATCTGGCGGCGACCTTTAGCCCGGAACTCGTGGATGTGACGATCTATGTGATTGACGTGGCCGCAGGTGACAAAATTCCCCGTAAAGGTGGCCCTGGTATCACCAAATCGGATCTGTTGGTCATTAACAAAATCGATTTAGCCCCAGCAGTGGGCGCTGACCTAGACGTGATGGATCGCGATGCAAAAAAAATGCGGGGGGATAAGCCCTTTATTTTTACCAATCTCAAGACCCAAACTGGCTTAGAGACGGTGCTTGATTTCATCAAAAAACATATTCTTGAGTAGCGTAAAAAACAAAATAATTCTAATTTAAAGAACTGATTTTTTTGTCTCCCAAATGAATTTATAAGCATTTTCAAAATTTTCTTGATGGCATTTTCACATAATCATCCAACTCAAACAATGGTGGCTTTTGGGGCGATTTGAAAAGTAAAAGAAGCCTCTTTCAATAATGTCTTACTTTTTTGCCTGGTTTATCGGTTTTTGGTTCATTCTCTTTGGGGGAATGCTCCTTAAAGCAACTATTGGTCAGCAACTACGTCCTTTACTGAGCTACCGTAAGCCTCCCCTGGGCCAAATTCGCCCTGGTGAGAAAATTTATTTTCAGGGACAATATAGCGTTGGCAAAAGTATTCTTTCTCCTTTAACAAAAACGACTTGTCTAAGATGGCAATTAATGGTGATAGAAACGCGAGGAAAACAATCAATACGCCTCATCGATCAAACTTCTAAAAGCACTTTTTTTGTCGCCGATCAACAACAAATCCTAGAAGTGCTCCCCCGTCAGCAACGCTCTGGCACGGCGATCGCTATCGGAAAAAGTCGAGTTGTGTTGTCGTCTCCCCAGCAGGAACTGGATAACTACATGGGCCTCGGCAAATGCCATTACCAAGTGCAGCAAAACATTTTCATGCCCCTCAAAGATCCCCAGGCGATCGCCTTTTTAGAAGCGAATCACATTAACCCCAAAGGCCCCCTAGGAAATCGTCGGGGGCTGGTTTTGCGGGAATACATTTGGGTGGCGGGGGATCCGGTTTATATCTATGGCAAGCTGATCCGGCGCGATCGCCAGCACAAAATCCTTATCCCTTGGGTGATTACCCACCAACCCCGCGCCCGTATTGTGATTATTTTGGGGAGCTTAGGACTCATTGGTTTGAGTTTATTAATTGCAGGGATTACGGTGATTCTTCAGGGGGGGTTGCCGCTTTAGGGGGAAGCTGCACCCAGAGGCTCCGGGGTACCGCCGCAAACTGGGCCATGGTTATTTCCTCTAGCAATTCTCCGTCTAAGAGTAGAGCCTGGGGCGACGTGGTGGTTACTGTTAACTCGGCGGTGCGCCAAGATTGGATATGGGGATGATCAGCGGGGTTGTCTTGGAGAGCTGCCTGGAACAATTCGTAGGACGCACTGAGCAAACCAAAAAGCTCTCCCTCGTCAGCCATGGTGAGAACGGTGACATCGAGTAGGGCATCTTGACCTGATGCCCCGCCTGTTCCCTGGGCCAAAATCGAGGTACTGGGCGCTAAGTTCGCTACGGTGATCGCGAGCACGTCGTCAAAGATCTGTTGGCGATCGCCAAAATCGAGGGTTGCCTGGAAGGGTTGCAGCTTTTGCAGTTGTTGTACTGCCGTGGACAAGTAGGCAAAGAAACCAAACCGTTGCTTACTATCCCGGTCAGTTTCGCCAATGGTCGCCGCCTCTAGGCCAATCCCAGCCAAAAGAATCATCGGTTGACCATTGCAGGTGGCGCAGTCGATCTGTTGGGGCTGCCCCTGCAAAATCACATCACAGGCTTGGTCGATAGCTGTGGGAATATCTAAGGCCGCCGCGAAGGCATTGGCTGTCCCCCGGGGAATAACGGCTAGGGGAATATTACTGTGCATCAAAACTGTCGCCACCGCTGAAACAGTGCCGTCGCCCCCAGACGCAATGATGAGATCAGCTCCCTGGGCGATCGCCGTTTCTGCCAAGGCCGTCGCACTTTCTTCGGGGGAGGTAAATTGAATCTCAAGCTCAACCTGATCGAGGAGCTTGGCTCGAATTTGTTCCAGTTCCTGGGGGGCATGGCCCGCACCGGATACCGGATTAAAAATGAGATGCACTTTTTTCATCGTGTTCTACGAGGGGATATGAAAAGTTCGCCCTAGACTTCCTAGAGTACCGTGGCGATCGCCGCTTGGAGTTGTTCCTGGGCGAGGTCAGTAATGATAAAAACCTCCTGGACCGATTTTCCCTTGCGGGCAATGACCTTAAAGCCCCCTTGCAATGGCACAGACACCCGCAGTTTCAACCGGGGAATATTGCCTCTGGTTCGACTGAGAGCCCCTGGGGTGATCGTGCGAATCCCCTCACAGTTGACTAATTTTTCGAGCACTGGGATCAGCCCCTCAATGTGGGTCGAATGATTCCAAACGAGTCTTCCTTTTTCCTCTGATGCCATCTACGCCGCCTCAAGGGGAGCCATGGTCAAACCTTCCCGTCGCAATTGTTGGTGATAAAGTTCCGCTGGTTCCTGGGGGCCTACCCAGACAATGGCCTGACCGTCGAAATGCACTTGATTGGTTAAATTCCAAGCTTGATCCGCCGTCATATTCGGGATGTAGGTCATTAAACAATGGGCAACATGCTCAAAGGTATTGAAATCATCGTTGAGGACAATCACCTTAAAGTTTGGGTAAGGCTTACGGACTGTTTGGCGATCGCTTTCTTTGAGAATGCCGGGAGCAGGGGCCATGGTAACCGAATCAATCCTTTGGGATAGACGAAGAACGTTAAAACAAATGTGTAAAAAAATTTATGACAGAAGCATTTGGTTTAGTAACCAAAATCACTTCCTCTGGGGGCAAAAGTTGCGCCGATAATGCCCCTTATTCTAGAGAGAACCCCCCTGCTTGACAAGATGTGGGTGGCCCATTGACTCGGTTGGCGACATTTCTCAGAAAAAAGTTAACGTAAAACCTTGCGCTTTCAAAAATTCGGTGCTACATTGTATAACTGTGTTGAAAAGCACGACGGGTCGTTAGCTCAGCGGTAGAGCACTCGGCTTTTAACCGATTGGCCCAGAGTTCGAATCTCTGACGACCCATTTTTTAGGAAGTCCTGCAAGCATCATGTTTGTGGGACTTTCTCATTTTTTGCTCTACATAGCCTTTGGGAAAGGTTCCGGTATGATGGGCTGTGTTTGTGTTTTGAGTAAGCTATGGTTTGGCAGCGTCCGGATAATCGATTCTTCGATCAACTGCGTCCCTTTAAGTTTGAGCTAGATTTCACAAAATTTGCCCAGGCTTCTGTTTTAACAAGCTGTGGCGATACCAAGGTTTTGTGCACGGTTTCTGTGGCGGAAGGAGTGCCGCCATTTTTACGGGATAGTGGCCAAGGCTGGCTCACCGCAGAATATCGGATGATGCCCGGCGCAACCCCAGAACGGCAACGGCGCGAGTTTATGAAATTATCGGGGCGCACCCAGGAAATTCAACGGCTGATCGGCCGCAGTTTACGGGCGGCAATCGATCTCAAGGCTTTGGGCGAGCGGACAATTACCATCGATGCGGATGTGCTCCAGGCCGATGGGGGAACACGGACCACGGCAATCACAGGGGGTTATGTGGGCTTGGCGATCGCCTGTGAGCGTTTAGTCAAGGCAGGCATCCTAGGGAAATCGCCGATTATTGCCCCAGTGGCGGCCATTTCCGTGGGTCTCATCGCCGGGCAAGCTTACCTCGATTTGAATTACCTCGAAGATGTGGCGGCGGATGTGGATTTCAATGTGGTGATGATCGGCGGCCAGGCGTTAAATCTCATCGAAGTGCAGGGCACCGCCGAGGCAGGCAGTTATAACCGCGCCCAACTGAATCAAATTCTCGATATTGCAGAAAAAGGGATTCAAACCATTATGACCCTACAAACAAAAGCCATTCACTAATGGATTTTTTGGGAAAAGGCGATCACCTATTTTTGACCCTACTTTGGATTCTGTAGTTGTTGCCGGAGAGCTTGAACTGCTTCTAGCCAGGGAGCCTGTTGCTGCTGGCCGTAGAGGGAATGGGCATAGTCCAACAGGGGCATCGCGGCGGCACGTTGATTATTTCTGATCAGAAGTTGGGCCGCTGCAAAGTAGGCATTGGCGTAGGTTGGATCCCGCTCACTACTGGCCCGAAAAGCGGCGAGGGCTTCCGAAAAATCCCCCCGCTGGGTGAGCAAACGTCCCTGGAGATAATGCACAGCGGCGAGGTTCGGCTGATTTTGCAAGAGATCTTGGATCAAGGGTTGGGCTGCTTCGGGGCGATCGCCAGCGAGGTACAGCTCCGCCAGTTGGATGGTAGCGTCAGGAAAATTGGGGGCCAGTTCACGGGCCCTTTGCCACGCTTGGATCGCGGCATCCCGGTTGCCCTGGTGACGCTGAATTAAGCCGAGATTGTAATGGGCGATCGCCAAATTAGGATCTAAAGATAAAGCCCGCCGCAGATAGGTTTCTGCCTGGGGCCAATTTTGACTATCAATGAGCACTCCCCCTAGATTGCCATAGGCCACCGCAAAATTAGGCTGAAGAGCAATGGTCTCGCTAAAAGCCTGAGCTGCGCCTGGTAAATCACCCCGTTGCCCCAGGGCTAAACCCAGATTGTAATGGGCCTGCCACAGGAGCGGATCAAGGGCGATCGCCTGTTGAAATTGTGCGATCGCCCCGTCTAAATTTCCTCGTTGGATGAGGGCTAATCCCTCACTGAGCTTGGCTTTGGCTGCCGGAGTTGTTGGGGTAATGCTCGGCCATGTTTGCGGCACTGAAGTCTGGGGAATGTCTTGGGCGATCGCCCCTCCCCTCGGCCAACCCAACAAGAGCAGCGCGAGAAAAACATTGCGAAGCGTAAACAAATTCAGCACAGATTTACAGATATTTATCCAACTTAAACTTAAACGCAAAATACCTTACGAGACATATCAGTTTTACGCGGCAGGCTGCCAAACGGCGTTAGGCTTACCACTAGGGCGTATCTTGTCCCTCTTACCTAAGAAGATTAGCTTTTCCCATAAGTTCCAGCGTTTTTCAGCGGATCATCTCCTACTTCCCCGCAAATATTGCCCCATTGCGCCCCCTGCTTCAATCACGAGACGAGAAAATCATGACCAGAACGACCGAAAATATCCGTAACATCGCGATCATTGGCCCCTATTCTGCGGGTAAAACCACCCTCCTCGAAAGCCTACTTTTTCTCACCCAAGCCACTACTCGCAAAGGCCGCATCGAAGACAAAAATACCGTTGGCGACAGTAGCCCCGAGGCTCGTGACCATACCATGAGCGTCGAACTGTCCATCGCCAGCACAAAATATCAAGATATTGAACTGACCTTTCTCGATTGTCCCGGCTCCATTGAATTTCTCCAGGAAACTTACAATGCCCTTGTGGGCGTCGGCACCGCTGTGATTGTTTGTGAGCCAGAAACCGAAAGAATTCTCACCCTGTCGCCCCTGTTTAAATTCCTCGACGATTGGAATATTCCCCACATCGTTTTTATCAACAAAATGGACCGGGCCAAGAATAACTTCCTCGATGTCCTCGCCGCCCTCCAGGAAGCCTCGAACCGTCCTTTAGTGCCCCAACAGTACCCCATCCGCAAGGATCAGCAAACCCTCCTGGGTTACATCGATCTAGTTTCAGAACAGGCCTATCACTACCATCCCGACTGTCCAGCGGATCCGGTCCCTTTCCCGGAAGAACTGCACATTGAAGAAAAGATCACCAGGGAAGAAATGCTAGAAACCCTGGCCGACTTTGATGATGAACTTTTAGCAATGCTCCTGGAAGAGGTAGCCCCTTCTTCAGAAGAAATTCTCCAGGATCTCCGCAAGGAACTCAGCGCGGATCAAATTGTGCCCGTGGTGTTTGGGATTGCCAGCGAAGATTATGGTGTCCGACCACTCCTCGATATTTTGGTGCAGGAGGCCCCGGCCCCTGTGGATACTACCGCCCGTCGGGAACTCAAAGCTTCCCCCCAGGAAACCGTTGTGCAGGTTTTAAAGAACTTCTATACGCCCCAGGGTGGAAAATTATCCTTAGTGCGGGTTTGGCAAGGGGAACTCCAGGAAGGGATGCTCCTCAATGGCCTCCGACCAGCGGGAATTTACCAACTGATGGGACACCAACAAAAGCCGATCCAAAAGGCGATTACCGGAGAAATTGTTGCCCTGGCTCGCCTGGAGGATATCAAGGTCGGCGAAACCCTCAGTAGTGGTGATAAACCCCTTAAACCGCTCCGGACAGCCACGGTGATGCAACCGGTTTATGCTTTGGCGATCGCCCCAGAAAATCGCAAAGATGAAGTCAAGCTGAGTAATGCCCTCAACAAACTAGTCGATGAAGATCCATCCCTGGCCTGGGAACAACATGGTGACACCCACGAAGTCATCCTCTGGGGCCAAGGGGATATCCATCTCCAGGTGGCCCTCGAACGTCTCCGCCGCAAATATAACCTACCGATGACGACCCATTTACCACGGGTGCCCTACAAAGAAACAATCCGCCATGGTGGTAGCTCCCATGGTCGTTACAAACACCAAACCGGGGGCCATGGGGCCTTTGGGGATGTGTACCTCGAAATTAAACCGCTCAATCGGGGCACGGGTTTTCAATTCCACGAAACCATCGTCGGTGGCGTTGTCCCCAGACAGTACATTCCTGGGGTGGAAATGGGAGTGCGGGAATACTTAACTCAGGGGCCTTTGGGTTTCCCGGTGGTGGATGTGGATGTGACCCTCACCAATGGTTCGTATCATGCCGTAGACAGTTCTGAGCAGGCTTTTAAACAAGCGGCGCGCATTGCGATGACTGAAGGGATGCCCCTCTGTGATCCTCAGTTGCTAGAGCCTATTCTGCTGATCAATATCTATATTCCCAATGAATTTACCTCCAACGCCTTGCAGCTCATCAGCAGTAAACGGGGTCAAATTCTCGGCTACGAAAGTTTGACCGATTGGCGCGGTTGGGACCACATTACGGGTTATTTCCCCCTCGCTGAAATGCACAATTTAATCATCGAACTGCGATCGCTCACCTTTGGGGTCGGCTTTTTTGATTGGCAATATGACCACCTCCAGGAGGTACCGGATAAAGTTTCGGAGCAAGTCTTGGCAACCCTAAAAGATCATTAAATCTAATTATTGCCAAAAAGTAATAAATCCCTGGTGTGTGCGGCATTGGGGATTCTTCTTTGAGGCGATCGCCTCTGGGGATCTCGCTATACTAAAACAAAGTTTCGTAACCCCTGGAGGTGCGCCCCATGTGCATTTGCGTGGACTGTGAATATGTTGACCGCTGCGAAACCTACCATGTCGTTGAAACCCAGCACCAACAGCCCCATCTAACCGACCAGCCTGATTTTTCGCCCATCGAACCGATGATCAACGTCAATATCCGCTCTGAAGGGGAAATGATCGAAATGGAATGGGATGTGGTGGGTTGCGCGAGTTTTTCCCAAGAAAAAGGAAAATGGGCGCGGCTCCGACCGGGGGAGGCGATTCCCACTTGAATAATCGCTTAACCCTTGGCAAAAGTCCACGGGTTTTCTCCAGTAAAATATGGGCGTGAACATCGCTGTGAGGAAACATCCGATGAAGATAAAGGGTTTTGTTTGGGCCTGTGCCTTGGCGGGAATGCTCCTACCGGGGTCAAAGGCGATCGCCCAGGCCAATATGAAAAATGGCTTTCTCAATGTTCAGATGCGAGAAGCCCTCTGCGGGCAAAACTGGCCCCGGGCGATCCAAGTCCTCGACACCATGAAGCGCATTAGTCCCAAAGATCGGTCTAGTCTGGAGCGATACCGGTCTTTCCTCGTAAATTTCCGCAATAACAATACCCGCATTGCCGCTTGGCCCGCGTCTGATTATTGTGCTGGGACGGTGGAGGCGTTGCCGAATCCCAATGCAACCAACCCCAACTCCAGTTCTGGCAGTAACCCCAATATGCGCACTGATACGGTGCCGACTTTTTAGGGTTATTTAAGTTAGCAAAATCAATCGTTAGTTCTTTTGGGCGATCGCCTCAGAATGGGTTTCGGCACCATGGGCGAAAATAATTGTGCTGTAGAGGTGCCAGGCCGGATCCCAATAGGTATCTTGGTGAGTTTCCTGGCGGAATAGATTCACCTGAGGTTGGATTTTACGCAGCAGTTCCGGAAAGTCACGGGCATTATTTGCGAAACTCTTAAAGTCTGACCATTTTCGACTATGGCTCAGGTGCTCAGTAAGACGGTGTTGCATCTGATTCCAGTTGCGGCGGTTACTGAGCTGTTCAATGGGATTTTGGGTTACTTCGAGAAAAGATAATCCCTGCTGGAATTGGTAGTGCTGGTCATTCAGCCGGAAAATCACTTGGCGATCGCCCCAATGTAAATCGCAGAATTGGGCATAATCAAGGACTTTTGTTTTGTAATAGGGTTTGCCGCGACCGTCTTTTTCTAGGGACTCTTCAAAAATTGGCAACATGCCCGTTACCCATTGGGAAATTTCTGACCAAGGCACTGTATATTCAACGGCCTGTTGGGTTTCATCAAGGCCCCGGAGCAGCAAATGGGGATCGAGTTGTTCAATGGTCTGGACTTGGATCACCGGAATATTTTGTAACTGGGCCAAAGAGAGACAAAAACTGGGAATATTACCCTGGGTGAGGGCTTTCTTTAAAAAACGGAGTTCTCCCAAGGCACCTGTGCGGAATAAGCGCCAAGATTTCAGGGGCAGCTGTAATCCCGCCGAGTAGGCATCGGTGCGTAATACCGTCGCGAAATATTGGGCGGCTGTTTTCTTTTGTTTGGGGCTAATGGGCTCTAACACCATCAGACCATAAACTTCTCCGCCGGGGGCAGCCTTTTCTTCGGCGATCGCCGCTTGGGTCAGAGCTAATTCCCTTGCTTCGAGTCGGGCCAAACCTTGCCGCGCTTGGGTGACTACCTTGGGCACAGAAACGCCTTTGAGTAACCGTCGATAACCCTTTTCGGCCTTCTGCCATTGTTCTGTTTCTTCACACCACCGGGCCACATACAAACGGAACCAAGGATTTTTTGCCTCTACCTTTTGCCATTGCAGCAGCAATTGGCGCATCCGGCCATAGTCCTTTGCGGCAAGGGCGACCTGAATTTGTTTGAGGATCGGAACAGACTGAACCATGGCAACACAAAGAAAAAGGCGATCGCCTCTGACATTTCCCTCATTCTAGCCACTCTCCCCCACAAAAAAAGGGGCATAATTGCCCCTCTCCCAAATAATAAACTTTGCAAAAATTGTCAAATAATATTTAGGCCATCCGAGAGTAGTATTCCACCACGAGTAGCTCGTTAATTTGGAGTGCAACCCATTCCCGTTCGATGATGCCGTTAACCTTACCGGTTAGAGTGGGCTTATCAAATTCCAAGTGACTGGGAATATTCGCTAAACCAGGAAATTCCATGTTCGCTTCGACTAATTTCCGAGAGCGATCGCGGTCACGCACGGTGATCACATCTCCAGGACGACATTGGTAACTCGGAATATCCACAACCCGGCCATTCACCAAGATGTGACCATGGTTTACCAACTGGCGTGCCCCAGGAATGGTACCAGCCATCCCCAAACGGAAGACAGTATTATCCAAGCGCATTTCTAACAATTGCAGAATGGTCTGTCCCGTAGAACCAGTCGTCCGTCGCGCTTTACGCACATAACGAATGAGCTGCTTTTCAGATACACCATAGTTGAAGCGTAGCTTTTGCTTCTCTTCCAAACGAATTGCATATTCAGAACGCTTGCGGCGACCCTGGCCATGCTGTCCCGGGGGATATTCCCGACGGGCGCTTTTACGGGTTAAACCCGGTAGTTCTCCGAGTCTACGGGTGATGCGTAGACGTGCTCCACGATAACGAGCCATAAGGTTTTCTTTCTCCTTACAAGTAAAAAATGGATGTAGAAATAAAGACCTCAAACCGCTTACTACGGCTCTTTTTGAGATTTTTACCCACGGGAGGGAGGTCGAAACTTGACGTCCCACGGGCTGTAAACATTCCAAAGTCCGACTGTCTTTCCAATAGAGACAATCGAGGATTTTAGAAAATTCCACAATTTAACAAGCATATCATGCTCTCACTCGAAACAGTGAATAAATTGCCTTTTCGGGGCGATCGCCAGAGGTGAATGCTTGTCGAAACCTAAAAACTATGATTTACTTGTAAGAGTGCCCAAACGGGGGTGTGGCGGAATGGTAGACGCTGCGGACTTAAAATCCGTTGACAGTAAAATGTCGTGAGAGTTCAAGTCTCTCTACCCCCATCAAAAGTCAAATTCGTACTTTCAGATTAATATTTGTGTCACGACCCTCAGTGCTTTTCAAAGGAAACTGGGTCTGTTCTGAGCTATACGGTATCGGAGAAATCACTGGACAATGTGATCCGATGAAGTTCAAATAATTCCGAGAACGAACGATTTTAGAAACGCTCAATACTACCGAGAAATACAGGTTCTACCCGAATGGCCTTGATGCTAGAAGGGCGAACAACCATAAATTCTCCCTGCATATTCTTAATCGGCACATTGATAAAGTCGTCGGCCTCAGCCTTGGGAATTAGAACGCTGCTGTACCATTTTTGAAATTCTTTGATGTCGCTAAAGCGAACTTCCTCGCGGTGACCACCTTCGATCAGGAAAAAAATAGCGTATTCGTCTGCTTGTCTGGGCATAGGGTCTTGTACTCAGCAGGGGTCAAATTCAGGAAAACCAAAGGGTAATTGATTCTTGACCTAGTGTATCTCAGGTTGTGGGATCTGCCATAGGGCTGTGTTTCTCATTGGCAGTACATATTGATGTCTTCACCGGTTTCGGCGAGGAAGGTGAGGGCTCGGAAGCGGAGTGCGACCAGTTCGTTATAGAGGGGGTTGAGTTTGCACAAGGGCGGAATACTAAATAAAACGCGCCCTAAAAGGCTCACATCGCGGGCAAAGGGACATTGGGCGGGAATCAAGCGGCAGACGAGGTGGGCGGCTTCGGGGGTCGTGAATTCGATGGCATTGAGCCAAAATCGTAGGGATTGGAATAAATCAAAGCGTCGGTTGCGAAAAAGGCCAGAATAATGAAGGTGATGACGATTACTAGGAGAAGAGTGCATTGAGATGATCCCTTGATAAAAATGATGGGTGTGCGGAGCGATGATGGGAAAATTTGGTGTAGGGGATTTTGGGGTGATCGCCAAACAAATGCTGACTTGTTTCGGGGGTTAACTCTATTTTAGTATCGATAAATTGGCTTGGAAAAAACGTGATTGAATTGACAATTTTCCGGCAAATCGAGATTTTTTCTGGGATTCTCCGCTGTTTTTTGAACTTTAAGCGCGTTTTGAGGTCTGGGGTTTGATGTTCTCGCCTGAGGCGATCGCCGTTGTGTTGCCTGCCCTATGGATTTCCCTCAAGGTGGCCGGATTCGCCACAATTTTATCGACGTTTTTTGGGGGAGGGTTGGCCTATGGCGTTGTGCGCTATCAGTTCTGGGGGAAATTTTGGCTAGAGGCGATCGCCACTTTACCGTTAGTGATGCCGCCCACCGTCGTTGGCTTCTATTTACTACAACTCTTGAGTCAACAGGGTTTACTGGGATTCTGGTTAGATCAATGGTTGCAAATTCGCCTAATTTTTTCCTGGCAAGGGGCCACCATCGCAGCGACAGTCATGGCTCTGCCACTTATGTTTAAAACCACCAAAGCAGCCCTACAAAGCGTCAATCCTATTTATTTGGAGGCAGCGGCGACCCTGGGGCAATCGGAATGGCAAATTTTTTGGCGGGTGTGGCTGCCGTTGGCAAACCGTGGCGTTTTAGTGGGAATTTTGCTGAGTTTTACCCGGGCTCTCGGTGAATTTGGCGCGACCTTGATGGTGGCTGGCAATATCCCTGGGTTAACCCAAACGATGCCCATGGCCATTTATGAAGCGGTGCAAACGGGAGACCAGACCCTTGCAGCCATATTTGTGGCGATTTTGACAGGGATTTCTTTCCTCAGCCTATTAATGACCCAATACCTAGAATCTCGCACCGCGACAAAACCACAGTTTTTCCGGTAATAATCCCTTGGGGAAGAAGAGAAAAAATTTATGATTTTTCTGGTCAAAGTGACTTAAAGATGCTAGATTTGTGTGAGTGTCTAAACCGCTTGCGGGTGTAGTTTAGTGGTAAAACCTCAGCCTTCCAAGCTGATGATAGGGGTTCGATTCCCCTCACCCGCTTAGTTTACAGAAAACCGAAAGCTGCAATTGTCCGAGAAGAAATTCTGGGTCAGGTAGTTTGTGCTGGCCCAGACTAAATTTTGCAACTAGACAGGGCCAAACTCAACCTACTTGCCGCTATAGGAAGCCATGGGTTCTTTGATAAAGCGAATGTAGAGGTGTCGAAAAGTGGACTTGAGAATGCGGGGCAGGGCAAAGTCGATGGGCATCAGGGCTTCGGGGAGTTTCCAATCGGCGATCGCCAACTGTTGCGGCGTCGCTAGGGGAAAGTGAATTTTAGCAAGATCACTACAGAGTCCTAGTTCCATGGATTTCGCCACCGTCGGCACCAATTCCGGTTCAACGCCTAAAATATCCACCATCGCCCGGTCTAGGGCAAAAACGTCCGTAGAAGCCCCCAATACGCCCAATTGCTTCGGTTCACCACCACTGGGGCCATTTCCCTCATGGCCAATAATCCCATCAAGAATCGTCAAATCCGGGGCGATCGCCTGGGCCGTTTCGATGAGCATCGTCGCAAACTGTTCAGGATCTTTGCCTGCTTCCATGTGCCACCAAGCTTTCATTTTTCCGGGTACACAGCCAAACAAATTTTTCACACCCAGGGTCAAGGTGAGTTGCACGTGGGATTTTACCTTAGGCAGATTAATCACCACATCCGCCTCCATTGCCTCTTTAGAAAGACGCAAATTTTGGTAGTTGTCCCCTGCCGTGCGGTACCGTTTGCCGTGGAATTCCACCAGGGGAATCCCCAACTCTTCGAGCAAGGGTAAATAGCCGTTATTTTTCGCGACCCCCTGGGCCGACCCAAACGCCGGACTGTCACCAATAAAGGGTTTGCCGCCTGCTTCTAAAACCATCTGGGCGACGCAGTAAACTACTTCCTTACGGGTAATGCATTCTTTGGTCGGCCGTGCGCCGGTGAGCATATTCGGTTTTAACAAAACGCGATCGCCTGGTTTCACAAAAGCCGCCATCCCCCCCAAAGGCTCCAGCAAAGTTTCAAGGGATTGGCGCAGTTCGGGCAGTTCGTAGGCTTGGGCCGCAAGTAAGCTAACGGTAGACATGGCAAATGAACGGAGATAATAGGCGACAAAAAAGCATTTCCCATAGATTAACGTAGGAAATGCCAGGACGTTATGTTTATCTCAGCAGTAATGACAGTAATGCCGGAAATTTTGCCAATTATTTACCAAGGGTCAACTCATCTTTATTCCCCAAAATTCCCTGGGGCCGCCACACCATCAACACCATCAAAATTAGACCAATCACCATTATCCGTAATGCGCCGAGGCGGGCATCGTCCACCAAATTTAACTGGGGCAACACAAACCGCGTCAGGGAGTCGTAGGCAAAGAAAATGAGCGCACCAATTAAAGTACCGGGATTCGTACCAGCGCCGCCCAACACCACAATCGTCCAAGCGTTGAAGGTGACTAACGGATCAAAATTAGCCGGATAAACATTGGTCAACTGCCACGCATAAAAAGAACCTGCTCCACCGGCGATCGCCCCACCGAGCATAAAGGCCTGCAACTTATACCAAAAAACATTTTTACCGAGGGCACGGGGAATTTCCTCATCTTCGCGAATCGCCTTCAGCACCCGACCCCAGGGGGATTGCACCAGATATTCCAGACCGGCATACACCAAAGTCAAGGCAACCACCGACAGCAACATCAGCCCTGCTTTGTAGTTGTAATTTTGGAGGGCAATGCAGCCATTGATAAACAAACTGGTGATGATGCCGCCCCCAAGGATGCCCCAGACAATCACCCCTAAACCAGATTTTTCCTGTTTTTTGAGTTTTTTCCAGCGCCAGCGCAACCCCCGCCACAGTTGCCATGCTGCAAAAATTGCAATGATCGTCAACCAAAAAATCAAAGAAATCTTACCCACCTGATTCGGTCGAAAACTTCCCAGGGGCAACGGATAACCCTGCACCCCAAAGGCTCCCCTGGTTAACCATTCTTCGTTGAGGGCCACCAAACGCACCAATTCAGACACCCCAATGGTCACAATTGCCAAATAATCTTCCCGCAGCCGCAGGGTTGAGAGGCCAATGAGCAGCCCCAGTAAAGCCGCGACCCCAGCCCCAATGGCGAGAGAAAGCAGTAAGGGCACGCCTTGGCTTGAGAGTAAAACTGTGGCATAGGCACCGACGGTCATAAAGGCCACATGACCAAAGTTAATCAGGCCCGTAAAGCCCCATTGTAAATTGAGGCCCAGACAAAAAATGCCGTAGGTTGCCGCTGAGATGGTGAGATAGACGAGATAGCCGACCATAGTGATTTGTGATTTTTATAAGGATGGAGATTAAAAAGCTTGTTTTAAAAAGACGAAGGAAAGCCTCAAACTGCCCCATCATATAGCATCCATTCCCCCCGGTTTGTAAACTGGGCACTAGGTTGATCAATGGCGATCGCCCCCCAATGATTTTGATCCGGCTCCCCTAAAAATAACGACCAAGGTTGCGAGGCGGGGGTAATGAGTTGGGGTGTGGGTCTTAGGTGCACTTCAACGGCGTCTAATCCCCCCTGTAAGCCTAAACCGGTGCCCTTTAGGTAGGCTTCTTTTGCTGTCCAGAGTTGTAAAAAGGCCGATTGTTGCGCTGTTTCTGGGAGCTGTCGCAGGAAATCAAATTCTGCTGCTGTAAAAAATCGTTTTGCAAGCCCTAGAATGTCACTTTTTCGTCTTTTTGCTTCTAAATCCACCCCTAAGTGGCCTTGGGGAACATCTAAGCTAATGGCACAAAAGGCTAATTTTTTTGTGTGGGACAAATTAAACGCAATGTCCGGCAATAGCGGTTTCCCGTGGTCACCATAATCAAAGGCGATCGCCCTGGGATCTCGCTGGAGATAAAACCCAAGGATTTGCCGTAAACCAGCCCGTGCCAGAATAAAACGTCGTTGCAAGTCTAGGAATTTAAACTCCTTGGCCCGCTGTTGTTCGTCATCGCTCAAGAGCCACCACAGTGCCTTCGACTGTCCCAGTTTTTCCAGGGAAATTAACCAATATTCCACCGACACTGCCATGGACGGTCTATCAAAAACTCAGTTTAGAGAGGGCTTTATCAAGGCTATCCCGTACCGAAGCCGCAGAGCGATGCAATTGTGCCAGTTCAGCATCGGTCAAAGGGATCTCAACAATTGCTTCTACGCCCCGGCACCCCAACCGACAAGGCACCCCCAAGAACAAATCCGTCAAACCATACTGACCTTGAAGATAAACCGAGGCAGGTAACAGACGAGATTGATCCTGAATGAGGGACTCAATCATGTGACAAACAGACGAAGCCGGGGCATAGAAAGCACTGCCCGTTTTAAGGAGGGACACAATCTCTGCGCCACCGTTCTGGGTGCGTTCAATTAACCCTTGAATTTTAGTGGCATCCATCAACTCAGTAATTGGGATACCACTGACCGTACAGTAATGGGGCAGCGGCACCATCAAATCCCCATGGCCCCCAAGGACGAGGGTTGAGACATCCCCAGTACTGACCCCTAGTTCCATCGCAATAAAGGTGCGTAAACGGGCTGAATCTAGAACGCCCCCCATCCCCAACACATGGTTCACTGGCAAACCCGTCACTTTCCAGGTGAGGTAGGTCATCACATCCATCGGGTTTGTCACCACGATAAAAATGGCTTGGGGGCTGCGCTCCATGGCTTCCCTTGCGGCATGGACAACGATCTTGGCATTGTAATGGAGCAGATCTTCTCGGCTCATGCCGGGCTTGCGGGCCAGCCCAGCAGTAATCACCACAATGTCGGAACCCGTTGTGTCAGCATAATCATTGGTGCCGAGAATGGTTTTGTGGTGCCCTTCTAAACCCTGGGCTTCGTATAAATCAAGGGCAATGCCTTGGGGAAGACCTTCAACAATATCGAGCAAGACCACATCCGCGAGGTTTTTTTCGATGACCCGTTGGGCTAGGGTACTACCGACTTTTCCGGCACCGATCACCGTCACTTGGGGCGCTTTACAGGAAATGGAAGGGACGGCGATCGCACACATGGGACTATTCCAAATTTAGACAGCTTCGAGTTGATCGAGACGGAGCCAAACACTGGGGGTTGGGGTATAGAAACGCACAAAGGCGTATTCATCGTCGAGATCGAGGATTTCGCCTTGGCTTCCGAAAAAGTAGGCGGGTAAACGGGAATCACTCGCTTTCGCTTCGAGGCTATTGGTGAATTGTTCTTTAATCACCCGCACAAGGCTTCCTTTCTTTAGTTTAGCCGCCATAATTTTTGCTTTTCTCCTAATTGTGATGAATTTTATTTTAGAGGTTAATGGGGTTGAACTTCCCCAGAGAAATTGTTGATCTTTTCAAACTCAAACGCTCCCGCCAGGGAGCCCCAGAGGATTTTATCGGTGACCGGATCACGACCGCGATCAATGCTAATCAACGCGTTATCGGTGATTTCAAAGCTGTTATCGAGGTAGCTCTCTTTGTTATAACGCACAACCCGGCAGCCTTTTCCGGCTTGAACAGTACCTTTGAAGCTCGTCCCACTCCAGGTGACGATCATGTCGCAACCGGGCATCGGGTCTAGATCAGCCATGTCAAAGTGCTGCATCATGGCAGGGTTGCGGGCAGCGCCCATATATTTGGTTTTGGCGTCATCTTTGGGTTTGTAATGCACCAGTTCCATGTGGTCATCGACGGGCTTGATATGAAACAAGCGCAAACGGTAAGGAGCAGAGGTATCAGAGCTGTAGGCCTGTTCGAGGTAGAGGCCATAGCCATCGAAAAATTGATTGGGCAGGGGGCGCATACAAACTTTGATGTGAGCCCAGAGGGGCGGATTGGCGAGGGCCTGGGCTTCGTTAGAAAATTCCCCTGCCATCCAGCGGGCAAGGGTATGGGCATCGGTAGAGTGGGACATAGGAAATTGCTTTGATAATTTGATAAATGGTTTGGTAAAGGATTTTCTAAAAAGATTGGGGTCAGCTTTAGGGGCTGATTGTCTAAGCTTAGGAAAAAGGGGGACAGCTAGGCAACATTCGTCGTCTTGACTTTCCCCAGCAGAAATTGACGGCTTAGGTGGGGCGATCGCCCCTTGGGGAGTGCGGCATCCTCCCTTTCCTTTTCGTCGACCATCTCAGACAATAAAACATCTTGAGGTTTAATTTTTGCACTCGTTACATCGTTACCCGTCCAAATAAGCCCCCGTACACCAATAAGATTTAGGAAGTGAATGGTCAAAGCAATTGAACAGGTTCGTCGAGATTTAGCCACCATTAGTGAGCGGGTAGTGGGGGTGCGTGAAGCCCTGACCAGCGCCTATGGCGATTACCTCAATTGCCTCGGAGATAGCCTCAAACGTCAATTGGTTCTTGCCAGTTATCAACTCTGCACCCAGATTTATCCTCAAAAATTTTTGCAACTTTCCCATAGTCAGCGGCAAGCTCTACAACAGGAACTGCGTCAATTGGGAATCGATCTCCAGACACGCCTACACACCCTCCTAACGGAGCCAGAGGATCAGCCGAGTGAAGCGGAATCGGAAGTAATGGCCGAATTTTTTGTTGATGCTGGCGATATGGAAAATAGCGAGGATCTTGATCAAGAATTGTTTGAAGTTTTTGAAAGCCTCGATCAGGCGATCGCCACCGATGAGCAGCCAGAAGAAAAAATAGATAAAGACGATCAACTGCCAGCCCAACTCGAAGACAAAGAAAAGCGGCGGGAATTGTCCCAGTTGGCAGAGCGCATCGCCGATAGTTTGGCAGAAATGATGCAGGGGCCTGCGGTAGAGGTCTCCACCGATGAAAATAGCCCAGATTATTGGCTCGAATGGTGCAAAACCACTGAAAAACGTATTCGTCGCACCCTTAACCAAGTCTCCCAAACGGTTAATCACCAGCTCCAGGACGCCAAGATTCTCCCGGAAAATATCCCAACCACCGTCCTTGATATGGCGATCCAAGCCGATAATCAACAGCATGGCGGTCAGATGCCGAGCCATTTAGTAAACGTCGTCATTGAAGCTGAACTGGGTAAAAAAAAGAAGAAGAGGAAGCACCGTACCCACCTAACGGCCGTACACCTCAAAGTTTCAGAAGTCGAGTTTACGGAACCGGAAGTGTCGGCCCAGCGCCGCCGTCTCCGGGAACAGGTTGATAAGCTCCGTAATTTGCAAAAGTATTACCAAAAGGCAAAACAGGATTTGGCGATCGCCGAAGCCGAGGCTGCCTGGCGCGCCAGTTGGTACGAAAATTCCTAGGCGACTGGGGCGAATTTCCAGCTTAATTCCTGGCCAGCCCAAAGGGGCACAAGACTTGATTCCGGAAAAGGCAGCGCGTCGGGAATCTGCCAAGGGGTTTTCGTCAAAGTAATTTTTTCGGTGTTGCGGGGCAGTTGGTAAAAATCTGGCCCATAGAAACTGGCAAAGCCTTCAAGTTTATCCAGGGCGTCTGCTGCTTCAAACACCGTGGCATATAGCTCTAGGGCATGGAGCGCCGAATAACACCCCGCACAACCACAGTCACTTTCTTTGCGATCGCGGCCATGGGGCGCACTATCGGTGCCGAGGAAAAACTTTGGATTGCCAGAGGTTGCCGCTTCCAGAAGTGCTTCCCGGTGGGTCTCTCGTTTCAAGATCGGTAAACAGTAGAAATGGGGCCGAATGCCGCCCTGGAAAATACTGTTGCGATTGAACAGCAAATGTTGGGGGGTAATCGTCGCCGCCACTTTTTCATCGCTCGCCAGGACAAATTCCACCGCATCTTTGGTGGTGATGTGCTCTAAAACAATGCGTAGCTGCGGAACGCGTTCCTTCAGGGGACGGAGATAAGTTTCGATAAAAACTTTTTCCCGGTCAAACACATCCACCCGATGATCGGTCACCTCTCCATGGAGTAGCAGGGGTAGATCAACCGTTTGCATCGCCTCAAACACCGCATCACATTTGCGGATATCTGTGACGCCAAGGTCAGAGTTGGTTGTGGCACCAGCGGGATAATATTTCACCGCTTTCACAAACCCGGATTCTTTCGCCGCCTGAATTTCAGCAGGACTGGTATTGTCCGTGAGGTAGAGGGTCATCAGGGGTTCAAAGGCTTGCCCTGGGGGAATGGCGGCCAAAATGTGATCGCGATAGGCAGCGGCTTCGGCAACGGTACGCACGGGGGGCTTGAGGTTGGGCATCACAATGGCCCGGGCAAATTGGCGCACCGTATCGGGCAAAACAGCCTTGAGCGCTTCCCCGTCGCGGAGGTGCAAATGCCAGTCATCGGGGCGAGTGAGGGTGATTGTTTCCATTATTTCTAGATAAATTGGTCAAAAAAGGGGAAAAAGAGGCGATTTAACGCTAAAAAATTAGATTTTAGGCTTCAAGGCAGTGGGTAAACAACGACGTAGCAGCTCGGGGGTAATCAAACCCTGGGGATAAAAAATCGTCCCCAGCAGCAAAAGCAAACCGAAAAAGATCAGCCGCGCATCCCCTAGACCCCGCAGCACTTCCGGGAGAGCCGTGAGGACAATGCCCCCCAGAATCGGCCCTAAAAAAGTACGACTGCCCCCGACCAACACAAAGGCTAGGTAGGTGATGCTGGCATCAAAAGTACCCTGGCGCGCATTCCAGGTGTTGAGAAAATGGGCGGCGATCGCCCCGACAATCCCCGCTAAAATTGCCCCCAATACAAACGCCAACACCTTATATTGAGTTGGGTTAACGCCCATGGCACTGGCGGCAAGTTCATCCTCACGGATGGCGTTAAAGGCGCGGCCCACCTTGGTATTTTCTAGACGCCATACCAAAACGCCCACGATGATTAGCAACGGCCCCACCAACCACAGATAACCGAGGGGACTGCGAAAGGGTTGGGGAATACCAAAAATTCCCACAGCGCCCCCGGTAATGGGCAAATTTAGCGACAATACCCGGACAATTTCCACTAAAGCGATGGTGGCGATCGCCAAATAAATCCCCCGCAACCGCAACACAGGCACGCCAATGATCAGAGCAACAATCCCAGAGGCTAACCCCGCCAAGGCCATTTCCCCCAGGAGCCAAGGCAGTGGAAAGGTTGGCCCCGTAAAGGCGATCGCCTGGGTCGAGAGGATCGCCGCAATGTAACCCCCCAGGGCATAGAAACCCGGTGTCGCTAGAGAAAGCTGTCCCGCCATCAACGGTAGGTAAACCGATATCCCCAACAGTGCCCCCAGGAGAGTCGAGACGATCAAATAGCCATAGGTACTCAAAAATGTCGCCATCTCACACCTTTTGAATCGTTTTTTGGCCCAATAACCCCTGGGGCCGGAGCAGCAACATCCCAAACAGTAACGCAAAGGCGATCGCCTCCCGATACCCTGAAAAATCCGCTGGAATGAACGCTTCTGCCATGCCGATAATTAAACCGCCCAGCACCGCTCCCGGAATATTCCCCAAACCCCCTAGAACAATTACGCCTAATCCCTTCAAACCATAGCTAATGCCGAAATAAGGCCCCGCAATGCTCACGCTAGAACCCACCAATGTTCCCGCCAGGCCCGCCAAGGCACCACTCACAAAAAACGTCACCCGCACCACTTGTTCCGTATTAATCCCCAAGAGACTGGCGGTTGTGCTATCCTCTGCCACCGCTTGGATCGCTTTCCCAAATTTCGTTCGGGTCATGCCATAGGTCAACAGGGTCACAACCAGTGCGGAAACCATCAAGATAATGAGCTGTACTGTCCGGATCAGAATCGGTCGCTCTGGAGAGCCAAAGTTAATCGACTCCGGCAAACCACCGTAAATATCCGCTGGAAACGTATAAATCTCTGCGCCCACCAACAGCTGAATCCCATTCACAATCACCACGGCAGCCCCCAGACTGGAGACCAAACTCAGGAGAGGATCGGCGCCCCGGAGGCGTAAAGGACGAAACGCGAGCCATTCTACTAACATCGAAACGCAGCCCGCGAAGCCGCAGCCAATTAATAACGCCAAACCAAAGGGCAGGGCAAAGGGTAATTTCACCTGGGCCAAGAAGCCATTGAAGCCAAATTGTCCCCCGGCAAAGAGATAAGTGAAGTAAGCGCCTAGGGTAAAAATCGCTCCGTGGGCAAAGTTAATAATGCCAAGAATCGAAAAAACGAGGGTATAGCCCAGGGCAAAAATCGCGTAGACACTACCAATGGAAAGACCATTGAGAAGTTGCTGGAGGAACAGGGTAAGATCCATGTTGTCAGGCGAAGAACGGCACGGTGGTTTCTAAATAGTAATACCACCAATGGGAAAGTCCTGCCCCATTCTCAACGCCATCATCCTGAGTAACCCCTAGCAAATAACGGCGATCGCCAAAAGCACCCGTATCAAAGCATGATTTGGATTCCGATAATCATTGGCTGTGGCACAGCAGGCATTATTTGTTTCACCTGGCAACAGCGCCAAAAGCAACAAGTCCGACAAATGCTTTACTCCTACGGTGAACATCCCAGTGACGAGCTTCTCTTTGCGCCCCTTTCTTCTCTCCGCCGGGAACTAAAAAGCCTCTACGAAGAAAAACAAGAACTCCAGGCAGAGTTAGACCAATGGTATCGGGTGATCGAAAATGCCCCCTTTGGATATCTGCGGGTTGACATGGATAATCAACTCATTTTGTGCAACCCAAAGGCCCGACAGCTCCTGTGCTTGAATCGTTGGCAGCCAGGGCAAATTCGTCTCTTGCTGGAATTAGTCCGCTCCTATGAGTTAGACCAGCTCATCGAAACCACCCGCAGCGCTCGCACCGCCCAAAGCCAGGAATGGGAATTTTTTCCGAGCCATGACGCCCAAACCCGTGCTGAAGGCCCTAACCAACCGATACACCTGCGGGGAAGCACTATCCCTTTAAGTCGTGGCGATGTGGCGGTTTTTTTAGAAAACCAAGAGCCGATTCACATCCTGAAACGTTCCCAAGAAAAATTACTGTCTGATCTAACCCATGAATTGCGGACGCCCCTCACGGCGATGCGGCTCCTCGCAGAAACCCTAGAACAGCGTCTAACGGGCTTGGAATTGAAATGGGCTGGTCAAATTCTTAAGGAAATTAATCGTTTGTTTTACCTTGTCCAGGACTGGCTAGAACTGAGTCGACTAGAGTCCCACCCCCATCAAGTTTTGAGCTACCAAACCTTTGATCTGGTGCAGTTGATTAACGATGCTTGGGAAACCCTCACCCCCCTCGCCCAACAAAAACAAGTCACGCGACAATATCAGGGGCCAGATGCATTAAAAATGACCGCCGATGGCGATCGCCTCACCCAGGTTTTTCTCAATCTTTTTGACAATGGCATTAAATACAATCCCGTTGGGGAGGCCATTTTTGTTACTGTATCTCCCCCTGAAGTCGATTCAGACTTCGTTACCGTAGAAGTGATCGATCAAGGCGTTGGCTTTGATCCAGAAGACTTACCATTTGTGTTTGAGCGCTTGTACCGGGGCGACCAAGCAAGAACAAGACCAGGAGATAATACCGATTTGCGCCAGGGGAGTGGGCTAGGCTTAGCGATCGTGCAGCAAATTATTACTGCCCACGGCGGCTCAATTACCGCCCGCAATCACCCCAAATATCGAGGCGCTTGGCTAACCTTCACCCTACCGCTGCAACTGCCTAATGAGGATCTTGATATTTAATTTTCTCCCACAGGATCGTGAATAGATAAACAACGATCAAGAAATAAATTTGCACTGGCATATGATCTTCCCCCACATATCTGAACTAGATGGTGTCTCTCTGTGCTGGACAGAGACAATCAACTGCAGCGAAAAGTTGCATTCCGAAGCACCAACTTTCCCGGTGGTTAATCTTTATGCCACAGGTAAAATTGCTTTTTTGTTCCCCATAATCCGAAATTACAACTGGAAATTACGCTAACTCCCCAGGTTTTCCCCAAAGGGATCGACCTGAGACTATTATTCGCTTTTCTTTACAGCTTTAATATTCCCATTCTTCGCTTTTTACACACATATTCAACGAAAATAAAAGCCAAAATTAGGCCGTATTTTCCCGAACCAATTAAGATCTAAAATAGATCGACCCACCTAAGGGGGAATCCCCAAGGCAGCGCCTAAATGGCATTCTGCTTGGGCTTAAGGGGTTATTACTCTGTGTAGAAAACTAAAGTTTCAAAAAATTTAATTATCCCTATCCAATTTCATCCTAACATCTAACCCCCCCCTCCATTCAAGGGGGAATTTCCAAGATAAGGTCTTTTGAGGAGCTAATGAAACTCATTTATGCCCACAATGATCACCCTCGTTCCTAGGACAAATGTCGTTCATTTGTACCTAATCATGGGGGTAAATCAATAGATTTTGGCGCGGTTGTCCTGGGCAACAATCCGTAAACTTCTATGGCAGACCCTGATTTTTGGAATATTTTCTGTATCATTAAATACAAACATTGCAGTGATTAGGCTGGCTAATCATCTATGCTCTGTATCTCAAATACTCGTCTCGGAGAAAATCCTGATGCAACGCACCCCTTCCCTTGATTTATCTAGTATTCGCTACTGCCCCAACACAACGGAACACCCCTTTGATACGACTTTTGCTCCGGCCCAAGCAAATAGCGATTGGGTTAAGTTAGCCCAAACCCCTGAGGCGATCGCCGAAGAAGAATATGCGCTTTTGTTATGTCCCCACGGAGAACAATCCTGGGTCGCTTGGCTCCCGTCCCAAGGGGAAGTTGTGCTCCACCAAGATCAACTGTGTCGCTTGATTTAGGGCCAGACTGATCGGCGAGTTTCCCTCCGAATGACAACGGTTTTTCTTGGCCACGGTGATGGCGCAAAATAAAATCGGTTGTCCTTAGCGTTTCCCTGTACAATTGCAGCCAACAAGGGCGATCGCCCCCAGGCAATGTTCAGGTAATAGCAGGATTTATGAGCAGTTCGGAAAAGGTTTCGGTCGGGATTGTCGGCGCGTCGGGCTACGGTGGTATGCAACTCGTCCGTCTGCTGAGTGATCATCCCCAAGTGGAGCTGACCTATCTAGGGGGCAACAGCAGTGCCGGAAAACCCTACGCAGAACTTTATCCCCATGTCGGCCACCGCATCAAAATGATCGTTGAGCCCATTGATCTCGATGTGATTGCCAGCCGTTGCCAGGTGGTTTTTCTCGGTTTGCCCAATGGCTTGGCCTGTGACCTTGCCCCCCAACTGATCGAACGGGGCTGTAAAGTCCTCGATCTCTCGGCTGACTATCGCTTCAAGGATCTCGACACCTATCAGGCTTGGTATAAAACAGAACGCACCGACCAAGAGACCAATGTGATCGCCGTTTATGGTCTGCCAGAACTCTACCGGGATGACATTCGCCGCGCCCAACTGGTGGGTTGCCCTGGTTGTTATGTCACCGCTAGCCTCTTGGCCCTGGCACCCCTTTTCAAACAGGGCTTGATTCAGCCAGAAACCGCAATTATTGATGCCAAATCCGGTACATCCGGCGGGGGTCGTCAAGGGAAAATTAATTTACTCTTAGCCGAAGCCGATGCTTCCCTGGGAGCCTATGGAGTAGCCTCCCACCGCCATACCCCAGAAATTGAACAAATTTGTAGCAAACTCGCCAGCCAAGATATTCGCGTGCAATTTACCCCCCACCTCATCCCGATGCCCAGGGGCATTCTGGCGACGGTCTACGCAACCCTCCGGGATCCGGGTTTGGTGCGCGATGATTTACTGACCATTTACAGCGCCTTTTATCGGGCGGCTCCCTGTGTAGAGGTTCTACCAAACGGTGTTTATCCCCAGACGAAGTGGGCCTGTGGCACAAACCTCTGTTATCTAGGGATTGAGGTAGACCACCGCACGGGTCGCGTCATTGTGATGTCCGCCATTGATAATCTTCTGAAGGGACAGTCGGGCCAAGCCGTCCAGTGTATGAATATTATGCTGGGCTGGGAGGAAACGGCAGGCTTACCGCAGTTAGCGTTTTATCCTTAAATTTTTCCTTGTAAAACGTCAAAAATTGGACAGGGTTTCTGGGACTGCAATGAACTTTGGTGGGGTTTAAAGGTACTCCAGGAAAAGGGAGCTTGTTTAGCAGCAGAAAGCCACAGGAGTCGTTTGGCGCGGGTCATGGCCACATACAGAAGTCGGTATTCTTCTTCGGTTTTAAGCTGTTGGGCTTCTTGCCAAAGGGTCGCAATCGTCGCTGGTGTCGTTGGCGATCGCCCCTGATCTTGGCCATGGACAAAATGACGGATTTGGGCCCGGGCCACCTGCGCCAGGTTGTAATCACCAAGGAATTGCGCCCCACTAGGCACCCAACTCATGCCGGGGATTTCGGAGTCGTGCAAAAAAGGAATAAAGACATAGTCCCAATCTAGGCCCTTCGCCTTGTGCATGGTGATCACCGTAATTTGCTGCGGGCGAGTGTAGCGGGCGTCGGTGTCGAGTTCAATGCCTTCAAAACCATCCCGGAGAAGCATTTCTAAAACTTCGAGGCTCTGGCGCAGATTTTTTTGACCCTGGGTTTGCTGGGCGATGCGTTCGGCGAGTTTTTGCACCGTGGCGAGTTCGACATCGCTATAGTCCAGGGTCATCGCCAAAAAGGGTAGTAGTTGGTAGTGGGGCAGTTGCCAGCGGGCCTGGAGCAGTTGAACACAGAGGGTTTGGGCGGCCTGGGCGGGGCCAGAGGAGAGGGCCGGGTCGAGGGGGCCTGGATAGAGAAATTTTTCGGGATAGGTGGCTAAACGAGCTAGATCTTGGGTGGGAATTTTTTGGCGATCGCCTAAAACATCGAGGGCACCCTTCAGGCAGTCAGGGGAGTGGGGCCGCTCCAGAAACCGCAGAATTTGATAAAGCTCTAGCACCAGATGGTTGGCATCATTACCGCTGCGGGCATCATAAAGGCGAATTGTTGTTGGCTGAAATCGCGCCCTTAATTGCTCAGTGACAAATTTGGCCTGGCGTTGTTTGCGCACGAGAATCGCCGCACTGTGGTCTGGATTTTCGGTTAATAAAGTTTCGAGGCGATCGCCAAGTTGTTGCACCGTCGCGTAAATATCCTGGGGGTAATGGCGTTCTACCCCCGCGCCAATGGGATCAGGATTGGCATTTTGTTGGGGGTCATGGCTGGGCACCGGAAAAATTTCTTGCCAGCGAAACGCAAACCGATCCGGCGGCGAAAGGGTGTGGCTGGCCCAGTGGAGCATCTGATTCGCCGCAGTGATAATTGGCAGGCTAGAGCGGCCCGCGTAGTGAATTTCGGCACAGTCTACGGCCTGACAAAAGCGATTGAAATAAAACGGGTCAGCGGGGGTAAAGGTGGAATTGATCGCCTGATTTGGATCGCCCACCCGCACGAGGTTACATTCTCCAGATTCGGGAGCTGTGGCCAGGAGGCGGATCAATTGCTCTTGGAGGGGGCTAGAATCCTGGGCCTCATCTTCAAAAATCCCGTAAATTTGTCCCTGCCAATATTGCTGTAACTCCGGCTGTTGCAGCACCCGGATGGCCCCTAACACCAGATCGTCGTAGTCAAGGACATTGTTCTCCTGGAGCAGTTGTTGATAATTCTGATAAATGCCAGCGGCGATCGCCAAGGATTGGTAGGGATCGTCCAGGGTTTCTCCCAGTTTGGCTACGGCCTGGGGCGAGAGATTAGAACTTTTGCTTTCATGGATCACCGTATGGGCAAGGTCTGGCAAAATTTCTGTGCTGAGGGCAAAACGGCGGCGCAGTTGCTCCGTTTTTTCCTGATCAGAGCGTGCTCCCTGACAAAGACGTTCATATTGTTCCCCATGGGCTTGAATCCACTGCTCAACGGCGGCGCGGAGGATGGGGTGATTTGCGGGAATATCCTGGAGAGAAAGGCTATCGAGATCAACGCCAGAAATCTCCGGGTGCCGACTGGCAATTTGTAAGGCTAAACCATGGATTGTTTGTACCGAAAAACCCACCACAGGTAACTGGGCGGCCTTGAGGTGGGTCAGAATTTTTTGCTTAATCCCCTCGGCTGCGGCTCGCGTAAAGGTCACAATGACTAACTGTTGGCCGTGGTGCAAAGATTGCCGGGCAAGGGTGAGGACAGCGGCAACGGCTAGGGCATGGGATTTTCCGGAACCGGGAACGGCGGCGATCGCCATTTCTCCAGACCGCCATTGGGCCAACGCATCTTGGCCAGGGCGGAGGCCAGCGGCCAGTTGCGTTAAAAATTGCTGTTGATGCACACTAAGGTGGTTCATGGGTCTCACTTACTGCCTGGAAGTTTTGTAGCGGAACGAACAAAATAGCGGAATTTTAAATTAGCTTTCGTTATCAGTGGCGATTTTTTGCATTAGTAAAAACATTAAATAAGAAATCATAATGTCGTGTTAACCAGAGATTTGCCCAGCAGTGCCTAAAGGTGGTCACAGTAAGCGCCTGGAAGAATTTTTGGGATGACGGAGGGGAGGATTTCCTGTCAATTCAGCCTCGGATTGTCGCTGAAGGCCAACTTTTTTTGGAAATTCATGGGCTATAAAACATAGAGCAATTTATCTGATGAACCTGCAATGTGACGCGGCACCTAAAACCCAGTTTCAGATTATCTCTGCTAAACAATGGGTGCTGTCTGTGATTTTTAGCTTTTCTTTTATTCTGTATGCATTTACCGAAATTCACAGGATTATTATCTACTTTGGGCGCTTCCCTGGTGATGGGCCTCGGCGCGGCAGCCGTTAACCTCGCTCCCTTTCAAACTAAGGCGATCGCCACCAGTGCCGACCCAGCCAAAACAGTGAGCCTCAACGCCCAACGGGAAACCCTGGCCGAAAATCCCCTGTGCCGTTTAGCGAGTACCCTGGATAAGGCCCCGGAAGCGCAACTCGTGGCCGATACAAACCCGGAACAACTCACGCCCCAGGTCTCTAAGTGGTGGGCCTTTAATTTATTTCAGCGATTTACCCAAAGTCTGGGCCTCGATTCTTTACTCCAGTTAGAAGTGCCGCTGGCCACTGCCCCCCTCGTCGCGGTGGTGCCTACGCCGGAAGCAACACCCCAAGCGCCTGCTGAGTCTGGGGCACAGCTGATTAGCTACGACGCAGACCGCCCCGCCACTAACCCTCACAGCCATCAACTGTGGCTCCAAAATAAGCCCGTTGTCACTATTCGTTCCCAACAGGAGGCCGAACGGTTGGCCCAACGCCTTGAACAACTGACGGCGATGGCGGAATTCCAAGCCACGGCGATCACCCCGACGTTACATGAAGACAAACCAGCGATCGCCTTTGGTGATGACATTCTTTTAGTTGTGGACGAAACAATTACCCATGAGGACGTTCTCAACCATGAGATCCTGGCGATTCAATGGGCCAATAATCTTCGCCTCGCCCTCGGTGTCCCGGCGCTGGATATGGTCACCGCCCAGCAGCAAATGTATCAGCTCGAAGAAACAGGTCAATCCCTCGAAGGACTAGCCTCCTGGTATGGCCCCTACTTTCACGGTCGCCTGACGGCCAATGGGGAAACCTACGACCAATACGCTTTGACGGCGGCCCACCCTTCGATGCCCCTGAATACCTACCTCAAGGTCACCAACCTCAACAATGACCGGAGTGTAATCATCCGCCTCAATGACCGTGGCCCCTATATTCCGCCCCGGAGCCTGGATTTATCCCTCGGTGCCGCCCGCTGTCTCAATAGCGTGGAAACGGGTGTCATTCCCTACAAGGCCACGATCATGGAACAAAAATCGCCCGAACCAGAGGCGATCGCCCCTGATATGATCTAGGTCTATCTTGAGTGCTGCCTAGGCCCGTTCCCTGACCATGCCAATTATTGAAGTCGATTCCCTCAGTAAAATCTATCCCGTCGCCCTCAAGCAACCCGGTTTTAAGGGAACCCTCAAACACTTTTTCCAGCGGCAATACCGACAAATTAAAGCCGTTGAGAAGATCACCTTTAACATTGAACCCGGCGAAATTGTGGGCTTTTTGGGGCCAAATGGGGCCGGCAAAACCACGACCCTCAAAATGCTCACGGGGCTAATTTATCCCTCCACGGGGGTAGTACGTGTGGCAGGAGCGATTCCTTTCCAGCGGCAACGGGCGTTTCTCAAGCAAATCAGCCTAGTCATGGGGCAAAAACAACAGCTCCTTTGGGATTTGCCTGCCCTCGATTCCCTCCGCATTAATGCCGCCGTCTACGACATTCCTGAACCTGTTTTTGAAGAACGCTTGGCCGAACTTAGCGCGATGCTCTCCCTAGAAGGGAAACTGACCCAACCCATGCGCAAACTCTCCCTAGGAGAACGGATGAAGGCGGAACTACTGGCCGCCCTATTACACCATCCCCAGGTGCTCTTTTTGGATGAGCCGACCCTCGGTTTAGATGTAAATGCCCAGGTGGCTGTACGGGATTTTCTGCGGGAATATAACCAGCGTTATGGGGCGACAATTCTTTTAACCAGCCACTACATGGCTGATATTACCGCCCTCTGCGAGCGGGTGTTGCTCATCTACCAGGGAAAACTGATCTACGATGGCAATTTAGAAAAGTTACTGGATCGCTTTGCGCCCTATCGAGAAGTGCGGGTCGAATTAACAGAAACCTATTCCCGCGAGGCCCTGAGCTTTTTTGGGGAAGTGGAACACATAGATGGTCAAGCGGTACGTTTTTTGGTGAAGCGAGAAAATTTGACCCAGAGCATCGCCAAAATCTTAGAAAATTTGCCTGTGGCGGATCTCAGCGTCAATGATCCCCCCGTTGAAGAAGTAATTGGCCGGGTATTTAGTGAAGGCATCGTCGCCTAGGGGCAAAGTACAGCATTATTTTTTGCTGATATTTTCAGAAAGGCGATCGCCTTTCTGATTTCCAGGAAACCAAGGGCTTAGGGCAGTAACCCAGAGAGTGACACACTCCCGACGCTGCTCTACGAGACAGCGTGGGCTTCTTAAGTCGCCTTAAGAGATTCCTGCTTCAAAGCCTCCCTACTGGGCGTAGCTCCACAGGATTGAACGGTCTGTCCAACCGCTACACTTCGACATGCTCAGCAACATGCTCAGCAACATGCTCAGTGCTAGCTAGTCCACGATTGCGAATCACTTGCCCGCTGGCTACATCTCGATTAGTGGTGTAGCCGCATTCCGGGCATTCATGCCGACGCATAGACAAATCTTTTTTCACCGCCACTCCGCAGGCTGGGCATTCCTGGCTAGTGCCATGGGCGGCAACTTTCTGGAAATACACACCACGCTTAAAGCAAACCCATTTGAGCGTATCGAGGAATTGTCCCCAACCAGCGTCAAGGCAATGCTTACCCAGCATTCCTTTAGCCAGTCCTTTAAGGTTCAACTCCTCCGCAAATATCATGCCTGCTTGATCACAGAGATGATGGGCGAGCTTGTGATGGAAGTCTTTACGCCGGTTAGCAATTCGTTCGTAAAATCTTGCGACTCGTTGACGAGCTTTTTGCTGGTTCTTTGACCCTTTTTGCTTTCTGGCAACGGCACGGTTCAGCACTTTCAGCCTGTGTTGTGCCTCCACAAAGAATCGGGGTCTCCCAATTAACTCGTTGTCTGATGTCGCAACAAAATGATTTAACCCCACATCAATCCCGATGGCATAACCACCAATCGGGGGATCTGGAATCTTTACATCGCTTTGGATTACCAACTGGATATACCAGCCAGAAGCGCGTTTAACTACCCGTGCTTGCTTCACCTCAAACCCATCAGGGATTGGGCGGTGCATCACGGTCTTAACCCAACCAAATACAGGCAACTTAATTTGATTGTCACCAATTGGGTTTTTGCCCAACTGTGGGAAGTTAAAGCTGCGAAAACGCTTCTTAAACCTTGGGAATCCAAACCCACTATTCCACAGGGCGTTAAATGCCCTTTCTAGCCGACCCATGACATCTTGAAGCACTTGAGAATGGACGTTTTGCAGAAAAGGATTCTCTTTTCGCGCAGCGGTCAAATTTCGCTTTTGACTGTAATAAGTCGGTTTTTCCGCATCCATGGGATAAATAAATTCCCGCTGGATACTACAAGCATTAACGGGGCACTTACGGGCCTGAATCCAATCACGACGTTCCGCCAGCGCGTAATTATACACACGGCGGCAGGTGTTCAACCATTGAGCCATTTGAAGGGCTTGGTCGGCAGTTGGATAAGCTCTGTACTCGTAAGTTAGGTTGAGCATGCTCCTATTGTAGCAAATACTTAGGGACGTTGCGCCAGTCCCTAAGACTACTTATTGGAAGTTTGCTTCCTCCCGTTGGTCAGTCGCTCGCTCTTCATCCCGATGCTGACGCTACGCATACAGCGCGGGCTTCCCCGCGACTCAGCTAAATTTTTCTAACGTTCCCCCCCATCGGCCAAAGGGTGAAACCTACCATAGGAGTAGAAGTAGCGACCACTACCGTAAGGGTCAGCCTTTTCCCAGCATTACTACCTATGACTATTGCATCTCCAGGCGATCGCCATCTGCCCTATGCAGGGTTGACGGCCGCACAAGTTCAGGCGAATCGTGCCGAATATGGCGCCAATGTTTTAACCCCGCCCCAACGGCGTCCCTGGTGGCAACTTTTTTTAGAGAAATTTACTGACCCGGTGATTCGCATTCTGATGATTGCGGCGGCGATCGCCCTTGCGGTAGGGGTGTTGCGGGGCGAATATGCCGAAGGTCTGGGGATTATTGTCGCGATCTTGTTGGCTACCGTCGTTGCTTTTTTTAATGAATTTAAAGCGAACCAAGAATTTGCCCTCCTCAACCATGTTTACGATCAAGTCATGGTCAAGGTGATTCGCGAGGCTCAATATCACAGTCTGCCGCGCCAGGATTTGGTGGTGGGCGACATTATCTACATCGAACAGGGCCATGAAGTTCCCGCCGATGCCAAAATTCTTGAAAGCGTTTCCCTTCACATTGATCAAGCAAAACTCACGGGGGAATCAGAACCCGTTAACAAATCAGCCCAAGCGGATCCTTTCCAGGTAGAAGCCGAGCAGTCCGCTTACCCGTTTAATTGTGTCTACCGCAGTACCATCGTCACCCAAGGCCATGGTTTTTGTGAGGTCATTGCCGTTGGCGATCGCACCGAAATTGGTAAGTTAGCCCAAGCGGTGGCCACCGTTGAAGATGATCCCAATACGCCCCTCAATCAACAACTCGAAACCCTGAGTAAAGCAATTGGGGTGGTGGGTTTAACCGTAGCTCTCCTAACGTTTAATGCTCTGTTAATCCGGGGTCTCCTCACCCAAGAACTGAGGCTAACAGGCTCCCAGGGTTACGTGATGGCCTGTTTACTGGGGGCGATCGCCATGATGTCAGCACCCGTGTGGCTGCCGGTGCTCGAAGATGGCCAAGAACTACTCGAACGCTTGGGGAAGTTACCCGAAGTTTTCGCTGTTCCAGCCCCGGCGGCCCTAAAAAATACTCCCTTGATGTTGCTTGGGGGCAGCTTCTGGTTAGGGGGGAGTCTCGGCTATGGTGTTGCTACCCACTGGCTGTCCCCCACAGTGAGAGAATGGCTTCCCCTAGATGTGGGGCTGGCCCTCCTCAATTACTTCATGGTGGCCGTGACGATTATCGTGGTGGCTGTGCCAGAAGGACTGGCCATGAGTGTCACCTTGTCTTTGGCCTACAGTATGCGCCGCATGACCGCCGAAAATAATCTGGTGCGGCGGATGCATGCCTGTGAGACCATCGGCGCAACCACCGTGATCTGCTCCGATAAAACCGGGACATTGACCTGTAATCAAATGCATGTCCATGAAACCTGTATCCCTGGGCTGGTGGAGGCTGAACCGGCGCAAGCCACCCATGTTCGTCAGGTGCTCGCCGAGGCGATCGCCGCTAACAGTACCGCCGATCTAGAATATGCCACCCAAGCGCTGCCCACGGTCATTGGGAACGCCACAGAGGGAGCCCTTTTGCTCTGGCTCGATCAACAAAACCTTGACTACCTCGACTACCGTTACAATTTCGACCTCAGTTCCCAGGGGGCATTTTCTGCCGAAAAAAAGTACATGACCAGCCTCGGCAAATCGCCCATTTTGCAGGAGGAAGTTCTCTACGTTAAAGGCGCTCCAGAAGTCGTACTCAAACGCTGTGATTATCAATTAAGTGCTGGTGGGGTTATGCCCCTCACCGAACGGGCTGCCATTATCAAAACGCTCCAAGACTACCAAAGCCGGGGGATGCGGACCCTTGGTTTTGCCTATCGTTCCCTGGGGGATCTCAAGCATTTTAAAATCACTGAAATCGAACGGCACCTGGTATGGCTTGGTTTTTTTGCGATTATTGACCCCCTGCGGGACGATGTCCCCGCCGCCGTTAAAGCCTGTCTCCGTGCCGGCATTCAGGTCAAAATTGTTACCGGTGATAGTCCCCAAACGGCGAGGGAAATTGGCCGACAAATTGGCCTCTGGCACCAAACCGAAGAGGTTAACTTTAAAGCCTTGCACCTGACTGGGCCGGAGTTTGCCGCGATGGATGATGACACCGCACGGGAAGCCGTGAAGTCCTTAAAGATCCTCTCCCGCGCTTGTCCCCTAGATAAATTACGCTTGGTGAAGTTGCTCCAACAATCGGGAGAAGTGGTTGGTGTGACGGGGGATGGGACGAATGATGCGGCGGCCCTCAAACAGGCGCAAGTGGGTCTCGCCATGGGGAGTGGTACGGCGATCGCCAAGGAAGCCAGTGACATTATTCTTTTAGATGATTCCTTTAGCAGCATTGTGAATGCTGTGCTCTGGGGGCGATCGCTCTATGAAAATATTCAAAAATTTCTCCTCTTTCAGCTCACTATCAACGTGGTTGCCCTGGGGACGGCCCTTTTGGGGCCATTCATTGGCATTGAGCTTCCCCTAACGGTGACCCAAATGTTGTGGGTCAATTTGATTATGGATACCTTTGCTGCCCTGGCCTTAGCCACAGAACCGCCCAATCCAGAAGTCCTAGGGCGATCGCCCCGCCAAGCCGAGGCATTTATCATCACCGGGGCCATGGCCAAACAAATTGCCTTCTTAGGGTGTGGATTTCTGGTGCTGATGGTAGGCATTTTGGAATATGAAATGCGCGATGGCACCATCAATACCTACGAGCTTTCCGTCTTTTTCGCGATTTTCGTCTTTCTGCAACTGTGGAATTTATTTAATGCCCGCTGTTTTGGCCTCTCGATTTCTGCGTTTACAGGGCTCTCGAAAAATCCAGCTTTTAGCGCGATTATTGCCACCATTTTTATCGGTCAAGTGGCCATGGTGCAGTGGGGGAGCAGTGCCTTTCGTACCGTCCCCCTGGCCTGCCGCGATTGGCTATGGATTATCGGAGGAACCTCTTTTGTGTTGTGGTTCGGGGAAATTTGGCGCAAAGTGCAAGGCTCGTCTCAATAATTTTGACTACTGCCGCCAGCCAAACCAGCTCCGCCACCGTTGGAAGCGATCGCCCTGGCGTTTTTGGGCCATGTGCTGCGCTAATTCTGCCCGTTGGGCGGGGGTGAGCACTTCACGAATGTCTAACATCTGCCGGAAATGGAGGTCTGCTAAATCTTGGCGTAGGTTTGTAATGGTACGGTGTTGGGCCTCTAATTGATTGCGGGAAGTCGTGCTATTGCGCATTAATGTCCGCATGGTATTTTTTGCCTGTTGAATTGCCGCCCGTTTGGCCCCCATTTGGCTACGGTAATTGGCGCGGATTCCTTGGATTTGTTGTCTCTGGGCAGTACTGAGGTCAAGCCGATCAACGAGATCTGCCTCCCGCTCATCCCCTTGGCTCATGAGGACTGGCGCTGGGGCAACGGTGAAGTGGGTGGCTTTCGTGGTTGAGTCGGCGATCGCCATTTCCCCTGTCAACGAGAGGGCCACCGCAGAAGCCATTAATACTTGTTTTTTAAACATGATTAAAATTCATCTCCAAAACTAATCACAGATTCCGCTAGGACAGCATTAGCCCAGTGTTGAAATTTAGGAATGTTTTGCGAGGCACTAGGGATCAGGATTGACAACAAAATCAACGTACTCGTAGGACAGTTCCTGTTCCTGGTAAAGGTGCTCCCCAAAGGAGTAAGACCAGCTTTCTTCAAGAAAAGCCTCCAGTTCTTCATCGGCTCCCCCGGCGATCGCCTTTGGCTGGGGTTGTTCAACTCTCCCCCAATATTGTTGCGGCATCACCTCCGGCAGCGCCCCAAATTCCTGGTGCAGTTGTCCATGGCCAACCACAAGCACAAGCCCGGCAGCAATCACTGTCGGAACCCACCATTTCCCCTGGGACGAAGCTGTCAGGTTTGACGGTTCTGTTTGGTTGAGTCGCGCCAAAAGCCTTTCTTCGTGATCCCCTGGTGGCGGTGGCCCGTAGGGTTCGTGGTTCTTTAAAAACCGAATTAAGTTGTCATGGTCATGGAA
Organism: Picosynechococcus sp. PCC 8807; assembly: GCF_001693295.1. Taxonomy (NCBI): domain Bacteria; kingdom Bacillati; phylum Cyanobacteriota; class Cyanophyceae; order Chroococcales; family Geminocystaceae; genus Picosynechococcus; species Picosynechococcus sp. PCC 8807. The sequence goes on from NZ_CP016483.1 coordinate 2,216,919, forward strand.
ATTCATAGACTGACTCCTTGGGTTTCTAAAAACTGACGCAGTGATCGCCGGGCATGGTGGAGGCGAGATTTCACCGTTCCTGGCGGAATCCCAAGAATTTCAGCCACCTCCTTTTGGGGCAGATCCTTGAGATCATGGAGCACCAAGACCGCCCGGTGTTCCAAGCTTAGCGACTGCAAACCCCGTTGCACCAAATCTTGATAATAAATTTGACTCAGCCCCTCCGGCCCCGGATCTGCCACCGCACCAATTTGCGCCTCCAATCCTGTGATTAAGGTCATCTGCTTCGCAAAGCGTCGCCGTTGATCCGTCGCCACATTCCAAGTAATGCGGTACAACCAGGTGGCAAAATAGTCCGGATTTTTGAGGCGCGGTAGTCCCTGCCAGGCCTTTAAAAAAACCTCTTGAACTAAATCATCCAAGAGCGCCACCCCACAGAGTTGATACAGGGTAGAGCGTACCTTTTGGTGATAGCGTCGGTACAGGATTCGGAAACTTTGGCGATCGCGCCGCCCCCGAATAGACCCTATTTTCCCTTGGCAAAGACAAACCAATTCCCTATCCGAAATGGCAGTAGGGTGGTCAACAGCTTGATCGGGCATATCCCTCTCCAGTCATCGCACGTCCCTTTAGACTGAACCTTTACCCAAAAAGTTCAACCGGCTCAAAAAAACTTGAACCAAGGTATTGCCAAATCCGAAAACTGTGGCTACAATGTTAAACCGTTGGAACACAACGCGCTACACAATCCTCAGTAGCTCAGCGGTAGAGCGGTCGACTGTTAATCGATTGGTCGCAAGTTCGAATCTTGCCTGGGGAGTACAAAAAATTAAATCACCCGCTAATCGAACCACGGAATTTCGGATTTTATCGGTTTACGTCAGGATTCAAAAGAAACTGTAGGTTGCTGTTCTGCTTTATAGCGTCAGTGGGATTTATGCTGAATCTGAAGGATAAGGGTAGTCTAGTAGAAGGTTTTTGATTTCCGCCTACAGCACGATGACATCACCCTCTTCCCAACGCCTCAAACCGAAATCCTTTGCGGATTTAGTGGCCCAATTGCGTAATTTTCCCAAACCCCAAAGCGAAGATTCCGTACTGCTACGGGCCTTGGTACAGCTATTGGTGGTTGTCGGCATTATTGCGACGGACGTGGCCTCAGAAGGAAACATGATCTGGTTTGGCTGGCCGATCAGTGTTCTAGCGGTGCCCTTAACGCTCCTGGGGGGAGTCTGGAGTTGGCAAAACCGTCAGAAGGCGAATGTGGGGGCAAAATTTTTTATTGCCATCGGCATGTTGGGCATGCTGTTGCTCTTTTTCCGGAATCTGTATGCCAATTTAAACGATACGCGTTTGGTGCTGGCAGAGCTCCTCATTCAACTGCAAATTCTCCATAGCTTCGATTTGCCCCGCCGAAAGGATCTAGGTTATTCGATGGTAATCGGCCTTATTTTGTTGGGGGTGGCGGGCACTGTTTCTCAAACGCTAACCTTTGCGCCCTGGTTAATTCTATTTTTGGCGATCGCCCTCCCTGTTCTAGTTTTAGATTACCGTTCACGCCTTGGCCTAGCTGGCTTGGAGACGATCCTTTGGCCGCAGCGCTCCAGTGCCCGTAAAGGCCGCGCTGACCTCCTGAAAAATTCTCCCCTGTCACCCAAACGCCTGGGCGCAATTTTGGGGATCACCTTGGTATTGGGCTTGGGACTCTTTAGCATCATGCCCCGTTTTCCTGGCTATCAACTCAGCACCTTGCCTGTGAGTTTGCCCGCCGATGCCCCTGAAAATGAGCGTTTTAGCCCGACTAACCTTAGCCTCGTCAATCCCGGTTATGAGAATCCTGGCAGCGAAGGAAATGAAAACGCCGATGGTGCGACCTTTGGGAATAGTCCGGGCACTGGTGAGGGCAGTAGTCCCAGCGAAGGTCAAGGGGAACTCGATAAAACCCAGTATTATGGTTTCAATAGCAAAATCAACCAAAATCTCCGGGGTGAGATGGAAAAGGTGCTGGTGATGCGGGTGCGATCGCAGGCCCCTGGTTTTTGGCGCGTGATGTCCTTTGACCGTTACACAGGCCAGGGCTGGGAAGTCACCAATGCCGATGATTTGCAACTCACGGAGCGTTCCCGTTGGGCAGGACGTTTTTTCCTAACGCCTTTTATCCCCAACCCAGTGGAAAAGAAAAAAATTATCCAGAGCTATACCGCCGTTTTGTCTTTGCCGAACATTGTCCCGGCGATGCAGTATCCGACGGAGCTTTATTTTCCCACGGCGGAGATTGGCCAAGATCCAGAGGGAAATTTGCGATCGCCTTTGGGACTTTTAGAAGGCTTAACCTACACCGTTGTCTCTAAAGTACCCTACCGTAACCGAACGGAATTGGCGGCAGCAGGGACAGATTATCCGCCCTTTGTCACCGAGAAATATCTAGATGTCCCCCCAGAGATAAAAGCAGAGGTACAAGCCGTTGCCGAGGAAATTCTCTCCCAGGCCAATAGCCCCATCACTTCCCCCTACGAAAAGGCCCTCTATCTCGCCCAAGGGTTGAAGCAACGCTTCCCCCAGGCCCAAGAAATTCCGTTCTTCGCAGACGATGAAGATCTCGTTGAAGCTTTCCTGTTCAAATACAAGGGGGGCTATGCCGACCATTACGCCACAGTCCTTACAATCATGCTGCGTTCGATTGGGATTCCGGCCCGGTTTGCAACGGGATTTGACCAGGGAGATTTTAATCCATTTACGGGCTATTACCTCGTCCACAATACCGATGCCCATGCTGTCACAGAAGCCTATTTTTCGGGCCAGGGTTGGTTTGCGTTCAATCCACTGCCGGGTTATGAAGTTGTGCCGCCTTCCTTTGAGGATGGTGGTGCTTTTGGCGTATTGAGATCATTTTGGCGTTGGGTTGCGGGTTGGGTGCCGTCGCCGATTCTTGGCTTCTTTGAGGGGCTTTGGTTTACGACCTTGAAAATACTGGGATATGTAATTTCGCGGCTGTGGGGCTTTGTTTCCAGTGGTCTTGTTGGGGCCATTACGGGGGCGATCGCCGTTGCTGTCGCCAGCATGGGCGGTTGGTTTGTCATTAAACAAATTCGCAACTGGTTTCAACGACGCCGCTTTGCTCGATTACCAATGATGGAGCAGCTCTATCAACAAATGCTCCTGCTGCTCCAAAACAAAGGGCACCAAAAACAACGTACCCAAACCCCCTGGGAGTTTTTGCGGACGATTCAACCGCAATACCGTCCTGAAACCTTAGAAATTTTGACGGAACTGACCGAAGCCTATGTCAACTGGCGCTACGGTGAACAGCCTGCCAATACGGATTACCTCCGGCAGCAACTCAAACGCCTACGACGTTCCTTTTATCGGGGTCAATCTTAAAACGGAGAGGGGGGGATTCGAACCCCCGACTGAGTTGCCCCAGTAACGGTTTTCGAGACCGCCGCATTCAACCACTCTGCCACCTCTCCAGGGGCCTAAACTATTCTAAGCACAATTCAGGGTCTTGGCTAGTCCGATTGCCATAAAGAATCCAAAAGTTATTTACACCCAAAATAGACGGGAAAAAACCTAAAGAAGTTAAAAAGATTACATTTCCCCAGTGATCCCCGCGCTAGGTTAGCAATACCCTCCGATTGCTTATCAAGCTAGACCGTCCTCACCCAGTGGCGGTTTTTTATTGCCCAAGGGATGGCCCCCCCGACCGGAAAATTAAGGCACAATAGTTAAACGTTGCCCGCCCTCACCTTTTATTTCTCCATGAGTCAGCCCCACATCGTCATTATCGGCGGCGGTTTCGCCGGACTCTATACGGCGCTCCGTCTGTTGCAATTTCCCTGGGAGACCTCCCAGCGGCCAGACATTACCTTAATCGATCGCCAGGATCACTTTGTCTTTAGTCCCCTCCTCTACGAGCTGATCACGGGGGAAATGCAACCCTGGGAAGTGGCCCCCACCTACACGGAATTGTTGCGCCATGGCCCGGTGAAATTTGTCCAAACTCAAGTACAAACCGTTGACCCGGAGCAAAAAACCGTCGTCTGCGGTGATCGCCAAATCACCTATGACTACCTCGTCATTGCGGCTGGGGGCACAACAAAATTTGTGAATTTGCCTGGCATCAAGGAATACGCTCTGCCCTTTAAAACCCTCAATGATGCCCTGCACCTCAAGGAAAAATTACGGGCTTTGGAAACTAGTGTGGCGGAAAAAATTCGCATTGCCATCGTTGGGGGTGGCTACAGTGGCGTGGAATTAGCCTGTAAATTAGCGGATCGCTTAGGCGATCGCGGCCGGTTACGGATCATTGATCGCGGCGATGAAATCCTCAAAAATGCGCCTAAATTTAACCAATTAGCCGCGAAGGAAGCCCTGGAAGCACGGGGGATTTGGGTAGACTATGCCACCGAAGTCACCGAAGTCACTGCCGATAGCCTGAGCCTGCGCTACAAAGGGGAAGTAGATACCATTCCCGCTGATCTCGTGTTGTGGACTGGGGGAACGGCGATCGCCCCTTGGGTAAAAGATCTCGCCCTGCCCCACGCAGACAATGGCAAACTCGATGTCAATGCCCAACTCCAGATCCAGATCCACCCGAACATTTTCGCCCTTGGGGATGTCGCCCAAGCAGAAGATAATTTACCGATGACAGCCCAGGTGGCGATTCAACAGGCCGATGTCTGCGCCTGGAATTTGCGGGGCTTGATTACAAATAAGCCTCTTTTGCCGTTTAAATTCTTTAATCTTGGTGAAATGCTCACTCTCGGCGAAAATAATGCCACCCTCAGCGGTTTGGGCCTAGAACTCGAAGGCAATCTCGCCCATGTCGCCCGTCGCTTGGTTTACCTCTACCGTTTGCCGACCTGGGAACATCAGGTGCAGGTGGGACTGAATTGGCTTGTGCAACCCCTCACAAAATTATTGGCCCAGTAGACGAAACAAGCAAAATGATGGCAACACAACCAAAGGTTATTTTTTTCGATGCGGTGGGGACGCTCTTTGGCGTCCAAGATGGGGTCGGGGCGACCTATGCCAAAATTGCCCAACGTCACGGGGTAACGGCGGATCCGGAGCGTTTAGAACAGGGGTTTCGTCAATCCTTTAAGCGTAAACCTGCCCCGGCATTTCCGAATATTGATGCTGAGTTGATCCCGAAACAGGAATTTCTGTGGTGGGAGGCGATCGCCCAGGAAACCTTTACTGCTGCCGGGGTGATTGAGCAGTTTCTTGATTTTCGTGCTTTTTTTACGGATTTGTACCAGCATTTTGCGACGGCAGAACCCTGGTTTATTTTTTCAGAAACCTTAGCTTCGGTGCAGACTTGGCACGCCCAAGGCATTGAGTTGGGTTTAATTTCAAATTTTGACTCCCGCCTGTTGCAGGTACTAGACGCCTTAGAATTAGCTCCCTATTTCCAGAGTGTGACCATTTCCTCCCTAACCGGAGCAGCGAAACCAGACCCCAAAATTTTCCAAACAGCCCTCGCTAAACATCGTTGTCAGCCAGAAGAAGCGCTCCACATCGGCGACAGTCGCCTGGAAGATTACGAAGCAGCAAAACGGTTGGGGATGCAGGCGCACCTCATCGAACGGGATCAGCCTTTTCCCTACAGTCGCCAGCCTTAACCCCCACTTTAGCTTTCAGCCACGACACCCCTCTAACTCCCCTCAAAGGGAAGAATGTTTCGGGGGGCTAGGGATGGGTTAATAAGTCTGCCAGACGCGGGACAGGGTTGGTGGTTGCGGGGAATAGAGCGATCGCCAATTTTGCCAAAGGGAGATAAACCAGCGTTTTACTTCCGTGCTGGAGGGGCCCCGGTAGCGACAGAGCACGCCTTTGGGTAATTGTGTGATCCCGCCCAAGCCCTGCTGAATGGTGGCCATGGTTTGTCGCAACTCCGCCATTTGAGCCTCGCTAATCTCTAGCCCCACCAAGGCCAGACTTCCCACCACCGGCTGATTATTCAGACCATTCCAGGCGGCGAAGACTTCTGGATGTCCCGGTAGCCATTGGCGATCGCCCCAGAGCAGTTCATCATCTTGCCAAATTTCTGTCAGCCCCCGCCAGTTACCAGAGATGAATTTTTCGCCCCGGGCCGTGCGCCCAAACCGAAGAACTTCCCAGCCACACCACACCGCACCGGGAGCCAGATTGACCCGCAGGCTCTGGTGATATTCCGCCCCATCGAAAATAATCATTTCCTGGGGAAAGTATTCCAAAATGCTGCCCGGTGCCTGGTGAATAATGCCGTCCTGTTGCGCCGTTTCCCCGTTAGTACGATAAATTTTGTTGGCTGCTGCCGTTGTGAGGAAAACATGACTTTCTGGCTTCAGTTCGAGATCCAGAGATAGGCGATCGCCGCCGACAATGCCCCCTGCCGTGTGGAGCAAGACCGTGTGACAAACTCGATTTCCTTCCGGATAAAAAGGCCGCTGGATGCGAAACGGCGCTTGGGTAAAACAGCGTTGCATTTCCGTCTTGCCCTGGCGTTGCCCGTAAATTAAGCCCACCTTGCCGTGCCAGGGCTGCGCTTTGTGAATCACCTGTTGTTGATCTTGCATTTTTGTCTGAAATTGATGGGATTAGGGGGACTAAAAATTACTGCCAAAACAGCCCCCAGCAGCAGTCTATTTTTTCGATCATCCCACTGATCCGGGCAGACCCAACGGCGATCGCCAAATATTTTGTTCCTAAAACAATGGAGCAAACAAACCTCAAGAATCCTAATCACACTTCCGCCCCCGTATAGTTGCCGCTCACAGACAGATGCTTTATCTTTGAAAAAATTTTACGAATTTCCCATTCTTTCAGAAACATAAGGAGTCCCTATGTACATCGTCCAGATTGCTTCGGAATGCGCCCCCGTCGCGAAGGTAGGTGGACTTGGAGATGTGGTTTACGGACTCAGTCGCGAGCTTAGTCTGCGCGGTCATTGTGTCGAAATCATTTTGCCCAAATATGATTGTCTCCGTTACGACCACATTTGGGGGATGCACGAAGCCTATCGGGATCTTTGGGTACCCTGGTTTGGCGGTGCGATCCACTGCACCGTTTTCTATGGCTGGGTCCATGGCCAACAATGTTTCTTTATCGAACCCCACTCCGGTGATAACTTTTTCAGTCGGGGCTTTTTTTATGGGGCCTTAGACGACCACATGCGCTTTGCCTTCTTTAGCAAGGCCGCCCTCGAATTTTTACAAAAATCCAACAAACGCCCCGATATTATCCACTGCCATGACTGGCAAACAGGTATGGTTCCGGTGATGCTCTTTGAAATGTACAAGTGGCATGGCCTGTGGAATCAGCGGGTGTGTTACACCATCCACAACTTTAAACATCAGGGTATCGCGGGTGCTGACGTCCTGTGGGCGACGGGCCTCAATAACGAGGGCTACTATTTCCACTACGATCGCCTCCGGGATAACTTTAATCCCTTTGCCTTAAATTGCATGAAAGGGGGCATTGTCTATGCCAATGCGGTGACGACCGTTTCTCCCCACCACGCCTGGGAAGCCCACTACACCGATATTGGTTGTGGCCTAAGCCATACCCTCCATCTCCACCAAGACAAGTTCAAGGGAATTCTCAACGGCATCGACTACAGCACTTGGAACCCAGAAGTAGACCACAATATCGAGCTGCAATACAGTTGGGATAGCCTCGAAAATAAGGCGAAAAACAAAAAAGCCCTACGCGATCGCCTATTACTTGAAGACAATGACCGACCGATCATCGCCTACATTGGCCGTCTCGATGACCAAAAAGGCGTTCATCTCGTTCACCATGCCATGTACTACGCCTTGAATCGGGGAGCCCAATTTGTCCTCCTTGGTTCCGCCACCGAAGGCTCGATCAACTCTTGGTTCTGGCATGAAAAATTCCACCTCAACGACAACCCCAACTGTCACATCGAGCTGGGCTTCAACGCCGAACTGTCCCACATGATCTATGCCGGGGCTGATATGCTTGTCGTCCCCAGTAACTACGAACCCTGCGGCCTGACCCAACTCATCGCCCTGAAGTATGGTGTGGTGCCCATTGTCCGTGGTGTCGGTGGCCTCGTGAGTACCGTGTTTGACCGGGATCATGATGATAAACATCCCCCCGAAGAACGAAATGGTTATGTCTTTTACCAAACGGATAACCACGCCCTCGAATCCGCCATGGAACGGGCCATTGGTTTATACACCGTGTACCCAGAGGAGTTCCGGAAGCTGCAAATCCAGGGAATGAAATATGACTATTCCTGGAACAACCCCGGCAATGAATACATCGATCTCTACGAGTTTATCCGCGCCTAAGGGGGGCTGATCAAAAGCGTTTCGAGGTTTAACGACGAAAACCGACCTGGGAAGTTTGTCCCCAAAGCCTAAACCGAGGTTCCTAACAATTCCCAGGGAAGTCGTTACCATGGTAGGCAAGTTTTTCCTTTGTCCGTGCCTATGGATGCCTTTAGCCCCTATCCGCCTGAGTGGATCAAAAATGCCAGTCACGCCCTCAGTTTCCATTGTCCCAGCTGTGAAGCACTCCCCCATGATGCGAAACGGGCTTGGTTAAATCGCTATGCCCCCGTGACCGATGCGCTGCACCGTCGCCGCTGGCAGGAGTTTTATGAATGTCAATGTGGCACCGTTTGGTGGGCCTGGAGTAGCGATCGCCCCCCATCTCGTTACCAAACAGATGACCGGGGTGAAAATGACGAATTTCGCCAGGGCTCGTTTTAGGGGAATCGTGAAAGTCTGTTCCGGGGCGATCGCCGCTTGCCGAGGGATACCCCTTACCATGATAATGTTGGCTACCCATCACACTGGGGACGCAAACGCCAACGGAACACCATGCAGTTTTCAAAGATTCTCATCGCCAATCGCGGAGAAGTTGCCCTACGCATTATCCACACCTGTCAGGAGCTCGGCATTGCCACAGTTGCCGTCCACTCCACCGTAGATCGCCAAGCCCTCCACGTTCAGCTCGCCGATGAGAGCATTTGCATTGGCCCGCCCCAGAGCAGCAAAAGCTATCTCAACATTCCCAATATTATCGCTGCGGCCCTCAGCAGTAACGCCGACGCAATTCACCCAGGCTACGGTTTCCTCGCCGAAAATGCCAAGTTTGCAGAAATTTGTGCCGACCACCAAATCACCTTCATTGGCCCTTCCCCAGAAGCAATGATCGCCATGGGGGACAAATCCACTGCCAAAAAAACGATGCAGGCGGCAAAAGTCCCCACCGTACCCGGTAGTGCTGGGTTGGTGGCCTCCGAAGAACAAGCCCTAGAAATCGCCCAACAAATTGGCTATCCTGTGATGATCAAAGCCACGGCGGGTGGTGGCGGCCGGGGGATGCGCCTTGTGCCCAGCGCTGAGGAGTTACCCCGTTTGTACCGAGCGGCCCAGGGGGAAGCAGAAGCAGCCTTTGGGAATGGCGGCGTTTACATCGAAAAATTTATTGAACGGCCCCGCCACATTGAATTTCAGATCCTCGCGGATCAGTACGGCAATGTGATTCACCTCGGCGAACGGGATTGTTCGATCCAGCGACGGCACCAAAAACTCCTCGAAGAAGCTCCCAGCGCGATCCTCACCCCCAGACTGCGGGACAAAATGGGGAAAGCAGCGGTCAAAGCGGCTAAATCCATTGATTATGTCGGGGCGGGAACGGTGGAATTCCTCGTAGATAAAAATGGGGATTTCTACTTTATGGAGATGAATACCCGCATTCAGGTGGAACACCCGGTCACAGAGATGGTGACGGGACTAGATTTGATCGCCGAACAAATTAAAGTTGCCCAAGGCGATCGCCTCAGTTTGAATCAAAATCAAGTGAACTTAACTGGTCATGCCATCGAGTGCCGGATTAACGCCGAGGATCCCGACCATGATTTCCGACCGACCCCAGGCAAAATCAGTGGTTACCTTCCCCCCGGTGGCCCTGGGGTACGGATGGATTCCCACGTTTACACCGACTATGAAATTTCTCCTTACTACGATTCTTTGATCGGTAAATTAATCGTTTGGGGGCCAGACCGAGATACCGCCATTCGCCGCATGAAGCGGGCACTCCGAGAATGTGCGATTACTGGAGTATCGACCACCATTAGCTTCCACCAAAAGATTTTGAATCACCCAGCTTTTTTGGCGGCCGATGTCGATACAAACTTTATCCAGCAACACATGTTGCCCTAGGGGCGATCGCAAATAGTCTCTAACCTTGAGGGCAACCCCCATAAGCGACGATTGGGGAAGTGCCCTTACTTTTTCGCGATGACTTGCACCAAAGTCTGGTCTTGGTCTGCGTAGATCATGATTTGGGAAGCGCGCTCTTGCTTTTGAAAGCCAAACATCGATTGTCCGTTGACGTCCATGGTCATTTCTTGAGTCCAACCGTTTTTGGCCATTTCTGCGGTGTATTTGTCTTTGACAGCGGCCACACTTTCATTAGTGACAAAGGTGACAGAAACCCCTTCCGGTAAATCCATCGCCATTCTAATTTCGACATTTTTATCGAAATAAATGTCCTTGGGGAAGGTGTCGGGGAGTTTGACGTTGTCGCCGCTGCTGACAGACAGATTTCCTTCGTTGGTTTTGATATCGACGGATTCTTTGGACATATCGATATCGACTTTTTCGCCGGAGCCAGCTTCAATCGCTTTTTCAAAAATTATTTCCTGAACCATACCGCAGCCACCGAGGCTGAGGGCACAGAGGAAGAAGGCAGGGAGAATCAACTTTTTCACGGCTTTTGTCCTTAAATTTTGTTTGTTGATCATTGGCTTGTGGTACTTGCCATGGCCCTTTGGGTTATGTGCTTTGGTTTTAAGGGCAATGGTCAAAACAAACCGCCAATAATAATTTATAGTGGGCACCCAGGCAGACTGATGCAGTTTCTGAAAATCCCAGGTCGTTGCCCCCATTTTCAATGGGTTCGGTAAAAATCAAGGTCGCAGTTAAGTTAAATTAAGTCTTAACGCAATGAATTTTTGGTGAATGCGATGTCTTGGTTAGCTGTGACAAGTTTGGGGCTCAATCTGCTGTTGGGCGCGATGACTTTATTTTTTATTTTCCGCATTGTGCTCACTTGGTATCCCCAGGCGGAATTAACGAAACTGCCCTTTAGCTTGGTGGTATTGCCGACGGAACCGCTTTTGGCCCCGACCAGAAAGCTGGTGCCGCCCCTGGGAGGCATTGATATTTCTCCGGTGATTTGGGTCGGGATCGTCACCCTCCTGCGGGAGGTACTCTTGGGTCAGCAGGGTCTATTGGTGATGCTATTGCGTTAGGTGGATTGAAGGGGCGAGCCGTTGGAACCCCAGGCTTTTGATCCACGTCTAGCGAGGTAATGCTGGAATCAAAAAAGGATATTCGATATGTGGCGACGGTGCTTATTGGCGTTAACGGGGGCTTGGGGGATGGGACTGGCGATCGCCCCGGTGATGGCCCAACCGTTACCAAAACAAGCCATTTTTGAAAATCTCCAGTTGCGCCCTAATTTTGCCCCCAATCCCCAGCTATTACGGGGGGTCAGTGGGGGAAGTGAACCCGCCGCAGAATTTTTAGGAATCGAGGATACCCCCACGGGGTCTTGTGTTGGCTTTATCGATAACCATGCCGACCATCGCCTCAGCCTCATGACATTTTTTAATGATTTAGAACTGAGCGTTGAAAGTGCCGGAGATACGGTGCTCGTGGTCAAAGGCCCCGGTGGTGTATGGTGCAATGACGATGCGGTGGGTCAAAATCCGGCAATTCGCGGCGAATGGCAAAAAGGACTGTATCAAGTCTGGGTTGGCTCCCGGGGACAACGGCAATATTATCCCTATATTTTAGAAATTCACCATCGGAAGTAGTTGATCCCTAAGTTGGGAGATCAGGTAATGGGGGATAATGGAAACATTATCTTGATGTTGCACTAGAGAAAACATTGTGGCTATCGGAATTGGTTTACTTGGCTTAGGAACGGTTGGCACGGGCACCGCAGAAATTTTGCTGTCGCCCCAAGGCCGCCACCCGCTGTTGGGGGAAGTGGTTTTGAAACGGGCAGGGGTGCGCTCCCTAGACAAGCCCCGCAACATTGATTTACCAGCGGGTTGCCTAACCACTGATCTAGAGGCCATCGTCAAAGATCCAGAGATTCAGGTGGTGGTTGAGTTGTTGGGCGGCCTGGAGCCAGCGCGGACTCTCATCCTGGCGGCGATCGCCAATGGGAAACATGTGGTCACGGCCAACAAAGCAGTGATTGCCAAATATGGCGAAGAAATTTACACCGCAGCGAACAAAGCGGGGGTCTATGTGCTCCTCGAGGCGGCGGTGGGCGGTGGCATTCCGATCATTAAACCCCTCAAGCAATCTTTAGGAGTGAACCGCATTACCCGTGTCATTGGCATTATCAATGGCACCACTAACTACATCCTCACCCAGATGGCCCAGCACGGGGCGGACTTTGGGGAAGTATTAGCCGAGGCCCAAAAATTGGGTTATGCCGAAGCCGATCCCAGTGCCGATGTGGATGGGGGCGACGCGGCGGACAAAATTGCAATTCTTGCTTCCTTGGCCTTTGGGGGACGAATTCGGCGGGAAGATGTCTACTGCGAAGGGATTCGTTCCATTAGTGCGGCAGATATCAGTTTTGCGAAAAAGCTCGGTTTTGTGATCAAATTATTGGCGATCGCCGAACGACCAGACCTCGAAGAAGATGCCCTACAGTTGCGCGTTCACCCGACTTTGGTGCCAAAAGATCATCCCATCGCCAGCGTCAATGGTGTCTTTAATGCGATCCTCGTGGAAGGGGAACCCCTCGGCCAGGTAATGTTCTATGGCCCTGGGGCTGGGGCTGGGGCAACGGCCAGCGCCGTAGTTTCTGACATTGTTCATGTGGTGGGTCTGTTGCATTCTGACCAGGTGATCCAGAAACTCAACCCTCTCCTGGGCTGCACCCATGAGCATTACAGCAAAATTTTACCCATTGATACCCTAAAAACTCGTTTTTATGCGCGCTTCTTGTCGCGGGATTTGCCCGGTGTGATCGGCGATCTGGGGACTTGCTTTGGGCAGCACCAAGTGAGCTTGGAATCAGTCGTGCAGATTGGTCTTCAGGATGATTGCGCTGAGATCGTCGTCGTGACCCATGATGTCCATGAGGCGAATTTCCGGGAAGCCATGCGAGAAATTGAAGGCCTAGAGGCGATCAAGGAAGTGCCGAGTATTCTCCGCGTCCTTTAGTAATCATTCAACTGCAAAATTCTTGATCCTCCACATTTCTGGAGGATTTTTTGTTAATTTGTCTACAATTCTGACGATGTTTTCCAGAGTTGGGCTAAGTTAGTGAATAAATGCCTCTTTAGCGATACTTTTTGAGGATATCGAGAAATAATGCCTTTAAGTTGGAATGAAATCAAAAGTCGGGCGATCGCCTTCTCGAAGGAGTGAGAATTTGAGGAGTCAGAAAAATCAGAAGCACAATCGTTTTGGAATGATTTTTTTCAGGTATTTGGCATTTCTCGTAAGCGAATCGCAACATTTGAGAAGTCAGTTAACAAATTAGGGAATAAGAAAGGTTCTATTGACCTGTTATGGAAGGGAAATATTCTTGTTGAGCATAAATCACGAGGAAAAAGTTTAGATAAGGCGTTTGAACAGGCAAAAGATTATTTCCCGGGGTTAAAGGAGCATGAGCTACCTCGATATATTTTGGTGTCGGATTTCGCTCAATTCCGGCTTTATGACCTCGAAACAGATCAGACCCATGAATTTCTCCTAAAAGATTTCGTCAATTATGTTCATCTGTTTGATTTTATTGCGGGATATGAGCAGCGAACTTATAAGGATGAAGATCCGGTTAATATTCACGCGGCGGAGTTGATGGGTAAGCTGCATGACCGTCTCAGGGAGATTGGTTATACGGGTCATGATCTAGAAGTTTACTTAGTGAGGTTGTTATTTTGTTTATTTGCAGATGACACAGGCATTTTTGAAAAGGGAATTTTTGAGGAATATCTCGATATTCATACCAAAGAAGATGGTAGTGATTTGGCGATGCACTTGGGGCATATTTTCCATGTGTTGAATACGCCACCGGAGAAGCGGTTAAAAAATCTGGATGAGAGTTTAGGGCAGTTTCCCTATGTGAATGGCAAGTTATTTGAAGAGCAGTTAGCGCCTGCGGCTTTTGATCGCAAAATGCGAGAAATGTTATTAGAAGCTTGTGGATTTAATTGGGGGAAAATTTCTCCGGCAATTTTTGGGTCAATGTTCCAAGCGGCGATGGATCAACAGACTCGACGAAATTTGGGGGCGCATTACACGTCTGAGAAAAATATTCAGAAGGTGATTAAGCCTTTGTTTTTGGATGAGTTGCACGAGAAATTTAAGAAGGCAAAAGGCAGTCCAACGGCGTTAAAGCGGCTCCATGATGAGCTTGGGGAATTACATTTTCTTGATCCGGCTTGTGGCTGTGGAAATTTTTTGATTATTTCTTATCGGGAATTGCGAGATCTAGAGTTATTGATTCTCAAAGAGCTTTACAAGAAGAAGGAGGGGTTTATTGATATTCGTTTGTTCCTAAAGGTGGATGTGGATCAGTTTGGGGGCATTGAATATGATGAGTTTCCGGCACGGGTAGCAGAGGTGGCGATGTGGCTCATCGATCATCAGATGAATATCAAGGTGAGTAATGAGTTTGGGCAGTATTTTGTCCGGTTGCCGCTAAAGAAGGCTGCCAGAATTGTGAATGGGAATGCGTTACGGATTGATTGGGAAGAAGTGATTCCAAAGGAAAAGTTAAATTACATTCTCGGCAATCCGCCTTTTGTTGGAAAATCCTTTCAAGATTCACAACAAAAAAAAGACATGAAGTCTGTTTTTGATAGTGTCAAAGGTGCTGGAGTTTTAGACTACGTAACAGCTTGGTATATTAAGGCGGCTCAAATTATTCAAGAAACCAACATATCTTGTTCTTTTGTGAGCACAAATTCTATCTCTCAGGGTGAACAGGTCAGTATTTTATGGAGAGAAATGTATGAAACCTATAATATTAAAATCTATTTCGCACATCGTACTTTTAATTGGACAAATGAAGCAAAGAGTAATGCTGCCGTGCACTGTGTAATTATTGGCTTTGGGACAAAAGATATTGGAAAGAAAAGAATATTTGATTATATCAATATCAATAGTGAACCAACTGAGATCATTGTTAAAAACATTAATCCATATCTAGCTGGAGGTAATGATCTTGTTATTAGTAGTAGGCGAACTGGAATTTCTCCAAGACCTGCAATCATGTATGGCAGTATGCCTAATGATAGAGGGAACTTAATTCTTACAGAATCCGAAAAGGATTCCTTTCTACAGCAAGAGCCAGAAGCAGAAAAGTGGATTAAACCTTATACTGGATCAGAGGAGTTTATTAATGGTTATTCTCGTTACTGTTTTTGGCTTGTTAACATTTCACCTAAAGAGCTTAAAAATTTACCTAGAGTCTATGAAAGAGTTCAGAAAGTGAAGAGTATTCGCAGTGAAAGTACAAGAAAAGCAACCCAAAAACTAGCTGAATTTTCAACACTCTTTGGTGAAATGAGACAGCCTAAAAGTGATTATTTATTACTCCCTCGTGTATCTTCAGAGAGAAGAAAATACATTCCAATAGGTTATGGAATAAGTCGCTTAGTTATTGCGAATGATCAAGTTTCAACTATTCCTAATGCAACAATTTATGATTTTGGGATTTTGACTTCAGAAATGCACATGACTTGGGTCAAGTACACATGTGGAAGATTAAAAAGTGATTACCGTTATTCTAATACCATTGTCTATAACAATTTTCCTTTTCCACAGGACGTAACCGAGAAACAAAAACAAACAGTCGAAAAAGCAGCGCAGTTAGTGTTAGACACCAGAGACAAATATCCCGATAGTAGCCTTGCCGATCTTTACGATCCGCTTACTATGCCCCCCGACTTAATGACAGCCCACCAAAAACTCGATAAAGCGGTGGATCTTTGTTACCGTCCCCAAGCTTTTACCAGCGAACTCAACCGCATCGAATTTTTATTTAATGAATACGAGAAACTGATAACACCACTCCTACAAAGTACAAAAAAGAAAAAAGCCCGCAAAAACAAAACATCTTAATTTCACATTGAATAATGAGAACAATGACCATCAAAGAATTATTACAAGACCAAGAAAGACTCTATTTCTACTATCAATCAGCATTGAAAAAGTCACAAAAAAAAATTGAGATCAACAAAAATCATCAGAAAAATAGTCTTTATTTAGCCAAGCAAGCAGCAATAATTTTAAAAGAAAAATTCAATGCTTCTAAAGTTGCTTTGTTCGGTTCAATTCTTGATTTAGAAACATTTAAGTGGTCAGATATTGACATTGCTGCATGGGGACTAGAGCCAAGTGAAACGTTGTTAGCTATGGACACAGTACAAAGCCTTAGTGATGAGATTGAAATCAATCTGGTCGATATCAACACAGTCAAATCAGAAGTTTACCAAAGCATTCTAAAGAACCACCAGGAAATATGATTTCTTCTTATTTGAAAGTCGCAGGACATATTAATGATGAACTTGTTAGCTTAGAAAAAACCTACCAGAGAATTCATCGTGCCAATCAAGCTCGACAATCGAATGCCCTTGATAGTGACTTATTGATCGATGCGATCGCCTAATTATTCACTATCCTCTGCC
Organism: Picosynechococcus sp. PCC 8807; assembly: GCF_001693295.1. Classification (NCBI taxonomy): domain Bacteria; kingdom Bacillati; phylum Cyanobacteriota; class Cyanophyceae; order Chroococcales; family Geminocystaceae; genus Picosynechococcus; species Picosynechococcus sp. PCC 8807. The sequence goes on from NZ_CP016483.1 coordinate 2,233,606, forward strand.
GTTAGAATTACATCAGCATAAATATCTGCCACTGCCCACTCAAATTCAATACTTGGAATCACCAGCGTATCGTCAACACCAAAATCTCGATATCCCCACATTTCTCCCGTTTGCCGTTGATAAAGTTCTACATAAATATGCTCAGAATCAAGCAAAATATATTCCTCTAGACTAGGCATTTGTCGATAATATTTCAGCTTTGTTTTGCTATCGTAATTTGAAGTGCTTGGTGATAAAACTTCAACAATTACTTTCGGATACTGAATCCATTTACGGGCTTTGAGATCTTCAGGATGACAACTGACCACCAGATCCGGATAAAAATAACGCCGATTTGCTTTCCCTTGCACTTTTACATCAGACATATTTACCCGACAACCTCTGGGCTTAAGGTGTGCTCTCAAAGCAACTAATAGATTGATTGCAATATCATTGTGAGGCAACGTTCCTCCAGTCATCGCAATAATTTCACCATCAATATATTCATAGCGAAGTTCCTGCCGTTCTTCCCACTGGAGATATTCCGCAGCAGTCATTTTTTCTGGAAACTTAGGTGTTGCAATCATCGTTATTTTCCTCATTCTAAGCTGAGTCACTTAGTGAAAAACTAGCGGCCCATTTTTTGCTTCATTTGCCGAATTTGTTCGTCCATTTCCCACTTTTGGAACTGAGCTTCGAGGGGATCGGTGGCACTGTTGTAGGTTTGGCGATCGCCATTGGTACCACTAAAGTTTTCCCAACTGCTGGTGTAGGCATCCTCTACTTTTTGAGACGCTTGCAGTTCATCCATTTTTTGCTTCACTTCCTGGCGTTTCTGCTGGAGCTGCACCAAAAGAGACTGGGCCTGTTCAATGCGTTTTTTAGTGCCTTGCATCTTGCCCCAGAGTTGATTCCCCTGGCGGAGGAGGGCCGCTTCCCTCGCTTTGGCGGCGCTGGCGAGATCCGGTCTCCGACCCGCTTCGGCCTGTTGTACCCGCTGGTGCCAATGTTGGATATCCTGGGCCACCTGGGCGATCTGTTGCTCCACCTGGGTCAGTTGCCGTTGTAGATCCTGGGTGAGGCGGTTGGCTTCTCGTTCTTGTTCTTGGAGTTGCTCGGCGATCGCCTGGAGTTCTAACTGGGGATGTGCCTTGAGAAATTCCTCTAATCGCGTCTCAAAAAACTGCCCAACTTCGCTAAAAAGACCCATAATTCCGCCGTTTTCACAATTGCTGACTTTAGGTTAGCTTTTTTTAGGGAGGTCTGCTACAATCATTTATCGTCACGCCAGGAGAGATGGCTGAGTGGTCGAAAGCAGCACATTGCTAATGTGCCGAGTCGTGTACGCGGCTCCGAGGGTTCGAATCCCTCTCTCTCCGTACCAAAATTAACTAAATATATTCCCCTGTATTTCCCGCAACTCCCTACGATTGACGGGATTTTTTAGTATTTCCCCGGTTCCTTGGGCTTTCAGAAGAAATGTGTGGAGTTCTATCGATTTATAAATTCCCCAGGGGCGATCGCCAGAAAATCAAAGGGAATTCGCTATTTATTAAAGACAGATCATCCCGTTGTCCGTTGAAGGATTTTTCCCATGAAACCGACCCACAAGTTTCAGGTCAAAGCCGTTTTACCCCCTGTCCTGGAACCCCTACGCCGCCTCGCCCATAACATCCACTGGGATTGGAATGTCGCCGCAAAAAGTCTCTTTGTTCGCCTCGATCCAGACCTATGGCAGCAGACGAGCCACAATCCGGTGGCGATGTTGGGTCGCGTTGACCAAGCCCGCCTCGATGAACTAGCTAAGGATGACGGTTTTATCGCCCACATGGAACGGGCCATTGAACAGCTCGATGACTACCTCCAACAACACACTTGGTACCACAAAGCACGGGGCGAAACCAAAGGCAAAGAATGCTATGCCTATTTCTGTGCGGAGTATGGCCTCAGCTACTGCCTGCCGATCTATTCCGGGGGATTGGGGATTCTTGCGGGGGATCACCTCAAATCCGCCAGTGATCTCGGTTTACCCCTAGTAGCCGTCGGTTTGCTGTACCAGGAGGGGTATTTCGCCCAGTATCTCAACCATGACGGCTGGCAACAGGAAGAATATCCGATCAATGATTTCTACAATATGCCCCTCCATTTAGAAAAAGATGACCAGGGAAATGAACTGATCATTGAGGTGGAATTTCCGGGGCGGATGATCTATGCACGGGTTTGGCGTATCGATGTGGGGACGGTGCCCCTCTATATGTTAGATACCAACATTGAGCAGAATACCAACCCCTACGACCACGACATTACCGATGAACTGTATGGGGGCGATCGCGATCTCCGGCTCCACCAAGAGATCCTCCTGGGTATCGGCGGCGTGCGCATGCTCGAAAAACTAGGCTACAAACCGACGGTCTACCACATGAACGAAGGCCACAGCGCCTTTTTGATCCTGGAGCGCATCCGCAAACTCATGCAAGAGCAAGGCTTAACCTTCCGCCATGCCCAACAGTTTGCCCTCTCGACCCAAATGTTTACGACCCACACCCCGGTTTCTGCCGGTTTCGATCTTTTTTCCCCGGAGCAAACCCTGCATTATGTGGGCCACTATGCCGAAAAATTTGGCCTCTCCCCAGACCGCTTCCTGGGCCTGGGTCGGGAAAATACCGGGGATCTAGAAGCCCCCTTTAATATGGCGATCTTTGCCCTCAAACACAGTGCTTTTATTAATGGTGTGAGTCAACTCCATGGCCAAGTTTCCCGGGAAATGTTCCATAGCTTGTGGCCAGATTTTCCCCGCGATGAAGTGGGGATTACCTCGATCACGAATGGTGTCCATGCCCGCAGCGTCACCGCCCCCGCAACCCAAGATCTCTACGACCGCTACCTGGCCCCCACCTGGGATGAAGCCCCCGCCGAAAGCCATATCTGGGAAAAAGTGAGCACCATTCCCAACGAAGAACTATGGCGTAACCACGAGCGTCAACGCTCCGATTTGGTTGTCTATATTCGGCAGCACCTCGCCAAGCAACTGCAAAAACAAGGAGCCACTGAAGCGGCGATCGCCAAAGCCCGCCAGGTACTCAAGCCCAACCTCCTGACCATTGGCTTTGCCCGTCGCTTTGCCACCTACAAACGGGCCAACCTCTTTTTGTATGACATTGAACGCATTAAAAAAATTATCCTCGGCAATCCAGAGCGTCAAGTGCAATTTGTTATCGCCGGGAAAGCCCACCCAAAAGATATTCCGGGGAAAGAACTAATCCGCAACATCATCCATACCGTCCAGGAAGAAGGCCTCGAAGATTACGTCGTCTTCTTACCCAATTACAATATTCACATTGCCCGCAAAATGGTGTCTGGGTGCGATGTGTGGCTTAATACCCCCCGACGCCCTCGAGAAGCCTCTGGCACTTCCGGGATGAAAGCGGCGATGAATGGCTTGCCGAATTTAAGTGTCCTTGATGGCTGGTGGGATGAGGCCGACTATACCCGCACCGGTTGGGCGATCGGCCACGGGGAAATTTACGATGATCAAGATTACCAAGACCGGGTAGAAGCCAGTGCCCTGTATGAACTGCTAGAAAAAGAAATTGTGCCGCTGTTCTATACGCGCAACAGTTTCGATGTCCCCGAAGGTTGGGTCAATAAAATGAAGGAGGCCATTCGCCTGAATTGCCCCATGTTTAATACATCGCGGATGCTCCGGGACTATGCCCAGAAGGCTTATTTTAAATTGAGCGATCGCCATTTTGAACTCAGCGACAATCACTACCAAGCCGTCCAAGAACTCGCCGATTGGAAATCCCAACTCTTTAAGGCCTGGTACAACATCCGCGTCGAAGCCTTTGATGTCGGGGAGTCCGCCGAAATCGACATTCAACAGCCCGTCCATGTCAAAGCAATTCTCGATCTCGCAGCCCTGACCCCAGACGATCTGGCCGTGCAAATTTACCTCGGCACCATCAATGACCAGGACGAACTCATTAACGGCGAAAGTTACCCTATGACCTTCCAGGGCCTGACCACCGACCAAAAAGCAATCTACCAAGGCGTTGTGCAATACAAAAAAAGTGGCTACCAAGGCATGGCCCTACGTATTCTTCCCCACCACCCTCACCTAGATGATGCCACCGAACCCCGGCTCATCCGTTGGGCCTAGGACAAACCGTCCAAGAGACGATGCCAATGGCAATTTACCCCTATACTGGGGAAGAACTTTCCCTGAGAGAGTTTACGTTTCTTAAAATTATCGGGCAATCATTAAAGCCCGAATGCCTTGTGAGACAATAGTCTAAGCTATTAAACTAAGCAAGAATCCATTTATTAAAACAGCAATAATATGAGCGTCGTTAGTCAAGTTATCCTGAGAGCCGATGACGAACTCCGCTATCCCAGCAGCGGTGAACTCTCGGGGATTAAAAACTTTTTAGCCACTGGGGCGGTACGGATCCGCATTGCGGAGGCCCTTGCCGACAACGAAAAGAAAATCGTTGACCAAGCCCAAAAGCAACTGTTTAGCATCCACCCAGAATATCGAACCTCGGGCGGGAATGCAGCCACCACGAAGCAATATAACCAATGTCTGCGGGACTACGGTTGGTACCTACGTCTGGTCACCTACGGTATCCTCGCTGGCGACAAAGATCCCATTGAAAGGATTGGTTTAATCGGGGTGAAGGAAATGTACAACGCCCTCGGTGTACCGGTGCCTGGGATGGTTGATGCGATTCGCTGCCTCAAGGATGCCGCCCTTGGTGTGCTTGATTCAGAGGAAGCAAGAATTGCTGCTCCTTATTTTGACTTCATTACCCAAGCAATGTCCTAGGGTTGAGTTCTGGGATTGCGGTCTAATTCAATTCAATTATTCCGTCAGGGATCAGGGTTGTTTGCGCACCCTGATTTTTTATTGCTTTCGAGCCACCCCTCTGCTCCCTTCAAGGGCCACCCCTCTAACTCCCCTCAAGGGGAGAATGGCACCCTCCGGCCTGACGGCCACCTCCCTCAAGGGAGAATTTCTTCCGACGTTCAGCCACCTTCCCCAGGGAATTACCCCTTCCGGCTTTCAGCCACCTTCCCCAGGGAAGGATGGTTGTTGGGTATCCTAGCAATTGACAGATTTGTCCGTGGGTAAAGAATAGAGATGACAGCATCACGAACCCAAGATTATGGTTTTCCTTGGATTTCCTTGGGACTTTTTTGTTTGGCCTATGGGGTGTTTGGTTGGCTGGTGGGGGAAATGGTCCCCGCGTGGCAGGCATGGCTCTTAGGGCATCAGACATGGTTTTTCTGGCCTATTGATCAGGCGATCGCCTTTAAGATGGCCTGGGGATTTGGCGGGGGACTTGTGCTGCTTTTGATGGTGGTCTTAGTGGCTCCTCTACGAATCATGCAATTGTTATTTGGGACTTGGTTGCGCTCCGATGCTAAGGCCTTTACATCGGTCTTAGCCTGGGCCTTTGCGGCGGTCTTGATTATTTGTTGGCTAGAGCAATTTGTCCGCTTTTTTGTGTTGCTTTCAGCGGGGATTTTGTGTCACTTAGATTTACAGATTCGCGGTTATCGGGTGTGGCAGGTGTTCCTCATTCTCAGTGGGATGGGCCTGGGGAGTTTTGCCTTGGGGGGATATTTATTTTCTCAGTTTCAAATTGAGATTGCCCAATTCTGGTCTATTTTCCAAGCCGCTTAGATATTTTCCCTGGGAAGTCAGTTTTGTATTTGCGACCTTTCTCCAGGGAAGAGCTCTCTCTATCCTATGGCATCTCCCCAAGGGGAAATTGGTTTAGGCTTGGGCAAGAATCGGTGGAATGCAGGGTTTGCCGCTGGGGGTGGTGAGGCTGGGGCTTGAGGTTTCGGTGCGACAGTGAATTTCGGCAGCGAGAATTGGGGGTTCAAAGGAGGCGATCGCCGCTTCAACGGTTTGGAAAGTCACCCCTTGGGCGAGAATTGGCGGAATGCAGGGTTTACCACTGGGGCTACTGACCAAGACGGGGGTAGAGTCGGTGCGGGGCTGGATGGTGGCGGCCAGGATCGGCGGTTCTAGGGTATTCGGGACGGTGTGATCCTTCAGGCTTGCTGTTTCTGCCGGGGCCGGATTTTTTGCGGCGGCAAGTTGCGTTTCCAGGGTGGCAATTTTGCCTTGATACTCTTGCTGTAAGGTGGCGATCGCCTCCCGTAACCGTTGCTCATGGTTGGTTTCGCTGGTTTGTAGATCCCGTCGTAGTTGACTCAGTTCTGTTTCTAAAGTGCCCAGCCGATTCAGGTCATCTTTTTTGACGAGGTAAAACGCCCCCGCACCAACACCACAACCAATCACAAAGGGAATAATCCACATAATTTCAATACACTCCAGGCAAAACCACTAAAAAAACAGATCGATTGTGACCTTTTTGCTGTATTTCAAGGCAATCGGCTTTTGATTTTAGCGAATTTTTCTGGATTTAGGCTGATTCGCTCGCATTCAACCCCTGTAAAGCTTGCATTAACCCCTTTTGACTAGCCATGCCATAGACATAATTAAGGTAACTTTGGAAAGCTTGGGCATCCTCTGGATTAAGGGCGATCGCCCCCAAAAGATCGAGGCTCGTGGTGCCATCGGTGGGCGGCGTAATCACAACCAAATCTGGATCGAGGGGATGGTCATATTGCCAGAACTGTTTAATATCAATAGTTTTCGGGTTCTGTTGCGGTTGGACTGTCTCAAGTTCAGCCTGGTCATGGCTGGGTAAATTGGTCGCAGTTGCCGTGGCAAAATGTTGCCGTCGGTAGTCCCGGAGCGCATCGAGGATTTGTTGCTTGGTGCGGCCCCGCAGTTGAAAAATCACAAAGGGATCTTCGTTAAAGCGATCGCCGAGTTGATAATAAACCGCGCCAATGTGCTTACAGGGGTTGGCTTTATCGGGGCAGGTACAGCGGGAGTGGATATCTGCCAGGGTAAAGGGAAACAAATTTAAACCATTTGCCGTGAAGACCTGCTCAATGGCCGCCGGCATTTCCCCGGCTAGCAGTTGGGCCGAAAAGAGCGCCTTTTGGGCTAAACTTTCCACCACATAGCCCCAAGCTTCGTCACTAAAGGGGTCTAGTTTTAAAGAAACGCGGTAGGGTTCTGGTTCGCTCCCCTGCACGAGGGCAATCGCCTGGGCTTCGACGAAATCAATTTGCAGCACATTACCCGCTTTCGCATAGATGCGCGCCCGTTCGAGACGTTTTTTAAAGCGGTAAGAATCCAGTAATTCTAGCCACCGTTGTACCCACCAACGCTGTTGATCGAGGGTTTCTACCATGATCTAATGTTCCTCTGAAAATGTACGCCCATCACCTTTTTCTCTCCCAATCGTTTCCCAAGAAAAGGGCTACGGATTCAAATTGCGGGATTTGTAAAACGTTTCCAGACTATCTTGATCCCCCACAAAGCGCCAATGCCAAGGCTCGTAGGCGATGCCCTGGGGATTATCTCGCGGGAAAGACAACTCAAAACTATAACGGGCGGCATTATTTTGGAGCCACTGAAACGCCGCTGTATTTTCAAAGTTTTCCTGGAGGTGGGTCGCTGGCAAATTTCCATCCCCTAGATCAATGGCATAGCCCGTATGGTGTTCACTGTAGCGGGGGGGCGCACTCACCTCAGCCCGCTTGGTGGTGTCCTGGGCGCGCTGTTCTTTAATGTCAAAAAATAAATATTGTTGCTCTTCGATGGTGCGGAAGGCAGAAAGTAAGGCTAAGTTGATCCCGGCTTGTCTGGCATCGGCCTGCATTTGAAGAAACTTTTCGGCGGCGGCGGGGCGTAATTTCAAGCGACCATCGGCACTCACGGCGACCAGTTCACTGACCTCGGCTTCGGGGTAGGGAAAATGACCGAGAATTTGTTCGCTGGTTTCGGTATCATTGCTGCCTGATTCGGACGGAGAAACATCGCTGGCAAGATCCTCTGGAGCAGCGGGATCTGGGGTAGCCTGGAAAAACTGGCGTGAGGCGATCGCCCCAAACCCGACAATGAGGATTCCCCCCAACCCTAACAAGAGGCGTTGCTTGGGGTTAGATCCCGTGGTTTTTTCGCTTTGTTCTGGATCTTCGTCCCGCACGACCTCAGGAATATCAATGTCATCCAGGACAGAGAGGTCATCAAATTCTTCGGACACGCTCAATTCCTACCGCTGCACTCCCTAAATATTTTGTGGTTCTATCTTATGTTGCTTTCTTCGCAATGGGGAAGTTCTCCGGCAAAATCATCATCTGGTGTTAGGCTCAAACAAGGATCAAAGGTTAGGGACTCTATGGCAGAATTGCTGCTGCAATTGGCGCTCATCTACGGCAAGTTGGGGCTCGGCATTGGGGGCGGTTGGCTCCTGGGGAAATATCTCCCTGCATCCCTGGGGCGCAATCTGGGCAAAGGTCTGTTTTGGTTTGGTATTCCCTTGAGTGTGTTTGGCTTTGTGCGCCAGGTGGATTTGACAGGCACTCTCTGGTTTGCGCCGGTCGTTGCTTGGTTGGCGATGGGACTCTGTTTTGGGGTGGCTTGGCTCTGGTTGCGTTACCGTACCCCCGATTTATCGCTCCCCTCCCAGGGCAGTTTCCTATTGGTTTCGAGCATTGGTAATACGGGCTATCTGGGCTATCCGATCAGTTTGGCGATCGCCGGGCCAGAAACCTTTGCTTGGGCTTTGTTCTACGACTTACTGGGCAGTCTGTTGTGGGGCTATGGGGTCGGGGTGATGGTGGCTACCTACTACGGCCAGGGGGAAAATCAAACTTGGGGGACGCGCCTGAAAAATATGGGTACCCAGGTGGGCATCAACCCTTCCCTCTGGAGTTTGGTGTTGGGGTTGGCCTGTAAGCCGCTCGTTTTTCCGGAACCTTTGGAATGGAGTTTAGAAATCGCTTCCTGGGTAGTCATTGGTTTGGCGATCATCTTGATCGGGATGCGCCTAGGGGAATTGGAACCGGGCCAAGAAATACCGCCAGTGCGCAGTAGTCTTTTGATCAAAATGGCGATCGCCCCGTTTCTGTTCGGCTTGATCTTGCCCTTTTTTAATCTGCCCAATGTTATTTGTCTAGTGTTGGTGTTGCAGATCGCGATGCCGCCCGCCTTTGCCACCCTGATCGTCAGCGAAACCTATGCCCTCGATCGCCAGTTAGCCGTTAGTTCCCTGGCCACTGGCACCCTACTTTTGTTGGGAACGCTACCCATTTGGCTCTTGTGGTTTCGTTAACTGAGTGTGCGACATTGCCCTTGGTGCCGCAAGAGATGATCACACAGCACGAGGGCGACCATCGCTTCCACCATCGGTACGGCACGGGGTAACACGCAGGGATCATGGCGGCCTTTGGCGGCGAGGGTTGCTTCTTCACCGGCTCGTGTGGCTGTCTGTTGTTCTTTCCCAATGGTTGCAGTGGGTTTAAAGGCGACCCGCAGGACAATGTTTTCGCCGTTGGAAATGCCCCCTTGGATACCCCCAGAACGGTTGGTTTTAGTGCGGATCTGGCCCTGGTCATCCACGGTAAATTCATCGTTGTGTTCTTGGCCCGTGAGCAAAGTCCCCGCAAAGCCAGAACCAATTTCAAAGCCTTTGCTGGCTGGGAGCGACATGGCCCCTTTGGCTAAATCTGCCTCGAGCTTATCAAATACAGGCATCCCCAGGCCGACAGGGACATTGCGAGCCACACATTCAACCACCCCCCCGATGGAATCCTTTTGCTTGCGAATCTCATCGATCAGGGCAATCATTTTTTCCGCCGCCGCCGCATCGGGACAACGAACAATGTTGCTTTCTACTTGCGCAAGGGTGACTTGATTCGGGTCAATATCAACGGCTTCACAGTCTTTGATCCGCTTGACATAGCCGATAATTTCTACCCCGGCCACCTGCTGGAGGATTTTTTTGGCGATCGCCCCCGCTGCCACCCGACCGATAGTTTCCCTCGCCGAAGAGCGACCACCCCCTTCATAGTTGCGAATCCCATACTTCGCATCGTAGGTAAAATCCGCGTGGGAAGGACGATATTTTTCCTTCATTTCCGAATAATCCTTGGAGCGTTGATCTTTATTGCGCACCAAAATTGAAATCGGAGTTCCCGTTGTTTTTCCCTCAAAGACCCCAGACATAATCTCACAGCGGTCGGCTTCGTTCCGAGGGGTTGTAATGCGACTTTGGCCCGGACGACGGCGGTCTAATTCCGCCTGGATTTCCGCTTCAGAAATTTCCACGAGGGGCGGACAACCATCAATCACGACGCCAACGCCACCCCCATGGGATTCACCGTAGGTTGTAATCCGAAATAAATGTCCGAAGCTGTTGCCCATAGGTCTGATCGCAATGATGAAAGAGAAAAATTTGTGCCGAAATTTCAGAAAATTTCGAGACTGTATTGTAACCCAGTTCCCCAACCCTACCGCCTGTCATGACGTTAATTCCCCTCACTAGCCCAGAATAATTTTCTTGAGGAACGACCGCAGTTTCCTATAATTTTTCCAGTTCTATCTCTCCCCACCCATTGCCCATGGCTTCCCGTAGTAAAGCTCTCCAGTACTACATCTTGGTGCGTCTGCTCCTGGCTCCCTTGATGTTGTTAACCATTATCACCGTCGTCTTTCTGCTCCTCCGGGCGACCCCAGGCGATCCTGCTGATGCAATCCTCGGCAACCGTGCCCCTGAAGCGACCAAGGCCCTACTCCGGGAACAACTAGGCTTAGATTTGCCCCTCTGGTTACAGTATGTCCGTTACCTCGGCAGCCTGTTGCAATTTGACTTGGGAACATCCCTCACCAGTCGCGGCTTACCGGTGTGGGAGGTGATTCAGCAGCATTTTCCCGCAACCGTAGAATTAACCTTGTTTGGCATGATTGTTGCGGTGGTGGTGGGGGCTGGCGTGGGGATGATTGCAGCCTCCCGCCAAGGCACTTGGTTTGATGTGGGCGGGCGATTATTTGGGATTATCACCTACGCACTGCCTTTGTTCTGGATGGGAATGGTGGTGCAACTCATTTTTTCGGTGCAGTTGGGGTGGTTTCCCCTGGGGACACGCTTTCCGTTGGATGTGCCCCCACCGCCCACCTTGTCGGGCCTCTATACCCTCGATAGTCTGCTCACGGGAAGTTTTTTGCAACTCAGAACGGCTTTGTATTATTTGGTGTTGCCCTGCTGTACGTTGGGAATTCTCTTGAGTGGTATTTTTGAGCGCATTGTGCGGGTTAATCTGCGCCAAACGTTGCAGTCGGATTATGTCGAAGCGGCGCGGGCCAGGGGGATTCCTGAACGAAAAATTCTCTGGAACCATGCCCTGAAAAATGCGCTCATTCCGGTAATCACGGTCTTGGGTTTAACCTTCGCGGCTTTGTTGGGAGGAGCGGTTTTAACGGAAGTGACATTTTCCTGGCCAGGTTTGGGGAATCGTCTTTATGAGGCAATTTCCCTGCGGGATTATCCAACGGTACAGGGGATTATGGTGTTTTTCGGGGCGATTGTGGTGGTGGTCAGTCTGGTGATTGATATTGTGAATGCGTTGATCGACCCACGGATTCGTTACTAACTAGCCCCAGAGGAAGCGCAATGACCAAAAGGGCAGCAGCAACACAAGGATCAGCCAATCCCAACGGTGGAAGCGCAGTTGATGCCAACGGACAAGGTGCTGGTTTGGACTGGTGAAGCCCCGGATATCCATCGCCGTCGCCATTTGTTCAGCCCGCATTAGGAGATTTTCGAGGAGTTTTTCGGAGACCATCAGCCACAGTTGAGCACTCTGTTTGAACCCTAGGGTCTTCCAGGCGATCGCCCTTGTGCGGACTGAACGCGTTAAATTCTGAATTTCCTCCAACACGAGGGGAATAAATCGGAGCGAGAGGGTCAGGGTGAGCAAAATTTCTGTCACCGGAACCTTGAGTCGGCGCAGCGGCCCCAGGAGAAACTCTAAACCCGTGGTGATTTCTTCCGCTGCCGTGGTCAACAGATAGAGATTGGTGCTGTAGAGCAACGTGAAAATTTGTGTACTGAGCTTAATGCCCAGATCGAGTTTGAGGCGCGTGACGGAGATAAATTTAAACTGCCACACCACATATTCATAGTTTTGCTGAATATCTAGATCCTCTGCCGGTAAACGGGGCTGATGATCAAGCACCAAGCCATCGGGGGTGATTAACGTAACCCCAAACAACACCAAACAAAAAATTAATAGCAACCCCATCTGTTGTTTCCAGACCCGCAGGGGAATTAATGCCGTTAGGGTGATCGCGATTAATAACCCCACCAAACCCAAGCGCCACAGGTTGTTCGCCAAAATCGGCCCAATCAAAAAACTCATCAACCAAGCGAGTTTTACCCGGGGGTCTAGTCGGTGGAGCCAGGTTTGGGGCTGCTCCAGATATAACCCAATGGGCAGCGATCGCATCAAATCCATCGTGGTGAAAATTCCGTAAAAAAATCAACTTCCATTATGTAATAAGCCTTAAAATTTCCCGCCCTCAGAAGGGAGTATGCTGGATCCTAGGGATAAAAGCCCATTTGAAAAACCCCGTTAACAGTCGTCCCATGATTAGAAAAATTCTCTTCGCTGATTCTGGCACTGGGCAAGTCCAGGATATGTTGAAAAACTTGCTCAAGCTCCCTGCCTTCAAAGACACTAGCATTAATATTCTCCATGTTGTGAAGGAAGAGCTGACTCCCGACATCGAACAAAAAGGCTACGAAACCGGTGGTAAGCTCCTCGCCCAAGCGATCCAAGACCTCAAGCTTGATCCTGGCAACGTCAACACCATCCTGCGCCAAGGGGACCCTAAAGACGTGGTCTGCAAAGTCGCCGATGAGATTGATGCCGACCTAATTTTGATGGGCTCCCGGGGACTCAAACGGCTACAGTCGATCCTCGCTAATTCTGTGAGTCAATACGTCTTCCAGCTCACCAATCGCCCGATGCTCCTGGTCAAGGATGACATCTATGTGCGCACGGTCAAAAAAGTTATGGTCGCCATCGATAAGTCCGATGCGGCGATGTATGGTTTGGATCTAGCCCTGCAAATGCTGCGGGACTATAGTGGCTGCGAACTGCTACTCCTGCGGGTTAACCCTGATTTACCAGGGAATCTTTCCCTTTCCCAAGCAGAAATGGACGCGAATCCGGCCCTCGCTCCAGCGATTCAACGGGCTAAACAAATGGGCATTGCGTACAAAACGTTAGTCGTTGGGGGTCGTCCTGGGGCCACAATCTGCAATGTCGCCAAAGACCAAAACATTGACTTGTTAATCCTAGGTTCCCCAGACCGCCGTCCTTCCATTGCTAAGAGTATGCCTGACCTGGATCGCTTACTGGGCACGTCTCTATCGGACTATGTGCGGGTAAATGCGCCTTGTCCTGTGCTCTTAGCTCGGACTGATGCCAGCTAAAAAGAAACCCGATTCACAGCCATAAAAAAGGGGGCGATCGCCAAGGATCTGTCCCCCATTGTTTTTTATCGTGTTTTTTTAAAATGGTTTTTCTTAGGAAGCCGTTTTGTTGGTCTGGATATAAAGGATCAACAAAAAAACGGTGGGTACGAGTACAAAAAGAATCGTTGCAATGAAACCGAGATCGTTAACTTGCATTGAATAATCGCCTCTTCATCGAGCTAGATCACAATGATATCAAGAATATCACCTCTAGCTCCTTACCAGGGGCGATCGCCACGGGGATTCCCAAAGAATATCTTCCTAAACAAAAAACCAAAGAGGCTGCCCTTAGGGTTTGGTTTTTACAACAACATCCCCATGGGCCAAGGTTTGGCAAGCAAGGCGATAGCTGGGGGGCTTACGCTTGAGACGCCGCTTCTCAAAATCAGTCTTGGGCGACAGGTTTTCCATCCCCTCCAGAATCTCGACAATGCAGGTTCCGCATTGGCCAACACCACCGCAATTCATCAATTTTCCGCCGAAAGTGTACAAATCCACGCCATTTTGCAGGGCTTTTTCCCGTAAATTTGCACCATCTGCCGCAATCACGTCCTTATTTGCCGGAACGTAGGTGATATTAGCCATGAACCCTCCTGTGTTGAATAAATGATCAATTCTATTTTAACAAGGTTAAGTTTTTATAAGAAAAATTACGAACCCAACGCTGTTTTGTCGATCCTAAGGCCTCTCCCTTGGGCAAATCAAAGCGGGTATGATAATCCAGAGCGACATCACCCCTCACCCATCTGTAATTTCCATGGAAGAACTGCTTTATCTCGAAGTCCCTACCCCCGACACTGACAAAGTTTGTCATTGGCTACAGACCAGTTGGCAACCCCGGCACGGAGAGAAGCAGCAGACCCCCACAGGCATTCGCCTAGTCGCCAATGGGGCCAAACTCTCGATTTTCACCTGGAATGTGCAGCGTACCACCTACTTAAAAGTATTTGCCTGGGCGTCAGGATTTCCCCAGCCCCAGAGTCTTTGTCGCCAACTCAAATCAGATTTAGAACAGGCTTTCCCCAATCAGTACCCAGCCCCCCCTGAAATTCAACCAGGCCAATCCATTTTTGACGCTTTGGCCGCAGATTATCCGAAAACAGTCGAATATTTCCAGAAATTTCCCCAGGGAGAGTTTGACTTGCAGCGGGCCTATTGGTGGGAAAAACGCTGGCGAGAAACGGTGAAAAATCCCCAAGCGCCCCAACCCGTTATTTTTGAAAAAAATCAGCCCGCCGATCCCCAGTTCGCCCAATATGACTTGGTTTACATTGGTGGCGCTTTAGGGGTGATTCATGCTGCTGTTATGGCACGACTGGGTTACAAGGTGTTGCTAATTGAGCGGTTGCCCTTTGGGCGGATGAACCGGGAGTGGAATATTTCCCGCAGTGAACTCCAAAGTCTGATTAATCTGGGCTTGTTTGATGAAACAGAAATTGAAACCTTAGTTGCCCGTGAATATAAAAATGGGTTTAACAAGTTTTTCGATGGGAATAATCCATCCCACCTCAAGGCGAATATTCTCTACACGCCGACGGTGCTGAATATTGCCGTAGCTTCGGAACTGTTGCTCGAAAAATGTGGTGAAAAATTACGGGCTGCTGGGGGCGAAATTTGGGATCAGACGGAATTTATCCGGGCAGATATTGGCCGGGAACGGGCGCAGATTTTCACGAAATCATTGGCGACCGGGGAAGAAAAAATTGTTCAGGCGCGACTGCTGATAGATGCGATGGGGACGGCTTCTCCCATTGCGGCGCAGTTGAACCAGGGACGTCCTTTTGATAGCGTTTGTCCGACAGTAGGGGCCGTGGTGAAGGGGTTTGACCCGGCGGTGTGGGATAGCGAATATGGGGATGTTTTAAATTCCCATGGGGATATTTCCCGGGGCAGACAGTTAATTTGGGAATTGTTTCCGGGTCAAGGGGACGAGATGACCATTTATCTGTTCCACTACCACGAGGTAAATCCGGAGAATCCGGGGTCTTTGTTGGAAATGTACGAAGACTTTTTCAGCATTTTGCCGGAGTACCGCCGCTGTGACATGGCACAACTCACCTTTGAGAAGGCGACGTTTGGTTATATTCCGGGTTATTTCAATGTGGGCGCAGGCGATCGCCAAGTGGCCTTTGATCGACTCCTCGCCATTGGGGATGCGGCGTCCCTCCAGTCTCCGTTGGTCTTTACGGGGTTTGGTTCCCTGGTGCGCAATTTAGACCGTCTGACAAAACTGCTGGATATTGCCCTCCAAAAAGATCTCCTCGACCAGCAGAATTTGAGCAAGATCCGCGCCTACCAAAGTAATATTGCGGTGACTTGGCTCTTTTCTAAGGGGATGATGGTGCCGACGGGGATGAAGTTACCGCCCCAACGGATCAATGCCATGTTGAATACCTTCTTTGGGCTTTTAGCGGATTCCCCCCCAGAGGTGGCCGAGACCTTTATCAAGGATCGCACCAGTTGGCTGATGTTCAATAAGCTGGCCCTGGTTGCCGCCCGCCAAAATCCGGCATTGCTGGTGTGGATTTGGCAAATGGCTGGGGCGAAGGACTTTATCCGCTGGGTCGGTGCTTATTTTGCCTTTAGTTTTGATGCGGTGTTGAGTCTGCTGTTGATGGGTTGGTTACCCCAGTGGCTCGAAAACTCGGAAGCTTGGCTATCGGAAAAATACCCTTCCCTCTGGCTGAGTCTGCTCAGTTTGAAATATCGGCTCACCGTCGGCACCTAAAATGTTATTGACCTTGGCAACGGATTAGCGGCATTTACGATGATTACAGTGCAAGTGGGCGATCGCCTTTTTGAAAATATTACGGGGATCATTTTTGATAAAGATGGCACCCTCGCCGACTCCCAAAACTACCTGCGGGAACTGGCCCAAAAGCGCGCCCGGTTGATCGATGCCCAAATTCCTGGGGTGGGAGAACCGCTCCTGATGGCCTTTGGGATGGTGGATGGAGTGCTTGACCCGACGGGCTTAATGGCGGTGGGCAGTCACCCAGAAAATGCGATCGCCGCCGCTGCCTACATTGCCGAAACGGGGCGCAGTTGGTTTGAAGCCCTTGACATTGCCAAAAAAGCCTTTGCCGAAGCAGAAGAAATCCTTGGCGATCGCAGCGACACCTCACCGCTGTTTACCGGCAGCCTGGAGGTGCTGAAATTTTGCCATGATGCTGGGTTGAAGCTGGGCATTCTCTCCATGGACAGCACCGCTAATGTGGAAATTTTCGTCAAAACTTACCAGTTGCAAGACTATATTCAGCTAAAAATGGGTGCAGAATTTGGCCTCAAGCCCGATCCAGCCTTATTTTTACAAGCCTGTGCAACCTTAGGCACTGAGCCACGTCAAACCCTAATGATTGGCGATGCCCCAGGGGATATTCAAATGGCCAAGGCGGCAGGGGCCGCGGGCACCGTGGGAATTTGTTGGGGAGATGCCACCCAAGCGCACCTAGAAACAGCGGATGTGGCGATCGCCAACCTCGATGACGTGAAAATTTTGCGGGGCTAAAACCAATGCACGGGAATCGACGACAGTTTTTAACCTATGGGGGCTTGGCCCTAGGGAGTTTACTTATTTCGCGTGGGATTATTGCAAAATCTCAGGCGATCGCTAATCCTGTACCAACTGCTCTCAATACCCCAGCCCCAGGGGAGACGCGCCTGGTGGTGATTAGCGACCTGAACAGCGCCTATGGTTCCACGGATTATCTGTCCCAAGTGAAACGGGCGATCGCCTTGATTCCTGATTGGCAACCGGATCTAGTGCTCTGTGCGGGCGATATGGTCGCAGGCCAAAAAAGTAGCCTCACCCCAGCCCAGCTCACCGCCATGTGGCAAGTCTTTGAACGATACATTGCCCAACCCCTGCGCCAAGCAAACATTCCCTTCGCCTTCACCCTAGGGAACCACGATGCTTCCGGCTCCCTTCGTGATGGAGAATATGCCTTTGCCGCAGATCGTCAGGCGGCCAGTCAATATTGGCGCAACCCTGCCCATACTCCGACCCTAGACTTTGTTGACCGTCGTCATTTCCCTTTCTATTACAGCTTTACTCAAAACGATATTTTTTATTCTGTGTGGGATGCTTCCACCGCCCGCATTAGTCCAGCACAGTTGGCTTGGATCGAAGCCAGTCTTGCCAGTGACCAAGCCCAACGGAGTCGTTTACGGTTCGCCCTAGGCCATTTATCCCTTTATCCCGTCGCTTCGGGCAGCCGCTCAGAACCAGGAAATTATCTCTATGATGGCGATCGCCTCCAGGCTCTGCTCGAAAAATACAACGTCCACACCTACATCAGCGGTCACCAACACGCTTACTATCCCGCTCACCGGGGGCAATTGGAACTGCTCCATACTGGTGCTTTAGGAGATGGGCCGCGTTCTCTAGTTCAAGGCAATCTTTCCCCCTACCGGAGCCTTACGATAATTGATATTCCCAGGGGCGGCACAAACTTGCGCTACACCACCTACAACATGGATCGCCTGACTGTGGTTGATCACGGCACTTTACCCGGCAGTTTGAATACTCCGAGGGGACATTTGCAACGCCGCGATCTGCGGGCCACTTGAGCAAGATTTCTGGCGATCGCCAACCTGGATGCGCTAAAAATTACCTAGACTGTTGGGATTTGAGGAGAAAAACAAATGCAAGTTTGGTTAACGAGTGTTGTCGTCCTGTTTATCGCAGTGCAAATTTTTCAGCTAATCAAAGGATTTTTTGTGCCCTTGCCTTTCTACATTTTGGGGGGCGCTTTTTTGGCGATCGCCTCCAACTATGACAAAGGCATCATGACAGTCTTCAAATCAAAGGAATCACCCGACGACCAAAGCAACACCAAATCCTAATCGCTAAGGCAATCTGCGCGAAAAACTTATGTTAGCTTGAAGGCAAGGCAAGCGGTAAAGCCCCAGGTGAGAAAAAACTATGACCCCACAAACATTGGCAAAACCCATTTCCCCCGAAGCCTATTTAGCCCAAGAGGAACAGGCAAGCGATCGCCACGAATATATCCAAGGAGTGATTAAACCCATGGCTGGTGGGACACCTATTCACAATGAAGTTAGTGGCAATTTATATATTGCTTTAAAACTAAGGCTCAAAAAAAGTCCCTATCGAGTTTTTCACGTTGATCAGCGACTCTGGATTCCCTCCCAGCAAATTTATACCTATCCCGATGTAATGGTCACTGGCAAGCCCTTGGTGTTGCAGGAGGGGCGAAAAGATACCGTTTTAAATGCCTGCCTCATTGCCGAAGTGCTTTCCCCTGCGACAAAAAACTATGACCGCAGCGAAAAGTTCCATTACTATCGCCCTATCCCAGAGTTTCAAGACTATCTGCTCATCGAACCGGAGCGGCTATTTGTGGAGCATTACCATCGCCAAGGCCCGAAACAATGGAGCCTCACGGAATACACGGCCATTGACGAAGTGATTCACCTTGTTTCTATCGACTGCGATCTGGCCCTAGCCGATATTTACGAAGACATCGAATTGTAATTTTGCTTGTTCGCCATGGCAAATATGTGGGAATGCGGTAAGTTAGGCGATCGCCACCAATCATCAAACTAATGCAAAGTCTTAAGGACGGGAACTTAACGCTGTCATAGCCCTCTAAGATGGAACTAGGTAACTATGCGCAGCCCCGAACGAAAATTCCCATGAACAGCAGCACCCCTTGGATCCTTTTGGGAACAGTCCTTCTCCTCGGCTCCGGCACCCCCGGACTGTCCCAGACCGCCCCTGAAACAAGCAATAACGCCGCCAACGCGATCCAACGGTATAACGCGGGGGTCGATGCCCTCACCCAAGGGAATTTTGAAGGGGCGATCGCCGAATTTTCAGCGGCCATTAACCTCGACGAATCCGACCCCGACGCCTACTACAATCGCGGCTACAGCTACCATGTCCTGGGGGAATACCAGGCCGCCTACGATGACTATAGCCAGGCGATCCAGCTCAAACCCGAATTTGCCGACGCCTACGGGAACCGCTGTTACGCTGCCTATTTGCTCGACAACTATGAACAGGCGATCGCCGATTGTGACCAAGCGATTATCCTCAAAAATAACAATCCAGATTTTTTCATTAACCGGGGCAACGCCTACGACGATCTCGCACTCCAGGCCCGCAACGCCAACCAAACCGAACTCGCCAACGGTTACCATGCCAAGGCGATCGCCGACTACAACGCAGCCCTGACCCTCCGGCCCAACTATTTCAAGGCCTACTACAATCGCGCCCTGGCCCACAACCGTTTTGAAAATCACACTGCCGCCCTCCAGGACTACACCGCCAGCATTACTGGCAATCCTGAATTCGCCGAAGCCTACTACAACCGCGCCATTACCCACTACAAACTCGATAATCTCGAACAGGCGATCGCCGATATGACCCAAGCTGTCTCCCTTTTTGAGCAGCAAAACCAAGCCACAAACCAAACCCAAGCCCTCAAAATTCTCGAAAGCCTCCAAGGTCAGCTCTGAAATTCCCCAATCGCTCCGATAAAATAAAGGGCAAATATTGTTAACAATCGTGGCGCAACCTAATATATATAGATTGTCGGGCCACACCAAGGAGAATCAAAAAACGCATGGGTAGAGTAGTCGGCATCGATCTAGGAACCACAAATTCCGTCGTTGCAGTGATGGAAGGCGGCAAACCCCTTGTCATTGCAAATTCCGAAGGAGCCAGAACCACCCCCTCCGTCGTTGGTTTTAACAAAGATGGCGAACTCCTCGTCGGCCAAATGGCGCGCCGTCAAGCCGTACTCAACCCCCAAAACACCTACTACGGCGTCAAACGTTTCATGGGTCGCCGCTACAGCGAACTCACCCCCGAATCCAAACAAGTCCCCTATACCATTCGCCGCACCGATACCGATACCGTCAAAATTCGTTGTCCCCGTCTCCGCCAAGAATTCGCCCCCGAAGAAATTTCTGCCAAAATTATCCGTCGTCTTGCCGACGAAGCCGAACGTTACCTCGGTGAACCCGTCACAGGCGCCGTAATCACCGTACCCGCCTACTTCAACGATGCCCAACGCCAGGCAACCCGTGATGCCGGACGCATTGCCGGCCTTGAAGTCCTGCGAATTATCAACGAACCCACCGCCGCCGCCCTTGCCTATGGCCTAGAACAACAAGGCAGTTCCTCCATCCTCGTCTTTGACCTGGGCGGCGGGACCTTCGATGTCTCCGTCCTAGAAGTGGGCGATGGCGTTTTTGAAGTGAAAGCCACCAGTGGCGATACCCAGCTTGGTGGGAATGATTTCGATAAAAAAATTGTTGATTGGCTCGCTGAAAAATTCCTCGAAGCGGAAAATATTGATCTGCGCAAAGACCGCCAATCCCTCCAACGACTCACCGAAGCCGCCGAGAAAGCCAAAATTGAACTGTCTGGGGTCACGGTCACTGAGATCAATCTTCCCTTTATTACCGCCACCGAGGAAGGCCCGAAGCACCTCGAAACCCAACTCGACCGTGCCACCTTTGAGGGCCTTTGTGGAGAATTGATCAGTCGTTTGCGTCGCCCCATTAAACGTGCCCTCCAGGATGCAGGCATTAGCCCTGTGCAAATTCGAGAAGTAGTTCTTGTGGGGGGTTCTACCCGTATTCCCCTCGTGCAGGGTCTCGTGCGGAGTTTCATTGACCGCGAACCCAATCAAAACGTCAACCCCGATGAAGTAGTGGCAGTGGGGGCAGCGATCCAAGCGGGGATCCTCGGTGGAGAAGTCAAAGACATTTTGCTCCTGGATGTAACGCCTCTGTCCTTAGGGCTAGAAACCATCGGTGGTGTGACGAAAAAGCTGATTCCCCGGAATACGACAATTCCAGTGCGGCGTTCAGATATTTTTTCGACGGGGGAAAATAACCAAACCGTTGTCGAGATTCATGTGGTTCAGGGGGAACGGGAAATGGCCCAGGGGAATAAATCCCTCGGTCGTTTTAAGTTAACGGGAATTCCACCAGCGCCCCGTGGAATTCCCCAGGTGCAGGTGTCCTTTGATATTGATGCAAACGGTATTTTGCAGGTGTCGGCGCGGGATAAAACCACTGGACGGGAACAGAGTATTACGATCCAGGGTTCCTCCACCTTGACAGATAGTGAAGTGAACCGGATGATGCGGGATGCAGAGCAATTTGCCCAAGAGGATCGAGAGCGACGGGAGAAGGTTGAAAAGCGCAACCGGGCCAAAGCTTTAACGGATCAAGCCCAACGCAGATTGAAGGAAGTCACCCTTGATTTTGGTAGTCAGTTTGCGAGCTACTATCGTCGCCGCATTGAGAGTTTGTCCCAGGAAATTTTAGAGAGCCTCAAACAAAATGATGATCGCCGTTTGGATCGCGCCCAGGCGGATTTACAGGATGCGTTGTATGAGCTTAACCGCGAGGTACGCCTCCAGTATGACCAAGGGGAAGATGATTCTTTCTTTGACACGATTAAGAAAACCTTGATCGGTGATGATGAGGATGATTTGTACTATGATTCCCGTTCTAACTACCGACCAGGGGCTGGTTACCCACCCCAGCGGGGCTATGATGCGCCACCACCCCAACGCAACTATGACTATGCCCCCCGGCCACCCCAAAGACCGCAACCGACCCGCAATTATGACTATGGGGCTGCCCAACCGCGCCAAAATTATGGGGGCGATCGCCCGCTAGATGACCGCTATGGGAATGGTACTGCCCCCCGTCGTCCCGTGGAACCGCCCGCTTCTCGACCACCGCGACCCACCAGTCGCGATCCCTACGAACAACGGAACGTCTCCCGCAAGTATTACAGCCAAGGCCAGGGGCGCAATATCCCCTACGAAAATGATTGGGACGAGGACGATGAATGGTTCTAGACAGTTGTTTTACTTCGTAATTCCGGCATAATAAACATCACATCTGGGAACAGTGCGCCATTATCTAAGGAGAGAATTCCTCACTCTGTCGCCTAAATATGAACAATTTGCGTAACTATTATGAAATTTTAGGCGTTCCTCGTAATGCCTCTAGTGATGAGATTAAGCGCTCCTTTCGACGGTTAGCGCGGCGCTATCATCCGGATGTCAACCCAGGGGATAAGGTAGCAGAAGAAAAGTTTAAGGATCTCAACGAGGCCTACGAAGTGCTGTCCGATGATGGGCGGCGATCGCAGTATGACCAGTTCACCCGGGCCATGGGGGGAAAATACAGTCGCCCTGGTTTTAATCGCACCAATCGACCCCAGCGCAACGATTTTAGTCAGTTCGCCAATATTGGCAGTGTCAATCCCTTTGGGCCGAAAGACCGACAGCAGACCACCGCCCGGGTTCGGAGCAATAGCTACGAAGATTTTCGCCCCGGCACCACAAAAACAACCAAAGTGGCTACCCCAAAATCCCCTGCCAAACGGGATGTGGAAGCACGTCTCACCCTGCCCCTGGAAAAAGCCTATCGCGGTGGGCGAGAACGGATTCGTCTCGAAGATGGGCGATCGCTTGAAGTCGATATGCCGCCCCACATGGTCGATGGCCAGCGCATTCGGTTGCGCAATCAGGGTATCAATGGCGGTAACTTATATCTCAAAATTACTGTGGCTCCCCATCCTTTCTTTGAAGTGCAGGGTGCTGATATTTACTGCCAAGTGCCCCTCAGTCCTAGCGAAGCTATTTTGGGTGGTTCCATCGAAATTCCGACCATTGACGGCCTAGTAAAAATGACTGTGCCCAAGGGGGTTAAACCAGGTCAGCGATTACGGTTGGCGAATAAAGGGTATCCCCGTAGCTCCGGCTCTCGTGGCGATCAACTGGTAGAAGTCCAGCTTGTTTTACCACCAGAAATTACCGAAGAAGAGCGGGCTTTGTACGAAAAATTACAGGAAGTCGAAAGTTTTAATCCCCGCAAAAATATTTATCAGTATTCGTAAATTCGTAAAATGCTCAATCAAGGCTGGGTCTACCGGGATCGCGTGAAACCCTCCCAAGCGGGCCTAGCGGTCTTGGATTTTTATGCAGAATTTTATCGCCATTCAACGCGACAAGAATGGGCGAAACGGATTGAAAACCAGCAAATTTTTGTAGACGGCAAACCAGCCACTGCCACACAACGTTTAGCAAAAAATCAACGGCTAGAGTATCATCGTCCCCCTTGGGAAGAGCCAGATGTGCCGTTAAATTTCCAAATTTTGCACCAAGACCCCCATTTTTGGATCATCGATAAACCAGCGGGTTTACCGGTGCTGCCAGCGGGAAATTTTTTAGAAAATACGTTGTTAGCGCAACTCAAAAGGCAATTTCCTGACGAAACACCAGTGCCGATTCATCGCTTGGGACGGGGGACTTCTGGGTTGATGATCCTGGGGAGATCGCCTTTGGGGCGACAATCCCTAACACGCCAATTACGAGAACATCAAATCACAAAAATTTATCGGGCCGTCATTCCAGCGGGCGATTATCCTGATCAAATCACCATCACCACGCCCATCGGCAAAATCTGCCATCCTAGCCTGGGGACAATCTTTGCCGCCACAGCAGATGGTTTATCTGCCCATAGTGAAATGCGAGTTCTAGAACGTCTAGCAAAAGTTTCACGGGTTGAGGTGCAAATTTTCACTGGACGCCCCCATCAAATTCGGATTCACATGGCAGCAATGGGCTTTCCCCTGGTCGGCGATCGCCTTTATCTTCCAGGGGGCTTACCGGCTATTTATGAAGATGCTAATCACAGTCCTTTGCCAGGGGATTGTGATTATTCTCTTAATGCTTATTACCTAAAGTTTCAACATCCCCACCAGGACAAACCAATCGATTTTTTCTCGCAGCTTCAGGCGTCTTGTCTAGATTTCTGATTGCAATTGTACGGCCAGGGGAGTGAGCTGGATCGTTTCAAAGGGCATATCAATCCCTGCTGCGGTTAAAGCGGTAAAAACTTTTTCTCGGAGAGCAAAGCGTTCGGGAATATGGGTTCGCTCATTGCGTAACCAAACCTGAAGTTGGAGTGCCACATTATAGTCATTGAGAGCTGTCACCACCACTTTAGCGGGCGGTGTGTCGGTAAATATGCTGCGATCATCGACCAAAGACAAGAGGATCTGTCGTACCCGCTCTAGATTTTCATGGACAGCGACGGTGACATCAATATCGAGGCGTAACTGCGGAAAATTGGTGTAGGAGATTACCGTTGAATTGATCACGACAGAATTGGGCACCGCTAACATCCGGCCATCAACGGTAACAATGCGCGTGCTCCTTAGGGTAATTGTTTCGACGCGACCATAGAGGCCATTAATTTCCACGAGGTCATCAATCACAAAGGGCCGATCCCAAAAAATGAGCAGTCCAGAAATCAAGTTAGAAAGGGCATCCCGGGCAGCAAAACCGACCGTTAATCCCACAAGTCCCAGGCTGGTGACGATTGCGGCCATGTTAATCCCAACTGCGTTGAGGGCTTGGATCGCGCCAAAGGTCAAAATGGCGTAGCGAACGAGGGTTCTTAAGAAGCTGGCGGAGGTTTTATCGAGTTTTGATTTTTTGAAGGACGCATAGAGGGGCACATCAACAATCTTCCAAAGGCAGTAGAACACTGCGAAGGTAATGAGGGCAACGACGAGGTTGATTAGGCCCTGGGCGATTTGGTCACCGATAACCTCTAGGTTAAAAACGTTTTGGAGGCGATTGGCGATGCTGGTGAACAGGGTTGACATGGTGCTGCGTAGTGGCAATGACTTTAGTGTAATGGGGCGATCGCCTCTCAAGAAACGGACAGAAAAGATTATTTGCAGCTTTAGTTTCCGCAAGCCTTGTCTTTTTTAAAAACGATGCTATATAATCAAAAAGTGATTAAGCAATAAATCGATTGAGCGATTTGCTTAGTCCCCAGTACTTTAAACTGGTACATGCAATTATGACTACACTTCTACAACAGCAAGGCTCTGCCAATCTTTGGGAGCGCTTTTGCCAATGGGTCACCAGCACAGAAAATCGTTTCTATGTAGGCTGGTTTGGGGTTTTAATGATTCCCACGCTGTTGACCGCAACGATTTGTTTTGTCCTGGCATTTGTCGCCGCGCCCCCGGTTGATATTGACGGGATTCGCGAACCGGTTTCTGGCTCTTTGCTGTATGGCAACAATATTATTACCGCCGCCGTTGTGCCGAGTTCTAATGCGATCGGTCTGCACTTTTACCCCATTTGGGATGCGGCGAATCTGGCTGAGTGGCTTTACAACGGTGGCCCCTACCAACTAATTGTGTTCCACTTTCTGCTTGGCATCTTTGCCTATATGGGGCGGGAATGGGAACTGTCCTACCGCTTGGGGATGCGTCCGTGGATTGCGGTTGCCTATTCTGCTCCGGTGGCGGCGGCGACGGCGGTACTCTTGGTTTATTCAATTGGCCAAGGATCTTTCTCGGACGGTTTACCGTTGGGCATCTCTGGCACCTTTAACTTTATGTTCGTGTTGCAAGCTGAGCATAATGTGTTGATGCATCCTTTCCATATGCTGGGGGTTGCAGGTGTCTTTGGTGGTGCGTTGTTTTCTGCGATGCACGGTTCCCTCGTGACCTCTTCTTTGATTCGGGAGACCACAGAAACGGAGTCCCAAAATAGTGGCTATCGCTTTGGTCAAGAGGAAGAAACTTACAATATTGTGGCGGCCCATGGTTATTTCGGACGCTTGATCTTCCAATATGCTTCTTTTAATAATAGTCGCGCCCTCCACTTTTTCCTTGCTGCTTGGCCAGTGATTGGTATCTGGTTTGCTTCTTTAGCAGTGGCTTGTTTTGCCTTTAATTTGAACGGGTTTAACTTCAACCAATCTCTGTTAGATTCCCAAGGACGGGTGATCAATACTTGGGCGGATATTCTCAATCGGGCAAATCTGGGGATTGAGGCCATGCATGAACGCAATGTTCATAATTTCCCCCTCGATTTAGCAGCCGGAGATCAAGCGCCTGTCGCCCTCCAAGCCCCGGCAATTAATGGCTAACTGGAAGTTTGAATTTGGGATTGCAGTGGCATGATGATTGCTTTGAATAATCTTGGTTTGCTCTGAATCCTGAACGAAAAATATACTCTAAATGCTCTTAGCCTCTGCCATTAAAGTAGAGGCTTTTCTTGAATTTTAAGAAGATTTAATTATCAATTCTAAAAAGCGAATTTTTCCTGAGAAATTGACTAAACTATTGAATAAAAAGTGGGAAAAATACAATGAAGATTTTGCGTTTTATTCTTAAAAACAAACAATTCAATGTGCAAATGAGCAGTGGTCGAAAGTTTTCACATTTTCTGACCGGCATTCTCATTAGTGCCTTGGCGATCGCCACCTTGGTTTGGCCCATTGTCCCTGTGCAAGCAGCCCCCAATCCCCCGGATTTTGCCCGTGCGGTGCAAGCCATCGAAGATCTTGACCAAATGCGGTCTGAGTTGGCCAAAACCATTGACCCGACTGCAGACATCACGCCGCAAACCATGCAGGAAGTTTGTAAACCAGTGGGGATGAAAGCGAGGCAACTGAGTCAAGACAATGGTTGGCAAGTCAAGCAGGTGGCTAAAAAATATCGCAATCCAGACCATGCCCCCCAAAATCTCCAGGAAACCATGGCGATCGCCAAATTTACGCAACACCCCGAACTCCTGAGCTATAGC
Source organism: Picosynechococcus sp. PCC 8807 (assembly GCF_001693295.1). Lineage (NCBI taxonomy): Bacteria > Bacillati > Cyanobacteriota > Cyanophyceae > Chroococcales > Geminocystaceae > Picosynechococcus > Picosynechococcus sp. PCC 8807. The sequence continues at coordinate 2,260,610 of NZ_CP016483.1, forward strand.
CAAATCCAAGGCGATCGCCTCCACTACTACCGCCGCATTAATGTCGAAAGCAGTTGTCTCGCCTGCCACGGCCCGAAGGACAATCGCCCCAATTTCATCAAAGCCAAATATTTAGATGATCTCGCCTACGACTTCAAAGCTGGCGACCTACGGGGACTGTATTCCGTCATTATTCCTAGCCTAGAAGCGGCCCAGACTAACCCTGAGTAAACCCCTCACCCCAGATTCAGCCAATGTTTTTTCTTAAAAAAGGATTGATTCTCCTCAGCCTAAGCTTGTTTCTCTTGGTGAGTAGCGGCGTTTGGGCAAGACCCAGTTTCGCCAGTATCCGCCAACAGGAAGAAGCCCCTGGACAAATCCTTTATCAGTCTCGCCAATCCATCCAAGACAATCACGGTCAAACTTGGCAGGTGGTGCTGTTTAAACGGGTTAAAGATGGTCGTGTTGATACCGTTGACCTACGCCTTGTGGCCTACCCCGGCCAGGCGACTTTTATCCATCCGGGTTCTTTGAATTTATCTGCTCCCAATCAAGCGATCCTCACAGCACCAGATCAATTTGCCACCGAAGCCCCTGCGCCCAATGTGGGTCAATTTGATTTAAAAGAGATTTTGCCCCAGTTGCCCACCGATCAAAAAGTCCAACTTAGCTTGCCCCTCAAGGAACAGACGACCATCGAGATTCCCCCGGCAGTTCTCTTGGAGTGGCGACTTATGGCCTAGGCTGAAATTTTCGTACAGGTAAACAACTCCAGACAAAGGAGAGGTCTGGGGAGACTTCGTAGCGACGATTACTTTTTTATCTTGGTTTTGCCTTTTATATTGTCTTTATGAACTTTATGAATTCTTAGAATTCACAGCATCTTAAACATTTGATGAAGTCACCTTGGCTTAGTAGTGGTAAATTTCAACTTCAGCGGGGACAAAGCTCGACACCAGCGAACCTCTCCTTGCTAGACAACATATATGGTTGTCCTACGCTTGATTCAAAAAGGTGTGACGGATAAAAACTGACTATGGCAACTGTATTCCCCCAAGAACGACGTTTTTTAGAATTAGCCCTGGCCCAGGCGATCGCTCGCCATCAGTTGACCGTCGTTTACCAGCCCCAAGTCAATCCTCAAACAACGATGGTGACGGGATTTGAAGCCTTACTTCGTTGGGATCACCCCCAGTTCGGTTCGATTTCTCCCACGGTATTTATCCCCATTGCCGAAGAAGCCGGTCTGATCCACGAGCTTGGGGACTGGGTCTTGCAGCGGGCCATAAAACAGTTAAAAAAATGGCATCAACAGTCCCAGCAAACTTTTCGGATGGCCGTTAATATTTCGGTACATCAGGTCACGGCACCTCACTTCTTTGAGCGGCTCCAGGATCTCCTGGTTTCCCATCAAGTTGCGCCCCAACATCTAGAGCTAGAGATCACGGAGTCAGTTTTGATTGAGGATTTTCAAAATATCTGCGCCGTTTTAGCATCACTGCAAAAATTAGGTGTCAAGATTGCCATTGATGACTTCGGTACAGGCTATGCTTCTTTTAATTACACTAGGTTATTTGGCTGGGATACCCTGAAGTTAGACCGCTGCTTCATTAAAAATTTACATTGTAATAAAGTGAATTCGGCGATCACCAAAAATCTCATTAATATGTCCCATGATCTGGGGTTTAAGGTGGTTGCTGAGGGCATCGAACATCCAGAAGAATTGGCAATGCTCAAGCAGTTTTGTTGTGATGAAGTTCAGGGATATTACTTTAGTCGCCCCCTCATGCCAGCTCTACTCGAAATTCAGCAGATTACGGGTGGTCATTTGATGCCTGGGGCGATCGCCTATTTAGCTGCCTGAGTTAAACATAGATCCGTTGCTGTAAAGCCTCATGGCAGATCACCTGTTCGATTAAGTGTGATGGTGATTACTCAAAATTGATCAGCAAAATTTTTCAGAGAATATAGATTCAGCGGTGACATCACGGCAATGTGCATCGGTAAATGGTAACGCCCACTATGATTTGATTAGGCTGAAATCGTGCTGGGCGATGATTTCATGCTTTTTCCCAGGAAGAGATCTACGTTGATGTCTAGGAGCGTCGGGAATAGGAAATGTTTAAGCTTGGGACAATTAGCCAATTTTTTTCGCTGTTGTATTTGGGATTAATGCCTGGGGCGATCGCCGCGCCGCCGGATGCGAGTCAAATTGTCTCCCTCACGGGCGATCGCCTAATGATGCAACAGGGTAGTCACCGTCAACAAGCGGCCCAGGTGGGCGATCGCCTCGAAAACCATAGCCAAAGCCTGATTGTACCGGGTAATAACCATTCTTTTGCGCGTCTTGTCCTGGTGGGCGATCGCCAAACCTATGACGGACTGCTTTTACAAACTGGCCCCGCCCCCCAACAGACCCAATATCGGTTTCCCTGTGTAGTTGAAGGGGGCACCATCACCCTGAGTTGGCAAAAAGGTCAGCAACGGGGCTGTGCTGAAGGTCTCCGCATTCGCCCAAACCCTGAGGGGCGATCGCCGACCCAACATCTCAAAATCTTTGCCTATCAAATGGTGCTTTCGCCCGCCGCTGCCAGTGCTATCCCCACCGATTCAGAACTCGTCATTCAGCCCAGTGGAGAGACACCGATCTGTGTTCGCGTCACAACCCAAGACAAGCGCCAAATCGTTGAAGTTTTGTGGGGCGAAATTATCCTCAGCAGCGCCAATCACCCCCAGGGTCTAAAAATCCGTAAGGGGACGCAATACGACCAAGGCGAACTTCAGTTTTTTGATCCGGATACTCGTCTCGCAACCCCCGTAATGCAAGCATTCTTTTCGGCTGCAGCTTGGTCAAATGCAGCAACTTCTACACCTTTGTCCGGCGAGATTCAAAATCACATTGACGTGATCCGCACGGCTTTTGCCACAGCACAGTGAAAAAGATTCACTTTAGTCCTCGGCATTTTGACCATATTGAAACAACATAAAAACTTCATCAAATTTTATTTTTTACTTCAACGCTTTTAAGTTATTTTCTGGCGAAACCAAATAAATCAGTCAAACTGAATCTTCTCTTTGGGAAAGTCAGTGATCAAAAAAATTTCATAGAGAAATTCGTGAATAAATCTGCGCTCATATCTGATTAAAGGCTTTTTAGTTAAGTATTTAAGGTTTTTTTGTTTTTGTGATGCTGAGGCCAAGATCTTCATTATTTCTTCAACAAAAGACCTAAATCGCTTCTCTAACTCTTCATGGAAGTAGCGATATTCGTCTGCAATTAATGGGTAATTTATACCAAGCAAATCAAAGCAAAACTAAATCGCTATTTATTTATATGCGTTGACAATCAACTTTTTGCTCCCCTCAATTGAGAAGACCCATCTCTTCCCTCCCCTACTAGCAAATTTTTGTTTGAGGAATTTTTAAGTGAACAATCAAGTTTGGCGATCGCCAAAGTGCAAAACCCCCAGAAAAAATACGATCCGTAAGCTCGCTAGTCCCTTGGTGATTGCGGGCCTCATGGCCGCCGGTCAATTCCAGCTCATCCCCCAGGCGATCGCAATTGGCACAGCAGCAGATACAGACATCATTAACAAAGCCACCGCGACTTACAATGATCCTGCAAATCCAGGGGTTCCTCTAAACGCAGAATCTAATACTGTCACTGTTACCGTTGCAGAGGTCGCAGGTTTAACTAACGTTCCCGCAGGGATTGTTGATGAAAATGGCGGTAGTATCAACTCCAATGATATTGTCAATTACGACTTTTTATTGACAAATACAGGAAACGCGACAAATAATATCGAGATTCCATTCGCTGCCATCACAAACCCCGATGGAAATCTAAGCGTTACTGGTTTTCTCGTTGACCTCAACAATGATGGGGATTTCGATGATACTGGTGAAAGTAATTCAGGAAATCCGTTTACAACTGACGTCACAGCTACAGGTATTGCAGCTGATGCTTCTGTTAAGGTTCGTGTTGTCACCACTGTAAATTCCGGCCTGGGAGCAAGTGAGCCTGTCGCGATCCAGCTTGGTAATACCCCGCCTAATGATAATAGTGCTGGGACTCAAAACCAGTCCTATGATGCTGATGGTACAGTTGATGATGTTTTCACAACCGCAACTACACCAGTTAATGGACAAAGAGAAGCTGCAGCCCTCCAAAGTAGCGCAACCTCTCAGTCTGTTACACCATTAGCATTAGCGACAGTTCTCAAAACCCGTGCTGCCTATAATCCAGCAACTCCAGCGACAACCGATGACACAATTACCTATCGTTTAGATTTTCGGGTTGAAAGTAGTTCTCCCAATTCTTCCTTTACCCCCACCAACCTAGAAGGTACAACCATTCAGCTTTCTACTGCGGCTAATGGTTCTAACCCTGTCGATGTACAGCGCATTCTCGTCTCTGATGCGATTCCTGAAAATACAGAACTGACAAATACCCCACCAACTGCTCCGGTAGGCTGGAAAGTTGTTTATAGTACGAGTGCGACCACAACTCGAACAGTTGGTGGGAGTACAGCTACTGCCCCCGCAGCTGCAGTCTGGCAAACAGTGGCTCCAGCTAGTTTGGCATCAGTCGAACGGATTGGTTGGATTTATGTTGGTCCGAGTAATGTTGCTGACAGTACAGTTTCTGGCCCAACTCTTGCAGCTGGTAGTGCCACCACTGGCGATGCGAATGGTTTCCGTTTCCAAGTTGTTACCAGTGGTCTAACAGCAGGTGGAACGATCGCCAACATTGCCCAAGCCTTCGGTGAAACGGTTGGTGATCCGAACAACGAAGTTGTTTACGATGAATCTGGTGACCAAAACCCGAACAACTTTAACGACGATGACACACCTCCAGATCCCACCGGGACGAACTATGATCCTGTAAATGATACTGGTGTCGCAGATCCCGCTAACCAAGACACAGATAACAACAACAACAACACAGGTACTGGCCCAGAAGGTGAAGCAAATGTCTTAGCGATTACACCTCCAGGGGCAATCCTAAACGGCCCGCTAAATCAACCTGGCGCTGTTGGCCCGACAAACAACAACGATGACTTTGTCAATAAGTCTAGTCTTGCTATTGAAGGCGGCGGCACCCAAACAGCAACTCCAGGACAAACCTTCAATCCGGCACCAGTTGTTTTTAACAATACCTTCCAGAACCCATCAAGCAACGCTGGAGAACTAGACACAGTTCGTCTACTTCCCCTTGCCCCGAATAATACTGCCGTTCCAGCCACAAATCCCGCGCAAGAAGCGACAGATATTCCTGATGGCACTCGTGTAACGATTACAGTGGGTTCCAGTAGTGCTGCTTATGATTATGACGATGCCACTGGTTACACATATGTCGCCAGCTCTGGGACTGGGCCGAACTTTGATGGGACAGCAAACACCCTAAAATTTGACAATATCAGTCCTGGAGTTTCCATCAACTACACAGTCACCATTGATCTACCGGCAGGTTCCCAATTGTCTGCGGATCGTTTCAGTGCAAACGGTGTAAGTCGTGCCGGTTATTCTGTTCCAGTTGTTGCTTTTGTCGATAACAATAATTCTGGCGCATTTGAGTTCTCAACAACGCCTTCGTCAAATAATGACAACGTTTTCAACATCAAAATTGACCGCTTGTACCTTGGCCACCTCGCCTTATTAAAAGAACAGCGAGTGCTGGATACGGATGGCACAACAGAAATTGAAACGTGGACAACTGGCCCAATTAATGATGTTGAACCTGGGCAATTCATTGAGTATCGTATTTCTTACGTAAATTTCTCAACACCCTCTACTACAGGTTCATCTGGAAACGTCACTCTCGGCATCAGTAATTTGGTGATTACGGAGGATGGCACAACTGGAACCTTTGTTGCTGGTGGTGCTGGAACTGCGAATAACTGGGCCTTACCATTATCGACTCCCTCAACGACTCACCAACAGAATACTTCTGCAACTCTAGGAACACTACAGTATTTCAATGGTGTGACTAATCTGGGCAATTTAGACCCAGCAGATGGAGCGACGGTAACACGCTACGTCAATAGTGTTGGCACTTTGACACCTGACACAGCAGTGACACCGGGTACTGCTTCGACTTACCAAGGCAGCTTCATTTTCCGTCGTGTTTTGAACTAACTCTTTATGCCCTCAAGTTTCCATGCTTCGATTACTACCGTCGAGGCATGGACAGGGGGCTGCTGTAAAAATTTCATGTTGCTAGTAGACAAAGGTCTTTTGACGATGAAACGTTCCTCCCTACCTTTCTTTGGAGTTGGTCTCGCTCTTACTCTGAGTTTTGCTCCCCTTCATATTTCTCCTCTGACTCCCCAGCCTGTCCTCGCCCAAACCCAGCAGAACCTTGATGTTGAGCTAGCTGGCCATCTGCGGGTAATCGAAAAAAATTGGCGTGGTGAACAAAAAGTTGCCTGGCGTAGCCTAGAGGGTGGTTTTATGCGGCCCGCCCCCAGGGTCAAACCCGGTGACACCATTCGCTACACTGTCAGCGGCAACAATCGCACCGAACAACCCATTTCCGGTCTCGTCCTTACCGATGATCTGCCCGCCAATACCGTCTATGTGATGGGGTCAGCGGCCTCTGTGGGTGGCGCAACAATCACTTACAGCATCGATGGCGGCAAAACCTACAGTGCCAACCCGACGATTCGCGTCACCTTGCCCGATGGTCGTGTGGAAACGCGCCCGGCCCCAGCGGAACGCTATACCCATGTGCGTTGGACCTTCCAAAATGCTGTCCCTGCAAGGGCTAGCGTGAATGGCCAGTACCAAGTCCGCGTTCAATAAACGTCAAACATTCACTGGTCTTTACTTTTTTGGAGGCCTTCGTCGGCCAGAGTCTTTTTAATGCCTAATTTTCTTGACCATTCACGACTAATCCTCAAGCGATCGCCTTTGGTGATGGCCCTAGTCGGTGTGGGTTTGAATTTAGGTATGCCCTTGGTTCTGGCCCAGACCCCAGGGACGACAGAAGCTGTCACCCTCTTTAACCGGGCCGAAGCCAGCTACCAAATTGGGGAGAATGGCCCAGCCGTAAATACCACCAGCAACCCAGTGGTTCTTAGATCTGATGGTTCTCCCCCGCCGCCACCCATTGACCCCTTTGGTCGCGTCCTTGGCTGTGCTGGAGAGACCCTAGATGATTACAGCGGTTTTCGGGTGGGACTCTACGAGGCTGGTGGCTCCTTACAAACCGAGATTGGTGCTTTGCTTGTCCTCGATCCCCTCACTGGGGCAGTGCCCCTTCCCCCTGGAGCGGTCAATGTCAATGAAGCTAACGCTAATCCCTTTGACCTCGGTAACACCGAAACCCTCAGCGACCCGGATCTGCGGGGTCAGTTTAATTTCTTTTTGCGGCCTGACCAGCTCAATGTGGGCACTGTTTATATCTTGGTGATTCGGCCGCCCTTGGGGTCATTGTTTGATGAGAGGCGGATCCAGATTCGGATCACAGCGGTCAAACCAGACTCCTTTACCTATGTGGCGAATTCCCTCGATGGGCTGCCCCTGAGTTTAGAAGACCCGACCTTAACCAGCCAAGAAGTGACCATCCCGAAAGCAGAAACGACCGCGCTCATCGTCTTTTCAACAACAGTGATTTCCGTCTGTCAAAACGAAGCAATCCAAATTCAAAAAACCGCCGACCGGGCCACCGTCGAGCCTGGGGGAACGGTGGTCTATCGCCTGAGCATCAATAACCTCAGCACGAGCACCCTAGAAAATGTTGAAGTGCGCGATCGCCTGCCCCTGGGTTTCCGTCTCCTCGAAGATTCTGTGCAGGGGGTCATTGGTGACAGCCCTGTGGCCCTAGACACAACGGTAAATGGACGTGATATTACCTTCACTTTCCAGGCCCCCTTCCCTGGTGCGACCTCCCCTGAAAATAACCCCCCTGCCCGGATCCTCTATGCAGTGGAAGTGACCCCCGATGCCCTGCGGGGGGATGGCCGTAATGTGGCCTTTGTTACCGGCGATCGCAACGATAACGACTTCTCCATCCGCGATGGCCCCGCTGTTTATACGATTGGCATCCGCAATGGGCTGCTTTCAGATTTGGGCACGATTATCGGACGGGTCTTTAAAGATAAAAACTTCGATGGTGAACAGCAGTATGGTGAACCCGGCATCCCCAATGCCGTCGTCTTTATGGAAAATGGCAACCGCATCGTCGCCGATGAAAATGGTCTCTTTTCCGTCGCCAATGTCCTCCCCGGTTGGCACACCGGTGTGCTTGATTTGACCAGCGTCCCTGGCTATGCGCCCGCCCCCAACGAAAAATTTATCGCCGAAGACCGCACCTATAGCCGTGCCGTCCGCCTTGAACCCGGTGGCATGGCCCGGATGAACTTTGCCGTAACGCCCTTAATCCCTGGAGAAGACGAATGAAAAAACGCTTCTCCGTTCCCCTAACAACATTAATTTTGGCCCTCAGCGGTTGGTTTAGTGAGGTGACGGCCCAAACGCCAACGGTGACAACGGCTGAAATTAGTGGCATTGTAACCACCCAGACGCCCACAGGCCCCCAGGAAACTGAGTTCCAAGCGATCCTCAATCAATCGTCTGCGGCGAGTGAGATTCAGGGAGAAATCCTACTGGCCCAATCATCCCCGACTGTCCCCGTGGCGACTGAACCGTCAGAGAATAGTGAGACCCTGACGCCGGTCATTGAGTCTACTCCGCCACCAACGGCGATCGCCCAACCCACCGTGCAATTTATTAGCCCTGGCATGGGGGCAATTTTAGAAAAAAATGCCAGTGCCGTCGTGATCGAAGTCCCCACGGGCAGTAGCACCACCCTCAGCGTCAATGGTGTCGAAATTGACTCGAATCAAATTGGCCAACTGGAAACCAATGGCAGTACAGGTCTGATGCGCCAAACCTGGTATGGGGTGATTTTTAGCCCCGGAGAAAATACCCTTAAGGCGACGGCCACCCTAAATGGCACCACGGTCAGCAACGAAATTCAGGTGCAAGCCCCTGGGGATGTGGCAAATTTACAGCTCTCAACCCTCGAAACCCGCGTGCCCGCCGATGGGCGATCGCCCGTGACGATCCAGGGGATATTACTCGATAAAAATGGCAATCGGGCTAATGGGGGCGGTCGGATTACCCTCGAGGCTACCGCCGGAGAATTTCTCGGTGAAGATGCTGGGCCAGGGGCACCGGGTTTTCAGGTAGATGCCAAGGATGGAGAATTTACCGCTACCTTACAGTCCTCCCTCGACAGTGGCCCCGTCCAAATTCGGGCTCGCCTCTTTGAATTAGAAGCCTATACCCAAGTCCAGTTTGAAACAGCCCTCCGGCCTAGTCTCCTCACGGGGGTGATTAGTCTCCGGGTCGGGGCAGACAATACGGACTATTTCAGCAGCTATCGCGATTTCCTCAACCCTGATGCTGACGGCGATACCGTCATTGATGTGGATGGCGCAGCCTTTGCCACAGGTACGATTGGGGATTGGCTCTTCACAGCGGCTTTCAATGGCGATCGCCCCCTAAACGAAGCCTGTGAAACCTGTACCAATCGCCTCTTTCGCGCCGATCAAGTTTCCGAACAACCCTATCTCACTTACGGTGATAATTCCACCGTCCGCAACCTGACCCCCTCCCAGGACAGTCTCTACCTCCGCCTCGAACGCACTCCGGATATTGAAGGCGCAACTGACCCCGACTACATCATGTGGGGGGACTACGGCACAAGTGCGGAATTTGCCACCGCTTCCCAGGAGTTCACTGCCCTCAGTCGCCAACTCAACGGCGCGAAACTCAACTACAATTTCGGCGATCTGCAAATTTCTGCCCTTTATAGCCAGGGGGGAGAAGCATTCCAGCGGGATACCCTCCTCCCCGATGGCACGAGCGGTTTTTATTTCCTCACCCAACGCCTCGTCGTCCCCGGCAGTGAAGAAGTGTACTTTGAGCTAGAGGAACTCGAACGACCCGGTACGATTATTTGGCGCGATCGCCTATTCCGGGGCCAAGATTACGAAATTGACTACGACCGGGGCAGCATTGTCTTTAGCGATCCCGTACTGCGCACAGAAATAGGCGACAACGGCGAAATTCTTGTGCGGCGGATTGTTGTCACCTACCAAAATGAAAGCGGTGAAGACAATAAAGTATATGCCGGACGATTACGCTACCATTTCAACCGCGACCCAGGGCAAGCCAGTTGGATCGGGGCGACCTACTTCCGTGAAGACCAAGGAGAGCGAGATCTCGAAGTTTACGGGGTTGATGCTCAAATTCACCTCGGTGAAAACTACAAATTTATTGGCGAATACGCCCAGAGCCAAAATAGTTCCGCCGAATTAGGGAATGTTTCCGGTTCCGCCTACCGCTTTGAATTGGATGCTAAATTTGCCGATGGTTTTACCGGACGGGCCTACTATCGCCATGCCGACACCGGTTTTGCCAACCGTTCCACCATTAGTTTTGTCCCCGGCCAAACTCGCTATGGCGTTGACCTGAATGCCCGGCTCTCCCCCAGCACCCAACTGCGTTTTAACTACGACCACGAAAAAAATCAGGGGGTGAATATTCGCCCCATCGTTACCCTCGGCGATCTGATCAACGCCGGCCAAGAAGGGATTCCCACTGGACTGGTGGACAACGAACTCACCACCATCACCGCCGGCCTCGCCCAGCGTTTCGGCAAAGCGAATCTGAATGTGGATTTGTTATTCCGCGATCGCCTTGATTATCTCAACCCTGAAAACGACGGTAGCTCGACCCAACTGCGTACCAATTTCACAACGCCCCTCAGCGATCGCCTTAAACTGCGCCTCCTCAACCAAACCACCCTTTCGGCGGAGTCCGATGCCGTATTTAGCGATCGCAGTCAAATTGGCCTGGACTGGAAGATCGCCCAGGGCGTCAACCTAAACCTGAACCAAAACTGGTACCACAGCGGTACCCTCTCTGGCCAAAGCACCACCAGCATCGGCCTTACTGGCGAATACAAACCCTGGCACAACACCATCCTCAGTGCCCGTTATGACATGGAACGCTTTAGTACAGGGATGCAGGATGCAGCGACCTTTGGCATTAAACATAACTGGGCCGTCTTCAAAAATTTTGACCTCGATTTTGCCTATGAAAAAGTTGTGGGTAATCTTTTTGTGGGTAGTGATGGCGCAGTGGGTCAAGGGGCATCCCGTTCGACCGGCCTACGTGGGGGCGATAGTCTTAGTATCCGGGGCCGCTATCGAGGTGGGGGCGATGGGGAAAATTTCCAAGCCGAAGCGGGCTACGAATTCCGCAATACCAACGGCAGCAGCACCAGTAACCTCACAGCTTCTGTCCGGGGCAAACTATCGCCGTCTCTGACAGCCCTCGCTAATTTTGACCGACGTTTCGCCGCAGGCCAAGCGACCCGTGGTTTACCTCCCACCACAGAACTGCGTGTTGGCCTCGCCTACCGCAATCCCTACGAGGATAAATTTAACGCCCTCCTCCGCTATGAATATCGCAAAAATCCGAACACCATCCCCGAAACCCTCCTCACAGGCAGGGGGAACGACGTCACGGAACATTTATTTGCCGCCGAGGCGATCTATGCGCCTAACTACCGCTGGGAATTTTACGGCAAGCTCGGTTATCGCCATTCCTCCCTCAAGCTCGCCGAGGATTTTGAAACAACGACTTCTGCGACCCTCGCCCAACTCCGGGCCACTTACCTCCTCAACCGACGGTTTGATCTGACTGGTGGGATTCGTTGGATTAATCAACATTCAGCAGGCTATAGCGAAATGGGTTGGCTCGCGGAGGTGGGCTATTATGCGACACCAAATCTCCGCTTTGCGGTGGGCTACAGTTCTGGTCAGGTGAACAATGATCGGGATTTCTCCGGCAGTCGCTCTGATGGAGGTTTGTATGCGGGGGTTACTCTCAAGCTGGACAGTTTGTTTGATTTTGGTCGCCAGCAACCCGTTGCTGCTGTGCCAGAAACCCGCAAATTAATGGTCGAAGCCCCCAAGCCTGATGCTAATTTACAGGCAGCCTTGGCAGCACCCCTGCGTTTGGATGTGTCCCAGGCCATTGATTTTGAGCGGGGGAAAACCAGTGTTTCCCTGGAAGGGCAAATGGTGCTCGATAGTTTGGTCACTGTTTTGGGTCAATATTCAGACCTAAAATTGGATATCCAAGGTATTCTGCCGCCCCTAGCTGAACTTACCCCCGATAATCTCGAAGCCCGTCGTCTGCAAACCGCCCGCCAATATCTCCTCAGTCGGGGGATCAGTGGCGATCGCCTAACGCTCCGATCCCTAGGCAACAGTTCCCAAAACAAAGTTCCAGAACAGCCGATTACCTTTACCCTGAGTGGTACTGCTGCTACCTTCCAGGCCATTTCTACCCAGCTCGGCGGCAATCCCATTGTGGGTAACTTAATCAACACAGAATTACCCCAATTAGCGACTTTACCGCCTGATCTCCCCCAGGATACCACCAGTACAGTGAATCGCAATTCTCGCCAGGAACAGCCCCAAAGTTTTTCATTGAACTTATCCCAGGCTACCTTTACCCCCGACGATACAAATCTCCAAGTCCAAACCTATAACCGCACCGATGCTGACCTCAACCCCAACTTTACCTATCTGCCCTACTGGATCCTCGGTTTTGTGCCACTTGCTGATCCCGATACCCTCCTCCTTGCCGATGTTACGCCGATGAATCCGATCACCGAATTTGTCACGAGCTTGATGCCAGAATCTGACCCCATTGCAGAGATCCCGACAGAACGGCTCCTCACCCGCAGCGAACCCCAGCCCAGGCCCCAACCAGAGGCGCAAATTCTGGGCGATCGCCGTTTGGATGAATCAGCAGCCAATGAGTTGATCACGAACACTACCGAACCGCTGATCTTTGGCGATCGCCGTTTGGATGAGTTGAGCGAGCGTGAACTCCAGGCCCTCGCCCTCGAAATTTATGATGCGGTCTTTGGGGGTGAGATCCAGGCCCGCCGCCTCGATACCGACGACAGTTTCCTCTTTGGTAATGCCAATACCGAACCGCTGACCTTTGGCGATCGCCGTTTAGAGGAGAATATGCCCGAACTGCTCACCCTCGAACCCACCTCGAACTTCCTCAGTGCTAGAGAAATTCGCCGTTTAGAATCAGCGCTTTATTTCCTCCTCAGTGAAGATTTGAATCGTCTGGATGATTTGTTCCAAATTAGTGGTCGTCAGCGGAGTCGTGATCTAGGACAACGCATTGATCTTGATCGTTTTATAAATCCAAATTCTCAATGAGAAATTAATAATGTCAACTAGACTGTTCAAGACTTTTTCAATTCTCAAAAATTTCTTCTGTCATTAATAAAGCTAGCTGATAAAGAATGAAAAGCACGAAAAGAAAAACAATTTCAAAAACTTTATCAATAACTATTGGGGCGATCGCCTCTATTAGTATTCTTCCTCAAACCGCACAAGCTCAATTTATCCAGCGGTCATTTTTGAATCCTAGCTTCGAACAAAATTTAACGCCCTATCCTGCCAAGCCAACATCTCCAGGCATAACAACAATTAGTAGTTTCACTAATTGCTTTATTCAAGTTGATCAGACTAGTGTTCCTGGATGGAGTACTACTCATCCTCGAATTAATGGAAGTGGTAATTGTTCTGGTTATGTCAACCCCAATCTTAGTGTTTCTCCGACGGGGGCAAGCTTAATTGAGTTATGGACCAGAAACTTCAATGGCGTAGTTCCACCGAATGGCAATGTTTTTGCAGAACTTAATGCAGAAGCAAACTCCAAACTTTTTCAGAATCTTTGTTTAATTAATGGGGAAACAATTACATTTTCTGTTAATCACCGTGGTAGAAGTAGTGCAAGCACTGCAGATGTGGCAAGCTTTGTTGTCAACAACCAAAGAGCTGTTCAATTTGGCACAGCCAGTGATGGGGATCCTCGTTCTATCACAACCCTCTCACCAAGCAATGTCGCAAACATTACAACAAACCCATTAACACTCCCTGGAGGCGGATGGGTACGGTATTCTGGTAGCCTGCGATATACAGGGGTAAGTGGCACTATTCCGGTCGGTTTTGAGGCAATTTCCACGGCTGGTGGCAATCTTACAATCGGTAATTTTATTGATAATACTCAGTTTGCGGGTTTGCCCGTCATTGAAATTGCAGCACAGACGGGCAATGCACCGGAGTCCGAAGGAGTTCCCACAACCAATCCTCCTCAAATTCGGGTAGTTGGTCTGGTCGGTTCTTCTGGTTTGGATATTACCATCACAGTCCAGCCATCCAGTACCGCAACACTAGGTTTGGATTTTCAGTTTCAAGGGGGTTTTATCTCTACTGGTAATACCGTTACTCTTAATATCCCTGCCGGAAACTATGATGGCACAGCGGCAACAGGAAGCTTAATCAATATTCCAATTGAAATTATTCAAGACCAGGAGTCAGAGGGAAATGAAACAATTGAATTTGTGATCAATGCAGATCCTACCAAGTTTTTCAATCTCTCCACGACTACTTGTGGTGCGGCGCCGATTACAAGCTCTATTTACACGATCTTTGATGATGAATTTTTAAGTGGTACAGTTTGGAATGATGTTGACAACTCTGCCAATAACACTTTTACAAATATTCAAACAGGTTCTGAAGTAGGAACAAATGCTGATGGCCTTTTAAAGGCAATTTTGGTGGATAGTAATGGTAATGTTCTTGCGAGTGCTCCAGTTCAACCAGATGGTACTTATACCTTTAATGATGTCCCATTTAATACAAATGTCAGAATTCGTTTAAGTACCGGTGTTGCCGTTGTGGGAAACCCCGCCCCTGCTGCTTCTCTACCATCAGGTTGGGGGGCGACTAGTCCTTTAGAGACGGATCTTTTTAATAGTAGTAATAATATTCAAGGTAGAGATTTTGGGATTCGTAATATTTTGCCGCAATTGTTATTGTTAAAACGGATTACACAAATCACGGCGGTCAATGGAAATACCACCAATTTCTCGACTATTATTCCCTCTGATGGAACTAATCATGAAATGTGGCCAGCTAATTTTGTTGTTGGTGAAATTAGTACAGAAGCTGCCCCAGGCGATATAGTGGAATACACTATTTACTTTTTGAATAAAGGAATAAGTACCGCTGCAGAAGTCAAAATCTGTGACCCTTTGTCAAGGTATCTAACGTACCTTCCAGATAGTTATGATGGTTTTACGCCTGTTGATAATGGTGCAACTTCCACAGAGGACCTTGGTATTAAGCTGAATTTAGGTTCGGATGTCTATCTGACAAGTGCTGCTGATGGCGATCGCGGTCGTTTTTTTTCAGCATACACTGAAGCCACAGGTTGCACAGGTGTTGATAACGATTTAACTCCAGAACAGCAAGCAGAGCTTAGTGGCATTATCAGAGTCAATTTAGCTACTGTACAAAGTGCGGCCTATGGTTATATCCGCTTCCGGGCTCGCGTAAAATAATTCATAATTCAGCCGCCAAAAAAGACCCCAGCACATCCTTCTCTGGGGAAAGTGGCCGAAGGCCGGAAGGCGTATTCTCCCCTAGAGGGGAGCTAGAGGGGTGGCCCCTGGGGGAGATACTGCCAGGCAAAGGGGGTCTACTTCCCTAGGGAAGGTGGCCGAAGGCCGGAAGGGAAGGGGTCTAAGAAGAAACAAACCGTTTGCGGAGTGATTCGGCCCGTTTTTTCGCTGTTTTATTCTCTGGTTCTGCTTTTAGGGCAAGTTCATAGGTTTTCAGGGCTTTCGCTGTCATTTGCTTTTTTTCGTACACATTGGCCAGATTGTTTAAAGCTGTGACGTAATCCGGGACTTCCTTTAGGGCTGCTTTGTACTGGCGAATGGCGAGGTCGTATTGTTCCTGGGCAAAATAAGCATAACCAAGGGCGTTATATACTAATGCCTGATTTTCTGGTTCCAACTCGTCTTCTACCTTCAGTGCTTTTTGGAGCAGTTGGGCCGCTTGGACGTAGAGTTTTTTGTCGAGATAGAGACTACCCAGTTCGTAATACTCCTTTGCGGTGCCAGAGCCTTGCTTGAGCTTGGTTTGTAGCTTAGAAAAAGTGTTTTCAACGCGGCGGGTCTTAATAACTTGACGGAATAGGAAAAAGGCTAATCCCCCTAGCAGAGCAACGAGGATAGACAGGTAAAAGATTGGCAGAAACTCTTGATCCATAACAGGAAATGATTGATAGCAGGTTTTATAAAAAATTTTTATTGTTCCCTAAGTCTGCTGCGGCAAAATCAACAGAAACTTAAGCCCTGCTAGTGTATCAGGTCTTTAGGGGAGTCCCCAATGATTGATACGTTCCGTTAACGATCCGCTGCTTTGCCGTGGTTTCTTGTTGGGTTTGGCTGAGGCTTTGGTAATACAACTATAGATCTTAGTGAAAAGCACAAAAAAAGGTGCATTACTCTTAAGCAATACACCTTATCTGATTAGTTTCAAATTCCTATCGACTTAATTTGTCTAGGATCACTATCAGAAATTAATTAGGAGCATTACCCTCTACAAGAACAACGTCGCCAGTGCTCGGATCAAAAACAACAAAAGACTGACCACCATCGCCGATATTGTTTGCTTGAGCAATACCAGGATTAGTATCGTCGCCACCTTCAAGGACAGGATTCGGTGCTACGTTACCAGCGCCAAGTGCTTCGGAAGAGGCAATACTGTTGACTGTAATGTCTCCAGAACCACCCAGTGCATAAGCTTCAGTCGTGGCGATCGCTGGACCTGCAACATCCACCAAGACAATAGTTCCAGTTCCAGGGATTCCCTGACCAGTGGTGACATCAGGAGTTTGACCTTCCTCAATAGGATTACCGCTACCATCTGTTGCTACTTCTTGCAAAATAACATTGCTAATATTGCTTCGGACAGCGACAGCAGCAGATTCCTTACCGACAGCGGCAGCAACAGAAAGGCTAGTCAGATCACCAGCATCAAAAGTGGCAGCGGCACCGGCGGCGATCCCACCTTCACCAGCTTGGGCAGTGGAAGCGAGACCGAGGGAGAGCGCACTAGCGGCGGCTAAAGCAAAAGAAAATTTTTTCATGGATTTAGGATATTTCTAAGTTGAGTTGATTGTTTTGTCATGCCTAGCAGTGACCTAATTGATAGGAAAAAATCACTGCTAGTTCTGAAGACGTAAGTATATAAGCAGAAGAGCGAACAACAAGGGATAAAGTATCTAAAAGCCATCACGACTTTTAGCATTTAATCTTGTCCCCTTAGACAATATACCCATTTATCATAAAAATACAACAGCATTTGAGCTTTGTGTTCATATCTTAAATTTTTGTCTTTCCCAAAAAATGATTTCTTGCTGTGAGTCCATCTAAGATATTGCTTTTTTCAGCAAATTTAGCTATCTTCTGGCGAGAGACATCATTGATACTGTTGTTTTGATAAGGTCATCTTGTCGATAACTCAAATTTAACATTGTGAAATATTATCGAGTAATCTCTGCCTTGAATTTTATCGATTGGCACAGCAAAATAGTGTTGAGCTAAAAGCAAAGCCCAACTTCAGGCCCGGTTGTATTACGCCGTACTACTTTTGTGTTTCTGTTGTAGATCTTTCTAGTGACCATCTATTTTTTACAATCCACAGCAAAATGACCTTGCCTAGATCTCGCCCCATTCTCCGTAGCCTTCTTTGTGCGATGGCCTCCACTCCTTTCGCCACCCTCGCCGCCGCAATGGAAGCGACTAATGTCAGCGTTGATAATTCCCTTGAGCAGGTCAATTTATCCCCCACTTCTGCACCAGAAGCCCAAGCAGTCCAGTCTCCAGCAAAAGTTTCAACCGTAGTTCAGAATACTGTCCCTGGGCCTAATCCAAAGCAGCAACTCATTGCCCGCGCCCCTGCCACCACAGCACAAGATGAATCAAAGCCATCAGCCGAAGCTCCTCCAACAGAACAACTAATTGCCCAAGTCCCTACCACAGGTAGCTCTGGAGCCCCAGCAACAGGTCTCTCGTCGGCTGAGTTAGTCCAGTTAGCCCAGCTCCTTTCGCAGCTCGGCGATCTCTCCGCACTCCAAGAGCAACTCAGTAATATCCAACAAGAGTTGAGTGAAATTCGATCGGTGGTTCGTGATCTCCAACAGGAGAGTGTCATTAACTCTCAGGCCCCCCCTCGCTTATCTGAACCAATACAGCAGCAAGAGAGGGTTGCGACGAATCAAGAAAATTCGCGTCCTGTAGCAACATCGTCACCAGTTCCTAGTACAGAAGCCAGCACAGAAACAGACAGTGACGTCGCGCAAATTCCTGTTCCAACGCCAGATCCAACTTTAGAAGAAGAGACACCAGCCCCTGAGACTGACGATTTTCTTCAAAAAATGCCTCTCAACCGTGTTAATCCCTTAATCACGACACAAAATCTGGATGGAACACCGATTTCTCATTTTTCCGATTGGGAAATTGCCGCATCTGGCCTCCTGTCCGATTCCACAACGAGCGATGTGAATGTAGACGGCTTTGCTCGGCTGGATTCTGACATTTTCCAAGGAACAACCGCTGATAATGTGGCGGTGACAGATTTTCGGGGAACTTACGTACGCCTGCGATCTGCCGTCCAAGACCGGGAAGTGGAAACTGAGATTGATCAGCCTGTAACTCTGGGGGGCTATTTATACCAGTTCACCCTCACAGGAGGGTGCGACATCCTTGATCCCGGAGGAGGCGGTAGTGACGAGACTTGTAGTTTTTTACCCCCGGTTGCCTTCGATCCCCAAAGCTATGACCCAGATACCCTCCTCCCCGGTCGGCTCCTAGATTCGGGTATTGCTTTTGGTGGGGTCGTTTCAGAAGAAAACTTAGCCTTTATCAAGCAACCTGGTTTCCAACGAGGATTACCCGGTCAAGAAGTCGGTATTGAACTAAACGTACCCAATTCTGGAATTGTTGCCGTTGGTCCAGAGACAGGTCGCCAGGGCCAAACCATTCGTCGCGAAAATTTAGATAATACCTACAGTGTTGGGATTGCCAATGTACGGCAAGTGCTCAAGCAAAATGACCAGGAAGCCGTTTTAGGGCGAACAGTACGCGGGTTTGCCGCGATTCCCAACGATGAAGATTTTGGCCTCGATAGTGCAGTGCAGCTAGCAACCTTACTCTTGCCGGATGTTGACCCAGCCCTAGAAGGGGGAGATGCACCACCAAATCCGAATGTTAATGCTAACTTGTTTAGCGCTGCGAACAATTCTCGCTTACCTGCCAATAGCTTCACGGCTTACCAAGGGAGTGTTTCCCGTGCAGAAAGCGTTACGGATCTAAGTACTCCGCCAGAGGATATTCCCGCAGCAACCTCGAACAGTTTTTGGGTCGGTCTTTCTCCTGTGGTTGATCGTGAGATTGAAATCTTAGAAGATGGCAGTCGTTTTAAGGATTTTAGTGGGCCGCGTCTGGTGGCAGCCGCTTATGGTGAAGGGGGAGCCACAGATGCAGATAATCTGAGTGCCCAAGTAGCAGCGACATTACTCAACGAGGTTGGTGGTGTTGATCAGCAGCTATTGTTGGACTTTGATGATATTCAGGATGCCTATACTCAAATTGGCTTGGCCTTTTTTGAGCGGGATGCAACACAAATCATCAAAACTCGCTATAGTGAGCGAACAAATTATGTGCCTCACCTTAGCTTTACAGGCAACCGCACAGATAATCGCAACCGGACTCGCTACTATCTAGGGGCTTTAATAGATTACACAGCTGAGGAGACCCAAGACTGGCTCAAGGCCTACGTCGGAGGCGATTATCGCTATCAAAATGTGAATGCTGGGGTGCGCGCAGAAGTGGGCGGCATTGGCTACCTCAACCCTGACAAAGACTACTACAGTCGTCTCTGGGGCAATGTTGCAAAAACTTTTTCGGCAAATAATGGCAATTCGTTTACTTTAGCGGCAGGCTTGGATTACGCGATTGACCAAGATCAGCAGATTGGCGATATTTTTGTAGGTTCGACCGGGAGTCGAGCAACGGTAAGTGCGGCGGCCCGACTTGGGGATGTGACTTTATCGGCAGATCAAAATTTCGGCGGTCTTTTGCCCAATTCTGACGAAAGTAATTTGACGCTCCGGTTAGGAACTCAATTAGGAGATAACTTCTCTCTGTCTGGTTATTACACACCTTTTGATGAGGATACTGTGGTTGCTAGATATGGTGTGAACGCAGGGATTAAATTTGGATCTTTTTACAATAGTCCCAGCTTAGTCTTTGGTTGGAGTCAGGACGAGTATAAGTTTGCCACAGGAACTTTTACGGATGATCGTTTCACGGTCTCCTTTAGCACGGGTCAGCCTAATGCTCCTTTTGTGACGGGCACTCGCCGCTAGTTACTTTTGAGACTAAGTTGCTATTGGGGTAGGCCCCAATGATTGATACGTTCCGTTAACCAATTGCTATTTTGCCAATCGGTTACTGTTTCCTGGAGGGCTTGGCTTAGGCTTTGGTGTTGTCTTCCCTTGGGAAAGGCGATCGCCAAGGGATTTCCCGTGAGCCAAGCGGGGAGGAGTTGATATTCTGAATATTCCTGTACCCAACCCGTGAGGACGGAATGATCCCCTGCAAAGAGGGCGGTTTCGTTATTTTCGAGGTAATTTAACGCCTCTTGGTAGGAGTTAACGCCAACGAGAGTGACTCCTGGAAAATAGGCGCGCACGGCGGCGATCGCCTCGGAACCTTCCAGGACAACGACCCGTTGATCACTGATTTGATTTAGGGATTGGATCTCGCGATCCCTTGTCACGAAGCCAATCCCATCGAGGTAATAGTAGGGACTAAAATTCACCAGCCGTTGACGGGAAGCATTGAGACCGAGTTGGGCAATGACGAGATCCACTTCCCCGGTCAGCACCGCATCGAGGCGTTCCTGGTTGGTGAGGGGAATCAATTCTACTGCTTGGCGATCGCCTAATAATTCCGCCGCCAGTTGGTGCGCAATATCGATTTCCAAGCCCTGTAAATTTCCCGCTTCATCCCGAAATCCCAAGGGCCGCACATTTTCCTTGACCGCGACCCGGAGAATCCCCCGTGCTTGGATGGTTTCGAGGGGCGTTGCTTGGGTTAAAGATGTTGACCCGAAAAAGAAGCTAGCGGCGATCGCCAACCCATATCCAAATACTCCACCGCGCGCCATGAGTTCCCCCTAACAAAAAAACCCCAGAATGGCTACTCTGGGGGCTAATTCAATTCTTCACTTTTAATAATGCCACAACCGACGAAATGGTGTTACTGTCTAGGCACTTTTTGCCACTTCAACCACCTGGGCAAAGGCTTGGGGGTCAACAACAGCCAGTTCAGCCAGCATCTTCCGGTTGATCTCAATGTTCGCTTTTTTGAGTTGGTGGGTAAGTTTGCTGTAGCTCAGACCATTCAACCGAGCTGCGGCATTAACCCGCACGATCCACAGACGACGAAAATCACGCTTTTTCTTGCGGCGATCGCGGTAGGCATTCCGGAGTGCCTTCATGACCTGCTGGTTTGCAGTGCGGAAGAGCTTGGAGTGGGAACCCCGGAAACCTTTCGCTAACTTAAGGATTTTTTTACGACGCTTACGGGCGACGTTACCGCGCTTTACTCTTGGCATAAACTTTACCTATATATAATTTAAGTAATAAAACTCTCGATTTTTCAGAAACCAGACAGTTTCTACCGTTCGTTGTCTCTAGGCGTAGGGAAGCATCAGACGAACATTTTTCTCATCGCTCTTGTCCACGAGGGCCATCCCAGACAGACGACGACGCTTCTGTTCTGCGCTCTTATGGTTCAAAAGGTGATTCTTAAACGCTTTGCGACGGGCGATTTTCTTGCCGCTGCCAGTCAGCTTAAACCGTTTCGCAGCTGCACGGCGAGTCTTTAATTTAGGCATATAAGTTTCTATAAATCGACACAGCTTACAATAATACCTCGTTTATGCCAAATCCTTCAAGGCCCATGGCAGTTTGATTTGGTTTACGAATCTAGCCCCGAATCATTAGCTACCTAAATGATGAACCCTAGCAAGTTCGCCTAAAATTCGATAATGTGAAGCGATGTAAAGTTGTCCTAAAAAGCACCGTGACTAACCTAGAAGCCGTCTCCGATCAAGTCCGTACCACCACGACCCCACCGCCCCGTCAACGCTTTGAACTCGCCCATCTTTGGGGTGATACCCTCGGTGTTTTTTGGGGGGACTGGTTAAAGTTGCGGGTGCGCCTCAAACAGGTGGCAGCAACGGGTTTGGTTTCGCCACTCATCTATATTTTGGCCTTTGGTCTGGGACTCGGTAGTGCCCTAGATCAAGCGATCACTCCCCCCGCCGGGGATACCTACCTAGAATTTATCTTGCCGGGGATGGTTGCCCTGTCTTCGATGACCATTAGTTTTGGGGGGACAACCTTCTCGATCTGTGGCGATCGCCTCTACAGCAAAACCTTTGAAGAACTGCTTCTTTTGCCCGTTCATCCCCTCGCCTTACACCTAGGGAAAATGATGGCTGGCATCCTGCGGGGACTGATGACGGCAGGGTCGGTGCTGATTGTGGCAATCCTTTTTACGGGCAAAGTTTTTAGCTTTATCAATCCTCTGTTTATTCTGTTACTGCTGTTGAACTGCGCTGTGTTTGCGGGGTTAGGGGTGATTGTCGGTCTACGGGTCAAATCCCTGGAAAGTGTGGGGATTTTTAATAATTTCTTGATTGTGCCGATGTCCTTTTTGGGGGCGACCTTTTTCGACCCGGAAACTTTACCCCGTCTGTTCCGGGCGATTGTCTATTGCATTCCCCTCACCTACACCACCACCGGACTGCGGGCGGCGGCCTATTTACCCCTTTCGGAATTTCCCTGGCACGCGATTCCCATTTTGGCAGGGGTGGCGATCGCCCTAGCCTTTGTCGGTGCTTACCAATTTTCCCACCAGCGGGATTAAAATCATGACCTGGCAAACGGTGACAGGCTTGCTTACACGGGGTCATCAAGTGGCTTCGGGGCAAGCAAAAAACAGTCCCTATGAAGCGGGTACCATTGCGCTGCAAACACCTCATTTTCGGAACCTGGGCCTAGATTTATCCGGCTATTTCCCCGGCACCCTCAATATTTCCATTGCGCCCAAAACCTTTACTCTGATTCAACCCCGTCACACGTTCACAAATCTGCAATGGCACCCGGATTTTTCCCCAGAGACCTTTTCTTTTAGTCCCTGTTACATTGAGCACCGCCAGCAGCGGTATGATGGCCTAATTTATTACCCGCACCCTGAAACGAAACTGGGTCATTTCCAAGCCCCTGCCACCCTCGAAGTCCTTGCTCCCCTGATTCTGGATCTCACCTATGGCGATCGCCTCCAGTTATCGCTGCACCAGGCCGAGGTCAGGATAGAATAGGCGGCAAAGACGGCTGCACCGTTGATTTCTCTCCTCCCGCATCCATCCCCCCTAACCCCTTTGAAATCTATGCAACTGTCCCCTTCTCCCAGTGGTGAATACTTTTGCCTGCAAACCCTCGATCTATATGACGACGCCGAATGTCAGTCCCTCGGTACCCAAGCTGCCGCTGGTCGTCGGGTGCAAATGCTCAATAAAGAAACAGACCAGGCTGTGCGGGTGATGACCGTCGAAGATGGCTACTGTACCTGGCTCAAAAAAGCAGATTTACAACACCTCGAAGTCGCCGAAGAACCCTACGAATTTGTCCCCGTTGATCGCCCGGAAATCGAAGCGCGCATGGAAAATATTTTGATCTTTGCCCACGCTGCAAAGCGGGTGAGTAATACCTATCTATGGGGGGGCACTACTGCGCCGAATTATGATTGTTCTGGGTTTATCCAGGCGGCCTATGCTTCCCAGGGGATTTGGTTACCGCGCAACTCCTATCAACAGGGGGATTTCGTGGAGCCTATCTCCCAAGAAGAACTGGAACTCGGCGATTTGATTTTCTTTGCCAAAGAGCAACGCATTGATCACGTCGCCCTCTACCTCGGAGAAGGCTATTATATCCATAGCTCCGGCATCGAGATGGGCCGCAATGGCATTGGCATCGATCGCCTCTGGGAGCCGTGGGACATGATTAGTCGCGCCTACCACCAGACCCTCTGTGGCTTTGGTCGTGTCATGGAAAGTTACGCCCCACCGTCCTTAGCCTGTCAAATTTAACCACCATTGATGTCTAGCCCTGCCCCGATTACCGAAGCGCCTGCCACCACGCAAACCCTGTCGATTGTGGTGCCCATCTACAACGAAGTGGAAAGTCTGCCGCACCTGATCCAGGCGATCGCCTCGGTGATGCAAGCCCACAACTATGCCTACGAAATTATCTGCGTGGACGATGGCTCTAAGGATGGCTCCACGGCACTCTTAAAAAAATTAGCCACCGAACGGGAAGACCTACGGGCAATTATTTTGCGGCGTAACTACGGCCAAACCCCAGCGATGGCAGCAGGATTTCAACACGCCCAAGGGGAGATTATTATTTCCCTCGATGCAGATTTACAAAATGATCCGGCGGATATCCCCAACCTGCTCCAGAAAATGAACGAAGGTTATGATCTCGTCAGCGGTTGGCGCAAAGAACGGCAGGACAATCAATGGACACGGCTGCTTCCTTCAAAAATTGCCAATGCCTTGATCCGGCGGGTGACGGGGGTCGATCTCCATGACTATGGCTGTTCCCTCAAGGCTTACCGGACAGAGATTTTAGCAGATCTCAATCTCTATGGGGAACTGCACCGCTTCATCCCTGCCCTAGCGTTTATTGAGGGGGCGACCATCGCCGAAATCCCGGTGCGGCACCATGCCCGGCAGTTTGGCAGCAGTAAATATGGCCTAGACCGGACGTTTCGGGTATTGCTCGATTTGCTGACGGTGTGGTTTATGAAAAAATTCCTCACCCGCCCAATGCACGTTTTTGGCTACCTCGGTATTATTTTTATGCTCGTTGGTTTTATGCTGGGGGGCTATTTATCTTTCCTCAAGATCTTTTTGGGCCAAGCGATTGGCGATCGCCCTTTGTTGCTCCTGGTAGCGATCCTTTTATTAGCCGGGGTGCAACTCTTTGGCTTTGGTCTCTTGGGGGAACTGCTGATCCGCACCTACCACGAATCCCAGGGGCGGCCCATCTACCGGGTTCGTTCGATTGTCGGGCAGTCTAAACATTTTGCCTCTCACTAAAAAAACTCTCCATTCCAGAGACAGAACAGAGAGTTGAGTGATTTTTATTTAAAAAATCCTGGGCAATCTAGGCCGCAAACTTAATCTTCAGGAAATCTTCCTCTATCTTTGCCCCAGAGGGTTTTAACGCTGCGAGGGCTTGGGGAAGCACAAGGTTCCGACGGTGGTTACCGATACGAATATTCAGTTCATCGCCCGTTTTATTGAGCTGGATTTGCTCCTTGGGAATACCAGGAAGATAAAGTTCGAGGCTGTAACCGCCATCCCCTTGGATCATCCGCACCGTATCTTCTTTGTAATAGACCTGGGTCGGATCTTCCTCGCCATAAAGGGTTTCCTTGAGTCGTTCGAGGGCCGCCAAACCACATAATTCTTCCTGATAAAGGGGCACTTCCTTCACGGGCAGAGGGTGGAAATTGTCGTGAATTTCCTGCTTATAGGTCTGTTGATTGTCTTTCCAGTTGGCAAAAAACGGATCATTCACACTGTCGGGGATAATCCGGTTGGCCACCACCATATCCGTCGAAACGTTGTATAAGCTCAGATAGGCATGGGCGCGGAGGGATTCTTTGATCACCATCCGCTCAGGGTTTGTGACCAGGCGCACGGAAGTAACGGTGTTATCCGTCAGCACTTTTTCGAGGGCTTCGATCTGCTCATAAAATTCATAGGGCGCATCCATTACTTCTTTGTTAGGCAACGAAAAACCCGTGAGGGGCTTCCAAATGGGTTCAACGAGGGGACGCAACGCCACGGACATCCCTTGGAGGGGCTTATAGAAGCGACGCATATACCAGCCGCCCACTTCCGGCAGACTCAATAAACGTAAAGCTGTGCCTGTAGGGGCCGAGTCGATGATTAAAACATCATAGGTGCCTTCGTCGTAGTGGCGTTTCATGCGCACTAGGCCAAAAATTTCATCCATGCCCGGCAGAATTGCGAGTTCCTCTGCCTGGACACCATCAAGGCCGCGCGCTTGGAGGACTTCGGTAATGTAGCGTTTCACTGCGCCCCAGTTGCCTTCGAGTTCCCGCAGGGCATCGAGTTCTGCGCCCCAGAGGTTGGGTTTCACTTCGATGGGGTCGTGGCCAAGCTCTACATCAAAACTATCGGCGAGGGAGTGGGCAGGATCGGTACTGAGCACTAGGGTACGATAGCCCAACTCGGCACAGCGGAGTCCTGTAGCTGCTGCGACAGAGGTTTTGCCGACGCCTCCTTTTCCCGTCATTAAAATTACGCGCATGGTTGCGTTTGTCCTTTGCTGAGAGATTTTTACATTTCTTTACTGATTATCTCCCATTGTCTCTGGTTTTCGCTATGGATCGACTTTTGAGGGGTAATGAAGGGAGGAAAGGCGATAGTGAAGGGCGATCGCCTTTTATTCGATTAAATTTTGAACAGTCAATAAAACTACTCGCCTCACCACGTAACGTATTTCATCTCAAGGGGAAATAACTTGCAGTCAGAAAGTCGATCTTCGTCCAACACTTGAACTAAATACTCGCCTGTATCTTGTAGCTCTTCAATATCCTCATCATCGATCCAAGATTGGAGCATAGCAATAGTGATGGCTTGTTTTTTCTAATTTGATTTATTCACGAAGAGTTTCCCTTCCGCCGAGCCATTAGCTTGAACTACTGATAGAGAAATTTTGTTGCCGTCGCCTGGATCTAGAGTAGCAGAAGTTATCATTGCCTTATCACTCAACAGATGATTCTTGAAACCCACTTCTAAATACTCAGTACGAATGAGCACTGTGTAAACCATCCTTCTGATTTCATACCTGTCTGCTTGTTTACCCTCAAGTTGTAGATTACTTACAGATAATGGCCATTCGACAAGAGCGTCCTTCCCTAAGTTTTCTAGGGTCTTATAAATCGAAAGCATGTTGGATGACATGTATTTCTTGATTTGATTAAGAATATGTAAATCAACTTTCGCTACGAAGCTTTTCATATCCATCACTTCTGGCTCCATCTCTATCTCGGGGGGATGTGTACTCATGAAATAGATCTTGTCATCAGGAGCAATTTCTTCTTGAAACGGCGGATCGGTGACAAACAGAAGCTTAATGACCTGCAAGTGCTGATTAACCATTCCTATGCCTAGTTTGACAAATTGCTCAGGCCAGTTAGTTTCAGAAGCCTCTTCGAGAGACATCGTTACTATCCTATTGAATTCTGCTTTTTGTTGGGCAGTTTGGGAGAAGCCTGAACTCGAAACCGCAATTACCTGGTTAACTTCGAGATTCTGGTACTTACCGATTAGGTCATCAATCCATTGAATATCATCTTTGCGCGACCGATCTCGACATTCGAGAGCTATACGTATGGTCGCCATTCCTCCATTTGCTTCGATCAGTACATCTACTTCTCGTGAGACTTTGGCATCAAGGCCTTTCTCGTATAGCTCGGCGGATTCTTGCACAGTAGCCCCCACAGGAGCAACTTGCTCCGCAATGTAGGTGACAAGCTTCTGAAACTGATTCGATCTCTTTGGCATTATTGTTGAGACTTTCGTTATCTGTAGCCGCTCAACTAAGAGCTTACACTGCACTACGGCCTGCGGCGTAATTACTTGATTTTACATAAGATATATCTCAATTTTTTGGATGGTTCTAAATACAACACAAAACCTGATAGCTCGCACAAACAGCAAACTGTATTGAGTAATATAACTTCATCATATGATTATGAATAGTCCCAAAGCTACATGAAATTCTAGGCTGCATCTATTTTCACTGAATGATTAATCGGAAAATCTATGACTACCAAAAATCCCCGACTTTTTGAAAAAGTTGGGGATTTATCCCAAAGTAATCGTAAATTTAGTTGGTTTCTGGGGCCAGCATATCGAAGTGAATACCTGCTTTTTTCCAGAGGCTGATCGCATAGCGGAGACGATCAACAGGCGCGATCAAGCTCATCCGCACATAACCTTCTCCACCAGCCCCAAAAGCACTGCCTGGAGTCACAACAACCCCGGTAGTTCGCAACACATAGAGCGCAAAGTCCGTGGAATTCATACTCGGCGGACAGGGCACCCAGAGATACATCGTCGCTTTGGAAGGTTTAATATTCCAGCCAATTTCCCCCAGAGCTTCAATGAGGGCATCTCGCCGTTCCCGGTAACGCTCCTGCACCCCTTGGATATAACTATCCGGTAGTCCCAATGCTGCTTCTGCGGCCTTTTGGATTGCTGAAAAAATGCCGTAGTCGAGGTTGGTTTTGAGGGTGCGCAAACCTTGAATAATGTCCGCATTCCCCACCACAAACCCGACGCGCCAACCTGCCATGTTGTAGGTTTTTGAGAGAGTATGAAACTCCACGCCGATCTCGTTCCCTCCAGGAATTTCGAGCAAACTGGTGGGCTTGTAACCGTCAAAAGAAAGCTCCGCATAACAAAGGTCATGGACGAGCATCACCTGATACTTGTGCGCCCACTCCACCACTTCCTCAAAGAAAGACCGAGGCGCAGTGGCGGTGGTGGGGTTGCTGGGATAGTTGAAGTAGAGAATTTTGGCTTTTTTCGCCACTTCTTCGGGGATGCTGCTGAGATCAATCACCCAATCCTGTTCCGGCTTGAGGATAATTTCGTGGATCTTTGCGCCGGCAATTAATGGGCCGCGAAAATGGGCCGGATAGGCGGGACTCGGCACCAGCACCGTATCCCCTGGATTCACGTAGGCAAGGGCCAGGTGAGCAAGACCTTCTTTCGATCCCAACAGAGGCAAGGCTTCACTATCGGGATTGAGTTCAACGGCATAGCGGCGTTTGTACCAAGTGGCGATCGCCTTACGAAAGCTAGCAGTCCCCTCAAAGGGCGGATACCCGTGAAATTGGGCCGTCTCAAAGGCGGCGATCGCCGCATCAATGGCTTCTTGTGGGGCGAACCCGTCTGGATTACCCATCCCCAAATCAATTAAATCAATACCCTGTTCCCGTGCCCTTGCTTTCAGCTCATCTAACCGGGCAAACACATAGGGCGGTAAAGCACTGAGACGATCTGCTCTCGTAATCCAATCTACACTCATCGAAGCCGGAAAAAATAGATAAAGGTATAGCCTATCATCATCGCACCGATAGTCCCCAGGATGTATTTTTCCTTAAAGAATTGCCGCCGAATTCGCTTACCATGGGTCTGCCCACCCTTTTAAAGACCTATTCCCTTGAAACGTCGTCCCCGTTCTAGCTATTTCCAGTTATTGCCCTATCTTAAGGCCGAGCGGCTCACCATTGGCCAAGCCCTCATTTGTACCGTCGGCTTCACCGTCTTTTGGCCGATTTTGGCGATCCTGGCGGGTGATATGGCCAACGACATTGGTGCGGGGAATATCCAGGGCATTGTTAACTTAGCAGGCCAGGCGGCGATCATCTTTCTCATCCGGGGGGCGGTGCAATACGGCCAAGATACCCTAATGGCCAAGGCCGCCCTAAAAATTGCCCTCCAACTCCGCACCCAGGTTTATGGCCACCTCCATCGTCTCAGTTTGAATTACTTTGAGGGGGCAAAAACCGGCGATCTCTCCTATCGCCTCACGGAAGATGTAGACCGAGTTGGGGAAGTAATTAACAAGATTTTCCATCAGTTTGTGCCCAGCATTTTGCAGCTAATCGTGGTGCTGGGCTATATGTTCTATGTCAACTGGCAACTCACCCTAGCGGCTTTGATCATTGGGCCATTGATGGCGATTTTGATTGGTTCTTTTGGGGAGAAACTTCTGGATTTTTCCCGCCGCAGCCAAACCCGCACCTCCAACCTTTCCTCTCTACTGACGGAAGTGTTTAATGGGATTCGTCTCGTGCAAGCCTTTGCCGCTGAAGATTACGAGCTGCAACGGTTCACCGAGGAAGCCGAACAAAACCGTCGCGCTAAGTTCCGCACTGCCCAGATTAAAGCCTTGCAATTTGTGGTGGTGGGTTTCCTGGAAGCGATGGCGGTGATTTTTCTGTTTTTCTTGGGAGGCTGGCAAATTGCCCAGGAAAATTTAACGGCGGCAGAGTTCGTCAGTTATGTGGCAGCAGTGGCCTTGCTGATTGACCCAATCCAAATCACCACCAGCAATTTCAACGAGTTTAAAGAAGGGGAAGCCTCCGTTGATCGGGTATTTGAACTGATGGCCGTGCAGCCAACGGTTTTAGAAGCAGCCGATGCCCAGACATTGCCCGCTGTGACGGGAAAAGTAGACTATCAGAATGTTTCCTTTGCCTACGAAGCAGATAAGCCCGTTTTAAAAAATATCAATTTGACAGTGCAACCGGGAGAAATGATCGCCTTAGTGGGATCGTCGGGGGCGGGCAAAACGACCTTAGTCAATTTATTACCTCGTTTTTATAATCCGGTGGCCGGAAAAATTTTCATCGGTGGCATTGATACCAGCACCGTCACCCTCAAAAGTTTGCGCCAGCAGATCGGCATTGTCCCCCAGGAAACGGTACTTTTTTCCGGAACGATCGCCCAAAATATTGCTTTCGGTCAAACGGAATTTAGCTTAGAACAGGTGGAGGCGGCGGCCAAAATTGCCAATGCCCACCAATTTATCTCGGAATTTTCCCAGGGCTACCACACCTATGTGGGGGAACGGGGTGTTAATCTCTCTGGTGGTCAACGGCAACGGGTGGCGATCGCCAGGGCTGTTTTACTCAATCCCCGCATTTTAATTTTGGATGAGGCCACCTCTGCCCTTGATGCCGAATCCGAAGCTCTGGTACAGGAAGCCTTGGAACGGATTATGCAAGACCGTACCGTGTTTGTAATTGCCCACCGGCTGGCCACTGTCCGCAGCAGCGATCGCATTATCGTTTTAGACCAAGGGGAAATTGTTGAATCCGGCACCCACGAGGAATTACTCGCCCACCAGGGTCGCTATGCCCAATTCCATGCCCAACAGTTTGCCTAAATGGTAAGGGCAATTTTTCCTGTGCTGGAACCCTGTTCGATGATTTGGTGGGCTTTTGCTGCTTCAGCCAGAGGAAACGCTTGGCCTAGGTGAATATTGAGTTCCCCGGCCTCAAACCATTGGGTACATTGCCGCAGAATATCGGCCTGGTGCATTTGTCCGGCCACATCCCCAGTAAGCATCGGTGTTAGCATCAGTTCTAGGCTAATCCGTAAATTTTTTAGCCGGGCCTGTTTGAGATTGCCAAGCTGAAAATCTGGTTCGAGAATTGTCACCAAATCGCCGTAGGTTTTCACCGCTGGCACTGTCTCCCAAAAGACTTGGCCGCCGACAGTATCAAAAGCCACATCAACCCCAGCCCCGTCGGTTAACTTGTGTATCGTTTCGGCCACATCCACGTCGCGGTACAAAATTGCTTCATCGGCGCCATATTGCCGGGCCAACCGCGCTTTGTCGGGGGTACTCACCGTCGTGAAGACCGTTGCGCCCCACAGTTTTGCCAGTTGAATTGCCATATGGCCCACACCACCCGCTCCGGCGTGGATCAGTACTGTTTGGCCAGACTGCAACCGGGCGCGATCGCCTAAAGCTTCCCAGGCCGTGATCAAGACGAGGGGAGCCGCTGCTGCCGCCGCAAAGGATAAATTTTCTGGTTTTTTCGCAATGAATCGGGCATCGACCACCGCATATTCGGCGTAATTTCCGGTGCCTGCTTTCCCCAATCCGCCATCGCAGAAATAGACAGCATCACCCACGGCAAAATTTTCGACATCGCGGCCCGCCGCCTCAATTATCCCGGCCCCGTCACAACCGAGAATTGCCGGGAGGGGATCATCATAAAACGTGCCTCGACTACGGACTTTTGTATCAATGGGATTCACCCCCGCCGCCTGGAGTTTCACAAGGACTTGCTGGGGGGTTGTGATTTGCGGCTGCGGCACCTCAATAAGCTGGAGGACATTGGGGCGCCCCGCTGCGGTCATGGCGATCGCCTTCATTGCGGATTTTTAAAAACTAAACTGCGATTTCAATCTAAATCAGATCATAACGGTGACAAACCATCGCAAACACCGCCGCCATCAGGGTAATCCCCAAGGCGATCGCCGGATGTTGCCCCTGGCCCACCGCAAAGGAAGTGGCCACCCCAGCCCCTAAACCAGCTACAAGGCCAGCTTGGATATAGTCTTTTTTAGTATTGCCGTTATACATAGGAATTAATCTTGAAATGGACGAATTAAAGCGTTTTAAAAGGATTTTCCAACGGGAATTTCGCCCTTCAAATTAACACCCGAACTTTGCGGCCTCAGCGACCACGCAATTAAGGTTTAGATTTAGCGACATTTCTTAATAAGCGCGGCGATCCTTTAAAATATGTAGCGAAAGAAACCTTAAAATAATTGTTAAAATCCCCCCTATGACCACCTCCTATAAAGTAGAGATTAAACATCGCGGCAACACCTACACCATCGACGTTTCAGAAGATCAAACGATCCTCGATGTTGCCCATGCCAACAACATTGATCTCCCCACCTCCTGTGGTGCTGGGGTCTGTACGACCTGTGCGGCACTGATTACCGAAGGCAGTGTCAGTCGTGAAGAGGGGATCGGGCTTTCTCCTGAGCTACAAGACGAAGGCTATGCACTGCTCTGCGTTGCTTACCCCCGTTCTGACGTCAAGCTAGAATCAGATAAGGAAGAAATGGTCTACGATCGCCAATTTGGTAAGAGCGCCTAAGTTCTTTCTCCACTTCAACCCATCCAATTCGGGGAGTGATTCCCCATTTTTTTTAGCTGAGATCCGTATGGTTACTGTGAAACCGCTGCCTCACAAACAGTTCAAGTATGTATTGTCCCGTTGGCGTCGTTGGATCCGGTATTGGTACCTCAAAGTGTTACGGCAAGAAGGCACACCAGAGGCGATCGCCAGGGGTTGGGCTTGCGGGGCATTTGCCGGGAGTTTTCCGCTTTTCGGTCTCCAGACAATCATTGGCCTACTCTTGGCCACGGTTTTTAATGGCAACAAACTGACGGCGGCGGCGGGTACCTGGGTGAGTAATCCCCTGACCTATGTGCCCATTTTTTACTTCAACTTTCAGGTGGGAGAAGTGCTGCTCCAACAGCCGATCACCTTTGATGAAGCCCAGCTAGAATCCTGGTCTGATTTGAGTCTGGCGGGGATGAATTTTATCAGCACCCTATTTATCGGCTGTACGGTGGTTGGTGTGGGTTTGGCGGTGGCGGTCTATTTTCTCTCCCTCTGGCTAATATATCGTTGGCGATCGCTCCGGGCGACCCGGCAGTTCCAGCGGCGACAACCACCCCATGACCATCATCGATAGAAAATTACTCAATCAACATCTCAAGGATTTTCCTGGGGCCTCGTTCCCCGACAAGCGATTCCTCAAGCCAACATTTCTTTTCTTCCCAAGCCCATGGCATTCTTGAACTTTGCAAAACCCGGTTATCCCCTCGTCCTGGCGGCCTTTAAGGACAATCCAGAACAGGGACACCGTCAACTCATTAACGCCCTCCATTGGTTGGAGCGATCGCCGGATTTGCTTTGGAGTCGCCTGGCAAAGGAGCAGATGGTCGCGGAATTTTGCGTCC
Organism: Picosynechococcus sp. PCC 8807; assembly: GCF_001693295.1. NCBI lineage: Bacteria > Bacillati > Cyanobacteriota > Cyanophyceae > Chroococcales > Geminocystaceae > Picosynechococcus > Picosynechococcus sp. PCC 8807. The sequence goes on from NZ_CP016483.1 coordinate 2,294,237, forward strand.
AAGATCCGCGCTTAAGCCAGACCCTCTGGGGCCTCGATTTTCCGAATCCGGTGGGACTTTCGGCGGGCTGTGATAAAGATGCAATGGCGGCAGGGATGTGGTCGCGCTTTGGTTTCGGGTTTGCGGAAATGGGCGCAGTGACGCTCCATGCCCAACCGGGAAATCCCCTGCCAAGGCTGTTTCGCTTACCCGCTGATCAAGCGGCCCTTAATCGTTTGGGCGCAAATAACCTAGGGGCCGCTGTGATGGCGAAAACCCTAGGGGAAAGTTGGCAAATCGAACCCCGCACTATTCCCATCGGCATTAACCTCTGTAAGTCAAAGGTGACGCCCCTTGAGGCCGCAGCCCAGGATTATCTGGGGAGCTTTGAGGCATTGCAAGCGGTGGCCGATTACTTTGTGGTGAATGTGAGTTCTCCCAATACCCCAGGCTTGCGATCGCTGCAAGGTGGGGAACAAATTCAACCGATCCTTGAAGCACTTCAGCAAGCAAATACAAAACAACAGCCGATTTTTATTAAAATTTCCCCAGATCTCGACTGGGAGGCGATCGCCAATATCGTAAAAATTGCCCAGGACTATCAACTTGCTGGGATTATTGCCACCAACACCACCACCAGACGCGACGGCCTCAAGACTCAAATCCTTGAAAAAACTGGCAATCCCGTCACCGAGGAAGCGGGGGGGATCAGTGGTGCGCCGGTACGTCAACGTTCCACCGAAGTAATTCGTTTTATCTACGAACAAACCCAAGGCAGCTTGCCGATTATCGGTGTTGGGGGGATTTTTACCGCTGACCATGCCTGGGAAAAAATTACGGCTGGCGCGAGTTTGTTGCAGCTTTATACGGGCTGGATTTACAAAGGCCCCTGGATTATCCCCAATATCCTCCGGGGTCTGCTGGAAAAATTAGAGACCCACAATCTCAATCACATTTCCGAGGCGATTGGGATGGCCAACAAGCACAACTAGCAAATTACTGTTGACTGCCATCTGTCTATGGCAAGATAGGAGTGATTTTTTCGGACATGATTCTATGTTTCGTCGCTCCCAACGTCGTCATCCGTTCAAGACTTATATTGCGGAACCTCTGGTGAATGCTTTGGCCCCCTGGTGGGGGATCGATTGGTGGCTCATGACAGTCACCGTTGGCCTCACGGTCTTGGCTGGTCTGGCGATCCGCAGTGCCCAGCTCAATATTGGTTCGACGGACTGGTGGCAACATTGGGTCACTGGTGGTGTGGGTCTAGGGGTTTGTTTGGCGATCGCCCGTTCCCGTTACCAAACGATGATTGTCGGCCATTGGTTAGTGTATGGCCTGAGTATTCTGTCCCTGATCGCTGTGTTATTCATTGGGGTGAGTGCCAACGGTGCCCAGAGCTGGATTAATGTGGCGGGCTTCCATGTGCAACCCTCGGAGTTTGCCAAGGTGAGCCTGATTCTTTCTCTGGCGGCGACCCTCCACCAAGATACGGCGGCACGGCTGCCCATGTTACTGAAGGTGTTTATGATTGCGGCGATCCCTGGCAGTCTAATTTTGCTCCAGGATCTTGGCACCTCGCTGGTTTTCGGGGCGATCACCCTGGGAATGCTCTACTGGGCCAATGCCAATTTCGGCTGGATTCTCCTGATTATCTCGCCCATTGTGTCGGCTATTTTGTTTGGGGTTGCTTTTCCCGTCTGGCTGATTTGGTTTGGCTTAATGGGCCTGACGGCTTGGTTAACACTTCCTTGGCGCTGGCTCGGCACTGTTGGGGCAATGGCGGGCAATGCGATCGCCGGGGTCGGGGCTGGCATCCTCTGGAATATGCTCCAACCCTACCAAAAAGACCGTCTCACCCTTTTCCTCAATCCAGAACAGGACGCCCTTGGGGGCGGCTATCACCTCATTCAATCGCGCATTGCGATCGGCTCTGGTCAACTGTGGGGCACGGGTCTTTACCATGGCTCCCAAACCCAGCTTAACTACGTCCCGGAACAACACACGGACTTTATTTTTTCGGTGGTTGGCGAAGAATTAGGCTTTATGGGGGCGATCGCCGTGATGTTTTTATTTTGGCTGTTGTGCCTACGCCTGATCCGCATTGCCTGCAAAACCGAGGATAATTTTGGTTCCCTCATCGCCGTCGGGGTGCTGTCGATGGTGTTGTTCCAGGTCTTGATTAATGTCGGTATGACCATTGGCATTGCGCCCATTACCGGGATTCCCCTCCCCTGGCTGAGCTATGGCCGATCCTCTCTCCTCACCAATTTCATCGCCATTGGCCTGGTGCAGTCCGTCGCCAACCGCACCCCCTAGAGGTCCCCAAAGGCATCTAGTACCGCTTCGAGGGCGATCGCCGCGTGGGTGTAATGGGTGCCCCCCTGACAAAAGACAATATAGGGCTCCCGCAGTGGCCCATCCGCCGATAACTCCGAGGTACTGCCATCAATAAATGTCCCCCCAGCCATCACTAAATCACTGGCATAACCGGGCATTGGTGCTGGCACTGGATCGAGGTAAGAACCGATGGGTGAAAATTTTTGCCAAGCTCGACAAAAGGCCAACAATTTCTCCGGAGAACCCAACCGAATCGCCTGAATCACATCCTGGCGTTTTTCTAGGGGGTGGGGCTGCACCTCATAGCCCAAGTCAGCAAACACCGTGGCCACTAAATGAGTGCATTTCACAGCCTCAGCTACCATCTGGGGCGCAAGAAATAATCCCTGATATAACAGCCGATTTTGATCATAGGTTGCCCCCCCGTGACTCCCAATGCCCGGTGCCGTAAGCCGACAGGCCGCTTTTTCAACCAGATCTGCTTTACCCGCTAAATAACCGCCACCCGTGACAATGGTGCCCCCCGGATTTTTGATGAGTGATCCCGCCATGAGATCCGCGCCTACGGCGGTGGGTTCCTGGGTTTCGATAAATTCTCCATAGCAATTGTCCACAAAGCAAACGGTGTCCGGATTTTGGGCTTTGACAATTTCAACAATGCGCTGAATCTCAGCCGTAGACAGACTCTTGCGCCAGGAATAGCCACAGGAACGTTGAATCAACACCAGCCGTGTTTTTGGCTTTACTGCCGTTTTGAGGGTTTCCCAATCGATTTCTCCCGTGGGGGTGAGTTCTAACTGCCGATAGCCAATGCCAAATTCTGCCAGGGAACCTTGACCTTCCTCCCGCAAACCAATCACTTCCTCAAGGGTGTCGTAGGGGGCACCCGCCACGGCGAGCATTTCATCGCCCGGACGCAAGACACCGTACAAGGCAGCGGCGATCGCATGGGTTCCTGAAACCAACTGCACCCGCACCAGAGCCGCTTCTGCGCCCATCACCTCCGCATAAACTTGATCGAGGGTATCCCGCCCCAGATCCCCGTGGCCGTAACCGCTGACACTGCTGAAATGGTGGACGCCCACCCGATATTTCTGAAAGGCTCCCAAAACTTTGCGGAGATTGGTTTGGGTTTGTTGGTCAATGGCTTGGAAGGTGGGGGTCAGGGTGGCGATCGCCCGGCGAACAATCTCAGCAGAATTCATAAAAAAACGAACAGCAAAAAATTAAGAGCGAGCCAATCATACCAAGCCCCCAAACTTCTAACCTAGGGAATGGACGCCCCGATAATTCCGCGCTAAAATTCAGCAAATCTTGATTAAATTCGTAAATAAATGTTAAATTTAAATCTGATTTAACGAAGAAAATACCCGGTTACATCTAAAAGTAAAGTAAAGTTTAGAAAACACCCAAGCGCTATTTCAGCCCAAAGTTCCGAATTTTCAAGATTTTTGTGCTTCGCTTTGAAAGACTTCTCCGACGATAGGCACTGTCTTTCTAAAGTGTTCTTATCTTCCCTTTGCTGAGCCGTGCTTGTGTTTATCATGTAGGACAGTGGAAAAAATACGGAGCCTCCGCATACCATGTCCCACAGTACAATTTCCAGAAAGGATATTTCATGACTGTTGCCACTTCCCAAAAACTCCCCCTAGATTGGACAACGATTATCTATTTCAGCTTGATCCATCTAGTCGCCCTCCTTGCCTTTTTACCCGGTAACTTTAGTTGGCAAGCCGTGGGCGTCTTTTTATTGTTTCACTGGATTACCGGCGGCATTGGAATTACCCTAGGGTTCCATCGCCTCGTGTCCCACCGTAGCTTTGAAGTACCAAAGTGGCTTGAGTATTTCTTGATTTTCTGTGGCACCCTCGCCTGTCAGGGGGGGCCGATTGACTGGATTGGGCTACACCGCATCCACCACAAACATTCTGACAACACACCCGATCCCCATGACTCCAATAAAGGCTTCTGGTGGAGTCACATCGGTTGGATGCTGTTTGAAATTCCTGCCCGTGGCGATATTGATCGCTACATCAAAGACATTAAGGACGATCCTTTCTATAATTTTTGCCAAAAATACATGGTTCTCATCCAGGTGGCCTTGGGTTTAGCCCTTTATGCCTGGGGAGAAGCCTGGGTCGGTAACGGCTGGTCTTTCGTGATTTGGGGCGTGTTTCTCCGCCTTGCCGTGGTTTTCCACTGTACCTGGTTTGTGAATAGTGCCACCCATAAATTTGGCTATAAAAGCCATGAGTCCAACGACCACTCCAAGAACTGCTGGTGGGTTGCCCTTGTCACCTACGGCGAAGGTTGGCACAACAATCACCATGCCTATCAATATTCCGCGCGCCATGGCCTCAACTGGTGGGAAATTGATATGACTTGGATGACAATTCGTTTCCTACAAGCCTTGGGATTGGCCAAAAATATTCGTCTCGCTCCGGCCAAGTAACAAAAATAACGACCATCCTGGAAAGTTAAGTTGTTGTAGATGTCCTTTGAAAAGGGGGCATCTTTTTATTTTTGGCTTTTGGCAAGACTCATTACTTCTTGGATATTGAAGAATCTATATCTATGCCGCCCCAAAGCCTCGCTCCAATGCCGTGAACAACGGTGTCATTTAGGGGCAAGATCAAGCCAATTTCAAGGGTCTTAGGGGAGTGAGGGCGGCAAAAATATTTGGCAAAATCAGCCTTTATCCCCTAAAATGGGTTATTAAGAAAGGTAAACTTTTCTCACATTTGTCTAGATTCACTATCATTTTTTGCCTAGAACCTAGACGAAAGTAAGGTGTTTCATCAAATAAACACCCGAAATTATATGTAATTTTTTGTTGCTTACTATTTTGGAGACTTCGTCCTTATGACTATTGCAGTCGGACGCGCGCCCCAGGAACGAGGCTGGTTTGATGTCCTCGATGACTGGTTGAAGCGAGATCGATTTGTCTTCGTCGGTTGGTCCGGTATCCTCCTGTTCCCCTGCGCCTTCATGGCTCTCGGTGGCTGGTTGACTGGTACCACCTTCGTTACTTCTTGGTACACCCACGGATTAGCATCCTCTTATCTCGAAGGGTGTAACTTCCTGACTGTTGCTGTATCCAGCCCTGCTGACAGCCTCGGTCACTCCCTCCTTTTCCTCTGGGGCCCCGAAGCCAACTGGAACTTTGCCCGTTGGTGCCAACTCGGTGGACTCTGGAGCTTTGTTGCCCTCCACGGTGCTTTTGGTCTGATCGGCTTCATGCTGCGTCAGTTTGAAATTGCCCGTCTGGTGGGTATCCGCCCCTACAATGCGATCGCCTTCTCTGGCCCCATCGCGGTATTCGTCAGTGTATTCCTGATGTACCCCTTGGGTCAGTCTAGCTGGTTCTTTGCCCCCAGCTTTGGTGTCGCTGGTATCTTCCGTTTCATTCTGTTCTTACAAGGTTTCCACAACTGGACGCTCAACCCCTTCCACATGATGGGGGTTGCAGGGATTCTCGGTGGTGCGCTGCTCTGTGCGATCCACGGTGCAACGGTAGAGAACACCCTATTTGAAGACAGTGACCAAGCAAATACCTTCCGCGCTTTTGAGCCGACCCAGGCAGAAGAAACCTACTCGATGGTGACCGCGAACCGTTTCTGGTCTCAGATTTTCGGGATTGCGTTTTCCAACAAGCGTTGGTTGCACTTCTTCATGCTGTTTGTGCCGGTGACTGGGCTATGGATGAGTTCTGTGGGGATTGTGGGTTTAGCATTGAACCTGCGTGCCTATGACTTTGTATCCCAGGAAATCCGCGCGGCGGAAGACCCCGAATTTGAAACGTTCTACACGAAGAATATTCTGTTGAACGAAGGTATGCGTGCATGGATGGCACCGCAAGACCAAATTCACGAACAATTTGTATTCCCTGAAGAAGTTCTACCCCGTGGTAACGCGCTCTAAGAACATTTTTCAAAGATTCAATTGTTTAGCCCTTACCCTCCAAGTTGGAGGGTTTTTTCTTGGAACTTTTACCGAGGAATTTTAAAGAGCAGGCTGCCATTTGCCATGGAAGCTGGGGGGAATAATTTCAGGAAATTCTAGGATACAAAGGGGTTCAGCCTCCAGGCGATCGCCACCGTAGATTCTGAGTTCACTCCGGTTAGCTGGGGCATTAAAGACAACAGTTAAGAGCCAGATTTCATCGGAATTCTGGGGATTTTGGACGGGGATGGGTTCGGAGGGGTAATGGTTGGCGCCCATATCTGCCATAGTGAAGGTTTCTGTACGGTGGTCAAAAGCGGCGATCGCATTAATGATCTCGTGACCAATGTCTGTTTCCTGGCGATGGACCCCCATAAAGGTTTTGAGCCAAGGCTGCCCGGTGCGGGATTCGAGGGTGATCGGAAATTCACAGGAGCGATCGCAAATTTCGTAGGCTTCAATGACCTTGGCTGTTTTCGGTGCCAGTCGGTAGCGCCAGAGGGTGCCCTTTGTATAGGTGTGAATTTTACCTTGGGGAATTTCCACAAACTGCTGGTTGCTGGCAAAATCCGGAAACCGCACCATTTCCAGCACAATTTCGCCATGATCATCAACATAGCCATTGGTAAAGTGCCACTGGAACCAAGCCTCCTGTTGGCAAAAGCTGATCGGTTGGAGGGTATGGCGATCAATGATCACAATCGTCGTTCCCAGTTCTGGCCGCCATTGAAGGGCATCGCTAACGGTTTTTAGGCCCAATAGTGTCGGCACCAGCTGCAAGCGCACCGGCGGAATACAAAACACGAGGTAATCTCCGGCCAAGACAAAATCATGCACCAGCGGCAATCCTTTTAAGCCTGGTACAGAAAAATGAGTCTGCTGTGAAACTTCGCCCTGGGGGTGACAACGGTAAAGCTGGAATGTCGCCTTGGGGCCGAAGGTCACGCCAAAATTGTAAATTTCCCCAGTTTCAGGCTGGATTTTGTGGTGGGCCGAAAAGGTATCGCTAGAGTGGGCAAAGCCAAGATCCATCTCTCCCAAGGTTTTAAGAGTCTGGGCATTGAGGCCATAGGGTTTCCCCCCTTCCCACAGGGCTAAAAGGCGATCGCCTAGGGGCAACACAGAAGTATTGGCCGAATTTTTGGCGGGCTTCCCCCACCGCTGCCAAATTTGTCCCAGGGCAAGGGTGCCATAGTTGGGATAGATTAAGCTTTCTGCTGCTGCTTCCTGTTGAAAGTAGGGGGTTTCTACATAGCGATATTGGGCCTGGGCACCTGCTTCTGTAAAATACACCCCTAGAATGCCACCATCGCCGTCAAACCAATGGCCCATGGCCTGCCTTCCCCGTGTCAAACGTCCGGGGCCATTGCGAAACAAACTCCCCCGCAATCCTGGTGGAATTGCCCCCTCTAGAACGAGCAGAGGCGTTAAATCAAACGGTCGGGCGGGGTTCGCAAAAAGTCGTGACCAAGCCGGTTGGGTCGATAGTTGTGGAGAATTTGGCGCAGCAACCATAGTCAGTTTTACCCTCAAGCAATGTTAACTATTGTAAATCGCCTTCTCCCCTTTCTTGGGGTTGCATCCTGGGGTTTGTGCATAAAATGAGGGAGATTTTAATCTTTTTTTGAAAAAATCTGAACCATGCAAACATCGAAATTTAATTTGGCGATCGCCCTTTCCCTGGTGGCGATCGCAACCTTCACCGGAGCCTGCCAAGACACCACTGCCCCCACCGATGGCAACGGCGAAACCAGTACAAATACTGGTACTGAGGGCCTGAAGTTAGGCTCCCTGACGCCAACCACTGGCGACCTTTCCTCCATTGGGCAAAATATGCCGATCGCCGTAGAACTGGCCGTAGAAACAATTAACGCTTGCGGGGGCGTCAATGAGCAACCCGTTACCCTCATCCAAGAAGATTCCCAAACAGACCCCACCGCCGGAGGGGCAGCGATGACAAAGCTGGCGGAAGTCGATAGAGTCGCCGGGGTTGTGGGGGCCTTTGCCAGTAGTGTGTCTAGTGCCGCTGTTGATGTTGCGGTGCGGAACCAAGTGATGCTCGTTTCCCCCGGCAGTACCAGTCCTGTGTTTACAGAACGGGCCGCGAATGGCGATTTTGATGGCTATTGGGCTAGAACTGCGCCCCCCGACAGCTACCAAGCCCCTGCTTTGGCTGTTTTAGCGCAAAAACAAGGCTTTGAACGGGTTTCCACCGTGGTGATTAACAACGACTATGGCGTGGGCTTTGAGCAAGAATTTATCAAAGCCTTTGAAAACCTTGGGGGCACCATTGTCAACAAAGATAATCCGGTGCGCTATGACCCGAAAGCCGCCACCCTCGATAGTGAAGCGGCAGCCGCTTTTGCCGGGGAACCCGATGCCGTCCTTGGGGTGCTCTACGCAGAGACTGGTAGTTTATTGCTCAAAGCCGCCTATGAACAAGGCTTAAGCGAAGGGATCACTGTTCTATTAACCGATGGCGTCTACAGCGAAGACTTTACCCAACAGGTAGGTACGACCGCCGCTGGTCAGTCAATTATTGCGGGGGCTCTAGGGACGGTTCCCGGTGCGGATGGCCCAGCTTTAGAAGCTTTTACAGCTCTCTGGCGCGAAAAAACAGGTAAGGAGGTTACGGCCTATGTGCCCCATTCCTGGGATGCGGCGATCGCCATGATGTTGGCCGCCGAAGCAGCGGATGTAAATACTGGCGAAGGCATTAAAAATTACCTCCGGGAAGTTACCAGTGGGGACGGCCAAGAAGTGAGTGATCCCTGTGAGGCGATCGCCCTCGTTCGCGAAGGCCAGGCGATTAACTACCAAGGAGCCAGCGGGAACGTTGACTTTGATGAAAATGGTGACGTGGCTGGGAACTATGACGTTTGGACCGTTAATGAAGATGCCAGTCTCTCGGTCATCGATACCGTTAACCCCCTAGAAGCCCTCTAGGGTTACCTGGGATACAACACAAAAAAAGGGGGAGCATTTCCCCCAGTTCATCCCCATGAAAATCGAATGTTCAGGCTTTGATTAACAGCCCAAAGAGTCCGCCGTGGCAATCCCCGTCACCGGATTAACCCCTGTAGCCACCGCACAGAGCTTTTTCTGTTGTGGCCCGTCTAACACAGCAAAACTAAAATCTGCGCCATCAATCTTGGCATTCTCAAAGGTAGATCGCAGGAGAATCGCCTCCACAAAAATCGCATCGGTCAAATCGGCCCCAGTAAACTTGGAGAGATAGGCGATGCCATTGGTAAAATCGGCCCCGTGGAGGTTGGTCGTTTCCAATAACGTGCTGTTAAAAACAGCCCCCCGGAGATCACTGCCGCTTAAATCTGCATTGGTGAGGTTCACCTGGGAAAATTCAACCCCCTGGAGGTTTTGCCCCGCAAAATTGCTGCCGGCGAGATCTTCACTGTCGATCGCCGACCGGGATGTGGCCGCAGGACTGGCCCCGTAAGCCGGTGTCCCCCAACAAAGCCCGAAAATGACGAAACCTAAAACAACAATGCGCGCTAAAACCTTCATAACCCTCAACTCGCCTGACATTTAACAAAATTTTTCCAAAGGATATTCTAAAAGATTCTCGGAAAGGGAGGAAATCCGATAGAGTTTTTGGAAAACCTCTCTAGCACGTTTGCCTCGAATCTATGACAACTCCAAATTGGTCTGCTCTCCTCCAACAACTCATCAATGGCGAATCCCTAAGCCAAACCCAAGCCTCTCAACTCATGGAAGGTTGGCTACAAGAGGCGATTTCCCCAGCCCTGTCTGGAGCTATACTTGCGGCCCTACAAACAAAGGGGGTTTCGGCTGATGAGCTGACGGGGATGGCCCAAGTCCTCAAAGCCCAATCCCGACAGCAACAGCTGTTAAGCCACGGGCAACCGGTGATTGATACCTGCGGCACCGGGGGAGATGGTTCTTCTACCTTTAATATTTCGACGGCGGTGGCCTTCGTGACGGCAGCCGCTGGGGTGAAAGTTGCCAAACATGGTAATCGCTCAGCTTCGAGCAAAGTCGGCTCTGCGGATGTTTTAGAAGCCCTAGGGGTCAACCTTGGCGCTCCTACGGAAAAAGTTCATGGGGCCCTTGATGCGGTGGGCATTACGTTCCTATTTGCCCCTGGCTGGCATCCGGCGATGAAAAGTGTGGCCCCGATCCGCCGCGAACTCAAGATTCGTACAGTGTTTAATCTGTTGGGGCCGTTGGTTAATCCCCTCCAGCCCACAGGCCAGATTATTGGTGTTTATGATTCGCAGTTTATTGAACGGATGGCCCAAGCGCTCAATCAACTGGGAACCCCTAAGGCGATGGTGCTCCATGGTCGGGAAGGCTTAGATGAAGCGGGCCTTGGAGATAAAACGGATTTGGCCCTTGTGAATGGTGGTGCAGTCACAACTAGCGTTTTAGATCCCGTCACTTTGGGTTTAACGCCTGTTTCCTTGCAAGCGTTGAAGGGCGGCGATGTGCCTGTAAACCAAGAGATTTTAACGAATATTCTCCAGGGGAAAGGAACCCAGGCTCAACGGGATGCGGTGGCTTTGAATGCGGGGTTGGCGCTCCAGGTGGCGGAAGTGGTGCCTTGGGGGGATCATCTCGCGGGCGTCCAAAAAGCCCAGACAGTGATGGCTAGCGGGGCAGCTTGGGACAAACTCCAGACCTTAGTCAATTTCTTAAAATAATCTCCATGGCGATCGCCGCCCTGGAAAATCTAGCGCCCAACGGTTGTGACTACCACAGTTAAATTTTCACTGGATAAATTTTCACCAGAAAACCATACACCAAGGATGAATCCCCTTTTTTTATGACTGCCCAAGCCGACATTTTGACCCGTGCTGTTCTTTTGAATTCGCAGCGGCGACCCACCCCAGAGGCCCTCACGGCACAGTTGCTTGGCCTGGAAAAAACGGCCAAACGGGAGAAGCGGACTTATCCTTTTGTTTCTCTCTTGGGTACCTGGCAGCTCACCTTTATTACGGGCACCAAAAAAGCCCAAAAACAAGCGGGAAAAGTGCTGGGTCAGGGACGCTATTTACCCCAGTGGGTCACGGTGGCGATCGCCTATGACGCTCTGACGGATCAAGACTCAACAACGCCCTGGCAGCAGGGCAGCGTTACTAACAACGTTCACTTGGGGCCACTGCATTTATCCTTAACTGGCCCAGTGAAATTTCAGGCTCAGAAGCGGCTACTGGCTTTTGACTTTACCCAACTCACCGTAAGCTTGAGTGGTTTGAGGCTTTATCGGGGCCAAATCCGGGGCGGCGAAACGGCCAGGCAAGATTTTTACGCAACAACCATTGGGAAACAGGCCTTTTTCAGTTACTTTTACGTCTCCCCCGATGTGATTGCGGCCCGTGGTCGTGGCGGTGGCTTAGCCCTCTGGGTTAAAGCGGAAACGAGTTAGACAGTTACTTTTACGGCTAATTTAACGGCCCAACTTATTTGGAATTCCCTCACAGCCCCCAGGAACCGTGGCCCGACTTTTTTCGCCGCACCAGGCGCAGCAATAATAACGTAGCTCTTCTCCCATGCGTTTTGTCCCTGTAAAGTCAACATTTTCCACCACAGCCCCCGTATATTCGCCAGTGCGGTAGTTGGGTAACTTTGCTTTAATGCGGGGACTCGCCGTTTCAAAGGGGCCATAAAAGAAAATTGTGCCTTTCACGTCCGCCAGCCGCAGATTTGCATCCACCAAAATGGTGCGAGAAAGATTTGCCCGGACTAGGTCGCAGTTTTGTAAGTTCGCCCGGACTAAATTGGCTTCACTGAGCTCTGTCCAGCGCAGATCCATGTTGGCGAGATTTGCCCCTGCCAGCATTACCCCTAAATCGATCACGCGGACGCCCCATTCTCGGTCTTCGGCATAGCTACCCGTGCCATCGAGGATTGCGCGTCCCAAACGACCATCCCGCTTTAGGGGGGTCAAAAATCGGGATTGGGAAAGAAATCGCAGAATTTTTGCTTTCCCACCAGCATCAACACTGCTCAAAATGGCGGCGGTTCTCCCTTCGGCGATCGCCCTTTCTTGGGGCCAGTCTTCTAAAAGTCCTTCTTCGTTCAGGGCGAGATCAGAAATCCCTTGGAAATAGGTGTCAATGGTTTGCTGCTGGGTAATGCGGTTTTGTTGGATGGTCAAATCACGGGAGATAACGTATTGTTCCCAGGCGACATAGACGGCCAGCACAGCGATCATAATTTGCCCCAAAGCCCCTACCCAGTCCGCCCAGGAGCCAAATTCATCCCAGACAATCTGGTTGAGCCAATGGCTCACCAATCGATAAAAACCGAGAAATCTCAACAAACTGGCGATCGCCACCACAAAAGCCACTACGCCAATGAGGGTGCGACGTTCTTCGGGGGTCAAAAAAGTCCCTAGCCAATTTTTCAGGGAAGGCAAAATAATCCGCAGCGAGAGTAAGAGGGTGACGAGGGTGCCGGATAGTCCGAGCCAAAGCCAATGGCTTAATAACCCCAACATCGTCACGGCGATCGCCGTTGAAATGAGCCAAGGACTACCAGGATCAATTTTGCGCAGATAAAAGTGCCGTGCCGCCAAATCCGAACGGGGTGGTGGAATTTTTACCGGTTGAGATCCCGCCTGCTCCGAGGCCGTTGTTAATTCAGATTCGGGAGACTTTCCTTCAAGCTCAGTCCCCTCAGGCGATAAATTTGGTTTCCCTTGGCTCATAAACCCCTGAAAACAGAATTTTTAAGCAATTGTAGCGGATTCATCCCCTCGCGATTCCCAGAAAAATTCCCCCTTTCGTGACAGAAAGAGGGAACGCTATATCTCAAAAATAGAACCGAAATTTAGGCTTTAGAGATTATTCAAGACCACTTTAGCTGCGGCCAAGGTTTTTTCAATATCTTCATCGGTGTGGGCAAGGGAGGTAAAACCAGCCTCAAACTGAGAGGGGGCGAGATAAATTCCCTGTTCCAACATCCCACGGTGATAGCGGCTGAACTTGTGTAAGTCCGATTTCTTCGCATCTTCGTAATTACGGACAGGTTCTCCCGTGAAAAACATGCCGAACATACCACTGATGTTACCACCCGTGACTTCATGACCCGCTTCCCGGGCAATGCTCAACAAGCCATCAATTAACTTTTTCGTGATGGTTTCCAATTGCCCGTACATACCAGGACGTTGGAGTAATTCAAGGGTTTTAATGCCCGCTGTCATCGCCAAGGGGTTCCCTGAGAGGGTGCCTGCTTGGTACATCGGCCCCGCCGGAGCCACCATGGACATAATGTCTTTGCGGCCACCATAGGCTCCTACAGGCAGCCCCCCACCAATCACTTTACCCAGAGTGGTGAGATCCGGTGTTACCCCAAATTTTTCTTGGGCACCACCATAGGAAATTCGGAAGCCCGTCATCACCTCATCAAAAACCAGTAAGGCGTCATGTTCTTTGGTAATTTCCCGCAATCCTTCGAGGAAACCGGCATCGGGAACCACAAACCCAGAATTACCGACCACAGGCTCTAGGATCACCCCGGCAATTTCACCGGGATTTTCTGCGAATATTTTTTTGACCGCTTCAAGGTCGTTATAAGGGGCAGTCAATGTGGCGGCAGTGGTGGTTTTGGGCACACCAGGAGAATCAGGTAAACCGAGGGTTGCCACCCCAGATCCGGCCTGCACCAGGAACATATCAGCATGGCCGTGGTAGCAACCTTCAAATTTGATGATTTTTTCTCGCCCCGTGAAAGCTCGCATCAAACGTAACACCGACATGCAAGCTTCCGTACCGGAATTCACAAAGCGCACCATTTCAATGCTGGGAACTGCATTGATCACCATTTCAGCCAAGATATTTTCTTTGAGGCAAGGGGCACCAAAGCTTGTTCCTTTTTCGAGGGTTTCCCGGAGTGCTGCATTAACTTCATCATTGGCATGGCCGCAGATGGCTGGCCCCCAAGTGCCCACATAGTCAATGTACTCGTTGCCATCGACGTCCCAAACGCGGGAGCCTTTGACGCGATCAAAAACAATGGGCTGTCCGCCAACGGATTTAAAGGCCCGCACCGGGGAACTAACACCACCAGGCATCAGCTTTTGGGCGGCACTAAAAATCTCTTCGGATTTGGTTGTGTTTAAGGCTGTAGTCACCAAACGTTTTCTCCTTGTCGCAAATTTTCTTAAAGCTTATTTTTGTTAAAATGAGTGGCTCTGATGGCTTTGTGGAAAGCATCCCAATGCAGGGAGCCATTATAACGGATTATCATTTTACGCAGTAACGGTCCCTAAAATGTTTTCCGCTGGAATTCTTTTCGCCTGTGGTTAGTGGGGATTTCCTAGTTTAGTTTATTGTCTTCAACTCCTGGAGTTTTACGCTTTTATGTCCGCGATCGCCGTTCACTTTATGCCCAATGATGTTACCGTCACCGCCACCGCAGGGGAACCGATGATCGAAGTAGCACGGCGGGCTGGGGTTGCGATCCCCACAGGCTGCTTGATGGGCTCATGCCATGCTTGCGAAGTGGAATTAGACGATGGTACAAATCTCTGTGCTTGCATTAGTGGCATCCCTGGCGATCGCCCTGAGATCACCATTCATCTCTTCAGTGACCCCGTTTGGTAAATTGCAGCAGTCTTAGAACAGACCTTCCAAAAAGCCTGTGTCGTAAGGGTTAGAGCCATTCTAGTTCTCCCTTTAATCTGTCTGAAGCGTATCATTTTATACAGAATGTTAGTGGTAAACATTTTAAAAACCAGGGTGCCTTAGAATAACCGCAATCAGTCCTTAAACTTGCGTTGGGATTTGATTTTTTGAAAACATCTTTGCTCTGAATAAATGTCAGCAAGTCCTCAATGGTGAAAACCCCAAATCCCATCACCATGAAAACTTTAAGGCCCTTAGGTGCCAGGCCGAGCTTGGTGCAGCTTCAGACCATAGATGATTTTTCGGCAACTTTCGTTGATGGCTTTTCAAAAGGTTACTTCTGCTACCATTAGCGAATTTTGCCTGTGTTATTCCATTGAGTGAATGCCTAAACAACATCTCAAACTAATGCCTAAGTCAACTTTTCAACAACGTGGATGGGCACGGGAAGACATGCGGTCTCCCCACACAACAGATAACAGTGTGGTGCTTCGCTTTGCCCGTCAGCTCTCCCGTCATTTCTCCCCTGCCTGGCTTGCCTGTATTCCCTTAGCGGCGATTATCACCGTCGTTTGGGGGACTGCAGCAATGGCACAATCCGACGCCGTCGATGCCGCAGGTCAAGTCCAAATTATCCTAGACACGATCTTCCTGTTGATTGCGTCCGTCCTTGTTATTTTCATGAATGCAGGGTTCGGAATGCTTGAAGCTGGTTTTTGTCGTCAAAAAAATGCGGTCAATATCCTCTCCAAGAACTTGATCGTCTTCGCCGTTGCCACCATTGCTTATTGGGCGGTTGGTTATGCCTTTATGTATGGCGATGGAAATACTTTTATCGGTCTGAAGGGCTTTTTCTTCAACGGTAGTAGTATTCCCTACAGTGGAGATGGTAGTGAATGGTACATCGAAGAAGTTATTGATGGTGAAACAGTTCAAATTCTTCAGTTCGTACCGGAAAGTGTCTCCTTCCTGTTCCAGGTTGCCTTCGCCGCCACCGCTGCCACCATCGTCTCTGGGGCTGTCGCTGAGAGGATTAAATTCGACGCTTTCTTGATTTTCAGCTTCCTTTTAGTGGCGATTTCCTATCCCATTACAGGTCACTGGCAGTGGGATGGCGAATGGCTGTCTGCACTTCCTTTCCTCGGTGTGGATGAAGAAGGGGCTGCTTTATTTGGTTTCCATGATTTTGCTGGTTCAACCATTGTTCACTCCGTTGGTGGTTGGGCTGCCCTTGTGGGTGCTGCAGTAGTCGGGCCTCGCCTCGGCAAATACCGTGATGGTCAAGTCCATGCCATCCCTGGTCACAACATGAGTATTGCGACCTTAGGCTGTCTAATTCTTTGGATTGGCTGGTTTGGTTTTAACCCCGGTTCTCAATTGGCAGCAGATGCTGCGGTGCCTTACATCGCAATCACTACAAACCTTTCGGCTGCAGCTGGGGGAATCACCGCAACCGCAACCTCTTGGATCAAAGATGGGAAGCCAGACCTATCTATGATTATTAACGGTATTTTGGCTGGTCTCGTTGGGATTACGGCCGGTTGTGATGGCGTCAGTTTCTTTTCTGCTGTGATCATCGGGGCGATCGCCGGTGTACTCGTGGTTTTCTCTGTGGCCTTCTTCGATGCTATTAAAATCGATGACCCCGTTGGTGCGACCTCTGTACACCTCGTCTGCGGTATCTGGGGAACTCTTGCCGTTGGTCTGTTCAAGATGGATGGAGGTTTATTCACTGGCGGTGGCATCCAACAGCTGATTGCTCAAATCGTCGGTATCCTATCCATTGGTGGCTTTACCGTCGCCTTCAGCTTCATTGTTTGGTATGCCTTATCGGCAGTCCTTGGTGGAATTCGCGTCGAAAAAGACGAGGAACTCCGGGGTCTCGACATTGGTGAGCACGGCATGGAAGCTTACAGTGGCTTTGTTAAAGAGTCCGATGTTATCTTCCGAGGGACTGCCACTGGTTCCGAAACCGAAGGATAAATCCTCCCAGGAAATCCTTAAAACAATTTAAAGAAATTTTTCCTAACCTTCCTTACCCAAGGGAGGTTTTTTATGTGAGTTCACATTTTGTTACGTTACCCAATCAATACTTAAGCCGCTCAAAAAGTCTGACCTAGAGAAGGAAAGTCCCTAAGTATATCGACTCATTAATCCGGTCTTTCCGCTTGGTTTCCTGAGTTGATTTTCTGTGAAATTTTGGAAATTCAGAGATCTAACCTTAGGGGGAGTCCACTGAAAAACGGCTCTGCTCAACCCTGCAAATGCCCTACTCTTCTTCTGTCTAGCCCAAGCACTCCCTGAGAAAATTAGCGGCGATCGCCTATAAACATGAAGTTTTGTGACAGATCTTTTTACAAGATGTAATGTTTAAATGCCGACAGACGTTGTATAACATTTACCTAAGATTAAGAGTCACTCGCAGTACTCCTTAGAAACCCCATAGGTTCCAAGGAACTAGCATGAACTTTATCTGGCAACTTTGAGAATCTGAAAAATTCAATGAATGTAAAGTTTCTTAAATGCCAAGGTGAAAAACAAGCAAAAATAGCTGACACTCTTAATTGGCTTTGGGGATTAAGTTTCCAACTCGAAAACAAAACCTTTTATCGACTCTAGGATTTTGTTTTCAGCAAGAGAGCCCCTCAGCACTTGCTTCACTCTTGTTAGTAAGCAAACCGCACAAAATAAATCCCACTCATCAAAATATAAGTAGGAGATAAAAACATGTTTGATATTTTTACCCGGGTTGTTTCTCAGGCTGATGCCCGAGGTGAGTTCATTTCTAGCGACAAGCTCGAAGCTCTCAAAAAAGTTGTTGCCGAAGGTACCAAGCGTTCTGATGCCGTAAGCCGCATGACCAACAATGCGTCTTCCATCGTTACCAACGCTGCTCGTCAACTCTTCGCTGACCAGCCCCAACTCATCGCTCCCGGTGGAAATGCTTACACCAACCGTCGCATGGCTGCTTGTCTTCGCGACATGGAAATCATCCTCCGTTATGTAACCTACGCAACCTTCACTGGTGATGCGTCTGTACTCAACGACCGCTGCCTCAATGGCCTCCGTGAAACCTACGTTGCGCTTGGTGTTCCCGGTGCTTCCGTTGCTGCTGGTGTACGTGCAATGGGTAAAGCTGCTGTAGCGATTGTTATGGATCCCGCTGGTGTAACTCCCGGTGACTGCAGCTCTCTCCAACAGGAAATCGAACTCTACTTCGAAACTGCTGCAAAAGCTGTTGAATAATCTTTTTTAATTCAACTCTGACATTTTTCGTTTTAAGTCTTACTGATACCGTAAGGCGCCCTTTTAAAGAAAATTATTGATAATCCATAGGGAGATAATCTGACAATGAAAACCCCTCTTACCGAAGCAGTAGCACTCGCTGATTCTCAAGGCCGTTTCCTCAGCAACACTGAGCTCCAATACCTCTATGGTCGTCTTCGTCAAGGTGCTTTCGCCCTTGAAGCGGCTCAAACGTTGACTGCAAAAGCTGACACCCTCGTTAATGGTGCTGCTCAAGCGGTTTACAGCAAGTTCCCCTACACCACAAGCACTCCTGGCAACAACTTCGCTGCTGACCAGCGCGGTAAAGACAAGTGTGCTCGTGACATCGGTTACTACCTCCGCATGGTTACCTACTGCCTAGTTGCTGGTGGTACTGGCCCCATGGATGAGTACCTCATCGCTGGTGTTGACGAAATCAACCGTACTTTCGATCTTTCTCCCAGCTGGTATGTTGAAGCTCTCAAGCACATCAAAGCAAACCATGGTTTGACTGGCGATGCTGCTACTGAAACTAACAACTACATCGACTACGCAATTAACGCCCTCAGCTAATTTTGCTTAGTCTAGGCCCGGATGGGTAAGTGGTTTTCAGCTTAAGTGTTGGGTTCTACTTACTTCTCCGGGTCTTGCTCTATCTAAAAACATTGGTTTAACAAGGAGTATTAGGCAAATGCCAGTTACTGTCGCTGCCTCTCGCTTGGGAACCGCTGCGTTTGACCAATCACCCGTCGAACTGCGCGCTAACTATTCTCGAGATGATGCACAAACCGTCATCCGCGCCGTTTATCGCCAGGTTTTAGGCAATGACTATGTCATGTCTTCTGAGCGTTTAACAGCTGCGGAATCTTTGTTCACGAATGGGTTTATTTCTGTGCGGGATTTTGTCCGTGCTGTGGCCCAGTCTGAGCTATATAAAGAAAAGTTTTTATACAACAATTTCCAAACCCGTGTGATTGAACTGAACTTCAAGCACTTGTTGGGTCGGGCTCCCTACGATGAAGCAGAGGTGATTGAGCACCTCGATCGCTATCAAAATGAAGGGTTTGAAGCTGATATCAATTCTTACATTGATAGCGCTGAATATACGGAAAACTTCGGGGACAACATTGTGCCCTACATCCGTAGTTATGTTGTTCAAACTGGACATCGTACCGTTGGTTTTACCCGGATGTTTAGTCTGCAACGGGGTTATGCCAACAGCGATCGCGCTCAGATTGCGGGGAATGCTTCTCGCTTAGCCCAAGAGCTCGCTCGTAATACTACCTCTGCGGTGGTTGGGCCTTCTGGTGTTAACGAAGGTTGGGCTTTCCGGTCTGCGGCTGATGATTATCATCCTGGTCAATCCCTTGGTGGTTCCACTGGCTTGAGTGCGGATGACCAAGTTGTCCGGGTTGAAGTTGCTGCGTTGTCTACGCCCCGTTATCCTCGGATTCGCCGTAGCAGTCGCGTTTTCTTCGTACCGGTATCTCGTCTGTCTCAGAAGCTGCAAGAAATTCAGCGGATGGGCGGTAGAGTCGCCAGTATTTCACCTGCTGGCCAGTAAAGGTTAGAGGTCTCGTTTTCGCGTGATCTCTAAGTTGTTACCGGAGTGGGTAATTGATGAAAATCAGGGACAAAATTTGAGAGGGGGTCTAAGCTTCTCGATTTTGTGCCTGGTTTTGGCGACTTTACCTTAAGCGTTTATTGTACATAAATCTTTTACGGAGTTCCAAGAAAGAACCATGTTGAGTCAATTTGCGAATGGAACGGAAGCGGCTTCGCGTGTTTTTACCTACGAAGTGCAAGGGCTGCGCCAAACAGAAGAAACAGACAATCAAGAATACGCCTTTCGTCGCAGTGGTAGTGTTTTTATCAATGTGCCCTATGCTCGGATGAATCAAGAGATGCAACGGATTTTGCGTCTAGGCGGCAAGATTGTTTCGATTAAACCTTATACGGGTGCGACTGCTTCTGACGAGGAATAATTTTGTTGTTTCTTTCTGTCGCTGAATAAGCTTAATAACATTGTTGTTTTGAATATTTTTTCTAGACGGGGTAGCAGTGCTTTGGTTTTAGTGCTGTTGCTCCGACTTGTTGTGGGGGCTATTTAAAGGAGAATTTATGTCGGACTGGCAGATGGCTGAGGCCTGGACCCTAGAGGAGGCGATCGCCAATATCCAACAAACGGAAGATACAGGTAAACGCTATTATGCGGCTTGGTGGTTTGGCAAGTTCCGAGTGCAGGATGAGCGGGCCGTAAATGCGTTGCTAGCAGCGTTAAAAGATGAGACGGATCGGTCGCCGGATGGAGGTTATCCCCTACGTCGGAACGCAGCAAAGGCGTTGGGCAAGCTGGGTAATCCGGCAGCGGTGCAACCGTTAATTGAGAGTTTAGAAAGTCCTGATTATTATGTGCGGGAGTCGGCGGCCCAATCGTTGGAGATGTTGGGAGATCGGCAGGCAATTCCTGCGTTACAAGCGCTACTTGCAGGAGGGGTTGCAGCGGCAATCAAGGCTGAGGGCAAACCCCATTTAGTGCAGCCCTATGAAGCGGTGATTGAGGCGTTAGGGACGATTGGTGCCACGGCGGCGATCGCCGAGATTGAGCCATTTTTAGATCATGAATTCGCAAAAATTCGCTACGCAGCACTACGGGCCTTATATCAACTGACCCAAGAAGCCCATTACGCTGAACAGTTAATGGAAGCCCTGAATGGTAACCAGCTACAGTTACGACGGTCTGCGCTGTTAGATTTGGGTGCTATCGGCTATGTTCCGGCGGGTCAGGCGATCGCCAAAGCCTATGCCGAAAATAGCTTAAAGTTAATTTCCCTCAAGGGCATTCTCGAATCCCATTTACAACGGACAGCCGCAACCCTCGATGCGGACGGTTTACAATTGCTCGAATTAATGGATAGTCTGCTCTAGGAACCTTTAAACCAAATCCCTACATTTTTTGCGATCGCTAATTTTTGAACCCATGACCGTCGACGTTTTAATTCGTGCCGTTAACAACCCCACCTCAGCCCAAGACCTGGTCAAAAATGTGGCGCAACTCGCCGCAACAAAAGATGAACAAGCTATTCCAACTCTAGTAGACGTGCTGAAATTTAATAATCCGGGGGCGGCCGTCGCGGCGGTCAATGGTTTGATCAATATTGGCGAGGCCGTTGTGCCCTACCTCCTCGAAAATGTCGATGGCTATAACTACGGGGCGCGGGCATGGATGCTACGGATCTTTGCCGGGATTGGTGACCCCAGAGCCTTAGACTTGCTAATTGAGGCGGCGAATAAGGATTTTGCCTTTAGTGTGCGGCGCTCTGCGGCCAAAGGGTTAGGAAATATTCAATGGCATAAAGTGCCAGATTCTGAGCGAGAAGTGCAGCAGCAAAAGGTCTGTGACTGTCTATTCCTGGCCCTTGAAGACGGAGAATGGGTGGTTCGCTATGGGGCGATCGCCGGACTAGAGGGTTTGTCGCAAGCCATTCCAGAAGCTAAAAAAACCGTTATCAAAAACAAACTCACCGAATTTCTCACCACAGAACCAGAAGCCGCGATCCGTGCCCGAATCCAAAAAGCAATTCTGAGTTTTCCCTAAGCAAAAAAATCCCCCTGACCCAGGAGGATTTGTGGGAATGTCATTCTCCAAGCGAAACTACTTCACAAATTGGGGCATCATATCCGCCGCCGTGAAGATGCCTGTTAAACCTTGCTTTTGCAACCAAACCCCCGTTTTGAGGTAACCGAAAGCGGGGCCACAAACATTGGCGGCCATGCTAGTTTCATCCCCAAGGGTGAACGTATGGGTTGCAATCTTGCCTTCAAAGGTACGGCCCGTCAATTGCACATTGGTGCTGAGGGGTTTTTTTTGATTGCGCGTATCTACCACACCACCGACACTAACTTGATCACGGGAACAAATCCCGGCCAATTCCAGCATGAGATCATCGGCATGTTCCATATTTTCGAGGGAAATAATGCCATTGGTTTCATCCAACAGGGCTTCAACCTCTGCATCGCTCATGGCCCGCGCTTTGTCCACATCATAACCAGGCATGTGGGCAATATCTTCCCGGATGGTCGCCCGGTAAGCTTCCCAATTTGCAATGCCCACCCCGAAGGTGATTTTAACGCTGTGAACCTCTGCATAGCTTTGGGCCGCGATCGCCGCCGCCGCCGTCAACAAACCAGGCGTCGCGCCGCAACCCGTCATGTAGGTAATACCTGCGTTTTTCACCTCGTCCTTGAGGGAGAGGATTTGTTCCATGGCACTGGTGCGCTTCAGGGCATCCACCAACACCCCTTGCCAACCAGAAGCAATAAATTGCCGGGTCACATCAGCCATAAACGTGTTGGGCAAGTTCGGCAGAGCGAGGAAAAAACCATCCACTTGAGCATTAGCGATCAGATCGGCAATACTGTTTTGACTGAGGACGCCATATTCTGGCACATGACCCACGGAACCCTGCTGGTTGTAGGTGCTGATGCAGGCTTGGGTATCGAGACCTTCAGGGTTATAGATATAACCTTTATGGTCAGCAGCGGCGACGAGGCGCATTTCTGATTTTGGAGCTAGTAATCGGGCTGCAGCTTGACCGAGGCCCCCAAAGCCCAGGACACCCACGCGAATAATATTACTCATAGTGATTTTCGATAAACGTCAAAATTTTGTCTGTTAGTCCAGCATAGACTGTCTATTATCGGCAGAAATGGCCTTAAATCCCACGAATTTTCTTGAAGACTTCTTCCACGGCGGGTGGCAATTGGCGCATAATTTTGCCTTTTTCTCGGTCAACGCTAACCAGGGTCACTTGACCGGTGAAGTACAGTTCTTGTCCGTCTGGGGATTCAATGCGGTAGTCCCACTCCATGCGGACGCCTTTCATTTCTTGCATGCGGGTTTTGATAATCGCGGTCATTCCCATCTTCAGAAAACTATGGTAGCGGGTTGATAGGGCGATCACGGGTAATTCGCAACCCAGTTGAACCAGATCGGCATAGTCAAGGCCAATGGATTGGAGACAGGCGATCCGGGCTTCCTCTAGCCATTTAATATAGGTGCCGTGCCAAACGACGCCAGCATAATCGGTGTGATGGGGATAAACCGTAATTGGATAGTCAAACCAGGGTTCACTGGTGGCATGTAAGGCCGGGGAACGGGCGATCGCCGTTGTGGGGAGTTCTTCTTGTTTAGGGGCAACCATAAAATATCAATCCTTCTTCCTAAGCACACAGCATCAAAAATTTTAAAGGGTCTGACCCCGTTGGAGACGTTTCATGTGGTTAAACAATCGCCAAGAATAGTCGCGGGAAAGGCCAGCGGTCATTGCCCCCCGCATCACAATATAAAAATACCAATCGTCTGGGGGAACTTCCTGGGGCGTTTTATTAACGACGACGTAGGTACGCACCGAGGGGAACCGCTGGCCTTGGCATTCAACGGTCACTTGGGTTTGGCGATAACCATTGGTGGGGACTTCCTCCCGCAGATCGAGCTTTTCACTGACTCGCCAGGGCAAATGGTAGAGAACGCCTTCCACATGACTGCCTGCGTGGGGCACCACATCCAAAACACCACAGCTTTTGCGTTTGGGAGAAAGACGATTAAACGCCAGACGATAATTCTGTAAAATGCCCCGACCCACAACAAATTGGTGGGCATCCTCCTCGATGGTGCGGGCCAAATCGACGGGACACATACAAGACCCATAGGCGAAATAATAGAAAGCCCTGTCTGTGTGGGTGATGGTGCGGGGTTGGGACGCTGTGTGGGTTTGGAAAGGGGGCGCAGAAGGGTCAAAGGACATGGGCCGCTACCTCAAGGGAATAAAAGCCTGGGGTTTACGCTACAAGGATTTAGCCAGGAGGCCAAGCTAGGGGGCGATCGCCGAGGAGATGCAGATGGAGATGGAATACCGTTTGGCCCCCATCTTCACCGGTATTAATCACGACACGGTAGCCTTTATCGAGGTTTTCCTGGCGGGCAATCTTTTTAACGGTCAATAATAAATGACCCAAAAGCGCTTGATCTGTATCATCGGCCGCTGTCAGCATGGGAATTGGCTTTTTGGGAATCACCAAGATATGCACAGGGGCTTGGGGGTTGACATCACGGAAAGCCAGGGCTAGATCGTCCTCATAGACAATATCCGCCGGAATTTCTCGCCGAATAATTTTGCCAAAAATCGTATCGCTCATGGGCTATCGCCTTGTGAAAGTCTCTGGGGAGTTATTTTATCGGGTTGCTCGCCTGGGGCGCTTGAGTATTAAGTTCAGTGAAGCAAATCCCCGCTACCGCAAACAAACCGAAAAAGATATTAAGATTCTTGCTTAATGCAAAAAAGCACAGTAGGATATGGGCCTTAACCTTATCAGTTCCACTTTTTCGTTCACCATCGACCTAAATAGGGCCTCTAGGTTTGCCGGTGAAATTTGGTTCTTTTTATCCTAACCAATCTGGGGTTGCAAAAACAGAAACAGCACACCACAAGGGAAAAACACTCCCTATAATCGGGGAAACTTATAAAGGCTGGAGTATTGATGAGCAGAGCGTGGATCACCTTTTTTTCGCTGAGTTCCCATCTCCCTAGGCGAAATCTAACCCCTTGTGATCTCTACTACAGACTTATCAAAAATTCACCTTTAAGATAATGTTTGTTTGTCTCAAAGTCCTTTAGGATAATTTCAATTTTCCCCTCACCCCAGTCAACGCATATCCTCCTCTCCCTCACCGCTAAGTATTAGTGAAATTTCCATAAGTTATGGAGCGCAAAACCATATATGACGCCGATCACCTACTCAAAATTTATTCACTTCCTGCAAGAAGAACTGGCTATCCCTGGGGAATCTATTTCTGTGATGGAACGCCATCGGAGTAATACCTCTGCCCATCATCCTTTACCCATGGTGCTGTGGCAGTATGGCCTGGTGACCCTAGAGCAGTTAGACCGCATTTATGAATGGCTGGAGACAGCGTAAAAAGAATTCAAGCTGAATTGGATTGACCCAATCACAACGGATGATACGTGATGCAGGTTCTCGCACGAGTGGGGCCTGCTTTTTAGTGAAAAAACCCTTGGGGAGATGCTGTTTCAATTTTGTAACGGCCCAGGGCAGCGGCGGTTAACTGTGGTTAAGCTAGGGGCAAATTAGGTTGAGAATTTAAGGGCCTATGCTTGCTGCACAATCGACCTCTTCGCCGATCATTGACCAAATGGCGATCGCCACCTTTAATTTGACGAAACAGTTTGACCGACAGGTGGCTGTGAGTGATGTGGAACTTCAGGTACAACCGGGGGAAGTGTACGGCTTGATTGGCCCCAATGGTGCTGGGAAAACCACATTAATTCGGATGTTGGCAACGGCAGAGGAACCCACCCTCGGCGAAATTTATATCCATGGCGATCGCCTCCTGCGGGACGACAGCAATCCTCACCTGAAGCAACGCCTCGGCTATCTCCCCGATGATTTTCCCCTCTACGATGACCTCAATGTTTGGGATTATCTGGACTACTTCGCGCGCCTTTATATTCTCCACCAACCCCGTCGTCGGCGTCGTTTAAGCGAAGTCCTAGAACTGGTGCAACTTACCCACAAGCGGGACGACAAGATCGCCACCCTTTCCCGGGGGATGAAACAACGGCTCAGCCTGGCCCGCACCATTATTCACGAACCCCTCCTATTGCTCCTAGATGAGCCGGTATCGGGTTTAGATCCCATTGCGCGGATGCAATTTCGTGAAATTATTAAGGTGCTCCAGGAAGCTGGCATGACCATCCTGATCTCCTCCCATGTCCTCAGTGATTTGGCAGAACTCTGTTCTTCTGTGGGCATTATGGAATTGGGTTATCTCGTCGAGAGTACCTCCCTAGAGGATTTGTACCAGCGGCTTTCCCGGCAATATTTAGTGGTTAGTACCCTGGATAACCTAGACGGACTCGTGGGGGAACTAAAGCAGCAGCCCCTGGTTCGGGGTTGGGAAAGCTGCGCCCCCAATCGTTTGCAAGTAGAATTTGCGGGAACTCCCGCAGAAAGCACGGCACTTTTAAAGGATCTCATTGCCGCGGGAATTCCAGTGTCTGAGTTTTATGGCAAAACGGAGGATCTAGAAAGCATCTTCCTGAAGCTGGGCCACCAACAAACAACCTAGCAGTGGTCGCTTGAATTTATGTTTGCCCACATTTTTTAATCGTTTATTGATCTCCATCTCCAAAACATCATGGTTTTTCATCAATGGCTAGACCGCATCGGTGACTGGAATCCACAACTTTTTCGGGAGCTAAAAGGCCGACTGTCTAAAAAAGCCCTCAGTTTAGTGGCGATCGCCTCTTTTTTCACGCAGGGAATATTTTATTTAAGTCTGAGAATCGCCCTCCCCAGTGCTGGGATTAGCACCACCAACCATTACTGCATTGGTCGCGCCCCGGCAGACTTTGATCCCAAGAGCCATTTAATCCATAGCCAAAACTTTTGTGTGGCTGATGCGGCGGGAAATTTGAACCTAAATTGGCCCCTGTGGTGGACTGACCTATTTATTACCCTCAGTGTGGTGGGATTTTTCGTGGCGCTGCTAGGGGGCGTTTATTTACTAATCCAAGATTTGGGCAAAGAGCAAAAGGCAGGCACATTAAACTTTGTCAAATTGAGTCCCCAGTCGGCCCAGGCGATCGCCATTGGCAAGATTTTAGGGGTTCCCAGTCTCATTTATGTCGGTCTGGCCTTGGTTTTTCCCTTACACTTTTGGGCTGGGCTCAGGGGAGGCATTCCTTTACCGTTGATTTTTCTCTTCTACGGGGTGATCACGGCCAGTTACGGCTTTTTCTATAGTGGTGCGGCATTGTATAGTCTGGTGAATCCGACCCAACCGGCCCTGAAAGCTTGGTTAGCGACAGGGGGACTTTTTTACTTAATGATGGGGAGCACGACGTTTCTCCTCCAGGAAAATAGCCACGTCGGCAATCTCATGGATGGCGTCAATTTGTTTAATCCGCTGCACATGTTGGTGTATTTGGGTCAAGCCAGTGCCGCCGCGGAACAACTGCTCACGTTTAACTATGACAGCCTCGCCGATGTTTCCTTTTTCCGGGTTTATCTTTGGGAGAATGGGGCGATCACCGCTCTGATTTATCTGTTGCTTTACGGAGTAGGGATCTACTGGTTTCTCCAAGCGTTCCGCCGGAAATTTCATTATCTCAATGGCACCCTCCTTAGCAAGAAACAAAGTTATAGCCTAACGGCGTTGCTTACCATTTTTGGGCTTGGCTTTACGGTGCAATCTCCCCTGGGGGCGATCGCTGATCATAACGACTGGTTGTTTAATTTTCTGCTGCTTTCCCTCGCCGGTAGTTGTTACTTATTTACGCTGATGGCGGTGCTTTCGCCGTCATTCCAGTCCCTCCAAGATTGGAGCCGTTACCAAAAAGGAGAATGGCAAGATTGGTTCTTTGGGGAACGAAGTCCTGCCATTGGTGCGGTGATGGTGAATGTTGCCATTGTCACCGGGGCGATCGCCTTGGCTGTGGCTGTGATTGTCGCTTCTCCCTACAAAATCTCCTTTGCGCTTGGGGTGGTGATGCAGGGCTTAATAGTTGTTCTACTTTGTGTTGTGGCCCAGCGGGTACTTCTGAAAAAAGGCAAGCGGCAAGGCGTTGGCGCCACGATTCTCGTCACCAGTGGGGTGATCTTGCCCTTCATTTTCCTCGGTATTAATGGCGTTAACCCAGAATTGCAGGCGGCCCCTTGGTTCTGGACAATTATCCCGATGGTCGCCACTGAAAACGCCAGTTTAGCCAGCATTTTTCTCACCATTTTGGGCCAAATGGGGGCGATCGCCGTGCTGCATCGGGTTGTGGGTCGCCGGATTCAGCAGCTTGGCACCTCAGAGCTAAAGCAAACCCTGACCCCAGCAGATTAATCCCTAAATTACCTGAAGTCTCGTCGGTCGAAAATGCTTCTCCCTTGCTAAGAACTATAATCCCAGGTATCAACCATGGATAGAATCCTCAACCCCCTCGGTGATTGGAATCCCCAACTTTTTCGGGAATTAAAAGGCCGCTTCACCCGTAAAAATGTGGCGATCGCCTTTGGTCTTGCTTGCTTTACCCAATGCCTGCTTTATCTTTTCTACCTGGGAGAATTGCCCAATGCCCTGGTTGATCAACCCTACAACCGTTACTGTACCGGCCCGGAAGATGACTACTGGCGGTCTACCTATCAATGTTTGAGGGATGGCAACGACTGGCTGATCAACTGGCAGTTATGGCATTTTGACCTGTTTGTCGCCCTGACCCTAGTGGCCCTGGGGATTCTCCTGGTGGTTGGTACCCATTTAATTGGGGCCGATATCGCGAAGGAAGAACAACGGGGCACCCTGGGTTTTGTGCGCCTCAGTCCCCAACCCGTCTCAAAAATTTTGCTCGGGAAGCTGTTGGGAGTGCCTAGCCTGATTTATGTTGGTTTAGCTTTTGTCCTGTCCTGGCACCTGTGGCTCGGTTTTCAAGGTGGCATTGCTCTGGGTTGGCTAATGGTGCTTTATGGGGTGGCGATCGCCGCTTGTTTCACTGCCTTTACGGGGGCGGTTCTATGGAGTTTCGTGGGGCGCGAACTGCTGGGAGGCTTTCATACCTGGCTCTATAGTGGTGGTCTTGGTCTCTATCTCTTTGGGATGTCTGTGGCTTGCTTTGAGGATAATTTTCCCAGCTATACCCCCTTTGATTGGGTGCGGCTATTTTATCCAGGTAATGTCTTTTATTACCTCGTTGACCAGAATTCTCTCGCCCCGGAAACCATCGGTTATTTTTCACCCCACAACTGGTTTCAGACCCAATGGTACGGCTCTTCCCTTTGGGTGATCAGGCTGGGGGGCCTTGGGTTTATGGCGATCCATTATGCTCTTTTAGGGGCCTTGGCTTGGCAAGGGATTCGGCGGCGTTTTTATGATCCCCAGGCCACGATGATCACGAAAGCCATGGGTTGCGGGGTCGCCATTAGCAGCACGATTTTTATGACTGGGTTTGTTTGGGCTGGCGATCGCCCCGAACGTCTGTTTGCCAATTTTCAAACCCTACAAGGCTTCTATTGGGTGGTAATGTTGGGGCTAATTCTTTTGTTAACACCGACCCGGCAGCGGGTACAAGATTGGGCAAGATTTCGGCACCAGGATGTTGCTCACCGACGGTTTAAATGGTCTTTTTTCAGGGAGGATCGATCTCCAGCCCTAGGGGCGATCGCCTTGATGTTGCTCCTCACCACGGGCTACCAAATGGCCATTGTCCTCCTATCCTCCATGCCCAGCCAAAAATTGTTGGTGATCACAGGTTTAGGGCTCCAGGGAAGTTGTCTTTTCCTTCTAGCAGTTTTAACCCAATGGATCTTTCTCCGTCGTCAAAAACGAGCTATTTGGTTCGGCGTTGCCGTCATCGGGCCTAGTGTTGTCCCTTTTATCCTCTTCATGGTCTTCCATGGACGCTTTACCTTGCCCATTACCTTCGGCCTCTTTTCGGCGTTTCCCCTCAGTGCCGTTGCCATGGCGGTGCCCAGTATGGTGATCTGGAGTGCGATCGCCCAGTGGGGCATGATTCTCGGCTGTCTTTGGGGACTGCAACAACAGATCCAACGTCTCGGACAATCCGACCTGAAAACTTTTCAGCCGACCCCTACCGAATGATCTAAAACATGTTATTCTTGTATTCCTGTATGGGCACGTGGCTCAGTGGATAGAGCATCAGATTCCGGTTCTGAGGGTCGGGGGTTCGAATCCCTCCGTGCTCGTGAAAAAAAAGAAAAAACATTAACGACTTGTCTTCCGTAAGGTGCAGGTCGTTTTTCTTAAAGGCCCCCAGGTCTAAGGGAAATTGATATACTGAGGGTCAATCCGCTACTGTGCACCTTTTTTGCAATTTATATGGCTGAACCGATTCCGCCGATCACCTTACCACCGATTACTGATCCCGCCATTGAGGGACAATGGTTAGAAAAATCCCTGCAGCATTGGCTTGATACGGAGTTTTTACCAGAACCGGCCAACGAAAAAATTGCCAATCGCGCCCGGGAAATTTATGTGCGTCAACGTCTCGAAGGGGAAAATGACCTTGGTTCCCTCGTGATTGCCATCGTCACAGAAATGCGCTCATTTAATTTTAAAGAATCGTTTTACGGCGAATTTGCGGTGGCCAATGCCGTGAGTGATTTGATCCTTGATAGCTTAGAGCCTATCTATAAAGTAAATCTTTAGGTAACCAATCGCCGTAGCATTAAGCGAGTCATGCAAAGCATAAATTGCCGCCTCCGATACTTCGGGGAATTTTTCATATTCCTTACTCAGACGACGATACCAATTCAACCACCCAAATGTTCGCTCCACAATCCACCGTTTTGGTAGCATCTGAAATTCTCGCCCCTCTCTTTTGATTACTTCTACTGTCGCCTGTATCATCAGCCAAATCCCCAGTCCAAAGACCTCGCCACGATATCCGGCGTCGACCCACATTAATTTCACTCTCTCTAACAACTTTGGCTGTGTTTCTAATAACTCCATCACCGCCGCCTTTGCTAAGGTTCGTTCTGAGGCATTCCCCTCTGCCACCATGGCTTTATAGACCAGACCTAAGCTATCCACCAACAGGCCCCGGCATCTTCCCTTTACTCTTTTGCCTCCATGGAAGCCAAATACCTCCCCCTTTTTTCCGTCGTTTTTATCGACTGAGCATCTACGATTAACACACTTGGTTGTACTGATTTACCTACTTGTTGTCGACATAGGCCGCGCAGAGCATGGTTAATGCTTTCCCATACCCCTTTCCTTTGCCATTTTCGATAGTAGTAGTACACCGTTGGGGAGGGCGGGAAATCCTTTGGTAAATATTGCCACTGACAGCCTGTTTTGAGGAGATAGAAGATACCATTGCAAACCCGTCTCATGTCAGTAGTCCGAGGATGACCACCGGGTTTGGCGGGGGGAATCAAGGGTTGGATTAAGGCCCATTCTGCATCGCTCAGGTCGCTAGGATAGACTTTATCTGTCATGGGTCAAAGCCTCACCACAACGCTCAGTTACCAACCAATCTAGCCTCTATCTTTTCCAATTTTCATCTTTTTTATCTTTACTTTATAAATACCCTCTTAGGTATTGACCGGTGTTGTGGTAATTAAAAATTGCTCATTATTGCTCATTTTGGAAAACGCCTGATATCAACCAGAGTATTATCATGGGTTCAAAGATAAGGTTATTTGTTCTAGCGTTATAGACAACAAAAAAAACTTCTCTTATGCGATTCAAACTGATACGGGGTGGATTTTCTGGAGCTATTGCTTTTGTTATCGCCAACATCGTCAGCAATCTTTTATTTTTCCAGATTGGTCAATCAATTCTCTTTAATCCGGAGATTCAGAGTGAAAAATTAATTGCCGTTCTTTTTGAGATAGAACCATTGCCTCTAATGTTCACCAACGGATCTCAATATATGGCCATTGCTGCAGTTATTGGCATTGTCCATGGATTAGTTTTTACATATATAGAACCCTCCTTACCCAAAGATAAAATCAAGCGTGGTGCTGCATTTGCTGCGATTTTATGGGCGCTAATGGCATTATATTTTGAGTTTCATGTGCCATTTAACATGTTTCATGAGCCTGTCCCTCTTGTTCTTCTCGAATTACTCTTCTGGGTTATCGTCGTTTTAGTGGAAGGAATAGTGATTTCCTTGATATACGGCACAAGTCGAACTACGTCTGTGAAATAGAAGCATGTGAACTGCAATGGCAAGCTTAATACTGAATGCAGACAATAAGCATTTCTTTAAACTGGTTCAGACGTAGCCTGAAGTTTCCGTTGCTCAACCGGATCCCATCACTATATGGAGTTAGGGATATCAAACAGCACCTGGCTCATATAGCGCTCGGCCCAGTCAGGATTAAAGGCTTTTTCTAAAACACGCCGCGTTTTGTCATTACGCTGCTGTTCTTGGCAATAGTGCCGTTGTCCAGCCAGATAAATAGCCTGTTCAGCCGGAGAAAGCTTTTCTAAACCCAGGGCCAACTGACAATGAATCGTGAGAAATTCTCGCACCCGTTCCAAAAACTGCTGTTCTTCGCTGGGATTGCTGGGACGAATAAAGAGGCAAAATTCTGAAAAAATTGCGCCCCATTCCGGGAGATCACGGGGCTGGGAAAAGTCTAAGTTGCCTTGATTTTGTCGTAGTCGTGTTTGGTAAGCCGTAGACAAAGTTTTATCGGCGCTGGTCGGAGATAAATCGGCGATCGCCGCACTCACACCACGGGGATTACCGACTAAATCACAGCCAAACATTGGTAGAGCATATTCCGCGCGGGGAAACATCACACAATGGAGAATATCGAGGTTTGCCCCCACTTTGGCCATTTCCAGGTGCATTTTGCGGAAGTGCTGGCTCTGGTAGCAGGTATTTTCGATGGTGAGCCGTTCCCCTTCTAATTTCCCTTCGATGTAGCCGAGGCCCTCCGGCAGGGTAAAGGGTTCTAGATCTAAGTGTTGATGCCAGGTTTCGAGGATGACACCAGCGAGCTGTTCGATGAGGGGATAAAATTTTGGCTTGGTTGCAGGGGCAGTCATGGGCTAAAAAGAAATCTTAAAAAGTGGTTTAAAACAATGTTCTAAAGTCGCTTGGGTAACGCGAGCGGTGACCCAGACCCAGAATTTAGAACCAAAGATATACTGGAACCGCCGCAAATGCGGCACAATTGTCCCATAAATTAATGTTTGTAAGGGGTACGCCCATGTTCGGCTTAGGTTGGCCTGAAGTTTTGATTATTTTAGGGGTGGTGGTGTTGATCTTTGGCCCCAAGAAAATCCCTGAAGTGGGCAGTGCCCTAGGAAAAACTCTGCGGGGCTTCAAAGAAGAAATGGAAACTCCAGAGACGGAAGAGGATTATCTTGACTCCGACCAACGTTAGGCTCAGTTATTTGGGGTTGGCGAAATTTTTAGTGCACCATGATTGAAGTTGAGCAGCTTGGCAAAACCTATGGCCAAACAGAGGCGATCGCCGATCTCAGTTTTCGGGTAGAAACAGGGGAAATTGTCGGTTTCTTGGGGCCAAACGGCGCAGGGAAAACCACGACCCTCCGCATTCTCAGCGCCTATCTACCCGCGACAACGGGAACCGCGAAAATTGCGGGCTACGATGTCCACACAGAATCCATGGCAGTGCGGCGACACCTGGGCTATCTCCCGGAAAATCCGCCCCTCTATCCCAATATGACCGTGGCTGGCTATCTCAATTTTGTCGCACAGCTCAAAGGGGTCAGTGCTGGCGATCGCCCCCACAAAATCCAAGCTGCCCTCGCCCAGTGCCAATTACAAACCAAAGCCAACCACCACATCCGTAATCTGTCTAAGGGATATCGGCAACGGGTCGGCATTGCCCAGGCGATCGTCCATGACCCCCCGGTGATCATTCTCGATGAACCCACCGTTGGTTTAGATCCCGCCCAGATGATCGAAGTGCGGCACCTGATTAAATCCTTAGGCGGCGATCGCACTATTTTGCTATCCACCCATCTCCTCTCAGAAGTCAGTCTCACCTGTGACCGGGTGGTAATGATTAACCAAGGCCACCTCGTCGCCACCGATACCCCCCACAATCTCCAGAATCATTTCCTCAATTACCACGGTTACGAACTAGAGACCGACGGCGAACTAGCGCAAATCCAACGTCTCCTCGATCCCTTATCTGGTGTTATTCATATCGAATCTTTAGCACCAATGAATCCCCGGCGTCCCCGCCTCCGGATCACCACTGCGGACAATCCCGAATGGGGCAAAGACATTGCCAGAATCCTTGTCAATGCAGGGGTCGGTCTCTATGAAATGCAACGACTGCGCCCCAGCCTTGAGGACGTTTTTTTAGAATTATTAGACGCTGAGGCGAACGATCCGATGTCTGAACAACTCCATGCTGATGCTGAATAACATTGTGGCGATTTTTCGCCGGGAACTACAGAGCTACTTTACGGCTCCCCTTGCCTATATTTTTGCGACGTTGCTGTGGTTTTTGGGAGGATTTTTTTTCCTAACGCTCCTGATTGGCCCCCAGGGGATTGTCACCTTTGTCGCGACCCAAGAACAGATGGGCGTTGCCTTACCTCCCATTGATGTAGCCACAGAATTTCTCCAGGCTTTTTGGGGCATCCTGGGCATTTTAGTCTTGTTTCTGTTGCCGTTGCTCTCCATGGGTCTCTATGCTGAAGAACGCAAACAGGGCACTTTGGAACTTTTAGCGACTTCTCCGGTGACGAACTGGGCGGTGGCAGTGGGCAAATTGTTGGGAGTCGTAACGTTTTTTTCGGTACTGTTCCTGCCCATGGTGCTGTGGGAACTAATCGTCTTAGTGAATGCAGCCCCAGCTTTTCCCCTCAGTCTTTTTCTTTTAGCGCATTTGGGCTTGTTGCTCTTGGTGGCCGCTATTTTATCTTTGGGGATGTTCGTGTCGTCTCTCACAGACAGTTCCCTGATTGCGGCGGTCTTGACCTTTACCCTAGTGCTGATGTTATGGCTGTTAGATATGCTGGGCGATCACCTGTCGGGGCCGTTGGGCAATGGCCTCAAACATCTCTCTTTACTGAAGCATTACAACAATTTCCTCGAGGGAATTTTCGATAGCAGTAGCCTGGTCTTACTCCTCAGCTATAGCATTCTGGGGGTTGTCCTCACGGCTCAATCCATTGAAGCTTTGCGCTGGGCACGGCGTTGATGGTTTCTTGATATTGTTAACAGAGCATCATGTTTCCACAGCAACGATTTTCACGATATTTCATTTGGTTAGGCTTGGCTCTGGTGGTCGCGGGCGCTGTCGTTCTAGGGGCCACGGGAGAAGGCTTCGCCTATGGCTTGATTCTGGTTGGGTTATTGTTGTTGGGTTGGGGGATCAGTCATTTTCCAGGTTTGGGAACGGGGCTGCAACGGTTCTGGCGCAAGCGATCTACCCAGATGGGGACAAATGGGGTTGTGGGGGCGATCGCCATTTTGCTCATTTTTGGTCTGACGAATTTTTTAGCTATCCAGATTCCCCTCCGCATTGACCTCACAGAAAACCAAATCCACACCCTCTCTAGCCAAACCCAAGGGGTGCTGCAAAATCTATCTCAACCTCTAACCCTGTGGCTCTTCCAAGAAACGGACGATGCGAATTTAAAGCCCTTTTTAGACAATTATCAACGGCTCAATCCCAATAATTTTCGCTATGTTTTTGTCGATCCAGACCGTAATCTTGACGCAGTACAGCGATTCCAGGTCGAGAGTCGCGGCGAAGTCCACCTTGAGTATGGCGATAAAACCCAACTGCTGAAAGTTTTAGCCCAGGGGGAACCCCTCACAGAAAGCCAACTGACCAATAGCATTCTGCAAATCCAAGGCGATCGCCAACCCCACCTCTACGTCCTCCAAGGCCACGGCGAACCGCCCCTCGACCAAATTCCCGGAGGGCTAGGGCAAATGGCCCAACTTTTGGCCACCCAAGGTTATATAGTCTCTCCTTTGAATTTCACCCAAACGCCTACGATTCCCCCAGATGCCGATCTGATTGCAGTCATTGGCCCCCAAACGCCATTTCTCCCAGGGGAAGTTGCCCTCTTGGAAACTGCCCTCGCGAATAACCAAAGTCTCCTCCTTCTGCTTGATCCCCAGACAGACCCCCAGTTAAATTCGCTCCTGGACAAGTGGGGCCTCAGCCTCGATCAACGGCTTATTCTCGACCAAGGGAACCGGGCGGACTTCCTCGGTTTAGGACAATCGACCCTTGTCCTCAATCAATACGGCGACCATCCGATCACCACGGCCCTTGCTGGACAAAACTCCATCTATCAAGCGGTGCGCCCCATTTTCAGCGACACCACAGAGGCGATCGCCGCCACCGCAATTCTCCGTACCGATGACCAGACCTGGGCTGAAAGCCAACCCGAAATCCCGGATCCGACCTTTGACCCCCCAGGCGATCGCCCCGGCCCCCTGACCTTTGGCTGGGCTTTGGAAAAAATAGATTCCCAAGCTACAATGAAGGCAACTCGCCTTGTGGCAATTGGTAACACCACCTTTGTAACCAATGGTTGGCTAGAACAATACCTAAACAGCGACCTCTTGCTCAATACCGTGAATTGGCTGGCCCAAACGGAAGAGGTGCCCCTCGCAATCCAACCGAGAACCCCCCAAGAGCGACGTCTAAATCTCCGTCGTTGGCAAATTGCAACCCTTGCCTGGTTTGCCCCCATCCTATTTCCCCTTGGTGGTTTAGGCGGCGCAATCTTTTGCCTTTGGCGACGCCGTTAGAAAAATATGTGAGATGACCGATAAATTTACGTAAACTTTGAGAAAACAACATTAAAACATTATTAATTTTCGGGAATGATAGTCTAAATTACAGAAAGTGATATTATCGATTTGCATTCCCCCGTACAGACACCCACAATAGAGGAAAGAATTCATCATGGCGAACGCACCTGTATCCCCAGTGGTGCTCGTAATCTTAGATGGCTGGGGCTACCGTCAAGAAGCTAACGCAAATGCCATTGCGGCTGCCAATACACCAAATGTCGATGCCTTTTTCGCTACATACCCTTCGACATTAATTCATACATCCGGAAAAAGGGTGGGGCTGCCAGATGGCCAAATGGGGAATTCTGAAGTCGGTCACTTAAACCTTGGGGCAGGACGTGTCGTCCCTCAGGAACTGGTGCGTATTTCCGATGCCATTGAAGACGGTTCCTTCCTCCGCAATGACGTCCTCGTTAAAGTTTGCCGAGAAACCCGCCAATCCGGAAAAAAATTACACCTTATCGGTCTTTGCTCAGATGGTGGTGTCCACTCCCATCTCAATCATCTCCTCGGTTTGTTAGACCTAGCCAAGGTTAACGGCATTGCCGATGTCCATATCCATGCCATTACCGACGGGCGCGACACCAACACCACCGAAGGGATTAATTACCTCCAACAGATCCAAGCGCACATCGATAAATTTGGGGTCGGCTCGATCTCGACGATCAGTGGCCGCTACTTTGCCATGGATCGCGATCGCCGCTGGGATCGCGTCAAGCAAGCCTATGACGTGATGACCCAAAACGTTAATCTCGACCAACGTTCCTTCGCCGAGATTCTCCAAAGCCACTACGACAACGGTGTGACCGATGAATTTATCCCGCCCGTGCGTCTTAAAGAAGGCGCCATTGAACCAGGCGATGGGGTGATTTTCTACAATTTCCGACCCGACCGTGCCCGCCAACTCTCCTATGCCCTAGTAGATAAGAATTTCCAAGGGTTTGAGCGGGAACTGATTCCGGATCTCAATTTTGTCACCTTTACTCAATACGACGCCAATTTGCCCGTACAGGTCGCCTTTGCACCCCAAAACCTGACGAAAATCCTTGGGGAAGTGATTGCGGACAATGGCCTGAAGCAATTCCGCACCGCAGAAACAGAAAAATATCCCCATGTTACTTATTTCTTTAATGGTGGCTTAGAGGTTGCCTTCGAAGGAGAAGACCGAGAGTTAATTTCTAGCCCCCAGGTGGCGACCTACGACCAAAAGCCAGAAATGTCCGCTAAAGCAGTGACGGATGCGGCCTGCCAAGCCATCGAAAAAGGTATTTATAGTCTGGTGGTGATTAATTATGCCAATCCGGACATGGTCGGCCATACTGGAAAACTTGAAGCGGCGGTACAGGCCATTGAGACCGTTGATCATTGTTTAGGTCGTTTGGTGGCAACCATCGGCAAAATGGGCGGCACGACATTAATCACCGCTGATCACGGCAATGCAGAATATATGGCCGATCAAAATGGGAAGTCTTGGACAGCGCACACAACTAACCCTGTGCCCTTTATCTTGATTGAAGGGGAACGCCGTAAGGTAGTTGGCCATGGTGCTGATGTGGTGTTGCGGGAAAATGGCTGTTTAGCAGATGTCGCCCCGACGATCCTCGATATTCTTGGCATTGACAAACCACAGGAAATGACGGGTCAGTCTCTCATTGCTCCGGCCCCCTATGCCGTGACCCGACGTCGATAAATCGGTTATCCTAAAGTTTCCCCGCTGAAATCAAACATTTATTCGTTCGTCATTGATCTATGTTGGAATCTATTTTGCAAATTGTGTGGATGGTCTCCGCTGTTGGCCTTGTGCTTCTGGTCTTACTCCATAGCCCCAAGGGAGACGGTTTAGGGGGCATTGGCGGTCAGGCGCAGATGTTTACCAGTACAAAAAGTGCCGAAACAGCTCTCAACCGTGCCACTTGGATTTTGTGCATTACCTTTATGAGCTTGACAGTCATTCTGAGTGCGGGTTGGTTAACACCAGTCGTTGGTCAATAGGATTCTTTTGGCTAGGTTGGACGATATTTTTCGTGCTTGGCGGCGTCACCTTTGGGGGTGGCGTTTTTGGTTTGGTCTCCTTGGGGGCCTGGCGATCGCCTTAGGGATTCAGTGGGGCAGCTATGGTTTAGGCCCAGAATTACTCACGCGGTTACCCCAAGCCCAAATTCATCCTTTGCCAGAAGTACTCCAAGGGACACCAGACCCGATAACTGCGGCAGATTACTTTGAGGCCGTCACCCCTTCTCCCCTGGGTCATTTGATCTGGTCGGAATTTCCAGTGAAGGTATATGTGGCTCCCCTTGATCTCACTGTCAGTCCAGCGGCCCAACAACGTCAACAGCAATGGCAACGGGCTACTTTTGCGGCGATCGCCCAATGGCAAGCATACATACCGTTGTTAACTGTAGAAACAATAGAGACTGCGGATATCATCATTCAGCGCCAAGCTCCCCCAATTCAAAGGGAGACCGACCCAGAAACAGGCGAAATTCGTTATTCCTTGGGCCGCAATGCCGAAACTCGCTACGAATTTTACATCGATGACCAAAATATCCTCCGTCACCGCATGACTATTCTGCTGAATGATCACCAAGGGGCGATCGCCACCCAAAACACCGCCTGCCATGAATTGGGCCATGCCCTTGGTATTTGGGGTCATAGTCCCAATGCTGCAGATGCACTTTTTCCAAGACAAATGGGCACCCAAGCAAGGATCTCTGCCGCTGATATCAATACCCTCCGCAAAATTTACCAACAACCAACCCGCTTAGGTTGGCCAATGCCTCCTTTTGCCAATAAAAAACTCGCTGATCCCCACAGCCTTAAAGAAGGTCAATAAGATTTCTTTTGTGAAGTATTATGAAGGCTTTTTCTGACTTTACAGTGGGCAGATGCCTATCCTATAGTTAAAGGCTAGAGAAAATTTTGAGGCAATCTACATGGCAAAAAAGAAACGTAAGACCACTGGCAAAAATGCTGTTACCCTATCCCTTACGTCCCAAGCCATCGATCGCCTTGCAGAAATGGCTCAAAAATCTGGCTTTTCCCGGTCTGCCTTTGTCGAGAATCTAATGGCGGGTACTGTCTCAATCACGGCACCGGAAGCAGAAAAGAATCTTTTGGTGTCCGTTGAAA
The DNA here is from genome assembly GCF_001693295.1 of Picosynechococcus sp. PCC 8807. NCBI lineage: Bacteria > Bacillati > Cyanobacteriota > Cyanophyceae > Chroococcales > Geminocystaceae > Picosynechococcus > Picosynechococcus sp. PCC 8807. The sequence continues at coordinate 2,333,844 of NZ_CP016483.1, forward strand.
ACGAGGCCGAAGACACCGCAAAAGTACAAGTAGATTTGGCCGAAACCACTGCCGCTAATAACGCACCAACGGCCCCTGATCCCGATGCAGAATTAGCAGAAAAAGTTGCCTCTCAAGCGAAGATCATTGCCGATCTAGAAGCTAAATTAGCAGAGGCTTCTCCTCCCCTTAAACGGCCAGTGGCTCGTCCCAATACTGCCGAAAAATCAGCCCCGGCGGTCACCGATCAGTCTCCAAAAATTGCGACCCTCGAAAAGCAAATTGCTGAGCAAAAAAATCAGGTTCAAGACTTAACAAAACAGTTAAATGAATCAGCAAAAAATCTTGCTGTAACCAACGAAAAAAATAAAGCATTACAACAAGAACTTGACCAAGTAACGACCCAGTTTGAAACAATTCAAGGGGAAAACAAAACCCTTGTTCAAACCCTTGAATCTCAGAAAGCAGAGATTGCTCAACTCCAGCAACAGGGGGTAGCGGCACAACAAGCCCAAACTGAACAAACCCAACTTCAGGAACGCCTTACGGCTCTGCAACAAGAAACAGCAACACTGCAACAGCAACTCCAGGCAGCCAGTACCGCTGAGGCAACGTTACAAAGCCAAATGACCCAGCAACGCCAGGCGATCGCTCAACTCGAACAGGCGCTACAGTCTAGTCGAGCACAAATAGCCGCCCAAGCTGACCAAGCCCAGGCGATCGCCAGTCTGAAACAGGCCCATGCGGATTTGCAGCAACAATACAAATTGCAAGGCGATCGCCTCCGCGCCTTAGAAGCCCAGACTCACCAAACGACAGGCGTTGCCAGCATCGGTGAATTCTATCTCAACCGTTGGCGTAAATACTAAAAGGCGAATTTTTGTCCTTAGATGATCTCAAAATTTCAGTTCCCAGTGGATTCAATAATCTGCTGGGAATCTTTTCGGATGTTTAGGGTAGGCTGATAATTGTTCCAAACTGAATGGAGCAAAACCACTCAATTTTAATCCTGGGAAATAATCTTGATTTTCTAAGTCAAAGCGGATGATCGGACTCGAACCGACGACATTCAGCTTGGGAAGCTGACGTTCTACCACTGAACTACACCCGCGTAATTCGATTTAACAGTATATCCTGAACTTTTTCCCGGTAGCAAGCTTTTGACCATGGCGGCGCGAATGGCCTGGGTTTGACCAAAGATGCTGTACATCATTGCTTCGCGATAAAGACGTTGGGCCGGACTGGTGAGTAAATTTCCTGCTCCCCCGGACCAAGTAAGGGCAATTTGGGCGAAGGTTTGGGCCATTTGGATCACGCTTAGACGCAACGCTAATTGGGTTTGGAAACTTTCTGTTTGGAGTTCTTCAATGGCACGAAACAATTGGTCATGGAGTGTCTGCCAATGATCTTCTAGGGCCGCTAAATCATCACATTCAGTCGTTACCAACCAATCGAGCACCCCGCGCGCGCAACCGAGGGCGAAAAAGCCATGGTGCAAGACCTGTTGGCGATCGCCTTTGTGAATCGTGCCGGGAGGCTGGATTACCAGAACATCTGTGGTAGGAACTAACCAATTTTGGAGTTTGACCGCCACCGTTTGGCTCACTCCCATGGCGGCGAGGGGGAGGGGTTGACTACAAAAAATCTCTCCCTGCTCCGACTGTTGGCACGTTTCAAGGGGAATCAGACCATACCATTCTGAGCCGTCGGGTAATGTGGCTCCGGCGATCGCCTGTTGAAAAAAACCATAGCCTGTCACCCAAGGAATCGTCCCCGTTAAGCAATAACGATCACCCTGGGGCATCGCCTGTACTGCCGGTTCGCCCCGCCGCCGGAGATGGGAAAAGCCCACACCAATTTGCACATCTCCCCTGGCCATTTGGGGTAATAATCGTTGCTGCTCAGAGTTGCCGAACCGGGCAATGCGACTGGCCGCACTCTGGTGTTGGGTTTGCAGAAAAGCTAAAGCTCCCGAAGCCGCCGCCATCGCTACCGTAGCTTGGTAATATTCCACCGTACTCAGCCCAGAACCCCCTAAATTTTCGGGCACCCGGAGCGCCAGGAGGTGGCGATCGCCTAGATCATCAAGGGCTCGACCGAGAGCAAGGGGATCTTGATCCAGCTTTTCCGCCTGGGGCGCAATCGATAAACGGAGATATTCTGCTAAATTTTCCCAGGTAAACTGACCCATTGATCAAAAATAATTTAACCCTACTTTTTTACAGAGTCCCTGACCATTAGCATCCTCAATTTTGCGGTTGCCCTAATTCCCAAAGGAAACTAGAAGATGGCGGTACAATAACTAAAAATCTTAACCTAACACCCTTAACTTCCCCGTCAATCCACTCACCCAACCACCTATTTCCCAGGTTCCTATGGCACTCATCATTAGTACCGTCAACATGAAAGGGGGCGTTGGTAAAACCACCCTCACCGTCAACCTCGCCGCCTGCCTTGCCCGCCACCACAAAAAACGCGTACTTGTTGTTGATCTCGACTCCCAGATTAGTGCCACCCTCAGTTTGATGCCCCCCCAGGATTTTGCCCGGATCCGCAAAGGCCGCCGTACCATTAGCCATCTCATCGAAATGGCCATCAAGCCGACCCTCCAACAAAGCCTGGACATCAACGACATCATTTGCCCTTACATTGCCAACGTCCAGGGCCTAGACCTCCTTCCCGGTGACATTGAGCTTTATGACGAATATCTCGTCTCGGAGATGCTGCACCAAAAAGCCCATAAAGATCCCAGCCTAGACTTTCAAGCCATCTGGAACAATTTTGAGCTGGTCTTAATTCGTAAGATCCTGGCCCCGGTAATGGATAAATATGATTTCATCATTATGGACTGTGCCCCCGGCTATAACCTGGTAACCCGGAGTGGATTGGCCGCCAGCGATTTTTATATTTTGCCTGCCCGCCCCGAACCTTTGTCTGTGGTGGGAATTCAACTACTGCAACGGCGAATCCGTGCCTTACGGGATAGCCATCAGGATACTGACCCTAGAAATATCGATCCGATTAAATTAGATCTATTGGGCATCGTTTTTATTCTTTCTGGTGGGAGCCTGCTCAATCGCTACTATAACCAAGTGATGAAACGGGTTAGTGATGACTTTACCAGTACGCAAATTTTTAAATACAAAATTCCCATGGATGTGAATGTCGCCAAGGCCCTGGATACATTTCAGCCAGTCGTTGTTTCGATGCCAAATACGGCTGGAGCGAAGGCATTTATGAAACTCACAGAAGAGTTCCTGGCGAAACTCAAGGAAGCAGGGGGCCTCGCAGAGCAGCGTCCTTCTCGAATTAACCTCGCGGATATCGAATAGACCTGGGCAAGCTCCCATTTTTTGGGGTATGGTCTTTAGCGGATAGTATTTATTCCTACAAATCTTGAAGTGCTATGACAGATCTGGCTGTACTCAAAACAAAAATTGACGCGATCAAAGGTAAACGAACAGTATTACTCAAGCTGCTTGAAAATCCGAATATTGGCACTCTGCGGCTCGATGTTAACCAAGCCCTTGAAGAATTAGATGAATTGATTGCGGAGTTGGATCAAACCCTGTAGGCCATGATCGCTAGGCACCTTTACGGATGAAATATTGGTACGAAACGATCGCCGTGAGCCAAAGAATCTTACTGGAGTTGTGGCGGCGGCGACGGAGCTTAATTTTTTGGATTTTATTTCCGGTATCTCTCCTGTTCCTCAATGGATTTATTTTGGCGGAGCGGGCAGGTTTGAGCTTGGCTGAAGCCATGGAATTTGCCGCCCCCTCAACGCTGGTAGGAGCAGCTTTATTTTTTAGCTGCTTGGGGGGGAGTATTGCAACGGTGGTTTCGGAACGGGAACAGCACACCCTCAAGCGTTTATTTATTTCTCCGTTGAGTGGGACGGCCTATTTTTTAGGAATTTTCCTGGCCCATTGTTTGATTGGGATTGGTCAAGCACTATTGGTCTTTGCGATCGCCATTTTTGTGGGGGCGACCTTCACGGGGTCGGTGCTGGTGGGCATTGGGATTATTTTCCTGAGTATCATCGCCTATGTGGGGGTTGGCTTTATTCTGGGAACTCAACTGGCGAAACGCACCGAGGATGTGAACGCTTTAGTCGCGACCTTCGGCGTGCCGTTATTGATCCTTGGCGGTGCTTTTTTACCGACTTCCCTCTTCCCGGAGGCTTTGCTCAATGCGGCCCAATACAATCCGATTTTTCACATGAATGAAGCTTTGGTGGGTCTTTGGGCTGAGGGGGAAACTATCGGGGCGATCGCCAATCATCTGTGGTTTTTGGGCATTTTTGCCTTGGCGATGATTGGGGGCGGCTGGCTGTCCTATCGGCGGATGATCCAAGTGGAACGGCAATTGTAGACTTTAAGAAATTTTTTCAGTGACAGCTTGAACCCATTGGGACAAATTTACGACGGGAATCCCCTGCTGTGTGGCGCTAGATCGCTCAGGGGCGGTGTTATAACCCCAGTCCGCGAGAAACAGTTGCAAGGTACTTAATTCAGGTTGCTGTTGGACTTTTTCTAAGGTTTTGAGGCGATCTTCAATAAATAAAAAAGTCTCTACCTCTGGAGAAAGCAATTGTTTTAAAGTAGTGGTTTTGGGCTGTTTTTGCTCTTTGCCAAAAATCTGGGACGCCGGGAAATCGACGTTTTGGTGCTGGAGTAACTGTCGCGTAAACCGGGCTTCCTTCGTCGTGATGATGTAAGGCGTTACGTCATTTTGCTGCAATAAATTTTGCAGTAAAGCCACCATTCCCGGATAAAAATAATGTCGCCCCAGCCATTGGTCTAATTGGGTTTGCAGTTGGCGATCGCGCACCTGATCAAGAGCTTCCATTAACTGGGTAGCACTGAGATTTTCCTGCTGTAGAGTTCGTTGAACAATATCCGACCATGCTTGCCAAAGTTGAACTGTGGGAATGCCCTGCTGCAGCGCCCGCAAAAGAATAATCATTTCCCAACCTGTTTCGATCAGAGGGCGTAGATCATTGAAACTCCCCTGCAAGGTTGCCGTTGGGGTTATGGGTTCGTCCGGCCAAATCTTTTGGTAGCCAAGCGAAGCGGAATGGAAATATTCAGGACGCCCGTCACAGATTACCCCGTCGAAGTCAAAGGCGATAATTGTTTTTGCTGCCATTAGTCAGGGATTTGGGCTTTCATGCGTTCGAGGGTCAGATTCATCTGGTCAAACATTTGTTGGGGGGTCATGCCAAACTGACCAAGCTGGGTTTTCATCTGCTCAACGGCCATTTGGGCCATAAAGTCATCGGAGAGTTCAAAGCGTTTCATGAAAATTTTGTAGCGATCCATGACGCTTTCCATCTGGTCGATGTACATTTTTTTGCCTTCTCGGTCGAACTTACCAAAGTCACCGCCGAGTTGGACTAAGTTTTGGTAGTCTTCAAATAAAGTTTTGGCTTCTTGCTGGACAATTTCTGAATCAAAAAATCCCATCATTACTCCTATGCACTGCTGCGGCTTGGATAAGTTGCTCTACCATAGGGGGTGAGTGTCTTCCTTAAATTTTAGTGGAGGCATTTCCCGTCGCAAAGTATGGTTTTCCACATCTAAATGCCATGAAACAGGCGATCGCCAAATTTTTGACCCAGCCCAAAGACCGAAAAGTTGCTGTCGGTCTCGCCCTCCTTGGTTCGGTAACGCCTCTCTCCGGCGTCCACAAATTTTATGTCGGGCAACCAGTCTGGGGCGTTGTGTATATTCTCCTCTGGTCAACGCCGATCCCCCAAATTGCCTGTGCCATCGAAGCGGTCTGGTACCTACTGCAAGATTTTGACTCGTTCCAAGCCCGGTTTGGTTTAACAAAAGCTCCAGCGTCTGACCAGGCGATCGCCGCTGTCCAACAAACTGCTGCCATTGCCGAAGCGCTCCGGGAACTCGAAAAACTCCGGGTGGAAGGTTTGATCACCGAATATGAATTTGAGCAAAAACGTCGCCAGCTACTGAGTTAAGCACTTGAATTAAGCACTGGTCTGATCTTGGGCGATCGCCTGTTGTTTAATCAATCGTTGCACCGCCATCAATGCTCGGTTCAGTTCTACATTTTGGCGTTGGGGATTTTCCAGATAAGCCCTTTGCTCCTGCTCGATCATCAACACATCCTGTTCCACAAGGCCGTCGAGTAACCCCTTTGCCGCATTGAAACAGAGATCCTTTACCCAACGGCGAAACGGCACAGGTAGCTTATGGAGTCGCCAAAAGGCATTGAGGGAAGTGAAATGCAATAGATAAGCACGGGTGCGGCTGCTGTGGGTCGGACAAAACAAGCACATAATCTTAAAATCATTCCCCAAAGTCGCGCTCCAGTTGGGGTAAACATAGCTCACATCCAACGGTTCCGGGTGCAGCTTGCGCAGGGCCGGAAAAAACAATTGGGAGATCGACCAAATCTTATCAATTTTGTAATAGCTCTGGGCTTCGTAGTGGGCATCTACCCGCTGCTCAGTCACCTGGATATCCTCTAACTTTGCCGAGGCCCACGCTTGGTAATTGTCGTGGAGGTGACCGTGGTACATATCCATCAAGTTTTCAATGAGATAGGAAAAATGTCCCTCACAGTCAATGGTTGTGACGCTGACGATGTAGTTTAAATGCTCCCATTCTGGAATCGGCAACGGTTGAATGGCTTCGTCGGTTAAACGTTCGGGATCCCCCGGAAAAACCCAAATAAAACCATCCTGTTCCCGCACGGGGAGGGTGCGAATCTTACAAGCAGGCCGTTTTTGATTTTCCGCGAGATAGGGCACATGGGCACAGGTTCCAGACGCATCAAACTGCCAGCCATGGTAGGCACATTCCAAGTTATCCCCAACCACTTGGCCAGAACTGAGTTTCACTTGGCGGTGGGGACAGCGGTCTTCGAGGGCTTGGACTTGACCGGCTTGATCCCGGTAGAGCACAAAATCTTCATTCCAGAGGGTAAAACCCAAGGGCTGATCCGTTAACTCGGCACTGCGAGCCGCCACATACCAATGGTTTTTGTTGATGCCACAGGCGCGCACATCAAGCTTTTGGGGGGTCACAGAATTCGAACTAGCAACGGCTTGGGGGTGGCGATTGTGCATGGGGAAGGGGAGTACCGGAGGATATTTTAATTCTAAAATTTAACTGATAAAAACGCGACGTAGGGTGTATGGGTATGTAAATTTCTTTGCCAAACTGAAGCAATACAGAGGGATTGCCACCTGTTATGACAAAACTAGCAGAGACGTTTTTCAGTGCTGCTTACATGGTCTCTTACATCATCTGGCTTATTTAATGACACGCCCTAGGTTATCTGAAGATCCTCTGTAATGCTCTTCTTCCCGACCAAGTCTACCGTGCCAAACACCTGAAAGACCTTATTGAAACGACTCCGATAGAGATTGATGGCTGCGATCCTACTGTGATATCGACGAACAAGTTATGTTGATTTGACCACTTATGCAAATCAATTTACATATCCACTTGGCTTAATCCCTACAATATTTTCTCAGACATCTTTTTATTAGGTAAGATGAGCTTGGAAAAATAAAAATCTGGCAAGTGTCTAGTACGCATGAACGATTTCTTGCTTGTGAAACACGCCTATTATATTTTTTCTCGTAATGATGAGGAACTTTATGTGAAGAGTAAGGAACAAGGTTTCACTTTAATAGAATTGCTGACTGTTCTCTCCATAGTTGGTATTTTATCGGTAATTGCGGTGCCCATAATCAGGTGGATTAATAATCCGCTACAAAATGCAACATATCAAGTTAGTGGTCTTTTGTCACAGGCACGGTCACGGGCGATCGCCGTATCCTCAGCATTAAGAATTCGTCCAGATCCCCAAGATCCCAAACGCCTACTACTTGTAGAAACATCTGACACCCGTAGCTGTGACACGAGTTCAACTGAGCTTGCAGCAAATGCAACAACGACTTCCCAGGAGTTAAAAGTTGTTTCTGTACAAGGATTTGCACCTGGTGACTACCTCACAATAGGCAGTGACGAAAACGAAAATATTGTTTTGACCACTGATAGTCGTCTTTCTACAATAACGCTCGGTAAGCCCCTTGGCACAGTTCAAAACAGTGGTGCAGAGATCGGCATTCTTAAAACCTGGAGAAATGACCGTACATTTTTTGATGAAGATCTAGAATTTTCCGATAACATCGCCATGAAAAGCAATCTTGGCGATGATTGGGAGCTTTGTTTTGATAGTCGTGGGATTGCCACTATTAGTGACAGCGATGGTGTGAGCAAAGAAGATTTAGAAATCACGCTAGCTAATGAAAAAAACAACAATGTCTGGAAAGTCATCGTCTTTCAAGGAGGCATGATTGATTCAGTCATAGTTCAAGCATCGGAAGGAAAAACTATTGAATCTTCCCCAGATCTTCCTTCGGATCCACCAGAAAATAACGAAGAAGAAACACCAATTGAAGTATCGACTGAAGAAAATAATGATACAGCATCAGAAGCAGAACTTGAAGTGGAGATCGATCAAGGGATCATGACTATTGATGTAGTAACTGATGGAGCGAATTCTCAAAATCAAGCATCATCATGTAAAGGACTTACTGGGCAGGAGCGGTCTCAATGTGAGTCTGGTGGAGCGAATTCTCAAAACCAAGCAGGAAACCAGGCCTCGTCATGTAATGCACTTACTGGGCAGCAGAAGGAAATATGTCTGGGGATCAATTGACATCGATAAATTTTAAAACAAAATTTAAATTAGTGATTCTTGGCTTTTTGGGGAATCTAAAACGCACCAGAACTTTTGCCATAATCATACTTTCTGCTTGGTTTATTTCTAAGCTGAAATCTTTTATAAAAGCAAAAAAGCATATACTGTTTTATTTAGTAAATCATGTGTTTTATTCAAAAATTTAGTTGGTGATTTTTAAATGTTTAACTATAATCCAGTAAAAATACATCAACAGCTCTTACTCAAGAAACACTGCAGTAAAGGTTTTTCTTTGATTGAAGCGATGGCTGCACTAGCTGTTTTTACCATTATCTTTGCGGTCTCTGCACCTCTGTTTTTCACGCAACAAAAAAGCAATATCGACAGCGAAGTTCGGACTGGTGCAGTCTCATTATCTCAACAAATACTCGACACAATTCGGGCAGACATCAGTATTCCTAAAAAAGTTGAAGATAAACCAGGCAGGAGTTTAGGTAAAGAATATAACTATAATTTATACATATGCACCAAAGAAATCGAAACTACAGATGATGGCTCCATTGACTGTAGTATAGAGAAAGATCCCAGTAATCCGATAAGATATATATTACTAGAAGTAGAATATAATGAAAACAAAGTTTATACAGTGGAAACCGTCTACACTGCCCTTCGATAAAAGCGCATTAAAACTCTATCTCAACCTACTTACTTTTCAGAAACGAAAGAGTAAAGATGGCTTTACCCTGGCTGAACTTTTAGTAGGATTGTCAATTGGTTTTTTGGTAGTTAGCTTAGCCCTTTTTGGTAGTCTGCTTAATCGCCAAGTTTTTGTTAATGATAAAGCTCGTTCAGACATTACACAGGCTTTGCGTCTTCCCTTGGATGCCATTGGTGGTGATGTTCGACAAGCCGGTGAGGGACTAACTACTAGTGATCCAAATTTTCCTGTTATTTTATTAGATACAAATCCGACTGAATTGGTAATTCGTCGCCAACTTTTACCTGCATCTATGCCTGTTTGCCAAGATATTAAGGCTGGTTCTCGTGATGATATCGTCATTCTTGATCAAAATGGCGATGAAACTCCTTTTCCTGGATGTGAAGTAGTTTTAGCCTCCGACATTAATAATGATGGTTGGCCAGATCGATGGGATAATATTCGTAATTATCGTCTAATTGAAGGCGGAAAAGTAAGAGCTTTTATATACAATGGCAATGGCAAAGGAGAATTTTTTGACTATCAAAATGAACTTCTTTTTGATGAAGATAATAATGAAGTTACAAATTCCGAAGATCTAGAGTACATTGTTTTAGGAAATGGAAGCGAAGGCACCTGGAAAAATGATTACAATGCAGACAGTAGTAGCCGCATTTATCTAATCGAAGAACGTCGCTATCAAATAGATGATGAAAATAATATTCTTCAGTTAGTCATTAATGACGATAATGAAAATATACTTAATCTTACCAACGACATTAGTCTGCTAGAAGTAAAGGCTGTAATTGTACAAGAAGATGAAACATACAACTGTTTAATCATTCCTCCAGTCAGTGATGATGACTGCTCTGAAGAACTTCCTAATGATTATTCTTGGTCACAGATTAGGTCAATAGAAATAACTTTACAGGTAGATCCTGAATCATCGGCGGCGAGAACCCTACAAAGAAGATGTGAAGACCCTAACAATTGTGAAGCGCTTCAATTATCGCGAAGTTTTGTTCCTCGTAATATTTTTAATTACTAATTTACATATATTTTAAGTCAATAATTTTCTGGAATAGCAAGCTATGAATACGCTTTTAAAATTGGTTTATTTTCTGAATTTTACAACTGTAAGTAAATCACTAAAAACAAAAAATCAGCAAGAAGATGGTTATGTTTTCTTTGTTGTTTTGGTGATCTGTTTATCAACCCTAGCCTTGCTGACTGCCTATGCAAGGATTACTCAAACCGAAAAATTCCGTTCCAATGCCTCTGCTGATACGAATAGTGCCTTTTATGCTGCTGAAGCCAGCCTCAATTTGAGAGTTGAGGGCATTCGTCAAACATTTACAGGTTACAACACACCGAGTGGCGCACCTCCAGAATCAGTTGAAGCCTGTTTAGATGACAATTCTAATAATGACGGTTCGGGAGACTTTGGATGTGAGATTGAAACATTTCGGCAAAGCTCGAGGGATCAATCACCTTTTGAGTCTGCTTCATATATCATCGCCAAAAATGGCGGAGAACCACGTCCAGGAATCGTACCAAGGGGTGAGCTATTCCAAAATCTCAGTATGTTGGAATATGCTTTTGCCATTCATTCAGTCGCAAAAGAAACAGCAGCGCCTAGTTCAGAACTCGGAGCAAGCCTGAAAATGGATATCACAAGCCGCTTAATTCCAATGTTTCAGTTTGCTGCTTTTTATGCAAATGACTTAGAAATCTTGCCAGGGCCAACAATGAACTTACAAGGGCCCGTACATACTAATGGCAGTTTATATCTAGGGGCAAATAACAACAATGGACTAAACTTACCTGAACAAGTAACCGTTGGTGGCAGCTTATTCAATCGACGTAAAAATAATAATGATACTTATCCTGACGGCAGAGTACGAATTAGAGATGCGGCTGGTAATTGGCTCAATCTCCTCCGCAACGGCACCGGCAGTACCAACCAAACTACTAGCGCAATGGATCCAGACCGTGTTCAAGCGGCTTGGGGAACGCAAGTACAAGTTGGTGTTGATCCTGTTATTATTCCTTCTCCTTCATTTCTTGATACTTCCGGCGCTTATTATCAGAAGGCAGACTTGAGGATTGAATATAAACCTGCAGCAACGAGTTCAAATAATTATTTGCAAAAAGTTCCGTTTGAAATTCAAGTTCGTGATAGCGCAGGGACGTATCGAGACCTTACAGAAGGACAATTACGAAGTTTGCGACAGCCAGTAATGCTGGGAAATGATTTAAAAAATGCGGACTATTGTTCGGCTCTTTCTAGCCCAAATATTTCATCCATTACCAGTAATAATGAAGAAAAAGGCAAAATCATTGAATCGTTACAAACGGCGATCGCCGCTCAAGTTGAACCAATTCAGTTTTCTAAACTTGACTCTAAAATAAATGATTTAGGCAATCTAAAAAATGCTTTTAAAACAACAGTAGAAACTCGTTTGGGGATAAGCCTTACTCAATCGCAGCAAAACACATTGTTCAACTTGACACCAAAGCAAGTTGCTGCCATTTCTTACAAAGATTCAAATAATATTGAACAAGGCCAACGCTGTTTCCTTCCGGCTCCAATTAGGGATATTGGTCGAGACAATTCCAGTCATAATTCTACTTACCGTTTCTATAACGACCGCGAAGGCCGTGATATGAGATTGTTACAGTTTGATTTTGAGAGTTTGGCAGCGTGGAATCGTGATGGTATTTATGTGGATTTCAACAATAATCAGGGCAATTTAGATCAATATGAAAAAGCAGATGAATTGCTATTTGAACGCGCAGATCCTGATAATAGTGCTCCTAATAAATCATTTCAAAAATTAGGCTTGGCCGCTCAAGATGAGAGTGAAGGCGGACTCGTTTTCCATGGAACAATTGACCAAGATGAGTACTCGAAAGCGAAAACCTCCGATAGCCCCTATGGTTTTATTTTGAGTGGTGGTGAACAATTAATGGCTTTGTCAAGTACCGCAAATAATCGTAATCCCACTGGTTTGACATTTGCCAGCGATCAAGCTGTTTATGTACAAGGCAACTACAATACTGTGAATAAACAGCCTGCCAGTGTATTAGCTGACTCTCTTAATGTCTTATCTGAAGCCTGTCGAAACCAAGATGGCCTGGTCAATAAGGTTTCTGGTAGGGGCTGTAACCCTGATATTAATAACCCTGGAGGTAATAAAGCAAATGCAGTGAACACCGAAATCAATAGCGCTTTCCTGGCGAATACAGATATTACCAACTCTGCGGCGACAAGTGGTTATAACGGCGGTTTAGAAAATTATCCACGCTTTTCTGAAAACTGGGGTGGTAGAACACTAAGATATCGTGGCTCTTTTGTAAGCTTGGGCACACCCAGGTATGTTTCTGGCACTTGGAGTAGTCAGCTATATGGTGCGCCTAACCGTGACTGGGAATACGATACGTCATTTAACGAATATGGTGCCTTGCCGCCTCTGTCACCACGTTTTATTCACGTTAAGCAGTCTGCATTTGAACGTTATCTTGACTAAACGGAACAATCAACCATTTGCCCAAGATCAAGTACAAAGCGGAATGGGAGGGAAAAACATATCTGGAGATTGACCGCTTTTTCCCAGTTCTAAGACCTGCCATGTGTGTCTAAACCGGGTAGAGAGTTTACCGTTGGATGTATGGGCCCTGGACTGGTGATGGGTGTGGTACCCGCCGTGATCGAGACGTTAATGTGGCAATCAATATCAAGAATGAAGGCTTGCGGATACTTCGACTGGACTCAGTACAAGTATTGTCGTTAGGAACCAGCGATACGGCCTATAGAGGGAATGGAGGGAATGTAAGACAACCCGTAAAACGTCTGTTTTGTTGGATGCGATTCCCGTTGAAACAGGAAGCCCGCGCTCTATTGCCCGGTAATGAGCGTCGGGTAGTTCACACAAAAATCCTGACAAAATTCATCTTTCCTCACAAATTTGCAATTCTTATTTTTCCCGCAAAAATTCCCCCAATGATTCCCCATGGTTTCCCCAATCTATTTCATTTTTTCCACAACTTTCCCCAGGTTTTCCACAGCTCAAAACGATTTTCTTGGGGCTTGGCATTGGTCTGGGGAATTCTCTTTTTGAACTCAAGATCCACACTGCAAGGGCGCATAAATGTAAAGAACCGTAAACAAAATACGCCTGAAACCCTTGATTTTTCGTGGATGACCAAAAGGCGATCGCCTTGGCGTAACATTTTGCAATATTGACAAACCCACCCCTCCATAGACAACAATAGGGCGACGACAGACGAAACCGAACAAAACGCCAAGACCCTTTTTTAGCAGTTCCGAAATCCGTTCCTTCGTCCCTCGCTAGTTTGATTTTTCCGTCCCGCAGATTCCGACAGAGCTAAAGTTAATGATGAACCCCACCGTGAGCATTTTGGCCGAAATTCCCGAAGCCCTACACCAATCCCTAACCGACTACCTAGAAACCCATCCCAATTGGGATCAAGACCGGGTTTTTGCGGCGGCATTGTCCCAGTTTCTGCTCCAAACCGGGGAAGGACAAACCCCACGGGAAGCAGAAAATTACCGTACCTGCGCCAGAGTATACTTAGAAACGCTCTTTGAGCAATCAAAGTCCTACTAAGTATTTTGTGAGGTTATGGGTCAAGACAAACCACTCGTCATTCCCCAGTTGATTGTGGGACTGGGAAATCCAGAACCAAAGTATGATCACACACGCCATAACATTGGTTTTGAATTTGTCGATCGCCTCGCCGCAGATTGGGGTGCGACCCTCCAGGATCATCGAAAATTTCAAGGGGTTTGGGCGGAGGTGCGCCGCAACGGCCAGAAACTCGGTTTGCTCAAACCCACCACCTATATGAATCGTTCTGGGCAGTCTTTACGGGCTGTGATTGATTGGTACAAAATTCCCCCGGAATCGGTGCTGGTGGTCTATGACGATATGGATCTCCCCCTAGGGCGACTGCGGTTGCGTCTGCAAGGATCAGCAGGGGGTCACAACGGGATCAAATCCATTATTTCCCACCTCGGCACCCAGAAATTTCCCCGCTTACGCATTGGCATCGGCAAAACCCAACTCAAAGGAGACCGACCCACCATTTCCCACGTGCTTGGGAAGTTTGCACCTGCAGAAAAGCCCGTTTTAAATGATGTCCTAGGGCTTGCGGAAGAAGCATTGGCCCTGAGTCTCCGGGAAGGGGTGGAGAAGGCCATGAGCCTCTATAATGCCCGCAGTGTTGAATCGAGTCAGTCATAAGGGTATTGCAGGAATTTTGAAAGGAAAGTTATCGCGGCTTAAGCCCTATTTGCGTTGGTTTATTGTTGGCCTGACGCTCTTTTTTTTGTTGGCAACCCTCCGGAATCATTGGCAAGAGGTGGCCCAAATTCGTCTGGATCGCCGGGGGTGGCTCTTGGTGGGGGCAAGTGTCTTAGTAACGACGTCATCCCATATATGGTCGGCATTGGTGTGGGGACGGATTCTCACGCTGTTCCGGGTGCCCCTTGGTTATGGGGAGGCGATCGCCTTATATCTGCGGACGAACATGGCGAAGTATTTGCCGGGGAATATTTGGCATTTCTATGGGCGAATGACCCGCATTGTGGCGGTGGGGAGTCCCTGGGGCGTAGCTAGTTTAGCAGTGCTATTGGAACCCCTTCTATTGGCAGCGGCGGCGGCGATCGCCATGGTCTTGGGGTTGGGGTTTAGCCTCGCGCAACTGGAGCAATTGCCGCTTTTAAAACTATTGGTGCCCCTGGGCTTGATTGGTGTCCTCGGTGGCATTCATCCATACTTTTTTAATCCTGTCATCCAAAAAGTTTCCCAAGGGAAAACCCAGGATCATGACCCGGTGCAGTTGAACATTTACCCTTGGCAACCCCTGCTGGGAGAACTGGTTTTCATTGGCTTACGGGGGACGGGATTTCTTTTAACTTGGTGGGCGATCGCCCCCTTGAGTGCCTCCCAGATTCCCCAACTGCTGGGGGTCTTTAGTGGGGCGTGGCTGGCCGGATTTATTATTCCTGGGGCACCGGGGGGATTGGGGGTATTTGAAGTGGTTGCCCTCGCCCTTTTAGAAACCGTGGGAAATACAAATGCCGGTGTTGGCAGCCTGTTAACCATCGTGGCCTTGATGCGGGGGGTCAGTATTCTGGCAGAAATTTTGCCCCTGGGAATTTGGGGTTGGCGATCACCCGTCCAAAAGTTGCCCCCAAAGCTTTGATATAGTGAGACTCCAAAGTCTGCGCAATATTTTTTGATTGTTATGGAACCTTTACCCTTGCCTTCCCACATCCACTACGAAACGATCCTGCAAATTTTGGAGCGCAAAGCCCAACGGGTCGCCGCCAAAGATCCCATGACCCAGACCCAAATCCAACAATTGATCCTCACCCTGCGCAAGGCTTTTTCTCAACAAAAGCAACTAGAGCGCAGTTGTGACCAGCTCCGTATCCCCTACGAGTACCATTGGTCCCTCAGCAATCAAACGCCAGACCACAGCCCAGAAGCATAGAATCTCAACGCTCCACCGTTTTTTGGGCAAGCTGGGTTGGCATTTTCCCGCTGGGCCTGGAGGACTCCCCTTTATAATGGATTTTGAACAAAAAATTCATAGCATAAACAGTTTTTTGATTTCGGTAGACCGAATTCGTTAGGCCAAAGTACCGGATCAGGAGCAAAGGTGGGTTAGGTTGCAAGTAGATTTAAATCAAGTTTTTCCGTTTCAGTTAGATCAATTTCAAAAACAGGCGATCGCCGCTCTCGATGCCGACAGATCCGTGGTGGTCTGTGCGCCGACTGGCTCCGGTAAAACTGTCATTGGCGAATATGCGATCCACCGGGCCCTCGCCATGGGACAACGGGTTTTTTATACCACTCCCCTGAAGGCGCTCTCTAACCAGAAATTCCGGGATTTTGGCGAAACCTTCGGCGAAAAACAAGTGGGTTTGATCACGGGCGACATCATCATCAATGCCCAGGCGACCATCGTCGTCATGACCACGGAAATTTTCCGGAATATGCTCTACGAAACCCCCATTGGTCAGGTGGGCACGTCCCTGGAAAATGTTTCAACGGTCGTCTTGGATGAATGCCACTACATTAGCGATCGCGGTCGCGGCACTGTCTGGGAAGAATCAATTATTTATTGCCCCTCAGAAATTCAGATTGTTGGCCTGTCGGCGACCATCGGCAACCCAGAGATTTTTACCGCCTGGATTAATAGAACTCGCCAAGCGGCCCATGAAGACCACCCCAACAGCAAAGAACACCGCTGCGAATTAGTCGATTCTGACCACCGCCCCGTACCTCTAGAGTTTCTTTACAGCAATAAAAAAGGCTTGTACCCGCTCCTGGATCAGGGAGGGAGCAAAATGAATTCGCGCTTGCGATCGCGTACCAATGCCCCCCAGGGTAAGCGCAAAAAACGCCAACGGGAAGATTGTCCTAGTTTATTTGCCATTGTGCGCCAACTCCGCCAGAAGGATCTCCTGCCCGCGATTTACATTATCTTTAGTCGGCGGGGCTGCGATCGTTCGGTGACCCAACTCAACGACATCACCCTCGTTTCCCCAGAAGAAGCCAAACTCTTGGAAGCGACCCTGCTGCACTTTTTCTTAGATAACCAAGGGAAGCTCCAGGAAAAGCTCCTCAATCAATGTGATGACACCCCAGAATTTAAAGCCCTGGTGCTGGATTTCATCGCCAAAAATCCCTTTTCTACCGAAAAGCTAGTGGACTATCTCCAGGAAAATCTCCCCCTACGCGAACAGCTTTGGCAATACCTCGCCCAGCAGTCAAAATTTGCCCGTCCCGAACAGGTAGAACCTCTACTGCGGGGCATCGCCGCTCACCATGCGGGGATTCTGCCAGCCTGGAAAGAACTGGTCGAAAAGCTGTTTGAAATGGGCCTCGTGAAATTGGTGTTTGCGACGGCGACTTTGGCCGCAGGGATCAATATGCCCGCCCGCACCACGGTAATTTCTGCCCTCTCAAAACGCACCGATGAAGGACACCGGATGCTGACACCTTCGGAATTTTTGCAGATGGCGGGTCGCGCGGGTCGTCGGGGCATGGATAAAGTGGGCTATGTGGTCACTGTGGAAACGCCCTTTGAAGGGGCAAAAGAAGCCTCCCGCCTTGCCCTCTCCAGTGCAGAACCGTTGCGCAGTTGGTTTACCCCTTCCTACGGTATGGTGTTGAACCTTTTACAAAAACATAGCCTGGAAGAATCTAAAGAACTCTTATCCCGGAGTTTTGCGGAATATCAGGTACAACAACAACTCAGCCCGGAACAGGAGGCGATCGCCGAACTGACTACGGAAATTGCCCGCCTCGACATTGACCTAGCGGCCTTTGATGAACGGCAGTTTGAACGCTACAGCAAACTCAAGGAACGGCTCAAGGAAGAAGAACGGCTATTGGGGATTCTCCGGGAGCAGGCGGAACTCGAAAACCGTAAACTGTTGGCCCCTTTGTTGGATCAGCTCCCCCTCGGCTCTATTTTGCACCTCAAAGGGAAAAACCTGCGGGTCAAAGAAGCGGTTCCCGCCGTCCTTGTAGAACAAACTGAGGAACAGCAATTTCTGTGTTTGGGCACCGATAAACGTTGGTACCTAATTAAAGAAACGGACGTGGTGGCCCTCAATGAAGGTCTTTTTCCCGCCGATCAACTGGCGCAAATTCCGTTACCCATTGATCAAAATCTTACCCTTGGGAAAAATGGCAAAATTGATCCTGAAGCTTTTCCCCTCGTGGCGGCGATCGCCGATTACCTTCTGCCCCTCACCGAAGCCCCTGAAGTAGAAGCCCAAAAACAACGCTTCGCCGCTGTTCAGGCCAAATTTGCCGCTTCTCCCCTGAGTCAGCAGGACAAACCTGGTAAACTCCTCAAACGTCACCAGCGGCGCAAAGACCTCCGCAAAGAATTAAATCGTCGTCAAACCCTCTACCGTCAACACGCCAACAAACGTTCCTATTACTGGCAAGATTTCCTGAACCTGATTGAAGTCTTGCAGGAATTTCGCGCCCTCGACGGCTATACGCCAACGGTTTTGGGGCGTACTGCGGCAACAATTCGTGGGGAAAACGAACTATGGTTGGCGCTGTGTCTGCTTTCTGGCCAATTAGATCACCTCGCACCGGAACATTTGGCTGCCGCTATCTGTGCGATCATCAGCGAACCGCCCCGGGGTGATAGTTGGACAGATTATTCTCAACCCAATGCCGTTTTAGAAGTGCTGGGCATCCGCAAAAAAGACCAAGGCCATAACCCCGTTAGCCTGTGGGAACTGCGTCGGCAACTGTACCAAGTGCAAAAACATTGCGGTGTGACCATGCCCGTTTGGCTTGAAAGTAAATTTATCGGCCTCGTGGAACAATGGGCCTTGGGGGTCGAGTGGACTGAACTTTGTGAAAATACCAGCCTTGATGAAGGGGACATTGTGCGGATGTTGCGGCGCACAGTCGATGTTCTCTGGCAAATCCCCCAAATCCCGGAGATTAAACCTGTTCTCATGCGCACTGCCAAAGAGGCGATCGCCAAAATGAAACGCTTCCCCGTTTAGGTTCACCCTTGCGGAAGCCAATCATCTGTGAGTAATTGCCCCAAAGAGGAAGGCAGGAATTTTCCCATTTCTACAAAATGTCTAAAGGGTTGTTATGGTTACGATTCGTCCGTTTCAAACTCAGGATATTCCGGCGATCGCCCAACTGTTTCACGACACTGTCCATACCGTCAATGCCCAGGACTATTCCCCGGCCCAACTGCGAGCCTGGGCACCCGATGACCTGTATTTCCGCGATTGGGAAACCCGTTGTCATGCTTGCTTTACTTACATTGCCGAAGAGGATAAACAAATCCTTGGGTTTGCGGAACTTTCGCCAGCGGGTCACATTGGCTGTTTCTATTGCCACAAAGATCACCAACGGCGGGGCATTGGTCGCCAACTCTATCAGGCACTCTTCGCCCAAGCAGACCAGTTACAACTCAGCACCCTAACCGTTGAAGCCAGTATTACCGCGAAACCTTTTTTTGTAGCCTTGGGGTTTCGGATTCTCCAAGAGCAACAGGTTCAACGCCACCAACAAACATTAACGAACTACCGGATGATCAAGCACCTCCGTTAAAATTTTCCACAAAAAAACCCCTAGGGGATAGGGGAAATGGTTTGGCGATCGCCATTGTTTCGCCACTTTTTAGAATTAGTCGAGGTAGCCGATCAAAGTCGCCATATCATCGGTTTCATTGGGGGCCACGGGGCGATTCCCCATAATGACGATGGTGTCGCTGACCTGGAGGTGGCTGGCCATAATCGGGCGATTCCCAGAAACAGTCATCGTACTAGAAATATCCATCGTGCCCGCAGTCACAGGGCGATCGCCACCGACGGAACGGTAGGTACTGGTCACTTTCAGGTGGCTGGGTTCAATGGGGCGATTATTGGGCAAACCTAATTTAGCAGGCTCTTTTACAGAGAGGGCAACCACCTCGTCTTTTTTCGCCGTACTGCGGGAGCGGGTGGAACTTTTCGTTGTGCTATCGTTCGCGGGGGTAGAAGTGGAATTTTCGGTGGTCATGGGATTTCTCCTTGAGGTATCTGAGCCAACACCTACTGAATCGAAATTTTAAGTAGGATTATGTTTTAAGAAGTTTGTCGTTACTTTAATTATCTCAAATGATGGGACAAAGATTCTTCGCTAATCTTAGACACATTTCGTCATAAATCCGCAACATTGTTTCTAAAGTATCTCATTAATTTAAGTTATGTCTAACGGGAGTAATGTTTTGTTTCGTCTCCATGCCCCTTTTGAACCCACCGGCGATCAACCGCAGGCGATCGCCCAACTGGTGCAATCCTTAGAATCCCAAGCGAAATATCAGACCCTTTTGGGGGCGACGGGTACGGGCAAAACCTTTACGATGGCGGCGGTGATCGCCCAGATGCAAAAGCCCACCCTCGTTTTGGCACACAATAAAACCCTCGCGGCACAGCTTTGTAACGAGTTGCGGCAATTTTTTCCCTACAATGCCGTGGAATATTTCATTAGTTATTACGACTACTACCAACCGGAGGCTTACATTCCCGTCACCGATACTTATATTGAAAAAACCGCTTCGATCAACGACGAAATTGATATGTTGCGCCACTCCGCCACGCGATCGCTGTTTGAACGCAAGGATGTGATTGTGGTGGCTTCCATTAGTTGCATTTACGGGTTAGGGATTCCGAGCGAATATTTAAAGGCAGCTATTTCTCTCAAAGTAGGGGAAGAATTGGATCAGCGGGCGGTACTGCGGCAACTAGTGACCGTGCAATATAACCGCAACGATACCGATTTAAGTCGCGGCAATTTTCGGGTGAAGGGCGACATTTTAGAAATTGTCCCTGCCTACGAAGATCGGGTGATTCGCGTCGAATTTTTCGGCGATGAAATTGATGCGATTCGCCTCCTTGATCCCGTCACGGGTGAAATTTTACAAAGCCTCGATCAGGTTAATATTTATCCCGCCCGCCACTTTGTTACGCCCCAAGAACAGTTGGCGATCGCCTGTGAACAAATCAAAGCCGAATTAGATAGTCAACTCACAGTTTTAGAAGCAGAGAATAAACTCCTCGAAGCCCAGCGTTTAAAGCAGCGAACGAGTTATGATCTCGAACTTTTACAGGAAGTTGGTTATTGTAATGGTGTCGAAAATTATTCCCGTTTCTTAGCCGGACGGGAAGCCGGATCGCCCCCCGAATGTTTAATTGATTATTTCCCTGAAGATTGGCTTTTAGTGGTTGATGAATCCCATGTCACTGTGCCGCAAATTCGGGGAATGTATAACGGTGATCAAGCCCGCAAAAAAGTCTTAATTGACCATGGCTTTCGGTTACCCAGTGCCGCCGATAATCGTCCTTTAAAGTCTGAAGAATTTTGGCAAAAAGTCAATCAATGTGTGTTTGTTTCTGCGACCCCCGGTAATTGGGAAATCGAGCAATCGGAAGCGCGGGTTATTGAGCAAGTCATTCGTCCCACAGGCGTTGTCGATCCAGAAATTGATGTGCGCCCCACCGACGGACAAGTGGATGATCTATTAGGGGAAATTCGTCAACGAGAAAAATTAAAAGAACGAGTTTTAATTACCACTTTAACGAAACGAATGGCGGAGGATTTAACGGATTATTTCAGTGACCAGGGAGTAGCCGTGCAATATCTCCATTCTGAGATTAAATCCATCGAACGAATTGAAATTTTGCAGGCGCTCCGCAAGGGAGAATTTGATGTTTTAATTGGGGTCAATTTACTCCGAGAAGGTTTAGATTTACCGGAGGTTTCCCTCGTCGCGATTATGGATGCCGATAAGGAAGGGTTCCTGCGGGCGGAACGGTCTTTAATCCAAACCATTGGTCGGGCGGCGCGCCATGTGCGGGGTCAGGCGATCCTCTACGCCGATAATCTCACCGATAGTATGGCAAAGGCGATCGCCGAAACAGAACGCCGTCGCGTTATCCAAATCGCCTACAACAAAAAACACAACATCACCCCCCAACCGATCAAAAAGCGGGACGAAAATGCAATTTTATCTTTTCTCGATATTTCCCGCCGCTTAAATACCCAGCAATTACAACAAGTTGTTGAACACATGGAGGAAGTCCCCCTCGAAAAAATTCCCGATGTGATTAAGCAGCTAGAAGAGCAAATGAAAGAAGCCGCCAAAAATCTCGAATTTGAACAGGCCGCTCTACTCCGCGATCAAATTAAAAAACTCCGCCATCAACTTTTAGGGAGTCACGATAACTAGCAAACAAAAAAGCTGGAGAGAATTTCTCCAGCCCTGAGGATGTAATGTTATGCAATCAAAAAATGGTTTACTCGTCTTCTTCTAGACCAAAGACGCGGGCGACAATTTTCTGAACCTTATAGCCAGAATCAATTGATTCAAGGGGATCTTTCCGCAGACGGTGTCGCAGACAAAGGGTAACCACCCGGCGAATATCATCCACGGTCACTTCGGTGCGGCCTTCATAGGCGGCGAGGGCTTTGGCGGCGCGGTTGGTGACGATATCACCCCGGAGACCATCCACATCCGCTTCGGAACAAACTTCGGAGATCTTCACCTTTAGTTCTCGATCAATGGTGACCTGGGGTAAAAGTTCCTGGGCGCGGACAAGGCGTTCCTGTTCTGCTTTTTGCTCGGCGTCGTATTGTTGCAGAAATTCTGTGGGATTTTGGTCAAAGGCCGAACGACGTTCGACAATTTCAACGCGCTGTTCGGGATTGCGTTCGGTGCGGATCTCAGCGTGCATCCCGAAACGGTCGAGAAGTTGGGGCCGCAGTTCTCCTTCTTCGGGGTTGCCGGAACCGACAAGGACAAAACTGGCAGGGTGACGAATGGAAATCCCTTCCCGTTCAACGGTATTCCAACCGCCAGCGGCGGAGTCGAGGAGAACGTCTACCAGGTGATCATCGAGGAGGTTAACTTCATCCACATAGAGGACACCTCGGTTGGCTTTTGCTAACAGGCCCGGTTCAAAGGCTTTTACCCCTTCGGAGAGGGCTTTTTCGATGTCGATGGTGCCACAAACCCGGTCTTCTGTTGCGCCGAGGGGCAGGTCAATCATCGGCACTTTTTTGCGGGCGACTTCGATTGGTTCGTTGTTTTCGAGTTTTTGCCGCACTTCATCGCCCATGAGTTCGGGGTTTTTGGGGTCGCTGTTAAAGGGATCGTTGGCAACCACTTCGATTTCGGGTAGGAGATCGGCTAAAGCACGGATGGTGGTGGATTTTCCGGTACCGCGATCGCCCATGATCATCACGCCGCCGATTTTGGGGTCGATGATGTTGAGTTTGAGGGCCAGTTTCATTTCATCTTGGCCGATTACCGCCGTAAAGGGGAACACCACACGACGTTTTACTTTTTCTTGGGGAGGAGCTTCAGCCGTTACTGTCATATCAATAGAAACTTTTGTAAGGGAACGTAATTTTTTATCTTAAAAATTCACAATTTATGATTGCTGATCACCCATCGTAACAGGTGCTGGGACGATAATGTAACCGGAGTGGCGATCGCCGAGGGTTTGGTTTTTCGCCTGGCCCCAGTACCACCAGTAGGCTCCCACATAGGCACAAACTAAGGCATCGATGCGGTCTTCGATTTCCTTGAGATCACTGCCTTTGGCCGTTGGGATCGGTTGAACGAGATCGTCCCAGCGGTGATTTAGGGTCAATTGCGGGGTAAGGATCGTCAATACTGCTTCAATTAGACTCACCAAACGTAATAATTCCTGGCGGCGATCGCCTAACTTTCCTTTTTTGTATTTGATGATTCGCTCTAGCTGAAATAGACGCACCATCGCCGGGTGGGGAAACACCTCAATCTGGTAACGGCCCGGTTTTCGAGCGTCAATTTCCGGGGCATGGCCAAAGCCTAAGGCTTCAAGATCCAAGCCCAATTGGGTGGTGCGGGGCGCAAAGGGACGGTTTAAATTCGCTGGATAACAACCCGCGTGGTATTTCCCAAAATATTTGTGGGTGAGGCGATCTGGCAGGCGCGTTCCCGTTTCGTTGGGGATAATCGTCGGCGCATCCACCGCAACGAGGCCCATTGTTTCTTTCGGGAGCAGTTGATCAACCCAAGTGACAATTTCGGCGGGATCAAGAAGCAGATCAAACTGGGCGATCGCCAATTGCTGATCTTGTATTTCTAAACAACACAAACCACTGGCACCGGACGTCCAACCAAAATCAACCCCCAGAAATTTCACTTAATTACCCACATCAAGACCTTCGGGGAGAATTGTCCCATCAAAAATCGCGTTGTGGAAATTTACTTGATCCACCGTTGCATCTAGCAGCACGGCCCGGGTTAGATTCGCACTGGTGAAATTTGACCAATAAAGCTTACTGCGGAAAAGTTGCGCCTCACTCAGATCCGCTCCGCGCATGGTTGTCCAGGCCATTTGCACCTTCCGGAGTACCGCCTGGCGCAGTTTAACGTTGGTAAAGTTGGCGCTATTAAGTTTCGCCTGGCTAAAATCTGCGTGGTCGGCGATCGCCCCGGTGGCATTGACCCCGTGCATAATCGCGTGGGAAAGGTTGGCTCCCTTTAAATTCGCGCCGATCAAAATCGTGCTGGTGAGGTTTGCATTGGCAAGGTTGGCCCCTTCTAGGTTGGCCTGGGTTAAGTTCGCTCGCCCAATGAATGCATCCGTTAAGGTCGCGTTGGTGAGATTGGCTTCCCGCAAAATCGCTTCGTTGAGGGTGGCACAACTGAGATCCGCTGAGACCAGTTGAGCATTAGTTAAATTGGCTGCCCGGAGTCCCCCGTAGGTGAGTTGGGCGGTGGTTAAATTCGCGTCGGTCAGGTCGCAGGAAATTAAATTTGCTTCACTGAGATTGGCTTGGAGACTGCTATTGGTAAGATCTGCCTCCCGAAAATTTGCCTGCTTAAGGGATGCCCCCGTGAACACAATCCGGGACAAATGGCTTTCCCGAAGATTGATCCCATCAAAGTTGCCGCCCCCCAAAAACGCCCCTTCAAGGTCTACTTCCCGGAAATCCCGTTCTCCGGCCGCATAGCGTTCTAATAATTCTCCCGCATCCATTCGTTTCAAAATGGTATTCCTCCTGAGACTGTGACTGGGCCAAGGCTGTGACCCAAGACATGGCGAATATGAACTTTATGAGTTTTATGAATCTTTAGTCTGCTTTATCGCATTGTAGAGTTAGTGGTCTGGGGATGGGCGATCGCCGCAATGAAACGATAATCGTCAGATGAAATTTTCCCCAATAAAAATCCCACAGACGATCCGGAGTTGTAATCAAGCATCGATCTATGGGGAACCTAATGGAAATGGGCCGAGGCCACAAAAGTCGGTTTTATTCGAAGGTTTCTGTGGGGGTGATGAGCGAACTTTCCTCCGGAGTTCCATTAACGGCGGAGGTTTCGGCTTGTTTTTTCTGACGCCAATATTCCTGTAGTCGGGAGCGATAATCGGCAGCTGCGTTATTAATGTTGGAGTTTGTGCTCTCGCGGAATTGTTCTGGATCCTTATTACCTAAGCGCATCATGTGGATCAAATCGTAGGGATTGAAGCCATCTGTGTTGCCATAGAGGGAAGAATTTTCGCTTTGTTGATAGTTCCCTTCGAGATCGCTGGCAGTTTGGGCTTGGCTCGGCGCGAAGGGCACACTGGCGATCGCGACACTAAAACCACAGATGAGAGTTAGTAGAGCAGGTTTTTTCATGGGCTTATCGGCAATGGAGTTGCGCATAGATCGTCTTTGATGACCATTGTGCCGCAAAAAAGTTTCAGGCGTGAGGGTAATTACCCTCGGTTTATGGTGAAATTTTGGCTTTGGCGCACCGACAAAAAACGTCCCCCCACGGGAGACGCCTCGGTGGTCTAATTGGGCAGTTAGAAAAATGTGTCCTAGGATGCAGGACGCAGTTCATCCCCAAAAAACCAAGTGGCGGTTTTATCATCAAAGGTCACGATCGCCCCAATGCCGCTACCGTCGGTGACGCGAAAGTCTGTGATGGTGCCTACTTTACCGAGTTTATCGGCGAGATCTTTACCAACACGATCCCGCAAACGGTAGATTTGTACTTTTTGCCCGATTTCCATGCCAATTATTGCTGTACTAATAAGGGTTTAGTTGAATTAAATCATTCATCAGTGTATCGGAAACTGGTCGAAAAAATGAATTTTAACTGGATTTGCCAATCGTCACGGCTAGTACGGTGGAGTTGAATTTGTTCGATAAATTCCCGCAGGTAAAAGCGCCGCTCGGCTTCGGATAGGTCATACCAAAAAGATTCGAGGGTAATGGTTTTGGCGATCGCCCCCAGGTTAGCGGGGGGAAGTTGGTTTAATTGGGTTTGCAGTTGGCTAATTTCGCTACGCAGCACATAGCGGCGTTGGGCAGCCGTTTCTGGGTCAAAAATGCCCTGGGCTGTGAGATCCGGGAGGGCGGCAATGAGGCTTTCCTTTTGTTGAATCTCCTGTTGAATCTGGTCCTGTTGCTGATCTAGGGAAGGGCCTTGGTATTGCTGGGCGATCGCGGGGAACTCCTGGCAAATGCTTTGTACGGTGGCCCGGAAAATTTTGTCGTAGGCGATCGCCCGGCATTTGGGCTTGCGGGGACAGGCGAGGGGACGCAGGTATAAATAGGTTTTGGAATGATTACGCCGACTGACACGGCTGATGGTGAGGGCACTGCCACAGGTTTGACATTGCACCAGCCCGGCTAAACAACGGGGAGCACTGGCACTGCGGGGGGCGAGGGGACGATTGCGGCGCAGGAGGCGATCAATTTGGGCGGCTTCGTTGTCGGTGAGGATTGCGGCGTGGGTTTTGGGAATGGTTGTTCCGTCGCAGTAATGGAGCTGCCCCCGGTAGACGGGATTGCTTAACCAGTTGCGCCCGGTGGATACGGCAATTTTTTTCCCAAAGCGCTGTTCTAGGTGACGCACGGCCCCCCGCAGGGAACCGAAGAGAAGGAAATGTTCACAAAAATCTTTCACCACGGGGGCGGTACTGCGGTCAATGAGGTAACGGTCTTGGCCTCGCTTGTAACCGTAGGGGGCTTTGCCTGGGGGTGGCAGAAATTGGCGGCGGTTCTTGGCGTGGCCCCGTTGAATTTTTTGTTGTCTGAGGCGATCGCCAATGGTTTGAAAGAGTTGACCCAGGGCTTTTTGATCCAGCGGTTGATCGCTTTGGTAGTCTTGCTCGGTAGCGATAATCCCCACACCATAATTTTCGATGTGCTGGAGGCGATCGCCAATCTCGCTGAGGTTATCCCCCAATTCATCGAGGCGACGTAGTAGTAAATAATCAGGGCGATCGCCGGCGTCGAGATCCGTGAGTAACTGGGTGAGCTGTTGCCGTTGCCCCCAATCGCTATAAATGCGATCGACCTCGACCCCCCATAGTTCTGGTTCTGGGGCGGCATCCAGGAGTGGGTCACTGTAGCTGTAGAAAAAAATTGTCATCCGCCTTGAACCCTCCCTCGGTTTAGCTTTCCTCTGGGTTGGCGGATTGGCTGTGGCGAATTAAATCTTCGGGGCTGAGTTGATCGACAAAGGCGCGAAAGGCTTGCCGTTCTTCTTCATCGGCATCTCGGTCTACGGGAATTGAAGCCTCAGAAATCACTTCCTCCACAACCCAGATCGGACTTTCAGTGCGTAGGGCAATGGCGATCGCATCACTGGGGCGACAGTCAATTTCTTGGGTTTCTTCCCCCTGGGAGGTACAAAGCACCGCATAGAAAGTGTGTTCTTCTAGGGCATGGATAATGATTTTATCGAGGGTGAGATCCCAAGCTTCCAATAGATCCGCAAAGAGATCATGGGTGAGGGGCCGTGGCGGTGTTTTTTGCTCCAAGACATTCATAATTGAGCGGGCTTGATCCTGGGCAATATAGATCGGTAAGGCACGCCGTTCCGAGGCATCCTTCAGGAGAATGATCGGGCTCCGAGTAATGGCATCAAGGGCAATGCCAGCAACGTGCATTTCAATCATGGATCTGGGCCTCGGGGTAGGGATGGCAACGGGAGCAATATTTGATTCCCTTACTAACTAGTATCCTACAGCTTCGATATTCTGGGGGGATGTTGGGCCTGATTTTCAGTCAATTCCCGCTACAATCGAATGGCCCTTTTACTGCGATCGCATCACGCCCTGTGTTTACTGGATTGATTCAAGCCCTTGGTACCGTTAAAGCCCTTGGTGGCGATCGCTTTGCCATCGATATCCAGGGCCATGGGGCCAGTCAAGTGATGTCGGATCTAGCCCTCGGTGATAGTGTGGCCGTAGATGGCGTTTGCCTGACCGTCGAAACCATTGCCGAACAGGGGTTTGTTGCTACGGCCTCCCCCGAAACCCTAAAACGCACCATCCTCGGTGATGCCGTTTCCCGCTCCCATTGGGTGAATATTGAAACGTCCCTGCGGGTGGGCAGTAAGATCGGTGGTCATTTTGTGTCAGGCCATGTGGATACCATTGGCGCTTTAGAAAAAGTTGTCGAAACTGCCCGTGCCTGGGAATTGTGGTTTACGGCGATCGCCGATTATCAAGCGACTTGGGACATGAATATTTCCCCTTGTTTGGTGTCTAAAGGCAGCATTGCGGTCAATGGCATTAGTCTAACGGTGGCCGAATGCGATCGCCTGGGCCAGTGGTTCAAAGTGGCAGTGATCCCCCATACCTACGCCGAAACGAATTTGGCCTACCTCAAGCCGGGCAGTTGGGTGAACCTAGAGGGGGATATCCTCGCGAAATATGTCCAGCGATTTGTCAGTTACCAACGGGAGCAAAAAGCCCCGGACATTGGCCTCGACTTCCTCCAGGAACATGGCTATTTATAACGACTGAATTGCCAGTTTTTTCTGGTGGGGTGCAACCTGGGTTTCTTTTCCCACAACGCTCGGTAATTGTGCCTCGGCTGCTTGGGTGCGGGGCCGCATCCGAATTAGGTAGTAGCCTTTTTCTCCCAGGGGATCACAGGTTAAATTCTCGGTGATTTTTTGCCAACGCAGGGGAAAACTAGCGCGATTATAGAAGGTGAGATAAAAATCAAATGTCTGCAGCCAAGGTGATTGGATGATAATTTCTAAACGTTCTGCTGCGTCTAAAGCGCCGTAGAAAAATTGAGTATCAGTAGCGCCAACGGGCAGAAATTCTCCTTTGACAAAAGCTGCGGGTAAGACATCCCGAAATTTAAATAGCGTAAAAATGTAGTAGTGGAGCAGACGAAAATAAGGGTTTGTTTTCTGGGCTAGGGTTTGATAAAAATCATTATTTTGGGGCGACACAACCAAGGTCGATACGGTTAGATTTAAGTCTGTTTTAACTGTCGGAAAGCGGGGATTTACCTTGGGGTGGTAGTAGCGTAAACCGACAGTATATTTGCCCTTGGGTAAGGAAATCTTGAGTTCTGTTTGGCTGGGATCGTCGGTAAGTTGCGTGAAATTTAACACCGTGCGATAGCCCGGAAAGTCGTAGATACAACCGACCCAAGCTTCCGTGGACTGACGGATAGTTTCAAGGTTAATGGTGAGTTCTTTTTCTACAGAAAGTGGCCCCAGGGTGCCGATAATGGCGTGGGTATTCCAGCGGGGTGCTTTGGTCATTAAAACGGGTAAGCTGAGGAATTTTTGGAGGGATTTTTCTCCAATAATGCGCCATTCTTTTGCATTTTTTTTATTCAGCGCCAAATACAAAGTGTAGAGATTGCCAATCAGGAATTTATTGACTTTATAAAAGCCAAAGGAAAAGATTGCCAAGGGCAGTTCTAACCAGGGTTTGCGCGCCATTATTTATCAGAAAAATTGTGTCCTAGATTCTACCGTAGTGGGCGATCGCCGTTTGGGTTTGCCAGGCCCAGAGCTGATCCCCATAGGAAAAATGCCACCATTCGTTGGGGTGAATCACGAAGCCTGCCTGTTCCATGGCTTGCCGGAGCAGTTGGCGATTGTGATGGTACTGCTGCTCTGAGGGACTGGTGGCGGCGGCATAAAAATCTGGGTAGGAGCGATCGCCAATGTCATCAATCTCTCCTCCCATCGGCAGAGGTTCCTGAGCGCGGTTTACCAAACGCACATCCAGGGCCGCGCCGGTACTGTGGGGCGGTGGGGTCGCTGGATCGCGGCTCGGTACGGCCCAAAATTGCAACACATGCTCCCAAATCTGGGCTGTTTCGGGGGGAGTTAAGGGGCGATCGCCTTTTAGCTGGGTGAAAGTGTAGTCCACCATGAATTGCTGCACCGGGATCGGTCGGTAGGCATCGAAGATTTGAATTTGGAATTCTGGATGGGCAGCCCGTAAGAAATTCTGGGCTTGGATGAGTTTGTCGAGGACTCGGCGGCGCAAAAAATAAGGCGATCGCCCCCCATAATCAGCCCCCAAAGCCATGTAGGGGTGGGGCGTCACCAAAGAAAAAAGACCTGCGGGGATTGGCACCAGGGGGTCATCACTTGTTGCGATGGGGATCCGTTGATAGGGTTTGGTCATGGGCCGGGGCAACTTAGGACAACGGTAGGCGATGGATCGCGTCATTAGTCCCAATCACCATCATCATTAGCGACTTATCCAGGCGATGCTCTGGCCCAGGGTTAATTTCAAAATGCTCTTCATTGCCCACTGCTAACACATTCACCCCGTAGTTAGCCCGTAGGGACAGTTCCGCTAGGGTTTTATCATGGAAAGCCTCTGGGATTTTAATCTCAACAATGCTGTGTTCTTCGTCAATATCAAAGCGGTCGAGGATTGACGGTTTTGTGAGGGTCATCGCGAGGGCGGCCCCAGCTTCTGCTTCTGGATAAACAATGCGGTCGGCCCCCACCCGTTTCAGGAGCTTGCCATGTACCTCCGAGGAGGCCTTAGCCACCACATGTTCGACGCCCCCTTCCTTCACATTCAAGGTCGTGACAATGCTTTCTTGGAGATAGTTACCAATCGCCACAATGACAGTGTCAAACTCAAAAATGCCCGCCTGACGCAGGGCCATCACCTCGGTAGAATCCAATTGCATTGCGTGGGAGACGAGTTTTTCGGAAACCACCTGGGCGACTAATTTCGGGTTGATATCGGTGCCAAGGACTTCGTAGCCCATGTTGTGTAATTTTGTGCAGACGGCGCGACCAAATCGTCCCAGGCCAATGACCGCAAACTGACGACTTTCTTCCTGCCGAAAACCCTGAAAGAGAAAATTCCAATTCCGTAAATTCACCGTTTGTTTTACTCCAAAACCCAAATGGTTGTTAACTCGTGGCTAATGTGATTGCGAAAGGTTCAAAATGCTGTGGAGGCGATCGCCGCATCTTAACCGATGATCCTACTCGAATTTCAAGCGCTGGTGAAGCCTTGGGACATTCCTCTGGCCGAGGTGCTGCGGCTCAACCCACCAATAAATTTTCTTCGGGATAGCTAATGCGGCGTGGGGTGATTTCTCCGACGATGGCCGACATCAGCAAGAGTACCCCGACCCGACCACAGTACATGGTGGCAATGAGAGTAATTTGACCGACAGCGGAAAGGCTGGCAGTAATCCCCGTGGACAGGCCAACGGTGGCAAAGGCCGAAATCACCTCAAACAAAATCGCAATCAATTCGATCTCAGGGTTGCTGATGGAAATAATCGCCGTGGCAATGGTGATCACGGTGGCAGAACCGAACACAACGGCGATCGCCTTAAAAACGATACTCTGGGCAATTTCACGGTCAAAAACAGTAACACGGGTTTGACCATAGAGCACGGATTTAGTGCAGTTCGCCAGGATATTAATGGTGGTTGTTTTGATCCCGCCCCCAGTGCCACTGGGACTCGCCCCAATAAACATCAAACCCATGGTGATAAACAGTCCGGCGGTACTCAGCTTGCCGATGTCAATGCTATTAAACCCAGCGGTGCGGGTGGTCACCGATTGAAACCAAGCGGCGATCGCCTTATCACCCCAACTCATCCCCGCAAAGGTGGTTGGATTGGCCCATTCCACAAACAAAAAAGCCACAGTCCCCAAGC
This sequence comes from Picosynechococcus sp. PCC 8807, assembly GCF_001693295.1. Lineage (NCBI taxonomy): Bacteria > Bacillati > Cyanobacteriota > Cyanophyceae > Chroococcales > Geminocystaceae > Picosynechococcus > Picosynechococcus sp. PCC 8807. Next base: position 2,365,719 of record NZ_CP016483.1, read on the forward strand.
CCAGGAGCCAGAAGGTGGTAGAGGTGACCACTTCAAAATTCAACGAAAAGGTAAAGCGTCGGCTTTTGCGCTGGAGACGGTGCCGCAACCACAGATACATTTCGATGATCGCCTCATAACCAATGCCACCAAAAATGATCAAGCCAGAGATCGCCCCATTCACCAAAAGGGAATCTTGATAGCCAACTAAACTGTCCGCAAACAAACTAAAGCCCGCATTGTTCCAGGCGCTGATGCTGTGAAAAATTGCGAGCCACAACCCTTCACCGGGATCAAAGTCTCGACTAAACCGCCCAAACAGGAGAAAAATCCCCGTCAGTTCCCCAATTAGGGTCGTGGCGATAATTGAACGAATTAAGTTGCGCGTCCCTTGGTTGTAGGGTTGGTCAAAGGATTCTTTGATGGCAAATTTTTGAGCCAAATCAAATCGACGCCCCAGCAGCAGCATGAGAAATGTCGAGAGGGTCATGTAGCCTAGTCCCCCCAGTTGGATCAACAGGAGAATAACTCCCTGGCCAAAGTTGGAAAAGGCTGTGCCTGTATCCACCACAATTAATCCTGTAACACAAACGGCGGAAGTCGAGGTAAATAGGGCGATGAGGGGACTATTCCATTCTCCGGAGGCGGTGGAAAAAGGCAACATCAAAAGTAGCGTACCCAATAGAATAGCTCCGAGAAAGCCGAGGCAAATAGTTCTGGCAATGGTCATGGCCGATCAAGATTACAAAGAAACATTTATAAAAGATCAAAAAAATGAAATGGCATTAGGCGCGCCACTGGGCAAGCTGTTGGCGGAGGGCCAAGCGGAGGCGCACCAGGAGAGGATTTTGTCGCTGGAGTTGGATATTGCCTGGATATTGGCCTTGGTAGTCAAAGAAATGATTAACCTCCTGGAGAATGGTGGCAAACCGGATCAGAATCGTTTCGGTGCGGTATTCCTGCAAGAGGGCTTGGGCATTGGTGGCGGCTGGGGGATTGTTGAGGGCGGCCAAAAGGCGATCGCCATCGTATTCGACACAATAGGTACTGATTTTTTGACAATTGAAGCCCGGATCTAAGTAATCTGCTAAAGCACCGTTGACGCTACTAAAAACTTGGCAACCACAGGCGATCGCCTCTAGGGGTGGCAAACCGAAGCCTTCACTCACCGCATTATTCAGCCAATATTCCGCCGAATCATAGAGATAAATTTTACTGCGATTAAAGAGGGCCGCAAGGTCTGGCACGAAGGAATTTACCACTTCTACGCGACATCTTTGCTGGAGGTAGGGCACCAGTTGCTGGAGCACATAGCTAGAAGTTTTGCGGGTTTGCACCAATACATCAATATCCCGTTCTTGCTGCCAGTTCTCGAACTCCGGGGAAATTTGATTGGGTAGATAAAACAAGGGATTATTCGGTGCCCGTTGTCCCCAATAGCCTAGGGAATTGCGACTTACTGCCCAAATGGGAATACGACTGGGGAGCTTAAACCCATAGCCGGTGCTGTGGGCATGGTAAACCACCGGATGCGATCGCAGTTGTTTGACCAGACGCGGAATATCAAAGCCCCAACTGATCACAAAAATAGCTTCCTGGGGCTGCATCTGGGGCAGCAGTTCCGGTAAATAAAGATGATCTGGGGATTTTTCTCGGTAGGTGACTAAATGGGCGGATTGCAGTTGTTGGGCCAGTTCACAGGTCTTGATTTCGGCAAAGAGACCACCGCTGGCAAATTTTTTACTGACACCGGGGACAAGGAAATAAAGCGATCGCATAGTAGCCATTGGAAGAGTCTCTAAAAATATACTGTTTATCTGGAAAAATACTCGGCAGGGCCAGAAATCCCCTTAAAATCAGAGGGTCAGTGTTCCTTGGTGAGTTTGTCATGACCCCTCCTCTGCTTCAGGTTCAAGATCTACACATCGCCTATCCCGCCCAGGGTCAAGCTTTACAGTGGGCCGTTGCTGGGGTTTCTTTTCAGGTGAATCAAGGCGATCGCCTCGGCCTCGTGGGGGAATCCGGCTGCGGTAAATCCACCATTGGCCGCGCCCTGTTGCAACTGCTGCCACGGGGTTCCCAAGTCACTGGCAATGCCACTTTTCAAGCAAAACCAATCCTCAATTTACAGGGCGAAGCCCTACGCCACTACCGGGGCGAAGTAGTGGGGTTAATTTTCCAAGACCCAATGACCAGGCTCGATCCCCTGATGACCATCGGCAACCACTGCCTCGAAACCCTCCGTTGCCACCGCCCCGACCTCAGTGCCCAAGCCGCAAAACAAAAAGCCCTCGAAACCCTGACGGCTGTGCGCATTCCCGAAAACCGCTGGCATCAATATCCCCACGAATTTAGCGGGGGGATGCGTCAACGGGTGGCGATCGCCCTGGCCCTGCTGCTCGATCCCAAATTCATCATCGCCGACGAACCGACCACCAGCCTCGATGTCACCGTTGCCAACGAAATCCTCCAGGAACTGACTCGTCTCTGCGCCGAACGGGAGATGGGCTTGTTGCTGATTTCCCACGATCTCGCCATGGTCGCCGAATATTGCACGGACATCGCCGTGATGCACCAAGGTCAAATCGTCGAAACTGGCCCCGTTAAGCAAATCTTCAATGACCCCCAGCATCCCTACACCCAATCCCTCCTGGAAGCCGCCCTCCACCTCCACAGCGATCAAGAAATTTCCCCTCACCAAGAGAAACAACCGATCCTCTCCCTTGAAAACCTAGAGCAACATTACACCCTGGAGAGCAACCTGTTTCAACGGCTAATCACCGGCCAAAAAACCCAGGTGATCCGCGCTGTCGATGGAATCACCCTTGACATCTATGAAGGGGAAATTTTGGGCCTTGTCGGGGAATCCGGCTGCGGCAAATCCACCCTCTCCCGAACAATTTTGCAACTGATCAAACCTACGGGTGGCAGAGTTATCTTTGCAGGGAAAGAATTAAACCGACTGTCAGTGGGACAAATGCGACCGGAACGGCGGCACCTCCAGATGATTTTTCAAGATCCCCATGCCTCCCTCAATCCCCTAATGACCGTGGGGGAAAATATCGGCGACCCGCTCCATATCCATCAGTTAGCGACGGGGCCAGCGGTTAAAGAAAAGGTATTGCAAATGCTCGAAAAGGTTGGTCTAACGCCCGCTGAAGAATATTACGCTCGCTATCCCCGGCAATTGTCTGGGGGGCAACAGCAACGGGTGGGCATTGCCAGGGCTTTGATTACCGAGCCGCGCCTTGTGATCTGTGATGAACCCGTGAGTATGCTCGATGCGAGTATCCAGGCCCAGGTTTTAGATTTAATGCAAGCCCTAAAAGCGGAGTTTAATCTAACTTATCTATTCATTACCCATGATCTGTGGGTGGCGAAATTTTTATGCGATCGCATTGCGGTGATGAACCAGGGCAAAATTGTTGAATTGGGTCAAACCGTTGATATTTTCAATCATCCCCAACACCCTTACACCCAAAAACTCCTGGGCGCGGCTCCCCTACTCCACTCCGCGTAATTAGCCCGCTCGCTCGTTCAATTTGGGTTGGGAGCACCATCTAGCTCCGAGACGGGATGGCTCAAAAACGTAAAGTAAAAAGAAGCACCATAACTCTGGGGATCTAATTCACCGGGAGTAAACCAGTCTGGCGGTGGATCACCGGCCAGCTCACCATTGCTCTCAACCCAAATTTTGCCGCCCATGAGATTCACCAGACGTTTGGCGATCGCCAACCCCAAGCCACTACCCCCATAGCGACGGCTAATGGAAGCATCAGCCTGAATAAAAGGTTGAAATAGTTGATTGAGTTGGGCAACCTGAATGCCAATGCCCGTATCTAAAATTTGAAAACTCAGTTCCTCCGTTGGGGGATCGCTCAGGGACGGCACCGTGTGGCTTGTGATCACCAATTGCACAGATCCCGTTGCCGTAAATTTGAGGGCATTACCCAAGAGATTAAACAAAATTTGCCGTAGCCGTAGATCATCCCCCATCAAAATATTGGGAATCGAATCCGCCACGCAATATTGCAAATCAATATCCTTTTGGTTGGCCTGTACTTTCAGGAGGGTAAAGACAGATTTCAACAGTTCCTGAAACGAAAAACAACGGGCTTCTAAGCGGAGGCTGCCCGACTCAATGCGGAGAAAATCAAGGATATCGTTGATGATATTCAGTAGGGTTTTACCACTGTCTTCAATAATGGCGACCAATTCTGCTTGATCATCCTTGAGATCCATAGTCAGTAGCAATTGGGCCACACCAATTACCCCATTTAGGGGCGTGCGAATCTCGTGGCTCATGTTGGCGAGAAATTCACTCTTTTCCTGGGCCGCCATTTCTGCGGCTTGTTTAGCTTGGATAAGGTTTAGTTGTCGTTTCAGGGCTTGATTATATTTAACCAGGAGATTTTCCCGCTGCTGATGGGCCAATTCTTTCTGGGTCGCCAGCTCTTCGAGGCGTTGATTTTGGCTGGCAAGGGTTTGATTCATCGCCTTGAGATCAGCTTTGGCTTGCTTTTTTTCGTTTAGTACCGCAATCAACATCAACGTCATCAGACCAATGCAGGCAATAAAAAATTGCGAGAGCAGCAGGGAATTACGTAACGACTCCCCCACAAAGGTGCCATAGCCCTGGACGGTGCTAATCGCCACCATCAAAACGATCATCACCATCAGGAGTGTTGCGCCAACTTCTTTAAACTGAAAGGTTGTCCACACCAGGAGAGGGGCAAGGAGATATTCACCGTGGTAGCCGTTGATCACCAGGTGACTAATGCCGAGGGTCAGGGCGGCGATGCTGATGGCCGCTAACCAATATTTTTTGAGGTGATGGATAAATTCACGGTAGCCATGCTGGGTAGCAATAATCAGAGGCGCAAAAATGAGAATGCCAAAGCTGTCACTGAGAAACCAAGTCCCAGCAATTTCTGGGTACAGCGACCAAGGGGCTTTCCCGGCCAGGCAAACGATGAGGGCACAGGCGATCGCCACGGGGAGGTGGCTCAGGATGCAACTGTAGAGGATAAAATTTTGGGTCGTCTTCGGTCGGTCTAAAAAATAACGGTGTTGGTTGCGACATTGTAACCAATAGGCCGCTAGGACTTTTCCGGCGGTGGCGATCGCCGTAATGCCGAGGGTCATCAACAAATTAGGCACACTGAGCCAAGCTTGGTAAATGACGATCTCTGCGACCAAAATGCCCCCCAAGACCCCCCACCACATGGGCAACCCCCACACGACCAGGAAGCCCACCGCTAGCCCCCCCGGAATCCAAATGGGCGTCGAACCTGTTTCTGGGTAAACCGTAAAATTGTGGGAAAACAGGGCCGTAACACAATAGGCGATCGCCACGACCACGTGCTTCCACCAAGGTTCCGGTTGATGAATCAAAAAACGGGAAGACAAACGAGATAATGACGACAAAACCATCACAGAGAAAAGATTAGGGAAAATAATTGGCTACCGATGACTAGATTCTATTGTGGGGTGTGCTTGAATCGTTCATGACACCTATGCAATGAATCTCTAAGTACCTCGTCACCGAGCCAATCCCCCCAGTATTCTAGACGCGACAAAATTTGCGGTCATTATCAAATTGTGGTTCCTGCCAAGAGTAAGCAAAATGACTCACCTGGGTAATGTCCGGGAAGCTAGCTTTGATGGCGGCCATTTGATCCTTGAGGGAAGGGCGATTATCCTGGGCACGGTTCCAATCTCCCGCCAAGGCCGGAATAATCTTTGTCCCCGCTGGCGCAAACTGACGCACCCGGTTAATTTCGTCAACAATGCAACTGCTGTTGCCACAGACGGCATAGGCCATGGGGTGCCACTCCATCGAACCAGGAAATTTATCCCAAGGTTGGAGGCGAGAATCAAAACCCCGTTGACCAACGGGTTGATTACCCCCCGGAAAAAATACGGCCCCCGCAGGAATATTACGACTTTGGGCCTGGGCGGCGGCGCTGTTTACAAAATCCACAACCCCTTGGGCTGCATGGCTGACGGTAAGATACCAAAGTTCAGCCACGAGGCGTTGATGGAGGGCATTGACGTCTAGATCGGCTTCATCCCCCAGGATTTTTCGACCCTGCCACCGGGGCGTGCCTTCTTCGGGGTATTGGGCTAAAACTGCCGCCACATCCCCGACGGTAATGTTGCCTTGGCGGAGATATTTTTCGATGAGGGTTAGACCCTGGCGATTTTCGGCGCGGTCGTAGAGGGCTTGGGCTGAGGCGGGGCTATAGATCCACAGATCCGCCACGGAAGCCGCCACGGAGCGGGCACCGGTGCCACGGGGGTAGCGGATGTAATCGAATAAAATGCCATCGGGTTGCCGCTGGAGCATTTGATTGACAAGATTTTTATAGTCGGCCTGGGCGATCGCATTGTAGGGATCCGCGAAGGCTTGGGCACCATCTTGGACAAAGTCGAGACTGGTTTCACCGTAACCATTCCGGGCCATGGCACTTTGGCGATCGCCCCGATTTCCATAGACATAGCCGTAGTTCATCCCAAATAGCCAAGCATAGACCTCTAGACCACGCGCCCGACCTTTCTCGATGATTTCAGCCATCACATCGCGATTTTCGAGGCCGGGGGTTTGGATGCGAGACGGCCAGGGGGTATTGTTTTGGTTTTTGGGTAACAGGGCCTGACTATCGGCAAAGACTTCGAGATAAAGCTGGTCATAACCTTTATTGACAATGTCGTCGAGAATCCGCTCAATCATCCCGGCTTTTGTGTCGCAAGGATAGACGCGGAGCCACATGGCCTGGTGCCGTGGCCAGTAGGTTTGTCGGCAACGCTGCAGTTGATCTTTGTGTTGTTGTAGGAGCGCTTGGTACTCGGCTTGGGCGCTACGATCACCTTGGATCGCGGCGGCACGCCGTTGATCTTTCGCGGCGATCGCCCCAGCATTGAGGCGACAATATTCATCTAGCTGGTTATTAAGTTGGGCCTGGGCGGTGAGGGGATCAATACCGAGGGAAAGGCTGCCCAAACCAAGGGCGAGGCAAAAGGCCTGGAGACGGTTACGCCAAGGCTGCTGTCGGGCCTGGGTAATTTTGCTGGGGTAAGTTCCCTTTGATGATGGCCGCTGATCCATAAAATACTCACACTTGAAACAAGGACAAAAATAACTAGAAATCGGAATCGTGGCGATCGCCTTTTGCCGTCTTAAGGATAGCCAAAATTTCCAGGGACTACACGACCCCGTTGCAAAGCCAAGAATTCAAACGTGCCGCAATTGTTCCCCAAGGTCAGGCTAAGGGCGCTGGGGGGATGGGATTTCGATGGTGTCCGGCAGTTCAAACCCGGAGAGGTCTAGGTTTCCGGGTAAAGATTCCTGGGCATATTGGAAAGAACCGGGCAAAATTTCTTCAAAGAAAAACAAGGATAATTCTTCGGTGAGGGCCGCCCCAAGACTTTCGCCTAATTTGTCGCCTAGGTTGAGGTTCGTCACTCCTGTAAGGCTAACATCCGGTACGGTAATCTGCCGGGCGATCGCCTGCTCCTGCCAGGGCACCGTGAGGTTTAAATTCACCTGGATATTTTGCACCGCTAGTTGATCCACCGTAAATGTCGTGGTGGGTTGACCATCGGCCGTGGTGGAAGCTTGGATCTGTGGCTCTAGTTGTTTGATCAATTGGGCGATGTTGACATTGGGTAGGGCACCCACAAGGCGCGGATCCGGCAAGTCATTTAGATCGCCTTCGATGTTGACCGTGACCCCTTCGAGGTTGGCGATCGCCACCTGGAGGGGTTTGCCCTGCAGTTGGGGTTCTTGCAGTTCGATGTGACGAATTACCAATAGATTTTCCCCAGAAAAGCCCGGCACGTTCGCAAAGGCCAAATCATGAAACATCACCCGACGTTGGAGGAGTTGCACCTCGGTCTGACCCACTGCCGCCTCAATGCCCGTGCTCTCGGTGAGTTCGCTTTCGAGTTCCGTTTCCAGGCGCTGGCCTAACCAGTTTTCCGTTGCTAGCAAAGCTCCACCCCCCACTACACCGAGGGCCAAAATTGAACTCGCAATGATCAGGATGGGTTTTTTCATCAAAATGCTCCGTTATGCCAGACAAACCGAGTAGAACGATTCTTTGCCCAAGGGTAACATCACCAAGATTCTCCAGATTCGAGGGCAGGCCAGTCTCCGTTCGTGGCTGCGGTTGGCAACACCTGACAGTCTTGGCTCACTTTACGGCTTTCTTGCTGGGAGTGGGGGTCAAGGGCGATCGCCTCAAACCTCAACGCCAAAGCACCGGGGGGAATCGAAACCACTTGGCGACAATAGAGCCGTCCTTCGGGGCCTGGGGTAAAGGTCATTAGTTGAAATGGCCCGGCTAAAAGTTCCCGCGTTTGGCGATCCTGGAGCCACAGTTGTCCATGGAGGCGATCGCCCCCGGCGGGTAAACTCAATTCAACAACGGCTAAATCTGCCACCTGGTAAGCCGTTTTATCAAGGTGAAGCTGGGGTTCTGGAATCGGTAATGGTGGTGGATCAGTTTGTGTTTCTGGAGCGAAAGGCATTTCCGGTTCAGGGAATTCGGCAGTTGTTTCTGGGGTAGCTTCCGGTACCTCTTCTGGGCTTTGGACTTCAAGTTGCTCATCCCAGAGGCTATCGACAACAATTTCCAAGCGGGGCGATGGTGTCGGTTTTGGGTTCTCTGCTTCTAGGGTTGCTTCAGGGGGCGCTGTCGGCGGTTCCGGCTCCGGCTCCGGCATTAACCAGGTGGAATCTTCTCCATCCACGGCCAGGGCATTTAACCGAGTAAAAAACCGTGAATTCCAATCCAAATCCTCTGCCGGAGGTGTTTCTGAGGCTTCGGCAGCAGGGGGATTAGAATCTTGTGCAGCAGTATCTGTGTGTGTCTCTGGTGCCGCTGTCTGGGGGTCATGATCTTCTGAGATTTCTAGGGCATGATCCGAGGAGCTTACAGGTGCTTCATCGGTCGGTTCAGTCTGGTCTGACGGGGGAACATCAGGCACAGTCGCCTTGGCAGTGAAGTTGGGCAATTGCAGGCCCGTGGTTGACTTTTGACCTTTGGTTTTGAGCTTGGGGGGCAGAATGGTCGGGGTTTGCTGACTTTGGGGCTGGGGACTAGGGGCCACGGCCTCAGGGGTAGGAAGCTTGAGGGGTTTGGGTGTGGGCGTAGTTGGCACTGGGGAGTCTGGTTTTGGGGGCGCGGTTGCTTGGAGTTGGTTGGCGATCGCCCCATAATCTGCCATGAGGCTAAAGGTTTGCTGGGCGAGTAATGCCCCTGCCTCTGTGTGTAGGGTGATTTCTCCGACCAGGAGCAGAGTTGTCAAAGACCCATCGATGGTAATGGTTTGGCTAAAGGCACAGGGAAAATCATCAAGGGCGATCGCCGCCGTTAAGGTGGTTACCACTGTGGCTGTCTGGGGATCCCGGATGGTAAACCTTAGGGTGCCAGGATCAGAAATTGGTTGGCGATCGCCAGCGGCGGGATTGAGTTGAATGTCTCCCCGGAGTTCCGGTGTCTGGGTTGTGTCCCAAGGATAAACGGTCTGCGCCAGGACAATCTGATAGGGGAGTGGGGCCGGAGGAATATCCAAAGTGGGCGGCGCAGGTGGTGCAGCGGCAATTTGAGCTTGGGCCACTTGATCCATTTCTGCCCAAATCGGCTCTAATTCTTCCCTGAGCAGCTCATCCAATGCCGTGAGGGAATTTTCTAGCAGAGCGGTGGCGTGTTCCTCTTCACGCAGTTCTGGGGATGCTGGTGGTGTAGATGTTTCTGATGTTTCTAACAGAGTGGGAGCCTCATCTACTCCGGCTAATTCTTCTAACGTTTCATGGTTTGCTGCACTTTGGTCAGCGTCGGCCAAAGAATTCATCACGGGTGTTGCTGCTGTTTCCTCCCGTGGAGGGGGAATATCGTCGCTTGTTTTTTGGGTAGACTGATCGGCTGTTTCTGGGTGGCTATTCGCCAAGGAAAACGTTGTTTCAAAGGAAAAGACATTGGGGTTTGGGGGCAGCGGCAACGGCTTAAATGTTGGCTGGGTGACCTGGAGCGTGAGACGTTTTTCCCAGGGGTTAGTCACCTCAAGGCTCCGGCAGATGATCACCCATTCTCCAGTGCCGAGGTGTTGCAGGGGCATGATCGCAAATAAGCCCTGGTCGGTGGTGACATCTATGCGCTGCGACCTTTGTCCTTTGGGGAAGTAAATCTCACAATGAATTTCTACTTGGGCGTCGCCCCGGGCCGCTAGACGATACTCCCCAGGCGCTAAGCTCAAGGTCTCGGTCTGGAGGATGTCCCAATTGCGATCGCCTTTTTTTTGTAGCAGAAATTGCCAGTGCACCATCGACGCCTCCTCTGGGGTTCTAATGTTTTGCCTGCTGAATTTTTTGACGCCATGACTCAAGATTTCCCAGCAGATCCGCTTGGGCCAGGGTTTCTTGGGCTTTGGTCTGGAGCCACTTGAGTTGTACCTGCTGGTTGGCGGCCTCTTCATCACCGAGCACCAAACAGGTGATCGCCCCACTGCGGTCAGCCCGTTTAAATTGCTTCCCAAAGGCACTACCACTGAGATCAAGTTCCACCGAAAACCCCGCAAAACGCAACTTATGGGCCAAAATCACGGCGGCGGCCTCGGCCTGTTCTCCTTTGGAAACGAGGTAAAAATCAAGTTGGGGGCCGGGGGCTTCTCCCAATTGTTGTAACAGGATCACCAAACGCTCCAAACCAATGGCCCAACCCACTGCTGGCGTTTCGGGGCCACCCAATTCCGCCACGAGGCCATCATAACGCCCGCCTCCACAGACCGTTGCCTGGGCACCGAGGTCGCTGGATTGGATTTCAAAGGCGGTGTGGGTGTAGTAGTCTAGGCCCCGCACGAGGCAAGGGTTTAACACATAATCAATGCCCAGGGCCGTGAGGGAAGCTTGCACTTGGTCGAAATGTTTTTTTGAGTCATCTCCCAGATAATCCAGGATACTGGGGGCATTTTGGGCGATTTCCTGGGTTTTTTGATCTTTACTATCCAAAATGCGCAGGGGATTGCGCTCGAGCCGCTCCTGGGAATCGGCATCGAGATCCGCCTTAAAAGGAAGTAAGTAATTCACCAGAGCTTCACGATACCGTTGGCGATCGCCGCCATTACCCACAGAATTCAATTGCAAACTTAGATTTTTCAGGCCGAGTTTTTGCAAAATTTCCGTGGCGATCGCCATCACTTCCACATCGGCGCGGGGATCCGCACTGCCAAGCACCTCGACCCCCACCTGGTGAAATTGCCGTTGGCGGCCCGCCTGGGGTCTTTCGTAGCGAAACATTGGCCCTGTGTACCACAGCCGCTGCACACCACCCTGGGCAAACAATTTCCGCTCAATATAGGCCCGGACTGCCCCTGCTGTCCCTTCAGGTCGGAGGGTAATTGGGCGATCGCCCCGGTCTGTGAAAGAATACATTTCCTTACTGACCACATCCGTCGCCTCACCAATCCCCCGCTCAAACAGGCTGGTCTGCTCAAAAATGGGCGTGCGGATCTCCTGGTACATCGCCCGGCCGAGGCAATCGCGCACCACCGCCTCCACCTGCTGCCAGTAGGCGATCTCCGGCGCAAAAATATCCTTTGTTCCTCGTAAAGCTTGAATTGTTGCCATTATGTCTAGAAAAAAGTACCAATCCCAGCTTATCGGGATGGGGCGTTGTTATTGTTCAGCAGAGGTAAAACTACCATGTATCCTGCCCCAAATGCTGTCAAAATCATGGCGATCGCCGCTACCAAGAGCACCCAAGCACTCACCCCAGCATCAAAATCCGTCCCACTCTCAAACTGCTCCGGCGGTACCGTCGTAAACTGCCGTACAGGTTCTGGCGTCGGTAGAGCCGCGATCACATTATTCACAGTTGTCTTTCCCTGTGGGGGACGGTGGTGGGGCGTAACCGGTGGCAGCGGCTCAATGCCAAAATCATGGCGGTTGACCATTTCCTTGAGGCGCTCTGTAGATTGCACCACCTGATGCACCTGGTTATATAGCTTCCGGTTATGCACCCGCAACTGTTGATTTTCCTGCTGGAGGGCTGTCATCTCCGCTTGGGTGGCCCGGAGTTTTTCAGCTAGTTGTTGATAAACAGAAATGGGTACCGAAGCACCACTCTGGGGTAGGGGCGTAACGTTATCGAAGCTCGGAGAACTAGAAGGATTGGCAATCATGGTCAGCTCACACCAAAAAGAGCAAATACCCTTACATTATGATCGAATTCCAGGATTGTCATCTGTCGTGGGGAGCCAATCTACCTCAGGGGCCGTAGGTTTCCGACAGGGGACGGGCGTAGGGTTGTAAGGTGCCTTGGTTTACCGTCAAAATTTGCGAATGCTTTAGCCAGTCTGCCCCAAAGGAATTGAGGTGAGTGGTTGTAATCAGGGTTTGGAAACGGGTTTGAATCGTATCTAGCAGTTGATTTTGGCGGGAGGGATCAAGCTCAGCCAGGACATCATCTAAAAGCAACAGGGGGGGTTCTCCGATGATCGCCTCAATGAGTTGCAGCTCGGCGAGTTTGAGCGCTAAAACCAAGGTGCGTTGCTGTCCCTGGGAGCCATAGAAGCGGGCGGGGGTGCCGTTAATGGAAAATTCGATTTCGTCCCGGTGGGGGCCAACCATGCTGCTGCCCTGGTGTTGTTCTGCTTGGCGGCGTTGTTCTATTTTGTCGAGGCAGGCCTGTTGCACATGGTGGGGGTCATCCTGTTGCCAGGGAATATTGGGGCAGTAGGTGATTTCTAAGGTTTCGGTTTGGCTACTGATATCACGGTGCCAAGCTTGGGCCAGGGGCATCAGTCTGAGCAACCCCCGCGATCGCCTTCTGGTGACCCGCGAACCTGTAGCTGCCAATTGCAGATCCCAGAGAGTCAACTGTTGGGTCAAATCAGTGGGGATCGCCGCTTGGTTCCGGTGGAGTTTTTTGGCCGTCCTTAAGAGGGCATTGCGTTGCTTCAGCACCTGTTGATACTCCTGCAAAATCCGGGCATAGACAGGTTCTAACTGGATCAAAAGATTATCAATCCATTGGCGACGACAGTCAGGCCCACCCCGCACGAGGTCTAAATCAAGGCAGGAAAATTCCACGGCATTGAGGGTACCGAGGCCATCGAGTTGGCGACGGAGGGTTTCGCCATTGAGCTTGAGGGTGCGTCCCCCCTGGTTGCGGAGCAACAGATCAAAGTCAACAGTGCCATAGCCACGCTGAATTTGGGCTTGGATGCTGGCGATCACCTCTCCCTGTTTCACCAAATCGGCGTCCCGGCTGGTGCGGTAAGTTTTAAGGCTGGCGAGCAGTTCGACGGCTTCGAGGAGGTTGGACTTTCCCTGGGCGTTGTTGCCGATCAAGATGGTTTTTTGGGCCGAAAAATCAACGTGCTGATGCTGGTAGTTGCGAAAATTACGGAGGTGCAAGGTTTGCAAATACATTCTTTTTCTGTCGCCCAAGTCCCGAAACAGAACCCTGATTTTAGCGTGTTATGCCCAGGTTAAGGCAGTGGCGATCGCCTGGGGAATCGCAAACCAAAAATTGAGCCTGATTAATCACAGAAGCGGTAATTAATGTGACCACCGGCTTCGGCCATGACAGATGTCCAGGCGTAATCCTGCTGAAAGGGAATATAAAGCCAAGTTCGTCCGGTGGCATCTTCACTGAGATAGGCGGGCGATCCTGTCACCATAATCTGACTGCCGTTGCTGAGAAAGCCCACAACTGGCGCTGCGACAGTGGGTTCCTGCCTAACATTAAGACCCGTCCCCAAATCACTCTGGACGATCAAACAACCGCGAGAGGGCTGATCATTTAAGGTGGCTGTACTGGTGTGTTGGGCAACGACTTGATCATTGACGAGGCAGCGATATTGCACCTGACCTGTGCCAATAGCCTTGACTAAACTATTTAAGCGATATTCAAAAACGGGTTCTTCCTCCACTGCTGTGGCGGCTTGGGTGCAGGTATATTCGTAGTCCATGTAGCCCCCCAGTTCCAGATTAGAAAACCCCGCACTAAACGACCAGTTGTCGTCTTCTGTTTCGTTGGGTCGCCAGGGTTCCCAGCCGGGTTCCGGGTTGGCGATCGCCCCTGGGGTAGCACCCAGCCAACACCCAATCGCCAAACAAAATAGGTAAGGTTTGACTCGCACCATGTTTTTTTCCTTCCCTTGCAGATGACTTTGTTTCCACATTAGAAGGAAATCTCAGATCTGAAGCCCGGAACCGCAGATAATGTCCGGAGCTTAGGACAAAGTCAGGGCGGTGGTGATCGCCCAACCATCCACGAGGCACAGCAGCACCGTAAACCCCAGCAAAATCATGTACATCCACGGTTGAGACAGGGGCCGCACATCGCTGGTATCAATATTGGTTTGTGCTTCAATCAAGCCCACCATCTTCGCAAAACCTGCTACCCGCATCGGTAACAAATAGGCGCGATCGCGTTCTGGGGTGACGAAATAATAAACCAAGCCCCCTTGACCCGTGGTGCGTATTTTCAGTTGGTCGATTTTTTCCCAGGGCAATGACCAGCCCTTACGGGTCAGCCAGCGGAACCAAGTCGGATAGGTGACGGTAATTCCGGTTTCATCCAGACAGACTTTTTCACTGAGGGCACCGTAAAGAAAAATCGCCCCCAACCCCAAACCAACCCAGAGAAGTGCTGGCGAAACAGGGGCTTGGGTGACGTCCGCTAAAAACGGAATTGGAACTGTGAGTGAAACATAGAGACTCAATAGGGTAATGCGGATGAGGGGTGAAAGATTAAAAGTGGTCGCCATCGTCATTGCACCAAAATTGCTTGATTTCCTAAAACGTTCGGTTGAGCCAATCGCGAATTAAAGGATTGACCAGTTCCGGTGTGTCGTCGTGGGGACAGTGGCCCGACTCCAGGTAATGTTCCACGAGGCTAGGACAGTGTTGTTTAAACTTTGCGCCCCGCTCCCGTGCCCGAATCCAGGGATCTTTTTCACCCCAAATCATCAATAACGGTCGCTCTAGTTCTTCTAGGAGATGATCGACTTTGGCTCCTTCTGGGGTGTTAAAAACCGCCGCGAAAACCTTGGCTGCTCCCGGATCGTTAGAAGGGCGCTGAATTTCGTCGATCAAACGTTCGGTCACCGCCCCTTGGTTGACGTAAACCTTTTGCAGGGTTTTGCGGATGGTGGCGCGCCGTTTGGTGTATTGGAAAATAAGCCGGGTCGAAAGGGGACTAAACAGAACCTTACGGAGGGCTTTTTTCCAGGGTGCAGGTTGGGCTTTTACTTGGTCACTAAAGGGGCCAGCACTGTTGAGGAGAATTAACCCCTTGGCCACCTCTGGACATTGGGCGGCTGCACAGAGGGACGCATAACCCCCCAGGGAATTCCCGGCTAACACCACGGGTTCACAAATGACTTCGTTAATAAAATCGCGCAGTTGATCCCGCCACAGAGCGCCGCTGTAAACAACGGGAGCCTTTGGCGATCGCCCGAAGCCGAGTAAATCAATCGCCCACACCGAAAAATCCTGTTGCAGTACCGTAATGTTTTTGCGCCAGTGGTCTGTCGAAGCCCCAAAGCCATGGACTAGGAGCAAGGGAGGTTTGCCTTGGCTGGTGCCTGCCTGGACATAGTGGATGTCGTAACCCCGCCACCGCCAAAACTGACTGGGGGGATTTTCAGCGAGAACATGGGGGGAAACGGTCGCACTCATCGGAGATTTTTTGTAAATAAATGTTAACTACAGCCATTGTATCGTTTTCTTCCGGGGGGTTCTGGGGCGATCGCCGGGTGAGGTTTCTCTGAAATTTGTGTTATAACCTAAGCGACAGTTTGTATTGTGATGCCGCACCTTGTAGCAAGCCCTCAACATTTGCCAAAGCGGTCAAAATTAATTTTTTTATTGTTCAAGCCATAGCCCCCAGGAGGTTTATTCATCATGTCTACCGGTGTGATCGAACAACGTTCTACTTCGACCATCCGTAAACCAGCCCCCCGCTACCGGGTACTGCTCCATAACGACGACTTCAACTCCATGGAACATGTGGTACAGACCTTGATGCAAACGGTGGCCGGTCTGACCCAACCCCAGGCGGTCAGCATCATGATGGAAGCCCACACCAACGGCATCGCTCTGGTGATCACCTGTGTGCAGGAACACGCAGAATTTTATTGTGAAACCCTGAAAATGCACGGCCTCACCAGCACCATCGAGCCGGACGAATAGAGATATTTTTCTTTTTTAGGGAAGGCGATCGCCAGATTGCGGCCCAGAAACAGATTAAATAGAAGGTGGCAAACCTCAACGACTTTTTCCCTTGAAACGATTTTGGCATCTCTGTAAAACCACCCCAGCACCCCTGCGGCTGGGACTTTTTTTCTTGAGTTTGGGGATCATTTGGCTTCCCCTCGCGGCCCCGTTGTACCTGATTTTTCGTGCCGACGATAATCTAACCACCATCCTAACCATGGGACTGCTGTTCCTTGAGTTTCTGGTCTATCTTCCCTTCTGGGTGAAACAAGTCCACGGGGAAACGCAACCTTTCCAGCGCTATGGTTTGGTATGGCAACGGGCGAATGGCGTGGATTTGGTTACAGGTTTGGCCTATGGCCTGGGGTTCACCTGGGCTTTGCTGATTTTTGAAGATCTGTTGGGTTTTATCGAGATTATTCCGCCTACAACGGCCTTGATTCGCATTGTGATCGAAGGAGCCTTGAGCGGTCTGGGGGTGGCCCTCGCAGAAGAATTGGTCTTTCGGGGCTGGGTTTATGACGAGCTAGAGCGGGACTATGGCTCAAAAATAGTGCTTTGGGGCAGTGCGATCGCCTTTGCGGTTTTACATTTTCTGAAACCCCTCCCGGAGATGATCCGAACGCTGCCAGTATTTCCGGGCTTAGTGCTGCTGGGGTTAACCCTGGTTTGGGCGAAGCGATCGCGCTTTGGTCGCCTCGGCAAACCCATCGGTCTTCATGGAGGCTTGGTTTGGGGCTATTACATCTTCAATGTGGGGGGACTAATCCAGCAGAAAGAAGGTGTTTCTCCTTGGCTAACGGGCGTTGATGGTAATCCCCTCGGCGGCCTCTGGGGCATTCTCTTCCTGGCCGTTCTCGCCTGGATCATGGCCCGTGCCGCCCAAAAATCCCAAAAACCTTCTCCCCTAGAGGGGAGCTAGAGGGGGAACTAGAGGGGTTTTAAACTGAAGAGAACTTAGAAAAATGTCTCTACTGAGCTTTGTGACCTTTCCCGAAAAACTTCGGCGGTTCCGCTAGGGTAAAAACTTCGGTGTGGGTGGCGATCGCCTCGCGGACATGGCGGAAAGTTTGCAACATTCCCAACAGGGTTAAGCCATCGATAATTTTAAAGCCACCCGTGGTTTGTTCGGCCAAGAGATGATCTACCGCTTCCGGGTCGGGGCGCAGATTCAAATCCCCATCGGTGCAGATCGCAAAACCCCAGGGGGAGCCGTAGCTCGAAATGGGCGTCGAGTAGGAGGAAACATTGGTGTAAACGGCTTTGAGAGTGTTCACCAGCCGCGCATGGAGCCGCAGATTCGCCGGGGCCGTGGGGCCAGCCTGCACTGCCACAACCCCACCGGGCGCGAGCACATCCTTCAGTTGCGTGAAATATTCCTTGGTAAAGAGCTTAAAGGAAGGGCCTTCCTCGATGGGATCAGACAGGTCAGAAATGATCACATCCCACTTCTCGGTGGTGGTTTCTAAAATCTTAAAGGCATCTTCAATGCGCAAATCGAGGCGCGGATCATCAAAGACCCCCTGGTGCATCTCCGGTAAATATTCCTTACAGGCTTCTACTACTTCGCCGTCGATATCGACCATCATCACCTTTTCGACGGACTGCCAGCGCAGCACTTCCCGCACAGTCGCCCCTTCCCCAGCACCGAGAATTAACACTTTTTTCGGCGCACCGTGGGCAATCATCGCCGGATGAACAAGGGGTTCATGGTAGAGAAATTCATCGCCGGTACAGGATTGCCATTTTCCATCCAGCACCAGGGCTTTACCATAGGCACCGCTTTCAACGATCGCCATCTCCTGAAATTGGGTTTGTTTATAGGCCAAAATCTTGGTGATCCCGTGGCTATAAATATCCCAGGGCGTAATGTACTCGTTAATCCAATAGTCGGCTTTGACTTCGCTACCTGCCATAATTTTTCCCTTCTGACAATTGACCGGATACCAGTATCGCAGACTTTTTCATTTTTTTAGCGATCGCCCCCCAAAACCTTGTCCGGTAAGCTTTTTAAAACTTTATGCTTCCTAAAACTCTGGGGATTGAACCCGCGTCAGTAACTCCCTAGGCTAAAAGGCGATCGCCAAAAAGACAATCAGTGAATTGAGCCGTAAACTTGCCGTGAATAACCATTGGGAATTAACTTCATTTCTGCTATCTCGAACCCACAGCTTTCCATAAAAACTGAAAGTACAATATTTTTAGAAAAAGTACATTACCTTTTAGTCAAAATGGAACTATTTTTTTGGGCATAAAAACTATTTACGATTGCTAAAATAATGCTATTGTGAACTGGTTTTTCACGATTTAAGTTAGTCCTTCAAAAAAAGATTACTTCCTAAACCATCAACAATCTAAATGCCTCCCATGCTGCCCTGAATGTCGCCTAAAATTTTTAGCAGTCAAATCAAATCAAACTGGCCACTGCCTTGATATTTGGCTGAAAATCTCCCCCTGAATTTACCTCGACTTTTGCAAAGATTAACCTTCATTTAACCTCCCTAAAAACTTTGCTTAAGGCTGATGGACTTTTTGGAGAGAGGAGAGAAAAAACAAACATAAATTCTGCATTGATTTTCTGTAGTTATGGTATAAACATCTTGAAAAGTTTTGTAAATCTCAATTCATTTTTTCGAAGATTTACAAATTCATCAGAGCTTCAGAGAGTTTAAGCCTAGAAAAATCGCTCTAATCTTAATCTCTGACTAGCAGTCAATGCCTGAAAGCCTCGATCTCGCTAAAAAGTTTTAATCCATCGCTCACTTACGCTTAATTGCACAGTACACAATAGAGGAAACTATGAAACAGAGCGCTACTCGCCTCCGTACCTTATCTTTGGGTCTTGCTGGCCTCACCCTTACCGCTGCACTTGCAGCTTGTAACACTACCCAAACACCGACTGAAGGCACTGGCACAACTGATGCTCCTGCAGATAGTGCGTCTGGTTTGTCTGGCGATGTCCTCATTGATGGTTCTAGTACCGTTTTCCCGATTACCGAAGCCATGGCCGAGGAATTCCAGACCGCGAACCCTGATACCCGTGTAACTGTTGGGGTTTCTGGGACTGGTGGTGGCTTTTCCAAATTCTGCGCTGGCGAAACCGATATTTCCAATGCTTCTCGCCCGATCAAAGCAGAAGAAATTGAAGCTTGTGAACAGGCTGGCATCGAATATGTCGAAATTCCCGTCGCCTATGACGCAATCTCCGTGGTTATTAACCCCGAAAACGACTGGGCCACTTGTTTAACCACCGAAGAATTGGCTAGCATTTGGTCTCCTGATTCTCAAATTAACAACTGGAGTCAAGTACGGGAAGGCTTCCCTGACAGTCCGATTGACCTCTATGGGCCAGGGACTGATTCTGGTACCTTTGATTACTTCACCGACGCCATCAATGGTGAAGAAGGGGCTAGCCGGGGTGATTACACCGCCAGCGAAGATGACAACGTTATTGTCCAAGGGGTTGTGAATGATCCCAATGCCATGGGCTACTTCGGCTTGGCTTACTATGAAGAAAATGCTGATAACTTGAATGCGGTTGCAATTGATGACGGCGACCCCAGTAATGGTGAAGGTTGTGTGGCCCCCAGTGTGGCGACGGTAGATGACTCTACCTATCAGCCTTTGGCTCGGCCGATCTTCATCTACGTCAGCGCGGCGTCTTTGGATAAGCCCCAGGTTCAAGCTTTCATGGACTTCTACACGGCGGAAGAAAATTCTTCCCTCGTTTCTGAAGTTGGCTATGTTGCCCTCAATTCTGAAATCTACGCCAAGGCCCAGGAACGCCTTGCCGCTCGCACGACTGGCTCTGTCTTTGAAGGTGGTTCCACCGTCGGTGTTCGATTGGGTGAAGTTCTCTAGGTTTTATTTTTAGGTTTCGCTGGGGAGTGGGGCAGATTCATTCAGAAAAGGCCCGACTCCCTTTATGCTTTGAATGAATACCGCTGTTTTGCAGTGGTGTTGGTAGATAAATCATAAGTATTTAAAGATTATGACAACTAGTCCTTTCCCCCCCCTTGCTGATGCGGGACTCTGGCGGACAACACGGACATTTAGTAAATGGAGCCAACGTTTAATCGTGGGGCTTTTTGGTTTATTTGCCCTGGTGTCAGTGTTAACCACGTTTGGAATTGTCATCACATTGGTCGTCGATGCGGCGGGCTTCTTTAATGAGGTTTCCCTGTTTACTTTCCTAACAGATACCCGCTGGACGCCGCTATTTGTCGATCCACAATTTGGTATTTTTGTGCTGGTTTCTGGCACCCTGATGACGACGGCGATCGCCATTTCCGTGGCCTTGCCGTTGGGTCTGTTGGCCGCTATTTGCTTAAGTGAATATGCTTCCCCTGGGATCCGAAAATGGCTCAAGCCCGCCCTCGAAATTCTGGCAGGGGTGCCCTCCGTTGTCTATGGTTATTTTGCCCTGTTATTGGTGACCCCAGCGCTACGGGCGATTATTCCAGGGCTTTCTCCCTTTAATGCCTTGAGTGCCGGTTTAGTGTTAGGGATTTCAATTTTGCCCTTGGTTGCCTCCCTCAGTGAAGATGCAATCTATGCCGTGCCCGATAGCCTACGTCAAGGTTCCTACGGACTGGGGGCCACCAAACGAGAAACCATCGTGAATGTCGTCTTACCCGCCGCCTTGTCCGGGATTGTTTCTTCCTTTATTTTGGCTATTTCTAGGGCCGTCGGAGAAACAATGATTGTGACCATTGCCGCTGGTTTAAACCCGACCCTCACCCTCAATCCCACGGTGCCCATCGCCACCATGACTGCTTTTATTGTTCAAGTTAGTCTTGGGGATGCCCCGGCTGGCAGTTTGGCTTTTAAGACCATTTATGCCGTTGGTTTATCTTTATTCTTAATCACCCTGACCCTAAACATCCTCAGTTACTGGGTTGTGCGTCGCTATAGACAGAAATACGAATGAATAGTAACCCTCCCAATTCCCAAAATACGAACACCCTGTTCGATACTCGTCTTAAAACCCGTTACCGCTGGGATACCGTATTTCAAACTCTCAGTTGGATCGCTGTAATTTTAAGCATTGTGGTGCTGGCCGTTCTCTTGATCGACGTTTTCTTCGATGGTCTGCCGCGCCTCGATTGGAAATTGTTAACTTCCTTTCCCTCTAGACGCCCCGAAGATGCCGGCCTCAAATCAGCCCTTGTCGGGACAATTTGGTTAATGATCCTAACTGCCATAATCACCTTTCCCATCGGTGTGGGTGCGGGGATCTTCCTAGAAGAATTTTCCGCTGAAAATACTTTCACGAAAATAATTGAAGTCAACATCAACAATCTCGCTGCCGTTCCTTCAATTATTTATGGTCTTTTGGGGCTACAGGTTTTTGTCCGGCTCCTTTCTCCAATGACAGGGGGACGCAGTGTTTTAGCTGGTGCTTTAACCCTCAGCCTATTGATTTTGCCCATTGTGATTGTCGCAACCCGCGAAGCCCTCAAGGCTGTACCCGATAGCCTCAGACAAGCTGGTCTAGCCCTCGGAGCGACCAAGTGGCAAGTGGTGCGCGAACAAATTTTTCCCCTCGCCCTACCGGGGATTTTAACAGGGACTATCTTGGCCCTCTCCCGTGCAATCGGTGAAACAGCCCCACTGATCACCCTAGGGGCCTTAACATTTATCGCTTTCTTGCCTTCTTTATCCTTAGAAGGCCTCCAGACGCCATTTACGGCGCTGCCGATCCAAATTTTCAACTGGGTTTCCCGCCCCCAAGAAGAGTTTCACACGGTGGCAGCAGCGGGGATTATTGTTTTGATGGTGGTGTTGTTGGCGATGAATGGCACAGCTATTTTTCTCCGGAATAAATTCCAGAAATAAAACGCCGCACTAAAAGTCTAGATTTATGCAATTTAGATCCTCCAGAGTATGGAGGATTTCTTTTTGCGCTATTCGACGAAAGCTTTTATTTTTCTTCTGGTAAGAGCCATGTCCGCAATCCCAAAATGAGCAAAAAGGCCATGACATCAGCGGTAATGAGAAAAGCAATCCAGTTTTGATCCATGGTGACTGAGCTCCGGTGTCCTAGGTATTGTTTTTAAGCTATGCAATCTAGGTAAACTATACTCTTATATCTATGGATTGGGGCAAAGAAAAACCTCAAAAATTTTGAGGGCTGTGATTAGATTTTGTTATTTATTGGGGGGTGGGGTTAGCCAACTGAACGAACATCGCCCCCTGGATTTGGCGATCGCCGGTTTGAAGTTGGAGAAAGCGGGCCGTTAAACCCCGGTCTTGGAAGATCCGCAGATTGAAGCGGCGGCTAAACCCCTGGGCAAAGCCATTAAGGAGGGGCGGAGGGAGGGGTTGATCATTCACTGCCCCTTCAAAGTCTGTGAGTTGGAATTGGCTACCAGATGCGAGGCCGAGGGTAAAACTGAGTTGGAGCGTCGCCCGCTCTGCTTCGCCTGTTTCAGGATTGATCTGGAACATTTCTCCGGTGAACCGGAGACGGTTTTCACCGAGGAAATCGACGGTGGCATTTTCTAATTGGAAACGGGGTGGATTGGTGCTACCGGGACGGGTGAGCAGACGATTAATGAGAGGTTGTATCAAGGCCGTAACTTGTGGAGACGTTAAGGCTTGATTTAGATCAGTTTCGGTGAGAACAAAGCGCACGCCTGCCTGGAGGGGCTGATCCAAAACACCGGGGCCAGGTTTGCCACTGCGAACTTTAGCCAGGTCAAAACTGAGGGGATCGGTTTCAAGTTCTAGCACCTCAAAACGTAGGCCAGGAAAAAGTTCAACGCCACGACTAGCAATCTGAACGCGGTCAATTTTGCCCTTGAGAAGTTGGTGACTAGGAACATTATCGACCCGTACTTCAAAGGTTTCTGCGGCTTGGAGGCGATCGCCAATGCGTTTACCGCTGACCTCCTCTAGGATCAAGCCCACTGGGGAAAGGGCTGTCAGAAAACCGGACATCAAGATTGCGAGAAATTCCATGGTGCGCCCCAGGCTGATGGTTCGTCCTTAACTTTAGCTGAAAATTTCTAAGAGACAAGCAATTTTAAATCCGCATTGACCGCAGACACAGTCGCTTGCCGCTGGTCATTGGTGGTATGGCTCAATTCAATTTGGTAATAAGATTCCGGGAGATAGGGTAAGCGTTCTGACCATTCAATGACCGTCAGGCCAGGGTCACATTCTTCGCCTTCCCAGTAGGTTTCGGGGTAGAGACCATCGACTTGGGCAGGTTCAAGACGGTACAAATCCAAGTGATAGAGGGGAATGCGTCCGGTGTGGTATTCGTTCACCAGGGTAAAAGTCGGACTGGCGATCGCCTCGGTAATTCCCAAGCCGAGACCGATGCCCTGGGTGAGGGTTGTTTTTCCGGCCCCTAGATCGCCCTTGAGCAAGATTACTGAATTTTCTGGCAACCTTTGCCCTAGCTTTACCCCAAGAGCTTGGGTGGCGGCTGCATTTTCTAACAGAATAATTTCTGCCATTGATCGCTTTAATTTACCAATTGTCTTGATAGTCTTCGAGGAGCTTGAGCAGATCCCCTTGGCCGGCGGTGGGGATCAGTTGGGCCAGGGTGACAAAAGCTTGTTTACCACCCAGGGGAACTTGGATCGAGCGTAAAACATCCATCACTTTTGCTTCGTCCACTGTACGGTCTTCAATGGCCGGGAAAATTTTCTCAGCGACGGTGGTGTGTAAATGGGCATCGGCTAAATATAAATGCCACCCAGACACATCGATATAAATATTTTCACCAATCTCTGCGGCGAGTTTTTCGATTTGAATTGTGCTAGCCATTGGAAGCCTCCGAATAATCGGCGATCGCCGTAATGTAAAGCAGGTGTAACCCTAGAATGCCCAGCCAAACAAGGCTAAACGGTTTTACCCAGGGACGCTCTACCGTCGTTTGAATCATGGCAGTAAACCAAATGGGCGAATTAATCGCGAGGTAGACCATCACATGGACAATAAAATTCATCCGGTCTTCGGCGCGACGGAATTCAGGATCAGTTTTACGGTCAGGTTTGCGCGGCCAACTGCGAGGCATAGGTTTTACCCATCACATTTACGGAACACAGGTGATCCTATCACAAGGATTTTCTTCAGGCTTGTCGGGTATAATCGCCGGATTTGCCCCCGGTTTTTTTCAGCAGTTGAATCTCAGAAATCACCATCCCTTTATCCATTGCCTTCGCCATGTCATAAAGGGTTAAGGCCGCTACGGAAACCGCTGTCAACGCCTCCATTTCGACCCCCGTTTCGGATTTGGTCGTCACACTGGCCTCGATGCGATAACCAGGTAAGTTTGCGTCAGCAATAAAATTTACCGTCACCTTTTTAATCGGTAGCGGGTGGCACATGGGGATTAAGTTCGAGGTTTGTTTCGCTGCCATGATCCCAGCAATGCGAGCTGTGCCTAAAACATCACCCTTGGGGGCATCTCCCGCTTGGATCGCCGTAAAGCAAGCGTGGGTCATGGTGATTATCCCCGTGGCGATCACCTCCCGTTTCGTCACGTTCTTTTCCGAAACATCCACCATCTGCGCTTCACCGTGGGCGTTGAGATGGCTCAGGGGAGGGAGGGAAATCTTTTTTTCAGAAAACTCTTGCATTTACCCAAAACGTCTGTTAGATTAGATGACTGTTGGTCAAACAACACAACTCTTCTGCATGGGTCTGTAGCTCAGCGGATTAGAGCAGCTGACTACGGATCAGCAGGTCGGGAGTTCGAATCTCTCCAGGCTCGTAAGAAGAGAAAACAGCCCTCCTAGGTTAGCCCAGGGGGGTTTGTTGTGGCAAGAATCTGAAGAGTCGTGATGTTTTGTTGACAAGCCCAGAGGGAAACGCAGAATATGACAAGAGACCAGTCAAACTGCACTCTTTCAAACAAACTCATTTCCCTCCGTCATGACCAAATTTTTAAACTATTGCCTATCTGTGGCTTTGGCGATCGCCGTTTGTTTTGGCGTGACCCAACCGGCCTCGGCTTTACCACAACCGAGTTTCACCCTCGCCTCCCTCGCCCAAGGGGATGCGATCACTGATCCCGAAGCCATCCTCCGCTACGCCCTGCCCATTGAAAATCAGCCCATTCGCCGCCTCCAGGACAGCATGGAATTTATGTCCAAGGATCTACGGGCGAAACGCTGGGGGCCGATTGCCGCCAATGCCAAGAAAGCCAGCCGCGTCCTCTCCATTAGCCAAGATGGCATCCTCGAAGATGTCGTACCGAGCTTTAAGGAACAGGCCCAAACGCTCCTGAGCGAAATGGAACAGGATGTCGCCACCATGAGAGAGGCGATCGCCGCCAAAGACCGTGAAGTGATCTGGACAAAACGTCGGGAAATCCTCAACAAAGTCGGCGTGATCGAAGAAAATATGATCGCCGAATATCCGACCACGATCCCTGAAGACTATGCCAATCTACCGCGCTTATTAGGTCGGGCCACCGTCGAACTCGAAACCACCCAAGGGGACATTACTGTTGTCGTTGACGGTTACAACGCCCCGATTAATGCCGGAAACTTTGTTGATTTGGTGCAGCGGGGCTTCTATGATGGCCTACCGTTTAACCGGGCTGAAGATCTCTACATTCTGCAAACGGGTGATCCCGAAGGTGATGCCGATGGTTTCATTGACCCGAAAACCAATGAATATCGCGCCATCCCCATGGAAATTATGCTCACTGGTGACCACGAAGCGACCTATGGGGCAACCCTAGAAGACCTCGGTATTTACCTAGCAGAGATCAATCTTCCTTTTAATGCCTATGGTGCCTTGGCTCTGGCCCGTCCCGCCGATGATGCCAATGGTGGTTCTTCCCAGATTTTCTTCTTCAAATTTGACAATGAATTAGCGCCGCCCGGATTTAACTTAATGGATGGTCGTTACTCTGTGTTTGGCTATACCGTCGCTGGCCAGGATGTTCTCGAAAGCCTCAGCAAAGCTGACAAGATCATTGCGGCTAAAGTTGTTAATGGCTCTGAAAATTTAGTTGTCCCCAACTAGATTGATCATCCTTTAATTTTTCGATTTAAAAAACACCCTTTACCAACAGTGGTTTAGGGTGTTTATCTTTTTGCAGGTTAGTTTTTAAAAGTTATGCCATCGTGTCAGCACTATATTGATTGGGTCCTGGTTGACTGTCGGAAGCAAAGAAGACAATTAAGACAATTACACCAATAAGCGGTACAAATCCAATTAAGAGCCACCAACCGCTGCGGCCAGTATCATGCAAACGCCTGATGCTAAGGGCTATTCCAGGTAAAATAAAGGCTAAGGAATAGATAATACTAACCAAAGAGGCGATCGCCCCAAGAAATGTTTCCTGGAAAACACCCAAGATAAGGGAAATCAAAAGGTTGATGATAAAAACATACCAGAATTCTTTGCGGCGGGCTCTACCACTAAAGTTTGTATAATTTTGCCAAGCCTTAATGTAATAATCGATAAATTCTTCAAATATACTTTTATCCATTGTTTTATTATTGTATTAACAATTGATTGGGCTTTTATTCTACATAAAAGATTCATAAAGAATTCAAGTCAATGCTAAAAGTCAACATTTTGTAATTATTAAATTGACACAAAAACAACAAGGTGACGGAAGCGTGAATTAAATGCTTTTCTATGCAATATACCTTTGAAATACAAGATGTTCTGGGCTAATGATCGCCTTCAAAAATTTAAAGACTCTTGATATTTCTGATGACAGAGGTCAATGCCTGTTAGCATCTGTAGAGATTATCTAGACATGCCTTTGGTCATGATTGTTTTAGCAGAACTTGCAGAAGCGGCGATTTCAACAAACTTGCAACAGTTTGTGTTGGTTTTATCGATCTCCCTAACCGTTGCAACCTTTTCACGGATTTTTAGTTGGTTGCGTCAGATCCCCTATACCCTCTTGTTGGTGATTGTGGGGCTGGGTTTGGCTTTTATTAATGTGCGTTTAGTGAATCTTTCGCCGGAGCTAATCCTTGAAATTTTCCTCCCACCGCTCTTGTTTGAAGCTGCTTGGAATATTCGTTGGCGCGAACTCCAGAAACAATGGTTGCCGATTGCGTTGTTTGCCTTGGCTGGGGTGGCGATCGCCATCTTTGGGATTGGTTTTGCCCTCAGTCAGTGGACGAGCTTGGCCCTGAGTTCTGCCTTGCTAGCGGGGGCGGCCCTCTCGGCGACGGATCCGGTGTCGGTGGTGGCTTTGTTCCGGGAGTTGGGGGCCAGTAAAAAACTCACGATGGTGATGGAAGGGGAAAGCCTCTTTAACGATGGAGTCGCAGTCGTAGCGTTTCTGTTGCTGGTGGGAATTCCCCTCGGTACCCAGACTTTTTCGATGTCGGCGACGGTGGCAACTTTCCTAGTCTTTGTGGGCATTGGTGTCGGCTTCGGTTGTTTGATTGGTTTTGGCATTTCTTTCTTGACCCAACGATTTGATATTCCCCTCGTGGAGCAATCTTTAACCCTGGTATCTGCCTATGGTACTTACCTATTGACGGAGGAATTGGGCGGTTCTGGGGTAATTGCGGTGGTGACTGTGGGGATGATTTTGGGGAATTTTGGCTCGAATATTGGGATGAATCCCCGCACTCGCCTAGTCGTTTCGGAATTCTGGGAATTCCTCGCGTTTTTTGTGAATTCAATTGTGTTTCTGCTGATTGGTGATCAGGTCAATTTTGGCACCCTGGGGGAAAGCTTAGATGCAATTTTTGTGGCGATCGCCGCTGTGTTGGTGACGCGGGCCATTTCCGTCTATGGTTTGGGTTGGCTCTCCAATCAATTTAGCAATAACCCCTTGAGCCTCTCTGAACAAACGGTGCTGTGGTGGGGCGGTCTGCGGGGATCAGTTTCCATTGCCGTAGCCTTAAGCGTGCCTGTGGTGCTCGGCGATCGCCAAGAAATTATCAACATCATTTTCGGGGTGGTGCTATTCACTCTCCTGGTACAAGGCCTGACAACCCAGTGGGTTCTAGAAAAACTCGATTTGATTGGTGATCAACCGATTCGTCAGAAATATTCCGAGTATCTTGCTCGTCGTGTCGCCCTCAAACGAGTGTTAAATTACCTCGACCAGTTAAACCTCGCTGCCGATGTGGACGAGGAATTTTACCGCTATGAACGGGATCTCGTCGAAGGGGAGCTGGAAACCATCGAAGAAAAAATTGAAAAACTCAAAGGCAGCCATCCCCAACTGCAAGAACTGGATATGAAGCAGTTGCGCGATACCCTCCTGGATATCGAGGCGGACACCTATGCCGAATTTATCCGGGTGGGCCGTTTAAATAAAGATCTTTCGCCCCTCCTCCAGGAGACCTTGATCAAAGCCACCGAAAAAACAATCCAAAGCTAGCCCCCCTTCGCAAAACAGATCATCACAATAAACGACAGGGCCAACCCAGGGCTAAGGAGGGTCGCCAGGGTTAAAAGTTCTTCGCCGGACATAAAAATACCTGTAATTGTGGGGATTCCTTTTCACGTTAAAGGGTTTTTCTGGCGATCACCCACGGGTTCACAGAAATTTAATTGTCTTTGAATCAAGCTGTCGCAGTCCCCAAAAAGCCTGTGTTACACTCTCCAACAGCATTTTTCGGGAGAGAAAAGCCCATGACCGTCGGGATTTGGGTACTGGGGGATCAACTGTGGGCCACCCAAGCCGCCCTCCAACAACAGGAAGACCAACGCTCAACAACGCCGGTTCTGTTGATCGAAGCGGCAGACTATGCCCGCCAACGGCCCTACCACGGTCAAAAGTTGGTGCTGGTCTGGTCGGCCATGCGTCACTTTGCCCAGGAGCTAGAACAGGCCGGTTGGTCTGTGCATTATGCGATCGCCGCTGATTTTCAAAGTGCCCTAACCGACTGGATTGCCACTGCGGGGATTACGGAATTGTGGGTGATGCAGCCTAGCGATCGCCCCTTCGAGACTTTTATCCAGACCTTAGATTTCCCTTGTTCCCTCAAGTTCATTCCTAATAATCACTTCCTGTGGTCGCGGGCAGAATTTCACAACTGGGCCAAGAATCGTAAACGCCTCGTCCTCGAAGACTTTTATCGGGCGGGTCGCAAACGGTTTAATATCCTGCTCGATGAAGCGCAGCAACCCCTTGGGGGTCAGTGGAACTTTGATAAGGACAATCGCAAGCCTCCTAAAAAAGACCTCAATCCTCCCCGACCGCTGACCTTTGCGCCCGATGAGCTGACCCAAGCCGTGATCAACCGGATTAAAGATTTAGGTCTTGTCACCTACGGGCAGCTTGAACCTTTCCGTTGGGCCGTGACCCGCACCCAAGCCCTCCAGGTCTTTGAGCATTTCCTCGCTACGGGCTTAGAAAAATTTGGCACTTTCCAAGACGCGATGGTCACGGGGGAATATACCCTCTGGCATGGTCTGATTTCGCCCTATCTCAATCTGGGTCTGTTGGATCCCTGGGAATTGATCAAAAAAGCAGAGGCAATCCGAGAACAAAAGGCGATCGCCCTCAATAATCTCGAAGGTTTTATCCGGCAAATTTTGGGCTGGCGGGAATATCTCCATGGCTTCTACCATTACGTGGGCGCTGATTATGCCCAGAAAAACCATTTCAACCACCAACAGCCCCTGCCGGATTTTTATTGGGACAGCCGCAAAACCGATCTCAACTGCCTCAAACAGGTCTTACAACAAGTAGAACAAACGGGCTATGCCCACCATATCCAACGCTTGATGATCCTCAGCAATTTTGCCTTGATCTTGGGAGTCAATCCCCAAGCCCTAGAAGCTTGGTTCCACGCCGCGTTTATCGATGCCTACGATTGGGTGATGCAAACCAATGTCATTGGCATGGGGCAGTTTGCTGACGGGGGAATCCTTGCCAGTAAGCCCTACGCCGCCTCCGCCAACTACATCAATAAAATGAGTGATTACTGCCGCGACTGTCGCTACCACAAAGGCGATCGCCACGGAGAAAATGCCTGTCCTTTTAATACCCTCTACTGGCACTTCCTCGACCGCCACCAAGGCCAACTCCGCAGCCAAGGTCGGATGAATTTAATCCTCAAAAATTTAGAACGGCTCTCCCCAGATGAATTGCAGGCCATCCGCGCCCAGGGCCAAACTTGGCAAAACCGCCTAAAGCCCGCTCCACAAGGGGAACTACCATAGGCGATCGCCACCGATTGTTCGCCATAACCACTTCATAAAAATCATAAAAATCAGGGAACTTTTTTTGCCCATTGATATCTTTCTTTATATTTTTCTTAGAAAGAAAAGTACATCAATATTGCTTTTTTGAAAAATTAGTAAAAATCGAAAAAAACACGGGAAAATCGATCAAGGCGCGACTACAATACCCCATAATGACAACATCTTTTGTGTGAGGCGATAGAAAGTAGATATGGCAGTTGCACCTCGACCCTGGCAGGTTTCCCCCTCCCGTCCGCAAAAATCCAGACCCCTCAAAGTGGTAGAGTTCAAGGTTCGCAGCTTGCCAGCGCGGCCAGAACAGCCCTCTACAACCCCTTTGGTACAAACGCTCCGAATCAGTAAGCAGGTGACCCAATGGGTGGCGATCGCCGCCGTAACAACGGCCATGGGTTTATATGCCGGGAAAGCCTATTACCAAAAGGGCTGGAGTGAAGCGTTTAGTCACCTCCTCCAACTCCAAGATTACGAGGCAGATCTCATCGCCACCAGTGCCAGCCTCGGAGAATTTTTCCAGCACCAGGCAGAGCAACCGACCGCAGGACTTGTGGCGCCAACCCCAGCCCACAGCGTTTATGTCAAAACGCCTGCCCAGGTCTCTCTCCCCGCCGCGCCCCAAGATACTCTCCCCCACGTCCGCGAACAATCTCCCATTGGCTATTAATCATTGGTTTCTTGGTAGAGTGTTGAGCAGATTTGCCCTTAGCAATCAGGGGTCAAACCGATGACCATGCCTTCCCCCCACTCCCACCAACAACGACGGCAACTGTATCGGCGCAAGCAACAAGCCATCCGGTCTCGGCCGCCCGCACCGAAGCTGCTCCAACGGCGTTTATTCCTCATCTGGGGCATTTTTGTGGTGGGGTTATTGGCCTTGGCTGTCCGGGTGTTCTACTTACAGATTATTGACTACGACAAGCTAGGGGCGATCGCCCAGTCCCAGCATCAGATTACTCTCCGCCCCTACATTCCCCGACGGACTATTGTTGACCGCGAAGGCAATATTCTAGCCCTAGACCGCATTTCCCATACCCTCTACGCCCACCCCGTCGGTTTCCGACTTCCCCAGGAGCTAGTAGACAATCTCCCGGAGGCGATCGCCCCCACAGACCTCCCGAAGGCCGTTGCCCATTATCTCGCTCCTATTTTGGGGGATGTTTCCCCCGCAGACCTAGAGACCACCTTACACCGCCAAAAAAGCGGGATCTTGTTGCGGGCCAGCCTCGACGCCACCAAGGTCAGCGCCATTCGCCAATTACGTATTGATGGCCTGGAACTGGTGGAACGATATGGTCGGTTCTATCCCCAGGGGGACGCGACCGCAGAAATTACCGGCTATGTCCAAAAAGACGACCACCTGGGCCGGGCTGGCATTGAACTTGCCCAGGAAAGCTTAATCCAACGGGAGCCCATTTCCCTGAGTCTCCGGCGCAATGGCAATGGGGCGATCCTGCCGGGGAACCTCCAGGCAGAGGCGATGAAATATGATGACTGGGAATTGGAACTGTCCCTCGATCTCCCCCTCCAAAAGGCCGCCCGCCAAGCCCTACAAAAACAGATGGCTGCCTACAAAGCGAAACGGGGTGTTGTCATTGTCATGGATGCCCAGTCTGGGGAACTGCTGAGTCTGGTGACAGAACCCAACTACGATCCCAACAATTACGCCCAAGTTCAGCCTGAAAATTATGGTGTTTTTAAAAATTGGGCAGTCACAGATCTCTATGAACCGGGGTCTACCTTTAAACCGATCAATGTCGCCCTCGCCCTCGATGCCGGGGTGATTA
Organism: Picosynechococcus sp. PCC 8807; assembly: GCF_001693295.1. Lineage (NCBI taxonomy): Bacteria > Bacillati > Cyanobacteriota > Cyanophyceae > Chroococcales > Geminocystaceae > Picosynechococcus > Picosynechococcus sp. PCC 8807. The sequence goes on from NZ_CP016483.1 coordinate 2,397,867, forward strand.
CCCCCAACACGTCGGTGAATGATCCGGGATCAATTCAGGTTGGCCCCCACCGGATGAAAAACTACAACGGTGCCGGAAACGGTGTGATTGATGTGGCGGGGATTTTGCGGGTTTCTAGTAACGTGGGGATGATTCGGTTGATGCAAAATCTGTCCCGGGATGATTATTATGACCGACTGCAAAGCTTGAGACTCACTGAACCCACAGGCATTGATCTACCGGGGGAAGTAACAGGCACCCTCAAGAGTCGCGAAAAATTTACCGCTAGCCCCGTCGAAGCAGCCGTGAATTCCTTTGGCCAAGGGTTAACTGTGACGCCCATCAAGCTGGTGCAACTCCACGGGGCGATCGCCAATGGCGGCACCCTCGTCGAACCCCATCTGGTGCGGGGACTATTCAACAGCCAAGGGGAACCCCAAACCGTCACTCCCAAAGCAGAAATCCCCAACAGTGCCCAGCAGCTTGCGGCAACAACGGCAGCCTCGGAGAACCCACAAATTTTTTCCCCGGCGGTGGCGAGAACTGTACTCGACATGATGGAAACTGTTGTGGACGATGGCAGTGGCGAAAAATCAAAAATTGCCGGCTATCGGATTGGTGGGAAAACAGGCACGGCCCAAAAAGCGCGCAACGGTCAATATATTCCGGGAGCCTACATCACAAGCTTCGTCAGTATCTTCCCCATTGATAATCCCCGCTATGTGGTCTTTGCCGCTGCCGATGAACCCACAGAGCCTAATTCCTTTGGGGGGACTGTCGCCGCTCCCGTTGTCCATGATGTGCTCCAAGCCCTAATTGTCCGCGAAAAAATCCCTCCCACTGGCCCTACAGTGGTACCAGAAGATTCCACAGAAACATCCCCCTAGAGAAAAACCAATTACAATTCCCGACACCGCGATAATTGCAGGAATTTCTGGAGAAATTCTGTGTATCCCGCAACCGCTGGTTCCTTGAAGGGATACACTAATAGAGCACACAGGTTAAACTAATGTGCTGGCACGCTTTGACCCAGGCTGCTCACCTTTATCTGCATTTTGTATCGACGCTATGAGCCCCCGCAAACTAACCGACCATGATAAAGAAGAATTACTCGTTGCCTACCGTGAAACGGCAGAAACGACTTCTACTTTGGCGTCCCGCTATGGCGTGAGCAGCTCTACCATTAGTCGCTTTCTTAAGAGTCGTCTCAGTGCCAGTGAATATGAGGAATTGATCCAACGCAAACGCCTGGGTCGTGGCAACCGTGGGACAAAATCAACCCCCGACCCGGAGCCATCGACGGCTAAAACCGTGGAAAAACCAAAGCTAGTCAAACGGGTTGAGACAGCTCCAGAATCTACCGATACAGCCGAGGACACGCCACCCAAAACGGAACGGCGGCGCACCAGGCGTAAATCCCGTGACCCAGAGCCAGAGGTAATCCCAGAGCTTGACACTGCCGATGCAACGACGACAGTGGCCCTAGAGGATTCTGAGCCTGAACCAGAAGCTGCAACCTTTGAGGAGATCGAAATTAATCCGGATTTACTCGCCCTAGCCCAGGAAATTCAGTTGGGCGATCGCCAACAGGCCCTCAAGGAATTATTGGGGGAAGACATCGGTGATGACGATGAATTTGATGATGATGACGACGATGAGGAATTTGATGATGATGACGACGACGATGAAGAATTTGATGTGACCCCGGTCGCCCACTCAGAAACGGTGGAAATTTTGCCCCTCGAAGCGGCTCAGTTCCCCCGCAATTGTTATGTGGTGACGGATCGTTTGTCGGAGTTGATCGCCCGGCCAATGCAGGATTTTCAGGATTTAGGGGAAATTCCCGACGAAGAAATCAGCCAAAAAACCCTCCCCATTTTTGATAACCACCGTGTCGCCAAGCGGTTTATCCGGGGGCGCACCCAAAAAATCATCAAAATTCCCAATGGCGACCTTTTCCTCAAAACGAGCGGTTGTCTCGCAGCCAAAGGCATTACCCGCCTACTGCTCGATGGCAAGGTTTACCAACTCCGTTAGGATCAGCGATTACGTCTCAAGGCCGCAAATCCGTGGAAAATAAGCCCCGGATCGTAATGCAAAACAGGTAACTGTTGGGCCAGCCACGCCCCATCCCCCCCGGTGCTGAAGATCTGACCCTGGGGAAATTCGCCTTGCCAAGCGCGGATAAAATCTTTGACCCCAGCGAGGACTGTGTAGGTAATGCCACTGGCGATCGCCCCGGCGGGATCATTGGCCCAACGGGGGGGCAATTGCGTCGGTAAATGAACTTTGGGTAAGGCGGCAGTGTGCTGGGTGAGGCTTTGAAACTGGAGGTTTAAACCCGGTAGAATCGCACCACCGATCCATTGGCGATCGCCGTTGGCCGCCGAAAAGGTTAAGGCCGTCCCCCCATCAACCACTAAACAGGGAAAGCCATACCGTTGTCCGGCTCCTAAAACTGCTAGGGCGCGATCAATCCCCAATTGGGGATAGAGATTTTCGAGGGGAATATCGGCCAAGGTAATGGGCTTGGCGGTGGGAAAATGAGCCTGTATCCAAGTGCTTTGTTGGGGGACGACCGAGGCCACATAGCGCAACTGCTTAACGGCAGGGGGACAAGTGCCATGGGCTGTGTGGTGTACCGTTTGCAAGGTATCCCCCGTAAATGTCGCCCAATGGAGCCGGGAGTTGCCAATCATTAAGGCCCACCATTGATCCATAACCCTGGCCTAACTCGGAAACTCCGTGGGCTGGACGGTTAACTGCCGCATTTTGCCCCGGCGCTTGAGATCAATGGGTAAATCAGCACCGATGCTACTCCGTTCTACGACATCCTGGACATCAAAGGCGGTCAGGACGGGTTGATCCCCCACCTGCTTGAGGATATCTCCCACCTGGATATTGGCGATCGCCGCCGGAGAATCTGGGGCAACCTCAATCACCAACACCCCTGTTTCCTGATTTAAATCAAGCGTCTGGGCCATGGCAGGCAGGGTTTCCCGCAATCGATTTTTCCCTTCTCCGTCCAATGCCAGCATTCGAATCCCCAGGTAAGGGTGGGTCGCTTTCCCCTCCGTAAAGAGTTGTTGGGCAATGCGTTGGGCGGTTTCGATGGGAATGGCAAATCCCAGACCTTGGCCATCGGCGCGAATCGCTGTATTTAAGCCAATCACTTCCCCCCGCACATTGAGGAGGGGGCCACCGGAATTACCAGGGTTAATGGCGGCATCGGTTTGGATAAAACGTACCCGTTTGTCCGGAATGCCGACCTGGGCACTGGGACGGTCGAGGGCACTGATAATGCCGACGGTGACACTGTTGTCAAAACCGAGGGGATTACCAATGGCGATCGCCCATTCCCCTGGGGTCAGACTCGCCGCATTCCCTAATGTTGCGGTGGGTAACCCCGTGGCGTCGATTTTAATCACGGCAATATCCGTTAGCTCATCAACACCCATCACTTGCCCTTCAAAGACCTGGCCATCCTTGAGAGTCACCTTTACCTTAGAGCTATTTCCCACCACATGGGCATTGGTCACCAGTTGGCCATCACTACTGAGAATAAAACCGGAGCCCGTGCCCTGGGGTTGGCGATCGCCGTCAAAGGTGGGAAAGCCCTCTTCTAATTGAAAAAACCTCTTAAATAACGGTGTGGGTGATGCCGAGGCCTCCGTCTGATCTAGGGCATCAATGCGCACGACGGTCGGCCCAACGGTTTTGACCGCTTCAGCAATAAAATTTACCGAGTCTTGGTTGAGATCCAGCGCAGCCAGGGATTGCTCATATTGACGAAACTCACCATAGGCCTGCAAAGATGCATTTAGCTGTCTTTGGAACCAATAGGCATGGCCCAAAAACCCCAGGCTTCCCCCGAGGATAAGGAAAGTCGTGTAGAGGCTCCACTGACGAAAAGATTGATTTAGCATGGGTGTGAGGAGACTGGAGGCGCAAAGATAAACGCAAGCTTGCCTTAAAATTATGGCAAAAATCTTGCTTGATTCCCTACTTTAACCAGCCCAGAAAACCTCTTTTGTTAATTGCGGTCAATTTTTAAAAAACTTTTTAAAAAAATCGGCTGCCAACGGCCTGAATACTCCTGCCATTCCAAGGAATATCTAGATCAGAAAAAATCTCCCCAGTCACTTTCGCCAACAAAAAACCAGAGCTTGCTGACTCTGGCACAATATCAACCCCCGACAACTCGCCAAATTGTTACTGGCTGGTATGTTGGTAAACCTGGATTGAGGTACGGCTCGAACTTTGAATGTGGGATTCCTTGGGGTGGCTCGGATCGATCTGAGCGCCAGTTTGGATAATTCGCAGTTGTTGTACCTGCACCTGGGCAGGTTGTCGGCTGAGATCCGCGAGCGTTGGGAGGTGGATATTTTTGGGTAAACAGATACGGATCTGGGGATTGAGTTCTTGGGTATGGAGACGCCATCCCTCTGGACAGGTCATTTCTGTGGGGGTGGCGATCGCCGCTGGGGCACTAGACAACAGCACCATCAACCCCAAAGACAGACCATCCAACAACTGTACGCCAATACCTTGTGTTGATTTCATGGTTTTGCTCCATTGCAAAGGAGAATAAATTGAGAGATTAGGGACTAACCTCCACGGGGTTGTAGTGGCGGCCCCCCAGAACCTATGCAGTTCGTTCCCCAAGGCCATCAGATCGCTACCGAATTTATCCCTGGGCTGTCGGTGAAAATTTTGTCTTTTGTTGCAATCTAAAAGGCTTCTGGGAAAAGCTCACTATACTAATGGAGCAGATTTTCGGGCGGCGGAAAAATCCTGAAAAGTGCCCCGATGCTGTTGTGATTGTTTGAAGTCAAGTATTACTGAGGGAGAAGCTGTGATGTTCCAGGTTTTGCGTCGTTATCTGAGTGCCAGTGTGGGCCTTGGCTGTCTCATAGGGCAAATTATCTGTGCACCAGCCCAAGCTAATCCAGTGGGAATTCAGTTCCAAGGGGATGCCAATGCCGTCTTTGTGGCCCAACAGCTCGGCTTTCCTCCTGTGCCTCCCAATACTGGGATTATCGGCCCTTTTTCCGATGATCAGAGTTTAATTTATCTGGATGCCCAAGGGCGGATCAGTTATTTTTCACCGAGTCAGGTGACGGTTTTTTTCGCCCAGGCCAACGCCAATAATGACCCAAAAATTCTTTATGCCCTGACCCCCACTGCCACCTACAGAATGCAAAATAATCAGGCGATCGCCGTTGACCCAAACACTATCGAAGCGGCGATTACCCCCTGGCCCTATTCGGGGGTGATGGTGAATGTTTTAATCGCCTACCTCCAGCAATACCAAGCCCAGCTAATGGCGAGTGGAGGCATTACGGTTTCCGCCGAACAGCAATCCTATGTCAGTTCAATGCTCCACAACACCAGCATGAATATTTTGAATAATATTGGCAGTGAAGGTTGCACCGAACACTACGAAGATGTTTACTACCTCGGCTGCTGGTAAGGTGAGTACATTGCGTTCGGCCCCAAGCACAATCATTTGCTTGTCATTGGGTGCGGAGCGGCAAATATCGCTATCGTAAAATCACAACACATTTTTGGTAATGGGCTCCCAACTCCTCAGCCTCGTCCCAGCAGATGCCTATAAGCTTCTGGTGGTTTTATTTTTGTCGTTTCTCATTGGCCTCGAACGGGAGGAACACAAACTCAATAAGGGCTATGCCTTTGGGGGCGTGCGCACCTATCCGCTCATTGGTCTGATTGGCTATAGTGTCGCTTTTTTGGCCCAAACCCAAATGCTGGCAGTGATCGGCGGTTTGGCGGTGATTGGTGGCTTTATGATGATTTCCTACTGGCACAAGGCGGAAACGTCACGGGTTGGTCTTACTTCGGAGATGGCAGGTTTGGCGACCTATATTCTGGGGGCGCTAGTCTACCATGGGCATTTTTGGGTGGCGTCTTCCTTGGCGATCGCCAGTTTGATTTTGTTGGAACTGAAGACTTTTCTCGAAGGATTGGCCGAGCGGTTTTCTGAGGAGGATATTTTCACCTTCACCAAATTTCTGCTGCTGACCATCGTTATTTTGCCCATTTTGCCCAATCAAGCCCTAACCACCTTTGATCTCAACCCCTTTAAAACTTGGCTGGTGGTGGTGGCTGTGAGTACCGTTTCCTACGGCAGCTTTCTGCTCCAAAGGCTCATCAAGGGTCAAGGTAGCATTCCGCTGGCGGCTCTTTTGGGGGGAGCCTATTCTTCGACTGTGACCACCGTCGCTCTGGCGAAACGTTCCAGCGTCGATCCTGCAAATTCCCAGCGGTATGTGGGGGGAATGGTGATGGCTTCGGGGATGATGTATTGGCGCTTAATTCTGCTGTTGGAATTGTTTAATGGAGCTTTGTCGGAACGGCTGATGGGTCCGTTTTTCCTGTTAGGGCTGGTAGGGGTTGTGGGGGGCTTGGCGATCGCCCTCCGGAAAAAAAATGGGACGGATCCCCAGGCGATCGCCGCGACCCATCCCCAGGGCAACCCCTTGGAACTAAAGGCGGCCTTTAGTTTTGCGCTGCTCTTTGTGGTGATCTCCCTCTTGACCCGGTACATTGTTGATTATTTAGGCGATCGCGGTGTGTATTCTTTTGCGGCGATTATGGGGATCACCGACGTAGATCCCTTTATTCTGAGCTTGACCCAATCGGCGGGCCAGTCCTTGTCTTTACCCCTAGCCAGTATTTCGATTTTGATTGCGACGGCGAGTAACAATGCGGTCAAAGGAATTTATGCCCGCTCCTTTGGCGATCGCCAAACGGGCCAACAAAGTTTGTATTTTTTGCTGGGCTTTAGTGTGTTGGGCTTACTGCCCATTTTGACCCAGCTATTTTGAAGTCATCTTCACCGCTTGGGAGGGGATAGAGGGGTCGGTTTCTAGCCCTTGAAGTTAATCAACTGGTCGGGAGCCACGGCGCCTTTTTCTGTGATGATCGCTGTGATCAGGTGGGCCGGGGTCACGTCAAAAGCCGGATTATAAAATTGCACCCCTTCCGGACAGATGCGCGTATCACCAATTTGATAAACTTCCTTAGGATCGCGCTCCTCAATGGGAATTTGCTTACCATCGCTGAGGGAAAAATCCACCGTCGATAAGGGTGCCGCCACGAAAAAAGGGACATTATGGGCCTTCGCGACGATCGCCAAACTGTAGGTGCCAATTTTATTTGCGGCATCGCCATTGGCCGTAATCCGGTCGGCCCCCACCACCACCGCATCGATGCGACCCTGTTGCATACAGTGAGCCGCCATGTTGTCACAAATTTGCGTCACCGGAATCCCTTCCTGGACGCATTCCCAGGTGGTGAGCTTGGAACCCTGGAGCCGGGGTCGGGTTTCGTCAGCATAGACCATTGCCAGCCGATTTTCCCGCCAAGCTGAACGAATGACGCCCAAAGCCGTACCGTAACCCGCCGTGGCTAAACCACCCGCATTGCAATGGGTGAGGAGCGTTAATTTTTCGGGAGTTTCGGGAAGAACCGCCAACCCCTGATCACCGATCGCCTGGCAGGTGGCGAGGTCTTCATTGTGGATCGCCTTGGCGGTATCAAGAATTAAATTTTGCAACTCAGGAATACTACCAGTCGCATCTTGAACCGTTGCCATTACCCGATCAATGGCCCAAAAAAGATTAACTGCGGTGGGTCTGGTTTGCCGGAGGGTTGCGGCGATCGCCTCCAGTTTTTCCAGAAAAATGGTGCGGTCTGTGGTTTGGATCTCCTTTGCCCCCAGGTATAGACCATAGGCCGCCGAAACCCCGATGGCAGGTGCTCCCCGGACAATCATCGTGCGGATCGCCTCAGCCATGGCCTGGTAGGTTTTAATTTCGACGACTTTACAGGCGAGGGGGAGCAGGGTTTGATCCACGAGGAGGACGCGGTCTTCTTGCCAAACGATGGGGTTAATGGAGTTGCTCATTAAACTGGGAAAATTCCAACGGTGAAAAATCTTCCCTATTGTGGCCTGAGGGAGGACGAAAAAAAATACATTCGGTAAATTTCTCCGGCGATCGCCTTGCATCTCCGCTACCATGGCCATGTAAGGTAACTAAAACCCCCTAACGGCTTGGAGAAGCGGGAAAATGAGTGAATTCGCTGATTTTATGAGCATCATGCACGATGACCTTGGCGAACATTATCAACGCATCATGATGACCTATAAGGGGAATATCACCCCCGATACGGCGTTCCAGGCGGCGGCACTCCTCACGGCAGCCCAGAGTAACGCGACTTATACGAGTCAGCTCCAGGGGGAAATTGAGTCCCTCCGCAAAACCTTGATCGCCATCGAAAAATCCCGGCGGGATTCCCAAAGTTAAATCCAGTTAATTTCCTGGACGACAGTGACTATTCACTAGGGCGATCGCCGTAATTGAGGCTGTCACAGCCCGTAAGATGGAGCTTCCCAAAGAAACCACCGGAATATTTTTGGCGATCGCCTGTTGGATTTCCGTTTCCGTCCAGCCCCCCTCCGGCCCGATCAGTACCGTAATTGCTGGGGGCAGCGTTTTGGGTAACGCATCCAGGAGATGCAATGACTTTTCCCGTGCGCCACAGAGATAGGTTTGCTCTGGGGAAAGGGTTTCTAAAAGTTTTAAAAAAGGTTGGGGTGCGGCAATTTCTGGCACAATCGCCCGTTCCGATTGTTCTGCGGCTTCGGTGGCAATTTTACGCCAGCGTTTTAACTTGTTCTCACTCGGTTTTAAAATTGTCCGCTCAGAAATCACCGGATAAATATGGGTCACCCCTAATTCTGTACAGCACCGCACCACTTCATCGAAGCCATTTTTCGGCAACGCTGCCACTAATTTCACTGGAATCGGGCATTCTGTTTGGAGATGCTGGGATTCGATTAATTGAATCTGCTCAGTCTCTGTCAGTTCACCAAGCCAAGCTTGGCCTAAACCATTTAACACAACCAGGCGATCGCCCGCGCGCAACCGTAGCACACTTAGCAGATAATGCCGTTGTTCTGTCGTTAAATTAACCCTAGAAAGATCAGTAAATTGCGCCTCAGAAACCACCAAACGCTGCATTAAATTAACCGTCTCCGCCCTATTTTTTCGAGCAATAGCACCATTGAAATCTCACCTTTTATCTCTTTGGGTAGATTTCTGTTAGTATTCTTACCTAACACAGGCCGATTGAAATAAAAGTTTATATTTTCCCCAACCCCAGCGAACCCATGGTCAATACCCAACTCCCCAATCTCACCCCCCAGACAGACAAGCATAAAGTGGTGATTATCGGTGGCGGTTTTGGTGGTCTTTATGCCGCGAAAACCCTCGGTAAATATGAGGCTGCCGTGGATGTCACCCTGATCGACAAACGGAACTTCCACCTGTTCCAACCGCTGCTGTACCAAGTGGCAACGGGAACCCTTTCCCCGGCGGATATTGCTTCGCCCCTGCGCGGTGTCCTCAGCGGCAACAAAAACACCCATGTGCTCCTCGATGAAGTCGTTGACATTGATCCCGATAGCAAAACGGTGGTGATGAACGAAGGGATCGTCAACTATGACAGTTTGATCGTCGCCACGGGGGTCAGCCACCACTATTTTGGGAATGACCATTGGAAACCCTACGCACCGGGCCTAAAAACCGTTGAAGATGCCCTCGAAATTCGCCACCGCATTTTTATGGCCTTTGAAGCGGCGGAAAAAGAAACAGATCCGGCACTCCAACAGGCTTGGTTGACCTTTGTGATCGTGGGTGGTGGCCCGACGGGGGTAGAATTGGCCGGGGCGATCGCCGAAATTGCCTACAGCGTTCTGAAAAAAGATTTCCGCAAAATTGATACCACCCGCGCCCGGATTATCCTCCTAGAAGGGATGGATCGGGTCTTGCCCCCCTACGATCCAAGTTTGTCGGCAAAAGCGCAAAAATCCCTGGAAAACTTAGGGGTTCAGGTACAAACCAAGAGCCTCGTGACGAATATCGAAGACCATCTTGTCACCTTTAAGCAGGGCGATAACCAGCTTGAAATTGCCGCGAAAACTATTGTCTGGGCCGCTGGGGTGAAAGCGTCTGGCATGAGTAAAGTCCTCGAAGACCGTTTGGGGGCGACCCTAGACCGAGCTGGTCGGGTCATCGTCGAGCCGAACCTGAGCGTTGCGGGCTACCCCGATGTCTTTGTGATTGGGGACTTGGCCAACTTCCCCCACCAAAATGAACGGCCTTTACCTGGGGTTGCACCGGTGGCGATGCAGGAAGGGGAATATGTGGCAAAACTGATCAAACAACGGGTCAATGGTCAGGAGATGGCCCCCTTCCGTTATATGGAATTGGGTAGCCTAGCTGTCATTGGGCAAAATGCCGCCGTTGTGGATCTCGGTTTTGTGAAATTCTCTGGATTCCTGGCCTGGTTAATCTGGATTTTTGCCCACGTGTACTACTTGATTGAGTTTGATAACAAGATGGTGGTAATGCTCCAGTGGGGTTGGAACTATTTCACCAGAGGTCGGGGTGCCCGTCTGATTACCGGAGAAAAGGATCTCGTCTCTGGATTCAAGCTCTACCAAGAAACTGCTGACAAAGAAACGAAGGTCAACATTAAAGTCGAAGCCTGACGCCAAGCTGAATAGCGCATCTTAATGCACTTCCCCCACGACATTCTCGTAGAGTAATAATTTTGTGGGGGATTTTATGATGCAATCTTTTTTCAGGGATGCCAAAAACCAATATCTTCAAAGAAGCCGAGGTCTCTGTAATCAATTGTCCAAACCTTTGCTTGCATTTGTTTTGCTACAACCAGCACAGAAGCATCTTCTAAACTGCCTCGCCATTGGGGTGAACGAATGCTGAGTTCGTAAATCTCTTGAAAATCCGTTGGAGAAATAGTCTGAATGACTGTATTTGTCTGCAAAGTTGTCAAAAGGAATTGAGCCGCTTGAATTGACTCACGGCGTGAAACAAATTTGTAAACCTCAAAAACAATCGGTAAAGGGGTAATGATCTCTCCAAAAGCTTTTGGGATTTGGGTAAAGCCGGACTGAGCTAGCTCATGATATCGATCCTGGCGAGAAACGAGGGCAATCAGAGGGCCTGCATCGAGTACCAGTCGTTCCATCAACGCTCCAAGGGATTCGTCGAAGCATCTACAGGGGCATTACGAACTAGGCCTGCTAAATCTAGCAAATCCTGACCATTCCGGGGACGTAACTTATCTCTGAGGGCGCTCTGGACGAGGCTAGAGGCATTTTCTTCGGGGTGAGTTTGGAGGTATTGATCAAGCTGCTGCCACAGCTCATCCGGGATGTACAGTGTCTTTTTCATGGGCGCTTGACTCAAGCTGCAGGGTATGACTTTTATCATACTTGCTCACAGTGAATTCTGTCGGTGGTTTTTGGGTGGATGGTGTTGGGGTTGGGCGATACTATGGAGGAATCTTTGTATTGTTTTTTCTTGTGGGCTGAGTGACCAATGGCAGTAACCCGTGATTCTCTCCAGGTGTTTGTGGATTACTGTAATGCCTATATCCAAGGGGATGAGAAGTCAGAGGCACAGACATTTTTAACGCGATTTTTCCAAGCTTTTGGCCATGCGGGAATCAAGGAAGTAGGGGCCGAGTTTGAGGAGCGGGTCAAAAAAGCGAGCAAGAAAGATAAAACAGGTTTTGCGGATTTGGTCTGGTCGCCCGCCCCTGGGGTAAAGGGAGTCGTGGTGGAGATGAAAAAGCGGGGCACGGATCTAGCGCTGCATTATTCTCAGCTCGAAAAATATTGGCTGCGGCTGACCCCAAAACCACGCTATTCGATTCTCTGTAATTTTGATGAGTTTTGGGTCTATGACTTTAACAACCAGGTCGATGAGCCTGTAGATCGAGTCAAGCTAGAAGATCTCCCGAATCGGGTAGGGACATTTTCGTTTATGGAGATCGGTGGTCGGGAGCCGATCTTTCGGAATAATCAGGTCGAAGTTACGGAACGCACGGCCAAGCGCATGGGGGAATTTTATCGGCTGGTGCGATCGCGGGGCGAAAGGGAAAAGTTTGTTTATTTCACAGAAGCGCAACTGCAACGGTTTACCCTGCAATGTGTGCTAGCGATGTTTGCCGAAGACCGGAATCTCCTGCCACGGGATCTATTTGTGGGGTTGGTGCAGGACTGTTTGGCGGGGCGGGATAATGCCTACGATGCCTTTAGTGGTTTGTTTCGGGCGATGAACTTGCCGGGGATCGTGCCCCAGGGTCGTTACAAGGGGGTGGATTATTTTAATGGGGGTTTGTTTGGGGAAATTCAGCCGATTCCCTTAGAAAAGAACGAGCTAGAAATTCTCGATGTGTGTGCGCGGGATAATTGGGCGAATATCCGACCGTCGATTTTTGGAAATATTTTTGAGAGTGCCATTGATGCGGATGAGCGCCATGCCAGGGGAATTCATTACACTTCTGAGAAGGATATCCGGCAGATTGTGCGCCCGACGATCGCCGACTATTGGGAAGGGAAAATCGACGAGGCGACGACCTACGAAGATCTCGAAAAGCTGAAGCAGGAATTACGGGAATATCGGGTTTTGGATCCGGCGTGCGGTTCGGGAAATTTCCTTTATGTGGCTTATCAGGAGTTGAAGCGGCTGGAACGGGTTTTGCTCAACAAAATCTATGAGCGGCGCAAACGGTTCCAGGGGGAAGTTTTACAGCAGGAAGAAATTGGGATTGTGACGCCGTTGCAGTTTTTTGGGATGGATACGAATCCGTTTGCGGTGCAGTTGGCGCGGGTGACGATGATGATCGCCCGGAAGATTGCGATTGATAAGTTTGGGTTGACTGAGCCTGCTTTGCCGTTGGATTCTTTGGATCAAAATATTGTCTGCCAAGATGCGCTATTTAATGACTGGCCAAAGGCTGACGCGATTATTGGAAATCCGCCTTTTTTAGGTGGCTATCGTATTCGACAAGAATTAGGCGATGACTATGCCCAAAAGCTTGCAAGTAAATTTCCTGAAGTCAAAGATAAAGTTGATTTTTGTACATATTGGTTTTATCTAGCACATAAACATATTGATCAAGATGGGAGAGTAGGCTTAGTTGGCACAAATACGATCAGTCAAGGAGTCAGTAGAAAAGCATCATTAGAATATATTTTAGAAAATCATGGCTATATTCACGAAGCTATTTCCACTCAAGAATGGTCAGGAAATGCGGCTGTCCATGTCAGCATAGTCAATTGGTCAAAACAGCCTCCAAATCAATATTATTTAGATAGTCAAGTAGTTAAAAGAATAAACTCTTCTCTTAATTCCGACACAGATGTTTCTCACGCAAAAAGGTTGTCAATAAACTTTTCAATGTGTTTTGAAGGGGTAAAACCAACAGGTAAAGGTTTTCTGATTCCTCCTGAAATGGCATTGGATTGGATAGCACAAAATCCTAAAAACGCAAGTGTTTTAAAGCCTTTTGCGGATGCAAGAACCCTAACAAATAGTTCAACTCTTCAGCCCAACAGATGGATTATTGATTTTTTTGGCAAGACTTTAGAAGATGCCATGGATTATTCACAACCTTTTGAACATATTAAAATTCATGTTAAGCCTGTCAGAGATAAAAACCGAGATCAGAAGACAAGAGAATCATGGTGGCTTTCTCCTCGACCAAGAGAAGAAATGCGTCAACAATTAGAGAATTTAAGTTTATATTTTATAATTCCCAGACATTCAAAATGGTTTACTTTTGTCCCGTTAAATGTTTTATATTTGCCGAGTGACTCAACAAAGGTAGTGGCTTCCGATGATTTTTATGTGTTGGGAATTTTGACATCAGATGTTCATCGCCAATGGGTTAAAGCCCAAAGCTCAACTCTAAAAGGTGATACCCGCTACACCCACAACACTTGTTTTGAAACTTTTCCTTTTCCCCAGGTGGCAAGCGCAAAACTCACCCAACAGATCCGCCAAGGGATGATCGACCTCCACGAATATCGCACCGCCCAAATGGAAGCCAAACAATGGGGCATCACCAAACTTTACAACGCCTTTTTCGACGAACCCGCCAGCCAACTCCATAAACTCCACAAAAAGCTCGATGCCCTTGTGCTCAAAGCCTATGGCTTCAAAAAAGACGACGACATCCTCGAAAAACTTTTAGAGTTGAACCTCGCCCTGGCCGAAAAAGAAAAAAATGGCGAGAATATAGTTGGCCCCTGGGCGATCGATAACCCACCAAAATAAATTAGAACCACGAGCATCGACCCATGACAGAAAGAGAACAATTGATCCAAGAAATCGAACAACTGCCAGACTATTTAGTCCATAAAATTCTGGAAATCCTACTCGAAGAGAAACAAAAAAAATCGAATATTGACCAGTCAAAAAAATTACGTCCTTTTGGACTATGTGAAGGAGAATTTATTGTTCCTAATGATTTTGACGAGCCACTACCCGAAGATATTGTTCAATTATTTAAAAATCCAGCTTAATGAAGTGAAAATTTTTCAATGTCATATTTGCCAATCTAAGCATTCAAAACAAGAAGTGACCAGTGAAGCTTTTCAAATCAACGGTAAATTTTATTTAGTTGAAAACATCCCTGTGGAAGTCTGCCAACAGTGCGGAGAAGAAACTTTTAGTCGTGAAACAACAGAAAAAATCCGCAAAATGCTCCATGAAGATCAACAGCCAGCAAGAACAATCACAATGGACGTTTTCTCCTATCAAGCCGCCTCTTAAACCTTGCTTTAATCTGTAAAACATTTTATAGAAAGCATCAGTAATGCCTTAGAAGAAACTATTTACAAGTAAAAGCCATGACTTCACTACAGATTTCAGCCGAATCTTTACAGGGTATTTCTACCCTTGCCGCACAACTAAACCTTTCTGTCGATGATTTTTTTAAACAAATTATTCAAGGCAAATTAGCTATTATCGATGCTGAAGAATTAGAAGATTTATTAGATGTTCATGATGCGATCGCAGCCGAAACCAACCCAGAAAATCAAGAACGCATTTCTTTAGAGACTGTTAAACAAGAACTAGGACTTTAGGAATTATGGCTGGCTACAGCATTGAGTTCTTGAAGACTGCTCAAAAGGAACTCTCTAAACTGCCCAAAGATACTCAGAGGCGCATCATTGAAAAAATCGAAGCTCTGATCAATGATCCGTATCCACCAGATACCAAAAAACTTAAAAATGGTAATGGTCGCTTTCGGATTAGAGTGGGAAATTACCGCATTATCTATAGAATTGAAAACGAAAAGCTCATTATTCTGATCATTAAAATTGGACATCGCCGAGAAATTTACCAATAATCTACGAAAGGCGATCGCCTTTTTACAGGATGTCTAAAAAGCCCCCCGGCCCCCAATTTGGGGGAGATTTATTGACTTTATAAATAACCTTTTAAAGCCGTTGACTAACTTTTTTCAAACGTAGAGCATTCGTCACCACCGAAACAGAACTAAAGGCCATGGCCGCCCCAGCGATCATCGGGTTCAGGAAAATCCCCCAAGCACTGAGAATCCCCGCAGCGATGGGAATGCTGGCGACATTGTAGAAGAAGGCGAAAAAGAGATTTTGTTTGATATTGCGGAGAGTGGCACGGCTCAGTTTAATCGCCGTTAAAATTCCTGCTAAATCCCCAGAAATGAGGGTGAGATCACTGGCGGCGATCGCCACATCAGTACCCGTGCCGATGGCAATCCCTAAATCCGCCTGGGCCAGGGCTGGAGCGTCATTAATGCCATCCCCCACCATGGCGACGATTTCCCGCTGATTTTGGAATTGTTGCACCACAGCGGCCTTTTGGTCGGGGCGCACTTCCGCTTGCACCTGATCAATGCCCACCTGTTTGGCGATCGCCGCGGCGGTGCGGGTATTATCTCCGGTGAGGAGGACAACCTTTAAACCCAGTTTTTGCAACTGTTTGACGACGTTGGGGCTAGTGGGTTTAAGCTGGTCAGCCAAGGCAATCAGGCCCGCGAGGTGCTGGTCAATGGCGACCCAAATCACCGTTTTCCCTTCATTTTGCCAGGCTGTGGCCTGGGCCTGTAATTGTTCTGTGTCAATGTCGAGATCCCGTAGCCAATGGGCTGTACCAATGTAGATATTTTGCTGCTGAATCGTTGCCTGCACCCCTTGCCCCGTTTGGGATTGAAAATTTTCTAGGGAAGCGAGGGGAATCTCCTTTGCCTGGGCATGCTGAAAGATTGCTTCCCCCAAAGGATGCTCCGAAGATTGTTCCACGCTGGCGACCCAAGACCACAGTTGCGCCTCATCAATCAGGCTGTGGCAGTTGGTGACGCTGGGTTTCCCCTGGGTGAGAGTGCCCGTTTTATCGAGGACAATGGTGCTGAGGTGGGCGGCGAGTTCGAGGCTTTGGGCATCTTTAATCAAAATGCCGTGCTGGGCACCAACCCCCGTACCAACCATAATCGAGGTGGGCGTCGCTAAACCCAGGGCGCAGGGGCAAGCAATAATCAAAACACTCACTAAAGTCGTGATCGCCAGGGAAAGATTACCGGCGATCGCCCAAAGGCTAAAAGTAACCAGCGCAATCACCAGCACGGCGGGCACAAACCAAGCGGTCACTTGATCCGCCAACTTTTGGATCGGCGCTTTACTGCCCTGGGCCTCCTGGACGAGGCGAATAATCTGCGCCAAAACCGTATCTTCCCCCACATGGGTCGCCTTTAGGATCAAACGACCTGTTTTATTCAAGGTTGAACCGATCACGCGATCGCCCACGGTTTTTTCCACGGGCAACGATTCTCCCGTCACCAAAGCTTCATCCAAGGTGGAATCTCCTTCTAAAATTTCGCCATCCACCGGAATTTTTTCCCCCGGTCGGATCAAAAGGCGATCGCCCACCTGCACCTCTTCTACGGGAATATCAACGGTAGTTTCACCCCGCAGCACCCGCGCCGTTTTCACCTGGAGGCCCATAAGTTCGCGAATTGCCGCCGCCGTTTTCCCCCTGGCCCGTCGTTCTAAAAAGCGCCCCAAGAGGATCAAGGTAATAATGACCGCCGCACTTTCAAAATACACATCCTCCGTCAAACCCCAAGTCTGGAATTGAGCCGCAAACACCGTCGCCAGCACCGAATAACCATAGGCCACCCCCGTCCCCAGGGCCACCAGGGTATTCATGTCAGCGGTACGATTTTTGAGACTTTTCCACGCCCCTGTAAAAAAGCCCTGGCCCGGCCAAACCATAATCGGCGTCGTTAAGGCCCACTGCAACCAAGGATTGTGCCACCAATGGGCGATCCCCGGAATATTGACCCCCAGCATCATCGGTAGACTGCCGATTACTAGCACCGCACTTAAAATTCCCGCCAGCCAAACCTTACGGCTGAGTTGGCGCAGTTGCCGCGCCTGTTCCCGTTCCTGTTGGTCTAACTGACTTTGGCGATCGCCTGTCATGAGGGGAATTGCTTCATAGCCTGCATCACTGACCACTTGCTGGAGGGTTTCGCCATTGAGTTGGCTGCCGTCAAATTCGACCCTTAACTGCTCGGCGGCAAAATTCACTTGGGCAACCTGTACCCCGGCGGTGTTCTGGAGGGCGGTTTCGATGGTGGTGGCACAGGCAGCACAGCCCATCCCTTTGATCTGAAACTGGCGGGTTTCCATGGCGAACTTTCCTCGATGATTCAAGTGCTGGCTTCAGGATAAAAGCTCTAGTGCGCTGGAGAGTCAAGGGGACAGGACGATTCAATAAGATATGGAAAGATCAATTTGGGTTTTGTAATGGATCTTTTGACAAATAACTGGCTCGTGGCGATCGCCTTGAATTCGATCTTGATCTTGATCGCCTTTTTAGTGCCGAAAAAATTACTGACCTCCTGGGGTTATCTCCACGCTTGGCTGTTGGGGGTGCTGGTGTGGGGTTGTCTGGGTTGGCAGGGCTATAGCGTCGTACTATTTTATTTTTTTGTGGGGGTAGGGGTGACAAAAATTGGCAAAAACATTAAAGAAGCTGCCGGGATCGCTGAAGGTCGAGGCGGCTTGCGGGGGCCAGAAAATGTTTGGGGGTCGGCCTTAATTGGCACCATTTGCGCCCTGGGCACTCTAATTGCGCCAGAAACGATTCAACCTCTACTCTTGCTCGGTTATGTGGCGAGTTTCTGCACGAAGCTCTCCGATACAAGCGCCAGTGAAGTGGGTAAA
The DNA here is from genome assembly GCF_001693295.1 of Picosynechococcus sp. PCC 8807. Taxonomy (NCBI): domain Bacteria; kingdom Bacillati; phylum Cyanobacteriota; class Cyanophyceae; order Chroococcales; family Geminocystaceae; genus Picosynechococcus; species Picosynechococcus sp. PCC 8807. The sequence goes on from NZ_CP016483.1 coordinate 2,415,961, forward strand.
GCCTACGGGAAACGCACATTTTTAATCACCACTTTCCAAGCCGTCCCCAGGGGAACAGAAGGGGCCGTGAGCTTAGAAGGAACCCTGGCAGGGATGGTGGCTTCGGTGGCGATCGCCTTGGTGGGGTATGGCGTTGGTCTGATCGATCTGCTGGGAATCTTCTGGTGTGTGGTAGCGGCTTTTGTGGCGACGAATATCGAAAGCGTGATCGGCGCAACGGTTCAAGAAAAATTTGCGGTTCTTACCAATGAGGTGGTGAACATTCTCAATACTTTGGTGGGGGCAACGGTGGCGATCGCCTTAGCTTCGTTATATTGGGCGGTAACTTCTTAGGTTTTAAATCCTCTTTTTAAATTATTTTGTGTAGTACCGATGACGACTTTTAACCCAGAAACCCAAATTACCAAGCCTTCTCCCCTCTCGAAAACCAAATTTCTTTCCATTGGCATCTCCGCCCACGGCACCATTGCAATTGGTATCTCTGCCCACGGAATCGTTGCGATTGGGGTCGCGACCCACGGCATTATTTCCCTAGGAGTGGTGGCGATGGGGGTGATCTCCTGTGGCCTGGTTTCCATGGGAGCCTTGAGTGTGGGGGCCGTTTCCATGGGGCTTTATTCCTTTGGGCGGCAAAATATGACCCTCAACCAACCCCACCAACACAGTTTACCGAGCGAAAATTCAACCATGCCCACCGCTGCACCGCTGGCAGAACCCAGCCATGACCACAGCCACTAGGGACTATTTTTGCGGTTAGCTTTCAGGGCGATAATTTCTTCGCAACTCACCCGCTTTAGGTTCATATCCCGGCCATTGCTAAACACATTGCGATTCAACGTCCAGGTTTCCTGGGAGTTTTGCACATCGTTTTCAATGTTGGTGACAACGGCGGCGCTTAGGGTTTCTGTGTCCAAGACCCCGGCAATTCTCTGGTTATAGGAAGTGTAATAGCCCGCTGCATCGTTGGTAATCGTCGCTTCGATAGTGCCACTGACATCGTTTGTGGGTTCTACGAGCAGTTCGGCGATCGCCTGGATGGTTTGCTCTTCGGTGCGGTAGCAATAGGCCCCGGCCTCTAGGGTCGTTTTATTGGTGATCTTGGGGGCGGCACTGTCGGCGGGCGCACTTCGGATCGGCTCCCCCTGCACCACCAGATTATCTTTGGGGGGGCTATTGTTATTTTTCGCGTTAGGAACTTGGGGCGCATTTTCTACGGGGATTTCTTCCGTGGGCAGGGGTTGAGGCTCAGGGACAACGGCCTCTTCTGGGGAATTTTCACCACCACAACTACTCAGCAGCATTAAAGTCAGCAGCAGAACTGGCCCCCAAAATTTTGTCCTGTGTTGGGCAGAGAACAACGCAACCATAATTTTCCCAAGGTAAATCATGACTCTATTTTATCGAGCGGCATGGGCCGAGAGCGGCGAAGTCGGGGAAATATTTAGGCAGGGCAGCCCGTTGGATTTGGGCGGCCACCTGGAGAGCGTACAAACTTTGTTCTGGCTGGATATAGAGAGGTTTGCCTGCGGTTAAATGATCCAGCACCGCCACCGTATCCTGCAAAAAGACGCCACGCCGACTACCTGCATCCAGATTTGTGTGCCGCTCGCCTTGGCTTAGGGTGCCTTGGTTGCCGTTAAATTCTAAAGTGCCTTTTTCGCCATAGAGACTAAAACGGCGATCGCCTTTGGGGATCAAGACTCCTTTACCGTAGGTGAGATGGGCAATCACACCACTTTGAAACTTCAGTTGCGCCGTACAGAGACAATTTTGGTAGTAGCCTGGCAACTCTGCCGGGAGAAATTGGGCCGCCCCGGTGACTGTTTCGACCGTGCCAAAGAGATCTAGCAATCGGTTTACCCGTGACAGGGCCGCCACAAACGGAAAACCATAATCCTCGTAATGGTATGTCCAGTGGGGTAGGGTTTTCGCTTTGGGAGCAAGGGTAATGTAATGGCCATAGGCGATCGCGCCCAGTTCCGGTAAGGTCTGCCGAATCGTTTGGTGCAGTCCCCCCAACAGTTCAATATGCTCCACATGGAGGAGTCGTTTTTTCGCCTCGGCTAGTTGAATCAATTCAGCCGCTTCGGTGGGATCGAGGGATAAAGGATATTCCACCACTACATGTTTGCCCGCTTCGAGGGCCGCCCGTACCACTGCCCCGTGGCGTCGGTTGACCGTACACACGACGATTAAATCGAGATCGTCCCGCTGGATCAGGTTTTCCCAGGTGGTGATCGCTGCTAAATCATAGTTACTAGCGAACTGCTCCCGTGCCGTTTGCCATTGACCCGCCACGGCCATTAGTTCTGCCCGTCCATCCCGTAAAAAGGCCTCTGCCCGCCGTTTCGCTGCGTAACCAGTACCGACAATGCCCACTCGAAATTTTGCCATCGCCTAACGCTTTTTCCTCAAACTGCTGTGTGCTTGCTGGGGCAGGTATTTTCCCGGAGCCCCCAAACGGGTTTAATGGAAACTGAAAACCCTAGTTGCAAAATTACATTACCGCAATGGCAAGTTACGAAGTTACTCTGAAAACCCCCGAAGGTGAATATACCGTCAGCGTTCCCGATGATATGTATATCCTCGACGAAGCCGAAAACCAAGGGATCGATATTCCCTATTCCTGTCGGGCCGGGGCTTGTTCTAGTTGTGCCGGGAAACTTATTTCAGGCACCGTTGACCAGAGTGATCAAAATTTCCTCAGCCCTGAACAGGTGGCCGCAGGCTATGTGCTTACTTGCATCGCTTACCCCACATCTAACTGTGTGATCGAGACTCACAAAGAAGAAGATCTCTACTAATTGGGCGATCCAGCGGCGATCGCATAAGTATTCCTGATGCAGTTTTAAAGGAAGATGACAAGGGGCGATAACCACATTCCATGACTTAGGTCGCTGAAGCACTCGGATTTGCAAGCTATAGGGATTCTTCTATTGCCCTAATTTTGTTGCTCCAAAAAACATAAGCCAGTCTTATATAAAGTGTGTGGGCTAACTTCATTCCTAATGCGACATTCGTTCTCTTTTGTTTTCCTTTATCATCAGAAAATGATCCATCAATTTCAGAAGGCATTTAGTGGGTTGCCCAAGGCTTAGGCCCAGGCACGCTCTCGAATGGCCGGATGAAATCCTTGTAAACACCCTGTTACACCAGAGGAAACACTAATGGCTACATATAAGGTTACACTCATCACTCCCGACGGCGAAGTATCCTACGACGCTCCCGATGATGAATACATTCTAGACTCCGCCGGTGATGCTGGTTATGACCTTCCTGCATCCTGCCGTGCCGGTGCTTGCTCCACCTGTGCTGGTAAGATCGTTTCCGGTACTGTTGACCAATCCGAACAGTCCTTCCTCGATGATGATCAAATTGAAGCAGGTTACGTTCTGACCTGTATTGCTTATCCTCAATCTGATGTCACCATCGAAACTAACAAAGAGGAAGAACTCTACTAGAATTTCTCGGCCCACCTTGGGCAATTAGATAAATAGAACATTTAGAAGTGTTTCCCTTGGGAAGCGCTTCTATTTTTTTGCGCCTAGGGTTGGTTCAAGCACAAAAAAATCCCCGACGGATCGGGGACTTAGGGATATTACTTCATTGAAAACTGCACACAGATTTAGCGCAGGGGGCTTAATTCTGGGGCTTGTAAAGCGGCGATGGGTTCGCTGGGTTGTTTGGCGATCGCCTGGGCCTGACGCACGCTGGTATTAAGGGTTTGGGTTTTCGCATCGTACATTTGCATCAGCAGTTTCGGATAGAGTCCCACGCCGATAATCAAAACGGTAAAACAAGTGGCAATAAAGATTTCCCGGGGCCGCGCATCTTCGTAGATGGCATTGCTCGGTAATACGCAGTCATTCCCAAAACACACGGGGGCATTCCCGGCGATCGCCACATTGGTCGGTTGACCAAGATCGCAACTGAGATCCATCTCGCGGGTATAGAACATTTCCCGGAGCATCGAGAGCAGATAAATGGGCGTGAGGATTACGCCAACGGCGGCAAGGAAAACCGTAATTGTACGGAAGGTTGCGCTATAGGTATCGCTGGTGGCGAGGCCCACAAATACCGAGAGTTCCCCCACAAAACCACTCATCCCCGGTAGCGCCAGGGAAGCCAAAGCCCCCACCGTAAACATCGCAAAAACCTTCGGCATAACCTGACCGAGGCCCCCCACTTCCGCGAGGACCATCGTCTTCGTGCGATCATAGGTCACCCCAGCGAGGAAAAAGAGCACCGACGCAATCAGACCGTGGGAGAGCATTTGCAGCATCGCCCCATTGATCCCTAGATCCGTAAAGGAGGCAATGCCAATCAGGACAAATCCCATGTGGGACACAGAGGAGTAGGCGAGGCGGCGTTTCATGTTGGTCTGGCCAAAGGAACTAAACGCGCCATAAACAATATTGACCACCCCCAAAATCACCAACAGGGGCGCAAACCGCACATGGGCGTCGGGTAGCAGTTCCATATTGAAACGCATGAGACCGTAGCCCCCCATCTTCAGCAGGACGCCAGCCAGGAGCATGGAAACGGGAGAGGAAGCTTCGCCATGGGCATCGGGCAACCAGGTGTGGAGGGGAAAAATTGCTAACTTTACGCCAAAGGAAACTAACAGCCCAGCATAGAGCCACATTTGTAATCCCAGAGGATAATCCTGTTGGGCGATCGCCCCCAGGTCAAAATTCGGGCCACCGGGAAGATTTAAGCTCAAAGCCAGGGCCGCAACGAGAATGAAAATAGAAGCTGCGGCTGTGTAGAGGAGAAACTTCATCGCTGCATAACGACGGCGTTTCCCACCCCAAATACAAACGAGGAGATACACAGGGATCAGTTCGATCTCCCACATTAGGAAGAATAAAAATAAATCCTTGGCGACAAATACCCCAATCTGCGCCGAATAGAGCAGCAGCATCAACGCATAAAAAAGCCGGGGGCGTTGATTAACTTGCCAGGCCGAAAACATCGCGAGGGTTGTCACAAAACCGGCAAGGAGAACAAGGGGCGCGGAAATTCCATCCACTGCGACACTCCACTGAATTCCCAGGGACGGCAGCCAACTATAACTTTCTGCCAATTGAAACTCCGTCGCCTGGGGGTCAAAATGTTGCCAAAAGGCAAAGCACATCAGCACAAAATCGACTAAACCGACGATTAGGGCGTACCAACGTACAGTTTTTCCTTCTTTATCAGGAAGCAACGGGATCAATAGGGTCGAAAGAGCTGGCAGGGCAATGATTGCCGTCAACCATGGGAAATCTGGTGCCATGAGTTGTTCGCTTCTATATGTAGAAATGTTTAGAATCCCAGCATCATACCAAAGAGGTGTGCTTTCTCCGCAAAATGTCGCAATCCCCCTGCCCAAATCCTCCCTTGAGGGAGGTGGTCGAAGACCGGAGGGTGCCATTCTCCCCCTCATAGGGGAGCCAGAAGGGGGTACCAAGCAGAATTCGATTGATTATTACTAGCCCATCATGAATAATGTTGGGTGATTCAACCGCAGCAAAGCAAAGTCCGTGCTAGACATTAAACTCCTCCGCGAAAATCCGACCCTTGTCCAAGAACGCCTCGATGCCCGTAAAGCGGGAGAATACGATATTCAACCAATTCTTGATCTAGATATTCAACAACGCACCCTCGAAGGCGATCGCAGCCAACTCCAGGCCCGCAGCAATGAGATCGGTAAACTCATCGGCCAAAAGATTAAAGGCGGTGCCGATCCCAAAGGCGAAGAAATTGCCACCCTCAAAGCGGAGGGGAATGAAATAAAACAAAAGCTCGCCGACCTCGAACCCCAGGAAAAAGAACTCAAAGCCCAAATTTACAATCTGCTGTTAGCGCTGCCGAATCTGCCGGATCAAAGCACCCCCGTGGGCACCAATGAAACTGAAAATGTCGAAGTGCGCCGCTGGGGAGAAGAACATAAGCCCACCAATGAAAACATCTTGCCCCACTGGGAAATTGGTGAACAGCTCGGTATTCTCGAATTTGCCCGGTCAGTAAAAGTCGCCCAAAGTCGCTTTGTGAGCCTCGTCGGTGCAGGAGCAGCCCTAGAACGGGCTTTGATCAACTTCATGTTAGATCAGCAAATTGCGGCGGGTTACGTAGAAGTCATGCCCCCGGTGTTGATCAATAGTGATTCCCTGACTGGGACTGGGCAATTGCCAAAATTTGCCGAGGAAAGTTTCCGCTGTGCCGACGATGATCTCTGGCTAACTCCCACTGCTGAAGTGCCCGTCACAAATCTCTACCGCGATGAAATCCTCGAAGCGGAAAATTTGCCCATTTACCACTGTGCCTACACCCCTTGTTTCCGGCGGGAAGCAGGTAGTTATGGCAAAGACACCCGTGGGTTAATTCGGCTGCACCAATTTAATAAGGTCGAACTTGTAAAATTTGTCCATCCTGAAACCTCGGCGGCAGAACACGAAAAACTCGTCGCCAATGCCGAAGCGATTCTCCAAGCCCTCAAGCTGCCCTATCGCGTTCTCGAACTCTGTAGTGGCGACTTGGGTTTCAGTGCCGGAAAATGCTATGACCTGGAAGTGTGGCTCCCCTCCGCAGACACCTACCGGGAAATTTCTAGTTGTTCTAATTTCTATGATTTCCAAGCGCGGCGGGCGGGGATTCGCTTTAAGGAAGCAGGGAAAAAAGGCACTCAGTTTGTCCATACTCTCAACGGTTCTGGCTTGGCGATCGGTCGCACCATGGCGGCAATCCTCGAAAATTATCAACAACCGAACGGAACGGTGGCGGTGCCAGAGGTGCTGCGGCCCTACCTTCAGCGTGATTTTCTCTAGTCCAAACTTGTATCAAGGACTTCTAGGCAAAGACTGATACTGCCTACGAACGGAGGCTTCTATGGACACAGGCGGCGGATAAAAGACTTTGTCTACAAAATAGATATTCCAATTCTTGGGCGCGATCGCCATTATTGTGCCTTAACTTTTTCTGGTAATTTCTTAACCTAAACTTAGTTCAAAAAACAACTGATCTAAATTAACAGGATGTAGCAAAACTCATTCGTAGACACTACACAAAACGCTTTGAGTGGCCTCTGATTCAAAGTGTTACTAAAGCTCAGCAAAATTGCTTGGGCTATTTTTTTTGCATCATAAAAGAAATTAATATGTTTCTAAAAAAACAACAGTAAAATTTATTTTGGGCAAAAAATAGGCGACAAAAATACGACTTATCACTGACGGAAATCAGTTTTTCAGTAAGGATATTTCTGACTTAGACAAGCATAAAAATTCATTTTAGACAGCGTAATCCTTGATAGCAAATACTTTCGGGCTCTTTGAGATTTTTGTAATTTGTTTTGGGTGACTAAAGTATTTCAAGAGTATTTCATCCTGAAAAAATAAGCAAAAATGCGGCTGCTTTTTTTGCTGAAAATGCTATCTGTCAAGGATTTTAGGGGTTTTCTCAAAAGAAAGCATTGGGAGTTTTTAGGATCAAATAAAATGCTTGTTTTTGTGTTGATTCAAATTCAATTTCGGTGCTAAATTGTCGTCATTGTTGGTTCCTTTGTCTGAATTTTGCACTCATACAATCATTCGCCGATTAAAGCATTAGAAGAATATTTTATTCCTTTTGATAGATGACGTCTATCAACATAGAAAAAGTGGCCAACTTTTTGTGATCGAAAAAACTTTGCTTAAGTCATGTACAAAATTTGTTGAAAAATTATGAAACCACTCAATCGATTTAGGCTGGCAGTTCTCAGCTCGCCATTGCTGACCACTCTTCTCGCTGTAGGTAGCGTCATTAGTCCTACAGCAACTAAGCCCGCAGAAGCAGAAGTCTGTTTAACACAGACTAATCTTTTGAATTTAAATCTTGATCAAGATGTCAGCCTAGATGTCACTGGTCTTGGTCTCAATCTTGGTCTCAACATTGGAACACTTGGGCTGAATCTTGCTGATATTCTCGGTATCGAAAATATTTCTGTTATCGATCCAACGACCCTTGGTGCAGGAAGTGGAAGTGATACAGCGACACCGAACGGTACAAGCTCATCAAATTTAGCCTGTGGTTCTGGGTCAGTCGCAGGAACAACGGGTGATGACAATGCCACAGCTTTTGGTATTGGTGCTCAAGCCACAGGAACAAATAGCTCTGCTTTTGGCTTTGGTGCCCAGGCCACTGGACTCAATAGCTCTGCCTTTGGTGCAGGTGCCCAAGCTACCGGAGATAATGCGATCGCCATTGGTGCTGGTGTTACCGCCACAGCCAACCAAGCTGTCATCGGGAATACTAACAACACCTATTTCTTACCTGGTTTGCCTGGCACTGCTGATCCCACAGCGCTTGATCTCGATGACAATGAACTGCTTTTTGTAGACTCTGCAAGCGGCCAACTATTTACAGATGGTGGCTCATTCTTCAGCAACTTTAATATTCTCAGTTCTACTGTCGGTACCTTTAGCTCGAACATCGCTGCCAATAGCTCGAATATTGCAATAAATAGCAGTAACATCGCCGCGAACAGTTCTCACATTGCAGATAACAAGTCGAACATTGCAGCCAATAGCAGCAACATCGCTGGCTTAAGTTCCACTGTGGGCAATTTCAGTTCTGGTATTGCGGCCAACAGCAGTAATATCGCCGGCCTGAGTTCCAATGTGAGTGACCTCAGCTCCACCGTTGGTACCTTTAGCTCGAATATCGCCGCAAACAGTTCTCACATTGCGGATAACAAGTCGAACATTGCAGCCAATAGCAGCAACATTGCAGGCTTAAGTTCCACTGTGGGCAATTTCAGTTCTGGTATTGCGGCCAACAGTAGCAACATTGCCGGCCTGAGTTCCAATGTGGGTAACCTCAGCTCCACCGTTGGTACCTTTAGCTCGAATATCGCCGCGAACAGCTCTCACATTGCGGATAACAAGTCGAACATTGCAGCAAACAGCAGCAACATTGCGGGCTTAAGTTCCAATGTCGGTGATCTCAGTTCTACTGTCGGTACCTTTAGTTCTGGAATTGCAGCCAATAGCAGCAACATCGCTGGCTTAAGTTCCACTGTGGGCAATTTCAGTTCTGGTATTGCGGCCAACAGCAGTAATATTGCCGGTCTAAGTTCCAATGTGGGTAACCTCAGCTCCACCGTTGGTACCTTTAGCTCGAATATCGCCGCGAACAGCTCTCACATTGCAGATAACAAGTCGAACATTGCAGCCAATAGCAGCAACATTGCGGGCTTAAGTTCAACTGTGGGCAACTTCAGTTCTGGCATTGCAGCCAATAGCAGCAACATTGCGGGCTTAAGTTCAACTGTAGGCAACTTCAGTTCTGGTATTGCGGCCAACAGCAGTAATATTGCCGATCTAAGTTCCAATGTGGGTAACCTCAGCTCCACCGTTGGTACCTTTAGCTCGAATATCGCCGCGAACAGCTCTCACATTGCGGATAACAAGTCGAACATTGCAGCCAACAGCAGCAACATTGCCGGTCTAAGTTCCAATGTGGGTGACCTCAGTTCCACCGTTGGCACCTTTAGTTCTGGCATCGCAGCCAATAGCAGCAACATTGCAAGCCTCAGCTCTAACGTAGGTAACTTCAGTTCTGGTATTGCAGCGAACAGCAGCAACATCGCTGGTTTAAGTTCAACTGTGGGTAACTTCAGTTCTGGTATTGCGGCCAACAGCAGTAATATTGCCGGTCTAAGTTCCAATGTGGGTAACCTCAGCTCCACCGTTGGTACCTTTAGCTCGAATATCGCCGCGAATAGTTCTCACATTGCGGATAACAAGTCGAACATTGCAGCCAACAGCATGAATATCTCGATGAACAGCAGCAACATCGCAGATAACAGCATGAATATCTCGACGAACAGCAGTAATATTGCGCAAAACACGACGGATATTACTGAAAATCGCAGTAATATTGCCACTAACAGTGCGAACATCGCACAAAACACGGCTGATATTGCTGAAAATCGTCGGCGAATCGATGAAGCCTTTGATGAAATCGAAGAAAATAGCTCCGGTATCGCAATGGCCCTGGCACTTTCTAGCCTTAACAAAGGCTTGTTGCCAGGTAAGCGCTACGGCATCGGGGTTGCCTTTGGTACTTTCAAGAGCGAAGTATCAATTGCTGCTAACGGTACATTCTTGTTTACTGACCCGAACAGCGACGGCACACAAGTACTCTTTAATGTCGGTGCTGGTTTTGGTTTAACTCAAGATACATTTGGTGCTGCGGCCGGTTTAACTCTCCAATGGTAAGTCCCTTGAAGAACAACTCTGTTTTACAAGCCTTCGTGGTGTTAACTCTGGGGTTAATGCCTTTGACAACACCACAGGCTTTTCTTACTCCTGTATTGGCTCAGTCCGATGTTGCCCAAACTAGAGCGGCAATTACAACTGAGAATGACCGAATATTTGTTCACTCTCTTATTAAGTCTTCTTTGTTATCTCTGAACCAAGCGAACCAAACTCAAGATTATTCGGTATTGAGAAAACTAGGTTCTCCTGGATTTCAGATGAGAAATACAGAGCAAGATTTGTCGAGGATTTTTCGTTCGACTCGGGAAGCAAATCTGGATTTTACTGCCGTTACAGAGTACGAACCAACATTTACATCTCAGCCGATGCTAAATGCAGAGAATAATTTGCTAGTTACGGGCTATTTTCCGACACAACCTCAAATTAATTTCGAACTAGCTTATCAATTGATTAATGGTACTTTTCGCATTGATACCCTCACAATCGGGATTGGAGCGCAATAGTTAGCATTTTTCTCTTGATCTGCTTATAAGAGCCAGCTTCTGGATTTTTTTCTAGGAGCTGGTTTTTATTATGAAATCAGCGGAATTTTCTGATGTATTGATATGTAGTATTCATTTTCTTATTTTGGGTTGTTAATCTTGATATAGAAAGTTATACTTTGTAGTATCTGAGCTTTCTTGAGAGCCAAAGTATTTTGGAATTTAGAGTCAAGCAAACTAGACTATTTTGAAATCCCAAAAATAAAATTAAATTATCAAACTGATGGGCAAATCTCGCAAAAGAAAACGTCAAAATGCTACACGTAAATCTGGAAAAAGTTACGTGGCATCTAAAAATCAAAAAGCGAATCACTTTAATGGGTCTGAAAGCTCCTGTGATGCTCTTATTCAGGTGGGGATAGAAGCTTATCAGTCTGGTCAATTTAATAAAGCTTTTAGTTATTTTCAAAATGCACTTTTATTGCAGCCCAAGCATGATCGGGTGCTTTTTTTGCTGGGGGCAACTTACAATCACCTGAATCAGCATGATGAGGCGATCGCCACCCTCGAAGCCGCAATTCAAGTTAATCCCTGTGAAGCCCAATATTATTGTCATCTGGGCAATGCCCATTTCGCCCGGGGGGATGTCCAAAAGGCGATCGCCAGTTTCCAAAAATCAATCCAGACCCAAGCTGACTATGTGGACGCGAGGTTTAACTTGGGGAATGTGTTTCTCGACCAAAAATGTTTTCATGAAGCCGTTGATGCTTACCAAAAAGCAGTTCATTTAGATCCTGAAAATACGGCAATTTATAATAATTTGGGGCACGCTTTCCACGGTCTTGAAAAATACGACGAGGCTATTGCCCAATTTCAAAAAATATTGACGCTTAAACCAGGTGATATAGATGCCCGCAAGCATATCGGCAATGCCCTACAACAACAAGAAAAATACACAGAAGCCCTGGAAATTTACGAGGCACTGTTAGCAGAGGATCCAAACAATGCTGGTGTTTATAACAATATTGCAAATACACTCCAAAAAACAGCTCAATTTGAAGCATCTTTAACTGCCTATCGAAAGGCGATCGCACTAGAGCCCCAGTCCGCAAGTACCCATTTAAACTATGCCCTAGGCTTACTATTAAATGGAAAATTTCAAGAAGGTTGGCAAGAACACGAATGGCGCTTGCTGGTTTCTAAAGTGGTTCCAAATTCATTGCAAACTGAACCTTGGCAGGGTGAACCTTTAGCCAATCAAGAAATTTTACTGTGGAGTGAACAGGGGCTAGGGGATTCAATTCAATTTATTCGCTATGCATTATTGCTGCAACAACAAGGTTATCAAGTTACTGTAGCGACTCGTGCCTCTTTATTGGAACTATTTAGGACTTCTTTGTCACCAAAAATTAAGGTGATCAGTCAAGATTCTGAGGATCTCAGTAACTATCAAAATCATGTGTCGTTGATGAGTTTACCTTGGATTTTTCAGACGGATCTACACAGCATTCCCAATCAGATTCCTTATCTGCGATCGCCAGCACAAATTCCCGAACATTTACAGTTACCCCAATCATCCGCAACAAAGATTGGTTTAGTTTGGGCCGGGGGAAAAATCAATCCTATTTTGTATAAATCAAAGTCAATTCACCTAGAGGATTTTTTTCAGGGACGGCAGGATTTGTTAACGTCAGGCAACTACTCCTTTTGGAGTCTCCAGGTTGGGGAAGATGCAGCCCAAATCGAACCCTGGTTAGCGTTTGATTCTGTTTTTGATTTGAGTCACAAACTACAGAACTTTGCAGATACAGCAAGTGTAATTCAGCAACTCGATCTTGTGATCACCGTAGATACTGCGGTGGCTCACCTTGCGGGAGCGATGAGTAAACCAGTGTGGTTGATGTTGCCCTTTGTACCTGATTGGCGTTGGTTACTAGAGAGGGATGATTGCCCGTGGTATCCGGGTATGCGCTTATTTCGTCAGCCCGCACTGGGCGATTGGGAGTCGGTATTTGACAATGTCCGGGCCGCACTCCTTGAGTTTGTCCCAGTAACAGATACGCAACCAGTTAAAACAGTGCCACAACAACCTTTACCGAGGCCAAAAGCTGGATCGCAATCCCAAACAAATCAGCGGCAGACTCTACATCAACGGGGCGAACAACTCCAAAGGACGGGGCAACTAACGGCGGCGATCGCCGTTTATCAAGAACTCTTAACACTCGAACCCAATCCTCTCGAAACTTACAATACCCTAGGCAATCTTTTCCACCGAACAAATCAGCTTGATCAAGCAACCACCATGTTCCAAGCCGCGGTCAAGCAGGCTCCGAACGCCCCCGGACTGCAATACAACTTAGGAAATGCCTATTTGCTTCAAGAAAAATACGACCAGGCGATCGCCTGCTATGACAAAGCATTGCAGCTAGATCCCCAAGACCGCAACACTTGGAATAACCGAGGTCATGCCTTTATGGGCCTCAAACAATATGATCAAGCCGTGGCCTCTTTTCAGGCAATTCTTGAATTTATCCCCGACGATGCCGACTCTTTTAGCCACATCGGCACCGCTTTACAGGAGCAAGGTAAAGGCCCAGAAGCCATTCAAAAACTAAGGTATGCCCTGCAACTAAAACCAGACAGCATTGCAATTAAATATAATTTAGCCAATCTTCTCCAAAGAAATGGCTTTTTCCTAGAGTCAATTCAGTTTTATCGTGAAATCTTACAACAAGCACCAGAACACAAAGATGCTAATTTTAACTTGGGCTGGGTTTTGTTATTAATTGGTGAACTCCAAGAAGGCTGGAATCACTACGAATACCGCTTTTCCCCCCAAGATTTAAGTAATCGACTCCTACCCACACCCATGTGGCAAGGGGAAGCACTTCAGAACAAACCCCTTTTATTATGGAGTGAACAAGGTTTTGGCGATGCAATTCAATTTGTGCGGTACGTTGCCCTCTGCGTTGATCGTGGAATTGATGTGATTTTAGGCACTCGTAATTCCCTAAAACGTCTTTTTCAAAAATGCTTAAACGTCACTGTAAATGTTATCGATCAAGATCAGTTACAAGGAATTGATCCAAATATTCACCACTGTCCTTTGATGAGTCTGCCCTATATTTTTCAAAGTACAGAAACATCCATTCCTCAAACAATCCCCTATCTGACAGTGCCAGACATTTCAGATAGTCTAATATTGCCAAGGACAAAAGGAAAAAAAATAGGTCTTGTCTGGGGGAGCAAGATTGAAAATCAGCAAATGTACCGGAGTAAAGCAATTCAGCTCCAAGAATTTATTCCAGTTTTTCAAGATTTATTAGATACCGAACAAATTACTCTGTGGAGTTTACAAGTTGGTGAAGACGCAGCACAAGTCCAACCTTTTTTGAGCCATTCGGGGATTTTTGATCTCAGCTCTATAATTACAGATTTTTACGATACCGCTGCTATTATCACGCAATTAGATCTTGTGATTACGATTGATACTGCTGTGGCGCACTTAGCTGGGGCCTTGGGGAAATCTGTTTGGGTGATGTTACCCCATATTCCTGATTGGCGTTGGCAGTTAGAACGGGAAGATAGCCCCTGGTATCCGACAATGCGCTTATTTCGCCAAGGAATTGCCGGAGATTGGCAAGGTGTTTTTGGTCAAATATACGCGGCACTTGTGGGGGAATTGATTTTAGAAGCTTTATCGGGGACAGCCTCAGTAACGCACCAAGAAAACCCAGATAAAAAACCTACAGTGTTTACTAACGCAGGCTCCGTAACTCCACCAAAAATCAACAGTAGCCAGGAAGTAACGTCCTATCGTAGCCTTGCAGAAAGTTTCAGAGCCGCCCGAGACTTTGAGCAGGCGATCGCCATGTATCAAAAGGCCATTGAAGTTGAACCGAATAACCCAGAATTGCATAATGATCTAGGCAACCTATTCTACGAAATCAAAAGTTATTTAGAAGCAGAAAAGCAATTTCAAGAAGCCCTAAGTCTAGAACCAGAAAATGCCAACCTATGCTTTAATCTTGGCAACACATTTTTAATGCAAGCCAAATATAGAGAGGCAATCGTAAATTATCAAAAAGCACTACAGAGTAAGCCAGACCATGATGGCGCAGTAAATAATATTTGTTATCTATCTAATCAGGTTTCTGATACTAAAATATTAGTAGAAGCACTGTATTCTTTTATAGAAAATAAAATCAGCCAAATACAAATATATAAAGAATACGGCAAAATTTTGAAAGCCAATGGTGCGACTCAACAAGCAATTTTAGCTTTTAAGCAAGCGATGATTGTTGATCCTGAGAATAATGAGATCAAAACATTTCTTGCCCAATGTTTAATCGAGAACAATAACATGGGAGAGGCATTATCGTCATCTTCACAGCCGTCACAAAAAAACTTGTTCGATACCGATGTTCAAGTTGCTAGTATCGAAAATCTACAAAGAAAGAAAGGTAATCAAAAAAAATCACAGTTCACCGAAAAAATTATCCAAGATATTCCCATTTATCTGCGCGATAGTCAGTTGCAACTAGCACATATCTCAAAGTCATCAACCAAAACAATTATTCACTTGATTTCACATTTTCGTGGCCATCCAGAATTGGGCCATACTGGATATAATATCCATGCTTTTAATTTTGCTAAAGCACTCGATAGTTTATGTTGCGATGGCGATACCCAAGTGCTGGTCAGTGATTTGCTTAACCAAGAAGAAATGACTAACCATTGCCAATACTTGCAGCAGTCTCAGTGTTCAATTATAAATATTTTTATTGGCATGGGCTACGATTGTTGGGAAAAACTCCAGCCATTCCCAGGCATTAAAATTGCCTACACCGTTTGGGAATCGACCAAATTGCCAGATAGTTGGGTTCCAAATCTGAACCACTGCGATTATGTTTGGACTGCCAGCCATTGGGGGAAGACAGTTTTAATTAAAAATGGTATCAAACCAGAAAAAACCTTTGTCGTACCCGAAGGTGTAAACGGTAATCTATTTCATCCTGAACTTCCGGCAGACCCAACTCTAGAAAACGATGGTAAATTCAAATTTTTTACCGTTGGCAAATGTGAACCACGTAAAAGTACAGCCGAGTTAATCAAGGCGTTTGATTTAGAGTTTCATGCCGATCCTGATGTTTATTTGGTGCTAGCTTGTGACAATGTTTTTGTGCACCAGTTTAATATGCAAGCTTTCGTTGAAAACCTTTGGCTTAGAAACTATCATAAGTTTATTTATATTTCTCGAAAAAGTGATTATGCAGACGTTGCTAAAATTGTGAATGCTTGCCATTGTGGTGTCTTTCCAACCAAAGCGGAAGGATGGGGATTACCAATTATTGAATCGATGGCTCTCGGTAAACCGACGATTGCCACGAACTATAGCGCCGTTAC
The DNA here is from genome assembly GCF_001693295.1 of Picosynechococcus sp. PCC 8807. Lineage (NCBI taxonomy): Bacteria > Bacillati > Cyanobacteriota > Cyanophyceae > Chroococcales > Geminocystaceae > Picosynechococcus > Picosynechococcus sp. PCC 8807. The sequence continues at coordinate 2,432,087 of NZ_CP016483.1, forward strand.
AGAGTATGCCAATGAAAATAATGCGATTCTACTTGATTATTTCGATGTTCCCATTCAGGATGTAGATCTCTTTTTTAATCGAATGGATGGGGATTATGGTACCTGGGCAATGCCAAAAACCCAGGATCTCCGTAGAAAAATGAGGGCTGTTTATCAAAATTATTCACACTATCAACAAAAGGCGATCGCCTCATCGGCTCAAGTTAGGCAAGACTGGTCTTGGCAAGCCGCAGCATACAAGGCACTAAATGTCATTCAAAGTATTTTGTCATACTAGCAAGTTTTAACTCCACTTTAGAACTAAAATAGACTTTGATATTAGTAGCTAAAATCACGTAGCATTTCTATTAATTTAATCCTAAAAAATTCAGAATGATAAACCAAGAAAACCTCAAACTTCATTTAGGATGTGGCCACAAAATCCTGCCAGACTATATTAATGTCGATAAATATGGCAATCCTGATGTTGTTTTTGATTTAGAAACCTTTCCTTGGCCTTGGGAAAATGATAGTGTCGTCGAAATTGTCATGCATCATGTCCTAGAGCATTTAGGTCAAGATACAAATACCTACTTGAAAATTATCCAAGAGATTTATCGTATCTGCAAAAACCAAGCCGTTATTGATATTCAAGTACCGCACCACCGCCACGACAACTTTATTATTGATCCAACCCATGTTAGACCAATTACCGTTGAAGGCTTGACGATGTTTTCAAAAAAAGCAAATCTTCAGTGGCAAGCAGCAGGCGTAGCGACAACAACATTAGGGTTATATTTGGATGTTGATTTTGAAGTCACTTCTGCAACCTATGTACCTGATGGAGAGTGGGCTAGCAGATGGAATGAAAAAAGTATCACCTTAGATGAACTATCCCAAGCTGCTAGAAACTTCAATAATGTTTTTGGGGAAGTACATATAAAAATGGTAGTTATCAAGTAGATTACTTGAAGGTATATTTTTGGATTTTGGCTATGGAGAGCTAGTTATGATCGAATCCATATCTATTATTATTCCTTGTTATAACTGCGGATATAGAATTGTCAAAACATTTCAAAAAATAGAAGAAAGCATCGTTTTTTTTCAGAAATCTTTTAATAGTTCTGAACCCGTTGAAATTGAAGTGATTATAGTTGATGATTGTTCCACAGATAAAACTCCTGATATTTTAAGCTTGCTACATTCCACTGGTGAGTATCAACTCAAGATTATTTCACATCCTCATAATCGTGGTGCTTCAGTTGCCAGAAATACAGGCGTGAAAGCATCAATAGGAGAAATATTGTTTTTTTGTGACGGAGATGATTTTTTTGAAGCTGAACATATTCTTTTTTGTTATTCAATTCTTAACGCCAATTTAGAAAAAAAATCTATAGTTGAAGTTCAAGCGCCATCATATCATTGGACAGTTTCAGTGCCCGAAAAAAGAATAGGATATGTGGCGACAGGTGTAAAACTCGATCCAGAAATTCATTCTTCCTGGAAGCAAATTTTAGCGAATAGTCTAACAATTAACATCTGTGTACATCGTGCTTGTCACGAATTTATTAATGGCTTTTCTGAAGAACCTATTTTTAAAATCATGGGAGGGAGTGAAGATTGTCTTTATCGAGAAATGTTAGATCATTTTTTTGAGTCAGGTCGTTTTTATGACGTAGAGACGGTTGAGTATAAACGATACCCTGGTAATGCTATTGATAAACAAATGCCAAGGGTGTCACTTCCCTATGGAGAGTATGTCGGTGAACTACCCCATGAGCAGGAATTTGACAATATATGGTTTAAAGAAAAATTAAGGACTATCAATCAAGACGTATTGATGCGACTTGAGAAAAAAAGAGAAGCCTACAATACTCTTTTTCCCCAGGTTTTTAAAATGTCAGATCACTGACTCTTTAATATCGAAACCCATTAATGCTTGGAACAAACAGTATGAGCTTTTTATTTCAGATTATTAATTCTAGTTTTCCTTTAGGCTCATATAACTATTCAGAAGGGCTAGAGTTTTTTATCGAATGCACTCGGCAAGATCATTCTTTGACGACGTTTCAGGAGTGGTTACAAAGAGAGTTGACCTATGGCTCAATTCGTCTTGATACCCAAGTAATGCTGATTATTGTGCGGGCGATCGCCGCTGATGATTGGACACAGCTTCGCTACTGGAACACTTGGCTCAATGGCACGCGGGAAACCAAGGAACTCCGGCAACAAAGTATCCAGATGGGCAATAGTTTGTTGAAACTGTTGGGGGATTTAGACGAAAACAAACGACCACAGCTAGGGGCTTGCCGGGAGCAGATCGGCAAAAGCTGCCATTATGCGATCGCCTTTGGGATAGCGATCGCCCTCTGGGACATTGAGCCGCACCAGGCCGTTTTAGGTTATCTCCATAGCTGGCTGAATAACTTGGTGAGTGCGGGGGTAAAGTTGATTCCCCTCGGACAAACCCAAGGCCAACGGATCATCTACCAGTTACAACCCCTAATTATTGAGACGGCAGAAACTTTGGTGACGCAAAAAGAGATGGATCTTTATGCCTGTACCTGGGGTTTAAGTTTGGCGAGTATGAACCATGAAACCCAATACACCCGCCTTTTTCGGAGTTGACCCCCAGGGGTTAAGATAAGGGGCATTCTTTTTTTCGGTGAATGGCTCAATGACGATGCACCTCAAGCTCGGCTGGCTCTACCCCACCCTCATGGGCACCTATGGCGATCGCGGCAATGTGATTTGCCTAGAAAAACGGGCCCAATGGCGACAGATTACCGTTGAAGTGATCCCCCTCGATAAAGAAGCGCCCCTAAACGTTTGGGAAGAAGTAGATTTGATTGTGGGCGGCGGCGCCCAAGATCGCCAACAGGAGATTGTCATGCGGGATCTCCAGGGAGCCAAGGCCGAACAATTAAAAGCCCTCATCGAAGATCAAGTGCCAGGGGTCTTCACCTGCGGCTCACCACAACTGCTCGGTAAATATTATGAACCTGCCCTCGGCCAACGCATCGAAGGTCTCGGCATCTTAGATCTTGTCAGCAAACATCCAGGCTTTGGGGCAAAACGTTGCATCGGGAATGTCGCCTTTGAAATCACCGCCGAACCCCTCGCTACAGAATTGAAAGCAAAACTCGGCGATCGCCCCATTGCCATCGGCTTTGAAAACCACGGTGGGCGTACTTACTTAGGAGAGGTGCAACCCCTAGGGAAAGTCCTCAAGGGCTATGGTAACAACGGCGAAGATGGTTGGGAAGGAGCGTTTTACCAAAAGGCGATCGCCACCTATGCCCATGGGCCACTGCTACCGAAAAATCCGTTCCTGGCCGATTGGCTCCTCGAAAAAGCCCTGGAACGGAAGTACAACACCGAAATTCACCTTGATCCCCTCGATGATCAACTGGCTCGCCAAGCGCGCCAGACCATGTTCCAGCGGCTTACATTGTCTGTACCGAGCAGCCCCGTTTAGGCAACCCCGTTTAAACTTAGCAAGTAGACCCTTCTCACCAGCATTGCCTGACAAAACCAATGGAGAAAGATGCGAAAAGCCCCTTGATCCTGATCATTCCCTGCACCCTGTTAATGACTGTATTTTTCAGTGTTTGGACGATCTGTGTGGTGGTGATCGCCTGTGTGGTGGCCTGGTATCTCTGGCAACAGTACCGCTGGCAGCAACTCTCAATCACCCTCACCCCCGATTTCCGTCGCCTGATCGAAGTAAACCAAGGAAAAATTACCGTAGCCGACTTAACCCTTGCTACGGGCTTATCGGGGAATGATGTCCGTTGGTTTCTCGAACGCAAAGCAAAGGAGTACGCCGCCCAGGCTGTTGTTTATCAAAAAACAGGCATTGTTTATTACTTTTTGACCAGCGGTGCCCTAGGCAGTATGTTCAATGGCAGTGATCCCGAAATCCCAGAGCCAGAGCCCCAGGAATCCACGCCCCCATCATCTTTAGCGCCAAAATCGCCGCCAGCGCCGATGATTCAAACGGAATTGGCGAAACGTTTTTCCGTGCATCCCAGCACCCTCCGCAAACGCCGGGGCCGTGATAATTTTGCTGAATGGAGTCAGGCTAAAGATCCCGATAATATTTCCTGGCGCTACGATCCCAATACCCGTCAGTTTTCGCCCCAGCAATAACCCTGTTCGTTTTTACCCCCATAATTTAATTCATTCTCCCATGCCCGATCTGCACCAACATCGCCAACAGTTTCCTGCCCTCGCCCACAAAACTTACTTTAACTACGGTGGCCAGGGGCCGTTACCCCAGTCGAGCCTTAATGGCATCCTAGACAGTTATCACCAGGGCGATCGCCAGGGGCCTTTTTCCCTCGCCCAGGGTCAATGGGAAACGGGCATCATTCAAAAATTGCGGGGGGCGATCGCCGCTGAACTCCAAGCTCAACCCCAAAATATTGCCCTCACCGAAAATGTAACCGCTGGCTGCAACATTGCCCTCTGGGGGATCGACTGGCAACCGGGGGACGAAATCCTCCTCGGTGATTGTGAGCATCCAGGCATTGTTGGCATTGTCCAGGAGATTGCGGCCCGCTTCGACGTGAAGATTCGCATCTGTCCCCTCTTCGACACCCTCAATGGGGGTGATCCCACGGCGGCGATCGCCCAACATTTAACCCCCCAAACTCGCCTCTTGGTGATTAGCCATCTTTTTTGGAATACAGGCCAGATATTGCCTTTAAAGGAAATTTGTACCCTCTGCCATAGCCAAAATATCCTGGTGCTGGTGGATGCGGCCCAATCCTTCGGGATGCTACCCCTTGATTTGCCAGCCTTGGGGGTCGATTTCTATGCCTTTACGGGTCATAAGTGGTGGTGCGGCCCGGCTGGAGTCGGCGGACTTTATATTTCCACCGAGGCGATCGCCCAGCATCGACCGACCTTTATTGGCTGGCGGGGGGTAACCCAGTGGGAGAAAACAACTGAAGTAGCCCTCGCCCAGGATGCCCGCCGTTATGAAGTCGCAACTTCCGCTTATCCTCTCTACGTTGGCTTAATGGAGGCGATCCATTTCCACCAACAATGGGGCGATACGGCCAGCCGTTATCAACAAATCTGCGATCGCAGTGCCTACTGTTGGGAAAAACTCAACGCGATCCCCCAGGTGCAATGTCTCAAAACCACCCCCCCCACTTCGGGGTTAGTCTCCTTTCAAGTCGATACCGCCCAAAGCCACAGTGATATTGTCAAAGCCCTCGAAGCCCAGGGGTTTTGTCTCCGGACGATCCGCTTCCCGGACTGTATCCGCGCCTGTACACACTACTTCACCACCCCCGCAGACATCGACCAATTGGCGATCGCCCTCACCACCCTCACCTGAGGCTCCCAAAACCTTTTAGATGAAACAGCGCTATATCTACTCATTATTGTTCCTATTACCTGGCTTCTCTGTCTCTCTACTGGGTACTTGGATAATAATGGGTACTGTCCTCGGAATACTCTGGTTATATGTCTTTGGCGACAATCCATGGCCAACGTGGATAGAGCCGCTGATATCTGTCTTGTTTTTGTTAATATTCTCTGGCTCATGGCTAACAATTACCGTAGCGGGCTACCGTGTCGGCAAAAAATTAGAGGCGAGGTCAGGGTTTAAAAGCAAACACCTTTGGCTATCTCTATGGGCAACCTTACTACCAATCGCGATTATCTTGCTCCATCAGTTGGGTAATGGCAACCTCGGCCCCAAATCTCCACAAGAACGTTGTCACGACTATTGTCGTTATCATGGCTATCAATCCAGCAGCACATCGCCACAGAACTCTGGCGGACAAACCTGTAGTTGCCTGGGACAGTATGGTGCGATGGAAAGAATACAGCCGATTGATCAATTGCCACGCTGAAGGGCGGAAGCGGTCAAGGCAAAATCCCCAATTCCTGTAAACAGCGACGGGTAACCTCCAGGCGAGCGGAACCATCTTGGGGACTATTGATATCAATGTTGGTCGCAAAAAAGTACACATCATCGCCCCGTTCCGCATAGCCCACATACCAACCGATATTCTGAACTCCGGGGTTCCCAAAACCAAACCAGCCTGTTTTTGCTCGAATCGTGTAATTGGGGATTTGTTCAGCGATCATGATCTCTTTGACTGAGCTTTCCATCGACATAAATAATCTTTCCATACAAGACAAAGCTGCCGTAAAACGGAGGGCTCCACGCATAAAATCTATTGCTGTTGAGCATCCTAAGTCAAATGCCTCAATCTTAAAATCACTACAGATGCAGCACCCGTTATACGCCATAAACTCTTACTTCTGATGGACTAAATTCTTTAAAATTTTAGGTAGGCTAGAAATAAAAGAAACAAGTAAGCTTTTACTTAAAAATCAATTGTAATGAGCGAGTACTGTGGCCTCTAATCAAGTAGAGATCTGTAGCTTCATGGTCAATAGAAATTTTCTTTAGCGTAAAAGATGGAGTCAGAAATAAATTGGGTATTGTAAATCTAAAGTTCTCTTAAAATTCCAAAAAATATCTTTATGTATGTTGCGTCTTCTCTTTCTCCATCGTAAGAAAGCAGCCCAAGATTTCCAAGGTTTCACCGTGATTGAACTCATGATTGTAATGATAATCACGGGCATCTTAACGGCGATCGCCTTGCCTGCCTTTTTAAATCAAGTGGACAAGTCCCGATATGCTAAAGCGCGGCTGCAAATGCGCTGTATGCTTCAAGAGCTCAAAGTTTATCGCCTGAATCACGGCAGTTACCCCCCGGATCAAAATCGAAATGTTCCTTACTATCCTGGGTCTGAGTGTTTTAAGGTACATACAGGGTATGTTAGGGATAGACCGGATATCAATCGAAATAATAATACAGATATTCCATTTCATTCTGTCTATGATTATGAACGCTGGGATTACAATTCTGGCTGTTATATTGCGGTGACATTTTTTGGCAAAAATGGTCTGAGAAGATTTACTCAAGCTGCCATTAATGAAATATCCACCACTGGATTTCATTTCTATGATGGAACTGATGATGATTTGGTCTTGGTTGTGGATATTACTGATAGTCCCTGTGATTAAAAAAATATTTCATTTTAAGTTGTAACCAATATAAAACTAGGCCTAAATTCTTACAACTTTGAACCGGAGGTTGAGGCGATCGCCTACAATCAAACTTTGAAGATTCCATTGGTTTGTCGTTGCTATGAATTATCTGATCGCCGTATTCCCAGACCGTATGACCGCCGAAGAAGCCTATACCCAACTGGAAAAAGCTAAAGTTCCCACCAAAAATCTAGCTATTGTTGGTCAAGGCTACCAAACCGCCGATGAATTTGGCTTTATCGATCCCTCTAAGCAGGGGCGCAAGCGGGCAAAATTGATGGCCTATTGGCTAATCCCCTTCGGCTTCTTTGGGGGGTTTGTCTTCGATTACATTACGGGGTTAGATACCTTCGCCTGGGCTGGCACACCGGGTAATCATATTGTCGGGGGTCTCGCTGGAGCTGTTGGCGGGGCCATGGGGAGCTATTTCGTTGGCACAACCGTTGGCTTGGCGGTGGGGAGTGGCGATGCCCTGCCCTATCGTAATCGCCTCAATGCAGGGAAATACCTCGTGATTTATAAATATGAGTTGAACAAATACCGCGATTTGGTGACCCATCTACTCCAGGAGCAAAATCCGGAAAATCTCCAGGGCTATTCAGAATCTGGAGGGATGTAAGCATTTGCCATGGCCGACACCCCTTCACCCGAAAAATTAGCGGCCCTTGCCGTTGGTGAGCAGGGAGAGCTTTTTGTGCAGCAGCATCTCAAAAGCCAAGGTTGGCAGATTGTCGCAACCCGTTGGCGCTGTCGTTGGGGAGAATTGGATCTGGTTGCGTTCCATGCCCAGACAAAAATGCTCGCTTTTGTAGAGGTAAAAACCCGCCAACAGCACAGCTTGGATTATCAAGGCTTACTGGCGATCACCCCCAGCAAACAACGCAAAACTGTCCGGGCGGCGATGCAATTTTTAAGTGAATTTCCCCAATATGAAACCTACGGGTGCCGCTTTGATGTGGCCCTTGTTACCCATAGCAAAACTGCAACCTTTCCCCAGGGTTTCCGCCTAGCTACTTACTTGGAAGGGGCATTCGAGGCCGATGCGTCCTAGAATGTAGGGTGTTTTCCGTGATTCTTAAAGCCCTGTGGCGATCGCCCCATGACCACTTCTGAACTTAGCCCCACCTCCGCGCAAAATTTACCCACCGTTGGCCCCTTTACCATGTTTCGCCTGGGACTTTTTAACCTGGGCTTGGGTCTGATGGCGGTGTTGACCCTGGCGGTACTCAACCGGGTGATGATTAGTGAACTGGATATTCCGGCGACGGTGACGGCGGGGGCTTTGGCGGTACCACAATTTATGGCTCCAGCGCGGGTGTGGTTCGGGCAACTGTCCGACAGCAAAAAGATTTTTAAGCTCCACCGCAGTGGTTATGTCTGGATTGGCACGGTGTTGTTCGGTTCGGCAATCTTTGTGGCGGTACAAATTGTCTGGCAGTTGGCCCTAGCGGTGCGGGAAAATGGCGGCTGGGCCTGGTCTGGAGAGATGTTGCTGTGGGCGATCGCCCTGGGGGCAGTGCTCGGTTTCTATGGCCTGGCCCTCAGCTCTACGTCCACCCCCTTTACGGCGTTGTTAGTGGATATTTCCGATGAAAATAATCGCTCAAAAATTGTGGCGGTGGTCTGGTCGATGTTGTTGCTGGGGGTTGTGATTGGCGGGATTAGTGGCAGTATTTTCCTCGATCAGGTACAACAGGCCGGGGTCATCCTGGGGGCCAATGCCGGAGCAATCATCACCCAAGGGGAAAAGCTCCTGAATACGCCCATCGAAAGTTTACAGGGGCCAATTAATTCTCTGTTTCTAGTCGTGCCGGCGATCGCCTTTGGTTTAGGGTTACTCGGTATCCTTGGGATCGAACGCAAATATTCTCGTTTTAGTCGGCGGACTGCCCCCACAACGCGGGAAGACCAAATCACCTTTCAGGATTCTATTAAAGTCGTCCGTAGCAGTCCACAAACAGCCATTTTCTTTAGCTTTCTGGTAACTTTTACAATCAGCCTATTTATGCAAGAAGCAGTGCTGGAACCCTATGGCGGTGAAGTGTTTGGGATGTCCATCGGCGAAAGTACCCTGCTCAATTCCTACTGGGGGATCGGTGTTCTCGTGGGCTATAGCGTGACCGGATTTTTGGTGGTGCCGCGCCTAGGGAAGAAAAATACTGCCCGTTTAGGTTGTTTGCTCACAGCGGCTTGTTTCTTTTTAATTATTTTGGCAGGGTTCACCCAACAGCCCCAGATCCTCAGATATGCCCTCGTTCTCTTTGGGATGGCCACGGGGATCGGCACCATTGGCGCGATTAGTTTAATGCTTGATCTCACCGCCGCCGAAACCGCTGGTACTTTCATTGGCACCTGGGCGCTGGCCCAAGCGATGTCCCGGGCGATCGCCACTTTAATGGGGGGAGTCGTGTTAGATATTGGGCGGGCAATTTTTCAAACCCCCCTCTTGGCCTACAGTTCTGTTTTTGTGCTCCAAGCCGTGGGGATGTTCAGTGCCATTTTTATTCTCAATAACGTGAATATCCACGAATTCAAAGAAAATACCAGGCAGGCGATCGCCACGATCCTCGAAGGAGAACTAGATGGCTAGACAAAGTGTCTATCTCTCGCTACCGTTAGGAAAACCATCTGAACAGTCATCGTTCCAGAACTAACCATGCGAATTCTAGTGACCGGCGGCGCAGGGTTCATCGGCTCCCATCTCATTGATCGCCTGATGACCGAAGGCCATGAAGTCATTTGCCTCGATAACTTTTACACAGGCCGCAAGCATAACCTTTTGCAGTGGATTGGCAACCCCTACTTTGAAATGGTGCGCCACGACATCACCGAACCGATCCGCCTCGAAGTGGATCAGGTTTACCACCTCGCTTGTCCTGCCTCACCGATCCATTACCAGTTCAACGCCATCAAAACCGTTAAAACCAATGTCATGGGCACCCTAAATATGCTGGGGTTAGCCAAACGGGTCAAAGCGAGAATTCTGTTGGCGTCCACCTCTGAAGTCTATGGCGATCCAGATGTCCATCCCCAGCCCGAGACTTACCATGGCAATGTGAATCCAATTGGGGTTCGCTCCTGTTACGACGACCAAACCGAAATTTTGACTGATTCCGGTTGGGTACTCTTCCCCGAATTACAACCCAACCAAAAAGTTGCCACCCTCAACGAACAAAACCAAGTGGAATATCATCTTCCCGATGAGTTCATTATTCAACCCTATCTTGGTCACTTGCTGAGATTTAATAACAGCAAATTCGATCTTTGTGTGACTCCAAACCACAAAATGTACGTCCGCAGTAAGACAGGAAAACTCAAATTTCTTCAGGCTGATGAAAAGCGTCACTGGCATTCATGGAAAGTCATTACAGGCGCAATTTTTCAAGGTGAAGAGCTTAAAACTTTTACGTTTGGTCCCCCCCCTCTAAATGCCAAAGTTCGCTTTAATACTGTTTTCATGGACGATTGGCTGGAATTCCTGGGCTATTATCTGTCCGAAGGCTGCACCCACGTTCGTCGTCGTGTACGGGTGGTAAATGGCAGTAATTACGACGTTGCTGATTATAATGTTCTGATTGCCCAAGAAAATCCTGAAGGACGCACCAAGATTGCTGCTTGTTTAAATCGTTTGGGCTTTAAATATTTTGATTCTGATCATCATCAATTTAGGATTTGTAGCAAACAACTTGCTGAGATTCTATTGCCATTGGGTAAATCTGGTGAAAAATATATTCCCCGTGAATATCTGCGGTTATCACCACGGCAATCTCGCATTTTGTTTGATGCGCTGATCATGGGTGACGGTTCTCAACGGGGTAATTGTTTTACCTATTACTCTAAATCAAAGCAACTAGCGGATAATGTACAAGAATTAGCCTTACGGTGTGGCTTTGCTGCTTCTGTTGTGTCCCATGCGGTCGGACGGGATTTATATCGGGTTAATATTCGCGTAGCTAAAGATGCGGCTCTGGTAGAACCAGAAAAAGTTTTTTACAAAGGGAATGTGTACTGCGTCAATGTCAAAAACCATGTGGTTTTGGTACGTCGTAATGGTCGGGTTGCTTTTTGTGGTAACTGTTACGACGAGGGGAAGCGGATGGCGGAAACCCTGGCTTTTGATTACCACCGCTCTAATAATGTTGATATCCGTGTCGCCCGAATTTTTAATACCTATGGCCCCAATATGTTGCCGAATGATGGGCGGGTGGTGAGTAACTTTATCGTTCAAGCGCTCCAGGGGAAACCGTTGACGGTCTATGGGGATGGTTCCCAAACCCGCAGTTTTTGCTATGTGAGTGATTTGGTTGAAGGTTTGATTCGTTTGATGAACCAAAACTTTATCGGCCCCGTCAATTTAGGGAATCCCGATGAGTACACGATTTTGGAGTTGGCCCAAACGATTCAGAATATGGTCAATCCTGATGTTGAAGTCGCCTTTGAGCCGCTACCCCAGGATGATCCGCGTCAACGGCAACCGGACATTACCCGTGCTAAAACCTACTTGGATTGGCAGCCAACGGTGCCCCTCAAGGTGGGCTTAGAAAAAACGATCGCCTATTTCCGCGATCGCCTCGCAGAATAATTTACGGACAACAACACGAGAAATTCACTAGAGATTGCGATGAAAGTTTGTGTAATTGGAACGGGTTACGTGGGCTTGGTCACAGGGGTTTGCCTGGCGCACATGGGCCATGATGTCATCTGCATCGACAATAACGAGCAGAAAATCAAGCTCATGCAGGCGGGGCGATCGCCGATTTATGAACCCGGTCTAGCGGAACTAATGCAGCAAGAAATGGCCACCGGACGCTTGCAATTTAGTACAGACCTCAGTTTTGGTGTCAATCATGGGGAAATTCTGTTTATCGCTGTGGGTACCCCAGCCTTGCCAACGGGGGAAAGCGACACCCGCTATGTGGAGGCCGTGGCGAAGGGTATTGGTGAACATTTACCCGCCGATAGTTACAAAGTAATTGTTAACAAATCAACGGTTCCGATTGGGTCGGGGGACTGGGTGCGGATGATTGTCCTCGATGGAGTCAAACAGAAGCAAAACGGCCATACGGTGCAGTTTGATGTGGTCAGTAACCCCGAATTTCTGCGGGAAGGGTCAGCAATTTTCGATACTTTTAACCCCGACCGGATTGTTCTAGGTAGCAGCAACTCCAAGGCGATCGCCCTGATGAAACAGCTTTATGATCCCCTCATCCAAGGGCAATTTAGCGCGCCAGAACATCCCAAACCGATTCCGGTGGTGGAAACTGACCTAAATTCCGCCGAAATGATTAAATATGCCGCCAATGCTTTCCTTGCAACGAAAATTAGCTTTATTAATGAAGTGGCGAATGTGTGCGATCGCGTGGGGGCAGACATTCTCCAGGTGGCGCAGGGCATCGGCCTCGATAGTCGCATTGGCAATAAATTTCTCCAGGCAGGCTTGGGTTGGGGCGGTTCCTGTTTCCCGAAAGACGTGGCCGCTTTAGTACACACTGCCGAAGATTATGGCTACCAAGCGCAACTCCTCGAAGCGGCAGTGACGGTGAATAATCGGCAAAAATTAATCGTCGTCGAAAAGCTTCAACAGGAATTGAAAATTCTTAAGGGGAAAACCATTGGTTTGTTGGGGTTAACCTTCAAGCCAGACACCGATGATATGCGCGATGCTCCATCCCTGAAGCTGATTGCAGAACTTAATCGTCTAGGAGCACGGGTGAAAGCCTATGACCCGATTGTGTCCCAAAATGGCATTAGTCACGGTCTTTCGGGCGTATTGATTGAAAATAGCCCAGAAATGTTAGCAGATACCTGTGATGCTCTGGTTTTAGTCACGGACTGGCAAGAATTTTTGCACCTCGACTATGGACAGTTAGGCGATCGCCTCCAAAATCGGTTGATTATCGATGGCCGGAATTTCCTCGACCGAGACGCCCTCGAAGCACTAGGGTTTCGCTATGTGGGTATTGGCCATTAGTGTTGTAAGCTTCAAGTTGAGGTTTGTGACATCAGTTCTGTGGCGGTTTCGCGCATAGCCAGGGCAATATCCTGCAAATCCTCGCGGTTCGTGAGGTAAGTATCTAGGGCATTCATCGGATCGAGGGATTGACCAATGCCCAGTTCCGGTAGACGGGGCCGGGACAGTTGGCTCACCAGTTCCGCTTGAATGGAAGCTTGGTGGGCGGCTTTGAGGGCTTTTCTGAGGGCACGTTGGTCGATGAGTTCTGTTTGTTCGGGACGAATTTTGTAGATGAGGCGGACAACGGTATCGGTGATCGAAACCTGTGCAATTTCGTTGAGAATCGCGGTTTCTGGCTCGTCTACGTCGCTCACATCGATTTTGATCGTGCGGAACGCCCGGGCCGGGAGGGGCACAAATTCCCAATCCGCTTGACCTTTGCGGAGGTTGATTAAAACATAGCCCTTTGCTTCTTTTTCCTCGCTAAAATCAACCCGTTCAATGCTGCCAGGATAGATGATGGGGGGATCATTGCTGGGATTCAGGTTTTGGTGGCGGTGCACATGGCCGAGGGCTACATAATCGAGTTCAGAACGGTTCAAGAAAGCCACTGGAATATTAAAGCCTTTGCCTACAGCGAGGAAGCGCTCGGCCCCCAGGTTGGCGCGGTCGGCCATGAGATGACCCACCAGGATCGCGGGGATTTCGGGATTGAGGCGACGAATTTCTGCTTCGAGGATCGGTTCGAGTTTCTGAAGGAGGATCTGGTGGATTTCGTTGAGGGTTTTGCCTTCGGTTTGTTGCCGGGTGAGGAGGGTGGCTTGGTTCAGCCAGGGCAGGGTAATGATTTGCAGGGGGCCTTTGGGCAGTTCGAGGGTGTGGGTGCGGAGGCGATCGCCCACGATAAAACCAGGCACCGCCAGGGTGCGATAGATATTTAAACTAGCCCCCCCATTACCTTGGGAATATTGGTCGTGGTTGCCGACGACGAGCACCGCCGGGATATTGTGGGCGACGAGGCGGCGAAATTGTCCCGCAAAGGCTTCGTGGATATAGGGGGCTGGGGTGGCATCGGGGAAAGCGTCCCCGGCAAAAATAACGAGGTCTACGAGGTCGGCGATCGCCCGGTCGATGCAAAGCCCTAGGGTCTGTTCAAAATCTTCGAGGCGGGAATTGAGGCCGGTTTCTGGGTTCACTCGACCATGGGAAAAACCGCTGCCCATATGGATATCGGCGAAGTGAAGAATTCTAAACATGGTGGCGGTGGTTGATTTTTTTATTTCTTACAATGGAAGGCGATCGCCCCTCCCATCACCCCCAATCATAATATGAAGCGTCACCGTGAGTCCGCCAGCACTGTCTGTGAACGTCCCTCCCTCAAACGCCCCCGACAACTGCAATGCCAGGCGATCGCCAATGATAATGTGGGTTATTTGCAAACTTTTTTGCGGGCCGCCGGATTTTTACCCCGTTCAGCGGTGATTGACGGTATTTTTGGGCGCACCACAGAAGCGGCGGTTCGGTCATTTCAACGGGCGAATAAATTGCCGAAAACAGGCACCGTTGATCCCCGCACCTGGCAAACCATTGAACGCTACCAACGATTATTTTTAACGTCTCCCGCGACGGCTGAACCTCCACCCCAACAGGCTCCGGAACCCGCTCTATTTTTCCAACAAGATAGGCCCGAAAAACTCCTGTTGCGACGGGGGGCAGGCTTTGAAATTTCGCCCCAACAGCAGGCCGTATATTATCTGCAAAAATTATTGCAACGGGGTTTATTTATCCCAGAAACGGCCAAGCTGGACGGCAAGTTTGGTCGGCAAACGGAAAATGGCGTGAAATTTTTTCAGGTGCGCCAAAAACTCGTGGCCGATGGGATTGTGGGGCTGTCTACCTGGGAAGCTTTAGAGCAGTTTATTCAGGATCAAAAGGCGATCGCCAAAAAATATGCTGATTTGCAACATTTTGCCAGTGGGGAATTTCAAGCCAGTGACCGCAAATATCCCATCCTTCACTTGGGCGATGGTTTAGCGACGCCTCAACTCCACGCCTCGGTGCGTTATTTACAACGCTTGTTGCAGCGGCTGCTGTCCCTGGAGCATTTCCCCATTGATGGTCACTTTGGCCCCCAAACCGAACAGGCGGTTAAACGCTTTCAGATGATTGCAGAATTAACCATTGATGGCGTCGTTGGTGCTCAAACTTGGATGACGCTTTTGAATCAATGGGTGGAAGTTTATCTGCCCCTACGCCCCCTCAAAAGCTATGGCGATCGCCTGATTGCCTCCTTAGAAAATTATCCCCATCAGGATGCCGCCCGCAAAACGATCCCGATGCTTTTAGAAACTTGCCAACGTTGCGGGATCATCGAACCGACCCAGGTGGCCTATATTCTCGCTACGGCGGGTCATGCAGGCGATTTTGGTGCCAGTCTTGTGGAGCCGACCCCAGACCCAAACCTCGAAAGTCGCCGCGATTTGGGGAATATCCAACCGGGTGATGGACTGCGCTACCAGGGCCGGGGCTTCGTAAAAATTGCGGGTCGGTTAAACTATACCCGGTGGGGCGATCGCACCGGGGTTAACCTTGTCGATCACCCAGACTTTGCTGCCGAACCTCACCTCGCGGCGAGCATCCTCGTGCTGGGGCTACGCGACGGTTCGTTTACGGGCCAAAAATTAGACGATTACCTCAATGGCGATCGCCAAGATTTTTACCATGCCCGGCGCATTGTCGCAGATCTCGATCCCGCCGCCGCAATAATTGCCCAATCTGCCATTGATTTCCTCAAGGTACTCCATTGAAACAGTTACTCAACCTCCTCATTCCCGAACCCAAAAAAGCCCAAGTGGGCCTCCCCCGTCGCCGTAAAAAAAGCAAAGTCAAAATCAAAACCGCCGCTGAAATTGCGATTATGCGGCAATCGGCGCGGATTGTCGCCACCGTCCTTAAGGAAGTGAGTGAGATCATCAAGCCGGGGATGACGACCCTCGAAGTGGATGCCTATGCCGAACAGCGGATCCGCGAAATGGGCGCGACACCGAGCTTTAAAGGCTACTACGGTTTTCCCGGTTCGATCTGTATCTCGATCAACGATGAAGTCGTCCATGGCATTCCCCGGGCCGATAAACGCATCCACCAAGGGGATATCGTCAAAGTCGATACGGGGGCCTTCTTCAATGGCTACCATGGCGATTCTTGTATTACCGTCGGCGTTGGCAAAAAGATTAAACCAGAGGCCAAACGGCTAATGCAGGCAGCCGAAGAAGCGCTCTACAAAGGCATTGAGCAGGTAAAAGCAGGCAATACGCTCCTGGATATTGCCGGGGCCGTGGAAGACCATGTGCACAGCTACGGTTACCAGGTGGTGGAAGATTTTACAGGCCATGGGGTCGGCCAAGCGCTCCATGAGGAGCCATCGGTGTTTAACTTCCGTACCCGTGACCTGCCCAATGTCATCCTAGAAGCGGGCATGGTGTTGGCGATCGAACCGATTGTCAATGCTAAAACCAAGGAAACCATTACCCTCGAAGACAAATGGACGGTGATTACCCCCGATAAGTCCCTGTCGGCCCAGTTTGAACATACGGTGCTGGTGACGGAAACGGGCTACGAAATCCTCACGGATCGCGATCTGGTGTAATTACCCAAAAAGCGAAAAAACTCAATACAATGGGCGGCAATGTGTGTGGAATGTTGGTATGTTTTTTCCCTTCTTTATTGCCCAAGCGCCGCCCCCAGTTGAAATTGTCCGTCCCCAGGAAGTACGAGTTTTACCAGGGCAGTTAGACCAAATCCCTGTGTTTAATAGCAACAGCCCAGAAAAGGTGTTGGGGGAAGGAATTCTGCTGTCCACATTTCCCGCCACTGGCAAAACCCATCCAGATGCCCACCTAGATTTTCCTTTTTCAGGACGGTTTGATCTGTTTGCCCACCACGTCGCCCAGGGTTCCCCGGAGGATCTACGCAGTCTGCACATTGGGGCGATCGCCTACAATCCGAGCGATCAACCCGTTACCCTTTATTTTCTCAATGGAGCCAGTTATTTAAGTCAACCGGATGCCCCTTTTATTGCCCTTGATCCCCAAGTGCCGAATCCGAGGGGGAATGTTTACGCCGGGCCGGGCAGTCGGGTAATGGATAATCTGCTGCGCCGTCGTCTCCAGGAACAGTTCCCGAAGCAGTTGACCATCGCCCCCCAGAGCTACCAGATGATTTTTGATCTGCCGATTCCGGTGCGGGAGTTGGAACCGCCCCTCAATGGCCGTTCGACCTACCTAGAGTTAAACAGCACTGGCCCCGTGTATGTGGCGAGTTTAGCCCTCTTTGAAAAACCCGATGGTCAAGGTGATTTCCGGCCTCCCACCCTGGCAGAATGGCAAGCGCTCTTAGAAACCGGAGAACTTTCTAGCCCCCGCGATCGCCCTCCCTCCGTTCCCGGTGCTCCAGGGGGACTAATCTATGGTCGGGTGGCTGGCGTTTCTGAAGGCAGCACTTGGAAAACCCAAATTTATGACAGTCCCACCTGGGATCTCACGATTCCTGCCCCAGGGGAAGCTTTTTCTTACGGCATTAGCACCCTCGTCGGCGGTACCCATGGCACGGGTCAAATCCAAACGGCAGAAATGTTGCGTCGCTATCCTGATACTGCCTATGCTGCCCACGGCAACTATGGGGTGCTCTACGATTTGACGCTGCCCCTCCACAATCCCACCGAGGCAACCCAAACCGTGGCGATCGCCCTTGAAACTCCTATCAAACAAGATGCCACGGACGAGGCTTTGCGCTTTTTTGATCCCCTGCCGACGGCGACCTTTTTCCGGGGGCCAGTGCGGGTCAACTACAAAGACGATACGGGCCGTTTGCGTACCGATTATTTCCACCTCGTACAAAAGCGTGGCCAAGCCGGGGAACCCCTCGTCACCTTGGAAATGCCCCCAGGCGATCGCCGTTTGGTGAATATCCAACTGCGCTATCCCCCCGATGCCACCCCACCCCAGGTCTTGACTGTCAAAACCCAGTCAGACAATATGAATAACTTGGGCAAGAAAAATCACTCATCAAGATTATCCAAGTGGTAAATTCTCCCGACAAACTTCAGGCGACACAATGACGAACGATCAGAAAAATAAACTCAAGACTCAGCTTTGGAATATTGCCGATACACTACGGGGCAAGATGAACGCTGATGAATTTCGAGATTATTGTCTGGGGTTTATCTTCTACAAATACCTCTCGGAGCGGCAGCATCTCTATGCCAATGAGATTTTGGCGGAGGATGGGATCGATTTTCTGGAGATTGATGAGGAGTCGGAAGAGGATCAGGAATATCTAGCGGCGATCGCTGAGGAGTCCATTGAGCAACTGGGTTATTTCCTGAAGCCTGCGGAGTTATTTGAGTCTCTGGCGACGAGGGCATTGGGGGCGAAAACGATTGAGGAGGAGGATTTCGAGAGTCTAGATTTTTCTCAATCGACGTTTATCCTTGATGACCTTATGCAGGTACTCAACAGTATTGAACGCTCCACGATGGGAAAGGAGAGTGAAGAAGATTTTGATCATTTGTTTGAAGATTTAGATCTGACTTCAACGAAGTTAGGACGGACTCCCAAGGATAAGAATGCGCTGATTGCGAAAATTTTGGTGCATCTCAATAAGATTGATTTCCGCTTGGGGGATACGGAAAGTGATGTACTGGGGGATGCCTATGAGTATCTCATTGGTGAGTTTGCTAGTGGGGCAGGGAAAAAGGCAGGGGAATTTTATACGCCGTCTCAGGTTTCCAAGGTCTTGGCGCAGATTGTGACCTTAGGAAAAGATCGCCTGAAGTCGGTTTATGACCCGACCTGTGGTTCTGGTTCGCTGTTGTTGCGGGTAGCGCGGGAGGTGAACGAGGTAGGGCATTTCTATGGGCAGGAGATGAACCGCACGACCTACAACCTTGCGCGGATGAATATGATTTTGCATGGGGTGCATTATCGGAATTTTGATATTAAGCAGGAGGACACGCTAGAACGTCCCCAGCATGAGGGGTTACGGTTTGAGGCGGTGGTAGCGAATCCTCCGTTTTCGGCGAAGTGGTCGGCGAATAAGTTGTTTGAGTCGGATGATCGTTTTAGTCAGTATGGGAAGCTCGCCCCCAGTTCTAAGGCGGATTTCGCGTTTGTGCAGCATATGCTCCATCATCTGGATGACAGTGGCACGATGGCGGTGGTGTTACCCCACGGGGTTCTGTTTCGGGGGGCGGCGGAGGGGACGATCCGCAAGTATTTGATCAAGGAGCGGAATTGGTTGGATGCGGTGATCGGTTTGCCTGCGAATATTTTCTATGGGACAAGTATCCCGACTTGTGTGCTGGTGTTTAAGAAGTGTCGGGAGCAGCCGGATAATGTGCTGTTTATTGATGCGAGTGCTTATTTTGAGAAGGCGAAAAACCAGAATTATCTACGGGACGAGGATGTAGAGCGGATTGTCTCGACTTATCAGGAACGTAAGGAAATTGAGAAGTTTAGTTATGTGGCGACGCTGGAGGAGATTGCGGAGAATGATTACAACTTAAATATTCCCCGTTATGTGGATACGTTTGAGGAGGAGAAGCCGATTGATCTAGGGGCTGTGTCTCAGGAGTTGCGGCAGATAGATCAAGATTTGGTGGGGATTGATGCGACGATCAAAGGCTTTTGTGATGAGCTTGGCATTGATACGCCATTTTAGGTAGGGGTAAAAAAGATGGTTAATAATATAGCTCATAATAAATATCCTGCTTCTGTACAACATGGAAAACCTCGCTTATCTCCTTTAAAAGAAGGATGGAGAACAGTAAAAATAGGTGATCTTGTTACAGAAATAAATCGACCTGTCGAAATGAAGGATGAGGAAATATATACTCTTGTAACAGCAAAACGTTCTAGAGGGGGAATTGTTAAAAGAGAAAATCTGAAGGGAAAAGATATTGCTGTCAAAAGTCAATTTTATATTCGAGAAGGCGATTTTCTGATTTCAAAACGACAGATTGTACATGGAGCTTGTGGATTTGTCCCCAAAGAATTAGATGGAGCAATAGTATCTAATGAATATTTAGTTTTGAATTGTACGGATATTATTCTGCCAGGATTTCTAGATCTTCTTAAAGAAACAGTTTATTTTCAGCAAATTTGTTTTCATTCAAGTATTGGTGTTCATGTTGAGAAAATGCTTTTTAAAGTAGCACAATGGTATCGCTGGAAAATCAACATACCAACAATTAAAGAGCAGGAAAAGATTGCTAGTTTTTTGGGGGCGATCGCCACACGCCTAACCCAACTTCACCGCAAACAAGAACTATTACAAACCTACAAACGGGGCGTAATGCAAAAAATATTCTCCCAAGAAATTCGCTTCAAACAGGATGACGGTTCAGACTTCCCCGACTGGCAAAAGAAAAAACTAGGGGAACTAGGGAGTCTTCTAGGTGGAGGAACTCCTAGAACATCCCAAAGCAATCATTGGATTGGGAATATTCCTTGGATTTCTAGTTCTGATATTGAAGAAGATTCAATATATAAAGTTTCTATCACAAGATTTATCAATGAAGCAGCTATTAAAGAATCAGCAACTAAGATAATTCCACCTAAGAGTATATTAATTGTCTCAAGGGTAGGAGTAGGAAAAATAGCCGTATCAGAGCAAGAACTTTGTACAAGTCAAGATTTTTCTAATTTTACGCCTAATAAAGGAAATATTTATTTTCTTGCGTATTGGTTTTTAGCTTATAAAAAAAAGTTGCTTTCAATTGCACAAGGTACATCGATAAAAGGATTTACAATTTACGATTTAAGTCTTTTAAAAATTGATTTTCCTCACTTAAAAGAACAAGAAAAAATAGCTAATTTCCTGACTGCCATTGATCAAAAAATCGAAGCAGTGGGGCAACAGATTGAGAGAATGGAGCAATTCAAGAAAGGTTTACTGCAAAAAATGTTTGTGTAAATCTTTAAAATAGTACCAAAACTAACCAAGGAGCGATCTATGCTAACCCTTGAAGACATTAGCAAAGACCTATGGGGTGAAGTAAACCGATGAAACTTAACGAGCTAACCCCAGACACCAAAGAATTAATAAAGGCGATCGCAGCCCAACACGGAGCCTATAACGTGCGAGTATTCGGTTCCGTTGCCAGAGGACAAGCCGACCAAAACAGCGATCTTGATCTGCTGGTGGACTACGACATTCAAAAAATCAGCCCTTGGTTTCCCGTGCGCCTGATCCGCGACCTAGAAAACCTCCTCAGCATCAAAGTTGATGTTGTTACCCCCGCAGGCTTAAAAGACCGTATCCGCCAAGAAGTCCTACAAGAAGCCCAAACCCTATGAGAAGCGATCTAGAGCGACTAAAAGATATTCAAGAAGCGATAAATAGAATTGAAAAATATGCAGTCCAAGGGAAACAAGAATTCCGTGCAAATGAGCTAATCCAAAGTTGGATACTTCTGCAACTGCAAACCATTGGCGAAGCCGCCAGAGCAATGAAACCAGAAACCCATGCCCAATATCCCGAAGTAGACTGGCGAGACATCATCGACTTTCGGAACTTGCTGGTGCATGAATACTTTCGAGTAGACCTAGAAATTGTGTGGCAGATCGTAGAAAACCAAATACCACGACTCAAAACCCAAATAGATAACATTCTTTCCCCATGACCCAAACCGAAGCCCAACTTGAACAAAACCTAATCCAACGCCTCACAGGCTTAGGCTACGAACCCGTTACCATCCGTAACGCCAAAGAATTGCGCGCCAACCTCAAAACCCAACTAGAATGCCATAACCAAACGACCCTCAGCGACGACGAGTTCAAAAAAGTCCTTAACCATCTCGACAAAGGCAGTATTTTCGACCGATCCGAGCGTCTCCGCGACAAAATGGAACTCAGTCGGGATGATGGCAGTACCATTTATCTAGAATTCCTCAACACAGAACACTGGTGTCAGAACCAATACCAAGTCACTAACCAAGTCACGCAACAAGGCAAATATAAAAACCGCTACGACGTAACCCTACTCATTAACGGTTTACCCCTTGTCCAAATCGAACTCAAACGTCGCGGACTTGCCTTAAAAGAAGCCTTTAATCAAATTAACCGCTACCAACGCCATTCCTATGATGCCGAATTTGGCTTATTTAACTATGTCCAAATTTTTGTCATTTCCAATGGCGTAAATACTCGTTACTACGCCAACAACCGCAAACAAGAATTTAAACAAACCTTCTACTGGGCAGACAAAAATAACGAGCTAATCACCAACCTCGATGACTTTGCCGAGAACTTTCTGGAGAAATGCCACATTTCTAAAATGATTTGTCGGTACACCGTCCTGCACCAATCCGACAAAGTACTGATGGTATTGCGTCCTTACCAGTATTACGCCGTCGAAGCCATCATTGAGCGAGTCGAAGAAGGACGGAAAAATGGTTATATCTGGCACACCACCGGATCAGGCAAGACCCTCACCAGCTTTAAAGCCGCCCAAATTCTGACCACCATTCCCAAAGTCCATAAAGTCCTGTTTGTGGTGGATCGTGCCGACCTCGATTACCAGACCAGCAAAGAATTTAATTACTTCAGTCCCGATTGTGTCGATACCACCGACAACACCCGCCAACTGGTCGAGCAAATGGCAGGGGATAGTAACCTCATTGTCACCACAATCCAAAAACTCAATACCGCTATCAAAAAGCCCAAACACGAAGCGGCAATGGAAGCATTACGGGATAAGCGGATTGTCTTTATTTTCGATGAATGTCACCGTTCCCAGTTTGGCGAAACCCACAAAAATATCGTTAATTTCTTCACCAAAGCCCAACTCTTCGGCTTTACCGGAACCCCCATCTTTGCCGATAATGCCGCCAGTAACCAACACGGCAAACGCACCACCAAAGACCTCTTTACCGAATGCCTCCATAGATACGTCATCACCAATGCGATCGCCGATCAAAATGTCCTCAAGTTCTCCGTTGAATATTGGGGCAAAATTAAGCGCAAGGACGGTAGTTTAATCACCGAACCCAAGACCGACAAAGAATTTTTTGAAAATCCCGACCGCATTGATCTCATCGTTGATTGGATTATCGAGCACCACAACCGCAAGACCCACAACCGCAAATTCTCTGCCATGCTCTGCGTAAGTAGCGTGAAAACCCTTATCACCTATTACGAAGCCTTTAAAACCAAACAAAACCAAGGCTTACATGATCTGCGGGTAGTGACCATCTTTACCCCCACCGTTAACGAAGATGACGAAGACGCAAACGGCTTAATTGGCGAACCAGACTTTGACCTCAGAACCAGCACCACCAGCCTTCATAGCCGCGACCAACTCGCCAAATTTATCGACGACTACAACGAACTCTACAAAACCAACCATTCCGTCAGAGATAGCCAAGCCTTTTATGCCTATTACAAAAATATCTCCCAACGGATGAAAGACCGGGATAGAGAGAACTTTGACGAAGCCGAGAGAGCCGATATTTTATTGGTGGTCAATATGTTCCTAACAGGGTTTGATGTCAAAAAAATCAATACCCTCTACGTCGATAAAAACCTTAAATATCATGGGTTAATCCAAGCCTATTCCCGCACGAATCGCATCCTCGGCGAACTCAAATCCCAAGGAAATATCGTCTGTTTCCGTAACCTCAAGGACAATACTGACGAAGCCATTCGCCTCTTCTCCGATGAAAACGCCAACGAGACGATTTTTATCGAACCCTATGAGCATTACGTTGACGAATTGAACCAAGCCGTAGCAGAACTCAGGGCGATCGCCGCCATTCCCAATGATGTCAATAAACTCATTAGCGAAGATGACAAACTCAATTTCGTCAAAACCTTCCGTAAACTAATTCGTGCCCTCAATGTCAGTAAATCCTTTACCGAATTTAGCTTTACTGACCTCAACCTAGACGAACAAACCTTTGAAGACTTCAAGAGCAAATATTTAGACATCCACGACCAAGTGAAATCCCGTAGTGAGGAAGAACCAGAAACAGAACTTGAAGAGGTTGATTTTGAGCTAGAACTTATCCAACGAGACGAAATCAATGTGGCGTATATTCTGGAACTATTGGGTAAATTACGACATGAAGAAAAAACCACCCCAGAAGATTACCAGCAGCGCAAAGCCGAAATTTTAGAGCTGGTAGGTAAAGAAACCAAACTACGGAATAAGCGGGATCTCATTGAGAAATTTATCGAAACTCGCATGATTCAGGTTACTCCAGACCAAAAATTAGGATCAGTCTTCAATGAATTCTGGGACGAAGAACGGATTGCCGCAGTGCGTGAACTCTGTGCTGATGAAGACCTCAATGAAGATACCGTGAATCAAATGATTCGAGACTATCGGTTCACCAATAAAGAACCCTTACGGGACACCGTGATTAGTGCTTGCAATACAAAGCCTAAACTTCTTGAACGCAAGCGTATTTATAAACGGGTCGTCTCCCGACTACTTGATATCATCCATAAGTTTGATGATGACTTAGGCAATATAGATGACACTGCCTAAAACTTTGATGAGGCGATCGCCGTTTAGTGAATATCCAACTGTGCTATCCTCCCGATGCGACACCGCCCCAAGTTTTAACCGTTAAAACCCAATAAAAAAAGAACCATCGTCTTGATGATTCTCCTTGTTTAGCACTCAAATTGTGGGTGCTATTCAGGTGAGCACTTCTTCGCGGACTAACTTATCCCAGCCCAAATCCTTGAGGTTCGTATTACGGCGTAGGGGGCGCGTCACTAGTTCGAGAATATCCCGCGCATTGGTAAAGCCGTGAATCTGGGCAAAGGTAAATTCCACTGACCACTTCGTATTGATTCCCCGCGCTTCCAAGGGATTCGCATGGGCCATGCCCGTAATCACCAAATCCGGCTGTAGGGCGTTAATCCGTTGAATTTGGTTGTAATTGTCGGGTTTTTCGACAATTTTGGGGATCGGCGTTCCCATTTCTTGGCAGGTGCGGGCGAGGAAATCCAGTTCCGCCTTTTGGTAACGCTTGTCCATGTAGGGAATGCCAATTTCAGCGACGGTCATACCACAGCGGATCAGGAACCGGGCGAGGGAAATTTCGAGTAAGTTGTCCCCCATAAAAAAGACCGATTTACCGCGAATGAGCTGGAGATAGTCTTCTAAACTCTCCCAGATTTGTGCTTCCCGTTCTGCCAAGCCCTGGGGTTCGATGTCCAGCACGGAGCAGATTTTTTCAACCCAGGCTCTGGTGCCGTCGGGGCCAATGGGGAAAGGAGCACCAACGAGCTTACATTTACGGCGACGCATCAGGGTAGTGGCAGTGCGGCTGAGAAATGGATTCACTCCCGCCACATAATAGCCTTCTTGCACAACGGGTAATTCTGTATAGAGCTTGGTGGGGAGCCAACCAGAGACTTTAACGCCCTGCTTCTTCAGTTCGTGTTCTAGGTTTGCCGCCACGGGATCGGGTAAAGAGCCAAACAAAATTAAGGGATGATGCTCTTTTTGTTCCGTTTGCACAGGGGGCGCGTCTTCTTTTTTCTTGAGGCCCAAATTCAAAAGTTTTTGGAAGCGAGTGGCGGCAGCAGCATCTTCTTCTTTTTCTTTTGCTGGGGACGGGGGTTCGCTGGGACAACGGTTCGCCATTGCTGCGAGGACGGTATCTTCGCCTTGGGTGAAAGCGTAATCTAGGCCATTGGCACGGGCGACCACGATGGGAATGCCGATTTCTTCTTCGAGGCGCGGCGAAAAGCCTTCGAGATCCATTTTGATAATCTCGGTGGTGCAGGTACCGATAAAGACAATCACGCTGGGGTTGCGATCGCGTTTAATTTGTAGACAGAGCCGTTTGAGTTCGTCGTAATCGTTGAGTTGGGCAGAAATATCACCCTCTTCAAGTTCGGCCATGGCGTAGCGGGGTTCGGCGAAGATCATCACGCCCATGGCATTTTGCAAAAAATAGCCGCAGGTTTTGGTGCCGATGACTAGGAAAAAGCTATCTTCAATTTTCTGATAAAGCCAAGCGACACAACTGATCGGACAAAAGGTGTGGTAATTGCCTGTTTCGCAATCAAAGGTTAAGTTCGGGGTTTCTTGAGCAACGGTCATAAAAATTTTCCTAAATAGATTTGCAAATAGCTTTGGCAATGGTGAATTAGAAATGGGGTGACACGATTGTTGCTCAGGGAATGCCCTCCAAAGAAATGAAGGGCAAACGGTGAGAAATTATTCGGTGGGTAAAACGGTTGGACTTGGGGGCGTAATCATTGGCTTTGCGGCCGCTCCTTTTTCCTCTAGGTTTCGGAGTTCCAAGAGTGGGTCAAAGTTTAGCCCTAAAACATCAACAATCGTGTCAAAATTCGCTTCAACTAAAGAAAACAGATAAAGACTTTCGGCGAGGCGGGGTTCCTTGGCGCTGATGGCACCGAGAATCACGGAACCTTGGGGGCGGCGGCCACCGTCGGGGGTCGCCACAGATTCGCCACGATCCATCAGGATATTTAGCCAGTCTTGGTTATTTTCAAAGTAATCTAGCCATTTGGTTTTGATGCTGGGTTTAATTTGCTCGAAAAAGCTCACAATATTTACTCTCCTCGTAAATCCACTGCAAGGGTTGTTTGACATTGGCGATCGCCTTTTTTGATCATTAGTGCCGTTTCGGGCGATCGCCTCTATTTTGAAGCAAAATTTAACCCATGAGGACGATCCAGGTGAGCGATTGTCGGATCAGCGATTTCGAGACCAAGCCCAGCATCCTCTGGCCTAGACCATCATCAGATCCAGCTCATCCTCCTGGGTCTTTTCGACGGGCGGATTGAGATAATAATCCGAGAGCAAACTAAACAATTCTCGATCCGAAGCTTCGCTGGGCACAACTCCCTCTGGAGCCGCTAATACTTGATCAGCAATATTGAGATAAAAATCACAGACATAATCCAACATCGAGTCCCCTTCTGCCATCTCAAAGAGGGTCTTTCCCTTCACCCGCGACACCCGGATATCTTCGATCAGGGGCAACACTTCCAGCACAGGCATCGGCACATGGCTCACATATTTTTCGATCAAATCCCGCTTCGAGGTGCGGTTCCCAATTAAACCAGCCAGCCGGAGGGGGTGCGTCCGCGCTTTTTCTCGCACAGAAGCCGCAATGCGATTCGCCGCAAATAACGCATCAAAGCCATTGTCCGTCACGATCAAACAGTAGTCTGCATAATTGAGTGGTGCTGCAAAGCCTCCACAAACTACGTCTCCCAACACATCGAACAAAATCACATCGTATTCATCGAATGCATTGAGTTCTTTGAGGAGTTTGACCGTTTCCCCGACCACATAACCGCCGCAGCCTGCCCCAGCCGGAGGCCCGCCTGCTTCCACGCAATCAACGCCGCCATAGCCTTTGTAAATAACATCCTCCGGCCAAATGTCTTCGTAGTGAAAATCTTTTTCCTGGAGAGTATCGATGATCGTCGGGATCAAAAAGCCCGTCAAGGTAAAGGTGCTGTCGTGCTTGGGGTCACAGCCAATTTGGAGAACCTTTTTACCGCGTTTGGCGAGGGCGACGGAAATATTACAACTGGTGGTAGATTTGCCGATGCCACCTTTGCCGTAAACCGCGAGGGTCATTGTCATGGGATTGCGTGCTCCTAAAAAATTCCGTTAGCTGCATTATTGGCAATCCTTGGGGGAATTGAAAGGTGCAACGGTTTGGGATCTAGCATTCAAATAGACTTATAGAGACTTGGAAGCTTTTATAGACATTCAAAAGTTTAAAAATCAGTAAAAATCTCTAAATATTTTACAAAGATAATATTTATGTCTTTGGTTTATATAAATAAAGACAATACACAAAAAATAGATTTACAAATAAACCTGAGTATAAATGCGGGTTCTATCCAAAAAGGCGATCGCCAAATTTGATGCCCCTACATAACACCCGCAGCAGGCCAACAGCCCTCCATAGACGAAAACCAGCTTCTGTCTTTTGTAAAATCTGAGATTCAAAACAATACTTGCTGCAACGGTACTGCCGAGCGACCTCAAGAATTTGCTAACGAAACGTAAATTTTTCGCTGTTTGATACAAAACGCAACCTTGCCCAATATTAGGCAATAAAAAAGACGACCACCTCATAGGGCAGAACGTCTATTTCACTGGACGGCGATCACCTCACACAAACGTCATAGAGTACTAAGTTGCCGTCATGTTGAAACGTGGAAAAGGCCAAAAAAAATTTAGGCGATGCGCTGTACCGATTTCAGGGCAAATCCCCGTTGTTTTAATTGGCTACTGAGGGCAATTTCATTTTCGACGCGATCGACGAACATCACCCCATCGAGATGGTCAATTTCATGCTGAATCACCCGGGACAACAGGCCAGAAGCTTTGATACGTTTGGGTTTACCCTGCTCATCCCGATAGCTCACTTCAATTTCGTCCGGGCGGATCACCCCAAGGTAGACTCCTGGAATGCTCAGGCAACCTTCTTCCATAGAACAAAGCTGTTTACCTGTTTTTTTAATTTCAGGGTTGATTAAAACCAGTGGTGCATTGGCCGGATTTTCTGGATCGGTATCAATGACAATGATGCGTTTGTTAACACCGACTTGGGGCGCAGCCAGACCGATTCCCTGGGAAGAATACATGGTTTGCAGCATTTCCTTCGCCAGGGTGCGGATTTCGTCATCTACTTTGGCGATGCGTTTTGCTTTTTGGCGTAGCACTTTGTCGCCGAGGTAATGGAGTTCTAAGGGAGGAGTATCTTGCTTTCCTTTTTCGACAGATATACCAACAGTCATAAATTTTCTAAAGTTTTAGGGTAACGACAATTTTTCTTGATATCATGTGCTTCCATTTTAACAAGGATTCCTATGGCTTCCTGTAATTGGCGGATTGCGGAGTTACCCGGTCTGAGCAAAGAACAACAGACCCAACTCGCCGCCCAAGGGATTCGCACCACCCATCAGCTTTTGTTAGCTACTCGCACACCCCAGGCAAAACAACAGTTAGCCCGTCGCCTCAAAATTCATCCCAATTACGTTTTGAAATGGGTGGCCCTGGCGGATCTGGCGAGAGTACCGAGTATTGGCACACAATATTGCGGCCTAGTATTGCACAGTGGCGTGGCATCGGTAAATCAGCTTGCCCAAACATCCTTTTCGCGACTCCACCAAAATATTATGAAGTTACAGGTGGCGAATCTCCAGCGTAAGGATCTGGCGCCGCCCCTGGGGTTGGTCAAGCAATGGGTGACAGAAGCACGACAGTTCCTTTAGACATTGGACTAGGGATTTGCTCTGGGAGGAAAAACACTGCAACCCAGAATCATTAAGCCTTGTGTGTTCTTAATCGGGTTTTAAAATTGCACCTCTTAAGATCGAGGTGGTGAGATTGATTTGGGCATAAATGATGCAGCCACCCCAAACACAAAGTTTTGGCGATTGGGCACATAAGGCGATCGCCAAGCATTACAAAAAAATCCTCAGCCACGAAGCGGGGGTTTTAGCCGACCGTGATCCAGAAGAATTGCACCAAATGCGGGTGGGGATGCGGCGCTTGCGCAGTGTGTTATTGGGGTTTGCCCCTGCCCTGGTTTTACCGGAGGCTTTGACCCCGAAACAGGTGGGTCGTTATGGTCGGGTTCTGGGGAAGTTGCGGGATGTGGATGTGATGACCCTGACTTTTCGGGAGCGATATCTGCCCCAACTGCCGACCGTTGAAGTCACAATTCTCGAAATTGCCCTCAAAAAATTAGCCAAGCGTCGTCAAAAACAACTGACTAAGGTGCGGAAATTTCTCAACTCGGCCCGTTATGGGGAATTCAAAGGGGCGACCCAGGCTTGGTTAGATCAACCCCAATATCAGGCGATCGCCTCGGTGGACATTCAACTGATCTTGCCGGATTTACTATTGCCCCAACTCAGCGAACTGTTGCTCCATCCCGGTTGGTGGGTCGGTTACAGTCCGAAGAAGCTCTCGAAAAAACAATTAGAAACGCTTTTTGCGACCGACAGCCCAATTCTCCATGACCTCCGCAAGGCCGCCAAGCGATCGCGCTACACCATGGAAATTTTTGCGCCTTTTTATGGCGAAGATTATGCCGATCAGCTCCAGGCGATTAAGAAAGTCCAAACCCTCATCGGTTTGCTCCAGGATGATGCAGTGCTGCAAGCATTTCTAGAAAAAGCCCTCGGTAAAACGTTTGATCAGGAGTTACCTACCCTCTGTGAGATTTTCCACGATAATCGCCACCAGACTTGGCACCAGTGGACAAAACTCCAGCACCAATTTCTCGACGCCGAATACCGCTATCAACTACACCAAACTCTCTGCCAACCGCAGCCTAGGCCACCCGTCGCTCAAAAATCAACGTCGAACTAACCCATTCACCCCGGTCATTGTAATTGCGCATGATCCGTTGTCGTTCGTTGTCGCTGACGAGCCAACCTGCTTCCACAAAAAAAGCTTGCCGCTGGGCCAATTGG
This sequence comes from Picosynechococcus sp. PCC 8807, assembly GCF_001693295.1. NCBI lineage: Bacteria > Bacillati > Cyanobacteriota > Cyanophyceae > Chroococcales > Geminocystaceae > Picosynechococcus > Picosynechococcus sp. PCC 8807. Next base: position 2,462,592 of record NZ_CP016483.1, read on the forward strand.
GGCGGCACATTCATCGAAGCCCCATCGGGTAATAGCACCAGATTGCGGGGCGTACTGCCTTCCGTGAAGCGAATCGTCTTGCCTTGGATCTGTCCTTTAGAGGCGATGGTTTGGTGTTCTAATTCGAGGGTCTGGTGGAGATAATCGCCTTCTTTGCTGAGGGTTAAGCGGCTCTGGTGCACCTTGGGGGGATCGAGATCGGGGGTGTAAACGTAGTATTCCGCTTCCCAGGTACCCAAAAGTTGTTCCACAGTCAGTGGTGGTCGTTCCTGGGCATTGCTTCCCTCACGAAATTCTCGGATAAAGACCAATTTATTGAAGGTAAAGGCATCGCCATACATTTGCACCATCCGCATCCGGCGATCGCCTTTGATAAATCCATATTCGGCGATGAACGATGAGATGGACGAGAGACACATGGAACCTTTCGAGAAAGACCCCGTATCGAAAAACATCGTGTGCCGCCCCAATCCGGTAAATTCCTGGGACATATTGCTGGTGGGTTCGCTGTCATAGACGCCATTTTCAAAGCGCCGCAGGGTAAACAGCACCTTATCCCGGTTCCCGTCGATGAGTGATAGAGTCAAAATAGAGGGGACTTCCGTGGTGATCTCGCCATCTAGATTGACCCCCGCAAAGGAACCGCGCCAGTTCCCCAGATTTTTTAGAAAATTTTCCCACTGACTGGCCATCGTTATGTTTCCCTGACTAAACTGCACGGTCTTCTATTGTGCCGGAGAAAGAAAAGGGAAAGCAACTCCATCATGGATCCATGCGGGAAGGTCAAGGTTAACAATGCTTCAGCATGGCTCTAATTCCTTCGCCTAATTAAGACATTATCCCCTTGATTTAATTACTTTTAGTTGCACCTTAACTAAAAAATATTTGACTAAAAAACAATAATAAAATCACAAAAAATAGTCTTTACAAAATCTAAAATTAAACTTTGCTTAGTTTCTTTTTAACTCAATCAATTCTCTTTCCATTGTATCGTTGGGGTCGTGGTATTAATCAGATAAATATTAGGTAATGAACTTAAATAGTGGTGTGAAAAGCTTAGTGGCATCAATGGTGAAGCCCAAGCTACAAGCTAGTTTCAAGTTAGCTCTCTTATCGACTCTTGCCGGCCTTCCATTGGGCACGCTAATCTTTCCGCCCCAAGCGATCGCCCAAAACGCAACCATTCGAGGTGAAGTTGTTTTCACATTAACGGATCTCGCCGGTGCAGAAATGCTCGCTGTCACAAAAGATGGTCGCCACGCCCTTGTGGTCGGCGCAAAAACAGCGACCTTAGTGGCGATCGAAGATAATGCCTTAACCGTCGAAGGGACTTGGACCCTAACGGACGAATTTTTGCCCGCAGGTTCTGCGGACGCCGAACTCACTGGAGTTTCCATTAGCCCAGACGGGGCCTTCGCACTCATCGGGGTCAAAGACGCAGATGACGCAAATCTGGATACCTTTGACGAAATGCCAGGCAAGGTCGTGGCCCTCTCTCTCCCCGATCTAGAACCCCTTGGGCACGTAACTGTAGGTCGCGGCCCAGACTCCGTGGCGATCGCCCCGAATGGTCAGTTTGCTGCCGTCGCCAATGAAGATGAAGAAAACGAAGAAGATCTGACGAACCTAGAAAACGGCGCTGGAACCGTTTCGATCATTGATCTCCGACGTGGCCCCAATCGCATGACCCAGGTCGAGGTGCCCATTCCCCCCGACAATATTCCCTTTTTCCCCCACGACCCACAGCCTGAGACGGTTCGCATTGCGGCTGATAGCTCTTTTATTGTCGCCACACTACAAGAAAATAATGCTGTCGCTCGCATTGAAATTCCCTCTCCTTTGCCCAGACGTCTAACCCCTGATATCTTTTCGGTGCAAAACTTTGATGTCGGCGTTCGTACGGGTTTCGGTTTAGTTCAAGATAAAGTTGGAGAAGGAAGCTGTCGTTCTGGCAGCTATGACCTATCCCTCAGACAAGAATTCACCTCTGCCCGTGAACCCGATGGCATTGCCATTACCCCAGATGGTCGCTACTTTGTCACCGCCGATGAAGATAATTTGACCAATGTCAATAACCAGTCCTACGAAGGAATTCCCTTAAGTCCCCATGGTACCCGCAGTATTAGTGTCTTTGACGCAACCACGGGTGAACTTTTGGGAGATAGCGGCAATTCCATCGAAGAAAGCATCATTGCCCTCGGCTTGCCCCAGCGCTGTAACAGCAAAGGCCCGGAACCTGAGGTTGTTTCTGTTGGTGTTGTAAATGGTCGTACCCTGGCATTCGTGGCGATCGAGCGTTCAGATGCGATCACAATCCATGACATTTCCAACCCCAGAAATGTTCAGCTGCTCGATACTGTCGTTCTCAACCCTGATGTTGTTCGGGCCGATCAAGAGGCTGGGTTTGAGCCAGAAGGGATTGAATTTATTCCTGCAACGAATCAAGTGATTGTCTCCAACCCAGAAGGCAACGCCATGAGCTTGGTAAACATCAATGTGATGCCACGCTAGGCTTTTTCTTGCGTTGAGTTTAAACAAATAAATATTTAGAAACTCAAGACCCTGTGTTAGCTTCTAAGCCTCTAACACAGGGTTTGTTGATGAAGATGAATTTCAAAGGCGTTTAAACACTAAAAGTCAAACGTTCATCTTTCACATCGACTGTAATGGCACTGCCTGCTTTAAATTCACCCTTGAGGATCCCTTTGGCGATCGCCGTTTCGACATATTTCTGGACGGCCCGCTTGAGGGGTCTCGCACCATAGACCGGGTTATAGCCCACCTCGGCAATGAAATCATAGGCTTCTGGGGTGAGTTGAATGCTGATCTTCTGTTCGGCGAGGCGTTCGGCAAGGCGATTCACCTGAAGTTGAACAATGGAGCGCAGTTGATCCTTTTGTAGACCATGGAAAATAATCAGTTCATCGATGCGGTTGAGAAATTCCGGCCGGAAGTTCGCATTCATCGCCTCCATTACCCGATTGCGCATTTCCTCATAACGGGCATCATCGCCGGCAATATCCAAAATGAATTGGGAACCGATATTACTGGTCATGATGATCACCGTGTTTTTAAAGTCCACTGTCCGCCCCTGGGAATCGGTCAAACGGCCATCATCCAGGATTTGCAGCATCACATTAAACACATCGGCATGGGCCTTTTCAATTTCATCAAAGAGAATCACCGAGTAGGGACGGCGGCGAATTGCTTCCGTTAACTGGCCCCCTTCTTCATAGCCCACATAGCCTGGAGGCGCTCCCATTAAACGGGAAACGGCGTGTTTCTCCATGTATTCGGACATATCGATCCGCACGAGGGCTTCTTCGGTATCAAAGAGAAATTGGGCGAGGGCTTTGGCGAGTTCTGTTTTCCCGACCCCCGTCGGCCCCAGGAAAATAAAGCTAGCCGTGGGACGGTTGGGATCGGCGAGTCCGGCGCGCGATCGCTGGATCGCTTCGGCAACGGCGGTAACGGCTTCTTCTTGGCCGACAACCCGACGGTGGAGTTCTGCTTCGAGGTGGAGCAGCTTTTCTTTTTCCGATTCGATTAATTTACTAATCGGGATACCTGTCCATTTTGAAATGATTTCAGCGATATCCGACTCGATCACTTCTTCGCGCAACAGAGATTCTCCGGTCACCTGTTGGGCCGCAAGATTGCTCTCGATATCTTTGATTTTCTGTTGCAGTTCCGTCAACTTCCCGTAGCGCAACTCTGCCGCCTTATTGAGGTCATAATTGCGTTCGGCCTGTTGAATTTCTAGGTTGGTTTTATCGATTTCCTCCTTGAGAAAGCGAATTTTGTCGATAAATTCTTTTTCCGATTGCCACTGGGCGTTGAGTTGGGACTGCTCTTCCTTGAAATTGGCCAGTTCTTTTTCCAGCTTGGCGAGTCGCTCGAGAGAAACTTCATCTTTTTCCTTTTGGATGGAGAGTTTTTCCATTTCCAACTGGAGAATTTTCCGGTCAATTTCATCGAGTTCTTCTGGCTTGGAGGTGATCTCCATCTTCAGTTTGGCTGCAGCTTCGTCCACCAGATCAATTGCCTTGTCCGGTAAAAAGCGATCGCTAATGTAACGGTTGGAGAGCATCGCGGCAGCAACGAGGGCTGTATCGGCGATTTTGACCCCGTGGTGCACTTCGTAGCGTTCCTTCAGACCCCGCAGAATCGAGATGGTATCGACCACATTGGGTTCGTTGACCATCACCGACTGGAAGCGCCGTTCCAGGGCGGCATCTTTTTCGATGTATTTACGGTATTCATCGAGGGTCGTCGCGCCAATACAGCGCAGTTCACCCCGGGCGAGCATGGGTTTAAGCAGGTTCCCAGCATCCATTGCCCCCTGGGTCGCCCCAGCGCCGACAACGGTGTGGATTTCGTCAATAAAGAGAATGATCTGCCCTTCGGAGTCGGTGACTTCCTTTAAAACAGCTTTGAGGCGTTCTTCAAATTCACCACGATATTTTGCCCCAGCAATGAGCGACCCCATATCCAAGGCGATTAGGGTGCGATCTTTTAGGGATTCGGGGACATCACGGTTAACGATCCGCTGGGCTAATCCTTCGGCGATCGCCGTTTTCCCGACCCCTGGTTCCCCGATCAAAACCGGATTATTTTTCGTGCGGCGGGAGAGAATTTGAATCGTGCGGCGAATTTCATCATCGCGACCAATGACCGGGTCTAGTTTGCCGTTGCGGGCGAGACTCGTTAAATCACGGCCATATTTTTCTAAGGATTCGTATTTCCCTTCCGGGTTTTGGTCGGTCACCTTTTGATTACCTCGAATTTGCGTAATGATCGTCTTTAATTTATTTTCTGTGAGGTCAAATTCTTTGTAGAGATTTTTGCCAAAACGGTCATCTTTGGCATAGCTCAAGATTAAATGTTCAACGGAAATAAAGTCATCCCCAAAGGATTTTCGGTGTTGATCGGCGCGGTCTAAAAGGAGGTCTAAACTCCGGCCTAAATAAACCGATTCGCTCGGTTGGGATATTTTCGGTTGCTGGGCAATAAAGGTTGCGGTGCGGTCTCGCAATTTGGCCAGGGGAATCTCCGCTTTGGTAAAAATACTTTTCGCGAGGCCGTCTTGCTCTAACAGTGCCTGTAGCAGATGTTCAGATTCGATCTGCTGCTGCTGATTTTGTTTGGCAATGTCCGGCGTTTGGGCGATCGCCTGCCAGGCTTTTTCGGTAAATTGATTCGGGTTAGTGGGTTGCATAGGACAGAACAATAAATATTAAGATAAAGTCCCATCGCTTCTCCGAAAAGAAACCCTAGAACTTACCCATTTATTGTATTTTTGTCTGGAGAATTTGACAGTAGGGGAATCCGTCTCGAAAAGTTCAGGTTCCCCATGGCCAAAAAGTGTTTTCAAAAAAATAGCCCGCCGAATTTTTTACCCGCATCAACCTCCAAGGTGAGACCTAAGCATTGAGGGCCGCCAAGAGTTTTTCGCCCATGCCTTTACAGCCCAGGAGAGTCATGCCCTCGGACATGATGTCGCCGGTGCGGAAGCCTTGATCGAGGACCGTTTGTACCGCTTGTTCGATTTTGGCTGCTGCTTCTGGTTGGTCAAAAGAATAGCGCAACATCATCGCCGCACTGAGCACCATCGCCAGAGGATTCGCCTTATCCTGGCCAGCAATATCCGGCGCAGACCCATGGACGGGCTCGTAAACTCCTGGGCCATCCGCCCCCAAACTAGCCGAGGGCAACATCCCGATACTCCCCGTGAGCATGGCGGCGGCGTCGGAAAGAATGTCCCCAAACAAATTTCCCGTAACAATGGTGTCAAACTGCTTGGGGGCGCGGATGAGCTGCATGGCGGCATTATCCACATAGAGATGGGACAGTTCCACATCGGGATAATTTTCGGCCATCAAATTGAGGCGATCGCGCCACAGTTGCGACACATCCAGAACGTTTGCTTTATCCACAGAACAGAGACGTTTACCCCGTTTTTGGGCAATGTCAAAGGCGACTTTCGCAATGCGATCCACTTCCGATTCGTCATAGACCATGGTGTTAAAGCCCCGTTTCTCGCCCGTTTCTAAAGTGACGCTGCCTTTGGGCTTCCCGAAATAAATACCGCCAGTAAGTTCCCGCACTACCATAATGTCTACCCCTTCGACCACGTCCCGCTTCAGGGTAGAGGCATCAATGAGCTGGGGCAAAATCGTGGCCGGACGCAAATTTGCAAACAGACCGAGGCCCGCCCGCAAACCCAATAAACCGGTTTCTGGCCGTTGCGCCCGGGGCAGGTTATCCCATTTGTAGCCACCAATGGCCGCAAACAATACCGCATCGCTGGCTTTACAAGCATCTAGGGTCGCTTGGGGGAGGGGTTCCCCAGTGGCATCAATGGCTGCGCCCCCCATCAAAGCTTCGGTAAAAACAAACTCTAGATCAAATTGTTGGCCAATGGTTTTTAAAACGTCCACTGCCACGGCCAAAATCTCGGGGCCAATGCCATCGCCAGGGAGGAGGGTGATCCGGTATTGCTGGGTCATAGGAGGGTGTTGATCTAGATATTTTTGCAACTGTTTATGATAGCGGGTTTTGGGCGGCCCCAAGGGGCAAATGTTAAACTAGAGACGTTATTTGACCCGGTGTGTCGCCCTGTGAATCGCTCCAATTCTTCCGGTGTTCTCTACCTCTTTATTACTTGTCTCGTCTGCTTTTTGTTGCTCTGGATTTTGCGAGGGTTTGGGGTGCCGCCCTTTACGCTACTGCCGGGGGGCATCATCAATATCATGTTGCTCCTGACGCTCCTTTCTGGGATCCTCTATGGGCTGGAGTGGACAAAGAATTACTAACAAACCATGGCAAGATTAATCGTCGTTGGGGGCGGTGCGGCGGGTTTTTTTGGGGCGATCGCCGCTGCCCGGACGAACCCAAAGTTAGAGGTGATTATCCTCGAAGCGGGTAAAACATTTTTGAGCAAAGTGAAAATCTCTGGGGGCGGCCGCTGTAATGTTACCCACCATTGCTTTGATCCCGTGGAATTAGTCAAGGCCTATCCGAGGGGCCAGCGGGAATTACGGGGGGCCTTCAGTCAGTTTCAACCCCAGGACATGATTGCTTGGCTCAAGGCCGAAGGGGTCAAGCTCAAAACCGAAGTCGACGGACGAATGTTCCCGGTGACAGACGATTCCGAAACGATTATCCGGGCTTTTCTCGCAGCAGCAACCCAGGCAAAAATCCAATGTCGCACCGGGGCTGTTGTGCAAAGCATTATTCAAGATGAAACAGGACAATTTCAGGTGAATCTCAAGGGGGGCGATCGCCTTTTGGCTGATTTCATTTTGTTGGCGACGGGAAGTCATCCTTCCGGGCATCGATTGGCCGCCACCTTGGGCCACAAGATTATTCCGCCGCAACCATCGTTATTTACGTTCCAGATTAATGATCCCCGTCTTCAGGGTTTAGCGGGAGTGAGTGTGTCTGAGGCGACCGTCAGCATCAAGTTAGATAAAAAGAAAAAGCTCGAACAAATGGGGCCACTGCTGATTACCCATTGGGGCCTCAGTGGGCCAGCGGTTTTAAAACTCTCGGCTTGGGGGGCGCGCACGTTAGCCGAACACCGCTACACAATGTCCCTCACGGTGAATTGGCTCCCCGACATTAATCCAGAAACCCTCCGTCAAGACATCCAAACTTTTAAGACCCAACATCCCAAAAAGAAAATTACGACCCTTGCTCCAGTAGACCTTCCCAAGCGTCTATGGCAAAGTTTGACCCAAGCTGCGGGGATCAGCCCCGATCAAAATTGGGCGGATCTCGCGAAAAAACAACTGAATATCCTCTGTCAAGAATTAACCCAGGGCCAATACAACATCCAAGGGAAGGGCGTTTTCAAAGAAGAATTTGTCACCTGCGGCGGTGTTTCCCTCAAGGAAGTGAACTTCAAAACCCTCGAAAGTCGCCGTTGTCCTGGCCTCTTTTTCGCCGGGGAAGTGCTCGACATCGATGGGATTACGGGGGGCTTCAATTTCCAGAGTGCTTGGACGACCAGTTGGCTCGCGGGTCAGGCGATCGCCCAAAATATTCATTAAGATCACAACAACCTCATTCTTTTTTAAACCATGGTTCAAGCCGCGCCTCACCCCCAACATGTGACGTTTAGCGACCTCGCCCAGGCCGCCATTCAGCTAATCCGAAACCAGGGTTGTGAGTACGGCGAAATTCGTCTTTGTACCTATCGCAAGCAGCGACTCTGGGCCCAGGATCGTTCCCTCAAACGCCTCAGTGATAATGTGAGCGCTGGTTTTGGGGTGCGAGTCCTATGGCAGGGGGCCTGGGGATTTGCCGCGAGTCACCGGCGGACGACCGCAGAAATTGTGCGCGTTGTGCAGTTGGCCATTGATATTGCTAAAGGCAGTCGCCTCAGCCAACGGGAACCAATTCGCTTGGTGCCAGTGCCAGCCTACCGCGATCGCTACGAAACGCCGATTCAAATTGATCCCTTTGCGGTATCCCTCACGGAAAAGACAAACCTCCTCCTCGATTTAACGGATCGGTTCTTAGGCCATGATCCCCAGATTAAAAAAGCCTATGCCTATTTGAGCTTTACCCAAGAAGATAAAATTTTTGCATCGACGGAAGGGTCGTTAATTGAACAACGGCTCTATCGCAGTGGCGCCGGGATGGGTTGTACGGCGGTGGCCAATGGAGACGCCCAGGGTCGCAAATATGAGCGATCGCCTTTGAACCTCGGCTACGAACACATCGAACCGGAAACCCTCCGGAACAATGTCGCGCGCGTCGCCCAGGAAGCTATTGAGAAAGTCCACGCCCCCGAAGCCCCCAGCGGTGAAACCACCTTGATCCTCAAGCCGAGTCATCTCTGGTTGCCGATCCATGAATCTGTCGGCCATCCCACGGAGCTAGACCGGGTCTATGGCTATGAGGCAAATTTTGCCGGGACGAGCTTCGCCACAACAAATCATCTCAATCAACTGCAATACGCAGCCCCTTGGGTCAATTTCAAGGCCGACCGCACCCAACCCGGTGGCCGCAGCACCGCTGGCTATGATGACGAAGGGGTCAAGGCCCAGGAATGGTACGTGGTTAAAGATGGTATTTTGACGGATTATCTCACCGACCGGGAAACCGCCCATCGCCTTGGCCGCCCGGAGAGTAATGGCTGTGCCTTTGCCGATAGTTGGGCCAGTGTTCCCATGGTGCGGATTCCGAATCTGGGCCTCGAACCTGGGGAACCAGGGGGCGATCGCACGGCAACCCTCGCGGCAATGATCGCCGATACCAAAGGTGGTTATCTCATCGACGGAGATGATACTTTTTCCATTGACCAGCAACGGCGGAATTTCCAGTTTGGCGGCAATGGCGTCTGGCGGATTAAAAATGGCCAGCTTCAAGGCATGGTCAAAAATCTTACCTACCAGAGCATGACCACAGAATTTTGGAATAAAGTCGAGGCGATCGCCCCGGCCTCAGAATTAGAACAACGGGGCACCGATATGTGCGGCAAAGGCGAACCGATGCAGATTGCCCAAATGACCCACGCCTGCGTCCCCATCCGGGTGGGGAACATCACCATTGGTCGTTAAGCCGACGAAATTACGCCGGACGTCGTGGGTAAATGATCAAGGTCAGCCCACGCTTTGGCTTACTTTTGTCAAGGAATTTCGACATCTGCCTTTGATTTTAGGTATTTATGCGGGGAAACAACACCTGCTAAGATTTGTAAAATATGACTTGCAATTTTCCTGGCTTTTTAGAAACCAGCACTCCATAATCTATGGCTGAAAGGGTGCAAAAAATTCTCGCCCGTTGGGGCATCGCGTCACGGCGGGGAGCAGAAAAACTCATTCTCGCTGGACGGGTGACCCTCAATGGCAAACCTGTTCAATTGGGTGATCAAGCGGATCCAGAAGGCGATCGCCTCTGTGTTGACGGTAAACCCCTCAAGGCGACCGAACGCCCGCGACATTACTATTACTTGATCCACAAACCCAAGGGGGTGGTTTCCACCTGCGCAGATCCCAAGGGACGATCGACGGTTTTAGATTTGCTGCCCCCACCGCTCCGACAGGGAAAGGGCATTCACCCCATTGGCCGCCTCGATGCCCAATCCACAGGGGCGTTGCTGCTGACCAATGACGGTAATTTCACCCTGGCCCTGACCCACCCCCGTTACCACATTCCCAAAACCTATCGCGTTTGGCTCAAGGGGAAAGTGCCAGAGCATGTCCTCGACCAGTGGCGTCAGGGGGTAATGTTGGGCGATCGCCGTACCTTGCCCACCCAAATTCACCTCAAAACCATTACCCAAGATAAAACCTGTATTGATATCATGCTTACCGAAGGGCGCAACCGCCAGATCCGTCGGGTCGCTGAACAGCTCGGTTTTCCTGTGGTAAAACTCCATCGTCTCGCCATTGGTAACCTACACCTGGGCGATCTGCAACGGGGCCAAGCCCGTCCCCTAACGAAAGCGGAGATCAAACAGCTCCGATCCCAATATAATTCTAATTTCCCATTCCATTCATCCGCCCCAGTCCGGGAGTACCAAGCATGAAGGAGACAGCGATCCATTCCCCCATCCCCCAGCAAGAATACCTCGCCCAAATTGGTGTCCAGTTGCAGCAACAACGCCTCGCCAAAGACTGGTCCCTCGCCTTTGTGTCCCGTAAAACGAACATTCGTCGGGCACTCCTTGAAAATATTGAAGCGGGTCGCCTAGAGCAACTCCCAGAACCGGTTTATCTCCAAGGTCTCCTGCGCTGCTATGCGGAATGTCTTGGCCTCGATGGAACGGCGATCGCCCAGGAATTTCCCCAAGCCGAAACCCAGAACCGTTGGCATATTCCCCGCTGGAGCCAATTTATCTACCATTTCCAGTTGCGGCCTAGTCATCTGTACCTTGCTTACTTGTTGATCATTGTCGCCACGGTGCAATCCTTGGGCAATATTGTCCGTAACCAAAACCCAAGCCTGACTCCCCAACTCGATCCAGCCCTCCTGGAGAGTACAACCCCAGCCCGTCAAGACAGTAACACAGCCCAAACCACAGCACTATCCCCATCAGTTACCTCCCCTATTGCCTCCGACAACAATGGGGCAGATACACCAGAGTCCGTAGTGGTAGATATTCGTGCCCAGGAAATGGCCTGGATGCGCGTCGAAATCGACGGTCAAACTGCCTTTGAAGGAACTCTCCCCAAGGGCACCCAAAAACAATGGATCGCCGATGAAAGTGTGCGTGTCCGTTCCGGTAATGCCGGGGCCGTTTATATCACCATTAATAATCAACAACCCCATCGTTTAGGGGAACCCGGTGCCGTCGAAGAATTTACTTACCAAGCAAAAGCAGACAACAACAAACCCAAAACCCAAGCGTCTTCCTAGAATTAACCCTCTAGATCGGTGCTGAGTTGGTAGACGTGGCGGCGGGAGAGGTTGAGTTGTTGGGCCAGGGTGCGACTGGCCCCGGAGCGGCTCATGCCCTGTTGCATTAACGCCTCAAGTTGAGCCAAAATTTCGGCATCGGTCAGTGCCTCTTGGTCAGTTTGTGGGATCGCTCCGGCCAAGACCAGGGTGAATTCACCCTTGGGATTGTGCTGTTGGTAATGGGTGAGGGCTGTTTCGAGGGTGCCGCGCCAAAATTCTTCGTGGAGTTTTGTCAGTTCCCTGGCACAGACAAGGGGGCGATCGCCTTCAAAATGTTCCAGTAAATCCGTCAGGGTTTTCACCAATCGATGGGGTGCTTCATAGAAAATTAGGGTGCGGGGTTCCTGACACAGTTGCTTTAGTAGTTGATGGCGATCCTTCTTTTTTGGGGGTAAAAAACCTTCAAAGACAAATTTTTCCGATGATAGCCCAGAGGCAATTAAGCCCGTGAGTCCGGCACTGACCCCAGGAATGGGTACCACCGTAATTTCTGCTTCGATCGCACTGGCGACCAACTCAAAGCCCGGATCGCTGATCCCCGGTAATCCGGCATCACTCACGAGGGCAATATTTAGCCCACTGCGTAATTTTTCGAGGAGTTGCGCCTGCCGTTGATGACGGTTGTGGTCGTGGTAGCTAATTTGGGGGGTGGCAATTTGAAAATGCTTGAGAAGTTTGCCGGTGTGTCGGGTGTCTTCGGCGGCGATCAGATCGACGTTTTTGAGGGTGGCGATCGCCCGGAAAGTCATGTCATCGAGATTGCCGATGGGGGTGCCCACCAAATAAAGGGTGCCGGAGGTCGTCATGGTTTACGTGAGAAAAATTAGGGACTGGGACAAACTAAAAAGGAATGGTTTCTGGGGCCAGGAGCCAATCGCGAATCGTTAGGGCCGTCGCTGGGGCCAGGAGGACGCCATTGCGGTAGTGGCCTGTGGCCAGGAGGATATTGTCGTAACCCGCTAACCCTTTGAGAACGGGAGCACCTTGACCGTTGGGCCGGGGCCGTTTCCCTGACCAATGCCGGAGAATTTCTGCATTTTTTAAAAGCGGATAGAAGGCGATCGCCTTTTGGAGCACTTGATCGGCGAGGGTGATGTCTGGAGTGATTCCACCTGTTTCAGCAGGAAATTCCACCGTCGCCCCTACCCAATATTCCCCTTGGCCCAGGGGTACCACATGGATATCTTCAAAGCTAACCACGGGTTGAAAAGGGGTTTGCGGTTCAAGCTTTTTTGGCACGCGCAGGTGAAAGGCTTGCCCCAATACTGGCCCCAGGGACAGGCTTTCGCTTAGATGTTTAGTAACCTCCAGGGAACCCAGACCCGCTGAAACAATGAGCCAATCGCAAGGATAGCTGTTTTGATCTGTGCTAATTTTTTGACAATGTTGATCTGTGATCTCCAACTTGGGTTGGGAAATTCCAAAGTAGCAGTGCGCACCATTCTGTTGGGCGACGGCTAGTAAGGCTTTGGTGAAGGGGACGGGCTGCACCTGGAAATCCTGGGGCGAAAAAATGCCGCCAGCGGCTTCCTTGGCTTGGAGGTGGGGACAATGTTGTTGAATGGTGTCTTGATCCCAGATCGCTAAATCCCAGCCTGATGCTTGGCGCAATTCCCGGAGGCGATCGTCTTTTTCCAGTTCCTCTGGTTCTCGCAATAATTTCAAAATCCCGTGGGGATTGTGGGGTACTGGCTGATCCGCAGCGGCAAGCTCTTCTAAAAGCCCTGGAAAGCGTTCCATACTGCGGCGGCGTAAAGTCCAAGCGCGTCCCTTCGTTTTGCGACTGATGATCCCCATCAGCACCCCCAAGGCCGCCCCCGTCGAGCCCCTGGCGGGTTGGGCTGTGTCCAAAACTGTAATCTCGAACTGATCTAGTTGACTTAACTCATAGGCGATCGCCGCCCCAACGACCCCCGCCCCTAAAATCACAACCCGTTTTACCATCGCTTAATCCCTGACCTTGGCAATGACCGTGCGGTGACGGACGGTATTTTCTTGGATGAAGGGTGCTTCAAACCCAGCCCGCTGCAACTCCTCGGCCACATCGAGGCTGAAATACTGATCCAAATAGGGTTCTGTACTTTTGAGCAACGTCAAAATATAGGGGGGCATTTTTTTATAAACTTCCGCCTGGGGGTTCATGTCCATCAGCGCGAAGTAACCGCCGGGCTTAAGGAGTCGTTTCGCTTCCCGGAAAATGGCGATCGCCGCTGTTTGGGGAAGCTCATGGAAAATCAAAGAGCAGGAGACTAAATCAAACGATTGCCCAGGCAGTTTGGTGTCCTCTCCGGGCGCATGGCACCAGGTAAACTGATCTGCGTGATGAGCGGTGCGATATTTTGCCACTGCCAGAAAATAGGGCGACAAATCCACCCCTGTTAACTGAGCATTGGGGAAAACCTGCTGTAGCGCCTCCGTGCTCATGCCCACACTACAGCCAATATCAACAATTTTTTCCGGGGTAATATCGATGTTGAATTTCAAAATTTGGTGATAACTGTCCCGCAACAACGCATCCCCTTGGACATTCGGTTCCCCAAACAAGGTTGAATGGACAGAATAGGCCGCCGACTCGACCTCTAGGGCCGGCTCCCAACCCAAATTTCCGGACTCATAGGCATGGAAGGAACGCAGGTAGTATTCGGGATAAGTTAAATCTGGATTTTCAACCGCCGCGAGATCTGCTTGCCAATCTCGTTTTTGTAGGGTCGCCACAGTTTCTCGCCAGGGCACCCCTAACTTTTCGGCCCGTTGAATCATCATTGCCCTAGCACGGTTTTTTGCCAGGGCGGCGATTGGTCGGATCGCTAAAAGGCCGTTGACTAGCTTGACACGGAAATCAGTGGGTTGGCGAGGCGGGCTTACGGTCATCGTCGAAATGAATACAACAGGGTTTGTGGGCGTAATCTATTTTACAGGTGATCTTCCCTGGGGAATTTTTGGGGGCGATCGCCTTCGTGATTCACACCATTGGCCCCTAGCACTCTCTCTGGGCTCTCCGGTTACCCACCATGTACAGTCCGATAAATAAAAGCTAAAGTGGGGGGTGAGCAGTAAATATTTTCGGACTAAGGAATGATTTTTAACTCTGACTTCTTTTCCGCCGACGTTGACGAACAAGCCGCAAACAATTTAATGGAATACTTGCAACAGCAAAATCCGGACGTACTTGCACGGGTGGCCCAGTCCGCTAGCTCGGAGATAAAAGATATCATCGCCCACAATGTCAGAGGCTTAATCGGTGTCTTACCCCCAGACGATTTTCAAGTGAGCATCACCACCGACCGCGAAAATTTAGCAAATCTCCTTGCGTCCGCCATGATGACGGGCTATTTCCTCGGTCAGATGGAACAACGTATGAACCTAGAATCGAGCTTAGTGGAATCAGGTTCTCTCCATACGGACTTGGATTTTGAATAGTCGCTGGCAAAATTTGTCCAAAAAAAAGATGGTCTAAAAAAACCACCTCAAATAATCAAATTGTTTGATTCCGGTTCACAAGGGAAACTTTTCCCTTATTTTTTATGCCTTAAACCAGATTGAGTTTTTTGCGGGCTGCCTCTACCCGTTCCTCGGCATTGGTTTGTACTGCGTCAAACTGTTCAATCACTTCACCGGGGAATTTTTCGAGGGCCTGGAGGGAAAGGGAAATGCGACTATTATTTTCTTCGATGTCCGTGATCAGCACCCGCACCGTTTGGCCAATACTAAAAAGGGCTTCGAGTTGGTCAACGGGCTTGGCGCTAATTTGACTGCGGTGGAGCAGCCCGGTCATCCCATCGAGTTCAATAAAAACGCCGTAGGGTTTAATGTTCACCACGGTGCCACTGACTAAAGACCCAATCGACAGGCGACGCATCACTTCGGCTTGGGCGGCATAGCGCTGGGACAGAACCAATTTGCGACGCTCTTGGTCAAACTCCAGGAAATTAACCGTCAGGAGTTGCCCCATCAGATTATCAATATTTTTATCGACTAGGTGGGAGTTGGGAATAAAGCCCCGCAGGCCTTGGACATCACCAGTGACGCCGCCCCGATTGCTACCTGTAACCCGCATTTGGACGGAGTTGCCTGCTTCGGCGGCCTGGGCGAGATCTTCCCATACCCGTTGTTCGGCTAATTTGCGGCGGGACAGGGTGACTTGGCCTTCGGCATTTTGGCCCCGGACAATCAAAAATTCAACGGTTTCGCCCACGGGCAGAGCTGTGTGGGCATCTGTCTCACCTGCCAGGAGTGCGTCCCGGAGGGGAGAAAACCCAGGTGATTTTCCACCAATATCCACGAGGACGCCATCGGATAGATGTTCAAAAATTTTTCCTGTGATCACTTGTCCCTGTTCGAAATGGTAGTCATGTTCGGTGAGGGCATGCTCAAAGTCGTCCATGGAAAAGGCGATCGCGGGATTAGGCTCTGCAGTCATTGTGAATAAATGTCTGATACGAAAAAAGTTTGGAATAGGCTTAATCCTATCGTACTCCGGTTCTTTCGTAGCGTCAGGGTCGGAAGCTAGGCGGGATTAGGCGAGATGGGACATGGTTCGTAAAAATTTTGGTCGGCCTGGAGCATGGCTGTAAATTTTTCGGCGGGCACCGGCGGACTAAACAAAAACCCCTGGATCTCGTCACAATGTTGCGTCTTAAGGAATTCTAATTCGGCCATGGTTTCGACCCCCTCGGCGACGGTGGTCAGTTCGAGTTGTTTCGCCATCATGATGATGTGTTTGACGATGGTGGAGTTGGTGATATTGTGAGCGACGTTGCGGACAAAGCAGCGGTCTATTTTGAGGATATCGAAGGGGAAATTTTGGAGATAACTCAGGGAGGAGTAGCCTGTCCCAAAATCATCAATGGCAATGGGAAAACCGGAGTTTTTTAGGGCTTGCAGATGGGCGATCGCCAACTCCACATCCGAGATCAAAATACTTTCGGTCACTTCCAGTTCGATTTGGGCCGGATTAATCCCATATTGCTGGGTAATTTCGACCAGATTTTCCACCAGTTGAGCTTGATAAAATTGCCGTCCAGAAAGATTAACAGCGATCCTAAGATCGCTCATGCCCCTTTGCATCCATTGTTGAGCCTGGTGACAAGCAGCCCGAAACACCCATTCTCCAATGCTGGCGATCAAACCATTTTTTTCAGCAAGGGGAATAAACTTCGCCGGTGAGACCATACCTAAGGTGGGATGAAACCAGCGAATGAGCGCTTCTGCACCAACAATTTTGCCCGTCGTCGTACTAATTTTAGGTTGGTAATACAGGGTCAGTTGATTGTTTTGGATCGCGTCGTAGAGATCCGCATCAAGCAGTAGATTTTGGTGATTGGCATTAATTTGCGCTTCTTGGAAATGGAAATAATAGTTCGTGCTGCCCCGTTGCCGCGCCGTCTCCATCGCCTCTTTTGCTTGGTTGAGATACTTATCGAAGTTGTATTCCCGGTAGGGCATGGTAATCATCCCGATGTACCAATTGATCAAGATCTTTTGTCCATTGACCGTCAGGGGGCTGCCAAAGGCTTCTAGGATCTGCTCTGCCATTTGATTGAGTTCGGCCTCATGCACCGCACAATTGGGGGGATAAATCACCACAAAATCTGTGTAATTTAAACAGGCTAAATAGGCCTCCTCGGCCACCACCGTCACCAACTGGCGCACGATATGCTTGAGGACAGCATTACCAAATTGATAGCCAAATAATTCGTTGATTTTTTCAAAGCGATCAACGCTCAGATAGAAAATGGGAATCTGCCACGACTCATGGGGTTGGAGTTGCTGCTGAACGAACGGTTCCCACTGTTTTAGGAGGCGGTTGAGGTCATCCCGGAGGGCGAGTTGATTGGGAAGCTGGGTAATGGGATCGTGGGTAACGGCGTAGTTGATTTGTTGGCGATCGCCAGCCTGTTTCTTTTGCTGAAAATACCCCTGCCAGGAGCGATGTTTCCGCAAACGTGTTTTAATGGCGTCAAGTAACTCGTAGGTGGTAAAGGGCTTTGTGAGGTAATCATCGGCCCCCAAGTTCATCCCTTGGCGAATATTTTCTTTCGTACCTTTGGCCGTTAAAAAAATGAATGGAATCGTTTCGGTTTCTGGATCTGCTTGGAGAATTTCTAAGACACCATAACCGTCCATGCCCGGCATCATGATGTCACAAATAATTAGATCTGGACGATTTTCAATGGCAATGCCGACGCCAATCTGCCCATTTTCTGCTTCTAGAACCTGATAATCTTCGGCGATGAGCAAGGTGACGATGAGCTCTCGGATCGAATCTTCGTCTTCAATGACGAGAATGGTGGGGGAAAGTGAGGAGGCAACCATAGTAGATGTTTCTCATGGGACTTGATGCGTCAGTCAGGGTTTACTCACGAAAGAGCAGGGAATTTTAACGCGGAATGTGGTGCCAGAATTCACGAGACTTGCGACCATAATCGTACCATTGTGTAAGTCAATGTAACGTTTCACAATGTGTAGTCCTAAGCCTGTGCCTGGAATTTTGCCAACATTTTGAGCCCGGTGAAAGGGTTCAAATAAATGTGGTAAATCGGCTTGGGGAATGCCAATTCCCCGGTCAGTGATGGTGATGCTGATTTGGCGATCGCCACAACAAACTACTAGGCTGACGGCTTCACCGGGAAAAGAGTATTTGAGGGCATTCGAGAGTAAATTAGACAGAATGTGGCGAATAATCTTGGCGTCTAGGACGGGTAAGAGGCGGCGATCGCCTTGGTATTGGGGAACGAAATCAAACTGGATCGGGTGGGTATGGCCAAACACCACTTGCAACTCTTCGATAATGTCCTGGCACAGCCCTTCAAAATGCACGGGCGCTGGCTCTAGGGTGAGTTGTCCTGCATCGACGCGACTGACCGAAAGGACATCGTCAACGAGGGTTTGGAGCCGTTGGGCCGCCCCTTTAATTCGCTGTAGATGCCGCCGTTGCGCTTCTGGGTTGAATTTATGGGCGTATTGTTCGAGGAGTTCAGTAAAGCCCAAAATCGAGGTCAAAGGGGTGCGGAATTCATGGGAGGCAATGTCAATGAAACGGGTTTTCAGTTGATTGAGTTCTTTTTCGCGCATCAGGGCATTGTGCATATCTAGCTCTACCTGTTTGCGATCGCTAATGTCACGCATCACCCCAATCACCCAAAACTGATCCGAATCTTGCGCAGTAATATCCTTAGGAACTCCCCGGTCTTGGATCCAAACATAGGAACCGTCATGGTGCTGGAATCGATAGTCCAACTCGTAGGCTTGCTGTTGGGCAAAGGCTTGTTCGAGGGTAGCCAAGACTTTGGTTTGGTCTTCTGGATAGATCCGCTCTAGCCAGGTTTGACAATCGTTACCCATTTCCGCCGCCGCATACCCCAAAACCCTCGTAAAATCTCCGTACCAAAGCATTTCGCCTGAGGTTAAACAGCGTTCATAAACGATGTCGCCAAGGGCTTGAATTAGAGCGGGATTATATTGCATGGGCAAGAGGGGATGAGACGCACGGAAGCAAAGGAGAACTAGGACAAAAGTTACGGAGGATTACTGCTGGCGAAACGGCCATCAATCTGAAAAGTTTGATAAGAAAGCCTCTGGAAATTAGTGTAATACTGATTAAATAAACTCATTTATGCTTTGCAACTAAGCTTTAAGGTTGGGCAATGGTGATGGTACGGGATTCAACTTTTTGGGAAGACAAATATCAAAGGGCTCAACATCGCTGGGATCTCGGCCAAGCAGCGCCACCGCTCCAGGATTTTTTCGCAAAGACAGCACCATTACCCCAAGGGAAATGGGGGGTTTTGGGTTGTGGCCAGGGCCATGATGCTGTGTTTTTAGCAAAACAGGGGTTCTCAGTAACGGGGGTTGATTTTGCCCCAGCGGCGATCGCCGCCGCGAAAGCATTAAGCCAAGAGCATGGTGTTACCCTTACTTTACTCGAAGAAAATATTTTTGATCTCAAAAAAAGTCATAAAAGTCACTTTGATTATCTGTTCGAGCATACCTGTTTCTGTGCGATCGCCCCAGAGCAGCGTCCCGACTACGTTACCTTGGCGGCCACAATCCTGAAGCCAGGGGCCAAACTCTACGGCATTTTCTATACCCACAACAAAACGGGAGGCCCGCCCTTTGGCACAACCCCCCAGGAAGTAATTCAGTTGTTTTCCCCACGATTTAAGATTCTTGCCCTCGATCCGATTCAAAATTCTGTGCCGAGTCGGCAAGGGGATGAACATTGGGGGATCTTGCAAAAGAAATAGGCGATCGCTTTAATTTAATGCATCACCATCCCGCCATCTACATTAAACGTTTGACCTGTAATGTAAGCAGCAGCAGGATCAGCGGCGAGGAAACGAATCATCCCAGCAATTTCTTCCGGTTGACCATAGCGGCCCAGGGGAATGTACTTGAGAATTTCATCGGCTTCGAGGCCTTCGGTCATGTCAGTGGTAATAAAACCAGGGGCCACGGCATTAACCACAATGTTTCGACTAGCCAGTTCCTTAGCGACAGTCTTCGTAAAACCAATCACCCCGGCTTTGGCGGCGCTGTAGTTAGCTTGACCAGGGTTCCCCATTAGTCCGGCCACAGAGGTGATGTTGATGATCCGGCCCCGGCGTTTTTTCATCATCGGTTTGGTGACGGCTTTGGTGCAGAGAAAGACGCCGGTGAGGTTGAGGTCAATGACAGCTTGCCAGGCATCGAGCTTCATGCGCATCAGTAGGGTATCTTTTGTGATCCCGGCGTTGTTGACGAGGATATCAATTTGGTCCCATTGGGCGAGGGTTTTTTCGACGAGATCGTTGACTTGATCTTCCTGGGACACATCGGCTTGGAGGGCGATCGCCTCACCTCCGGCGGCCTGAATTTCCGCGACCAATGCCTCGGCAGCAGCACTGGAACGGGCGTAGTTGATCACCACCTTTGCACCTTCTGTGGCGAGGGTGATCGCCGTGGCTTTACCAATCCCCCGAGAGGCCCCGGTGACGATGGCCACTTGATCCTTCAGACGTTGTTGCGCGGCGGGTAAAAGCTCCATTGCCTATCTCTCCAAAAGTCTTTGCGTTTTGATGACTGGGTTATCATAGGAGTTAGGGTCGTGCGATCGCAACAATTCCCTTCGCAATCTCGTTTCGGAGCTATTTTCCATGGCTGTCAAAAAACAATTTTCCAGTTTTGAAGCAATGTTACAGGCTGCCGAAAAGCCTGTTTTAGTCGATTTTTATGCAACTTGGTGTGGCCCCTGCCAAATTATGGGCAAAACCCTCGAAGAAATCAGCCCCCAAATGGCCAATGAAATTCAAATCGTTAAAGTAGACGGCGATCGCTATCCGGCCCTTGCCTCCCACCACGGTGTCCATGCCTATCCCACCCTCGTGCTCTACAACAAAGGACAATTAGTTTCCCGCATCGAAGGGGCCGTTGCCGCGCCACAACTGATGCAACAAATCCGCCGCGCCCTCCAAAATTAAGCCTTCAACATCACTCCCCTGGTGGCGAGCTTAACGGTTACTGCTCAAAATATTCAATCTAAATCCCAGGGAATATTTACATTTCTTGACCCGGCCGGGTCTTTTTTTGTGAGCAAAAAATCACATCGTAAACTTATGAGAAGAAAGGCTTTTTTCCCCTTCCATTAGGGTTTCGATTTACGTTACAGTCAGAGATAAGGAAATCAAATAAAGTCACAGAAAAATTTTTGCCAGTAATCCAAAAATTGGGGAATTTTTCGGGACATAATCGAGATTTTTGGCAGTTGATAGAGATTTAGGGAGCGCAATATGGTGTGGCAAAAGTTAAGAAAATTCGCAGGTCATTTCGTGGCGCGGCCAGTGGCGCTGCTGCTGGGTTTAGGTCTGACGGCGATCGCCCCAAATTTAGCCCAGGGAGCGACCCTCGAACACCGTGCCCTGAGTCGGAGTGAAAACTTTTTTGCATCCCTAAATACCCGCTTGATTGCCCAGCAGCAAAGTGCCGTTTTCGTTTATGGAACTTCTCCCGTTGCCCAACAATTAGGCCAGGACTACATGGTGCTCCAGGTGAATGACAACAACCGGGTGCAAGGGGTCTTTTACCAAGTGAATTCGGAATATGCTTGCTTTTCAGGCGCGATTAACAACGGTAAGTTAGATTTAGCCGTCCTCGATCCCTACGAACAGGTGGCCTACGATTACCAATTGGATTATGTGGCCAAGGGGTTTGTCGCTGCTGGTGGCGATCGCCCGACGTTGCAAATGGTTCCGGCGGGTTTCCAACCGATCAATGTTCCTAGTGAGCTAGATTATGCCCTGCTCAAAGAATGTGCCGATTTCCAGACGCCAACTAAGGCCGTTGTTGATATTTAACACGCTTTTGAACCTTAAGATTCAGTCCCCCTAGATGAAAAAATTTAGGGGGATTTTTGATCGAGAAATTAGGCGAGGCTTAATCCTTGAGGAGGAGATAGTAAAGATTACCCGGATCGTTGACGAGACCAGCGCGGGTTTGGGTGTTTGGCCCAGTACCGAGGAAAATATCAACCCGGCCAGCCCCTTTGATCGCGCTGCCTGTGTCTTGATCGAGGACATAACGACTAACGGGGAGTTTTAACCAGTCTCCATTGGCCCGCTGGTAAGGAAGCTGGGTCGCAATAAAGGCGATCGCCCCTGGGGGGAAAATACTTTTGTCGGTGGCAATTGATCGCTCTGCCAATACGGGCACCCCAATACTACCGATGGGCGGCGACCCGAAGGTTTCCCGGAAAAAGATAAAGCGATTATTGCGGGGAATGTAATTACTGAGTTCTGTGGGATTCGCCTCAAAATAGTCAATTAATTTGGGGAGGCTCAATTCTTCTGGCTGAAAAATGCCCTCGTTAATCAACTCCTTGCCCAAGCTGACATATTCATAATCGGTACTGCCATCAAAACCAATGGACATGGTGCGGCCATTGGTCAGTTGCAACCGGGCGGAACCTTGCACCTGGATCAGATAGGCTTCGAGGCGACTTTTTAACCAAACCAATTCATGCCCCCGCAAGGGACTATCGCTCGGCGGAATACCATCACGGCCTTCTAAGGCTACACGGCGGGGGTGGGGTTGTGACCAAGTTTTAAAACCGGGGGGCTGACGATAGAGAGGATATTGGAATTCGTTAGTTTTAACGGGGCTGGCGACGTAGGCTGGTTCAAAATAAGCGGTAAAGTCCACCTGGCCCGTGCCATCTTTACCCACAGAGCGATAGAAGACAAATTCCCGCTGGATCGCTTGGTGTAATTGGCGGGGATCGGGATATTGTTGCACCAACTGCCGAAACCGCACCAGCGATCGCCGCACCTTTTCTCGACTGAAGCCGGGGACTTGTACCGCTGCATAATCCGCTTGGGCAGTATTGGTATCGATGTAGCGCAGGCTATGGTCAATGGCGTTGAGTAACTTTTGGCGTTCTTGGTTTTGCCACAGACCGTAATCCGGTAAGGCGATCGCCCCTGGTGTTGTGGTCGGTTGAAGCACCTGGGTGAGGCCCGGCTGACTAACTAAACTTGCGCTGGCTCCCAGGGTGGCAATGGTTAGACTTGACCAAAAAATTTTCATAACATCTTCTTTCCTTAGACGCCCCACAGAATCTTGCCATTGTAACTTGAAGCCTAGAAATCTCCCGATTGCGTCCGGCCATGGGCGATCGCCTCCTATGTTTTAGATAAAAAAAACTTATTCAATTCATCAAAAAGATAGTTTTCCCAATGGAGACAATTGGTAGGGGGCTATGGTTAGATGTTAATCAATACAAAATAAAATTTTCATAGATATTAAACTATGCTCCTGTTGCACTGACAACTTAACTCACACCCAACAGGCTAAGCAACGAATCCTTTATGGTTTGTTTAAGTGCTTTGCTCACTACTGATCTGAAAAATGCGTAACCATGCAGATAACCAACAAAATTCACTTTAGGAATATCCGCGGCGATATTTTTGGCGGGCTAACGGCGGCGGTCATTGCGTTGCCCATGGCCCTCGCCTTCGGGGTGGCATCCGGTGCCGGGGCAGAAGCCGGTCTTTGGGGTGCTGTGCTTGTGGGCTTCTTTGCCGCCCTCTTTGGGGGAACCCCCACCCTCATTTCCGAACCCACAGGGCCGATGACGGTGGTTATGACCGCTGTGATTGCCCATTTCACGGCCAGCGCCGCTACTCCAGAAGAAGGTTTGGCGATCGCCTTTACCGTCGTGATGATGGCCGGGGTGTTCCAAATTATTTTTGGCGCCCTCAAACTCGGCAAATACGTCACCATGATGCCCTACACCGTGATTTCTGGCTTCATGTCAGGGATCGGGATTATCCTGGTCATTTTGCAATTAGCGCCCTTCCTAGGACAGGCGAGTCCGGGGGGCGGCGTCATCGGCACGCTCCAAAATTTACCCACACTGCTGAGTAATATTCAACCGGGCGAAACAGCCTTAGCTTTAGGCACCGTGGCGATCATCTGGTTTATGCCAGAGAAGTTTAAAAAGGTAATCCCGCCCCAATTGGTCGCTCTTGTCCTGGGGACGGTAATCGCCTTTTTCGTTTTCCCGCCAGAAGTAAGCGATCTCCGTCGCATCGGTGAAATTCGAGCCGGGTTCCCAGAGCTGGTCAGACCGAGCTTCAGTGTAGGTGGATTCCAGAGGATGATTCTCGATGCGGCAGTGCTAGGGATGCTTGGTTGTATCGATGCCCTCTTGACTTCTGTGGTTGCCGATAGCTTGACCCGGACAGAACATAATTCCAATAAAGAATTAATTGGTCAGGGTCTAGGGAACCTCTTTTCTGGCTTGTTTGGCGGGATTGCCGGGGCTGGGGCCACCATGGGGACTGTGGTGAATATCCAGTCCGGTGGTCGATCTGCACTGTCTGGATTGGTGCGGGCCTTTGTCCTGTTGGTTGTGATCCTGGGGGCTGCGAGTTTGACGGCAACCATTCCCCTGGCTGTGTTAGCAGGGATTGCCTTCAAGGTTGGGGTTGACATTATTGACTGGAGTTTCCTGAAACGGGCCCACGAAATCTCCCCCAAGGGAGCCTTTATTATGTACGGCGTCATTTTGTTAACGGTCTTGGTTGACTTGATTGTTGCCGTGGGTGTGGGTGTCTTTGTGGCTAACGTGCTCACCATCGAACGGATGAGTAATCTCCAGTCCGAAAAAGTCCAAACGGTCAGTGATGCTGACGATAATATCCGCCTGACGAATACTGAAAAACGCTGGTTGGATGAAGGCCAAGGCCGCGTTCTTTTGTTCCAACTCAGTGGGCCGATGATCTTTGGGGTCGCAAAGGCGATCGCCAGGGAACACAATGCTATGGGTGACTGTGACGCCCTCGTCTTTGATATCGGTGAAGTGCCCCACATGGGGGTGACCGCTTCCCTAGCCCTAGAAAATGCCATTGAAGAGGCCCTCGACAAAGAACGTCAGGTTTATATTGTCGGTGCTGCGGGCCAAACCCGTCGCCGTCTGGAAAAACTCAAGCTCTTTAAGCGGGTTCCCCCCGATAAATGTTTAATGTCGCGGGAAGAAGCCCTCAAGAATGCCGTGCTCGGAATCTATCCCCATTTGGCGGATGGTGTGACGGCTCCCAGTTCAGAGATGGGTTAAGGCCCTGATCTGCGGTGGGTTCCTGGCTATCTTGGTCTAACCTTCCGGCTTATCTCAGGACGGTATGGTCGGCAGATAGCCCTCTCCGGGTTCGATGCAACCTATCCCTTTTCACTTTTGTCCCATCCCTGCAATATTTGCGATCGCTTTTTACCACAACGTTTGAGGCAAAAATTCTATGCTAAGTCCCACAATCTTTTCTGGTAGTCTGCCAGGATTGACGGATTTCGTTCCTTCCCTGTCCCTGGCGACAACCCCGGAAGCTGACTATGGTTCATTTGTTTTAACCGGCGTTTTAATGACCCTGGTTGTGATCTATGCCATGAGTAAGTTGGGGGGAGAACTCTCCAAACGAGTCGGTTTACCCCCTGTATTAGGGGAACTGGTCGGAGGTGTTCTAGTCGGGGTCTCGGCGCTCCACCTCATCGTCTTTCCGGAAACAGGGGCCACGGCGGCCGACTCAAGTTTAATGCTGTTTTTGCAGCAGCTTGGTGGTTTAGATGGCACTGCCCTTGAGCATATTTTTGCCAGCCAAAGCGAAGTGATCTCGGTATTGGCAGAGCTTGGGGTCATTGTGCTGTTATTTGAGATTGGCCTTGAGTCAGATCTCCGGGAGCTGAGTAAAGTGGGTTCCCAGGCTGCGGTGGTCGCGATTGTCGGGGTGGTGGCACCTTTCCTTTTGGGGACGGTGGGCCTAGTGACGTTGTTCCATACGCCGATTATCCCTGCTATTTTTGCGGGGGCCGCCCTCACGGCCACGAGTATTGGCATTACCTCGAAGGTACTGTCGGACTTGGGTCAGCTAAAGTCCACCGAAGGCAAAATTATCGTTGGTGCGGCGGTGATTGACGATGTGCTGGGGATTATTGTTTTAGCGGTCGTCGCGAGTTTGGCCAAGACCGGGGAAGTGGATCTCCTGAATGTGGTCTATCTGATTATTGGGGCCAGTGCTTTTCTGTTGGGTTCGATTCTGCTCGGTAAATTCTTTAACCAAGGTTTTGAGGCGATCGCCGCCAAACTAAAAACCCGGGGCGCGCTGTTGATTCCGGCCTTTGCCTTTGCGTTGGTGATGGCGATTATTGCGAACCTCATCCATTTAGAAGCCATTTTAGGGGCCTTCGCAGCGGGTCTTGTGTTGGATGAAACGGATCTCCGTAAAGAGTTAGACCGTCAGGTAATGCCCATTGCCGACTTTTTAGTGCCGATCTTTTTTGTAACCGTGGGAGCAAAAGCAGACCTTGGTGTTCTGAACCCCTTCGAGTCTGCCAACCGCGCCGGATTAGTGATTGCTGCGTTCCTCATCGTTGTGGCGATTGTCGGGAAGGTAATCACGGGCTGGGCCGTCTTTG
This sequence comes from Picosynechococcus sp. PCC 8807, assembly GCF_001693295.1. NCBI lineage: Bacteria > Bacillati > Cyanobacteriota > Cyanophyceae > Chroococcales > Geminocystaceae > Picosynechococcus > Picosynechococcus sp. PCC 8807. Next base: position 2,488,944 of record NZ_CP016483.1, read on the forward strand.
GTCAACCGGGGGTGAATCGCTTGGCCATTGGTTTTGGCATGATTCCCCGGGGAGAAGTGGGCCTCGTTTTTGCGGGCATTGGTTCTGCTAGTGGTGTGTTAGATAAGCCCCTAGAAGCAGCCATCATTGTGATGGTGATCTTGACCACTTTCTTGGCACCGCCGCTCCTCCAGGCTGTTTTAAATAAGCCCCAGGATCCGGATGTGCCTGCCGACCGGGAAGCCCTTGAGAAAAGTTTGTCGGTGTAGGAAATCGTTAATGGGGGATTGTCGTCAGGGACATTCCCCACTCGGACGGAGGGAATTCAGCCATGTCGATGTCTATGCTCGAAGCCTGTGTGTTTGCAGTAATCTTCATTGGGTTTTTCGGCATCATTTTCAAAAGAAATCTGATTATGAAAATCCTGGCCATGGATGTGATGAGTACGGGGGTGATTGCGTATTACATTCTTGTGGCAGCCCGGGGGGGGATTTTTGCCCCCATTGTGGATGCTGACCAGGGGGCGATCGCCTATGCCGATCCGGTGCCCCAGGCCGTGATTTTGACGGCAATTGTGATTGGCTTTTCGATTCAGGCCTTGATGCTCGTGGGCGTGATGAAGTTGTCACGGGATAATCCGACCTTAGAAACCAGCGAAATCGAGAAAAGCCACACGCCATGATCGACGACATCACAATTATTTGGATTTTGTTGCCGTTTGTTGTGGGGTTCAGTATTTATCTCTTGCCCCGCTGGAACCGTTACTTTGCTTTGGCGATCGCCGCTCTATCGGTGGTCTATAGTATCGGTCTGCTTTGGAGTCTAGAGCCTTTTACCCTAGAACTCTTGGATAGCTTCGGCGTCACCCTGATGTTCGATGAACTGAGCGGCTATTTCATTTTGATGAATGGGCTGGTGACGGGGGCTGTACTCCTTTATTGCTTTGATAAACAGAAATCACCCTTTTTCTATACCCAACTGGTGATCCTCCATGGGGCGGTAAACGCGACGTTTTGCTGTGCCGATCTGATCAGTCTGTATGTCGCCCTAGAGTGCATTGGGATTGCCGCATTTTTGTTAATCACCTATTCCCGGAGCGATCGCTCCCTCTGGGTCGGCCTGCGCTATCTCTTCATTAGCAATACCGCGATGTTGTTTTATCTCATTGGTGCGGTATTGGTCTACCAAGCGAGTAATTCCTTTGCTTTTTCGGGTTTGGCAGTGGCCCCCAAGGAGGCGATCGCCTTAATCTTCCTCGGCTTACTGACCAAGGGGGGCATTTTTGTCTCTGGTCTGTGGCTCCCCCTCACCCATGGGGAATCAGAAACCCCCGTATCCGCCCTTTTATCAGGGGTTGTGGTTAAAGCTGGTGTTTTTCCCCTGGCCCGCTGCGCCCTATTAGTGCCAGAGCTTGATCCTGTGGTGCGATTATTTGGTGTGGGTACGGCTCTGTTGGGGGTTGGCTATGCGGTTTTTGAGAAAGATACAAAACGAATGTTGGCTTTTCACACCGTTTCCCAATTGGGTTTTGTGTTGGCCGCGCCAGCGGTGGGTGGGTTTTATGCCCTTACCCATGGCCTCGTTAAAGGCGCGCTTTTTCTCACGGCGGGACAGTTATCCAGTCGCAATTTTAAAGTTTTACGCGAACAGTCGATTCCCCGGGCCTACTGGTGGGTCTTGGTGTTAGCCTGTGCTTCGATCTCTGGCTTGCCCTTTTTGGCGGGCTACAGTTCTAAAATTCTGACGATGAAAAATATTCTGCCTTGGCAAAGCTTCGCCCTCAATGTGGCGGCGGTGGGGACAGCGATTTCCTTTGCGAAATTCATTTTCCTCCCGAAAAAAACAGACCCCAGCCTCAAAATTTTGCCGAATTTTTATGGCGCGATTGTGCTGCTCCTGGGTGGGTTGTTTATAACCAACAGCTTTTACCTGGAAGCCTATCAACCCAGTAATATCCTCAAGGCGTTAGTCACCATCGGCATCGGTTGGCTGGCCTATGGGCTGATTTTCCAGCGGATTACGGTCAAGCTGCCCCGGGTCGTGGAGCAATTTGAACATCTGGTGGGGGTGATGAGTCTGGTGTTGACGGGTTTGTTTTGGCTGGTGTTGGCTTAGGACAACTCTCAGTGGTCGTTAGTTTAGGGAGGATGATAACCATGAATGAATTGACCATTGGCTGGGTAATTTTTCCCTTTGTGGTGGGCTTTAGTATTTATTTACTGCCCAAGATTGATCGTTATCTGGCGATTTTCGTTTCTATTTGTTCGTTGATCTTTGGCCTTGTCCAAATTTTTCAGCCGGAACCCTACAGCCTCAAGCTCCTGGGGATGTATGGGGTAGATCTACTGGTGGATGACCAGAGCGGCTATTTTATTTTGACCAACGCGGCGGTGGCGATCGCCGTGACGGTGTACTGCTGGAAAAGTAACAAAAGTGCTTTTTTCTTTACCCAGTTGGTGGTTTTACAAGGGGCCCTCAATGCCGTTTTTGTCTGCGCCGATCTGATTAGCCTCTATGTTGCCCTAGAAGCCATTAGCATTGCGGCTTTTCTGTTGATGACCTACCAGCGCACCGACCGTTCCATTTGGATTGGTCTCAGGTATTTATTCCTCAGCAATACGGCGATGCTGTTCTATCTCATTGGGGCGGTGCTAGTTTACCAAGCAACAAAATCCTTCGCTTTTGCGGGTCTGGCCGAAGCCCCCAGCGAGGCGATCGCCCTGATTTTCTTGGGCCTACTCACCAAGGGAGGCGTCTTTATATCGGGATTTTGGTTGCCCCTAACCCACTCCGAAGCAGAAACCCCCGTATCGGCGATGTTGTCCGGTGTCGTGGTTAAAGCGGGAATTTTCCCCCTCCTGCGGTGCGGCATTTTGGTGTCAGACCTGGATCTGTGGCTGAGACTATTCGGTCTGGCCACTGCTCTGTTGGGGATTACCTTTGCCATTCTCGAAACCGATGCCAAACGTTTACTGGCTTTTAGTACCATCTCAAAATTAGGGTTGTTGCTCTCAGCACCGGCGGTGGCGGGTTTGGCGGCCCTCTCCCATGGTTTAGTGAAATCTTCTTTATTTTTGATGGCGGGGCAATTGCCCACCCGCAATTTTCAGGAACTGCGCCAAACTAAAATCGCGAGCAGTCTGTGGCTGCCCTTGGCGATCGCCTGCCTGTCAATGGTGAGCATGCCGTTGCTGATTGGCTTTAGCTCAAAAGCCCTACTGCTTAAAAATATTGCGCCCTGGCAGGAAATCGGTTTAAACATTGCCGCCGTGGGGACAGCCCTGGCCTTCGCCAAATTCTTGTTTATTCCCCATGATGCCGCGACGAAATTTACTGCAAAAAGTGTGACCTTTTGGGGGGCGATCGCCTTTTTATTAAGCGGTGTCATCCTAGGCAATGGTTTTTATCTCGAAGCCTATGAATTTTCTAATATCCCCAAGGCCTTGATCAAAATTGCCCTTGGCTGGGTGTTGTACTGGCTGATTATGAAACGTCTCGAATTCAAGCTGCCCCGGATCTTTGAAGAATTTGAGCAGTTGATCGGCGGCATGAGCGTTGTCTTAACTGGATTATTTTGGATGGTGACCCTATGATCGGCATTCTCGATATTTTTTTGATTTTAATGATCTGGTTTCTGCTCACGGCAGACCTGAGTGCCGCCAATATTCTCATCGGCGTGATTATTGCGATCTTGATGCCCGGTAAACGCTTTGATGCGGCTCAGATCAAAGATTGGCTCCATGTGTTTTGGGAAATTATCATTGCGATTCCCCAGGCCTATTTTGAAGCCTTTGAAATGATTTTTCGCCCCCATCTCTATGAAACCGTCACCATGGAGCGGGTGAAGCCAAATCGGACTCCAGGCTTAATTTTTCTCGATATTTTTCTGATTACCTTTACCCCGAAAACGATTGTGCTGCATTATCACAAAGACGGTTGGTACGAAGTTCACCGTGTGCAAAGGAGGAAACTCAAATGACCTGGATTTTTGGGGCGATGATCGGCGCGTTACTGCTGCCAATTTATGAAGCAATACAGGATCAAGATATTTGGCAAAAGCTCCTGGCCTTCGCCAGCATTGCCAGTAAAACCTCGGTGATGATTTTGGTGATTTCGGTACTGCGGGATGACTGGACGATCGGGGTTGTCGGTGTCCTAATTTTGTGCGTCGGCAATGCGGCGTTAATGCTGCTAGCTCACATTTTGAGGCGGGTGAATTTACCATGAGCACTTTGATCAATATTCTCAGCTACGGCTGCATCATTGTGGGGGTGATTTTCTGGTTTTGGGGCACTGCGCCGCTACTGGGTAATCGTTCTGTGTTGTTTAAATTGCATACTCTGTCGGTCTCTGACACCTTGGGTTCGATGGCGATTATGGCGGGACTACTGCTAAAAATCCCCAGGGAATGGCCCCTGCTGATTTTGGCGATTATTGCCCTCGCCATTTGGAATACGGTACTGGGGTATGTGCTGGCCTATTGTTCGAGTCGTGGAGGCGGTGATGAACGGATCTAATTTTGACTGGTTTGTGGGGGCGATCGCCTTGTTATTGCCCGTGACGGGGGGATTATTAGTCGCCCAAAAAAATCCTTACTATGCGTTGGTGATTCGGGGGATCCTGGGGGCGATCGCCGCGCTCCTTTATGCAATGTTCGGGGCGGCGGATGTGGCTTTAACCGAAGCGTTGGTGGGGACGATGCTGTCCATTACCCTCTATGCGGTGGCCGTGCGTTCTTCGATGAGTATGCGTTTAGGGGTTTTGGCCACTGGCACAGATACCGTTAATCTCATCCAAAAAATCAACCCGCTGCTCAAGCAGGTACTGGGCAAATATCATTTACGCCTGGAACCCGTGGTATTTGAAGATACCCAAGCCCTGGGTCAAGCCCTGGCGCAGAAAAATGTGCACTGTATTTTGCAGGTGGATGGCGATGGGCACCTTCATGTCCTGAAAACCCGTGTACCACGGCTCTATGAAATCTTTAAAACCTCAGCCCTGACGGATGTGATCGAACTGCAACTGCTAGAGCCACAGCCTACCCCTGAAGTCGTTGGGCCATCGTCGCCGCAATCCCTTATGGAGAATCATCAATCATGAAGTGGGTTTACCTTGCCTTTGGTATTTCTTTATTTGTGAAAATGCTCGTCTTCCCGAATTTTGCGATGGAAGGGGAGATTGGGGCGATCGCCGAAGTGGTGGCCGCCGAAGCGGGGGTACCCAATGCTGTATCGGGGATTATTTTGCGCAATCGCCTCTACGACACCGGCTTTGAAGTGATGGTTTTTACCCTGGCGATCATGGGCGTGCGTTTTTTACTGGCCGACGAACACCCCTCGAAGGAAGTTAAGCAATTTACCGATTCCCCTTCCATTGTCCTGGCGCGGTTGGGGGCGACCATTGCGGCCCTGATTGGGATTGAACTGGCCATTCGGGGACACCTCAGCCCTGGGGGTGGTTTTGCCGCTGGTGTTGCGGGGGGGACGGCCATTGGTTTGGTGGCGATCGTCTCTTCGCCCCAATGGATGGATGCCATTTATAAAAAGTGGAATGCAGCGATTCTCGAAAAAATTTCGGTACTGGTCTTTTTCCTCTTAGCAGCATTGTCCCTGATGGGCTTCCAGCTCCCCCACGGTGAATTTGGCACGTTATTTAGTGGTGGTTGGATCACGATCCTCAATATCATCGTGGCGGTCAAGGTTGCCCTGGGTTCCTGGGCGGCGATTTTAATGTTTATTCGCTATCGCGGTTTACTGTAGCCCACGGGATCAACGTAAAACCATGGTTTTTTGCTGGGATTCTAGAAAGCTGGTGATCCATTGTTTGAGGTGATGGGTTGCCCGACAATCATCTTCGTTGTAGCGGACAATGGCCTCTAATAATTGGCGATCGCCCGTTTCTAACCATTGGTCATACCAGCACACGGTTTGATCGCCGCTGACCCCCTTTTCGCGCCATTGGTAGCCGAGGCAATTGGCCAGGGCCTTGAGGGAATAACTTTCTACGGGAAACACGAGATATTTTGTCACCCATTGGTGAATATCCATCAGGCGACCCACAATTTTTTGCAGTTGCTGGGGCGGTGTGCCATATTTTTTCCCTAGGCGATTGAGGGTATCCCGTTCGTAGGGAGAAAAATGGAAAATCGGTGCTTCGGGAAATTGCGTGACAAATTCCACAAATTCTTGCCAAATTTTGCCTTCTTCCTCTAGCGTTTCTGCCACAAAACCATAAAATTTTTCCCGTTGGTTTTGGTGATCGACCAAATACACCCCCAGGAGATAATCAACGTTGCGGTCGGGTTCTGCTTCGATATCAAAAAAAAGTTCGACGGTTCCCTGGGGAATGGGTTGGGTTTTGTTGGGACGATTGATGCGCCAGACGACTTCTTGGTGGACAATGGCCCGCGCCTGTTGTTGGAGTTGCATGGCGATATCGGCGCCTAGGTGTTGGCCCAGGTGTTTGGGGGAGGTTTGGGCGAGGGATTCGAGGGTATTAACACCGATGCCCTGGAGGGATTCGTAGCGGTTGGGGGTGACGCCGGGCACGAGGGATAAATGATTATCGGCTTGGGCGATCGCATAGCAATGCTTGTGCCAAGAGCAGAGGTGACAGCGTTGCCGGGAAATAAAAACTTCCGGCTCTAATTCGGGTAATAAAAGGTTGATGCAGTCGGTAATCGTCTCCTGGAGTTTGTCGCTCCAGAGGTCTACATCAACCCGGTGGGGACGGCGAGCCCGCAAAATGAGTTGGGTTAACCGAGGCGATCGCCCTTGGATGGCCTCTAATAGAAAAGTGTGGAACATCGCCACCAGCTTGTATTCTGGCTTTGGTTTTTGGCCTAATTTGACGCTGATCGGTCGATAATGCCACTTGCCCCAGCGGGAAGGGCCAGCCTGTCGCAAGAGAACCGTGGGTTTCCCCACCAGGGTTAACTGTTCAACAGGGGTACCGGGCCATTGGTCGAAGTGATAGAGTAAGACCCCCCGATAAATGCATTCGACCCCTGCGGCCATCAGGGCTTCTGTTTCGGCGGCACAGGTTTCCCAATCGGCGGCGGCGGGTTCGTGGTAAGGGCGTTGACCCAGATATTCCTGAATTTGGCGCTGGTTTTCTTTACGTAATTTTTGGAGAAAATCTTTTTCCGATGTCTGCTCAGTGCGATCGCCATACAGGTCTAAAAAAGCCCGACGTTCACACCGCTTAAAATTCAACAACAGATCATCGCTCAGTAACATGTAGCACTCGGAATAAAAGAATCTCCTTGGAAAATAACATATCCCCCTGACCTCAGGCTGAGTAAATCTTTGCGGACTCCCTTAACCCAGGGGAGATTGGTGAAACAACAGGAGCGATAAAAAGAAATCCAACATAAAAATACCGATCCAAGTCGTCACCACCGCTGAAGTGGCAGAGCGACCCACCTGCTGCGTACTGCCGACGGTTGTCAGACCCCAACTGCAGCCGATAATCCCCACCAATAGCCCAAACAGAATCCCTTTGACGCCGACATTAATCAGGTCTCGGGGCTGAAGAAAAGTTTGTACGGACGTTAAAAAATTAATGGGGGCAAGATCATAGAACTGATAGGCGGCTCCGGTACCCCCGATCACCCCCACCACCAAGGCAAAGACCGTTAAAATCGGCAACATCAAACAGCAAGCCACCACCCGGGGCATCACCAGATAATCAACGGGATTAGACCGGAGCATATACAGAGCATCGATCTGTTCGGTAATTTTCATCGAGCCTAATTCCGCCGCAAAGGCCGACCCCACCTGACCCGCAATGATACTCGCGGTCAAAATCGGGGCCAGTTCTCGACAAAAGGCGATCGCAAACGCCCCCCCGACAAAACTTTCGGCCCCAAAGGTAGTGAGTTCCCTTGCAGTTTGGATCGTAAAGATCATGCCCCCAAAAAAAGCGACCAGCAACACTGGCACCAACGCCTTCGGTCCCGCCGTTAGCATTTGTTCCGTGATCTGGTCACGCCGGAGTTTCCCGCGCAGGAGACGCCATAGCACCTGGCCCAGCATTAAGCCTGCGCAGTAAAGCCGATACCAGAGACTCGGATCGCGTTTTTCCTCGATGGGTTCCATCTACTTTTGGCGATCGCCTTCAAAATGATGCGACTCTGACAAACTGAACGATCTCCAAACCTGCCTTAAAGCTCGAAATTAAAGCCAGCCTCCTTGAGCCGTTGATATTTAGCCTCATCAAAGGAGTAAAGCCGTGCCGCACGGTGGGCGACCCCAGTTTGCAACTCATCTAATTTAATCAAGAGATCCATTTTAAGGATTTTGCGCCGGAAGTTCCGCTTATCCAATTGGGTTCCTAAAATCTGCTCGTAGAGTTTTTGGAGTTGGGTCAAGGTAAATTTGCGGGGCAGCAGCTCAAAGCCAATGGGTTCATAGCGGAGTTTACCCTGGAGCCGTCGGGTCGCCACATCAATGATTTGCTGGTGATCAAAAGCAACATTGGGCAGTTCATCCAGCGAGAACCAAGCCACAGCATCGGCATCCGTTTGGGCATGAATTGGGTGATCCTCTAGGTTAATCAAAGCATAGTAGGCCACGGTAATCACCCGATCGCGGGGGTCACGATCCGGAGCACCGAAGGTATAGAGCTGCTCTAGAAATATTTTTTCGACGCCCGTTTCTTCCCGGAGTTCGCGCATGGCCGCTTCTTCGAGGGATTCATCAAGGCGTACAAAACCCCCCGGTAAGGCCCATTCCCCTTTAAAGGGTTCAACGCCCCGCTGAATCAGCATCATTTTCAGGGTATGGGTGGCGTCGAGGCCGAAAACAACACAGTCAACGGTAACGCTCGGTTTTGGATATTCGTAAGTGTAAGACATAGGATTTATGGGTTTTATGGGTTTCTTTTAAAAAGTAGAAGTAATGGTTAGCTCGCTTGGGCCTGGGGAATCAGGTTTTCGCGGTAGACATGGAAGCCCCCCTGTCGGAGTGCCAAGAGGGCCTGGTGATCGTCCTCGACCCAATAGTCTTGCCCAAGGCGAATAAAGGTGCGATCGCCACCCCTCCCAACGATCACGATCACCGGGATCCGCCCCCGCTTCTTCTTATCCCCAGCCTGCTGTGACAAAATTTGCTTCAGTCGCTGCTGACTTTGGGTGTGATGAAGCTCACTCGGAGAGAGGCGAATCATCAACATTCGCACCTCTTCAATGGGTTCGAGATCGTCCACAATCAGTTGCGTTCGATCCTCTTTTTGTTGCACTTTGCCCCACACAATGACACGGCTATCAAGCTGTAAGAGTTGCTCAACTTTCTGATAAGTGCGGGGAAAGACAATCCCTTCTACTTGACCCGAAATATCTTCTAATTGAATAAAGGCCATAGGTTCATTGTTGGCCTTCGTAAAAATCTTGCGCATGTCCGTGAGGATCGCCACGGCGCTGACTTTTTTATTGATGTGATTGGCGATCGCCGTAAGGCTAATGGGCGATAAAATCGGCGAAATCGTTGACCGCAGCTTTTCTAAAGGATGTTCAGAGACATAAAATCCCAGCAATTCTTTTTCTTGCCGGAGCTTTTCTTCTAAGGTTAAATCAGCCACCTTGGGTAACACAGGGGCTTCATCAAATGCCGCTGCCGTATCTCCCAGACTTTCAAATAAATTCGTTTGACCACTGGCCTTTTCTTTCGCTTTCAACTGTGCCCAATCCATCATTAAATCCAGACCCTTCAGCATTGCCTGGCGATTATCATGGAGTGAATCCAGTCCACCACAGGTAATTAAAGTTTCTAGGGCGCGGCGGTTCACAACACGCAAATCTAACCGAGAACAAAGGTCAGACAAACTTAAAAAAGGCCCCGCTTCCCGGGCCGCTAAAATGGCATTGATCGCATTTTCACCAAGGTTTTGAACCGCTGACAAACCAAAACGAATCCCTTGACCTACGGGCTTAAAATCCAGGTCTGACTCGTTAATATCCGGTGGCAAGACCAGGATACCCATGCGCTCGGCATTTTCCCGGTACTTGCGGACTTTATCCTTATTTCCACTGCTGGCACTGAGCAGTGCCGTCATGTATTCAACGGGATAGTTTGCCTTCAGGTAAGCAGTCTGGTAAGTGACGTAGGCATAGGCCGTTGAGTGGGATTTATTAAAACAGTTAGCCGCAATAAGACCCTGACCCAATAAGAAATTATGGTCTTGACTGAGTCCAATATCATAGGTCGGCGCATGGCCAATGAACTTACGGCGAATGATTTTAACCAAAACTGCGAGAACCTTAGGTCGAGATCAACCCTATTCTATATAAAAAAAGTCATATTTTTCAGTTTTGTCCTGGCACACTTTCAGCCGACAGCGACCCACTTGATCCCGTTACTTCATCTTTTTTGTAAAGTAAGTCTCCGCATTTTCACGGAGTCACAGAGGACAAAGGGCCAATTGTTCTATTTTTTAGTTTGCGCAAGCCACAAGGCAATAAAAAATTCCCTTTTTCGATAGTTTGGCTTTAAATTTTAAGCATTGCTATGGCGACATCATAAACAAACTTTTTCTAATCTTTAAAAAAGAGAGAGGGTGACTCCATGAAAACTTTTCGTTTTTAACAAAAATGGGGGTCAGCCACGGGAGATGGCAAAGGGAGACGACGGCATTGAAGTTGCTGGAGAGGTTTGGGGCGCAAAGAATTTTCGCAAACCCCATTTAATCAGGCGCTCAACGACAACGGCTGCAATCAAAATCAGAAAAATAAAGGGCACTAGCAAAAGTAAGCCAAGGAGAGGACTTTCCCCTGCTTTTGTTTCAGGAACCACCGCCGGGGCAGTCGCAAGGGGGCTGGGTTGGGTTTCCTGAAGTTGGATTTTTTCTGGTGTCTGGGAGGTGACTTCGGGCATGATGTTAGTAGTCATCTCTTGTTCTAATGCAGCACTCATACGTTTTGCTCCACAAGCCTTATAACGTCCTTTGTCAGTTTACTGATAATAGCCCCCAAGGGTCACAGCGGCAAACGTTGAAGGATTTTGTGCCTGTGCCAGATATTTATTCTGTAGGTCGTTTAGATTTGGATAGCGAAGGGCTTTTATTATTGACCAATGATGCTCCTTTGAAGCATTATCTTTGCGAACCGAAATTTGCCCACCCCCGCACCTATTGGGTACAGGTGGAAAATATTCCGGACGGGCAGGCGTTAGAACAGTTGCGCCAGGGGGTAATGGTGCAAGGGAAAAAAACGCGGCCGGCGATCGCCAATCTCTTGATCCCTGAGCCAACCGTCCCCGCACGAGAACCCCCGATCCGCTTCCGGAAAAATGTCCCGACAGCCTGGTTAGAACTGACCCTAACGGAAGGGCGAAATCGTCAGGTGCGCCGGATGACCGCCGCAGTGGGGCATCCCACATTACGCCTTATGCGCGTCGCCATAGGTACAGGGCCAGCGAAATTAACCCTCACTGGTCTAGGGCCGGGGGAATGGCGGCATTTAACGACGGCGGAAATTGGAGCCTTACAAAACCTGGTAAAAAAAGCCAAGCCAAACCAGCGATCGCCCCACAAAAAAACAGCCAGCCGCAAACCGAAGGGAAAACGCTACTGACTATTTTGATCTTGAAAGATATTTGGAACGAAAACGAAACTTGAAGATTTGCTGGTAGTTTCCCACCAGATCCCCATTGAGAGGGGCGCTTAATAAGCGAGGGTCTCTAGGGTTTCCTTGAGGTAAATGGTGACTTGCTGATCGACGCTGAGGTTCTCAAGGGGGAGGATTTCGCAATGGTTTGCATACCAGCGCTTGAAACCAGAACTGCGGGCGATCGCCTGCTTCAGGCTATCCCAAATGGCGTGATCTGGGGATGCTTCAGTGTAGGCAGTGGTCGAGTGCGGCATTTTTCACCTCAGGAATAACGCTCTGTATTTCATACTGTAACGCAATCGCCCAGAAAAGTAATGCTATCTAGTACACCGTTAGGGGAAATTTCCCGATAAAAATTTTGGCGCTAAATAGAGAGGAATTCGGGCAAAAGCAGCATTTTTTGCGCTTAATCGTCCATTTGCCAGGGTTCCCGGAGGTTATTCTCATCGAGAATTTTTTTCGGGCGCATCACCAAGAGGACTTGGCCTAAAATTTTGGCGATCGGTGCTTCGGCAAACCAACCCAATTCCACCTTGCCGTCGGCATCCACCGCAAAATAGCTGTTGTCATTCCAAACAGTTTGTTGACGATCAAGCAAAATCAAAACGGGTTCTGGCTTACCGGGAATGGGCTGGGGCAGTTGATCGGTTTGGTGGAAGATCACTACCGGATCTCCCGCTGTCAGTACATTTTGCCAACTGGGTAGCGGCACCAGACTTGTCGCTGCGGCAACTGTCACGAGATTAAAAGGAGACGCTTGCTTGAGGGGAGGCACGCTCAACAGGCGATCGCTTTCTAACGGTAAAGATCCCGCTACCGGAATTAGCAGGGGAACATTGGTATCTTCGTCGTAACGGTAGAGGGGGAGGAGTGGAGCCGCCTTGGTGGGGCTGGTGGTGAGGTCACTGAGGAGTTGCTCGATTTTTTGCCGGGCGGTGGCAGAATGGGCAAATTTTAATCCCTTGGCGATGAGGCGGGTGCGGTCTTGTAAATCTTTTTTTTGCTTGGCGGAGCGCCAGGCTTGGTAGGCAACGGCATCCCCAGGGTGTTCCGTGAAACCATCGGGAATTTGGGGTAAGCGGGCAAACTCTTGCATCGCCCGGGCCAGTTCCTTTGCTCCATCAAATTCAAGGCTTTTGGCCTGGCACACCTGGGCGGCGATCGCCCTTTGGCTATGACTCAAGATCCGTAGCTCATACAGCACATCAGAACGGGGGCCACGGCAATAGGCCAGCAGATCTTCGGGCACACCACTACTTGCGATGCTTTGGTACACCTGGGCCGCCACAATGATCATATTTTGCTGGGCCGTCTGGAAACCTGTCTGCTCAAAAATTTCCTGGGCGCTATGGCCTGACTGCTGGAGTTGTTGGCAACCGACGCCCCACTCGACCCAAGTCCCTTCCTTGTGGAGTAGTGACCGGAATAAAGCGTCCGTTTCTTCAGGGGAGAGTTTGTATTCTGGAGATTGCGGTTGTCCAATCATAAAGCCGAATCAAAAGTGGAATAACGTAAAATGATAGGTAAATCAGTATTTGCCCGATAAACTTAATCATAAAGCGAGACTGTTCTAAACCGATCCTTCCCCCAGTTCCTATGAATTTTCCTGCCCGTCGGCAACCCCTCCGCCAAGCACCCCACCGTGCGCATCCGTTTCAAGATTGTGCCTTGGGACTCGTTTCCACTAAGAGCTTTCCGGCAATTGTGGGCACTGCGGACATGATGCTCAAGTCAGCGGCAGTTACCCTTGTCGGCTATGAAAAAACTGGGGGCGGCTACTGTACAGCCGTGGTTCGGGGGAAAACAGCAGATGTCCGCCTGGCCGTCGAAGAGGGGGCACGCACCGCTGCTCAGTTTGATCAATACGTTTCTAAATTAGTCATTCCCCGACCGTTGCCAAACCTCGAAGCCATTTTTCCCATTGGCAGTCACTTGGCAGAAATTGCCCAGCAGCAACGGGGTTATAGTCGCCTGAGTAATCGTTCTATCGGTCTCCTAGAAACCCGTGGTTTTCCGGCGATGGTGGGGGCCGCCGACGCGATGTTAAAGTCCGCTGATGTACAACTGGCCTCCTATGAAACCATTGGTGATGGGCTTTGTACGGCGATTATTCGCGGGACTGTTTCCAACGTAGCGATGGCCATTGATGCGGGGATGCACGAAGCAGAACGGATCGGTGAGCTCCACGCGGTGATGATTATTCCGCGACTGCTAGAGGATCTAGAGCACACGTTACCGGTGGCGGAATACTGGCTAGATAAGGCAGAACCAATGCCAGACCTTGTGAAAGAAAAAGCACCCCAGCGCATCGCCTTACCGGAACTAGAACCCGTGTCGGCTCCTTTGGTCATTGAGGCGGAACCAGAAATTGAAAAGGCCGTTGAAGTCGAAATTGTAGAACCTTTTGATCCGGGCCAGGGCTATTAATTCTGAGACAGGGCTGCTATGGTGACCCTGATGTTTTTTTGACGAACCAATGAGGCTGGTATCCTTCGGCTATGGCTGTTTCCTCCTGGGAACAGTGGTGAGCTATTGGGGTTTGGGATGGTTTTGGCCACCTTTGCAACGCTGGCTGCTGCTACTGGCTAGTGTCTTGTTTTATAGCCTGCTACAACCGCAATTTTTACCATTGCTGGTAGGTCTGACGGTCTTGAACTTTTTTTGGGGTAAACTCCTCGTGCGCCAAGGCCCATCGGGCGATCGCCCCCAGTCTTTGCGGCAAGCTTTTCGATTGTGGCAATGGCAGCCTGGGTATTGGCTGGGCTTAGGTATTTTTCTAAATCTGGCGGTGCTCTTTGGGTTTAAATATATTCCTTTTACCCTGGAGAATCTAGCGTGGCTCTGGCCCTGGCCTGGACTAGAACAATGGGCGATCGCCTTCCCAGAAACTCTGATCGCGCCCCTGGGGATTTCCTTTTTTACCTTCGAATGTATCGCCTATCTGGTAGATGTGTACCGGGGGGCTCCCGCGGCCCAGTCCCTATTGACATTCAGCAGCTATAAATTATTTTTTCCTAAACTCCTGTCGGGGCCGATTACTCGCTTTCATATCTTTTCTGGGCAAAGCCGTAGAACCGCAGGCTTATTACTCGACGAAGGGGTCGAAGGATTATGGCTCATCGCCAGCGGGGCGGTAAAAAAAGTCCTCATCGCCGACAATCTGGGGGTTTTTGTGGAACTTTGTGCCAATAACCTCGAACGGGCAGGCAGCGGCGATCTGTGGCTTTTTGTCCTGGCCTATGGCCTCCAGCTTTACTTTGACTTTAGCGGCTATGTGGATCTGGCCCTCGGCAGTGCTAAGTTGCTCGGTTTTCAGCTCCCCGAAAATTTTGATTTCCCTTACTTTTCAACGAGTTTGGCAGAATTTTGGCGACGTTGGCACATCAGCCTAGGCGATTGGCTACGCAACTATCTGTATTTCCCCCTGGGAGGCTCTCGGCGAGGTTTGGGGCGCACCTGTGCCAATCTTTTTGTGGTGATGTTTTTGGCCGGATTGTGGCATGGGGCCGCCTGGGGTTATGTCCTCTGGGGTTGTCTCCATGGTTTGGGCCTAGGGATTCATCGATTGGGACAATGGTTTGCGAATCGTTGGCTGTGGTTAGAGAATTTCTGGGCGTCGCTGCCGGGAATACTGGGGGCATGGCTCTTGACCCAGGCGTTCGTGTTTTTGAGTTGGATTCCCTTCCGTTTACCAGATGGCCCCCGTGCTGTCTTGCTTTTGCGACATCTGTGGCATTATCCGGGGGATTTGCAATTTACCCAAAAAATTTATTTGGAGGGGCTTGGCTTAGCAAGACCTGATTTTTTGGTGCTGTTGAGTTTGCTCCTATTGGGCATGGGAGGCGCATATCTAGTGCAGCGCCAATGGCAACTGCAACTGAATTGGGGCCTTAAAGTGGCGCTGATTCCCCTCTGTTTCTACGGTATTTTGATTTTTGGGCCAGAGGGGAATATTCCTTACATTTACTTTGATTTTTAGGATTTCCAGTCGGTTTGGGATTGCTGGAGAACGTATTGAGCAACTGCTTGGATTTCTTCGGAGCTGAGTTTGTCACCGTAGGCGGACATATTGCCTTTCCCCTGGGTAACAAGGTTGGCGATCGCCTCTACAGAGGTATAACCATTTTTCGCCATGGTCCGTTTTTTAAGATTTTTGCCGCGCCGGACGATATTGCCACCGTTGAGATGACAGCCGGCACAATGGGCTTCAAAGATCTGGGCTCCCTGGTCGAGATCAGCACCGAAAGCGGGGGTTGCCAGGAGGGGCACCAGCAACAGAACGATCATCACAAAGACAATGACTTGGACAAGGCGTTTATTCATCGGTAATTCGGGCAGGGATTAGTGTGCGTCGATTCTATTCTAAAAACAAGCCGATGCCGTTGTTAACCCGTCCGGCGGTAGTGGGGTGGCGATCGCTTAAATTAGCACCAAGGGCAAGGGCCGAAGATCCGCCCCCATCCAAATTCAAGGCATCCGTGGCCCCCAGACGGCGGAGAATATTCGCCCATTCGTTGAGGGTTGCCCCGGCCGTTTCTTCTGCTGCCCCATGGAGGGTCACCAGCAATATTTTGTTGTCTCGGGTTCTGGCGATCGCACTGCGGGAAGCTGACTGGATATTGAAGGCCGTACTAAACTGTTCTGCTTGGCCATTGAGAACAACCTGACCATTCTTCAGGAGGAGCGGCCCACCACCGACAATATTCGGTAACGTCGCAAAACTATTGGGGGTAAATCTGGGTCGCCGTTCTAGGGTCACCCCCACGGGAAATTTGGCTGCCCCAGTGCGAAAGGAGCGGAAGACCAACAAATAACCACCCTGGGGAATTTCATAGCTATTTTGGCCCGCTTTCCCCGCTGTTTCCTGGCGAATGACCTGGTCACGGCCCCCGGAGGTCATCACCGTCAGCACAATTTCATTATCAACGGCTGTGGTGTAACGACTGCCCCAGGCGCGGTCATACAGGGCGGCCCCGGCTTTCACATAGCCGCTATTGATCAGTTCAACCCCAACCTGTTCGCCATTGCCCGCAACAATATCGGTTTCGACCTTGAGGCGGTCAAATTCCCAGCGGCCCGCATTATCCCAGGCCACCGCCCCCCGATTGAGAATCGGCCCCGAACGTAAAGCTCGATTGCCTTGGACAATCCCCAGGGGATATTGGTTATTGCGGTTAAAAAAGCCCGCATTAATGGCGGCGATCGCCTGATTGGTGTCTGCCTGGATCAACAGGGGCGCTAACCCCACAATTGTGTTGTTATCCGGGGTGATCGGCTTAAGCTGGAGTTGCCGTTGGGTGGGGTCAATTTCGAGCCAAGTCACCCGCACAGGCCCAGAACTGGCCGCAAAATTTTCCTGTCGCCACTGCACCCCAGGGAGCCATTGCACAGACCGATTTTGATTTTCTGGTTGTGATCGTAAATCGACCACTAGGCGGGGTGGGTTCGCCAAACTAAAGACCTGGATCTCTGGGGCCCCCGCTTTAAAGACAAGTTCCGTTAAACCGTTGCTATCGTTGAGGGTAAACGGCAGTGCATTCGCCGTTAATTGCGCCCTAAGCCGTTGGGCCGTCACTCCATAATCACTCTGGAGCCGCAGTTTTGTGGGGCTCACCTTTTGCCAGAGCACAGGCCGGTCTAGATCAATGACCAAGCGCGTGCCCCAGGTCTGTTGCCCCTGACGGACATTCAAAATTTGCCCCTTGGGCGTCGTCAGCTCAAGGACATTGCCGTTGGGCCTGGCCTGCCACCGTTGCGCTGCAGCCAAAGCGGTCACATCGAGGTAACGGTAGGGAGCGGCAAAGCGAATCGGCAATTGGTAGGGAGTATTGTCAAACCAGGTGACTGGTTGTTGTCCCAAATCGAGGCCATTCCCCAATTCCATCCCCAGGGTTTTTTCCAAGGTCATTGACTCAATCCCCAGACGCACCGTGCCATTTTCTGACCACTGAGCCCAGGCTCCCCGGAGGGTTTGACCATTGAGGCGAATTTGACTACCCTTGGCTTGGATTTGGGTATTAAGGCTCACGGGATTGGCGATCGCCCGCGGACTTGCCAAGTCTCCCACCAGCAAATTAGGTGTCCCAAAACTCAGCCCAAAACAACCCACTGTCCCCAAGAACCATTGCCAACGACGTAATCCCATCAAAGCCTACTCTTTCCTTACAACATCAACAAACACTGACTTTATCCCAGGGGAAATGTTTCACGCCCCCCAAACGACTGTCCTTTAACGGTATTCCCTATTGTTAAATGAATTTATTTCCTATAATATTGCTACGCTGTCTTTAGCGCAGATTTTGTCAAGTTAAAAATTAAAGAGCGTTAACGTCATCCCCTGGGGAAATGCAGTCGCTAAAATCCTGCCCAAAGCCACGAATGATCAGCAGTTGATAGAGATCATCGTCCCCAAAACTTGACGTCCGACAAAATATCGCTATTCTAAATAAGCCCAACGGAGATTTCTAGTCAAGCATTTCCAGTGGGTTCGTGTAGAGGCCAGTCGTCCCCAAAAATACGTCCCCTCCCCACAGCACACCAGGTTTTTTCTACCCTAAAATTCCTAACCTATGGACCGAGACATAATGAACCATCAAGGCACCTTCTCCCAAAACAATCATCAAGAAACAACAAACTACTACACCGGTCCCCGTTGGCTTGTGGAAGAACGGGATGCCTGTGGTGTTGGCTTTTTGGCCTATAAAGATGGTCGCAAAACCCATAAATTAATTGAACAAACCCTGACAGCCCTCGGCTGCATGGAGCACCGGGGGGGCTGTACCGCCGACCGTGAATCCGGTGATGGTGCAGGGGTGATGACGGCATTGCCCCACGAATTATTTGCTGAATGGTTCCAAGCGGAAGGGATTACCCAGCCAGCCCCCGAAACCTACGGCGTTGGGATGGTGTTCCTCCCCCAGGCTGAAGCAGAATGTGCAGCGGCAAAAGCGTTAGTTGAAGATGTGCTAACCCGTCGTCAATTCAAAATTTTAGGGTGGCGGGATGTACCTGTGGCCCCAGAAACCCTAGGTATTCAGGCCCGGGAAAACCAACCCCAGATGAAGCAGGTGTTTGTGGTCTCGGAACAGGGATTGACTGGCGATGAACTGGATAAAGCCCTTTACATTGCCCGCTCGGAAATTGGGAAGCACCTCACCGATGTTTTCTATGTGTGTACTTTATCCTGTCGCACCATCGTTTATAAGGGCATGGTGCAGTCGGAAGTCTTGGGTAAGTTCTACAAGGATTTAACCAACCCGCTGTATAAGAGTGAATTTGCGGTTTACCACCGTCGCTTTAGCACGAATACCATGCCTAAGTGGCCCCTGGCGCACCCGATGCGTTTGTTGGGTCACAATGGGGAAATCAATACACTCATCGGGAATATCAACTGGATGAAGGCCCGGGAAAATATCCTCGAAATTCCCGGTTGGGACAAGGATGATATTGAAGCCCTCCACCCGATTGTCAATACCGATAATAGTGATTCTTTCAATTTAGACAGTGCGATGGAGCTGTTGGTTCGGGCTGGGCGATCGCCCATGGAAGCGGCGATGATCCTCGTGCCGGAAGCCTATCAAAATCAGCCCAGCCTCAAAGAACACCCGGAAATCACCGATTTTTATGACTACTACGCGGGTATGCAAGAACCCTGGGATGGCCCGGCCCTCCTCGTATTCAGTGACGGTAAAACTGTCGGTGCAACCCTAGACCGGAATGGTTTACGCCCAGCCCGCTATTGCATCACCAAAGACGGCTATATTCTTGTGTCTTCGGAAGCGGGGGTTGTGGATGTCCTCGACGAAGATATTGTGGAAAAAGGTCGCCTCGGCCCTGGCCAGATGGTCGCCGTTGATTTCCAAACCCAAGAACTCCTCAAAAACTGGGAAATCAAACAGCGGGTTGCTGAATCCCAACCCTATGGCACCTGGCTCAAGGAAAATCGTCAAGTCCTCGAATCCCAGGATTTCGTTGGCGATCGCCAGCAAAGCGAAGCCGATCTGCTCCGGCTCCAAACGGCCTTTGGCTACACCGCCGAAGACGTTGAGATGATCATCAATGCCATGGCGGAGATGGGCAAAGAACCGACCTTCTGCATGGGCGATGACATTCCCCTGGCGGTACTGTCCGACAAGCCCCGTCTGCTCTACGACTACTTTAAGCAACGCTTTGCCCAGGTCACCAACCCCCCCATTGACCCCCTGCGGGAAAGCCTGGTCATGTCCTTGAACATGTACCTCGGCGAACGGGGTAATCTCTTGGATTGCGGCACCGAAGATGCCAAGGTGCTCAAGCTGAATAGCCCCGTTCTCAACGAAGCAGAACTGCAACGGGTCCGGGATAGCCAACTGGGGGGCACGACCCTGGCAACGACCTATGCGATCGCCAATGGCCCCGATGGTCTCCAGGGTGCCCTCACAAGCCTCTGTGCAGCGGCCGAAGCTGCCGTTCGGGCTGGCAATAAAATTATTATCCTGAGCGATCGCGCCGACGGCACCGTTGATCAAGACCACAGCTTCATTCCGCCCCTCCTAGCAGTGGGGGCTGTGCATCACCACCTCATCAGCGTTGGCCTCCGCTTGAGTGCCTCCATTGTGGTAGATACGGCCCAATGTTGGAGTACCCATCACTTTGCCTGTCTCGTGGGCTATGGAGCCTCTGCCGTTTGTCCTTACCTCGCCTTTGAAGCTGTCCGTCACTGGTGGCATATTCCCCGAGTCCAGAAGCAAATGGCCGCCGAGCAAATTCCAGCCATGACCATCGAAAAGGCCCAGGACAACTATCGCCATGCCATTGAAGCGGGGCTACTAAAAATTCTGTCCAAGATGGGGATCTCCCTGCTCCAGTCCTACCATGGTGCCCAAATCTTTGAAGCGATTGGCCTCGGCATGGAAGTGATTAATGTCGCCTTCAAGGGCACCACGTCCCGGGTGGGTGGCATGACCCTCGCCGACCTATCCCAGGAAGGGATTGCGTTCCATAGTCGTGCTTTCCCTGAACTTTCCGGCAGTAAACTGGCCAATTATGGCTTTGTGAATTACCGCAAGGGGGGTGAATATCACATGAATTCCCCTGAAATGACCAAGGCTCTCCATAAGGCGGTGGCAGCTTACAACGACGATCAGCAAGAAGCCTTTGATCACTACGGCAACTATCAGGATTATCTAGAAAATCGCCCTGCGACGGCACTACGGGATTTGCTTGATTTCGAGAGCGATCGCCAAGCCATTGACCTTAGTGAAGTCGAGTCCGTAGAAAGTATCGTCAAACGCTTCTGCACCGGTGGGATGTCTTTAGGTTCCCTTTCCCGGGAAGCCCACGAAACCTTGGCGATCGCCATGAACCGCCTCGGTGCCAAATCCAACTCCGGCGAAGGGGGCGAAGATCCCGTGCGCTTTAAGATCCTCGACGATGTGAATGCGAGCGGTGATTCTCCCACCTTGCCCCATCTCCACGGCTTGCGCAACGGCGACACCGCCAACTCTGCCATCAAACAAATTGCCTCCGGTCGCTTTGGGGTAACTCCTGAGTATTTGATGAGTGGTCGTCAGCTAGAAATCAAGATGGCCCAAGGGGCGAAACCTGGCGAAGGGGGACAACTACCCGGCAAAAAAGTCAGTGAATACATCGCGATGCTGCGGAATTCTAAGCCCGGTGTTACCCTTATTTCTCCGCCCCCCCACCACGATATTTACTCCATCGAGGATCTCGCCCAGCTGATTTACGATCTTCACCAGATCAATCCTGCCGCGAAGGTTTCTGTGAAGCTGGTTGCCGAAATTGGCATTGGAACCATTGCCGCTGGGGTCGCCAAGGCTAATGCCGATGTCATTATGGTTTCTGGCCATGACGGTGGTACCGGTGCCTCGCCCCTCAGTTCCATTAAGCACGCAGGTTGCCCCTGGGAATTGGGTGTGACCGAAGTGCACAAGACCCTCATGGATAATCAATTGCGCGATCGCGTCATCCTCCGGGCCGATGGTGGTCTAAAAACCGGCTGGGATGTGATCATGGCCGCACTCATGGGGGCCGAAGAATATGGTTTTGGTTCCATCGCGATGATTGCCGAAGGCTGTATCATGGCGCGGGTTTGCCACACTAATCAATGTCCCGTCGGGGTCGCAACCCAACAACAGCGCCTCCGCGATCGCTTTAAGGGCATTCCTGAGCACGTGGTTAATTTCTTCTACTTCATCGCCGAAGAAATTCGTGCCATCTTGGCCAAACTCGGCTACCGGAGTCTCAATGAGATTATTGGCCGCGCCGATCTGCTCAAGCCCCGCGAAAACGTCAAGCTCACGAAGACCAGTGGTCTCGTCCTAGATTGCCTGACCAACCTGCCCGATGTCCGCGACAATCGCGATTGGTTGAACCATGGTGATGTGCACAGTAATGGCCCTGTCCTAGACGATGAGATTTTGGCAAATGCAGCGGTGCAGCAAGCTATCCGTGAACAAGGCTCCCTGAGTCAAGAGATCAAGATCATCAACACTGATCGCTCCGTCGGTGCCCGGGTTTCCGGTTTTATCGCCAAGCAGTACGGCAATGAAGGCTTTGAAGGAGAACTCAAATTTAACTTTAAAGGCTCTGCTGGTCAAAGTTTTGGGGCCTTTAATCTCTTGGGAATGACCATGCACCTCGAAGGGGAAGCCAACGACTATGTGGGTAAAGGGATGAATGGCGGTGAAATTATCATCGTTCCCCCAACCCAGTCCCAATATGCAGCGGCAGATAACGTAATCATCGGCAATACCTGTCTCTATGGGGCTACCGGCGGCACCCTCTATGCCAATGGTCGTGCGGGTGAACGTTTTGCGGTGCGGAACTCGAAGGGTAAAGCCGTTGTTGAAGGGACTGGCGACCACTGTTGCGAATACATGACCGGTGGCGTAATTGTGGTGCTCGGTGATGTGGGTCGTAATGTGGGCGCAGGGATGACCGGTGGCCTCACCTACATTCTCGATGAACACAACACTCTCCCCGAAAAGATGAATACAGAGATTGTGAACATTCAACGGGTCGGTACTACAGCAGGGGAAAAACAATTGAAGGATCTGATCACAGCCCACGCCGAGAAAACCGGTAGCCCGAAAGCCAAGGCAATTCTTGCAAATTGGGCTAACTATTTACCCCAGTTCTGGCAAGTGTTTCCTCCTTCTGAGGCCGATAGCCCTGAAGCCAATGTTAATGCGGCGGCAAAGCAACTCACTTCTGTTTAATGTAAATTGTGTGAATTACGCCTAATTAACCCGTAAATCTCCCGGTAATCATCGGGGGATTTTTTTTGGCGATCGCCGACTTCTCTACTCACAAAAAAAGCGCACCATCAAAGTACGCTTGCTGAGTCAAAAATCTTGGTGAACCTGGGGGATGTTACGAAATTATTAGACTAAGGCGGCTGGACGACAAGACTCTTCCCGCCATTGCTCCAGGTCAGTGAGGGAGCGATCGCGATAAACGCCATATCGTTCTTTCTTGCTCCGTACGCGTTCTGCTAGGGGCGGAATAATGCCAAAATTGGGGGGCATCGGTTGAAAATGCTTGGGGGAAGCACTATGGATAAACTCGAAGAGAGCGCCCATCATGGTGGTTTCCGGCAAGGTCAAAGGAGTTAATCCTTGGGCTAACCGCGCGGCATTGGTTCCGGCGAGCCATCCCCCTGCTGCGGCTGCTGTATAACCTTCGGTGCCAATCAACTGGCCAGCGGCGAGGAGGGTCGGGCGTTTTTTAAATTGAAGCGTTGCTTCGAGTAACTCAGGGGAATTTAAAAACGTATTGCGGTGCATCACGCCCATGCGGACAAATTCAGCATTTTCTAACCCAGGGATCATTCGGAACACCTGCTTTTGTTCGCCCCAACGAAGATTGGTTTGGAAGCCCACCATATTCCAGAGTTGACCTTGTTTATCTTCCTGGCGCAATTGCACCACTGCATAGGGACGTTTGCCTTTATTTTCGGGGGCGCGAAAATCCCCAAGGCGAGCGTCAAAGAGACCCACGGGTTTTAGGGGGCCAAAACGCATAGTATCTTCACCACGGCGGGCTAATTCTTCGATGGGAAGACAGCCCTCAAAAAATTTCGCGGTCTCCAGTTCAAAATCTTTCAGTTCTGCTTGCTCTGCTTCACAAAGGGCAGCCCGAAACGCCTGATACTGGGCTGGATCCATCGGGCAATTGAGATAGGCAGCTTCTCCCTTGTCGTAGCGAGAGGCGAGAAAGGCAATGTCTTGGTTGATGCTTTCACCAACAATAATCGGACTGGCGGCATCAAAGAAGCTCATATATTCCAAGCCCGTGAATTGTTGCAGTTCTGTGGCGAGGGCAGCGGTGGTCAGAGGCCCAGTCGCTAAAACAGTAATTCCTTCGCTGGGGATTTGGTCTAGGGGTTCCCGGCGAAAGGTGACGAGGGGATGTTCGGCAAGCTTTTGGGTGAGATCTTGACTAAAAACGCCCCGGTCAACGGCTAAGGCTCCCCCCGCAGGAACCCGGTGTTGGTCGGCGGTGCTGATGATCACGGATTGGAGGCGACGAAGTTCCTCGTGAAGCAATCCAGCGGCGCGATCGCTGGAGGCCGCCCCAAAAGAATTACTACAAACCAATTCAGCGAGGTCGGCGGTATGGTGGGCCGGACTTTTTTGGACGGGCCGCATTTCATAGAGAGTGACCGGAACCCCGGCTTGGGCAATTTGCCAGGCGGCTTCTGTGCCAGCGAGGCCACCACCAATTACAGTTACAGAAGGCAGGGTCTTAGTCATGGGCGGTCAAGGTCAAATAGAGTTAGGAGCGGTATTCTATCTTACATTTTGGCTTTGGGGTTTAACGATGGGGGAAGACAAAATAAAACCACCCCGGAGGATGGCTCGTGGCAAAAATTTAAGGAAAAACTTAGGGGGCGATCGCCACTGGTCTAGCCGCAGGAATATCTTGATTCACCGGGGCCGGCTCTGGTTCATCTGTTTCCGAGCCAGTTTCTTGCATTGCCAGACGATAGCAGGGGATCGTGTCCGATAAAATAGCACTCGCCATCATCCCCGTATGAATTTCTAAGATCGCCTGGGGGAGGGCTTCAAACATTAGCCGTTGCCCGGGAAAAACAACCCGCTCAAAATACCAATCTTCAACATTTGTAATACGCGCAACTTGAATTTGACTGGTTGCATTTACATAGCAGCAAAGTAGAGCTTTGTTGTCATCATTTGGGATGGGATCAAGGATTTGAGCCATGGGATTCCTGGGTAAATATTTAAATAGTCTTTTATATCTCTCGATGATAAGCTAACACCGATTGATCCCCAATGGTTGTAACGTCTACTACAAAGACATAAGCTAAGCAAAATAGTTCTTCTTGAAAGTTTGATATTTCTTTATCTATTCGCATTTTGGCAAGATGTTTTCCGAATTTTTCTTTTGTAATTTAAGTAACAATTTTTGATATAAAACCTTATTCTTAAAAGTGTTTCTGGATCCCCAAAAGAATCTTAAGAAAAAATTAAGTTCTTTAAACTACAAAATAACGCTTGGGGCCAAGACGAAAGCCAATGGGCAAAACTCGACAAATCATCAGGAATTCCATCACCACAGGTCACGAAGGAGAGAATTCTCTGAATTCGTCCCGAGAGTCTAGGTATCGATCCGGCGATCGCGGTAATATCGACTGATCAAATCCGTTGTTTCGCCGCTTGTTTCACCATGCCTGAGTTAGAATCTCCCCGCGTCAGGGAACCTTTGAGTAGCCTGATTCTTTACCGTGCCTTTAAGTGGGGCTTTGTGAACCCGGTGTTTCGGACGTATTTTCGGGGCCGGGTGTATGGGGTTGAGCATGTGCCCAGGGAGGGGCCATTTATCGCGGTGAGTAACCATGCCAGTAACTTTGACCCGCCGATTTTGTCCAATTGCCTTTGTCGTCCGGTGGCTTTTATGGCGAAGGAAGAATTATTTCAGGTGCCAATTCTCAAGCAGGCGATCGCCCTCTATGGCGCTTACCCAGTGAAGCGGGGAGCTGGGGATCGGGGGGCGATCCGCGCGGCGATCAAAGCCCTCGAACAAGGTTGGGGCGTAGGTATTTTTCTCCAGGGAACCCGGACTCCAGACGGTACGATCACCGATCCTAAACCTGGTGCAGCCCTCATTGCGGCGAAAGCCCAGGTTCCCTTATTACCCATTAGTCTTTGGGGCACTGAGAAAATTTTAGTCAAGGGGAAGAAAATGCCCCAATCGGTACCTTTAACCGTGCGCATCGGTGAGGCGATCGCCCCACCCCCAGCCGTGAAAAAAGAATCCCTGAACCAAGTAACCCAAACCTGTACTGAGGTTATTAATCAACTGCACCACCTAGGTCGTTGATCTAGTGATCCAAATCACGCTACGTAAGTGATGCAAACCCCCTAAATCGATGGCAGGGTTTGTTAGTCTAACGGTAGCTATTCTTACTATCTTGCTTGTTTTACCAATAAAAATGCTGGTCGCATCGAAGCCCTAGGGCAGTCTTAGCATCGCCAAAAACCAACGATCTCAGGCAAGACCCCCTTCCCACGTCAATTCATTTAATGTTCACGTAATATTTACGAGCCATGGCCCAGGCCCAGACCCAGACGGAATTTAAGATCAAGTTTTGGGGGGTGCGTGGCAGTATTCCTTGTCCCGGGAGAGAAACCGTCCGCTACGGGGGCAACACCTCCTGTGTGGAAATGTGCGCGGGAAATCAACGCCTAATCTTTGATGGCGGTACGGGACTTCGCCTGCTGGGTGAAGCGTTAGTCGCTGAATCGGTACCGATCGCTGCCCATTTATTTTTCTCCCACTCCCATTGGGATCATATCCAGGGGTTTCCTTTTTTTACGCCCGCTTTTCAGCCGCAAAATCGTTTCAATATCTATGGCGTCACTGCGGACGACGAGATCCCGATTCAAAAACGGCTCCATGACCAAATGCTCCATCCCAACTTTCCGGTGCCTCTCCAGGTGATGCGGGCGGAGTTAAATTTTGTTGCCTTGGCTCTGGGGGAAACGGTGTCCCTCGGAGAAGTACGAGTCACCAATGGGCCTTTGAATCATCCCGGTGGCGCGGTGGGTTATCGAGTGGACTGGCAGGGTTTGGGGGTCGCCTACATCACAGACACGGAACATTACGGCGATCGCCTCGATGATCAAGTGCTACGGCTCGCCCAGGGGGCCGATGTCCTCATTATGGATGCGACCTACACGGACGAGGAATATCATGATCCGCGCCATAGCAAAGTGGGCTGGGGCCATAGTACCTGGCAAGAGGCGGTGAAGGTGGCCCAGGCCGCCAACGTTAAGCAATTAATTTTGTTTCACCATGATCCAAGCCATGGTGATGATTTCCTTGATGGCGTCCAAGCAGCGGCCCAGGCTGTTTTTCCCCAAACGGCGATCGCCCAAGAAGGAAAGACCATTATTTTGCAAGCCTCCGGAGAAGGAAATCCTGGGCTGCCTGGGTCGGCCCAAGCACTATCCGTCTGATATCGGTATAAAATACGGTCAAATGTTTCGGACTGTAAAGCGTGCGGGTAATCTCATCAACAACTGAAGCGTTAACACCCACTTGCATTGCCCTGGGCAATTTTGACGGAGTTCACCGGGGACACCAGCGGGTCATTGCCCCGGCGGTTACCCAAGCAAGGGCGCTGTCCCAAGGGGTTGTGGTGGGCGATCGCCTTTCAAATTCTCCTAAAATCCACGCCACCGTTGTCACCTTTGACCCCCACCCCCGGGAGTTTTTCTCTGGGAACCCCCAACATCTCCTCACGCCCCTCCCAGAAAAACAAGCCTTTCTAGCGCAGTTTGGGATCGAACAATTGGTGTTACTCCCCTTCGACCGGGAACTCGCGGCCCTCTCTCCCCAGGAGTTTGTCGCCGAAATCCTCGTCAAACAGTTACAAACCCAGTCCATTAGTGTCGGGAGTGATTTTTCCTTTGGTCGGGGGCGGAGTGGCAGTGCCACTGATCTCCAGGCGATCGCCAAAAGCTTTGGGATCGATGTCCATATCACGCCCCTGTGCCGGGAAGCCGAAACAAGAATTAGCAGTTCTGCCATTCGTGAAGCCCTGGCGACGGGACAAATTCAATACGCAAATCAACTCCTCGGTCGTCCCTATTCCCTCCAAGGCACCGTAACCCATGGTCAAAAATTAGGCCGTCAAATCGGTTTTCCCACCGCCAATCTCCAGGGAGAAGCGACGAAATTTTTACCGAAATACGGAGTCTATGCGGTGCAAGTCACCAGCGATGTTTTGCCCACCGCCCAATGGGGCATACTAAACATTGGGTGTCGTCCCACGGTCACAACCACTGCCCTGCCGACGGTGGAAGTGCACCTCTTGGATTATCACCAGGATCTCTATGGGGCCAACCTGAAGGTGGATCTCCTCCATTACCTGCGTCCAGAACAAAAATTTGCCTCCCTCCAGGCCCTCCAAAATCAAATTCACCAGGATGGCGATCGCGCCCGTACCCTGCTCACCACCACCTCCAATCAGCATGAAAGAACGCATTCGTGACCTCACCGATAACCTCTCGAAAACCATCGTCGGTAAAGAAGATGCCATTCGTCTTGTCCTTGTGGCGATGTTAAGTGGCGGCCATGTGCTCCTCGAAGACGTCCCCGGCGTCGGCAAGACCCTCTTAGCAAAATCCCTCGCCCGTTCCGTCAATGGCCGCTTTCAGCGGATTCAATGCACCCCCGATCTCTTGCCCAGTGACATTACAGGCACCAACATTTGGAACCCCAGTAGCCGCGAATTTGAATTTTTATCCGGCCCTGTGTTTGCCAATGTCCTCCTCGCCGACGAAATTAATCGGGCCACCCCCCGTACCCAGTCCGCACTTCTTGAGGTGATGGAAGAGCAACAGGTGACCGTCGATGGTGAAGCCCGTAAAGTGCCTAAACCTTTTTTCGTGATTGCGACCCAGAACCCCATCGAATACCAGGGCACCTTCCCGCTTCCAGAAGCCCAGATGGACCGTTTTATTCTTTCGCTTACCCTCGGCTATCCTGGCTTTTCTGAGGAGGTGGATATGCTCCAACTCCACCAATCCCGCATTGCCCCAGAGGAACTCAAGCCCTGTATTTCCCTAGAGGAGATGCGTGAACTCCAAAGTCTCGTGAATCAAATCCACGTCGAAAAATCGATCCAGGAATATATCGTCAAAATTGTCCAAAAATCCCGTAATTACGAAGGGATTATTCTGGGGGTCAGTCCCCGGGGTACGGTGGCTCTCCAGCGGGCGGCCCAGGCCTATGCGTTCTTGGCGGATCGAGATTTCATTACGACCGATGACATCAAATACCTTGCACCGTTTGTTTTAGCCCATCGGGTGATTGTCACTGGTGGCAAAGGCGCGAAGGACGTGATCAAGACTTTGGTGGCGACAATTACTGATCCTTCCACGCCCAATAGCGATTACAGTTTGCCGACGACCTAAAATCACCGTGTTAAGATTAGTAACGTTTTGTGTTTTTTAGGATTAATGGGGCAACTGGATGTTCGGCAAAATTTCCCTGGGTAGTGTGGGTTTAGTGGTGGGAGGTATTCTCTCGGTGGTCGGCTTTGCGGCCTATGGCTTTGGTAATGCCACCTTGAATTTGGCGGGAATGTTCTACGGCATCCCGATTCTTTTGGGGGGGTTGGCCCTCAAGGCAGCGGAAATTAAACCGATCGCCTACAGCAAAGCGCTTTCACCGGAATTAGAAGCACTGCGGGACAGCCAAGCAACGGCGACCCAACAGCAAATCAGAAAAGATGTGACCCGGTATCGCTACGGTCAAGATTGCCATTTAGATGATGCCCTAGAACGCTTAGGATTAAGCCCGACGGACGAAGAACGACCCCTGTTACACCACATCCGCGAGGAATCCCGAGAAGGACGCTATGCGTTGGTACTGGAATTTAAGTCGCCGTTATTTTCCCTGGAAGATTGGCAGACGCGCCAGGAGAAAATTGAACGGTTTTTTGGCCCCGATGTTACAGCGGCGATCGCCCAACCCACAGAAGATGAAATTGAACTGGCATTAATTCGTACTGAGTAGCCGATGGGGACGATCTATTTATAAAACTTTACGATGTTGCTAAGTATTGCAAAGGAAATAAAGCAAAGGCTCAGCTTTGGGCAAAACTAGGGACAATTACGCTAAAAAATCCAAAATTTATTTAATCGTTATTTAGGAGTCAAGATTTATGTCCCTTGCCCTTACCGTTGCCGCTGCTGTGCCCACCACCATGGCCTGGAGCCCCAAAGTCGCTGTTGTGATGGTGATCTGCAATGTTTTGGCGATCGCCATTGGGAAAGCCACCATTAAGCACCCCTCCGAAGGCCCCGAATTGCCGATGCCTGATATGTTCGGTGGCATGGGTCTCCCTGCGCTCTTAGCAACCACGAGTTTCGGACATATCCTCGGTGTTGGGGTAATCCTCGGCCTAGGTAGCATGGGTGCCATCTAAAAAACCTGTGTTTGCTGGTTTGATTTGAGCTTGTCATTATTTAAAATTCGTCGTTTTGTCTTTTGTTTTGGAGAAGGTTGTTGGATCCCCGGAGTTTTTCTGGGGATTTTTGTTGTGGGGGTGGTTTAAAAAATCCAGGGGCGATCGCCGTCAGTGAGCAACAACTCCGAACAACGCCAGCAAATTAGCTGTTTTAAAATAAAAGGCTAAACCTCCATTGCAACTGCCAGTCCAAAGTTGACCGCCCCTATGCTCGCCGAAATTAGAAGCCTTGCCGAAACCTTAGCGCCCCGTTTAATTGAAATCCGTCGCCATATCCACGCCCACCCCGAACTGAGCGGCGAGGAGCAACAGACAGCGGCCTATGTGTCTGGGGTTTTGTCTTCCTGCGGCATTGCGGTACAGGAGTCCGTGGGAAAAACAGGGGTAATCGGTAACCTCCGGGGCCAAGGCACCGATCCGCGCACCCTAGGGATCCGCGTCGATATGGATGCGCTGCCGATCCAAGAATGTACAAAATTAGATTACGCTTCCACTCGCATGGGGGTGATGCACGCCTGCGGCCATGATGTACACACAACGGTGGGTTTGGGGGCAGCGATGGTTTTGGCCCAACTCCCGGAGGCGATCGCCGGTAATATTCGTTTTTTATTTCAGCCCGCTGAAGAAATTGCCCAGGGGGCGAAGTGGATGGTTGATGACGGTGCCTTGGTGGGGATCGATGGGGTGATTGGCTTACACGTTTTCCCGACCATTCCCGCTAAAAACATTGGGATTCGCTATGGTGCCCTGACGGCTGCCGCCGATGATTTAGAAATTTTTATCTACGGTGAATCGGGCCATGGGGCGCGACCCCACCAAGCCATTGATGCGATTTGGATTGCTGCCCAGGTGGTCACAGCCCTACAACAGTCGATCAGCCGCACCCAAAATCCCCTGCGGCCCATTGTCCTCACCATTGGCAAAATTAACGGGGGCCGGGCCGCCAATGTCATCGCCGATGAAGTACACATGACTGGCACCGTGCGATCGCTCCACCCAGAAACCCATGCGGATTTACCCCAATGGATTGAAAATATTGTCGCCAATATTTGCAATACCTACAGCGCGAAATATAAGGTCAACTACCAGCGGGGGGTACCTTCAGTGCAAAATGATCCCGGTTTGACAAAAATCCTCGAACAAGCGAGTCGGGAAGCCCTGGGCGATCGCCATGTAGAAATTTTGCCGGAGCCTTCCCTGGGGGCCGAAGATTTTTCCATGTACCTCGAAAATCTCCCCGGGACGATGTTTCGCTTGGGGGTCGGCCACCAAAACCGCTTGAACTATCCCCTGCACCACCCCCTCTTTGACATTGATGAAAGCGCAATTCTGACAGGGGTCGTTACCCTCGCCTACACGGCCCACAAATATTTCCAAACCACAGCCCCGGCCCCAAGCCACCAATCTCTGGAAAACATCCCACAATAGAGGGGATTATTTTTCGAGGTAACAGCAGCTATGGCTTTTCCCCAACGCGATCTCCGTCAAATCCACCGCCGCCTTGTGCCGATTATGGTCGCGCCTCTGTTGATTACGGTGTTGACGGGATCCCTGTTTCAAGTGGCTTCTTTGACGGGCAATACGGCGGATTTTTATTGGTTACTAGAGCTCCACCGGGGACATTTTGGCCCTGTGAATTTAGAGGTGATCTATCCTTTTCTCAATGCCCTGGGCTTGCTTTTGCTCCTGGCCAGTGGGGCGATGATCTGGTGGACGACGCGACCACGGCAGCGGCAACGCCCTTAAAAATTGGTAGGATTGGAAACATTCGCAGATTGATCGTCGGGTATGACCATAAAAATTGCTCACCTTGGGCCAGCGGGCACCAACGCCGAAGCAGCGGCACAGACCTATCAAGGATGGTTGCAGCGGGAACAATCGCCGGCTGTGGATCTAGTACCCTGCCAAAGCATTGCCCAGAGTTTGTATGCCCTCGCCCACGATGAGGTGCAATTAGCGGTGATCCCGGTGGAAAATTCAATTCAAGGGTCGGTGGCGATCGCCTTGGATTTGGTCTGGGAATTGCACCCTTTATCCATCTGCCATCAAATTATTCTCCCCATCCACCATGCCCTAATTTCCTTCGCCCCAGACTTTAGCGAGATCAAAGAAGTCCGCTCCCACCCCCAGGCCTTGGCCCAATGTCAACGGTGGCTGGAAAAACATCTGCCCCATGCGGCGCTCATTGAAGCGAATTCAACCACGGCGGTCTTGGGTAGTCTCAAGGACAATCCTCACCTAGGGGCGATCGCCGCGCCCCGGGCAGCACATCTTTACCACTTACCCATCGTGGTAGATGCCATTGGTGATTTTCCGCAAAATTGCACCCGGTTTTGGGTTTTAGGGAAGGACGTCCAGACGGCTGGGGATGTGATTTCCCTTGCCTTTACCCTGCCCGCAAAAATTCCTGGGGTTCTCGTGAGTGCCCTAGAGGTCTTTGCCCGCCGCAAAATTAACCTCAGCCGCATTGAATCGCGCCCCACGAAACGCTCCCTGGGGGAATATTTATTTTTTGTCGATCTCGATGGTTGTCTTACAAATCCCGATGTTCAAGCAGCCCTGACGGAACTCCAGACCCACACAGAAATTTTAAAAATCCTCGGCAACTACCGCACGATTCCTTTAGTTTCCCTAGGGGCAACGCCCGCCCCTGATCTCCAGGCGTAGGATGCTCGTTTTTTGTTTGAAAAAATTAGGTGAATTACGGACAAACGACCCCTTAACTAGCGATGGAGGGAGAATTCACCGGAGCTTCGGAAGAGACAGTCGTCGTCCCATTCAGGCCAGGGTTAGTTTGGCTGGGTAGGCGCTGCTCAATCATGGCGATCGCCCGAGTCACACTTTCGGGGAAAATCACCACCAAAGCCTCCTGGGGCGCTTCATCGAGGGCAATATTTAAGGCCCGTTGTTCATCGAGAATGGTCTCGTATTGGCAATCTGGATTCTCTTCTTGAATCCCCTGGAGGATTAAATCTGCTACTTCCCCTGCATGGCGGCCCCGTTTGTCATCGTCTTCTTTAACGATAATTCGGTCAAAAACCGCAGCGGCAATGCGCCCCAACAAAATTAAATCCTCATCGCGGCGATCGCCAGGGCCACCCACCACACCGATTCGTTCGCCGGGCCAGTTTTTCACAAAGGCACCAACGGCCTCATAGCCCGCCGGATTATGGGCATAGTCCACCAGCGCATGGTGCGTTCCCAAATCAAAGAGGTTCATCCGCCCTGGGGTCTGGGCTGCCGAAGGCTTAAAGGTGCGTAACCCCTGGCGAATATGTTCAATATCAACGCCCTGGGCAAAGGCGGCCAAACAAGCAGCGAGGGCATTAGCGATCATAAACGGAGCCATGCCCCCCATTGTCACCGGCGCGTGCTTCACATGCTCCACCTGCAGCTTCCATTCCCCTTCTAACAACGTCAGATAACCATTGTCATAAACCGCTGCCAGTCCACCCCGTCGTATGTGCTCTAAAACCAAGGGATTATCCGGCTGCATCGAAAAATAAGTGACCTTACCCCGCACCTTTTCGGCCATGGCGGCAACGAGGGGATCATCCGCATTCAGAACCGCATAGCCATCGGGACTAACTGTTTCAGCAATCACGCCCTTGACTTGGGCCATTTGCTCAATGGTATTGATATCCCCTAGACCTAGGTGATCTGCTGCGACATTAAGGACGACTCCTACATCACAGCGATCAAAGGCTAAACCAGCCCGTAAAATACCGCCCCGGGCTGATTCCAGGACGGCCACTTCCACCGTTGGGTCTTGGAGAATCATCGCCGCACTTTGGGGGCCAGTATTATCACCCTTTTGGGCGAGATAATCACCAATGTAAACCCCATCTGTGCTGGTATAGCCCACGACTTTTCCCGTTTGGCGATAGATATGGGCCGTTAAGCGGGTGGTAGTAGTTTTGCCATTGGTTCCCGTCAGGGCAATGATGGGGATCCGGCTGGGGGCACCATCGGGATAGAGCATATCCAGTACCGGGGCCGCCACATTGCGAGGTAAACCACGGCTTGGCGCCACGTGCATTCGAAAACCAGGGGCCGCATTGACCTCCACAATCACCCCATCGGTATCGGGGAGAGGCTGAGTAATGTCTTCAGTAACCACATCAATCCCGGCAATATCTAAACCAATAATTTTGGCCACCCGCTCAAAGAGCCACACATTGTAGGGGTGAATATCATCGGTACGATCAACGGCAATGCCCCCGGTACTGAGGTTCGCCGTGGCTCGCAAATAGGCAATTTCTCTGTCCTGGAGTACGGTGTCCAGGGATAAGCCTTGGCGATCGAGCACTTTTAGGGCTGTTTGGTCGATGACGATGCGGGTGAGGACATTATCATGGCCGTCGCCCCGATTTGGATCGCGGTTTGTTTCTTCGATGAGGGTTTCAATGGTTGAGTGACCATCCCCGACCACATGGGCTGGTACCCGTTCGGAGACAGCAACGAGCTTACCGTTAATAACCAATACCCGGTGGTCACTGCCTTTGTAGTAACGTTCTACGATGACGGAGCGGGTTTTTGAGGCTTCGCTGGCGAGATCATAGGCGTGTTCTGCGTCGGCCCAGGTTTTGATATCAATGGTAATGCCACGGCCATGGTTGCCATCGAGGGGTTTGATCACAATGGGATAGCCACCGACATCTTCAATGGCATCCTCAAGGTCATCTAAATAGCGAATCACGGTACCACGGGGCACGGGGACACCCGCATCGGCCAGGATATTTTTGGTGCCTTCTTTGTCACAGGCTAATTCAACGGCTAAAATGCCAGATTGGTTGCTGAGGGTGGCTTGCAGTCGTCGCTGATGTAGGCCATAGCCCAGTTGAATCATGGAACGGGCACTGAGCAATGACCAGGGAATCCCACGGGATTCTGCTTCTTTGACGATGGTTTCGGTACTGGGGCCGAGGGCTGAACTGGCACAGAGATCTTTGAGATCGGCGAGATCCTGCTCTAGTTCTTTGGGGGAATAGCGCCCAGTATCAAGGATGGATTGACAGAGACGTACGGCAGCCCGTCCGGCATAACGTCCGGCTTGTTCGTAGATATATTCAAAAACGACATTGTAGACACCATGATCGCCAGTGGCCCGGGTGCGACCAAACCCAACGGGCATACCCGCTAATTCTTGGAGTTCGAGGGCGACATGTTCCACGATGTGACCCATGAGGGTTCCTTCCCGAACACGGCTTAAAAAACCACCCCGGCAACCGGGGGAGCAATGGTGTTCGATGAGACTCGGGAGGGTTTCGCTGAGGGCTTCGTAGAATCCGCTAATTTCGTTGGAGGGGATTTCCGCAATTTCTTCGAGATCGAGACGCATGACGATCAACTTTTTGCGTCGAATACTCCAATAATTGGGGCCTCTGAGGGTTAGGGTCTTGAGGATTCTCATAGGTTGGCGTGGTTGAAAGTCTGGTGGGGCTGGGCGCAAATGCCGCTGGGTGGACGATAAGCGGCGCTAGACCAATGCTATCCGCAGCAGTGGCCTGTCAAGGGGAAATGGTGAACTGGAGTATGACATTTGGCGATCGCCCTAGAATTGCTAATTATTCTAGGACAATTTGTTCGTGGATTATTTGTCGGTTAGTGACCATCATTTAAAGGTTTCCGGACATTGGCCGATGGTTTTTGAGGTCGTAGCGATCGCCATGGCAGAGGATATGCAGATGCAAATTATGGAGACTCAGCGGTTCCGATGTATCGACACGGGACTGATTTGTGTGGGTCAAATCCTGGGCATCAACAATGGTGACTGTCCCCCGGCCCAGGACTTCTAAGTACCCTTCCTGTTCAAAGACCGCCGCTGTATCTTCGTCAATGCCGATCCCCAGGCGGTCTGGATGCACGGCAATCGTACTCAGGAGACGCACCATGCGATTGCGGTTGTGAAAATGCTGATCGACGATAATTTCTGGAATCATCCCCAGGCCCATGGCCAAATCCACCAGACCCCGGTTGGGAGATTCGCCGCTACTGCCCCCAGCGATCATATGGTGGCCCATCACCGCGGCCCCGGCGCTCGTGCCCGCGAGGGTGATTTCGCCGCTGCGAATCCGTTGACGAATGCGTTCCATTAGTGGCGTATCTGCAAGTAGACCACAAAGGCGAAGCTGGTCGCCGCCCGTCATAAAAACGCCAGTACAATCTTCAACAAATTCTTGGTAATAGCGATCTTCAGCATGGATGCGATCGCGCACGTCCAACACCTTAACCTTCGCGACGCCCATGTCCTCAAAAATTCGTTGGTAGCGATCGCCAATCAATAACGGTTCGCGGGATGCCGACGGAATAATGGCGATCGCTGCCTCGGTTCCCCCAGACCGCCGGAAGAACGAAGCGAGAATCTCTTTACCATGAACCTTATCTTCCGCTCCCCCAATGACAAGGATGGAACTCTTAAAAGAAGTTTGCTGAGCAAGAGAAGTTTCTGACGGCATTATTAGTTTAATCTTGAGGACAGATGAGTGGCGAAATTCCAGATCCGTTTGTACTTGGTGCAGCCACCATTGGGCCCGAGCCATTGACCAGATTCCTACGGTCTGAACTCCTACCAAAAGAACCAGAGAAATCCAGAAAAATCCCCACAATTATTGCATAGTCCTTGTCATTC
The DNA here is from genome assembly GCF_001693295.1 of Picosynechococcus sp. PCC 8807. Classification (NCBI taxonomy): domain Bacteria; kingdom Bacillati; phylum Cyanobacteriota; class Cyanophyceae; order Chroococcales; family Geminocystaceae; genus Picosynechococcus; species Picosynechococcus sp. PCC 8807. Next base: position 2,525,661 of record NZ_CP016483.1, read on the forward strand.
TCAAATTAGCTGATTATTCTTTTTTAGGTCAAAAAACCATCACTTTCACTCCCCCTTTTTCTATGGCTTTACATTTCGATCTTGTGACCCTTTTTCCGGATTTTTTTACCTCGCCGCTCCAGTCCGGCCTCCTGGGAAAAGCTTTAGGGAAAGGCATTGCCACCGTTCACTTCACCAACCCCAGGGACTTCACGACGGATAAACACCGGAGCGTTGATGATGAACCCTATGGAGGCGGGGCGGGGATGTTATTAAAACCAGAACCCCTCTTTGCGGCAGTGGAGTCTTTACCTGTGCAACCCAAACGGGAGGTGATTTTGATGACGCCCCAGGGACAACGACTTGATCAACAGCTTTTGGCGGAATTAACCACCTATGACCAGTTGGTTTTAATCTGTGGCCATTATGAGGGGGTCGATGAACGGGTGCGGGAGCATTTGGTGACCCGGGAAATTTCCTTGGGTGATTTTGTCTTGACCTGTGGCGAAATTCCGGCGTTGACGTTGCTCAATGGCGTGATTCGCTTACTGCCGGGCACGGTGGGCAAAGAGGCGTCCCTGAAAGCCGATAGTTTCCAGGTGCCGCTGTTGGACTATCCGCAATACACGCGCCCCGCTAAGTTCCGGGGGTGGGAAGTGCCAGAGGTCTTGCGGTCTGGTAATCACCAAAAAATTGCGGCATGGCGCTTGGCCCAGCAAATTGAACGCACCCAAGTACGACGACCAGATCTGTGGGAAGCGTGGCAGGCTGCCGAGGGGGAGGTTCAGGCATGATTGTGAGTCTTTATCACCGATTACGGGGCATGATGTTGGCGATCGCCAGCCAGTTTAAAGACCATGACACCTCACCCCTGCTCCTTTCAATGCAGGCCCTGATGAACCAATACAGCGAAATGGGGGCACTGGGTAATTGGCGACCCCAGTTTACCGAGGAGCCTTTAGAAAATGCGTTTTTGTTGTTGCCATTGTTGGTGTTTTGCCATGAAGATCCCCAAGATTTAGGCGATCGCCTGGGGGAATTTGACCTGCCCCAGGAACACTGCGCTGTGGTGCTAGATTTAGCCGGGGCCTTGAGTGCTTGTTTCCGGGAAAAGCTTACCCCTGGGAACTTCCACACCCACATCGCGCGATATTCTCCAGTGGGCGCACTGCTGCAATCCCACTGGACTTCCGGGCAGACCTGGGTAAGCTTGGGTCGGGTGATTCGAGCAGGGAACCCCCCTAGGGCAACCCAGCAACGCCTGCTAATTTACGGGGCGATCGCCTATGGTGACGGGCGTTGGTCAGAGAGTTTCGCCCTAGTCCGGTCAGAATCGAGTATTATCAGCCTTTGGGTCGCCATTTTTATCGGTGTCCTCCGGGGCGATCGCCATTTACCCCTATGTTTACGGCTACATCATGATTTAGAGGCAATGGAAACCCAAGTCTTACGGTTTTGGAGCCGCTGGTCGGGACTTCCCCCAGAAAATCAGTTACAGTTGGAGCAGGTACCCCTTATTGCAAGTCAGTCCGTTCTCCAATATCGTCCCCAGCTTCAACTTATTTCCCAACGCCACCTTGTTTAGCATCCCGTGATCGATTGCATCTTTCTGCACTGGGTGGACGTCTGAATGAATCGCATCTTTTTTCAATTTGCATATGAATTTTTGGTCTAATTCCAAACAGCATCGGGGCCAAGGGCAATCTCCCACCCGGCGGAAATCGCCTAGTCAACTTTCTGCTTCGGTATTGGCAGTGGTGGCGGTTACATCCTTGACTAGCGTGATTGGCGATCGCTTTTATAACCAGCCGCAACTGGCGGTGGATACCATTGCCCCGAAGACAATTACAGCTCCTAGCGATGGTGAATTTGAGGATACCAAGACCACTGAGGCAAAACGCCAGGAAATTCGCCAGGGCGCAATCCCCAGTTTGAAGCGAGATCCAGAAGTTACGCCAACTATCAAGCAAGACCTTAAAACCCTCCTCGATGACATTAGCCGAGTCCGTACCATTTCCGGTGAATTTCCCTTTCTCGATCCCCAAATTTTATCGATTCCGAGCCAAACAACACTCCGCCAAGCCAGCGCTGCCCAGTGGGAAACGGTATTGGCGATCGCCGATCAACTCGAAATTTCTCCCCTGCCGCCCCTTGATACCCTGCTGCCCACGGATGCAAATTTGGCGACCCCGACCCGGGAACTCTACGCCTATGCCGGGGAAGCTGGCCCTGCGGCAGTACAAAGGGTGATCACGACGATCATGGTGGCCCGGGAAGGCTACCAACAGGCGATCGCCGAAGCCCAAACCACCTTTAACACCGACCTGTTTCAAACCCACCAAACCTTTTTACTCCGCCTGTCTGACGCGGAATGGGAGCAAGTCCGTAATGATATTCTCCAGGCTGGCGATCGCATTTTGACCCAAGGGATTCCCCCAGGCATTTCCCCAAGCCTCCTCCAAGAAACTATCCAGGTACAACTCGAAAACGATAGATCCGGGCGCGCCTTTGCCATCGATACTTTAAGCCAAACCCTGCGCCCCAACCTGATCGAAGACCGCGAAGAAACCAAACGCCGTTCCGAACAGGCCGCCCTCGCCGTAGAACCCGTCGTTGTAAGCATTGATTCGGGCGAGGTCATTGTCACCAAGGGAGAGCAAATTAGCCAAGAAGATTTTGTGCTACTCGATGGCTTTGGCCTTAGCGATCGCCAAATTAACTGGTTGGGTCTCGGCGGTTATGCGCTCCTGGTTAGCGGTGGCGTTGCCATAACCATCCTTGTCGTTACCAAAACCAAGAAAAACCTGCGGCGGCGTGATTGGGTGCTGCTGCTGCTCATTAGCCTGAGTACCCCCCTCCTGGGCCTGACAAAATTTCCCTACAACAACAACTTACCAGCCGTCGGATTACTCACCGGTAGCCTCTACCATCCCCACATTGCGATCACCCAAGTGGCCCTCTTATCCGGGATTACGGGCATTAGCAACGAAAATATTAAATGGGATCACCTCATTGCGGCCACCGTCGGCGGAATCATTGCCGCCCAACAGAGTGGTAAATTGCGATCGCGCGAAGAACAAGCCAGCCTTGGCTTCACCATTGGGGCCATGCAAGCTGTCGTTAGCCTCGCCTGGAATCTCATTGCCAGTGCCAGTGCCGAGACCCTCTGGTATGTCCTCTTACCAGAAGCATTAATTTTCGGCTTCTCTGGCACCGTCTGGATTATTATTGCCCTCGGACTATCCCCCTATCTAGAACGCTTCTTTGAACTGCTAACCCCCATTCGCTTAGCTGAACTTTCCAACCCGAATCGTCCTCTGCTCGCCAAGCTTGCTAAAGAAACCCCCGGAACCTTCCAACACACGCTATTTGTCGCCTCCCTCGCCGAAGCTGCTGGTCGCCAATTAGGCTGTGATGTGGAATTAATCCGCGCCGGAACCCTCTACCATGACATTGGCAAGACCCACGACCCCGAAGGCTTTATTGAGAATCAGCAGGGTGGCCCCAATAAACATGACCAACTCAGCCCCTATGAAAGCGTCGAGATTATTCGCAAGCACGTAACGGAAGGGGAAAAAATGGCCAAAAAACACAAGCTACCCAAGGCAATCCGTGACTTCATCCCAGAACACCAAGGGACGATGCAAATTTCGTATTTTTATCACCAGGCCCGTGCCCTTGCCGAAAAAGAAGGCCACCCCCCAGACAGTGTGGATGAACAGTTATTCCGTTATGCTGGCCCGATCCCCCAATCAAGAGAAACAGGGGTTGTAATGCTGGCAGATAGTTGTGAAGCAGCCCTACGTTCCTTGAAAGAAGCGACCCCAGACCAGGCGGCAATTATGGTCAATCGTATATTTCGGGCCCGTTGGCAAGATGGTCAATTAGCTGAATCTGGCATTGCAAAAAATGAGTTGCCGTCCATTGTGGATGTTTTTGTAAAAGTATGGGAGCAGTACAACCATAAGCGTATTGCTTATCCCCAGGCCGTATTGGAGTCTCGCCGTTAACCCCAGGACAGAAATTGTTAAGATCTGTAAATAAGTATTCTAGGCTGACCCATGGAATTGACATACCTCGACAGTAATAGCTGGCTCATTGAGATGGCCGGAAAACGTATTTTGCTAGATCCTTGGCTAGTGGGTTCGTTGATGTTTGGGAATACGCCTTGGTTATTTAAAGGCGATCGCCCCCAGGATCGTCCCATTCCCGAAAATATAGATTTAATACTCCTATCCCAGGGGCTACCGGACCATGCCCACGTACCTACCCTAGAGCAGTTGGATCACGCATTACCTGTTGTCGCTTCCCCTAATGCGGCCAAGGTCGTGGAGTCTCTAGGTTATCAAACCATCCACACCCTAGAGCATCACCAGAAATACACCATTGATAATTTAGAAATTCTGGCTCTGAAAGGGTCTCCGGTGGGGCCAACCACTTTGGAAAATGGCTACCTGCTCAAGGATCTCAGCACTGGCCAAACTCTCTATTACGAACCCCACGGCTACCATTCCCCGGAGTTGAAGCAGCACGCTCCGATTGACGTTGTGGTGACGCCATTGATTAATCTCACCCTGCCCCTCCTCGGCCCCGTGATCAAAGGTCAAGCCAGTGCCCTACTGGTTTGTGAATGGCTAAAACCCCAGGTCATTTTGCCCACCGCCGCTGGTGGAGATGTCAACTTTGAAGGGCTGGTGATGAAATTCCTCAAACCCCAAGGTACGGTCGCTGACTTTAAGCAGATGCTCCATGAAAAACAACCCGACACCCTGGTTTTGGAGCCGACGCCAGGGAGTCCTTGTACGGTTTTGGCTTAAAAAATAACCCCATCTAAAGTCCTGCCCGAATCCTGAATGAGCTATACTAAAAAGCTGCTCACATATCCGTAGCGATCGCCTAGTTTTGACTATGAAAAATCCTTCCCTGCGCCAAGAACCTCGATACGCGCCTGCTTCCGTGATTGCCCTCGAGCAAAAGACATCATTACTAGAATGGCTAGAAGAAAACGGTCGCATTATTTACCGCGAGAAAAAAGACGACTTGATCGATGAGATGGCAGACGATCAAGATTTATCTGAGCTGATGGATGAAGACGGCTTTGAAGATGATGATGACGATGATGATACTGATCTCGATTAAACAGAATACCCAAAAATGAATCTCTAAATTATCTCGTTGACCCCCAATACCGTAAAGATATTAGGGGGTAATTTTTTTATATTCAATTATCGTTTTTACTTAAGATCGGGATCAAAGTTTGTCGATAGGCTCTCCACTGCTGTTTTGAATCAGGTGTTGAACTTTTTCCTTTTTCTAACAAAATAACGCCTTCTTTAAAATCAACAATGCCATATTCATTTTGATCAACAATTTGATCAATTACCCCAACATAATCTTTCAATCGTTGCCAATCCTCATCAAAAGCGACTTGATAACGCACTAGACGCCATAGATCTGCCACAATAAAATCAACTTTTTCGATGTTTTGTTGATCGTTTTCAATTTCGATGCCGGGTAAACGAATAATTTCTCGACGACTAGATAAATGAGGAATGATGTAGGTTGTTGCGGAGACGCTTGCATCCTGAGGAATACGGCCAATCATGCCCTGAATATCAACACTGCGAGACCATTGCTCAATCGGGGACACATAAACCCAAGGTTGCAAAGAATCCGGAATCATAAAGTAAAGTGTCCGGTTAGGATTAGCTGTGATGGTAAAAGCGATAGATAAGGTTAAACAAGTAATCCAGAATTTTTTAAAAAATGGGCTGATTTGTCGGGGATGACGGGGCTGGTTTTTCCGGAAAAAATTATTAAAGCCTTCCCCAGACCACCATAAAATTACCCCGTAACAAATACCTGGTACAACGGCAAGGGCATAGCGGATATTAATCGAGAGAACAGACATCCCTTTTCCTAACAGAAGTTTGAGCAAGGGAAATCCGGCGAGCGCCCAAGCACTCGGAGCCACTGCCGGGACAAAAGCAAATGGCAAAAATTGTCCTGCGAGATATTTAATTGTCCGATCAAAAGGAGTAACCAGTTCCCTAAGAAGTAACAATGGATTGGAGAGCATTGCCAATAAAATATCAAGGGTGGAAGCCTCTGCCGCGTCTGTATATTGCCCAAATCGTTCGAGCATAAATCGCTTAGAAATATCCTCGGAAAAGATCGGCATAATTAAATTAGTTAGCAGCAGAATATACCCAAAGCTAAACAAACAGACCGCCGCTCCGATTTTTGGAAAACGACGACTAAGGATCATATAAGCGCCCACCCCGAAGAGAACAATACCGCTATCTTCACGGATCATGACGATCAAAGGACACATAATTCCAAAGAGCCACCACCAACGTTTTTCCATGGCTAAAAGCAACGTAAACATAAAAAGAGGCAACTGGAAATTATCGTGAAAATTACATAAAGTTGGGCCAATTACAGCATTTGCACCGTAATAGCTATAGGTAATCCAACGGGCAGGAACTGGATCTAGATAATGTCGTGCTAATAGGTACAGAACAAGACCCGCTGCCGATAGCATGGTAACTAGAAGTACGGCTAGGGTTGCAGCATGGGGAAAAAAGAAATAAATTGGCAACCACAGAAGTAGAGCAGGAGTGAAGTGTTGCCCAAGGCGATGGTAGCTGACATCTGGGACTTCCCCTGCATGAACAACATTGGTAGATAACTGTGAAGAGAGGCTACTTTGAAAAAAACGGCCATGGGCTCCATTCCACATGACCTGATTGAAGATGCCTTGGTCATAGGAGGAATAGAATGTGAAATGACGGTGCAGCACCAAAGCCATACAGATGATAAAAAAGATGCCGCTAACAATCAGGATAGGCCGCCATTCTTCCTGTTTAAAGGGGGTTTTGACGGGTCTGATGTCCTCAAGATTGACCATAGAACACTGCCTAACAATGAATCTCCAAAATCTTATCAGAGTTAGGAATCGTCGGAATTGATGGCTAAAGTGTGGCGGTCATGGGGGGATTGAAAGCGATGAATATCGATACCGAGGGGAACAATGCCGCTGGGGTTGAGAGGAAATAAGGAACTGTAATATTCTTGCTGGATTGTTTTGAGGGGGCAGGTAGCAGCAACACCTGGTAGTTGATAGATATCTCGTAGATAGCCCCAGAGATTTTTGTAATCGCAGATGCGGCGGCGATCGCATTTAAAGAGGCCATGGTAAACGAGATCAAAGCGGATGAGGGTAGTAAATAGGCGGATATCGCAGAGGGTGAGTTGGTCGCCCAAAAGATAGCGGCGATCGCCTAGGCGTTGGTCTAACTGATCCAAAGTTTGAAAAAGTGCCGTTGCCGCTTGGTCATAGGCGGCTTGGGTGCGGGCAAAGCCACATTTATAAACGCCATTATTAACAGTGTGATAGATGAGGTCATTGAGGTGATCGCCTTCTGGTCGTAATGGTTCTGGGTATAAGTCTCGCTCTGGGAATTTCGCAAACCGATTAAAGGCATCATTGAGCATCACAATAATCTCTGCACTCTCGTTATTGACGACCTGGTAAGTTTGGCAATCCCACAGCACTGGTACAGAACAGCGGCCGCTGTAACCCGCCTGGCCCAATTGATAAAGCTCTTTCATGCTGCGGCAGCCCGTGGGGTCATTTTCCAGACGCCAGCCTCCCACTGACACATCGGCGATCGCCACACTCAGATCCACAACGTCCTCTAGACCCTTGAGGATGCGGGTAATGGCTGTCCGGTGCGCCCAGGGACAAGTAAGGCCAATGTAGAGTCGATAACGGTTTGGCTCTGGCGGAAACTGCTCAGAACCGACCCAATGGCGAAATTGACTCTCAACCCGCTGAAAATTGCCCGTTGGGTCGCTGGGGGCCAATTGAGACATCAGGGTTTGCCACAGGCGATGCCAGACAAATTGTGCCGTTTGAATCAGAAACTTCGGGGGAACTGCCATAGAGCGATTACTTATTCCAGAGTTGCGCCAATTGTTGGGTTTTGAGTCCTGCTTCGATGGCTTCTAGCACCCTGGTCATGCCTGTGGTGTTGATAATTTCATATTTTCTATCTGCTTTTTTACAGGCTTCCATGGCCCGCTCTGTCATGGAATGGCTAGCGTAGCCCGTGATAATGAGAATGAGGTCAACATTGGTAACCTGGGCTTCCCCCTGGGCCGAAAGTTGTAGACCATCCTGTTCGCTATACCATTGCAATTCCACCTGGGAACTGCGCAGGCGATTCTTTACGGCGGTTTGGAGACGATCATGTCCGCCAAAAACTAAGACTTTTCCAACTAAGTCTGCATACAGTTCCGGGCGTTTGTCCGATTTGCGGTGGCGGGATTTGGGTTGAATATTGGGATGGTGTTCTGTACGGGAACGGTTTTCGAGGGCTTTGTTATAGATAAAATTCAGGGTTTGTTCATGGGTTCCCCGCAGTCGCGCCACGGGGCCTTCTTCGCTGTGTTCGTTTATTTGGTTAATCAGGGCGTCAACCACTTCTTCGAGGGAACCTATTTCCTTGAGGTCATCCACATAGCCTTTGATGGCGATCGCCGCATCGGTGGCACTAAAAAAGTCTTGTTGTTCAAAGATCATATCGAGCAGATCGTCCCGGAGATCCGACTGCCAGCGTTGGACTTTTTCCCGCGCTTTTTCTTCTAAAAGTCTTTCTTCCCGGAGAACAAGCTGGGCATCGACAATTTCTGTGGCTTTTTCGGGTATTTCTGCTATTTCACGGCGAATATCATCGGCTTTTTCTTGTAATTGTTGGATTATGTCGGCATGATGATATCCTTCAGCCCGGTAGGTGCTGATCATCTCTTCGACTTTTTTGAGCAGGGGGTGCAGTTTTGCTTCCCGTTGGCGCACAATATCTTGGTATTGTTCGTCCCGTTGCTGCTGTAATTTTTTTTCTTCGAGGTGGGTCTTCGCCGCAGATAACAAATTTTCAACGGAGGCCTCTAGGTTTTCGAGTTCGATATCCATGGGAATTTAGGGGAGTTATGAATTTTATGATTTTTTGGGCTAGCTATAGATCTTAGCTAATCGTTTGGGGGGATAGGCGATTTAGGGTGCCTTTCACGAAATTCCCGAAAAATTGCGATCGCTGATTTTGCTCAAAAACTCGCTTAAGAATCTGGCCGAGTTTCTCGAAATTAAGGGATTCAGAGGCAGTTTGGGGGTTTTGTTCTTGGAAATATTGAATTAAACTCAGCCCCGCAATGTGGGTTAGATAGGCGGCACTCACCCCCTGGACAGCACCCCCAGCAAGGTAGGTGATCGCGTTGGTTTTGAGCATCCCGCCGACGGCTTGGGTGGAGAGTTCCACAAGGCCAAGTTGGATCATTTGTTTGCCGAGGGTCGTGGCGATCGCCTGGGCCTGACCCAGAGAAAGACGCTGTTGATAGACCGCTCCCACATCCATAATCATTTGTCCTGTTACGGCTGCCGTTGCGAGTAAATCTAAAGCAGCGACGGGATTGGCAAAGGTCGCCCCAGCCGCCAACCACTGATATTTTTCGAGGATCGGTAAGGCCCGTTCCCGTCGGAATTGATTGAGAGTTTGCTTGGCATTGTGCTGGGTGAGCCGTGCGGTGCGCCAGATGGTTGACCACAGCAGTTGTTGTTGGGTTTCGGGCTGACTGAGGAGAGTTTGGAGTTGATGTTGTAGGGGGGCAACGACCGGATCCGGGCGTTCAAAATGTTCGGTGGCGGTGCCATCGGCTTGGATTTTTTTAACTTTGATGGCCTGGGGCGCGGCGGTGATGGGGAGAATATTTTGGGGGGCGATCGCCGGCTGACAATGGTTCCGCAGTTGGTTCAGGATCAATTCCCGTTGCTCCGGCTGATATTGATCTTGCTTGTTAAAGGCGATGAGGATTGTCTGGCGAGCTTGGTGCCAATGGTTGAGGGTTTGCCATTGGGAGGCCATCAAATCCCCATTCACCAGGAAAATCACTAGGTCGGCGGCAAAGACTTGGTTTTGGGCCGCTTGGTCATAGCTGGCGAGGTCGGTAAATAGGGGCGGTGTTTCCTGGAGGGTATAAGTTGGTGCGGTGGCTTGGAGCTGCTTGAGGAGGGTTGTTTTTCCAGTGCCCCGGCCACCGGCGATCGCCACGGTGAAGTGGTCCCGTTGAAATTCTTGATTAAGGTTATCCAGGGTTTGCCTAAGGGTTGTGAAATCTTGATCGGGCACTTCTTGCTGGAGCGCCATCACCCACTGTTGGGCGTTTGCAATGGCTTGGTCAACGTCTTTTCGTTTAAGGGGATTTTGGGGATTATCCTGGGGGTGTTGGGGTTGTTTTTTCTGCCAAAGCAGGAGGCCGCCCCAGGCGATCGCCCCCCAAAATAGCCATTCGCCAAGGTCGAAAATATTGCCCTGCCAGCGACCCAAAACTGCGAAAAATAAGGCTAAACCTAAACCGCCAACAAGAATGGGTTTTTGCATTGTTTTTACCCCGCCACATACAACAATTCGTCTATCTATGCTACTGCGAAAGGTGCTGGCCCTTAAGGGTAGGGGGCGATCGCCGGGGATCTTTCAAGAAATATTAAGGGTCAAGCTTGGCTCATATTGGGAGGGATTTCCAAAAAAACAGGGGAAACTAGATAATGGTCTCGATTTACTGCTTGGTACTGTGTGATGTCCGCCTATCTTCTGACTGCCCCCGCAAAAATTAATCTCTACCTGGAAATTTTGGGCGATCGCCCCGACGGGTTCCACGAGTTGGTGATGGTGATGCAGACCATTGGCTTATATGACCGGATTGAGGTGCGACAAAACCGTAGCGGTGACATCAATCTCTATTGCCAGCATCCCGAAGTCCCCCTCACCGCTAGCAATATTGCCTACCGAGCCGCCCAGTTAATGATGACGCGCTTTGCAGATATCTACGCCAGGGTGGGTGGTGGAGTTGACATTACCATCGAAAAAAATATCCCCGTGGCGGCGGGACTGGCTGGGGGGTCAACGGACGGCGCAGCGGTATTGGTGGGGTTAAATTTGCTCTGGGATTTAGGGTTAACCCAACCGGAATTACAAACCTTAGCAGCAGAATTGGGTTCAGATGTGCCCTTTTGCATTGGTGGAGGGACGGCGATCGCCACCGGACGGGGAGAAATTTTAGACCCATTGCCTGATCTCGATGGCATCCCGATTGTCCTTGCAAAGTACAGCAACATTGCCGTTTCTACCCCCTGGGCCTACCAAACCTACCGCGCCCAATTTGGGGAACATTATCTCCAAGATGCGGCGAGTTGGCATACCCGCATGACACAAATTCATTCCGGTGGCCTGATCAAAGCCATTCAACAAAAAAATATCCAGGCGATCGCCCATGAACTCCATAACGATCTCGAAAAAGTCGTTTTACCCGCATTTCCCCAGGTGCAACAACTGCGTGACTGCTTTACCAAACATGGGGCGATCGGCACGATGATGTCCGGCTCCGGCCCCAGTGTGTTTGCCCTCTGCGAGACCCTCGCCCAAGCCCAAGCCCTCAAAGTCCAAGTTGCCCAAGAATTAAACGACCCAGCCCTCGATCTTTGGGTGACGCACATTGCCAGCCCCGGCATCCAAGCCGACTGCCGTTAACTTTCCATGACTTAAAATAGTCACTTTTGAGTAAGTCCCTAAAATAACTAAGAGGCAATAAAGCAAAAAGCAATCTACCTGAAAGCAGTTAGATTGCCCCCACATATGCTCCCTATCAAATCTCTTCAATGTTATTTATAGCATCATGATTATTAAGTACTGTTGTCGCTTATCTCCACTATCTTAGTTTGTTTAATGCTTAGTTTTGCCGCCCTATTTGTGAAATCTCTCTTTTGCAAAAAAGAAATATTCTAATTGTTGGTATCGCAGATGATGTATATGGCATTGCAGCAAGCACTATTATTATGAAAATTCTCCGGGCGCTTTATTTTGCCAAAGAATCAGAATGCTACCTTCTTCACACGCTTTTCGTCCAGAAAAGCGCTATCTTTATTGTGGTAGGACTACTCTAAAATCACTTTCATTTTCTGGTTAATCAAAGACTTAATTAAAGAGCATTCCCCGCAATTATTCTCACCTAATATACTCTCATTACCTGGTCAATTTGCACTGAATTTTCGGATTTTGGCTTATTCTCCTGAGAGCTAAACTTACGACATGAGAGGGTATTTATAAAGTAAAGATAAAAAAGATGAAAATTGGAAAAGATAGAGGCTAGATTGGTTGGTAACTGAGCGTTGTGGTGAGGCTTTGACCCATGACAGATAAAGTCTATCCTAGCGACCTGAGCGATGCAGAATGGGCCTTAATCCAACCCTTGATTCCCCCCGCCAAACCCGGTGGTCATCCTCGGACTACTGACATGAGACGGGTTTGCAATGGTATCTTTTATCTCCTCAAAACAGGCTGTCAGTGGCAATATTTACCAAAGGATTTCCCGCCCTCCCCAACGGTGTACTACTACTATCGAAAATGGCAAAGGAAAGGGGTATGGGAAAGCATTAACCATGCTCTGCGCGGCCTATGTCGACAACAAGTAGGTAAATCAGTACAACCAAGTGTGTTAATCGTAGATGCTCAGTCGATAAAAACGACGGAAAAAAGGGGGAGGTATTTGGCTTCCATGGAGGCAAAAGAGTAAAGGGAAGATGCCGGGGCCTGTTGGTGGATAGCTTAGGTCTGGTCTATAAAGCCATGGTGGCAGAGGGGAATGCCTCAGAACGAACCTTAGCAAAGGCGGCGGTGATGGAGTTATTAGAAACACAGCCAAAGTTGTTAGAGAGAGTGAAATTAATGTGGGTCGACGCCGGATATCGTGGCGAGGTCTTTGGACTGGGGATTTGGCTGATGATACAGGCGACAGTAGAAGTAATCAAAAGAGAGGGGCGAGAATTTCAGATGCTACCAAAACGGTGGATTGTGGAGCGAACATTTGGGTGGTTGAATTGGTATCGTCGTCTGAGTAAGGAATATGAAAAATTCCCCGAAGTATCGGAGGCGGCAATTTATGCTTGCATGACTCGCTTAATGCTACGGCGATTGGTTACCTAAAGATTTACTTTATAGATAGGCTCTGAGTAACGATATAATTAATATCAACTACTCGTAAATATCCTTCCTCCAGTTTGGATTTTCCTCTTTGAGCTTGTAATATGGATAAGTTAACGTTTCTTTGTTTACTATTTTTAAGTAGCTTGGGGGCAACATATTTTCTTTGGTTTATTTGTCACCTCAATGGCCAATTATTATTTTATGGCCTCCATCTATGCAACAAGAAATGGCAGCCTAATACAAGTACAATTACCTCTCCCGGGCTGGATTGCTTTTATTTTAGGCCACTAGGCTTGACAACGGTATACTTAGTTGGGGCAATGCCAATTGCTGTCTTAAGTTTATCAACAGCCTATCTTAATCATTGCTTTAATGCTTTCTATGGAACAGTAATCCTTGAATTAGTCTTTGGACTGGTATTTTTATTATTGCCAAATACCCAACGAAAGGCTTTTGATCTATTTGGATTTCGCTTAATCCAACGCCATCGTCATTTGGTTATTTATACGAGTATTTGGTGCCTTGTTTTTTCAATATGGGTCATGGTTACTCGTCATTCTAATTTAGATACCTTGGTATTAAATACAAACCCTGATTTTTGGGCCTATGTTCGTCGTTATGGCGCAATGACTACAACTAATCTAAATTTTTATGGGATGACGGATAGTTTTGAATTTCCTGACAATTCTGCTTGTGCCTATTTTCTTGGTAGTCCCAAAAAGTTTAGTTCATTTTTAGGGGCAATAGTTTCGTATCTATTTTCTGATCTATCCTTTGGAATTACAGTATTTCAAGGCATGCTAGGGGCAACTCTATTCATGGCCCTTTTTAAAGACTGGTGTGCCACTCCCCTTGACCAGAATCAGTCCTTGAATTTAAGTGATCTTGCTTTAGTGATTTGGGCAGTTTTTTCTCCCCAATTATATTGGCTTTTAGTAAGTGCTTACTTTTCAAATACCTTGTTTATTATTGTCATTTCCTTGGTTCTTCGTCAAGCCCGAAATGCCTCTTTACATGAGAATTTATTTAATACCCAAAATTTCCTCTGCTTGTTTTGCACTCAAGTAGTTGTTTTCTCTTTTTATCCAGCATTTTTGCCAATTACTATTGCTGTATATTTTTGCACAACTTTAATTTATTTAAAATACAGCGAAAGAAGTCTAAACCAATTATTTTTTGATTACAGCAAATATGCTATTTTGATTTTGATTTGTGGCTTGATCTTTTATACACTGTTCAATTCTCAATTTATTCTTGATGAAATTCAAAAGAGCATTAATCCACTAAAATCCCATGGAACGAATTTTGTCCCCCTTAATCCCTGGAGTCTTTTTCAAGAAAAGCCGAAACCTATGGGAGCAAACAAGGATTTTGGCGTTTGGTTCAATGTGGTTTTAGGTTTATTATTTAGTGTCTATTGCCTTTGGCAACTCTATCGAGCCTACAGCCGCAACAAAGATTTTGTAATTAAACGTGATCTTTTGGCTGGTTGTACTGGTATGGGTTTATATAGTTTCTATTTGCTGGCTTATATTCCATTAGAATCCACCTATCGTCTTGGGAAAATCGCTATCAGTCTCATTTATCCCCTCGGAATTTTTGCTTTGTTACCAGTTGTAGTTTGGTTAAAGGATTATTTCCGCCAACAGGCAAATTGGCAACGCCAGGCTGTTTTGGGTTTGGCGATCGCCCATGTTATTTTCCACATTTACAAAATTACTGATGCGACGACGTTCCCCTCTGGTCAGGTCACCATGCCTAGCCCAGCTCAACAAAAAGAACTGTCGCAGTTAAACTCAATTACGATTATCGGTTGCGAACAGGTACACCAAAGTCAATTTTATGAACGCCTCGTGGGATTGCAAGTAGCTAAGCAAAACCCTCATCTTCAGGTAAATGTAGTCAATGAGCCCGCCAACCTGACCCCAGATATCATGGGCGATCGCTTAGTATTCGGCCAAATTATTCCTGGGCCAACCCCACGCTACAATGCTTGCAAGTTCGATTTTTAAGTTCCAAACCGTCCCCACAGGTTCGGGAACCTACACTATCAGGATCCCTAGATCACGCAGCACTATAGGAATAGTCATATGAACGAACCTAGAATATCTAGTCGTCATACTTGCACCAATATTTGAAAGTCTTATTCAAGTTAAATCGCTGATCTTTGGAGTCACACTGCTATGGGAAAAGTCGTCGGTATTGACCTCGGAACCACCAACTCTTGCGTATCCGTTATGGAAGGCGGTAAGCCGACTGTAATCGCCAACGCAGAAGGATTTAGAACTACCCCCTCCGTCGTTGCCTACGCCAAAAACGGAGACCTGCTCGTAGGGCAAATCGCCAAGCGTCAAGCCGTGATGAACCCTGGCAACACCTTTTACTCCGTGAAGCGTTTCATCGGCCGCAAACACAGTGAAGTCAGCAACGAATCCACCGAAGTTGCTTACAAAGTAGAACGCGACAGCACCGGCAACGTCAAAATTGATTGCCCCGCCAAAGAGAAAAAATTCGCCCCCGAAGAAATCTCTGCCCAGGTACTCCGCAAGCTGATCGAAGATGCCAGTAAGTACCTCGGTGAACCCGTTACCCAGGCTGTTATCACTGTTCCTGCATACTTCAATGACTCCCAACGTCAAGCCACTAAGGACGCCGGGAAAATCGCCGGGGTAGAAGTGCTGCGGATTATCAACGAACCCACCGCGGCCTCCCTGGCCTATGGTCTAGATAAGAAGAGCAACGAAACGATCCTCGTCTTTGACCTTGGTGGTGGAACCTTCGACGTTTCCATCCTGGAAGTCGGTGACGGTGTCTTTGAAGTTCTCGCGACTTCCGGTGATACACACCTGGGTGGGGATGACTTCGACAAAAAGATCGTTGATTTCTTAGCCGAAGAATTCCAACGCACCGAAGGCATTGATCTCCGCAAAGACAAGCAAGCCCTCCAACGTCTGACCGAAGCTGCTGAAAAAGCAAAAATCGAACTGTCTAACGTTACCCAAGCGGACATCAACCTCCCCTTCATCACCGCGACCCAAGATGGCCCGAAGCACCTTGACATGAGCCTAACCCGGGCAAAATTTGAAGAGCTTTGTGCTGACTTAATCGACCGCTGCCGCATCCCCGTTGAAAACGCGATCCGTGATGCCAAACTCGACAAGTCTGCCATCGATGAAATCGTTCTCGTTGGGGGCTCTACCCGAATTCCCGCCGTGCAAGATGTCGTTGAGCGCGTGCTGGGTAAAAAGCCCAACCAGACTGTGAACCCCGACGAAGTTGTGGCGATCGGTGCGGCGATCCAAGGTGGCGTCCTTGCGGGTGAGGTTAAAGATATTCTCCTCCTCGACGTTACGCCCCTATCTTTGGGTGTAGAAACCCTCGGTGGCGTGATGACCAAGATTATCCCCAGAAACACCACCATCCCGACCAAAAAATCAGAGGTCTTCTCCACCGCTGTTGATGGTCAAACCAACGTTGAAATTCATGTTCTGCAGGGTGAACGGGAAATGTCCAAGGACAACAAGAGCCTTGGGACCTTCCGTCTCGATGGCATTCCGCCGGCTCCCCGTGGTGTACCCCAGATCGAAGTAACCTTTGACATTGATGCCAACGGTATCCTGAACGTCATGGCGAAAGACAAGGGCACTGGTAAAGAACAATCCATCAGTATTACTGGTGCATCGACATTACCGGATGACGAAGTAGAACGGATGGTTAGCGAGGCAGAGGCCAATGCCGCAGCAGATAAGGAACGCCGCGAAAAAATTGACCGCAAGAATCAGGCAGATTCCCTCGTTTACCAAGCTGAAAAGCAACTCGAAGAGCTCGGTGACAAAGTGCCCGCCGACGACAAGAGCAAAGCTGACCAAATGATTAAAGATCTCAAGGAAGCGGTTGCCCAGGAAAATGATGAGAAAATCTCGACGTTAATGCCGGAACTGCAACAGTTGCTCTACACCATTGGCAGCAACATCTACCAACAAGCTGGTGGTGATCCTTCCGCTGCAGGCTTTGACCCGAATGCGGCAGCGGGTGGCGCTGCGCCCGGTGGTAGTGGCGGCAACGATGGTGGGGACGATGTCATTGATGCAGAGTTCTCTGAAACCAAGTAAGTGATCGCCATTGTGATTTCAATCGTATTGGCAATGTAAACAAACAGCGGGGGTAAGTGATTTACCCTCGTTTTTTATGGGTGAATTTAACGGGTCATCTGCCGCAGGGCACGGGTTTGTTCCAGAATGTCTTCGACATCTTCTTCAGAGAGTCTCTCAACGTAATTAATTTTGACTTCTTCGAGGAGGTCATTGATCAGTGATTCCATTTGGGCGAGGCTTTCTTGGCCTTGGATCTCGGAGGTGATGCTGCTGGTGAGTTGGGTTAAGAGTTCTTCGAGCAGTTGTTCAAAGACGGGGTCTTCTTCGAGGACTGCTTTGAGGGTATCTGCGGTGACTTGATAAAGTTGATGGGAAAGTTGTTTGGCCAGGGTGCCTTTAAGATCGCCAATGCCGGGCAGCATCTGTAAGCCTTGGTAGGCAGGGGACATGGAAATGACTCGATCCAGGGTATGGCGAATGACGGCTTCGGCCTCGGGCTGAATTTTGGGTAAGACTTGGTGGACTAAGAGGTTGGCCATGAGCTTTGCGAGCTCGACGGGTTCATTGATGTCATTTAAATCGACATATTCTCGGCTGGTGGTTTGGGCCAAAAGAGTGGCAAATTCACCCCGGTGGATGGAGCCTTGGATTTGATTGATAATCCGAATGACAACGACTTCGGTAATATCTTCGGCGATGCCAGCAACAAAACCTTGACTGGCTTGCTTTTGGATTGCGCTGAGATCAATAAGGTCGGCTTGATTGAGACGAACGATCACAGGAATCACCCGTAACCAACGGAAAAGAGGAATCAGCAGAAAGATATCGTACCAACGCCAGAGCATGGCATCAAACCAACTTACGCCTGTGCGACGCCGACTGATGTACCAACTCCGGGCCAGAAATTCGAGGAGGAAAGCGAGAAAGAAGGGAAAATCGAGAATGCCAAAGTTATCAATGTATTTGCCATTTTCACCAATGGGACGGAAATAGTTGGTTTCTAGGAGGGGTTCGATTTCGCGTTCGTAAAAGTTGAATTCTTCACGCCAGCCATTTTCTGAGAGATATTCACTGCTCCAAAAGAGTTGAAAGGCGTCTTTGGAGGAGGCAGAGGCATCGCCAAAAACGTGACGACGCATCCGGTTTTTAATCTTCTCAAGGGTGCCTGTTTTGTTGGCGATTTCAAAGGGATTGGTATCCACCATCTCAACGCTCAATTCCCGGAGTTCAGCAAGGATGGCTTCTTGTTCTTGGTTGTAGCGGCGGAGTTGGGTGGTGATGTCTTGGCGATCGCCAGAACCAACAATGCCACTACCCGAACCCGTCGAACGGAGAGTTAGATCGTTAATTTGCTGAATTTTGGTTTGCAGATCTTCGACCCGTTGGAGATAGTAGGCGGTGTCTCGATTTTCTTCGATACCTTTTACCCAGTCATAGGCGTGGGTTACATTAACCGGGAGAATGCGCACCGGCTCGGCGGGAAATTTCCATTCATATTTAGCGATGCGTGCGTAAAATTGAACTCGGCCCTGTAACCAGAAATTACGCAGGGGGATGTAACTCAGGTCAAAGAGGACTAACACCAAATTAGCAGAGGCCAAGAGAGCCATACCCCGCTCAAAAAGCAGACTGGTACGATTACGTTTGGCACGGCCGGGTTGTCTGCGTGGTGCAATAGTCATGGTAAATTAAGGGCGATTTTTTGTGAATTTTGAGCAGGATTGAATCAAATTTTCAATTTATTTTATCGGGTTCTATGGGCAGGCGGACTAAATATAAGGTGTGTTTGAGCACTGAACAACGGGAAAGACTCTGGGCGATCGCCCGTAATGGATACCAACCAGCCAAGAAAATGCTCCATGCCCGTATTCTACTCATGGCCGACCGCGCTCACCCCGACGGCAACTGGCAAGATCAACAAATCGCCCAGGCCCTGAGCGTTCATCCCAACACCGTCGCCCGTGTCCGTAAACTTTTTGTCAGCGACGGCGAAACCCAAGCCCTCGGCCGTAAACCCAGGGCGCACCCGCCGATCAAACCCAAACTCAGCGACGCTAAGATCGCCAAACTCCTTGCCCTCTACCACGGTGGGCCACCTCCCGACCATGACTATTGGTCTCTCAGTCTCCTGGTACGAGAACTCAAAGCCCAAAAAATTGTCAAACACATTTGTCGCGAAACCGTGCGTAAAATTCTCAAAGAACAGGGGATTCGCCTCAGTCGCCGCAAACGAGCCTAAATCCCTCGTTAACTTTCCAGAAAATTCTCTCCAAATTCGTGGCAATCCTGATTCCTTCCCTCGTCTTTCCGCGATGAAGGCTCCCTTCATTAGTTAAAATAAGTAAAGTTTTTCAAAAATTAGTGGATCTTCCATGACTGACGTTCCTGTCTCTCGTATTCGTAATTTTTCGATCATTGCCCACATCGACCACGGGAAATCAACCCTGGCAGACCGAATGCTCCAGGACACCCAAACAGTGGCGCAACGGGATATGAAAGAACAGTTCCTCGACAACATGGAACTGGAGCGGGAACGGGGAATCACCATCAAGCTCCAGGCCGCACGGATGCGTTATGTGGCGAAGGATGGCGAAGAATATATCCTCAACCTCATCGATACCCCAGGCCACGTTGACTTTTCCTACGAAGTATCGCGCTCCTTGGCCGCCTGTGAAGGGGCGTTACTGGTCGTAGATGCCTCCCAAGGGGTTGAAGCCCAGACCCTTGCCAACGTTTACCTCGCCCTGGACAACAACCTAGAAATTATTCCCGTTTTAAACAAAATCGACCTGCCCGGTGCTGAACCTGATCGAGTTACCGAAGAAATTGAAGAAGTCGTTGGTTTAGATTGCACTGACATTATTCGAGCTTCCGCCAAACAGGGCCTCGGCATCAACGATATTTTAGAGTCCATTGTCCAACAGGTACCGCCCCCGGCCGATACCATCGATCAACCGTTGCGGGCGCTCATTTTTGACAGTTACTATGACCCCTACCGTGGCGTAATTGTTTATTTCCGGGTGATGGATGGTGAAGTTAAAAAAGGCGACAAAGTGCGCCTGATGGCCTCCAAAAAAGAATATGAAATCGACGAACTGGGCGTCCTCGCACCAAACCAAGTGCAAGTAGACGCTCTCCACGCCGGAGAAGTAGGCTACTTTGCGGCGGCGATCAAATCCGTTGAAGACGCACGGGTCGGCGATACGATCACCTCCGCTGTCCACCCAGCACCAGCACCGCTACCGGGTTACACCGAAGCGAAACCGATGGTTTTCTGCGGTCTTTTCCCCACCGATGCCGACCAATATTCAGATCTGCGGGACGCTCTCGATAAATTGAAACTGAACGATGCGGCCCTTTCCTTTGAGCCAGAAACTTCCAGCGCCATGGGGTTTGGTTTTCGGTGTGGCTTCCTGGGCCTCCTCCACTTAGAAATTGTCCAGGAACGTTTGGAGCGGGAATATAACCTTGATTTGATTACAACGGCCCCTTCGGTGGTGTATCGAGTTACCACAACGGATGGGGAAGTGATGGAAATTGATAATCCCAGTCAATTACCAGATCCCCAAAAACGAGAAAAAATCGAAGAGCCCTACATTCAAGTGGATGTCATTACCCCGGAAGAGTTTGTGGGCACCATTATGGATCTGTGCCAAACGCGACGGGGCATTTTCAAGGACATGAAATATTTCACCGAAAGTCGCACGAATATTATCTATGAATTGCCCCTGGCGGAGGTGGTGACGGACTTTTTTGATCAGTTAAAGTCTCGCACCAGGGGTTATGCCAGCATGGAGTATCAACTTATTGGCTACCGAGTCGGGCAGTTGGTGCGCTTGGATATTTTAGTAAATAAAGATTCGGTGGATTCCCTCGCGATGATTGTCCATCGGGACAAGGCCTACAATGTGGGACGGGCAATGGCCGAGAAGCTCAAAGAATTAATCCCCCGTCACCAGTTTAAGATTCCGATTCAGGCGGCGATCGGTTCTAAAATCATTGCCAGTGAGCATATTCCAGCCCTACGCAAGGACGTTTTGGCGAAGTGCTACGGTGGTGATATTTCCCGGAAGAAAAAGCTGCTCCAGAAACAGGCGAAAGGTAAGAAGCGCATGAAGTCGATTGGTACGGTCGATGTGCCCCAAGAGGCGTTTATGGCAGTTCTCAAGCTAGATCAGTAATTTTTTCTAAATCCCCACACTCACCCACTCAAAAAAGCGCGGTAGTGTGGGGATTTAACTCGGAAATCAAGCTAGATCAAAGCGATCTGCATTCATCACTTTTGTCCAGGCCGCAACAAAATCCTGGATAAATTTCTCGTTGCTGTCGTCTTGGGCATAGACTTCGGCATAGGCCCGCAGGATAGAGTTACAGCCGAAAACGAGATCCACTCGCGTGGCTGTCCACTTGACTTCACCGGTGTGGCGATCGCCAATTTCATAAAGATTCTTACCGGCTGGCTTCCAGGTATATTTCATATCCGTCAGATTGACGAAGAAATCATTGGTCAATGCGCCCTCGCGGTCTGTGAGCACACCATGCTTGGTGCCGCCATAATTGGTGCCCAGTACACGCATCCCGCCGACCAAAACAGTCATCTCAGGAGCGGTCAGTCCCATCAACTGTGTGCGGTCGAGCATTAATTCTTCGGGGCTAACCACATAGTCTTTTTGGAGCCAGTTCCGGTAGCCATCGTGGAGGGGTTCTAACACTGCGAATCCCTCTACATCGGTCATTTCCGCCGTCGCATCACCGCGGCCTGGGGCAAAGGGCACCGTAATCTCCACTCCCGCCGCTTGGGCCGCTTGCTCAATGCCAACATTGCCTGCCAGAACGATTACATCTGCGACACTGGCTCCAGTCTCGGTGGCGATCGCCTCTAGTACTGGCAACACCTTAGCTAGACGTGCTGGTTCATTCCCTGCCCAATTCTTTTGGGGAGCCAAGCGAATTCTCGCGCCATTTGCCCCACCGCGTTTGTCTGAGCCCCGAAACGTTCTCGCACTGTCCCAGGCTGTACAGACCATTTCACTAACGCTTAAACCACTGGCCGCAATTTTGTCCTTAACCGCTTGCGGATCGTAGTCCGTCTTGCCCGCCGGAATTGGATCTTGCCACAATAAATCTTCCTGGGGTACATCCGGGCCAATGTAGCGGGACTTCGGCCCCATATCCCGGTGCGTGAGTTTAAACCAGGCCCGGGCAAAAGTTTCGGCAAAATAGGCTGGATCTTGGTAAAACCGCTCAGAAATCTGTCGATAGTCCGGATCCATTTTCATCGCCATGTCGGCGTCGGTCATAATCGGGCTAAGGCGGATCGATGGATCTTCAACATCAACGGGCTTGTCTTCTTCTTTGATATTGATCGGTTCCCATTGCCAGGCTCCCGCTGGGCTTTTTTTCAGTTCCCAGTCGTAGTTGAGCAATAGTCGAAAATAACCGTTGTCCCATTGGGTGGGATAGGTCGTCCAGGCTCCTTCAATGCCGCTAGTGACGGTGTTACGACCAATGCCACGTTGGGTCTTATTCAGCCAACCCAAACCTTGGTCATCGAGGTCGGCGGCTTCGGGTTCTGGGCCGAGTAAGGTTGCATCCCCATTACCATGGCACTTACCCACGGTATGGCCGCCAGCAGTGAGGGCGACGGTTTCCTCGTCGTTCATCGCCATCCGCGAAAAAGTGATCCGAATATCATGGGCTGTTTTGAGGGGGTCTGGATTACCATCTACACCTTCAGGATTGACATAGATTAAGCCCATCATTACCGCAGCTAACGGATTTTCTAAATCCCGCTCACCGGAATAGCGACTGTGGGGGTTATCACTGGGAGCCAGCCATTCTTTTTCTGAACCCCAATAAATATCTTTTTCGGGATGCCAGATGTCCTCACGGCCAAAGGCAAAGCCAAAGGTTTTTAGTCCCATGGACTCATAGGCAATGGTGCCAGCATAGGCGATTAAATCGGCCCAACTCAATTTATTACCATATTTCTTTTTGATCGGCCAGAGGAGGCGACGGGCCTTGTCTAGGTTGGTGTTGTCGGGCCAAGAGTTGATCGGGGCAAAACGTTGATTACCCGTCCCAGCACCGCCCCGACCGTCTGCGATCCGATAGGTGCCGGCGGCGTGCCAAGTCATCCGAATCATCAACCCACCGTAATGTCCCCAATCTGCGGGCCACCAGTCCTGGCTGTCTGTCATTAGTGCATGGAGATCCCGCTTGAGGGCATCAACATCAAGGGTTTTGACTGCATCTTGATAATTAAAATCTGCGCCCATTGGGTTGGTTTTGTGGTCATGCTGGTGCAGAATGTCCAGATTGAGGGCTTTTGGCCACCACTCCATGTTTGTCGCCATGCTGCTCGTGGTCAGGGCACCGTGCATTACTGGACATTTGCCGCCGGTGTTCGTGATGTGGTCATGCATTAATAATTTCCTCTTGCGAGTCAACACAGAGATACTTGTTGCCATGGTTGGTCTCACAATGGTGGTAATCCCAAGCCATCACCCTGGCCAACAGCCAATCCCTGTGCACTACATAACTAGAAATTATAGGAATGATTCTTTTGTAATGTCCCAGATGATACTTTTATTTTTACTTTCTGGAGTGTTCCTCGGAGGTCGGTAAACAGTTAGCGATAAACGAAGACGGGAATACGACTGCTCCGGAGGATTTGGGCGGTGGTGCTGCCAATGACGAAGTGGCGAATGCGGCTATGGCCATAGGCGCCAATCATTAACAGGTTTATTTTGGCTTGGTCACAGAATTGGGCGATCGCCGTTTCGGAGTTGCCTGGAACAAGATGGTAATGGGCCTCAATGCCAGCGGCGCTCAGTCGTTGCTTGGCCTGGGCAAGGCAGGGATTTGTCGTGGCATCACCGGGTTTTTTCGTGACGGTCAGCACATGGATTTCTAAGGCTTTGAGGGCGGCACATTCACTCAAAAAGTCGAGGAGTTTGCGGCAACTGGGACTGTCATCGTAGGCGATGAGGAGGCGATCAATGGGTTGAAATTCGCGGGAAGTGACCAGGCAGGGTTTATGACTCGACCGAATCAGACGCTCTAAATTAGCTCCGAGGTGATCGGGGGCGATATTTTCTGATTCCCCTCGCTTGCCCAAAATAATCAGATCAGTATTTTGTTCTAGGTGTTGGAGACAATCAATAAAATAGCCCACTTCATGGAGGAGTTTTGCGGGGGGCTGGCCAGCAGCGGTGAGGGTTTCCTGGGCTTCTTGGAGAATTAATTTTGCCCGTTCGTGGTCGAGTTTTGCTTTTTCATGTTCAAGGGCGACCAAACGTTGAAGGAGACTTTCAGACGTTCCCAGGCCAATGCTGCCACTAAAATTACGGGCATCGGCGGCAGCCCTACTCCGGGCATCGGTGACATGGAGTACGTCGATGGTGGCCCCCAGGCGATCGCCAAACCAAGCGGCATATTGATAATTGCTCTGGGCAAAGTTAGAGCCGTCGGTGCATAACAAAATTCGTTGCATGGTTTTTCAAGCTTTTCAAGAAACGTCTACGGGGGCCGGGGTCACTTTCGCGGTGTGTTTTTTACTGTAGGTGGCCAGCTTATCTACCAGTTTCGCACTTTCAGCGTTGAGGCCCAGCAATTCCACCTCGGCCCCGGTGCGGTGAAACTTCGCCACGATGCGGTCGAGCATTTCCACAGCCCCTTGATCCCAGAGGTGGGCGGCGCTGAGATCGATGACGACTTGATCAACGACTTCTTCAAAATTAAAGGCGTCAAAAAATTCTTCCTTAGAGACAAAAAAGATTTGCCCCCGGACAGTATAAACATGGCGATCGCCCCCAGCTTCCACCCGCTTGTCCACCAAAACAACCTGGGCAATCTTATTGGAGAAAAAGACCGTACTCATCACAATGCCCGTCGCGACCCCCAGGGCAAAATTGCGGGTCAGAATAATTACCGTCATCGTCGCCAGCATCACCATGGATTCACTGCGCGGCAGCCGGGACAAATTTTTGAGAGAAGACCAGCGGAACGTGCCAACGGAGACCATGATCATAATTGCCACCAAAGCCGCCATGGGCATCTGTTGAACCCAATCCTGGAGACCCAAAATCGCAATTAACAGAAATATCCCCGCACACAGGGTCGATAAACGGCCCCGACCACCGGATTGGACATTGATCACCGATTGACCAATCATGCCGCAGCCCGCCATGCCGCCAAAAAAGGCCGTGAGAATGTTGGCAAAGCCCTGCCCCTTCGCCTCTTGGTTTTTATCACTGGGGGTATCGGTCAACTCATCCACCAGGGAAGCCGTTAAAAATGAGGCCAGGAGACCGACAATCGCCAGGGTGATTGCGTAGGGAGAAATAATCTGCAGCGTTTCCCAGTTCAGGGGCACCTGGGGTAAACGGAAAAAGGGCAGGGCCGTGGGCAGTTCGCCCATATCCCCCACCGTGGGAACGTCTAGATTTAAGGCGATCGCCGCCACCGTCATCACCGCCAAAGTCACCAAGGGTGAAGGCACCACCGTCGTCAGCCGGGGCAAACCATAGATAATCACCAGGGATAACGCCGTGAGAAGATAAACCATTGGCGATTTCCCGATCAGTTGGGGCAGTTGGGCCAAGAAAATCAACACCGCCAAAGCATTCACATAGCCCAAGACCACCGCCCGCGGCACATATTTCATCTGGCGGCCCAGTTTGAGGAACCCAAAGATCACCTGAATCACGCCCGTCAAAAGGGTCGTCGCAAACAAATACTCCAGGCCATGATCTTTCACCAGATCAATCATCAACAGCGCCATCGCTCCCGTGGCCGCCGAAATAGAACCGGGTCTGCCCCCCAAAAAGGCTGTCATCACCGCAATGATAAACGAGGCATATAAGCCCACCTTTGGATCAACCCCAGCGATAATCGAAAAGGCGATCGCCTCTGGGATCAACGCCAATCCCACCACTGCACCAGCCAGAATATCCGCCCGCACATTGGCAAACCATTCCCGTTTTAAAACGCTTAAATTCAATGTGTCTCCGTAACAAAAAGTTTAAGCCAAAAGCGTTAGGATGCTACCACAGAATTTGAAACGCGCGACAACGAAAACTAATCCAAGCTGTCCTGGAGAGCCATCTGCATCAAAATATCGTGGGTGCTGTCGCTGTGGCCATCGGCATGGGGTTCTTTTTGGTGGTAATGGCCGTCCTGCTGGAGCTGCCAAGATAAGCGGTTATCGGACAACATAATTCCCAGGATCTCGTTGAGATCGCCAATTAACTTGGGATCCTCTACGGGGGTCACCGCCTCCACCCGACGACTCAGGTTACGGGTCATCCAATCGGCGCTACCGATGTACATTTCCTCAGCCCCATCGTTTTGGAAATAGTAAATGCGCGAGTGTTCCAGGAACCGCCCAATGATACTGATGACGCGGATATTTTCACTGAGGCCCTCGACGCCGGGACGGAGACAACAGATCCCCCGCACAATCAGATCAATTTCCACCCCCGCTTGGGATGCCCGATAAAGGGTTTGGATCATTTCTAGATCGACTAGGGAGTTCATTTTCGCGACGATCCGTCCACTGCCGCCATTTTTGACATGGGCAATCTCTCGCTCGATCATTGCCACCATGCGAGACCGGAGGGTGACGGGGGCCACCAATAACTTACGGTAGGAACTTTGGCGGGAATAACCCGTGAGGAAGTTAAACAAATCCGTGAGATCTGCTCCCAAATCCTCACGACAACTCAGTAAGCCTAGATCCGTATAGAGGCGGGCGGTTTTCGGGTTGTAGTTGCCGGTGCCAATGTGCACGTAGCGGCGAATTTTTTTCTCTTTCTCTTGGCGTACCACCAGGACAATTTTGGTGTGGGTTTTTAGCCCAGCCAGGCCATAGACCACATGAACGCCTTTTTGTTCGAGGGTTCTGGCCCAGTTAATATTATTTTCTTCATCAAAGCGGGCTTTTAACTCGACCAATACCGCCACCTGTTTGCCATTTTGGGCGGCTTCGATGAGGGATTGAATAATCGGTGAATCACCGGAAGTCCGGTAGAGGGTCATTTTAATCGCCAGCACATCGGGATCCTTCGCCGCTTGGGTAATGAAAGCCTGAACGGTGGCAGAAAAAGAATGGTACGGATGGTGCAAAAGGCGATCGCCCTGGCGAATCAACTCAAAAAAATCCGACTCAAAATCTTCCGAAGAACGGCTCCCCTTCCCCGCATCAAGCCAAGCCGGGGCAGTGGGGGACCAGGGTTTGTCCTTGAGGTGCTTGAGGGGCAAACCGAGGAATGTAAACAAAGAATCTAGACCAATTAAACCCTCTACTTCATAGACATCAATGTCCTGGAGATCCATTTCCTTGATGAGCATTTGCCGCACATCTTCCGGCATGGAATGGTGAATTTCAAGGCGCACCACGGAACCGCTAAACCGCCGCTTATGTAACTGTTCCTCGATGGCAATCATCAAATCGTCGGCTTCGTCTTCTTCCACCGAAAGAGACGCATTGCGAGTGACCCGAAAGGCATAGCACTCCTGGATATTCATCTGGGGAAAGAGGGTATCCAGATTGTGGGCGATCACCTGTTCGATGGGCACCCCCACCCAAATCACTTTTTCTTGATCGGGGTAATAGCAAAGCTCTGGGGGTAATGTGACAAACCGGGGGAAGTTCCCTGGCACCTTGACCCGGGCAAATCTTTCTTGTTCTTCGTTTTCTGGTTCTTTAATCACCACCGCAAGGTTTAAGCTGAGGTTAGAAATGTGGGGAAATGGGTGACTCGGATCAACGGCGAGGGGCGTCAGGACGGGGAAAATATGCTCCTGGTAAAAGTCATGGAAATAGTTCCGTTGTTCCCGGTTGAGGTCGAGGTAGTCAACGAGGTGAATTCCTTCCTGGGCGAGGAGGGGCTTAAGGGTGTGTTGAAAATGCTGATCCTGGAGTTGGACGAGGGGTTTGAGGCGTTCGTAAATATCTTGGAGTTGTTCGGCTGGATTGCGCCCATCAAAGGAGAGTTTGCTGACCCCGGCCTCCACTTGTTGCTTCAGTCCGGCAACCCGCACCATGAAAAATTCGTCGAGGTTATTGCTAAAAATGGCGAGAAATTTGAGGCGCTCTAGCAGTACGTTGCGGTCGTCCAATCCCTCACTGAGAACGCGGCGGTTAAATTCAAGCCAACTGAGTTCCCGATTAAAATAATATTGCGGATTATCGAGGTCAGTTTTGAGTTTACTGGCGGTTTTCGCAGAGGACATATACTTTTTATGCAGAGGATCGAAACTGTGACGGGAAGCCTTTCTCGCCATTGTTAATAGAGTAAACCCCATGACCAATTGTTATCGCAAACTTTTGCTTTTTCTTAGCCTCAGCTTAATGATGGGGGCCGGGCAGGTTTCGGCGACATCTCTGGTAGGGCCAATTCAAGATCCTTTACTCCCAACCCAGCAGGGCGATCGCCCTTTGAGTGAGTCCCAGGTAGCCCAACTAACCCAGACAATCATCACCCTAGAGGCCGAGGGGTTCGAGCAATGGGCCGCGGGAAATAAAGAGGCGGCTTTTTCTCGGTGGTGGCGGCAACTGCGGTTACGGCAAGTCTTACCGGATCGCCAAGCCGAAGTGGAAAGCCTGGGGCGGATCGGGGCGATCGCCTGGGAAGATAATCAAACGGAGCCAGTACGCATTATTACCGAACGTTTGGTGGCCATCGAACAACAAAATTTTCCCCAAGACTATAATCTCCTGCTGCCCCTGGCCACGGCCTATGAACAAATTCGGGATTCCCAACGGGCGATCGCCCTCTATCGGCAGCACCTAGAGACCCTCGAAGATCCCTACAAACCAGAAATTTTGCGCCTAATTACCCAATTGGCCCTAGATTGGTTTAACACCAAGGCCGCCCTCAATGCCCTAGAAGAAATCGCAACCCTCAACGCCCTCACGGACGCAGACCGGGAACAACTCGCCGCCCTCTACGAGCAAACCCAGCAGCCCGAAAAGGCGATCGCCCAGCAACGGCAACTCACCGCTGTTTATTTCCAAGCACAAAACTTGCCCCGACTGATCCGCACCTACCAACAAATCGCCGAAAATTACAGGCAACTCCAGGATTATCCCCAGGCCGTAAGCTTTAGCCGCGATGCCTTTACCCTCGCCTGGGAACTGGAGTATTTTGACGCCGCCGAAAGTGCCCTCACCCAGTTGGCGACCCTTTACCTGGCCCAAGAGAAAAACGCCTCTGGCCTCCAGGTCTATGAACAACTGATTACCGTCCAAGAAGCGAGCTATAACCGCTTTGGGATGATGGAAACCTACCGCACCCTCGGCACCCTCTATGAACAGGCGGGCCGCTACCCCGATGCCCTCGTTGCGCTCCAAAGGGGATTGGCGATCGCCAAAGAATTGAACCACAATATCAACGACTTCACCCAAGCCATTGCCACTCTGCCGCTTCAATGAAATCTTTGCTCAAAAATCTTGCCGTTTTAGACCGCTACATCATCGGTGAACTCAATCTAGCCTTTGCGTTTGGCTTGGGGCTATTTTCTGCCCTGGGAATCGCCGTCGGTAGTCTCTTTGATCTTTTGGCCCAGGTGCGAGAATCTCGGTTGCTCTTTGATGTGGCTCTGAAGGTCATGGCTCTGAAAATGCCGGAATTTATCGGTTTTGCCCTGCCGATGGCCGTTTTGCTGGCGACCCTCATTGTTTACAGTCGCCTCTCTGGAGACAGTGAAATTATCGCCCTCCGCAGCCTGGGGATTAGTGTCTATCGCCTCGTTTTACCGGCCCTCATTTTCAGTATCTTGGCCACAGCAATCACCTTCGTTTTTAAAGACCAAGTGATCCCCCTCGCCAATGCCCAGGCCACCCAAACCCTGGAACAAGCCTTTTTACAAAAACAAGCGCCCTTTCGAGATGAGAAAATTATTTATCCTGAATATGGCGAGGATGACGTCCTCAAACGCTTATTTTATGCGGCTGAATTTGACGGACAGCAGATGAAAGATCTGACGATCATCGACCGCTCCAACGGCAGCCTGAATCAAATTGTCACCGCCGATGCTGCTGGCTGGGATCTCGCCCGTAATCAGTGGAATTTTCAAAATGGCATTATCTACTTCATTGATATCGACGGCTCCTACCGCAATGTGCTGCGCTTTGACCGCCACCAAATTCAACTCAGCAACGAGCTACGGGTGGACGAAGAATTACCCAAACACGAAGATATGAGCCTAGCCCAACTCCAGCAGTACATGCAGACTGTCGCCGCTGACCCTGACCGGGATGAGGCTTGGTTGCGGAAGTTGCGGGTGCGGTTCCAAGAGAAAATTTCCTTTCCCTTTATTTGTCTCGCCCTGGGTGTGGTGGGAGCCGCCATTGGTTTGCGGCCCCAGAGTGCAGGGAAAGCCACCGGGTTTGGTCTCTGTGTGGGGTTAATCTTTGGGTATTATTTCCTCGCTTTTATGATCAGTTCCGTGGGCGTAGCTGGGTATTTGCACCCCATTTTGGCGGCCTGGTTACCCAACCTGATCGTGATGGCGATCGCCTCTGGTCTTGTGCTGCAAAGCGCGAAGTAAGCTCATTGCACAGCAATTTATCCTGGGCTGATTGGCTAGGCCTGAACGTAAATATCTTTAGTGAACTCTTATGACAAAAAAGCGCCTCTTCATTGGAGTTGAAAAGAAAATTGTGTATGTAGTCTATTTGTAATTGGCGACATACATGAAGAAATACATTGCAGAATTTCTAGGGACATTCTGGTTGGTTCTGGGGGGATGTGGCAGTGCTGTTTTTGCCGCCGTCGTCGCCCTATCCGACGCTGACCTTTCCAACGGGTTAGGTCTGGGTTTTCTGGGGGTTTCCCTGGCCTTTGGTTTAACAGTTGTGACTGGCGCCTATGCTTTCGGGCATATTTCTGGTGGCCATTTTAACCCGGCAGTTTCCTTTGGCCTATGGGCCGCCAAACGCTTTCCTGGGCATGAATTACTTCCCTATATCGTGGCCCAGGTGTTGGGAGGAGCTTTAGCTGGCCTTGTCATTTTGGTAGTCGGCAGTGGCAATGGCGCCTTAGACTTATCCGGCTCGAATCCCCTGGCTACCAACGGCTTTGGGAGTCATTCTCCAGGTGGCTATGGCTTACTGGCGGCTTTGATTACCGAAATTGTCATGACCTTTATGTTTTTGATGATTATTTTGGGTTCCACAGATCGCCGTGCCCCCGCTGGTTTTGCCCCAGTTGCCATTGGTCTTGGTTTAACATTGATTCACCTGATCAGTATTCCAATCACCAATACCTCGGTCAATCCGGCTCGGAGTACAGGCGTCGCTCTCTTTTGTGGCAACGTTGAATTAATCGGTCAGCTATGGCTCTTTTGGGTAGCACCTATTTTTGGGGCGATCGCCGCAGGATATGCCTACAGTGCTTTCTTTAGCGAAACAAAAGATATAACGGGTACTGGGGCACCGACGATCGCTTAGGCCTGTACCAGACATAATCTTTACCTGATATTTCCCCCATCGCTTGATTTTTCAAAACCTGGGGGATTTTTTATGGTCAATCTCTGGAATTAAGTTCGCTGGAGACAAGGAGCCTAATCGCCAACATCCGCAATCCGAAAACCCATCTGGCACTCATAGGTCGTCGCCACCTTGGGAAAATTGCCATTGATGAGATGGCCGCAACATAATTTGCCCTGGCGTACGCGGGGGGTGCCACTTTGATCGGCCATTAAACAGCCCTGGCATACTTGATCAGTGGGTAAGATCTGTCCATCCGTAAGGATCATCAACATCTGCGCTTGCCTCCCATGGGACCCAACAACCACTCTTGCTCAATTTTTATTGTAAAGGGAACTGCTGATAAATTCGTTAAACTTGCTACACTGCTTAACCTTGGGAGCCATAGCGCCATTCACCTAGTCCGGCCCGCCGAGGAATGTTTGTTAAAATTTTAGCGATGCCGATGGTGTAATGCGCCATCCGCAGGAAGTATTTTTAAATTTTATTTGCGATTGCGAAAGGAAGACCTCACCGTGACCCAAACTAACCTTGATTTCTTAGCCCA
Source organism: Picosynechococcus sp. PCC 8807 (assembly GCF_001693295.1). Classification (NCBI taxonomy): domain Bacteria; kingdom Bacillati; phylum Cyanobacteriota; class Cyanophyceae; order Chroococcales; family Geminocystaceae; genus Picosynechococcus; species Picosynechococcus sp. PCC 8807. The sequence continues at coordinate 2,557,815 of NZ_CP016483.1, forward strand.
AACCGATAGCGTTGTTGCTGGGATGATTGCCAGTGAACTCAACCGCCAGCGGGTACACCTCGAACTCATCGCCAGCGAAAACTTCACCTCCCCAGCGGTGATGGCGGCCCAGGGTTCTGTCCTCACGAATAAGTACGCCGAAGGTCTTCCCAATAAGCGTTATTACGGTGGCTGCGAATTTGTCGATCAAGTAGAGCAAATTGCCATTGATCGCGTCAAGGAATTGTTTGGAGCGGCCCACGCCAATGTTCAACCCCACTCCGGCGCCCAGGCAAACTTTGCGGTGTTCCTAACGCTCCTAGAACCCGGTGACAAAATTATGGGGATGGACTTGTCCCATGGGGGCCACTTGACCCACGGTTCGCCGGTGAATGTGTCGGGGAAATGGTTTGAAGTGGTGCAGTATGGCGTTAATAAAGAGACAGAACGCCTCGATTATGATGAAATCCGCGAAATTGCCCTGCGGGAAAAACCGAAGCTGATCATCTGTGGTTATTCTGCTTACCCGCGCATTATTGAGTTTGATAAATTCCGGGCGATCGCCGATGAAGTAGGTGCCTATTTGATGGCGGACATTGCCCACATTGCGGGATTAGTCGCAACAGGCCATCACCCCAACCCAATTCCCCACTGCGATGTGGTGACGACTACCACCCATAAAACGCTCCGTGGCCCCCGGGGTGGTTTGATCATGACCCGCGACGCCGAACTGGGCAAGAAATTTGATAAGTCTGTGTTCCCTGGTAGCCAAGGTGGCCCCCTTGAGCATGTCATTGCGGGTAAAGCGGTGGCCTTCGGCGAAGCCCTCAAGCCGGAATTTAAAGCCTATTCTGCCCAGGTAATTGCTAATGCCCAGGCGATGGCCAATACCCTCGTCAGTCGTGGCTTTAAACTCGTTTCTAACGGGACAGATAATCACCTGATGCTTGTAGATATGCGCTCCATTGGCATGAACGGGAAGCGGGCTGATGCTTTGATCAGTGAGATCAACATCACCGCCAACAAAAACACCGTTCCCTTCGATCCTGAGAAGCCTTGGATTGGGAGCGGCATCCGTCTCGGTTCGCCAGCGATGACCACCCGGGGCCTCAAGGAAGTAGACTTTGCCGAAATTGCCAACATCATTGCGGATCGTCTGTTAAATCCCGATGATGAAGCGGTGAAACAGGATTGTCTGGGTCGCGTTGCGGATCTTTGTGAAAAGTTCCCCCTCTACCCCCATTTGCAGATTCCGGTAGCGGCGATCGCCTAAATTCTTTAATATCTTTTTAAATAATGGAAAGCTCAGGTTTAATGAAAAAGGTAACCTGGGTTTTTTCTTATTTCGGTTTTGCTCTACTCTCTCTGTTCTTAGCCAACGCCAATATGCCGAAGGAATTGTTGTATTTAGTCACGAGTCTAATCGCCCTGGTTGTGGTGCTGATTAGTACCCCCATTGTGAAAGCGATTGGCTTACGGAGTGGCCGGGTAGACCGACCCAACGAGCGGAAAGTCCATGACCGACCGATGGTGCGCTTGGGCGGCGTGGCGATTTTTATGGGCACCCTCGTCTCCCTAGGGACGGCTTGGCAGATGGATTGGTTCCCCCCTTTGTTTCCTGGGGAACAATGGCCGATCCTGGGGGTGCTGTTCGGGGCGATCGCCTTTTTTGGAATTGGCTTTGGGGACGATTTATTTGAATTAAGCGCCTTATCTCGACTGTTGATGCAATTCGTCGCAGCAGGCATCGCCTGGTTAATGGGGGTACAAATCGAATTTTTGACGATTCCGTTTACCGGGGAAGTGTTTTCTGTGGGCTGGTTGAGCCTACCTTTGACCCTAATTTGGCTCGTGGGCATGGCCAACGCGATCAATTGGATTGACGGCCTCGATGGTCTAGCGGCGGGGGTTTCGGGGATTGCGGCGGCGGTGTTATTGGTGACGACCCTCTATCTCAACGAACCCATGGTGGCTTTTATTGCGGCGGCCTTGGCGGGATCGGCCCTCGGCTTTTTGCGCTACAACTTCAACCCCGCCCAAATTTTCATGGGGGATGGTGGCTCTTATTTTATGGGCTTTACCCTGGCGGCGATGGGGGTGGTGGGCCTCGTGAAAACGACGGCGGCGGCAGCGGTGCTCTTGCCCTATGTGATTTTGGCAGTGCCCTTGATCGATATGACCACGGTGGTTTTTTCGCGGATTAGTAGCGGCTCTTCCCCCTTCAAACCAGATAAACGGCACCTGCACCACCGACTTTTGGCGGCAGGTTTTTCTCATCGCACTACGGTTCTATTTATCTATGGCCTTACCCTCTGGGCAGGGAGTTTGGCGATCGCCTTTTCGGGGCTCCCCAGCGGCACCCTCTATGCGGGGATTACGTCCCTGATTGTCGGGGTTTGGGGGTGGCAACTGTGGCGCAGACGCGATTTTCCCGTCCACCGCAAATAGTACCAATGGCACATTCCCCTTGGCAGCATTACAACTCCGCAAAAGCAAACCTTAGGCAAACCATTTGGGACCGCTTGGCAACGGCTGGAACAACGGTAACGCCTCCCCACGGCCACATTCCGAATTTCGTCGGGGCGATCACCGCCGCTGAGAGGTTAACTGCCTTGGCAAGTTGGCAACGGGCAACGGTGATTAAGTGCAATCCTGATCAGCCCCAGGCCTCTGTACGTCACCAAGCCTTAGCTGCGGGAAAAACCTTGTATATGGCGGTGCCGCAGTTGGTGAATGAATCTTGCTTTGTTGCCATCACGCGGGAGCAGCTACCCCAAGGTCTCGATTTGGCGATCGCCGCTAAAAAAAACAACATCCTCAAATATGGCCGTCCCGTTAGATTCGCGGAAATGAAAACCATTGATTTAGCGGTGGTGGGCTGTGTGGCGGTGAGTGTAGCCGGCGGACGTACGGGGAAAGGAGCAGGTTTCGCCGATTTAGAACTAGCGATGCTTCAGCACTTTGGCTTGGTGAACGAAAAAACGACCATTGTGACCACGGTGCACGATTTGCAGGTGGTGCCCCCCGCAGCGTTACCCTTAGAAGCCCACGACTGGCCCCTGGATTGGCTTTGTACCCCCACAACTATTTATCAAACGCACCACAACCAGCCGCAACCCCAAGGCCTTGATTGGCGACAGATTCGCCCCCAGCAGTGGGAAACCATCCCCATCCTCAAAAAGCTTTATGCAGAAAATTCGGAAAAGTCGCCCTAGTAGGCACCGTTATTTTTCGGGAACAGCATCACAAAAACAGTTTTACAGACAATCCACAAATCCATAAACCAATGGCGATGGTGCACATAGTAAGAATCCATCCGTACCCTCGTGCCATAGGGAATATCGTTGCGCCCAGACACCTGCCATAGCCCCGTGAGACCCGGACGAATGGTCAAAACTTTGTCGATGTGGCGACCGTATTTATAAAGTTCTTTGGGGACGAGGGGCCGGGGGCCAACAATGCTCATATCGCCTTTTAAAACATTCCAAAATTGGGGAAATTCATCGAGGCTGGTGAGGCGCAAAATATGGCCAATGCCAGTAATTCTTGGGTCTTTTTTGAGCTTGAAATCCTGTTCAAATTCGGCGCGCAACTCTGGCGATCGCCGCAACATTTCTTCGAGTACGGCGTCAGCATTAATAACCATCGTCCGAAACTTGATGCAGCCAAAGGGACGAAAATCCTTGCCAACCCGCCGTTGTACATAAAAAACAGGGCCGGGAGAGGTGAGTTTAATGATTAGGGCGATCGCCAAATAGAGGGGAGAAAACAGCACCAGAACGCCGAGGGAAAAACAAATGTCAAAGCTACGTTTTGCCACCGCCCCATCAAGCCAACGCCGCAGGGACAGGGAGCGAGCATCGCTGGGGGCAAACAAAAATTCTGAGCCTTGTCGCGCTAGCCCAGCCACAAATTTCAGCGCATCAAACTGCCGATAAACTGCCATTACGATCCTCTCCACACACCAAAAACTGCCTGGCTGTTAGGGTCACGCCTCACCACTGGTCAAACCCTGGGAAAATGGAGCGGGGCGATCGCCATTTGCGCCATTTTTCTTGACAGTTGTCTACAAATTCTACATAGCTTTGCCGAAAAATGTTAGCGGCGAATTGCTGAGCTCTCACAAAACAAGCTTCCGGCTGAATGTCTTGGGCCTGGGCCTCAAAACGCTCGACTCCATTGGCGATCGCCTGGGCCGATTGCTGAGGAAACAAAATCCCCGTTTTGCCATCGGCGACAATTTCGGCAGCCCCCCCGCGATTGAAGGCAATCACAGGCGTCCCGCAGGCCTGGGCTTCGACCAAAACAATGCCAAAATCTTCACAGCCTGCATAAACATAGGCCTTTGCCCGTGCCAGATAATCTTCCACCACTTCATCCGGTTGCCGCCCTAGGATTTGCACATTGGGTTTTGCCATCTTTTGCAGCTTTTCTAATTCTGGCCCGCCACCAATGACCACCAAATTTTTGCCTAACTGGTTAAACGCTTCTACGATTAACGCCACTTTTTTGTAGGGCACCAACCGCGACACCGTCACATAAAAATCGTCCTTTTCCTCTCGGTAGGCAAACCGCTCCAAATTGACCGGGGGATAAATCACCGCTGCCTGTCGCCGATAGCAGCGCCAGATCCGTTGGGCTGTCCAGTGGGAATTGGCAATAAAATAATCCACCTGGTTGGCACTGATCACATCCCATTGCCGCAGTCGATGGAGAAAATATCGCGCCAAAATCCCTTTAACGCCCTTGCCGAGGCCAGAATTATTTAAGTAATCAAAGGTTAAATCCCAGGCATAGCGCATCGGTGTGTGGCAGTAGCAAATGTGTAGCTGGTGGGGCCGTGTCAAAACCCCTTTCGCCACCGCGTGGGACGACGACAAAATCACATCGTAGGCTTCGAGGTTAAATTGCTCAATCGCCAGGGGCATCAGCGGCAGATAGTTTTGCAAACCGTACTTGGCCCGGGGAAATTTTTGTAAAAAACTGGTGGCGATCGCCCGACCATAGAGATAGCTATCAGGGTTAGACGATTCAAAATCAATCAGAGCAAAAAGATCCGCCTCAATGTCCTGGAGCATTTCTCGCACCACCAGCTCTGAACCCCCCGTGGCGTAGGGCGTCAACCATTCATGAACAAGCGCGTAACGGGTCATGGGGACTCCCTTCTCCAAAGCAGTGGTCAAACCGAAAATGCCAGCTTCTAGCGAATTCCAGGCCTTTTAGTATATTTCACCCCACAAAATCCTCAAACCGGGAACCCCAGCAGGGGACAAAAGCGTCAGTATATGTTTAAGTGCAATGAAGTGCATCAGTGTCAGTATGCGGCATATACATACAAGCGTATAAATATAAGGGCAAGCATACGGCACCATCCAAAATTTTGTCCTTATTCTGTAGCATCTGAAAGAAACCCATGAAAACCAATCAGCTTTTAACATCCGTGAGTCGCTCTACTGCCCTGGCCTTTCTCGCACTTACCCTAGGACTTGGGGGTGAAAAAGCACTGGCCCAGTGGCAACCGACTATTTCTGTCCCAGAATTTAAAAACGAAACCAATGGCAGCTATTGGTGGTGGAACAGCAGCACCTCCCAAGAACTGGCCGATGCCCTCAGCAATGAGCTTACTGCCACTGGCAACTTCCGCGTCGTTGAACGGCAAAACCTAGGGGCCGTCCTGTCAGAACAGGAATTAGCTGAATTGGGAATTGTTCGCCCAGAAACGGGAGCCCAACAGGGCCAAGTCACAGGGGCGCAATACATCGTGCTCGGTCAGATCACCTCCTACGAAGAAGGGGTCAAGGAAGAATCGACTGGCTTTGGGCTCAGTGGCATTCGGATCGGTGGCGTCCGGCTCGGCGGTGGTGGCCGTGGCTCTAGTGAAGAGGCCTACGTTGCCGTGGATCTACGGGTTGTTGACTCAACCACTGGGGAAGTGCTCTATGCGCGTACTGTTGAAGGAAAGGCAAAGTCTGATTCGACTTCCGGAGGTGCAACAGCGAGTTTTGCTGGGATTAATCTTGGTGGCGATCGCACCGAAACAAATCGCGCTCCCGTTGGCCAAGCGCTCCGGGCGGCCTTGATTGAAGCCACTGATTATCTCAGTTGTGTGATGGTCGAACAAAATGGCTGCATGGCCGAATATGAAGCGAAGGACGAGCGCCGTCGGGAAAATACCCGGAGTGTCCTTGATCTTTTCTAGACCGTTGAGCTCGTTGCCCTTCCTTTAGGGACAATCAATATATAAGTCAGCGATCGCCGCTGATTTTTTTTGCCCATTTTTAGAAGACTTGTACCCCAAAAAAGCCCTTGAATCTTTGACGGCGGCTGCATATAATATAAAAAAGATAGTTTCTGTATCAAAAGTAACTAAATCAAGTTTTTTCTTAAAGGGAGTTTAAGGCTATGCGGATGCGTAAAGAAAAAAATGAAACCCTCCGGGCGATGGAACGGGTTTGGGCGAGACATATGCTCAAGCAGCAAGATGCCCAGAACAAAAATGCGGATGCAGTCCGGGAAGCAAAGGAAATTCTTAACGAATACGGCGAATAAGTCAGTTAAATAATTTTTACGGTAGGCATATGTGTTCAAACATATGCTTTTTTCATGGCTTAAAACCCCAGAGTGGGCTAGCCTAACTCAAAACTGGTCACCCCAAAAATGTTTTGGACAAGAATTGTTGGGGGCGCTTGGGTGTACATCCGTGCTGTTTCAAACACGGGCTGTAGTTGGTAGCGTTGAGCCAAGGCGATCGCCTCTGGATTAGCCATGGGCACATCGAGGAAAAGTTCACTACCAGCGGGCAGACTGCCTTTGAGGGCGAGAAAAAGAATTTCTGCAATTGCGGCATTGTTGGCAAAGAGGGGGCCAATTTTATAACCCCGACGACAGGGACGCACCATGCCATAGCCTGTAATTTCAGTATTATTGACCATCACCCAGGTGGTGCTGTCAGGTTGCTGTAGCCACGATTTTAAAAAGGTGCGGCGATCGCCCGGAAAAAACTGCTGGTCATACTGACAAACTGCTTCAATATTGACCACTGTCAAGGGCTTCAAGCAGGGATGTTCAGGGATCTGGCCACCACCAAGACCACTGTAACGCACGTTGTTGTAGGCCAGATTAAAGCCCGATTTTTTGTAATTTTCCTGCTGGGCGACGACCCCATCGAGACCAACATTCCGGTCTGCCACGGAGGCGATCGCCGCTTGCCAAATTTGCCAACCATAACCCTGGCCACGGTACTCTGGTTTGACGATATAGAAACCAATAAACGCAAAATTTGGGGCATATTTCACCGCCGAAATACTGGCGATCGCCTCCCCATCGAGCAAGCCCACCAGAAATCCCGTGGGATCGGCGGCATAGAAACTGGCGGCATCCTGTAGGCCGGGATTCCAACCTTCCTGGGCCGCCCACTCAACGGCTAAATCCAGTTCCGTTCGGGTCATGGTTCTGATGGTGTAGGTTCCGCTCATCGGCGATCGCCCCCGTAAATTTTTTTCAGTCTAGCTTGGATATTTTGGCGACTTTTTGCTCTGTTGCATTTCCTGATAATTGCGTAGGATAAAAACAGTTTTTGGAGCGACATGGCGATGATTCCAGGCGAACTACGCCCCCAAGTCGGGGAAATTGAACTGAATGCTGGCCGAGAAACAAAGATAGTTACGGTTGCTAACAGCGGCGATCGCCCCATTCAAGTGGGGTCTCATTTCCATTTTTTTGAAGTCAATCGTGCCCTGCGGTTTGACCGGGCAGCCACCAAGGGAATGCGTTTAAATATCCCGGCGGGCACAGCAGTACGCTTTGAACCCGGTGACGAAAAGGACGTAGAATTAGTGGCCTTGGCGGGTCGTCGCCATGTGTATGGTCTGAATAATTTGGTAGATGGAGCATTGGACTAGATGGGCACAGTGATTGGGATTGATCTGGGGGGCACGGCCATCAAAGGGGGGAAATTTAGCCCCGATGGTCTTTGTTTAGCGGAAAAAGCAGTACCTACGCCCCAACCCAGTACCCCAACCGCTGTCGCCGAGGCGATCGCCAATTTAGTGAATGCGTTAAATCAAGATCACACCTGTAAAGCGGTGGGGATCGGCATTCCTGGCCCGGTAGATGGTACAGCGCGCATTGCCAAAGTTGCGATCAATCTCAGTGGTTGGCAGGATGTGCCCCTCGCGGACTGGGTGGAAGCAAAAACAGGTTTACCCACAACGTTAAATAATGATGCCAACTGTGCCGGCCTGGGGGAAGCTTGGTTAGGGGCGGGGCGCGATCGCCAAAATCTCCTGCTCATCACCCTAGGAACGGGAGTCGGTGGGGCGGTAATCCTCAACGGAAAACTTTTTACGGGCCATTACGGTGCCGCTGGCGAGTTGGGGCTAATTACCCTCAATCCCGATGGCCCCCCCTGCAATAGCGGTAATAATGGTTCCTTCGAGCAATATTGTTCGATCAATGGCATTAAGCGGATTTCTGGTAAAGATCCTGGGGAATTAGGAGAACTGGCCCAGGCGGGAGATGCTGAGGCGATCGCCCATTGGCAAACCTACGGCAAACTGTTGGGGGCCGGGCTGACGAGCTTAATCTATATTTTTACCCCGGAAATGATTATTCTGGGGGGCGGCATCAGTGCCAGCAGTGACTTTTTCCTCCCAGCGGCGATCGCCGAAATTGAACGGCGGGTGCTTCCTTCCTCACGGGTGGATTTAAAACTGACCAAGGCCCAGTTAGGCAACAATGCCGGTATGGTGGGCGCAGCAAAACTCGCCCTCGAAAAAATCTTAAATACCCTGGACAATTAGGGAGAATTATTGATGCCATCTCTGCTAGCTTGATCTTTTTAAAAAGCCTCCGCCAAAATACGGAAACCTCGTAAACGTCATAGAAATTTACTGCAATGAGTTAGAAAACGAGATATTTGCATCTGTTTAGGGGAACTACAACTAAAGTAATCTCGTCCCTTAGTTATCCTCCTGGAATCCCTAAACCATGGCTTTCTACAAACAAATATCTGCTTTTTGCAGTGCCACTTCTTTGTTGACAATTCCCCTGGCGATCGCCCCGGCCCAAGCCCAACAAAGTTACCCCCTCGTCTGTCGGGGTGGTGGTGGCTTAAGCATCGTCAATACGGGCAACAATAACGTCAGAATTAATTTCCGGGCCGCTGCTGGTAGTGCTCCCCAAGGTCTGCAACCAGGGGAATGCAGTTGGCAGGATCGCGCCTTTCGCTCCGGAGAGCCGACCGTCATTTGTGATACCAGTGCCCGGGCAGTGCAATATGTCAGCAAACTTGTCCAAAGCAATGAATATGCAACCCTCCAAGTTTTTAATAACAACCAGGGCTGTATGCAAGCTAATGCACCGATCCTTAACAACCCCCCTGTGCTCAATGTTCCCCCTGGGATTCCAGCGGCAGTACAATTTCGCCCTAACTTAAACCAGATTTGGCAGTCTAACTATGGCAATATCCACTGGCAAGAAGGTTGGTATCGCAACCAAACCCAGACCATTGCGATCACTTCCCAAGGTTGGGACAGTAATCGTAATGCCTATGTTGTCGAAGGGCGTTGGGGTCGCACAAATAGTAATGATGCCGGGCCATTTGAAATGATATTTAGCTCCGCTTGCGAGTTTTCCGGTAGCTGGAGTCGCCCTAACGGCACAAGTGGCGGCTGGACTGGTTCCTGTCAATAAAATGGTTGTGGCCTAATCGCTGCTTGGCTGAAAGATGCAGGGGGAATTGAAATAGGCTTCAAGCTTCTCCTCTGCATCGCTTTTTGTTTTTTTGTCCATGTCATTATCTTGAGCATTATTTTGGAGACTGAAATCGATGTCTGTCTTTAAAGAAGCCTGTGCCTATCTGGGTATGTCCTCCCTCCTAATTGTCCAAGGGGCGATCGCCCCGGCCCAAGCTCAACAAAACTATCCCCTGACCTGTCGGGGTGGCGGGAATTTAAGCATTACCAACACCAGCGGTAACAAGGTGAAAATTGTCTTCCGGCCAGCGGCAGGTAGTGCCCCCCAAGGCTTACAACCGGGAGAATGTAGTTGGCAAGATCGTGCTTTCCGACCTGGAGAACCCAATGTGATTTGTGACACTGGTGTCCGCGCTGCCCAGTATCTCCCCAAACTGATGCAAAGTAGCGAATCTACGACACTCCGAGTGTTTAACGATAATACTCAAGGCTGTATGCAAGTGGTTGGTCTAGGCACAGCTCCAGTACCACCGACTACTAGTAACACTAATGATCGACCCCGTAATCCTGGCACGCCAAACACAAACCCAGCGACGCCGAACACGAATAACAATAACAACTCGTCTAACACCGGAAATACTGGGAATACTGGGAATACCGGAAATGGCTCATTTACCAGCGGAAATCCTTCTGGTTCTGGGCAATTCCGGCCTGCTTTAAGGGGAATTTGGGAAACTACTTACAGCTATACCAATGGGGAACTGCAGGGCTATATCGATTGGGGATTGTCGACGGTTGGGGGGCCGGATAGCACTGATTTCATGACTATCACCACAGAGGGTTGGGACGCAAATCAAAATACCTATGTAATCAAAGGAACCGTTCAACTAGGACTCCTGGGTGCCCCTTTGGGCACTGGCCGTTTAAGAGATTTTGAGATGACCTTTACGACGCCTTGTCAGTTTGAAGGGGTCTATGGCAACTCCCTAAACCGACCAATACCCTGGTCTGGCACTTGCCCCTGATCACGAGATTTTTTGACGGTGCAGAGAAATTTCCTTTAGGATAAAACCAGTTTTTCTGCACTGTATCTAGGTTGCGCCATGGTAGGCCGAAAGCTTGCTTTTAACCGTAATGCTGCCCTTGAAAAGGCGATGGAATTGTTTTGGGAAAAGGGTTACAGCGCCACAAGCCTTGCGGAACTTTTGGACTACATGGGGATCCAGCGGCAAAGTCTGTACAATACCTTCGGCAATAAACATGATTTGTTCCTGGAGGCGATCGCCTACTACGGCAAAATCGCAGTGCGCCAGCTAGAAGAGCGGCTCAATTATTCCGCTTCCCCCCTCGAAAATCTCCGAAATTTGTTTTATCAAACCGCCGACAATGCCAAGCTCCTCGGTTGTCGGGGCTGTTTTGTCGTCAATGCAATGATTGAACTCGCGCCTCACGATCCCCAGGTGGCCGCCCTCGTGGAAGATATTGCCACCAATGTCGAGCAAATTTTTACGGGTACCCTCAATCAGGCGATCGCCAAAGGAGAATTGCCCCCCAATTTTGACAGCCCGAAAACTGCCCGTTATCTCTACCACGTCCTTCTAGGATTAAATACCCGCATTAAAGGCTTGCCTAACCCCGAACACCTTAGAGAAACCCTCGATCTCGCCCTGATGGTGCTGCAACCCCAATAAAAAAGCCCCCTGGCCGATGAACCAGAGAGCCCATTCTCCCCTGGGGGAGATGTCGAAGACAGTGGGGGTTAGTCGCGGCTATTGATGGCAATCAACAAGCGCAGAATAAACACAAATAGGTTGATATAGGTCAAATACATCGACAGAGCAGCCGAGAGATATTGCTCATTACGGTAGGCGCGAGGCAACACATAGAAGTCAACTACCGCCGAACCAGCAAATAATAGTGTCCCTAAGCCAGAGATCCCGACCTCTAACCAACTGGGCGTGTAAACTCCAAAGAAAGCAAAACCAAGCTGGGCCAACAGCACCACAAACAAGGCAATAATTCCGAGGCGCACTGTTTGGGCCAGGGCTAAACCATCTTCATCGGAGAGGTTTGAGCCAATATTGCGTCCAATAATGAAGGTAATACCACAGCCGAGGGCTGCGATCCCAACCCCTTGGATCCCAACTCCCGCAGTACCAATAGCGAGGGCAACAATCCCTGTGAGGGTGTACCCAGAAAGTAGACTGTAGCCGGCCAAGAGAGGGAGGGCGACGCTATTATTTCCCTTTTCAGCGACTCCGCGGGCAACGAAAAAGAGGGCCAATTCAGCGATCAGGGCAACCCAGAAGGTGGGCATAAAGATGCTGGGATTGGTTTGGATTACTCCCAAACCACCATAGGTTCCGAGGGCTGTCAGGAGTAGGCCGCCCCCCAAGTAGGGCAGGGCATTTTTAATGACTTCTGGGCCAACCAGGGCTTGACCTTTGGCCTGCTGAATGGCGTTACGAAAATTACTGGTGTTGCTCATAAATAAGTGATTTGATGCTTGAAAAGTTAAAACTGCTTACTTTCTATTTTGGCAAAACTTTTCGGGGGTGGCAGTACGGATTCCTTTACTGTTGGGGAGGCTTCCGGGGATAATAGACTTTGATTTGTGAACTGTCGTCAGTGAATTGGACTCACCATGCCGAAAACGGAGCGCCGGACGTTTCTGCTTGATTTTGAAAAACCTCTTTCGGAATTAGAATCACGCATCCATCAAATTCGTGATCTTGCTGCGGAGAATAATGTTGATGTTTCAGAACAGATTCAGCAGCTAGAGGCGCGGGCAGACCAGCTCCGGGAAGAAATTTTTAGTACCCTCACCCCGGCCCAACGGCTGCAATTGGCGCGGCATCCCCGGCGTCCCAGCACCCTTGATTATGTTCAAATGATGGCGGACGAATGGTTTGAACTCCATGGCGATCGCGGTGGATCTGATGATCCGGCTCTCATTGGCGGGGTGGCCCGCTTCGATGGTCAACCGGTGATGATGTTGGGGCACCAAAAAGGACGGGATACGAAGGATAATGTCGCCCGGAATTTTGGCATGCCAGCTCCTGGGGGCTACCGTAAGGCGATGCGGCTGATGGACCATGCCAACCGTTTTGGGATGCCGATTTTAACGTTTATTGATACTCCTGGGGCTTGGGCGGGTTTAGAAGCGGAAAAGTTGGGCCAAGGGGAGGCGATCGCCTTTAACCTCCGGGAAATGTTTAGCCTCGATGTGCCGATTATTTGCACGGTCATTGGCGAAGGCGGTTCCGGTGGGGCCTTAGGGATTGGCGTCGGCGATCGCGTCTTGATGTTAAAAAATTCCGTTTACACAGTGGCGACCCCAGAGGCTTGTGCCGCCATTCTCTGGAAAGATGCCGGGAAATCAGAGCAGGCCGCCGCCGCCCTCAAGATTACAGCAGAGGATCTGAAAAGCCTTGAGATTATCGATGAAATTGTCCCAGAGCCAGCCTCCTGCGCCCACGCCGATCCCATTGGGGCCGCCCAACTCCTGAAAGCAGCGATCCAAGATAACCTCCAAGCCCTGCTGAAGCTGACGCCAGAACGCCGCCGTGAATTGCGCTACCAGCGGTTCCGGAAAATTGGTGTGTTTTTAGAAAGTTCCTAACTTTAGGATCTGGTTTGGCATTCATGGGTACTGATTCTAATCATTTAGCAATATTTTGTAACATTTCCGAAATTTTGCTAGGATAAGAAGCCGCTGAGCCCTAATGTGAACTATGGGACTTTCCCCAATTTTGTTCTCTCGAAAGGCAGTGAAATCACCAATATCCTTTCGTCTCCATTGGTAAACAGAGTTTAGGTCGTGGACATTTTTTCTGGGATTTTCTATGGACTAAGCTAAATTTTTTTTGCCCACCCATCGCGCTATGTTGAGTGCAGTTCCCTGCCCATGATCTCTCCTGTCCACCTTTGGCGATCGCCTCTGCCCCTAAATTCTTGCAAACCCTTGGCCTTTCTTCCTTCCTTTGCGATGGCAGCCCCCCTGATATCCAAGCTCAATGTTCAACAGCATGGCAGGTTCGGGATTTTGTTTAACGCCTCATCCATTGCCATTCCGCAACTCCTGATCCCCAGACCCACCCGGCTGTGCCGTCATCGAATGACGCAGCTTAGTCATGTCTGGCTAAAGTTTTGGCCGCTCCAGGATTTTTATTTCCGAAAGCGTCCCCAAAGTATTCTTCAAGGGATTCGACCATCCGTTGAGCCCAGTATTGAAGAATTGACCATGATCTCCAAAGCAGGGAATCCAACAGTTTATTGTTAGCGAGGATCTACTCTCCCCTGCCCCAGTTCCTTTTACTTCTTCATTCCATACCGAATTATGACAACATCTTCTTCAAGCGGCTTCAATGGTTCTACAAAAACCATGGCGACTGATGCTCTAGGTCGTGACCTCAATGATCTGGTGACTCGGCCAGACCGCAATAGCCACAATGGCAAAGCAGCAAGCATTCGCCCTGCCACAGAAGAAAGCCAGCAGAAAATGGCAGAGGCTGTGCATACGATGCTAGAAGCCGTTGGCGAAGATCCTGACCGTGAAGGTCTCCTAAAGACGCCGCTGCGGGTGGCAAAAGCCATGCAGTTTCTGACCCAAGGCTATAACCAGTCCCTTGAAGACATCGTCAATGGTGCAATTTTCGATGAAGGGCACAATGAAATGGTATTGGTGCGGGACATCGATTTCTTTAGCCTCTGCGAACACCATATGTTGCCCTTTATGGGTCGTGCCCACGTGGCCTATATCCCGAATCAAAAAGTTGTGGGCCTCAGCAAATTAGCGCGGATCGTTGAAATGTATTCCCGTCGTCTCCAGGTGCAAGAACGCCTGACCCGACAAATTGCAGAAGCGGTCCAAGAAATCCTTGACCCCCAAGGGGTTGCGGTGGTGATGGAAGGGATTCACATGTGTATGTCCATGCGGGGTGTCCAAAAGCCCGGTTCTTGGACTGTTACCAGTGCCATGATTGGGTGCTTCCAGAAAGAACAAAAAACCCGTGAAGAGTTTCTCAACTTGATTCGTCACCAACCCAGCTTTATTTAAGGCAATTTGGGATTGTAGCGTCGCAATCTAAAACATAAGTAAGAGAAGGACAGCCTCAGGGCTGTCCTTTTTGCTAAATTGCCTATCAGCAATGGAAATCGACCAGCATCCTAGGCGGCATAGGTCGGGAAATCGGTATAGCCTTCCGCGCCTGTGGGGGCATACCAAGTGGCCATATCTGCATCGGGGTTTAAGGCCCAGTTATTTGCATAACGTTCAACGAGGTCAGGGTTACTAATAAAAGGACGGCCAATGGCAATTAGGTCAGCTTGCCCAGTGGCGATCGCCATTTCTGCACTGCCTTGATCATAGCCACAATTACCCATGAGAACACCATCATAAACGGCCCGGAAATCCGCCAAGGTCAGCGGCTCTCCCAGTTCATGGAAGCCAAAGGCCAAACCATCCATCACATGAAGATAGGCCAAATTATACCGATTTAGTTGACTGGCAGCATAGGTAAACTGCTCCCGAAAATCAGGCGACCCCATATCATTAAAGGAACCATTAGGGGAAAAACGAACACCCACCCGACGGGAATCCCAGACTGTTGTCACCGCATCTAAAATTTCTAAGAGTAACCGACAACGGTTCGTCGCACTGCCCCCATAGGCGTCGGTGCGATGGTTTGTTTTCGATTGGAGAAAGGTATCGAGTAAATAGCCGTTGGCGGAGTGAATTTCAATGCCATCAAAGCCCGCTGCCTTTGCTCTAATTGCGGCCTGGCGATACTCCTCAATAATCCCAGGGATTTCTTCTGTTTCAATAGCCCTGGGCACTTCATAGGGCTGCTTGCCAAGGGGCGTGTGGATTTCTTCGCCGTTATCAATTTTGAGGGCAGAAGGGGCGATCGGCAATTGACCCCCATGGAAACTGCTATGGGAAGCGCGGCCCATGTGCCACAATTGCAAAAAAATCTTGCCGCCTTTGGCGTGGACGGCTTGGGTGGTGAGTTGCCATCCTTCAACCATGGCGTCCGTATAAACACCTGGCGATTCATTCCAACCATTGGCCTGTTCTGAAATGGTTGTGGCCTCTGTAATAATTAGACCCGCCGAAGCCCGTTGGCCGTAGTATTCCGCCATGAGAGCGTTGGGAATGCGATCTTTGCCAGCCCGTGCCCTGGTCATGGGAGCCATTACTACACGGTTTGTCAAAGGGAGATCCCAGAGGTGAAAGGGCTCTAAAAGCGTTGCAAAAGTCGTTGTCATAGATTTAATTGTTCTTTTTGACTACTTGGTCAATAAAATATTTGTTCATTGTAAACTTTTTTAACAATCTTCCTAAAAACCGAGATCTGTCTTAGCCAAATCTGCCTCGACAAACAAGGTTTCATCCGCTATCGTTTGCCAGTCATGGCAGCCAATTTCCTGGTAAAACGCCTGGTCATAGGAGCGCGTCCGCATCACTACCGGCATCGGGAGAGCGTGACCAAGCACGAGAGCCTGTTGTTTGGAATCTAATTTGGCCAGGACAGAGCGTAGGTTGCCGCCCCCAGAGACCCCCGTAAAAATCGCATCAATATCTTTTTCGTCATTGAGCAAGCAAGTTACCCGCGTGCCAATTTGGGACATGACTTCGTTGTCGATACCGGAGGGACGCTGATCGACGACCAGGAGGGTGACAAAATATTTCCGCATTTCCCTGGCGATCGTGCCAAAAATGGTTTGGTGGACAATCTTAGAGTCTAAAAATCGGTGGGCTTCTTCAATTGTGATCACCAGGGGCGTCGGTTTATTTTGGACGTTTTTGGTTTGCAGGTACAGATCTGCTTTTTTCACATAGGCGGCGTGAATGCGTCGGGTAATCATATTTGTCGCCAACATATACGACAACATATTAGATTGAGAACCGAACTCGATGATTACGTGCTTGCCAGCATCTAGGCTCTGAAGCAGTTGATCGATGTAGTTAAAGGGGCAAGTTTGGCGGATATATTTAAGGTTTTCGAGTCGTTTTAATTTCCGTTGTAGGGCCATAATAGAACCAGCATGGCCTTGGCGTTCTTCGCAAAAGAGGCGGATATCTTCATTGCTCATCTCCAGAAGTTTGACAATCCAGGTACGACCAAACTCAGAATAGAGGACGTTGGCATTATCGAGACTCGCCTCAGATAGCCCTAGTTCAAAGCCAACGAGCCGAATATCTTCAATTTCAATTTGATCGAAGCTGAGGTAAAGTTCCTGGGCATCGCGTACCCCCCGCCGTTGAGTGGATTCTGAATCGAGGGTGTAGATTTCAACTTGACCGGGGAAAAGCTGCCGGAGACCTTTAACGGTACTGACACCTTTGCCCTCTTCAATCGCTTCCCAACCGTATTCAGAATGCATATCAAACATCAAGTTTACGGCGGCCCGTCGCTTGATAATCCCAGACAGCAATAACCGGGTTAGGAAGGATTTGCCGGTGCCAGACTTACCAAAAATGCCGTTACTTCGTTCCACAAAGCGGTCAAGGTCGAGGCAAATGGGCACATCCATATCAAGGGGACGGCCAATGGCAAATTTTTTGTGGTGGGGGTCGTCCTCCCAACCAAATACTCGCCGAAAGTCTTGTTCGTTGGCTTCGTAAACTTGACTGAAGTGACTAGGGATCGTTTTTACAGGCAGTAGCTCAAGGGTCTCAAAGTTTTCTGTTTCATGCTCTTCTGCTTGGCTGGGGGTAAACATCAGCATCGGTGCGAGTTCGACGGTGCCATAGGTGCTGGTTCCAGCGAGGACGGCTTGAAGGAAATCGTCGTTGGGATTGGGCGGATCGGCGAGGATGCGGGGGCTAGAGGTACCTAGGGAAACATCGGTAAGGAGACAGAAAAATTGGGAGCGGCTCCCTTTGACGACGAGAAATTTACCGACGCGCATTTCTTCGACGGACACATCACCATGGAGACGGACTTCGAGGCCTTGGCTTAGGGAACCTTGAATTACGGAGCCAAGGGGGTGTTCGGTGGTCATGGGCAACTGAAGAAGGGGGGATTAGAGGTTGGTCGGAACGTCGATGGTTTGGGGACTAGGGCTGGGGGTGGTGAGACGTTGCCAGGTGTTGATTTGGGTTTGGGCGGCGTCGTAGGCAGCGGTATTGCGGGGGATCTGGCGGGCGGTGGCGATCGCCTGGGGGATTGAGATATTGGCTTGGCTCTGGGCCACGGAGAGAATCCGATAGCTCCATTGGTCAGCGGCCTGTTTTCCTTCGGCCCGCAGTTGGCTAGCACTGCTGGGAATTTCTTGGGTAAGGTTAATGGCTTCTACCCAGGCAGAGACGGAGTTACCATTGGCCACTTGGTAGGCGCGATTGAGATTATTGATCGCGGTTTGTTCTTGACGCCAACTCCTGACCCTAGACTGCATTTCGTCATAAAGGACACGGTTCGGGGCAATTTGGTTGGCAACGGCGATCGCCTCATCGAAGCGTTTTTGTTGGCCGAGGGCCACAGCTCGGTCAAAGATCGGCTGATCTTCAGTCCGTTCAATGGTGTTGCGCCACTGACGAATATTTTCTTGGGCTTCGTTGTAGAGGGCGCGACCGGATTGGATCGTGCGGGCTTCGGCGATCGCCTCCTGGAGACGATTGGTCGCCGCTAAATCTTTTGCATAGGCCAGGGTGGGAGAGTCTTCAGCGATTTCAATTTGGCGACGCCATTGGCGAATTTTTTGGCGGGCTTCATCGTAACGGGGGTTGCCTGAGGGGACACGGTTGAGCTGGGCGATCGCCCGTTCATAGTCGGCGATATTTCCCCCCTGGGCCAATTCCTCAGCCTGTTCTAGGATCGCCACGTCCTCAATTTCCCGTTGCCAACGACTAATCAGACCTTGGGCCTGGTCGTAAACGGCGCTGGCGGGCTGAATACTTTGGATTTGCACCAGGGCTGTTTCGAGATCCTTAACGGTTCCTTGGTTCGCCCTAAGGCCAGCTTGGGCCAGAATCCGCCAATCGACCACCACGTTGTCGAGGTTCAGTTGATCCGGTAGGCGATCGCAGAGGGCCAGTAAGTCATCCCAGCGGCGTTCATCAATAATGTTGTCGGTGTAGTCAATGATTTTTTCGCGGGCGTCACTAATTAAACGTTGGGCCTGGGGGTAAGCATAGCTATCTTGGCTAATGTTGCTCGCCTGGGCGATCGCCTGGAGCCAATTTTCTAAACCGCCCCGACGCAGGGCTGCATAGGCCCCTTCTAGCTGCTCCGTTTCCTTGCGAGCCAACTGAATTTGCGCCATGGCCTCATCGTACTTCACCGTAGCCCAGTAGCGATTGTCTAAATAACTGAGTTGGACGACTGTTCGCATCGCCTGGCTTAAATCCCCTGCTTCGAGTTGCCGTTGCAGGCTAGCTAGAATCGCTTCTCCCTCTTGCCAAATATCTTCCCAGGCCGTGATTTGGGCTTCAATTTCTGCTTGAAAACCGGCCTTTTCGGGAATATCGCGCACCATGGCGATCGCCTCATCCAACTTTCCCGCCTGGAATTCCACTTCAGCAAGGGCAATAATTTGCGAAACCCACACCTCAATGTTGCGGTCAATATCCGCCCGGAGGGGGTGATTCTCCGAAAAACCACTCACCATCCGAATCGCCTTTAGATAGCTGGCAAGGGTTTGTTTCTCCGCCTCAATCTGGGCGCAGTATAAGCGGGTTGTGGCGGAGGCTAAAGGCAAGAACAGGGCACTGCAATTGTTGCTGCCATTAAAGCTCAGGAGAACCGATGTCGCCAGAAAACCGACCCCCCCTGACAGAAAAATTAAGAGCAACCCTAACCATTGCCAATTGGGGAGAAGAAATTGGCGTTTACGCGGAACCTCAAGGATTTCTGTCTCTGTCTCTGCCGTTGCTTGCTCTGGATCCCCATTGGCGATCGCCGTCGTTTCCATGCTTAAATCTTGCGTCCCAGACGCTTCCGATAAACCTGCTTCAGTCGATAACACTGGCTGCGATTGGGTGCCAACGGAAGAAACGGATTGCACTTGCGAGGGATCAGGTTTCTGGCTCATATAAACCGGAGGCTAAAATTTTGCAGACATGGATAGCTAAGATCTATGATACGTTCTACGCGATTTCATAAAAATTGGCATCATCATAGCATAGGCATCTTAAGCGTTTGGGCGCAGCACAAACCAAAAAATTGACAGCCTTTCCAAAGTTCTTTTCCAATAAATTAAGGAAGAGATATCGCCAAGGCCATTTTATATCAGCTATTCTTGATTCTCTCGGTAGGATGTAGACAGAGATTTACAGATATGTCTGATAATATGGGCATCATTCGTCCCTTACTCAAAATCTGAAAGGCACCTCCGCTGCATCCTAGTGAGACTGCCCCATCACCACTCTGTACTATATAAATCGTTAAGGATAGGTTTGAAAGATGGAACAACAGCCTGAAACCCAAGTAGAAACTGGTACAACTCCGTTTAACAACGAAGCACCCGGTCCCATGACCTCCCCCCAAACCGAGCAGCCTTGGCAAGAGGCAGTCAAACCCATCACGGATTTTCTGTCTGAACTGCCTGAGGAGCTAGGGAAATTTTTCGCCGACTACAAACAACCCCTGATCACCGTTGGTTTGATTGTGGCAGCTTTGATTACCGTCAAGCTGACCTTTGCACTAATCGGTGCCATTAACGATATTCCCCTATTAGCGCCCACCTTTGAGCTGATTGGTATCTCTTACACAGCATGGTTTGTCTATCGCTATTTGCTTAAAGCTTCAAACCGTGATGAATTGCTAGCAGAATTCAATTCTCTTAAGTCTCAAGTGTTGGGTAAAAAATAAACCTAGATTTCTCGTCTGGACTTGACTCTCCTCGGCATGTGCCGAGGAATTTTGATTTTTAAGAGAGATAGTCAGTAACAGCTTTCTCTAATCGTGAAAATAGAATTATAAAATTAAAAATCCAACTATGCTCTCTTGAAAGTTTTGTTGGATTAAATAAATTCTTATAAAAGAATCTTCATTACATGTAGTTCTGAAAATAAAGTCGCAATACTCTTGTATTTTATTTGGAACCGCTATATTTTAACTCCTTTTTTATAAGTGTTCTCTAGAAAATGAAATTCTCCTTAATCACCAGCACATTAGGTGAAGATAGGCATAATAAAATCGTGCGCCTAATTCACTCTTTAATAAAACAAAAACATCAGGATTTTGAATTGATTATTGTCGATCAAAATGAGACTTCAAAACTCAAAGTAACATTAGAAAGTTATTTTAATGAGATTAATTTGATTTACCTGAAGCATGATCAAAGGGGGGTATCAGCGGGGAGGAATTTTGGATTTAGGTATGTATCTGGTGAAATTGTCAGTTTTCCTGATGACGATTGCTGGTATCCAGATATACTTTTAATGTCAGTCAATACTTGGTTTTTAAATAATATTAATTGGGATGCTTTAAGTGGTTGTACTATTGATCTAAAAGAAAATTTGACAACAAGCAGATGGGATAAGAATCCAGGAGAAATTCATAAGTTTAATGTCTGGCGTAGAGGAATTACTTCATCCATTTTTTTGCGAACCTATGCACTTGCAAACGCCCAAGGTTTTGATGAGACACTTGGACCAGGTGCAGACTCTCCTTGGCAATGCTCGGATGAGACTGATTATCTTCTAAACTTGCTATCACAAAATAAGAAACTATATTATGATCCAGAAGTAAAAGTCTACCATCTTGAACCAATTACCCAGTATGACCAACAAGCATTGGCACGCGCAAAAAGGTATGCTCCAGGAACGGGCCGTGTATTAAAAAAGCATAGTTATCCATTTTGGTTTGTTGCAATCGCTTTATTAAGGCCAATTTTGGGAACTTTATATTATGCAACTAAAATGCAGGGATGGCGGGCTAAATTCCATTGGCTTATTTTTCAAGGTAGATTAAATGGTTGGCTTTCTTCTAAATAATTACTCCTAAAGCCTCTCAAAAAAGTAGATCAAAAAACAAGCCTGAAAATCAACTTAAATTCCGGAGAATTTGTCTGGTTTCTTGTCCTGTTTTTTCCCATGAAAACATACTTGCTCTTTGGAGTCCTTTTTGCATTAGATCAGCATAAAGATTATCATCTTTGGTGATGCGTTCCATCGCACTACGTATTTCTTGAACATTTTTTGGGTCTACTAAGATGGCAGAATCTTTTGCTACTTCGACTAATGAAGATTGATTAGATGTGATGACAGGTAATCCGCAAGCCATTGCTTCCAATAAAGGGAGGCCAAAGCCTTCCCAAAGGCTTACAAACATTAAACAAAATGCTTGATTAAGAATCATAGGCAAGTCTTGAAAGGAAACATAATCTTTAAATAAGACTTGATTTTCTAATTCTAGATTTTTCACCAAATCAATTAACTGTGGCGTGTAACGTTTATCTTTAGGCCCAATAAGCCAAAATTCATAATCTTCTTTATCCTTAAGCAGGGAAAATGCTTTAATCATTCTAGGGAGATTTTTGTGTGGGTTATGGCGACCCAAGTATAAAAAATAAGGCTTTTTAGATTTTGACTTATTCGATTGCATGTAAAAATTTTTAGGATTATAAGCAAGATAAATGGGTGTAATTTTAGTAGCAGAAATATTGAAAAAATTCATCAAGTCATCTGCAGTTGCTTGGGAGTTACAAATAATATGCTTACTTTGATCTAACACAATAGGTAAAACAAATTTCTGATAATAGTGTAATGGAGACCGCTTGTCTGGATAGCGTAATGGAATTAAATCATGAACCATAACAACAGTTTTAGCAGTGGTATAAATAGGTGATTCTGGTAAAGGAGAAAAAATCAAGTTTGACTCTAGTTTTTGATAAATTTTTGGCAAAGCAAACTGAGTCCAATATAGCCGTTTAAAATGTCCCTTTAAGCCAAAATCTGGACTAAGTTCTTTTGGAATTAGATAAGAATTAAAAGTTGTAAATCGATTGTCAAAATTACAAACAAGAAATTTAGAATTTAGTTGAGAAAGGGATGGTAGTATATTGCGAGCATAAATACTAATCCCTGTCGGCTTTTTAGATAAGATAGATAAGTTGACGAGTATCATATTAAAGACGCATTTTAGGTATTTTTATTGATTTTTTTTGGAAATTTTAATGGATTTAAAGTATTTAATTGAAGACGAAATACAATTCTTGTCTGTGAAAAAAAAGCGTTGATTAAAAATCCAGAAAATAACTGAGAAATAACTGTAGAAATTGCTGCACCGACGCCAGAATATTTAGGAATCAAAAAGATATTTAGAATAATATTAAGTAATGCGCCAGAAAAAGTTATCCAGAAGGAATAATTGCTTAATTTCTCTGCAATAAACCATGGAGAAATTCCTGTTCCCATAAATACAAATAATGTTGCCCAGATATGAATTTTCAAGATTGTCCCTGCAGCAAAATATTCTGGCCCATAAATCATCAAAATAAGAGGAGATGCAATGAACAAAATGGGAAGTGAAATCATCAAAGATAGACGAATCAAAAAGGATAGTAAGTCTTTGATTTTTTCGTAATATTGTTTTTTGTTTTTTCTTTTGCTGCGTAAATTGAAGGGGAAACTGAAGCAATAATTATATTAGGAATAAAATACCATATTTCAGATATTTTAGTTGCGGATGAATAAATGCCAACTGCTTCTTCTCCAACGATGCTCCCCAACATTACTAAGTCTGTCTTCATATATAAGATGATGCTCAAACCAGATAAGATTAAGGGCCAGCTTTCATGAAGTAATGATTTTGCAATCTCAGTATTCCATTCAAGTTTGAACGGGCATTTTTTTAATTGATAAACTAAGACAAAACCACTTGCTTCCAGAGCAGCTTCTCCAAATATAATCCAGGCAAAATAAATCAATGGAACTTGTAGAATTAAGAGCGCAACTTTACTGAGAGTGACAACTATGAATACAAGAATTTTAATGGCAACTATATATTTAGATTTAACTTGAGCAGAAAACCAAAAATTAACGACTTCAAAAGCTTGAAATAAAATACTTGAACTTAGTATTAGAAAAATCAAGCTAAATTCAGTATTGTCTGTTCCCAAAAAAAGATAAACTCCTGTAGCAATAAGCCCAAGTGAAATAATGCTAGATATCACAAGTTTGAGCCAAAATACGGTGCCTAAAATTTTATTTTTTTCTTGAGGAAAATTAACTAGAGAACGAATAACTAAAGTATCTAATCCAAGCTTGGATAGGGGGTGAAGTAAAACAATAATTGCCCCGGCATAATTCAATGTACCTAATTGAGCAGCTCCTAGATATCTTGCCATCCAAGCACTCATAAAAAAACCGATTATCATCCGAACAGCATATTCAAATGACAACCACGAAATGTTACTCAAAATGGCTTTTTGTTCACCTATCAACTGCTTTTTGAATAACGACAGTCTTTTGAACATAAATGAGAGAAGTCGAGTCAGATGATGGTGTTATATTTAAGCGAAATGATAATATCAATTAAGCTAGATTAAATATCTTCAGATAAGTACAGAATAAAGCGGTGTACCTTAAGCAATTTTATATTTTGCTGACTCATAGTATGCATCATATAAAGAATATGATCTGCTTGTAATAAAGTGCCATCATTGCGGCAACTACCTCGATAACGGAGTTGGACTTGGGTGGGGCTAATGACTTTTTCGAGGGCGATCGCCGTTAACATTTCTCGGAGATTCAGTTGCTTAATTTTGCCAGACTTCGTTTTCTTTTCGAGGAGAATTTCCGGAGTCTGACGGATAGCTTCGAGCCAGGCTTCCCACTGTACGGCAGAAACGGGTTCTTCGGTTTCAAGATCAATCAGGTATTCTGCTTCCGTAAGGAGCGCAGTGGCAGCCTTAGAACGGACGGGCACTTCCTCAACGCGATAGATCGGCATATCGATGGGCAACTGTTCAGCGAGTCGTCGCCGGAAATCTTCTAAATCCAAGACTTGGCGCAACTCAAAATCAATAATTTCTCCTGAGCTGGTGGCTCCTAATGATAGGGCATTGGCGATGGAAATGCGGGGGCTCGGATGAAAGCCGTTGGTAAAAGCCACGGGAATTGAAGCGCGGCGCACAGCTCGGTCAAATAAACGGACTAAATCGAGGTGACTAACCAGGCGCATATCCCCTTGCTTACCGAACCAAACCCGGAACCGTTGTAGGCGTTCTTGATCCTTTTGAAATTGACCGACAAATTCGGGAATTTCGGGCGGTTGATAGACGACATTATGGCCAAAATCAGTACTGCAGACGCCACAATGGGAACAACCATCAAAGGCACAGTCGGGAATGGTTGCTGCTTCGAGGGCTCGCTTTAAATCGTCCTTGAGCCACTGCTTATCAATGCCTGTGTTGAGGTGATCCCAGGGCAAGGGGGCGTCGAGGGGGTCGTTGTCGGTGGTTTCAAAAACATTCCACTCGCCACTTTCGACTTTGCGGTACTTCCAGGTGAGATCGGATTCGGCGATCGCCTGTTCCCAAGCGCCATAGGCTTTGTCTAAATTCTCCCACCAAGAATCCATTCCCGCCCCCAGTTCCCAGGCTCGGCGGACGACTTTACCCAAACGGCGATCGCCCCGGCCAACGAAATCCTCCATGGCTGAAATGCGCACATCGGTATAGTTCACCTTCACGCCGCGAATCGGTCGAAAAGCTTCCCGCAACAGTTCCTGTTTACGCTTAAATTCTGTCGTCGAAACCGAATGCCACTGGAAAGGTGTGTGGGGTTTCGGGGTGAAATTAGAAATGGTGATGTTGAAGTTTAAACGGCGATTGCTCAGGGACGCACATTCCCGCCGCAGCCATTGCACCGTTTCCGCGATGCCCAACACATCGAGATCCGTTTCTCCAGGGAGACCGATCATGAAATAAAGCTTGACCTTATCCCAGCCCTCTTTTACCGCGGTTTGGATACCCCGTAGCAGTTCTTCGTTCGTCAAACCCTTATTGATCACATCCCGCATTCGTTGGGTGCCCGCTTCTGGGGCAAAGGTTAAACCCGCTTTACGCGTCCCACCGACAATATTGGCAATATTTTCATCAAAGCGATCAACCCGCTGGCTAGGCAGAGATAGGGAAATGTTTTCGTCCTTGAGGCGATTTTTAATCTCGACTCCTACCGCTGGCAACGAGAGATAGTCAGAACAACTGAGGGAAAGTAGAGAAAATTCGTTGTAACCCGTCGCCCGCATTCCTTTTTCAATGGCATCGACGACTTTCTCTGGTTCGACATCCGTTGCAGGCCGCGTTAACATTCCCGGTTGGCAGAAGCGGCAGCCCCGGGTACAACCCCGGCGAATTTCCACCGTCAGGCGATCATGAACTGTTTCCACATAGGGCACTAAACCAATGGAATAGGCGGGAATTGGCGTGGCGACACGGCGCAAAATTCGCTTGGGCACTTCGTCACGGGTTGAATGCACAGAACCATCCGCCGCCATTGCATAGAAGCGAGGCACATAGACCCCTGGTACTTGAGCTAAATCCAGCAGAGTTTCTTCCTTACTCAGACCGTTAACCTTGGCTTCTTCGAGGATAAAACCCACTTCGGGCAAAAGTTCTTCGCCATCGCCGAGAACGATAAAGTCGAAAAAGTCAGCGTAGGGTTCTGGGTTGGAGGTGGCTGTTTGTCCCCCCGCAAAAATGAACGGATAATTTCCTTGATCTCGTTCCTGCCAAGTGAGGGGAATCTGGGCAAGGGTAAGCATTTCGAGAATATTTGTCGCCCCCAGTTCATAGCTCAAGCTAAAGCCGAGAATGTCGAATTCCAACAGCGATCGCCTGGATTCGAGGGCAAACAGCGGCAGATTTTTTTCCTTTAACTTCTCGCTCAGATCAGCGGCGGGTAGATAAGTGCGATCGCACAACTGTCGAGGTTGGGCATTAATCACGTTGTAGAGCAGGATATGGCCCAAATTTGAGGAACCCACCTCATAGACTTCCGGATAGGTCAGCACCCAACGCACCACTGCCCCTTGCCAAGGCTTATGGATTGCCCCCAGTTCATTACCCAAGTAGCGCGCTGGTTTGAAAATATCCGTCGTAATCAGCGCTTCGTAATCAGCCGGTTGAGGAAGACAGGGAGCCGTTGCCACAGGTGATGAACCTCCAAGGGAGTCGAGGGAAACAATTCAGTCCCCCATTATACCGGAGAGCTTTCGAGATGCTAGGCCGCGAGTAACTGGGATGTCTGCGTCAAAAATGCAGCTTCATCTTTGAAAATGCGCACAAACTGCTCCATTTGGGTCAGCTCTAATACCATGCGCACCTGGGAATTGATCCCACAACAGCCGAGGCGTTTACCATGGGATTCTGCCAATTTTGTGCCCTGACTGAGCACCACCGCCGCCGCACTGTCGATAAATTCTACCTGCTGGAGATCGACTAAAATTTCTCGACTGAATTCGTCATTGATCGCCCCATGGAGCGATCGCCAAAATACGTCAAGATTTGAGGTTGTCAAAGCACAATTTGGGCGCAGAATAACAGGCTGTTGGTTTTTATCCATCGGTAGACTCTCCCCAGGGGAACTTCCCTGTTTACCCATCGTCTTAGTCACAGCTTTTATACAAAAATCAAACAACTTTTTCGGTTGAAAAAACCCTGAAAAGGCTGCTAAACATTTGATTCGGGATAGAACCATTGTATGGGGGAGACTCAAAAATCAGGTGTGATGATAACTTATCCTGAACAAAAACATCTCGTTACCAAAAGATCCTTTATTGCTTCGAGAACGGTATGTTTGTTTACATTTTTTCTAAAAAAAGAAGCCCGAAGTTTAAAAATTATTTAAGACCGGGGAGAAATTGTGTAAATACCTCGAAAATGGAACCATGACCTAAACAAACTTCACCACTTTACGCTATTTAGACCATTCATTATTTACCTTTAATCAGCGACAATAAGAGAATCTTTCTTTTGTAATGAAATCAGTTCCTTATTTAGGGAAACATTACTATTGTGAGTACGCCATTTATGATTCGTCGTTTAGTGGAAAAAGCCCTTTTCATTAAACAGATGACCCCCGAAATTGAAAACGCGATCAACTCCGAGTTGACACGCCTTGGCCATGTTTCCGATGCGGATTATGAAGCCCTCGAACTTTTGATGGCAGAAATGGATGCGGGCCGGATTCAGCTTGTGCCCAGTCGCTTTATCTTTTGACAAGACCCTTAAACTGGCTGGGGTTTGGGGGCTGAGGGACAAAGATTGGCGATCGCACAGACCTCACATTGAGGTTTTCTGGCATTACAGACGGCGCGACCATGGTAAATCAGACGGATCGACCAGTTTTCCCACTCCGGCTGGGGAATTAATTTCATCAAATCCCGTTCAATTTGTACCGGATTCTCAGATTTTGTGAGGCGCAAACGATTACTCAAACGCTTGACATGGGTATCCACCGTCACCCCCGCACAAATCCCAAAAGCATGGGCCAGAACAACATTGGCCGTTTTCCGGGCCACACCGGGCAAGGTCAGAAGCTCTTCCATGGTTTGCGGCACTTTCCCATTGAAAACCGCCATAATCCGCTGGCAAGCTCCCTGAATATTTTTCGCTTTATTTCGATAAAATCCCGTTGAGCGCACTAGCTGTTCAATGTCTGCCACATTTGCCCCGGCAAAGGCCGCCGCATCAGGAAATCGGGCAAAGAGCGCCGGTGTAACTTTATTTACTCGCTCGTCGGTACATTGGGCTGAAAGAATGGTTGCCACCATGAGTTGCACGGGGGTTTCATAGTCCAAACTACAGGTGGCATCGGGATAGAGTTCGTGGAGTTTTTCGAGAACGGCGATCGCCCGTTTTTTCTTACTACGCGGGTAATGAATTGCCATGGGCACTATTTTTCCTGTGGCTTCACGGTAAACTAATCAAGATTCATTATTGACCTGATTTCGTTTCCCATGGCAACCTACCTCATTGAAGTTGGTACAGAAGAACTCCCTGCTGATTTTGTCGCGGCGGCGATCGCCCAATTAAAAGACCGCGTTTCCCATAGCCTCACGGAGTATTTTCTCACCCCAGACGGAATCGAAGTCTACGGAACCCCCCGACGCCTGGCTGTGTTAATCCAAGGGTTGCCAGACCAGCAGGCTGATCGGGAAGAAGAAATTAAAGGCCCCCCCGCTGCCGCCGCATTCAAAGAAGGTCAACCCACCAAGGCCGCTGAAGGCTTTGCCCGCAAACAGGGGGTTGAACTCTCCGCCCTGGAGGTGCGCCCCACGGAAAAAGGAGACTTTGTTTTTGTCCAAAAGAAAACCCTCGGTCGCCCGACGCCAGAAATTTTGCAGGAATTGGTTTTAGGTTGGTTTACGGCCCTCGAAGGGCGGCGCTTTATGCGGTGGGCCGATGGTGATCTGCGCTTTCCGCGGCCGATTCGCTGGTTGGTTTCCCTTTGGAATGATGCTGTTTTACCCCTGGAATTGGTGAATGGCTCCGGTAAGTTAGAAGCGGGTCGTATTTCTCGTGGGCACCGGATTTTACATCAAGGGGAGGTGACCCTGAGCAATGCGGCTGATTATGTGGCGACCTTGCAACAAGCCTTCGTGGAAGTTGATCCCCAGGTGCGGGAAGAAAAAATTGTTGCTGGCGTCAAAGCGGCGGCAGCAGAGATTGGTGGTGAGGCAAAAATGCCCGCTGATCTCCTCGCTGAGGTGGTGAATTTGGTGGAATATCCCACGGCGGTAGTCGGCGACATTGAAGCGGAATTTTTAGAGCTACCCACGGAAGTGATTACGACGGTGATGGTCACCCATCAGCGGTATTTTGCGGTGCGCGATCGCCAAGATAAAACAAAACTCCTCCCGAAATTTATTACGATTTCCAATGGTGATCCCAAGAAATCAGAGATCATCGCTGCGGGGAATGGTCGGGTGATCCGGGCGCGGTTAGCGGATGGTCAATTTTTCTACCGGGCCGATTGCGATGAACATTTAGAAACCTATTTGCCCCAACTAGAAGCCGTCACCTTCCAGGAAGAATTAGGGACGATGCGGGACAAGGTAGACCGCATTATGGAAATTTCCCAGCAAATCGCGGAACAGCTTGGCCTGTCTGAGGCGGACAAAGAAATTATTGCCAGCACCGCTATGCTCTGTAAGGCGGATTTGGTGACACAGATGGTCTATGAATTCCCAGAACTCCAAGGCATCATGGGTCAAAAATATGCCCTGGTCAGTGGGGAAGCACCCGCCGTGGCCGAGGGGATTTTTGAGCATTATCTACCCCGCAATGCCGATGATATTTTGCCCCAAACCCTTGCCGGTCAAGTGGTGGGCATGGGCGATCGCCTCGATACGTTGGTGAGCATTTTCGGCCTGGGGATGATCCCTTCTGGTTCCTCGGATCCTTTTGCACTGCGACGGGCGGCCAATGCAATTATTACTGTCGCTTGGGACGCGGGTCTTGAAATTGACCTTGGAGAACTGTTAGCCCAGGGTGCGAAGGATTTTGTTACGGCTCACCCCGATAAAACGTCTCCCCTCGAAGCCCTGCAAAGCTTCTTTATTCAGCGGATTCAGACTCTGCTCCAGGACGAAAAAGGTATTGATTATGACCTGGTGAATGCGGTGCTGGGTGATGATGCAGAATACACTGAACGGGCCTTAACGGATTTACTGGATGTCGGCGATCGCGCTGCCTTTTTACAGAGCATTCGTGACGATGGCCAACTCGCAAAAATCTACGCCACCGTGAACCGTTCTGCAAAGTTGGCCGCCAAGGGGAACCTCAGCACGGATAGTCTTGATCCGACAGGGGTAATTAACCCGGAGAAATTTGCGCAAAATTCCGAGCGCGATCTCTATGCCGGCTTAGTGGAACTCGTGCCCACCACCGAAGTGGCCCGCACCGAACGGGATTACCAAAAACTGATCGATGGGTTAGCTGCCCTGGCCCCCACAGTTGAGCGGTTCTTTGATGGGGAGGATAGTGTTTTGGTGATGGCAGAAGATCCTGCTGTGCGGGAAAATCGCCTCAATCTCCTTGGGCTGTTGCGGAACCACGCGCGGGTTCTGGCAGATTTCGGGGCGATCGTTAAACAGTAGATCCTTGTTTATTTTTAGAGTCATGGCAGGGACAGAAAGCTGTCTCTGTCAGGGTTTCCCCTGAGAAGCAATACAGTTCAATTTTTGGGGCGATCTAAAGTTCGGGAACCCGTACATTATCAGGAGTTGTCTGGATTTAATTTTCTCCGCTAAATTAGCACTCAGAGATTGAGAGTGCTAAACTTCAATCTAGCTAAATTTAGTCGTTTATTGATCTGGAGAAATTATCCATGGCAGCAATTAGCATCAATGTTTCTACCCTCAAGCCCCTCGGCGATCGCGTTTTCGTAAAGGTCAGCGAATCTGAAGAGAAAACTGCTGGTGGGATCCTCCTCCCCGATAGCGCCAAAGAAAAGCCCCAAATCGGTGAAGTTGTGGCTGTTGGTGAAGGGAAGCGCAATGATGACGGTAGCCGTTCCGCCGTTGATGTCAAAGTTGGCGATAAAGTTCTCTACTCTAAGTACGCTGGTACTGATATCAAACTCAGTGGTGATGACTACGTGCTTCTTTCTGAGAAAGATATCCTCGCAACCGTTGCGTAATTATTTTTAGGTTTGACCTAAGCAATCGTTTCAGATTTTTCTATTTTTTCTCGTAAAACGCTCAACCTAGAAATTCAATCATTATGGCTAAATCTATTATTTACAACGAAGATGCTCGCCGCGCCCTCGAAAAAGGGATCGACCTCCTCGCTGAAGCTGTTGCGGTAACCCTCGGCCCCAAAGGTCGGAACGTTGTGCTCGAAAAGAAATTTGGCGCACCCCAGATCGTGAATGACGGTGTGACCATTGCCAAGGAAATCGAGCTCGAAGACCACATCGAAAACACCGGTGTTTCTTTGATTCGCCAAGCGGCTTCTAAAACCAATGATGTGGCCGGTGACGGAACTACCACAGCAACGGTTCTCGCCCACGCCATGGTCAAAGAAGGTCTCCGCAACGTCGCGGCTGGTGCGAACCCCATCGCCCTCAAGCGCGGTATTGATAAAGCGACTGAATTTCTCGTTGGCCGCATCAAAGATCAAGCTCGTCCGGTAGAAGATTCGACGGCGATCGCCCAAGTCGGTGCCATCTCTGCGGGGAACGACAAGGAAGTTGGTGACATGATCGCCAAAGCCATGGACAAAGTCGGTAAAGAAGGTGTGATCTCCCTCGAAGAAGGGAAATCCATGGAAACCGAACTCGAAATCACCGAAGGGATGCGTTTCGACAAGGGTTACACTTCCCCCTACTTCGTCACCGACACCGAGCGCATGGAAGCGGTTCTCGAAGATCCCTTCATCCTCATCACTGACAAGAAAATCACCCTGGTACAAGACCTCGTCCCGATCCTCGAACAGGTTGCTCGCCAAGGTAAGCCCCTCGTAATCATCGCTGAAGATATCGAGAAAGAAGCCCTTGCTACCCTCGTGGTGAACCGTCTCCGGGGTGTCCTCAACGTTGCTGCGGTTAAAGCGCCTGGTTTTGGCGATCGCCGTAAGCAAATGCTCGAAGATATCGCTGTACTCACCGGTGGCCAACTGATCACCGAAGACGCAGGCCTCAAGCTCGACAACACCAGCGTTGATATGCTCGGTAAAGCCCGCCGCATCACCATCACCAAGGACAACACCACCATTGTGGCCGATGGTAACGAGCAGGCAGTTAAGACCCGTTGTGAGCAAATCCGCCGTCAAATCGAAGAATCAGACTCTTCCTACGACAAAGAAAAACTCCAAGAACGTCTCGCGAAACTCTCCGGTGGTGTCGCTGTGATCAAAGTCGGTGCAGCAACCGAAACTGAGATGAAAGACCGTAAGCTTCGTCTCGAAGATGCGATCAACGCGACCAAAGCAGCCGTTGAAGAAGGGATTGTTCCCGGTGGTGGTACAACCCTGGCGCACCTCGCTCCCGAATTAGAAACTTGGGCGAATGATAACCTCACTGCGGAGCAACTCACTGGTGCTTTGATCGTGGCCCGTGCCTTGACTGCCCCCCTGAAGCGCATTGCTGAAAACGCTGGCCAAAACGGTGCGGTAATCGCTGAGCGTGTGAAGGAAAAAGACTTCAATACTGGTTTTAACGCAGCAACCAACGAGTTTGTTGATATGCTCGCGGCTGGTATCGTTGACCCTGCTAAGGTAACCCGTTCTGCAACCCAGAATGCGGCTTCTATCGCTGGCATGGTTCTCACCACTGAGTGCATCGTTGTTGACAAGCCTGAAAAAGATAAGGCTGGTGCGGCTCCCGGTGCCGGTGACTTCGACTACTAAGGCTGAAGTTTCAACTCCAAAATCTGCAAAACTAATTTAAGTTAACTTAATCCCTCTGATTCATTTCAGGGGGATTTTTATAGATACAATTAGATTTGAGCACTAAATTGATAGATAAAAAAGTAAAAAAAAGCAATTGTTTTTTATTGAAAAATGTTGGACTCTAGCTACTATGAATTGACAAAGTTATATTTATTCAGATTCTAATGTTTTAGTCGGCAAGCCTGTAATTAATTAAAGGAACCAGAATTTCTGTTGAATTCCTTTTAAGTCTTTTTGCAAATGGACGGTCTGAAGCTGAAATATTAGAAAATTATCCATCCCTCACATCAGAATCAATTCGTGAAGTCTTTGCTTTTACTGCTGAATCCATAAAAATTGCTTAATGTTGCTTTTGATGTCAGTTAAGCTGGAGCCTGCTATATATTTGGGGTAGATATGGAGGGACTATAAATTTATGGATGCAGAACAGGAAAGAAATTGGGCGATCGCCTGCCATCTGTCGAGTTTGGCTTGGATTGTCTTAGCCTTTGTCGGCATTGGGGCGATTCCCTTTGTCAATGTGATTGCGCCGGCGGTGGTCTGGTATCTCAAAAAAGAGGAGTCCGAGCTGATCGATGCCCACGGAAAGGAATCGGTTAATTTCCAGATTTCGATGACCATTTATGGTTTGGCGGCGGGAATTATTCTTAGTATTTTGATCATCGCCGGAGTTGTTTTGATGATCCTGTTGGGCATTGGTGGCAGCAATAATCCCTTTGCGGCCCTGGTGGCAATTGTGACGGGGATTGGTTTCTTTATCTTTTTGGCGCTGATTGTGGCGATCGCCATTTTTCAGATTGCAGTCGTAATCTTGGCGGCGACCAAGGTTCAAGAAGGGCAAATGTATCGTTATCCCTTTAATCTCAGACTACTGAAATAAATAACTTTCATAAAACAGCCCCCCCTGGAATGATTGGCCAAGGGGGTTTTTAATTAAACTTTAGATGCAAAAATTAGCTCAGAACCCAATGCACAAGGGTACGCACCGGGAACCCTGTACCGCCTTTGCTGTAAATGTCGGCGTCTTTTTCTGACCAGGCTGGCCCGGCAATATCAAGGTGTGCCCAGGGGGTTTTTTCGACAAATTCCTTGAGGAACAACGCCGCCGTAATCGAACCGCCTTCCCGTGGCCCGGTGTTTTTCATGTCGGCGATGGGAGATTTTAAGCCTTCAAAGTATTTTTCTTCGAGGGGCATCTGCCAGAATTTTTCGCCCGCTTTTTCTGATGCGGTGGCGATCGCCTCGGCGAGATCATCATTGTCACTCCACAGACCACAAATATCGTCACCTAGGGCAATGACGCAGGCTCCGGTCAAGGTGGCAATGTCCACAATCGCCTCGACCCCTAGCTTTTCGGCATAAACGAGGGCATCGGCGAGGGTGAGGCGACCTTCGGCGTCGGTGTTGTTCACTTCGATGGTTTTACCGTTGGAGGCCGTGAGAATATCCCCCGGACGCATCCCCCGACCACTGATCATATTTTCAGTAGCCGCACTAATGAAATGCACTTCCACATCGGGTTTGAGTTCGGCGATCGCCTTTGCCGCCCCAAAGGTTGCCGCTGCGCCCCCCATGTCCATTTTCATCATCGCGATGCTGGGGCCGGAGGGTTTAATGTTATAACCGCCAGAATCAAAGGTTAACCCTTTGCCGACAATCGCCACCTTCTTCCGGGGTGTGCCTGGGGGTTTATAAACGAGGTGGATAAATTTCGGGGGTAAATCCGAGGCCGCCGCCACCCCTAGGAAAGATCCCATTCCTGCTGCTTCGCAGTCTGCTTCTTCGAGGATATTCAGTTCCAGGCCGTAGGTGCTGGCGAGGCTTTCCACAGAGGCCGCCAAGGTCACAGGATTGATAATGTTGGCCGGAGCGTTAACCAATTCCCGTGCATAGATCACCCCTTCACAGAGGCTTGTGCCCAAGGCGATCGCCGCTGGTTGGTCGCCAATGCCAAGGATTTCAACAGCTTCGAGGGCTGGGGGGTCTTTTTGTTCCGATTTGAAGCGATTATCTTCATAGAAGCCCAGATACATCCCTTCTGTGACCATTTGCGCTGTGATCGCCTCAGTTTCGGCCACTGGCAACTGCAAACCCAAAGTTGTGATGGCTTTGTCCCCTTTCACGGCCCGGGCGATCGCCGCTGCGGAACTCCGTAAGGCGGCACTATTCCATTTCTCGGCATTGCCCAGACCCACCAGGATCAACTTTTTGATCGGCGCACCACTCCCAAGACGGGTCACCGATAGCTCGCCGGATTTGCCTTTAAATTCCGTTTCAACGATTACTTCCGAGATCACCCCCGATAAGCGTTCGTCCAGGGCCGTCAAACTTTCGGGTACCGTGAGCACCGTTTCACTTTCAAAAAAACCCAAGGCGATCGCCTCACCAGCCCAAGCCGCTGCCGTTTGCGAACTACCGCGAATTTCCATAACTAAACCTCAAAACTTGTTACTGTCCTTTAGTCTGACATTTCCGGCAAACCCTGTCCAAGAAATTGCCTAGAGCAACATTACGAGGAAGAGCGCAACTTCTCTAGCACCTCGAAGGAGTGACCCTGTAGCAAATCTGTTGCTTGATCCAAAGAAACAGGCCGAGAAAATAAATAACCCTGACCAAACTGGCAATCCTGGCTCTTTAACCACTGGTATTGCTGTTTCGTTTCAATACCTTCTGCCACAGTTTTAATCCCAATGGATTTAGAAAGGGCGAGAATTGATTCTGCAATTACCCGGTTGCGGTCATTCAACTCAGAAATATTTACAAAGCTCCGGTCAATTTTTAGTGCATCAATGGGGAGCTGGTGTAAATAGCTTAAACAAGAATACCCCGTGCCAAAATCATCAACGCTAATAAAAACTCCCTTGAGGCGAATTTGGTTTAACAAACGACAAGTGATGTCGATATTTTGAATTAGCATACTCTCAGTGATTTCTAATCCTAAGGTGTTAGGAAAAACCGGATAGCGTTCTAATAATCGATCCAGTGAAAATAACAGCGAATCTTGGAGTTGTTTAACGGATAAATTGACATGGACTTTCAGGGGTGTTTTAAACGCCTGCTGCCACTCAAATAATTGACGACAGGCCGCATCTAAAATCCATTCACCGAGGGGAATAATGAGCCCTGTTTCTTCGGCAACATCAATAAATTCATAGGGGGATAACAAACCCCGTTGGGGATGTTGCCACCGAATTAACGCTTCAAACCCTTCAATGTTGCCTTGTTCTAAATTAATAATCGGCTGATAGTACAAAACAAATTGCTTTTCTTCAATGGCAAATCTGATTTCCCCTTCTAATTGGAGACGCTTCATCGCCTGTAGGTGCATCTGGGGATCAAAAATTGCGTACTGTGACTTCCCATTTTGTTTGGCTCGGTACATGGCAATATCGGCATCCCGGAGCAGATCCTGGGCTGATTCATGGCGAGAGTCACCGATAATAATCCCAATACTCGTCGTGATAAAAACGCCGTAGTTAGAAATCTGGAAAGGCATATTCAATGTATTGAGGATGCGATCGGCAATATGCACAGCATCTTCTACCCCGTGAATTTCCTCTAGGAGAATGACAAATTCATCTCCCCCTAGGCGGGCGGCTAAATCTGTATCGCGAATAAAAGATTTGAGTAAATGGGCGACTTCAATAAGTAATTCGTCCCCAACAACATGGCCCAGACTATCATTGACTACTTTGAAATTATCCAGGTCTAAAAATAGAGCGGCAAATTCATGGATGGGATATCGCTTATAACGTTTTAGGGCTAGGTTGAGCCGTTCAATTAGTAGGTTACGATTGGCGAGGCCAGTAAGACGATCATGGAGGGCGTCATGTTTGAGTTGTTGCTCCATTTTGATCCGGGTACTGATGTCGGTAATGGTCGCAACATAGCCTTGGGGTTCACCCTTACTATCAAGCTCAGCGGTGCCCTGGCCATATACCCAAAGTATCGAACCGTCAGAACGCTGAAATCGATATTCTAAGGTAAATAGTTCTTGATTAGTAATAGATTTTAGCCATTGTTCTCGAACGTAATCAATGTCGTCGGGATAGACTTTTTCTAACCAGCCTTTATGGAGAGCCTCTTCGGGTTGAATTGCCAGCAATTTACAATAGTAATCGTTGACATAAATACATTCATGGCGCAAATTAGTGCGAAAAATCCCAATGGGAACGGTATTAGCGAGGTTGGCGTATCGCTGTTGACTTTCAAGGAGATTAGTCTCAATTTGATTGCGTCGTTTAATTTCTTTTTTCAGGCTATAGTTACGGAGAATAAACCATCCTAAAAAGAGGAATGGTAGATAGACAATCAGGCTAAAGAAAAAATTTTGTAAGCTGATCCAATTAAATGTTTCGGGCGGCTCTAACCATTGGGCGATCGCCTGATAATAGACAGAATCACGATCTTGTAAGAGGCGACTCATTTGCCGATCAATGCCAGGCAGGAGCTGCTTGGGATCGCCTTCGGGAACGACATAATGTAACCGGGCCGGATTAAACAGAATATTGGTTTTATTGACTTGATAGTCGGGACTAAATTTATTCCCAAAAAAATTATTGACAATGGCAGCATCAACTTCCCCTGTCTCTAACTGCTCAAACATCCCGGGATAACTATCGATGGGCACCAGTTCTGGCTGAATGCCATAGGCTTTAATTCTTTCTCGGAGGACTTCCTGTTGAATCCCAGAGGCGAGGATGCTGACTCTCCGTTGGTCGAGGTCTAAAATCGTCTCTAAATGAACACCTCGTCGTGCATAAATCTGTGACCAACTTGACAAAACGATGATGGTATTAAAATCAAAGACTTCATCTCGCGTGTCGGAATAGGCGACATCCACCATCAAATCGAGTTGCCCCTGTTCAATTTGTTGGAGACATTGATTCCATTCACAGGGAACATAGGTCACTGCCCAATTTTCCACACGCCCAATGTCACTCGTAATATCTACCCAAAAGCCCCGGGGCCGCCCACCTGAATCGATAAAAACCTTGGGATCATTTTGATAAACCCCCACGGTAATCGTTTTTGCTGGCTGATTTTGGGCGATCGCCTCTGTGCCAGAGAGCATCGCGGCAAGACCTAGAGCCAAGAGCACAGTGCTTTTATTCATTAAATTAGGAAGTTAGTAGATGGCAACTGAGGGAACAGGCTTCTTAAGTATAATTAAGATAAAAAATTAACGGCAACAGTATTAAGAGGGTATTTATAAAGTAAAGATAAAAAAGATGAAAATTGGAAAAGATAGAGGCTAGATTGGTTGGTAACTGAGCGTTGTGGTGAGGCTTTGACCCATGACAGATAAAGTCTATCCTAGCGACCTGAGCGATGCAGAATGGGCCTTAATCCAACCCTTGATTCCCCCCGCCAAACCCGGTGGTCATCCTCGGACTACTGACATGAGACGGGTTTGCAATGGTATCTTCTATCTCCTCAAAACAGGCTGTCAGTGGCAATATTTACCAAAGGATTTCCCGCCCTCCCCAACGGTGTACTACTACTATCGAAAATGGCAAAGGAAAGGGGTATGGGAAAGGGGTATGGGAAAGCATTAACCATGCTCTGCGCGGCCTATGTCGACAACAAGTAGGTAAATCAGTACAACCAAGTGTGTTAATCGTAGATGCTCAGTCGATAAAAACGACGGAAAAAAGGGGGAGGTATTTGGCTTCCATGGAGGCAAAAGAGTAAAGGGAAGATGCCGGGGCCTGTTGGTGGATAGCTTAGGTCTGGTCTATAAAGCCATGGTGGCAGAGGGGAATGCCTCAGAACGAACCTTAGCAAAGGCGGCGGTGATGGAGTTATTAGAAACACAGCCAAAGTTGTTAGAGAGAGTGAAATTAATGTGGGTCGACGCCGGATATCGTGGCGAGGTCTTTGGACTGGGGATTTGGCTGATGATACAGGCGACAGTAGAAGTAATCAAAAGAGAGGGGCGAGAATTTCAGATGCTACCAAAACGGTGGATTGTGGAGCGAACATTTGGGTGGTTGAATTGGTATCGTCGTCTGAGTAAGGAATATGAAAAATTCCCCGAAGTATCGGAGGCGGCAATTTATGCTTGCATGACTCGCTTAATGCTACGGCGATTGGTTACCTAAAGATTTACTTTATAGATAGGCTCTAAGTAACACAAATATTACAACGCCATTATTTCGTGAATTTTTGCCAGTGAAGCATATTGTTTATGGAGTGGTGGCTAAATAGCCAACAAGTGATTAATTGTCGGCCCTAAAGTAAAGTTGGGCACAAAATTTGTAATTTTATTTTCGACTGTTTGACGGTTGACGACGCTGATTTAAAGGTTTGTTTTCAGCTAGATTTTACTTTTTTGCCCCGGTTCTTTTTAAGAATTGGTTAAGAAAATTGATTTGCTGGATCGGGTCGCTTATCTTTATAGGGACGATAACATTTTTATCTTTGTTTATCGTTTTTAATCCATCACAAAGAGATGAGCATTTATGGCAAAAAAAAGTAGTTTTTGGAGTGATTTCCAAGCCTTCATCATGAGGGGGAATGTGATTGATTTGGCCGTAGCCGTCGTGATCGGCGGGGCCTTTGGTCAAATTGTCAATTCTTTAGTTGCAGATATTATTACGCCGGCGATCTTACAACCCGCCTTAAGTGCAGCTAATTTAGATGCCCTGGGTGAATTGTCTTTTAATGGCATTAAATACGGGCTTTTTTTGGCGGCTGTAATTAACTTTTTGGTGATTGCATTTGCGATTTTCTTGGTTATTCGGGCCATCGAAAAAATGCAACGGCGATTTAACCGAGCGAAAGCCATGGAAGAAATAGACGCGCCGCCCCCTGCACCAGATCCAGCAGTTGTGGCCCAAGAAAACCTCACGGCGGCCATCGAACGTCTAGCTAATTTAATGGAAAATCGTCAGCAATAGAACTGAATTCTCACAATACCTGACGGAAGGATTGCCTCCTTTGGTGGGGGCTTTTTTATGGGTGAGAAGAGGTGCCATCAAAGCCGATGTGATCGGAACTGTAGGCTTTGGGTTCGATGTGAACGGTGACCCTCGCTGGGGCGAAAATTTGCTCTAGGTGACGTTCAACTTTTTCGCTAATGGCATGGGCAGTGGCCACATCCTCGGCGGCGGCAATGAGGTGCATTTCAATAAAGACTTGCCGACCGCGCAAACCCCGTGACGCAATGTCGTGGCAATTAATCACCCCAGGAATTGTCATCACTTGTTTGTGGATTGCTTCGGGGGCGATCGCCATTTCATCGACTAACCAGGGCAAATTATCAGTGAGCACTTCCCAGGCACTTTTAAATACTAAAGCGGCCACGGGAAATGCCAGCACCACATCTAACCATTGCAGTTGTGGTAGCCCCCAAACCTTCGCTTGCCAGACCCCTAAGAGACCCAACATCACAAGGATCGTCACCCAAATATCGCTCATGGTGTGTTTGGCATCGGCGAGTAAAATCGCACTGCCTACCCGTTGGCCTGCCCGCCGCTCGTAGAATGCCACAAAAATATTGATTCCCAGCACGACAATGAGCCAACTCAGTTCCCCCAGGCTGATGCTGATCTCACTTTGCCCAGCAATTAATTTGGCGATCGCCCCCTGTAAAATTTCAAAACAGGCAATCCCCAGAAACATCCCAATCCCCAAAGCGCCGACTGCTTCAAACTTTTGATGGCCATAGGGGTGATCCCGGTCGGGTTCCGGTGAAGAGAATTTATTGGCAAATAAGCCCAGCACATTATTGGCGCTATCCGTAAAACTATGGAGAGCATCCGCCTGGAGACTCAGGGAACCCGTGATCAAACCCACCACAGCCTTTAACGTCATCACGAGCAAGTTCAGCCACAACGTTAACCACAACACCCGCCGTACCTCCCGGCGATTATCTTGGGGCAAGTGATGCGAGGAATAACTATGCTCTGGCATGGTGCTTATGGGGAGAAGACGGATTGAATCGCAAATCCAGCGTAACCGAAGTTGCTTAATTCATACCCCTCACCGCTGTAAACTTGTTTGAAGCTGAGTCGCCAATTGACTTTCGCTGCGACAAGGTTCTAAACAATTTAACCCTTGACACACCAGGGCAATACTCCCTGCAGGCAATTCCTGGGTGGGTTTAAGCACCACCGTATTTAACAGGGTTTTTCTGAGTTTCAACAATTGCTGCGGCTTCGCTTTTACGACGGTGCCATGCAAGTACCAATCCAGGGCTAAAAGTAATGTGGGGCACTGTTGCGGGGATTTTTCGAGCACAGACCCAAAGGCCTGCAACGCATCCGTGGCTCGGTCGAGGTACTGGGTGTTTTCTGTGAGCAAGAAAAGACGCATCAAATTACAGATGGCAACGCCGTTGGCCGCAGGGGTGGCATTGTCTTGGTAACTGCGTTCTTGGATTAAGAGTTCGGGACTTTGGCGATTGTTGAAATACCCCTTCAAATCCGTTGACCAGAACTGCTGATCGAATTCTGTCTGGAGGGCGATCGCCTTTTCGAGCCAATGCGTCTGCTCAGGATGATTAGTCTGCAAATCCAACAAAGCTTTAATAAGAAAGGCATAATCTTCCGACTGGGCCATCCCGTCTGCTTCCCCATCAAAATTTAGCCGATATAAACGCCCCCCTTGCCACTGGTGTTCGAGGATAAAATTGACACAGTTGACGGCTAATTCCCAAGCTTTTTCGAGGCCTAAAACCCCATAAATCCGCGCCAATCCCGAAATCATCAAACTATTCCAAGCCACAATTAATTTCGTATCTGTAACCGCCGGAATTCTGCCGGGCCAAGCTGTTGCCTTTGCTTCGGTGTTATCGCGGGCGGGGGGAAACTGATCGAGGGCCTGCCGGGGCGTACCGTAGCGCTCTGTAAATAACTGGTCGAGAATCCCTTGCAAGCTCTCCGAAATTTCTGTGGACTGCCGTCGTTTTAAAACAATTTTCCCCTCAAAATTACCGTCCGGCGCAATAAAAAATGCCTGTTCCAATTCAGCAAATTGTGCCGCCGTGAGTTGCGCCTGGAGTTCGTCGTAATCCCAGACATAGAAAGCGCCTTCTTCTGGTTCTGGGTGTCCGGCATCGAGAAAACTATCGGCATCCTGGGCTGCATAAAAATAGCCTTGGGGGGCCGTCATTTCCCGGGCGAGCCAAGCGACGGTTCCCTCTAGGGCCGTTTTAAAGGCAGGCTCCGTCACCCCCTCCGCCCACAAATTGGCGAGAAACTCAGTGATTTGCCCGTTGTCATAGAGCATTTTTTCAAAATGGGGCACCGTCCAATGGGGATCGACGGTATAGCGATGGAAGCCGCCCCCCACATGGTCATAAATTCCCCCCAGGGCAAGGTCTAAACCCCGTTTGGTACTCACTAACAAACCGTTGTGGCGCGCATTCGAGGTAAAACGACTTCCCTGTAAGGCGATCGCCCCGTAGGGGATCATCGGAAAACTTGGCCCCGCATCACCCCGGCCCACAATGGCAGTGCAAGGCTCTAGGCCTTTGAGAAACAGATTTTGATCGAGGGGCGCTTGGCCCTGGGGCAGTTGAGCAGAACGGCCTAAAATTGTGAAAATTTCAGTTTTAATCTCCTGGAGTTTCTCCGGCTCCTCATCAAAGAACCGTCGCAGGGACGTCAGCACATCCAAAAATCCAGGGCGATTATACCGGGGGGAAACAGGAAAATAGGTACCCCCATAAAATGGCATCAAATCAGTCGGCGTCAGGAAAATATTCAGTGGCCAGCCTCCTTGCCCCGTCATCAGTTGCAACGCTTGCATATAGATGCTGTCGATGTCTGGCCGTTCCTCGCGATCCACTTTGATTGGTAAAAAATTTTCGTTTAAATAGGTGGCAACTTCTGGATCCGAAAACGCCTCCCCTTCCATCACAGTGCACCAATGGCAGGAAGAATAACCAATGGAGAGAAAAATGGGCTTATTTTCTACCTTTGCCTGGGCCAAAGCCTCATCACACCAATACCACCAGTCGATGGGATTATCCGCGTGTTTACGGAGATAGAGACTTTTGGTGTCGGCCAAGCGATTCGCCATGGAAAGTGCTGCTCCTGGAAAGAATTTCTAAAGGCATTCTAGCGAATGGATTCTGTGCCAAATTTGCCAGGGTGATCAGTTAGAATCGAACAGCAATCTTTTGCCATCTATCTGCCCTCGGCCCCCTTTGGATTCATGTTAGACAAAAGCCTCGCTAGTCCCAGAGACCAATTCTTCCAAAGCTTCAGAAATTTGGGTGATTATGCCCGGCGTCCCCAGGGAGCAGCCGTTATTGGTTCTATTGCCTTGCATGGATTGGCAGCAGCAACGATTCCCCTGTGGGCCAGCTTTGACAATGCGCCCCCAGAGTCCCAGGAGCGTTCGGTAGTGAGGGTGATGGATTTACCCCCGGAGGTGCAAAATCGTCTCCCTTCGACAACAGCATCTTTAGATTTATCAATTTTCGAGGCGAGTCCGGATTTCAATTTAGACTTGTCTGGCTTAAGTGGTCAGGGAATGAATCCCAACGGGACGTACATTACTGGCCTTAATACCCTACCGACCCCCATGGCTCCTAGTCTAGGGCAAGATAGTTTTTCCTTTATTCCCCTCAGTCCGCCCCCAATCTCCAGTAGCTATACCGGGTTTGCACCGCCGCCGCCCCCCCGGAATATGAGCTTTTTACCGCCACCACCGAACGTTCCGAACCAGACCAGTTCCCAGCTTCCTAATGCACCAACAGAGACAGAGCGGGGCGCTTTACCGACCTTGACACCCCCCAGACCCAATGGAAATTCTGGCCAACAGCAACAGTTCACGATTCCCACCAAACCCGACCCGGAATTAGTGGAACGGCAACGGCGACTCGAAGAAGAAGCGGCGATCGCCCTCCAACCCCGCACCAATAACCCCAACAGGGGCGAAGTGTACTTTGATGCTGATCTGCTTAAACCACGGGAA
Organism: Picosynechococcus sp. PCC 8807; assembly: GCF_001693295.1. NCBI lineage: Bacteria > Bacillati > Cyanobacteriota > Cyanophyceae > Chroococcales > Geminocystaceae > Picosynechococcus > Picosynechococcus sp. PCC 8807. The sequence continues at coordinate 2,601,767 of NZ_CP016483.1, forward strand.
CTACGCAATAACAATGGCAGTAGTAGTAATAGCAGCAATAGTAATAGTGGTACAAATAATACGAACAATCGCCCCCACACACCCAGCACCAACACACCGCCCCCAAGCCAAACGGCGGCCCGCAATACAGCGGCAGTCAATCGTAGCCTGACAGGAAACTATCCCAAGGGGGCCTGTAGTAGCCAAGCTAGCGGTACCGCGACTTACAATGTCACCGTGTCCCCAGAAGGTAGTCCTTCCCAATGGAACCTGGTGCAAAGCTCTGGGACAAATGCCTTGGATAACCAAGCGAGTCAAGATATTCGTAACGCCCGTTTTGATGGGAAAAATAGCAACTACCGGGTCAGCGTGAACTATAGATACGAACCCGCTTTTTGTGCGGCGTTTATGCCAAAACCCCAACCTGCCCCCACCAATTCAACAAACTCGACTCCGGCTAATCCGCCAGCACCAGCGCGTATGACCCCGAAAGCACCGGAGGCTTCAACTGAAACTGAGGCGATCGCCCCCGATGAAACTCCCTAACTTATCCCTGCAATGACCCCAGCTTTTTTCCAAAAACTACAGGCGCACCAGGATCGCCTTAATGCCTGTCTGGCTGATTTTCAGCGGGTTAAAGTGCTCGTCATCGGCGACTTAACCCTCGATGAATTTTTGGTAGGTGCCGTGGAGCGACTATCCCGAGAAGCTCCAGTATTAATCCTCCGCCATGAGCATACCCAACAAATTCCAGGCGGTGGGGCCAACGCTGCCTACAATCTTGCAAAACTTGGTGCTCAGGTTAAAGTAGCTGGGATTGTCGGCCAGGATTCCCAGGGAGAAGCCCTTTGCCGAATTTTTGCTGCTGCGGGTATCGATACCACTGGTATTATCCATGAAGCCCAGCGTCCAACCGTTACCAAAACCCGAATCTCAGGCCATGCCCGCCAGTCTGTCACCCAGCAAATTGTCCGCATTGACCGTAAATCCGACGCCCTCCCCAGTCACGAAATTCAAAGCCAATTAGTCGCTTATATACGCAGTCAAATTCCCCACGTTGATGCGGTGGTCTGCTCTGACTATGGGGATGGTGTTTTCAACGCAGCTGTTATTGAAGCTGCTCTTGAGCACCCCCATGTGATTGTCGATGCCCAAAGGGATTTACACCGTTTTCGGGGAGCGATGGTTTTTACACCGAACTTACCAGAAGCAGAACAGGCCGTTGGACAACTCATCGAAACCCCCACTGCCCTCAATCAAGCGGCTCAAACGCTTCTAGAGCAAACTCAAGCGAAATTTATGTTAATTACCCGTGGGGAAGATGGCATGAGCCTTTTCCATTCTGTAGATAATCAACTACAGGAAGAATATATTCCAGCCTTTAATCGGACTGACGTTTTCGATGTTACAGGCGCTGGGGACACGGTGGTCGCCGCTTGGGTTCTAGGTTTTTGTGCTGGGGCAACACCTTGGGAAGCAACGGTTTTGGGCAACCTTGGTGCGAGTATTGTTGTGAGAACTTTTGGCACAGCGACGACTTCCGTAACAGAGATGCAGGAAACTTTGCAATTGTTGCTGGATGAAGGTCTGGAAAATTAGTCTTCCAGCAGCTCTTTTGCGCAATTAATTGGAGAAAATGAGCAAACCCAGGCCGGGCAATCAGGTTAAAATATAGGACGCCATTATCTATTTTTATCCTAATACCGCCGAAACATTTCTCCATGAAAAGTGCTTTCCTCGATCGCCTACATAGTCCTGAGCGTCCTGTCCTTGTGTTTGATGGGGCAATGGGCACCAATCTGCAAGTACAGAATTTGACGGCGGCAGATTTTGGGGGGGCCGAATATGAAGGCTGTAATGAATATTTAGTCAAAACCAAGCCGGAAGCCGTGGCGACGGTACATCGTGCTTTCCTGGCGGCTGGGGCCGATGTGATCGAAACGGATACCTTTGGTGGTATATCGGTGGTGCTCGCGGAATATGACCTCGCCGACCAAGCGTATGAACTGAATAAAACAGCCGCAGAACTCGCCAAAAGCGTCACGGCAGAATTTTCGACTCCCGAAAAACCCCGTTTTGTCGCCGGATCTATTGGGCCAGGGACAAAATTACCGAGCTTGGGCCACATTGATTACGACACCCTAGAAAATGCCTTTGCGGAACAGGCCGAAGGTCTCTATGATGGCGGCGCGGATCTGATGCTCGTAGAAACCTGTCAGGATGTGCTGCAAATTAAAGCGGCCCTCAATGGCATTGAGCGCACCTTTACGAAAAAAGACGATCGCCTGCCGATCATGGTCTCGGTGACGATGGAAACCATGGGCACAATGCTAGTGGGCACTGAGATTGCCGCCGCCGTTGCCATTCTCGAACCCTACAAGATCGACATTTTAGGGTTGAACTGTGCCACTGGCCCCGACCTGATGAAGGAACACGTTAAATATTTGTCGGAGCATTCCCCCTTCATCGTGTCTTGTATCCCAAACGCTGGATTGCCCGAAAACGTTGGCGGCCAGGCCCACTACAAGCTCACCCCCCTCGAAATGAAGATGGCAATGATGCACTTCGTCGAGGATTTAGGCGTGCAGGTGATCGGCGGTTGTTGCGGGACGCGCCCCGAACATATTCAAGCCTTAGCAGAAATTGCGGCTGAACTCACGCCAAAAGAGCGTCACCCTGACTATGAACCCGCTGCGGCCTCGATCTATAGTCCCCAACCCTATATCCAAGACAACTCCTTTTTAATTGTCGGCGAACGTTTAAATGCCAGTGGTTCGAAAAAATGCCGTACGTTATTAAACGAAGAGGATTGGGATAGCCTGGTGTCACTCGCCAAATCCCAGGTAAAAGAAGGTGCCCATGTCCTCGATGTGAACGTCGATTATGTCGGGCGGGACGGGGTGCGCGATATGCATGAATTGGCTTCTCGTTTGGTGAATAACGTCACCCTGCCCTTGATGCTTGATTCCACCGAATGGGAAAAAATGGAGGCTGGTTTAAAGGTGGCTGGCGGAAAATGTATTCTCAATTCCACCAACTATGAAGACGGTGAAGAGCGTTTTTATCAGGTGCTTTCCTTGGCGAAAAAATACGGGGCCGGGGTGGTAATCGGCACCATCGACGAAGAAGGAATGGCCCGCACCGCCGAGAAGAAATTTGAGATTGCCAAACGTGCCTATGATGCGGCGATCGCCTATGGCCTGCCCGCCCATGAAGTGTTCTTTGATCCCTTGGCTTTACCGATTTCCACGGGGATTGAGGAAGATAGAAATAACGGACAGGCGACCCTCGATGCGATTGCAAGAATCCATAACGAATTGCCCGGTTGCCACATTATTTTGGGCGTGTCAAATATTTCCTTCGGCCTAAATCCGGCAGCGCGCCAGGTGTTGAACTCTGTCTTTTTGCATGATGCGATGCAGTTGGGAATGGATTCGGCGATTGTGAGCGCCAGTAAGATTTTACCGATGGCGAAAATTGATCCAGAGCATATCAAAATTTGCCGAGATCTGATTGGCGATCGCCGTGAATTTGAGGGGGAAGTTTGTACCTATGATCCCCTGACAAAACTAACAGAATTATTTGCTGGGAAAAAAGCAAAAAAAACCGAAGCAATTGATAAAAATCTCCCCATTAACGAACGCCTAAAACAGCACATCATTGATGGCGAAAGATTGGGATTAGAAGATGCATTGACGGAAGCTTTAGAACAATATCCGCCCCTCGATATTATTAATATCTTCTTGCTCGATGGCATGAAAGTTGTCGGTGAACTTTTCGGCTCTGGACAAATGCAATTACCCTTTGTGTTACAGTCAGCCCAAACCATGAAAGCCGCCGTTGCTTTCCTTGAACCATTTATGGATAAAGAAGAAGGCGATGATAGCGGTAAAGGCACATTTATCATTGCCACCGTGAAGGGCGATGTCCACGATATCGGTAAAAATTTAGTCGATATTATTCTGTCTAACAATGGCTATAAAGTAATTAATTTGGGTATTAAACAACCCGTCGAAAACATTATCCAAGCCTACGAAGAAAATGGTGCAGATTGTATTGCCATGAGTGGGTTGTTGGTAAAATCCACTGCCTTTATGAAGGACAATTTAGAAGCCTTTAACGAAAAAGGCATTACCGTTCCCGTGATATTAGGGGGAGCGGCCCTCACACCAAAATTTGTTTATCAAGACTGTCAAAATACCTACAAAGGACAAGTGATTTACGGGAAAGATGCCTTCGCGGATCTGCATTTCATGGATAAACTCATGCCCGCTAAGGCCGAGCAGCAATGGGACGATTTTGATGGTTTCCTAGGGGACTATGCCGAGGCGAACCAGCGCACCTATAGCGGCGATGGTGAAGAAATTGCAGTCGAAGAAACCAAATCCCAAGAACCAGAAGTTATCGATACCCGCCGTTCTGAATTTGTCGAGGATAATATCGCCCGTCCCCGGCCTCCCTTCTGGGGGACAAAAATTCTCCAGGCGGAAGACATTGATCTAGAAGAAATTTTTTGGCATCTCGATCTTCAGGCGTTATTTGTCGGTCAGTGGCAATTCCGCAAAACCAAAGAACAATCTAAAGAGGAATATGACCAGTTCATTCAAGACACCGTCCATCCGCTTTTAGAACAATGGAAACAAAAGGCGATCGCCGAAAAAATCCTTGATCCGACAGTGATTTATGGTTATTTCCCTTGCCAATCGGAAGGCAACACCTTGATCGTTTATGATCCCGACGAATATGTCAGCGAACAGACTCTTAGCGAAGTGGCTCGCTTTGAATTTCCCCGGCAAAAATCCGGCAAACGCCTGTGCATCGCCGATTTCTTTGCGTCCACTGAATCGGGAGTTTTAGATGTATTTCCCATGCAGGCGGTGACCGTGGGGGAAGTTGCGACGGAATACGCCCGAAAACTCTTTGCCGCCGACGAATACACCGATTATCTCTACTACCACGGTATCGCTGTCCAAACGGCAGAGGCCCTTGCAGAATGGTGTCACGCTCGGATTCGACGGGAATTAGGCTTTGGGGATGCTGAACCCGACAATATTAAAGATATGTTGAAACAGCGCTACCAAGGCTCTCGCTATAGTTTTGGTTATCCGGCCTGTCCGAATATTTTGGATCAATATACCCAATTAGACCTCCTGAAAACTGACCGCATTGGGATGTACATGGACGAAAGTGAGCAAATTTATCCCGAACAATCCACCTCGGCGATCATTACCTACCACCCTGTCGCGAAATACTTCAATGTTTGATCAAGCAAAGCCAATTATTTTCTTTGATGGAGAATGCAATCTTTGCAATGGTTTTGTGGATTTGATGCTCAAAATCGACCCAGACCAAAAGTTTTATCTCGCTCCCCTCCAAGGAAGAACAGCCCAGCAATATTTACCACCCCTTCCCGAAAATCCAGAAGACTGGGCGATCACCTATTTTGATGGGGTGAATACCTACTATGCCTCCGATGCTTGCTTGGCTATCTGTCAAAGGCTGGGCGGCCCCTGGCAACTACTCACCTTGGCCCGACCTTTACCGCAAAACTTCCGGGATTGGCTCTATCGGCTGGTGGCGACCAACCGTTACCGCTGGTTTGGCCAACGCACCTGCCGCACCATGGATTTGACGAAACCCTCCCCATTTCTGCCCTGAATCCCTCAAACTCGGTAAGATAAAGGGCGCACTTGTTTTCAGTTCCTCTACCTCAGACTCGATCAACGACCATGCGCATTAAGGAAATCCTCAACACCGCCGCCATCAACAGCACCATCACCGCCGAAGGATGGGTCAAAACCAAACGGGAATTAAAAGGATTTTCTTTTATCGAAATTAGCGACGGCTCCACGATGAATGGCCTCCAAGTGATTATCGATGGCAATCTGGCCGACTACGAAGCAATCATTAAAAAGCTCAATACAGGGGCTGCGGTTACAGCGACGGGGTTAGTGGTGGAATCCCCAGGTAAAGGGCAACGCATCGAACTCCAGGCCAAAGCGGTGACTGTCCACGGGGAAGCAGATCCGGAAACCTATCCCCTCCAGAAAAAACGCCATAGCTTCGAATTTTTGCGCACCATCGGCCACCTGCGCGGCAAAACCAACACCATGGGGGCAGTGATGCGGGTGCGGAATGCCTGTGCCACCGCGATTCACCAATTTTTCCAGGAACGGGGCTTTATCTGGGCTCACACGCCGATTATTACTGCCAGCGATTGCGAAGGGGCCGGGGAAATGTTTGCGGTCACCAATTTTGATCTGGCCAATCCGAAGCGGACAAAAGAGGGAGCCGTTGACTATGCCGAAGACTTTTTTGGGCGACCTGCTTATCTCACCGTGAGCGGTCAGTTGGAAGCAGAAGTGATGGCGATGGCTTTCAAAGATGTTTATACGTTTGGGCCGACCTTCCGGGCAGAAAACTCCAACACTTCCAGGCACTTGGCGGAGTTTTGGATGGTCGAACCGGAAATGGCCTTTTGCGATATTGTCGGCGACCAGGATTTGGCCGAGGAATTTTTGCGCTACATCTTCAAGTATGTGCTGGAAGCTTGCCCTGAAGACATGGAATTTTTCAACAAGCGCATTGATAATTCTGTCCTCGCCACGGCTCAAAATATTATCGAGAATGAGTTCGCCCGCATTACCTACACCGAGGCGATCGCCCTTTTAGAAAAAAGCAATAAAACCTTTGAATTTCCAGTGGAATGGGGGATCGACCTACAGTCAGAACATGAGCGTTATCTCGCCGAAGACCTATTTAAAAAGCCCTTGATCGTGAGCAACTATCCAAAAGACATTAAGGCTTTTTATATGCGCCTCAATGATGACCAGAAAACCGTGGCGGCCATGGATGTGCTCGCGCCAAAAATTGGCGAAATTATTGGTGGCTCCCAACGGGAAGAACGGCTCGATGTGCTGGAACGACGCATTCAGGAGATGAACATCGAAGCAGCAGATCTGTGGTGGTATCTCGATCTACGGCGGTTTGGCACCGTCCCTCATGCGGGCTTTGGTCTTGGTTTTGAAAGACTGGTGCAGTTTATGACCGGGATGGGCAATATCCGCGATGTGATTCCTTTCCCCCGTACCCCTTTAAACGCTGAATTTTAAGGTTTGTTCTTTAGTTTTGCGATTCACAAATGAATTCAATCAAGACATGTTGATCTTGTTGAAATCTCTGACATTGCTAGGGTGCAGAATAGCAGGCGATCGCCGCAATAAATAAACTTGGAAATTTGATTAGCTAAAGGTGTTATCGGATTAAAGATAAACTTCAACCTTTAGCTATATTCCAGTTGTCAGGAACTATGTTTATTGGGTATTTAAGGCTTCTGTGATTCGCACCAAATCGTGTACCAATTCTGCTAATCGGGTTTCAATTGTTTCATCTATAATTTTTCCTTCCGCAAAAGCTTCCCGCGTCGCGTAAACAAAACGTGGCACGATTAAACAGCGGAAATCTAACATCAAATTGTTCGCAAAGGACATCACAGACATATAGCTAGATTTGCCCCCCGCAGCACAGAGAAAACCCACCGTTTTTTCTTGCCAAGACTGACCAGTGAGTTCCAAGAAATTTTTAAGAGCAGCATTCACATCGTAATTGTAAATAGGAGTAGCGACAATGATGCCCTCAGCTTCGGTCACCATTTCATTCAATGGAGGCAGGCTTGGGTGATCGTAGGTGCTTCTCCCGGCACAAAAAGGTAAATCAAGCTTTCTAAGATCTAGCCATTGGGCAGATTTTCCTTGATTTTGCAGCAGTAATTGTGCTTGTTCTGCGAGAATTTGACTGCGGCTTTCAGGATTAAGACTCGCACCAATAATTAAATAACTCATTTATGATCTTGCTGATTTTTATGACATAGATGACAACGTTTCTAATATAGCTTCTAAAACTCTATGATTGGGGGCAATGCGTGCGACAATAATTCATTGAGAGGCTCATTAGGTCAGAAATTTAGACATTTTCATTGCGTCAGCAACGTAGACATTTATGCGATAATTTGCAAAATATTTTTAGCTGGCAGTTTGTTTTTAAACCAAATAATTGGGTTCGGTAAATCGTCGAATTTTACGCCCGCTTTTTGAAGATTGAGACGGTCTGAAATGGCAATGATTAGATTAGGTTGTTCAGCGCGACGAATCTGAGCGAATTTTTTCTGAAGATATTCCGGTCGCCAATAACCGACAATTTCTAAAAGATATTCCTGGCCATCGGGATGCACCAGACGAAAATCGGGAATCATTACACTCCCCGGCAACGGAATCAAATCAACTTCCCGTTCAAGTTGCCATTCGGTTTTCAGCTTTTGCCAGCCTTTCACAAAAGATTCTTCGAGCATGCTGTCATAGGGTTTACCGGGAGGATAGTGGCTAACGAGATTACAACTGTCATCAAGGCTAAATTGTCCCTGGCGCATGGTGTTGCTGTAGGTGTCTTTGTATTGCAGGTGGGCCTCTAGTTGCCATTTGCTCACATGGAGCAGGGCCGGAAGCATTTTGGCGATCGCCAAGCCATAGCGGGTACTGGCCTTAAATAAACTGGTGGGGCCATCGATAGTGATCGTAAAGCCCGTGTCCGCATCGCCTTCGATGTAGGTCATCAGTTGAAAAAGCTTCAGGTAGCGGAATAGCAGTTTGTATTCCCCTGGGTCATTGCGGTGGGCATGGATGATGAGCTGGCTCGCTTTGTAAAAAATGCCCTGGACTTGGGAAAGGTTATAGCGGTCGATTAACGTTTGGGGAGTGGGAGCCGAAAACTCCGTGAGAATGTGATTTTCGGGTAAATCGGCATAGAGACCCGTGGCAACGGCTGCGGGGGTGACGGATTGATCCGGGGCTTTGTTTAATTCGGTGGCGATCGCCTCCAGGATTTTGAATTGTTGTTCGGGAATTGGCATCGTTGCAGCGGCCTGGGCAAACACCTTTTCCCGCAACATCTGGGGTTCGAGGGGACTGACAATTTCAAAGGTGCTGAAATGATTTTTCAACAGGTGGGCTAAACCCCGCTGCACTTTAAAATCGGTGCTATCTCCTTCGATTTCCTGGAGTTCCGCCTGGAGGACTTTTTTCTGTTCCCCCTGACACCGTTGAAAACAGTCAATTAAAGTTTCAGCTAAGGCGATCGCCTGCTTGTTGGGAGCTAAATATTTCGGGATGAGGCTCTCCCCCTGGCGACGGTGCATGAGTAAATCCGTGGGCAGCATAAAAATCGTAAAATTTGTAACAAAACGTCGGCGTGAATAATCCGTCCCAATGGCCTATTCAACCGGGCAAAATCGCCCAAAGCAGGTCAAATCCAGACTTCAGATTACCTTAACAAATCCGTTATCTTAGATATAGAAAAATTATTAATCTGCCAAAAAACGCAAGATTACCGCCTGGGATGGAAGACTTACTCACCGTAGCCCGCACAACCTATCGCCCCCTAGAATGCCGTCCCGACAGTTATAGAGGTTGGTATCAGCAGGGACAACTCTGCTGGCTCGAAGGCAATGTCGATGAAGCGTTGCTCTGCTACCATCGCGCCCTGGAATATTATCCCAATGACTATTGGGCCTGGTATCATCTGGCGATCGCCCATGAAAAATTAGGCCATGTGGATGAGGCGATCACCGCCTACCAACGGGCCTGTGCCATTGGCCCAGAAAACTATTGGTCTTGGTATGACCAGGGTTGCCTCTACATGGAAGTCCTCCAGGTTTACACCCAGGCGATCGCCTGTTTTGAAAAAGCCCTCGCCGCCCAACCCAACGACTATTGGGCGATTTATCGTCAAGGGGAATGTTGGCGACTCCTGGGCCGTCAGGATCGTGCTGTGACTGCCTATGACCGTGCCCTCGAATTTCGCCCTGGAGATTATTGGTGTTGGTATCGTCGAGGCGATGCCCTCCAAGCTTGGGGAAAACCAGAAGCGGCCCTGGCCAGCTACGACCAAGCCCTCAACGCAAAACCCAATGATTTTTGGGCCTGGTACCAACGGGGAAACACCCTCGCAAGTTTGGGGAATTACCCAGCGGCGATCGCCGCCTTTACCCAAGCCCTAATTGATGCCCCCGACGATGCAGAAACTTGGTATGCCCAAGCCCGTTGTTTGGCCCAGATCGGTGATGGCCAAGGGGCTTTTCGGAGTTTAGAAAAGGCGATCGCCCTCGACCCGCTGACCTATTTCCCCCAAGCAGAAACGGCTTCCTGTTTTGCACCGCTACGCTCCTTAGCTCCTTGGGAAAATCTCCAACAATTAGCTCAGTCCACCCAAGCCTAGACCATGGTTTTACTGGCGGGCGTTGATGAAGTGGGCCGGGGCTGTTTGTTTGGGCCGGTGGTGGCCGCGGTAGTGGTGGTTAATACAACCCAGGAACAAGCCCTGGGGGAGCTGGGCGTTACTGATAGTAAAAAGCTGTCGGCCAAACGGCGAGAAACCCTCGTACCCCAAATTCAGGCTCTGGTAACGGACTGGGCGATCGCCTCGGCGTCAGTGGCCGAAATTGACCAGCTTAATATTTTGCAGGCGACGTTTCTCGCGATGACCCGTGCTGTTGAAAAATTACAAATTAAACCCACGGAAATTTTTGTTGATGGCCGCCAAACTATTCCCCGACTGCCTTACCCACAACAGGCGATTATTCAAGGGGACAGTAAAATAAAGGCGATCGCCGCCGCCAGTATCCTCGCTAAAGTGCAACGAGATCGAGAGATTATTCAATTGGCAGAGCATTATCCTGAATATGATTTAGCCAATAACAAAGGCTATGGCACCCAAAAACATCGCCAAGCTATCTGGCAATACGGACTGACGCCCCACCACCGCCAAAGTTTTAAAATTCAGCCGCCGCCCCAACAGCTCGAACTCTTGCCGGAGCAGGAATAAAGCCGATACAGTGGGAGGCTAAACCCCACCCCGTTTGGTCTGCCCCCATGAAGCTTGCGACGACCCTAGAGGCGATTCTCTACATCAAAGCCCAACCCCTGAGTCTGGAAGAATTGGCCGATACCGCTGGACAACCCCGGCACCTGGTGGCCGACGCTCTTTTGGAATTGATGGATGATTATGCCCACCGGGACAGCGCCCTTGAAGTGGTAGAAACCCCCACCGGATTTAGCCTGCAACTGCGGGAAAGCTTTCAAGCGCTCGTGACGAATCTCATCCCCACAGAGTTAAGCATTGGTGCCCAAAGAACCCTGGCGGCGATCGCCTTAAAATCACCGATTCTGCAAACGGAACTAATCGAATTGCGGGGTAGTGGTGCCTACCAACACATCCAAGATCTGCTGGCCCAGGGCTTTATTAAACGGCGACGGCAGCAGGATGGGCGTTCCTATTGGCTCGAAGTGAGCGCGAAATTTCACCAATACTTTGAATTTGATGCTGAGGATCTAGGGCTATCCCCCAACCTTCCAGAAACCCCTTAATCTCCCCTTAAAACCGCGATCCATTGTCAAGAAATGTCACCCCGTCTGATACCCTACAGACAAACTATTTTCTTCGTTTGCGATCGCCATGCGTATAGCTCTGTTTACCGAAACCTTTTTGCCGAAAGTCGATGGGATTGTCACCAGACTGCGCCACACCGTAGATCATCTCCAACGCAGCGGAGATCAAGTAATGGTATTTTGTCCCGACGGTGGCCTGCGGGAACATAAAGGAGCCGTGGTCTACGGCGTTAAAGGCAATCCTCTCCCCTTATATCCCGAACTAAAAATGGCATTTCCTGGGCCTTCGGTGGGCCGTGCCCTAGAGGAATTTCAGCCGGATCTCATTCATGTGGTCAACCCCGCAATCCTTGGCTTGGGGGGGATTTTCTTCGCGAAAAAACTCCACATTCCCCTAATCGCCTCCTACCATACCCACCTGCCCCAATATCTCCAGCACTACGGCCTCGGTGCCCTCGAAGGCTTGCTCTGGGAACTCCTCAAAGCGGCCCATAACCAAGCGGAATTAAACCTCTGTACTTCCACAGCAATGGTCGAAGAACTCCGGAGCCATGGCATTAAAAATCTAGATCTGTGGCAGCGGGGCGTAGATACGGAGATGTTCCAGCCCAGTTTGAAGTCTGAGAAGATGCGCGATCGCCTTTCCCAGGGACACCCGGAAGCGCCCTTACTGCTCTATGTTGGGCGTGTGTCTGCGGAGAAACAAATTGATCAAATTAAACCCGTCCTCGAAGCGATCCCTGGATCGCGCTTGGCGATCGTCGGTGATGGTCCCTACCGCGCTGAACTAGAAGCCCATTTTGCGGGCACCAATACCCACTTTGTCGGTTATCTTCAGGGTTTAGAACTGGCGTCTGCTTTTGCTTCTGCTGATGCTTTTGTGTTCCCGTCTCGCACAGAAACCCTTGGCTTAGTTCTTCTCGAAGCGATGGCAGCAGGTTGTCCGGTGGTGGCAGCTAATTCCGGTGGCATTCCTGATATCGTCACCGATGGCGAAAATGGTTATATGTTTGACCCCCAAGATCCTGACGGAGCCGTAAAAGCAACCCAACAACTCCTCGCGATGGATGCAACCCAACGGGAAATGCTCCGGGTACAAGCCCGCCAGGAAGCAGAAAAATGGGGTTGGGCCGCAGCAACGGCACAATTACAGAGTTACTATCAGCAAATTTTAGAAAAAAGTAAGCCCCTTTCCCTAGCTGCCTAGGCCAGACTGCCGACATTTTTAGCCCCAAAAAGCGTTTGCCGCTACCCTAAAGGCATTTAGCTGTGATTGCAGGTGGTTTCGATTGCAATGTTTATTAATCTTCTGATTTTCTGTGGGGTGGTGGCGATCGCCTTTGGTTTGTTTCGGGTCGGTCTGCCGCGCTTCAAAACGTTTAAAAATTTTGCCCAGCGTTTTTTGCCCGCAATTGGTGTTTTGATTCTCCTCTTGGGCGCTAATTTACTAGGGGCTTACCAAGCAAAGCAAACCTTACAATTCACTGCTGATTTACCACCGATTACGACCTTGACAACTCTCCGGGAAATTGAAGCAGGCCAACCTGTGGCGGTGGTGGCGGTGGCTAGCCCTGATAACCCGGTGCGGGGTCGAAACAATGAATATCTGGCCTATGTAGATGACAATGGTCTTTGGACGCCCCAAAGGATTCTGTTCGATCTCGATGATGCTCAGATTGCCATGGACGATGACGCCTATAAAGTGCGCAATTGGCCCCTAGACCGAAATCTACGTTTTCTCAATCCTCGGCAACAAGTGGTGATTATTGGCGAAAAAGAAGAATTTACGCGGGTTACCGGCCCCCAAAAAGGTGAAGTTACCCACAGCGTTGAGGGGATCTTAATTTTTGCCGGCTCCCACCAAGCCTTTTTACAGGATCTACAGCGGCGGATCTGGGGGCCAAGGATCATGGTAGGACTGAATGCTTTTGCCCTGGGGGCGATCGCCCTCTCGACCCTTGTGGCTGCTTTTCGGGTGACAGGCCGTAAACTCCCCCAAGACGCCCAAGAAACCCCAAATTTTTGAACCTGAAATTTTTCAACGGGGCAACCAGAGCACCAAGATAGAGGATTCCCTAGGATCAAGATTGCTTTTAGGGCGATCAACATTAACTTTTTTAACAAACTTGTTAAGGTCTATTGCGAGATTTTCTGAAACCTTGGCGATCGCCTGCACGCCCCAGATAGTCCGTGATACCATGCCCAACGTATAGTTCATCACGAGACGAGGAGCAAAGCCTTGGTACTACGGGTCGCTGTTGTGGGAGGAGGGCCAGCCGGTTCTTCCGCCGCCGAAATCTTAGCTAAAGCTGGCATCGAAACCTACATTTTCGAGCGCAAACTGGACAATGCCAAACCCTGCGGTGGGGCGATTCCCCTCTGTATGGTTGACGAATTTGACTTACCCCCAGAGATCATCGACCGTCGTGTGCGGAAAATGAAGATGATTTCCCCTTCCAATATCGAAGTCAACATTGGTCAAACCCTCAAGGACGACGAATACATCGGGATGTGTCGCCGCGAAGTGATGGATAGCTTCATGCGCAACCGAGCCGCTGACCTCGGCGCAACGCTGATCAACGGCACCGTATTTAAGCTTGAAATTCCCAACAACAATACTGATCCCTACGTTCTCCACTACTCCGACCACTCCAACGGAGAAGTGAAAGGGGAAATGAAAACCCTGAAAGTGGATCTGGTGATTGGTGCTGATGGGGCCAACTCCCGTGTTGCCAAAGCCATCGATGCTGGTGATTATAACTATGCGATCGCCTTCCAAGAGCGGATTCGTCTTCCCGAAGACAAAATGGCCTACTACGAAGAACTGGCCGAAATGTATGTCGGTGACGATGTATCCCCTGACTTCTACGCTTGGGTCTTCCCGAAATATGACCACGTGGCTGTTGGGACTGGCACCATGAAAGTCAACCAAGCCAAAATCAAGCAATTACAAGCTGGCATCCGGGCCCGCGCGGCGAAACGCCTCGAAGGTGGTGAAATCATCAAAGTAGAAGCCCACCCCATTCCCGAACACCCCAGACCCCGGCGCGTTGTCGGTCGTGTCGCCCTCGTTGGTGATGCAGCCGGTACTGTCACCAAGTCCTCTGGTGAAGGCATTTACTTTGCGGCAAAATCAGCGCGGATGTGTGCCGAGGTGATCGTCGAAGCTTCTAACAATGGTCAGCGCGTTCCCACCGAAGCTGATCTCAAGCAATACCTGAAGCGTTGGGATAAGCAGTATGGTGCGACTTACCTCGTCCTGGACATTCTCCAGCGGGTTTTCTACCGTTCCGATGCTACCCGCGAAGCCTTTGTGGAAATGTGTGCCGACATCGATGTACAGAAGCTCACCTTTGACAGCTACCTGTACAAGACCGTCGTCCCCGCTAATCCCCTTAAGCAGATGAAGATTACCGCGAAAACCATTGGTAGCCTGCTGCGGGGTAATGCTTTAGCACCCTAGTTATGCCTGTGGATCTCAAATTAACAGATTAAATAGTTGACTTTTTGGGGGGAGCATTTTTATGACCCCCTATTTTTTGTTGTAAATAAAAAACAAGTAAACCTTGATTTCTGTCTTTGGTGTCCCTAGGCTAAACAACAGCATCCCCTAGCATTATCATTTAGGGTGCATTGATCGCTTTGCCACGAGATGAATTATCGGCAACGTCTCACTATTTTCTATGGATTTGCCCTATTGTTTGTGGGGGGGTTAGTGAGTGCCCTGGTGGGTCAACAGGCGATTGTTAGCAATAAAGCCGCCGCCGCCGAACATCTGGGGGACATTAATCGTCAGTTTGCGAGTCTGCTGGATCTGCGGATGTGGGCAAGGCTCAATGAAGTCAAAACCCTCGCGGTGATTCCTGTATTTGGCGATCGCCAACGGGATCCTGAAGCCAGACGGCTCTTGGAACAAGCCCAAGAATTCGTACCCATGTTTACCTGGATCGGCTTTCTCGATCCCCAGGGAACCGTCAGCATTGCCACCGACCGAATCCTCGAAGGCCAGTCCATTGCCAGCCGCCCAGTTTTTCAGGAGGGCCGCCAAGGAGAATTTATCGGGGATGTCCATGACGCAGTGTTATTGGCCAATAAATTTCCCCTTCTTCCCAACGGAGAACCAATTCAATTTGTCGATATTGCAATACCAGTCGAGAGCATTGATGGGGTGTTCCAGGGAGTCCTCGCCGCCCACTTAAGCTGGGAATGGGCCGATAATACCCAGTCAACTTTAATGGAGCCCATTGCTGGGGAAAGGCAAAAAGAACTCTTCATCATTTCTGCTGAGGGAAATAAACTGCTTGGCCCAGAGGAATGGAGTGATGGAACATTGATGGGTTTTTTGCCCCTTGAGGAGCTCGCCCCAGGTGAATCCCGTTCCCTCGTGTTGCGTTGGCCCGGCGGCACCCGTTATTTAACGGATATTCGTCGCACCCAAGGTTATCAAAATTACCCTGGTTTAGGCTGGTTTACGGTAGCCAGACAACCAGAGGCGATCGCCCTCGCCCCGGCCCGCAGCTTAGCCCGCAATATCTGGGTTTATTCCTTGCTGATTGGTAGTTTATCCATTGTGGGGATTTGGTATTTATCCGGTTGGCTGAGTCGTCCTTTGCGCCGTCTGAGTCGCATGAGCCAGCAGGCATGGTCTACACCAGAAACGCCTATTTCTTCTCGGTATCGTGCCCCAGATGAGATCCAGACCGTAGAGCAAACCATCCGCCACCTCCAGTACGAAGGCGAACAACAAAAAAAAGCCCGGCAGTTGGCAGAACAAGCCTCCCGCCGTGACCCCCTCACAGGTCTTACCAATCGCGAAGGTTTACGGTTGTTTCTCGCGGATTATCCAGAAGGGGCGATTCCCAATGATCAAGCCCTGGCAGTGCTGGCCCTCGATCTTGATGGGTTTAAGCAGGTCAATGATCACCACGGCCACGGCGTGGGGGATGAGCTTTTAAAAGCGGTGGCCAATCGGTTGCGTATGGAATTGCGGGTTGGCCAAGCCGGAGTTCGACTTGGGGGCGATGAGTTTTTATTGTTATTGCCTCTGCCCATGGCGCAAGCTGAAAATATTGCGAGGATCATTGCCCAAAAAGTTTTATTCGCCCTGACCCAGCCCTTTGAACTGAGTCACCATACCGTCGAAATTGGCACGAGCATCGGTTTAGCAATCTGGCCCATTGACCATGAAGATGTGTTGCTGGTTTTAGACTTCGCGGATAAAGCCCTTTATCAAGCTAAACAAGCTGGCAAGCGCCGCTACATCCGTTGGAAGGCCGTTTAAATCCGCTTAAACTTGAATTTTAGTATTCGTAAATGATTCATCAAGTCGATGCAATATCTCATGGCCGTTACTACCGTCAGCAGTCGCCAGGAAGCCCAGGCGATCGCCAAACAAATTATGGATCTCCGTCTCGCGGCTTGTATCCACATTAGTGAAGTTGAAAGCTTTTATTATTGGGAAGGTCAGCTACAGCAGGAACCAGAATTTCGACTCCTCTTTAAGACCACGGCGGCCCAATATGCTGCCTTGGAAACCGCGATCAAAGCCCACCACCCCTACGAACTGCCCACCATCTATGCGATCGCCCTTGATCAAGTAGAAACCGCCTATGGCCATTGGATCGATGCCAGTGTCACCTCCAAACATCCCTAACCGAATCACTTCTAGGCCATGGTCTTTAGCTACGACCAAAGGAGTTGTGTTAGCATTTTTTGGGTACTGTACTTCGTCACAGGAAACACTAGGGACGCGCCCACCGGGTGAATTCATCGCGTCTGTACCGTGAATCTTGTTAACGTTTGATAAAATTTTCTTTAACAACCCTGGGGAACCCGCTTTAATTCTTTTATTGAAGCCCCCAGCCGTGAGCTTGCAGTTTTATGTCTTTGTCGCGAATCATTAGTGGTGTAGTGGCGATCGCCCTGGCCTTGACCCTCATTGTCTTGGGGGGATGGTACTTTACCTTGGGAATGGGCATCCTCGTCTTTCTCGGCCAACAGGAATACTTCCGGATGGTTCGGGCAAAGGGATTAGCACCAGCGGTAAAAACCACCCTAGTCGTGTCTCAATTGTTGCTTGTGATTGCGACCTTGAGTCCGAGCCTTGCTGACGCCCTTTTTCCCCTCGCCGGGACGTTTATCTGCTTTTATCTTCTATTCCAGCCCAAAATGGCAACTATTGCCGATCTCTCCACCTCAATTTTGGGACTCTTCTACGGCGGTTATATGCCCAGCTACTGGGTACGACTGAGGATGGGCAGCCTCGCAGAAACGGAAGCAGTCAGTAATTTACCCTTCTATGGCTATCTTCCGGCTTCCTGGGGAGAGTGGTTTAATTTACCCCAGGCCCTCAAGTTGACCTTTGTCGTGATGGTTTGTATTTGGGCCGCCGACATTGGGGCTTACTTCATGGGCAAATGGCTAGGAAAAACGAAGCTCTCGGCCATTAGCCCTAAAAAGACCGTCGAAGGGGCTGTATTTGGAGCCTTGGGGACTATCTTCGTGGCGATCGCCGGTGCTTGGTATTTGGATTGGTCATGGTGGCCCATTACAGGCGCACTCCTGGGGCTGCTCATTAGCGTCACCACCCTCCTCGGAGATTTAACCGAATCCATCATGAAACGGGATGCGGGCTTTAAGGATTCTGGACAGTTGATTCCGGGCCACGGCGGTATCCTCGACCGCACCGATAGCTATGTCTTTACTGCGCCAGTCGTTTATCTGTTCGTGACCATTTTTCTGCCGATTTTTGGCTCCTAAACAGCAACCCTTAAAAAGTATGAGTCGCCAAGCAAAAGAGATCTCCACCCATTCGGGAGACCCGTGGCAGTCAGTCCGAAAATTGAGGAGAAATTAAAAAATCATTTCTAGACGAAGCAATTGAACCAGGGCCTAGAGGGTGACCAAAGAGTCAGACTCAGGACGCTGGTAAGAAAATTCTTTGGGCAGTTCCCGCTCGTACTTGATCATGTTGGCGAGCTCCTGGAGTTGGCTGATCGCTTCTGCGCCTTCTAGCTTCATCAGCTCCCGCTCATCACGCATTTCTGTCCAGGTGATGCCGTAATCGGAAACGAGAAAACGAATGAGATGATTTTCGCCTAGACTCACCATAAAGGAAGCGCTATTGAGTTCGGTGCCGCAGGTATAGCAGGACGCGAGGTAACCACGGTTCTCAAGGGCGATCGCCAGGGCCTGTAGACTCATGACGAGGTCTTTTACGAAATCACGATGTTGTTGAGCCAGTCGAATAAACACCTTATTGTCTCCATAGTGACACACCTATTCTAAACCTTATTAATACTTTTTTAAGATTTAAATTTACCGTGTAAAGTCAGCAAGATTGATACGCTACGGTTATCATACCCAAATGGGCCGCAAACCCTGTCTATACCGTTACTTATCAGTAATATGACGTTAGAAAACTTAGACATTGTATTTAATCTTACAAACTTATTTGTATTGCCCTTTTGGGGATTAATGGTCATTGCCCCCCAATGGCAAGGCACCCAAAAACTAATGGATTCCCTGGTGCCCTTTGGGATTCTGGCCGTTGTATATGTCGGTTTGTTCGCCCTTTCCCTCGATCCAGACCAAGCTGCAATCTGGTCAAATCCCACCTTGGGTGATTTAGCGGCTTTATTTTCGTTACCGCCGGTGATGGCCACTGGCTGGACGCATTTTCTCGTGATGGATTTGTTTGTCGGGCGCTGGATTTATCAACAGGGGTTAGAAAAAGGAATTTTTACCCGCCATTCCCTCGCCCTATGTCTTTTTGCGGGGCCGACTGGGTTGTTGTCTCATATTGTGACGGCTGGGATCACTGGTATTTGGCGAAACCAAAGTAAGGTCGCGGCGACCGATGCCCCAGAATCTTAAAAATAAATAGCGATGAAGAAACTACACCTCGCCCTTTCTACCGACAAAATTGCAGCAACCGTTGCGGACTACACAGCCCGTTTAGGGACAGCGCCTTGCTTATTCATTCCGGGGGAATATGCCCTCTGGAGAACCAGCAGTTTAAACATCTCAGTGCGCCAAAATTCTACCTGCCCTCCAGGTTCCCTGAGACATTTGGGTTGGGAAGATCCTACGGCAGTGGAATTTACCCAAGAAGTGGATGTGAATGGCATTATCTGGGAGCGATTTAATGCCCAGCACCAGGCCGATGAGATTAATGAAATTTGGCCAGCGGCTGATTATAAACTCAACCACAAAACTGAGGAAAAGCGTTAAAAGTATGACTAGCGCCAAAACACTATATAAATCTGCGTTTACACCATCTCATTAGGGGGATCTACAATCTATGTCACTGGCGGCTTCTGAATCTTGGATGTGCGAGCATGTGCCGGAGGGGGAATATTATGTGTACCAGGGCGGCAGCCATGCAGACGGGACGTTTATTCGCGTGTATGTCCCAGAGTCCGCCTCGCAACCTGGAAAAAAGCTGAATGCCATTCTTTATCTCCATGGGTTTGCCCTCTGTATGCCTTCTTTTTATGAGGCCCATCTGCTTGAGTTGGTAAAGCAGGGGTACATTGTCTTTTTTCCTGACTTTCAACGGAGTTTTTATCCGAATACAGCACCCCAAACGCCAACGCCACCCCGACAATCTCAGCCCCATATTCAGCAATGGTTAGCGGCTGCGACGCAAACTCAAAAGTCAGCCCAGAAGACCTTAGCAACAGAAGATATTCACCCTCTATTTTCAGAAATTTACGAACAGAATGATACGGGTTTAAGCCGTGGCCTATCTGCCTTTACGACGGGAGACTTGCGCCGCGTGGCCTGGGCCTTGGTCGTGATTATTTTGCTGCTGACTGTGTGTAGCTGGTTTCGGCGGGAGTATGGGAAAAATTTGATTCATCTTTTGTCTACGGTAGGTTTGAGCCTAGTGCATTCACCAACGGAATGGCTGAGTAATGCGATCGCCCTCCCAGAAGATGCTTGGGAATATTTAACGACCCAAGAACGCTATGCCCACTGGAATCAGGAAAGCTTAGAGACCTTTGCCTTTGGTCATTCTCTGGGGGGATTGATTGCCTTGAGTCTCCCTGCGGCGTTGAAAGATTCGCCTAGCAATCGCTTTTTCCCGAAGCAAATCGTCACAGCGGATCCCGCTGCCAGTACGGAAATGGGCATCCCCAAAATTGCGATTTGGATCTTGAAGTTGTTCCGGTCTCCTTTTACGGCAGCCCCGATTTTGATTCAGGATACGGGGCCAGATCTAAAGCAGCCCGTAGCAATCTTACATGGTGGTTCTGATACCTTGGTGCCGCCCAGTCAATGGGTTGATCCGATGCGGGGACAAGCTACTTCTAATTATGAGGCGATCGCCAGTGAAAATAAGGCGATTTATTTTTCCTATTCCAACCCAGAAAACGATCCGCCCCTGGTCGCCTTTCATAATCAAGCCGTGACTTCGACGCAATATTATGACGATGCTTTATTTAAGGATTTTGGCGGCGTTAAAGATGGCCCAAATGCTTACAATACTGATTATGTTTGGCCTGGGGTCACGAAGATTTTTCAGAATATTGCCACGCCGGAAAATCTACTTTCACATCTCTGTACGCCAAAATTTCAAGTCGAACCGACTCCCCCGGTGAAGCCTGCTTCAAATTGGAAGAAATTTGCGTGGATTGCTGGAATTGCTCTATTACTTGGCGTTGGCTTTTGGCTTTGGAAAACAGTTGAATAAGTTTTTAGAGATTCAGCAAATCAAGGCAGCAATCATCTGTTGAGGGGCGATCGCCACCATCCATCACTAAGGGGATACTCTCTCGATATCCTTAAATGTTTGGAGTCGATGCTAGACTTAGCACAAAAATATCAGGAGGGCGATCGCCGTGGCTTCTATTACCCTTGACCTTTCAGATACCCAATTCCAAAAGCTGCAAGATTTAGCAACCATGCATGGGATTGAGATTGAAGTTTTACTGAAGGCAAGCCTAGAGGATTGGCTTAATTCTCAAAAAATGGGGTTTGTTGATGCAGCCGATTATGTTCTCACAAAAAATACTGAGTTGTATCAGCGGTTAGCATAGTGCGTTTTCTGACGTTAATCGAGGTGCTGGCATTACACCACAGAGTCATTGAGCAATCCGGTGGGGCATTTGGCATTCGAGATTTAGGCTTGTTGGAGTCGGCGATCGCCCAACCTCGTATGACGTTTAGTGGAGAAGATCTATACCCAAGTTTGTTTGAAAAAGCCACAGCACTAGGATTTTCGATCATCATGAATCATCCATTCGTCGATGGAAACAAACGTACAGGTCATGCTGTGATGGAAACTTTTCTTGTCCTGAATGGTATGGAAATTAACGCCTCTGTGGACGAACAAGAGTCTGTGGTGTTGGCGATCGCATCGGGTGAGCTAGGACGAGAAGCATTAGTAGAATGGTTGAGAGAAAACACTATAGCTCGCTAACAAATCATTAGTGCAATAACGATCGCCACTATCCATTACAAATCCATTACAAAGGGAGTATCCTCTCGATACCCCCTCCAGCGAAATGCTAGGGATTGGTCAGAAGATTTTGGGCTTCAGCGATCGCCAATTTCACCTGTTCAAACCCTGTACCCCCATAGCTATTACGAGCGGCAACCACCTGTTTGGGGGCGATCGCCTGATAAATATCTTCCTCAAAGGCGGGATGCAGTGCTTGCCATTCGTCCATCGTCAAATCCTTGAGTAATTTATCCGCCGCGAGACTGGTTTTCACCACTTTGCCCACGAGGTTATAGGCTTCCCGGAAAGGTACCCCTTTACTCGCCAGATAATCTGCTACATCGGTCGCGTTGGAGAAATCTTCATTTACCGCTTCCTCAAGGCGTTGGGTGCGGAATTCGATCCCCTCACCGAGCAAAATGGTCATCGCTTCGAGACAACCCTGCACCGTTTTAACGGTATCAAAAAGGCCTTCCTTGTCGTCCTGCAGATCCTTGTTATAGGCGAGGGGCAGTCCTTTCATTAGCACTAATAAACCTTGCAAATGTCCGAAAACCCGGCCCGTTTTTCCGCGCACCAACTCAGGGATATCCGGGTTTTTCTTTTGGGGCATAATGCTCGACCCCGTCGCGCAACTGTCTCTTAGGATAATAAAACTAAATTCCTTGGAAGCCCAAAAAATCATTTCCTCCGACAAACGGCTCAGATGCACCATGATCAAGCTGGCAGCGGCGGAAAATTCAATGGCAAAATCGCGATCGCTGACCCCATCGAGACTGTTTTGATAGAGGCGTTCAAAGCCGAGTAAATTCGCGCTGAAATGGCGATCAATGGGAAAAGTTGTCCCCGCCAAAGCGCCGCAACCAAGGGGAGAAGTATTGGTGCGCTTGTAGACATCATCCAACCGTTCATAATCCCGTTGGGCCATCTGGAAATAGGCCATCAAGTGATGGGCGAGGCTAATCGGTTGCGCCCGTTGCAGGTGGGTATAGCCGGGGATTAAAGTTTCCACATGGTTTTCCGCGTGATTCAATAAAACCTGTTGAAAGTCTCGCAATTGTTGTTGAATGCCGCGAATTTTGTCCCGCAGATAGAGACGAATATCAGTGCCTACCTGGTCATTGCGCGATCGCCCTGTGTGGAGTTTTTTCCCCACATCGCCAACAATTGCCGTCAAACGTTTTTCTACGGCGAAATGGACATCCTCATCCTCAACGCCGGGGTGAAAGTTGCCCTCGCGATATTCCTGGCGGACTTGTTCTAAACCTTTAACGAGGGTTTCGCTTTCTTCGGCGGAAATAATCCCAGTGTGGGCAAGCATCTGGGCGTGAGCTACCGAACCCGTAATGTCATATTCGATTAGTTCAATATCAAAGCCGATACTGGCATTAAACACGGCGATCGCCGGATGTAGCGATGTATCAAAGCGATCGCTCCAGGTTTTTTTTGCTTCTGTCATAACGGCACTAGCCCTCGCAGGAAATCACAATCAATTCTCTCGGTAAATCTTACGGCATCAAGCCATTCCCCTAAACGCCGATCTTCCCCAAAGCGGTGAGGAACTGACGATATTTTCCCCAAGGCGATCGCCACAAAACCACGGATGTCAGCTAAATCTAACTTGGCTTGCCGTTCCGCCCCAGATCGCGTTAAGAATCGGCATCATAGCAGATAGAATGATTGAGACAATTTCGAAAGTGAACGTAGTAGCCCTATGCCTCGCCGCGACGATATCAAAAAAATTCTGATCCTTGGTTCTGGCCCCATTGTGATTGGACAAGCCTGTGAGTTTGACTACTCCGGCACCCAATCCTGTAAGGCGTTGCGGGAGGAAGGCTATGAAGTGGTCTTGGTCAACTCCAACCCAGCCACGATTATGACGGATCCAGAAACCGCCGATCGCACCTACGTTGAGCCAATCACCCCCGAAATTGTCGCTAAAGTGATTGAGAAAGAACGGCCCGATGCCCTGCTCCCCACCATGGGTGGCCAAACGGCCCTAAACACAGCGGTTTCCCTGGCGAAGAATGGCACCCTCGAAAAATTTAACGTCGAGTTGATCGGTGCGAAATTAGAAGCGATTGAGATGGCCGAGGATCGCAACCTCTTTAAAGAAGCCATGGCTCGGATCGGTGTCCCCGTTTGTCCTTCCGGCATTGCCAGCACGATGGAAGAAGCACGGGAAGTCGCTATCGAAATCGGTAGTTACCCCCTCATTATTCGGCCAGCCTTCACCATGGGCGGTAGTGGCGGCGGCATCGCCTATAACCAAGAAGAATACGAAAAAATCTGCAAGTCCGGTTTAGAAGCCTCCCCCGTATCCCAGATTCTCGTGGAAAAATCCCTCCTCGGTTGGAAAGAATACGAACTGGAGGTGATGCGGGATCTCGCCGATAACGTCGTGATTATTTGCTCCATTGAAAATATTGACCCGATGGGGGTACATACAGGGGATTCGATTACGGTAGCCCCAGCCCAAACGTTAACGGATAAGGAATACCAGCGACTGCGGGATTATTCCCTGAAAATTATTCGTGAAATTGGCGTCGAAACGGGGGGCTCCAACATTCAGTTTTCAGTGAACCCCCTCAACGGCGAAGTGATTGTCATCGAGATGAACCCCCGTGTCTCCCGCTCCTCAGCCTTGGCTTCTAAGGCAACGGGCTTCCCGATCGCCAAATTTGCAGCGAAGTTGGCGGTAGGCTACACCCTCGACGAAATCCCCAACGACATTACAAAGCAAACTCCCGCATCCTTTGAGCCGACCATTGACTATGTGGTCACGAAAATTCCGCGCTTTGCCTTTGAAAAATTCCCCGGTTCAGAACCGATTCTCACCACCCAAATGAAATCCGTGGGCGAAGCGATGGCGATCGGGCGCACCTTCCAAGAATCCTTCCAAAAGGCGTTACGTTCCCTTGAAACGGGACGGTATGGTTTTGGCTGCGATCGCCAAGAAACCCTTCCCAGCCTGAGCCACATTTCTACGAGCCTCAGAACCCCAAACCCGGAGCGAATCTTTACTATTTATCAGGCCCTAAAGCTGGGGATGACCGTCGAAGAAATCCATGATTTGACGGCGATTGATATCTGGTTCCTCGACAAAATGGCGGAACTGCTAGTCACGGAACGCTTTATGAAACAAACGCCTCTGACGGAAATTTCTGCGGCAGATATGCGGGTGATTAAGCAACAAGGGTTTAGCGATCGCCAAATTGCCTACGCCACCAAAACCAACGAAGATGCGGTGCGCGCCTACCGGAAATCCATCGGTGTCTTGCCCGTGTATAAACTCGTGGACACCTGTGCGGCAGAATTTGAAGCCTTTACCCCCTACTACTACTCCACCTATGACGGCACCGAATCAGAGGTTGTCCCCTCCGACAAACCCAAAGCGATGATCCTCGGCGGTGGCCCTAACCGCATTGGCCAGGGGATCGAATTTGACTATTGCTGTTGCCATGCCGCCTTTTCCCTCAGTGATGCGGGCTACGAAACGATCATGGTCAACTCCAACCCCGAAACCGTTTCCACCGACTACGACACCAGCGATCGCCTCTACTTTGAACCCCTCACCAAGGAGGACGTTTTAAACATTATCGAAGCGGAAAACCCCGCAGGCGTAATCATCCAATTCGGCGGCCAAACCCCGTTAAAATTAGCTGTCCCCCTCGACAATTACCTCAACGCAGGCGACTGTCCCGTCGATACCAAAATCTGGGGAACCCAGCCCGATGCGATCGACACCGCCGAAGACCGGGAGCGCTTTGAAAAAATCCTCCACGACCTTGAAATTCTCCAACCCGCCAACGGCATTGCCCGCGACTACAAAGAAGCCCAAAAGATTGCCAATCGCGTCGGTTATCCGGTAGTCGTGCGTCCCTCCTACGTGCTTGGTGGACGGGCAATGGAGATTGTCTATTCCGACGAAGAACTCGACCACTACATGAAGTACGCCGTCCAGGTCGAACCCGATCACCCGATCCTTGTCGATAAATTCCTCGAAAATGCGATTGAAGTGGATGTGGATGCTCTCTGTGACCACACCGGAAAAGTCGTCATCGGCGGCATCATGGAACACATCGAAGAAGCGGGTATTCACTCCGGGGATTCCGCCTGTTCCATCCCCCACACTTCCCTACCCGATGACGTGATCAACACCATCCGCGAATGGACCGTCAAACTGGCGCAAACCCTCAAAGTCGTCGGCTTGATGAACATTCAATACGCCGTTAAAGATAACCAAGTCTATATCCTCGAAGCGAATCCCAGAGCTTCCCGTACTGTGCCTTATGTTTCTAAAGCTACTGGACGGCCCCTAGCGAAAATTGCTTCCTTGGTGATGTCCGGTAAAACCCTCGATGAATTAGGCATTGATGGTGAAATTACCCCGAAACACGTTGCTGTCAAAGAAGCCGTCTTACCCTTTAACAAATTTGAAGGCACAGACACCCTCCTCGGCCCCGAAATGCGCTCGACCGGGGAAGTGATGGGCATCGATGTTGATTTCGGTAAGGCTTTTGCTAAAGCGGAGATTGGTGCTGGGGTTGAACTGGCGACAGAAGGAACGGTCTTTGTTTCAATGAATGACCGCAATAAAGAAGCCGCCGTGCCTGTGGTTAAGGATCTCATGGAATTGGGATTCCGGATTGTGGCCACTTCTGGTACCCGTCAAGTGCTCCTAGAGAACGGTATTGAAGATGTGGAGTTGGTATTAAAGCTCCATGAAGGGCGGCCCCATGTGGTCGATTGGATGAAAAATGGCTGGATTCAGTTCATTATCAATACGCCCTCTGGGGAAGAATCCCAAGCGGACGGGCGGATGATTCGTCGCACAGCCCTCGATTACAAATTGCCGATTATCACGACTTTGGCAGGAGCTAGAGCAACGGTGGCAGCAATTCGGTCTCTCCAAGAGCATCCCCTCGATGTGAAACCGCTCCAGGAATACATCAACGCTTAATTTTTCTAGTTCTGAATTGCGATCGCCTCTCGTTCATTCAAGGGGCGATTTTTTGTACTCTGGTTTGGAGGAATCAGCCTGTTTCCATGGAGCATAATTGCTGTTTTTGTGGCCCCAAAATACGAGCCTAGACTCTACACTCGATAAAATAAGCAAAAAATTCTTATCAAAATTGGAGCGATCGCCTGTGTTAGATGGAGAACAGCTATCCCATATCGTGTCCCAAGCGTGCCGTCATTATCAGTTTTCTAAAGCGATTCGCCAACGGGCCTGGGTAGAAATTGACCATCAAGCGCTGGCGGCTAATATCCGTGCCCTCAAGGACATTCTCGCGCCCCAAACGGCATTGATGGCGGTGGTAAAAGCCGATGCCTACGGCCATGGTGCGGTCAAGGTCGCTGAAACGGTACTCAAGGCGGGGGCCAGTTGGTTGGCGATCGCCACCTTAGGGGAAGGGGTCGAACTGCGCGAAGCCGGGATTACTGCGCCGATCCTCGTTTTGGGGGCGACCAATACCACCGAAGAAATTGAGGCGATCGCCCATTGGGATTTGCAACCGACCCTCTGTAACCTGTCCCAGGTGGCTATTTTTAATGAAACCCTCGCTCGATTAGGGAAAATACTTCCTGTACACCTCAAAATCGACACCGGAATGTCCCGCCTCGGCACCCGCTGGGAGGAAGCTTTGCCCTTCGTTGCAGCGGTTCACCAAGCCCCGCACCTCAACATCGCCAGCATCTACTCCCACTTTGCCACCGCTGACGACCCAGACCCCACGACGATGGATCAGCAACACCAACGCTTCCAAGCGGCGATCGCCAAACTCGAACAACAGGGAATACCGATCCCAAAACGACATATCAGTAATTCCGCTGCCACCCTCCACAGCCGCGATCTCCACTACGATCTGGTGCGTTTGGGCCTTTCTATTTACGGTGTCTATCCAGCGCCCCACCTCAGCCCCAAAGTTCACCTCAAACCCGTGCTCCAGGTCAAAGCCCGCATTACTCAACTGAAAACTTTGCCCCCCGATACTGGCGTCAGCTACGGCCATCGCTTTATTACCGCCACAGACACAAAAACAGCAGTGGTGGGCATTGGTTACGCCGATGGTGTGCCCCGTCGCCTCTCCAATAACTTAAAAGTCTTGGTTAATGGTGCCTTTGCCCCCCAAATTGGGGCGATTACGATGGATCAACTGATGCTCGACGTTAGCCATCTTCCGGACGTCCAAGTCGGTGATGTGGTGACGCTCATTGGTACAGATCATGACCAGCAGCTAACCGTTGACCAATGGGCGAATCAATTGGGCACGATTTCTTGGGAAATTCTCTGCGGTTTCAAGCATCGCCTGCCCCGGATTAACCTCTGAGATTTGCACACGCTTTCTAACTATTGAGGTTGTAATTCCTCAAGGATCGTAAACCGCACATGGTTCAGGGCCAGATCTCCTAGGGAAACTTGCTCTTTTGGGACAATTTCCCCCTGGCGGTACAACTTTTCAAAGGGGACGCCCTTCGCCATTTCTGCGTGGTACCAAGCCAGTCCCATGAAAAAGCGGGCTGGGTATGGCCCTCCCTCGCACAGATCATCGGGGTTCGATTCCATTGGCAGCCAACCATAACCCGGCAAATAAAATTCCATCCAGACATGGTTGTAATCGGGTTGGAGGGGGAGATTTCTCAGGTGGGCGTGGGCTGGACATTTGTAGCGACCCACCGTCCGGCTGGCGATGCCGTTGAGCCGAGCCAAAGCCAAGAGGACACCTAAATATTCACCGCAGGAGCCGACCCCCCGCCGGAGGGCAATATCTGGGGTGTCGATGTGGGGCTTAATGCCGTAGGAGAGATGGTCATAAACGTAGTTGCGGATGTTGTACATTTGGCGGAGCAGATTGGTTTCGCTCCCCACGGCATCGGTTGCGGCCCGCTGGATAATCTCTGTTTCCATGGCCAAATTTTCGTTATCCACCAAATATTTTGCTTGGAGTGCTTCTGGAATCGGCGCGAGGTTTTCGCAGTCCGGCGGCGTAAATTGATATTTAATGCCCCACACTTTGAGGATGGCCCGCCAGCCAAAGATATGACGATGTCGGTCATTGAGTTGGTCGAATTTAAAGACGGCGACCTTTTGGCCTTCTTTTTCTTCAATGGTGAAGGGGAGACCGACGGGTTCGATGCTAACCACTTGCTGGCGATCGGTCTCGGCAGGGAGAGCAATTTTCCATTCGAGATCCTGCAATTCAACGGGATCGAGGGGCGATAGTTCTTCAACGTAGCTCATCTCCAGGAGAAAGCCATTGGAGAGGGCATATTTTTCCTCTGGGTCATAGCGGAAATAGAGGGGATGCAGAAAGGTAACGTCGCGGTATTGGAGTTCGTAGTTGGGGTCGGCGTTGGGATTATCGCGAATGTAGGGTTCTTGGGAAGCGTAGGCGACATAAAGAATGTCTGGGCCTCCTTCCGGATTCGGGTAGAATGTCAGACCCGTGGGGGATTCAAAGGGGGTCAGTAGACTAAATTTTACTTCGCCAGTGGCCCGTTCCAGGCAATAAACCGTTTGTTCGAGGCTATCGGAAACCCAGAGATCTTCGCCGCGAATTACAAGATTTTCAACGCCAATGCCGGGGGCATAAAGGCTAGTGATAGAGCGGCCATTGGTGGCATCGTAGATAAAAATTTCACCCCGTTTTTGGCAGGAAATATAAAGGCTATTGCCAGAAATTGCGACGCCATTGACGGTATCGGGAAAACGGGTAAAGAGTTCGGGATTCCATTGGTCGTCGGTCATGGCGCATTTGTAGAGGCGATCGCCGCTGGTAAACCAAAGAATCTCGTCTTGGATCGCGAGGCCCGTCGCCCCGATAAAAGCTGACCAAGTGCGGGAATTTATAATTTGTGTTGCATCGGTTTGGGGATCGATCCGCATCAGATAGCCATTAATATTTTCAATGGCCCAAAAATAGCCGTTGTGGAATGCCACACCGTGGAGGGCATAGGTTGAAATGGGGCGAATGGTGCGGTGGTTTGTCGGGGTGGCAGTACTCAAAATCCCAATTTCCGGTCGTAGGTTGTATTCTTCACTAGGATTATCACCCATGAAACTCCTTTCGTTATCGTTTTAGTAAGGGAGATTTAGGGGGTTTTGTACAAAGATCTTGATGTTTCGTCGGAGGAGTGGGGCTGCATGACACTAGATCGAGGACAGGTGATCAGTTGGTTGCAAGACAATGTTTCGCGCGATCGCCTAGAGCATATCCTTGGAGTCGAACAAATGGCCCAAGCCTTGGCCCAACGCCACGGAACAGACCCAGACCAAGCGGCCCAGGCGGGATTATTACATGACCTCGCGAAGTTTTTTCCGCCGCCCAAATTGCTGCAAATCGCCCGACAGCACGGTTTAGAGATTGATTCGATTTGTGCCCATGTACCCCACCTCCTCCATGCAGATGTGAGTGCAATTGTGGCGCGGACAGAGTTTGGGATTCAGGATGCACAGATTCTACAGGCGATCGCCAACCACACCCTCGGCCACCCTGGCATGGATCAATTAAGTTGCATTATTTTTGTGGCCGATGCCCTAGAACCGAATCGAGGTGATGGTAAAAAACTGCAAAAACTGCGGCAATTGAGCGAAAAAAATCTTTATCGAGCCGTGTCAGGAGTGTGTGACTATATGTTGAAACACCTCATTAAACAGCACAAAATCATCCATCCCCGGATGATCTTGACCCGCAATTGGGCTCTACAAATTAAAGGCGATCGCACCGAGTCATCTATTACTTAAACCCGGTGCTGCCGATAAAATACTTCCCTAGGAAATCAGCGTGTGATTCTCTTTTTCTTGGGGATGACGCCGAGAACGGTGCCGCTGCGAGACGACTTGCTCCGGATCAATGCCGTCAAAGGTCGGTGGCAACCAAACGCGAATCACCAACAGCGCCCCTAAAACCAACAGAAAAATACAAGCAACCAAAACCTGTGTCCAAGGCGTTTCTAAAACACCGCGTACAATAATTTCCCGGAGCACAGAAACAATCGACACTTCCACCGCCACACCGATAGAAACCCGGTGTTCTTGGAGGTAGATAATCAGCAAACGAAACAGCTCTACCAAAATCAGTAAAAAGAGAATATCAGAAGTAACCGTCTGAAATTGCAGAGGCGGCAACAACGAAAGCACCATCTCCCGCAGTTGCAACACCATAAAGCTAAACAGCCCAACACACAGGCCAATCACAATCAGATCTTGAACCGTTTCTAACAACCGCACAACATATTGGCTATTGAGCCAGCGGTACCAAGGGAGAGAGAAAGTTTGAGGCGTTTTCATTGGCATTAAATTAATTTAAAAACTACGTTGCTGGATGAACCCGCGTCGCTTGGGCCATGCAGCGAAAAGAAGTGGAATACGCTCTGATTGGTTTCAGTTTGACCATTGATTTTTCTCGTCTTCACTATTCAGAAATCCTGGGGCAGTTCATCATCCTAAGGAGCAAACCCAGAGTTGGACTTTCAAGATTGGCAATTTGGCCAACCTAAAGCGTTAGCAATAGCGACAAACTTCGCTCGGACATTTTTCGGCGAGGTAACAAAGCGCTCTAAATCGTAGGCCGATGACTTCTTCGTAAAGGGGATTGAGCTTACACAGTGGCGGAATTTTAAAGTGAATCAGACCCGCTAAGGAAATTTCTTGGGCAAAGGGGCACTGGGCGGGCACCAGTTGACAAATCAATCGGGCGCGATCTGGATCGTCAATTTCTAGATCCTTGAGCCATTGACGGAGAGGCTGGAGCAGATCGAAAGATGTCGTGGGCAAAAACCGCAGTTGCTGATTGGGATTTTTGAGAGAGGGTCGGCGGGAAAAAATAATCATGGCAAGTATTTTTGGGGAAGTAGGCGAAAAACCTTGTTCTTCTACAGTCTAGTAATAAGCTCAAAGAATATAAACCCTAAAATCATATAAATCTTATTTATGTTTAATAATGTCTGCTTAACTAAAGCCTGTATCGGGGCGTCGCAAAAAAAAGTTGTTGTTTAGCTAAGTTCACGTTCCTTTAAGCCCCGGAAAAGAAGCGGTTATGATGGGGGGTAAGTTTAGCCTCGGTTATCCCCTTGCCCTACTCTCTCCAACCCGATCCGGTGCAATTGTTTACGCTCCCCAATGGCCTCCAGGTGGTGCATCAATATTTGCCGGGGACGCCTGTGGTGGTCACCGATGTATGGGTTAAAGCAGGGGCGATCGCCGAACCGACAGAATGGGAAGGAATGGCTCATTTTTTAGAGCACATGATCTTTAAGGGATCGCACCAAGTCTGTCCCGGTGAGTTTGATCAAATTGTCGAAACCTGTGGTGGGCTGAGTAATGCCGCCACCAGTTACGATTACGCCCATTTCTACCTCAGCACTACAGGCGATCGCCTACCAGAAACCCTGCCCTATCTGAGCGATATTTTACGCAATGCCACCATTCCCGACGCCGAATTTATCCGGGAACGCCAGGTAGTACTCGAAGAAATTAGCATCAGCCAAGATGATCCCGACTGGCTCGCCTTCCAAGCCTTGAGCCGTCTGCTGTACGAAAATCACCCCTATGGCCGCTCGATTTTGGGCAATGCCGAGCAACTATGTGGCTATACCCCCAACCAAATGCGCTGTTTTCACCGGACCCATTATCAACCCCAAAACTTGATCATCAGCATGGTTGGTAATATTCAAGTCAACCAGGCCTTGGATCTCATTCAAAGCAACTTTAGCGATTTTCAGGTGCCCTCTGAATGTCCCCCCTTTGAGGTGGAGGCAGAACCCCCTCTGATCGAGATTCGTCGCAATGAAATTCAAGTGCCCAATGTGGAAATGGCGCGCTTAATCTTCGGTTGGCTGGGGACGGGGGTCGAACAATTTAATGACGCAGTCGGTCTAGATTTGCTGTCGGTGATCCTGGCCGGGACAACTTCCGCTTGGCTGGTGCAAGAGCTGCGGGAAAAACGCCAGTGGGTCTTGGATATTAACAGTGGTTTCTCTTTGCAACGGGATTCTAGTTTATTTACGATTCAGGCCTGGCTCGATCCAGAACATTTAGACGATGTGGAACAGGTGATTGGCGATCGCCTCGCTGATCTGCAGACCCAATGTGTGAGCGAAGATGAACTACGCCGGGCAAAACGCATGTTGTGTAATGAGCATATTTTTTCGACGGAAAGTGCGAGTCAGTTGGCCGGGCTCTACGGCTATTACCAAACCCTCGGTAACCTTGATTATGCCCACCACTATCCCCAGATGGTCGAAACCTTTACGATTGAATCACTCCAGCGTTTAGTGCGACAATATCTTTCTCCGGAACATTACGGTATCGTCACTTTAACCGGCACCTAAATGGCACAATTTGCAACGGCAGAAAACGGCTGGGTGGACACAACCAAAGCCACCGATCCAGGGGTGATCGCCCTCGTCAAAGAGTTACTCGAAACACAAATTTATTGCAGCCTCAGCACTTGTTCACCGACCGGACTGCCTTGGAGTAGCCCATTGCTCTTCGTCTGGGATCAGGGCTTAAACCTCTATTGGTCATCGGCGATCGCCGCCCAACATTCCCAAAATCTTTACCAGAACCAAGGCCGGGCGATGGTCACAGTTTATGATCCTCGTCGTATTAAGGCTGCCTTTTTCGCAGGAACAGCCACAGAATTAACCGCATTAGAACCCCTGCGACAAGTTTTAAGCCGATTCGACCAGCGGGCCAAACGACCCACACCCCGACAAGCCGCAGATTACCTCAGTGCTTCCCCCCGGCGGATGTATCAATTCACCGTACAGCAAGCTTGGGTCAGTGGCGATCGCCTGTTATCCCAAGGGCAATTGATCGACACCAAAGTCCAGTTAGATCTCGACTCTCTCAAGGCTTATTTTTCCCCGTAAATATGCACCACCACTTCCCTGGTATGGCGATAACTGCGGTGTTCCCAGAGATAAATGCCCTGCCATGTCCCCAACACCAAGCGACCATTGGCAATGGGAATTTGTTCAGAGGTTTTGGTTAGCACTGAACGAATATGGGCAGGCATATCATCGGGGCCTTCGGCGCTGTGAATATACGAACGGCCATCTTCTGGTACCAATTTCGCCATGAAATTTTCTAAATCTAACAGCACATCCGGATCCGCATTCTCTTGAATGATTAACGAAGCCGAAGTATGGCGCACAAACACAACACATAATCCTGCTCTAATGCCCGATTCGGCCACATAAGACTCGATTTTGGCCGTAATTTTGTGGAGAGATTTTCCTTGGGTTTGGATTTGTAAGGCGCGTTGATGTTGGTGCAGCATAGGGGACAGTAAAAAAATGCGGGCTAACTCATTTTAGAATAGGGAAAAATGAGCCAACAGCCACCATGTCCACCTGGTCTAATATTTCCCTTGCCACCCCTGATCTGAGCCAAGCGGCCTTTGTGGCCTCGAATGCCACCGTGATCGGCAATGTCAGCCTCGCCGAGGGATCAAGCATTTGGTACGGGGCGGTGGTGCGGGGCGACCTAGAGGCGATTCAGATTGGTCGTTTTAGCAATGTCCAGGATGGAGCGGTGCTCCATGGTGATCCGGGTAAACAGACGGTGCTTGAAGATTACGTCACCATCGGCCATAAAGCAGTGATCCACAGTGCCCACATTGAGAAAGGCTGTTTGATTGGTATTGGGGCGATTGTTCTAGATGGGGTACGGGTCGGCGCTGGCAGTATTATCGGCGCGGGTTGTGTCGTCACAAAAGATGTCCCAGGGCGATCTCTAATGGTGGGCATTCCCGCCAAACGCCTCAAGGATGTGGACGATACCCAAGCAGCGGAATTAATTGACCATGCCAAAGCCTATTATCAGTTGGCGTTAAAACATTCAGCATTATCGGCCTGAGTCTGGCAGTCGGCGCAGAGGCCAAAGAATTCGAGGGTGTGGTAATAGACCTTGAACTTCTGGGTTTGGCACCAGTCGGTAATTTTTTGACTAATAGGACAACTATCGAGGGGATAAGATTGGCCGCAGTTGACGCAGTTTAAATGATGGTGGTGGTGTTCGGTCATGCCAATTTTGCTATAGAACGATTCTCCCTCTGGGGTGACCCGCTCTTGGATTTTGCCCTTGACTTTCAGTAATTTCAGGGCGCGATAAACGGTGGCCAAGCCGATTTTTAGGCCCGTTTGCTGCATCTCGAAATGGAGATTTTGGGCGCTGGTTTCGGTTTCTTTGGCTTGGATGAGCTGGAGAATGGTGCGTTGGTTTTTGGTGAGTTTCTTGGACATTAGGCTTCTGGTTGGGTGGATTGGCGATCGCCGTAGGCTTTGAGTCCGAGGCTCAGGAGATAGGCAATCCCTGAAACTAGGATAATCGTTGCCCCCGAAGTCAGATTAAAGCGATACGAGAGCCAGAGGCCCGTCGTCGTAAAGCTAATCCCTAAAAGACTGGCTAAACCCATCATCGTCGTGATTTTTTTCTGCCATTGGCTGGCGATCGCCGCCGGAATCGTTAAGAGGGCAATCACCATAATTAAACCGACAATTTGCATCACCATTACCACCGTCAGGGCGATTAAACCCACGAGGACGAGGTACAGACTGCGCACGGGCAAATTGCGGGTCGTGGCAAACACCGGATCGAAGGAAATGGCGAGGAGTTCTTTGTAAAGCAAGGCAATCAGGGCAATAATCACGCAGTCAACGCCAAACATTAGCCACAGATCCGACCGGGGCACCGCCAGGATACTGCCAAATAAATAACTCTCTAAACCCGCTTTATAACCCTCGGTAAAGTCGATCAAAATAATACCGATCGCCATGCCAATCGCCCACATTACGCCGATCAGGGTATCACCCCGTTGCTTGGTTTGTTGTTCAACCCAGCCCATTCCCAGGGCAGAAATCAGGCCAAAGGCGATCGCCCCCCAGATAGGATTAAATTGAAAAAAATAGCCCAGACCAATACCCCCATAGGCGGCATGGGCAATGCCCCCACTAATAAAAACAATGCGGTTGACGACGACAAAAGTCCCAATAATGCCACAGGCGATGCTGACGAGGATTCCCGCCATGAGGGCATTTTGCATAAAGTCGAACTGGAGGGCGTCAAGCATGGTCGCAGGATGAAGAATGGTGGTGGGTTGAGGTCGGGGAGCCATCACCGTGATCTGGAAAAACCCGGTGGGGAATGCCGTGGGCAATGAGATCCACGGGGCATTGGTAGGTTTCTTCGATCATGGTGGGGGTGATCAGGCGATCATGATGATAATGCAAGCGGCGATTCAGGCAACCCACGGTTTTGACATAGGTAGAAATCGCGCCAAGGTCGTGGGAGATCATCATAATCGTCATGGATTGATTAAGCTCTTTGAGCAGTTCGTAAATACTATTCTGCACCTGGGAATCAACGTTAGCGGTGGGTTCATCGAGGAGCAGAATTTTCGGTTCTGAAGCCAAGGCCCGCGCAATATAAACTCGTTGTCTTTCCCCCCCAGACAACTCCCCAATGGGGCGATCGCCTTTATCAGCCATGCCCACTTGGACGAGGGAACGCTGGACAATTTCCCGGTCCTTGCGATTGTAGCGGTGGAATAATTTCCGTTTACCCAAACGCCCCATGTTTACCACATCCCGGACTTGGATCGGGAAATCCCGGTCAAGTTCTAGGATCTGGGGCACGTAGCCGATGTAGCGGCGGCCCTGGGTGACAGGACGCTCTAAAATTTTGACCGTCCCCCGTTGGGGTTGCACCAAACCAAGCAGCACTTTCAGTAGGGTGGTTTTCCCGCCACCATTGGGGCCAATCAGACCAATAAAATCCAAGGCCTGTACCTGTAGGTTAATGTCTTCGAGGACAGGGGTCTTCGGATAGCCCGCCCAGACCCGTTCGAGGGAAATGACCGTTTCCATGGGGGAACTACTCCGTGGGATTGGGGCGACTGGCTTGGACAAATTCATCGGTCATGGCCAACATATTTTCTGACCAGTTGGGGGCGAGGGGATCGAGGGGTACCACCTCGGCGTTAATTTCCTGGGCGATCGCCTCGGCGGCTTGGACATTAAATTGATATTGCACGAAAATGGTGCGGATTTGCTTTTCCTTCGCGGTTTGGACAAGTTGGGCGAGTTCTGCGGCACTGGGTTCCTGGCCTTCTACCTCGATGGAGACTTGCTCTAGGTCGTAGTCCGCCGCAAAATAGCCCCAGGCAGGATGAAAGACCAAGAAGGTGCGATTTTCTAAAGGCGCTAACCGCTCGCGGATAGTTTGGTCGAGTTGATCCAGTTCCCCTAAAAACTGATTGAGATTATCAGCATAGATGGTTTCGCCGTCGGGGTCGAGTTGGATGAGCAGTTGATAAATACTTTCGGCCTGCTGTTTAACCCGTTGGGGAGAGAGCCAAATGTGGGGATCGAGTAGTTCGCCTTCGTGGTCATGGTCGTGGCTATGACCGTCGTCGCCATGGTGGTGGTGATCGGCGAGGGGTAATTTTTCGATGCCCTCGGCGGTGTCTAACCAAGTCATTTCTCGGTTGGCGGAGCGGAGGCGATCGCCCCACACTTCTTCAAAAAAGATGCCAATGCCAATGTAGGCGTCGGCCTCACTGAGATCCTTTAACTGCTGGGGTTTGGGTTCGTAATTTTCTGCCTCGATCCCAGGGCCAACCAAAGTTGAAACCTGGACGCGATCGCCACCAATTTTTTCGACAAAATACTGCTGGGGTAGAACACTAACGGTAATCTTCAGGGGTTCCTGCTGGGGGGTCGTTGCCTCTGGGGTTACGGGGCTAGAAGTGGATGTTTCCGTCTGGGTAGCGGGGTCTGCACCACAACCGAAGAGGAGCCCCAGACAGCTTAGGGCGGCGAGGGAAAAAGTTATTGGCGATCGCACGTTCGTTTCTCGCTTTCTTGAAATGATAATCGTTCTTATTTTAAGAGAAAGGCGATCGCCCCGTAAACCCCCAAGCCCTAAGGAGCAAGTTTCGCCATGGTGAGATAGCCACCAATGGAGGGCAGGGTCGGTAAATAAAATTCTTTGAGGGTCTCCACCTGAAAGCCCGCCGCCTTGAGGAGCGACCCCATCGGTCGGTTTAAATTACAGCCGCCGCCGCAACAGTTCATTACGCCATTTAGCTGATGTTGCCACTGGGCGATCGCCCCGTCTGGACTCAAGCCATGTTCTAGGGTCAGAAAGTAGCCATCTTTTTTCAGGACACGACGAATTTCCCGGAGCACTTGGGCGGGTTCCTGTACCGTACAAAGTGTAAAAGTGCTCACTACTGTATCAAAATAGCGGTCTTCAAAGGGGAGCGCTTCTCCCCGCAGGCCATGCCACTCGACCCGTAACCCCGATTGACGAATCCGCTGCTCGACCCGTTGTTGTAGCATTCTTTCCGGCTCTACGACATGCAAAGTTTCTACTCCCCCTGGGTAATGGGGAAGATTGGCCCCGGTGCCGAAACCAATCTCTAGGACCTTGCCCCGGGCCGCCTGAAGTAATGTTTGCCGTTGTTGGGCGATCGCCTGGCGATGCATCACATAATCCAGTAAAGAGGGAAGAATAAAGCGATTGTAAATATGCATATTTTTTTCCGTAGCCTTGGCCACACCCCCATGATTTTATTGCGAGGCGGGGCAATGGCCGGTATTTTTACTTAAGAAATATTCTCTTTTTTGATGATGCCATGATTAAAAATATGAACAATATGACTTTTGAAAAATTGAGAAAAATCATACCCTAAACGCCAACATTTTCATGGTCACGATCCGAGAAAACGGCTGATTTTTGAGTCATCGACCACTAAACTCTTTATTTTTTAAAATGTAAATTAAGTTCTATAATTCTAAAACTCCACTGTCTTAAAATGTAGGCATCTCCAACCAATCAAAAGCAGCATTACCTATTCCCCATCGATTTCTTAAAGTGAGCCTTAACCTAGGCCCCTG
The DNA here is from genome assembly GCF_001693295.1 of Picosynechococcus sp. PCC 8807. Taxonomy (NCBI): domain Bacteria; kingdom Bacillati; phylum Cyanobacteriota; class Cyanophyceae; order Chroococcales; family Geminocystaceae; genus Picosynechococcus; species Picosynechococcus sp. PCC 8807. Next base: position 2,640,542 of record NZ_CP016483.1, read on the forward strand.
ACCACTGCATCTAAACCCGGTACTTATGGAAACTCTCATTCAAACCCTAATCCAAGCGGGGCTTTTAAGTGATACCCAGGCCCAGGTGGTGCGATATGACCGAGAGTTGCATCCAGAAATGTCCCTCGGTGAAATTCTTGCGCTCCGGGGTTGGGCAGTCGAAGAAACCATTGATTTTTTTGAACTGCTTTGGGAAATGCGTCACACACAGCCCGAACGGAAAAATATTGGTCAATATCTGCTGGAAGCCCACCTCATTGATGAAGAACAGCTAGAGGATATTCTGGCAGCCCAAAAACATGATGCCTGGGGACGCTCTCTGCGCTTCGGGGAAATTGCGGTATTAAAGGGCTATGTCAATCAACATACGATTCATTTTTTCATTGAACATTTGTTCCCGGATCAGTTGCACGCCACCAACAAGACTCCTTTCGCTCGGACTTCCTTGACCTCTCGTCCCACGAAAAAGCCTACGCCGCCACGGAACAGAGCGACATTAAAAGAAACCCTGCCCCAAAAACCACCGAAACAGGCTTCCCCCAAGCCTTCCAAAAAACTTTTGAACCGCCAGGCAGCGAAAAAAACAAACCCCCAACTCAACCCACCGAAAAAGCCCGCCTTTAATCCGGAAGAAGCTTTTGCGACCAGTTTTGATTTGATCAAGGCTGAAGACTTTGACCCCAAACAGCTTTGACACAGTCGTCTCAGCCAATGCCCTCTACACCAGCATCAAAATCAGACCACGGCAGGAGATTGCTAAATTCCGTAATAGTTGTGGGAGTAAAACCTTAGCAAAGGTTACGATTAAGTTAATTTTTCTGGCAACAGAGGGTTGAGTTTAGTGGGATAGATACAGTGCGGTCTTATTTGGTGTAAATCGTCAAAGTTCTTGTTTGTCATCCAACCCTAGCCCAGAAATTACGAGCTGCAACGCATGGTCAATATTCCAGTGAACTTTGCTGCCCTCAAGGCCCAGATTATTGATCCGAGTCGAATGCCAACTTTTCCGCCGACGGCGGCGATCGCCGATGTGTTGGCGGGATTTCGACCGTGGACAGTGCCCCAGTGCGTCGGGTTGCAGATGGTGGCCCCCTGTGTGCCGATTGTGCAGGCAGATCAATTGCAGGGTTTGGTTTCGCCCCAAACGGTTTTGAAGCTGATTACGGAAGATGTTGATTTGAGGCAGACCCTGGCACGGGATGTGATGACGGCTCCCCCCAAGGCGATCGCCCTGGCAGATCTAGAGCATCCCTGGGTGGGCCTCGACCGTATGCACCAGGAGCAGCGGGATCTCCTGCCGGTGCAGGGAGAGAACGGATTTTGGCTCGGTTTTGTGGAACGTCTTTCCCTCCAGCGCCTCCTGTGGTCGGAGCCTCTCCTGCAAATGCGACAAGTCCAGGATGTGATGGTGACGGATTTGTCCTTGATGCCTTCCCATAGCACTCTGTTGATGGCGGCCCATCGTTTACACCAAAAACAACAGTCCCTCCTGATGGTTATGGAAAAAGCCAGTGCCATGACTACCCCCTCATCCAATGGCTTGTGGGCGGTGACCCTATGGGATGTTTTGCGGGGCTATGGTAAGGGGAAAGAGGGTCTCACAACGGCGATCGCCACGGAGGGGAGCCATGATTTTCAGCGGGTCAAACCCACGGACTCTCTCTGGTCAGTGGCGGCCCATTTAGTCGAAACTAATGGCAGTTGGGCCGCTGTGGTTGACGAAGAAGAACAACTGTTGGGGAAGGTTTCTTGGCGAGAAATTTTGCAGGTCTTAGATCCCGTCGCCCTTCATTGGCAAACCCATAGCCTCCAACAACGCTTAGACCAAGTGGCCCGGCGTCCCCAGAGGGCGATCGCCCAGGTTGCGGCCCTAGAACCCCACCCACAAGGATTGCCCCAACGGGTGCTCTTGATCGAAGGCCTTGCCACCGAGTCGGTGATCCTCCAGCATCTGTTGCATCCCCCCCTGGGCAGTACCCTAACCTTTCAAGTGACCCAGGTGGACAGTCTGCCCCAGGCGATCGCCCAATTAAAAACGGACACCTACGACCTGATTATTTTCGATGTCAACATCGTTTCTTCTGGCAAATTAGAAGCCTTTATGCGCTTACAAAACAGCGCCGCCCAACGACCTATTTTGTTACTCACCGATGATCGCCAAGAAGATATCCAACTGGCCCACCAATGCATCGAGCTGGGTGCCCAAGATTACCTCCTGCGGAGTCTGTGCGCGGGGGAATCCCAAACGGAGCGGGAAATTTTGATGCGTTCGGTGCGCTATGTCCTCGAAACAGCAGGAGCCAAACGTTCTCTCCAGCAGCAGGATCAACGACTGCAAAATTTAAATCAACAACTAAAGGAAGAAAAGACTGCTAAACAGGCGATCGCCCAACAACTGAAGCTGACCGATGGCCAGATGAAAGCCCTGTTTGAAGCGATCACCGACATTGTCTTTGTGATCAATCCCCAAACTTGGAAAATCAAGCAGGTGACCGCTCCCCAGAATAACCATTGCTGTGGCCCCCTAGATCTCTGCCAGGAGACTTACCAGTTTTTACAAGCGCACCAAAGCCGCCTCACGCCATACCTTCACCAGGCGATCGCCAAAGGCACCACCCCAGACCATGAACCCTTGTCAGGGGAAAGCGTGAAGTATGAATATTCCCTGCAGCCAGATCCCCACCTCGCCCCCGTATGGTTTGTCGCCAAAATCGTCGCCATTAACCAGCAGCAAGTGGTCTGGGCCGCCCACGATGTCACCCCCTTCAAACTCTCCCAACAAAAGCTGATCACCGATCAAGAAAACCTCACTACCATCATCCAAGAGCGCACCAGGGAGCTCAAAGCCCTCAATGCAACCCTCAACACCGAAATTCAGCAACGGAAGCTCACGGAGATGGAACTCCGCCAGGAACAGGATTTCCTCGAAACCCTATTTGACCTCACCCCGGCCCTATTCATGGTGCTGAACCGGGAGGGGCGCATTATCCGGTTTAACCCGGCCTGTGAGCAACTTACGGGCTATCAATTTACCGAGGTGGCCCACCAGTACCTCTGGGATCTGTTGTTATGGGATCGTTATGATGTCGCGGAGATTGTCCAGGAATTTCAACGCCTCCTCCAACAAAAAAAGCCCCGTACCTACGAGGTAGATTGGCGCGCTAAATCGGGGAAAGTTCACCACCTGCGTTGGTCCCATGGCGTTCTTTTGGATAAACAAGGGAACGTCCATTATGTGATCGCCACGGGGATGGATATGAGCGATCGCCAAGCCTTTGAAACCACCCTCAAAACCCTCAACCAAGAGCTAGAGTTTCGGGTGGAACAGCGCACCCGTGTGCTAGAAAATATCGAACAAAATCTGCGGCGTCAGTTGGCGGCGGTGGATGCGGCGGTGGATGCGATCGCCATTTTGCAGCGGGAAGAATTCATCTCAGTCAATCCCGCTTTCTTAGAACTGTTTGACTATCCCCACCGCTTGAGCTTGACAGGGCATTCCTGGAAAGAGGTGCTGTTTGCCCCCAGTGAGCAAAAACGCTTAGAAAAAGATATTCTCCCCCACCTCAATCGCCACAAATCTTGGCAAGGGGAGGCGATCGCCCAACGCCAAAATGGTCAGATTTTTACCCAAGAAATCTCCCTGACCATCACCAGTGACGGTGACTATATCTGCGTCTGTCGAGACATCACCGCCCGGAATCGCGCCGCCCTCAAAATCCGTGAGACCGAAGCCCTCCTCCGTTCCCAATATCGCAACTTTCCCATTCCCACCTATACCTGGCAGCACCGTCAGGGAAACTTTTACCTCATTGACTACAACAGTGCCGCCGAGATTGCCAACGATGGCTCCCTCCAGGATTTTCTCCATTGCCCCAGCCACGCCATTTACGGCGCAGACCACGCGATTCATCAGAATATTCGCCGCTGTTTCGACTTTAAAACGACCTTTGAAGAGGCGCTGCAAATTCCCTCTCCCGATGACCCTGAGGCATTTCAACGCTATTTTCTGGCCACTTATATTTATATCCAGCCGGATCTGGTGATGGTACATACCCAAGACCTCACGGAGCGCAAACGGGCTGAACGGGATCTGCAACAGAGCCAAACCTTTTTGCGTCTGGTCATCGATAACAATCCCAACTTAATTTTTGTCAAAGATAAAGATGGCCGCTTCTTGTTGGTGAATCAGGCGATGGCGAATTTCTATGGCACCACGGTCAATGAATTAGTCGGGAAACGAGAATGTGATCTACATCCAGACTCTGAGGAAGCAGACTGTTTTATCCAGGCCGATCAGCAGGTGCTCCGGGAACAAAAAATCGTGGTCATTGACGAGGCGAAGGCGACGGATTTCCTAGGGGCAACCCGTTATTTTCGGACGGTGAAACTGCCCCTCCAACTCCCTGGCGATCGCCCCCAATATCAAGTGTTGGGCGTGGCTTCAGAAATTACCCAACAGCGCCGGGCCAAACGGGAGCTCGAAAAAGCCCTCACCCAGGAACGGGAACTCAATCACCTGAAAACCCGCTTCATTGATACCGCCTCCCACGAGTTCCGCACGCCCCTAACGGTGATCCTCGGTGCGGCTCAAATCCTCAGTGCTTACCACGACCATCTCCCCGAAGCGCGGCGATCGCAATATCTCAACAATATTGAAGATAGCGTGATCCGACTGCGACAACTGATCGATGATCTACTGACCATGAGTCGCCTCGAAGCCGGAAAACTGGGTTGCCAACGCCAAGCGGTGGATATTGTGACCCTCTGCCAAGATCTCATCGCCGAACTCAAAATTGGTCTTGGGAAGCAGCACCATTTTAACCTTGAGACCACCGGGGCGATCGCCGCTCCCCTGGCCCTCGACCCCAATTTGTTGCAACACATCCTGAATAATCTTCTCGGTAATGCCTGTAAATATTCAGCCCCCGGCACCACGGTGACTGTCCAGTTAGGCAGCAGTGCCGAAGCGTTGACCTTAACTATCATTGACCAAGGGGTCGGCATTCCCCCAGAAGACCAACCCCACATTTTTGAATCTTTCTACCGGGCCAGTAATACCCAAAATATCCCCGGCACAGGTCTCGGCCTCAATATCGTGAAAGAATACGTGCAACTCCACGGCGGCCAGATCGAACTCACGAGCCAACTCAGCAAAGGCAGTCAGTTTACAGTAACCATTCCCCTCGCCGAGGACAGCCCTGAAACAGCCAGAAACTGAGCAAGTTTCCCAATCGATCCGGTTTCAAGTAGGAGAGTAGAATGTTTAGGTCAAGAAAAATTAACGACGATCGCCCCTGGGAGCGGTAGAGAAGGGAACGGATCAAGTAAGATTGAGCAGCAGAAGTTACGCATATATCAAAGGTCAATCCGCCCATGTCTCTTGTGAAAGCAAAACCCGCCCTCCTTGTTTTAGCCGATGGCACCACTTACCACGGACGGTCATTTGGCGCGACAGGTACCACCTTTGGGGAAGTCGTTTTTAATACAGGCATGACGGGCTACCAAGAAGTCCTCACCGATCCCAGTTATCGCGGCCAGATTGTGACTTTTACCTATCCTGAGCTGGGCAATACTGGCGTAACTCCTGAAGACGAAGAATCCAGCCGTCCCCAAGTGAAAGGGGCGATCGCCCGGAACATTGCTCCCCGACCGAGTAATTGGCGTTCTACCCAAGCCCTACCCGATTATCTCAAAGAGCACCAAGTTGTGGGCATCTATGGCATTGATACGCGGGATCTAACCCGTCGCCTGCGGGTATCTGGGGCGATGAATGGCGCGATCTCCACAGAAATTCTCGACCCCGAAGAACTCCTCCGCCAACTCCAAGACGTCCCCTCCATGGAAGGCCAAAACCTCGTCAAGGATGTCACCACCGCTAGCGTTTACGAATGGACTGAAATTACCGATCGCCATTGGGAATTTAGCAGTAGCGCAACCGAAGCCCAGGAACTCACCGTCGTTGCCATTGACTTTGGTGTGAAACGCAATATTCTGCGCCGTTTGGCGAGTTATGGCTGCCGGGTAATCGTTGTTCCCGCCGACACCCCCGCCGAAAAAATCCTTGCCTATAATCCCGATGGCATTTTCCTTTCCAATGGCCCTGGGGATCCAGCCGCCGTCACCGAAGGCATCGCCACGGTTAAAGATATTCTTAAGGCTGAAAAACCCACCTTCGGCATTTGCATGGGGCACCAAATTCTGGGGCTTTCATTGGGGGCTGAAACTTTTAAACTCAAATTTGGCCACCGGGGTCTCAACCAACCCGCTGGTCTCAAGCAAAAGCAAATTGAAATTACCAGCCAAAACCATGGGTTTGCGATCGCCGAAGCCTCCCTCGCCGAAGATGTCGCCATTACCCACCTCAACCTCAACGACCGCACTGTCGCTGGCTTAGAACATAAAACCTTGCCTTTCTTCTCGGTACAGTATCACCCTGAAGCGAGCCCCGGCCCCCACGATGCTGACTACCTCTTTGAAAAATTTGTGCGTTCCATGAAAGCCCACAAAAATGCCTAAAGGCGACGGTACCGCATCCCTGGCAGTTGGGTAATGAATCCTTCGAGTTCCCATTGCAATAGGGTCGCCGAAACCTGATCTGCCCCCATGCCAGACTGGACAACGATCAAATCAAAGGCCGTGGGTTCAGGGGCGATCGCCTGCCAGAGGGGAAGTAACTCTGGGGAAATTTGCCGAAAATCTGTGCTGGGCTGTGGGGTCGGCTCAACCGCTGGCTCTGGGAATGACAAACTAAGCTGGGGGAAAGCTGCATCCAACTGGGGCAGTCCGCCCAACTCCTCGATCAGTTGTGTCTCCCCTAAAATCATGCCCGCTCCCCGCCGAATCAAGTCCAAACACCCCGTGGCTGCTTGCTGTTCGGGGGAATTGGGCAGGGCATAAACCTCACGGTTAAAATCCATCGCATAGTGGGCCGTAATGAGGGAACCAGAACGGCTAGGGGCTTCCATCACCAGGGTCGCTCTGGTTAACCCAGCAATAATCCGGTTTCGGGCGGGGAAATGGCTCCGGTCTGGTCGCGTCCCCGCCGGATATTCACTCAAAATTAAGCCCTGGGCCAGGATCTCGTTGTATAAATTGCGGTGGCTCGCGGGATAGATTTGATCAATGCCAGTTCCTAGGACGGCAATGGTGCGTCCCCCTGTCTTGAGGCAGGCACTGTGGGCAACACCATCAACGCCTTGGGCCATACCCGAAACAATCGAAAAGCCCACCTGGGCGAGGGCCTGGCTAATGCGCGCTGTCCAACGCTTACCATGCTCTGAAGGATGCCTTGTGCCCACCATGGCGATCGCCGGAATTTGGCCTTGATTTTCTAACAGCTTGACTTGGCCTTGGTAATAAAGCAACGGTGGCGGACTGGGAATTTCTAACAATAACTTTGGGTATTCTGGATCCGCTGGCGTCCAAAATTGCGGATTTTTCTCAAGGTGCTCACGGTAAATACGCTCTGGGTCAAGGGGCGATCGCCCAGCCAAAATCAGACGAATCAACTTATCCCCTAAACCATCCACTGCCCCCAGTTCCTGGCCAGAAGCCTGCCAAGCTCGTTCCATGGAGCCGAAACAGTGCCAAATTTTTTTGAGGCGACTTGGGCCGACCCCCTTGATTTGTGACCAAGCCACCCAGTAATGCTGTTCCATCTTGATGACTAATTTAATTAAAAAACAAAAATGTATTGAGAAGAAGTTGCAGTAGCTGCTAAAATCACCATTACCTTGGAAAACATAACATCATCTCTCGATTACAACGCTTTATGAAATCCCGTTCCCTGTCCCTCTGCGGACTTTTTCTTGGCTTGGCGATCGCCACCGGTTGCACCCCAGCTACCAATAACAATGGTGCCACCGATACAACCACTGATCCTGGTGCTCCCTCCAGTGAAGCAACCGGTGAAATTAACCTTTACTCTTCGCGGCACTACGACAGCGACGCAGAATTATACGAAGCATTTTCTGAAGCCACCGGCATTGAGGTTAATCTCATCGAAGGCAGTGACGACGAACTCCTAGAACGGATCAGAACCGAGGGTGAAAATAGTCCCGCTGATGTCCTGATCACAGTAGACGTGGCCAGACTCTGGCGCGCCCAACAGGATGGTTTACTGCAACCCACAGAGTCCGAAGTGCTGACCAGTGCCATTCCCGAAAACCTGCGCAGTAGCGACAACACCTGGTTTGGTCTGACAAAACGGGCGCGGATTATTGTGTACAACACCGAAACCGTTGATCCGGCTGAACTGTCCACCTACGAAGACCTCGCTGATCCGAAATGGGAAGGCCGGGTTTGTGTCCGCAGCTCCAGCAACACCTATAACCAGTCCCTCGTGGCTGCGAAAATTGTCGAAAAAGGCGCTGAAGCCACCGAAGAATGGGTACAGGGTTTAGTGGCGAACTTCGCCCGCGAGCCGGAAGGGAACGATACCGCCCAAATTCAAGCCGTCGCTTCTGGGGTTTGTGATGTCGCCCTGGTCAATAGCTACTATGTCGCCCGTCTGCGTGCCTCTGAAGATCCCCAAGATCAAGAAATCGTGGCAAATATTGGAGCATTTTTCCCGAACCAAAACGAAGGCGAAGGTGGCACCCACATCAACATCAGTGGGGCTGGCATTATCGCCAATGCACCGAACGTCGAAGCAGCCCAAGAATTTCTAGAGTTTATGGTGACCCCAGAAGCCCAGGAAATTTTCGCCAACAATAATAATGAATATCCCGTGGTGGATACCGTTGCCCCCAATGATGTGGTAGCTCAGTTTGGCGACTGGACAGCTTCGGATCTACCCCTCGAAAGTTTTGGTGAGCAAAACGCCGAAGCCGTCATGTTGATGGATCGTGCTGGTTGGAAATAGATCCGGCCCCCTGCACCATTTGTTTTTCCTCTTATTGATGTACATAGCAATGATCTTCCTTCAAGACCTTTGGGGGAAGATTTTTTTTGCAAGAGGCTCCATCGAGGCCCGTTCATTTCTGTTATTTTTCAGGAGATTGACTTTTTCCCATAACCGCAATGAGGCGAAGATTTGATGGTGATCGCCACCGAAAGGAAACCAAAACCGAATCAGTTCCTCAGCAGATTATTCAGGATCACAAACATTAGCTATCCCCGGCGAAAATTGCCCCCAATCTCCAGGGCCGAGCCGCCCAAAAGCCCGTCTTATCCCAACGCCAAGCCCGCGCAAGTCTGACAAAAAACACGTCGATTTCCCCGTAAAAAAACTTAATAGCATAAACCCGTAAAACCAGTTAACCTACGAAACTGAGCAGTCTTTTAATTTTGTTAACTTTCTTTAACAAACCTTTTAATATCTATTCATTTTCAGTAAGAACAAGGGACTTATTTCTATGGTCGCTAACCTAGCAACAATGTTGAGAGAGGGAACGAAAACTTCCCACACGATGGCGGAAAACGTTGGCTTCGTGAAATGCTTCCTGAAGGGAGTCGTGGAGAAAAAATCCTACCGGAAGCTTGTGGCAGACCTTTACTATGTTTACTCAGCGATGGAAGAGGAGATGGAGCGCCTCAAGGATCATCCCGTTGTCTCCCAAATTTATTTCCCTGAGTTAAACCGTAAACAAAGTCTCGAAACGGATCTACGCTATTATTTTGGCCCCAATTGGCAAGCCGAAGCAAAAATTACTCCCGCTGGTCAGGCTTATGTGGATCGCATCCATGAAGTGGCCCAGACCGCACCGGAACTCTTAGTCAGCCATTCCTACACCCGCTACCTGGGCGATCTCTCTGGGGGACAAATCCTCAAGAAAATTGCCCAAAACGCGATGAACCTCGACGGCGAAGGGACGGCCTTCTATGAGTTTGAGAATATCTCTGATGAAAAGGCCTTTAAAGACAAGTACCGGGCAGCAATGAACAGCTTGGATGTGCCGGAAGAAACGGCAGAGCAAATTGTCCAAGAAGCTAATGATGCCTTTGGCATGAATATGAATATGTTCAAGGAGCTAGAAGGAAACCTCGTTAAGGCCATTGGTGTAATGCTTTTCAATACCTTGACCCGTCGCCGCACCAAGGGTAGCACCGACGCTGATCTATCCCCGGCGAGCAACTAACAAGTTTCGTCTAAACCTCAAACAATGAATTCCTCAGTCGCGGTTGTGATTGGGGAATTTTTTTTAGCTATGGGTTTTGGGAAGCAGGGGGATTGGTCTCTGTATCAGTGGTTTGGTTACTTTGGTTTTGGTTCGAGGTTTGGCGATCGCCACGGGCAGTGGCAGCGGAGAGGCCCTCGCCTTGATAGCCGAAATACCACAGGGCGATCGCCGCTTCCTGTTGAGTGACCGTTTTTTGGGGTTGGAAGAGGGTGGTATAGCCAAATACCCGCCGCACATTGGCTTGGTCGCCGTTTTGAAAATCCACATAGAGGGCTTGGAGGGCTCTGGTGTCAATTTGGGCGGCATCCTGAAAGCCCCAGGTTTCAGCAATATTATCGAGGCTAGTTTGGGGCAGAGCCTGGCGACGGTCAAGGGGCACTTTCCAGGCGATCAGGCTTTCCCGGGTGAGGGGGGCATCGGGACGAAAGGTGGTAATGGTGTCGTTGGTCAGGCTTGAGGGAATAATTCCGGCTTCGGCCAACCCTTGAATGAACGGAAAGTCGGGGTCGCTGGCCGGTACATCGGTGAAGATGGGTTTACTGCTGGCATTGGCGCGGCGAATTTGTTGGTTTTGGCGATCGCCATAGATCGCGTTGTGGGCTTTGAAAAGCCAGCGGGCAAATTGGCGTCTGGTGATCACCGTATCGGCCTGAAAATCCGCAGCGGTAAAAACCTGGAGGGCAACGAGATCTTGCACCTGGGTAGGAAGTTCCGCATTTGCGTTATCGGTCGGTACTGGATCGTTAGTCCCGGTGGTGCTTAAAGTTCGGTAACTGAGGACAAAGGTGGTGCCCACGACGGCCTGGTCGGAGTCATTGGTAGTGGGAGAAGCAGCTTCCGACAAAGACAGGGTTACTTCTAGGTCGCTGGTGCGGGCGACAATTTCTAAGAGATTATCCGTCGCGGCAGTGGGGGACGCGACAATTTCCCAGGGAGCTTCGCCAAAGGCTTTACGGTAAAAGGCTTCGAGGCTCTGGACATTATCGGCGATCGCCCAGACGGTGGTCTTGTCTTCTGCTTGAATGAGGGTTGCTTCGGGATAGAGGGGAATTTCTGCCGGAAAATCAGTCGGTAAGGACGAATCTGCTGGGGGGTCGGTTTCCGCAGCCTGTTCCTGTTGTTCTACGAGGCGCGGATCGGGAGCTAGACTCTCCTCTAAATTGCCTAACTGGGCACAGCCCCCCAAGAGCACCAATAACCCACCCAAAAGTCCAAATTTCTGCCAACTGTACTGCACGCCTGGTTTGCCGCTAAATTCACATCGTTTGTGATCGTAGCGTATTCCCTCGCTCGGTTGGCGATCGCCTTTTTGGAAAATCGAGTTTAAGAATCCCTGAAAAAATTATGCCCCTTCAGAATCTTTTGCCTCCTTGGGCAGCGGGACAAAAGTAGTGGGTAGCGGCGAGGTTTCAGAGGATGTTGTCGTTGTCTTTTTCTCTTTTAACTCAGCCAGGAGAGTTTCCACATTTTGCAACACCTCGTTATTGCTGGTGTCTGCATCGTTATCCTGCAACAAGCCTTTCACCTGGGCCAACAGCGTCCCCAATTTACCGTCTTCTAAAAGACCATTGACCAACGACAAACCGCTCGTCGAGAGCAACAATTTATTAATCTCCCCCAGGCCAGCCCCATCGCCATTGGTGCCCGGAAAGGCAAATACTTTTGCATCGCCCAGGACGCCGGGTTGGGGAGCGAGGGATTTCATAATGTCTGGCAGTTGGTCGGCGAGGGTCGGTAAAAAGAGCTTCATCAATTCCGCAGTGCGGTTGGCATTGCTCAGGGCATTTTCTGCTTCGATTAGAGCCTGTTTCCCCTGGGCCTCGGCGAGGGCTTGGTAGCGGTTGGCATCGGCCAGGGTGCGGATCGATTCGGCCTCTAGTTCCGCCGCTTGACGGGCAATTTCTGCTTGACGCCGCCGCCGGAACACATCGATTTCCACCACGTTTTGGTCAGCGATGCGTTTTTGATCGGCTTCTTTTTCAGCATCAATGATCGCCAGGCGTTGTTCCCGGTTGGCCTGTTCGACGGCCTTGGAGGTGGCCACAGCTTCTTCGGCCCGGGTGCGTTCGGCCTCGGCGGCGAGGCGTTCTTTTTCTTTATTGGCAATGGCGATCGCCGCCTGTTGTTGGGCGATTTTGGCTTCCTCTTCCGCCTCCGCCATGGCAATTTTGAGGGCTTTATTTTGCTGTTCGAGGGAAATATCAGCGGCAATTTGATTTTGCTGAATCGAAAGTTTCTGTTGAATTTTTTCCTCTTCGACGGCCTTTTCCTGAAGAATACGATTGCGTTCAATCTTGGCTAACTCTTGATCTTGAGATGCCTGAATTTCCTGGGCCTGTTGTGCCTTAAGAAACTCAATTTCCTTCGCCTGATTGAGCTTGGCTTCTTCCTTTGCCTTAGCCAGCTTCAGGGATTTTTGTTCGGCGGCGAGTTCCTGTTCTTCGATTTCTACCTTGGTGTTGAGTTCCAGCTCCCGCTTTTCCTTCAGCACCGTTAACTCAACATCGAGTTTTTGTTTAATGGATTTTTGGATTGTTTCCGTGCGGAGGCGGACGCCTTGGGCATCGAAGAAATTATTTTCATCGTAGGTGTCGCTTTCTTCGATTTCAGAAATGGCAATATTGTTAAGGGTCAAACCTACTTTCTTGAGATCCTGCTGAATTAGATTCAAGACCTCGTCAGCAAATCCCAGTTTGTCAGAATCAATTTCGGCGATGCTTTTGCGTTTAGCGGCGGCCCGAATTGCGTCATCGGCTCGTTTCTCCAGGGCTTCTTTGATATCTGCTTCGGAAATGCGCCCCTGCTTGGATAACCGGGCGGCGGCGACTAAAACATCTTCTTCATTGGCATTGATACAAACGTAAAATGTGACCCGCATATTTGCCCGCAGGTAATCTTGAGTCCGGACAGCGAGGTTTCCGGTACGTTCGACATCGATGGAAATTTCCCGCAGCGGTACGCGAGTTAACTCATGGAATCCCGGTAGAACAATGCAACCCCCGTTGAGAATGACCGTTTTCTTTTTGCGAATCACGCCCCCGGTACGGACAAAGGCTTCGTTGTTGGGGGTAATGACATAGACCCTGGTGTAGGCCCAAATGCTCATCAAAAAGAGCACAATCAGGGTGACGATAATGCCTGGAAAGATCAACGCGCCACTAACGGGGAGTTGGGCGGGGGTCAGGGTGGCCGAGGCCGGGGAGGTGGGATGCGGATCAAGCCGCAGTGCCTGGGTGTCGATTTCGGAATCGAGTAACTCTACATCCATGGTGCTCAGTTCAGGCAGAGATTGGAGCAGGGTAAACCAAAACTTCATGGGGCACGCATCCTTTGGTAACGGGCATTCTGTTTTTATTTTGCCCGTGTCCCCTGGGAATCAAGCGATTCACGCAACAATATTTACATCTGTCCGATGAATGGGCTTTTTGCGATCGCCAGTTCCAAAAAAACAGTGCGGTAGGGAGCCCATGGCTATGTACAATGGAAAAACTGTTTGCTCTCCAGAGAGCTTTAGAGATATTTGTACGAGAGAGGACAAGAAAGGTTTATGAACGTTGGCGATCGCATCCGTGTTACGGCATCTGTCATTGTGTACAACCACCCCCAAAACCGGAAAAAAGCCTTTGATCTAAAAGGTATGGAAGGGACCATCGAAACGATTATCGGCCGCCCGATCACCGCAACGTTACCAATCAAAGTCCGGTTCGACCCGAAATATGCGGCCCACCTCCGGGAAGAGGAAATCGAAGTCATCTAAAACTCAGTCAGGGGCGATCGCCGGCCCAGCTATAAATTAACCCAACGAATTATTTTTTTGAGGGTGCTCTCGATGGGACATTAGGACTGACCTAGTGTCCTTAAGTTTTTAGATTCACTTTGGTCTGTGGAGTCAATGTCTACCTCTGGGGTAAGTTCTCCAGTGCCGCCACACAGGGGACAGGTCATTTCGTATTGGGCTTGGCCACCACAATCGCGCTCGATAATAAAACCTTGACCCGCACAATATTGGCACAAAAGAGTTGTGGTATCAGTTGTCATGGCACAGAAGAAAATAAAAAGCCTGCTCCATTGAACACCAAATTTCTCGCTGGTGACACCACAGAACGCAAAACAAATAGACTTTATTCAAGACCACGCAAACCTTGGAACCCAGAGGATTATGGTGACAATTTCTTCTCGCTGGCAATTTTGGATTGATCGAGGTGGCACCTTTACGGATATCGTCGCAAAACGCCCCGATGGCGGGCTGGTTACCCATAAGTTGCTGTCAGAAAATCCAGAATGTTACCCCGATGCGCCGGTGCAGGGTATCCGGAATTTATTGGGTCTCAGTCCGGATCAATCGATCCCCACTGAAAATATTGAAGTGATCAAAATGGGGACGACGGTGGCGACCAATGCCCTCCTAGAGCGCAAAGGCGATCGCCTAGTTCTCGTGATCACCCAGGGCTTTCGGGATGCGTTGCGTATTGGTTATCAACATCGCCCGGATATTTTTGCCCTAGAGATTAAGCTGCCAGAGATGCTCTATGAACGGGTGATCGAGGCGGCGGAACGAGTCGATGCCCAAGGCAATATTTTGCAGCCATTGGATCTCGATCAAGTGCGGCAGGATTTACAAAACGCTTTTGATGCAGGGATTCGCAGTTGTGGCGTGGTGTTGATGCATGGCTACCGTTACCCTGACCACGAACGACAAATTGGGGCGATCGCCAAAGAAATCGGGTTTACGCAAATCTCCCTATCCCACCAGGTCAGTCCGTTGATGAAGCTGGTTAGTCGGGGGGATACAACGATGGTAGATGGTTATTTATCGCCAATTTTGCGCCGCTATGTGGATCAGGTGGCGGGTTATCTCCAAGCCGAGAGCCAGGGGCCAAAGCTGATGTTTATGCAGTCCAATGGGGGGCTGGCGGAGGCAACGCAATTCCAAGGGAAAGACAGCATTCTCTCCGGGCCAGCGGGGGGCATTGTCGGGGCGGTAAAAACCTGTGCGATCGCCGGCTTTGAGAAAATTGTCACCTTTGACATGGGAGGCACCTCCACCGATGTCGCCCACTACGACGGTAGCTACGAACGCAGCTTTGAAACGGAAATTGCCGGGGTACGCTTGAAAACACCGATGATGGCGATCCACACTGTCGCGGCGGGGGGCGGTTCCCTAGTGCAATACGACGGCGCACGGTTTCGGGTCGGGCCAGAATCTGCCGGGGCGCATCCGGGGCCAGCCTGTTACGGCAAAGGGGGGCCACTGACGGTCACGGACTGCAATGTGCTCCTAGGAAAAATTCAGCCAGATTTCTTTCCGCAGGTTTTTGGCTCAGACGGTAAAGCTCCCCTAGATCGCGCCATTGTTACAGAAAAGTTCCAAGCCCTCGCTGAAACTTTAGCGCAAGAGCCCGCCGAGATTGCCGCTGGTTTTTTGGCGATCGCCGTGGAGAATATGAGTAACGCAATCAAGCAAATTTCCCTGCAACGGGGTCACGATGTGAGTGACTATGCCCTCTGCTGCTTTGGGGGGGCTGGGGGACAACATGCCTGTGCGATCGCCGATACCCTGGGGATTAAAACTATTGTGATCCATCCCTTTGCGGGGGTGTTGTCCGCCTATGGCATTGGTTTGGCCGAAATTCGCATCTTAAAGGAAAAAGCCACTGAAAAAGTCTTAGAAGCGGATCTTTTCCCTGAACTAGAAGCAGAATTCCAGCAACTTAAGCACCAGGCCACCACGGAACTTAGTCAGCAACATCCCCCAAGCGAGGCCGAAATTTTTGAGGAACAGAAAGCTCATCTGAAATACCAGGGCACCGACTCGACGTTAATCGTCACCTTCGCTGATCAAAAAACCATGGTGGCAGAGTTTTCCGCCCTCCACCAACAACGCTATGGGTTTACTCTGCCCGATAAGGCGTTGATCGTCGAATCCATTAGCCTAGAACTCATTTGCGAAACCCAAGCCGCGACGGAAACGCCCCATTCCCAACGCACTGCTGGCACTGTAAAACTGATGGAAACAGTTGCGATGTACAGCGGTGGTAAATGGCAACAAACCCCCGTTTATGACCGCGCCGTCCTCCAGCCCGGTGATGTTATTCCCAGTCCTGGCTTGATCATCGAAAAAACTGGCACAAATGTGATCGAACCCGGTTGGCAAGGCTGCTTAAATGAATACAATCACTTGATCCTCGAAAAAGTCAGTGACATCTCTCAGGAAATTACACCTTTACCAACAGATTTCAGTCAACCAGATCCCGTCACCCTCGAAATTTTTAATAATCTCTTTCGGGCGATCGCCGAACAGATGGGCGTGACCCTGCAAAACACCAGTTACTCGGTCAATATCAAAGAACGGCTCGATTTTTCCTGTGCGATTTTCGACCCCCAGGGTCACCTCGTCGCCAACGCCCCTCACATTCCTGTCCACCTCGGCTCCATGAGTGAGAGCGTTTACAGCTTGATCCAGGCCCACGGAACGCACCTCCAACCCGGAGATGTGTATATGTCGAATAACCCCTACAATGGCGGCACCCATTTACCCGACGTGACGGTGATTACGCCTGTTTTCGCGCCGGGACAAGGGGAAAATACTCAGGCTAAACCTTTATTTTTCGTTGCGTCTCGCGGTCACCATGCCGATTTAGGGGGGATTACACCGGGGTCGATGCCGCCCCAAAGCACCCAGATCCAGGAAGAAGGGATTTTAATCGACAATGTTTGCCTTGTGAAACAGGAGAAATTCCAAACGGAAACTGTGGCGCAATTGTTCACGGACGCGGTTTATCCCGTGCGCAATTTAACGCAGAATTTAGCGGATCTCCAGGCGCAAATTGCCGCCAACGAAAAAGGACTCCAGGAACTGCAACGACTGGTGCGCCATTACGGTCAGGGGATGGTTTTGGCCTATATGCAGCACGTGCAAGATAACGCCGAACAAGCGGTCAAACAGCAGCTTCAACGACTCCAAGACGGGGAATTTACCGTCAATCTAGACAATGGCGATCGCCTCCAGGTCAGCATCCAAATTAATCGCGAGCAGCAAACGGCCACGGTGGATTTTACGGGCACTTCCCCCCAATCAAAGACGAACTTTAACGCCCCGAAAGCTGTGACCCAAGCAGCGGTGTTGTACGTTTTTCGGAGTTTGGTACAGGACGACATCCCGCTAAATTATGGTTGCCTCAAGCCCATCAAGGTGATTATTCCTCCAGGCTGTCTGCTCAACCCCCAATATCCAGCAGCAGTGGTGGCAGGCAATGTGGAAGTGTCGCAGAATATTACCGATTGTTTGTATGGCGCTTTGGGGGTGATGGCGGCTTCCCAGGGAACAATGAACAACTTCACCTTTGGGAATGCCCAGTATCAATATTACGAAACCATCTGCGGCGGCTCCGGCGCTGGCCCAAATTTCCACGGGACGGATGCGGTGCAAACCCACATGACCAATTCTCGCCTGACGGATCCAGAGGTCTTGGAATGGCGTTTCCCGGTGCTCCTAGAAGAATTTTCCATACGTAAAAATAGTAGTGGCCCAGGGCAATTTCATGGCGGGAATGGCGTGATCCGTCGCTTGCAATTTCGGGAACCGATGACCGCCGCGATCTTGTCCAGTCGGCGATTAGTAGAACCCTTTGGTTTAGAGGGGGGCTTACCGGGCGCTTGTGGGAAAAATAAAGTGATCCGCAGCGATGGCATTGAAAGAATATTGCCCAGTACCGTTGAAGTGGCGATGGAAAAAGGCGATCGCCTAGAAATCCAGACCCCTGGGGGGGGTGGCTATGGCTCCCCTGGTTAAATGCCCTTCGCCCCGGTAATTTTCGTCTGAGCGTTCACGTAGGCAAAATAAAACTTTGTGCCACTGAGATCGGTTTCGCGTAGGTTACTCCCCAGAAAGCTGGTGTTGTGGAGTACCGCATCCTGGAAATTACTGCCACTGAGGTCTGCCTGGTCGAAATTGGTATTTTGCAGGCGGGTATTGCTGAAATTTGACTTGGGAAAAACCGTTTCGATGCAGGTGGCACAGGACAAATCTGCCCCAGAAAAATCAATGCTGCCCTGGTAATAGGGATATTTTTTGCTGCCTTGGGTGGCGCTGCCATTGAGGTTCGTGCCGCAGAGCCGCGCGCCGATAAATTTAACGTTCGACAAATTGGCATTGGCCAACTCCATTCGCTCCAGATTCCCCTGGGAAAAGTCCGCATCTACCAACACCGCCCCTTCCCACTGACTGTTGGTAAATGTCGTTGCTGTAAAGTTGCCTTTTTTGCCGTTGGTTTGGTTGAGGATCGCTCCCGCAAAGCTCGCCTGGAGACAGTTGGTTTCTCCCAGATTTCCCCCGCACCAGTGCACATTCTGGAGATTTGCCCCCTGGAAATTGGCGCGGTAAGCATTGGCTTGATTCAGAGTTGCCGCGGTTAAATTGGCTTGGTTGAAATCAGCGTTCACTAGACAGCTATCCGTTAAGTTAGCTTCTGTCAGATCTGCTTGGCTAAAGTTAGCCAACTCACCGTTGATACCTGTTAAATTCGCTTGCATCAGTTGGGCCTGGCTTAAATTTGTGCCTCCTAGGTTCGCCTGACTCAGATCGGCCCCTCGTAAATTGACCCCCTGCAAATTGGTCTGACTGAGATCCATGCCGCTCAAATCAGCACCGGCGAGGTCGGGTAAATAGGTTTCATATTCCCGGAATTGGTTCCAGGCTTTGATGCCAGCTTCCCCGGCTTTGAGGAGTTGGATCGCGCGCTTAGTGCTGATCAGGTTAGATGACTCCTGGGGCGCTTCACTATCGGGCGGATGTTGGGTAGTCTTTTTTTGTTTGGCTGTTTTTTCAAAGTGAGCAAGAAGTTGTTGGATCTGCTGTTTGATACGGGGTGAGTGCACCACCGATAGGGCTAATTCGAGATAGGTTTTAATTTCTGGGGCGATCGCCACCGGATTGTTGTCGAGCAACTGGCGACTATAGAGCATTAAAACTTCGCCGTAGAGATTGGCGCATTGGGTATCGGTCGGAAATTGCCCGTAGAGGCTCTGAGCCTGGGCGATCGCCGCCTGGAAATTTTGTTGATCCCGGAGTTGCCGGACGGTGCGCAATCGATCTGCTTTTTCAGTGCCTTGGAGGTCTTGGTTATATTTTTGTCGCTGTTCTGGATTAGATAAAATTTCGTAAATCTGATTGAGTTCCTTAAAATCTTCCTCCGCTTGTTTCCGTTGGTCGGCGGGGGTATTGATCGTCAGGGTGTCTGGGTGGAGGGCGATCGCCTTGCGTCGGTAGGCTGTTTTAATTTCCCGTTGGTTGGCCGTAATCTGAATCCCCAAAATCTCGTAATAATTCATAAGTGCCCTGCTGCGACCGATGATTTTCTATCCTAGTGCCCACCCTTTAACCCGTCGCAAGGGTGCCATGATTTATCAACTAAACGTTAAAAATATTTATGCTTGGATACGCAATCGTTATGATCTGAAGGAGTGATAAATAACCCAATTTCTTTTTTGAATCACCTCATTTTTACTACCGTTCCGTAGCCCCCGATGCCCCACCAACCCCTACCGATCCAAACCGAAAAACCCGTTTATTCTTGGGCTGGCCATGATTTAGCCTCCCAGGAACTGCAAATGGCGAAAAATGTGGCCTCACTACCGTTTGTGTTTAAACACGTTTCCCTGATGCCCGACGTTCACCTAGGGAAAGGAGCCTTGGTGGGTTCTGTCATTGCCACAAAAGATGCCATCATTCCCGCAGCGGTGGGGGTCGATATTGGTTGTGGAATGGCCGCCCTCAAATTGCCCTTTACAGGCGATCGCCTCGACGGCAAACTCAAGCAAATCCGTAAAGACCTCGAAGCCATTATTCCCGTTGGTTTTGAAGAAAACAAAGACGTTGATAAAACGGTGAGTAATTGGGGTGGTTGGCAAAACTTTAAAGATCTTCATCGGGGCGTGAAAAACCTCGAAAGCAAAGCCCTCAAACAAATGGGTTCCCTCGGTGGCGGCAATCATTTCATTGAGGTGTGCTTGGATGAAGAAAATAATGTGTGGTTAATGCTCCACTCCGGTTCGCGGCATATTGGTAACAAACTTGCCCAATGTCACATTGGCACCGCCAAGGATCTTCTGAAACTCGCGGAAACTAAAGTACCAGATCCCGATCTCGCTTATTTCGTGAAAGGTACGCCGGAATTTGAAGCTTATTGGCGCGATCTCCAATGGGCTCAAAATTATGCTCATTTCAATCGCGATGTGATGCTGGCGCGGTTTAAAAAGGTCATCGAAAAACATCTCGCTGGTGGCAAACCAACAAAAGCCTTGATGGTTGTGAATTGTCACCACAACTATGCCGAACAAGAAACCCATTTTGACGAAGAGATTTACGTCACCCGTAAAGGGGCAGTGCGGGCACGCCAGGAAGACTACGGTATTATTCCCGGTTCCATGGGCGCAAAATCCTACATCGTTAAGGGCAAAGGCAATGTGATGAGCTATTGTTCCTGTAGCCACGGTGCGGGACGTTTAATGTCGCGGGCCAAAGCCAAAAAAACCTTTACCTTAGATGACTTGGTGGCCCAAACGGCTGGGGTTGAATGTCGCAAAGATACTGGCATCATCGACGAAATTCCCGCCGCCTACAAACCCATCGAACAAGTGATGGCGCAACAGGCAGATTTAGTGGAAGTGGTCGCCACCCTGAAACAAGTGCTTTGCATCAAGGGCTAGTGGAAAGGGGACATCGGAAACTGACTGAGGTAGTCCGATGCGACGATCATCGAGCCAATGCCATCGTTGGTAAAGATTTCGAGCAACAGAGCATGGGGGATCCGTCCGTCGATAATGTGGGCGGCTTTAACGCCTTGGGCCAGCGATCGCACACAACAGGTCACCTTGGGAATCATCCCCCCGGACACAACGCCTTGATCAATTAACTCCCGTGCCTGCTGCAGATTCAAGCGGGGAATCAAGGTTGCGGGATTATGGTAATCCTCTAGAATGCCAGGGGTATCGGTGAGTAGGATCAGCTTTTCAGCACTTAGGGCGGCGGCTAATTCCCCGGCGACGGTATCGGCATTAATATTGTGGGCTTGACCTGTTTCGTCGGCGGCAACACTGGAAATGACGGGCACATAGCCATTTTCCACGAGAGATTGAATCAATTTGGTATCAATAGTGGTCACTTCCCCGACAAAACCAACCCCTTCTTTCCCGACATGGCGAGCTTGGATCATGTTGCCATCTTTGCCACAGAGGCCCACGGCAGCGCCGCCTTCTTGGTTGATTAAGGAAACAATTTCTTTATTCACCCGACCCACAAGCACCATTTCCACCACATCCATGGTGTCGGCGTCGGTAACCCGCAGGCCATCTTTAAACTGGGGTTCGATGTTTAATTTGGCCAGCCAGGTATTAATCTCTGGGCCACCGCCATGGACAACAATCGGCCGCATACCGATACAAGAGAGAAAGACAATGTCGCGAATCACTTTATCTTTGAGGGTGCTGTCTTTCATCGCAGCGCCACCATATTTCACCACAATGGTACGCCCCGCAAATTGTTGCATATAAGGGAGGGCTTCGCTGAGGATGCGGACGCGGGTGGCTTCGACTTCTCTGATGTATTCGCTTTCCATGAATTGTTGTCGTTTCTAAGGATGGACTGAGCCCGGTGATGCGGCTCGACATGGGTCGGTATTGTACGGGATCGGCGATCGCCCCATTTGTTCCCGATTAGCATTTTTAACGAATTTTTAGGTTTGAGCCTTAATTCAAGGGCGATCGCCAATAAATTCTGGCGGTTTTCGCAGCACCGAAGGAATTTGGGCGATGATGTCCTCTGCCACGGCCCGGGGGGGACGATTGCCGGGAATTTGGATATGTAAATCTGCCTCCGCATAACGCGATCGCCGCTGTTGGAGCAGTTGCGTTAATTTGCGCTCAAGATCAACATTTTGCAAAAGGGGGCGCGATGTATCACTCCGCAGCCGTTCTACCAAGATTGGCACTGGCACATCCAGCCAAATGGTCAAACCCTGGCGCAGATAATACCAATTGGCCTGGGACACAACGATGCCGCCTCCTGTCGCTACGACCGTCCGTGTTTGCACAGCAATTTGCTTCAGGACTTGGGTTTCGAGTTTGCGAAATTCCGCCTCTCCCATCTCGGCAAAAATCTCACTGATCGACTGCTTTGCCAGGGTTTCAATGATGCTGTCCGAATCCAAACTGCGGTAATTCATCAACTCCGCAATAATTTCTGCGAGGGTGCTTTTCCCCGTGCCCATCATGCCGATGAGATAAATATTTAAACCTTTGAGCAAATCATCCATGGATTAGCGAGTCCAAACCGACAGACAACCATCATAAAGGGTTTTTTCCCACTGCCCTAACGACGAGAGCCGAGGGGAATTAAACTGCCCAAAATCAGACCCAGCCCGACCCCAATGGCGAGTAAGATGCCGAAAGGTAAACGCACCGATTGCCACAGAAGAAAGCGGATCGACACCAGTTCAATATTCTGGATCGATACCACCGCCACCACCACTATCACAGCAGCAAGAAGAGACATGGCAATCAAGCGGCCTAGGGTCTGCATGGGTTATGCTCCGCGACTAAACAGCTTGAAATAGCTTGCCACAAAAAATTCCTTGATGGGAAATAGCAGATAGGTGAAGGGGTTGATGGTGACAATAATGTTGCGAAAATCTCGCCTAGCCCCACCGACAATCCCCTTCGCGACCCAGCGGGCTGACATCACGCCCACGGGATTTAAGGCACTTTTGAATGGCCCCAAAATTAGCTTGCGGATCACGATGGGAGAATCCAACCGCTGTAAAGTAACGAGGTCGCCTAGGGCCCGCTTACTCAGTTCATAGAGAGGACTGACGGCGGGACTGACTTCCGCTTCGGAGGTGTTTACCCAAATTTCTTTGCGTACCCGGTCTTGGTTGGTTTCCACGGTGCTAAGGAACAGCTCAATTAAACGCTGCTGGGAAAAGGTATTGATCGCGTAGGATTTGTGGATTGCTGCGGGGGTGCGATCGCCATGGACATTGATCCCGTGGTTAAGGACAAGAATGTCAACTTTTTTTAAGGTTTCTAATAAATCTGCTTCTGCGCCGATTTGCCAAGGCACCGTTTGCAGGGGGATTTCTTGATTTTTAATTGTCAGGGAAATCGTTTCTTGGCTCGAAGTGAGGGCGATCGCCTTGGCTCCAGCCTGGTGCAGTTCTGTGAGGAGAGCATGGCCCAGGGTCCCCGAAGCACCGGTTACAGCGATTCGTTTACCTTTGAGAGAAAGTGCTGTGCCCATTAGTTTATCCACGAGGGTAAAAGTGCCACAGTAATAGGCCTCCTGGTTATCAAAATGGTGTCGCCAGTGGTAAGGACGATTCACAAACCAATCCCCTGGTAACTCGGTAAAGTCTCCGGGACGATGGGTCAGATCCGTCAGTTCATCCACGTAGGGTAAACCCAAACCCCTGGCGATCGCCGCCCCCAAAAACGAGAGCGTGTACAAGCAGCCCGCCAATCCCAGCCAAGCCGTGGGCACCGCTAGCGCAACCAATAGCCCCCAAAGCAGTAGCCCAAAACTGAGCATCACCAGCGCCTCTGGCACATCATTGTACCAATGGGCTTTTCGGTAAATTTCCGCGTTGACTGGCGTTAGATCTCGCCGGAAAACCCGATGGTGCCATCCATGGAGGCGGCCCACTGGTTCCCAAACATGGGCAAGGACATGGTACAAATCCCGCACCAGTTCCACCCAAAAGACAGACCCAAAAACCAGACCACTACCGAGAACAAGTTGGCTACTGCTGATCATGCCCAAAGAATTACAAAAGAATTATCGAGAGTTTTTGCTACCCAATTGTTGTAGCATTGTTTCTTTTTCTTGGGAACTTCCTCTGCTGTCGAGCCTTCCCAGGCTAACAACCCAAGCCCTCCCTTTGGCGATCGCCTTGAACCCCGTTACACCTCGGACTTGATGTCTGCCAATTTGTACTTGACAAAAATAAAAATCAGTGGATTTTAAAGTTATTTTTGATCGCGATCCCCGCAAGCTTCGACAAAATAAGGCTTTAGGCAGCTCCGTAAATCTTAAGACACCCTGAATTTTTCCCGCTGATTTGCAAGACAATGTATTAGAATGGAGCCAAGTTAACAAAAATTAAAATATGCTGGTTCCAATTCTCATCTTTGATGTTGCCTTAGTTGCGTGGTCACTCCACCTGATGCAACAGGCATTTGACCAACAGGAGTTTTCTCTGATGTTGGCAGGAACCTTAGTTGCCGCCGCCGCCGCTGCCATGATGGTTGTGTACTTTTTGATGAACAACTGTCTCCATCATTTGTTGTTGTCCTGAGAAGCAAGAAATAAAACTCCTAACATAAAGCCCCCCATGCACGATGGAGGGTTTTATTTTGGCCTTAACCGAAGCTGCTGGCACGAAATTTTAAGCTTCTACGCCCACAACGGCACCATCAAGGGCCTCGACTAATTGGCGCACCATTGCCACCATCGCCAGGGGATCGTTGAGTTTGTTGATTGCAGAGCCGACGCCAATCCCAGCAGCACCAGCGGCGATCGCCATGGGAGCTGTCACATCAGACAACCCAGACGCACACATCACAGGGACATCTACCGCGCGGGAAATGGCATGGGCTGCAGCCAAGGTGGGCGCTGCCTTTTCGATTAAACCGAGGGTTCCAGCGCTGGTGGGACGGCTGGAAGTACCCCCTTCTGTTTGGATAATATCTGCACCCGCTGCCACGAGTTGTTCGGCGAGGGCGACCTGCTCATCGAGGGCGAGAATATGGGGAACCGTTACCGAGAGGGTTACGTTGGGTAATAACGCACGGGTTGCTTTAGTGATTGCCAGCACTTCTTCTGCCTCAAAGCGAATCCCCTGGGCGTAGAATGCATCAAAGTTTCCAATTTCCACAAGATCAGCCCCCGCTTCAACCGCATCAGCTAAAACTTGAGCATCAACCCCAGACACGCATACAGGCAGAGAAATGACTTCTTTCACCTGACGAATCAAATCTGCATCGGCGGCAATATCGACGAATGTTGCGCCACCGGCTTCGGCTGCCCGGGCCACAGCGAGAACATTGGTCGCATCAAAGTTATTCAAACCACTAATGACTTTTAATGCCCGACGTTGAGCAAAGGCATCTTTGAGCATGGGATCCATAGAATCAAACAGTTATTCAAAATTTTTGCTTCCCTCTAGTGTATCCTTCAATGTTCCTTCCTTCGCCGCTGGATCGCCTGACTCGCTAAAATTGTTCGCGTCCCCCTAGAGAATCTTGGTAATGGTAGAACAATGCGATGCAAGTTTGAAAGTCTGTGCGCAGAATCTTGGCCTCGACCGAATTGATCGCCATGTGTTTATCTGTGCTGATCAAACGAAGCCCAAATGCTGTGATAAGCAGGCCAGCATTGACGCTTGGAATTATCTCAAAAAACGCCTCAAAGAATTGGGATTAGATGCTCCTAGTGACGCTTCACCCCACATTTTTCGCACGAAAGCGAACTGTCTCCGGGTCTGTAGTCAGGGGCCGATTTTGGTGGTTTATCCCGATGGCATTTGGTATCACAGTGCTACACCGGAAGTCATTGAACGGATTATTCAGGAGCATTTAATCGGCGATCGCCCCGTCCAGGATTATGTATTTATGGCCCATCCCCTACCCGAACCATCACCAGTAAACCCCGTCCCAAATCCATAATCCCAGCCAAAATTCCTTTGCTAAGATTTGGCTAACCCTGATCTTTGCGACCCTATTCCTGCCATGAGCGATTTTCCTAATCCCCAAGGTACGACTCTACTCCTGATTGATGACGATCCCAATCTCATTTTGTTAGTGCGCGATTATCTCGAATTTCGCGGCTATGACATGTTGACCGCGGCCAATGGTGTCGAAGGCCTGCAAATCCTCGAAGAGACAACCCCTGACTTAATCATTTGTGATGTGATGATGCCAGAAATGGATGGTTATACCTTTATCCAAAATGTCCGTCAAAATTCGCAAATTAGCTGGATCCCTGTAATTTTCCTCTCGGCAAAAGGGCAAACCCGCGATCGCATCGAGGGCCTGAACCAAGGGGCGGATGTGTACCTTGTGAAGCCTTTTGAACCAGAAGAATTAGTCGCCCAGGTGGAATCGTCGTTAAACCAGGCCCGGCGTATCCTGAGTCATTCTGGGGCGACAACCTCGTCCATGGCCTTTCAGGTGCCGAGTCATGTGGAGCTTACCCCCACGGAAACTAAGGTTGTGAGCTTTGTGGCCCAGGGACTTTCCAATCGCGAAATTGCCGAAAAGCTCAATGTGAGCCAGCGCACCATCGAAAGCCATGTGTCGAATATGTTGAACAAAACCAGCTTAAATAACCGCACGGAACTAGCGCGGTGGGCCATGGATAGTCGATTGGTCTAAAAGGCTTGACAATTTCCAGTGCGTTTTTGCTATACTTGCATACGGTTTAGAGACCAATGCCCACGTAGCTCAGTTGGTAGAGCAGCTGATTTGTAATCAGCCGGTCGCAGGTTCAAGTCCTGTTGTGGGCTTCTAAAATTAAATGTTTACCAAACAAATGAGAGAAGGCGATCGCCTTTTACTGAAGGAGCACCATGGCGGCGGAAATTATTTGTGTCGGCACCGAGATTCTCTTGGGAGATATCGTCAATAGCAATAGCCAGTACCTTGCCCAGGAGTTCGCAAAGCTTGGCATCAGCCATTATTTTCAGTCTGTGGTGGGAGACAATATTGCTCGCATCCATTCCCTCCTAGAGATTGCCGTGCAACGGGGGACAGAAATTATCGTCTTTACGGGTGGCCTTGGCCCCACCCCCGACGATCTCACCACCGAGGCGATCGCCGCCTATTTCCAAACGCCTCTCATCGAGCGACCAGAGATTGTCGCCGATATCACCGCAAAATTTGCCCAACGGGGGCGCACCATGACCCCCAACAACCGTAAACAAGCCCTTTTGCCAGAGGGAGCAGAGATTCTCCCGAATCCAACGGGAACTGCCCCTGGTCTGATTTGGCAACCCATTGAGGGACTAACAATTTTTACCTTTCCGGGCGTCCCTGGGGAAATGAAGCGGATGTGGCAAGAAACTGCTGTCCCCTACCTCAAGGCCCAAGGCTACGGTCAGATTGTGATTCACAGTGAAATGATGCGCTTCCGGGGCATTGGTGAATCGAGTCTAGCCGCTAAAGTGAATCATCTTTTTGCGTTGACGAACCCGACCGTAGCTCCCTATGCCTCCAAGGGAGAAGTCAAGTTACGGGTGGCAGCCCGGGCAGAATCTGTTGCCGCAGCTAAAAAATTAATGGATCCGGTGGTTGCAGAAATTAAGGCGATCGCCGGATTAGATTATTTCGGTTCCGATGGGGCCAGTCTCCCCCTAGTCATCGGCGACTTACTACGGACGCGCCAGGAAACCCTAGCCGTTGCCGAATCTTGCACTGGCGGCGGCCTAGGCGCACTAATTACAAGCGTTTCCGGCAGCTCCGACTACTTTTTAGGAGGCATTACTGCCTACGCCAATGCGGTAAAAATCAACCTTCTCGGCGTGAATTCTGCCGACCTGCAAAACCAGGGAGCCGTCAGTGAAACCGTGGCCCAACAAATGGCGCTGGGGGCCAAACAAGCCCTCGGTAGCGATTGGGGCATTGGCATTACCGGCATTGCTGGCCCGAAGAGTGATGACTCCGCCAAACCCATCGGCTTGGTTTGTATCGCCTGGGCCGATCCCCAAAATCACGTATTTAGCCACACCTACCGCTACGGTACAAACCGAGACCGGGAATTGATTCGTTACCTAAGTGCCTGTGATGCCCTCGATGGCCTCAGGCGATATTTAAAGAGCGACAAATCTTAAAGTTTTGTTACGAAATATTATGGTTTCTGAGGAAAAAGTCTCGGCCCTAACTAAGGATTCGGCGATCGCCCCCCGAAAAGCTTGTGTTATTCTTAATATATCTATAAGAACAACGTACCAAAGACGCCAAGATTTATGATGAATAAATCAGAGCGTGGTACATCGAGTTTACAGGAGTCGTCTTTTTGATGGGCTATATCGAAAAAGTACTGGAAAAACTCAGAGAGTGGGCGGGCAAAGTCATTGAAACCCTCCTTGGGCCAGCGGCCGAACCTGAGCCTGAACTCATCCCGATCCCTGTCCACGACCGTCAACGTCGCCGCTACTAAAGGCCTCGGACGTTGGGATGCTAACCTTATTAGTTAATCTGCGTTAGGTTCACCACCGTTGTCCACTTTGAATATCCTTGTGCTCCACGGGCCCAATTTGAATTTGTTGGGCTTACGGGAGCCTGAAATCTACGGCGCCACAACCCTCAAAGACATCAACACCCGCCTCGAAAAGGAGGCAAAAATTCTTGGTGTTTCTCTGCACTGTTTTCAATCCAACCATGAGGGCGCGTTAGTCGATCAGATCCAGGCCGCCCTCGGTAAATTTTCTGGCATTTTGATTAATCCGGCGGCCTACACCCACACCAGTGTCGCCCTTAGGGATGCTTTAGCGGCGGTAAATTTACCCACCATAGAGGTGCATCTCAGCAATATTCACCAGCGCGAAACCTTCCGTCACCATTCCTATATCGCGCCCATTGCAGTGGGTCAAATCTGCGGCTTTGGGGCGGAAAGTTACTATCTCGGTTTACGGGCTTTGGTAAACCATATCCGCGCTAGATAAAAATCGCCATGGTGCAGCGGAGTACAGGAATTTGGCTGGCGATCGCCTTGGGACTTGGGGGAATCACCTGGGCTGTTACGCAACGACAAAATACCTTAACACCCTCAGAATCAGGTTTCGTTGCCGCAGATGCTGAGGTGCTTCTTCCCATTCAGGAAGCGGAGATCCGTTCTTTGTCTTTAGAAATTCAGGGGGAAACCCTCAACTTTGAACAACGCTTTGCACCCGTCCCTCAATGGTGGCTGACCAGTCCCGTTGAAAAACCGGCAAATCGGGGGGCGATCGCTTATTTGCTCAATTTACTCATCGAACCCCAGAGTTACGCTAGTTTTTCTGTGGCCTCTGAGGAACTCGCCGATTATGGCCTCCTTGAACCCAAAGCTGTGATCACGCTCCAAACAGCGGCAACTCAACCCTCTCAACTCAGCCTCGGCACTGAAAATTTTGACCAAACCAAAATCTATGGTCGCCTAAATGATGAAAATATTGTTCTAGTCTTGCCGCTGGAATTTCGTCATGCTGTAACCCGGCAGTTGTCGGAATGGGTGAATGAAAGTTAAGCGTCAACATTCTAAAGAAATTGTTAGGATCAAATTCCTTTTGTGGTGTATGTTAGGGGTTTCTAACGTGAACGTTCGGGCAATGAGAAGATGGTGAATATTGCGGTTGTTGACTACGACATGGGGAATCTCCACTCCGCCTGCAAAGCCCTAGAAAAAGCGGGGGCAACTCCCACAATCACGGATCAATCGGAACAAATCCTGGGGGCCGATGCGGTCGTTTTACCGGGGGTTGGGGCGTTTGATCCGGCGATGCAACATCTCCGCGATCGCCACCTCGAAGCTTCCATTCACCAGGCGATCGCCAGTGGCAAACCCTTCCTCGGCATTTGTTTGGGGATGCAAATTTTATTTGACAGTTCCGCCGAAGGCACAGAAAAAGGTTTAGGCATTATTCCCGGCAGCGTGAAACGATTTCAGCCAGAGCCAGAGATTACCATTCCCCACATGGGCTGGAACCAACTGCAACTAACCCAACCGGATCATCCCATTTGGCAGGATTTACCGAAAGATCCCTTCGTTTATTTTGTGCATTCTTTTTATGTGGCCCCGACAGATCCTAAAGTAAATGCCGCCACCGTCACCCACGGCCAGCAAACCGTCACAGCGGCGATCGCCAAAGATAACTTAGTTGCGATGCAATTTCACCCCGAAAAATCCTCAGCGATTGGCCTAAAAATCCTCGAAAATTTTGTGCACTGGGTTAAGCAGCAATGAAATTCTTCAAGTCTCTTGCAGAAAAATGATTTAGAGATTTATTAAAGTCTCCCTTCCGAAGAGAGATTTAGAGGGATGTCCCCCTTTCCCAATCAACTTTCTTTACCTTTACCGTTCTCCTTTACCATGGCCCAAATCAAACTGATGCACGCGAAACTCCACCATTTGCGGGTGACCCAGGCTGAGCTAGATTATGTGGGCAGTATCACCATCGACCAAGCCCTGATCGAGAAAGTAGGAATTTTGCCCCTCGAAGAAGTCAATATCTGGAATGTCGAAAATGGTAACCGCCTGACCACCTACGTTTTGCCTGGTGAGCGAGATAGTGGTGTCGTCTGTCTAAATGGTGCGGCGGCCCATCTTTGTACTCCCGGCGATCGCCTGATTGTCGCAGCCTATGAATTACGCGATCGCGCCAGTGTTTTAGCGCAAGGTCATACAGCAAAAGTGATCCTGGCCGATGAGCAAAACCGCTGCCAGACGTTTTTTGAGCAACGCCTCAATCCCCAAGGCCAACCAGGGGCTAACTTACAGGTAACAGATCAATCCTCAGTGACGACGGACGCACCGATGCTAATTTGCTAACAAATCCTATCAAATAGGGTGATAAGCATTGGTTGAATTTTCGCGGTAGGATAACAGTTAGCTCTAAGCGTGCTTTGTTATACCGAAAAACTATGTTAAAGAAATTTTTATCTCGCCTTGTGGCGATCGCCCTGGTGATTATGGTGAGCGTAACCGGACTAACAGCCTGTAGCGGCACCAGTGCCAGTGGCCTAACCGGGAAATATGTAGATGATACTTTGCTCGTCGTCGAAAATCTGACTGAAGCCATTCAACTACCTGGCGATGCCCCTAACCGCAGCGAAGTGCAGGCAGCGGCCCGCTTGCAGATGAATGAATACATGTCCCGCTATCGTCGTGACCCCAAAACCTCTGGGTTGCGTTCTTTCACTACCATGCAAACTGCATTGAATGCTTTGGCTGGCTATTACAGTTCCTTTGGTAGTCGCCCTTTACCTGAAAAATTAAAAACACGTTTAGCGACAGAATTTGAAAAAGCGAATATTGCTGTTAAACGTGGAATTTAATTAATCATCTCCAAAGATATTTAAGGAATTAACGAATAGTTATGTTAATTCCTTTTTTATTTCTTGGCAAACCAAAAAAAGAAGAATGCTCTGTTTAAGCAATATGAATTCATAGATTTTTTTGTACTTCTACTTTTAACCAATGAAGCCGATCAATGCTCTAAGAGAATCAATAAATAAGCAATGAAAAAAATCAAAATCGGATTTATCATTTCTAAGTACAAAGGACTAGCCACCAAATATAATTATGGGCTAGAACAAAACACTTATTTTCTGGTGCAGTTATTTCGCTCTATTCCAGAATTTGATATTTCCTATGTCATTTGTGAGGAAAATGTCCTGGAAGAATCTCTAAAAAATCGTGTGGAAGTTGGAGAAGATACGCCATTAGTTGAACAAAAAGATCTCAACCCAGATTTAGATAGTCATCTTGTCTATGATGTATTGATCACGACAGAGGCTTATCTTGCGCCTAACTTGATGAAAAAAATCAAGAAAAAGTACTCCACTAAAATTGTTGAATTTCATGCTGGGATCATCATGTGGGGGTTGATTGAAGATGTTATTTACAATATTGAAAATCGTTTTAGCGGTGCACTTCTTCAACGTGAACCCGGCATGGTTGATGAAATCTGGATATCACCTCATCATGCCTATCACAAATCCTATGTCGAGACAGTCTCTAAATCTCGAGTGACGATTAGTCCTTATTTATATGAACCTTGGTTTTTGCAAAAATTAGAAGTTGATCGAACAACTATCAATCCTAATTTTAACCCACGCTATCAAAAGAATAATAGTAAGCATATTGGCATATTAGAACCCAATATCAATCTTGTGAAAAATTTTGTGATTCCGACAACAATTGTGGAATCCTTATATTCTCAAGATTCGTCTATTTTTGGACGCAAGAATGCTCGAATTTATTGCTCTAATCATATTATTGAACGTCAGGCTTTTAAGCATTTTTATAGCTATCTGAGTTGCCAAAAGATTTTGTCTTCTGAAAAACGCTATCCAGTAATTGATATTTTTCACTCTGACTGCAGTCTAGTGATCAGCCACCAACATCTCTGTGAACTAAATTATCTTTATCTTGATGCTTTGTATTACGATATTCCTCTAGTCCATAACTCTCCTTTCTTGCAAGACTGCGGTTACTACTATCCGGAATTCGATGTCAAAAAAGGTGCACTAGCTCTTAAACAGGCCTTAACGGAGCATGATCTGAAGTTAGACGAGTATAGAGATCAAGCTCAAAAGACTTTGTATCGGTACAGTACTAAGAATCCAGACAATATTCGTGGTTACCGAAGCATTATCCAAAATTTGGTTAATGATCAACTTGAACAAGCATAAGCACTACGGCTACATTTCCTATGTGCTTCAAAAAGTGGATTGAATTCATGATGACCAGTATCAGAAAGTCATAAAAGTCACATTGATTAATACATGAGATATAGTCATGTATTACGCAAAAGACTTAAGAAAAACAAATACTGCAACACAAAGACATTTGCTGTTTTTCGGAAGGTTTCGAGGTATATTTTGGAAGCAATCAGTTCACACACCTGTTTCGTCTCCTCAAAACGGCACTCTCTTAGACTAGTTTGCTAAACCTAAATTCTTGACAAACGCAATAAGTTAAAATCTGGGCTTTGCAATCCAGGAAAGATTTTTAAGGTGACTAGTCTAAACAGTACAACTAGGGAAACAATTCTCCAATGAAAATCAAAAATTATAGCCTCTTATTCAACAACATCCTTGGACTTGCTGTCCTCCTCAGTGGTTGGTCTTTTGCATCGCCTCGTGCAGCAGCACAAGCTTGTCCTGCCCAAACAATTGATGGTGTTACTGTAATTAGCTCTGTCTCTTTTCAGAACTTCCAATTGAACATCACTACTGCGGAAGTGGCAACTGAAGGTTCTACTCAAAATGCTGTTGATAATTTAGTTAGTTGCAACAATGCTAACTCCACCAACATCGTGAGTAACGCTAACGATATCGCGACCAACTCCACCAACATTGTGAGCAACGCTAACGATATCGCGACCAACTCCACCAACATTGTGAGCAACGCTAACGATATCGCGACCAACTCCACCAACATTGTGAGCAACGCTAACGATATTGCGACCAACTCCACCAACATTGTGAGCAACGCTAACGATATTGCGACCAACTCCACCAACATTGTGAGCAACGCTAACGATATTGCGACCAACTCCACCAACATTGTGAGCAACGCTAACGATATCGCGACCAACTCCACCAACATTGCGACCAACGCTGCTGACATTGCTGATCTTAAGCAAGATGTCAAGGAGCTCAGAGCTGGTGTAGCTAGTGTTATTGCAATGGATAATGCAGAACCTGAACTACGTCCTGGCCACCGCTTTGGTATTGGTGTTGGTTTTGGTACTTTCCAAGACGAAACGGCCCTCGGTGCCGCCGCAAAATTCCTCTTCACTGATCCAAACAGTACCGGTACGGCTGTGACTTTTAAAGGTAGTGCCGGATGGGGATTGAATGAAGATACATTCTCAGCAGGTGCTGGTCTCGGTATTAGTTTCTAAGATCACATCCTATTGATTGGGTAGAATTTTTTTCTCTACTTTAAGTAAGATAAACCTCGTACTTTATATCTTTAGGTATGAGGTTTATTTTTTATAAAAAAATGACTTACGACACTAATGCCAAGTGTAGACTAAGGTGATTTAGCCTATCTACTCAAAAAAACTTTCATTTGCAATATATGATGAATAAATATCAAAATCAAATTATCCAATTTAAAATCTTTGGAGAGCGCCACACTGCAACAAATGCGATCGCGAGATTACTGATACAAAACTTTGATTTAGATTATCCTTACTATGATTTCCTCGGTTGGAAACATCGCAAAGCTCCTAATGCAGAGGAATTGCAAAATAAGCCCTTGGTTGCTCGCACATTATTTATTATCACAGTACGTCATCCCTATGAATGGGCGGCAGCAATGCACCGTTGGCCGTACTGCGATTCTGATGCAGTCATTCACCGGTACAGTTTCAAGCGATTCTTAGACTATCCCATTGAAGACTACGCAAGTATTTTAGATATGTGGAATCAAAAATATGCTAGCTATCAAAAGTTCATCGAACTGGTGCCCTATGTAAAAGTTATTCGATATGAAGATTTCAAAAAAGATCAATTAGCTGTTCTTCAGGATTTATATCAATGGATACCTCAACCAGAAAAGCCGGAAATTTTCAACCAATATATGCATGGTGGCGTTGGTTGGAATTTAACTTTAACGAATCGCACTATTGAAAAACTTATCTATCAACATTGGCTACAATTTCCAGTGGATGCTAGTAATTCTAGTGCCCCTCAAAAACCTCTGGAACCAATTACTGATGACATTGCTAGCATGATTGATAAGCAGATAGATGATTCAGTTTTACGTTATTATTACCCGACGCTTGCTTAACTAAATTTTTCACAATTATTTGCCAAAAGCACTGATCCTAGCGGAGATATTTTTGCAGTGCTTTAAGCAGTTCGTCTGGTGTACCTGTCTTTGAAATAAAGTCTGTGACCCCAGTTAAGCGCCCTTTAACGCGATCAAAAAGACGATTATTATCGGTCATGAGCAAGACTGGTGTTTGACGAAATAGTGATAGTTTTTTCAATTGGGTACAAAATTCAAGGCCATTTGTGTTGCCATCAAGTTCTAGATCTAAAAGGATGAGATTCGGTTTTTCTGTTAAGAGATCCGGCAGTGCCTTGGTGAGATCGGCGATCGCCAAATAACGATAACGCTGTTGCTTGAGGATTTGACGGAGGTGCTGATGTTGTTTGGAGTCTAGGCTTAGATAGGCGATGAGTGGCTGATTCTCAACAATCACTGGCTTTGAAGCCGTCGGCTGGGGGGGAGCATTCGTCAGCGGTGACGACAGATCATCTAACATCTTGACATCAATAAACCCTAACTTCATGTAGGGCATCAAGAGTCGGGCGACCTGGGGCACATCCTGTTTGAGACGGATCGATAAATCCCAAAAGGTTCGCCGTCCCGTGACCAAACTTGTTAGTAACTGGTAATTGGCTTCCGAAGAGCGCGCCTGTAACAGATCTGGTTTAACAATAACGGGGGCAACCTGGGGCGACAGGTGGGCAATCTCTAGATTATTCCACTGTTCAAAGAGGCGCCAAGCTCGCAAAATACTTTGGGCTGGGTCAATTAAAATGAGCGGATCTTCCTGCTGCTCTGTGACGGGGTCGAAATGGTAGGTGACTTGCGTACTCTGGCTGACTTCAAAAAAAATCTCGGTGGCGATCGCCTCAATCATGCGACGAATTTGATCCCGCGTAATCCGTTGTTGCCCATGCCAAGTTTGAATCAAATCATATTCCCAATGCAGTTTAATCGCCTGGGATGTAATGGCCGATAAACCCTGTTGCAATAGTTGCGTATTGGCCGCGATGTGGGGCATTTGAGCCGTCAGATGACGCCGCCAGCGCCGTACCGAGTGGGTTCCCCCCGAAGCATAGACCAGACGACCAAAATACAAGAAAAAAGACCATTGATGCGATCGCGGATCCGTCAAGATCAAGCGACCCGTAAACTGCGGCATTTTGAGGGTCTGAAAAAGGGTTGTTTGCTTCGCTGCATCAAAATTGCGAATCGGAATTTCCGGGGGCAAGTTGGCATTTGTCATCGCGTAACCCTTAAGCTTCAAAATAGAAACACCACTGCAACATTAATTGACAAACAAACCGCAGTGATTGCCTACACTAATACTCAATACTAAGTCATTTATTCTGTTCCTATCATCACCATGACACACCAAAGTACAGATTTTTCCCGTTTAGCCAAACACCTCGAAGCCTATACCCGTAAGTATGCCCATGAAGTGCTGCTACTTCACCTAGGCCACGGGGAAATAGAAGACCAAATTATTATTTTTAAAGGCTTTTCTAGTTCTTTGATGCAGCCAACAGACTATAATCCCGATAACCCAGTTCTAGCAGAGATGCCAATTCTCAGGATTGATCGTCTCCAAAGTCCCTACAATCCAAACCAGCCTATTTTCCTTGAACAAAACCTTTCCCTAGAAAAGATGCAGCAATACCTGAGTGATGCCGACATCTGTTAAAGACTAATTTCTCTAGCGTACAAAAAAAAGGAGAGCCACCTTGTGACTCCCCCAATCATCAGGGTGCATCTACTATCTTTAATATAGCCCAGTCTACCTGGGGGGACAATCCCCTCACCCCAAGAAAATTTCTAGCCCCGCAGTTTCTGGGCCAGGATTTGGTTGAGCAGTTTCGGATCAGCACGGCCGCTAGTTTTTTTCATCAGTTGCCCCACAAAAAAGCCCTGTAGCTTTGTTTTTCCGGCGCGGAATTGTTCTACTTTCTCAGGATTGGCGGCCAAAACTTCATCCACCATGGCCTCTAGGGCACCTGTGTCTGAAATTTGGGTCAAGCCGCGACTATCAACAATTGCCTTGGGCGAACCACCTTGCTCTAACAGTTCCGGAAGAATTTCTTTGGCAATTTTGCCGCTAATGGTGTCATCGTGAATTAAATTGACGAGTTCAGCTAATTGCGTTGCCTTTAGGGGAAGCTCAACAATCGTTAGACCGACATTTTTATTGAGGTGGGCAGCGATGTCTTGGGTCACCCAGTTGGTCACTTGTTTGGGATCTGCCCCAGCCGCCACAGCCGCTTCAAAGTATTCAGCTACGTCGCGGTCGTCGGTTAAAACCCTCGTGTCATAGGAAGACAGACCATACTCGGTTTCGTAGCGCTCTCGCTTTTGGGCGGGGGTTTCGGGGAGTTCGGCAGCCCATTTTTCTAGTTGTGCTGGGGTCACTTCAATGGGGGGCAGGTCTGGCTCTGGGAAATAACGATAATCGCTGGAGCCTTCTTTTTTCCGCATACTAAAGGTGCGCTGGCTACTTTCATCCCAGAGGCGCGTTTCTTGGTAGATGGGTTCCCCTGTTTCGACGGCTTTGATTTGTCGCTCGATTTCGTAGTCGATCGCCTTTTGGATCGCACTGAAAGAGTTCATATTTTTGATTTCGACTTTGGTGCCGAATTCTTCTTGGCCAACAGGACGAATGGAAATGTTTACGTCACAGCGGAGAGAGCCTTCTTGCATGTTGCCATCGCCGATGCCGAGATAGCGGACGAGACGGCGCAATTCCTGGGCGTATTCAGCGGCTTCTTTGCCAGAACGAATATCGGGTTCTGAGACAATCTCCAGGAGCGGAATCCCGGTACGATTAAAATCCACTTTGGAGTAGGTAGAACCCGCGAGGCGATCGCTCCCGGCATGGACTAATTTTCCGGCGTCTTCTTCCATGTGGAGGCGGGTCACGCCAATGGTTTTTTTGACTGGGGGGTCACTGGGTTTGTCGGCGATTTCAATTTCTAGGTGACCATGCTCAACAATGGGCAGATCGAATTGGGAGATTTGGTAATTTTTGGGTAGGTCTGGGTAAAAATATTGTTTCCGGTCAAATTTGCTGTAGGGGCTGATTTTTGCCTTGAGGGCCAGGCCCATTTTCACCGCTGATTCCAGCACCTTTTCGTTTAAAACGGGCAAAACTCCAGGATAGCCTAGGCAGACGGGACAGACATTGCTGTTGGGGTCGCTGTCAAATTTAGTAGAACAATGACAAAAAATTTTGCTGGCGGTATTGAGCTGACAATGGGTTTCGAGCCCAATAATCGCTTCATACTCGGTTTTGCGGGGTGCTGCAACTGCCATAGGACTTTTTTATTTAGGAAACGTACAAAAATCAATAGCCTCTATTCTATCCTTGGCTGGTTGAGTTACTGTGCTCGGTTAGGGTGAGACCAAGGAAAAAGCATTGTTATTACAGCTTAGAGAGCAAAGAGATCCTGTGGGGTCAGGGTCAATTCAGGAAACTGTTGTGAAACCAGCTTCTCTTCTTGTGTGAAAATCCTTTCATCGTATAGACCTTCATTAAAAGTCAGAATCGTAATTTTTTCGGCGCTCGGATCAATGAGCCAATATTCCGGAACGGCGATCGCCGCATATTCAGAGCGCTTATAGCGGTAATCTCGAATTACCGACTCTGGACTGACAATTTCCACGACCAAGTTGGGTGTCGATTGATAGATGCCAGCTTGATCCACCGCAGCGGCAACCTTTTGTTGATCAACCACCATCAAATCGACAATCCGTGATTTTGCGTAACCGACCCGCAACCCTGTTTCCCGGAGGCAATACAGGGGGAGATTTAAGCGCGTGATTTCTTGTTTCAGGCGATCGCCTAATTTTTCCGCAAGTAAAATATGGCGAAAGGTGGGGGGCGTCATTGCAACTAAATTGCCATCTTCAAGTTCGTAGCGGGTATCGGTGCCGTCATCATATTGGCAATACGCTTCAAAGCTATAACGGTTTGTCGAGGTGGCAACCATGGGCGGAAGTTTCTTTAGGGAAATAACTTCATTGCTTCCCATTGTACTGGACTGTTTTTCCAGGCATCGTTAAACGTTAACGGCTCGCAATTTGGGCGAGGTGCCAATCGGGGCGGAGGTTTTGGGCGTGGCGCAGGTAAGAATGGTAAATCTCCGCCTGGGGTTTGGGGGTATTGAGGTGAATTAAAACGCGAATACAACGCTCTAAGCTCCCTTGGACAGCCATTTGCTGCACATCGAGGAGGGGAACATTATCCCAGTTGGGCCGCTGCCGGGCGATCGCCGCCGGAAAAATAGCGTCCAAATCGGCAGTGGCAGTAAACACCACACTGATAATTTCTTCGGGGTCTAGTTGGTTGCGGACTTCAATGTCATCGAGTAGTTCCCGCACCGCATCGGCGATCGCCTCCTTGGTATTGGCCGTTGCTGTAATTGCGCCTCGAATAGCCCGCACCTTCCAGTCCACGTTGGTTTCCTCCGCCTCAAGCATCAAAAATTTTCGAAATTAGGGTCGATAGAGCCACAGGGGTTGTCCCGCCGTTGCCAGTTCAAATTCTACCCAATTAAGGGCGTTCCCCACGGGCGAACTCAGTTGATTGCGACTCAAAAGGCGAGTAATCAGGGGTTTGGGTTCCTCAATGGTGCGACATTCTGCCTTATCTGGATCTAAGCCCGCTAATTTTGCGGCCCAAATGCGTGCATCTTCTTCGGTGCCGAGGCGATCAACGACACCAAGTTCCTGCGCTTGCTCTCCGGTAAAAATGCGACCATCGGCAAAGGTTTTCACTGTTTCCACATCCAGATTGCGGGCTTCGGCGACAGTTTTGACAAACTGGCCGTAGCTGACATCGATCATTTCCTGGAGAATATTTTCTTCCGCCTCGGTCAACTCCCGGTCAAAGGACAAAATATCCTTGTAAGGGCCAGACTTAATCACCTTAAAAGAGACACCAACCTTTTCGAGGAGCCGCTCTAGGTTATTGCCCCGCAAAATAACGCCGATGCTGCCTGTAATTGTCCCCGGATTTGCAACGATATGCTGCGCTCCCATGCCGATGTAAACGCCCCCGGAAGCCGAAATATTGCCGAAGCTGGCGACAATCTTTGTTTTTTCCTGGAGTTTTTTGAGGGCGTAATAAATTTCTTGGGAGTCGCCCACGGTGCCCCCAGGGGAATCGATCCGCAACAGCAGGGCCGGATATTTTTTCTCTTCGACTTCTTCGAGGGCTTTTAGGACTCGTTTTCGGGTATCAGCGGCGATCGCCCCGGTGATTTCAATACGCGCAACTTGTTTACGGGTTTTCGGAGGAAACGGCCACACCATAGGGATTTGTCAAAAATAATGAAATGTTAGCAGGCCCTGCAGATTAGACGTTGAGGGCACTAATCCCCTATGCTAACTGATCCGCTGGGTTTTACCGTGGTTTTTTCGGCGGTAGTGGGCAAGTCTTGAGAGCCAGTGGCGAGGGGACTGTACGGGAAAGAACAACAAAAATTATAAATTTCCCCTATGCTTAACATTACTACACATTACCGCGAGTCTTTATAGTTGCCCTGAATTTATGGCCCTCAATCTCTCGAAGTCGAACTTTAGTCAATTTCCCTTGGTACTGATTGCACCCTTTTTCCTGTGGGGTACGGCCATGGTCGCGATGAAGGGCGTGATTCC
The DNA here is from genome assembly GCF_001693295.1 of Picosynechococcus sp. PCC 8807. Lineage (NCBI taxonomy): Bacteria > Bacillati > Cyanobacteriota > Cyanophyceae > Chroococcales > Geminocystaceae > Picosynechococcus > Picosynechococcus sp. PCC 8807. The sequence continues at coordinate 2,680,850 of NZ_CP016483.1, forward strand.
CCAAACCACACCTCTTTTTCTAGGGGGGTTGCGCTTAGTGCCAGCGGGATTATTGGTGTTGCTGTTCGGACTCCTATCGGGACGCGATCGCCACATTTCTTGGCAGGGTTGGCTCTGGATTGGCCTCTTTGCCCTAGTCGATGGCCTCATGTTCCAAGGCTTTTTAGCAGAGGGACTCGTGAAAACAGGAGCAGGATTGGGTTCTGTGATGATTGATTCGCAACCCCTCGCCGTGGCCCTTTTATCGAGTTGGCTATTTGGGGAAGTAATCGGCCTCTGGGGTTGGCTAGGGTTAGGTTTCGGGATTTTGGGGATTAGCTTAATTGGCATTCCCGATGCGTGGATTTTGGCGCTGTTCCAGGGAGATCTTTCTTTTTTTCAGTGGGAAAACCTCGGTATTAGTGGTGAAGTGTTGATGCTGGGGGCTTCCCTATCGATGGCAGTGGGCACGATTTTGATCCGTTATGTCAGTCGCCATGCGGATCCGGTGATGGCAACGGGCTGGCACATGATTCTTGGCGGCATCCCACTCTTTATCGCTTCGGATCAACTAGAAACCCTGCAATGGCAATTTATTAGCACGTCGGGCTGGTGGGCCTTGGCCTATGCCACGATTTTTGGCAGTGCGATCGCCTATAGTTTATTTTTCTACCTGGCGTCCGAGGGGAATTTAACCAGTCTTAGCGCCCTGACGTTCCTCACCCCTGTTTTTGCTCTAATTTTCGGCAATGTCCTCCTCAACGAAAAATTAAGCCCCCTGCAATGGGTCGGTGTGGGCTTGACCCTGGTGAGCATTTATTTAATTAACCAACGGGAAAAAATTGCCGCTTGGTTTTCCCAAACTGAAGCTGTAGCAGGGGTAAGCACGCCCCAGGACAGTAAAATTCCCGTCGAAAGCAGTAAACAAAATTAGGTTTCTTTCTGAAGCAAATGCTGGTTTAGAAACTGGGATATTCGGGCTAAGGCGATCGCCGGAATTTCGTGGCCCCCAGAAAATTCAAAATAGTCGAGGGGAACGCCCACTTGACCCAGTTGGGTTTTGGCTTGGTGGGCTGCTTGGATCGGCACCACGGGATCTTGGGTGCCGTGGATTAGTAACGTCGGCGAAAAATCCCCTGGCCGTCTTTGGGGTTCGTAATGGAGATAGCCGCTGCAACTACAAAGGGCCGCGAAATTGAACTGTAAACCGACATCGAGGGTCATCGCGCCTCCCTGGGAAAAGCCAATCATCGCGGTTCGTTCCGGAGGAATGCCCGTATTTTCTGGTAGGATTTGCAGCCACTGAAAAAGGCGATCACGCGCCTCTGGCAAACCCTGAAAATCTTCCCGTTCCAGGGCATACCAAGCCCGCCCCTGGGGACTTTGGAAATGGGGAAAAGGTGCATTGGGGAAAAGAAAGTGACAGTGGGGAAGATCCAGCATCCGGGCCAAGGGCTTGAGGTCATGGTAGTTGGCCCCCCAACCGTGGAGCATCACCACCAAATATTGCGCGGTCTCCGGTGGGCAGTTGGCAAATTCTAAACTTTCTAACGGGGCGATCGCCATAATTTTCTATTCTCCAAATTTTCAAAACATTAAATACCGCAAACAAAAAAAGAGAGCCGCCATAGCCCTCTTTCACATTTCTCACTCAGAACAATTAACGGTCAACGGAACCCATAATCACGTCAATGCTACCGAGGATCGCCATAATGTCCGCTACTTTCACGCCCTTTAGCAGGTGGGGCAAAATTTGGAGGTTATTGAAGTCTGCCGAACGAATTTTCCAGCGCCAGGGGAACACATTGTTATTGCCCTGGATGAAAATTCCCACTTCGCCTTTGCCACTTTCGAGACGGACATAATGTTCACCGTCAGGAATTTTAAAGGTCGGCGCAACTTTTTTCGCGATGTATTGGTAATCGAAGTCGTTCCATTCGGATTTTTTCCCTTCTAACATCCGCTTGGCTTCGAGGTTTTCGTAGGCACCGCCGGGCATTCCTTTCAGGGCTTGGCGAATAATTTTCACTGACTCGCGCATTTCCCGAATCCGCACCAGATAACGGGCAAAACAGTCCCCAGCAGTTTCCCACTGCACATCCCAGTCAAAATCGTCGTAGCATTCGTAGTGGTCTACCTTGCGGAGATCCCATTTCACCCCAGAGGCCCGTAACATTGGCCCTGACAGACTCCAGTTGATCGCTTCATCGCGGGTGATCGTGCCGACCCCTTCTACCCGGCGGCGGAAAATGGGGTTATTGGTGATTAGTTTTTCGTATTCATCAACTTTGGGATCGAAATAATCGCAAAAATCTAAACATTTATCGTTCCAACCGTAGGGCAGATCGACAGCTACACCACCAATGCGGAAATAGTTGTTGTTAATTAGGCGCATCCCGGTGGCGGCTTCCCACAGGTCATAGATCATTTCCCGTTCCCGGAAGATGTAGAAGAAAGGCGTCTGGGCACCGACATCCGCGAGGAAGGGGCCAAGCCAAAGAAGGTGATTGGCAATGCGGTTCAGCTCCAGCATGATCACGCGGATATATTGGGCGCGCTTCGGCACTTCGATATCGGCGAGTTTTTCGGGGGCATTAACGGTGATCGCTTCGTTAAACATCCCTGCGGCGTAGTCCCAACGACTCACATAGGGGACATACATGACATTGGTGCGATTTTCGGCAATTTTTTCCATACCCCGGTGCAGATAGCCGATGACGGGTTCGCAATCAACGACGTCTTCCCCGTCAAGGGTGACGATCAAGCGTAATACGCCGTGCATGGAGGGGTGGTGAGGCCCCATGTTAATCACCATAGGTTCGGTACGAGTTTCAATTCTTGTCATGGATCCGCAGGTCTTCCGTTATGCTTATTTAAATTAAATCTGGTGATGGGGTGAGATGGTTTGTTTGTGCATTGCGTTTTTCCAATCTCCTGAATCACCGTTGCTTATGAGTTGCAGTGATTGGCTTTTAGATGGTTTGACGCTAGGTTTATTTACTCTCTGAACATTATAAAGTTTCGCTTAACCATGACAAGCTTGCCTCCCTTTCGGCGATCGCCTCTTCTGTTACAGGCGTTGACCCACCGCTCCTTTGCCAACGAACAACCAGAGACAATCCAAGACAATGAGCGTCTGGAATTTTTAGGCGATGCGGTGCTCAAGTTCATCATGGGCAAGCTGCTGTATGAGCGTTATCCTGACTTTCAGGAAGGGGAACTGAGCCGGTTGCGGGCCAGTTTAGAAAATAATCGCCACCAGCTCGCTGAATTTGCCCAGGCCTTGGGTCTCGATCAGATCTTGCGCCTCGGCAAAGGGGCCGAAAAGGAAGGAGCCAGGCAAAACCCAGAGATTTTAAGTAATACCTTTGAGGCGGTCGTCGGGGCTTACTTTCTAGATGCGGGGATCGAAGCGGCGATCGCCTTTGTTGAAACCTTAGTCATTCCCGTGGCCGATCGCCTCGTGCAACAACCAAGCGATCCCCTCGCCCAAAATTTCAAAGGCCAATTGCAGGAGTGGGCCTTAGCAAACCACGGTGAAATTCCGAAATACAGAACCCTAGAGGAATCCGGGGCCGACCATGCAAAAACTTTTACGGTGGCGGTTTATCTCCAAGGACAGGAATGGGGCCGGGGTCAAGCGGCCTCGAAGAAGCAAGCCCAAAAAGCCGCGGCCCAGGTTGCTTTACAAAAATTAACCCCTTCATCAGTGCCCACCGAGCCGTCTCCTAAACCACCTGCAACAGATGATCGTTTTGCCCTCCTCCAAGCCCTTGCCACCCAAATCACCCCGCGCCAATCCCCTTAATTGGGCGAGAAAATGGCTGTGCTTGATCCCCGATGCAGGCTTGGTTTGGTGTCGCTGCGAAAAATTTCGATACAATATAGTGTGATTTACTTTACAAAACCACACAATTCATTGACGGCGAAACCACTGTGACCCAGTATCCTTCCGTTGCCCCCGACCACAAACTTGGTTCTACCACCTTGACCCGCTATGACGCCAAGGCGATCGCCAAACATTACCGTTGGCGACCCTGGCAATCCCTATGGCGGGCCTTTACGATTATTTGGTTATTTGGGTGGTTTTCCTTCAAATTGTGGCTAGATAGTAAACGCGAAGAAGAACCCGAAACCCGCGCCCGTCGCGCCAACGAACTGCGTGAAATTCTGACCCGCTTAGGGCCGACATTTATCAAAGTGGGGCAAGCCCTTTCAACCCGGCCCGACTTGATTCGTCCCGACTTTCTCGAAGAATTAATCAAGCTCCAGGATCAACTGCCTTCTTTTGATAACGAGATTGCCTTTGCGATTATCGAAAAAGATCTCGGTCGTCCCGTCGATGACATTTACCAAGAAATTTCCCCCCATCCCGTCGCGGCAGCCAGCCTCGCCCAGGTCTATCGGGCACGTTTGTATAGTGGCGAAGAAGTTGCCGTTAAGGTACAACGTCCCAAATTACTCCCGCTGCTGACCCTTGATCTGTACCTGATGCGTTTAGGGGCAAGCCTGTTTGCCCCCTATCTTCCCCTCAACTTGGGCCATGACTTGACGTTGATTGTTGATGAATTTGGCACCAAGCTTTTTGAAGAAATTGATTACATTAACGAAGGTCGCAACGCCGAGAAATTTGCCGCTAATTTTCGCGACGATCCCACCGTTAAAGTTCCTGCCATTTATTGGGAATATACAAGCCATCGCCTTCTCACTCTGGAATGGATTCAAGGTTATAAGCTCAACGAATTAGACCGCATCCGCGCCGCTGGCCTAGACCCTGACAAAATTATTGAAATTGGCGTAACCACGGGACTGCGGCAATTGCTTGAACATGGTTTCTTCCATGCTGATCCCCACCCAGGTAATCTGTTTGCCACCTTTGATGGACGCATGGCCTACATTGATTTCGGCATGATGGATCAATTGGATAACACCACCAAAGAGACCATTGCTAGTTCCGTTGTGCAGCTGATTAATCAGGATTATCAAACTCTGGCGAAGGATTTTGTGGAATTGGGTTTTCTTGCCCCTAAAACAGATATCCGTCCGATTATTCCGGCCCTAGAAAAAGTATTAGGAAAAGCGGTGGGGGAAAGTGTTGGTGATTTTAACTTTAAGACGATTACCGATGAATTTTCGGCGCTGATGTATGAATATCCGTTCCGGGTGCCGGCCAAGTTTGCGCTGATTATCCGCTCCCTTGTGACCCAGGAGGGATTGGCCCTAAGTCTGAATCCGGATTTCAAGATCGTCGAAATTTCCTATCCTTACGTTTCCCGGCGTTTGTTAACTGCCGAAACCCCAGAGCTACGCCGCAAGCTCCTAGAAGTACTCTTTAAAGACGGAAAATTCCAATGGCATCGCCTCGAAAATATGTTGGCGATCGCCCAGGCCGATAATCAGTTTGATATTTTACCCACGGCCCAAATGGGTTTCCAGTATCTAATGTCCGAAGAGGGTGCAGAAATTCGCCGGATGATCCTCCTGGCCTTAACGGAAGACGATCGACTCCACACCGAAGAAGTACAACGACTCTGGGCGCTTCTGAAAGACGAATTTCAACCCCAAAAATTACTGGGGGCCGCCTGGTCAAACCTCCGCCAATTTTCCGGTAAGCGTTTAACGGCTGTTTTGCCGAGTTTCGCCCAATCTCGGTCATAATGAAGGCTAGTTAATAAAGTTTTGTTAAAAAATCCATGGAAGAATATTATTACTATTACATTCCCCAGCCGCCGTTTTTGTTGGTAGGCCTTGGCTTGTTTATTGCCCTAACTAGCGGCTTTGCGTTCCAGAGTACCCTGAAGCTCAAAGCACGGGGGATTGTTGCCAATAACGACGATATTCACAAACAGTTATCCACCATTGATTTACAACTGCCTCTCTTTGGCATTGGTATGGGCATGAGTATTTTTCTCGCCAGTGGTTTAGAAGTCTTTTTTATCCCCGCTTGGTTTGCCTACAGCTTGTCTTTACCTTTAACTATCGGCACTGTGGGTCTTTTATGGAAACAATTGGAGCGAGTCTTTGCCATTCTCCGGGAAGGTGGATCAAAAGCCTTAGAAGTTGATTCTTTCAATATTTTTTAAGGCCAATTTAGCCGCCCAACACAACCGAATTATCGCGCAATCGCCTCCTTTAGTCCGGGAAAAAATGCACCAGGTTAAACCCTGAGGCCCGTCCCAGCAGTTCAAAGGGAGGCAATGCTTCTTTTAGGGCCGGTTGTTCTGTCAACAAATCTTGGTGAATGAGCCAATATTGCTCGCCAACGGGCGCTTCGAGGGGCTGGGGACGCACAGGGCGATCGCCATAGAAATCTAAGCTGGGCCGACTGTAATCAAAGGTGGTAAAAATAATCGCATCGGCTGGGGTCTCTGCCCGAATGATGGCGGCAATGGGTTTGACCGGAAAAGCTTCGTTAATTTCCCAAACCCAAGCCTGGGAGCAAAACAGCAGAGCCAAACCGCAATACATTCCTCCCACCAAAATATAAAGAGCCTGGGGCCGGGGCCAAAGCCAGGTAGTCACGGCAAACATCCCCCCTAGGGTCAGGGCCATCAAAATTAAGGGAACCTGGGGATCTGTGAAGTAGAGATAAATACCTCCCCCCAAAGCGGCGATCGCCAACAACCCAAATAGCCCCCGCAGAAACATCGCCTTGCATGGTGGTGCATCCCAGAGTTTCGCTAAGTAATGTCCCAGCGCAAGGGCCAAAAACGGGTAAATCGGCATCACATACCAGGGCAATTTTGTCCCCATCGCAGAAATTAAACCCAGATAAAAGATGCTGCCCGTCAAAATTAATCTGCTGCTAGAAGTTTGGCGGATCTGCCAAAGGTATTGATAACTTTGGGGTAGAAAAAATAACCAAGGGGCCGTGTATTTGGCTATTTCTAATAAATAAAACCAGGGGGGCTCTTGGTGACTTTCAACGGTACTGGCGACCCGGTCAAACCCTTGGTTGAAAAAATGCACCTGAATAAAAGTCGCACCATAATGCTGAATTTGCGCCCCATACCAGAGAAGCACCGGGCAAGCGCCGAGACCCAACCCCAGCCAAATATAGGAATTCTTAAAAATAAACCAGCGGCGATCCCAAATCACAAACAACAGGGCGATCGCCCCCAGGGGAAGCATTAATAACCCCTTGACAAAGGCAATGATGCCCAAGCCCAGACCGAAGCCCAGTCCCCAGATGGGGGATTTTTGCGCCTTGAGTAAACACCAGAGACTGAAGATGAGGGCCGTTAAAACCAGACCATCAAGCATCAGCAGACGACCATGGCGTACCACAGGTAAGAGGGTGAGATAGACCAAGACACTCCACAGGGCAGGCGATCGCCCCTGGAATAATTGCCGTCCGAGGCAGTAGAGGAGAGGCACTCCCAGAGCACTTCCTACAGCCCCTGGTAAGCGACTTGTCCATTCATTCACGCCACCGAGGGTATAGCTACTGGCCACGAGCCAATCCATTAAGGGGGGTTTCAGCAGGTAAGGATCGCCGAATTGGGTGGGATGCAACCAGTTGCCAGTACGGAAAATTTCCCGCGCCACCAGTGCCCTGGTGCCTTCATCCCAATCCCGGAGGGGCATATTTCCCAGATTCAGACAAAACAAAAAAAGGGCCGCTAGACTTAAACCTAAGATAATTTGGCGATCGCCAAGGGTTTGGCCCCAATCTTCCCACCGACGCTTGCTGTGGCTCATGAAGAAGTTTTTGTTTTACGGCTGGTGGTTTTTTTTGCTGTTGTTTTTTTCGTCGTCGTTTTCTTTTTTGTCGTCGAACGTTTCTTCGTTGCTTTGCTACCCGCTTTTTCGGCGATTAGTTCGAGGGCCTTTTCGAGGGTAATTGTTTCTACGGTTTCTCCTTCTGGCAAACCTGCATTCACTTTTAGGTGATTCACGTAGATACCATAGGGGCCTTCATAAACATTGACTGGTTCGTTATCAGCGGGATGTTTCCCTAGTTCCTTCAGGGGCGTCTTTGTTTTGCCCCGGCCACGGGAACGCTTTGGTTGCGCTAACAGTTCCATGGCCCGTTCAAAATCGATCGTAAAAAGATTGTCTTCTTTTTTAAGAGATCGATAGTCTTTACCTTCTTTCCCTTGATCGTGGACAACATAGGGGCCAAAGCGACCGAGACCCACTTTAACGGGTTTGTTGGTTTCGGGGTGTTCTCCCAATAGGCGCGGCAACGCTAACAGATCCACAGCCATTTGTAGGGTGAGCTCTTCTGGTTTAACGGTTTTGGGGAGGGAAGCACGCTTGGGCTTTTTCTTCTCTTCGGTGACTTCGCCTAGTTGAACATAGGGGCCATAGCTACCCACAAGTAAATAGATGGGATCGCCTGTTTCAGGATGCGTCCCCAATTGTTCGGGGCCTTCGGTTTTTTGTTTGAGGATGGTTTCAACCTGCTCCGGATCGAGATCAGCGGGGGTTAAGTCCGCTGGTAGGGATGCAGTGATCGTTTCTTCGCCGTTAGCAGCTTCAATGTAGGGGCCAAAGCGACCAATTTTGACCTTCACAGGGAGGTTTTCGATGGCGATCGCCTTCGCGGTGGCCGGATCAATATTTTCCTCGCGCACTTTTACTTGGGTACCCAGGCCATCATCTCCGAGGTAGAAATTTTTTAGATAGGGTAACCATTGGGCTTTGCCGGTGGCAATCTCATCGAGGGTTTGTTCCATTTGGGAGGTGAAATCTGTATCCACCAGATTAGGGAAATGTTCCTCCAGGAGGGCCGTCACCGCAAAGGCCGTAAAGGTGGGAGTTAAGGCTTTATCGCGAATTTGCACATAACCGCGATCCACGATAGTGCCGATGATTGTGGCGTAGGTACTGGGGCGACCAATGCCTTTACTTTCGAGGGCTTTGACCAAACTAGCCTCGGTATAACGGGCCGGGGGTTGGGTATTGTGATCGACTTCTTCTAATTTTTTGCAGGTGGGCTGGTCTCCTTCCTTGAGATCGGGGAGCACCACTTCTTGGTTTTCGAGGGCAGCATCAGGATCATCAGAGCCTTCCACATAGGCCCGGAAAAAACCCGGAAAATCAATGCGTTTACCAGCAGAGCGGAACTCGGCATCATCGACCTTGAGAATGACCGACAATTGCGTGAGACGAGCATCGGCCATCTGGCAAGCGACGGTGCGTTTCCAAATGAGGTCATAGAGGGCTAACTCTCGACCACTGAGGCCGGTTTCCTGGGGCGTGCGAAAGGTGTTGCCCGCAGGCCGGATCGCTTCGTGGGCTTCCTGGGCTCCTTTACTTTTCGTTTTGTATTGGCGCACCTTGGGGCTGAGATATTCTGTGCCGTATTTTTCTGCAACGCAACTACGGGCTGCGGCGATCGCCTGTTCGGAAAGATGCACCGAGTCCGTCCGCATGTAGGTAATGTAGCCCTCTTCGTAGAGCTTCTGGGCAGTGCGCATTGTATCCCGCGCCGAAATACCGAGTTTGCGGTTGGCTTCCTGTTGCAGGGTAGAGGTGGTAAAGGGGGGCGACGGGCGGCGGGTACTGGGTTTTTCTTCAGTTTTGCTGACCGTCCAGGGTTGATCTTGTAAACGCTCCTTGAGGGCGATCGCCTCTGCTTGGGAGAGGACGACAACTTTTTTACCCTTGCTGAGTTTCCCCGTGGCCGCATCAAAGTCACTCCCGGACGCCAATTTCTTGCCACCGAGGGTGATCAGCTTGGCCTCAAATTTTGATTTCTTCTGGAGTAATTCTGCCTTGAGGTCCCAATAATTAGCCGATTGAAAGGCCTGCCGTTCTCGTTCCCGTTGCACCAACAGGCGTACAGACACCGACTGTACCCGTCCCGCCGAGAGACCTTTAGCAATTTTGCGCCAGAGTAAGGGCGAGAGAGTGTAGCCCACCAAACGGTCTAAAATCCGGCGGGTTTCCTGGGCATGGACGAGGTTTTCGTCAATTTCGCGGCAATTGGTTAAAGCTTTTTGGATGGCCTCTTGGGTGATTTCATGGAAGACCATCCGTTTAATCGGCACCTTGGGCTTGAGCACTTCGAGCAAATGCCAGCTAATACTTTCCCCTTCGCGGTCTTCGTCCGTCGCCAGGATTAACTCATCGGCTTCTTTGAGGGCTTGCTTGAGTTCGGTGACAACTTTCTTTTTTTTCTTCGGCACGATGTAGAGGGGCGCGAAGTTATTTTCCACATTGACCCCAAGCTGAGACCAGGGCTGCCCTTTTTGTTCCTTGGGGATTTCCTCGGCAGAGGAGGGTAAATCGCGGATATGGCCCATGGATGCCGTCACATGATATCCCTTCGGTAGATAGTTCCGAATGGTACGGGCTTTGGTCGGGGATTCAACGATGACAAGGGTAGACATGGGCTGTCAAAAAAAGTGAGGGTTTAGGTGTTTAGGCTTCTTATATACCTTACATATCTAATCAATGGCCCATAAGCCCCTGTTTCGTCAAGGATTAAATTTTTCTAAGTCTCCGGGATAGAACTGAGAATTCAGGCGTTTACCCTGTTTTTAAGGTTTTGTTGCACGGCAACGGGTTGAAATCCCCGTCCTTTGGGGCGTACCATGGGTTGATACATCTTGACCACTGCATCCCGCAGTGCAAACTTAAGCCCAGCGGGTCGTGTCGCAAGAAAAAGTATTGGGTCTGGAGAACCCGGACGCCTGCCTGTGGAGGCAATGTAAGACCAAAAGAACGACTGAGATCTAGAGGCCATTGCTGTCGAATCAGGAAGCTCTGCCCGTCTGTGGTGGGGTAGTTCACTGGAAGTTGGTTCACTAAGCCGAAGAGCAAAGATGGATTTTTCAAGCACTGTGGCAAGCCAGTTGTACACTGGGGCAATTCTGCCGGAAAGTATCGTTATTTTGACCCTCATCGTTGTTTTGGTGGGGGATTTAATTGTCGGACGCGCTCGTTCGGGTTGGATTCCCTACGCGGCGATCGCCGGACTGTTGGGGTCAGTATTCGCCTTGTACCTCGGTTGGGATAATCCCCATCCCGTCGCCTTTTTGGGGGCATTTAACAGCGATAACCTCAGTATTTTATTCCGGGGCATCATTGTCCTGTCTACGGCCTTCACGATCATGATGTCGGTGCGCTATGTGGAACGTTCCGGCACCGCCCTCTCTGAATTTATCTGCATCTTGCTCACGGCCACCCTGGGGGGGATGTTCCTCTCTGGGGCGAATGAGTTGGTGATGATTTTTGTCTCCCTCGAAATGCTTAGTATCTCGTCTTATCTACTGACGGGCTACATGAAGCGAGACCCCCGTTCCAATGAGGCCGCCCTCAAGTATTTGTTAATTGGGGCCGCGAGTTCGGCGATTTTCCTCTACGGTGTGTCTTTGCTCTATGGCCTATCGGGTGGCAAGACAATTCTCAGTGAGATTGCCCTTGGATTTACGGATCCCCAGGGGGGCCAGTCCCTGGCGTTGGCGATCGCCCTGGTCTTTGCGATCGCCGGGATCGCCTTCAAGATTTCAGCGGTGCCCTTCCACCAATGGACCCCTGACGTTTACGAAGGTTCGCCTACCCCCGTTGTTGCCTTTCTCTCGGTAGGTTCCAAGGCCGCTGGATTCGCTCTAGCGATTCGTTTGTTGGTAACGGTCTTTAACCCCGTGAGCGAAGAATGGCACTTCATTTTCACAGCTTTGGCAATCCTCAGCATGGTTTTGGGGAACGTGGTGGCTCTGGCGCAAACCAGCATGAAGCGGATGTTGGCCTATTCTTCCATTGCCCAGGCGGGTTTTGTGATGATTGGCCTCGTTGCGGGCACTGATGCGGGCTATTCCAGCGTAATTTTCTATCTGCTGGTGTATTTGTTCATGAACCTGGGTGCGTTTACCTGTGTGATTCTTTTCTCTCTCCGGACGGGCACAGACCAAATCGCGGAGTATGCGGGTTTATACCAAAAAGATCCGTTACTGACCCTCGGCCTCAGTGTTTGCCTACTCTCCCTTGGGGGCATTCCGCCATTAGCTGGGTTCTTCGGGAAAATTTATCTGTTCTGGGCTGGCTGGCAAGCGGGCCTCTATGGCCTAGTGCTGTTGGGTTTGATCACCAGTGTGATTTCGATCTACTACTACATCCGCGTGATTAAGATGATGGTGGTCAAGGAACCCCAGGAAATGTCTGATTCTGTGCGCAATTATCCAGCGGTCACCTGGACGGCTGTGGGGATGAAACCTTTACAAGTGGGTCTGGTGCTGTCGGTGATTATCACGTCTTTGGCGGGAATTCTCTCGAATCCGTTGTTTGTGATTGCGGATCAATCTGTCACCAGTACACCGATGTTGCAGGCGGCAAATCACCCTACAGAACAGGTCGTTGCCCAAGTAGAAAGTGAAATGCTTGGAGTGGCGATCGCCGATCACTAGACAACGGTAAAACAATATTTTCAGTTCAAGATCATCACCCTCTGCCGCAATTGGTAGGGGGTTTTGATTAGCATGGGAGCAGAGTTCGACTGAGCAAACGACATGACCCGTACAGTGTTGATCTGTTGTCACCATACCTGTCCAAAACAAGGTTCGGCATCAATCTTGGCAGCCTTTCAAGCCCAAGCGCCTGCTGATGTTGAAGTGCGACAGGCTGGTTGTTTTGGGGAATGTGGCAATGGCCCTCTGGTGCGCGTGCTGCCCGATGAGGTGTGGTATGCCCATGTACAACAAGCCGATATTCCAGTGATTGTTAAACAGCATTTGCGCCAAAACCGACCCGTCAAACAGAAGCTCTACCGTAAATTTCACCAACCCAATCACGGGGCGATCGCCGCTCTCTTTTTATTTTTTTCCTTTTTCGGCTTTCTGATCGGGCTATGTTGGCTCTTGGCTAGTCACACGGAAGTCTTTTGAAAATCATGAAAATAAGCTGGCCACCAGTGATGTTTGCGCGCCAGAACTCGCTAAGATGAGGGGCGATCGCCTTTTATTCCCGTTAAACCGCTCTAAAAACTATGGATCTAAAATCCCTGATTCGTGACATCCCCGATTTCCCCAAGCCCGGCATTCTCTTCCGCGACATTACCACCCTCCTCAACCACCCCGAAGGGATGCGCTACACCATGGATGCCCTAGTGCAACTCTGCCTTGAAGCCAACCTCAAACCCGATCATGTGGTGGGGATGGAGTCTAGGGGGTTTATCTTTGGGCCGACCCTCGCCTATAACCTCAATGCTGGTTTTGTCCCCGTGCGTAAACCCGGCAAACTCCCCGCCGCCGTCCACACCGTCGAATACGAACTTGAATACGGCACCGACACCCTCGAAATTCACCAGGATGCCGTGGGGTCTGGGGACAAAATTGTCATCGTCGATGACCTGATCGCCACCGGGGGTACCGCCAAAGCCACCGCAGAACTGCTTACAAAAATTGGCTGTGACATCATTGGTTTTGTGTTTATCGTCGAACTCCTAGATCTCAAGGGCCGCGATCGCCTGCCAGACGCCCCCGTGCTTTCCCTCATACAATACTAGGCAGGATTTGGAACACCCGATTTAACCCCCCAATGAGCATTCGTAATCCCCTGACGATCTTTGATCGAGAAACGATTTTTTATATCTTAAAGCGCCTACTCCAGGCGATTTTTACCCTATTTTTGGCTTCGATCCTGAGCTTTGTGATTATCCAATTGGCTCCAGGGGATTACCTTGATGCCCTCCGGCAGAACCCGAAAATGACCGAGGAGACGCTCTTAGATCTCCAAAGTCGTTTCGGCCTCGATCAACCGATTCTGACCCAATATGGCCGCTGGCTATGGCGGGTGGTGCGCTACTTTGATTTTGGCATTAGTTTTGAATCCTTCCGGCCTGTCCATGAGCTGCTCCTAGAACGGATGCCCGCCACCCTACTCCTGGCGCTCACGTCAATTATCGGTACCTGGGCGATCGCCATTCCTTTAGGGATTCTCAGTGCGGTGAAGCAAAATACCGTCCTCGATAAATTTTTGCGGGTGATTAGTTATCTCGGTCAGGGCTTACCCAGCTTTATCACGGCCCTCGCCTTACTGATGGTGGCCCAACAGGTTTCTCCGTTGCTCCCGGTGGGGGGCATGACCAGTATTAATTTCGTGGATCTCCCCTGGTACGGCAAAATTCTCGACATCGGCTGGCACATGATCCTACCCACTATTGCCTTGAGCTTAACGGGCTTTGCGGGGCTGCAACGGCTGACCCGGGGTCAACTCTTGGATGTGTTGCGGCAAGATTATATCCAAACGGCGCGGGCCAAGGGCTTACCAGAAAATCGCGTGATCTATGTCCATGCCCTCCGCAATGCGATCAATCCCCTCATTACCCTGCTGGGCTTTGAATTTGCCAGTCTGTTGAGTGGCTCATTTATTTCTGAATTTTTCTTTAACTGGCCGGGCCTGGGAACTTTGACGTTACAAGCGGTGCAATCCCAGGATTTGTATTTAGTCATGGCGGCCCTGATGATGAGTGCAACCATGCTCATTGTGGGGAATCTCCTGGCAGATTTGATGTTAAAGTTTGCCGATCCCCGCATTAAATTAGACGATTTGAAGTAATTGCATCATGGCCTCCAAAAAGCGCCACAGCAGCAAAGATTTATGACCAAGGTTCCCCCGTTGGGGCTTCTTTTCCTAGAGTAGAGAAAACGACGGGGGACTTATTTTATGGTGCGTTGGCTGAAGCGTCTTTGGCGGAATCTTGTCCGTAAATCGACCCATGTCCGTCAGGAACCACTCAATAAAGTGAGTATTGTAATCCTGATTTTGATCGACATTTTTGTGTTGATCAACGTGTTTCAGGGTCTTGATAGTGTTGGTAACTGGCCCCTTTCGCCCCAGGAACGGTATCCTTGCTACCGGGTTTATCAGACCTATCAAAATAACGATAACCCCGATAAAGACTTCACCTGGGTAATGGAAATGTTGGGGGATTATCCTTCCCAAGACATTCAGCCCGTTGAAACAGAAGGGCGCTTGGGGGAAGTTTCTGGCCAGTGCGATCGCCTTTTGGCCCTCACACCAACGGTAAAAAATCCGGAAACCCTAGCTTTATCCAAAGAGATTCAGAATTTACAAACCCAAATTAATGAAGTCAACCAACGCATTGCCACCTACAAAGAGCAATATGATTCGACGCTTTTAGAAGAAATTGCGGGTCAAGATCCGAATCAATCGATCAACGAAACAACGGCAGCCCAAACGAAGGCGGACATTGAGGCCGCCGAAGCCCAAAAAGCAACCCTGACCGAGACCCTAGATCGTAAAAAAGCCGAGCTTCTTAATCAATCAGAGGTACAGGCTTATTTAACGGCCATTGGCGATCGCCAATTTTTTGCCACTTTGAAACAGGATTTTGAACGGGCTGAATTTTGGCACCCCAATCGGCAATTCTTTTTGCAGACCCTTTTCCTCTTACCGCTGATTTTGATTAGCTATTTTTGGCATCGTCAGGCCGTAGAGCGGCACCGGGGAACCCAGGCGCTTTTAAGTTGGCATTTATTACTTATTTTTCTGATCCCCCTGCTAATTAAAATTCTTCAATTTATCCAGTTTGGGAATCTAGTGCGGGCAATTTTTGATGTCTTGATCGCAATTTTTGGTGGCTTAGTTTTTATTTCTAGCTATCTGCTGATCTTGATTATTCCGCTGTTGGGCTTTGGCTTGATTAAATTTCTCCAGCGGTTTGTTTTTAATCCCAAAGTCCAGGCAAAAAGTCGCATTCAAAAACAGCGCTGCATTCAATGTAGTAGTCGGCTCCGCAAAGACGATCAATTTTGTCCTTTTTGTGGATTTGAACAATGGATTAGTTGCCCAAACTGTGCGGCAAAAACCTATAAATACACAGAATATTGTCGCCAGTGCGGGGTGGATTTATCGGATTCTCTGCCCCAGTAAATCTAAAATTATTCAGGCCGCTCTAGGTTTTCTGGGAGGTCAATAAAGACCCGGTCTTCTGGGGTGACGCCCCGGACAATCTGGGTGCGATCGCCGACGGTCGCGCCGATGATCACAGGCTTAAATTGGGGGGTGTTATTCGCATCAGGAATGAGAACTCCGGTTTCGCCATTTTCTGTGGCGATCGCCACCGTGGGCACTGTCATCACATTAGTTAAATTTTGGCCGACGAAAGTAACGTCAGTATTCATCTTCGAGCGGAGAAATTCCCGACCCGATAACAGGGCAATGCGCACCTCAAAGGAAGTCACATTATTTTCGACAATCGCTTCCGGGGCCACCAACAACACCCGTCCCCGAAACACCTGGGCGGGATCCGCATCAGCAACAATTTCCACATCCTGACCCGGTTCAATTTGCTGAATATCCACCTCCGGCACCCTGGCAACCACTTCCAAACCCCGCGCTAGGGCCAAAATAGACGAAGAGGTAGCCGAGGCCGTACTCGATGCGGCAGTCGTTGGCGTTACAAATGCCCCTTCGGTGGCGAATTTTTGGGTGATCACCCCATCAAAGGGTGCGCGAATAATGCTGTCTTGGAACTGTACCGCCGCAATTTGTCGCTGGGCCTGGGCCTGTTCGAGGGCCGCTGTCAGTTGAGTTAATTGGGGTTCAGCGTTGCGTTCAAGGCGATCTAAGCTCGCTCTGGCTTCGACGGTGGCAGCGGTCAGGGCTTCGAGTTCGGGATTGGCGGTATTTCTGACCTGGGCTAACCGTTGCTGGGCTTCAAAAAAGCGGGCGCTAGCATTGTCAAATTCATTGCGGACATCGTCATAGGTTTCCTGGGCGATCGCCCCACTATCGAGGAGTGTTTCAAAGCGTTCAACCTTGTCCTGGGTGCGCTGGAGATTGGCTTGGGCTGCCGCTAGTTGCGCATTGGCTTGATCAATTTCTTTGGGAATGCGTTGTTCCGCCTGTTGCAGTTGGGCTTGGGTGCGAATGTAGCGGGCGCGGGCTTCTTCGATTTCTCCCTGGATACGGGTTTCTGTGGCCCGGAGTTCGGCAATGCGTTGTTTCGTCAGAGATTCAGCACGAATCCCCTCGGCATACAGTTCACTATTATCCATAATTGCCAGTTCTTGGCCTTCGGTGACAACATCTCCCTGTTCCACCAGCAGTTGGGCGAGGCGACCGGGGGTTTTGGGACTAATGTTAACGCTCTGGATCGGTTCGACAATGCCGTTGGCTTCGATGCGCACCGCTAAATTTTCCACTTCAACGGGAACGGTCAGGGCTGCCAGTTGTTCTTCATTCACCCCTGCCTGGCGATCGCCAAACATTCTCGCCACCGGCAGACCAATGAGTAGCACCCCACCAGCTAAGGCCGCCAAGGACAAAACAACTTTTTTGGGGGTGACAAGGGCACCAATCATAGGAATTTTTGCGGGGGGTTGAGTAAACAGGACTAATCCGTAGTCTACTGTAATCCCTCAAAATTGAAATAGTCCCCCGTGGGGAATCTTTTTACAATGGTTTTACGTCAATTGCGGGGGAAAGTCGCTAGACTTGGTTTTAAGAATCGTTGTTTCGTGAAGAGTTGAACCGTGCCTAAACATCGTTGGTTAGTTGCCCTTGGAGCCTGTGTTAGTGTGTTGTGGATGGGAAATAGTCCTGTGCGATCGCAGGCGGTACTGCCCCTGAGGCGGGATTTTGACCAGGCCCAAATGGAACAACAGGGGCTGATGCTCATCGAAGATGCAATTCAACTTTCTCGCTTCCAACAATATGAATGGGCGATTCCCCGGGCCAAACTCGCGACCCAACTGGTGCCAGAACGTTTTGAAGCTTGGTACATTTTGGGCACTCTCCTCGTGCAAGAGCGGGAACTTGATGCCGGGATTCAGGCCCTCACCACAGCAAAACGACTCAATCCCCGTGAAAGTGGTGTCCATAGTATTTTGGGGTCGGCCTATTTCCAACAGGGAGATTATGAAGGGGCACTCCGGTCGCTGAAAACGGCTACCCAGCTTGGGGACAATTCCATCGAAACCCTCTTCGATCTCGGTAATACCCAGTACAAACTCAAGCAATATGATGCGGCGATCGCCACCTACAACCAAGCCGTTACCCTTGATGCCACCTTTTGGCCGGGGATTAATAATATTGGCTTAATCCAGTACGAACAAGGCAAGGTTGATGCTGCCATTGACAGTTGGCAAAAGGCGATCGCCCTCGACCCCACCGCCGCAGAGCCCCAACTCGCCGTTGCCGTGGCTACCTACACCAAAGGCGATCGCGCGAAGGGCTTAGAACTGACCCGTACCGCCCTAGATCTCGATGGTCGTTACGGCGAAATTGATTTCCTCGTGGAAAACCTCTGGGGCGAAAAGTTGATCCAGGCCACCCAAGCTGTATTTGATACGCCAACCGTCCAGGCTTTCTTCACAGAACTCGACCGCCGGGCATTTCAACCGGAGATGGAACCCTAGGGACAAGGGTGCGATACCATAAGCATCACTGCTTCTCTGTTGATGGGAAAACATTGCCGTGGCCCAGGTTGTACTCAACGATATTCACAAATCTTTCGCGGATCGCTCCACCGGAAAAATGACCGCCGTCTTGCGGGGAATTAACCTCCAGATCCAGGCGGGGGAATTTATGGTGCTGGTGGGAGCTTCTGGGTGCGGCAAAAGCACATTACTGCGCCTCATTGCGGGCCTCGAAACGGTAACAACGGGACAAATTGCCATTGGCGATCGCCCGGTGAATGATCTTCCGTCTAAACAGCGAGACATTGCCATGGTGTTCCAAAATTACGCCCTGTATCCCCACCTCAATGTCTATGACAACATTGCCTTTGGGTTGCGGCGGATGCCCACGGCAGAAACGAAAAGCCATTGGCTGCAAAATACTTGGCGGGGCGTCACCAGACCACTCCCAAAATCCCTGCGTTACCAACCGACTGCCGAATTACAGATCCGCCAAAAAGTGCAGCAGGTCGCCCAACTGCTACAGATTGACCATCTCCTCACACGACTCCCGAAACAATTGTCCGGCGGCCAAAAACAACGGGTTGCTTTAGGGCGGGCGATCGCCCGCAATCCCCAGGTTTTTCTGATGGACGAACCCCTTTCTAATTTGGATGCGGCCCTGCGCAGTGAAACCCGCGCCCAGATCGTTCAACTCCAGCGTCAACTGGGGATTACAACGATTTACGTGACCCATGATCAAACCGAAGCAATGACCATGGGTGATCGCATTGCGGTGATGCACCAAGGGGAAATTCTCCAGGTGGCCCCGCCCCTTGAAGTTTATAATCGCCCGGTGAATCGCTTCGTGGCGGAATTTATTGGCTCGCCACCGATGAACTTTCTGTCAGTGCAGTTGACCGTCGCTGGTATTATTGAACATCCCCAATTCCGCTTTCCCATCCCAGAGGGTTGGCGGCCATTACTCCAGCCCTACCAGGGGCGATCGCTCCTCCTAGGCATCCGGCCCGAACACCTCAGCCTCAGTACCGCCGCCCCCGAAAATCTTGAAGTGGCGATCAATCTTGTCGAAGCCCTCGGCAATGAAACTTTCCTTTCGGCTCATCCCGTTGACTTGCCGCTACAAAATCTCAAGGTGCGCATTCCCCCCAAGGCTAAGGTTGCCCCCCAGGAAAAAGTCTGGTTGGCCTTTGATTTAGAGCAACTCCACTTTTTTGATCCAGAGACGGAATTTAGCCTCGGTCAACCCCACCCCAAGGGTGAAGCGGAACAACTGATCCGCTAAACTTTGGGATGTTGAGTCGTGTGGCGATCGCCCCAGCACCCTATGAATGAATTGCTGACCAAAATTCAACACACCACGCGCCACGCCAAACAGGTAGGGGCGCTGCATTCTTTGACCACGGCCCAGGAAGTGATTGTTGACCATGGGATTCCCTTTGTGGTGCGCATTTTAGAGCAACTCGACCGCAAGGAAAATTATCAAGCGAAACAAGAAAAAGCGAAGGTGAATCCTTTTTTGCCCTACGAACAGGATTTATTTGTTTGTGATCTGACGCCCCACCATGTCTGTCTGCTGAACAAATTTAACATCGTCGATCACCATATTTTGATCATCACCCGGGAGTTTCAGCCCCAGGAAACCTGGTTAATGGAAGCCGATTTTACTGCCCTGGCCCATTGTCTCCAACGCCTTGATGGCTTGGCCTTTTATAATGCCGGGGCGATCGCCGGGGCGAGTCAACCCCACAAACATTTGCAATTGATCCCTTTCCAGAGCAATGGGGAAACCTTTTCAGTGCCCATCGACCAAGTGCTGTCTCACCTCAATGATCAGATGCAGCCCCAGCAGATTCCTTTATTTCCTTTCCTGCACGGGATTATCCCCCTACCCCAGGATTACGACGGCAAAATTTTGTTCGATTGTTACCTCGCCCTGCTGCGTTTTCTCCGCTTTATTGACGGGCCGCTCAACCCTGGTTGGCAAACCCAAGCCTATAATCTCCTCGTTACCCGCCGTTGGATGTTGCTGGTGCAACGGGCCCAGGATCAGTATGAAAAAATTCCAGTGAATTCCCTGGGGTTTGCGGGGGCTCTTTTGGTGCGTAACCAGATGCAGTTGAGTTTGCTCAAAAAATTAACCCCCCTGCAACTATTAGCCTCAGTGGCGGCACAGGGGGATTTATCCCAAAGGGCGATCGCCCCCTTTGAATAAGCAAAAAAACTGACTACGTGGGCTGTACCAAATCATCCAGGGAAGCCGTGGGCTGGTTGTACATTGCCTGGAGCACAAGGGCCGGATCGACATAGTTCCCAGAATATTTCAAGCCCCAGTGGAGGTGGGGGCCAGTGGTGCGTCCGGTCATGCCAACGCGACCAATGCGGGTGCCAGCGCTCACTTCCTGACCAAGCCAAAGCTGAATGCCACCGTTGCGATCCATGAGGAAAGTCCCTTGACCAGAGGAAGAAACATAGCCACTGAGGTGACAGTAAATATGTTCCCAATCACCGGATTTAATCTGGATCATTGTGCCGCAGGCGGTGTTATCCGAAAGGCCCACAACTTTACCACTCCACCAGTTACGGATGTAGCTGCCGAGGGGGGCGGCAATGTCTAAGCCTTGGTGAAATTGGCGTTGGCCACTGGTGGGCGACGTGCGATAGCCAAACCCAGATGTGTAACTTTGAAAATTTTCGACGGGAAAGGAAGCCTGTCGCCAACTGTTGTTGATACTAACGCGGGTTTGGGCCTGGGTGATCGCCAGGGGTGTTGATTGTGGCTGGGGCAGGAGATTAAACCCCAACACAAGGGCCAAGGTCACAGCCCCCAGCAGGATTGGTTTAATCCAGCGGCGAGCACGACGGAGATAAAACTGTAGGTTAAGCATTTACATCAAAGCCTAAAATCCATGGTAAGGGGATGTCCCAGACAAAAAAGATCATGTTGACAAACCATTGTAAGTCTAGTCTTTAGTCTGCGCACTTTTGTTTCACAGATTTTTGACCTGCACCACTGCTGGCATGACATTTTAAGACTGTTTTTCCGACTGGGAACCCACCAAATTCGGTTCTACCGTCGGGAAAAGGGCCGATTCTGTTCCCGAAATCGCCGCGTGGTGTTCGTAAAGTTCCACTGAGGGCGTGGTGTGTTCTTCAAGATCAGCCTGGGGATCCCCTGCCGGGAGCCATTTCAAGAAGACGAGGGGCAATAGGGTCGTCAAATTCGTGATCGTGACCAAAAGCCAAAGTCGGTCAAAATTGGTTTCTGTCACTCCGAGCCACTGGGTGAGAAGAGCCCCCAACTCATGGGAGAGTAAACCCGCCAGGTTCCAACTCGACATCAACAGGGCAAACATGGTCGCCTCAACGCCGGGCGGACAAAGGCGCGCTGACAACACCAGAATGGGCATCAGGGCAATTTCGCCGGTAACGGTCAAAATCAAGTTGTCCCCCAAGCTAAACCAGCGATCATCAATGCCCAAAGCACGGTTGGCGTGGGTCACAAGAATAAGGGTGGTAAAACCAAGCACGGCGGAAATGACGGTACTCCACCCCAACATTTTCCGGAACGAAACTTGCTTGAGATATTTTTGGTAGATAGCAATCCCCGCCAGGGCCGCAAAGCTAGTAACTAGGCGCACCCGCCCTAAAAATTCCGGGTTAAAGTCTAGCTCGTTGGTGACAAAAAAGAAAAAGGCAGAATCGGCACTGGGGGTGGCCTGCCAGAGGAAAACAAAGGCCGTGGGCAACAGAATTTTTTTCTGTCGTACTGCTCCCCAGAGGGTTTTCATCTGGTTGCCAATGTTATCGGTGGTGGCTTTTAGGGATATGGCTTCACGGGGTTGCTCAATAATTAACAAGGCGATCGCTGATACCAACAGCGGAAAAATGGCCGTAATCCCAAACACAACCCGGGTACTAAATTGTTCCAGTAACCAACCGCTCAAATAGGCCGTTGTTAAACTCCCCACCGCCGCCACTGCCCAGGTCAAGGATTGGAGTGACCCGACTTTATCCAAAGATTCAGCCCGGGCGCGTTCGACCACCACCGAATCGACAATCACATCACTAATCGCCACGGAAATCGAACTCAAGACAATCATCGTTGCTGCCAACCAGGGTGCTTGGACAATGGTGGCCATTGCTGCCCAAGCGCCACAACCGAGTAAGCCCGCCAAAATTAGGTAAGAGCGTCGTCGATACCCAAAGATCGGAAAGCCATCCGACAAAAAGCCGAAAAGGGGCTTGACGACCCAGGGAAATGCCGCGAGTCCCGTAAGGGCTGCCACTTCTGCCGGGGTTAGGCCGAGGTCATCTTTGAGGAAAAAGCTCACCGCAAGCCGGGAGAGATTGAGAATCCCCTGGACGAAATACACCGTCAACAGAGCAAACAACTCTGGGGTGACAGAGTGGCCGAAGAGGGTTGGTTTTTTGAGATTGTCGAGAAAGGTCATCAAGGGAACGCTTATGATGAAGTTTTGTAAAGTCTTTTCTCAGTATAGACAACCTTTTCTGAAATCTGTTTAGCGTAAACCACACCCTAAGCGATCAAATTCGGCTTGGGTTTCCGTCGATAAGGGATGTGTAGTCAGGGTTTTGAGCAGAGCAAAAGGAACGGTAATGTGGTCTGCCCCAGCAATTATGGCATGGGTGACTTCGGCGGCGGATTTAAGGCTGGCGGCCAGGATTGTGGTTTCACTTCCTTGTAACAGAGCTTTCATGGCGCGGAGAAGGCTACCACCATCCCCCTGGAGGTTTGTGGCGCGGTTCACGTAGGCGATCGCATATTTGGCGCCGCCTTCTGCGGCAACTAAAGCCTGGGTCGGCTGATAGATGGCGGTGACAGAGCAGCTTATTTCTGGAGAGAGTTTGGGCAAAGCCTGAAAACCACTGAAGGTGGCGGGAATTTTAAGCACGAGCTGATCGCCAATGATTTCCCGTGCCCGGTGGGCCTCGCGGAGCATCCCCTCACGGTCTTCACTGACTAACTGGTAATAGAGTTCTCCAGGCGTGATGGCCGCCAAGGTTTTTAGGGTCACTTCCGGGGGCGCGTCGCTTTTGGCCAGGAGAGTGGGATTGGTGGTAATGCCCTTGACCCAACCCCAGGCCATGGCTTCGGTGGCTTCGGTGGCGATCGCCGAATCTAAATAAATCATGGTTCCCTTTTGGCGCAGTGGTTTGGTATGCCTTGAGCCTAGCCAATACTGGCGAGGGTATCAATGTTTGCCGTGGCCATGTCTTTGCAGGTGCGTTTAATTAAACCCGTTAACACTTTACTGGGGCCAATTTCTACAGCCTCTGCAACTTCTAGGGCGCTCAGTTGCTGCATGATTTCGAGCCAACGGACAGAACCGATCATTTGGGCCTTGAGGCGCTCCTTGAGGGCGGCTGCTTGGGTTTCCGGTTGGGGATCGACATTAGACAGTACGGGTACCTGGGCATCGGCAAAGGTAACGGCATCGAGAATCGCTTCAAATTGGGCGGCGGCTTCGGCCATAAACGGGGAATGGAACGCACCAGAAACATTCAGGGCGATCGCCCGCTTGGTTTTAACGCCATTCATAATCGCATCAACGGCTTCTGGGGTACCGGAAATGACAACTTGTTGTTCGCTGTTGTCGTTGGCGAGGGTTACTCCCTCGGTTGCCGCAATTTTTTCCATTAATTCAGTACGGTCAAACTTTATCAGGGCCGCCATTTTCCCCCCAGACGCTTGATCCATCAGTTGGGCGCGCTTTTGCACTAATTGCAAACCAGCGGCAAAATCATAGACCCCAGCCGCATAGAGGGCGGAATATTCACCGAGGCTGTGGCCCGCCATAAAGTCTACCTGGGGCGCTTTCTCCCGGTAGCGATCGCAGAGAATTGCCTCTAGCACATAGAGACAGGGTTGGGTGTAAAGGGTGCGGGAGAGGGTCGCTTCATCCCCCTGGCATTTTTCGAGAATTGACCAACCGAGGATTGCCTCTGCTTCAGCAAATCTTGCTTTGGCGACGGGATGTTCGGCGAGATCGACACCCATGCCCACCGTTTGAGATCCTTGGCCCGGAAAGACCCACGCAATTTTACCCATTACACACGCTCGTTGTTTTTGCTACAAAAATTTTCCAGACTTGATTATAGGGGATGGCGATCGCCCCTCATTTTTTCCCAGGCTTACAAAGCTCCGGCTGCCGTCTGATCAATCACCCCAAAGCCGAGGTGCGACGTAATATTCAGCGCCTGGAGTACCGGTTCACTGTCTGCCCCCTGGAGGTAGTCAATCACCGTCACTGCACAGTTCCCCTGTTTCACCGCCCAAATATCCTGGGGCTGTAGTCCCATCAAGCGACAGAGAATCACCTTGTTAATGGCATCATGGGCAACAACTAAACCCACTTGATTCGGGGTTTGGCTGTACTGCGCCACAATCTCATCCCAAGCTTCGTTGGCCCGGTCCCACACCTGTTGGAGATTTTCCCCCTCTGGCATCTGGACGGTTTCTGGCTTGGTTTTCCACTGGGCCAGCATGCCGGGAAAGCCCGCTTCAATGTCAGCTTCTAGTTTGCCTTCCCAGAGACCATGGCCAATTTCTTCTAATTTAGGGTGGGTACCCAACACCACCCCAGGGTGGGCTTGCAGAATGATTTCAGCGGTTTCTTTGGGCCGACTCATGGGGCTGGTCATGCCGAAATGCAGGGTCACATCCTTAAGAAATTCACGGGCTTTAGCGGCTTGGGCTTGGCCATTCTCATTTAACGGAATATCCATGGTGCCTTGGAAACGCCCTTCTTTATTCCAGTTGGTTTCCCCGTGGCGCACCAGCAGCAAACGGAGACCTTTGTGGCCCGGACGGTAGCTAGGGAGGGATAGGCCGAGGTGGGCCGTTTGGTTAATCGATTCAAATTGAACAATGTCTCCCAACTGGCCGACAAAATTCAGCACATTGATGCAGCAGTTGGATTGTTGAATGCTCTGATATTTACTGGGGGGGATGCCCGCCGCACTCATCAGTAAACAGCGGTTGATGCCATTGTGGGCGACGATTAGAATATTCTCCCCTTGGTGTTTGGCAAGGATTTCCTGCCAAAATTGTCGGGCTTGGTCATAGAGGTCTTTGACGGGGGAATGTTCGCTCCCATCGGCGTGGGTCATCACAAATTCGGCGGGATTGTCGTGCCAGAGGCGATAGGCTTCTGGATATTGTTCTTTGACGTCACTTTTGAGGAGTTTTTCCCACTGGGGCAAATTAATTTCTAGCAGACCCTCACTGGTGATGGGGGCGGGGGCTTTGTCGAGGTGCTGGTGGATAATTTCAGCGGTTTGCTTTGCCCGTTGGAGAGGGCTGCAATAGATCGCAGCAAAGTCGATGCCCTGGAGGGTTTGGCCTACGGTGGCGGCGTCGGCACAGCCTTTGTCGGTGAGTACTGATTCATCACAACGGCCCTGGATCATTTTGAGGGCGTTATAGCTACTTTGTCCGTGACGCACGATTATGACGCGGGTTGCCACCTTGGTTTCCTCCATTATTTGGGTGTGGTGTTGCGAGGGGGGGATTTTTGCCTACACCATAGTATCTGGTTCGGGGTCAGGGGAAAAGGTGAAGTTCGGGCTATGATTTTGGGGCATGAATACGGGGAAATTTTTCGCAATGGAACGGGCTGTGGATGTGGCGATCGCCCTCGGAAGTAACTTGGGTAACTCCTTAGAAATTTTAGAAAATGCCATTCAACATTTGAGCGAACATCCGGCGATCGCCCTAACAGCTCGGTCTGCTTGGTACCGCACGGCCCCGGTTGGCCCCCCGCAACCGGACTACATCAATGGTTGCGTCACTGGTCAGGTTCATAATCTCAGTCCCGAAGCTCTCCTCGAAATCCTGTTGAAAGTAGAGCAACTGTTTGGACGGGAACGGCGGGAACGTTGGGGGGCGCGGACGTTGGATTTGGATTTGCTTTTGTATGGCCAGGACATAATTTATCTGCCCCATTTGCAGGTGCCCCACCCCCGGATGCAGGAACGGGCCTTTGTGTTGGTGCCCCTAGCAGAGATTGCGCCCCATTGGTGTGAACCCCGCACCCAACAAACGATCCAAGCCCTCAAGGAACAGCTTCCCCTCACTGGAATTCAGAGATTAGACAGCGAAACTACCTAAAACCATTATTGATTGTAAACATCTCCCCCTAGGAAAAGCAGCGGCAACGGTAATTCTGACTATGATGGAAGATATTGGACGAACGGCAATATTTGGTGGAGTGTTCCCATGGTGCGTATTTTTTCTGGGCTGTTGGGTGGTATGGGTCTAGCCTTGGTTTTGGGAGGAACATTGACGCCGGCGATCGCCCAAGCGCGCCCCTGTGGTTCGACTCCTTGCCTCTTCGCCCAAGGTGCTGGCATGACCGCCGATTCAGTGGATGAATTGGTATTCCAGGGCAATGAATATTACGACCAAGGGCAATATGAACTGGCCCTCGCGGCCTACGATGCCGCCTTGATTTTGAATGCGAACGATGCAGAGCTTTGGATCTGGCGGGGCGTTACCCTAGGGGCCTTGGGGCAGCACGAAGAGGAATTGGCCAGCTATGATCAGGCGATCGCCCTTGACCCCGATCAAAACCTGGTGTGGTACAACCGGGGCGTTGTGTTAGGAGCTTTAGAGCGCTACGAAGAAGAACTGACCAGCTATGACCGCGCCCTGGAACTGGATCCGGGGGATGTGGATGCTTGGTATAACCGGGGCATTGCCCTGGGCTTTCTGGAACGCTATGAAGAAGAATTAGCCAGCTACGATCAAGTACTAGCATTAGATCCCGCAGATGTGGATGCTTGGTTTAATAAAGGCTATGTTCTGGCCGATCTAGGTCGCCATGAAGAAGCGATCGCCACCTATGCTGCCCTCCTAGAACTCGATCCCGACGACGCCGAAGCCTGGAATAATCACGGTATTTCCCTCGAAGCACTGGGGCGCTATGCCGAGGCGATCGCCAGCTATGACCAAGCCCTCGCCATTGACCCAGACTACGAAGACGCTTTGATTAACCGAGAAATTGCCCAAGCTGCCCTAGAGCAACTTTAAACTTCAACTAAATCAATCTTTATCAAAAAAATACCCAGCTTCGGTGATGGGTATTGCTTCAGCTTATAAATTTGGCTCAACTTTTTTCTATTGATGGCTCTATTGGTGACAAGTACAGCCCTCATGGCCACAGCCTTCACTCCCTGCGGGATGGCCATCGGCACAGGCTTGGCTGCAATAGCTCTTACCTTCCTTTTGGATAGCGCTATTGAGATCCACGATGCAAAGACAAGATTCACAGGCACACTTCATTTGGGTCACAGTTACCATGGTTTAAACCTCCAAGGTATTGTCTTAAATAGTTGAACGATTGTTCACATTTTTAGATTAACGCATGAACAACTATTCAGGTATTGTTTAGATCAACGAACCGTGACAGACCACAGTGGCAAAATCTTGAACCAAGCCAAGGCCCAACGGATGGCCGAATTTTTTGGTGTCTTGGGGGATGCCAACCGCTGGCGTATTCTTTCGGCCCTGGCCACTGGAGAGATGCGGGTGGGGGAACTCGCCGCTGCCGTTGAAATGAGTGAATCGGCTGTCTCCCACCAACTAAGAACCCTGCGCACAGCACGTTTAGTGAGCTATCGCAAGGAAGGGCGGAATGTGATTTATCGCCTCAAGGATCACCACATTCTTAATCTTTATCGTGACGCTTCGGAGCACCTAGACGAACCAGAGGATGGACACACCCACTAATCAACGCGGCTGCCGGTTGCTTGGCGGATATAGGCTTGATCTGCCTCGTAGAGTTTGCCCATGGCTGGGTTTTGGGGCGGTAAACCCAGAATGGCAAGATCTGCTTCGACCATGATCCCGACGAGGGTCGGAAAATCAATACTCGGCTCCCAGTTCAGTTGTTTTTTAGCCTTTGTGGGATCGCCAATGAGTAAGTCCACCTCGGCAGGGCGGAGATAACGGCGGTCAAAGGCCACATAATCTTCCCAGTTCAGATTGACGTAGGCGAAGGCTGTTTCTAAAAATTGGCGGACTGAATAGGTTTCCCCCGTGGCAATGACATAGTCGTCGGGTTTGTCCTGCTGCAACATCAGCCACATCGCCCGCACATAGTCTTTTGCGTAACCCCAGTCCCGCTTGGAATCGAGGTTGCCGAGGTACAGTTTGTCCTGCTGTCCGGCGATAATTCTGGCGATCGCCCTGGTGATTTTCCGAGTCACGAAGGTTTCCCCCCGGCGCGGCCCTTCATGGTTAAACAAAATGCCATTGCAAGCGAATAGATCATAGGATTCGCGGTAGTTTACCGTTTGCCAGTAGCCATAGACCTTGGCACAGGCATAGGGACTGCGGGGATAAAAGGGAGTTGTTTCCTTCTGGGGCACCTCTTGCACGAGGCCAAACATTTCCGAGGAGCCCGCCTGGTAGAAACGCACCTCATTGCCCGTCCGCTCCTGGTAGTCCCGAATGGCTTCTAAAATGCGCAGCGTGCCCATCGCCACGGTGTCTACGGTATATTCCGGTGAATCAAAGCTCACCCGCACATGGGATTGGGCGCCCAGATTGTAAACTTCGTGGGGTTGGATTTTTTCAATTAATTTGCCCAGGGATGTGCCATCGGTGAGATCCCCGTAATGAAGAAAGAACCGAGCGTCGGGGGTATGGGGATCGACATAGAGATGGTCAATGCGGTCGGTATTAAAGGTAGAAGCGCGACGGATAATGCCATGAACTTCGTAACCCTTTTCGAGGAGTAGCTCCGCCAAATAAGAGCCATCTTGTCCGGTGATCCCTGTTACCAGTGCTTTTCGATTACCCATGGAGCTCGTGTTTACTCAACATATCAACTAAGCAATTTTAGAACAGTATTCACCGATATGGACTTTAAGACGCCATTTACATGGTGCCCTTAAAAAGACCCTGGGGCCGCACCAACAGCAAGACCACCATAATGAACAGCGCAACCCCCAGCTTGTAGTCTGGGCCGAGCCAGGCCACACTGAGTTCTTGGGCAACGCCAATCACAAAAGCACCGGCGATCGCCCCGTAGGGATTACCAATGCCCCCCAGGATCACCGAGGCAAACATCGGCAAAATTAAAAACCAGCCCATATTCGGCCGCACCGTGGTGATCAGCCCATACATACTGCCGGCGATCGCCGTTAAAGTTCCTGTAATAATCCAAGTCCAGAGCACCACCCGTTCCACGTCAATGCCAGACACCCGTGCCAGGTCAATATTGTCAGCTACCGCCCGCATCGCTTTGCCAACCTTGCTATTTTGCAGGATAAAGTGCAGCCCTAAAATTACTAAAACTGTCAGCACCATCACCACGACCCGATAGTAGGCAATGCGCAAATCTGGCACCGTTTCCGGGAGTCCCACAAGTTCGGTCAAGTTAATGGCCCGCACCACCGGAAGATCATATTGTTGATTGCCACTGCCCCAAATAAACAGCACTGCACTACGGATAAACAGTGCCAAACCAATGGAGATAATGATCAAGGTTGTCGGTGTCGCCCGCTTATCCCGCATCGGCTGCCAGAGTAATTTTTCTGCCACGAGCATCCCACCAATGGTGCCAAAGGCCCCTACCACCATCGACAGCCAAATATTTAACCCCAGGGAATTACTCAGCCAGGTAATGTAGGCTCCCAGGGTCATATAATCCCCGTGGGCAAAATTGGATAAGCGCAGAATCCCGTAGGTTAGGGTCAGTCCCACGGCAGCAAGGGCCAGGATACTCCCGACCGACAGACCATTGAGAACGAGTTGCAGGGTGTCCATGGCGAAGGTGAAGGTAAGGGCTAAGGAAATAAAAAATGAATTAATCTTACCAAGCCTACCTTGGCAGGGGAAAACTGGGAACGCAGAGGGGAATGCTACAATTTGAAGCCATAAAATCTTCCCTATTTAAACCCATAAAATTCCCCCTCCGGTGCTATGCAAGAGTTTTTTGAGAACGTCCTCCGCTATCCCCGTTACATGATTAGTTTGATCCTGGGGATTTTTATTAGTGTATTTGAATGGCTGAAGCCACTATTTTTTAAAAATAAAGCAACGGCCACCGCCACGATTGGGCTTTTGGTGGGTCTCTTCGCGTTTCTTTACTTCACCCTGCGGGCAATGCTTGGTTTAAGTGTTGTTTAGCTTTTTTGTAAGCTGGACAGAAAATTTTAAGATCAGACGTAGGGTGGTCAAAAACGATCCTATGAGTTCGATCTGGGCAAAAAACGGTGCATAATCCTTCTTTCCAGACCTTTGCGGCATTACAACAGCAACTGCGCCAGCGTTGGCAAGATTCTGCTGATTTTGAGGCGGACGATCAAGATATTTTAGTGGTGCCTTCTTTTAGTGTGGATCAGCGGGTCGGCCAGAAGGTGCCTGGATTTTTGCACTATGAAGAGCGGTTACTGTTCTCACTGATTCGCCTGCGCAATCCCCACACGCGCTTGATTTACGTTACCGCCCAACCCCTCGCTCCTTTGATCATTGACTACTATCTCCAGCTCCTATCGGGGATTCCGTTTTCCCACGCCCGCGATCGCCTGCTGTTGGTGACCACCTATGACAATTCCTACAAACCTTTAACCCAAAAGATTTTGGAGCGGCCCCGGCTGGTGGAAAGAATTCGCCGCGCCCTGCGCCCCAACCAGTCCTATATGGTGTGTTACAACTCAACGCCCCTAGAACAGGAACTGTCAGAAAAACTGCAAATTCCCCTCTTTGCCGCCAGCCCCAGCCTGAACTATTGGGGCTCGAAAAGTGGCAGTCGCGAAATTTTTCAAACGGCGGGCGTTCCGTTTCCCGATGGCAGTGCTTTGGTGAAAACGGTGCCGGAATTGATCCAGGTTACGGCGCAACTGTGGGAGCGACACCCCCACCTCAAACGAATCGTGATCAAACTAAACGAGGGGTTTTCGGGGGAAGGGAATGCGGTGTTAAAGTTACCTGCTCTGTCGCCAGGAGCCAGTTTTACGGAACGTTGTGAACAAATTGCGGCGGCTTTGCCCAAGCTCAGTTTCCAGGCCAACGGCGAAACCTGGGATAATTTTGCCTCGCGCATTCCCGAATTAGGGGCGATCGCCGAAGCCTTTATCGAAGGAAATCCAAAGCGATCGCCCAGTGTCCAAGGGTTAATTACGCCCAGTGGCGAAGTCCAAATCCTCTCGACCCACGACCAAATTCTGGGGGGACAGGATGGCCAAATTTACTTGGGATGCCATTTTCCAGCCGCCAGCGAATATCGCCTACAGTTACAGGAACTGGGCCTAAAAGTTGGCAAGATTCTCGCTAAAAAGGGAGCGATGGAACGCTATGGCGTCGATTTTATTGCCACCGAAAACCCCGACCACAGTTGGGATCTCCAGGCCATTGAAATTAATCTCCGCAAAGGGGGCACGACCCATCCGTTGATGACATTGCAACTGTTAACCAACGGCTTCTATGACTGCGCTACAGGGTCATTTTTTACCCCCCAACACCAGAAAAAATACTACATCGCCTCTGACAATCTCCAGAAACCCCAATACCAAGGCCTCCTGCCCAGTGATTTGATGGATATCATCGCCGCCCATGGCCTCCATTTCGACAGCAGCACGAAAACAGGGAGCGTGTTCCACCTGATGGGCACCCTTTCAGAATTTGGCAAATTAGGGCTGACCAGCATTGGTAATTCTCCCGAAGAAGCCGCCCAAATTTATCAACAGGTCGAGCAAGCTTTAGATTTAGAAACGACCAGTCAGCGCCCTGCAACGGTGACGCTTCCCTTAACATGGTAAGTCTTTTCTAAGGAACCTCAATCCGTATTCTTGGGCAAGATGCCACAGCACCATCTTTGAGAAGGGCTGAGGGCTTCAATACTTACGCTCTTTGGGTTCAAAACGATTAATGACGACGGGCATATACTCAATCGTTACACCTGTGTCATTGCAGAAACTCAGGGTATGGGCTAGATAGGTTTGATCATCCCTGGTGGGGAAATCTTCCCTGGAGTGCGCCCCCCGGCTTTCTTTGCGGTGGTAAGCAGAGGTAAGAATGGCTTCTCCGACTTTTAAAATGCTCTGTAACTCTAGGGCTTCAATCAGTTCCGTATTCCAATGGATATCTTTGTCATCGAGAAAAAGATGGTTGTATTGATCCTTAAGATGTTGAATTTGTTCTAGCCCTGCCGCCATGGTTGCCTCGGTTCTAAAGACACCACAATGGTCGCTCATGGCGTCTTGAAACTGCTGCCTGAGATTATGGATGCGCAGATTGCCGGATTGATTGAGGAGCTGACCAATGCGATTTTTCGCTTCGTCTAAATATTGTTGTTCGTTAATCTCTGGGAAAGGGCGATCGCCAATATAATCGGCAATCTTGCCACCGACCCGCTGGCCATAGACCACACATTCTAAAAGGGAATTACTGCCGAGACGGTTGGCTCCATGGACGGAGACACAGGCACATTCCCCTGCCGCAAAAAAGCCCTCGGTTAATTCGGTACCATTGCGCCGCACCCGACCATCGGTATTCACGGGGATGCCGCCCATGGAATAGTGAGCCGTGGGACGCACAGGCATCGGTTCATTAATGGCATCAACGCCGACAAGACGGTGGGCTTCTTCCCAACAAAAGGGCACCCGCTCCATAATTTTTTCTTTGCCCATGTGGGTCAGATCGAGATGGACAAAATTTCCCCCAGCACTGCCATCGGGATGAATCCCCCGTCCAGCCCGAATTTCTAGGGTAATTGCCCGGGAGGTAATATCCCGTGGGGCCAATTCCATCTGCTTTGGGGCGTACTTTTCCATAAAGCGATCGCCCTCGCTATTTCTTAGGTAAGCCCCTTCCCCCCGCACCGCCTCGGAGATTAAAACACCAACGGGAAAAAGTCCGGTCGGATGAAACTGCACAAATTCCATATCTTCTAGGGGAAGGCCCACTGCCGCCGTCATCGCCAGACCATCTCCGGTGGAAGCAAAATCATTGGACGTTGTATTAAACACTCGACCATAGCCCCCCGTCGCAAACATCACCGCCTTGGCTTGGACAATTTCTAAATGTCCGGTTTCGATGTGATACATGACGATGCCCTTCGCCTGATTCTCCTCAAAGATCAGATTCATCACGTACCATTCATCATAGATTTTGACCCCATTGCGCCGTAGGTTATTCACCAGTTCGTGCAAAATAGCGTGGCCCGTTTTATCGGCTGCATAGCAAGTCCGTTTATGGGAATGTCCGCCAAAGGCGCGCTGGGCAATGCGACCATCCTCTAGGCGAGAGAACAAAACCCCTAAATGCTCCAACTCGATAATCACGTCCGGAGCTTCTTTGGCTAAGATTTCGACGGCATCCTGATCAGCTAAATAATCAGAACCCTTGATAGTATCGAAGGCGTGGGCTTCCCAGTTGTCCTCTGGGTCAACATTTTTTAAGCTGGCAGCAATGCCCCCCTGGGCGGCAACGGAATGGGAGCGGATCGGATGGGTCTTCGCCACGAGTCCCACATCAAAGTTGGGATTTTTCTTTTTAATCTCAAGGGCAGCGCGGCAGCCAGCCAAACCACCACCGACAATAATCACGTCGTGTTGCAACATATCCACAAAGCTCAGGGGTTATTCTTCCTATTGTGGGTCAGCGGTCAGAAAGAAAGGCGATCGCCCTTACGGTTTTTTACATCTTTGTCTCCTGATCAAGACTTTCCAAAGGGAAAATTAGAGCGTTACGATAAAGAGGTGAAGCAATCTCTTTTTCCTGCCCAATCCCTCGCTGCTGGCCACTGGTTCAAACTCATCTGTGGTGCGAGTTTCCAGCACCTCCCCGCCATCCGTGATTTGAACCTCGTTTATAGCTTGGCAGGTGCCGATTGCATTGATGTGGCCGCCGATCCAGCGGTGGTGACCATGGCCCAGGAAGCGCTCACCCAGGCGGAGGCGATCGCCCGTCAAAACCCAGTAAAATTTCCCCAATGGCAGGGCAAACCCTGGCTGATGATTAGCCTCAATGATGCCGAAGATCCCCATTTCCGCAAAGCTTATTTTGACCCGAACCGTTGTCCCGCCGATTGCCCACGCCCCTGCGAAACCGTTTGTCCTGCCCTAGCGATTGATCACACGGGTGTAATTGGCGATCGCTGTTATGGTTGCGGCCGCTGTTTGCCTATCTGTCCTTTGGGTTTAATCGAAGCGAAAAATTATATTTCCAGTCCCCACATTGCGGCGGAAATGATCACAACCATGGCGATCGATGCGGTGGAAATCCATACCCAAGCGGGCCATTTTGCCGATTTTCAGCGACTCTGGCAGACCCTCAAACCCGTCCACCATCACCTCAAATTACTTGCGATTAGCTGCCAGGATCATCCCGATGTGTTGTCTTATCTCGAACAATTGCTCATAGAAATTCAGCCCCTCGACTGTCTCCTCCTTTGGCAGACCGACGGACGACCGATGAGTGGCGACATTGGTAAAGGGACAATCCATGCCAGTATTCAGTTTGCCCAGAAGGTACTCCAGAGCGGTTTACCGGGATATGTGCAACTGGCGGGCGGTACGAATAATCACACCTTCGATAAATTGCGACATCTTGGTCTATTGAATGAAGGACGATCGCCTTTTATTGCTGGGGTTGCCTTTGGCGGTTATGCCCGAAAAATACTCCAACCGATCCTTGAAAAGGCCGTTGAAATGCAGCCGCAACCCCTCGAAAGCGATCCCGAACGGTTTGACCAGGCGATCGCCCACGCCACCCAGTTGATAAATCCATTAAAATCTTCGTTAAACCCAAGCCTTAGTCTATGACTGCACCCCAATCCCCTGCTTTTCCGGCCCACCGTCGCCTCGTGACGGACGATCTCGAAAAACTGCTGACAATTTTGCCCGATGCGATCCGCGATCGCCTCGCCGACCACCCCAATAAAAACGCCCTGATTGAAGTGGTAATGGATCTCGGTCGCATCCCTGAAGCTCGCTTTGAAAATAGCACCGAAGATCTAGGCGATCGCCCCATTAGCCGCGAAGATTTGCAATATTCCGTGGAGCGGGTGGGGATGTTTAGTGGCGACAACCGGGCGGGTATCGAACGCACCCTGCACCGGATCAGTGCCATGCGCAACCGCCAGGGGGACATCGTTGGTTTAACCTGTCGCATCGGTCGCGCCGTGTTTGGCACGATTTTGATGATCCAGGAACTCGTTGAAAGCGGTAAATCGATCCTCTTGTTAGGACGGCCTGGGGTCGGTAAAACCACAGCTCTGCGAGAAATTGCGCGGGTTCTCGCCGATGACTTTGGTAAACGGGTGGTGATTATCGATACTTCCAATGAAATTGCCGGGGACGGTGATATTCCCCATTCCGCCATTGGTCGCGCCCGCCGGATGCAGGTGGCCACCCCGGAATTGCAACATAAGGTGATGATCGAGGCGGTGGAAAACCACATGCCTGAAGTGATTATCATCGATGAAATTGGTACAGAACTTGAAGCCCAGGCCGCCAGAACCATTGCCGAACGGGGTGTTCAACTTGTCGGGACAGCCCATGGTAATCGCATTGAAAACTTGATTAAAAACCCCACCCTCTCGGATCTTGTCGGCGGCATCCAAGCCGTTACCCTGGGGGATGAAGAGGCTCGAAAACGGCGATCGCAAAAAACCGTCCTCGAACGAAAAGCGCCCCCGACTTTTGATGTGGCCGTAGAAATGCTAGAACGGCAACGGTGGGTGGTTCATAGCGATGTGTCGATCACCATTGATACCCTCTTGCGGGGTCACCAACCGTTACTGGAAGTACGCACCGTCGATGATCAAGGCAACGTGAAAATCACCGAGGAAATGGAGCATCCCGTTGAGATTCCCAACTGGAACCCCCAAACAAAGATGGCCCCTGAACCCAGTCGCCCACGGGGACTGCGTGCTTCTGGAAAAATGGCCCCTCTCCCTTTCGGTAGCCAGAAAAAAAATTAGTTTCCCCGAAAAGTGCCTCCCTTGATCCCCTCATTGATCAATCTTGGATTGCCCGCGATCCACAACAGCAGGAGAAAGTGCGGGTGCCTGGCCCCAACGGTGAAGATTACCCCGTGTATGTCTATCCCTATGGCGTCGGGCGATCGCAGCTAGAGCAGGTGATCGAAATTTTGCGGCTGCCCATCGAACTCACCAAAGACCTCGAAGGGGCCGATGCGGTTTTAGCGTTGCGATCGCAGTTGAAAAATCATTCTAAATTGCGTCAAATCGCCCAAACTTGCCATGTGCCGATCCATGCGGTGAAGTCCAATACAATCCCCCAAATCACGCGGGGTTTGCGGCGCATTTTGAATTTAGATGATCCCCAAAACCAGGAACCGACAGATTTACGGTTATTTGCCCAAAGCAATAGCGACGACGAAATCGATGCCCTCGAAGAAGCCCGCCTGGCGGTGGAGCAAATTGTCATTCCCCAGGGTCAACCCGTGGAACTGCTGCCCCGTTCGGCCAAAATCCGTAAGATGCAACACGAATTGATTGAACATTACCGTTTGCAATCATCGAGCTTTGGGGAAGAACCCAATCGCCGCCTGCGGATTTTCCCCGCCTAATTCACCTCTAACGTCGAAGAAGTACTTCTGCCAAAGGTTTCGGCGTTGTATTGCAGTGACACTTCAGCCCCAGGATAGTCAAAGCTGCCGGGGGTGATCGCCCGCACGAGATAGTGCAGGTTATACACGCCCGCATTCAGGCGATCGCCGTAGGCAACGACTTTATCTTTATAGACTTTTTGGTAGCTGAGTTGCCATGCGTCCTGTTGGGGTTGGTAATAGGTGGTGGCGGTTTGAAAATCAGTGTCAATCGCTTCAAAGCCGGCGGGGAGGGGATCGCTAATCAACACATGATTGACGGGGTGATCGGTGATTACTTCTAAACCAATGTCAAAGACTTGTCCGGCGGCGACGCTAAAGGGTTCTTTTAGATCGTACAACCCATATTTACGGGCGACTTCGGTTTGGTTAGCGGGGCGGATATAGCGGGTAATGCGCAATCCGTTTAGTTTGCCGGGTTGGCTGCCTGGGAGACGATAGTTAAATTCACTCAGGTAATGGAGTTTGCCGTCGCCGTCTTTTTGGATAATCAGATCCCTATTGCCTTTGGGGAGATCCTGCATCGGCACATCGACGGTGGCACTGGGATTTTCGTAGCCTTGGAAATTAAATTCACCCAATTGTTGGCGGTCAAGTTTGACAATACTACTCAAGTTCGGTGGGGTCGTTTCGGTTTCGCTATAGGCAGTTAAAGCAGTGAGGGCTTGGGCATTGTCATAACTGGTTTGCCAGGTGCCATCGCGCCGTTGATCGAGCAACCCTTGTAAGACCTGGCTGAGGGTAGCGGGGGTTTGTTTGATCTCGGCAAATAGGCGGAGGGCTTGGGATTGGGCGGTGGTATTGGAGTGATACCAGAACCAACGTTGGGGCAAATTAATCTGGGCGGTGCGTCCGGTTTGATAAATTAACTCGTTGATTTCATCAGCTAACTCCTGGGCTTGGATTTGCCAATCGAGCAGTTGGGACAGGTGGCGGGCTAATTTAATTTTGCCAACAGTATCAAAGTCTGCGCGAGCATCATACAGGGTCGCCGCAAAATCGCCGCGCACATCCCCGAATTGATCGAGGGCTGATAGGGTTTCGAGGCGGACGGTATTTTTACAATTTGTCGTGCTGCATTCGCTAAATTGGCTAGGGTTGGCGAGGGTTTGGTCGAGATATTTTTTCAGTTTGCTCACCAAATTTTCATCAATGCTCAATCCGGTTTGTTGGGCGAGGGCGATCGCCTCGGCGGCGTAGGGGGTGACGTAGGGATCGGAGGTGTCGTCTCCGGGGAAGGTCGCAAATCCGCCACTGGCAAGTTGCAATTGGCTGAGATGGGTGAGGGCTTGGCTCGCTTCGGCTTGGATATCAAAATTCTCGGAGGCTTGACTATACCGCTGTTTGAGGATTTCTAAATTCGCGGCAATGAGTAGTTGACTGGCGGTAGGTTCGAGGAACGGGAAATCGTCGTCGTTAAAGGTATCTTGGGCAGGGGCAGTTAATTCTGGAATCAGGGTACTAGCAACGGTGACCGTTAAGCCGCCTTGGTTGGGCAGCACCTGCCGATCAATGTTCAGGGGAATTTTTACTTCAGCCTCGGTCAAAATCCCCGTGGCGATCGCCTGTTCTTTTACCGCTAATTGCTTCACTTCGAGGGGCACTTCCACGGCATCGGCGACCCCATTTTTCTGGGTTGTAAATTTAAAGGTGGCGGTTCCGGCTTCGTTGGCAACCATCGGGAAACGATACACCGCCGTACCATTGCCAATCTCGGCAGTTTGGCTGTGCTGTTGTTGGTTCCCTTGGGTAAAGGCGATCGCCCCCTGTACTTGGGCTTCAATATTTAAGCGACCTTTGGAACCCGTGGTATTGGTGACCATCACGCCCCCCTCAAGGCGATCGCCTACCCGCGCAAATTGGGGGAGAACGGGATTGGTGAGCAGGGGTTGGGTGGCGATAAAGGTTTCGTCGCCATTACCAAAACGCATTTGATCATCCGTCGCGACGACTAAGACACGCCATGTGGTTAGGTCATCGGGCAGCGTGAAGGAGACTTCCGCTTGACCCTGTTCATCGGTTAAAACAGCCCCGTTATAGTAGGCGATCGCCTTAAAATCGGTGCGGGTGCGGGTATTGGCTAAAGCCGAGGATGCACCACCGCCATAACCCCAACCTTTCGCTTCGGTCGAGTCCATCGGCGCAATGGTCACATCGGGGCGATTGTCTGCCCAGCGGGTGGTGATCGGTTGATCGCGATAAATTTCAGCCAGTAGATCGGGAGGACGATAGCCCGTCAATTGCAAAATCGCTTCATTGACCACCATCACCGTTAACTGTCCGGCAACGGGTTGATCCCCTTGATCCTTAAGTTGCAGATTTAAGGTTTGTGCGTCACCGGGCATCACCTGATCCTGCTGCGGCTGAATGGCGACGGTTAATTTTTTCTCGGCGAGGCTCGTGCGGAAATTGTCAAAGCCAATTTTCATCAGCTTATCCACGCCATTTTTGCGGGCAGCTTCAATGGATTCCCCCTTATGAATTAAAACGGCTTCCACCGCAGCATTGGGCAACATCTCCGGCGTGACGGTAAATTGCACTTGGGGCGCGGCTCCGGTCACGGTTTGCTGGGTTTCGTACAGCACGCCGTGGCGAATCACAGAAAAATATAGTTCCGCTTCGGGGTAGGGAGATTGAATTAACGCGGTTGCGGTGTCGCCAATTTTGTATTCGTCTTTGTCGAGGGTGACTTCTAAGCGGTTATTGTCGAAGCGATCGCCCCAATTAAACCAGCCCGCACCGCTGACCCAAATGAAACTATTGGTGGCAGCGGCATCGGGTTGCCCGCTAATGGTGGCATGGAGGCGATAGGAACCACTGTCGGGGGCGGTTAATTCTACGGTTTGGGGTTTGGCGGCAGATTTAATAGTTTGGCTGGCGATCGCCTCGTATTCCACTTGGGGGCGTTTAACTTGAGATCCCTCGATAATTTGGGAAACTTCGCTGTAATTGACCTTCTGCAATTCTAATTTGACCGTTTGCCCTTCCATCGCTTTCCCGTCGGGACTGGTGACAATCACTTGGGTTTTAAAGGGTTTTTCCGCATCGGCAACAAAATCATGGTTGATCCCAATCAGGCGATCGCCGGGCAACGCGGTAAAGGTTTGGGTATTGGACACGGACAAATTCGCCGCATCGGTCACTTCCGTTTCCACGCGATAGGTCACTGGATAGGGCAGATCCCGCGCCACGTCGATGGTTTGGGAACTTTGCCCCGCATCGTTTAAGGTTTTTTCTGTTTGCAACACATCGCTACTAATGGACGGCTCCGTTTCCGACCAATGCCACTGCCGCCCAAACTGGAATTCGTCCCACCCCTCCGGTTGAAAATAACCGCGACTGCGGGTGACGTAATAATTCACCTTGCTATTGCTCACGGGCGCACCAAACAAATAATCGCTCTGGGTCGTAGCCGTCAGGCGATCGCCCATCTTTGCAAATTTTTGATCGAGCTTGAGATCCACTTTGAAATTGGGCGGCCGGAATTCAGCCACCCGAAAATCCCCGTAAATATTCACCCCATTGGCAGCTTCGGCGCGGAGGTAATAATTCCCCAAATCCTGCGTTTTCGGCACATCCCATTCCACCGTAAACGTGCCGTAGCGATTCGTTTGGAAGTTGCCTAAAGTGGTCTCTTTCCCCTCTGGGTTACTCAGGATCACCTTGTAATTTTGGTTAATATCTTGCCGCAATTTCCCATTTTTTAAATAATAGGCAACCCCTGTAAAATAAGCTTTTTCTCCCGGTTGATACAGTTGGCGATCGCTAAAAATTGTGCCCCGCCCTTGGGTTTCCCCATTATCCCAATCGGCATAAATCCCGTAACCGTAGGAACCACTGTACTCATCGGTACGCGTAAAAGCCCAGTCCGAATTTTCGCGGGCAATCACGAGTAATTGCGGCGCATATTCTTGACCCTGCACACATCTGCGCCAATCACGTCCCGTCACCAGCAAATTACCACCCCCATCGGTCTGTCCAGTAAAACAAGCTTGGGGATTGCCCTTCGTTGTTTGATCTAACTTGGATTGATAAATTTCGATCTGGACATTAGAAACCGCCTCCCCCGTATCCAGATGGTGTACCCGCACAATGCCCGACTCCGGAAACCACTGGGCAAACACCCCCAAATTCGTCAACTGCACCAAACCATAATATTGTGGCGATCGCCACTGGGTTTGATTATTCTGATCCTTATAGGTATTGGTTTTTGCCGTAATCCCATAGGCGAGTAAACCCGTATTCCCACCCAATTTTTCCCGAATCGGAATCGGCGTTTTCACCAACTGATTTTTC
Organism: Picosynechococcus sp. PCC 8807; assembly: GCF_001693295.1. NCBI lineage: Bacteria > Bacillati > Cyanobacteriota > Cyanophyceae > Chroococcales > Geminocystaceae > Picosynechococcus > Picosynechococcus sp. PCC 8807. The sequence continues at coordinate 2,722,064 of NZ_CP016483.1, forward strand.
GGTTGTTTAACCGTAATACTTTCCCAACTGCTTTCGGACGGCACTAAATCGGTGCTGTTATTTTGCGGATAAGCCGTCTCCGCGTAAACCAAATCCGTCGGTTGCACCACCCGATAACCCACCTGAAACTTCCCTTCCGGTAAATTAATCGTTTCAATATCAAGATTCAGATCCGTCCCCGCCGGAAAAATATTCAGATCCCGTTGCGCCCAAATATCCGCCGCCACATCACCGGGGTTATAGGTAATGGTTTGATCCTTACCGAGGGTCTGCCCGTATTGATCCTTAAGATTTTTGCCGATGGTAATCGTGTAATCGGTATTCGGTTGGAGCACCCACGGATTCAGATCCACCGTGCTGCTACCGGGATAGGTACGAACGGCGAGATCATCCCCCTCCGGTTTCGGACTAATCGTAATATTTTCCACCGCCGCATCCGCATCTAAACCATTATTAAAAACCAGTTGGGCACTCCCTTTCACAAAGCGACCATAGGCTCCCCCCGCATCCGGTTGCCCGTAGAAAGTCATTTCCTCATATCGCAAGGGGGCATAGGTTTTAAAGACGGAGCGAAAGCTTTTTTCGGTGGGCAAGTTGCCTTGGTCTGGGGCGATTCCCGGTTGAAATTCTAGGGTGTATTGACTCGCTTTCTGTAAAGGCTGACGGGGTTTAACAATGTATTGCCAAGTTTTTTCTGGATCGAATTGACCGTCTGAAAGAATATCTGCTGGCGGTTCCTGCATCGTAACAGTTGCCTTAACTTTGCTCTGGCCGCTGACAAAAACAGTATGTTGCTTGAGGGAGTCGAGGTCGAGTCGGGTGTTGCTAGTCACTGTGCTTTCTTCCTCAAGACCCAAGGGTTCTGCATCTTCGGGCAAAGTGCCGACAACCCCAGGTAAATTGCTGAGACGAATTTGGGCCGTTTGGAATGTCCAAGCTAAATCTTCCGTGAGTTGATTATTTTCGAGATCCCCTAAACCGGACTTGAGAGTAACTCGGAAACGGGTGGCTTTGGGCAGGGGTTGGTCGGCTTGAAAACCAATCATTTTCGGTGTGAGGAAGCGAAATTGCCCAGAAATGGCGGGAATCAGTTCAATCTTTTGGAGGAGGGCCGTTTCCTGGGGGCTTTCGAGTTGGGCGACGGGAATCAGGGGATGTTTAAACAGAATCCTGATTTGGGCGAGGTCAGCGCTGTCTCCAGTGGGGCTAATTTCGGTGATCCAGTCGGGTAGTTCTGGTAAAGGGAGTGCGGCAACGGCGGGAAAGGGCGCGGCTTGGTTGGTGACCTGGCTGATTTGGAGGATTTGTTGGCACCCAGACAATCCGGCGATCGCCAACAGACAGCTTAAACAGGCCAGTAAGAGAAATTTAACAAAGCGACGTGGGAACCCCATACAATGCCCTCTGATTCTCTCTTCTGTGATAACGAATCACCCTGGCAATAAACGATTTTTTGTATATTTCTTAAAAACGACAAAGATATTAATTCGCGACGAAATTGTGGCGATCGCCTGGGGAGCCATTGGGTAAAATGACGCAATCTTGATGAAAAAGTCGGCTGCTCTGCAAATATCCCCTAAAATGGCGGACAAATTGCGAGCAAATGGGCTTGATAACGATGATTCCTCCGGGAATAGATTGGCGATCGCCCCGCAGCTTTTCCCTACCGATGCCATGGCACCTCTTTTTGTTGACTCCCTCAAACAGCAGTTCCACACCTGGTTTACCCAGCAGCAGGCAACCACGGAAGAAGCTGCCGACTTGGTAGAACTCCCCGATACCCTGTCCCTCCAGTTGGCGCGTCAACTGGAAACCCTGGCGAGTCCAGAGGGCTATTGTGCGCCTGTCAAAACCTCCATTACCGAGGCCATTGAAACTTGGCAAACCAATTTAGAAGCCCCCAACAGTTTTGTGCTTCTGGGCAATCCCGTGGAGCCGCTCCCAAAAATTTTGAGTGAGAGTATCCCCCGCCAAACTTTCCCTGATCTGGAAATCCTCACTCCCCTGGATTGTCTACAGCGCCCCCTCCACCCCAGGCACATTAGTCAACAGATCCAAAAAGCCCTAGAACTTTATCCCCAGATTGATCTCAGCCCAGGCGATCGCCAAGATCAGCCTACTGTGGATCAGCTAGAACAACGGCAAACCCTGGTGATTATTCCCTGTCTGGAGCAATGTTTTCTCCGGTGTATTGGCGGTTGGGAAGGCATCGAAACCCTCCGGGATATCACCATTCAAAATCGCCACTGTTTCTGGATCATGAGTTGTAACCATTGGGCCTGGGACTTTCTGGATTTTGTGGGACAAATTAGTGCCTATTTTAGCCATGTGGACACCCTGCCTAAGTTAAAAGGAGAAATGCTTCAGACTTGGTTAGAACCCATTGCCCAGGTGGTTTTGCCGCCCCCTAACGTCCCCAAAGACCCGCCAGAGGATACGGCTGAATCAGATTCCCCTAAAGGCGATCGCCTCGATGATTGGCAAAATCTCGCTAGTCAAGCCGACGGCACAGGTCAAATCGCTGCAAATCTTTGGCTCCAAAGCTTACGGATTCACCAGGAGCAAATCGAGCAACACCCAAACCTCCAATTTGATTTCGACGCAACAGATCCGCACCAACAGCCCCTCACCCTTGAGAGCGTTAAACCAGCCCTGCCTAGTCTTCCTAGCTTAGCCAGTGGTGATCTCTACATTCTCCATTCCGTCTTGATCCATGGCCAAATTAGCCGCGCCCACCTAGCCTTGAGTTTGGGGGAATCCCGGAATCGCATCCAAGCGCGGATCCAGTGGCTCCTCCGCCAGGGGGTGTTGCGGGAAAATCAAGGGGCCCTCTCCATCCAAGCGGCCCATTATATCCGCCTCAAAAGTGAGCTGGCCAATAACAATTTTTTCGTGGGGGAAGATTGATCGATGGGAGTATCCTTTGTGCCGATGTCTGAATGGTTCACCCTCTTCGCCCAGGTTGACCCGCCTGAAAATTTACCCCAAAGACTTTTAACGGATTTCACGATTCAAAAAATCCTCCGGGCCGTGCTGGCGATCGCCGCCGCCTATGGCACGATGGCCCTAATCCAAGGCACCATTAACTGGTTGTCGGAACGGGTGCCCCGGCGCTTGCGGCTCTTGATTAAACAATCAATCCCCTTCTGGAAAGGCTTGATCCTAATTTTAATCCTCGCTTATCTGCTGAATTTATTTTTTAATCTCTCCCAAAACAATCTCATCGCCCTAACTGGTACCATCGCTGTGGCCTTGGGTTTTGCCTTTAAGGATTATGTCAGTTCGATCATTGCCGGAGCCGTGGCCTTATTTGAAGCGCCCTACCGTGTTGGCGATCGCATTAAAATTGGCGAACATTATGGCGAAGTCGTTGGCTATGGCTTGCGGGGGATTCAGCTCCAGACCCCCGACGATAACCTCGTCACCATTCCCCATAACAAAACCTGGACAGAGGCGGTTTCCAATGCCAATAGCGGTCAACTCGAAGCCCAGGTCGCCACGGACTTTTTCTTTGGCCATGGCGTCGATGTGGAGCAGGTGATCCAAATTCTCTACCAAGCGGCCTACAGCAGCAAATATACCCAGCTTAAGCTGCCCATTGTGGTGGTGATGCAAGAAAAAATGTGGGGCACCCAATTCAAACTCCGTTGCTATCCCATGGATGCGAGGGACGAATTTATCTATAAAACAGATTTAATCCGTCGCGCGAAACAAGCCTTCGCCCATCAAGGTCTGCCTTATCCGAGGCTTGTGCCCCAAACCATGGATGCCGAGGAGTAAGTCGTTAATTATATTGATTTAAAAATTCGCCCGTTAAAACCCGGCGATCGCCTGGGGAAAATCCAATAGAAAGCACGTGCGGTAATCATTGCGGTGAGGATTGGGGTCACTAGAAACGGTAATGCTACCTTCTAAATGTTCAACAATGGTTTTCACGAGGGCGAGACCAAGACCAGTACCAGGAATAGCCTGGGCTGTGGCCCCGGTGCCCCGACGAAATTTATCAAAAATTTGGGATTGTTCTTCGGTGTGGATGGCGGCCCCATCGTTACAAAGGCGGATTTGAATCCGGGCTGGCGATCGCCCCAAATATTCAACGCTGAGGGTAACGTTACTCTTGGGGGTGGCATATTTCCCGGCATTGGTGAGGAGTTCACTCATGGCATTGAGAAACTGTTCGGGATCCGTCTCAAATTGCAATTTTGTGCTGAGAGCCTTGGGCTTAAACCGGAGGTGAAACTGGAGTTGTTTGAGGGGAGTCCAACGATCTTGGAACTTTTGCACAAGCTCTGAGAGGGCCGGGCCGAGGGCGAGGCGTTGGCGTTTGAGGGCAAATTCACTGGCCTCTGCCTGTTGGAGCTGGAGCAGGTCGTGGATGAGTTTGCTTTCTCGGTTGAGTTCTTGATCGAGGATGTTTAAATAAGTCCGTTGTTTTTCTGGCGATCGCCCCGGTTGTTTGAGCATTTTAATCGCCAGCTTCATCGTTGCCAGGGGAGTATTGAGTTCGTGACTAACAGTGCTCAAAAAATCATCCTTCAAGCGATTAAGGTGCCGCAGTTGTTGAATTTGGTGCCGCATCTGTTGACTAAGTTTCGCCTGGACTTCAAGGCTCCATTTCAATTGACTCGTGCGTTCTTCGACCAGGGATTGCACCTGCCGGAGGGCCTGGTGGTGGATCATCGTGCGGCCCAATTGGTGAGCAATGCTGGCCATGGTTTGAATTTCTTCGGGGAGCCATTGTCGGGGCGATCGCTGGGCCAAAATCACAAAGCCTAAGACCGGTTGACTGTGCTGGGAAGACAGTTGCCCACCCATTAACGGAGCAAATAATAGGCTACGAACTGGGGATCCCAGGAGAGGAGATTGCCAGGGATGGGTTGTGGTATCGGCGATCGCCCACACCAGAGGCGCTTTTTGCCAAGCCACCTGACAGAGTTCACAGTCCTGGAGCGACCATTGGGTCGGCAGCTCAGACCAGCTAGACTTAAGCTCCAAAGTATCCGTCGGATCAGGTTCCTGTCGTTGACGGAGGGGATTTGCCGATTTGAGTAAAAGGATACCTCCCTGCTCGACGCCGAAAATTGTTTGGAGTTGGGTACTGGCGGCCTGAAATAATTTTTGTGTGTCCTGAATTTCATCAATAAGCTGCTGAATTTCCCGCTGGGCCTGTTGGTACTGTTGGCAGTTGACGATGCGGTTTTGCTGGGCCAAGATCCCAAGGGCCAACTGGAGCGGTGGGCGGAGTGCCTCAAGGGTATTTATCTGGGGTAAGGTTTGGGACTGACAACCGAGCCATAGATAACCCTGGGCCTGCTGTGCGGGGAGGGGCACAGTGGCGATCGCCTCCAGACCCTGGGCCATCAGAGCGTGGTAGGGCGTGTGACGTAAATCGGCATAGGTGCAAATGTCAGGATGAAATTCTTGGGGTAGAACAAAATTGACATCGGCTAGGTTCGTGGGCCAGGTCTCGGTGAGGCTTTGGGATGGGCTTAAATCGACCCTCAAACAAACCCAGTCCACCTGTAACTGCTGGGCGATCGCCGCCGTTAGGCGGGCTAAAAGGCGCGGGGATGAAATGCCAAATTCTAAGCAGTCGTAGAGGGCAGCGGAGACCATGGTTTCGCCTGAAATATCTTGCTCTACTTTTATTCTTCCCCGTCATCCTCAGAATCATTCTCTAGGGCTTCTGACTCCACCGCCAAAAACTTTTCCAAAATAAACTGTAACTTCGGCCGCGCAATGTAGGGCCATCCCCCTTCCGTTTCCATGTCCCGCAGGATGTTATACAGATCCCGCCGCCGTTCCGGGAGACTCGGATAAAAATAATCTTCAGAAATTTGACGATGGGTGAATTCTAGTTCGCGCAAAATCTCCAGGAGCCTTTCCCCATTGCCTTCATATTGGGCGGCGATCGCTAATAATTCCTGCTGGATACGGTCAAGTTGTTCAGAGAGATTAGCGGCAGAATCAGGGGAAACCATGGGCATCGAAAATCAAAGATAGGACAAAGTAGACCCGTCGATCTTACTATTTATTCCCGCCAAAATTTGCCAGGGAGTCGCCCATTTCTCCGGTTTTCAGAGGATCAATGCCGCTATTTTCCGCTCTAACCCGTCGGGCATTCCAAAAACTTTCCTTTAGAATAGGACGAGAATATTTTCTTTAAGATCATCACCAAAAATCTCCATGTTTAAAGGGTTGTTCCGTCGTAGATTACTCGCCAGTTGCTTAATCGCCGTGATCAGTTGGCAACTTTCCCCCGCCATCAGTTGGGCCCAGGTTCCTGGTGTGACCCCCTCGATTCAACCCTACCTCGACCAAGTCATTGAAAATATCACCGAATTTACCCTCGACAATGGCTTGCAATTTATCGTACTCGAAGACCGGAGCGCCCCCGTCGTTTCCTTTGTCACCTATGCCGATGTGGGCGGCGTCGATGAACCCGACGGCAAAACAGGGGTGGCCCACTTCCTCGAACACCTCGCCTTTAAGGGCAGCACAAACCTCGGCACCACTAACTACGAGGCCGAACAAGTCCTATTAGATCGCCTTGATCGACTCTTTGACCAAATGCAGCAGGCCAAGGAAGCTGGCGACATGGCCCAGTTCGAGACCCTTGAAACCGAATTTCAGCAGGTGCAAGCAGAAGCCAACGAATATGTCATCCAAAATGCCTTTGGCCAAGTGGTTGAATCCGCTGGGGGGGTTGGGTTAAATGCCGCCACGTCCGCCGACTATACCCAATACTTTTACAGTTTTCCTAGCAACAAATTGGAATTGTGGATGTCCCTTGAGTCGGAACGCTTTTTAGATCCTGTTTTCCGGGAATTTTATAAAGAGCGGGAAGTGATCCTCGAAGAACGGCGGATGCGCACGGATAATTCCCCCATCGGCAAAATGGTCGAAGTCTTTCTTGATACGGCCTTTTCGACTCACCCCTACCGTCGTCCGGTGATCGGTTACGACGAAGATATCCGTAATCTGACTCGCCAAGACATTAAGGATTTCTTTGCAGAACACTACACCCCCGATAACCTCACCATCGCCATTGTGGGAGATGTAGACCCCACCCAGGTCAAAGCCATGGCAGAGGTTTACTTTGGTCGTTTCCCCAAAGCTGCGGCCTTGGAGGAACCGCCGCTTCCCGTGGAGCCGCCCCAAACAGAAACCCGTTCTGTCACCCTCGAACTGCCCAGCCAACCGTGGTACTTGGAAGGCTACCATGCGCCCCAGTTAACGGATCCAGATTATGTGGTGTACCAAATTATCGCTTCGATTCTCAGCAATGGTCGCACATCCCGTTTGTACAAGTCCCTCGTGGAAGAACAACAAGTGGCCCTGAATGCGGAGGGGTTTAATGGTTTTCCCGGCGAAAAATATCCGAATATTATGTTGCTCTATGCCCTCACAGCTCCAGGAAAAACCGTAGATGATGTGGCTGCGGCCTTTGCGGCGGAATTGGAACGCTTGAAAACAGAGCCAGTGAGTCCTGAGGAGCTAGAGCGGGTAAAAACCCAAGCCCGGGCCAGTCTGTTGCGATCGCTAGATTCCAATATGGGGATGGCCCGTCTGTTGGCGACCTATGAAGTGCAAACGGGGGACTGGCGGGAGTTGTTCACGGAGCTAGACCGCATTGCTGCAATTACCGCAGAGGATGTGCAACGGGTTGCCCAGGAAACCTTCATCCCAGAAAATCGCACCGTTGGGAAGTTGGTGTCGGCACCGACGGAATAGAGACGGAATAAAGGCGATCGCCTCAGAATCAAAAAACGCGGTGCGAGTACATCCCAGAGAGTTAAAGGCCTTTACCTTTGTGTGTAGATACACTCTACTGAAACCATAGAGGTAAATTATCGTCGGTCAAAACTGACACGCTATTAATTGACTAATGAAATACAGCCAAAGTGTTTATGCACACCAATGCAAACACCTCACAGGGCTATGAGTTGTAGGGAATGTTATGTTCAAATCACGAAATATTAAGAATAGCTACAAAGTGTCACAAACAATTCTCGAAACAGTAATTTATGCAGGTTTAGGTGTGGTTTTAAAGTATTAGGACAAAAATCATCGATAAAACTTGCACTTTTCATAACAAATAGTAATCAAGAGCCTAGTTTATCTAGCTATTCACCACCTCAAATCAACTATTTTGCCAAATAAATAAAAAGCAATCAGTCTAAGGATAGATTTCCGATCGTCTTGAATTTTTGATGAAGAGTGATTGAAAAATAAAGTAGCTCATCTAATATGTGAAGAATATTGTTTCACTTGTTAAATAAGTTTGGATTCCCTCGGATTTTTCGGGAAGTCTACGTAAAATAGAAGCATAATTTTGGTGTGTGGGTATGAACTTCAAGAATTTAAAACAAGTCAAAGGTATTAGGGCAGTAGTCTATACTGCGATCCTTCTATCTTGTGGCCCTATCTTCGCGGCTTCAGCGAATCCGGCAGAGCATCTTCTCTCAGACTCCAGCCCGGTCATAGAAAGACAAGAAAACAAAAGACGCGTCAAACCTCAGTCCGTCCCTGAGCTTGAAACTCGACAACAGACAAGTTTGATTGCTCAATCTGGTAGTGGTGCTTCATCGACAGGACAATCATCGCTTCCTAGTGTTGATGAAGTCGGGGACACAAGTGTTTCAGAACCCGGTTCTCCCTCTAATCTCAGAAATGTTGATGAAGAATTAGAGCAGCTGCTCTCTGAGCCAGACGAAGTATCGCCAGAGTCAGAAGTTGGTGACGAAAGTATCGTCGGGGAAGGAGAGGATCCAGAACAAGAGCTAGAAGATATTCTTTCTGAATCAGACAATCAGAGCGAAGACACTGACGTACAAGTCATTTCTGACAGTCAGCTTCGAACGTTAAATCCCCGGTATTCCACTGTTTATCTGGACGAACTTCCTGTTTCTCACCTCTCTGACCTAGAGGTATCGACTAATATTCTCAGTGGAGATTTCACTATTCGGGACACTGGTTTCCAAATCCTGCAAAATTTAGGGTCTAGTACGAGCGCCAGTGTTGAAGATAATGTCTTAACCACAGAATTCCATGGGAATTTTCTCCAAGTCAAGACAGCCCAACAGCTTAGAGAAGTGACGACAACATTGGAAGTGCCTGTAACAATTCAGGGCTTTCGTATTCGATTTAGTCTTACTGGCTCCTGTGAGCTAGTACCTCAAGCAGGAGAAAATCCACCAGATGGTTCTATCTGTAGCTATACACCACCGGTAAGGCTTGTTTATGATGAAAATGAACCGACCAATCTAATTCCTACAGATATTCTCCTTGGGGATGACATTCCCGATGGTTATCAATTTAGAGAAGTTGTTCCGGCCTCAGATGGCGATGGTGAGCCTATTCCGGGATCCCTACTAGCTAGAATTGAAGAATTTGATGGTGATGGTTACATTGGCTCTGTAGAAACTTTGTTGGAAGGTGAGAAGCAGTTAGGTATTGATGTAGATGTGCGCAATTCTGGCTTTGCTGAAGATACGAGCCGAGACCGGTTTACCAGAAGATCTGAAGAAATTGATTATGTAGTGACTACTAAAGTTGCCAATGTTCGGCAAGTCATTAAGCAGAACAGCGAAGAAGCTGTTTTAGGTCGTACCGTCCGGGCACTTAATATTATTCCCAATGATGAAAGTGTTGAGTTAGATATTGTTGCTCAACTTGCGAGTATTTGGTTACCTGATGCAGAGCCAACTCTAGAGGGAACAGACGAACCCTATAACGCTAATATTAACGTTAATATTTTTAGAGCGGCCGATGCAGCTAGAGTCCCGGCGGGTAGCTTTGCTTGGTATCACGCGGGTATTGCTAAAGCAGAAAGTCTGCCCCCATTAGCACCAGGTGAAGAACGTAAATTATCAGACATTCCAGTTGGTCGCTATAACGGGATCTGGCTTGGTTTATCACCTGTCATTAATCGCAGTTTTGAAGTAACCGAGAACGGAACTCGTTTTAGAAATATCTCGGCACCACGTTTAGTAGATTCTGTATTTGAAGAAGCTGGTTCAGGTGATCTCGACGAAGAGCAAATCAATGTTGATATCTTTGGTTTGTTTTTGGATGAATTTGGAGAAGTAACAGATATCATCGACTTTGACTTTAGCGACATTCCGGATGCTTATACCCAGGTAGGTCTTGACATTTTCGAGAGAGATGCGATCGCCCCTAATACTCTTGTTTATCGTGAACGAACAAACTACATTCCCCATGTAAGTTTCACCGGAACTAAAGTTGATGCTCGCAATCGTAAGCGCTATTACACTGGTCTGCTTTGGGACTATACCGAAGGAGAATCAGGGCAAAAGTTCCGTTCTTATCTAGGTGCTGATTATCAATATCTCAACCCAGAAAGAGGTGTGCGAGCCTTTACTGGTTTGATTGGTTACATTAATCCTGACCGAGACTACTACAGTCAAGTTTGGGGTGAAATTGCCAAAACGTTTAGTTCAGCTGATAAAAATACCAGCTTTACTCTCGGCACATCTCTCGTTTATGCCATTGACCAAGCAGACGACATTGGTAACGATATTTTCGTTGATGCAGACGCCAGTAAGTTTTTATTAAGTGCCGGTGCTCGTTTTGGTTCCATCAGACTGGGTGTGGATCAAAATATTGACTTTTTCCCGAATTCTGATGACGCAAGCACAGTTTTATCCGCAGGCATTGACTTTGGAGAAAGTGTTACCTTTGCCGGTTTTTATACTCCCTACGATGAAGGCAATAATGTCGCTCTAGTGGGAGCAAACCTGGGTTTCCGCTTCGGTACTGACTACAATAGCCCAAGATTATCTCTGGGTTGGAGTCAAAATGAGTATCGATTTGATACTAATAACTTCATTGACAATCGCTACACGTTGACCTTCCGTGTTGGTCGACCTGGCAATCCGTTTGGTCCTCGGTAAGAGTCAATTTAAGTTCCTCCATTCAAAAAGCAGAAAGATGGCGAAAAGTAAATTTTCGCCATCTTTATTTTTATTCTTAGTACTATTAACAAATAACAGTTTAGATATAGCAACCTTGTTATTGACAAGTTATTTTTAAGAGCTTATTTTTGTATTCCTCATTTTTAAGATCGAGGATAAGAGGATAAATTGTCTAACAACAAGCACAAAGATTAAGACACGGCCAGATAATCTGAGAGAATGTGTTTCTGGAAATTACTTACACATCGAATTTTTAACTAAGACTAAGATCTCTTTAAATTGACTTTTTTATGTCACCATTCTTAGAAATTAAAATGCCATCTGATTACGGAAAGTAAAAAATCTATTTTCTGCATCAAAGAATAGCTTGGTAATTTCTCATCTTAATCAAGCCATAAAAATAAGACTTAGACATAACATCTAAGCCTTTAAAATAATTGATTATTCAATTTCAAGAACTGAATACCTAAACCTAGGAAGGATCTTCACCAATAGTGAATTCAACAACTTCTCCTTCATCATCGAAGGGGTTTAGCTCGTTAAGTTCGATAAATACGGAGGTTTCAGAATTACCGATAGCATAACCTTGGGTAATGACAATGTCGGGACCAAAAGGAATTTGCACAGCAGCAGCACCGGTTGCAGCAGCAGCGTAGCCGTCACCAAAAGCAACGGAGCCAGAGAAGCCAGTTTGATCAGTGCCAAAACCACCGACAACTTCCTGATCTACAAAGGAAACGGAAGCAGCGAATTCAGCTTTTGCGGAAGAGGCAAAACCGAGAGAAAGAGCAGCAGCACCAGCGGCAACAGCAGCGATTTTTACAAAGTTCATTTTTGTTTCTCCAATAATCAAAATTTTGAATGTGTAATTGGATGGAGCTTATACTTAATATATAGCCCCTTACTCTAGTAAATATACCCCACTTCCCCAAAAAAACGATCATTCTTTATAAGAAATTTACGTTTAATTGTTGTGAGTAATTAATATTTTTTTTGTTAAGAATCAGTCAAATTAACAACTACATTGAAAGCTTTTTTTTTCAAGTATCCCAGGGAACAATCTTTACGTAAGTATAACTTTGACAGCAAGGGCAGTTAGTTTTCGTGTACTGCTTATGGGTTTGGGTTGTTAATTAGATTGTTTTTGGCCAAAAATAAAGATTGAAGTTTCCATAACACCTTGCATTTGTGAGAGTTACTAAATTTTTATATAGTCATTTATTCAAAATTTGGCGATCGCCTTTTTTCCTTTTCCTCTCCTCCTGCCTGCTGGTGATCAGCCTTAGCCTTGGATTGCAGCAACCAGCGGGAGCAATTTTTAGTCTCCCCTTACCGGAAGCAGATCTAGGGGAGGTGTTGCCGAACAATGGTCAGGAGCTAATCGTCGATCGGTGTGTGTATTTGGATGGCCACTGTATTTTTAAGGTGGCGGCCCCCCGTTCGGAACTTTCGACACGGCTGAACTATATCCAAACCCAGCTCAACCGAATTAAACGAGTGTATGACGCGGAAAATGCCCCAAACATTCAAGTGATACCTGTTGGATCTGAGGGGGAAGCGAACGGTGATCTAGAAAATAATATTCAAATCCAGGTGGGAGATGATGAATCCATCCGCTTGATGACCGTGACCCGCTGGGACGCACAACTGAGTGGCGAAGATATTGAAGGACGCACCGGGCAGATTATTGGTCAGATTGAAAGTGCCTTAGACCGGGCTCAGCTTGAACGAACGGACACATTTTTAAAACAACGGGTGGCGATCGCCATTGGTGTTGCCGTGGTGGCCTTAATCCTAGAAATTTTCGGGCGGCGCTGGCAGCGTAAACTCCACAAACAACAGGAGCGGGAAGCGGAATTTCCCCAAGGCAATACAACCCTCATTTCAATTCAACTGAGCCAACGGCAAAGCAACAACCTCCGGGAAGTCAAAGTCCGTTTGAGCCAACTGCTTCAGGGAGGCGCGATTACCGCAGCCATTTTTATTAACTTGGGCTTATTTCCCCAAACGCGGATTGCCCAGGTTTGGCTGTTGGGCATTTTTAGATATCCTCTTTGGCTCGCCTTGATCGCCCTAGTGAGTTATTTACTAATCCGGCTGAGTTATGCTCTGATTGCCAAATTTAACCAACTCCTGGCCGATGGTGCCCTCGAAGCGTTTACGTTCATCACCCAAGAGTCGAACCAACGGCTAGAACTGCGGGTACAAACCTTTTCCCAGGTGATGCGTAGCGTCGTCACCCTGATTATTTTAGTGATTGCCCTGCTGGTCTTTTTTTGGTCGATTAATATCAATATCGCTCCCCTCCTTGCGGGGGCCGGGATCATTGGTTTGGCGGTGTCCTTTGCGGCTCAAAATTTACTCAAGGATATTATCAATGGTTTTTCGATTATCCTCGAAGACCAATATGCCGTTGGCGACGTGATTAATGTGGGCTCGGTGACGGGTTTAGTCGAAAATATCAACCTCCGCATTACCCAAATTCGGGACGCAGAAGGCCGCTTGATTACGATTCCCAATGGAGAAGTGCGGATCGTCGCTAACCTTTCAAATCAATGGTCACGGGCCGATCTCAATATTCCGGTGCCCTACGAAACAGATGTCGATTTTGCCCTCAAGGTGTTGGGGGAAGTGGCCGAACAAATGTATACGGATCGGGATTGGCGATCGCGCATTATTGAAGCGCCCTTAGTCCTGGGGGTGGATAATTTCAATGAGCGGGGCATGGTGATCAAGCTGTGGATCAAAACTTTGCCCCTAAAACAGTGGGAAGTGTCACGGGAATTCCGACGACGGGTCAAAATTGCCTTTGAAAAAGCGGGAATCATCATTCCTGTCTTCCAGAGTGATGTGTGGCTCCACGGTACAGATCAGCCCTTAGAGCCTCCCCATTAAGGGCGATCGCCTTGCTCAATTCATTTTCTATATAATTGAACTCTGCTGTATTTCCTTTTAACCGTCCTTGACTGAGATCCAAGCCGAAACCCTTAAACTTCTCGAATGGCAACGCCTGTGCCAACATTTATCGACCTTTGCCGCAACAAAGTTAGGGGCGATCGCCGCGCAGCATTTGGTTTTCCCCCAGAGCCAAGCGGACAGTGAGATTCTCTTGGCCCAAACCGTCGAAATGCAGGCCTTGGATGGAGCGGTGGACAACGGCGTTTCCTTTGAGGGGATTGGCGATATCAGTGATGCTTTGGAACGGGCCACCGTGGGCGGGCTGATCACTGGCAAAGATCTATTGCTCATTGCCACCACCCTGGCCGGAGTGCGTCGTTTGCGGCGCTTAGTGGAAAATGCGGAACTAGAACTCCCCCAACTGACGCGCCTGGTTGAGCAGGTGCGCACCTACCCGGAATTAGAACAAGATATTCACCATTGCATCGATGACCGGGGAGATGTTACAGACCGAGCCAGCCCAAAGCTCGAAGGAATTCGCGTCAAAATTAAAGGGGCCAGGGAGCAGATTTACCAAACCTTGCAGCGGATCATGCAACGGCACAGTGGCTCGATCCAGGAAGCGGTCATTACCCAACGGGGCGATCGCTTTGTGTTACCCGTTAAGGCAGGGCAAAAGGAACAAATTCCTGGCATCGTCCACGATATTTCTAGCACGGGCTCGACCCTTTACATCGAACCCAAGGGGATTGTGGAGTTGGGCAATCGCCTCCGCCAGGCCGTAAAACAAGAGGAGCGGGAAATTGAAATTGTCCTGCGTCAGCTCACCGAAAAAGTGGCCGAGGTAGTCGAGGATCTCGAAAAACTCCTGGCGATCGCCACCACCCTCGATCTCGCCATGACCCGCGCTCGCTATAGTCTTTGGCTCGATGGGCATCCGCCCAAATTTATCGCCCCCGATCAACCGACGGTACTGCGGCAGTTGCGCCATCCTTTGCTGGTGTGGCAAGAGAAGCAAGAAGAAAGCCTGGCAGTTATCCCGATCAATGTGCAAATTCGCCCAGAAATCCGCGTTGTGGCGATCACAGGCCCCAATACTGGCGGCAAAACTGTCACCTTAAAGACCCTGGGAATGGCCGCGCTCATGGCGAAGGTGGGCCTTTTTATCCCGGCGATCGCCCCGGTGAAAATCCCTTGGTTTGACCAGGTTTTAGCCGATATCGGCGATGAACAATCCCTCCAGCAGAGCTTATCGACCTTTTCTGGCCATATTCGCCGTGTGGGTCGCATTATCGAAGCTTTAGACCAGGAGAGTCAGAACAATCTTGTGCTCCTCGATGAAGTGGGGGCCGGCACCGATCCCACCGAAGGTAGTGCCTTGGCGATCGCCCTGTTGAAATATTTGGCAGACCAGACCCAGCTCACGGTGGCCACCACCCACTACGGGGAACTGAAAGCCCTGAAGTACGAGGATGAGCGCTTTGAAAATGCCTCGGTCGAATTTGATGAATATTCCCTGCGGCCCACCTACAAGTTGCTCTGGGGGATTCCGGGACGTTCCAATGCCCTGGCGATCGCCCAGCGTTTAGGTTTAGATGCAGAAATTGTGACAACGGCCCAGGATCTGTTGGGGAATACCAATACCAATGTCAACGAGGTGATTGCCGCCCTCGAAGCCCAGCGCCGGGAACAGGAGCAAAAAGCCAAGGAAGCCGAAGCCCTCCTCAAACAGACCGAACGGTTCTATACGGAAGTTTCCAGTAAAGCCGCCGATCTCCAACGCCGGGAAGCAGAACTCAAACTCGCCCAAGACCAACAGGTGCAAGCGGCGATCGCCGAAGCTAAAGCCGAGATTGCCCAGGTAATTCGCACCTTACAAAAGGGCCAACCCACCGCCCAAAAAGCCCAGGTTGCCACCGAAGCCCTGGGGGACATTGCCGCCAGCAAAATGAGTCAACCCAAACGGAAAAAACCGGGTTATCAACCGCAATTGGGCGAAAAAATTCGCATTTCTAAGCTGGGACAAACCGCCGAGGTCATTGAACTAGACCCTGACAATAAAACCCTCGTCGCCCGTTTTGGGGTGATGAAAATGTCCCTCGATTGGACAGAAATTGAATCGCTCCAGGGCCAGAAAGTCGAAGCAGAGCCCAAGCCAAAAACCCCGAAAAAACAAGCGCCCCCCAAAGCAAAAACACCCGAAACCGTGACGGTGCGCACCACCCGCAATACCATCGATATCCGGGGACAACGGATGCACCAAGCAGAAAGTAGTCTCGAACAGGCGATCGCCAATGCCACTGCTGCGGGTTCCCAGGTCATTTGGATTATCCACGGCAAAGGTACCGGCAAGCTCCGGGAAGGCGTCCATGAATTTTTGAAATACCATCCCCAAATTCAGCGCTACGAACTCGCCGAGCAGAAAGAAGGGGGGGCTGGCGTCACCCTGGCCTATTTTTCCTAAGAAGGCCGCATACTACAATATTTCCCTGGGAATCCTTTTGTACCAGAACAGCACTCTAGCCCCAGGGACTCAATGCTCAAGCTCTTTAAACGCTACGAAAAATTAATGATTCAAATCTTGCTGGCGATGATGGCGATCGCCATTGGCTTAGCAACCCTGGATTTTGGCTGGTTCCTGTTCCAAAGTATTGCCGCCCCCCCAATACTGTTGTTAAACGCCGACCAACTGCTAGAAGTTTTTAGTCTCTTTATGCTGATCATTATCGGCATCGAACTTTTAGAGAGCATTATCAACACCTATCTTTCTAAGGGACGCCCCCATTTTGAGGTGGTTTTATCCGTCGCCATTATTGCGATCGCCCGGAAGGTAATTATCCTAGACATCAAAACCACCGATAGCGTGAGTTTATTCGGCATTGCCGCAATTATTCTTTCCCTGACGGTGGGCTATTACTTCATGAAGCAAAGCCACCCCGAAGATGGGTATTCCCCCGACCTAGATCCGACCAAAGACCAAAAACCGCCCCAGTAGCGTTCTCAAACATTGAACACGGAGCGGTAATTGACGCTATTTAGAGATTTCACTCAAACAAAATTAGCCGGACAAACTATAGACCGTTGGCCTGGAGAGGCGCATCTTCAACCTTGACCCGGTGGGTGGTGAGCACCATGCCATCACTGCGTACCACCAGGGCCGAGTACCACATATCTCCCGCTTCGGTGGGGGCTTCTACCCGTTTAAAAATGCCGCCAGCAGGCAGAATATCCAGGTCAAAGGCCTCCGGATTCGTGTAGGTGCTACTGGTAATCGGTTCTTCGAGGGCACCCCCCAATAAAATTTCTTCTCCCAAGGGATCCTGCACAATCACATCAAAGCCAAAATCAGCGGCAGGGGCAACGGTTTCTGGGATCAAGACTTTCAAGGCGGGGGGATTGTCGCCACTGGTGAGGGTTGACGCTTCAGACAAAATATCTTGGCTAATCAGTTTGTCCCCTTGGAATGTCTGTTGGGAACGGATTGTACTTTCATAATGAACCCAGCGGCCTGCTTGTTTCTTGAGGCCCCGCACTTGGGTTTCGGTTTCGGCCACGAGGCGATCGCCTGTTTGTTCCCAATTGAGGAGCTTGGTGTTGTAGCTCAGGCGGGGATACTCTTCCCAGAGTTGCGTTAACAAGTCCTGGAGATCCGTCTTGGTTAGCCCGTCGCTGTGGGTGAAATTCTCACCATAAAAATTTAAGAGTTGTTCTAGTTGTTGGTCATTGGCGGCTTGGTCAATGTCTACCAAAAGATCCGTGAGGGAAGCTGGGGCAGTGGCCGGAGTGCGGGCCTCGCTGCGTAAACCAAATCCCAGGGTTAAAACTCCCGTGGCGATCGCCATGCCAAAAAACCGTTGCCAAGATTGCCAGTAGCCCATAAAATTTCGATCACTCCTTCAAGCGGACAAGTTCCCATCAGTTGATCAGAACGTGTAATCTATTCTAGAACCTGAGACGAAAAACGACTGAAATTGTGGCAAAGGCAGCGACCCGAATCTTGATGGCGGCCAGTGGTACCGGGGGACATCTTTTTCCGGCCCTGGCGGTGGCAGAAAAATTAACGGACTGTGAGATTGAATGGTTGGGGGTACGCGATCGCCTCGAAACGGATTTAGTACCTAATCAATATCGCCGTCACGCGGTCACGGCCAAGGGACTCCAGGGCAACCCCCTCCAAAAGCTAGCCAATGGTTTGCAGTTGCTCGCGTCTATTTTTCAAACCTACAAAATTTTGGGCGATCGCCAGATTGATCTTGTCTTTACCACCGGGGGATATATTGCCGCTCCAGCAATCCTGGCAGCGCGACTGCGACGAATTCCGGTGATCCTCCACGAGTCGAATGTGCTTCCTGGTAAAGTGACCCGCCTGTTGGGGCAATATGCCACCGCTGTGATTGTAGGCTTTCAGGAGTCGGCCCAATATTTACCCAAAGCAAAAACCATTCACCTCGGCACCCCAGTGCGAGCCGAATTTCTCACGCCCCAACCCCTAGAGTTAGATCTTCCAGGCGATCGCCCCTTGATTTTGGCGATGGGAGGCTCCCAGGGGGCCGTGGGGATTAATCAATTGGTGCGTCAATGTGCGGGCCGCTGGCTCGAAGCCGGAGCCTCGATCGTTCACATCACCGGGAAAAACGACCCTGACGTTGGCCAGTTCCAAGCCGAAAACTATCTCACCTTACCCTTTGTTGAGAATATTGCTCCCCTCCTGCAACGGGCGGACGTGGTGATTAGTCGCTCTGGGGCCAGCGCCCTGACGGAATTAACTATTACCAAAACGCCAGCCATTCTGATTCCCTATCCCTACGCCGCCGAGGATCACCAAACCCTTAATGCTCAGGTTTTTGCGAAACACGAAGCTGCACTGTTAGCACCCCAGGCTGAATTAACCCCTGAATCCCTCACAGCGATGGTCTTGGGTCTATTGGAAGCACCGGGAAAACGGGAGGCGATCGCCGCCAATGTCGCTGCCCTAGGGATGCCGGAGAGTGCCGAAAAAATTGCTTATTTCCTGCGTACTACTCTGCGTTTGTAGGGGTTTCAAGATTCGGATCATCCGGTTGCGTCGGTAGAGGTTCACGGTTTAACAGCCAGTTCAAACCAAAGGCCGCCAGGACTAACATCAGAAGAATCGCTACTAAACTCACCAAAATTAAGGTGAACTGGGACAGACTATTTTCCGCCTCTGGTTCCGACGCCAGTTCCGCCTCAAGGGTTGTGTCTAGGGCCAGATCCGGGGGGACAAATTCCGGCTCAAAGTCTTCAGGGGCGGGAGCCGTTTCAAGTTCTGGGGCCTGGGTGAAGGTGTCCGTTGTGAAGCGGTAGAAGGCGATCGCCGCCGTAATGTTATCTTCAGGATTTTTGGCGATCGCCTTCTCAATCAAGCTCTGGAGCAGGGCCGCCGGGGGCAAATGACCCTGGATAATCACCGGGGCGAAGGTCTGCCAATGGGACTCTAAAAATTGCTGGTCACTCAGGCCATCGGAACAGACCACCAACACCCCATCTTCAGCGAACACGAAGCGGCGAATCACAGGATGGAGGCGATCACCCCCTTTAATCCCTAGGGCTTGGGTGAGGGCCATGTGATCGGGGCGCTGTGACCCTTGACGATAAATAGCCCGGCCCGCCTGGACTTCCCGACTGAGCACATCATCGTCCACCGTCAAGCAAATGCATTGTTCCCTGGTGAGCCAATAGGCCCGGCTGTCCCCCACCTGGGCAATGTAGAGTTCGTGGCTGTGGCTATCCTGGAGTTCGTCGGCCCTGGGTCTTTGGGGTACCTGGAGGGCAAGGGTTAGAGTAGTGGCCATGCGATCGCCCCCTGTGCGTCCTTCTTGATCGTTACGTTCGGCGATCAAGTTATTTGTAATGCGAATGTAGGCCGCTAGCTGTTGTTCGATGACCGCCGGGGGCACCACTTCATCGGTATCAAATAGCCCTTGGAAGAAACCTGTCAGTTGCAACTTGAGGGATTGAATTGCCAACTGACTCGCTACTTCACCTTGGCCATGGCCTTCAACGCCATCACACACCATTAGTAAATGATCACTCAAGGCCAGGGTTGCCGTAGGGGGAGCGGCTAAATCCTGGGTCGTGGGGTAGTGGGCATCTTGGTTGCTTGTGGGGAGTTTTCCCTGGTCGGTGGCACTGGCGATCGCCATTTGCAGATGTTGCTGGCTCGACTGCTCTAAAAGGAGCTGATTTAACCGGGGCAAAATAATCTCTAGATCTGCATCCGCTTCGCTGAAACTCTCAATCATTTCTGTCAGCATTGCTTGGACTGGCGGCGTGCTTTCGGCCAGGAGCGATCGCCAGGGCGTTACTAAGGCCCCTAAGGTGACAGGCGCACCAGGGGGATCGGCCAATAATTCCATCAGTCGGAGTCGCCAACCATCGACCCGGATATTTTCTAACGGCAAAAGGCTAGTGCCCATGGCCACGGCTGCCAAATCTTCCCAGAGATCAAGCATTTGCCATAGCCAATTTAACTGTTGCAGCGGGGAAGCATCGGCCCAAACCGATCCTAGGGCAGGCAGCAGTTCCCCTTGATTGTTAATTGGGATGTTGTCGAGGAGTAAAATTTCTCCTTCTGGGAGAGACAAAATATCGTAAATGCGGGGCAAGTGCAGTTGACGGGAATATAATTTGCCATAGCGTTGGGCCAGGTCATTGGGGGCTGTGCAGTCTGGTGGTGCTTCGGGCTTGGTGTCTTGCCAAATTTGCGGTGCAACCACCCAGTAGCGATCGCCGACGAGATCCGCTGCCTGAAAGGTTAACGCCAAGGAACCCGATGCTCGGAGATAAGGAAGAGTAATAGACATAAACTTTAGAAAACAGTACAGCGCACAAACAGCCCAGGCCCAGTAGTCAAGCTATGATGAAGTCAGCGGTCAATGGTACGGAGGCCATCCCTGATCGAATTATATGGCGAAAAATCCCCAGTATTAGGGTCTCGGTGAATGCTCAATCCTTTAATGGTCTGGTTAATTATTGGCGCGGTGCTTTGCTCCCTAGAGTTTATTTTTCCCACCGCCTTCATGGAGTTTATGCTAGGGCTTGGGGCCGTGGCCGTGGCTGTCATTGTGTATCTCATTCCGAGCCTAGATCCCAATGTGCAGATTTTTCTATGGCTGCTGTTTTCGACCATCGCCATTGTGAGTTCCCGCCGTTTTTTTACCCCCAAAACTTCCATTCGCACCCTCAGTGATGCTGCCGATGCCGAAACCCTAACGGCGATCGCCCCCGGTGAACCTGGCCGCGTTTTGTACGAAGGCAACTCCTGGCGCGCCCGCTGTGCCGACGAAACCGTCACCATCGATCCCCACCAAACCGTTTATGTACTACGTCGGGAGGGCACAACCTTGATTGTGATGCCCCGGCATCTCCTTGAACCCTAGACCAATGTCCCAAACCCAGAAGAGGTTTAGTTAAGCTCAGTTAACCTATAAGCAATTCTATAATTTGAGAAGTTTTTCACCGATAAAATACATTTAGATTGCAGCTTTTTTCCGACACCATTTCTTACCGCTCTAGCCATATCTATGTACCAGTCCCTTGCTGCCCTATGTGCCGCTTTGATGTTAACGGGCATTGTCTATGTCCTCGTAAAACATGATCAAAAAATCGCGATGCGGCAACAGGACTATCGCTACATTATTTTTGGTTGTATCCTGTTAGCTTTAGGACGTTGGTTATCTTTTTTGCAATTCTCCCAATACCTCGGTACCCAGTGGCAATCTTTAGGAACGGTCTGGCAGTTCGGTGAGCGATTTATTAGTGAAGGTGTTGGGCTGATCTTCGTTGGCGTTGGACTGGTGCGGTGGTTGCCAACCTTATCGACGTCCCAGCGGCGGGCCTCTGCCTACAGACAGACCAGTGAAGCTTTAGAATCCGAACGTAATATTCTGCAAGGATTATTTAATAGCCTCCAAGGCGCGTTGTTCGTCTGTGATGGTGCCGGCAAATTCATCCGTTGGAACCGCTTCTATCAAGAAGTGCTCGGTTTTAGTGATGCAGAGATGTCTCGCCTCAAGGCGATCGAGACAATCATGCCCGAAGATCGAGAGTTTGTGCAGCAACAGTTACTAGAAGTTTTTAATCAAGGCTATGCGGAAGGGGAATTTCGAGTCCGGACAAAACAGGGTAATACATTAAGACTATATGGCTTTGCGTCTCGGGTTGAGCTCGATCTCGATCAAAATGCTTCGGGATTTACGGGCATTGCCATTGATATTTCTGCCCTTAAGCAGGTTGAAGCGGAACTCCGCCGCTCTCAACGGTCTTTGCAGATGCACAATTGCTTTTTGACCCTGGCCCATGCCCTCACCCAGCGTTTACATAGTTCCCTCGAAATTGAAGATATCGCCCGGGAAACTACCGCAACGCTGCATCAACATTATGCGGAAACTTGTATCGGCTTTTATTTATTAGAGGGTACAACTTTTGAAGATGGTCTCTTGAGGCTACAGAGCCATGCGGGTTTTTCGTCGGAAAGGCGCGTTGCTCTCAATCAACTCACAGCCAACCATCGTCTTTTTCGCTATGCTTTGCAGGACAAAACGCTCCAAATTTTAGACGCTGCGGAGTTGGCTTGTTTTTGTGATGATCTCAGTCCCCAAAGTGTTGCCTTGGGTAATGCAGCGAAGGTGTTGACGATTCCTTTGGTTTTCCATGAACAACAGTTTGGCTTGTTGTTGATGCTATTCGAGGAAGACAAAACCTTAGCTTCCTATGAAGTTGATACCCTCCGCGCCCTGGGTCAATCGATTTCTTTGGCGATCGCCAATGCCCACCATTTCAAAGAACTGCGTTACCAGGCCCGGTACGATAGCCTGACCACCATTGGCAATCGCAATCTATTCCACGACACAATTCAAGAATGGTTAAATACCCCCTCTTTGGGGTATGAGTTAATCATTGTGATGCTCATTGACCTAGATCGTTTCAAGGATCTCAATGACACCCTGGGCCACAAGCTTGGGAATACCTTTCTGCAACAGATTGCCCTGCGTTTGCTCTCGGCCCTCAGTCCCTACCAGGGGATCGTCTGTCGTTTGGGGGGCGATGAATTTGCCGTTGCTTGTCCGATGATGCACAGTGAATGGGAAGAAGCCTGCCAGCATGCGGTGGAACTAGCCGATATTTTGCAGGCGGCGATTAAGCAACCCTTTGTCACGGCGGGCAATGTGATTCATATTACGGCGAGCCTGGGGATTGCGATGTTCCCCAACCACGGTACAGACAGCCACGCCGCCCTCCGCAGTGCCGAAGTTGCGATGTATGCGGCAAAACAAAAACGCACGACCTATGAGATTTACCACGAAGATATTGACTACTACACACCGCGACGGCTCGCCATCTTGTCTAGCCTGGGGAAACCGAGCGCCCGCCAACAATTCTTTTTGTGCTATCAACCTAAGTTTGATCTCCGGCAAAAAAGACTCATCGGCGTAGAGGCGTTGGCCCGTTGGCACCACCCCACATTTGGGCTGATTTCCCCCGCCGAATTTGTCCCCCTCGCGGAACAAAGCGATGCAATCCACGCGCTGACCTACTGGATTTGGGAAGAAGCTTTCCAACAAAAAAAAGTCTGGCAAGACGAAGGCCTTGATTTGGCGATCGCCTTAAATTTATCCGCCTGTAGCCTGCTCGATCCAAACTGTCTCACCACCTTTGAAGCCCTGCTCCAGCAATACGAGATCATCCCTGCACAGGTTGAACTCGAAATTACCGAAACCGCCCTCATGAGTGACCCCCGCTATGCCCTAGAGCTATTACAATGCTTCGCTAATCTGGGCGTGCATTTATCCATTGATGACTTTGGTACTGGGTATTCTTCCCTGAGTTATTTACAGCGGTTTCCGGTTCATGCCCTAAAAATTGATCAATCCTTTGTGGTGGATATGCTCACCAACGAACAGAGCCTGGTGATTGTCCGCTCGACGATTAATTTAGCCCACAGCCTCGGCCTAGAAGTGGTGGCAGAAGGGGTCGAGAATCAGGCCATCCTGGATTTACTCAAAGAAATGGGGTGTGACATAGCCCAAGGATATTTTCTCGGGCGTCCCCAAAGGGCCGAACAGGTCCATCGCTTCTCCGCTGAAGGCCTCAAGCGAGTTGTTTAGAAAGACACTACTTGGGCTTGCCGAAAACCTGAAAAATAAAGTGGTGAAATGTAAACTTTTTCGACTTTCTTGTAGCCACCACGACAGGCACGCCGTCCCAAAGAGATATATTGTTACAATAACTTAAAGAAAATACCAGTAAATTTAATTTGTATCAGCTATGGGTCGTGTTGGGGTCTTATTACTTAACCTAGGTGGGCCAGACAAATTAGAGGATGTCCGTCCTTTTTTATTTAATTTGTTTGCTGACCCCGAAATTATTCGTTTACCCGCGCCATGGATGCAAAAGCCGCTTGCTTGGCTCATTTCCACGCTCCGGGCCGGCAAATCCCAAGAAAACTATAAAGAAATTGGCGGTGGTTCGCCCCTCCGACAAATCACCGAAGCCCAGGGGACAGCTCTCGCCCAAAAGTTGGCGGAGTGGGGTCAAGAGGTCAAAGTTTATGTGGGGATGCGCTACTGGCACCCCTTCACCGAAGAGGCGATCGCCGAAATCAAAAAAGACGACCTTGATCAGCTTGTGGTATTGCCACTCTATCCCCAGTTTTCCATCAGTACTAGCGGGTCTAGCTTCCGGGTACTCGAAGAAATGTGGCGCACCGACAAAGACCTCAATCAACTCGATTACACCCTCATTCCCTCCTGGTATGACCATCCCCAGTACATTGCTGCGATGGTCGATCTCATTCGCCAGGAACTGGATCAATTCGAACATCCTGACCAGGCTCACATTTTCTTTAGTGCCCATGGTGTCCCCCAAAGCTATGTCGAAGAAGCAGGGGATCCTTACCAGCGAGAAATCGAAGAATGCACCAAGTTAATCATGGAAGCCCTTGGTCGTCCCAATGACTACACCCTGGCCTACCAAAGTCGTGTTGGCCCTGTGGAATGGCTCCAACCCTACACCGAAGATTCCCTCATTGCCCTGGGCGAAAAAGGCGTCAAAGATCTAGTCGTCATCCCCATTAGTTTCGTGTCTGAGCACATTGAAACCCTCCAGGAAATTGACATCGAATACCGTGAGGTAGCCGAGGAAGCTGGCATTGAAAATTTCCGCCGCGTTCCGGCTCTGAATACTCATCCATTGTTCATCGAATCTTTGGCGAACTTGGTCACCGATTCCCTCGAACAATGTCCTCGCACCTTTGGTCAGGTCACCCACCCCAAAGAAAATATGAAAATGTATCCCCAAGAATTGTCCTGGGGCATGAATACCAGCGCCGAGGTCTTAAATGGCCGCCTCGCCATGATCGGCTTTTTGGCGCTGTTGTTGGAGTTGATTAGTGGCCAAGGCCCGCTCCATTTTGTTGGCATTATGTAAATAACATCCCCTAGCTCCCCCTTTCAAAGGGGGATTTTTGTTAAATGACGCGCTCGTTACCGCCATCAAGGGGAATTTGGGCGGCGGTTGTTTTAGCGAATAGATCACTGCAAAGGGTTACGGCACATTCGGAGACGTCTTGGCTGGTGATTTCCACCTGGAGGAGGTTGTTTTTCTTGTAATCCTCAATGGTCAGACCGTAGGCTTTGGCGCGTTTTTCGAGGACTTCGGGCGTCCAAATCCCTGTGTCAAAGACGGCATTGGGATGGACGGTATTGATCCGAATCCCGTCTGAACTCCATTCGAGGGCGGCCACCCGTGCCAGTTGGTTGAGGGCAGCTTTAGAAACGGAATAGGCGGCGACGCCTTGACCTGGAGCAGCAACATTTTTCGAGCCAATGAGCGCAACCCGACCCCCTTTCGGTGCCAGTTTCAGGAAAGGATGGCATTCCCGCAGCAGAACCAAATTGCTGTCGAGATTAATGTCGAGTACCTGTCGCCAGTGGTCGGTGGGGAGATTGGCGATCGCCTGACTGGGGGGGAAAATACCGGCATTGAGGATTACCAGATCCAAGCCGCCAAAATACTGGACAGCTTGCGCTAGGGCGTTTTTGAGTTGGGTTTCGTCGGTGAGATCGCAGGTCAGACCCAAGAAATCAGGGCGATCGCAGAGGGTTTCAATGGCGGGGTTGATATCCAGAGCTACCACTGCAGCACCTCGTTTGAGGAGAGATTCAACGCAGGCTTTGCCAATGCCAGAGGCGGCCCCTGTCACCAGGGCAATCTCGCCGGTAAATTCTGGTGGATTGCCGCCTTTTTTCAGTTTGGCTTGCTCTAGATCCCAATATTCCATATCAAAAATATCTTTTTGGGACAGGGCTTGGTAGCGACTGAGCTGTTCAGCGCGGGAAATAATTTCGATGGTGTGGCGATAGATATCCGCGACAATGTTGGCGGCTTTGGCGGTTTGGCCGACGGTAATTAAACCCAAGTCCGGATCGAGGATTACCCTGGGGGCTGGATCGAGCATGGTTTTGGGTTCCTTGGCTTGGGGCGCTTGGTTGGTGAAATAGGCTTTGTAAGCGGCGGCAAATCCTTGCACATCGCGGCCAATTAGGGGCACAGGTTTGGTGCGGATCACATGGTCGGGAGTGGCGGGATTTTGTTGGGAAATGCGCCCTAAGTCTTCCCGCTGGGTAAAGTTCAAAATTTCCGGGCGGCGATCGCCTTTGAGAATGACCGGGAAACCTGCCACCTGGGAAACGTCGTAACGGAGTTGGGCTAGGGTTTTCGCGATGGGAGTGTCACTGGTTTTTACAGAACGTTGGGGAATCTGCCAAGCCCCTTGCTGCTGGAGATAGGTTTCTGCTTCCTGGACAAGGGCAATCATCCGCTCGTAGGATTCTTTGGCCGTCGCCCCAAAGGAGAAAATCCCGTGGTTTAACAAAATCATCCCCTCGGTTTGGGCGTGGGCGGCGGCGGCAAATTTTTCGGCACAAAGGCGAGCGAGGTCAAACCCCGGCATGATATAGGGAATAATCACCAGGCGATCGCCATAAATTTCTTTGATTCGCTCCAGTCCCTCCGGTGTGTTGGTAATTGTCACAATCGCGTCGGCATGGGTGTGATCGACATATTTGTAGGGCAAAATCGCGTGTAGAATCGTTTCTACCGAAGGGGTCGGGGCGGTGGCGACGGTCATTTGGGTCTTTAGTTCGTTGACCATCTGGGGGTCACTTAGGCTGGGTAATTGCGCCAATTTCAACAAATGCTGCATCCGCACTGGGGCAAAACCGGCTGCTTCGATGGTCGCCAAATCCCAACCGCTCCCTTTGACGTAGAGGATTTCTTCTGTTTCGCCGACTAGGTTCGTTTCCGTGACCTTGACAGAGGTATTACCACCGCCATGGAGTACCAAAGAGGGATCTCGCCCTAACAAACGCGATGTGTAAACCCGCAGGGCCAAATCCCCCTGGTAGGTGGCTGCTTCTTGATCATTCCAAAGGCTTTTCATATACTGAGTTCCGCTAAATTACACAGTACAAATCTTAGGCCGCTTCGGGTTGCAGAGCTAAAATTTACGGTGCTAAGCGTTGCCGCTGCCAAGTGCGATCGCCTTGTAAGGTAAACACAAGCCGGTCATGGAGCCGACTGGGACGTCCTTGCCAAAATTCAATTTTTTCGGGCTTCACCAAAAAGCCGCCCCAATGGTCTGGCCGGGGAATCTCTTTATCGGCGTACTCGGCTTCGAGGTCTTTGAAGCGCTGTTCGAGGACTTCCCGATTGGCGATCGCCTGACTTTGGGCAGAGGCCCAGGCCCCAATTTGGGATTTCCGGGGGCGGCTGGCGAAATATTCATCGGAGCGTTCAGGAGGCAGTTTTTCGACGGTGCCTTCGATGCGTACTTGTCTTTCTAGGGGTTCCCACCAAAAGACCAAAGCCGCATATTGGGTTCCTGTTAGTTCCAAACCCTTTTGGCTGGTGTAGTTCGTAAAAAATGTAAACCCTGCTTCACTAAAATCTTTTAAAAGCACAACCCGTGAACTGGGTTTCCCGTCAGGGCCGACGGAGCTGAGAACCATCGCATTGGGTTCACGAATTTCATCAATTTCCGTTGCCTGTTGGAACCAAGTGGCGAATTGCACCATGGGGTCATTACTCACATCATCTTCATGGAGACCCGCTTTGGTGTAATTTTGGCGGAGATTGGCAACGTGCATAATCATCGGCGGCACCAACGAACTAACGGTAATGAACTCAAAGGACAGAACAAAAGTCGCTTTGTATTGTAGTGGAATTTTTTTGCAGATGTTGGCCCTAAAAACTAACCACCACTGACGGGAGGAATCAGAACCACCTCATCGCCCTCCTGGAGCACTGTTTCCGGGGAGACAAATTCTAAATTCACGCCAAAGCGGGTGACGGCCTGCCATTCTGCCAAACTGGGATGTTCACTGAGAATGCGCTGGAAAACGTCCATAACCGTACTGCCAGGGGCAACTTGCCAATGTAAAACTTCGGTGCCGTAGGTTTCCTGGTAGATTGCGAAGAGCTTAATGATGATTTGGAGCGGGGCAGACATTGAATGTTTTCGGGTGAGGGGGAGTTGTGAGGACATTTTCAGAGGATCATAGCGGTGTTGTTGGGGTTTCGCCAAAGGAATCACGCTGACAGGATTTTTTTGGGGTATCCTTGGGTTAAATTTCGCCTCCTTCCAGATAACAACCATCGATGAATCTCCTTGAGTGCTACAAAATTTTAGGGTTACGGGTTGATGCAGAGCTGGAAGCAGTGAAGGCGGCCTATCGTCGTTTAGCGCGGCAATGTCACCCGGATGTAAATCGTGGCGATCGCCAAGCGGAATACAAATTCATCCAGATTACCCAAGCCTACAAAGTCCTAGCAGAAATCCACCGTTCCCCGGACAAACAAACCTGGCTCCCATCCCCAGAACCACAGCAGCCCTCAGGGAGGGCGATCCTTTCTCCTCTAGATCAGCGGCTGAAGTGGGAAAGTTACCAACGGCTCCAGGACTGCCTACAACAACAGCGCTATGCTAGGGCGATCGCCTTAATGGAAGGTCTAGCCCAGCGGCTCCCTCAGGATCTAGAGGTGCGCCAATGGCAAGGGATCACTTATCTCAGTTGGGGCCGCCATTTACTCCAACAGGGGCAAAACCACAAAGCCCGCACCTATCTCCACAAAGCACTCCTGGCTGACCCCCACAACCGCAAGCTACGCCAACGGGTAGAGGAACTTTTGCAAACTATTTTGATTCCCGCCATCTGAAAACTGGCCTGGTTGGTTAGGTTTCAACATATTGGGCGATCGCCTTCAGGAAGCGCACCGGGTGAAACGGTTTTGTGAAGTAATCATTGGCACCGAGATCCTGGGCTTTCTGGCGGTGGAGATCGTTATCGCGGGAGGTGAGCATTACGAAGGGTAAGTGATCCCATTGGCTTTGGCCCCGCACCATTTGCAAGAGGGTAAAGCCATCATAACCAGGCATTTCCAGGTCACAAATTGCGAGATCAAAGGTTTGTTTTGAGCGGTTGAGGAGGTTCCAGGCCTCTTTGCCATCCCGGCACTGCTGCACCTGATAGCCGACTTGATTTAACAGTTTATTGAGGGTACGGCGGACAGCAACAGAGTCATCAATGACCAAAATCGTCGGTTGGCGCTTGGGTTGTTCAGGGGTGGGACTGGATGCTTGGGGTTGCTCTGGGCTGGCCAAGAGTTGCTCAAAGGCATCGGGTAAAAGCACCGGAATCACTTCCCCGGAACCCAACACGGTACACCCCGCAACGTAGGGAGGATAGGCCACGGTATTGTCTAGGGATTTCAGCACCAGTTCCCGCTCCCCAAGGATTTCATCCACGGCGATCGCCAAAGATTTTTTCCCCTGACGCACGATCAGACCGATGGTGGGCGCTGGCCGCTGTTCCGGGGGCAAGAGGAGATTGCTTTGGGGATAGGGCAGCAGTTGATCGAGGGCGTGGAGTTTAAGGGGGGTGCCCTGCCAATCAAGAAATTCTGGATACTCTAAATTGTCTTTGTTAACCAGCGAGAGCACAGCCTGGACAGTCACCGAAGGAAAGGCGATCGCCTGTTGCTGGCAGCGGCAGAGGAGTAACGGCAAAATATTAAAGCTCAGGGGAATGCGGATCGTAAATTTTGTCCCCTGGTGCCGCTCACTACTGGCGGTAATGGTGCCCTTGAGTTGGGCCAGTTCGAGGCGGACAATATCCAGGCCTAAACCCCGACCGGAGAGATCGCTGACGGTGTCCCTCGTCGAAAAGCCTGGGGCAAATAGATATTCAAGGATTTCGGCTTCGGTCGGTTGGTGATTGGGCGCACAAAGTCCCTTGGCGATCGCCTTTTGTTGCACCCGGTCTAAATCAATGCCCCGGCCATCGTCTTGCACCAAAATTTCCACCATATTGCCCCGCAATTGTGCACTGAGGCGAATGGTTCCCGTCTCGGTTTTTTGGGCTTGGCGGCGTTCCTGGGGCGGTTCAATGCCATGGTCAAAGGCATTCCGGATTAGGTGGGTCAGGGGCGTGCGCAATTGTTCCAAAATTGCTTGATCCACCAAAACCTGTTCGCCCTCAATCACGAGCTGTGCCATCTGGGGGTAGCGTTTACTCAAGGTCTCCAAGGACTGACGGAAACGGCGTGCCAAGTTGCCAAAGGGCATCAGGCGCGATTGAGTCAGATCCTGGTTGAGATACTCTAACTGTTGCCGCACCCCTTCTAAAGATTCTTGGAACTCCCACCGCATTAGTTCCAAATCTTCCTGGATCTCCTGCACCTGTACCATCAGTTCCTGGAACTGCTGGAGTTGGGAATGGGCCTGGGTGTATTGGTCAAAGTGGAGGGTGTCAAATTCCGTGTGGGTCGCAGTGGCCAATTCTAAGGACGGTTTCTGGCTGCCACCATTTTGGCCTGAACCAGCGGTAGCCACAGCCAATTTATCGTAGAGGGCCGTTACTTCATCACGGATCGGGTTGAGTTGCTGGGTTCTTTTTTTAAGATTGCGGCTGGCCCGGAGGAGTTGATCTTGGTGCCGGGTGAGCTTTTCGTAGCCAATGAACAGTTCCCCGACAGCATTCCCCATGCGGTTGAGTTGCTGGATCGGCATCCGAATTTGCAGGCTAGAGGTTTGTTTGGGAGCAGGTTTTGGCGTGGCATTAACCGGCGTGGCAGGAACTGGATCGGGACTGGGGTCAGCCTCGGCTGGGATCTCAAGTTTTGGTGGTTCTGGAACGCTTAGGAGAGCTTGGAATGATTCGCTAATCTTGGCCTCATCAGGGTTGGTTAGGTATGCCTGGGTCAGACGACGGATTTCGGCGATCGCCCCTTGGCTGAGGGTAACGGAATCAATGGCCGCACTATCTAGGGCCGTTTGGATCAGGGTGGCAATGGCCTTCAGCCAGGGAACCCCAAGGGCATCCCCTAGGAGGCGGCATTCTTCTTCGAGGGTTTTGAGTTGGCGGGCGGCACTGCGGGGGGTGGGATCGTGGGTGAGGAGTTTTTCGAGGCGCTGCACACAGGCTTCGAGATCCACCTTGAGGGCGGTGGCGACAAATTTACTGGGGGCATTACCAGCAGGAGCAATGGCTTCGGGTGCAGGGGTCTGGGCCTGACCGAGAAATTCTTGGAGGGAGATCGCCATTTGTGCGGCCCCCGGACTGTCCCCTGGGTGGTTGTCGTCCCGGGCTGCCAAGTCGAGGCAATGTTGCACCTCTTCCATGGCGAGGCTGATCAAATCCAGTGCAGTCTGTTCTTCTTTAATCCGGCCGGCGGCGATCGCCTCTAAGAGATCCTCCATCTGGTGGGCTAGGTTGTGCAGGGTCGATAATTCTGCGATGCCAGCGCCCCCTTTGATGGAATGGGCAGCGCGCACCAAATCTTGGTATAGCTTTGCCTGATCGTGGCCTGCGGGTTGTTGGAGTTCTGCTTGCAACAGCCCCATACTTTGGTGGAACAACTCAACAAAATCCGGGGCATCTTCCAGCAAAAAGCAGTGGCGGGCTTCGAGGGCGATCGCCTTTAAACTAGCAGCATCCAACATGGCAAAGATAGTAAAAGAACATTAAAACAGCCGAAAAATAAAAACGTTACTCAATCTCAAAGCGGGACGAAGAATCCTTCAGGGCGATCGCCACCTGGGTTAGCGCATCCAACTGACCAGACATCGTTTGGGATTCTGCCGCCGTCTTTTGGGCCACCTCCGCCGCCGATTGCATAATTTTCGTGACCTTCCCAGACACATCCCGCTGGGAGACCATCGCCTTCGAAATCCGCGCCAGCACTTTGTCAATTTCCTCACTAATGCGGGACACACTCTGGAGCGTTGTTTTCGTCTTTTTCACCAATTCCGTCCCCGTGACCACCTGGGAAGTACTTTCCTCCATCATCTGCATCATCTGGGCCGTTTCTTCTTGGATCCCGCCGATCAACTGCTCCACTTCCTGGGCTGCTGTGGTGACCTGTTCTGCCAAGCGACGTACTTCATCAGCGACCACCCGGAAACCCTGGCCATTTTCCCCGGCTCGCGTTGCCTCAATGGAAGCATTAAAGGCCAGAAGGTTCGTCTTTTCGGAAATGTCAGAAATGATGTTAACGATCTTCGAAATTTCCTGGGAAGATTCCGCCAGACGTTTTGCTTTCTTCGAGGTATCTGCCACTGAACCCCGAATTAGATCAATACTTGTCACCGTTTCGTCCATGGTCGCCTGGCCTTCCTGGGCCGCCAAGCGGGATTTTCGGGCAATTTGGGCTGCCCCCTGGGCCGATTTCGCTACCGCTTGAATGGATTGGGCAATACCTTGTACCGAACGTTCCGCCGATTGAATCGCCTGTTCCTGGACTGTGGCTTCCGTGGAGAGGCGCGTGATCAAGTCATTGTTGACGATCGCCAAATCATACACCTCGTCTGCCGAAGATTTCACCTGGGAAACCAAGGCCCGCAGACTCCGGAGGGTGGCATTGAAGGCATCGGCAATGGAACCCACTTCCCCTTCGTCTACCATCGCCTGTACCGTGAGGTTCCCCTGGCGCACCTCTTCAATTTGGAGCAGCAACCGAATCACCCCTTCCTGGAGACGTTCCCGCTCCTGGCGTTGGAAGGCCGCCTCTTGATCTTTAGCTTGAGCTTGGGCTTCGACGGCATCGGTAATGGAGCGAATTTGCGCTGCCATATTATTGAACGTGGTGGCTAACTGTCCCACTTCATCCTTGGCAAAAACTTCGGCCCTCGCATCAAGGTTCCCGGCACCAAACTCGGTGGTTACCTTTTGGAGGCGCTTGATCGGTCTTGTGATCGTGCGCCCCAGGAGCCACGCTAAACCAGCCGCCACAAAGACCCCAATTAAACCCACCGTTGTCTGAAGCAGTAAGCTGTCCTGGATCAGGGCATTGAGGGTATTTTCATCGGTGCCCCGGACAATGATCGCCACGGGTTCCCCGGCGCTATTGAGAATGGATTCCGCCGCGAGGGTGTAGGAGATGCCATCAATCACCTGGGTATCGACCACGGTTTCCCCCCTAGCGTTGACGGCGGCCGTCAGGAAAGAGAAATCCGGTAGCGTGAGCAGATCAGGGGCATTAAGGGAGGTCTGGATCACCTTACGGGTACTGTCTTCCCCTTCTTCCTGGGCATCCTGTTGGTAGAGGGCACTGGCGAGCTGGAAACCACCATCAGGGTTGACTTGGTAAATCGCACTGTAACCGCCATTGAACGCACTGACAGTATTCGCGGCAATATCCAATTTGGCATTGAAAATCACATCGCCGGAAACCAAGGCTCCAAGAAGATTATCGTTACTGCCGATCACGGGGGTGACGGTGTAGCGGACGAGGGCAAATTCGCCTTTTTTGGTGCCAATGGGGAATCTGGTTACTTCTCGATTCAGGTCATCCCAAGAGAGTAGTTCGCTGGTTTTGAGTTGCTGTCTCGTCTGGAGGGCTTGGGTGACGAGGCCATTGGGGTCAAACACTTCCCCTTGGCGATCGCCGTTGCCGTTGGTGATAATCCGGAGATTTGTACTGACCAGGGTGGCATATTCGATATTACGGGCTTGGATTTCGTTTTGGAGAATGGCCTGCACCTGGGCGAGCTGCTCAGGGGGAACAGTACCTGTACTTTGGTAGGCCGCGGCGGCGGCGATGATTGCGGCGTTATCCGATTGGCCCCGGAACCCAAAACCCATCTGGTCAATTTTGACGTTGTAGTTAATGTCGTTGACCGCGAGCTCTGAGGTGGCCTGTTCCCGGAGCTGCGATCGCCCAGAAGTAACAATAATCACCGCCCCTGCTGCCACCACTCCGGCGATCGCAATGGCACTGGAAACAAAAATACCGATGAATTGTTTCTGGGCAATGGAAAGGTTTTGTAATCGCTTCAGGGGAGGGGAGGTGACATCGACATCGGTATAGTCAACATCGTCGTAAACCAGGGCAACGGGTTTGGGGGTTTGGTCTGGAAGCGCGATCGCCGAGGGGTCATCGGTCTCTGGATCGGACTGGGGCAACTGTGCCTGGAGATCTTCAAGGGCTTTGGCGGCACTGGCGGCAAAAATGCCTTCGGGATCTTGGTCAATGATTTGCTGATAGCTGGCGATCGCCTCTGGAAAAAAGCCTTCACTTTCGAGGGCACTGGCGAGGCTAATTTGGGCCACCATGTCCGTGGGGTCAGCGGCGATCGCTGCTTGCAATGCCACAATCTCTGGGCTGTATTCCTTCGCTTCTGAGACTTCTAGGACAATGGGAGATTCCGGCGGGTGGGCCGTAGCCGCTGTTCCGTTCCCGTTGGTTGATGCCGCTGGGCGATCACCATTGTTACCATTGCCATTCTTTACCTCTGGGAAATCCATCGCTTCCCCTAGGGCAAGGAGCGCCTGTTGGGCACTGGCGGCAAAGACGCCGTCTTGATCCGAAGCCACGATGTCGCGGTAAACTTCCGCCGCCTCCGGCAAAAAGCCTTCGGTTTCCAGTTGACTCGCCAGACTGATTTTCATCACAATATCTGTCGGATCAAGGGCGATCGCCGCCTGGAGTTCTTTGATTTCCTCAGAAAAAGCCGGAGAAGTTGCCGTGTTCATGGTCTGTTCTGTTGTGCCCATAGGTAGTGATTCTGTGAAATTGACGTTGAAAAAACTCAAAACTTACTGATTGACCGGGACGCCCTGTAGGTGGCGGGATAAATGGGCCATGGCCAACGTAAATCCCGTCTCTGGCCCCTTGACCAGTTGGCGATCGCAATGGGGATAAAATCTCTGCCAAGCCGCCGCCACCGGAGCCGCCTCCCCCAAGTCAAACGGCGCAATGCCCTCAAGCTGGGTCACCACAAAGCCCACTTGCCCTGCATCCCCCTGGCCCAGGAGCACCACCGTTAGCTTTTCCTGGGGATTGGGCCGTGCTGCAGATGTTCCTAATCCCGAAGGCGATCGCCGATCCACCACCCAAATCAACTGCCCCCGTTGGTTCGTCACCCCCAACACCCCTGGAGCGACCCCTGGTACCGGGCAAATGTCTTGGCGGGGCAGGGTCATCACTTCCAACATATTTTCTAGGGGAATCAACAAGCGTGTTTGGGCAAGGGGATCAGCCCCAGCAGGATACAGTTGAACCCGGAAGAAATCGGTTTGGGTAGGGGGAGCGACCATGGCAAAATCAGACCTTTATCGAAGAAAAAACAGCACTATCTAAGCCAAATACTCTTTGACTGTTTTCATGAATTCCATCGGACTGTAGGGTTTCGTTAAATAAGCATTGCCCCCTTGACGTAACGCCCAAAAACGGTCGAAGTCCTGGCTTTTGTTAGAACAAAAAATAATTGGCACTTCCTCGTAACCCAGGCTTTCGCGAATTTCTCGGCATAAATCGAGGCCATTGAGCCCAGGCATCACAATATCGAGGAAAATTAGATCCGGTTGGTCATGGTTGCGCAGCCAAGTTAAGGCCTCATCGCCATTGTCCGCCAGGCTGACCTCTAGGCTCATTTTTTCCAGGAGTGCCCGGACAAGGGTTTGTTCCGATTTAGAATCATCAACAACTAAAACTTTTTTCATCTTATTTTCTTGATCAGTGTTAGAACTTGGCGCAATTTATTCTGAAAATTGAGTTTAGAGATTATGAAATACAACCTCTAGGGCGTAGATTGCGCTGATGTTTGCTCCACATAGGACTGCACCATCCGTATCAAATCCTGGGGATTGAACGGTTTAGCGATGTAGTCAGAAGCCCCCACCATCTTGGCACGGAGGCGATCAATAATTCCATCGCGCCCCGTAAGCATCACCACGGGGATATCCCTAAGCATTTCGGATTGGTTGAACAGGCGACAAAGCTCGTAACCATCGATTTCGGGCATGTTGATATCCATCAGAATTAGTTCTGGCCGTTGGCGGGCAAAGGTACTCAGAGATAAAGCAGGTTCAGTGACCCCGATAACCTCAAAGCCACTGGCTTCTAGGGTCATTTTGACGACCCGTTGTATTGATTTGCTGTCATCAATACAGGCAATGCGGGGTTTGGGTTTTTGGGGAACGCCCGCATAGGGAATAACTTCAATCAAGCCTGTTTTGACGAGGGGATGGAAGAGTTGGCTGAGTTCGAGGGTGGAACGGCGGGTGTGGTGACTCAGCTCATAGAGGGTGACTTGTTGGTCGAGGTGCTCCCGGAGGCTTTCCATAAATTGATAGTCCTGGAGGTTTAGCCAGGAGCGGCTCCGGATTTCACGGAAATCTTTGACTTGTAGGCGCTGGAAAGGGGAAGCGATTTCGGGGCGGAGTTGTACCCATTGGCGAACGGTCGGCTGGATTGGGCGCACCATTTCTTTGAGGGACAGGGATAGCAACAGGGGATCTAAATTAAGGGCGCGTTCAAATTTAATGGCAGCGCGGGGCAGGGATAAAAACTGGGCGATCGCCTCTTGGGTCGTAAAAAATAAAACTTGGCGGACTTGCTGGAGGGATAATTTTCCAGCTTTCCAAATTTGACAAATGTAATCATAATCTTGGGAAAAGCTATCTCCCATGGGAAATTTCGCTTTCGGAAACAGTTGCCCCAAAAGATACGTTAAGCGCTCCCGTTTGCCCATACCACTGGTGGCAAAATGCAGCTTCCCGCCCCCAAAATAAAGCTGCCAAAATACCGATTCATCTAAGGGATCGTAAATGGTCATGGTCCCCGACATTTGCCGTTGGATCAGGGATTGGAGGACTTGGCCCGGAATCACAACGTTTTTGGTGATGGCATCTTGCACTTTCATATGAAACACACTAGCGGGAATTGATTTGAAGAGGGTTTAGCGCCTTTGGTCTTTACCCATGGCTGGGAAACATGGATCGGGAGGGTAGTGGGTAAGCGCAGCGACAAAATTATGTCAGGGGCAATTTATTCTAGATCGACTTTATCGCCTGAAAAATATGGATTTCATAGTTTTATCGGGTTGCCTGGTGACTAGGCTCAAACCGCAGTACAAAAAGCTTGAATAAATGGGGCTAGGGCAAGATTGAAAATTCATGGTGCTTGGGGGCAACTCTATTAGTTAATCTGAGCAATACTAATGCTACAGAAAGAGATTATTTTCTTACCATAAAGACTTGGTTAAAAGTAGTATGTTTAGCTACGAAAAGACTTTGACCCCACCGATCTTGACACCCCATTAATATGTTTCAAACCTAGATATAGCAAGGAATTTCAGGATTTTTACCTTGTGCTGTTCCAATGGTGTCTAAATTGAAATTGGGGGAGCCTCTTAACGACGGATTAAGTGATCGAGGCGTTCTTGGATGAGCAGTTGGAGGAGGGCGCGGAGGGTTTGGAGGCCAAAGAAAAATACGGTAAGGGCGATCGCCCCGATGAGGAAGAGAGAGGCCGCCTGACTCCAGACTAAAATACCGACCACACTGCTAAAACCCCAGAGGATGCCATACATCATGGTTTTGATCGCGAGGTAGATTCGGCGCAATTGGCGATCGCCTTCAACGGATTTAACGCGAAATTGCAGTTCCCCTAACTCGATGCGTGATTCGAGGCGTTTAATGGCCATTTCGGTGCGGCTGGGTTTCTGGAATTGGTACAGGACAAATTCTTTAGTCTGTTGAGCGAGGCTCCCCAGGCGATTTTCCCCAGGTTTAGCGCTCACGGCCAAGCTACGAATAAACGGTTGGGCCGCCGCCATGAGATTGTATTGGGGGTCGAGGGCGCGGGCAATGCCATCGAGGGTGGTGAGGGCCTTGATGATAAAAGTCATTTGGGGCGGCAGGCGAAACGGTTGCTGCTCAAACATCAGGTAGAGCTCGTTACTAATCTGCTCAAATTCCTGGAGATCAATGGGGCGATCGCGGAACCGATCCAAAAGAAACGCGATCATCCGTTTCACCGGGGTCATATCTGCCATCGGCTCGATGAGGCCCATGTAAACCAGGGTTTCGACCACCTCGTCCGTATCCTTGCGCAGCACCGCAAAAAACGTACGCATCATCTGGGTCTTTTCCATGGATTTGACTTCGGTCATCGTGCCGAAATCATAGAAAATCAGCTTCCCTGTGGCATCGACGGCCATATTACCGGGGTGGGGATCGGACTGAAAAAAGCCATCCTGGAGCAGTTGTTTGAGATAAGAAGAAATGCCGAGGCTGATCACATGGTCTGGGTCAATATTGCTCGCTTCGAGGGCGGCCCGGTCGTCAATTTTAATGCCCGGTAGATATTCGAGGGTTAAGACCTTGCGGGTAGTGTATTGCCAATAAACCTTGGGTACAAGAATTTGCTGATCGTCGGCGAAATTTTGCCGGAAATGATCGCCATTTTTCCCTTCATGGATGTAGTCAATTTCTTGGTAGAGAAGCTCGAAAAATTCCCGGTAAATCTGATTGAGATTGTATTTTTTGAGGTCTTTTAAAAAATAACTGGCCCAATGCAAAAGTTTTTCGAGGACTTGCATATCCACTTGGAACAGACGACTCAGGCCGGGGCGCTGGACTTTTACGGCTACTTCTTCGCCGCTGTAGAGGGTAGCCCGGTGCACTTGGCCCAGGCTAGCGGAGGCGAGGGGCTCTAGTTCAAAATCCTTAAAGAGGGCGTAGATGGATTTGTTAAATTCTTGCTCGATGACGGCGATCGCCGCTTGACCCTTAAATGGGGGCACCCGGTCTTGGAGTTGGCTCAGTTCCTCGATGTATTCGATGGGAAATAGATCCGGGCGGGTTGACATGGCCTGGCCAATTTTGATGAAGGTCGGCCCCAGATCCAGGAGGTGATTCACGAGCCAGCGGGCTTGGCGATGGCGTTTGCGGGCAGGGTTGCCACCGGGGAGTCGGTCTTTGCCCAGCCGGAAGATAAACTGGGCGGCCACGGTAAAGATTTCCAGTTGCCGTTGCCTGAGACTCAGTTTGCGCCGTTGCCAGCGGGGAGTTTTCACGATTGGTATTGCCCTAGATTTCGACCATCCCTCATCATACAGAAAAGCTTCAACCCAAAAACGCGTTTAGGTAGAGTTCGATCAGGCGATCTCCCCAAAAAAGACTGCCCACCGCCCCCAGGGCGAGAAATGGCCCAAAGGGTAAATGTTGACCCCGTTGGTGTTTGCCGAGGCCCATGGCCCCGCCGATAATAACTGTTCCCAGGGCGCAGGCCAAAATTACCGTTAAGAGGACGTTTTGCCAACCCAGCCAAGCGCCAATCATCGCCAAAAGTTTCGGATCGCCGCCCCCCATGGCCTCTTGACCCAGCACCGCCGAACCAATGACACCAATGCCATCGAGTAGCCAAAGCCCCAATACCGCCGCCCCAATGCCACCCATTAGCCCATAGATCGCGCCAGGGAAGCCATTCGCCTGGAAACCCAGCCCCATCTGGAAGAGGAGACCGAGTACGAGGCCCGATTGGGTTAAGGGGTTGGGCAGGGTAAAAGTGTCGTAATCAATGAGGGCCAGGGCCACTAACCAAAACAATAGGGTAAAGGCGGCGATCGCCTCTAGGGTCAACCCAAATTGAACCACCGTGGCGACACAGAGCAAACCCATCAGCGCTTCGACGAGGGGATACCGGGCGGCAATGGGCGTTTTGCACCAGCGACATTTGCCCCCCAACAGGAGCCAACCCAACACCGGAATATTTTCCCGTGCGCCCAGTTGGTGGCCACAGTGGGGACAGCGGGAGGGGGGATGTGCCAGGGATAAACCCGCTGGCAGCCGATAAACCACCACGTTGAGGAAACTGCCGAAACAGGCTCCCCAGATGAATAGAAAAATAAAGGCGATCGCCAGTAAACCGGACTGTTGTAAAAGCGCGAGCATGGTGATGTCTCTCAAACCCTAGCCAACCAGCCCCATTATCCCCTTAGGCGATCGCCAAATTTTCAAAAACCCTAAAACAATCTTTTTCCTAGGGATTGACTTGAAGAATCAGGTCATTGGCCAAGGTGAGATCAAGATCCGTATTGGTTTCTACGACCAACAGATCCACGCGATCAAGGCCCAAAAATTGGGGGATCAAGGTGGCAAGGATGCCAGCACCAGCACCAATTAAGAGTTCCTCTGTGGCGATCGCCCGGTCTCCGGTAATGGCGGCGATCGCGGCGGCGGCCCCCGTACCTAAGGCCGCATTTCTCAACAAATTGCCCACATCAGTGCCCCGACGCACACTCTCCGTATCTGTGATCACCTGGGAGGCCGCGTTGATATTGTACATTTGGCCGTTGGGTAACTCTAGGCGTTGGGCGACAAAGCGCGTCCCATTTCCTGACGGTCGGAACTCCCCTTGAATTTCACTGCCCTGGGGAATCAGCACTATCCCCTGGGTATTGACAATATTGGCATCCACCGTGAGGGTCACCGGTAAAATTTCATCTTGGGTTAAGAGAATTTTGTCAGCGGTGTAACTAATCGGAATAATCGTGCCCGCTGTGATGCGATAGTCCACAGCCACCACATCCTGGGTAACGATATAAGGGGAATTTAGTGCCTGTACCTGACCCTGGGAAAAGAGAGCCTGATAAATAAACGCGGCCACCTCAGCCCGTGTGGCATTGCGCTTGGGATTGAGTTGTTGCAAATTGGCATAGTTCACCACCATTTTTTGTTCTGTCGCGGCGGCAATGGGGCTCCGGGCAAAATCAGCAATACTCGCTGCATCCTGGTAATAGCCGAGGGTGGTATTGATGTTGTTACGGGCTGAATAATTTAAACCATTGGCTAGGGCGACTAAAACCTGCTCCCGGGGAATATTTTGTTCGGGGCGGAAAACCTGACCTGGATATCCCGAAAGAAAGCCCATCTCGTAGGCATTATTAATCGCATTAAAAGCCCAATAGCTGCTGGGGACATCCACAAAATTAATCGCATTGCGGTCTTGGCTCTTGGGGAGGGCTTTCTGCACCATGGCCGCAAATTGAGCACGGGTCACAG
Source organism: Picosynechococcus sp. PCC 8807 (assembly GCF_001693295.1). Classification (NCBI taxonomy): domain Bacteria; kingdom Bacillati; phylum Cyanobacteriota; class Cyanophyceae; order Chroococcales; family Geminocystaceae; genus Picosynechococcus; species Picosynechococcus sp. PCC 8807. Next base: position 2,763,267 of record NZ_CP016483.1, read on the forward strand.
GCGCATCGGGCCGAAAAGAACCATCAGGAAAACCGGCAATGATCCCCCGGTTCACCAATTCATTAATAAAGCCTGTGGCCCAATAGTTACTCGGAACATCTGGAAATTGGCTTGTTTGGGCCACCACCGCTGCGGGTTGCAGCAACGATCCCTGGAAGGGTAATGTACTTCCTAGTCCGAGGGATAAGGCTAAAAGAAGAGCGGTGGATTGCTGGGTTCGCTTCATAGAAGGCATATTATTTTTCCTTGCGTTTCAGATTAGGGTGACTGCTTATTTTCAGGTTAGCGTTGTTACCGTCACTTCTCACTTAAAAAATGCTTAAATCGAATTATTTAAGCTAAATTTACTAGGGTTTTAGACGACTTGTTCCCGTAAATGTTCCGCTGATTTTTTCGTTTTCAACTGCTTGGAAATGTTCTGAACAATAATGGGGATTGCTAAATTTATGCAGGGATTATTGAAGACTAGCCCTGCTTAAAAAATGTTTCCAGCTAGTCAAAAGCAACATAAAAAGGCGATCGCCTTTGGATCGCCCGATAGTAATTTTGTGAAAATTTTGATTGTTGTGGGGCTATTTCGGCATGTCGTTGAGATCAAAGATAAAGGGGGCACTGGAGCGTTGATCGCCCATGACGAGCACCTTAGGCATTTGAGCGCCTCCCTCTTTCCAAGCTTCAATGGCTTCTTTTTTGAGCACTAGGTCTCCCCCCTGGGCCTTGAGGGTTTCAGCGAGTAAGCGTTGGGCCTCGGCTTTCCCCTTGGCTCGGTTGATATCTGCCTGGGCCTGCTGTTCGGCTTCTTGGGCGACGTAGATGGCTCGCTGCGCCCGCTGTTCGGCGATTTGTTTTTCTTCGACGGCGCGGGAAAATTCGGCGGAGAAGTTTAGATCAACAACGCTGGTGTCGAGGACAAGGATGCCATATTTTTCTAAGCGGGTTTCGAGGGCGGTATCAAAGTCATCCTTAAGCTCGGTGCGTTTGGTGATCGCCTCTTCGACGGTGCGCTTGGCGGCGGCAACCTTAAAGGATTCTTGGGTTTGGGGGGCAATAATTTTTGAGACGATGTTTTGTAGAGTGCCCTGGGTACGCCGAATTTCGACGACTTTTACGGGATCGAGGCGGAAGTTAATGGCGAAACGGGCGGTCAAATCTTGCAAATCCTTGGTCGAACTTTGGGCCGGGACTTCAAATTTTTGGACTGTTACGTCATAGACATCCACGCTAGCAATCAGGGGCGGTTTGAAATGAATTCCTTCGAGGAGAGCGCCGTCCTGGGCTTTCCCAAGAACACTCAAGACACCGGCTTGGCCAGGATTAATGATGACAAACGCATTGAGCACAATGAAAAATAACAGGGCGATCGCCACCCCAATCAGTGAGAGGGGAAAATTTTGGTTGGGAGTAATGTTACGCACGCGGTTTTGGTCTCCAAATCAGTTCTAGCGGCTCGGTTTTCCATCCCATTGTAGTGAAGACGACCAGGAGGCAAAGGGCAAAACCCAAAGGCGATCGCCCCAAGGAAATGTAACAATTCGTTAAGCTAAAAGCACTGACCCCAATCATTCCGTCTGAAATTTCCTTTTCTAAATCTATGGTTGCAACGCCCCTCCCTGAACCCACTGCCGACACGACGCCTGCCTTTGATTGGCACGCAGCCTGGTATCCGATCCATTTCGTGCAGGATCTCGACAAAACCAAACCCACCCGCTTTGTGCTGCTGGGGGACCCCCTCGTGATTTGGTGGCAACCCAAAACCCAGCAATGGCAAGTCTTTAGCGATGTCTGTCCCCACCGCCTCGCGCCCCTATCCGAAGGTCGCATTGTCGATGGCTGTTTAGAATGCCCTTACCACGGTTGGCAATTTGCGGAGACGGGCGCCTGTACCAAAATTCCTTTCCAAGCCCCAGGCGGTGAGGCCCATCACAGTCCCAGAGCCCAGGTGAAAACCTATGCCAGTTGCGTTAAACAAGGGTTGCTGTTTGTCTATGGGGGCGATCGCCATGAGGCAGCCCAAACGCCGATCCCGACGGTGCCCCAGCTAGACCAACATCCAGGGGAATGGGTGATGGCCGATGTGTTTCGTGATATTCCCTATGACGCCACAACCCTCTTAGAAAATGTCCTGGATACGAGTCATGTGGCCTTTACCCACCACCCCCGGGTCGGTAACCGCAAAAATGCCAAGGAATTTATCCTGGACGTTTCTGAGGTAGAAAAAACAGGCTTCACGGGCAATTGGGAAGAAGGCCCCCGACGCGGCACCCTCGGCTCCCAGAAAACAACCTTTTTTGCGCCGGCTGCCATGTGGCACGACATTCCCGAAAGTCCCTTTGGCCAGGTGATGACCGTTGTCTACGCGACTCCCACCGAAAAAGGACGCTGCCGGGCGATTGTGCGGCTCCCCTTCCGTTTTAAAGCAGCCATACCCCGACTCGCGTTTAAATTTACCCCCCGGTGGTTTTCCCATCTGAATCAAATGGGCATCCTCGAAGATGATCAAATCTTTTTGCATCTCCAGGAACGGGAACTGGCAAAATCGACCCAAAACTATGCCAAAACCTGTTATTTACCGACCAGTTCAGATTCGTTTGTGCTGGCTTATCGCCAATGGGTAGAACGGTATGGCGAACCTTTCCCAGACGAAGATTTTTCGCCCGCAGAACCACAACAAAGCCAATTGTTAGAGCGGTACCATTCCCACACCAAAAATTGCGCCAGTTGTACCCAGGCTCTTCATCGAATTCAGAAAGGGAAAAAAGGCGTCATTGGTTTGGGATTTCTGCTGTGGTTGGGCTTGCCCTTCGCGATTTTTTCTGGCTTGCCCACTTGGAGCCTTGGGGCGATCGCCACGGTGATCATTGTCTTAGCGGGCCTCTGGTGGCAACTCCATCGCCTAGAACGTCGATTTTTTGAAGGAGAATATCCCCCAACGCGAAACCATCAAAAGTGATCAGGACATACTCTCTTTAGGGAAAAATTTCTTGTAATCAGCCAGAAAACCTAGGTCACCTCCCCAAGAGCTGCCTATAATTCAGCTAGAGTCGGCTATTCCGAGAAAATCTGCATCAGTCCTTGGCCTCAGCAACTATCTCTATCTAACGGACTTGTTTGCCCAAGACCTAACTGAAATTTACTTCGCGCACTACTTTTTCCCTATCTTTTCCCTCTAAAAATCCCCATGAAATCCACCTTACGGCCCCTGTTCTCTTGTTTACCCGTCCTCCTCGGCTTTTGGGTTGAGGGGGCGATCGCCAATCCCAGTCCCACGGTTCCCACCACAATCCCTAACGCCTACCCGGTGCTGGTGAGTCAAGTTCCAGTTGGACGACAAGTTGCCACCCAAAAAACAACCTACGCCCCCAGTGAGCCAATTATGGTGAACTACGCCAATCTACCGGGCAACTCTGGAGATTGGATTACCATCGTTCCGGCCAATGCCCCCGACAATAGCTACGAAGAATGGTTTTATACCGATGGTCAGCGCTCTGGCTCCCGTCAATTCAAAGGTCTCGCTGCTGGCAGCTACGAAGTACGGGTTTACCACAACTGGCCCAATGGCGGTTATGTCGTCCAGGATCGGTATCGTTTCACTGTCGGGACACAAGCGGCAACACCAATTAACAACCGTCATATCTCCACCAATAAAACGGTCTACCAAGCTAATGAACCGATTATGGTGAACTACGCTAATCTCCCTGGTAATCGCCAGGATTGGATCACCATTGTTGCGGCCAATGCCCCCGACGACAGCTACGGTGAATGGTTTTATACCCAAGGGCAGCGTTCAGGTTCCCGTCAATTCAGAGGTCTCACCCCAGGCAATTATGAAGTACGCGTCTACTACAACTGGTCTGCGGGTGGTTATGTCGTCCAAGATCGTTACGCCTTTACGGTGCGCTAGTCAGCCACCAACCTAGGCCAAATTTAATTGATTCTTGTCTTCCAATGCTTAAGCTCCCCGATAGAAATATTCACCAAGCTTAAGCAGCGGAAGATTTTTTTTAACCTTTGCTTATGAAGACGGCATCGAACAAATAAAATCGACTTGGGTCTAAACTCAGGCTAAATTTGCTTGTCTAGGATGGGCAAATTCGTTTTCCAACACTCAAGTCTGACATATCAACGCAGGATCATCTTCTAAAAGAGTACCGTAGACCTGCTGGATTAAACTGCGGGCGTGGTTATTCTGAGCATCTACAGAGCTATTAAATAGAGCAGAAATAATCACTTGATTACAAGGGAAATACACATAAAATGAACGATAGCCCAGTGTTTCGCCTTGATAAAACCAATAATTGCCCCAACGTTCGTCGTAACCCTGGATAATCCCCAAACCAAAACCATAGGGATCTGTCGCTGTTGTTTGGGCGATCGCCTCTCCTGTCTGTAAAGAAACGATTTGCTGCATTTCTTCTTTTTCTTCAGCGGACAGCAAATTGTCTTCAATGAATAATGTTCGTACCCAGTGAATAATGTCTTCTGTATTTGAAACTAAGGCCCCTGCCGCCCCTGCCCAAGACAGGTTGTTACGGCTAACATCTTTTCCCACAAGTTCTGGGTTGGTATAAGGGTTGAAATTGTAACCTTCGACGAGACGTTGCTGAACAGCGGCACTAGGATTAGGCACAGGATAAAATGTGTCTTCCAATTCGTAGGGTTGCAAAAGCTGCTCTGTAATCAGATTAGCAAAGGATTTTTCGGTAACTGTTTCCAAAAGCAGGGCACTTAATAAATATCCTGTGTTGTTGTAGTCATACCCGCTTCTGAGGGGCGGTTTAGCAGAAGAATGTTGTGGATAAACAAAGTCAATCAAACTGCGTTCTTCCCAAAATTGCTCCAGGTCTTGCGACAACAAATAATTAACAGTGGGACTATCTGTATAATTTGGCAAGCCAGATGTCATATTCAAAAGCTGCGTGGTTGTAATGCCAGACCAGTGGGAATATTCGGGTAAATATTGGGTAAAGTCAGCATTTAGATCAAGGGCTTGGTTACTGTCATTTTGAAGCAGTAAAGCCGCCGTAAAAGATTTCGTGATGCTGCCGATGTGAAAGAGGCTTTCGGCTGTAATGGGCGCACTGTTGGGGTCATGACTTTCCCGACCGATGACGTAGATTTGGGTTGGGGCTTCGTTAACTTTAACGGATAATTGAATTCCAGAGAAATTTTCTCGTGTTTGGTATTGGGTGTAGTGTTCTGCTAAATATTGATTAATTTTTTGATCGGGTAGCGCTTTAGCAATGGTTGGAAAGGTCATGGAAGTGGTAATTCCCAAGAAGGCTAAAGCCAGCATTTGCAGCATGATAAATATTTAATTCTATTTGACACCGCATTCATTATGAAATGAATATTCAGAGGCGAGTCCAGTGGTTTAAAAATATTGATGTGAGGCTTTATTGGGGATTTTGATTTGCTTTTTGGAACGATTTTTTTAAGGTGAGGGAATTCGTCACAACTAATACAGAACTCATGGCCATTAAGCCTGCGGCCACAGCGGGACTGAGGGTGAAGTTAAATTGCGGCAAGAGGATCCCTGCGGCGAGGGGAATTGCGATGAGGTTATAGCCAAAGGCCCAGATCAAATTCTGGCGGATCACTTTGACGGTCGCTTGGCTCAGATGGAGGGTTTGGGCAAAATCCATCAGGCGATCGCCCATGAGGATAATGTCGGCGGTGGCGAGAGCAACGTCGGTACTCCCCTGGAGGGAAATGCCAATATCGGCGGTGGCGAGGGCTGGCGCGTCGTTAATGCCATCACCGATCATCGCGACTACTTTTTGTTGAGCCTGGAGGGTGCGGAGTGCGGCGGCTTTTTCGATGGGGGAAAGGGCACCTTGATAATGATCAAGCTGGAGAGTTTGAGCAAGATTTTTGACGACGGGCGCTTGATCGCCACTGAGGAGGATTACTTCTAGATGTCTGGCGCGTAGATTTTCGATTAGAGCGGCGGCATCGGGACGAATTGGATCGGCGATCGCCACTAAACCAGCCACCTGGTGATCGATGGCAATAAAAATGGTGGTTTTGCCCGTGGCTGACCAGGTTTCGAGATGGTGATGGCAGGCTTCCGGGATTGTAATTTGGGCGGTCTCAAGCCAGGCTTGGTTGCCAATATGTACCGACTGGCCTTTCACTTGACCGACAATGCCTTTACCCAAAGCGGTTTCAACCTGATCAGGGGCAAAGAGTTTTTGGTTTTGCTGCTGGGCGATCGCCACAAAGGCTTGACCATAGGGATGGGTGCTGCGCTGTTCTAGGCTCGCAGCCCATTGCAGCAGGGAATCTTGCGACCAAGGGGCAAAGCTAACCCACTCGACAATCTGCGGTTTGCCCTGGGTGAGGGTGCCTGTTTTATCAAAAACAACGGTGGTCAGTTGATTGAGGCGTTCGAGGATATCCCCCCCTTTGATTAAAATGCCCTGCTCAGCCCCAAGACTTGTCCCCACCAGGAGAGCCGTGGGCGTCGCTAACCCCAAGGCACAGGGACAGGCCACCACCAAAACGGCGATCGCCAATTTCAGGCTTAATATTTCTGGGTTCGTCGCCCCTGGATCTAACCAGAGTTGGCTACCGATCAGCTCCCAAAATAAAAAGACCAACACCGCCAAAGCCATCACCCCATAGGCAAAATATCCCGCAATGGTATCTGCCATTTTTTGCACGGGAGCCTTGCGGGTCTGGGCCGCCTCTACGGTGCGAATAATCTGGGCGAGCATCGTATTTTGGGCCGTTTGGGTGGCTTGCACAATGATCACCCCCAGTTGATTGAGGGTGCCGGCCTTCACCGATGCGCCGACCGTTTTTTCCTGGGGCAGCGCTTCCCCCGTCAACATCGATTCATCCACAGTGGTTTCACCGCGAATAATCGCTCCATCCACGGGAATTTTTTCGCCGGGTAAAATGCGCACCCATTCGCCAATCTGTACCTGGGCCACGGGAATTGTAATTTCTTCGGTTTCGCCCTTTTGTTCTCGACCCATCAGGCGCGCCCCCTGGGGTTGCAGAGCGAGGAGGGATTCGAGGGCGGCGATCGCCTTGAGTCTGGCATTACCTTCGAGGGTGCGGCCAAGGAAGATAAAACCCAGTAACATCACCGGTTCATCAAAGAAACATTCCCAACCCAACTGGGGCATCAGCCAAGCCACACAGCTTGTCAGGTAGGCGCTCAATGTTCCGAGACCCACCAGAGTATTCATATTGGCATGGCCTTTAATCAGCCCTGTCCAGCCGTCCCGCAAAATCGGCAACCCCGGAATAAATAAGGCCAAGGTGGCGATCGCCCAATGGACACCCATCAAATGAAGCAGAGGAATTTTCAGGCCCGTCAGATGATGCAAATGGCCCAGGCTCGACGCGAGGAGCAAGACAATCGCCGCCCCCAAACGCCAATATTGTTCCCGCTGGGATTGGGCGCGTTTTTCTTGGTATTGGTTAAAGGTTTCGACTTCTGTGGTTCGGGGTTCGCTAGGAAAGCCCGCTTGGGATAAACGGTTGGCGATCGCCTCTGGTTGAATTTTTTCTGGCTCATAGGTGACCACCGCCACCTCCGTAATCAGATTCACCACCGCCGAAAGCACCCCAGACTGCTGCGTTAACTGGCGTTCTACGGCCTTGACACAACCTGCACAACGCATCCCCTGAACATCAAAGGTCGTCGTGGTTTGTGGCGCAAGGCGCGATTCGGGAAAAAGAGAACGGGAAGTCATACCAAAGGCCCCAACTGCAACAGGCTGTCCCCTGAGTATGCCAAAAATTTCTTGTCCCAGGGCCGATTATTACTGTTGTTTGCAGCCTAGGGCCGCCATAATCGCTTGAAACTGTTCAGAATGGGGTTTTTGTTTGTAAAGTCTCAGGTGCGGCATTAATCTTTGTCGCTGATTCGCCGGAAAATCCGGGGCAAAATAGTCTGCTAAAGCACTCCCCCACAGCAGTCCCTGGAGCGCACTGGTTAGGTTTTGGGGGCGGCGGTTCAGGCTAGCACCACTAAAATCTAAAAGCACGGGCTGGCATTGAGCGTTAACAATCACATCCTGGGTCAAACGCCCCATGTCCCCGCGATCTAACCCCACCTGATCGAGGGCAAAGGCTTGGGAGAGGATATTTTGCATCACCGTCCGTCTCAAGGTTTGATGTGCTTGACCTTGGTGGGCCTGCAACCAAGCCAGGAGCGATCGCCCCGCCACAAATTCCATTAGAAGAAAATCCGCTGCGCCTTTGAGCAAACGGGGGCCAATGCCGATCTGATTGGCTTTTGCTAAACAATCAATTTCCGGCCACAAGCTGTTGTGGTTACTATCCAAACGGCGAATTTTCAGGGCACAGGGCTGCCCCCGCCAAAGCACCATGACCACAACCCCCACGTAACCCAACCCTAGAATCGGTAAAGTACCGAGGTTTTTCGTCCCTACCGCAACCATCGCCTCAATGCCCCACTGTTTCAAATGCGATCGCCGCCGCTCGATCTCCGGTGTTGTCGCCTGGGGATAACCCAAAATCTCCGGGGGCAGTGGCAGCAAAGAACCAGTCAAGACCATTCCAAAAAATTTCCTATAGCAGAAGGGAACCAATGTGGGAGAATATAGCCCTATCCCTTGCCCCCAGGAGTCGAGATTATGCAAGAAGCCGTGGGAGTCATTGAAACCCTAGGTTTTCCCGCCGTCCTTGCCGCCGCTGATGCCATGGTCAAAGCGGGCCGTGTCACCATTGTGTTTTTTGACAAAGCCGAAAGAGGTAATTTTATCGTTGTCATTCGGGGTCGTACCTCAGAAGTGCGCCCTGCCATGGAAGCCGGTCTACGGGCCGCCGAGGAAACTGTCGGTGGTCAAGTGATGAGCCATTACACCGTGCCCAATCCCCCGGATAATGTTGTCGGGATTTTACCCCTGGAATATACCCAGGCCTCCCTCGAATTTCGCTCCTAGTGCAGCGAAGATCTTGGTGTTTTGCCCAGTTTAGAGAATAATATGTGCTTGGGTGAAGAACCAAATATAAATAAGTTTTACTAATCACAAAGATAAAGGAGACCCCCTATGCCCGCTCAAGCTGCGGTTGGATCACTTGAAACAAAAGGCTTTCCCGGAGTACTTGCCGCTGCCGATGCGATGGTTAAAGCCGGTCGTGTAACCCTGGTGGGTTACATTCGGGTTGGTAGTGCCCGCTTCAATATCAACATTCGTGGCGACGTTTCAGAAGTCAAAACGGCAATGGCGGCGGGTATTGAAGCCGTTGAGAAAGCCCATGGTGGCGTTTTAGAATCCTGGGTGATTATTCCCCGTCCCCATCCCAACGTCTGTGCGGTACTGCCCATCGACTACAGCGAAGATGTAGAACCCTACCGGGCCGCCGTAGAAGGAACCCGCGTTTAAATTAACCTTCTCAAAACCGCAGATTCATCACAAAAAAGCCTATTTTGATGGGCTTTTTTCGTTGTTGGGTCGGGCTACGGGTGATGTTAAATAGAACCATAGGACTGGATAAATTTGGAGGGAATCATGGCAACTCAGCTAATTGACTTGGCGCAACAAACGCGGGCGGCGGCTCAAAAACTAGGCACCTTAAGCCTGGCCCAGCGCAATGATGCTTTGGCAAAAGTAGCCCAGGCCCTCACGGCAAATGAGGCGAAGATCGTCGCGGCAAACCAGGCAGATTGTGAAGCGGCCCAGCGAGATGGGATTGCGCCAGCCCTCTATGCCCGTCTGAAGTTGGGAGAGAGCAAATTACAAGGGGCGATCGCCGGTATCCATGACGTGATTAATCTCCCCGATCCCGTCGGCCATCTCCAGCTACACCGAGAATTAGATCAAGATTTAGTGCTGAAGCGGGTCACTTGTCCCCTGGGGGTTTTAGGGATTATTTTTGAAGCTCGCCCGGAAGCTCTGATCCAAATCACCAGCCTCGCAATTAAATCGGGTAATGGTGTGATTCTCAAAGGGGGCAAAGAAGCGATCCAATCCTGCACTGTGTTGACAGAAATTATCCAAACCGCCCTCCAGGACACGGCTGTTTCCCCCCAGGCTGTCACCCTCCTGACCACCCGCGAAGAAATTAAAACCCTCCTGTCCCTCGATCAGTATGTGGATTTGATCATCCCGCGCGGTTCCAATGCCTTTGTGCAATATGTGCAGCAAAATACGACTATCCCCGTGCTGGGCCACGCCGATGGCGTTTGTCACCTATATGTTGATGTGGCGGCAGATTTAAGCAAAACCATTCCGATTGTCGTCGATGCGAAAACCCAGTATCCGGCGGCTTGTAATGCGGTGGAAACGCTGTTAATTCACGAAAAAATTGCCCCAGAATTTTTACCCCAGATTGCCGCAGCTTTAACGGCGAAACAGGTCACTTTACGCGGCGATGCGGCAACCCAAAAGATTATGCCTGTCCAGCCTGCGACGGCAGAAGATTGGCGCACAGAATATAGCGATTTAGTCCTGGCAATTAAAATTGTGCCCGATGTCGAAGCGGCGATCGCCCACATCAATACCTACGGCTCCAAGCACACCGACGGGATTATCACAGAAGATGCGGCCACGGCCCAGATTTTCCTCAATGAAGTGAAAGCAGCGGGCGTTTACCATAATTGCTCGACCCGGTTTGCCGATGGTTTCCGCTACGGCTTTGGTGCAGAAGTAGGCATCAGCACCCAAACTCTGCCACCCCGTGGCCCCGTGGGTTTAGAAGGACTTGTGACCTACAAATATCATCTCGTTGGCAATGGTCAAATCGCCGCGACCTATAGTGGCCCCGATGCCAAGCCTTTTACCCACCGAGATCTCTAGCGATTATGGCGATCGCCGGATAGATGAAATTCCAATTTGCCCCTAGCTTTGGGGCATTTTTTTTGTGATCAGTGGGATTAATTGACTTTATAAGCAACTTCTTGATTTTTTGTGAAGCATCAGTGGTCATTGTCAATTTAATAGTGATTTAAGAATATAAAATATTTCTTTAGATATAGATCATAGATCGTTTTGTAAAAACAACTTCATCAAAACTGATTGCAATTATTTTTACTCTAAATTTATTTGAATTTGTTTTGTTTTTTGTTGCGGCACTGATCGTATCTTTGAATCCTTTAAATTCATGCTTTAAAATCCATATTAAATATGTGAAATACTTTCGTCGAAAATAAAGAATCGTTTGCTTAAAGCTTTTATAAAGGATTGTTGTCGAGAATTCCAAGTAAATTTTAAAGACGAAATTCGTTGTTGGGATTTGTCAAATTTGAAGCAAACACACACAATTCTTTTATTGCTTAATTTTCAAAAAAAAACGAATTGCAAAAGAAAATTTTAATGTATTAAATCCAAGTAAGCAATGACTTTTTGATTGATTTCAAAATCTGATTCTACGCCATTAAATTTATTGGAGGTCTGTTGAAATACATGAAAAATTATTTAAGGCTGACTTTTCTCAAACTAATAACCTTAGGATTGTGCTGTATTTCTCCTATGCAGTCTAGTCTTGCCCACAGTCCGACTAATTTGCAAAATGACCCGGCCTCTGCCAAAACATCTGGGCTTGAATTTCTCGTCGGCGAGTCAGATCTAATCATTTTCGGCGAAGTTATTGACATTCAATATCGCAACTCCCAACCCACACGGGAACAACCCCAAGGATTACCCCATACTTTTGTAACTTACAAAATTCGTGAAACCTTACGGGGCAGAACGCCAGGGGAAACGATTACCTTGCGAGTGCCCGGTGGCGCCGATGGCAGTGGTGGCATCTACATGGAGACGACTGCACCGATATTTGCTCGCAACCAGGCAGATATTTTATTTCTAACCGGAGACGCCGTAACGGGATGTCCCTTGGTAAATTGCGTTGATGGCCGCTTTAGGGTCGTAGACAATCGTGTGTTTAATGGTTGGGGAATTCCCGTAGTTGAAGCGACAGAAAGACTAAGGATTGGGGGGAAACCCCGCTTTGATCTCAATGTAATCGAATTACCAAGGCCTTCTTTTGAGCTGTTATTGAAACAACCAGAAACCCAAAGAATTATTCAGCAAGAAAGCCAGAGAACGGGTCAAAGCATTGCCGAGCTACAACGACGCTACGAAACAGAAGCACCTGCTGCTTATCGGGTGGGTTATGGTTTTCAGGCGGCAGTGGCAGCTGGTGATAATTTCGATTCTCCTGAAGCAGCTCCCATAGAAACCTTTGGGCCGCCCCTCAGTTTGTCTGCGTTTTTTGAAGCTGTGCGCCAGTGGAACAACCGGGTACAACCGCCTCAGTCTTCAATCCCATCGGCTGATCCGAACAAACCATTCAATGTGGCCGATCCAAGGTTAGAAGAAGTCAGAGCTGTCACAGTTCCGGATCAGATTACCGAAGAAGAAAAGAATGATGTTCAGGCCCGGGAAGGAGAAGGACAAATTCGTGATCTTTCGCCTAATTTGAGAGACCTTTCACCGCAACCCATTTCACCTGAGCTAAGACCCGACTTAAGACGGATAAACCCCTAATTCAGCCAGAATCATAACCAATTATTACAGGGACTTTTGCTATGAAGTTCAACTTGTTTAATCCCTATCTACTTGCGGCCTCAGCCATTATCTCTGCTTGTTTTATCCTGCCAAAACCCGCCCAGGCAGCTTCCTGGCTGGAGTGTAATGGTGATAGCGGTAAGAAATTACGGTGGAGTGGCAATTCGACAACAGCCCGTATCAATACCATTAGTTTTCCGCCCGGTAGTTTACTGCAATCGGTGGAGCGGGGCATTAACGCGACCAATACCAACCCCTCTCCCTTTGTGATCAACACAACAACGGAAACAGGAGGAGTTGGTAGTGGCAATGGACAAAATGAGATTTACGCGAGTAGTATTTCTCCGCCTGGGGTCGCCCGGATGCGGTACCACTGCTACTGGTTATTTGGTTGGCACTATGGTTTAGATGAAGTGGATATTGTCCTTGATTCATCGGGCCGTTCTTGGACGACTTCCCAGAATAAGAGCTCTAATACGGTCTACACAGGGTCTCGTTTGCCGATCGACGCAGTCATTAACCACGAAGCTGGGCATTACCTCGGCTTGATGCATGTCAATTGGGAATATAACGTGATGGGAGATTCTTGGCGGCATCACCATACCAATGGTGCCACGGCACGTACTTATTTTGGGGAAGATGCTTCCCATGGTTCCCGTGTTCTTTACGGCAGTCAAAATTCTACGTTTAATGATGTTTCTGCATCCCACTGGCGCAGAACAGGTGCAAGTGGTGAGTATTCAAGTCATGGGCGGGTAAGGATTCGTAATGCTTCTAATACAGCTACCTTAAGTGGTATTACGATTGCGGGGGAGCCGGGCTATCGCGTCAATCGTGGCAGTACAGTTCGTCCTGAATTTACGATTGAGAATAATGGTAAGCAGACCCATAATAATGTTTCCTATGGGATCTACATTTCAACCAATGACTATATTAGTTATGGTGATACCCGCATTGGCGGTGGGTCGTTTGGGTCAATCCATCCGGCGGACGTTTATACGACGACAATTCCAGTCACGATTCCGAGTAATCTGAATCCTGGTCAAAATTACTGGCTTGGGATCATCGTGGATGAGAATAACACCATCTCTGAGGTCAGTGGTTCTAATAATCGGGCTTACATTCCAATTCGCGTGGACTAAAAAAGCGTTATTGACCTTCTTCTAGGCGTCGTTCCCAATCTTTGGCGAGGTCATCATGCCCTTGCAGTTGTTGATCGAGGAGATCTTGATCAGTGCCATAGGTGATGGTTTCGGCGGTGAGAATTTTCTGGGTTGCAAATTGCTGGGCATAGGCGAGTTTTTGTTGCAGTTCAGGTTCGCCAGTGTTGAGTAGGGCCGCTCGTTCTTGCCGCTGGGCGTTGCGATTTTCGATGGTTTGGTTGCGGCGCTGGAGCCAAAAGTAGCGGCCGAGGGGAACCGTCAAAAAGGCGATCGCATAGGCGAACAAGATGGGATAGAGGGCCTGGGCAAGACCCACCAAGCCACCGAGTTCGGCCACCAGGGCTGAATCCTGTAACAAAACCCCTAGCATCAGGGCCAAGACTAAATTGACGCCCCCAAGGGCGATCGCCAAAAATTTCTGACCTGTAGGGGCAAGGGTAAACGTCCAACGCTGTTCTTCTAAATAGTTGGGGACGGATTTCTGACGGCGTTCCTGGGCTTTGACCTGTAGTTCTGGGAAATAATAAACCAAGTCTCCCGTGGGGGACACTTCCGGGTAGCCATTGAACCGGGCCAAGACCGGTAACATATAACTTTCTTCCGTCTGTTCCGTGGGTGATAACTTGTCGAAATAGGGGGAAAGTTGTTCGGCGATCACGGCCCCATCGTTGTTTTGGATGACTTGACCGATGGTTTGCCAGCGACGTTCCTCCAGGTTTGGATTGGGATCACCATCGCCGAATAGAAACGAAAAAACGGCTTCGAGGAAATTCATTCCCCCCTTCTCGGTGTTGCTCGTCGTGTTTTTTAAAGATGTTGCAGAACCATAGCGTCGGGGGCCGTAGTAGTTGGGGCTAAAGACACGAAACGGATTAGGCCCCCACCAAACGAGCCAGGGTAGATTAAAAGAAGAACTACGACGGCGGGAGGAATTATTATTGTCCTGACTACTAGCGGCTGTCACTAGAGCCAGAATGGCGATCGTCATCAAAAGAATCGAAAGAATCAAGGCGATACCGAAGGAGATCCGAATCAGGAAAAAGACAACTCGCCAGGTTTTATCGAGCCATTCCTGGAGCCGAATTTTAAAATACTTATTGCGGAGGATCGTCCGAAAGTTTTTGGGAAACTCAAAGACAACATCCCCCGTTTCTGCCACCTGGAGGTGCCCACCAGCATCGGCCGCGAGATTATAAAGACCGTTTTGGGCCACATTGAGTTCTAGGCCAGCCTGGGTCGCCACTTCCCCGACAGTCGCTCGATATTGGAGGGTTTCGACGGCGCGCATTAGTTGGGGCGAGAAGGTCATGGCTCTTTGGATCGTTAGAAATAATCTGGGGGGCTTCTGTTACCAGTATAGAATTGGGTTGAAATTCTGGGGGACAGAGAAATGCTGGGAACGGGATTATTGATCACCTTGGTGGCGATCGCCCTTGGGGTGTTACTCAACCGAGCGATTCGCGCCGATCAACGCTGGTTTTTCCAATTGCGCCGTCCGGCCTGGCTCACCTTTGAAGGCATTATCCCAGTGGTGTGGACGAGTATTTTTATCTGTGGGATTATTTCCGCTAACTATGTTTGGCATGCAGATCCCCAGGGGTTTCGCACCTGGCTATTGATGGCGGGCTATGGTCTGTTGGAGTTGGTGATCTTGGCCTATACCCCTGTGATGTGCAAAACCCGCAGCCTAACGGTGGGAACCATTATTGGGGCTGCGGGTTTCGTAGTGGGTTTATTGTTGGCGATCGCCGTTTTTCCCGTCTCGAAAACGAGTTTTTGGCTTCTGTTGCCTTTTTTGCTGTGGAGTCCAGTCGGCACCTACATCACCTGGGAAATGATTTGGCTTAATCCTGGCAAAAGTTAATCCCTAGCGCACGTACCACCAGTAAGTAGCCATGGGAATGATTGTCGCCAAGAGAAGCAACACCACAACCCAAATGGTTGAACTGGTTGTTTTTGTGTCTTCGGCCTTGGTGAAAGTGCTTTCGATGTTAATTTCGGCAATGTCTGGGGGGCCAGGATCTGCTTCCCCGTTCAAAATGGTGCCAATGCGGGCCTCAGCATCCAGGAAGGCTTGGTTATAGGAACTGCTGCGCAGGGGGTAACCGATCGTTTCCCCGGTAATACTCTCGGCTGTCTCCGGTGGAATCAACTCCTGGATATTATTTCCCAGGGCGATCGCCACATTATTCGTCAGCACATCCATCGCCACCACGATTTCATCGGCCCCCGCCTCCGGTGTCGGAAACCACTTTGCAAAGACCTTGTCGGTAAATTCTTCCATGGTCTGACCATAATCAAGGCGACGAATCGCGA
Source organism: Picosynechococcus sp. PCC 8807 (assembly GCF_001693295.1). NCBI lineage: Bacteria > Bacillati > Cyanobacteriota > Cyanophyceae > Chroococcales > Geminocystaceae > Picosynechococcus > Picosynechococcus sp. PCC 8807. Next base: position 2,779,234 of record NZ_CP016483.1, read on the forward strand.
CAAAATGCAGACCCTTGCCCGTTGTGTCCGCTAACTCGCTGAGCTCTCGATTTAAACGCCCTTCGTTGGCACGACTAATTGCCTCTGCTTGATCCACAATCCAGATCGGTTGATCCCCCGTGGCGTAGGGCACATCATAAACACCAGTGGCCTGGGCTGCCGAAACAAAACCCCCAAAGGTAAACAATACCGTTGCGAGCCACACCCCCAGTTTTTGCCACCATTGCAAGCTTTTGGGTTGAGATATCATTTTAAAAATTATTCCAAAAATTGTGCGTATCTTTTAGGCTCTAGGATAAACCAAGGGCGATCGCCACCGAAACTAACTTACCTTTAAACTGCACCGATTAACCCCACCGAGCTTTTCCCTGAGCTTTTTAAATTTTAGGGACTGATTTCTCTTAGACACAAAAAAACCCAGTGAATTTTCACCGGGCTTTACAAACAACAAACTCAATTGACCAGATCTACCAATTTGTAATTTTTAAAGTCATATATTGTGGTGGCTGTCGGATAACTAAATCAAAACTCAGATCACCGCACAGAACACCCTGTATAAAAACTTATCAACCAATCCCTAGATGGTGTACATCATCGGTAAGGCAACACAAAGACCATAGGCAACCAGGGCACCACCACAGCCGCCAATTAAGAAGCCAGCCGCAAACTCGCTCCAGCCTTCCTTTGTCCCAAGATTTTCAGGAGGATTGGGCGTGGTTAGAGTTGCGGTGGGTGTGCTGACGCCGACACTTCCGTAGAGGGAAAGGGCAAGGGTCAACAGGGAAATCAAGCCAACGGTTCCTAATAGGCCAGCAACTCCAGCAAAGTCTGCGTTCCGCAGCGGGCCGAGGAGAGCAAAGGGGCCATAGAGGAAATAACCATGGGCCATGCCAATTTCTAGACCACGGCGCTGTGCCGAAAGCCCTTGACGGTAACCCGGTAGATTATTAATGAAAGCTTTACTAAATGCAGAAGCATTAATCGGAGTCGCGAGGTTTCCTACTTGAGGATCTCCACCATGTTGAATAATGTCCATTTAATGTTTAAGCTCCTCTCAAAACAAACTTACAATTTAAGTTCAGATAAACACTTGTTACGGATTATAAGAGATATTGCTAGATTTACTGGCTTTCTTAGTATTTGGCAACATTTAGGGCAAGTCCTGGGAATTTCGGCTATTTATGTTAAGAATCGTAATGTCTGTTCCCTCCTAAGACGTCTGGCAGTAATATCCAAGGTATTGTGAAAACCAGTTTGTTAATAGCATTTAGGAAAGATTTAATATGAACGGCGCCTACGCAGCTTCTTTTCTGCCTGTAATCCTTGTCCCCTTGGCGGGTGTTGTTTTCCCGGCTTTAGCGATGGGACTTCTGTTTAACTACATCGAATCTGACGCTTAAGTAAAAAATTCTGGGCGATCGCCTCAGGAATTTACCTCACATCTAAGATTGTTCTCATTTCCCCATGCACCGTAACCAGAGGTTGTGTGGGGAATTGTTTTTGGGGTGTGGCACCCTGGGATCAGGGCAAGCTTGGCCCATTGCTGGCCATTGTCGTTAAGAATAGAAAATGGCTGCTGCGTGTTCCAGCACCATCATCTCCCAGGAGGAAAAGTAATGGAATTATATTTTTTTCGCCATGGCATCGCCGCTGACCGGGCTGATTATGTAGAGGATGGCGATCGCCCTTTGACGACCAAAGGCGAAACCCGAACAAAACTTGTGGCCCAACGATTACAGCAGCTTGGTCTCCACTTTGAAGGGATTTTTACCAGTCCTTTGTTACGGGCCAGACAAACCGCAGAAATTTTGGCCGCCGCAGAACTAGGCCCCCATCCCCAGGTTTTTCAAGGCCTAGCACCACGGGGTTCCCTGGGAGCGTTTTTAGCCTGGCTAGAACGTTGGGAAGCGGCTCCGGATGCAAAATTGGTACTTGTGGGCCATCAACCAGACTTGGGCGAATGGGCTGAGGCGATCGCCTTTGGTCAGACAGGCCACCACCTCAACCTCAAAAAAGCAGGCATCATTGGCCTTCGTTCCGGTGCCGCCCGGATCCAAGCCCACACCGATAATGAGCTATTTTTGTTGACCTCGCCAAAATGGCTACTGCCATAATCCCCGTGATAGGCTAAGTTAGCCACGGGCATCAAGAAATTAGCCTCAATATTATTTTTAGGATCTAATCAAGGTACACAGTATGACGACTGGTTGCGAATTTAAACCCGGCTTAGAAGGAATTCCTGCAGCCCAATCCAGCATTAGCTTCGTCGATGGAAAAAATGGCATCCTCGAATACCGGGGGATTCCGATCCAAGAATTGGCCGAAAAAAGTTCTTTCCTCGAAGTTGCCTACCTCCTGATCTGGGGTGAACTGCCGACCTACCAGGAACTTGAAGATTTTAAAAACGATATTCTCTATCACCGTCGGATCAAATACCGCATCCGGGACATGATGAAATGTTTTCCCGAAACCGGTCACCCGATGGATTCTTTGCAAACATCGGCGGCGGCCCTGGGGCTATTTTATTCCCGGCGTGCCTTGGATGATCCAGAGTACATTCGCCACGCCGTTGTTCGTCTGTTAGCCAAAATCCCCACCATGGTTGCGGCGGCCAATTCGATGCGCAAGGGAAATGATCCGGTTCAGCCCAACGATAGCCTTGATTACGCGGCGAATTTTCTCTACATGATGACCGAGCGTCGCCCCTACGATCTCCAGGCAAAGATTTTTGATATTTGCTTGATGCTCCACGCGGAACACACGATTAATGCTTCGACCTTCTCGGCGATGGTGACGGCTTCTACCTTGACGGATCCCTACGCGGTGATTGCGTCTGCCGTTGGGACCTTGGCAGGGCCGTTGCATGGAGGAGCGAACGAAGAAGTGCTTTTGATGCTCGAAGAAATTGGCTCCGTCGAAAATGTTCGTGGGTATGTCGAGACCTGTGTCGCGAATAAACAAAAGATCATGGGCTTCGGCCACCGGGTTTATAAGGTTAAAGATCCCCGGGCGGTGATCCTCCAGAGGTTAGCGGAGGAACTGTTCGAACTCGAAGGGGAAGACCCGTACTACAAAATTGCTCTGGAATTAGAAAAAATCGTTGAGGAAAAATACGGCCACAAGGGAATTTTCGCCAACGTTGATTTCTATTCGGGCTTGGTTTACCGCAAGTTAGGGATTCCGAGCGATCTATTTACGCCCTTGTTTGCGATCGCCAGGGTTGCGGGTTGGCTTGCCCACTGGAAAGAACAACTGGGTGTCAACCGGATTTTCCGGCCGACCCAGGTCTATACCGGTGTGCATAATCAAAGCTATATTCCAGTAGAAAAACGCGGCTAAAGGGACAGTGTTCACGATGAAATTATGCCGATGGCGCAGCTTAGGACTGGGGGTATTGCTGCTCTTTCTGTGGGGCTGTGGGGCAAATCCCCCTGGCCTAGAAACCGAAATCCTGACCCCCAGCAATCAATGGCAAACCCTCACTACGGAACAGGTGCAATTGGACGTTCCACCGGGCTATGTGGGCGGCAATCCAGGTTTAGAGCTCCCCGCTCTGGCAGCCACCTTAGAAGCCTGGGATAAAGGCGATCGCCTTGAGTGGCTTAATCAAAATGCCGAAACCCTAGAATTGCTCGCTTTCCAAGCAGAGGGCGATCGCCTGAACAGCATCACCATCGTCCAAGAAGAGCGCCCGGAAGCCCTGACTTTAGAGGATTATCTCCAACAACAGGTGGCGACACTCCAGGCCGCTGGCATTACGGTGAGCCTTACCCAAACGGCGGATCAAGGACGCTTAGAATTGAACCGAGGCGACCTCACCCAAGTGAGTTATGTCTATCCAGAAACGACCACCTTTTGGGTAATTACCTATAGTAGTGATAGACCCACCGCTGCCTTTACGGCTGGGGTCGAGCAAAGCCAACCAAGTTTTCAGGTGCGCCCCGAGTCATCTTAGAAATGCCGTGAACCTTGATCAAGTAATCATTGCCTATAAAGCGGGTGACCCCTTTGCTAAAAAATGGGCCGAACGCTGTGCCCACGAATTAGAAGCCCAGGGGAGTCGGATTTTGCTCGGCCCCAGCGGCTTTAAGGATAATCCTTACCCTGTGTTTTTGGCCTCGGTCAGTGAACCGATTGATCTCGCCATTGTCTTGGGGGGAGATGGCACCGTTTTAGCAGCAGCCCGTCACCTCTCTAAGGAAAATATTCCGATTTTGGCGGTGAATGTCGGCGGCCACCTGGGCTTTTTGACCGAACCTTTTGAGCAACTTGAAAATAGTCAGGCCCTGTGGGAGCGACTCCGCAACGACACCTACGCGGTGGAAACCCGGATGATGTTAGAGGCCAAAATCTGTGAAGGCGATCGCCAAGATCCAGAAATTGTCAGCGAAACCTTCTATGCCCTCAATGAAATGTGTGTCAAACCCGCTGCCGTTGACCGGATGCCCACAGCCGTCTTTGAAATGGAAGTCGATTGCACCATTGTGGATCAGTACCACGGGGACGGGTTGTTGGTGGCAACTTCCACTGGGTCAACCTGTTACACTGCTTCTGCGAATGGGCCGATTATGCACCCTGGCCTAGAGGCGATCGTGGTAACGCCCATCTGTCCTTTGAGTCTGTCGAGTCGCCCGATTGTCTTGCCCGCCCGTTCCAATGTCGATATCTGGCCCCTCGGAGACTACGACCTGAACAACAAGCTCTGGATGGATGGGGCCTTGGCGACTTCAGTTTGGCCGGGCCAGTGGGTCAATGTCCAAAAAGCCCATTGCTACTGCAAATTCATTATCCTGCGGGAAACCTATTCGTTTTACCAAACCATTCGCGATAAGCTCCAGTGGGCCGGATCGCGGATCCGCTACCAGAATAATCACCGCAATTGAGCTTAGAGTCCATTTATGAAGCCCCCCAGCCCCGAATTTGGGGAGATTTAGGCTTCGGCGTGAGACTTCGGCGTGAGCTCAGTCGAACGGGACAAATTAAGAAATTCATTTACTTTATAAATAACCTCTTAGGCCGAGGCAAAAGAGATGGCGAAAAAGTTTGGGAACAGCCTAGAAGTTTTAAAAGAAGAAACGTAACAGCACGGAGCTAATGGCGCTGAGGATATTACCAGCAGTATTTCCAGAATCTTGTTTCGGGTTGAGGGCGAGGTCAATTTCGTCGAGTAATCTCTGGCTGGCATCTACACCAACAGTTGATCCTTGGCTGGTAAACAGGGTTTGGGCAAAGGTGGCATCCTGTTGGGCCTGGGCAAAATCTCGCAGTTGGTAGCGGGCGATCGCCCGGGATAGATAAATGGCCCCATTGTCGGGTTCTTGGTTGGCGGCGGCATCATAGTAGGCGATCGCCATGCGGTAATTTTTATTTTCCCCTTCCACAAAGCCCCATTGATAAAGCTGCTCCGCCGAAACAGGAGCATCCAACAAACCCACCGCCCGCGCAATGTAGAACGTCCGCAGGGAAGTATTGGTAAAATTTGCCCCAGCTAAATAGGCTTCCCGGAGATCCGCACCGTCTAAATTGGCCCCTTCTAGGTCAGCCCCGGCTAAATTGGCCCCCACCAGGGAAGCCCCCGTTAAATTAGCCCCCCGCAGATCCGCAAGGCTGAGGTCAGCCCGGCTCAGGTTCGCTTGACGTAAATCCGCTCCCCGCAGGTCAGCCCCATCTAAACGGGCATTGGCAAGGCCGCTCCGGGTCAGTTGACAATTCTGACATTGACGACTTGATAGCAGTTGGCTGAGGTGGGTTAGGTTTTCGGCCCGTACCTGGGGGGCGATCGCCAAAGGCAAAACACAACAGGCGGTAAAGAGTAGCTTTTTCATCGGGAATTGGGGAGGGAGGACTGGAACTGTAGACCATCAATCAGGGCAAAACGTTTCCGGCTACCACCGATTTTTCTGCGTCCATGGTAGCAGTCACTTTCTGACGAGGTAATAGATCTGTGTAATAGATCTGTAAAATTCTTTGGGGTTGGGGGACGAAACAACGGGGATATGATGGGGATTAGTGTTTGTCACCGACAGTCTACCCATGACGCCCCTAAAACTTACCCTGAAAAATTTCCTCAGTTACCGTGATGCTGTTCTAGATTTCACGGGCTTTCACACGGCCTGTATTTGTGGGCCAAATGGAGCCGGGAAATCATCCCTGTTAGAAGCGGTGACTTGGGTGATTTGGGGCAAAAGCCGCACCAGCAGTGCCGATGACGTGATCCACATGGGTGAAATGGATGTACGGGTTGATTTTGAGCTACTTTGTCACCAACAGGTTTATCGAATCATTCGGATGCGATCGCGGGGGCGAGGGGCGACTTTACAATTCCAAGTGCGATCGCCAACGGGGGACTTTACCAGCATTACAGGCAAAGGGATTCGGGAAACCCAAGAGCTCATCGATCAAGAGATCAAGCTAGACTACGACACGTTTATCAATTCCGCCTATCTACGCCAGGGCCACGCCGATGAATTTATGGTGGCCAAGCCCGCAGACCGCAAAAAGATTTTGAGCGATCTCCTCAAGCTCGACCGTTACGAAAGCCTCGCCCAACTCGCTAAGGACAAAGCAAGATCTTTTAAACTCAAAGCCGATCTTCTTGAAGAAAGCCTCGCCCCCCAAACCGAACAACTCCGGGCGAAACCCCAGCTAGAAGCAGAACTCGCCGCCATTGAACAGACCATTAGCGAAGGCAAGCAGCAGGAAAACCAACTCCAGGAGCAGCTCCAAAAAATTCAGGCGATCGCCCAACAACAGCAATTCCTGAAAAACCAAGTCGATACGTCCCAGCAACAGTACCAGCGCCGCCACCAAGACCTAACGCGCCTCAGTACCCAGGCCCAACAACTCCAGCAGGATTTAGCGCAAAATACAGCGATCCTGCACCAGACCGATACCATCGAAGCCGAATACCAACGTTGGCAAACCCTCCAGCAGCAGGAAGAACAACTCAACCAGAAATCCCAGCAATACCAAGACCTCCAGCAGGAACAACAAACCCTTCAGCAAACGATCCAAGCCGAAGAAAACAAGGGACAACGGCAGATTCAGCAGCTAGAAGTGCAGATCCAGACCCTCACCCAACAGCAAGCCGCAGTCCAAGAAACCTTGGCGATCGCCCCCGATCTGACCACCGCTCTAGACCAACTAAAGCGCACCCGCAACCAGATTAATCGCCTCGAAACCGCCTATCACCAAGCCCAACCCCTCCTGCAGCAACGGCAACAGCTAGAAAACCAAATTAGTCAGGCCGCCGAAAAACTGAAGTTACAATTGGCCGCATCCCGACAGCAACAGCAAAACCTCGCGGAAAAAATTGCCCAAATTCCCCAACAGCGGGCGGAATTGCAACGCCTCGATCAAACCATGGCCGATCTAGACCGCCAGAAAAAACATCTAGATCAGATTCAGCAACAACACCTTGATGTTTCAACCCAACAAGTCCGTTTCCAGGACGCTAAACGCAACTGTCAAACGCAACTCCAGGAACTCCAACAAAAACTTGCCCTGCTGCAACAACCGGGGGCGACTTGTCCCCTCTGCGAACAAAACCTCGACCATGACCACCACCAAAATGTGATGGCCAAAACCCAGGCCCAGTACAGTGCCACTGAAGCAGAAATTCTCACCTTCCAAAATGAGCTTAAACGTTGCGATCAACTGCTGCGCGACTACCACCAGGAACTGACGGCCCTCGACCAAGTCCGGAGTAGCTATGAAAGTTATGACCAACAGATGATCCGCCTGGAGCAGGCCATTGAAACGAACCAAGCCCTCGAAAAGGAATTGAAACAGGTAGAACAAGAATTACTCAACCTAGAACGTGCCCTCCGCCTGGAAGCCTACGCCGAGGATCTGCGGGCAGAATTGGCGGAAGTGCAGCACCAGTTAGAGACCCTGGAATACGATGAATCCCAATTGGCGATCGCCAGGGAAACTGAAAAAGAATACCGTTGGGCAGAACTCAAAGAGGTGGAATTAAACCAAGCGCGCCAACGCCTGGACACCCTCCAGCGGGAAATCCCCCAACAAGAAGCAGAACTTGAAACCCAGCGCCATCAACTCGACCAAAATAGGCAAACATCTCCCTGGCAAGTCCGCCTCACGCAGCTCCAGGAACAGTTAAACGCCCTCAACTACGACCGCAACGCCCACCAACAACTCCGCCAAGCACTCCAGCAGGGGCAAATTTGGCAACAGCGTTACCTCGAACTGGGCCAAGCCCAACGGCAACAAACCAGCCTCGAAGCGCAACTACAGGATTTAAACCAACGTCAAACGGTCGCCCAAACGGAGCTGGCGCAACTCGAAGAACAGATTACGCAATTGCAGGAAAATTTAGACAATCTTCACGCTGATCAAGGGGAGATTAACCACCTAGAGAATCAATTGCAAACCTGTCGCCAAGCCCTAGAAACAGCAATTACCCAACGCGGCCAACGGCAACAATCCTTAGAAAATCTCCAGGCGATCGCCACCGCCCAGAAAAACAGCAAAACGGAACTCAAGGAACTGCGACGCCAATACCGAATCCACCACGAACTCGGTCAAGCCTTCGGTAAAAATGGGATTCAGGCCTTGATGATCGAAAATGCCCTGCCCCAACTAGAGGCCGAAACCAACCAAATCCTCGGTCGCCTCACAGAGCACCAATTCCATGTGCAGTTCCTCACCCAAAAAGCCAAGAAAGGCAGCAAAAAAACTGCCGCCCAGATGATCGATACCCTCGATATTGTCATTGCCGACGCCCGGGGCACCCGCGCCTACGAAACCTATTCTGGGGGGGAAGCATTCCGAATCAACTTTTCAATCCGCCTCGCCCTCGCAAAACTCTTAGCCTACCGTTCGGGCACCACTTTGCAAATGCTGGTCATTGATGAAGGCTTTGGCACCCAGGACACCGAAGGCTGTAACCGCTTAATCGGGGCGATCAATGCGATCGCCGCTGACTTTGCTTGTATCCTCGCTGTGACCCACATTCCCCAGTTCAAGGAAGCCTTTCAAAGCCGCATCGAAGTCTACAAAGATCAGCAGGGCTCCCAACTCCAGGTCAACAACTAACCCCCACATTGCCAACAACTGTGCCTAGAATAGAAGCTGTAACAAATCGCAACAGTTGCCCCTGGTATGTCCTTTCACCTCTCTGCCTGGTCCATCAAAAATCCAGTGCCGACCCTCGTGGCCTTCATGATTATGACCATCGTGGGGATCTATTCGTTTTTGAATCTTGGCATTGATAATACGCCAAACATCGATATTTCTGCCGTGACCGTGAGCGTCAGCCAGCCAGGGGCCGCCCCAGAAGAGATTGAAACGGAAATCACCAAGAAAATCGAAGATTCCGTCGCGAGCCTCGCCAATATTGATCAAATCACCTCCACCGTGACCGATGGCAATTCCCAGACGGTCGTGAATTTCGAGTTGGGCACCGACACTGACCAGGCGACCAATGATGTGCGCAATGCGATCGCCCAAATTCGCTCATCTCTACCCCAGGACATCACCGATCCCATTGTCCAAAAACTTGATTTTGCTGGGGGAGCTGTGATGACCTATGCCCTCTCCTCTGGGGAGCGTACCGTCGAAGAACTCAGTGATCTCATCGATCGTCGCATTGGCCGAGAACTCACCAATGTAGAAGGGGTGGCCGAAATTCAACGGCTGGGCGGTGTTGACCGGGAGATTCGCGTCGATCTCGATCCTGATTTGTTACAGAGTTTGGGGATCACCGCAACCCAAGTTAATGACCAGATTGCTCAGTTTAATCTCAACCGTCCAGGAGGCCGCCTCGAACTAGGGGGCAATGAGCAAAATGTCCGGACTCTTGGTAGTGCAGAAAGCATTCAAGAATTGCAGCAATACCCGATCACGTTACCTAACGGAGATCTGGTGTCTTTAGAAAACCTGGGCCGCGTGGAAGATAGCTTCCGGGAACCCAGGGTGGCAGCGACCCTCAACAATGAACCAGTGGTGGCATTCTCCGTACTCCGGAGTCCTGGGAGTACCGTTGTCGGCGTTGATCAAGGGATCCGAAAGGCGATCGCCGAGTTGCAAACCACCCTCCCAGAGGATCTCCGTTTCGATTTGATTTTTACCCGCGCCACAGAGATTCAAGCCTCCTATGACGGCACCATTATGGCCCTGTGGGCGGGCTGCATTTTAACGGTGATTACCGTGGGCTTTTTCCTCAAGGACTGGCGCGCCACCTTGATCACCGCTGCCGCCTTGCCCCTCTCCATTGTGCCAACGTTCTTTGTGATGCAGGCCCTCGACTATACCCTGAACGGGATGACCCTCCTCGCCTTGGCCCTGGCGATCGGTAACTTAGTCGATGATGCGATCTGCATGATTGAAAATATCGACCAACACCTGCAAATGGGCAAAAGACCTTTCCAGGCTGCCATCGACGGTGCCAGGGAAATTGGCCTCGCCGTAGTGGCAACCACCGCAACCATTGTGGCTGTATTTCTGCCCGTGGCCTTTATGGGGGGCGTGCCGGGACAATTTTTCCAGCCCTTTGGGGTCACTGTCGCCGTCTCAACGATGTTCTCGACCCTGGTGGCCACCACCATGACGCCGATGCTGAGTGCCTACCTATTAAAATCAAAACTGGGGGCTTTTAATGGCCAGAAACAACCCGGTTTTTACCGGAATCTGCTCGGCTGGGCGCTGCGCCATCGTCTCACGACCCTCCTCGTTGCCCTGGCCTTTTTTATCGGTAGCCTCCAGCTGATCCCCTTCATTCCTACAGGGCTTTTTAGCAGTAGTGATACGGGCATTAGTACGATCGCCTTTGATCTGCCCCCCGGTGCCACCCTGGCCGATAGCGAGCAAGTGATGACGGAAGTGAGCGATCGCCTCCAGGCCAATCCCGCCGTGAGTAGTGTTTTGGCAACGGCGACCAACGTCAACAGCGGCACCATTTACGTTAACCTTGTGCCCCAAGCGGAACGGGTTTCCCAGGCAGAATTTGAACAAACCCTACGGCGTGATTTCCAAACGATTCCGGGGGCAAGGGTCTCCTTCCAAAGTACGGGCGGGACAGGCAATTCTAAGGATCTCTCCATTGTGCTCAAAAGTGAAAATGCCCCGCTTCTACTAGAAACAGCGACGACCCTAGAGCAACAGATGGGCAGCGTGTCGGGGTTAGTGGACATTTCGTCGAGCGCAAGCTTGGTTAAACCCGAACTAATCATTCAGCCTGATCCGCAACGGGCTGCCGATCTTGGTGTTTCTGTGGCGGCCATTTCCCGCACTGCTTCCCTGGCCTTAATTGGCGACAATGATTTTAATTTGCCTAAGTTCAATTTAAGCGATCGCCAAATCCCGATCCGCGTTCAACTCGATCCCGCCCAACGCAGCAACATTGAAACCCTGAAAAATCTCCAGGTACCGAGTAACACCGGTGAATTAGTCCCCCTAGCTGCTGTAGCTGAATTAAAGCTCGGTAGTGGTTCGGCCCAGATCGACCGCTTTAATCGCTTCCGTCAAGTGGAAGTGGGGGCTAACCTAGAAGGAACATCCCTAGGGGATGCCTTTGCTGCCGTGAATGCCTTGCCCGTGATGAGCCCCCTACCTTCTGGCGTGACCATTGAACCCGCGGGCGACGCAGAAATTATGCGCGATATTTTTAGCCGTTTCCTCACGGCGTTGGGGGCGGCTGTCCTGTGCATCTATGCAATTCTGGTGCTGCTTTACAACAACTTCCTCTATCCCTTTGGGATTCTAACCGCTTTGCCTCTCTCCATTGGGGGGGCTTTGTTGGGGCTGATGATTACCCAAAAGGAACTGGGTTTATTTGCCCTGATTGGCATTGTGTTGTTGATGGGTCTGGTGACAAAAAACGCAATCTTACTGGTGGACTTTACCCTCTCTGGCCTACGGGAAGGCAAAACTCTAAAAAAATCCCTCGTCGAAGCTGGGGTCTCCCGGTTACGGCCCATCTGTATGACATCTCTCTCGACCATTGCCGGGATGTTGCCCATTGCCTTGGAGTTGGGAGCCGACGGTGCGACCCGGAGTCCGATGGCGATCGCCGTGATTGGGGGCTTTAGTACCTCCACCGTTTTGACCCTGATCGTCGTACCGGTGATCTTTACCTACATTTATCGCTTTGTCCGCTGGCTCGTTAAACCCTTCCAAAATGCCCAATCTGCGCCCCTATGATTTCCTGCCACAAAATTACAGATTTTATCGGACTTGCTCGGATCACCGAAATTTTGTGTCACCATAGTACATCCGAGTAATTTTTATCGATATTGCGGGCCTGACCCTTAAACCATTCCAGGCCAATCCGAATTAGCTCCTACAGAAGAAGAACACCCTATGACCACGACGACAACTCCCAAAACTTGGAAAGAGGTCCTTGGCGATCGCATTCCGCCCCAGATGGCCGAAGAAATTGACACCTTTGAAAACCAAATGGCCCTCCGCTGCCAGGACAAACTCGACGAAAAAGTGTTTGCCGAACTGCGTCTTCGTCGGGGCGCCTACGGTCAGCGTTACGATAACGGCTTCCGGAATGATGGGGTCAAAGCCAAAGCAATTCCTTTTCCCAAAACAGAACTCACCAAAGGCCCCGATACCAAATGGCAGGCCCCAGGAATGCAGCGGATCAAAATTCCCTATGGGGGGATGACCGCCGAACAAATGGATGTTCTCGCTGACATTTGCGAAGAATACTCCGACAACATTCTCCACATCACTACCCGTCAGGACATCCAACTTCACTTCATTTCCCTCGATAATGTCCCGGATATGCACCGTCGCTTAGCGGCAGTGGGCATTACGGTACGGGAAGCCTGTGGTAACTCCGTACGCAACGTTACCGCTTGTCCCCTCGCTGGTGTTTGCCATGACGAAGTCTTTGACGTCACAGGCCATGCCCAAGAACTAACGGACTTTTTCCTCGGTCACCGGGATATCCAGGATTTTGGCCGTAAATTAAAAATTGCCTTTTCTGGTTGTGAAGATCATCCCTGTGGTTTGACTTCCATGCATGACCTTGGGTTCATCGCTAAAACCAAAGAAATTGATGGTGAAATCGTTAAAGGGTTCAAAGTTTATGTCGGTGGCGGCTTAGGTTCTGTACCCTTCCTCGCCAAGCTCTTTGAAGATTTTGTGCCCCTTGAGGAAATTTTTCCCCTCTCCCAGGCCATCTTCCGCGTCTTTGCCCGCCTTGGGGAAAAGAAAAACCGCAACAAAGCCCGGATCAAGTTCCTCGTGCAGAAACTGGGCCTAGAAGAATTTAAACGTCTGGTTACCGAAGAACGGGCGACTCTCGAAGCTGATCCCGGTTGGACAGCCTGGGTGGATCGCCTGACAACCTACGCAGAAAAAGGTAAACTCGCTCCTGTCGCTGCGGATCAAACCTTCGACCATGGGGAAGAATTCACCAAGTGGAAAACCACAAACCTCTATCCCCAACGGCAAGCAGGCTTCTATACGGTTGCGGTTTCTTTGCCCCTAGGGGATGCTACTTCGCCCCAATTCCGGGGTCTGGCTGATATCGTCCGCAAATATACCAATGACACGGTACGGACAACCGTTGAGCAGAATATCTTGATCCGTTGGGTACATGAAGCAGATCTTCCCGCCCTCTATGCGGATCTCAAGGCGATTAACCTCCATAGTGGTGGTGCCCATTCGATCATTGACATTACCGCTTGCCCGGGTACAGATACTTGCAAATTAGGGATCGGTAGTTCTCGCGGTTTAGCTGGGGAATTACGGCGTCGCATGGCCCTCAAGGGTTGGCAGTATGACCAGGCGGTCAAGGATATCCGCGTCAAGATCAGTGGCTGTTTCAACTCCTGCTCCCAACACATGGTGGCAGAAATTGGTTTCTATGGTTCTAGTCGTCAGGTACAACGGCGACGGGTGCCCCACTTTAACTTGGTACTAGGTGGAGAATGGGCGAATAATGCCTCTACCTACGGCAAATCTATGGGGGTTTTGCCCTCGAAACGGATTCCCGATGTGGTGGAATTTCTCATTGATACGTTCATGCAGGAACGCCTGGAGAATGAGAAATTTACAGAATTTTTCAACCGCATTGGCCGTAAGGAAATGAAGGAGCGACTCCAGCCCTTCACGGAAGTGCCTAGCTACGAAGAAGATCCTTCGTTCTATTCTGACTGGGCCGATACCCGCGAATTTACCCTTGGGGATATTGGTGTCGGTGAATGTGCTGGGGAAGTGGTCACCCTCACGGACTTTAGTATGGCCGACGCAGAAAGTCTCCACTTTGATGCAACGGTGCTGCTTGACAATCCGCAAAATGGGGATGTTCAACTGGCGGCGGATAAGGCGATCGCCGCCATGGTCAGTGCGGCCCAGGCCCTGTTGAAATTCCAGAACATCGACATCAGCGATAATCCGGAAGTGGTGAGTGCCGAGTTCCGCAAGTATTTCTACGATACGGAACTGTTCTTTGATCCCTTTGCCAAGGGGAAATTTGCCCAGTTCTTCTTCTCCGCCCTGAAGCATAAAGACAAAGCCGCCAGCCTTGAACAGTCCCAGCGCTTGGTGGAAGAATCCCGTCTCTTTATTGAAGCGGCCCACGCTTGCAACGGTCGGATGATCGAGGCAGGGATCACCAGCCCAGTGAGCTTTAAGCAATGGCTCCTGAAGCAAGGATTTGGTATCAACTAAACGGCACAATGCTGCGTTAGGTTCCTCAGAGAAAATCGGGTGGGCAAAGTTGCTCACTCCATTTATGCCCGCCTTGATCTGCTTTAATGTTGCTCGAAGCAATTATTGTCTAAGTCGTCACTGAAAAGTAAAAAAGCTTGTGTATATTGAACGTTTTTGTGTAAAATTCCCGGCCCAAATGCCCGCTGGTTTTGATGAGGCATCGTTAATTGGCGTTTTTCAAGGATGGATCCGGGATGAAAAAATTGGGGGCACCTTAATTGATGTGGTGGACTACCGCCATGTGCCCGACGGCCCAGGGATTATGCTCGTCACCTACGAAATCAACTACATGATGGAGCACCAAGGGGGCTATGGCCTTTATGCCCAGCGGCGCTGGAGTAGCGTGGAAAATCAACCCCATACCGAGGCGATCGCCGATTTAGTCCAGTCGGCGGCTAAATTTGGAAGTTTACTTGAACAAGAAACAGAGATTACCCTCAAGGGCAATGAATTTCTCTACATCAGCAATGACCGCCTGAACGGGCCAAATACCGATGAAGGATTTGCGGCGGTGAAAGCAGATCTCAGCGCTGCCTTAACTCAAATCTATGGTGGGAAAGCCTTCACCATTGAGCGGGTACAAAACAATCCCAAAGAGCGTCTGACCCTTTCTGTCAAGGTGGATAGTCCGGTGGCGATCGCCGAACTTTGTACGGTTGCATAAGGATAAAAAAATCCTTTAAGATGACTTCTAACAGGATCAAGCCTACCGCGTTGGTGACTACCAATATTGTTTGTTGATCTATGCTTGAGCTAATTGGGAAGCCGATTAAGTTCTCGCGGCAGTAAACCGAGCTTGTACTCGGAAACGAAAGCTGAGAGCTGTTCTTCCCCCCTGGATTTTCCAGGTCAGAAGCTGAGGTAAGACGGCGTGGCGGGTGCAAGTCCTGTATTTTTTTTGCTCAATTTTTGCCGCCCAAGGCTAGGGTGCTTCGTGGCGGAGCTTCCAAATCAGGCTTGAGGTGAAGTTTGTCACAATATGGGCAATCACAGGCACAAGTAAATTTCCGGTGGCGATCGCACTGTAACCGAGAATAAACCCAATTACCGTCGCCCAAACGGCATAGGACCATTGCTGGGCGCCGCTGATGTGGAGTACCCCAAAAATCAAGCTCGATAAACAGAGGGCACCCCAACCCAAGCCCAAGCCCGGTAGCATAATCCCCCGAAACAGAAATTCTTCACTCAGCCCCGGCAACAGTCCCAACCAAATGGCATCGGGCACGGCCAGGGGTTTGAGGACAAATTCAAGGTAAGTATCGACACTGCGACGGTATTCCGCCCAGACGGCGTAGAGGAGACTGCTGGCGACAATGATCCCCAAGGCGATCGCCACCCCCTGGATAAGAGCCAGTCCCGAAAATTCCCAGGCCAAAAGTTCTACATTGCCGATTAACCGCCAGAGATTTCCCACAATGAACAGCAACAGCGCTGTGATCCCCATAAGAAGGAGCACCTGTTGGCGGGATAACGGTTCTAAGGGCGGTTGGTTGGATTGATTCACAATAAATATCGATCTAGATTGCATTGAGGGGGGGCACAGTGGGTCGCAGACTCGAAAAATCTAAGCCGGCACGGTGGGCGACCATGATCCCAATTGCCTCCAAGTATGAGTCTACCCGACGGGCTTTAATCCCAACGGATTCTGGAAAAATGCTTAATGCAGTGTCATTTTCGTTTACAGCAATGATGAATGTTTGGGTCTGGGCGAGGCTCAAAACGGCACTACCGCCACAGGCACTGGCGGGGATCACCAGGCTATCGACCTGATCCGCCCAGATCTCTCCGGCTTGGCGATCGCCTTTGGTGACAAATTGGGGCGCGTAGCTCAACCCGGCCAAGATACAGGGCAAAAAAGTGTAGCCCAATTCTTCGGCAGCGGCTTTTGGGGAAAGTTCCGGTTCAATGGGTAAAGGCGATAAAGCTGGGGCATGGGCGCAGGGAATTTGAAATTTTTTCACGAGCAGGTGGGAAATCACTGCCTCAGCACCCGCGAGGGCATCGACCCCAGATCCCTGGCGATACTGGGCGAGTAACTCACTATCTTCGTCGTCAGGAAAGCGAGCCACAACGGCGATCGCCTCCACTTTGGCCTGGGTAATTAGTTTTTCCGCCGCCCGCAACAAACTGCCCACATTTTCAATCGTCCCCCAACTGACCCCCGTTTCCGAAACTTTGAGGGTGACATTCAAGGGCGCATCCGTCACAACATAATCTGTGATCGGCAAACCCAAAGTCGCACGACAGGCTTCGGCTCCCTGGATGTGACGGGTTTTTAATTCTGCTTCAATGCCTTGATCGAGGAGTAATCCCACTCTATTTTGTCGCACGGGTCGTAACCCCCAGTTCCCCGCAGCGAATTGATCGAGGCCATAGCCTTCTACATAAAAGGTATTTGCCATAGGCCAAAACAGTTGCGCCCCGTTTAACACGTTTGGGTGGGTAATCAGGCGATCGCACACCTGGGCCATCAGCCGTGCAATGGGAATCCCGTCCCCCGCATAGCCACCAATTTTCGCGCCGATCCCCGTGGGGATGATCAGCATTGAGGTGTAGGGAGCAGTGCGGCTTGGGGTCGGTGCGAGGAACATAAAAATTCACTGGAAAAGAACGTTTGAGAAATTTAGCACTAATCCGGTAACCGCTTCAGCCCCCAGGTTTTTGGGTGTAAACAAGAATCTTCTCCGGCACCGATGCCGGAAGTCCCAAACAATACGATATACTCCACACTGAAACGATGTCAGTCAATCGAACACAGCAAAGGCAATGGTAGCGGTAGCAATTTTGGCAGCAGGCAAAGGCACACGGATGAAGTCGGATCTCCCGAAAGTCCTTCATCCCCTCGGCGGGCGATCGCTCGTGGAACGGGTGATTGAAAGTTGTGCCCTCATTAAACCAGAACGAATTTGCACCATCGTCGGTTACCGCGCGGCTGAGGTAAAAACAGCCCTGGCCCATTTGCCCCACCTAGAATTTGTTGAACAAACAGAACAACTCGGCACCGGTCACGCTGTCCAACAGCTCCTCGAACCTCTCAAAGATTTTGTGGGCGATGTCGTGATTCTCAACGGCGATGTGCCTCTCCTGCGCCCTGAAACCATTGCAGATCTTGTTAAAACCCACCAGAAAAATAATAATGACGCGACCCTGTTAACGGCCCAACTGCCAAATCCCACGGGTTATGGTCGTGTGTTTTGCGATGGCGACAACCTAGTCACCCAAATCGTCGAACATCGCGACTGCAACGATGCCCAGCGCAAGAATAATCGGATCAATGCGGGTGTCTACTGTTTTAAGTGGGAAGTGTTGGCCGAGGCGCTACCCAAATTAACCACCAACAACGATCAACAGGAATATTACCTCACGGACGTTATTCTCCATTGCGATAAAGTGATGGCGATGGATGTGGCGGATTTCCAGGAAATTAGCGGTATTAATGACCGTTTTCAGCTTTCGGCAGCCTACGAAATTTTGCAAGACCGCATCAAGGAAAAATGGATGAAGGCCGGGGTCATGATCCACCAGCCCGATACAGTTACCATTGACGACACCGTGCAGCTCGAACCAGATGTGATGATCGAACCCCAAACCCATCTGCGGGGCAATAGTTTGATCAAGACTGGTTGCCGCCTAGGGCCGGGCAGCTTGATTGAAAATAGCGTCATTGAAGCCAATACAACAATTCTCTACAGCGTGGTGAGTGATAGCCAGGTGGGAGAAAATGCCCAAATTGGCCCCTATACGCACATTCGCGGCCAGGCTAAGGTTGGGGAGCAATGCCGGATCGGGAATTTCGTGGAGGTCAAAAAATCGACCATCGGCAGCAATACCAACATGGCCCACCTCTCCTATATCGGCGATGCCACCCTAGGAGCAAAGGTAAATATCGGCGCTGGGACGATCACAGCGAACTATGACGGTGTGAATAAGCATCAAACAGTGATTGGCGATCGCAGTAAAACCGGAGCCAATAGCGTCCTGGTTGCGCCCATCACCATCGGCGAAGATGTGACCATTGCGGCAGGCTCAACAATCACCAAGGATGTGGATAATGATTGCCTCGTTGTCGCCCGGGCTCGCCAGAAGGAGATTAAAGGGTGGCGCTTACAGTCTTGAACGGGGAAGCAGGCGTAATGGGGAATCAAACCTGATTAAAATTGCCGTCGACTGAAAATAAAGATGGCGATCGCCTGGAGCAAAATCACGTAGACAAGGCCATAAATCGCACTGAGTAGTAGAGTTTGGCCATCGGGAACCACCCCATAAACCACCTCATTACGGAAATTGAGACGCGATAAATCCGGCAAAACTTTATAGAGATTTTCGGTGATCCACTGAACTCCGGCATTTTGGCTCAATTCCCCTAATTTCACTAAATCGGTGCTGAAGTGGCCCATCAGGTAAATCCCAAAGGAGAACAAGGTCGCCAACAGAGAACTGGTGAATACCCCAAAGGCGATCGCCACGGCAATGATCAGCATTAGCTCAATAAATAAATAACCGAGGGAAAGAGAGATTGGCCCCAGCGGCACCGTTGACCCTTGCCACAACAGCGGCATCATACTCTGTGACCAAGCCAAGAGCGCGAAATAAATAATTCCCATGGCAACTAACATCACCGCCACCACCGCCGACAGCCCCAGATGCTTCCCGACAATCAGTTCAGCGCGGCTAATCGGTTTGGGGATCAGCACCAGGATTGTGCGTTTTTCAATTTCTTTGTTGACTAAGCCTGTGCCCACAAAAACAGCCACCAGCACACTCAAGATACCGATCATCCCCAGGCCAAAATCCACGACGATCTTCGCCCCTGCCGTCGCCGACACATCGGGTAAAATCCGTACCGCCAGGGCAAACACCAGACCATAAAACCCCAAAAAATACAAAATGCGATCGCGGATCACTTCTCGAAAACAATTACTGGCGATCGCCCAAATGCGCTTAAGATTCATCGCTTTTCTCAACAGGACAAGCATCAAGGAAACAGCATATCAAGATTTTTTCATCCCGCAGCGAAAATGCCCCGACAAACACCCCAAAATCGTGATTTTTTAACGATTTAATAAAAAAGGCTGCATCCCTTCTCAGCCATGGGTGAGAATGCCAGAGTATCCCTACAGACGAAACTGCCCCTCCCCATGAGCCATCCCCACGCTGCCCAACTCCAAACCCTCATGGCCCAAGCCAATGTGAGCGATGTCATTCAACTGGCGGCCTATTCGCGGGTCGCAGCGCGGCAAATTTACCGACTGCAAGCTGGGCTCATTCATAGCATCCCCGTCGAAGCCGTGGTGAAATTGGCTCAATATTTCGATCAATCGGTGGATGAATTTCTCGCTCTATTTCTGCCCACAGGGATTCAGCCGTTAGAATTTACCCCCAAAACAACCCAAGCAACTGGCGTTGACCCCGCCGAACTCGAAGCGCTCCAGGCAGAAGGCGATCGCCTCCGCGCCCAACTAGAAACCCAGGCCATCAACCACGCCGAGGAAATCGAACAGCTCCAACACCATCTCCAAGCCCAGCAGCAGGAATATACCGATAAAATCGATCATCTCCAACAACAGTTAACCGACCAAGCCGAAGCCCAGGCCCAGCAGGAAGAAACCCTCAAAGCCGAGTATGCCCGCCTAGAAACCCAACTCGATAGCCAACAAGCGCAAAATGAGCAACGTTGGCAACAGGAAGCCCTGGATATCCTCGAAGCTTGGCTGTTGCAATGGTCTGCCGCTGCCAAGGCCGCCCAAGACAATGCCCAGTTCCCCGCTAGAACCCTCGTGGCCCTCACACAACCCTTTGAGCAACTCCTCGCGAGCTGGGACGTAACTCCCATCGGTATCGTTGGCGAAATCGTTGATTACGACCCCCAAGAGCATCAATTGGTGAAAAATCACGGTGATGTCGGCCCAGGGGATGCGGTGGTAATTCAAAATGCGGGCTACCGCCAAGGCGATCGCCTTTTGCATCGGGCGAAAGTGATCCATCAGGAAGAACCCAAAGGGACAGAAAACTAAGGTTTGTCATTGAATCCTAATCTCCAAGCCCTAGTGAGATGACAAATCCACCATGCGCATCCTAAAAAGCACTCCCCGCCAACTACATATCGAATTTCCAGAAGAATGTACGGCCCAAGCAACCTTAGGAATCGTATTTGTAATTACGGCGTTACTTTCCCTAGGATTAGTACTGATGGCAGGAGGGGGCGAAAGTCTTTTTTTTCTAGTACTGTCAATAGTGGTCGCAGTTTATTGCTTTTTAGAAAAAATTCCCTACGCCTGCTTAATAGACCGCACCGCAGCACAGCTAAGCATTCTTCGTCGCAATAGTTTAGGTCAGCAGCAGTCCCTCATCTACTCCATCAATGACATCGACACTGTAACCGTAATCCGAAATGTGCGCCGAGGGCGGCCTTGTAGCACCAATGTTTGCTTGAAGTCAGGTGGGCGATCGCGGCTAATGTCCTACCAATCCTGTGCCACTCAGCACCAAGTTGCAGATCGAATCACAACTTTCTTGCAAAACCCATAGCTACATCTGGCTGAATTGATGACACACCCCAGGGATCTAGACAGAGGTGGGCGATTGTTCCTGGAGATTTTTAACATAGTCCCGAAAACGGTGGAGATCGGCTTGGATGGTTGATTCCACGACCCGGCCTAAGAAGAGATTATCCATAACCTGTCCCAAAATACCGGGGATATCGTAGGCAATGCTGAGGCGAACAATGGTTTTGCCATGGCGGTCATAGAAACGGATCGCCCCCCGATTTGGCAGGCCATCAACGGATTCCCACTGAATAATTTGGTGCTTAACAACCTTTGTGATCCGAGAGAGCCAGGTAAATTCAAAGGAACCACTGGCCAATTTCCAGCGGGACAGATCTGGGTCGTCCTTGAGGATGGCGACAGAATCAATCCATTTCATCCACTGGGGCATTTGTTCGAGATCTGACCAGAGTTCCCAAACGAGATCGATGGGGGCGTCAACTTCTACCTGTACGCTGTGCTCTAGCCAACCTGACATAAAACTTTATAAAACCAAACATCCCCCTCACTGTAACAGAATTCCCGAATGAATTGGTACCGCTTCTGGAGGGGGAAATAGCCCCTAGTCTTTAGGCAGTTCGTACTGGGCGACGATTTTTTTCGCAAACTCTGGCACATGGGCTTCCAGCTTGCCTGGGTAATTGCGGCGGGTATAGAGATAGTTCCGCGTAAAGTGAGAATCAATGGAAAATTTTGCGTACTCTAAACCCTTCGGGCCAATCTTTTCGATCACAATTCCCATCAGTTTCGCGGCCCACATTGGTAGAGTAACGCCCTTATCGTAAGCAGGAATACTATTTTGCACAGCGGCGCGGCGATCGCCTTTAGAACTAACCGGCTGCGTTTCAATTTGATCGGCGACGAGATCAAACATTTCCTGGCCTGTTTCGTTGCGCACCACCATCCACTGCCAACCAAATGGTGCGCCCATGTAACCCACCACGAGATCCGCTAAACCGTTGGTATAGTCAAAGCAACTCATACAAGACGGTGCAAAAACATCCTTCAGTTGATTGGTTTTTAAACCAAAGAAGGGGACTGTTTCCGTCGAACCATCCTCATGCTTAAAGTGCACCTTAAAATCCTGCATGAATTCGTAGTAAACCACCGTTTCCGGGGAGCGGCTGGTGGTATCGAGGAATTTTTGCAAACCCGCGCGAGTGACATTATCCACACAGGGCAAACCCAAAACATAAAGTTTTTCGAGGCCCAATTTATCCTGTACTGCCCGCAAAGCTTGGATCTGGCAACCCACACCGATCACCAATAGTTTCTTAAATTCCCCCTGTTCAATCTGCTCTAGGATCGTCAAATTGGGCGAGAGGGTTGGCTTATTGACCCGGGCGGCGAGGATTTCCTCTGGGGTAGTGGCGATGATCGGCATCGGCTGAAAACGATCATCCGGGGAACTCTGCACACAGACCACGCCTTCTACCAGTTTTTCTTCGAGCATTTTGCAGGCGAGGGAACTGACAATCCCCGTCCATTGCGCCCCTTCGATGGGTTCCGTTTTCCGGGCGGCGACCATTTTTTGATGCACGCCAAAATACATTTCCTGCTCTTGGTCTAGATCCCGCTTGCGGCCATGGACTTTGGTTTCGAGCTTGTCAAACTGCTGGTTCAGAAAAGCACAGGCTTCTTTGACATAGTGGATAAAATGGGTGTCACAGAGGCCACAGTCACTACACAGGGCCTTGGCCGGACGGACACTTCCCCGGGGTAAACCTTTCGCTTTCTTGTGGGCAGGAATTTGGGCAGTCATGGGCAGCAGAGTCGATCAAAGAACAGTATTTGTCAGCGTAATGGAAAGGATTACCGGAAAGGGAGCTTTTGTGACGAACTGTAACGCGATCGCCGTCAGGATGATTGAAGACAAAAAATCAAGTAGATGACCATGGAGATTCAAACCAAGTCAATTATTAACAACTTGACCCAGGCGACAGTAACCTGTGAGGGCTTCTGGGAAAAGGCGATCGCCCCTAATCCAGATTTAGCGATTCAACGGGCAATGGAACGATTGTTGGGCCAACTCAACCAGGCCTTAATCTTAGTGGACTATTTTGAATTGGTGCCTGAAAATCAATTGTCCGTGTTCAAAGAAAGTATTGCCGTTCTTGGGGGCTTAGCCGATCACTACTTTCTCAGTGAAACACCGGGTTTATCTAATTCCCTGGGGTGGGGGCCAAAGGGCATCGAGTTGCGGGGCCAAGTCAAAATCACCCAAACGCAGGTAACGCGAGTGCAACAGTTTGTCGAGACAGCCCGCTACAACATCGCTCTCCATAACTGTGAACATTTTGCGAACTATATCCTCCATGGTTTGCCCCTATCTTCCCAGCAAACGACTTGGCACAAAGGTCTCGGAGCAACAATTATCGCTCAACTCCAGCCAAAACAAACCATCACCGAAAATATTTTGGCAGATATCAATCGGCAGTTTAAACATCGTCTTCAGGTTGAACGGGCAAAACGAGCCAAACAAGAGATTTATCAGTTTTGCCAAGCCCACCAGATTAAACTCGAACCAGAGGCGATCGCCTAAGTTTTTATCAACAAAGAGTCGTTTCTACTTATTCATAAACATTTTGGCGATGACCAACACGAATAATTTCAATGATTAATGCATTTTTTAAGACAGAATAAATAATGCGGTAATTGCCTTTGCGAATACGATAAGTTGAAGACATCCCAGCCATTTTTTTACAACCATTAGGATAGGGATCAGCCGCTAAAGATTCAACAGCTTTAATAATTTCTGGAATAATCTGAGGTTGAATTTTTCGAAGTTCTTTTTTTGCTGAAGCTTTCCAGCTAATTTGGTAGGAGTCCATCAGCTTTTAATTCTTCGATAAATACTTGATGTTCTGTTGTTTCTTCTTGTTGCCGCTGAATGACGATGGCAAGGTCTTCAAGCTCTTCAAGTAGCGCTTCAAATTCTCGGATGGGTAAAATGACTTCTGTTTGTTTCCCGCTTGAATCTGTGACATATTTCGGATGCAAATCTGCAATATTCATAATCATTACAGGTGTTGGAAACGGATATTCAGCATCGTAACATCAAATCCACTGGGTGCCGCCCATACCCAAGGCTCGTCGGGACTGGACAAAATCCTGAGAAAAATTTAAAAGTGCCCGTTGGCCGACTGCCGTTTCAAAAACAGTGGAAATCACAATATCTGGCTGATGAGCTTGGCAAAATTTTTTTGCGCGGGACGGAAAGCCGGCGATCGCCAATTTGATCACAAAGACACCGCGCCACCCTTGGCGATAACAATGTTTTAAAGAAGCGATCTGGGAAACGGACTCATCCAGGGCGATTTGGGTCTGAAATTCTGCGTTTAGCTGCAATAAATCCGAAAAATACCCAGGAGCTAAAGGTTGCTCGATAAATTCTAGTTTTGCCTGGGCTTCCCCCCAATCTAACCATTGCTTCGCTTGTTCTAAGGTTAAACCACCATTGGCATCAAGGCGCAACCGACCATCGGCGGGCAAGGTTTCGAGGATCTGCTGACAGAGGGCGATTTCAGTTGCGGGTATATCCAGGGCAATTTTCAGTTTAAAGGTGCGAAATCCTTGTTGTAGTAAAGTTTGTAGGTCTTGGAACAGGGTGGGCGATCGCCGGATTAACTGACAGAATTTTATAGGGTGTAGAGGAGCTAAATTTTCGGTACTGGCAAGATTAAGTTGGGCCGTCTCAAAACCGAATTGACAGGCTGGCAGGGCATCGGGAATCGCCGCAATTTGCCCATCAGTAATGTTTTCCCCAAAGGCAGCACAAAAGGCGATCGCCTGCTCAAGGGTTTCTGTCCCAAACCACGGCAAAGGCGCTATTTCCCCCTGGGTAATCTGTCCCACTTCATCCCGGAGCGACAGAATAATGCCCTCCCGCACCGTCCACAAACCATGGTGAGTTTGCAGAGGCGTTTTAAAGGGGCGGCGGTAGGGGGCAAAGCGAAATTGATAATTCACCTACGCGACCCGCTGCACATCAGGAAGATTTTCCAGGAAGGTCAAAGGCCGGCTCATATTTGCCGCAAACCCTAAAATGTTTTGGTCGCAGTGCTGATATTGCAACGTGCCATCGGCATCAAATAAAAATGTCGCTCCTCTTTGGGTCATGTACTGGGCATCGGGCACGTAGGTAGACCAATTCCCCAGGACTTCGGCCATATTTCGCAAACGGAGGGTCGCCAATTCTAAGGGCCGCTGAAACCCTTTTCCGCCAGCCGCCGCAAAAAATTCTCCTTTTAGGGCTGGTAAAGGAGCCGCTTTAACGACTTCATCATCGGCAAACAGTTGGGGTGCTTTTTTATCCCCTGTATAACCCCGCAAAACTTCCTTGAGGGTGCCTGGGCTACCAATGCCAGCACACATCAACATCAGATTCACCCAAGCATTTTGGCCCGCGTTGAGTCCGGGAATTTTCCAGGTTAGACCGCGATATAGACCCAGTTCTTGATGAATCGTTGCCTTAGGATCGATGAATAATTTCTCCGCAGGGAAACCCGTATAGTCACAAAATTTCTGACCGGAACGGCGATCGCCAATGCCCACCGCGACACAATCTACCCGGCGACAGAGATCGGCATCTTTTTGGAGCCACCAAGCATACTCAAGACTGTCAAAATCGCCGAGTTGGGATAGGATCAGCACCATAAGGGGTCGAGTCAAACCAGACGGTACCAACGGTGTCAGTTGACCATCGCTCACCCGCTGCCGTTCTGTGTGTTGAAAAAACTGAAGATAATCCACGGTTATTGGGAAACATTTAGGATAGAGAACAAGGGTTGCTATGGAGCCATAGCCTCGCCTTCGTCAGGATAAACAGATTTCTTTTAAAAATGCTACAGTGCCTGTCGCCCTATGGTTGCTACTCATTATAGTGTTGCGGTTTTATCAACGGATATCAGCGTTTACCAACGGCTGCAAACGCTTTTGGTAGGGGAACAGGCTGAAGATTTACAACTGGTTTGGCTTGATTTGACGACGGAGTCTACCCTGCAAAGTTTGGGCCGCCATGATCTTTATCTCAGTGATGCACCACTGCCTTATTTGATTGACCATGCTGAAGTGCTGCAACGGTGGCCTTGGATTGGGTTGGCGAATGAGGTGGCGCTACAGGATGAAATGTTGCGCCTTGGGGTTTTGGATTGTTTTTTGTGGTCTGAACTGACGGGGCCGCTGCTGGTCCATACGCTGCGGGTTGCCCTACGGACGATGTTGGGCCATGGCCAGGGGACACTTTCGCCTGCACCTTTAGGTGATTTCCAAGGCGATCGCCTCCAAACATTGATTCAAAATATTCCGGGCACCGTGTATCGCTGTTTAAACACGGCGGAATGGCACGGGATTTACTTCAGTGAAACCATTGAACAATTGGTGGGTTATCCTGCTGCGGATTTTCTCCCAGGGGGCGATCGCCATTATGCGAGCCTAATCCACCCCAATGACCGGGCCTTTGTGCGCCAAATCGTTGAGCGAAAAGTACAGGAGAAAAAGCCCTTCGCCTTTGAATATCGCCTCAAACATCGTGATGGGACAGTGCGATGGGTCGATGAACGGGGGCAAGGGGTCTTTGATGACCAGGGAAATTTGCTGTGGCTCGATGGGGTGATCATTGATATCTCCGAGAAAAAGGCGATCGCCCTCGAATTAAACCAACAGGCCATCCACTATTACGAAAAAACGCCGGCAATGTTGCATTCGATGGATGCAACGGGGCAAATCCTTGCGGTTAGCGATCGTTGGTTGCAGGTGCTGGGTTATGAACGGCGGCAAGTTATTGGCTGCAATGTAACTGATTTTTTGACACCAGTTTCCCGCCAGAAAGCCCAACAAATCCTCCTGCTCACCTTAACGACCCAAGGCTCCGTAGAAGATGATGCCTATCAGTTCATCAAGAAAAATGGCGACATTCTAGAAGTGGAGTTGGCGGCTGTCTGCGAACAAACAAACCATCACTCTCGGCTATTAGTCGTCTTGACGGATGTGACCGCCCGTAATCACCTAGCCCAACAGGTTAACCGTTATCAAACCCACCTCGAAGATCTCATCGAGCAACGCACCCAAGCCCTTGCCGCGAGTCAAGCCCGCCTTGCCCAAGCCCAGGCGATCGCCCAGATTGGCGTTTGGGAATGGGATGTCCAGGCAAATCAAACCTACTGGTCTCCAGAAACATTTCAAATCTTTGGCTTTGCCCCCGGTGAAATTCAACCCAATGCGGAAACCTTTTTTGAGCGGGTGCACCCCGACGACCGCGATCGCATTCGCACCAATATTGAAAATATCTTTACTGGTCAATCTCTCCCAAGTTCTGAATATCGCATTATTACGCCCGACGGCGAAGTGCGTTATCTCAAGGACTATCATGAGCTAAAGCTGGATAAGCAGGGACAACCCAGTTTTCTATGGGGAGCCGTTCAAGATATTACGAAAATGCAGCAGACCCTCAATGCCCTGCAAAAAAGTGAAACGCGCTTCCGTGAACTGGTTGAGCATATCGACGAAGCGTTCTGGATCAATTCCCCTGACCCCACCGAAGTGATTTATGTTAGTCCGAATTACGAAAAAATTTGGGGCCTTAGCTGTCAAAGTCTCCTTGATGACGGCACATCTTGGCTAGCAGCAGTACACCCAGACCACGAAGGGCAAATCCAACAGGCGATCGCCCAAATGCAGCAGGGCCAAAACTTCGACGAAGAATACCGGATTGTCCGCCCCGATGGGGTTGTGCGTTGGATCTATGCCCGCTCTTTCAAAATCTACGACCCAAACACTCAGCAACTGTTGCGCCATGTGGGGGTCATGACCGATGTTACTGAACGCAAAGAAGCAGAACTCAAACTACAATCCCAGGAAGCGCGCCTACGAACAATCTTCGACCAGGCTGCCCTGGGGATTGTGCAAATCGACCGCACCAATCATTTCTCTCTGGTCAATCAAGCCTTCTGTGAGATCTGCGGCTACAGTGAAGCAGAATTACAGCAGTTCACCTGGCAAGAACTCACCCACCCTGAAGATATTTGTATCTGTCATGAGGCACGGGCAAAGCTCGACCGCCACCAAGCGGCCAGTGCTGTTTTAGAAAAGCGTTACCGTCACCGCCTGGGACATTTTATTTGGGTGAAGGTGATTTGCTCTTATATTTACGATGACCAGGGCCAACCAGAATATCTTTTGACCATTATCGAAGACATTAGTGAATACAAACAGGCGGCGATCGCCCTCGTTGAAAGCCAGCATCGCTACCAAAAAATGGTCGATGGCATCCCTGCGATCATCTACCAATATTCGCCCCAACGGGGTGGTTTGTTTTATTCTTCCCAGGTGGAGCAGATCCTTGGCTATGAAGTGCAACATTTGCTAGATGAACCGGAACTCTGGCACCGGTCGATCCACCCAGAAGATGTCGTCGATGTCGATCAAGTCCTCCAAACCTTACACACCGGGAAAAACTTTGAGCTGGAATATCGGATCCGGGATGCTACTGGAAATTGGCACTGGTTCTACGACTGCTCCTTTAATATCCATGCGGTCGATGGTGGCGATTTAGTTATTGATGGTTTTGCCCTAGATATTACGGAGCGAAAAAACTTTGATGAGGTGCTCCGCCATCGCCTCAAGCTCGAAACCATGCTGGCTGAGATGTCCCACCTGATGGTCGTTGAAGCTGAGCTGAATTTAGAGAAAGTTTTAGCGTTACTGGGGCGTACTTTCCAGGCAGACCGCGTTTCGGTGATGATCAGCCAAATGGAGGCCAACTCTGTCGAACGCCTTGTGAGTTGGCACGCTGGCCCTCACCTCGACCTCGACGAAAACTTTAACACCATCGATCTCAGTGCCTATCCTTGGTGGTTAGACCATTGGCAGCAACAAAAAGTCATTCTCTTTGATCGCCAACATCCCCTCCCGGAAACGGCAAAACCGGAACAGACATTGGTCGCTTACTTGGATCTTAAGGCGGTATTGTGGGTGCCGATTCAGGATGCGACCGGGCAACCCTGGGGTTACATTGCTTGCTCTTCGACAGCGGCAGATCATCTGCTGTGGTCAAAGGAAGATGCGGATATTTTGGCGATCGCCGGGAACTTAATCTACAACTATTACCAGCGGCAGCAGGCCAATAAGCAACTCGAACTGGCGAAGGAATTGGCGGAGGCTGCGAACCATGCCAAAAATCAGTTCCTCACAAGCATGAGCCATGAACTAAGAACCCCCCTGAATGCGGTCTTAGGCTTTACCCAAATTATGGAGCGATCGCCAGACCTCTCGACGGATCACCAGGAATACCTCAGCATCATTCATCGGTCGGGGAAGCATCTCCTTGCGTTGCTCAACGATATTCTTAACCTGGCGAAATTTGAAAAGGGCACCCTACAACTAAACCCCAACCTGTTTAATCTCCATGATCTTCTGGATGATCTCGCCCAAATGTATGCCCTCGAAATCCAGCACAAAAATATCCAGCTTGATATCCATTGGGACGAACAGGTGCCCCGCTATATCAACGCCGACCAAGCAAAACTTCACTCCGTGCTGCTCCATCTTTTGAATAACGCCCTCAAATTTACCGACAGTGGCTGCGTTCAACTGACGGTCAAAACCCTGGCGCAAAATCCCCTCCGTCTCCGGTTTAGCGTCACGGATACAGGGATTGGCATTGCCGAAACAGATTTCACCAGACTCTTTGATAATTTTGTGAAATTAGAAGCGGGCGATCGCATGGGTCAAGGCAGTGGTTTGGGCTTGGCTCTCAGCCAAAAATTTGTCAACCTCATGGGCGGTGAAATCGTCGTCAGTAGCCAGCCGGGAGTCGGTTCTTGTTTTTCCTTTGAGCTCACGGGGGCGACCCCGGCCAACCCGATGCACCTGGCCCTCTATCCTCCCCAAGCACGGGATGAACAACTCCCAGCCTTAACACCAGAGGCCTTACAAAAATTTCCCCCTGAATGGTTAACGGCCTTTCACCAAGCCGCCCTCGCGGCCAGGGCCCAACACCTCAAAGCCCTCATTGATCAACTGCCGCCCCAGGCAACGGCGATCGCCCGGGCCCTAGAAATCCTAGTGCAAAAATTCGCCTTTGATACCCTAGCCAAACTCAGCCAACAAAGAACCCCCAATGACTTTTCTTCATCAAAGGGGGAAACTGGAAGTTAGCCTAAAAACGACCGTGATTTAGCCCTCACTATCCTTTGGTTTGGGTCGGGGCACAGGTCTCGCTCTAGCAGTTGCCCCATGGCTATCACTGGCATGATGATCGGCGATGGGTCTGGGTTTGCTTTTGTCGCGGTTAAAGGGTTTTCCGCCTGGCTTGGGGCCTTTGCGACGACTGCTGATATAGCCAATATCTTCGCAGGTTTGAATCATCAGCATATTATCGAGGAGCTTCGCCTGGAGATCGTAGAAATGGTTAACGGGGCGATCCGGCAGAGCACCGATCAGTTGAATCTTGAAAAACTTGGGCTTGTCCCCTTGCTTCTTCGGGGATTGGCGAATTTTAACGATGACTTTTTTGGATTCGGCATCATAGAAAACCACCTGGCCGCGAATGGAAAAATAGCCGTCTTCGACTTGGTCACTGGTGGGAATAGACTCCGTGAGGGCCTCTGGATCATCAAGGTTTTCGGGCTCCCAAATGCCGAGAATCTGGAGGTGGAGATGGTTATCATCCTGGCGGGTGCGGGGATAGACGACCCAAACGTGCTCTTGGTTGAGGTCAATGTGATTTTTGATCAGGCTAATCACACGACCTAATAAAACGGCTTCGATGGTGCCATCTGCTGTGGCGATCGCCCCCTTACTAATTTGCTCTGGATCTTCGGGGGTATATTTGCCGCGCACAATGCCAATGGCCCGATATTGACGGGGATGGCTCGCGGGGGGAATGGGATGTTGCCGTAGTTTTTGGGAGGTCGTCTGGTCCTCATGGGGATTCGGCGCTGGTGGAGACGATAGATGATGGTTAGATTCAGACACGGGCTTATCCAATGCTTTCTAGGTGGGCTAACAAAAAATACAGATCGTTTTCGATACCAGATAGTCAACTATCAGACATCAACATCATCGGTAGGCGATCGCCATCACGATAAAAATTAGCATTCTGCCTTCGATCATATAGGACGGACGAAGACGTTTAGCGCCTGCCTATTGTA
The DNA here is from genome assembly GCF_001693295.1 of Picosynechococcus sp. PCC 8807. Classification (NCBI taxonomy): domain Bacteria; kingdom Bacillati; phylum Cyanobacteriota; class Cyanophyceae; order Chroococcales; family Geminocystaceae; genus Picosynechococcus; species Picosynechococcus sp. PCC 8807. The sequence continues at coordinate 2,810,621 of NZ_CP016483.1, forward strand.
CTCAATGGGGTGTCAGAGGTGATAAATCAGTAAAATTTAGATAAAATTTTGCCAACCTTCTGACTTTTTCGGTCTTTTGGGTCTGGTTTTTATCCCTCTAGTTTTCCCCACTATCTATAGCCATGGCGAGTCACATTATCGAAAAATACTATCGTCCCCGCCCCTGGGTCTATGGTCTTTCCGGGCTTTTATTTCTACTGGCAGGGGGACTTTTGGTGATGCCCCGCTTCGACCAGTGGATGTTGGCCCGGCAAACGGCAGCAGCGGCCAAGGTGCAACCCGCAACAACCCCAGATCCGGCGATCGCCCTCCTCGAAAAAGACCAACAAAGTTATGAAATCTGGTTAGAAAAAGAACCCAATAACGAGAAAGCGCTGCGGGGTCTCTTGGATACCAGCCTCAAGCTTAATGATTTAGAAAAAACGGCCACTGCCCTCGATGGTCTGGCACAAATCCACCGTGATAATCCCGATTACCTCGTCCTGCTGGGCCAGGTGGAACAGGAGGCCAAGGATTATGAAGGAGCGGCGGCCACTTACAAAAAAGTGTTGTTGACAGATCCGACCCACATCAACGCTCTCCAGGGCATGGTGGATCTGCTCCTGGTGCAAAATCGGCCAGAGGGGGCGATTGAACTGCTCCAAACCACCCTCAAGGACATGGGGCAATTAACAGAAGACGAAACCATTGAAATTGATCCAGAAAAGGTGACGTCTATCCAACTGATGCTGGGGCAAATTTACGTCGCCCAAAAACGCTTCGGGGAGGCGATCGCCATCTATGACCAAGCCGCCACAGTGAATAAAACAGACTTTCGGCCAGTCCTCGCCAAAGCCATGGTCTTAAAAAATCAAGGGAATGAAGCCGCCGCGAAACCCTTTTTCATGACCGCGATCAACCTCGCCCCCGCCACCTACAAAGACCAAATTAAGGAAATGGCCGTACTCAGTGCCGCAGATCTTAAGGCCCTCGAAGCCGTCCCCACCGAAACCGACCCAGAAGCAGAGGCAACGGAATAATTTCCCTGGGGCGATCGCCTATAATGGCGGCTTGAAAATCTTTCCCCCGAACCCATGTCCGACGCCCCCCAAACCCGCCTGGCCCAACTGCGATCGCAACTGCAAAAAGCAGCCTATGCCTACTATGTCCTCGATGCGCCGTTCATGGAGGATGCTGTCTATGACCAGCTCTATCGGGAACTGGTGGCCCTGGAAACAGAATATCCCGAACTCATTACCCCCGACAGTCCCACTCAACGGATCGGCGACCAGCCCGCCACCCAATTCACCAGCGTCAAGCACAATATTCCCCTCTACAGCCTGGAAAATGCCTTTGACTTTGGGGAACTGACCCAGTGGGAACAACGGTGGAAAAGAGTTTTGGGAGTAGATTTCGACCAAAATTCAGCACAAACTGAACAGCGCACTCCGATAGTTCAATCCTTCTTTGTTAATTTTCAAACTACTCAATCGAATAAGAAGCCCTGTTATGTATGTGAGCTCAAAATCGATGGCTCGGCGATCGCCTTAACCTACGAAAACGGGATTTTAGTGCGCGGAGCCACCAGGGGCGACGGTGTGACAGGGGAAGAAATCACCCAAAATCTGCGTACTATTCGTACCATTCCCTTGCGTTTAAACCTCGACAATCCGCCCCCTTTAGTGGAGGTGCGGGGGGAAGCCTTTTTACCCCTAGAGACCTTTGAAAAGATTAACCAAGAGCGGGAAAAAGCGGGCGAAAATCTATTTGCTAATCCGCGAAATGCCGCCGCTGGTACTCTACGACAACTTGATTCCCGGATTGTTGCAGCTCGCAAGTTAGACTTTTTTGCCTACACCCTCCACCTCCCAGAATCGCACAATTCCCCTCAGCTAAACAGCCAATGGGAAGCCCTCGAATTTCTGAAAAAAATAGGGTTTCGGGTCAATCCAAACCGTGAGCTTTGCCCTAATTTAACTGCCGTAAAAAATTATTTTGAAAAATGGGATGAAGGCCGTAAAAAACTCCCTTACCTGACCGATGGAGTTGTCGTTAAACTAAATGACTTTTCCCTCCAGGCTGAGCTGGGCTTCACCCAAAAATTTCCCCGCTGGGCGATCGCCTTAAAATATGCCGCCGAGGAAGCCCCCACCATCGTCAAAGACATCATCGTCAATGTGGGCAGAACGGGCGCTGTCACTCCCATGGCCGTCATGGAACCGGTGCAACTGGCAGGAACAACGGTACAACGGGCCACCCTCCACAACGAAGACCGCATTAAAGAATTAGATCTTAGAATCGGTGATACGGTCGTCATTCGTAAAGCAGGGGAAATTATCCCGGAAGTTTTGCGAGTTTTAGTTGATTTACGCCCAGAAGCAACTATTCCCTACGAATTTCCAAGCCATTGTCCTGAATGCAACTCAGCCTTAGTACGTCCCCCTGGGGAAGCCGTCGCCCGCTGTGTGAATAGTTCTTGTCCGGCGATTTTGCGGGGTTCCCTCGTCCATTGGGCTGGCCGCGACGCCCTCGATATCCAGGGTTTAGGCGAGAAAAATGTGATTCTTTTGATTGAGCATGGTCTGGTGCAATCCATCGCCGACATTTATGACCTAACCAGCGAACAGTTGCAGTCTCTCCCCCGTATGGGGCAAAAGTCAGCGGCAAATTTAATCCAGGCGATCGCCCACTCAAAAGCTCAAGACTATGCCCGTGTTTTGTATGGTCTGGGGATTCGCTTTGTGGGGAAAGTCAATGCAGAAATTTTGGCGCAAAACTTCCCAACTTTAGACCAACTCCAAAAAGCCAGCTTCGCCCAATTGCAGGGGGTTTATGGCATTGGCGAAGAAATTGCCCAGTCCGTCGTCGATTGGTTCCGGGTAGATGCTAATCAACAATTGATCGAAAAGCTGCAACAAGCGGGCTTGACCTTTGCCCAAACCCAGACGGCCCAAACCCAGACCAATCGTCAGATTTCCGGTAAAACCTTTGTGATCACAGGGACATTACCGACCCTCAAACGCACTGAAGCTGCCGAAAAAATCAAAGCAGCCGGCGGCAAAGTCACGAGTTCTGTCAGCAAAAATACTGACTATCTTGTGGCGGGCGAAAATGCCGGATCTAAACTAGACAAAGCCCGACAATTGGGGATTCAAGAACTGAATGAAAACCAGCTTTTAGAGTTGTTGGTATGGAAAAAATCTTTTTAATATGACGCAATCTCAACCGCCAATTGCCGCCCTGGCGCTCCGTTAGAGAATCGATGGCAAGTGACTTGGGATTTGCCTTAGAGATAAAAACATTTGCACTAAAAAAATATCAAGAAATTTAACGAAACCGCGCTTTTAACCCCCGGAAATCCTTGCTATGATTCAGAAAACTCCCCCTAAGGTACTGAAACGATGACTTATCCTAATTTTCCTGACGAAATCCCCTGGACGGAAGAAGCGAAAACCAAATACAAAAATATTCCTTTTTATGCCCGTTCCCAGGCGCGACAAACCATCGAAGAACTTGCCCGTGAAGAAGAAGTCGAAGAAATTACGGCGGAACTGGTGATGCGCGCGCAACAAAAATTTGGGAAATAAGTCTAGAGCTAGATTATGGTGGTGGCGATCGCCAAAAAAATTCCTAGATTTGGGGGGCGACCCGTGCGAATTTTTTACTCTGTCCCGGATACGGTGCGTCCATGATTTTTGATGCGTCAAACTTAGGCTACTGGGTGCTCCTGGGGAGTGGCATCCTGTTGTATTTGTTTGTCATTTTCTCTGGGGGTGGGGACGATGACCTCGATATGGAAGCCGATTTTGATGCGGACATCGACGCCGATATGGACTTAGATGCCGACGTTGATGGTGATCTCGATGGAGATACCGAGGTTGAGGGCGAAGGGTTTGGTCTCTGGTCGGTGCTGTCTTGGTTTGGTTTCGGGCAAGCGCCGTTGATGTTGCTTTTGGCCACAGATTTGAGTCTGTGGGGTCTGTTGGGATGGATGTTCAACGTGGGCCTGAGGACACCGACGGGATTTTTAGGAATTGTGGTCTTTTTTGGGAGTGGAGCGATCGCCTTCTGGATCGGGAAACTGTTGGCTTACCCCCTGGGGAAAGTGTTTGCCGCCTTTGGGGAAGATGTCAGCAGCGATCGCCTGATTGGGTGCCTGGGGGTGGTCTCTTCTAAAACTCTCCCCCACTATGTCGCTGGCAAAATTGGCCAAGCGGATGTGTACGATTCGGCTCGGAACCTGATGACTGTCCCGGTGAGTTTACCCCACTGGGCCGAAGTGATTCCCCGACGGGGCGACAAAATTTTGATCGTTGATCGCACCGAACATAGCTATCTGGCGATCGCCAAAGATAGTTCCGACGAAGACCGCTGGCTCGCTGAAGTGAAACAGCTTCCCCAATAATCTTTTCCCCTTTTGCCCTAGGATAAGGCCAGGCCAAATCGCACCTTGTGGAGAGTGAGCACCGATGCCGATCGAAATTATTGTGATCGTCGCCGCTTTAATTATTTCTTGGTTAGTTTTTACCGCGTTTATCAAAATCGTGAAAACCAGCGTGCAAACCGCTGTGACCATTGCGGCCATTGTGCTGGTGTTGCAACTGGTCTTCGGGATTCAGTCGGGGCAGGTGATTACACAGATTATTGAACTCCCCCGCATCATCTGGGACTTTTTCAATAACCGCTAAGGCATAAACATTAAAGACCTTTGGCTAACGGTACTGTTCAATTAAATCCGCCAGACGGTCGAGTACCTGCTTAATTTGCGCATCGGTTTTATGCTCTAGGCCCATGGCCACCATCAATAGGCCCATTTCCACCGCATCATTGAGGCTCAGGGCTAGATCAACGGCTTCGGTAGCTTCGAGGACATCATGGAATTTTTCTGGGTGATCAACGCTTAGGTCAATGTAGATAGCAGCAGGGTTTTTGCGGGGATCGTCTCGTTTTTCTTCCACGCGAGAGATGCGATTGGCCCGTGCCGTCACGCTGGTCACATTACTGGTGAGGGTGATGTCACCCGTGGTGATTTCTGTGGTGAATAGTTTGTTTGTCATGGTACAAACCCCTCGGCGATCGCCAACGATAATTTAGAACAACATCGGCTACTTTTAGCTTAACTCCCTCCTTTGGGGGCAGGCCGGAAACTGTACATATCTTGAGCTTGATGGCGCTTTATGGTCTAAACCGAACTTTAGGGCAATGCCGACGAGAGGCTTCTGTCCCAAAGGCGATCGCTTCCCCCGTAAACCCCCGTAAAAACATTGCCAAAATTTGAACAACCCCTTGTAAAATAGCTAGGTTGTATTCTGCGGCACATCTCGTGATTGAACGTTATACCCTCCCCGAAATGGGGAATCTCTGGACAAATGAAGCAAAACTCAAGGCCTGGCTGAAAGTCGAAGTTGCCGTCTGTGAAGCGCAAGCAGAGTTAGGGTATATCCCCACAGAAGCCGTAGAAGAAATCAAAGCCAAAGCCCAGTTCGACGAAGCGCGGGTTTTAGAAATTGAGAAAGAAGTGCGCCATGATGTGATCGCTTTTCTCACCAACGTCAATGAATATGTCGGCGATGCGGGGCGTTATATTCACCTCGGCATGACCAGTTCCGATGTTCTGGATACGGCCCTTGCTCTGCAGATGGTGGATAGCCTCGATCTGATCCTGACCTGTGTCGAAGAACTGATCCAAGCGATTCGCTACCAAGCCCAACAACACCGCTACACCGTCATGGTGGGTCGTTCCCACGGCATCCACGCCGAACCGATGACCTTTGGGTTTAAGCTGGCGGGTTGGCTGGCTGAAATGCTCCGGAACCGCGATCGCCTAGTCGCTGTGCGCAAAGAAATTGCCGTGGGACAAATCTCTGGGGCTGTAGGAACCTACGCCAACATTGAACCCCGTGTTGAAGCTTTAGCTTGTCAAAAACTCGGCCTGGATCCCGATACTGCTTCGACCCAGGTGATTTCCCGCGATCGCCACGCCAACTACATGAACCAACTGGCCGTGTTAGCCGCCAGCATCGAACGCTTTGCCGTGGAAATTCGCAACCTCCAACGCACCGATGTATTAGAAGTCGAAGAATATTTCTCCAAGGGTCAAAAAGGCTCTTCGGCGATGCCCCACAAACGCAACCCGATCCGTTCTGAACGCTTAACCGGGATGGCGCGCTTGGTGCGGGGTAATGCGATGGCCGCCCTCGAAAACGTTGCCCTCTGGCATGAGCGGGACATTTCCCACAGTTCCGTCGAGCGGGTCGCCGTGCCCGATAGCTGCATCCTCGTGCATTTTATGCTGCGGGAAACCATTAGCCTCGTGAAGAATCTTTTGGTGTATCCAGAGAACATGAAACGTAACATGAACGTCTATGGCGGCGTGATTTTCAGTCAGCGGGTACTGCTGGCCCTCGTCGAGAAAGGCTTGACCCGTGAGGATGCCTACCGCCTTGTGCAAGGTTGCGCCCACACCGCCTGGAACACTGAAGGCGGGAACTTCCGCGCCAACGTCGAGCAAGATGCGGAAATTACCCAACACCTCTCTGGCGAGGAGATTGCAGCCTGCTTTGATCCGCAATTCCAACTGCGTCACCTCGATCAAGTCTACCAACGCCTCGGTATCTAAACCTTTCGTTTAACCGAGGTCAATTTGGCGATCGCCTTTTTTGAACTAAGATCCAAGAGAGGCGATTTTTTATGGATAAATATTGATCTTCATGGAAACAAACCCTAACCGCTGAATATGTTGATGTTCAATATTGATCATCGCCAGGATAGTTAAGAGACCCTACAAATTAGGTGCACCATGGAATGTAGAGAATGCACGAATCGAAATAAACTCGATTTCGAATTCACAATGGCCTTTCAACCCATTGTCAACCTAGAAACCCAAACAATTTTTGCCCATGAAGCCCTGGTGCGGGGTTTAAATAATGAGTCAGCCCAAGCAATTTTTCAACACATTAACGACAGCAACCGCTACTTATTTGACCAGTCCTGTCGCACCACAGCAATTCGTCTTGCCGCAGAACTGCATATTCCCTGTTTTTTGAGTATTAATTTCTTACCCAATGCCGTTTATGAACCAGAACGCTGCATTCGCACAACCCTAGAAGCGGCGGAAACCTATGGATTTCCCATTGAGCAAATTATTTTTGAGATTACCGAAAGTGAACAAATCACAGATTTAGTCCACCTCCGAAAAATCGTTGAATATTATCGGGCCCGTGGTTTTAAAACAGCCATTGATGATTTTGGGGCAGGCTATGCTGGGTTAAATCTTCTATCAGAAATTCAGACTGATTTGATCAAACTTGACATGGCCTTAATTCGCGGCATTGACCAAGATAAAGTGCGGCAAGCGATCGTCAAAGGTGTACTACAAGTTGCCGGGGAACTCTCAAGTCTTGTTATTGCTGAAGGCATTGAAACCCAAGCAGAACTAACCACCCTCCAAGGGCTGGGTATTAACCTTTTTCAAGGCTTTTATTTTGCTAAACCCACATTTCAATCCCTGGCCCAAATTCCGCCAGACAGGTTTGTTAATGTCGCTTAATTTTGGCGATCGCCATGGTCAATATCGCCCTTCTCCTCTGACGCATTTTTTCCAAGTTGACCGTGGCCTTCACCTCTACGCATTCCTAACTTTTCCCGAAGCATCGCCCCGACTCTAGACGCCAAAAATACTGTGTAAGATAAGAAGAAGTTGTTTTCTAATCGAAAGTGAAAAATATTATGCCCACAGTCAGTAGCCAAGCCCCAGGTGCCGATACCTTAGATGCCAGTAAAAGTGGTCTTCCCGTAACGATTATCACCGGATTTCTCGGCAGTGGCAAAACGACACTACTAAACCACATCCTCAGTAACCAAGAGGGACTAAAAACCGCTGTCCTCGTAAACGAATTTGGGGAAATCGGCATTGATAATGAGCTAATTGTCACCACCGAAGACAACATGGTGGAACTCAGCAACGGCTGTGTCTGCTGCACCATCAACGAAGATCTGGTGAATGCGGTGCATAAAATCCTTGATCGGGGTGACAAAATTGATTATCTCGTCGTTGAAACAACGGGGCTGGCAGATCCATTACCTGTGGCCTTGACCTTCCTGGGGACAGAGTTACGAGACTTAACCCGCCTAGATTCCATTGTGACCATGGTGGATTGCGCCAACTTTAGTTTGGATTTATTTAATAGTGAAGCGGCCTACAGCCAAATCGCCTACGGTGACATCATCGTGTTGAATAAAACGGATTTGGTTGAGGAGTCAGACGTTGACGCCCTAGAAGTCAGAATCCGCGACCTTAAAGAAGGGGCTAGACTCCTGCGCACCCAAAAGTCTGAAGTACCTTTGCCGTTGCTACTCAGTGTGGGCCTGTTTGAGTCGGATAAGTATTTTGATGCGGCAGATACCCATGTGCATCACCACCACAGCCACGACCACCACGACCACCACGACCACCATGATCATGACCATGTTTGCACCCCAGAGTGCGACCATGACCACGACCACGAACACCATCATCACCACTCAAACCATTTAGAAAACGATGGGTTTACGTCAATTTCTTTCCAAAGTGACAAACCCTTTGCAATCCGCAAGTTTCAATATTTTCTAGATAATCAGTTACCCGTGAATGTCTTCCGGGCGAAGGGAATTCTGTGGTTTGATGAAAGCCCGCTACGCCATGTGTTTCACCTGAGTGGAAAGCGGTTTACGATCGATGATTCGGAATGGAAACCTGGGGAAACGAAAAAAAATCAGTTGGTGCTGATCGGCCAAAATCTAGATGAAGCAACACTACGGGAACAGATAGAAAATTGCTTCTGTATGGCCTCTGAGAATCGTGGTAAGGGTTTTGTCTAGAGTAAGATTGTTGTAATCTGCCAGCAGTACTGGGCAACTAATGGGGGGCAAAGGAAAGAAATTTCTTTCCTTTGCCTTTTTTTGAGTTTTAGGGTCATGGGAAGGGTTGAGATTTACCGTTAAGATGGAAGAACTTTGGTTTTGTGTGCTTGTTGTTTTTGGATTTTTTGGGAATTAAATTAGCTATGCGATCGCCCGCCCCTTCCCGAACTGTGACCTTTCCCTTTTGGCTGACCCTCTGCTTACTCCTCAGCCTAGGCACTGTGGGCGTTTTAGGGACAGTGCCCGCCTTTGGCCAGGGGCGCAAACAAAACGCCGAACAAAAATTACTCCAGCGTAAAGATGCGGATCGCCATTTTGAACTCGCTCGCCAGGCTCACAGCGAAGGAAACTTAGAAACGGCTCTGTTCCACTGGCACCGGGCCGAAACGATTTATCGACAGTTTCGCACTTGGGATCAGCTGAATTTAACCCTCACAGCCTTAGCTGATACCTATTTGACTCAGGATAATCTCCAGGCAGCAGAAACCGTCCTGCGGCAACAACTCCATTTGGCCCGCGATCGCCAGGACGTACAGACCCAAGTTGTGGTGCTCAATCAACTCGGCTATCTCCTTGAAAGCCAGGCCCAACCCCAGGTTGCGGCGGCTATTTTTGCCGATGCCCAGGCGATCGCCCACACCACTCCCAGTCTGAGATAAACTGCGCCTTACCCCTAAACAAGGGTGATCAAGTGAGAGTAAGTCGTTATTTTTATGAAGTCTAGTTAGCAAGAATGCTAGCGGGGTGATTCCGCATCAACTGGCGAAAAACCGAGGCAAGCCGCAAACATAAAATAAAAGAAATCAATCATTTTTTTATACCGAGAAAATAAAGTGGTTTTAACGAAATATCTGGTCTAACCTCAGGACTCCGCTAAAGCATGGTCTAAACTGAGGGTCGCTAAATAATATTGGGCAAGATCAGGAGCCGTGTGGGGCTGTCTACCTTGGGCTTGCTCTGGGGCTTGGCTATCTTGGCGGAGCTGCTGGGTAATATCGGTCGTACCGCAGGAGTGGACAATTTTCATGGGATATTTTAATGAAAATAATTCTTATTTAAACTAGATAAAGTGTATCGATACTTGGACAGCTCGTCAATAGTATTGATACTTATTTTCAATAAAATCTTGGATGAGTTTGTTTACTCACTCCAGAGCCGTAGGAGATTCGCCACGCTTTTCGAGAGGAGATCAAATTCTGTGGTTTTACCGCTCTGGGCAAACAGGCTACGGCGACTGACATCGAGATCAAATACAATTTCTCGTTTTTGGGCATCCCGGATCCAACTTTGTACCCAACCCACCGCCACCAAGCGCGTTCCTTTTGTCACTACATTCACCCGGTGCAACGAGGTAGAAGGATAGGCGATCGCCGTTCCAGCAGGCAGTTTATAGCTTTGTTCAGAATCTGCCCCTTCGATGACAAGTTCGCCCCCTTCATAGTCACTAGGTTCATTGAGAAACAGGGTAAATGAAACGTCTGAGCGCATCCCATTCATCAGGGCATTGTCGGTGTGGCGACCATAGGCCATGCCGGGGCCGTAACGGCTAAATAGCAGGGTGTGGACAGTTTTGGGACGGATCGCCGTTTGAAACAGGGCATTGTTCTGGAGGGCTTGGCGCACTTGCTCTTCTAGAGCTTGGGCCGTGGGGGTTGCCTTGGCCAATTGTTGATTTTCTTTGACCAGTTTGGCATACCAACCTGCCGTAAGTTTGCCATCGACAAATTCGGCTTCGGTCAAGGTTGTGGTTATTTTTTCGAGGGCCTCTGGTGTCAACACCTGGGGAATTTTAAAGAACATTTGCCTTACCAAAAAATCTAAAAAACCCCAGTTTTACCGGGGTCACTGTCAATGATATTCACAGAAGCTGGGGATTAGCTGTTGCTGGCGGCTTCAATCTCAACAATACGACTCAATACTTCCTGGGGCGTTTTCACGGGGGGTTGGGGTGGTTCCACCGTGGGCCAAGCGGTTTTAAGATCGGCTAAAGCCGTGGCGATCGCCTCTCTGGTCTCCGGGCTAAGTTGATCCGCAACTTGTTCATAAAGCATCTCGCTATGGAAAACGAAACCACGGGAATCTTGGTATTCCACCGCTTCGACGATCTGATTATTGGCGATCGCCGCCGCATATTCTTCCCCAGCCACCTGGAGGAGATTATTCATGACCCCAAGGACAAACTCAGGGGACTGCAATTCTGCTTCGCTCAGGGCCGCAAGGGCTGTATCGATGGCCTCAATGGAAGCATCGAGTTGGGTTTGTAATTCGGGGGATTCCGGTGCTGTCTTAATCAAATCATGGGCACTGTTGAGGACATCTTTAAAATCGGCCACGCCGCGATCGCCCAATTGACTCTCAATGGCACCATACAATTCTTCTACAGGGTGGCCAATATGCGGTTCTGCCTGTTCATATTCCCCCACCGCAATCAGTTCTTCGGCCACCATCAAATGACCCAACATCAACGAGAGGGTCGTGGCATAGTCTTCATCGGGATTGCTGGAACTGGCACCTTCGCCCCCTTCACCACCCTCTCCGCCTTCGCCGCCATGGTTAGCACTATTCTGTTCTACGGCTTCCGTCGTGGCAGCATTTTCTCCTCCCTCCCCACCGTTGTCTGGGACAGAAGTACCGCAAGCCCCAAGGCTAACAGCTAAACTCAGGGTTAAGAACAATTCAACGGGCTTCATAGATTTCATACTAATTAAGAATAATTTTCAAGCTAATATTGCAATACGCTAAGGTTTTTAGTAAGTTTTGTCAATAAAGATCTAGGCTCCGGCTGGGAGCACTTCAAAAAAGCCCATGCAACCATGTTCAGCGATGTAATCTTGGTGGGGATGGAACATATATTTACCAGGGAAAGGATAGGCAAACTCTAGGATGTGGCGTTCGGCGGTGCCCATGGTGACCACATCGCTTGCTTCGTGGGGCGTCATGGCCATGCCAGTGCGATAAAGCTGAAAAAAGTTGGCGTGGATATGAAAGGTAATCGCCGGATCAAATTCGATCATATTCAAGACATAAAGTCGTACCAGTTGATTTTGCACGATGGGGATGGGGCGATCGCGGAACACGTTGGGAATGCCGTTGAAAGCATACAATTCGTTTTTTTCATCATCATTAATATCGTAGCCCCCTAGCACCAACACCATTTCGTCAGCGGGCGGTCTTGGTTCAGGGGGATCAATAATAAAAAGTCCAAATAAGCCTTTACCGATGTGGCGCGTCACCGGGGCAATGTGGCAGTGGTAAAGGTGGACACCGTAGGGTGTTGCGTCAAATTCATAGATAGTGGTTTGACCATGGCGCACTGGTTTGACCCCATCCATCGTGTCGGGGTGAGTCCCGTGAAAGTGGAGGGTGTGGGAGTGTCCATCGGCATTATGAAAAATAATCCGGACGCGATCGCCCGCCGTTGCCCGTAGGGTTGGCCCCGGCACCCGTTGATTAATATTCCAACTCACATATTCAAGGGCGGCATTGAGGTAAATAGTGCTGCTGTTGGCTTCTAGGTGAAATTCTCGCACCCGTTGCCCCTTTTCTTCGCTCACTTCCCCGTAGTCAAAATCTCGCAAAATTTGCATCGGGTCAAAGCCATTGCGGGTAATGCTGTCTTGGTCGAAGGTCACCGGAGGAATTTTGACTTCAGCTTGGGCAAGAGAGTTTTTTTTACGCCAGGCATAGGTGGCGATCGCCCCTGTTCCCAAACCGACTAATCCTGTCTGTAAAATTCGCCGCCGACTCCAGCGAGAGAAAACCCCACCACGCCTTAAATTATCCATAAACTAATTTCTACTACCCAATTCGTCGCCCGTTATCAGTGGTTGACCACCCTAACTTGAAACGCCATTGATCCTGAACTGGGCTTTTTTAACAATCCAATACCTTAATAAATCCAAAACCTTCTCTAAAACAAAAAGATCTAAACAGAAAGACTTGCAAATAAAATTTTGTCTATCTTAGGCAATGCTCGAAGTACAGGGTTGCTTCACACAGCCTTGTTCATGGTGATCCTGCAATAGCTGGGCGGCATATTCTAGGCAAGTGCCACAATCCATTCCGACGCCCATCACACTCGAAAGCTCTTTCATAGAGCAGCTTTGTTGTTCCGCAGCTTGGCGGATTTGCTTTTCGGTAATGCCACGGCAAAGGCAAACGTACATGGTGACCTCAAGGGGAAAATGCTTGATTTAACTGTCATCCCCTACTATGCCCTATTCTGAAAATTATTGCAATAGATTCTCATTCTTTCTCCTAAAGTTGATCAGAAAATAAAATTTTGTGAGTAAAGCCCCCCAATGTTGGGAACTGCCCTAAGCTAGACATACCGAAGTATTTATGACACCTTTTAGATTAAAGGTGGCCGATTTGGAGTGAAATAAGGCGAAATGCAAGGAAAATCCGGCATTAACACCCAGCTTAATGCAGTCTTAAAGTCCCAGTTGACTGCAATTAACCAGTTCTTTCTCCACGCGAGAATGGCCAAGAATTGGGGCTTGGGGACATTGAATGATCAAGAATATAAGTACTCCATCAAGGCCATGAAGCAGGCCGACAGTCTTATTGAACGGATCTTGTTTTTAGAGGCCTTGCCCAACCTCCAGAGCCTTGGCAAATTGATGATTGGTGAAGATGTGCCAGAAATGTTGGCCAATGAGCTAGCGACCGCCACAACGATCCGCAATGAGTTACTAGCGGCGATCCAATTGTGTGAGACAGAACAAGATTATGTCAGTCGTGATCTTTTGGGCGAAATTCTTGAAGAAACCGAAGAACAGATCGACTGGTTCGAGTCCCAGCAGTGGCTGATCGAAAATTCTGGTTTAGAAAACTATTTACAGTCGATGATGTAGATAGGGCAAGGGTATGGGCCACGCTATGGCCATGTTTTTATTCACTTAGAGTATTGAGACAATTCCGATGAAAGGTAATCAAAACGTTTTAGAACAACTCCACAAACTGCTGCGCAATGAGCTAGCAGCCCGGGATCAGTATTTTACCCATTCCCGGATGTACCTAGACTGGGGCCTGACGAAGCTCTATGAACGCATTAACCACGAGATGCAGGATGAGACGGGCCACGCATCTCGATTGATTGAGCGGATTTTGTTCCTCGAAAGCACTCCTGATCTGTCCCAACAGGATGGGTTGAACATTGGTAAGACTGTGCCTGAAATGCTCCAAAACGACCTCGATTATGAGTACAAAGTCATTGGGGATCTCAAGGGGGCGATCGCCATTTGTGAAACAGAACAAGACTACCAAACCCGCGATATCCTCCGGCAGATGCTGGCCGACACCGAGGAAGACCATGCCCACTGGTTAGAGCAACAGTTGGGACTGATCGAGAAAATTGGCCTGCAAAATTATCTGCAATCCCAGATGTAAAGCGCCATATATCGTCATTGCCATAAAAAAATGTAGGGGCTTGCCATGGCAGGCCCCTACAACTACTTATTGGTGTTGATTCTTTCTATACGCTTGCGGCGATCGCCCCTTTCCCAGTGGTGAGATATTCATAGGTTTGGCGCATCTTGAGGCCCACGAGCACTTGGAACAGACCTGTACCATTATCAGAACCGGGGTAGTCCTTATGCTTCAGAAGCAGCTCAGTCATTTCACCATAATACTTGGTACCCGTTTTGCTGAGGTGGCTTTCGATGTAAATCATTTCTTCGAGATTATCGAATTTCCCATCCACTTCCAGAACAGAAACCTCATTGCCGAAGTAGTTATCGGGGCCATAGTACATCTTGATGCCAGGATAGTTACAGGTAAGCTTCCGGCCACAGGGACGCCAGTTAATCGTAGAGCCTTCATCAAAGAGATAGGCCGGTTCGAAGCCAGCAACTCCTTCTTTCTGAACGAGGCGCACCCGGAGATATTTCCCTTCTTTGTCATCCACAAGTTCAGTGGGAAGCACCTGGATCACCACATCGGCAAATTCCCGTTGGGGTTCGATATAGGCGCTGAAATCCGGTTTCCGGGCATTAATTGAAGCGAGAACATCCTCGTAGGTGTGGCCCCGTTCTGCCATGTCCCGTTGAATCTTCCACTGGATTTTGACTTCATCGCTGATGTCGAGGTACACGCCGAAATCGACTAGTTCCCGCACCCGGGCATCGTAGAGGGGATGTAGCCCTTCGATCACAACAACTTTGTTGGGTTCAATGCGTTCGGGCGGGTCAATTTCCCCGGTTTCGTGGTTGTAGATGGGCTTATCAATGGCCTTTCCGTTCTTTAGATCACGGATTTGCTCTGCCATGAGATCAAAGTTGTTGGCCTTGGGATTGAGGGCAGTTACCCCAGCTTCTTTGCGGCCTTTGCGGTCAAGGCTATGGTAGTCATCAAGGCAGATTACCGTCATGAACTCTTCGCCGAACAGATCGGTAAGCCGGCGTAAAAAGGTAGATTTTCCGCAGCCGGAGTCCCCGGCAACACCAATAATAACTACACGGTCTGTCTGACTGGTCATAAATTTCCTCTGGATCTGCAAATTTTATGTTTTAAACTCATCCGTTATCTATGGCGGGAACTCGTGACGAATCGGTTTATTCGCGAGGCTCAGGCGTGTAAATAACCTTAGCTTTGCCACACTGTCACCCCGAAGGCGATCGCCCAGATAAACTCGGTACGAAAATAATTGCTTTTATTAATTTCGCCGCTTATTATACAACGGCACTAACATTTAACCATGGTGCTCCCCCAGAAGCGAACAAATATGGAGTTTGTTTGCCGTTCATGGGGAAACACAAATTTTCTTAAATCCCTGTTAATGCCCCGTTTGCGCCTAATGGGTCACGGAAAAATAAAAGGCCACCCCAGAAGGTGACCTTGGCATATTCTTCTTAAGGATGGGCGTTACTGGATTTGAACCAGTGGCATCCTGCTTGTAAGGCAGGCGCTCTACCGCTGAGCTAAACGCCCTTAAGCCTTAACAAATATAACAGGGGATTTTTTAAAACGCAAGGGGAGAGGCAAAAGTTTTTTTGAACTGCCCCGTTTTAGGTTGACTAACGCCGCCAACGGGCTTTGGGGGTGTCTTGATTGCGTTTGAAATTTTTACGGGGCTTTCGGGATTTGGACTTAGGGGCCAGACCCAGGGCTTTTTGGTAAATGCGTTCGTTTTCCTGAACAGAGGTTTGCAGATCAACCATCGGTTTCGGGTAGGTTTCCCCCAAAATAATTTGGCGATCGCCTAACGCTTGTACAGGTAAATGCCAGGGTTGATGGATCTGTTCACCGGGAAGAGTCGCCAATTCCGGAAGCCAGTGGCGCACATAGTCCCCCTGGGGATCGTAATCCTTGGCCTGTTTGGGAATGTTGAAGTAGCGAAAGCCGCGCGCATCATTCCCCACGCCAGCGGTGTAGTTCCAATTGCCCCAGTTGCTGCACACATCGTAGTCAATGAGTTGCGACTCAAACCAAGCGGCTCCCCAGCGCCAGTCAATCCCCAGATTTTTCGTCAGAAAGCTACCAACATTTTGCCGGCCCCGGTTGGACATAAAGCCCGTATACAGGAGTTCGCGCATATTGGCATCGACGAAGGGAATCCCCGTTTGGCCCGTCCGCCACAGTTCAAAGGCTTCGTGGTCTTGTTTCCAAGGAATTTTTACCCCCTGTAAACCTTCGGGTTGGAAAATTTGGTTGCCGTGTTTGGCACAGATCCAGCGGAAATAATCCCGCCAGAGCAGCTCAAAAATCAGCCAGTAGGTGGAGTTGTTAGCGATCCGTTTTTGTTCGTATTCGGCGACTTGGGCGGCAATGTAACGGGCCGAGAGACAGCCCAGGGCGAGCCAGGGTGAGAATTTTGAGGAGTAATCGGCTCCTAACAAACCATTGCGGGTTTCTTTGTAAACCTTGAGGCGATCGCCTGCCCAAAAATAAGCCTGGAGTCGTTGCATACCAGCCGTTTCACCGCCTTTGAACGGGAGTACACCACGGGAATCAATGGTTGGTTCCGGCAAACCCAAATCCTGGAGGCTGGGAATCTCACCTGGAGCAACAGTTTCGGGGAGGGGGTGCAATTGGGTTGGTGTGGGTACTGGGGAGGCGATCGCCGCATACTTTTCCACATCCTTACGAAATTGCGTAAAAACCTCCGGCACTTCATTAATGCCAAAGGGCAAATCCCCTGGATCGTGGAGGGTCGTTCCCCAAAACGTTTCTACTCGAACACCCTGTTCTTGGAGAGCTTGGCGCAGTTTTCGTTCAACGCGGGTTTCCTCTGCCGTTACCTCCCTGTGCCAATACACAACACCAATCTGCCATTGCTGACATAAATCAGGGATTAACCTTTCCGGAATATTCTGGCGCACGATCAAATCGCTGCCCTTGGCGCGGAGATTTTGCCGGAGATCCTGGATGGCTTCCCGGAGAAACTGACCCCGAAAGGCACCTGTTTTTGGGAAATCTAGCCCAATTGAGCCAAACTCCCGGGGGTCAAAACAGTAGAAGGGAAAAATCTGGGCCTGTTGTGCTAGGGCTTCCTGGAGTGGCTGGTGGTCATGGAGTCGGAGATCACGGCGATACCACAGGAGAATATTGACAGAAGACATTGTGATCTAGCGAACGATAAAGTAGAGGCTCATAAGGTAACGTTAATTGCCATGGAGATTCAATTGATTCCGGGACGCATGATTTTTATGAGTTTTAAAAATTGTCCTCTCAACTCAAAATAAAACTGTCATAGTTTTTGCTGAAAATCACTTGAAATATCCCAAAAACAAATCGATAAGAGGCAATTCAAATGCTAGTCCCCAATGTGATTTTTCGGCATTTTAGCGTATCTTACTAATCGTCATAAAATTCTTCCAAGCTAGTCTACCAAGAGATTTTGGGCGATTTATGCCTTTTTTAGAAGTTAAGATTAAACACAAAAAACTGTCAGAAATATGTATGACTTGTACTATTTATTGCTAAGATTTAATTTGAGTAGCTGATGTCATTCTTTTGCTCATCATTATTGGGGTAAACACTCCGATAAAGTTAATTTTTGGTTAAGCCACACCACAATATACCCCCATCATTTTTTAATGATTGTCCGTGGATTCTATGATTGCTCCTCCAATCCTGACTAACGAAGAACATCGTCTTGCGGCACTACACCGTACCTATCTACTGGATACCCCCCAGGAAGCAGCCTTTGATCTCATCACGCGGTTGGTGGCGCGGCTCTGCGGCACAAAAATTGCGGCAATCTCTTTGGTGGATCGCGATCGCCAGTGGTTTAAGTCACGCTATGGCTTCACCCTCGAAGAAACCTCCAGGGTTATTTCTTTTTGTGCCCACGCGATCGAGGATACTGAGCTTTTTGAAATTCCTGACGCCAGCCTGGATAAGCGTTTTTGGGACAACCCCCTCGTGGTTCAAGCGCCCAAGATTCGTTTCTATGTGGGTGTTCCTCTGTATACAGCCGACGGTTATTGTTTGGGTACTCTCTGTGCGATCGATGATCGCCCCCAAACTCTTTCTGACAAACAGCGCCACCATTTACTGGGCTTGGCAAAACAAGTGGAACGACATATCCATTGGCGCACCGCGTTTTTGGCTCAGTATCCTGACTCCCAAACATTGGTCTCTCCGAAGGAAGCAGCTCATCAAGGCCCCCACTGTAGTCTTTCCGTTGTTTAGCGCTGTGGCAAATTTTTTATGGGATGGCGATCGCCTTTTTCCGTGAGTTTAATGGAGAAAATCTTTGAGGGCAGCGATCACCGCCTGGGGATTACTCAATTGGGGAAAATGCCCTTTGGCGTCAATCCAGTGGAGTTGACTACCGCGAATGGCTTGGTGGAGATATTTGCTTACAGCTTTAGCCACAAAAGGATCATTCTCGGCTTGCAAAATTAACGTTGGGAGCTTCAATTGACTCACCTCGCGACGATAATCAGATTTGAGGATCAGCGAAAAGGTCAAAAAAGCATAATCAGGCCGTAGACGGAGGAGGGTTTTTGAAAATTCCGCCGAGAGTAATGGTTGCTTTGGGGTATTCATGATCGATGGCGCATATTTACGCACCCATTGGAAATAGTTCTGGGACATTTCCGCCAAGATTTCATCGGCTGTGGCCTGATCAAAACTCCCCACATAATCTTGGTCATGGATATACCGGGGTGAGGCACTGATGAACACTAAACGGGTAATCAGATTGGGGTGCTTGAGAGCCACCAGGGTGGCGGTCATACTACTGACTGAATGGGCAACCAGTTGCACTTCCTCCAGGTCGAGGGCCTCACAAATGTCGAGGATATCCTGGGCGTAACTTTCGAGGCGTGTGTGATGTAGTGTCTCGTTTTCGTCTGCCTGCGATCGCCCACAACCCGGCAAATCAAAAAGCACCAAACGATAGTCCGCCGCAAAGGCCGGGGCCACTAAACGCCAACTGGTTTGATCACTGCCAAAGCCGTGGGCGAAGAGGAGTACCTTGTCTGAACTGGCATTGCCGAGGATTTGAACATTATGTTTGGTCAGAACATCAGTTGTCATATCGATTATGTAAGCAAAACACTTGTTGAACTTGCTTCCATCATGCCAAGAAACGCTTTAGGCCGCAGCGCCCAGGGTTTAGCAAAACCGACGTCAATTTAGGCATCGGTCACTGCAAATTTTTCGATAATCTCGGCGCTAGAAAGACCTTGTTTGACCCACATTTCCGTCTGTTCAATTTTTGGCCCTAAGCCCACCAAGAAGTTGGCAAATTGTGGCGGATTCGCCATTAACGTTGCCGCATCCTTTGGTAAATCCACTGCACAGGCCCGAATGCCTTTCCCAGCCCAACGGGAAAACCAAGCTGCAATAAAACCCGCTTCCAAATGATAGGACGGTGTTTGTTCTGGTTTCAGGCCAATTTCCGTACCCAACTGCATCATCGAGGCCTCTACCTGTACCTTGATTAGGCCCAAATCACGGTGGGTAAAATCTAAATTTAAATGCCCAAAACCGTGGGTTTCCCAAATTTGCCGCATCATCACCAAAAATTCTAGGGCATTCATCTGGGGGATCGTGCGTTGGTAGTATGCTTCAATTTCTGTTTTCAAGCGGTCGTAAAAGGCTCCCCCCCACCAAAAACCAAAGGTATAGAGGGCGAAAGGGGTTGCTTCACCTGTTTCTTCCCGTAGGGCTTTATGGATGCTCCGGAGCAACACTTCTGGGACGGCCAAAAGGCGATTTCCGTGGCGTGTTTTTAAAAGGCCCGTTTCCGGTTGGCATTGAATATAGGTGCGGGGGGTAAAGTAATTCCCAGGGACAGGGGACAAAGTCATGGTTATTCGCTCAGGTATTGGTGGGTGACTTGGAGATAGGGCAGCGTCAGTTGGGCGTATGGGGTGGGGAGTTCTTCTTGGATGACCTCTTGGATAATGCGGTAAACTTCGTTGTTGTATTTTTGATTTTTCAAGGCCCGCATAATATTTTGCATCCAGTACAGGAAGCGATCTTTGAGGAGTTCTTCGTCCTGGAGGAGCATCGCTGTGGCGCAGTTGCGGAGGACTGAGATGAGGTCGCCTTTGCATTTTTTGAGAACCGTCTCTGGGGCCGAGCGCAATAACACTTCGTTTTCGGTTTGGAAGCGCCGGAGGGTCTCGTCGACGATTTTTTCTTCTTTTTCTTGGATCAATTGATAGGTGATCCGGCGATCGCCCCAGGATTGGAGAGTCTGATCGACTTGATCAAGATCTTGGGGTTCGATATAAGCCCCGTCGGAACGTTCAAGGAGGGTTTCTAAGAGGGTGATCATAAAAATTTATCCTGATGAAAAAAGTAGGCAAAATTTACGCTGGAAAAATTCTAGGTTTTTCTCGAAAAGGGACGGTAAATTGTTTTATTTTTTAATAATTCCATTTTTGCAAGGAGTTTTAGCCACCTAACGCCCTAAATATCGGCGACATCTAACAAATCGTCGAGTAGGTCGTAGTCATCGGGGTCAACTTCTCGGAGAGTTTGACCTTGCTCTTCCCAGGTGAGGAGGGCGACAAGGTCTAAATTTTTGAGGCCATCGACGGTTTCGATATTCTGTAGACCCCGAATGAAAAAGTCGGTATCAGATTCCTCGGTTTCAACAACGGGCGATCGCCTTGGCGAAGTCCCTTGGAGGGTGGCAGCATATTGATCCAATTCGGAAGGTGGCGCACTCCACTGTAGGGCTAACAGCAGATCATCCCGGGAGAGAAAAGCTGCTTCCTCAAACCCCTTGAGAAAAAAAGGGCCATCTGGTCGAGGCGATCGCCGGACGAGGGTCGGGGCAGGGGTCACTCCACGGGTAGGGACAGGGGCTGCCGTAGGAGGCTTGAGTTTTTCAAAAAGTCCCACAAAAGTCGGAAACCAGCGCCGGAGTAGAGAATCATCTTGTGCCATGTGATTTGTCCTCGAAGTGTGCCTTTGCTTTATTCGCGCCCAACCGCATCAAGTGCCGCTTCCGTTTTGAGCGCCTGAAAGCGAGCTTCAATATCCGCCGCCGTTGCCCCAGATGTCAGCCAAAATTCCGCCGCCTTCACCCGTTTTTCCGAACCGATTAGGAACCGACAAAAATCATTCCCCATGGAATAACACTGAATTTCAGTGCTACTCAAGGCCCGGTCAAAAAAGCTCGAAAAGAACCCCGCAAATAGCCCTGCATAGAGGAAGCACACGGGCTTACCGACATCACCGAGGGTTTTCGCCACCGCCGAGTCAAATAGATCAATAAATAAAAATCCTTCCTTAATCGAAGACAAATCCACCTGCCATTTCCCCCACCCCTGGGCCGTCAGGGGCCACCACCAGGTTTCGAGGGCAAACCGGAGCGCCGCATCTTTAAAATACAGGCCGAACTCATCCTGGAACCAAACCTTAAATTGGGCCGCATCTTCGACGCCCCACTCCTGGCCGATCAGGTACATTAACCAACCGGAAGCTTCACCGACTTCATGCTCAAGGCCCTTTTGTAACCCAATAATGAAATCTTCCGTGGTAAGGAGATTCCGTTGGCCATGGCGATCGCTTACGGTGCCTTGGGTGGGATCAAACTGAAAGAAGGTATGACGACTATAGTGGCAGGCTTTTTGCCAGGAACGGTGGTATGGGAGAGTTTGGGAACGGGCAGAAGAAACCATAGGATCAATAAATCGCAATCACAACAGTTAGAAAGACAAGCTTAAAAAAGCGAGAAAAGCCAAAACTAATCAAAGTAGTTGGCAATATTTGACACAGAAGAGGGTTGGAACACATCCAAAAGATTGGTTTCTAAAGCCGCATCAATATTGGCCATTTTTTCGAGGGCCGAGCGCAAGATTAACTTGTTTTCTTCGACGAGAATTTCTCCGGTCAAAGGGTGAATAATATTTTGATTAGCGCGGGTACCAACAAGGGATTTGAGCTCGCCCATGGAACCGATGTACATCCCCCTGGGCACTTCGATAACGGCCCCATCACCACAGATCTTCGTTTGACAGGCAAGGCGAGAATTGGCTTGGGCGGTGGCAATAAAACTGAGGGTCAGTCGTTCTTGGTCATTCATCGGGCTGAGGGCTTCCCCTCCAGATTTGACGTAAATATGACAAGTGGCACAGCGCCCTTGGGCACCACAGGCCTGCATGACACTCATGTCTTCCCGGAGTAGCACATCAAGTAAGGTCTCTTGGCCCTGGACGGGAACGGTTTTATCGAGGGGTTGGATTGAGATTTTATTCACGGGGGATTGGGGGGGTAAAAAATTTAAAGGAGAAAGCGACAATCAGCTTCGCTGAGGGCATATTGGCGGAGCAATTGGGCAAAGTCTACAACAATGCGTTCGCACTCTTGGGTAAAAGTCGCTACCCATACTTTGAGGCTCTGTAGTTCGGCCTGACTGAGGCGCGGTTCGGGAGAGGCGATCGCCCCTTGCTCCGGATCAAAACTGCCCCAGTGATCCACCACCCAAAAGTCCAAAAGGGGATGTTCTGACTGGAGCGTTTGCTGGGCTTTTCGCCAATAATTACCGATGGCAAGGTTCCCAAAATACTTTTGGCTAAATTCACTAATTTGATTCAAAGCAATGATGGCCCTGGCCCGAGAAATATCCGTGCCCTTAGCTGGACTTGTGACCACTGGGATTGGAGTGGGCGGTATGGTGCGCTTGGCCGTGACGGCAACGGGCTCTAGCAGAGGAAACAAAATATCTTGGACCGTAGCTTGTAACTGGGCGAGATGTTGCACATAGCTGCTGAGTACCGCTCGCACCCCCTGTTTCAGCGCCCAATCACGAAAGTAATCATTGACTAGGGGTTGGTGGGCGAGGAGTACCACGGGTAAATCTTGCCAAAAATCTCGACATTGCCGAAATAAATCGAGACTGTTGGTATGGGGGAGCGTGCCCAGTAACAGTAACTGGGGATGACGACGGTCGCATTCTTTGAGTAAAGCCTGCCTCGTCTCAGAGACGCAAACAACGGCTCCAGCGCGGGTGAGCTGCGTGGCAATGGGCTTATACACGCGCTCATTCATTTCCGCGATGAGAATGATCTGGTTGTGCAAAGTAGATGTACCAACCATAGGCGGTAGCTTGGAACAAGCAAACGACGATACAAAACTCAACAAATTGTCATTGGCGACAACATTGTCGATGTCTAAATCTAATTTTTTAGGGGGGCACCACTGGAACCAAGCAATTCAAACGTCCAAGTCCGCAATTTGTTTGGTTAGTATGGCTAAAAATCGAGTTAACTCATTACACATTCTCAAAGGGGACTAGAACCCTTTGAAAGTCCTGGATTTTGGACGATATCTAAGAAACCCCTTAAAAAACGAGAGTTATAAGACTAGGACTTTGTTATGGAAACCAAACATAGCATGGAAATCTCAGACCCCCGGCGGAACCCACAATCAATCAACAAAACTTAATTGTCTCTTAATGAAAATTTATATTTTTTCTGGAAAAAGACTTCAGGCACTTAACAGGCGTTCGAGAATATCCTGAGTCACAATGCCCCCCTGCTTAACAAGCAGTTCTCCGGTGCGGGGGTGACGGATATCTTTCGGGGCATAGCGATTTTTCAGACGATCGAGAATTTGTTGTAACTTTGTGAGGGTGCGGGATGGTAGGTCACAAACAACGGTTTCTCCGTCACGCACATAGGCCTGGCAACTGAGGCGATAGGTGTCACTAGATTTTTTCAGATTGTTGAGGATGGTTTGTTCTTGGGCCGTCACCGGGCTGAGTTGGGTCGCACCACTAACAACATGAACGACACAGGTACCGCAATAGCCTTTGCCGCCGCAGATGGCATCGAGGTGAACTTTGGCCCGCAGGAGCGCCTTGAGGAGAGTTTCAGTTTCGAGGGTTTGGAGTTGGATCGCCAGGGGGTCGATGCGGATTTGCGCCATGGTTAAATTCGGCTCAGAATTGGGATTAGGTAAGGGAACAAACAAGAAATCTTTATCAAAATAAGTCACAAGCTTTCCCCTGGCAAACTTTCTCAGGTGAAAACGGCAGGGAAATTTATTTCAATAGTTTTAGGGAGTCAGTAAAGGTGATGCGACAAAGTTTATGGGCTAGACAAAATGGGTTGGGGCGATCGCCTTGGGTTTGGGTTGGGTTAATTTGCCTTGGTGCTTGTAATGGACAGTCTATTAGTTTGGAGGAACAGCCAGGGGACGTAACAGCGCCATCTACCCCGGCCAATTGTCCCAGCACCGATGGAGCAGCCCAGCGATTAACGATCCAAGCGGATCTGTCAGTGGCGGATCAGTTCGATTTTACGGCGTGGGACATTCAAGCCGATTCAGATACTGTGACGGTGCAAACTCGGCATCATCAATTGGTTTTTTGTCGGGAAACCCAGAGTTGGGCGATGCTGCCGCCAACCACAGACACCACATCTAACGTCACCCAGGATCAGGAGTTGCTTTTAGCAGGGGAAGATCCGGCGTTTCAAACGATCGAGCTAGCAGGCGAAACCTATCAATATCGCGTCCTCTTGCGGCCCAATCCTTTTTTAGATTTTGAGAATCCCCCCGAAAAGGCAATTTTTGAACTGATTCCCCCAGGGGAAACCGAGGCGATCGCCTTAGATCTTTATACCCTCGAACAGTTGCGGGCCAGTGGCATTGGTGCGGATCTAGGCATTCCCACGGTGACAGCGGCCATTCCTGTCGAAGACATGTTATTTTTTGCGGTTTCCTCAGAGCAAGGGGAAGGCTTTAGCGGCTTGAGTAGCCTAGTTCGCTATGACCCAAGCAACGGCAGCCTCGAATTACAGCAGCCGGACGAGTTGATTGCCACCCAAATTACTGACCTCCAGGCCACAATCAACGACGATCAAACAACTCTTTGGTTGGGAACAAAATATGCCGCCGAAGGTTCAAGCCTCATTCCCGCACGGGGCTTGGTGGCCTATGAATTTAATCAAGATTGGCGTGATGGCAAAATCTCGTTTCACACGATTCACAACAGTCCCTTGATTGGTGCAATTCCCACCCAACTCCATGCCGAGGGGGATGTGCTCTGGGCGGCGACGGGGAACGGCATTTGCAACATTCAGTGGCGCAATATTGACCAGTGGGACGCGTGGAACTGTTGGCGCTTTGCCCTAGAAGCCCAGGTGTCAGAGTCAGGCTTACCTATTTACCGCAGTCTGTTGGCAGAAACTCCCAGCACCACCCTAACCACAGATACCGCCGAAGTGCTCTGGTGGGCGAGTACCGTCCCCTTTGGCATTGCCCATGAACAGCCGAAAAAAGGGCGTTTTGAAGTTGCTTATCCTACAGGTTTTCGGGTGACGGTACCGGAAGGGGCTTTCCAGTGGGACAGTGAACCTGGTGCGGATTTGTTGCCTTGGGAAGATCGTCTCTACTGGCCCGGCGAAGAATGGCATTGGGCAGGCGATCGCTTTGGGCGGAGTTTCGATGAAGTGATGGGGCAACAGGTGGGCCTGGGGCCAGTGGGCATTAGTGAGCAGGGCTATAACCCTGAAGGGATCCAGGATCTCAATGCCCTGCGGGGAGACTTAACACTTTTTGCCCTCGACCTAGACAGTACCACCGTGGATTATTTTTCCGGCTGGGTGGACGATGCTCTCCTCGAACCCGACTTTACCCTCGTTCCTTCTGAGAAAAAACCAATCACAACGGAGTCTCCCCTCAAGGCGATCGCCGCTGAACTTTTCTAGAAAATTTTCTGGGGCGGAAGAAAAAAACTGCATAAGCAAAATTTCTGGTCACTATCACCTGGCAACACACAATCAATCAATTCAACCAGGTAAAACAAATGACTACTTTCGCTTTCTCTCGTCCCCAATCCCTCAAACTTGCTACCGCTGGTGCTTTCCTTGCCCTCGGTGTCCTGAGTATCGCTCAACCCGCTAAAGCTGATAATGTTTCTAGCAGCACAATGATTTCTGAACAGACCAGTGCCGCTGTTGGCGTCGGCAACTCTACTTCTAACACCATGGGCCAATCGAATTTCCAAAACCAAAGCGGTTTCTTTAGTGGTGGTAACAACGGTGCCCAGTCAACGATTGTCGGTTCCCAGACTGCCGTGGCTGATGGCTTTTTCAACAACGTCAATAACAACCTCGGTCAATCTAGCACCCAGCTCCAATCTGATGCCTTTGGGTTTGGCAATAATGCCAGTGTTGCCCAGGTGGGTGCAAGCCAAACAGGCGCGGGAATTGGTTTCGGCAACAGCGTCAACAACAGCAGCTTCCAGAACAGCTTCCAAAACCAAAGCTCTATTTTTGCTTTCTAAAACCAACACCAGGGCAGTGGTTTAACCCAACTCTCCGTTCACAACTGCCCTGTTTTTCCCCTGTTCCCTTCACCGAGGCCAAATCAATGAAAATTCTCTTTGCTGGTTCCCCCTTCTGGATTATCTTTACCCCTTCCTTGTTTGTTCCCGTGACGTCGATCGGGATGCCTGCCCAGGCAGCCTGCGTGATGACCGATGTCTCCCTCCAAGTGGCGATCCACGGCTCCCACACTCCAGCGAACCAAAGCAACCAAGTCTTTATGGGCACAGGCAACCAACCCTGCTGGGGCAACACCACGACCAATACGAGCAGTCAGCTTTATGTCGGTTCTGGTAACACCACCCAACAACGCACCAGTAGTCACTTTGTTGATGGCAATGGCGCAAGTCCCCTGGCTCCCTACGGCATCCAAAGTCCGACCATTGGTACCCAAATTAGTGTTCCCATTGATATCTACAGTCCCGCCCACGATCCAAATTTCCTGGAGTCCCTGGGATTACCCATTAACCCTTAAATTGACCGCTTACTTTTTACTCGCCCCCGGAGAAACCAACCATGTTTAATACAACTCGCAACCTCGCTGTTTTTGGTTTAACAATGCTACTGCCCCTTAGTTTTGTCCCTGGGGCGATCGCCGACGACTATCAACCCTGGCTAAGCGTAGAAGATGCCCAAGAATTCTGTAATACCCAGGAAATGGAAGACATGACCCAAGTGAACAGTTTCCATAACGAGGCCACGGTGACAGACAGCACCAGCACCCCAGACAGTACTACGACCCAACATATCGATGCCCAAAATACCGGCTGGGGCATGCAAACCATCGGTTCAATGAGTGCCAAGGATTGCTCTGCTGTCATCCAAGCAGAAGCCCACCGTTACGCCACCTACCAACAATTAGAAAATGTGCGCTATGTCAATGACTCTAATTTGCGTCAGGGACTCCTCGGCAATATGTTGGCTTGGTAACCGGTTATTAAGAAAAAGCTCAACTAAGATGTATAGCGGCAAGATAATGGTACTTACAAAAACACCGCTATGCATTTTTGCTTGAATGGGAAACCCAAGGGGAGATCATGAGTTATCCGAAGCAGTACTGGCATTTATATCGCATCAGTCTCCAGCACCGCCAAGGATATCACTGGGCACCGCTCCCGACCGCCCAAACTTGGTTAGAGACTACAACTTTTTCGGCTAATTCTTTACCAGAACAGCTCCTCCAGGTGTTTCAATCGACCCAAGGGGAGCCGTACTACCAGGCCTTAGCGGGATTGTGTTTACGGTGTTATGTGTCCCAGCCGATTCTCCAAAGCTGCCAACGCCTCGCGAGTTTATTTAGTGCCCAACAGAATTTTTCTTACCAAGACCTTTTGCCCCTGGTGCTCCACGATGACGGCCAGAGGTTAATTTTGATCGACGAGGCTACAGACAGCAATCAAGTTCAACTCAACGAAGCGGCTCAGCTTAGTCCCTGCCAGTTCCAAATTTTTGCGGTGGAAATTTTACGTTCCTATGGGGCGCAGCGGGATAACAAACTCAGTTTGAAAAATTGGGCTTTTCTAAAAACAAAACAACATCCAGAAATCCGTGCTTTTTTAGCGGAATTTGGTTTTCAGCACCTTACGGATTGGGCCTTGTTAAACCGCGCCCGCAAAAGTCAGTTTGAGCAGTTAGCGCCTGCGGATCAACGTTTACTCAAAGCTTTCCATGCCGTGTATCGCCGCGATCGCCGCCAACAGACGAAACAACGCACCAAATGCCAGACCCCTACGGAAGCGCAACTTTTGGAAATGGATGCCTACTGTGTTGATCAGGGTTATCCGAGCCGCGCCCCCAAATTACTCCTGGGAGATTTGCATCGCCTCGCCGAACAGTTGCGGCAGTATGATATTTGGCGATCGCGCGAAAGTTTAGAAACCTATGATGCCGACAGCGGCGACTATGCCCCCAGGCGAGATCTCCCCCACGAAAGCCTCGACGAAGGGAACCTCGAACAACGGGAGATGATCCAATTTTTGCACAACCAATTGGCGATCGCCTTTGATGAGAGCCTCCAGGACAACCTCAAACAGAAACAAGCCAAATTAGCCAAAAGTAAACGCTACAAACCCTTTGCCGATCACTATTTGCAAGGTCTTTCTCTTTATTACATCCAGGCCCAATCCCTGGCAGAAATTGCCCCCCAACTGGGCATGAGTAGCTGGGATCAAGCCCGCCGCATCCTCAACCCCGGCGATTTGTTGAACCAAGTGCGCCGCCAAACCACGGAAAAATTACTCGCCAAACTCCTTGAGCTGGCCCACCAAAAAGGACTGGCTGGCCCAGAACCTGACCCAAACTACCTAAGTTCCCTTTGCCAGCAACTAGAACAATTTGTAGACCATGAACTGTTTACGGAAGCGGCCGCTGAAATCCGCAGTGGCAAGAACCGTCGCTTCGACAGTGCCTACGCCCAAAAACTAAAGCATTACTTAACGAATGCCACCCCAAACTAACCCCTAATCTTGCTTGACGCCGAGGAGCCCCAAAATGTTCACCCAATCTGAATTCCGCCTACTCATCCCCGAAGAAATTACCCTCAGCGAGCTTGACTATGCCCTCGTCCAAACCTGGCCTGCTGGAAATTTGCCAGAAGCTGACCAGTGGCAGGCTTATTTAAACGGGCTGGGGTTAGTGGCCTTTGAAAATTGGCTTGGCGATCGCCTCCCGGAAAAACGCCACCAGCGGGATCTCTCTCATCTCTCTCAGGTGGCCTATGTGACGGTGGGGGATTTTAAAGTTTGTCTCCTGGCCCAAAGCGATTACCTCGACGAACAGGTGCTCTGGCCCCAGGACTATCTTGAACAGCCAGAACTCGCCGCCCATTTCTACGGCATTATCGAAGTGGATGAAGAATCAGAAACCGTCATTCTCAGAGGAATTAGCCGGGGCGATCGCCTCCAAAATGCCCCCAAGCGGAACGGTCATTATCACTTAACCCTTGATCACTTTGATGCGGAACTGAATCACTTCCTCGCCGACTGCCGTTACCTTTCCCCTGCCGCCATTCCCCTCCCTGTGAATGTCTTCGCGGAACTGAAAGCCCAAGTCACCGAAACTGCTACCAAACTCGGCAACTGGTTTGACGGCCTCCTCGACCAAGGTTGGCAAGCCCTCGATCAACTGATGCTGCCAGAAGCCCAGCTCGCCTTTGCGACCCGTAATCTCAGTGAAGATATTCAAGCGGGAAAACTCCTTGATCTCGGTCTAAGTCTGGGCAATCAGCAGGTGGTTTTGCTTGTCACCCTCGCCCCCAGTGACGAAGACGATAAAGTGCGTATCCAGGCGCGACTCCTCCCCTTCGAGGCAGAATATCTCCCAGCGAATTTAAGCATTGCCCTCAAGTCTAAATCTGGCAAAGTCTTACAAACAATCACCAGTCGGCAACAGGATAGCTACATTCAACTCAAACCCTTCAAGGGTGTCCCCGGTAAAGTATTTCAAGTGGAGGTAAGCGGCGATGGTTGCACCGTCAACGAAACCTTTGAAATTTAATTGGCTCAGTGATGCTAGCGTCACCATTTCCCTGGCCTTTGGTCGGGGGAGCCTCACCGAAGGGTTTCCGACAATCACAGCCCAGATTTGGGAGATGGATGTCCCTTTACCCCAGCAATTTGTTGGACAACTGCCCGCTTTCCCAGACTTGCTCAATAGTCTACAGCAATGGCAAACGGTTTATCTCGCCCTCGCCCAACGGCTGCAATTGGGACGACAGCGACAGGCCGAGGGAATGCGCAGTTTTGACGGTGATGACGATGATTTTGAGATCGAAGAAGACGCCGTTACCCATGTGTCCCAGGTCAGCTTTGAAGACTTGTCCCAGCGGCTCCAACGGCAACTGAATGAATGGCTCCTCAGCCCCGGATTTACGCCCATTGTCCAGGCATTGCGATCGCATCTTTCCCCAGAGATGCCCCTGCGGTTAATTTTGCAGACGGATGACCCACACCTGCACCATTTGCCCTGGCAGGGTTGGCAATTTTTGGTGGATTATCCCCTGGCGGAAGTGGCCCTCAGTCAGCCCCAGTTTTATCGTTTAAAAGACATCACCCCCCAGAAAAAACGGCAACAGGTACGCATTTTGGCGATCCTCGGCAGCAGCCAGGGCATCGATCTGACGGCGGAACAACAACAACTCTCTGAAATTCCCGATGCGGAGGTGCACTTTTTAACGCAGCCCACCCGCCAGGAATTTGATGCGGCCCTCTGGGATGACCAGGGTTGGGATATTTTATTTTTTGCGGGCCACAGCCAGACAGAACAACAAACGGGCCGCCTCTATCTCCACGATGGGCCAGAACATCGCAGCTTAACCCTGGAGCATTTACAGGAAGGCCTGCGCACGGCCCTGGAATGGGGTTTGCAGTTGGCAATTTTCAATTCCTGTGACGGGTTGGGTTTGGCGAATAGTTTAGGCAATCTCCAAATTCCCGTGACCATTGTGATGCGCGAACCGGTGCCGAATCGGGTCGCCCAGGACTTTTTTCAGCACTTTCTTGAAGGTTATGCGATCGCCCAACTGCCCCTTTATCAAGCAGTGAAACAGGCTCGTCGCCAACTGCAAGGCCTAGAAAATGATTATCCTGGGGCTGCTTGGCTACCAATTATTTGCCAAAATAGCGCTTTATTGCCCCCCACTTGGTTGCAACTCGGTGGTTTGCCCCCCTGTCCCTATCGCGGTTTAAATACCTTCCAGGAACAGGATGCGGCGGTTTATTTCGGGCGGGAAAGTTTGCGAGAAAAGTTGGTAGAACGGCTCCAAAGCCAACCGCTGTTACCATTGGTGGGGGCATCCGGTAGTGGGAAATCGTCCCTGGTGTTTGCGGGGATTGTGCCCCAGTTGCGACAGGATGCCAGGTACAACTGGGCGATCCAGGTAATGCGTCCCGAAAATGATCCCGTAGCAAGGTTGGCCCATGCCGTGGCGATGTGGCAGCCCGATATTTCAGAAACAAAATTGTTGCAATCCTTCCGAGGGGATACTCAAAGTTTAGGGACAGCGTTAGGACAAATTCAGCAAACCCAACCAAGGCAAACCCGCCGACTGTTGATCATTGATCAATTCGAGGAACTTTTTACCCTTAATCACCCAGAGGCACAGCGGCAATTTTTAGATCTGTTGGTGGCCGCCATCCAAGAAGCGCCCCAGTTTGTGGTGCTGCTTACTCTGCGGGCCGATTGTGTCGGGCCAGTGCTAGAACATCCCGGCCTGGGGAAACTCTGGCAACGCCATGAACCAGAATTTTTGCTGCCCCTTTCCCGTGCGGATCTCCAGGCGGCGATCGCCCAACCCGCAGCCCTGATGGGAGTAAGGTTTGAGCCGGGTTTAGTGGAAAAAATAATCACAGAAGTACAAGACCAGGTGGGGAATTTACCCCTCCTCGAATTTGCCCTGACCCAACTGTGGCCCCACCAAGAGAAAGGTTGGCTTACCCATACCGCCTACGAAAATTTGGGGGGAATTACCGCCGCGCTCCGGGACTATGCCGAACAGGTTTATGGAAAACTCTCCGCTGACCAGCGGCCCCAGGTGCAAGCCCTCTTTTTGCAACTGATCCAAGTGCGGGAAGGAGCCGAAGCTACCCGACGGATTCTGCCGCAAACAGAAGTTAAAGCCTGGCCTCTCGCGTTGCAATTAGCTTCAGAACGGCTGTTGACGACGAACCGCGACCCGATCCGCAATACTGAAACCGTCGAAATTGTCCATGAAGCGTTAATTCGTCACTGGCAACGTCTCCAGGGTTGGATTGCCGACAATGCTGATTTCCTGCGGTGGCAAACCCGTTTAAATAACGCCATTGAGCAATGGGAAAGCCACAACAACAGCGACGGTTATCTGTTGCGACAAGCGCCCTTGGTGGAGGCAGAGTTTTGGCTGGATAAAAGTCCCGATCGCCTCAGTGATGCCCAACGGTTTTTTATCAACTTGGGTCTGGATTTACGTACCCAAGAGGAAACGGCGATCGCCCTACGGCAACAACGGGAGCTAGACCAGGAACGGAAAATTCGGCGCGGTGCCCAAAAACTGGCGGTACTTTCTTCTGTGGCTTTGGTATTGCTAGGTTTAGCGGGAGGCTGGACTTGGTGGGAACGCCAGCGATCGCTCAAAATTATCGAGACAGTTTCGATTAATAGCTCGGCCACAACCCCGACCCTCCTCCGGGATTTACCCCGGTTCCTGACCATTGCCCAACGGCGACAAAATACGGGGGACTTTGATTTGGCGATCGCCTATTACCAGAAAATTTTGCAGGAGATCACCAAACTCCAGGCGCGACCTGATTTAGCGGCGGCCCAGCAGCAGGAATTACAAGACCTTGCCAGCCAAACAGAACAACAATTGGTTGCGCTGATCCAACAGCAAAAATTGCCCACCCTCGAAACCGCCCTCGCCCAGGGAGAATTTGGCAGTCTCAAGCCCGAAACTAACCTTTTGGATTATGAAGATCAATATACCCCTGGGGCATTACGGGAAACTTATGGCCTCCTTTTACGTCCCCAGGGAACAAACGCTGACCTCAACCAGGACGGGGAAATCAATAACCCGACGGAAGCCCAGCAACTCCCCTGTCAGCTTCTCCAAGACCTTGAAGCCCTCTGGCGTGACCACACCGATCAACAATGTGGTTTCTACGGTGATCGCTCCTTTTATGCCGCCCCGACCTGTGCGCCCCTCCAAGGCAGAACATTGACAGAAACGATTTTTGTGGGGGATTACGAGGCGATCGCCACGCAACTGAAAGCTTGCCAAGTGGCCCCAGAATCCGCTGATCCCTATGAATAATTTGACGCATTATTTAGCCAAACCATTGAGGAAAAATACCGTGAAGCCCCCGAAAATTGCCCTCCTGAGTAGCCTTTGTTGCCTCGGTTTTACGTCCTTGGCCGTGGCGACCTTGCCCCAAGCCAGCCAAATTGTTTCCGTGCGGGGCAATTACTTAATGATCCAACGGGGGAATCAACGGCCCAGCTTTGCCCGGATCGGCGATCGCCTCGAAAATCGTAGTCAAACTCTCCTTGTCCCCGGCAATAACTACTCCCTGGCGCGGTTGTCCTTTGTGGGTGGCGGCCAAAATTATGCTGGTTTAGCGGTGCAAGCTGGCCCCGATCTCCAGCAAACCCATTATCAATTTCCCTGTGTCGTCAGTCGGGGTAAAGTCACCCTCAGTTGGCGTCAGGGCAATAATCGCGGTTGTGAAGAAGGGATTTATCTCAGCCCCAACCGCAGCAATAAAAAAGGCTTGAAACAAACAGAAAAAGAAAAGGCGACGACAAAGGTTATCGAGGGGATTGTCATCCAGCCCAAGGACAGCAATGAAGTGATCCTCCAGGCCCGCACCCTAGGCGATCGCCAGATTGTTGATGCCCTAGTTGGCGAAATCACCCTCACTTCGGCGGCTCACCCCAGAGGGTTTAAGCTCCAGCCCGGCCAACGCTACAGCCTCGATGGGACGAACCCTAACGCCAGCCCCCAGGTGGAACCGATTAATGCGACGGCCATTCTCAATTCCCCCGAATTGCAAGAATTTCTCGCCCCCAGTAGTTGGCTTCCCCAAGAAGAAACCCTGGCCAATGCTCCGACGACCCCCAACTCCGGCTGGCCGATCCGTCCCCCCGTCCAGCAACTGCCGACCGGAAATACCGCTGGGTCAAATAATGGCGGTTTCTGCGAAAACTACTTCACCGCTCTCCAAAGTTTTCTCCAGGAAGCCCAAACAATCGCGCCGGGGGCTTGGGACTTTACCAACAACCCCTATGCTTTTTTGGCGCAACCGGAGGCCAGTTGGCTAAACGATGTCAATGCTCCTGAGGGGCCACAACTGACGCGACTCCAGCAACGGGCCGAGGACTTTATCCGTGAGTTTGAGCGGTGTCAGTTTGCCTTACCGGATTTACCGACTGATCCCGAACCTGAAAACAATCCCAACGATCTCTCCCCCGAAAATCCAAATTCACCCCCGGAAATTTATCCCGATAGTCCTTCGTTCTACTAAAAAACTATGTTTAAGCCCATTACGTTATTGAATGTTGCGCTTCTGGGGCTTCTGGGTTTTACCCCCCTTCTCCAGGCCAGCACCCCCAATGCCAGTCAGATTGCTTCTCTCCAGGGCGATCGCCTCTTACTCCAAAATGGCAACCAACGCCCCAACCCAGCCCGCGTGGGCAATCGTCTGACCAACCAAAGTCAAGCCTTAATCGTCCCCGGCAATAACCGTTCCCTAGCGCGCCTTGCGTTCGTGGGCGGTGGCCAAAGTTACGATGGCCTCCTGTTACAGGCGGGGCCAGACCAACAACAAACGGAGTACCGCTTTCCCTGTGTCATTGTCGGCGGCAAAGTGACCCTCAGTTGGCGTCAGGGTAACAATCGCGGCTGTAAATATGGTGTCCATCTCAGTCCAGGACGGAGTTCAGCAGCCCCTAAACGACAGCAGAAATCCGGTGCTGCCAGCAAACAACTATCCCAGGATTTTTCGGAGATCAAGGAAGCCTCCCTCACCATTCAACCCCTGGGCAATGATCCAATTTTGCTCAGGGCCGTTGTTGACGATAATCTCCAGGCCGTTGAAACGCTCCAAGGGGAAATTTTGATTATTTCGGCCCAATATCCAGAGGGTTTGCGGCTCCGTAGTGGTGAGCGTTATTTCAATTTGGGTGACGGTCAAGATCAAGTGGAGCCTTTTAACCCCACCGAGGCGATCGCCAATTCCCCAGATTTACAGGAATTTTTAAACCCTGAGATCTGGCGCGAGTCCCAGTTACCGGCTCCCGTTTCCCAGGACATCAACAACCACCTGATCGCGTTTCGGGATCTCAATCAAAATACGGCCACTACCGATACCCCGGACATGACCGACCTGAGTTTAGCCTGTCAAGCTGAGGTGGATTTTTATCTAGCCAACCTCAAAGCCACCATGGGCAATACCTGGCGGCCCCCCTATCCGCCGTCCCCTGGGGTCTGGCGCACCGAAGTTAACTATCTCCTCACTAAAGATGGTCGCATCCAAAATCTCCAGGTGGCCCAGTCCAGCGGCGCCAACATTATTGATCAGGCAGCCCTAAGCCATGTGCGTACCCTCGAACAGCGATTCGAGCCGTTCCCTAGTTGCTATCCCTACGAAGCTTTGCCCGTCGATAACAACTTCACCGTCCGTTATCAATAGAGGCGTTGATCCTAAAAAACTGCATCAGTTCCCCAAGCCAGTAACTACTACCCAGCATCGAGCCAAGGTGATGATTCTCCCGCACCCCTCGAAGCCGCTATTTTTACTGGAAGAACCTGCCATGTTGTTTCAATCCTCTCTCTACCAACGCCTCCTCAAGTCTGCAACGATTCCTTTTCTGTCTCTCTTGGTAATGGGTACCCCGGCCCCCGCCTTTGCCAACCCCCAAGGGGCGATCGCCGAGCCTTCCCTTGAAGTCCAATTGCAACAACTCAAAGCTCGCCTTGCTGGTCTCGAAGCCCGCACTGGCAGCACCGATACCACTACCCAAACCGTTGCCGCAGCACCGATTAACTCTTCCCCGAATCATCAGTCTCCTACGCCGACGACCCTTGCAACGCCTTCCGTCACTCCCGCTGCCCCCACTTCCCTGATGGCAAAACTCAGCCCCGCCAGTGCCATTTTGGTGAACTTTCCCAGTGCTGTCGTTGTCGATGTCGGCCAAAAAGATGACTATCCTTTGACCCTGCCGTTATTCCAAGATCTCCGGAGTGCATCGGGAGAACTGCTCGCCCCAGCAAATACCCCCATTACCCTACTGGTCAAACCCCATAAAGATGGTGCAATCCTTGTCGCTGATTCGATTATTGTCAATGGCCAAGTGGTGAACATCCAGGCCCAAAGTAGCACGATGATTCCTGGCCGCACCGTCACCCAACGCACTGCCCAAGAAATGGCCAAGCAAAACAGTGCCGTTTGGGGAAATCTCACCACCTCCCTCGCTGGGGCTGCTGGCACAAGTATTGGTACCCAACAACAGTTTGGCTTCCTCGGCGCGGCGGTAGGGATTCTCTCCGGCATGGGTTCCCCTGATGACCTCCGGATCGTCGAAATCCCGGCTGGCTCTGTCCACCTCCTGCAAGTCCAAGCCCAGAATTAACTCTGGTATCACTTCCAGCAAGGCAAAATTTAAAGTTTTAACGGGTAAAGGGTTTGGGAATCACCTTTTACCTTTTTCTATGGTCACAAACAAGCTTTATCTAAGACACCATCGCCAGGAGTCGTTCAGCAACGGTTTCAGGAACAGGCATCACAGAAAGACGATTACCCCGCCGCACCACGGCAAATTCTTCGGGGGTAAAGCTGGCCTTGAGTTGATCCAGGGTGATGATCTCGGCAAAGGTTTCTTGGTAGCCCACTTCGACGGTGTACCAGCGAGGTTTTTCTGGGGTCGCCTTGGGGTCAAAATATTTACTTTCCGGGTTAAATTGGCTCGGATCAACCAGATTCGCTTGGGTGACGCTAGCAAGACCGACGATACCGGGGGGTTTGGTGTTGGAGTGGTAAAAAAAGAGGCGATCGCCTTTTTCCATTTGCTGTAAAAAATTCCGCGCTTGATAGTTCCGCACCCCATCCCAGAGTTCTGTCCCATCGGCAGCCAAGTCCGCCAAACTATATTCACTGGGTTCTGATTTGATCAACCAATAGCGCATGGATGCAGTGATGAAAGGAAAAAAATTACAAGAATCACGTTTACTGTAGCGTGTTTTGGTCAGGCAGAAGGACAATTTCTAGGGTGAAAATTTGGGTTGCATCGGCCCTAAAGTGTAATCTGGAGAGCACGTCATTCGTTTCTCAGCCACTTGATTTTAGTGCGTTTGCCAGTTGATCTATGAAAAGCCAAGCCGATCTTTCCGCGCTCCTGTTTGCACTCGATAGCCGGGGATATAAGGCCTACAAGCAGATAAAAGGGGAGTACAGCTTCCCAGACTTCACACTGATCATTGATTACGTCCAGGGAGATCCCTTTGCCGCTCCGACCCAGTGCAGTGTGATTGTCCCCCAGGCGATCGCCCAGTTTCCCCCTGCCCTCTACAACAGCCTCAGTCGCGAAATTGCCCTACGGGATTACCTCACCAGGCAGTTTTATCAAGTGGCCAAAGACTTTAGTGGCTTTCGGGGGACAGGTAAAAGCGGCTTGATCCAAGGGGTAGAACCTGCCCAGGAAATATTAGAACGCACTGCTGTATTTATTGATGACCAGGACTTAGAAGTACGTTTTTGGGTGGGCTTACCCGCTAAGGGACGGTCGATTTTAGGTCGCCAAGCGGAGGAAATGCTGTGCTACGACCTACCCCAGATTGTCCAAAAGTCCTTGCTTTTCCAGAACCTCAACGCCGCGGCCCTAAAAACCCACGTCGAAACTAGCGAAGATGCCGACTGGATCCGCAGTGAACTGGCGAAACGGGGTCTTGTTGCCTTCATTGCCAATGGGGCGATTTTACCCAGACAGAGCGGTGTCGATGCCCATCCTTTAACGGAAAATGTAATTCCCTTCCAGAGTCCCCCAGAACTTGCGGTGAGCTTTGACTGCCCAAACCATGGCCCAATCACAGGGATGGGGATCAAACAGGGCATTACCCTCATCGTTGGGGGCGGCTACCATGGTAAATCAACCCTGCTCAAAGGAATTGAATTAGGCGTGTATAACCATCTGCCGGGGGACGGGCGGGAATGGGTGATCACCGATGCTAACGCTGTAAAAATTCGGGCCGAGGACGGACGCAGCATCGCCAGTGTCGATATTTCACCGTTCATTAACCAATTGCCCCAGGGCCAATCGACCCAGACTTTTTCGAGCAATAATGCCAGTGGTAGTACCTCCCAGGCCACCAACATTATCGAAGCATTAGAAGTGGGAGCAACGGCTTTACTGCTAGACGAAGACACATCCGCCACGAACTTCATGATCCGCGATCGCCGCATGCAACAGCTCATCCACAAGGACAAAGAGCCAATCACGCCCTTTGTGGATAAGGTGCGCCAACTCTACCAAGATCATGGGGTTTCAATGATTCTCGTGATGGGGGGCAGTGGCGATTATTTCGATGTGGCCGATACGGTGATTGCCATGGATAATTTTCAACCCCAGGATGTCACCGCCACCGCTAAACACATTGCCGCCAACCACAAAACCGAAAGACGCCTAGAAGGAGGTACACAATTTGGCACCATTACCCCCCGTGTTCCTGCTGCCGAGAGCATTGATGCCAGTCGGGGAAAACGGGCCGTCACCATTAAAGTGCGCGATACCAGTCGCCTTGGGTTTGGCTCCGAAGACATTGACCTCAGTGCCGTGGAACAGTTAGTTGAAACGACCCAACTGCGGGCGATCGCCCTTGGTATTCTCTACGGTCGTGATCGGTATGGCCAAGATAATCTCACCCTTACAGAAATGTTGAACCGGGTTTTAGGCGACATCGAAGCAGAAGGACTTGATATTCTCAGTGAATATCCCCAGGCCGATTTGAGCTATTTCCGCAAATTTGAACTGGTGGCGGCCCTCAACCGTCTGCGATCGCTAGCCATTGTCCCCCAGGTGACAACATAAATTTTTCTCTCAAAGCCCTGGGATTTCCCCGATGGAATGACACACTGGAAGGAGAAAGGCACTGCTCTTGTTGTCACTGTCGGAGGACACTGCTATGTTACCGACCCCATCTGCCCAAACCACTACCCCTGGGCCACAGACGACGGCGATTCAAAAAATTCTCGTGGCCCTCGACTATCGCACCGAAGATCCCAGCATCTTTGCCCAGGCCCTCAATTTCGCCGAAAAATTCCAAGCGGCCCTCACCATTTTTCACTGCGTCCAGCCCCAACCTGTGGCGATGCCCGAAATCGGCTCCCTCGCGGCCTACGGAGGCATGATCGATTCAACGGCGATCGCCCTCCAAGAAGAACAATTCCATCAGCACCTCACCAATGTCGATCATTGGCTCCAAAGCCTCGCTCACCAAGCCCGCCACAAAAAAATCCCAACCACCATCCACCAACAAATTGGCGATCCCAGCGAAACCATTTGTGCGATCGCCAAAAACCAACAAGCCGACCTAATTATCCTCGGACGCCGGGGTTTAACGGGCCTAGGGGAAGTCTTTTTAGGGAGTGTCAGCAGCTACGTACTCCACCATGCACCCTGTTCCGTTCTGGTCGTGCAACATCCCCAAACTCCGGAAAAATCCCCTAAACACCGCAAGTAATCGTAAATCCCTTTACATAATTTGCTTGAGAAACGACACATCCGCATCACCAAAATGCACACTGAGGGCAATGTGGAGGTTTTCTAAGGATTTGATCAACCAAGGTACCCCCTCTTGGGATTGGGATTCGTAGTGGCTGAAGAGAATTGAAAAGCGCCTTTCGAGGTGGGGTTTCGCCTTACCGCACATCAAGACCAACTTCAGGAGCAATGCCACCGTCACCGTCGGGCCAAGGTTCGTGATCATATCTACAAAAACGTAATGCTCCGGCCGCTGGGGACTTTCCACAATGAGATAATTGAGCAGTTGACTGGCCGTACGCATCATCAACAACTCATTGGGTTTTTGGTGATCGTAGTTCGGCAACATGGTTTGCAGCTTTTGGTAGAGCCTCTGGTTAAACTGCAACTTGCCATACTTTTGATCGACGCTAGAAATTAAGTAGCTAAATAGCTCATGCTTAAAGTCTTCGTAGGAGAGAATTTCCGTCGTCCGGCGTAAAAAATATTGGGATAAGTCCCGGTAGCTGTGGCCCCGCTCCGGTTTCCCCACAAAATATTTCAGGGCCGTTCCCAACTCTCGCTCCGTGAGTAGGGTAGGATTTTGCACCCCCTGGAGCATTTGTTTAGCATCCTGAATCGAATGCTTACGGCGAGCCAGTTGAGCCAAACGCACCTGATACATGACATATTTAGAAAGGTCTAACTCAAAGGCCCGTTGAATTCTCGCTTGCACCTGACGGACGGTCTGCTGGTGTTCAAAGCTGCTATCTTCACTGAGCAGGCAGTGTTCATACAGATAGGGATAGCGTTGAATTAATTGGCCTACCGAAACGCTTTGGTCATTCCAGGTAAATTTCTTTTTACTGTCGTCGTCTTCTACCACCCGCGCCAAACGTTGCAGGGTGAGATATTGTTCGGAGGTACTAAAGTCCGCCACTAATTGGCGATGTAATTTCGTCAGGCGGGGCGTCGAAAGGCTCGGCGGCGGGATAGAGTCAAACAGTTCAACCAACCGAGGGATCGATTTTTGGAGCTGGGGGTGGATTTGCCAGCGGTTGATAATGATGTGACAGCAGCGGTTCAGAATGAATTTAAAATCTTCTTCGACACCGGGGGTTTTGAGGATAGTGATTAGGGCCTGGTGTAGTTCGGGGGTCGGCGCTTGACGTCCTTCAAGGAGAAATTGCTTGAATTCTTGGAGCAGCTCATCGGGGGTATGGCTCTGGACGGCGTGCATCAAATAGTCATATAGCTCTTGTTCGGCGGAATTGGTTTGCCGGAGATAAGAGGCGATGGGAGTTACTTTCGTCACGCTAATCGAGGAACTGGGTAAGGGATAGGCTGATTACAAGGCGAGGGACGACAGAGGAGAGCTATTAGATTTAGGGGAGACTGATTTTTTCTATCTTAAGTGGCAACTAAGGGGAAGAGGCGCGGCTTTTTGTGTTTTCTTGGTAAAGATCAAGGCTACGGTTGTAAAAACGGGTCTTGGGAGGGTTGAGCTTTGCTGCGGCTATTTTCTCTGATTTTACTAGGCTTCTGGGGTTTGGTTGCTAATTTTGTCACAGGGCATCTCTTTATAATGTAGGCGATCGCCGCCGCCACGATGGTGATAAATATCACGAAGGGCTACCCAAAATCCCGTAAGATTGCCTAGGAAAGTTTGTTGTGGGGTTACTCAAGTCATGGGGATTGTGTTGATGTTGTCTCAGTTGACGGCAATCTTGGGGGAAAATTTACGGCGATCGCCCCAACAGATTTCCCCTGAACCCGCCACCGGCGTTTCGACGGACACCAGAGACTTACAGCCGGGCAATGTATTTGTGGCCCTCATGGGCGAGAAATTTGATGGCCATGATTATGTTGACCAAGCATACCAGGCCGGGGCGATCGCCCTCATTACCAGTCGGCCCCTAGAGACGGATTTACCCCAGTGGATCGTCAACGATACCCTCCGGGCCTACCAAGATTTAGGGGCGTGGTGGCGGCAACAGGTCAACATTCCGGTGATTGGGATTACGGGTTCTGTGGGGAAAACCAGCACCAAGGAACTGATTGCGGGGGTTTTGGGCACCCAGGGAAACGTTCTCAAAACCGAGGCCAATTTTAACAATGAAATCGGCGTCCCCAAGACCTTGTTAAACCTGACCCCAGACCATGATTTTGCTGTGATTGAAATGGCGATGCGGGGACCAGGGGAAATTGCCCGACTCGCAGAAATTGCCCAGCCAACGATCGGCATTATTACCAACGTCGGGACAGCCCACATTGGTCGCCTCGGATCACGGGAGGCGATCGCCAAGGCCAAATGCGAACTGCTCGAATTTATGCCCAAGGACAGCGTGGCGATGCTCAACGCCGATAATGAGTTACTGATGGCGACGGCGGCAACGGTTTGGTCTGGGGAAACCCTCAGCTATGGGTTTAGCCAGGGGGATTTAACCGGGGAATACATCGCGCCGGATCAAGTCAAAGTGGCCGATCAAGTATTTCCGGTGCCCCTGGCGGGTCAGCACAATGCCCTCAATTACCTGGCGGCCCTAGGGGTGATGCAAGTGCTGGGTTTTGGTTGGCAGGGTTTAACGACGGAAATTTCCCTGGCCATGCCCAAAGGGCGATCGCAGCGCATTGTGCTTCCCAATGACATTGTGCTGTTAGATGAAACCTACAATGCGGGGCTAGAGTCGATGTTGGCGGCCCTTGATCTGCTGAAACAGACCCCCGGCGATCGCCACATTGCCGTGCTGGGGACAATGAAAGAACTGGGGGAATTTTCCGAAGCGCTCCATATTCAAGTGGGTGAAAAGGCCCAGGCCCTCGGTCTCGATCAGCTCTATGTGTTGGTGGATGACCCCGAAGCCCAGGCGATCGCCGATGGTGCCCCAGGGGTGCCGAGTCTTTGTTTCCCCGACCATGGGAGCTTAATCGAGCATTTACGGGTAACTATGCAACCTGGCGATCGCCTTTTATTTAAAGCCTCCAATTCCGTGGGCCTCAGTCGTGTGGTGGAAGCGCTCCAACAGGCCTATTCTGTCTAATGACCTAAACGTAGGGAGGGGAGGTTTTGCACACCTCTGCCCGCTTATTTCCTCGTTGGGGAAGGCTAAAAGGCCTCAAATTGCTGTTGCATCGACTGAATCACATCGGCCCCTAACAGCGCCACAAATACCCCAAAGCTCAACAGGCTTAACAGCAAAATTTGCACCCGCAACAACGTAAAACGGCGGGACAGTTCCCGTTGGTAATATTGGCGAATTTGACTAAAGCTGAGGGGCAAGGTGCCGGCTGTTTCCCCGGAGTGAATGATTTGGCGCACCATCGGCGAAAAATAGGGGGCGATCGCCGTCGTTAAATCTGTGCCCCGGCGCACCTGGGGTTCAATGCGTCG
This sequence comes from Picosynechococcus sp. PCC 8807, assembly GCF_001693295.1. Classification (NCBI taxonomy): domain Bacteria; kingdom Bacillati; phylum Cyanobacteriota; class Cyanophyceae; order Chroococcales; family Geminocystaceae; genus Picosynechococcus; species Picosynechococcus sp. PCC 8807. The sequence goes on from NZ_CP016483.1 coordinate 2,853,836, forward strand.
GCAAATGGTTTGGAGATCTGGATCTGGAAATCCTTCGGCTAACCAGGCGATCGCTGCCGTTAGGGGTAAACCACAATCCAGGGGCAACTGGAGATAACCCAGATGAATCAGCATCTGCAACCGAGTAATGTTTCGCAGCGGTGGCACCCGCCGTAAACCGAGGCGCAGCGGTTCCCAAGTGATCGCCCCATACAGAAAAATCATTAAGGCGATCGCCGTAACTAATGCCGTCGCCCCGAAGTCTCCCGCCAGGAGTGAACCCCCCAGCAACAGATAGATAACCATCACCCAAGACCAGACCATGACCAGCCCCCGCAAGAGCATCCCTCGGATTAAGCGCCGCCGTTCTGCCATTTCCACCAAGGTATCTGACACATCCCGGCAAACGGTCACCAAAGCGCCACTGGTTTCGGCAATCTCCAGGAGGGCGATCGCCCAGGCCGAAAACTCCGATCGCACCGGTAGCCAGCTTTCCCGGAGACTATGGCCCCGCTCTAACTGTAAAATTACCCCCTGCCAAGGCTCCCGTTGGCGCCGGGGAATTTCCCCCATGGCCAAGGCTACCGCCTGACCCAAGCCCATGCCTGCTTTGAGGGTTGCCCCCAACTGCCGAAAAAATAACGCCTGTTGCTGTTCTTTCATCGCAAATTATCTCTCTGCTGCACCATCGCAATCTAACCTCCCAGTACCGATAAGTATTTCTTCTTAGGTTTTCTGGCGATCGCTCTACCCATGCCCGTAGGCTAATGCGATAATTCACCATAGTGACGCCAGCCAAGTTCATAACCCTTTAAGTAAAACAAAAATTCCATGATGCAAGCCCGGCACCTTTCCCCCAAGCACATTCTTCTTAGCCTCCTCGTTATTCTCATAACAACGCTATCCCTATGTGTCACCCCCGCCTGGGCGAGCCTCAACGATGATCGCTACGATGGCAATGTTTTTGTTCTTTACGCAGGCAATGGTTCCCTCGTACCGCCCCGCCTCTCCCTCCAAGAAACTAGGGAACGGGAACTTCCCGCCATGTTGGTTTTTTATGCCGACGACAGTAGCGACAGTAAACGTTTTGCCCCCATTGTCTCCGAAATCCAGTCCTACTACGAAAAAGTGATCAGCATTATCCCCGTGGCGATCGACTCCATTCCCCAACAAAAAAGCTATAGCAAAGACGAAGTCGGTTATTACTACGGCGGAAAAATCCCCCAAACCGTCATTCTCGATGCCAAGGGCAAAGTCATTTTTAATGAAGTCGGCCAGAGCGATTTTAACGACATCGACAATACCTTCCGGAAGCTCTTTGACCTGCCCCTACGGGAAGGCGAGAACCTCAAAAAACCGATCCAATCCTTTAACGAATACAACTCCGGTTTCGCCCAATAACCACTACTTTTTCCCATAATCCAGTTCCTAGAGAATGAGCCAAGCGCTGATTCTCTTTTTTTATGTCCTGGTTTCACCTCCCCAGCCCAGGTAACTTTTCCACAACAGAAGCCCATCAAGACAAACGACCTGCGCTAGCCTGAAAACAAATCCTGCTTATATTTACTCAACAACCATTGAGGCAGATTCCAATGAACCCTTTAGTATTTATCATTTTGGCCCTGGGTGGTTCCGCTGTTTTTGGTTCCGTCAAGATTGTCAACGAAAAAAATCAATATTTAGTCGAAAGCCTCGGTAGCTATAAAAAAACCCTTGAACCGGGCTTAAATTTCGTCACCCCTTTTATCGACAAAATCGTTTATCGCGAGACCATCCGGGAAAAAGTTTTAGATGTCCCCCCCCAATCTTGCATCACCCGTGACAACGTTTCCATTAGCGTGGATGCGGTGGTTTACTGGCGCATTGTCGATATGTATAAAGCCTATTACAAGGTAGAAAATCTCCAATCGGCCATGGTGAACTTGGTTCTCACCCAAATCCGCTCGGAAATGGGCAAGCTAGAACTTGATGAAACCTTCACCGCCCGCACCGAAATTAACGAGCTCTTGCTGCGGGAATTGGATATTTCCACGGATCCTTGGGGCGTAAAAGTCACCCGGGTCGAACTGCGCGACATTGTCCCCTCTAAGGCAGTGCTGGACTCCATGGAACTGCAAATGGCCGCTGAACGGAAAAAACGGGCCGCAATCCTCACCTCTGAAGGGGAACGAGAATCGGCGGTTAACTCTGCCCAGGGTCGTGCTGAGTCCCAGGTGTTAGAGGCCGAATCTCAGAAAAAAGCAGCTATTCTCCAGGCAGAAGCAGAAAAAGAAGCGATTATCATGCGGGCGGAGGCGAAACGCCAGGAAGAAGTGATGCGCGCCCAGGCTTCTGCCCAAGCAATGCAAATTGTCGCCCAACAGCTCAAAACCAATCCTGCGGCCAGTGAAGCGTTGCAGTTTATCTTGGCCCAGCAATACCTCGAAATGGGGCAAACCATCGGGAGTAGCGGCAGTAGTAAGGTGATGTTCCTCGACCCCCGCAATATGATGTCTACCCTAGAGGGGATGAAATCGGTGATTGGTAATAATGCAGATATTGCCGCTTTAGACTTGGATTTAGACCAGTTGGATCGTCACCAGGCCGGTTAGATGCATTGCGGTTTGAGATAAAAAATAAAAACCTGAAAATCCCCCTGCATCCACAAGGGGATTTTGTGTTTCTAAGAGATCTTAAGCGAGGTTCCCTTAGGCGGCGATCGCCATTTCTGTTTCTTTTTCCTTAGCAGCCATACTCAGGAGCAAATCTAAAACACGATTGGCATAGCCCCATTCATTGTCATACCAGGCCACTACCTTAAAAAAGTGCTCATTCAGCGCCATCCCAGCCCCGGCATCGAAAATGCTGGAATGGGGATCGCTGGTGAAGTCTGTAGAAACCACATCATCCTCGGTGTAGGCCAAAACGCCTTTTAGCTCACCATTGGCCGCCTCACGCATCGCGGCACAAATTTCCCCATAGGAAGTGGGTTTTTCGGTGCGGAAGGTCAGATCAACCACCGAAACATCAGGGGTCGGCACCCGCATTGCCATCCCGGTTAAACGTCCAGCCAACTCCGGTAAGACCAAGGTCACTGCCTTTGCCGCGCCAGTAGATGCCGGAATAATATTTTGACCTGCGCCGCGACCACTCCGATTGTCTTTTTTATTGGCTCCATCCACGGTGGGCTGGGTCGCTGTCATCGCGTGGATCGTCGTCATCAACCCCTCTGCTAGGCCAAAGTTATCGTGGATCACCTTGGCAATGGGGGCGAGACAATTGGTCGTACAACTGGCGTTGGACACAATGCGATCATAGGCCGGGGAATAATCATGGTGATTTACCCCAACCACAAAGGTGGGAATGCGCTGGGGTTCGCTGGTAGGCGCAGAAACAATTACCCGTTTCGCTCCGGCTTCTAGGTGCTTGGAGACGCCGACAAAATCCCGGAAACATCCAGTAGATTCAATCACATAGTCAACGTTCAGTTCTTCCCAGGGCAACATACTGGGGTCTTTGACCATCGTGCAGCGGATAAACTGGCCATTCACATAAATACCATCGGCGGTGGCTTCGATGGTGCCCGGAAAACGACCATGGGTAGAGTCATATCTGAGGAGATAGGCAATCTTTTCCGGGGAAATCAGATCATTGATGCAAACAAAATTGAGATTGGGGTTGTGGAGGGCAGCACGGAAAACGAGGCGGCCAATGCGGCCAAAACCATTGATTGCGAGATTGAGAGAAGCCATATATTTGTGCGTCAGTCCAACTGGATAGAACTGGGTAGGTTGGTTACGGCCCCATTCTAGGCAGTGAATTTGGGTCGGCTGAGACAGCTCAAAGAAGTATAAAGTTACGAAAAATTTTCTTCTTTTACGAAGGGTATGGGCAGATGAACTTTAGTAACGCTAGTGGGAGGATTGCCGTGGCGATCGCCTTTTTTGCTGCGATATGTTTCGGGGATCGCTCCAGAAAAAAGCAATGCCGCCCTGAGATCCGGTGTTGTCATCGCCAGTTCATGACATCCAGAAGTTGCGAAACGTAAAGCCTGCTCGAAAATCTCGACAAAGGGGGCGATCGCTTAAAATTCTGTAAAGCTTCTTCGAGAAATCATGCCTGGCCCCTGAACCAAGGGGTTACACTAGAGGGCAATCTTGCTGGACTACTTACTGAGCTTTGGTGGTGCTAGTCCTTGGTTTTAAAAATTTTTCTATATTAGTATTTCCGCCGTTAAAAAACTATTTTGTCTCCCCCGACGCTAATATGCCAGCCCCCTTGCCCATCACCATTGAGCCCTTTACTTGGTCTAATCTCGACTTGCAGCAGACCTTTCAGCTGATTGATCGCTATTTGCCCCTGAATCTTTGCCGTAATCACGAAATTCTGCCCCTCACCCTCCAAGATCGCTGTCTCACCCTGGGCATTGTCGATCCCCAACGCTCAAGCGTCGCGGCCATCGTCAATAAACTGCTCAGTCGCGGCGGACTGCAACTCAAAGCCCAAAAGCTTGATCTCAAAACCTACCAGCTAATTCTGTCTTCTTACCTGAATTACCATCAAAGCAAGCAAAAATCTCCGCCCCAACCCAAAACGTCCCCAGTCCCTGGCCAAAAAAACGCCACCCCACCAATCTCAGAACGGGCGACTTTAGTCATGGAAAATGGGCCACCACCCATGCCCTCGTCTGTTTCTAATGATGCGGATCAAGACACTGCCGTGTTTTCTGGGGAGACAACGGCCCTGCAGATGCCGGTGAATAATGAACTGTCCGAATTTTTTCGACATGTGCCGGCGGTGGTGATTCCCAAGGGGCCAGTACAACTGCAAGCGTCACCGTCTGCTACGGCGAATGATGCAGGGGAATTGCAAATTTCACCGCAATATCTCAACACTCCCCTCGAAGAACTCAACCATTTATCTGCGTTGCAACTATACCAAGAACTGCTGGGCCGCATTTTAACGGAGGGTATTGGCCGCCTATATTTTGAAAACCACGCCCGGGCCGGCCGCATTTTTCTCAGTGAAAGTGGTTTGATGAAAGGGTCATTGTCCGGTATTCCCCAGGAAACATTCCACGGCATCCTCGATGAATTTAAGCGCCTCGCTCACCTGCCCCCAGGGCCCATCGACCGACCGAAAAAAGTGGAAATGGAACAATACTATCAGGGTGAGCGAATTTTACTGCGGCTGCGGGTCATGCCGGGACAGTACGGTGAAGAGGGCACCTTGCAAGTCTTACGGGGTCAAGCACTGGCGTTTTATCAACAGCAGCAGATGGATGAACTTGGACAAGAGGCCATTGAAGCGGCCCAACGTCTAGAGCGGAAATTGCGCCATATTTATCTGCGGAGCCAAATTAATCCGGCTCCCCTTAATGCTTTGGATGAACTGTATGGTTTTTGCGATCGCCTCCGAGAACAGCTTGATAATCTGAACAAGCCCCACCAATAACGATCTTCAATTACGGATTTGTTGACGATACCAGTGACGGAGAATCTCTGGATCAATGCCGAGATGATAACCGAGGAGCATTTTTTGATTAATCCAGGTGGTGCGCCACAGACCCAGTCGCTGCCATCTGCGAGCCGAAGTTTGTACAGGTTGGCTTGTCAGGCGAATCTTGCCCCGTTTTCTCAGCCGTTGCATTAGCTCATAGTCTTCCATAATGGGAATTTCGGCATACCCCCCCAGGGCTTCAAAATCCTGACGCCGCAAAAAAATGGCCTGGTCACCGTAGGGCAAAGCCAAAAGTTGCGATCGCCATTGCACTAACTTTTCTAAAGCACGAAATCGCCACCGAGAATCAGCAATTCCTAAAGGAAAGGCTCCAGCCACCACCTGGGGATCTGCCAAGATCGCTGTCACAAGGGTTGGAAAGTCTTGGGGTAAGTGGGTGTCGCTATGGAGAAACAGAAAAATGTCTCCCTGGGCGATCGCCGCCCCTCGATTCATTTGTTGGCCGCGCCCTCCAGTGGTTTGACAAAGGGTCACCGGAAACTGACGCACTAGATCACAAGTCGAATCCTGGCTGCCCCCATCCACAACAATAATTTCTAAAGGATTGGGAACTTGGAGCAAAGATTTTAAACAAGGGACGATTCCGGCTGCCTCATTTAAAACAGGCATAATCACTGAAATCATGATTTCTAAAAACTTGAGGCCCCAATATTAGGACGCACCCGCAACCGCACAAGCACCGCCGTAATGTTGTCATGACCATTGCGTTCATTAGCCAGGGCAATTAAGCGATGCACCCCTTCATCTAAATTGGCCCGGGCACTCAGGAGGGGGAGGAGCATTTCTTCCCAGGTCGTTTCAATTAAGTCATTGTCTGATAAGCCATCGGAACAGAGCAAAAACAGACTATCTTCGTTCACCTGGAAAAAATTAATATCCGGCTCCACAAAACTATTTTCCCGGGGGCCAATGGCCTGGGTCAGTTGGTAGGCATCGGGCCTCCCATAGGCAATCTCTGGGGTGACACCCCGATGTAATTCCCGCTGACCCACCTCATGGTCAACGGTGAGTTGTTCGAGATTTCCTTTGCGGCTCACACGATAGATGCGACTGTCTCCCACATGGGCGATCGCCACCTGATTGTCTTGAACCAACATCAAAACTAAGGTAGTGCCCATGCGCCCGCTCCCAGAACGGGAATTTTTCAGGTTGATATTGTAAACCGCCTCATTGGTCTCCCAAATGGCCTGGCGCATCACGGCCTCATCCGGTAACTTGTCCTGCCAATGCTCTTGGAAAAAAGCCTGAATCGTTTCCACAGAAAGGGCACTGGCCACTTCCCCCGCCGCATGGCCGCCCATACCATCACAGACCACATAAAAGCCACGCCCTTGAATTTGTCTCCCCAGGAGATTTTCCTGCTTTTCGATGCGGGTACGCATACCAAAATAGTCCTCGTTGTGATCCCGCTCTTGACCAATATCCGTGCAGCCCGCATCGTCTAAACTCACCAAATTCATCGGTAAGACCACCGTTGAGGCTTCCTCTTCGTCTGGGAAATCCAAAGGTTCAAAGTCCCCCGAGGCGATGCTCCCTCCAGAATGTTCAATCTGGGGTGAGTCCTCTGTTTCTGATTCAGGATTGGCCGTTGCTGTTTCTCCGTCCGGGGTTTCTGCGAGATCTTCTGGGCCTAAATCAGCCGACAACAACACATCATCCAGGGTGGTTAAATCCTCTGGCTGTAATTCGATGGCTTCTAACTCTCCCTCCACTTCCCCATAAAAATCATCGGTATTTTCTGGGGCGAGGGCACGGAGGGCTTTTTTTAGGCGGGAGACGGTATCCAAACCACCAATTTGAGCCGTTTCAGTCAGCTTATAGAGGGGTTGCCACGCTGGTTGGGTAGATAGGTGAAACAAATCTTGCCATAGTTGAGGCAGTCGCTGCAGTGCCGGGAGATGGTCTGGATCGTCCTGGAGGAGTTGTCGTACCACGAGGCTTTGGTCTTCGTCGAGGTATAAATTTGTTGGTTCAAGGATAGTTTGGCAACATTGGAGGGGCACCAATTCTCGCCATAGCTGCACCATCTGAAAACACCATTGCAGCAGTTGTTCGTAGAGGGGGCTTTGTGCTTGGCAGTAGGTTTTTAAGGGCGTGAGGGGCTGTGGGTGTTGCTCAAACAGCAGCACTTGATATTCTGACTGACGCCAAGCTTCCAGGAGTTTTGGCACCGCAGAAAAATCATCTTGCAGGCTGAGATACTGACGGGCGATCGCCGGAATTTCTTTATCTTGCCAGAGGTCGGGATCAGCGAGCTGGGCGGGATCGGTTATTTCTAACTCTTGGAGGGCAGTTTCTAGAATTGTTGGGGTTTCTGGGGCTGTATCGATCACCGTGAGCCAAGGAAATGTTTCGGCCCGTACCGTTGGGCGATCGCCCAGACGATAACGACCAGCTTCATCAAGGGTTTCTCGTGCTTGGCAAGATGCCGCTTCAGCGTCCAGGATCAAGGCTGTGAGAGGCCGACTGACCCACCCTTGGCAAGATTCACATTGCTCTTGCTGTAACCGTACGGGCGTTTCACAGTGGGGACAGGGCCTCGTCAGAGAGCTTCCACAATACTGACAGAAACGATTTTCTGGTGGGTTTTCTTGGGTACATTGGGGACAAACAACCATGGTCACAGGGGCCTTCTGGATGGGGGGGACCCGCGAAGCTTAACCTAAGCTTGTGGGGGAGAAACCTAAATTTGCAAACAGTCTGGGTGTTTTAGGAACTTTTGAGCAGCGACGGGCCATGGTTGGCTTTAACGTTATAGAAACAACATTGGGGAGTAGCCTTTGCCCGCAAGCACAACTGACTCCCCAGCGATAAATAGCTACATTTTCATGTTGGCCGCCTCAATCGCGCCTAGGTGGATTTTTTCGGGGCGAGAATCATCATCATGTTACGCCCTTCTCGTTTGGGCCGCTGTTGAATTTCACCGACTTCTTCGAGGTCTTTGGCCATGCGATCTAGCAGTTTTTGGGCGAGGTTGGAGTGTTGGATCTCCCGGCCCCGGAAGGTGATCGTTGCTTTGACTTTGTCGCCTGATTTGAGGAAGCGCTGGGCACTGTTTACCCGGACTTGGTAGTCATGTTCCTCAATTTTGTAACGCATTTTGACCTCTTTGAGATCCGCATTGTGCTGTTTCTTTTTGGCTTCTCGGGCGCGTTTTTCCTGCTCGAATTTGTACTTCCCGTAGTCCATAATCCGGCATACTGGCGGCTTGGCGGTTTCGCTGACGAGGACAAGATCGAGGTCTTCTTCTTCGGCGATCGCCAGGGCCTCGGCGGGGGTCATGATGCCAAGTTGTTCCCCGTCTCCACTGATGACTCTGATATTTGGAAAACGAATTCTTTCGTTAATTTTCGGGAGGTCACGTTTTACGCGTCTTTTATCTTTCACAGGCTATGCGTTGAATGTTGTTACGATTTGGTAGGTAGGTTTATTACAGTCAATAAAAAATTGAGAACTATGCCCATTTTACTCATTGGCGGACTTTTCGTTACGTCCTGGGGCAGATTTTAGGGACAATTTGTGATGATTTTTCAAGCGAGGATGCTCAATTTAAGTTATGGCGATCGCCCAACACCCTAGGGGAATAAATGCTGCAATGGTGCTTCAACCTTGGTCACAACGGATCGGGTCACAGCGGTGCTGGATTTGGCGGGGCTGGCAGATTCGTTACAGTTTTTGGCGCACGGTTCCAGAAAACAGAGGGCGATCGCCGCTTGTCCTCCTCCATGGATTTGGGGCGGCCCTGGAGCATTGGCGTCATTTAATGCCCTTGCTCGCCCAGGATCGCGATGTGTATGCCCTGGATTTATTAGGGTTTGGGGGTTCGCGGAAAGGCAGTGCAGAGTTTGGCGTCCCCCTCTGGACAGCGCAACTGAGCGACTTTTTAAACCTTGTGGTGCAACGTCCGGTAATTTTGTTGGGCAATTCCCTTGGTTCTTTGGTCTGTGCCAACCTGGGCCAAGATCCGAAAAATCGGGTCGAGGCGATCGCCCTGATGAGTGTGCCGGATGTTGCCCAACGCCAAGCGATGCTCCCCAAACCTCTGCGCCCGATTGTCAATGGTTTGGAGCGCAGTGCCATGCAACCCTGGCTCCTGAAACTCATCTTTCGGGTGGCGCGTCGTCCCTTTGTCCTGAAAAATTGGCTGAAATTAGCCTATCCTTCCTGGCCAGACATTGATGCCGAACTGTTAGCAATTGTGCAGGCCCCGACCCTGGATCAAGATGCTGCTCAAGCATTTGTTGCCCTGAGTCGCCGCGTCGGTCAGCCAGGCTTTGCGCCGCCCATGGCCACGGTTTTTGCGAAAATGCCTTGCCCAATGTTGCTGCTCTGGGGCGAACAGGATCGCTTTGTCCCCGTGGCGATCGCCCCCCAACTTGCCGCCGTTAATCCCCGGATCACCCTCAAGATTTTGCCCGGCCTTGGCCACTGCCCCCACGACGAAGCCCCGGCCCTCATCTATGAATTATTTTCCCAATGGCTAGAAGGTGCCAGCGAGCTATAGTAATATATCCCCTTGGTTTTAGTACGTAGCGCCGCCCCAATTCCCCAGACCATGATGAAACACACCCTCTCAGTTCTTGTTGAAGACGAAGCCGGAGTCCTCACCCGCATTGCCGGACTCTTTGCCCGTCGTGGTTTTAACATCGAAAGCCTCGCCGTTGGCCCCGCCGAAAAAGAGGGTATTTCCCGGATTACCATGGTTGTTCCCTGCGACGAAAAAGAAATTGAACAGGTTTCTGCCCAACTCGACAAGCTCATCCACGTGCGGGAAGTGGACGATGTCACCGCCAAACCCTGTGTGGAACGGGAACTGATGTTGGTCAAGGTCAATGCCGATGCGAGCCAACGCTCTGAAGTGATGCAATTGGTCCAGGTTTTCCGGGCGCGGATCGTCGATATTTCTGACAGAACCGTGACGGTGCAGGTGGTGGGTGACCCCGGCAAAATGGTCGCTATCCTTCAAATGCTCGAAAAATTCGGCATCATTGAAGTGGCGCGGACTGGAAAATTAGCCCTCGTCCGGGAATCTGGCGTAAACACAGAATATCTAAAATCTGCGGGTAGAAAGGCCTAATTTCCCCTATGAATTTTGGGGACAGACAGTGCATTGCATTATTGATGAAACTGTCCTAAATCTTCTGAATTCCACAAAATTTTTCTTGATTTTCCTGGGACTGACTTGATGTTTCTTAACATCTAAGCCCGCCTTTGTGTGGCTAAGATCATGGGGTGACACATTTTGATCAGGGATAGTCTAGCTATGAATCAGTACCCCAACCCAAATCCTCAGCCTGAGGATGATGGCTCTGTGAATGAAGTCGCGAAACTGCGCCAAGAACAGCAAAAAGTGGATGCGATTCGGAAGAGGGTTTTGTTTAGGCGCATCGAAAATAGCATTTACATTCTCGTGGGTTTACTGGAAGTGCTGTTAGTCTTGCGGTTTTTCCTGCGGCTATCCGGCGCCAACCCAGAAAATACCTTTGCAAAATTTATCTATGCTCTTTCGGGGCCTTTTGTCTCGCCTTTTTCAACGCTGTTTATCAGCCCGGTAGAACGCACCGATGCAACCCTGGGCACGAATATTTTTGATGTCAATCTTCTCATTGCGATTGTGATCTACGCGCTGTTGGGCTTCCTTGCCAGTTGGATTGTTCGTTACATCTATCGACAAGTTGCCCCGACAGATTTCTAGGGAGCGGTGAGCCTGAAAAAATTTTCATTGGGAGCCGGGCGAGAACCTTGTAAAATAGGGCGAATGTGCCTGCTGTCTTGCCCTTGGTTTGACACAGTAGCGACAAAAAGTTTGTATTGAATCTATTCCTAGGCGATCGCCCCTGTATGACTTCTCCCGTTCGTTTTGCCCTGACAACTCCCCTCTATTACGTCAATGACGTGCCCCACATTGGCAGTGCCTACACAACGATGGTGGCCGATGCGATCGCCCGTTTCCATCGCCTCAAGGGGGATGATGTGCTCTTTATCACAGGCACCGACGAACATGGCCAAAAAATCCAGCGCACCGCCCAGGAAAAAGGCGTTGATCCCCAGGTACACTGCGACGAAATCATCGGCAGCTTCAAGGATCTTTGGCAGCACTACAACATCCAATACGACCGCTTCAGCCGCACCACCGCCCCTAACCACGCGAAAATTGTCGCCGAATTTTTCCAGCGGGTCTGGGACAACGGTGATATTTACCTCGCCCAACAGCAAGGTTGGTATTGCGTTGCCTGCGAAGAATTTAAAGAAGAAAAAGACCTGATCGAAGACCACCACTGCGCGATCCACACCAACAAACAGGCCGAGTGGCGGGACGAAGAAAACTACTTTTTCCGTCTGTCTAAATATCAGGCGCAACTCGAAGCTCTCTACCAGGAAAATCCCGACTTCATTCAGCCCGCCAGCCGTCGCAACGAAGTGATCAACTTTGTGAAACAGGGATTGCAGGATTTTTCAATTTCCCGCGTCAATCTCGACTGGGGTTTCCCGGTGCCCACCGACGAGAACCACACGATCTATGTTTGGTTTGATGCGCTGTTGGGTTATGTCACGGCCCTGTTAGAAGACGGGGAGGAAGTCAGCCTCGAAAATGCCCTGAAAAAATGGTGGCCGATCAACCTCCATTTAATTGGTAAAGATATTCTGCGCTTCCATGCGGTCTACTGGCCGGCAATGCTCATGTCGGCAAACCTGCCCCTGCCCGATAAAGTATTTGGCCACGGCTTTCTCACCAAAAATGGCCTCAAGATGGGTAAAAGCCTCGGCAATACCATCGACCCCATCGCCCTGGTCAATCAATATGGTGCCGATGCCCTGCGCTACTACTTCCTCAAAGAAGTAGAACTGGGGAAAGATGGTGATTTTAACGAAACTCGCTTCGTGAATGTGGTCAATGCTGACCTGGCCAATGACCTGGGGAATTTGTTGAACCGCACCCTAGGCATGCTGAAAAAATACTGCAAAAGCGAAATTCCGTCCCTAGATCTGGCTGCCATTCCCGCCGATCACCCCCTCAAAGCCCTGGGAGAAACCCTTGGCGATCGCACCTGTGCCGCCTACGACAATCTCAACTTTACCGCCGCCTGTCATCAGGTATTAGCACTCATCCAAGCCAGTAACAAATACATCGATGACCGCGCCCCCTGGGCCTTATTTAAAGCGGGAGAACAAGCCCAAGTCGAAGAAATTCTCTTGACGATCCTAGAATCCGTACGTCTGGCGGCCTATTTACTCTCCCCGGTGATCCCCAATCTCAGCAATCAAATTTATCGTCAATTAGGTTTCCCTGGGGACTTCAATCGCCCTGAAGACCTTGTCAATCTGGCTCCCTTTGCCAGCCATAGCCGCTGGGGTCTGCCTTGGTCTGAACGAACCCTAACGAAAGCCCAGCCTATCTTTGCCCGCCTTGAAGTCCCTGAAGCCTCTGCTTAAGCGCAGCCCCAAAACCGAGGGAATGATAAAAGTTTTGACGAAGTTCCAGCTTTCTCAGTAAGCTTAGTTATTGGGTTTCCCTTTTTTACAATGGGGCATCTATTTTTTTATAAAAACTGTTTCATAAATATTTTCGTTTTAATAAAATCTCAAGAGGCATAATCACAATGCTGGATCACTTTGGTAGCGATCCGGTTTTCTCGCCTGAACAGGTACTTGAAAATCGAGGTCGTGTTGCGATCTTTATCGATGGTTCTAATCTATTCTATGCAGCGCTGCAATTAGGCATCGAAATCGACTACAGCAAACTTCTTTATCGTTTAACGGGCGGGTCACGGCTACTGCGGTCTTTTTTCTACACAGGGGTTGACCGGGCGAACGAAAAACAGCAAGGCTTTTTGTTGTGGATGCGCCGCAATGGTTATCGGGTCATTGCCAAGGATTTGGTGCAACTGCCGGATGGTTCGAAAAAAGCCAATTTGGACGTGGAAATTGCGGTGGATATGATGGCCCTCGTGGGCTCCTATGATACGGCGGTGCTCGTCAGTGGTGACGGGGATCTGGCCTATGCGGTGGATGCGGTCAGCTATCGGGGAGCACGGGTTGAGGTGGTTAGCCTGCGATCGATGACTAGCGATAGTTTGATTAATGTGGCAGACCGTTACATTGACCTAGAGCAAATCCAGACGGATATCCAAAAGCTCCATCGGGGCCAGTTTTCGGAACCGAGGCTGATGGAAGATCGTGGTGGTGGCACAATTGAGTTACCCAGTCATGAGTAAGTAAAGGTGATGGTGCGTTTGTGTCGATGGAAATGGGGGCGATCGCCAAAAATCTTCGCCTTAGCACTACTCTTGATGGGGAATCTTGGGGGAATAACGGCCTGTCGCAATAGCCCGCCAGCGACGGAAACAGAACCCCAAAGCCAAAATTCTGAAAATCGCCTCATCGTCGAAGATGCCCTCCTCGAACAATCCGATGCCGAGGGAAATATTCTCTGGAAAATCCAGGCCGAAGAAGCCATCTATAGCCAAGACCGCAAAGCCGCCACTCTCACCAAGCTCGTGGGGAACCTCTACCAAGATGGGGAAGTGATCCTCAGTCTCCAAGCGAACAAGGGCCAGGTGATTAACGATGGCGATCGCATTATCCTCGAATCAGGGGTTTTGGTCACGGATAATCGTCAGGGGGCCGTCTTTGAAACCGAGAAAGCCGAGTGGGAACCCGCCAATTTCATCCTCCAGATCACCACGGGTCTCCAAGCCAAATATCCCAACGGCACACTCAGCGCCAAACAGGGCAAATATTTTATCGATCGCCAGGATTTAGAACTCGCCGATACCGTCGAAGTGGTCATTGTGGAGCCCCCCTTGCAACTCCAGGGCAGCAAGCTCAATTGGCTCGTAGCTGAAGATAAAATCACCGCCGCCGAGGGCCTCACTGTCCAGCGTTACACCGCAGAAACGATCACCGATCGCCTCCGGGCAGATCAAGGTGAAGCCCAACTCAAAGCCCAGAAAATTATTGTCAGTGGCAATGTTTTGTTAAATAGCCTTGACCCAGAGATTCAGTTTGCCAGCGGAGCCGCCACCTGGGATATCCAAGCGGGTATCATTACAGGTCAAGATTCTGTACAACTCACCCAAACCGCCGAACGAGTCCAATTTCGGGGCAACCAAGGACGCTACAATCTCAAGACCCAACAGGCACAACTGAGCGGCGCGGTCAGGGGAACGGGCGAAGATCCGCCCACTTCTCTCAAGGCCAACCAAGTGGATTGGAATCTCACCGCCGAGGAAGTGGTGGCCGTGGGCAATGTGGTTTATGAACAGACCAACCCCCGGGTCAAACTCAATGGCGATCGCGCCGTGGGCAAATTTAGACAAAATCAATTGGTTGTGACAGGGTCAGCCCAAAAACAAGTCACCACAGAAGTCATCCCCTAAGTGATCAGCAAGTTCAGCACATCCTTAGGAGTGACACAGCGCAGCAGCGAGGGGATACCAGTACAATGGTAAATCGCTAGGCACATCAGGCAGTGCATTTATCTAGTTGTAGGCAATTCACCAAAAAGGATATTGAGATTAGACAAGGCCATGGGTAAAGTTGCAGTTGGGTTATCAGGGGGCGTAGACAGTTCCGTCACCGCAGGGATTCTCCATCGCCAGGGCTATACCGTCGAAGGGGTCACCCTCTGGCTGATGAAAGGCAAAGGTCAATGTTGCTCGGAGGGGATGGTCGATGCGGCAGATATTTGTGAGCAATTAGGCATTCCCCACCACATCGTGGATAGCCGCGATTTGTTCCAGAAATACATTGTTGACTATGTTGTGTCTGGCTATAAAGCGGGAGTGACACCTTTACCCTGCTCCCAGTGCAATCGGATGGTGAAATTTGGGCCAATGTTGCAATGGGCCAAGGCAGAGCTGGGCATTGATCAGATTGCGACGGGCCACTATGCCAGAATTCGTTACAACGACCAAACGGGACGCTATGAACTGTTGCGGGCGGTGGATCGCCATAAGGATCAATCCTATTTTCTCTATGATCTCACCCAGGAAATGCTGGCGGGGACGCTGTTTCCTTTGGGGGAAATGACCAAGGGCGAAACCCGGCAAATTGCGGCGGAAATGCAGCTTTCGACGGCGAAAAAACCAGAAAGCCAAGACCTCTGCCTCATTGAAGCCCATGGTTCGATGAAAACTTTTTTAGACAAATACATTGAACAGCGGGAAGGAGAAATCGTCGATCTCGACGGGAAAGTGCTGGGGCACCATACAGGCATCCATCATTACACCATCGGCCAACGAAAGGGCTTGGGCATTGCCGCCCCGGAACCCCTCTATGTGGTGAAGCTAGATAATGTGATGAATCGGGTGGTAGTAAGTACCCGCGATCGCGCTGGTCGGTCTGAATGTACGGTGCAGCGCATGAATTGGTTGGCGCTCCCAGGCATTACAAGCCCCATCCGCGCGGAAGTACAGGTGCGTTATCGCAGTGGTGCGGTGCCTGTGACGGTGATTCCATTGGAGGGCGATCGCCTCAAACTGGTTTTTGAGGAACCCCAATTTGGGATCACCCCTGGCCAAGCGGCGGTGCTCTATGACGGCGATCGGGTGCTGGGGGGCGGCATTATCGAGCATCCCGAAGCGGCTTAGTTTTATTGGCATTTATGGGCGAGGGGAAACCAGCCGTTGTCGTTGGGCCTGTTCAATGGCTTCAAATAACGCTTGAAAATTCCCTTCGCCAAACCCTTGAGCCTGTTGTTTGCGTTCAATAAATTCCCAAAAAAATGTCGGCTCTTTAAAAATGGGCTGGGTAAAAATTTGCAAAAGCATTTCCTTGGGCGATCGCACCACATCCACAAGAATCTTTTCCTGCTGAATTTGGGGCCAATGGGGTAATGTTTCTAGGTGGGGATAACGATCACAAAGATTTTTGTAATAGGTGTCAGGGACATCAAGAAATGCCACATTTGCTTGGCGAAAATGATGGATTTGATCCGGTAAGTTTTTGTATTTTAAGGCGATATGTTGAATCCCAGCCCCACGATTAAACTCAATGAATTCTTGGATCTGGGATCGCTGTGCCGTTTCAAGATTTTCACAACAGTCTCCCGGTTGATTAATGGGTAGTTGAATTCCGCTGGGATGGGAAAGAACCTGGGAAGCGAGGCCGGAATAATTGGTTTTGATCGTAAAGGTTTGCTGACGGTTAAACCCCAATTTAGCTTCGTACCACTGGACTGTTTCCTGGAGTTTGCCCACGGGGACATTGAGCACTAAATGATCGATTTTGGTATTGGTTTTTGGGATTGGATTTCGATAAATAAGGGTATGTTGAAATCCCACATTATTGCGTATTACAGTAACGAAGTGATCAGTATTTTTTGATTGAAAAAAAGCTTTTTGATCAATATAAAAGGCAACATCCGCAACACCACAGGGATGATGGGTTAAATACTGGGCGACGGGATCGGCAGGGGCTTGGGGCGCCGAGAGCATCAGAGTCAACCCTGGGCGACTGAGTTGGACGGTGTTTTGAGGTAAAAACGAAAATGTTGCTTGGGGAGCGGTGATGTTGAGTTGAAATTTTGTTTGAAACCAGGTCTGCCAATGCTCCAGATCGTCTACGTAGAAATGGACATAGGCGATCGCCAAATTTGGGGGGCTCTGGTTTGCCATGTGTCGGGAAAGATAAACAACAGCTCCTATTCAACTTAGCGTACTTTCTCAGGATTGACCGATGGCTTAGGTTATTGCTGGGAGCGTTCGAGAAAGTCTTGGTTGAGCTGGGCTGCTTTTTTGCCACAGAGGTAACTGGCGATCGCCAAGGGCAGCCAAATCACTGTCAACAGCCGACCAAAGCGTTCCCCAGTGCGGCGAATGTCTGCCTCGGTGCCGAGGGCAATTTTTAACCGGCCTCCCAGGGGATCAACCAATTGTTGATCGCGCAGGGCGGCCACCACCGTAACTGTTTGGCCGTGGGGCAGGACGCGACGATCTAAATCTGTTGCAATATAATCAAGCTTGCCCCAATCTGCAGTAGTGAGGGGAAAGGTTTGATCAGCGTAGGTAATGGCCTTGGGTTTGCTGAAGCGGGCCGATTCTCCGGTGCGTTCGATCTTGGGGCGTTGCTTAGGCTCTGGTTGTGCTGCCGGGAGGGGAAATTGCTCCAGGGCGATCGCCAAGGGAATGCGGGTCTCCCCATCACTCAAAAAAACCTGCTCAACGGCGGCTTCCCAAGTAAACAGCACCTTTTGGATCGTGTCTTCGGCAGTGCTGGGGCCATTGCGGGCGACCAGTTCAATTTTGCCCTGAATGATCTGTAGGGCGGGATCATCGGGCAGCGTTAGGGGATTGTCCGCCACAAGGTAGCCTTCGAGCTTAATGAGATCGCGATTCGTCGTTGCTTCACTGGCGGCCTGTACCGAAAGCGACTCCACCTGGGCGAGTTCTTGAGACGTTTTGAGGGCTTGTCCCGTTAGCCCCATCACCAAAGAGATCACCGCTAAAGTACCACTGGCGATCGCCCCCAGCACGAGGAATTCAAATTTGGCATATTCATTTTCACTGACATTGCGCGGCGCGTCCTTCCACCAACTCCAGCGCATCCGTCGTTTTGGGCTCATGGCTTTTCGGGGCGGGTTACAACGAAAAATTCAGGGCGATCGCCTTTAAAATACATCTTAAAAACTAAGCTTCAAGGCATTGACGGGCACATCATCCCAAGAATCAACGGTGCGGATCTTTGCTTCCCAGCCGATGGTGGTTTGATCCGTGGCGAGTTTTTGTTTCCATTGCTCATGGCAATCCTTGGCGGCTTTTTCATTTTGACAAGCGATACAAGCTTGAAGAATGCCCGTCGGATCAATTTGTTCATTTACCCAAATGGTCATCGCAGCTACCTTAAAATGATGATTTCACCGCTCATTCTAGCAACCTCTTTTGAGGGCTCGATCAACTTGGTGATGGAGTGTTGCAAGATCCAAAGAATTATCAAGCACCACATCAGCCCGCTGGATTTTTTCGGCAAGGGGCATCTGGCTGGCGATCCGCGCTTGGGCCTGGGCAATGCTCAACTGGTTACGCTGCTGGAGCCTCGCCAACTGCTGCTCAAGGGTACAGGTAACCACCCAAATTTCCGTAACAAAATCCGTTAACTGCGCCTCAAACAGCAGTGGGATCGCGCAAATAACCGTCGCTTGTGTCTCCTGAATGGTTGCTAAGGCTTCACGGAATCGCTGGCGCACATAGGGATGGATTCGGGCTTCGAGCCACAGTTTTTCGTCGGGATCGTTAAAAACAATGTCCCCTAAAGCTTGGCGATTGAGGGAACCATCGGCGTTTTGAATTCCCGCCCCGTAGCGGGTAAAAATTTGCGTCAATATTGCCGAGGGCGGGGTGATCGCCTCACGGGCATAAATATCTGCATCAAGAATGGGGAGCTGGTAACGTTGGGCCAGGTAAGTCGTTACCGTACTTTTTCCCGTCGCGATGCCCCCCGTCAGACCAATGATTCTTGGTTTTGTCACTTTATGGTGCGACATGACGTTTCACCAACAGTGGAATCCCGCAGTCATGCCAAAATTCAGGGCTTATTCTGCCGCTAGACATACCGCCATGCATAAATCTTTCGACGGTGAAATGTTCTCTATGATTGATGGAGTGACTTGTCGCTACTTCGTATTCCTTCTCGATGATGCTTTTAAGTTGTTCGGGTGCGTCTGGCATATCAACGTTATCTAGTCTTTCCTTCAACTCACGCCAAAGATATGGATCACCTCGGAATCCCCATTGCTTGGGTTCGTCTGCGAATATTTCAGATATTTTCATTTTTTGTCAGCACCATAACGGCTCAAATCAGTGGCGGCAGATAACCTTAAAGTAAAACAAACAATTTTTGGCTGTCCGCTGCCGCGGAGTGTTAGCTTGCTTAAGCACTGAGGCCATCTTGCAGTAGATTCACAAGAAATTCTACTCTGCCGAATAATTCATCATAAGTAATGATCTGAATGTCACTTAATCCTGACCTAAATAGTTCAAAGCTCTTTCTCTTTCGCTGTTCATCCAATTCATTTTCAATACTACCAATAACAATAATACTTTTGGGATTGAAAACATCGAAGTCTGCTCCTTCCTGACTGATCAGTGCATTAAAGTTTTCTAGTAACGCTTTTTTGTAGTTAGCAATCTGAACTACGGAGCCAGACAGGTCAACTGAAATATTGTAAATATCCCCTCTATATTGAGATCCTAAGAGCCTTGTGTTTGGAGTTTTTATCTCTATTAGGGCAGCATTTTTAGTTAAATTACTGGCATATAGAAAGTCAATAATGTTACCACCTCGATTGTTTATACTTTTTCCGCCTATATATGCCTTGTCCTCAAGAAGGATGACGGGAAATGAAAATAGCTGGGCAAAAATAAAAGAATTCTGTGCAAAGGTTCTCTGCCAAAATTCTTCATTATCGTTTTCCTTATTTTCCTGCCAAATTGACAGTGCATTTTTAAGATTACCTAAGCCAATCGCAGTATTTAATTTCCGTAAGTCATCTAGCTCAAGGTTTTCGAGGACGTTGACAAAATCTTCTGGTTTTGCTGTACCAGCGATCCAGTCAACCAGTCTAGAGACTATATCGATTCCTGCTTTTTGGCTTACTTCCAAAAAATTCTGAAGAATGTTTTCAGGCATCAATGAATGGGTTTCTTCGTTGACCAGTACCTCAATTAATCTAGATACGGGATCTACGCCCAATCTTTCCGTCAGTTCAAGAAACTTCTGAAGAATTTCCTCTGGGGTCTCTGTGGAGATTGAAGAATTTTGCGTCTCTTTCAATTCTGCTATATGCTCCTGAACTCTAGTTGATACAGATGAGAAAGGCGTCACTCTAGGCATTGTCGCGAAATTGTTTCTGATTTTTTTGAGAGTTGATACTGACATTCCAAAAGCTTTCGCAGACTCTTTATAGCTGGGATACTCACTTAGCACAGCATTTAGTTCATCAACTGCTCGCTCACGTCCAACGACATTAGCCCATCTCTCTAATGCCTTTACTCTATTAGGCGCTCCAAATTGGACTCCACCGGGATAGGCTGCCCATGCAGCTTGCAATGCATCTATGAATGTCCATTCTGGATCGACAATTATGCTCATTGGTATCGTCTAAATTAAAGACTGATTCATTCCAAATTTACCAGAATATTACCGCAGACTTTGGCGACAGCATGGTGGTCAAGAGGCAAATACTGTAGTCACAGATGCTTGAAGACCATTTAACTTAAGTCGCAGTTGCTTACCAATGATCGCCGCTGCTTTTTCTAGCAATTCATCCAAGAAAAAACCCGATACGCTGATTGTTTTTCATTTTGGTGATTTTTGGCGATCGCCTTACGGACATGAACATCAGCATCAAAAATGGGGAGCTGATAGCGTTGGGTCAAGTAAGTCGTTACTGTACTTTTTCCTGTCGCAATGCCCCCCGTGAGACCGATAATCCGTTGGGTCGTCATTAGGCGATCGCCTTTGTGCTGTGCAAACTACAGTTTACTGTGGGAACCGTCGCAGAAGGGCGGATTCTGGCTGTGCTTACAGAGGCAGAGGGCTACCTTTTGGGGCTCCTCCAGGGTGAATTTCTGGGGACGAAAATCGCTGCCTTTATGACTACCATCACAAAAAGGTTGGCCTGCAGATTTGCCACAGGTACACCAGAAATAATCTCCGGCCTCCAAGTCCATTACCATCGGTTTTTTTGCAGCAATAGTGGGTTCAGTCATGGGTGTTTTCCTCAAAAGAATGTGGGTGAATTTGTTAATAAGCCCTAGGGCAAATCAAACAGTAAAAATTCCGTTTCCGCAGCTTGACCCGCAAAAGTGAGTGCTGTTTCCTCGCTAATGGCGGCTCCATCCCCGGCCCCGAGGGTCATTCCATTTAAGGTTAGCTCTCCTCTGGTAATTTGCACCCAAGCGTTTCTACCCGTTTTGAGGGTATGGGTCACAGTATCTTCGGGCGTCAAAATCGAAGCATAGATCGCCGCGTTTTGATGGATTTTTACCGAGCCAGCCTCACCATCAGGGGAAGCGACAAGGCGCAGTTTTCCTTGTTTTTCCTCTGGGGCGAAAAAGATTTGTTCATAGCTCGGCTCGACCCCCTGCTGATCTGGGGTAATCCAAATCTGCAACAGGTGTACAGGCTGATCATTAGAAGGATTAAACTCACTGTGCAAAATGCCAGTGCCCGCGCTCATGCGTTGCACATCCCCAGGACGAATAATCGAACCATTGCCAATGTTGTCTTTGTGGGCCAATTCCCCTTCGAGGACATAGGTGACGATTTCCATATCGCGGTGGCCATGGGTAGCGAATCCTTTGCCTGGGGCGATGTAATCTTCATTGATCACCCGCAAGTTAGAAAAATTCATGTGGGCCGGATCGTAATACTGGGAAAACGAAAAACTAAAGTAGCTCTCTAGCCAATCTAGTTTGCCACGACCCCTTTCAGCAGAGGGACGGAGTTGAATCATAAAAACCTCCGAGGCGTTTTTTAGCGGGTTTAGGTGATTGCTTCTATTGTAGATTGCCGCCAAATAAAAGACAATAAGCTATTTTATATACAGAATGTATCCCAAAAAGAAACAATAGGCCATGGATAAGTTAGCCAGTTTGTATGCCTTTACCCAGGTGGTGGAAGCGGGAGGATTTGCGGCGGCGGCACGGCAGATGAATGTTGGGCGATCGGCGGTGAATAAGCTGGTGATTGCCCTCGAAAATCATCTCCAAGTTCAACTCCTCCACCGCAGTACCCGCAAGGTGACACCGACCCCCACGGGCCTCGCCTTCTATGAAAAATGCGTCCAGATTTTGGCGGATCTAGAGGAGGCAGAGCTATCAGCTTCGCAACTACACGGGGAACCCAAAGGACTGTTACGGGTAAATGCGCCGATGACCTTTGGCCGGATGCAGGTGGCCCCCCTCGTGGCAAAATTTATGGCCCAATATCCCCAGGTGCAAATCCAACTCACCCTAGAGGATCGGTTTGTGGAGGCGATCGCCGAAGGCTATGACCTCGTGATTCGGATCGCTGAACCCGTCGAATCTGCCAGTCTCATTAGTCATCCCCTCTGTGAAACAAGACTAAGCCTCTGTGCGGCCCCCAGCTACCTAGAACGCCATGGTATTCCCCAAAGTCCTGAGGATTTAGTTCATCACAACTGTCTGCGCTACGGCCCCACGGGCAATACCTGGCATTTGGTCGGCCCCCAGGGGGAAGTTTCTGTTAACGTGTCCGGCTCTTTTTGTGCGAACAACGGTGAAGCATTGGCGATCGCCGCCGCGGCGGGCCTAGGCATTGCCCAGTTACCCCAATTTATCCTCGATGCAGCCCCCTGGACAGCACAACTCACGGTGGTCTTGCCTGAATACAATCACCGCACCCTCAGTACCTACGTCCTCTATCCGATCAATCGCCATCTTTCCACCAAGGTAAAACTCCTGTGCGAATTTCTCCAGCAACACCTTGCTGCTGCTGATCCTTCAGGCTAACTTTAAACACAAAAAAACCTCCCCCTGAGGTTTGGGAAGGCTTTCTGTTTTTTATGGTATGCGGATGGCGAGACTCGAACTCGCAAGGATCGCTCCACACGCCCCTCAAGCGTGCGTGTCTACCAATTCCACCACATCCGCTCGTTTTGACTTGAACGAATATAGCATACTCATTTGGCGATCGCCAAGAGTTTTCGAGAAAAAAATTATCCAATCTCTGAAAATGGTTCTTGTCTTTGCCGAAAGTCTCCAGCCGATTTCTGTCTGGTTAATTTCTAGACTGACCTTGGTCTGGGTTTTGGGACTTGGAGCGTAACGAGATTTGTCGTTGCTGGTTATAAATGGGGCGCTGTTGCTCGATGCGATTAGCCACCTGAATCTGTTGTTGCAGTTGATCCGTCGAGGAAACCAACTGACTGAGGCCATTCACCAAATCAATCAGATTTTTCCGAAACTGCGGATCTCCGGTTAGCTCATCCAGGTCTGAGGTGATTTTTTGAGTATTTTCAAAGGTGACCCGGGCTGCATCAAGGGTTTTTTGCAACATCAACACATTGGTTGGATCGTTCAGGGCCGTTGAGACATCCTTGAGATTTTCCGAAGCCGTTGCCGCGTTGGCCGTTAGCACCGTGAGATTATCCAAAATTTCCTCGGTATTCGCTGCACTGAGATTTTGATTGACCGTATCGAGGGTCGTATCAAAGGAAGCCAAAGTGCGCTGCATTTGATCACTGGTGCGCCCAATGCTATTGAGGGTACCCACCAGAGCCTGGCGATTTTCGACCACAAGGCTATTAAAATTCCCTGTTAGCGTATTCACCTGTTCAAGGGTGCGGTTGAGTTGATTGGAACTGGTCACTGCCGCATCACTAATGGCTTGGGCATTCTCGGCAAAATTATCCACTTCCCCCCGCACTTCCTTAGAAAGCAGCGCTAATTCTTCGGTAAGGATCGCCACCTGGGCCGCCGCATCACTGGAATTGTCCGCCAAGGTACGCACAATTTCAAAGAACTCTGGATCACCATACAGTTCACTAAATTTGGTGGTATTGCGGAGCACCTGCTCGAAGCTCACCCCGATCACCCCCTCTAGGGTTGTACCATCACAGAGAATTGCTCCTTTTTCCGGGCAGTCCGCTGCGAAGGGGCTCTGGGCCATTTCTGCTTGGGTTAATTCTGTTTGGGGAATAATTTCGAGGGAGGTTTCTCCGATAAGTCCCCCTTGGTTGGCCTCGACCACGACCTCTCGCGGCATGATCAGATCGGGGGTTTGGATTTGAATTTGGATCTCAACGCCATTGCTAGAAGGTTGTACGTCAATGATGCGCCCCACCTCCAGGCCCCGGTAGCGGACGATCGCCCCCTCTTGCATCGCATTGGCATTGTCAAAGCGGACATTAATCGAATAAGTGCGTTTCCCCAGGGTTGCCCCTGTCAGCCAGATGAGCACGACGCCGAGCAGGGAGAGTCCAGCGAAAATAAATAAACCGAGGGAGCCTTCTTTGAGGGTACGCGATCGCATTGGATTCGTCAGTAGGGGGGATAAATTTACGTTTTATTGTATGGGGGAGGATGAATTTTAGCCGATAACTTTAATGGGGCCTTCCACCGCCGCGTCAAAAAACTGGCGCACGAGGGGATTATCGGTCTGGTCAATTTCTGCCACTGTCCCCGTCCATTGGATCTTACCGCCATAGAGAAAAATAACCCGATCAGCGGTGCGACGAATCGTGCTGTCCTGGTGGCTGACCATCACGTAGGTGCCACAAACCCCTTGCATTTGCTGGAGATGGCGCACGAGATCTTCAATTACCGTTGAGGCAATGGGATCAAGGCCAGCGGTGGGTTCATCGTACAAAATAATTTCGGGATTGTCCTTGGGATTATCGGGGTTGGCCATGATTGCCCGGGCAAAGCTAACCCGTTTGCGCATCCCCCCAGAGAGTTGGGATGGGTAGCGATCGCCGACCCCTGACAACCCCACCATATCCAACCGTTCTTCTACCAATTCGCGAATGGTTCTCGCAGACAGGTTTGAATGTTGATAGAGCAAAAAACCGACATTTTCCGCCACGGTGAGGGAGTCGAAGAGGGCCGCCTGCTGGAAGACCATGCTGATCCCAATGGGATCGTTACCATCCTCGATCAGTCCCCGGCGCTTGATGCCATTGATATAAATGTCCCCTGCATCTGCTGCCAGTAGTCCCGCAATAATTCGCAGGATGGTGGATTTCCCCGTACCGGAGGGGCCAATAATCACGAGGGCTTCTCCCCGATAAATGCTCAGATCAACATCATCGAGAATGACATTTGACCCGAAGGCCTTGGAAATTCCCCGCAATTCAATCAAGGGTTCGGCTTGGGTGGCAACCATAGGACGCAAAAGATAAGGGCAATTGATTTAACAATAGCGATAGATCAGCAACTACACTGGCAAACGGCGATATTTTAGGTAATAACCCAGGAATAACAACGCCACTAGACCCCCGGAGCCAAGACCTACCCAACTGGGCACCCAAAAGGCCACTTCCAGATGATTGAGCTGCCCCGGTTGTAATGTCCAAATTAGGCGATCGCCTTCCTTGCGGGTGACGGGCGCAGTCGTCGTGTTGCGATTAA
This sequence comes from Picosynechococcus sp. PCC 8807, assembly GCF_001693295.1. Classification (NCBI taxonomy): domain Bacteria; kingdom Bacillati; phylum Cyanobacteriota; class Cyanophyceae; order Chroococcales; family Geminocystaceae; genus Picosynechococcus; species Picosynechococcus sp. PCC 8807. The sequence continues at coordinate 2,879,407 of NZ_CP016483.1, forward strand.
TCACCCGTGCCCCCAAAGGCGTTTTTAGGCTGACGTCTAAATCCAGGAGGGAACCGGGACTGAGGATCAAACTGCCCCGCTGGGACAAAACGCCCAAGGCCCGCAAATCTACGTCCAAAGTGGCTCGGTTACGTTCAAACAAAAGCCAGTTTTTTTGTTCAAGGGCGATCGCCGATTTGAGTTGTACCAAATCTAAATCTGTCGCCTGGAGATTTTGTCCTTCCGGGTTAAAAAAGTCATTGAACTTTTCTACTAAATCAGCCCCATTATGGAAGGGAATTCGTACATCCAACTCCTGGGTCGAGAGCCGCTGGGCAGAACCATGGAGCCCCCTGGCGCGTTTTTCCACACTTTTGAGCCAGTGCTTTGCTTCTTGCTGATTAAAGTTCGTAAACTCATCCCCCAACTGGAGATGCTGGTGAATTTCGCCATGGTGCTGGTGGTCGAAGGCGATCTCCACATCATAGTCCACACAACCCGCCAGGCAGAGGACACACACACAACAGAGACTCAGCAATCGGATCACAGATTTCACAGGCATCATCGCTCACAATGCAGGGGCAAGTATGGCAATTTTAAACCGCCCTGGACGCAACCCCCAACTTGCCGAACAGAATCGCTGGCATATAAGCACTACCACCAACCCATTCGCAGGTGTCACTAAAATCAACTAAATCTGCAAAGGCTTCAAAGATGCTGCCCGCCACCATGGTATTTTTCAGGCGACCAACAATTTCGCCGTTTTCGACTTTGTAACCGAGGTCGAGGTTCACGGAAAATTCCCCAGCTAGCTGATTAGACTGACCCGCTCCTAACACTTGATCAACGATCACCCCTTCCTTCATGCCCTTGATCAGCTCCGTTAACGGGGTTTTCCCGGCCCCCATGCAAAAGTTCACCATGTCGGGACTGGGACGAGAAAGACCGCCCCGGAAACCATTCCCCTGGGCCTCGGCGTTGCCGCGAGCGGCCCACTGGCGATCCCAATAGAATTGCTGGACAATACCGTTCTGGATAAAGGTTTTTTTCTGGGTGGGGGTGCCTTCGTCGTCAAAGGGACAGGCGGAAACACCGATGGTCGGATCTTCGTAAATGCTTAGGCGATCGCCAAAGAGTTGTTCGCCAATTTTTCCCGCTAGGGGTGAGGCTTTTTGCACCACCACTTGACCGGAGAGAATCGTATCAAACAGGCCGCCGATGGCGCTGAGGGCCGCCCTGGGGGTAAACAGCACAGGATATTGGCCGCTGGTGATTTGGGCTGCTTTTTCGGCATTGGTATATTTTTCGATGAGGGTAGCGAGGATCTTGTCGTAATCGGGTTCTCCATCCTTGGCGACATCGTAACCGTAGGCATTAAGAAAATCTTCCCCCTGGACAAGATTTCCGCCCAGGCTGGCACTAACAATTTTGCTGTTGCGTTCGCCATAGACACCGCTGGTAGTGGCCAGTTTGGTCTGACCAGAGCGGATATGGAACCCCGCACTGACGAGAATATCGTCGTTGTAAGCCCGTACTTTTTCGATGAGGGTTTCGCCAATTTTTACCAGTTTTGCGGTTTCTGGCAGCACATAATCACTTTCAGGCACAACCCCTTGAAAATCCTTGGCAAACTCAAAATCCACGGGATCACCGATTTCTGCCGTGGCGATCGCCGCATCGACGACATCTTCGAGGCGCGTTAAATCTGTGGCACTGGCAAAGCCCAATTTCCCATCGACGACCACCCGCAGGGCAACCCCCTGGCTCGCTTTGGTTTCGAGGGACTTGAGGCGATTATTCTCAAAATCGATGGGAGTATCACGGCTACTGCGGTAGTACACCTCCGCTTCGATACCCTTTTGTTTGGCGAGATCCAGGATTTGCTCAACTACCATAAAACTTTCTAAACACAATTTGAGAATAACGGCCGCTCCCCATTGTAGAAGATTCTTCTGGATCACCGGGGGCGATCGCCTTTGGTTGAAAATTGCCTAAAAAAAAGAGGGACAAATGATCTTTCCCTCCCCAAAATCAATTGATTGTTCTAGCCAAGCCAAAATTTACCGAAACATACTGCTCACAGAACTTTCTTCGTGGATGCGCCAAATGGTTTCACCGAGGAGATTGGCCACCGTCAGCACCGTCAGTTCTTCAAATTGCTTGTCGGCAGGCACCGGAATCGTATTGGTTACGATAACTTCCTCAAACAGACCACTAGAGAGACGTTCCACCGCAGGCCCAGAGAAGACTGGATGGGTCGCACAAGCATACACTTCCTTGGCCCCTTCCTTCTTCAGTAATCTGGCCCCTTCCTGGAGCGTCCCAGCGGTGTCGATCATGTCATCAACAAGGATCGCGGTTTTTCCTTTAACTTCCCCAATGACGTTCATCACTTCGGCGACATTGTGGGCCTGGCGACGTTTATCAATAATGGCCAGGGGCGCATCATCTAACTTTTTCGCAAAGGCCCGCGCCCGCGCCACCCCGCCCACATCGGGAGAGACCACCACAATATCCTCTAAATTTTTGCTTTTGAGATAGTCAATGATCACCGGGGAACCGTAGACATGGTCACAGGGAATGTCAAAATACCCTTGGATTTGCGCCGAATGGAGATCCATCGCCAGCACCCGACCGGCCCCTGCCTGGGTAATCAAGTTAGCCACCAGTTTCGCTGTAATGGATTCGCGACCAGCGGTTTTGCGGTCAGCGCGAGCATAGCCATAGTAGGGGATCACCGCTGTGATTTGGCGTGCCGAAGCCCGACGACAGGCATCGATCATGATCAACAGTTCCATCAGGTGATCGTTGACCGGACGGCAGGAGGGTTGAATGAGGTAAACATCGCAACCCCGGATCGACTCTTGCACCTGGATGTACATTTCACCGTCGGCAAACTGCTTCCGGATCATAGGGCCAAGATCCATGCCCAGATAACGGGCCACTTCGTTGGCTAGGGGCAAATTCGCCGATCCCGAAAAAATCCGGAGACGGTTGCTATCGGTGGGGGTTTGCAGAACAGATTGTAAGGCGAGGGTGGCGGAGTGGCTCACAGCAGAATAAACCTCTCTTTCGGTTTGATAAAGGACATCCAAGGGATCAGTGCAGACACCATAATCCTCCTTTTGGTCGTTTCGATGATATGTGTTACCAAAGTACAATTACTTAGCCCCATTTTTTAGACTGGATAGATACGGTAAAACCATTGGGGGCAATCATCGCCACTGGAAAGGATTAGGGTTAATAGAAAATAAAAAAATTGTTAAGGAAGGTGCTGATCTTCAGGGTCTATTGTACTCAATAAACCTTTAAATTCAATTTGAAATTTTTCTATGCTGCAAAATTGCTTGTTAATCGCGGGAACAGACACGGAAGTGGGGAAAACAGTGGTCAGCTCGGCCCTGATTGCCTATTGGCGTCATTTTCTTCCTTTTTCTCAGCTAGGGGTAATCAAACTACTCCAGACAGGGATCGGCGATCGCCAATGGTACGAAAAATTCTGTGATGGGGGAACAGTTCTCAAGGTACCTTTGGAGTATGAAACCCCGGTTGCGCCCCCGGTGGCCGCTCGCCTAGAGGGAAAAGCCATTGATCTGGGAATCGTCTGGCAGGAGCTCCAGGATTTGAGTAATGCTCAAGATTTTGTCATTGCTGAGTCCCTGGGGAGCTTAGGATCGCCTGTAACTGACGAGTTGACGGTGGCAGATTTGGCAGGGCAGTGGAAGTTACCGACGCTGTTGGTGGTGCCAGTGAAATTGGGTTCCATTGGCCAGGCGATCGCCCAGGTGAGTTTGGCGCGGGAACGGAAGGTCAATCTCAAGGGAATCATCCTCAGTTGCGGTACCCCTGAAGCCATGGGACAAATTGAAGCTTTGACGCCACCGACCATGGTGCAACAGTTCACCCAAATCCCGGTGCTTGGGGTCATGCCCTACGCTGAAAATTTGCTGGATGCCCAAGCCCTTGCCAAGGTTGCCGCCCCTTGGCACCTGGAGCAGTTTATTCCGCCGACGTATTTGCGACCCCAGGCTCCTTTGTCACAGTAACTTGACCCCGATCAATGTGCCAACAACGGTCGGCGATCGCCTCTAGCTCGTGGGGATCGTGGGTGACGATGAGCAACGTCCAATGTTGTTTGAGTTTCGCCAGTAATTTTGCCAGCTGCGATCGCATTGACCAATCCAAGCCCGCCGTCGGTTCATCCAACATCAACAGGTTTGGCTGGCGGATCAATTGCACCGCGAGGGATAAACGCCTTTGCTGGCCGCCACTCAGGGCATGGGGTGAAGCCTTGAGATCCAAATTTTCGAGACCCACCTCCGCCAAAGCATCTTGGATTTGTTCTAGGCGTAATTCTGGATGGCCAAACCGGACTTCCTCTAAAATCGTCGAGGCGCAAAAGTGACGCTCCGGAAATTGAAACACGAGGCCCGCCAACTGTTGCAAGTGGAGATTACTTAAAGTTTGTTCTTGCCAGCGGATCTGCCCCTGGGTCTGCTGGGCCAAGCCCGCCAAAATTTCGAGTAACGTCGTTTTCCCAGAGCCACTCGGCCCCACAATCATTCCCATTTCCTGGGGAGCTAACTTAAGATTCACCTGCTGCAAAATCGGCTCAGGCGTTGCCGCAGGATGGTACACCAAATCTTGGATGTAGAGCATTGACAGGCCCAAAGAAAAATCTTTTCCCAAGCTACCATAGCCGTTTGTGTAAGGGGGCGATCGCCTGGAAAATCGACCGGGTAAACTTGAGGCCAAGTATTTACTTTTCTTCACAGAAAAAAATGTTTTTACTCAGTGAAGAATAAACTTTCATTGAAAGTAATTGTTTTGGTCAAGAAACCCTGTTAAATTAAGAATTGAAGTTAGGTAGAACTTAACTTCCCTGGCAGATAAAACAGCCACTGTCTGAGTAAAGTAAAGTTAGTTAAGGAGATAAACCAAGCTGTTTCTTTGCATATCTGTCTCGTCGAACGAAACAAAACCACTCAAGCGTGAAATCCATACTTCCAACCACCTGTAGCAGCAGGGAGCAACCTAACTGAATAAACTGTCAAGTCGGGCAGCAAGATGATTCAGTTAATGTCTCCAGAGAGTCTTAGTTAAAGGGTTCCGGAAGTTCTCAGGAAAGTAGGTTATGGGTGGTTTTGTTCTATTAAGATTTAATTTGTATGGGAAACTCTTCACCCGAAAATCTCTAAACCTCCGCAAGGGCGATCGCCAATTTCTCAGCAAGAGCTGCGACCCAATTTTCATCTTGTTTTGTATAGCTGCGGGGAATATTTGTCCCCAAAACTAAGAGACCTGTTTCACCGAGGGGCTGACAAATAATGCCCTGGGTATTTTCTGGTAAATAATCAAATTCAACCCGCCCCGGATACATTTTTAAGGTCACCAGATACACTGCCTTTTGGGTTTCAAGAACCCGTTTGGCGATCGCCCCAATATTAAATTCTTTCTTCGCTCCAAAAATGCCCCGCCGCAGAATTGTCTCGCCATCATGGTAAACCACCACCGATTTCGTCACCGTATTGGTCAATAGTAGGTGGGATGCCCAAGCAAGCTCTGTTTTGACAGCGTCCGGCAGATCCTCGGCCAGCTCAAACTGCTCTTCTCCTTCTAGAATCACCGCTTCTGGAGCCTTAGGCTGGATCTGCTCCCACAGTAAGGTGGTCAAAATCAAAACAGCACTGAGAATCACCCCCACCACGTCGGAACGGGCCTGGGAATCACTGAGGGCGGGAGTCAGTAAACGGTTCACCATCAACATTGTGCCCCCGATCATCCCGACGGTAAGCGGTAGATATTGCAACGGATTGCGCCCAGAATCAGCCATGGTAAACCCCAAGATATTTTGTTTCAGCTTCCCTGAATTGATCGTTGAAAGTCAATAAAACCCCAAACAAAAACCACCTCGCCAGGGTCGCTCAGGTGGTCAGTGGGCAGTGATTCAGCCTTTGAAATTTAATGGAAATACCTAGGGGCAGTATAGGGTTGCTGCGGTGTCACGGCCCGTGGTGGGATTGGTGCCGCTGGCCAGTTCGCAAAGCTTGTCATTTTCCCGCGCCAAGATCAGGGCATCAGTGAAATCGGCCCCTTCAATGACTGTGGATGGCGTAATTTTGACGCTGGCGAGAAAAGCCCCCTCTAGGTTGGCATTTTTAAAGTTCGCGTGGCCAATACGGGCAGAATCTAAGACGGCACCCCGGAGATCAGCCCCTTCAAAGTTGACGAATTCGAGATTAGCCGAGAAAAAACGCACCCCCCGCAGGTCTGAGTAACTAAAATCGCAGCCCCGGAGACTGGAGAGATCGTAACTATTGTCCCGCAAGTCCTGGTGGGAAAAATCTTCTTGAATAAAGGTGCGCTTGTTGTAGTCCACGGCCCAGGCCTTTGGTGGGTCAAAATTGCCCCAGGCGAAACTTATAATCCCCATAACCAAGGCGATCGCCATTAGCCGTTTGCACATTGCTAGCATACCAGTCAGCTCCCAAGCTCTTTTCGGTAAAATTCACTCAAGCCTATTTTATCGGGAATCGACCCCAACAAAATACGTCCGCAGGATTGGCCTGGATCAAAAAAAGTGTCTTTTCTCCAAAAAAATAATTCGCTTTTTAGAAATCCTTGAGGACAGTCGTTGAAAAATAGATTCACCTTTAAATGTCGATCAATTTCCCATAGAAAAGAGTTGATTTGTTCAAAAAACTATTGATTTAAAAACTAAATTTTTGACAAAGAGCATCACTAAATCGGCATGAATAAAGCTAACATCTGGCCATTAAAAACCATAAAGTTTCTGCTTCTTTTTAGCGGATGATTATTATAATTTGACAGAAGACAAAGCCAATCTATACTTAGACAGCTACGCGCAGTCAGTCTTGAGGACAATGGAAAAATTAACCCTAGCGTGGTCGTTACAAAATCATCTACACCACTACACATTCCACCAAGCTGCAACCACAAAAGTTGCCCAAAAATTGCGGATTGGCCGAGACCCAGCCCAGTGTGACATTATCTTTGCTGACCGCAGTGTTTCTTCCCTCCATGTTGAGCTATTTTTTAGTGCGGCCTTAGATGCTGCGCTCATTCAGAATCTGCGTCCCTCTAATCCTCCCCTCATTGATGGCTTCCAACTGACCCAAGGAACAGCCAATCTATCCCAGGGCAGCCAGATTCAACTGGGTCGCATTCAATTGCAGGTATCCCAGTTAGTCCTACCAGGCCAAGTTCAGGTGGCAGCCCCGCCCCAACCCCAAGTCCCCAATACGGCCTCAGCCTACGGTTTAAAATGCCCTAATCCGTCCTGTGGCAAGGTTTCTCGGTATGATGAGCAAGTGCTTAAACAAGGGTGTCCCTGGTGTGGATTTTCCTTAGCCGCCGCAAATACGGTGATGATGGTGCGGCCACAGTCCTAGGGTTTCTCTTGTTTCTCCTCAGAATTCATTGATATGACAACATTGCAGCAGGTCTGGTTAAGCTGGAAAGATCCCCTCACAAGTGACATGCAAACCTTAGCCCTGGGATTACCCATTGCCATTGGTCGTGATGCCAACAGCATGCCAGCGGCGATCGCCAATGGACAACCTGTCGCCAAATTAACCCTCAATAGCTCCCAAGTTTCTCGATACCATGCCCTCATTTCTCTCCAGGCCGATCAACTGTGGATTGGGGATCAAAATAGTAGCAATGGCGTGTTTGTGAATGGCCAGCGCCAAACCCAAAGGAGCTTGAAATCTGGGGATGTGGTGCGGATTGGCCCCTATGAAATTTCGATTACCACCACCGCCCCCAACCAACCTGCGACCCAGCGCCGCTCCAGCGATTCTTTTATTCAGGTGCCAGACCAACAACTGCCGGATCCCCCCAGCAGCAGTTCCCCATTAGAAACCTTTCCCCCCGCAGAATTTCAAGCGCAGTATGTCAGTCCTCAACAGTTATATGCCACCGGATTACCCGTCGAAGAGATAGACTATGTGGCCATTGGGGCCGGGCTTGGCAGTTATATCTGGGTTGATTTTTTACGGGTTTACGGGGTGCCGGCCCAGCAAGTTCGTGCTTTGGGCCTAGAAGGAAAACCCTATGGCCGCTACCAACGGCTCTGCTTAAACTCGCAAATTCCTGCCCACGAGCGGTTGCGGTCTAATTCTGATTCTTGTCCGGATAATCTCTGGGGTTGGCCGAGCTATGCGCTACGGGAAGCCTACGGCGATTTTTTGCGGGGACATTTCCAGGCAGCTCTACGGCATCTCTGGCAGGTCTTCACGGAACCGATTTTGACGGAAACCTATACGCCTCGTTCTGGCAATGTCTTCAAATCTATTGACCGGGAGGCGGCACGGATTGGGTGGCACCATATGTATCGCTTTGGGCGGGTACGGGCAATCCGGAAAACCGATGATGGTCGTTATGCGATCGCCTATTCTGCGGGACGGGGCCGCCATGCCTTTGTCATTGGCCGTTATGTTCATCTGTGTACCGGATATCCGGTGATCCAATTTTTGCCAGATCTCCAGGACTACCGCGAAAAAACAGGGGATTTTAAAACGGTCGTCAATGCCTACGAAGAGCATGACCACGTCTATAGCACCCTCGAACGCCAGGGGGGGACAGTCTTGATTCGGGGTCGGGGGATTGTCGCCTCTAGGGTGATCCAGCGCATCTACGAAGCCCGCCGCCGTAACCCCAACATTTCGATCTTGCACCTAATGCGATCGCCAAAACCCGTGGGAAATAAATTTGGCCTGGCCCAGCGACCCGTGAGCAACCATTTTGAACTGCAACCGTTTAATTGGCCTAAGGCCTGTTGGGGCGGCACCCTGCGCGAACAATTAGAAAACGCTGCCCCCAGGGAACGCACTAACCTCCTGGCCGATTGGGGCGGCACCACCACCGCCGATCGCCACGACTGGCGCGATATTATCCAAACGGGTTTAGATAAAGGCTGGTATCGAATCGTTTTTGGGGATGTCGTAGCCGTCGAACCCGATGCCCAAGGACGTCCGGTGACGCGGATTCGCGAAAAAGGCATCACAGGGGAACTCACCCTCACCGCCAACTACATCATTGACGCCACGGGTCTCGATGGTAAAGTCAAATCCACCCCCCTGCTCAATGACCTCGTGACCCATTACCAACTGACCCTGAATGCCCTTGGCCGCTTCCAGGTGAACAATGATTTTGAAATGCCGGAAATGCGTAACCGCTCAGGACGAATGTACGCCGCCGGCGCCATTACCTTTGGTGGCCCCCATGCCGCCGTCGATAGCTTTTTGGGGTTGCAATACTGTGCCCTAAAATCAGTAGAAGCCTTGGCTCAGGAAAATGCTTCCCAGGTGCGCCCTTTGCATCCCCTGGCTTCCCTATCCCAATGGTTTAAATGGATTAACAATCAAGCCCCATGACCCCAACACTCCTTGGCCGCTGGCAAACTCGACTTCTTTTGATGGGTACGGTGGGTGCCCTCCTCACAGTCTGCTTTGCAGAGGGACTCTGGGGTAATCCCGTTGGTGCTGTCTATTGGGCGGTTTGGGGTTACATCACCGTTTTTGGCCTTGGCTGGGACTGTCTTTACATCTATTTACAAAATTACCGTTGGGATCAAGATTGGCCGGCGATTCTACAATGGCTGGCGGCCCTCTGGGAAGGGATATTCTTTTTGTTTTTGTGGGCTGGCTTACCGAATTTTGCGGGCGTCGCCTTACCCCTAACGGCAGATCTGTCTTTAACCTGGTTTGTGATTCACTACGGCTCGGTTTGGCTGGGGATCTTTGTGGTGTCCCAGAGTTTGATGCGCATCTTATTTCCCCTGTGGCGTTTCCATGGTGGACGTTGGTTTTAGAAACAAAATTTTCCCAGGGGCGGCCTTGATATTTGACGGTAAGTAGAGGGCGATCGCCTTTTTGCAGTGGGAATTTCTCACCTCTAACCAGACTTTTGAGATTCTCCGTTTATGATGAAAGCATCAAAGGCCCCAAGTACTCCTTTGACATCGCGAAATATAACCTGAAGCCATGACGAAACAGACAATCGGTTCTGGTCGATATCAAATTCTCCGTGAGTTGGGTAGTGGAGGATTTGGCGTCACATACCTCGTAAAAGACAGCTACATGCCCTCCCAGCCCATCCGGGTCGCAAAACAGCTTCGGCCCATTGAGGATCAATCCGAAATCTATCGTCTGGTGCAGGAACGTTTCCAACGGGAAGCCGTATTACTAGAAGAACTCGGCAGCAATCCCCAAATTCCGAGCCTCTATGCCTATTTCGAAGAAGATGGCAAATTTTACCTCGTCCAGGAGTACATCGAAGGCCAAACCCTAGAGGCACTTTTAAAAAATGAAGGGCCCCAGTCCGCCGCCACCGTCCGGCAAATCTTAGTGGATACCCTCGATATTTTGGAATTTATTGAAACCAAGCAAATTATCCACCGGGACATTAAGCCAGAAAATATCATTCTGCGCGCAGCGGACAAAAAACCGGTACTAATTGACTTTGGCGCAGTCCGGGAAATTATGGGCACCCAAATGATGAGCAGTGGTGCCACCCCAAAAAGCTCCATCGTGATCGGTACCCCTGGGTTTATGCCCCCGGAACAGGCGTCCGGTCGGCCTGTTTTTTCGAGTGACTTGTATGCCCTCGCCCTGACGATGGTCTATCTCCTCACCGGAATGATGCCCCAAGATTTTCAACATGATCCCATCACCGGCGAATTAACCTGGCCCAGTCAAAATATCGCGGATCAACATCTGGTGGCGGTGCTGAATTTTGCCATTAAGCCCAATCCGAAAGAACGGTTTATGACGGCTAAGGCAATGCGGGCGGCCCTTACAGCGGCGATGCCTAACAATCAAGCCACGGAGGTCATGCCAGAAATTTTACCGACCATCGTTGCCTCTACCATTGCCACAGCACCAGTTGGCACGGGTTCCAATGCTAATGCTGCGGCTGGTACGCCGGTCACACCGCCAACAGAGATTACCGGGGGAGGCCAGGCCCCACCGACCTATCACGTGGCCGAAGAGCTTTCTTTTTCGGCGGCAGATTTACAACAAAACAGTTCCAAAAAACGCGGCGCTCCCTGGGGATTACTCCTGGGTTTAGGGCTACTGGGACTGGGTGGCTACCAACTTTATCAAGTGGTGCAACAACGTCAAATTGCCGGGGAAGTCCAACCAGGGGTAACGCCCAGTAATCCAAATCCGGGGACAACGCCACCGGGAAATGGAGAAAACCCAAATCCTAACCCCACTAATCCGACCACGCCAGCAACCCCGACAACCCCCACACCAACAACACCCGATCCGGTTATTACCGCCCCGACTGATGGCGTCTTTTTTGGGGCGATCGCCTTTTCGGAGGCCACCGGGGAATATGGCTATGTGATTGATGTACCCACCCAAGCAGAGGCCGAGCAAGCCGCTGTGGAAGATTGTGAATTTTTTGCTGCGTCTGGTGATTGCCAAGCCTTGGTTTGGTTCCGCAATGCCTGTGGGGCGATCGCCATGGGGCCAGAGGCCTATGGCAGCGGCTGGGGGGCTGATATTGAGAGCGCCGAGGCAGCAGCCCTCGATGTGTGTAGTGATTTTGGCTCCGGCTGTGAGGTGGTCGATTCCATTTGTACAAGCCAATAACCATTGTGGGCCTGGCTTCCCAAAAGGTAGAGTAATAATCAGTTTGAATTTTCTTGGGTTTTTTCTACCATGGCCACTCCGCAAACCGCCCCCTACGGCACTTGGCGATCGCCGATTACCTCCGACCTGATTGTTTCGAGCAGCATTGGTTTAGGGGCGGTGGCCTGGGCTGGTACAAATCTTTACTGGCTTGAGGGCAGACCCCAGGAAAAAGGGCGCAGTGTGCTGGTAAAACGCAATGGCGATGGAACGACAGTTGATATTACGCCGCCGGATTTTAATGTGCGTAGTCGTGTCCATGAGTATGGTGGTGGTGCTTTTTTAATTACGGAAGCTGGCACCGTTTATTTTTCCAACGATGGCGATCGCCGCGTCTATGTCCAAGCGCCAAACCAGGAACCCCAAGCCTTAACCCCAGAAAATCAACGCCGCTATGCTGATTTCATTCTTGATGCAGCCCGCAACCGTTTAATTTGTGTTAGCGAAGACCACAGCGTCCCAGGCCACGAACCCAAAAACGATTTGGTGGCGATCACCCTCGATTCCGGCGACCTTCAAGTCCTTGTTGAAGGCAATGATTTCTACACTTCGCCCCGTCTTTCCCCCGATGGGAAAACCCTCGCCTGGGTTAGTTGGGATCACCCCGATATGCCCTGGGACAACAGCCAACTTTGGATCGCCGCGATTCAAGGGGATGGCACCTTAGGAGAAAAAACGCTCGTAGCTGGGGGCAATGGTGAATCCGTCGTTGAACCCCGTTGGTCGCCCGGTGGTGTGTTGTATTTCAGTGGCGATCGCAGCGGCTATTGGAACCTCTATCGCTACGTTGAGGGAACTATCCAAGCGGTTTATCCTGCCGAAGCGGAATTTGGCTATCCCCACTGGGTTTTTGGGGAATCGATCCTCGGCTTTATCGATGAAACGACCCTAGTCTGCACCTACAACGATCACGGCACTTGGAAACTGGCGACCCTCAACCCCGACCGCCGTGCCCTTACGCCGATCCCCGTCCCCTACAGCAGCATTAGTGACCTCCAGGTGCAGGGGGAAATGATTGCCTTTATCGGCGGTACTGCCACCCAACCCACCGCCATTGTTACCCTGGATCTGTTTACGGGGGAAACGGTACGGGTCACGGAAGCCAGCACGTTAAAAATTGATCCTGGCTATCTGTCTCAACCCCAGGCGATCGCCTTTCCCACGGAAAACGGCCTCACCGCCCACGCCTGGTATTACCCCCCAACAAACCAAGATTTCCAAGCCCCTGCGGATACGGCACCACCTCTCTTGGTAAAAAGTCACGGTGGCCCCACGGCGATGGCTGCAGCGAGCTTAAACCTGCGGATTCAATATTGGACGAGTCGGGGTTTTGCTTTTGTAGATGTAAATTACGGCGGCAGCACGGGCTATGGTCGGGAATATCACCAACGCCTTGATGGCAATTGGGGCATTGTCGATGTGCAGGATTGTGTCAACGTGGCGAAATATCTCGTGGCAAAGGGGTTAGCTGACGGGGAAAAATTGGCGATCGCTGGGGGCAGTGCCGGGGGGTACACAACCTTAGCCGCCCTCACCTTCCATGATGTCTTTAAAGCCGGAGCCAGTTATTACGGCATTTCTGACCTGGAAGTGCTCGCCACCGATACCCACAAATTTGAGGCCCGCTACCTCGACCGCCTCATCGGTAAATATCCCGCAGAAAAGGAAAAATACATCAGGCGATCGCCGATCCATTTCACCGAAAAACTCGCCTGTCCCGTTATTTTCTTCCAGGGCTTAGAGGATAAAGTCGTCCCCCCCAACCAAGCGGAAATGATGGTAGAAGCGATTAAAACCAAAGGTTTACCCGTCGCCTACGTTCCTTTTGAAGGAGAGCAGCATGGTTTTCGCCAAGCTGAAAATATTAAAAAAGCCCTCGACAGTGAATTTTATTTCTACAGTCAAATCTTTGACTTTACCCCAGCAGATCCCCTGGAACCCGTGGAAATTATCAACATCTAACCAGCCCTAACGAAAATTAACCGGATCTTGGTCGCGGCGGTGGCGCACCGGGATTGGTTCCCCTTGTCTCTCGCCAGCCAGTTTCGCGGTATTTTCCAAAGCCGTCCGTAAATGTTTCGCCGCATAGATCGACATATCTCTCGGTACATTCAGGCGATCGCGCAGATACCGCAGGGCTTTGTCGGCATCCTGGGGCGGTTCACAAACTTCTCCTGTCATCATGGCGGTCAGGGCACAGCGCAACGCTTGGTCAAAAAATTGATCGTTGGCAGGGTTAACCTTAACAATATTGCGACGATGTTTAATCACCCGGTACAGGGCTTCTTGTTTGGCGTTGGCTGGCTCAGGGTAAGCGACATCCGGCAGCCCGAACCAATCCCCTTCATCAACTTTGAGCTGGTTCTCTAAAGCTTGGGGTTCCCCGTTGGCATAGCAGCCGCCCATTTGTGGGGGAAGGTCATGGACATGGGTATGGAAATCACTCTGGGTACCCCGATAGGTTGCACGGGTTTCCATGGCGTCAAACCAGGCGGCAAATCCAGGATTTTCCTCCCGCAGGGAATAGCCTTTGTAGTAGTAGAGGCTGGCATTCATCCGCTCTACGTAGGGCGTAAAGCTCACATCAACAACGCTAAATTCTTCGAGGAAGTAAGGGCCTGGGGTGGCGGCTAGGGCTTCTTCTACCTGTTGCACCACTTGGATAAACTTGCGGCGGCCCTCTTTATCTTGTCCGGGAAATAGCGGTGGTCGACAGAGCCAATTGCACCAGGCGCGGAATAGTAATCTTTCGAGGCGACGCAGGGGCAAAACTCTGGGATCCGTCAGACTGAAAGTGAGCGGCCCAAATGCCTGTTCTAAGGCGAGCAAAATATCGTCGCTCTCGGTGATCATGCGTCCATCGAGTTCCAGGGCTGGCAGCATGCCAGAGGGGACTTTTTGTTTGTACCAGGCTTCTTTTTCGCCGTAGCAAAACATGGTTACTTTCTTGATGCGGTAGGGGATGCGCATTTCCTCTAGCCAGAGCCAGACCTTTTGGCAGTAGGGACACCAGGCATGGTTATCCCGGTAGAAAGTCACCCGAATATCGCTTTCTGACTGACCAAAGAGCCGTAAACAGGATTGAGCGTTGGTCGGGCCGTTTTCGTAGTCAAGCTGAAAATTGGTGAGGGCTTCGAGTTCTGGCCAACTGAGGGGGGCAAGGGGCATCGCTTTTGGGGAAATACGCAACAGTTGATTATTATGACGAAATTTTGTGGCTGGGGGCGATATCTGGTCAGAAAAAACCCCCAAATTTAAAACTTGGGGGCAGCACTGTGATCAATAATTCAATGAATTAACTGTTCGTGGCAGTTTCTGGGGCGATCGCCTTTTCGGCGTTGGTATTTAAGCCCTGGACGTAGGTCACATTCGTCGGGTAGGCGAATTCAATGTTCCGCTGACTGAACGCCTCAAAGATGGCTAGATTAATTTTCTGTTGGGTGTCCATGTAGAGGGCGTAGTCACTACTTTCAACGTAGTAGACAATTTCGTAGTTCAAACTAAAATCGCCATAGTTGGCAAAGTGAGCCCGGTCGAAACTAACCTGTTCCTGGGCGCTAATGATGTCCTGGATGAGGGCCGGAATAATTTCTAATTTTTCTTTAGGCGTTTCGTAAAGCACACCGAGATTAAAGACAATCCGTCGCCGCTTCATGTGCTTAAAGTTGCGGATGCGGGAGCCTGTGAGGTCGGTGTTGGCCATGACGATTTCTTCGCCGCTGAGACTCTTGAGCCTCGTGGTTTTGATGCCGATATATTCGACGGTACCGATGAAATCGCCCACGATAATAAAGTCTCCCAGGGCAAAGGGACGGTCGAGGACGATGGAAAAGTAACTGAATAAATCCGTTAAAATCCCCTGGGCCGCAAAGGCGATCGCCAAACCCCCAATCCCCAGACTGGCAACCACAGCAGAGATATCAAAGCCAAGGTTATCCAGGAGGAAGACCGCACCGATAGCCCAGAGTATGGCGCGCAAAATGGGCATCAGCGCACTAAAACTCTGTTCTAGCTCAATGTCGCCTTTGCGCAGGAGGTAAGAGCGAATCGCATATTCTGCCAATTGGGAAATGAGCTGAATGCCGATCACCGTCGTGGCAATAACCGTCAAAGCCCGCACCGCTTGGTTCAGAATGGGGTGCAAGTTGAGATTCCCAATCGCCAAAAAAACGTTCCCCACATAGAGGAGACGCACTAGGGACTGACTAAGAATTTTCGTGATGCGCGGATCGAGGGTCGTTTGGGTCTTTTTGGCCCAGCGCCGCAGTGAACTGAGAATGAGCGCCCTGAACCCATTGATCAGGAGAAAGCCCACCACCAGCACGGCGATCGCCATGGCATAGGCGGCGAGGGTATTCCCCAAAATACTTCGGGTAAGAAAGTCTAAATTCATAAAAAAAGATGCTTGAAGCTGCGTAAAAATCAAAAAAAGTGAATATTTTGCAGTAGATGCCCGTCCAACTTAACAAAAATATATAGAATCTGCTTCTGGTCAACGATGTAAAAGCAACCTTCCCTGGGATAGATTTTTCGATTCTCAAAGCTTTAAAACAGGCGATCGCCTGTCTCCCGGCGTGGATCAGTTAGGATAATTTGAGCCCTTTTTGCCGCAGTTCACGCAAACTCAACCCATGAATATCTTGCTCCTTGCCCTGGGGATTAGTGCCACAATTTTGGCGATCGCCCTCATTAGCTATCTGCTGACAGCCCGCCGTTACCAATCTGCCGACACCGTCGCCGACTCCTACGACGAATGGACAGAGGACGGCATCCTGGAATATTACTGGGGCGAACACATTCACCTTGGTCACTATGGCAACCCCCCGAGGGCGAAAAATTTCCTCAAAGCCAAGGCAGATTTTGTCCATGAGATGGTGCGCTGGGGCGGTTTGGATCAATTACCCCCTGGAACCAAAGTGCTGGATGTGGGCTGTGGCATCGGTGGCAGTAGCCGCATCCTCGCGCGAGACTATGGCTTTGACGTAACTGGGATCACCATCAGTCCCAAGCAAGTGGAGCGGGCAACCCAACTTACGACCCCAGGATTGACTGCGAAATTTGCCGTTGATGATGCGATGAATTTATCCTTCGCCGATGGTAGCTTTGATGTGGTTTGGTCTGTAGAAGCTGGCCCTCATATGCCCGATAAGGCGATTTTTGCCCAGGAACTGCTTCGGGTACTGAAGCCCGGTGGAAAATTAGTTGTCGCCGACTGGAACCAACGGGACGATCGCCAAATTCCCCTCAACTGGTGGGAAAAACCCGTGATGACCCAACTCCTTGACCAATGGGCTCACCCGAAATTTTCGAGCATCGAAGGCTTTTCGGAACTGCTAGAGGAGACAGGTCTTGTTCAAGATCACGTGATTAACGCCGATTGGAGCCGAGAAACCCTTCCTTCCTGGTTGCACACAATTTGGGTCGGCGCAATTCGGCCCTGGGGTTGGCTGCAATACGGTCTACCCGGTTTTATCAAGTCAGTACGGGAAATTCCGACCATTCTGCTCATGCGCCTAGCCTTTGGTACGGGCCTGTGTCGGTTTGGGATGTTCCAGGCGGTGCGGGGCGAGGGCAACCCAGTGGCTGAAAATCGGACAACCCAGCAGGCCATTTCCCGTTAGATGAATCCTCCCAAAAAGTTTTGGGAAAAGGGTTGACATCTCAAAATTCTTCAGTTAGATTGTATAACTGTGAGTCGCAAGCGAAACAAACAGAAACGCTTCTGCTCAGTCCGCAAGCCCCCATCGTCTAGTGGCCTAGGACACCTCCCTTTCACGGAGGCGACAGGGATTCGAATTCCCTTGGGGGTACTAAACCTAAAGAGAGCTTCAGTTTTGGCTGAGGCTCTTTTTGCATTAAGGGAGAATTTTTTTGACCATGGTAGCCCTGTGGACACCGGAAAATCTGACAGTGATGCGGCGATCGCTTTTGGATTGGTACCAGCGGGCGGGCCGTACATTACCCTGGCGCAACGAACCGGATATTTATCGGGTCTGGATTTCGGAGATCATGCTCCAGCAAACCCAGGTAAAAACGGTGATTCCCTACTACGAACGGTGGTTAGAACAGTTCCCGACGGTGGAAGCCTTAGCCGCAGCGGATTTACAGGCTGTTTTAAAGCAGTGGGAAGGGTTGGGATATTACGCCCGGGCGCGGAATCTCCACCAGGCCGCGCAACAGGTGGTGACGGATTTTGCAGGGCAGTTTCCTGAAGATTTAGACAAGATTCTGCGCCTCAAGGGAATTGGGCGGACGACGGCTGGAGGCATTCTCAGTTCGGCTCGCAATTTACCGTTAGCAATCCTCGATGGCAATGTGAAACGGGTTTTGGCGCGGTTAATTGCCCTAGAGGTGCCGCCTGCTAAAGCGTTGAATGAACTATGGGATGTTTCAGAAAACTTGCTCGATCCAGAAAATCCCAGGGATTTTAACCAAGCTTTGATGGATTTGGGGGCGACCCTCTGCACGGCGAAAACCCCAGCTTGTCCCCGCTGTCCTTGGCAAAACCATTGCACTGCCTATCTCAAGCATCAACCGACGGATTTTCCCCGCAAGGCCCCGAAAAAACAAATTCCCACGAAAAAAATAGTGGCGGCGATCGCCTTTAATCTGGAGAATCGAGTTTTTATCCAGCAGCGGCCCCAGGACGGACTTTTGGGAGGCTTGTGGGAATTTCCGAACCAGGAAGGCAATATTCAGCCCTTACTCACGGATTTATTTCCGGGGGCACAATACGAACGCCGTTTAAACACGGTTTTTCATGCCTACACCCATTTCAAAATCCAGGTGGAACCGCAAATTTATCGGGTAAATTTATCGGGGGCAGGCTGGGTATCGCTCCAAAGCCTCAAGGATTATCCTTTCTCAAAAGCCCATCTCAAAATTATTGAACAGTTGCAAGATCCTCAACTAAGCTTGCCCCTTTAGCGTTTCTTGCCGTGGCATTGTTTAAATTTTTTGCCACTGTTACACCAGCAGGGTTCATTTTTCTTCGGTTGTAGGGGCGGCAGAATGTCCCCTTCGAGGTAAAACCAGCGGCCTTTTTCTTTAATGAATTGCGATCGCTCGTGGAGTTGCCCCACGGTTTTTCCTTTCTGGTAAACGGCGACAAATTCCACCATGCCCGTTTCGTCCTGGGGTTGGCCCGCTGCCGTCGCGAGAACAGTTAAACTCAACCAAGAAACGCTATTCGCCGTTGCCGTAATCAATTGGCGACTATTGGCAGTATGGCGGCTGGGATGTTCCGTCTTCAGCAGGTAATCCACATCCCGAAAACAGTAGGCGGTGTAGCGCGATTGCATCAGGGCTTCGGCGGTGGGGGCAGCCAGTTGACCTTGAAGATAAGGGGCACAACATTGGGCCAAAGGCTTTTGACTGCCGCAGGGACAAAGACGGCTAGGGCGATCGCCAGAAATTAACACAGGCAAACAATGGGAAAGAACGGTCTTATTTTACCGAGCTACCGAATTCTAAAAGTTTATTTAAATGGTGTAAGCCAGCCCTGTTGCCTCCCGAAATTCAACGCCAAAGCCGTCAAACCAAAGACCACAAAATTTTCGCCACAGGCCGCCACAAAGGGCCAACCCTTTTGGGCGATCGCCGATCCCGCATCCACCAGGGCTACCCCCCGCACCAGGGCAAACGCCGCAATCACCCCAGCATTTAATTGGGGATTATCATCGGTGCGCACCGCATAGCGGTAAGTCAGGGCAAACAGGGCACCGGATAGGGCGGAAGTACCCAGATTAACCAGCAAGGTGAGGGTGCCAAGGCCGCCCCCAAAATTTAAGGGCAACCCCTCAGAACCAACCAAACGATGGAGTAGCAAAAGTCCGAAGCTCAGTAATCCAGCAGTCACACCACCGGCGATCGCCGTTTTTAAAGAAGCAATGCGTTCGGCAGCAGAAAAACGAGAAGAAGTTGTCATGGGGGTCAATGGCGGTGATTTTTATTGATTTTAAGCGTTCTGACCTTGGCTTGCGGTAGGGTAGCAAGCAGCAGCTTTTTCATCGTTTCCGGGGCCTGGGATTTAAGAAAATGAGTGATCTTGTTTTTGTTGGGGGGGGTCATAGCCATGCGATCGCCTTAAAAATGTGGGGGATGCAGCCGCGAGCCAAGGCGCGGTTAACCTTGATCAGTAATGTCACCTATACGCCCTATTCTGGGATGTTGCCGGGCTATGTGGCGGGTTTTTATGGCTACGAAGAAACCCACATCGATCTACGGCGCTTGGCCCACTTCGCCCAGGCAGACTTTTTAAAAGATCAAGTGATTGGCCTTGATCTTGACCAAAAAGTTGTCCATTGTGAAAATCGTCCCCCTGTCCGCTTTGATTACCTTTCCCTGGATATTGGTAGTACCCCGGCCACGGAAACGATCCCTGGGGTAAAAGCCTATGCGATCGCCGCGAAACCTGTCCCCCAATTTCTCGACGCTTGGCAACGAATTCTCGACACAGCAAACCAAGCGCCTGATCAACCCCAACGGATCATCATTGTCGGGGGCGGGGCTGGGGGCACAGAACTCGCCTTTAATATTCACCATGCCCTCAGCCAACGTTTAGCTTTGCCCGAATTATTAGAGTTGCACCTCGTCCACCGGGGCCAGCAACTTATGGGCACCAACCAAAATCTTGAAGTCAGTCGCCAAGCGCAAAAGCTGCTGCAACAGCGGAATGTCCAAGTCCATCTCCAGGAAACGGTCGTTGAAGTGACACCTACGGGGGTACGGTGTCAGTCGGGATTGGTGCTGACAGGCAAAGTGATTTGGGTGACCCAGGCAGCAGCCCCCTCTTGGATCAAAGAAAGCGGTCTGCAAACTGATAACCGCGGTTTTGTGTTGGTAGATCAAACCCTGCGATCGCCTTCCCATCCTTTTGTGTTTGCCGCTGGCGATATTGCCACCATGCGCGACGAACCGCGACCCAAAGCGGGGGTTTTTGCGGTGCGCCAGGGGAAACCATTACTGCGGAATTTACAGCGGGTTATCCTGGGCGAAACATTAGAAGCCTACCATCCCCAAAAACGTTATCTTGCGCTCATTGGCACGGGGGACAAACAGGCCTTTGCAACCTGGGGAAAATTGAGTTGGCGATCGCCTCTGTTGTGGCACTGGAAAGACCACATTGATCGCAAATTTATGGCGCAATTTGCCGACTTGCCTCAGATGTCCCGGACAAGCAAATTTCCAGCCCAAGAACAACCTAAAATGTATTGTGCTGGTTGCGGTGCTAAGGTCAGCAAAGATATCTTAGCGAGCAGCTTCAAGGGCTTAAACTTACCTACCCATGCCGATGTGATCGTCGGTCTAGATCAACCCGATGATGCGGCGATTATTCAAATTCCCAGGGACCAACTCCTCGTCCAAACCATTGATTATTTTCCGAGCTTAATCAACGATCCCTTTCTACTTGGCCAAATTGTCACCCATCATTGCCTGAGCGATCTTTACAGTATGGGTGCAACTCCCCACAGTGTTCTCGTCCTTGCCACATTGCCCCACGGGAAAGCGAGGGTACAACAGGGAATGTTGCAACAATTGCTGGCAGGGGTTGTCGAAATTTTAAATCGGGACAATATTGCTTTAATTGGCGGCCATACCAATGAAGCGGATCAACTGGGGCTGGGCTTGACCTGCAATGGTTTGTTGCAAAAAGACGCAATTTGGCGCAAAACTGAGCTAAAGCTAGATCAGCTGTTAATTCTAACGAAACCTTTAGGGACAGGCACTCTTTTCGCCGCAGAAATGCAAGGACAAGCCAAAGGACATTGGCTCGATGGGGCGATCGCCTCGATGGTGCAGTCCAATAAAATAGCGGCGGCGATTTTACGAAACCATGGGGCCACGGCCTGTACCGACGTGACTGGGTTTGGACTAGCAGGCCATCTTCTGGAAATGTTGCAACCCAGCGGTTTAGGGGCTGAAATCTACCTTGATCAATTGCCTATTTTGGAGGGGGCCAGGGAGACTCTGCAACGGGGTTTAACCAGTTCCCTCGCGCCCCAAAACCACACCGCCGAACAGTTTATTCAAGTCACCCCAGCTCAACGGCAACGGCCAGACTATGAATTACTTTTTGACCCCCAGACCTCCGGCGGACTCTTGGCGGCGATCGCCCCAGAAAATGCCCACACTTGCCTAAAAACATTACAAAGTGGAGGTCATCCCCAAAGCGCGATCATTGGTCGGATTGTTAAGTCCCCCGTAAGCCAAGCCCAGATCAGCATCACCTAGGGCACTGGCACAAAATCATAGCCAAAGCCCGACCGTTCCCCTGGTTGGACGGTGACCATTTCCAAGGCCTGGTTGCGATCGCCCGACGGCAAAAATTGAATCGTTTGGGCTGCCCCCGCTGCGGAAAAATTTGGATTAGCGAGAATTTGTTGCAAACCTTGACGATCGGGTGTGGCACTTTGTTGAATCCCGGTCATGAGGGCGATCGCCGCATCGTAACTCAGGGCTGTGCGCCAGTTCACATCACCCCCCCACAGAGCGCGGGACACCTGAGGAAAGGTGCCATTGGTATGGTTCAAAATGTGCCAAGGAATCGCCACCACCATATCCACGGCATCGCGCCCACCAATTTGTAGGGTTTCTGGCTTGTAGAGACTATCCCCAGCGACAATAGGCAACTGATTTTCATTCACCTGGATGATCTGGAGCGCTTGGTTGAGGGTCGGGGTATCGGTGACGAGGGCGATCGCCGTTACCCCTTTATTTTTCGCGTCCGTGAGAGCTTGGGCACCATTAAATCCCCCTGGACTCACATCCACCTCGGCCACCACGGTGCCACCACGGGTAAAGAGTTCTGTGGTGAGGCTGTCCTTGAGGGAATTACTATAGCCACTGGTACTGTTAAAAAACACCACTACCTGCCGCTGATTCAGACGCTCTAAAAGATAGTTGGCCAGGGCTGTCCCCGTGAAGCGATCGCTGGGCACCGTCCGAAAAATATAATCCCCTGCCGTGGAGAGGGACACCGCCGTACTCGTGGGGGAAATCATCACCAGGTTCTCGGCCTCATAGATTTGGGCCGCCGCCAAACTGGTATCACTACTAAAATGACCCACCACCCCCAAAATGTCCGCTTGATCCGCGAGGGCTTGGGCCACCTCAGCGGCGATCGCCGGATCCCCATCATCATCAGCAAGTACCACCAAAAATCCGCGACCCCCATCGAGGGCTTCCTTCTGGGCCTGGGCTACACCCCGCAAAATTTCCTTCGCGCCGCTTGTATCGGTATCCACTGGTAAAGAGACCACTACGGCGATCGCCTGGGGATTGGCAGTTTGCTGGCGGATTTTTGCGTTATTCAGATAAATCAAAGTTTCAGGATCGTTAGGACTGATCTGGAGAGAAGCTTGAAAGAGCCGAATTGCTTCCGGAAAATCTCCTGTTCCATAGGCCGCAATTCCCTGTTCTTTTTCCGGTTGGCGATCGCCTTGGAGCAGTAACCTTTCCCCTCGACTAAGGCGATTTGCGGTTTCCCCCTGGCCAATTACATCTCCCAGGGAAGTCGGCAACTGGAGAGATTGATTTTGTTGGAGAAACCACCAGCCACCAGCGCCCAATAACCCCAAGGTGATCACCAAGGCTCCCAACAATGCCGCCGTATCATTCTTTTTCGCCATGGCTTTTTTCTCCTCTACTACCGAATGCCTCTACTGTGATTGTGCCGAAAAATTCCCTCAAAACGTTGCTTCATAGCCGAAGAAACCATAAATCTTTTTGAATGACGTCTTTTTGCCTCTTATCCAGTTGATCTGGAATCGTTGGATCTGTCGGCAAAAATTCCAATGCACCGGAGGAAGAACCATTACGCAAACCAGAGGAGACTTTAAAGGCGATCGCAGAGCTTGACCAAGAGAGTGCAGAAATTTTGGCTAGTATTGGGTCGATGTTGGGTTTGTCGCTGGTTTCGGCTTCGCTCAACCAGCTTTTAAGACAGATGAAGGCTGAGCGGAGTCGAAGCCCGATCTTTTGACAACAAGGAGTTCAACTATGCCCCATATGTACATTTTGGAATGTGCCGATGGATCGTTTTATACGGGTAGTACGAAGGATTTAGAGCGGCGTTTATGGCAGCATCAAAATGGGCAGGGGGCTAATCATACGAAGAAACGTTTGCCTGTTAAATTGGTTTATGCAGAATATTTATGATCATGTAGCCAATGCTTTTTATCGGGAGAAGCAGGTGCAGGGTTGGAGTCGGGCGAAAAAGTTAGCTTTGATGAATAGCGATTGGGATCGTCTTCATGTTTTGGCGGAATGTCAAAACGAGTCGCATTACCAAAAATGAAGAATTAACGAGGGCTGACAAATTAACGAGGGTTGAGCATTGTCGAAGCCCGGTCGCTGGTTTTGGCTCCGCTTAGCCAGTAAAGGCGATCGCCTCCAGTACAAGAGCGTTCCAATCCTCAACTCTCACTTATGTCATTGATTAGGAGCATCTACCTATGATCCCGCCGGGATAGGTTTTATACTGGATAGGACATAAAAATTCCAAGTCAAAAAACTGCGAGGTATTACAACACCAGTGTTTGTCCTCTCCGGCTATGAATATTTCCTAGGCTTTCTCATCGTCAGTAGCCTAGTCCCGATCCTTGCCCTCACCGCATCGAAACTGCTGCGTCCTAAAGGGGGCGGGCCTGAACGCAAAACCACCTACGAATCAGGGATGGAACCCATCGGCGGCGCGTGGATTCAATTCAACATCCGCTACTATATGTTCGCCTTGGTGTTCGTTGTCTTCGATGTGGAAACCGTTTTCCTTTACCCATGGGCGGTGGCCTTTAACCAACTCGGCCTACTTGCCTTTGTTGAAGCCCTCATTTTTATCGCAATCCTCGTGATTGCCCTTGTGTACGCCTGGAGAAAAGGAGCCCTTGAATGGTCATGAATCCGACATCCTTTGAACAACAGCAAACCGAAAAACTGCTCAACCCCATGGGGCGATCGCAGGTCACCCAAGATCTCTCGGAGAATGTCATCCTCACCACCGTTGATGACCTCTACAACTGGGCGCGCCTCTCTAGTCTGTGGCCGCTCCTGTACGGGACAGCCTGCTGTTTTATCGAATTTGCCGCCCTCCTTGGCTCCCGCTTTGACTTCGACCGCTTTGGCCTCGTGCCCCGTTCTAGTCCTCGTCAAGCAGATCTAATTTTGGTCGCTGGTACCGTCACCATGAAAATGGCCCCGGCCTTGGTGCGTCTTTACGAAGAAATGCCCGAACCGAAATATGTCATCGCCATGGGCGCTTGCACCATTACCGGCGGGATGTTCAGTAGCGACTCCACCACTGCCGTTCGGGGCGTGGATAAGCTGATTCCGGTGGATCTGTATATTCCCGGTTGTCCCCCCAGACCAGAAGCCATCATTGATGCCATTATCAAATTGCGCAAAAAAGTTTCTAACGAAACCATTCAAGAACGGTCTTTAAAAACAGAACAGACCCACCGCTACTACAGCACCGCCCACAGCATGAAAGTGGTAGAGCCAATTCTCACCGGGAAATATCTGGGCATGGATACCTGGAATAACCCCCCGAAAGAACTCACCGAAGCGATGGGAATGCCTGTTCCCCCTGCACTGCTGACCGCAAAACAAAGAGAGGAGGCCTAAGCGATGGCAGAAGAAAATCAAAACCCCACCCCCGAAGAAGCCGCTATTGTCGAGGCGGGTGCTGTCTCCCAATTGTTGACAGAAAACGGTTTTAGCCACGAATCCTTAGAGCGAGATCACTCTGGTATCGAGATTATTAAAGTCGATGCTGATCTCCTAATTCCCCTCTGCACTGCTCTCTATGCCTTTGGGTTTAATTATCTCCAATGTCAAGGGGCCTATGATTTGGGGCCAGGCAAAGAATTGGTGAGTTTCTACCATTTGCTGAAGGTCGGAGACAACGTGACTGACCCAGAAGAAGTCCGCGTTAAGGTATTTCTACCGAGAGAAAATCCAGTGGTACCTTCGGTGTATTGGATCTGGAAAGGGGCCGACTGGCAAGAGCGGGAAAGCTATGACATGTACGGCATTGTCTATGAAGGACACCCCAACCTAAAGCGGATTTTGATGCCGGAAGATTGGATCGGCTGGCCGCTGCGGAAAGACTATGTTTCCCCTGATTTTTACGAACTCCAGGACGCTTATTAAGGTCTACCGAACAGCATTGACGGCTTGGAATTTATTGTGGCACCTCCTAGATGGGGGTGTTTTTTTATTTTGTAGCTTGGGGGAGACTACAACATTTTCTGAACTTTTGGGTCAGTGGCCCAACGGCGTTGCCTACCATTTGAAAGAAAACTCCTGAGAATTTAGAGATAGCAATGGGTATCAAAAAGGCGATCGCCACTTTTTTTATTAGCACAGCACTTTTTCCCCTAGGCTTCAGCAGTGGTGCCCAGGCCGAGGTCGCAACTCTAGAATTTGATTACGAAACCCCCGATCACTCTGGAAGTATTACCAGCCAGGGAGTAACGGCGAATCTCAGCTATGCCGAACAAACCAATCCAGAGGGCTGGAGCAACTATGTCCCGACTTTGACCATTCAGGTGGATGAGCGAGAAGTGTTACGGCGGACAGAAGACAGTTCCTTTATGATGTATAGCCTGGTGCAAATCGCGGAGATGGATCCTAATAATGACTTCCCAGAGGTGATTTTTTCCCAATATTCCGGTGGTGCCCATTGCTGTGCCATGGTGCAAATTTTCACCCAAAATCCCGACAACAATACCTGGGAAGTGGTCGATTTAGGGGCCTTTGATGGGGGGCCAATTCCCGTCGAAGATCCCGATGGCAATGGTATTTATGAATATGTCACCAGTGATAATCGGTTTCTCTATCGCTACAGTAGCTATGCTGGCAGTTTTCCGCCCGTGCAAGTTTGGCAGCTAGACGGTTTAACTTTACAGGATGTCTCCCAAGAAGAACGGTTTTACCCCCTCCACCGGGAACGACTCCAAGCGATGTGGGCCGCGATTCAAAATGCAGAAACAGAAGGCTATGAAGTGAATGGGATGCTGGCGGGCTATGTGGCGACAAAGGCCATCCTCGGTGAAACCCAAGCGGGCTGGAATTTAATGCTCAATCGCTACGACAGAACCAGTGATTGGGGCCTCGAAGAATGCCGGGGCAATTTTGATGATCAGGGCAATTGCGAGGGGGGCTTATTGACCTATGATTCTTTCCCCGCCGCCCTCAAAGACTTCCTAGAAGAAGCAAATTATTTATCCACACCGCTCTAGCGATAGAACAATGATTAAAACTTCAGATTTCATAATTTTGGCGATCGCCATCGTGAATTTCTGCTGATTTAAACTTGACGACAGGACATCACTTTATTCAAAAAATTAAATCTTTCTATGGAGTGATGAAGCACTCAGTTGTTATGTGTAATATGTGCGAAACACATTGTTGTTCAAGATTTATGTGACAATTTGTGTGAGGAGTCCTCTATGAAAACATCTATCGCCCTTTGGCGTGCATTACCTATTGCTGCGGCGACAGCCGGGATGTCTTTGGCCAGTCCCAGTACAGTCCAAGCAAACACAGCGCTTCTTGATCAAATCAATCACTACACTCAAGATGACCTTGCCCAGGTTAATAGCGTTTTCCAGCTTAGTGATGTCTCTCCCTCTGACTGGGCCTTTGATGCACTGCGTAATCTCGTTGAAAACTACAACTGTATCGTTGGTTATCCTGATGGTACATTTCGCGGTAGCCGTCCCCTCAGTCGTTATGAATTTGCGGCTGGTCTAAACGCTTGTTTACAACAAATCGAGCGGATGATCCAAAGTGGTGGTTCTGAAGTAACCCCCGAAGATCTTGCTGCACTCCGTCGTTTGATTAATGAATTTGAAGCGGAACTGGCTACCCTCGGTGCCCACGTTGATGATCTCGAAGGTCGCGTTGAATTTCTCGAAGATCACCAGTTTTCCACAACCACGAAGCTCAAAGGAGAAGTCATTTTTGCAGTGACCGATGCTTTTGGCGATACTAACCCCCTTGATGATTCTCTAACTTTTTACACGGAACGAGTCGGAGACGAAGGCGGTGAAGGCGAAGACGGCGGTGAAAATGGAGACGCTGAGTCACAACAAGGCGGTAATCCTGATTCGATCCCCCTACGCCTCGGTGAACTTGTTCTTCCTGTAGATGCCAATCCCCCCACTAACCCCCGTTGGGGCGCAATTATTGGCGAGGGTCAGTTGGCAAGGGCGGTTCGTTCTCGGATTAATCTGCTTTTGATCGAAGAAAGTGAACTCATTAGAGATTTTGACGAAACGGGTAATCCATTTTTCAAGGGAATCGATGCCTACCAAGGTACAGGGGGCGTAATTGCTTTCCTGAATGATGTAGAAAATCTCTTAACTGATCCCCGCGTCAATGATGTCGCTCGAAATGTTGGCGGCCCTGACCCGCTCACCGAGGAAGAACTTGATCTTGTCAAGGCACAATTCAAAGACTATTTTAGTGAGCAGACCGTTGATGATGATGACACCCAAACGGTTTTCCAAGACCGAGTTCGTCTGACCCTAGAAACCAGTTTCACTGGCAAAGATAAACTCATTACGCGTCTTGCGGCAGGCAATGCAGAGGCCTTGCTGGATTCTTCTGCGGGGGGCATGGGTCTACAGACATTTAACCTTGGTAATACTGGCGGGAATGATGTTATTGTCGATTGGCTCGCTTACTATAGACCGTTGGGTGAAAAAGGCAATCTTTACATTGCGGCGACTGGTGGGATCCATAGTGATTATGTAAACAGTACCTATAATCCCTACTTTGAAGACTTTGATGGTGGCAATGGTGCGCTATCTACCTTTGCTTCGGAAAGCCCGATTTATCGTATCGGTGGTGGCGCTGGGGCCGCTCTAAGCTTTAATTTCTCTGACAGTATTGGTGCAAGTCTTGGCTATCTGGCAGACAATGCGGCAGATCCGACGGAAGGTAATGGTTTATTCAATGGTGAATATGCAGCTCTGGCTCAATTAGATTTTAATCTTGGCGATCGCCTAGGTTTAGGTTTGACCTATGTCAATAGCTACCACACAGGAGGGAATGCCATCTTTGATGCAGGCGGCGGCACCCCAGTTGTCGGTACTTTATTCGGAAACTATGTCGATACCACCGTTGAGGCGAACAGCTACGGAGCACAGGTTGCCTTCCAGATTTCTGACAAAATTTCTCTTAGTGGCTTTGGGATGTACACCGATGCTAATGATGTAGAGATTTACAGTTATGGTGGAGGACTCGCATTTGCCGACCTGGGTAAAGAAGGGAATGTGCTTGGTATTTTTGCGGGGGCACCTCCCTATAGTGATGGCGAATCTGGCGGACTACTGAGCGACAATAAAACGCCGCTTCACATTGAAGGATTTTATAAGTACCAAATCAATGACAATATCTCGATTACACCGGGCGTGATTTGGTTGAATAATTCTGCTGAAGGCGCTTTTGGTGAAGATAGTGCCTGGATCGGTACCCTTAGAACAACGTTTACCTTCTAAGGTTCTGATCGGAGCAGTACGACTCAAGTTTTTCCGAACACATTGACTTAAATTCTGGGCCTCATCTTTGGTGGGGCTTTTTTCTTGTTCCAGAAGCGCACAGGTATTTATTTTTGAGATCAAAGTTTTTTTATATAAGCGAGGTCACAGCGGGCGGTTTCGACATCGGTCATCGGTTGATAGCCTTGGCTTTCATAGAGTTGAACCGCTTCCTTGAGAACAGTGACAGTTTCGATCCAGATTTCTGCAAAGCCCCGGTTGGCGATCGCCTTTTCGAGTTCCTCCAGGAGATATTTTCCTAAACCCTGGCCCCGCACTTCAGGCAGAAGGTACATCTTGCGGATTTCGACGGCCTTGTTGCCTTTAGGAATGGAGTAGTAGGCGGCAGTGCCGACAATGGTTCCGGCCTGCTCGATGACCCAAAATTCCCCACCCTGCTGCCAATAATAGGTTTCGATATTAAATAATTCCTCGTCGGCTCCTTCCGGTTCCCAAGGTAAACCGTACTCTTTTAAAACCTGTTCAATGACCTTGGCCGCATCGGCGCGATCGCCTGGTTGCCAATCCCGTACCCAAAATTTATCTCGCCAAACTTGATCCATGGTACAAAGCCTTAACCTGAGGCGAAGCTATTATGCCATGGTTTTTATTGATCGCTCTGGAGTTTAATAATCGCGGCCTCGATATTTACGGGTTTTGGGGGCAGGGGCTTCCGGTGGTGGTGAGGCAACGGTCGGCGCGGGCGGTTTTAGTTCAGGTGTATTTGAAGACACGACAGGGGGAGCAACGGGAAATTCTTGACCCGCTTCTAACTCCCGTTTCAGTTCCATGATGCAGGTGACGAGGGTATTGTTGACGATGTTGATATTTCCCAGCACCTTGGCGACAGTTTTGAGGCCACTGACGGCTTCGATCGCGATGCTATTGAGATCAAATTGAGGTAAAAGATCCGCTGCTCCATTGGCGATCGCCGTTTCTCGATCAGCCGGGGCCACCTTACGGGTTTGGGCCGCAATTAAAATCACTGGAATCGGTTGCTCAAAGCTTTGCATCCACTGGCAAAATTTCGCCGTATCAAAGCTGGGTAGTTGTTGCTCTAATAAAATCAAGTTGGGTAAAGATTGTTGGGCCGCCGCCAAATCCAGGAGCTCTCCCTGCAGATCAACGCTGAAGGGCAAGATCACAGACTGTAGCCCTTGGGAATGGAGGATTTTTTCCCAGATGTTCCCCTGCAACTCCGCTTGATGGAGAATCACGATTTTATCGGCAATGTTCATCAGCATTGGTTTTTATGAATATCCATAGGGGTGTGCGGAGGGGCGATCGCCACAGGGTAGAAACCCAAGTGATGCAACGGATATGACTCAACGGCCGCTGAGGGCTTGGTGGGTAACAACATCCCCTGGGGAGATACAGCTCATTAAAAATTATCCTTGAGTCCAAGGTTCATCTTAAGGAGTATAAATTTTTTTCTTAGTGACGAAAGCTACATTTTGCGCGGCTTTAATGACGTAATACAAGATTATTACGGCAATACACTCATGGACCATAATTATGGGTTCTTCATTTTTATTTTGCTATGACTTTTTCATTTGATTCGTGGTTTCGGGGGCCTTCCCCTCGGCTTGGCTACCCATTTCGCCGCCAGGGCCGCTTATTGCTTTTGGCCTGTGTGTTACCGCTCCTTTGGCAGGGGGTGGCGATCGCCCAGGGTAGCGTTGGTGAAATTCCCCCAGCCGTTCAGGTCACCCTAGATACCCTCTGGGTGATTTTCGCAGCAATGCTCGTGTTCTTTATGAATGCGGGGTTTGCGATGTTAGAAAGCGGCTTTTGTCGGGCGAAAAATACCGTCAATATTTTGGCGAAAAACCTAATTGTCTTTGCCCTTTCGAGTCTTGCTTTTTGGGCGATCGGTTTTGCCCTGATGTTTGGCGATGGCAATGCCGTTTTAGGCTGGAATGGCTTTTTCCTTACTGGGGCAGATAATAGTCCCCTCACGGATTCGGCCTACAGTGGGATTTTTTCGTCCCTAAGCTGGGCGGGGATTCCCCTTTACACCAAGTTTTTCTTCCAATTGGCCTTTGCGGGAACGGCAGCCACCATCGTTTCTGGGGCCGTGGCGGAACGGATTAAGTTTGCTTCTTTCGTGATTTTTAGCCTGTTCTTAGTGGGATTTTCCTATGGTATTACCGGCCACTGGGTTTGGGGGGGCGGTTGGTTAGCGACCCTCGGTTTCTATGATTTTGCCGGATCAACGGTGGTACATTCGGTGGGCGGTTGGGCTGCTTTGATGGGGGTGATCCTCTTGGGGCCGCGCCTCGAAAAATTTGCTGGCGATCGCATCAATGCCATTCCGGGTCACAACATGAGTACCGCCACTTTAGGGGGATTAATCCTCTGGTTGGGTTGGTTTGGGTTTAATCCAGGTTCGACGATGGCCGCTGATCCCGATGCCATTAGCCACATCATCGTTACGACCAATATGGCTGCTGCCGCTGGGGCGATCGCCGCGACCATTACCTCCTGGATTCAATTTGGTAAACCAGACCTTTCGATGATCATTAACGGTGTCCTGGCTGGGTTGGTGGGGATTACTGCCGCCTGTGCCTATGTAAATGTTCCTTCGGCCATTGTGATCGGGGTGATCGCCGGGGTGATCGTGGTTTTTTCGGTGCTGACCTTCGAGGGTTTACGCTTTGATGACCCCGTTGGTGCTCTCTCGGTACATCTCGTCTGTGGTATCTGGGGCACTCTTGCTGTGGGTTTATTCAGTGTGGGTGGCGATGTTTACCCTTGGTATGCCGCCGATGCTGGCCCCAGCGCCGGATTATTATTCGGGGGTGGCGTTGCCCAACTGCTCAGTCAATTTATTGGCATTGTCGTGGTGGGTATGTTTACCGCTGGCTTTAGCTTCGCCATCTGGTTAGTCCTAGAACTGAGTATGGGCCTCCGGGTGAGCAAAGAAGAGGAGCTAGAAGGCCTCGATATTGGTGAACATGGTATGGAAGCGTACCACCGCTTCTTCCGGGAATAATCTCAGCACCTCCTTTCCTTAGGGACTCACCCTCTGCCTTCGGCACCTCCCTCCAGGGAGAATGTTAGGAGGCTCTTTAGCATCACCAACAAAATCTCCTTTAGAGGGGATTTTTTTTACATAAAAAACACCCTAAAACCTAGGGTGTCGAAACAAAAGCTCAGTCGGCAATATTTTCGTTTTTTAAAAAATTGTTTTACTGAAATTAGCGTTTTTGATGTTGCGCAAAGGAAATGTAATTGTGCTCAGCGTCGTAGAGGTGACATTGCTCGGTAATCGCTTTCATCAACTCCCAAGAAAATTTGGTTTCGTAGAGATATTCACCCCAATTTTGCTTGATGCTGGCGTAGGCTTTGCGGAGATTGTAGGAGGGAATCCCGGTGGAAAGGTGGTGGGGCACATGGACATTGATGTCGTGGCAAAGGACTTCAACCCACTTGGGATAGTCGCAATGGACGGTTCCAGACAGTTGGGCGATCGCCTCATTCCATTTGTCCCGGTAGCTAAAGGGAATTTCCGGTACGGTGTGGTGGACAAGGGTAAAGGTGCTCATCCAGAAATGATAGCCAAGCCAAGGCATCAGCCAGAATTTTACAACGCCCCAAACGCCGAGGGTGTAGAACATAACCGGAAAGGCGATCGCCCCAGCGATAATCACAAATAGGGCCGAAAAACGAACCTGCTCTCGTTGCTTCCCGGTAAATTGGAACCAGTTAAAGTGTAGTTTCAGTTGGTGAATCACTGAAGCAAGCCACCAGAGTTTGCCCCGGATCGCCCGGTAAACGGCTTTGATAAAGGCCGGAGAGTCATCGTATAGCTCAGGGGTAAAGGGAGCCCAGGCATTGTCCTCATCCATATTGTTGGTGTAGCGATGGTGATGATTATGGAGAATGCGCCAGCTATGGAAAGGATAAATGAGCGGCAAGAAAGCCAGGTGACCGACTAAATTATTGATCCAATTTTTGCGGGAAAAGGAGCGGTGGCCGCAATCATGGCCAATCACAAAAAAACCCGTTAGGGCAGTTCCAGTTAAAAACCAAACGGGTAAAAGTAAATACCAAGGGGCGATCGCCAAGAGGGCATAACAACCCACCACCGCCGCCACACTTAACAGCACCCTAGACCAAGCTTTTAGCGGATTTATTTCGTAGACGGAACGGGGCAATGTATCGAGGATATCCCGGAGCCGTAGATTTGGATGCTTTTCTAAAAGAGTTGTGGCACTAGGGCGCACAGTAACTGATGTCATTGATATTGTTTGCGAAATGTAACATGGTTTCTAAAGGTTATACCACGATCACTATGCAAGCGTTTTTTTTCGATTACCGGGTCTGGCTCTTGGCGAGTCTCCATTGTTTGATGGGGGTGATGGCGGCATTGGTCTCTTGGCGCAAGGGTTACAGCTTCCGGCGTTGGTTGGGTTGGGGCCTTTTGGGAGGGACGCCAACGCTCATTTTTGCCCTGGGGCGATCGCCTCATAATTCCCCCACCGATCCTGAGAAAAGTCCGCCGAACCATCCCCTTTAGCCTCCCTAGACTTTCACTTTTGTTTCATATTCACGAAACATACCTGATAAACTAAGCCATGGTTTTAAGCGAGATTTTCCCCAAGTAATATGACGGCCAGTCACCCCCCCAAACAGGAAAGACCCTGGAGTATTTGGACTGTTTTCGGCTCCACTTTTTTGACGATTTTCATTGCAGAAATGGGGGACAAAACCCAGTTAGCCACCCTCTTGATTTCGGCCCAAGCGGC
This sequence comes from Picosynechococcus sp. PCC 8807, assembly GCF_001693295.1. Classification (NCBI taxonomy): domain Bacteria; kingdom Bacillati; phylum Cyanobacteriota; class Cyanophyceae; order Chroococcales; family Geminocystaceae; genus Picosynechococcus; species Picosynechococcus sp. PCC 8807. The sequence continues at coordinate 2,913,343 of NZ_CP016483.1, forward strand.
TTCTCCTTGGGTGGTCTTTCTGGGGGCCGCCCTTGCCCTGGTCAGTACGAGCTTACTGGGGGTAATCATTGGCTATTGGCTCGCCCGGAAGTTGGCCCCCGATATTTTGGATATGTTTGTTGGCGTGCTGCTGCTCGTGATTGCGGGTCTTCTGATTGTGGATATGCTGGCAGCCTAATGCCTTTTCCCAGGGAACCGTTTCTGGTTTTTGATTAACGTGATTCACCGATAAAACAGTTTTCTCACCCATGGTAGATATCGATTGGCAATTACTAAGTCTCACTTTTATTACCGTCTTCTTGGCGGAGATTGGTGACAAGAGTCAACTGGCGGCGATCGCCTTAGGGGGCAGTTCCAAATCACCCATTGCCGTATTTTTTGGCTCCGTGACAGCCCTAATTACCACCAGTCTTTTGGGTGTCATTGCTGGGGGAGCTTTCGCTGCGTTTATCCCTGCCCAGATTCTCAAGGGTCTAGCGGCCATCGGTTTTGCGACCCTCGCCGTACGGTTACTGTGGCATCCGACCCCAGCAGACGAAGATTAGGCCTCTATTTCCCCAGTCCGCAGATCGACGGGAGAAAAAAGAATCTTCTACACTAGAAGGGCAGATTTTTACGCCCTTGCGTTGGGTTTCCCATGGTTGCCACCGTTAGCTTAGATGCCGTTCTCCACAAACACCGGATTCGTCCCACGATCCAAGCGCTCCAATCAGAAATTGTCCAGTGGCGTCGCCAGATCCACCAGAAACCGGAATTAGCGTTTCGGGAAAATCTAACCGCAGAATTTATTGGTCACAAGCTCACGGCATGGGGCATTTCTCACCAAACTGGCATCGCTGAAACTGGTATTGTCGCCCTCATCGAAGGTCATCAAAAGGGAAAAGTGCTGGGGATTCGCGCCGATATGGATGCCCTACCGATCCAAGAGGAAAATGAAGTGGACTATCGCTCCCAACATCCAGGGGTGATGCACGCCTGCGGTCACGATGGCCATGTGGCGATCGCCTTGGGGACAGCCAAATACCTCCAGGAAAACCGTGACAGTTTCCGGGGGGCTGTGAAAATTATTTTCCAACCCGCTGAGGAAAGTCCCGGCGGTGCGAAACCAATGATCCAGGCGGGAGTGCTTCATAATCCCGATGTGGATGCGATTATTGGCCTGCACCTGTGGAATAATCTTCCCTTGGGTACGGTGGGGGTACGACCAGGGGCGTTGATGGCGGCGGTCGAAAGCTTTGACCTGCGGGTACAAGGGAAAGGGGGCCATGGTGCTCTCCCTCACCAGACTGTCGATGCGATTGTGGTTGGGGCGCAAATTGTCGGGGCGCTGCAAACCCTTGTGTCCCGTATTGTGAATCCCCTCGATGCAGCAGTGGTTACGGTGGGCGAGTTTAAAGCGGGCCACGCCATGAATGTGATCGCCGATTATGCAGATCTCAAAGGCACCATCCGCTACTTTAATCCCCAACTGGAAAAAACCATTGGCGATCGCCTCGAAACCATCGTCAGCGGCATTTGCCAGAGCTACGGAGCCAGCTACAAATTAGACCATGTACATCTTTACCCGCCGACGATCAACGATCCCGCCATGGCCGAGTTGGTGCGTTCCGTCGCCGAGGCAACCATCGAAACGCCCCTAGGCGTGATGCCCGAATGCCAAACCATGGGCAGCGAAGATATGTCCTTTTTCCTGCGGGAAGTGCCCGGCTGTTACTTCTTCCTTGGTTCAGCGAACCCCTACTTTGATCTGGCCTATCCCCACCACCATCCCCGCTTTAACTTCGATGAAACAGCCCTGGGAATGGGGGTAGAAATGTTTGTCCGTTGTGTCGAAAAATTTTTAGCCTAACCCCATGCAACTCCACGCCAATTTAGAAGAACGAGTCGTCCTCGATACCAACGCTTTACCCTGGCAAGCCTCACCCATGGCCGGGGTCGAACGGCGAATGTTAGACCGGGATGGGGCCGAAGTTGCCCGTGCCACTTCCCTGGTACGCTATGCCCCTGATAGCTATTTTTCGGAACATACCCACGGCGGCGGCGAAGAATTTTTTGTCCTCGAAGGCACCTTTGCCGATGAACATGGGGAATATCCCCCCGGCACCTATGTGCGTAATCCCGTCGGTTCTAGCCACCGTCCCCACAGCAAAACGGGCTGCACCATTTTTGTGAAACTCTGGCAAATGGATCCGGCGGATCAAACTTTTGTGCGGGTGAATACCAAAGCTCAATCCTGGGTACCCGGCTTAGTAAAAGGTTTATCGGTGCTGCCGTTGCACAATTTCCAGGGGGAGAATGTTGCCCTGGTGCGGTGGGAACCGGGCACTTATTTTCAAACCCATCGCCATTGGGGGGGTGAGGAAATTTTTGTCCTGGAAGGAACTTTTGAGGACGAACAGGGCAGCTACCCCGCTGGCAGTTGGTTGCGCAATCCCCCTGATAGTATTCATACTCCCTTTAGTCGAGCAGGCTGCATTATTTATGTGAAAACGGGCCATTTGTAAGGCATTCATCAAATACCAGGGGGTTTTTGCGTTTTTGTGGGATCTCGCTTTGAAAATCTGTGCTAAAACCCAACATAGGTGCAGACACTATCATTGAGTAGCGTTAACCCATAGAACCGTAGGTAATTTTCCCCGGAGCCATATGACTTTTTTTTGGCAGAATGATGACCTGGCTACGGGTCAAGGGATCAGCTTTGAGCAGCCGATTTTCCTCGATGGCCAGATGCCTCTGACCGAGGCGATCGCCCTCATGACGGGCCAGGAAAAAGATTCTCCCCAAAGTTGTTTAATCATTACGGAGGGGGAACAAATGGTGGGAATTTTAACGGAGCGGGACTTGGTGCGGCTGTCCCTCTCACCGAAAGCGCTCCACCAAACCTTGGTGCGGGAAATTATGACCAGCCCGGTGGTGACCATTGAGCAGAAAAATTTAATTGACGTTTTTTCGGCCTATAACTTAATGCGACGACACCAGATCCGCCATTTGCCCGTCGTGGATGAACAGCAGCGTGTGATTGGGGTTACAACCCTCAGTCTATTGCGGCAGGCGTTACATTTGGGCTATTTTCTCCGGTTTCGGGAAGTGCGGGAGGTGATGTCTAGTCAAGTGATTTCCGCCCCACCAGAAACCTCTGTCCTCGAAGTCGCGCAATTGATGGCGAGGCGACGGATTAGCTGCATAGTGGTGGCCATCGAAGCTGGATATTTCATTAAGCCTATTGGTATTGTCACAGAAAGAGATATCGTCAAATTACAAGGCTCTGGTGCTGATTTAGAGGCCTTGGGCGTTGGGGAAGTGATGAGTGCGCCCCTCATCCAGTTACATCCTGCGGATTCCTTGGCGATCGCCCAAGAAAAACTCCAACGGCATCGGGTACGGCGGATCGTTGTTACCGGAAAAGACGGGGAATTACGGGGCATTTTGACAGAAAGTAATCTCTCGCAAATTCTCGATCCCCTAGAACTGTTCGGGATGTTGGAAATTTTGCAGCATCGAGTCAAACAACTGAGCGAAGATCGCGATCGCCTCTTACCCCACAAAAATCTTCACCTCCAGCAGGCCCTGAAAAACGGCGAATTTCTACTCTATTACCAGCCCCAACTCGACATCGAAAGCCAGCGGATCATTGGGGCGGAAGTGTTGGTGCGCTGGCAATCACCGGAACAGGGTTTGGTTTCACCGGGGGAGTTTATCCCCCTCGCCGAAATGACAGGCTTTATTGTGCCCCTGGGGGAATGGATCCTCAAGGCCGCCTGTACCCAAGCCGTCCAATGGCAACAACGGGGCCTGACTCCCTTGCAAATTTCGGTCAATCTTTCGAGTAAGCAACTACAAAGTCCCCAACTGGTGCCCTGCCTCAAGGCAATTTTGGCGGAAACAGGACTTGAGGCCCGCTGGCTCAAACTAGAACTGACCGAAAGTGCCCTAGTGGAGAATGTTGATTTTACGATGGCCCAATTTCGGCTGATTAAGGAACTAGGCGTGGCGATCGCCATTGATGATTTTGGGACGGGTTATGCCTCCCTGGGGTACCTGCAACATTTCCCCTTTGATATCCTCAAAATTGATCGCTGCTTCGTGGAAAATATTCACCAAAACCCTAAAAATGCCGCGATCACCAAAGCCTTGATCAACATGGCCCAGCAGCTTAACTTTTCGGTCGTCGCTGAAGGGGTAGAAACGGCTGAAGAAATGGAATTTTTGCGCCAACATCACTGTTACACATTCCAGGGGTTTTTCATTAGTCGCCCCCTGCCGACGGCGGCCTTCGAAACATTTTTAGCAAATTATCCAGCCTAAAACTCCGAATCATTACGAAACCCAGTCGTCGTTGCCCGTTCCCCGAGGGAAACAGTTATGCTGAAATTGCGAAAATATTTGCCTCTGTCTGCGGGGTTTGCCCCCAATAATTCACGCCTTATCAAGAAATAGCCATGATGCAAGTCGGACTGCAAGCGCTCCTTAGTGATGCCCATTTGGATGCCACCCAGGCCCAGAGTCAACGGCAACTCTCCCTCTCCATTGAGGCGATCGCCAGTGATTTCCAAGACGCCACCCTGCCGCTCAATCTTTGTTTAGTGCTCGATCACAGTGGTTCAATGGCTGGGCAACCCCTCCGCACCGTTAAAGAAGCCGCAATACAACTGGTTGACCAACTGCGGGAAGGCGATCGCCTCTCGGTGATTGCCTTTGATCACAAAGCAAAGGTGATTGTCCCCAACCAAGATGTCACGGACAAAGCCCACATCAAAGCCCAGATTGATCGCCTTGAGGCCGCCGGGGGCACCTGTATCGACGATGGCATCAAGCTTGGGTTACAGGAGCTGGCCAATAGCCCCGGTAAACGCGCCGCCCAGGTGTTTATGCTCACCGATGGCGAAAATGAACATGGCGACAATGGCCGCTGTTTGGAAATTGCCGCCGTCGCTGCCGAACATGGCGTCACCCTCAATAGTCTCGGTTTTGGCGAAAATTGGAACCAAGATGTCCTCGAAAAAATTGCTGATGCGGCCAATGGCAGCTTGGCTTATATTGAAACCCCCAATCAGGCCCTCACCGAATTTGAACGACTGCTCCAGCGCGCCCAATCGGTTGGTTTAACCAATGCCCAACTGCTTTTGCAACTTTCTCCCGGTAGTCGCTTGGCAGACCTCAAACCCCTCGCCCAGGTGGCCCCAGAAACCATCGAGTTGCCCGTGGTCAAAGAAGGCGATTTTTACGGTGTCCGCCTTGGGGATCTCTTAACCGAAGCGCCCCGGATCATTTTGGCCAATCTCTACATCGACCAACTGCCCCCCGGCCACCAAGCCATCGCCCAGGCCCAAGTCCGCTACGATGACCCGGCCACGGGCCGAACCCGACTCATCTCAGAAGCGATTCCGATCACCGTAGACGTCCAAGAAAACTATCAACCAGCCCCGAATCCGGTGGTGCAGCAATCGATTCTCGCCCTTGCTAAATACCGACAAACCCAACTGGCCGAAGACAAGCTCAAGGCGGGCGATCGCCAAGGGGCCGCGACTCTCCTCCAAACGGCAGCAAAAACGGCGATTCAACTGGGTGATACCAATGCGGCCACTGTCCTCCAGCAAAATGCGACCCAACTCCAAGGGGGCCAAGACCTCTCCGAAGGCGATCGCAAACGCACCCGCATCGCCGCAAAAACAATGATTCAACCTTGAGCTTTAGGAAACCACCCTACTCGTCAAATTCAACTTGGAGCGTTGTCCCTTCAAAACTGACCAAATCCCCGTGGCGTAATTTCCGTTTGCGGCGGGTTTCTGTTTCTCCATTGACCTCCACGAAGCCCCCCTGGATGACCATTTTGGCCTGGCCCCCCGTCGCCACAAGGTTCATAATTTTCAGAAATTGATCAAGCTGAATTGTGGGGTCGTCGGTCGGCATCTGGGTCATCGGAGTTAGACAAAAATAAAAAATTTAGAGGGTTTCAGCAAAGAGAGTCTGTACCTCTTGCCATGCTGCTTGGGCGGCCTGTTCATTGTAACTGGCACGGCGATCGCAAAAGAAGCCATGGCCTGCCCCTTCATAGCGAAAAATCTTGTGCTCGATTTGGTGCATTTTTAAAGCCGTCTCGATCTGATCTACTTGAGCCGCCGGAATCGACGCATCGGCCATCCCAAAGAAACCGTAGAGTTTGCCTTGGATTTCAGAGGTATAGTCCAGGGTTGTCTGGGTTGCTTCCCCGGGACACCAGGTGGTAATCCCAGCACCATAAAAAGACGCTGTTGCCTTAATCTCCGGCAGAGTCGCTCCCAGATAGGTCACGTGGCCGCCAAAGCAAAACCCAATGCTACCGACTCCCGTGGGCTTCACCTGGGGACGACCGTAAAGATAATCAATGGTTGCCTGGAGATCACTAAGCAGTTCTGTGGCCTTAGTCTGTTCTTTGTATTGCCGTCCGACTTTCACGTCTTCTGGAGTGTACCCTGTTTCAAATCCTGGGGCCAACCGTTGATAAATTGCCGGGGCGATCGCCACATAACCCAAGCGGGCAATGCGGTCAGTGACATCACGAATGTGGCCATTAACCCCAAAAATTTCCTGCACCACAATCACAGCGGGCAAGGGTTCCGCACTAACTGGATAGCTCAAGTAAGCCGCAATCTGCAGATCGCCATTGGGAATTTGAACCGTTTCTGTTTGGAGTGGAGACATCACAAAAACACTGGATAAATAACTTCATTGTTCCCATTTTAGAAGGTGTTCCCTGCGAGATTGCTTTGCCCATGGCCACAAAAAAAGAGGGAAAGACTCCCTCTCTTAAATCAATGTATTGAACTTAAAAGTTAAATATTTTGCCCTAACGCTTCGGCAAGAAGGCCATCGGGTTAACTGCTCCCTGACCCTTCGGATGAATCTCAAAATGGAGGTGTGGGCCCGTGCTAAAACCAGTGCTCCCCATGGCTGCAATTTGTTGGCCTTGCTTGACCTGTTGGCCTTTGCGTACCATGATCCGGCTATTGTGGGCATATAGCGTGACACTGCCATCACCGTGGCGGATCTTGACGAGGTTGCCATAACCACCAGAGTTCCAGCCAGCCGTAATCACTTCACCATTGGCCGCTGCAAAAATGGGCGTGCCTGTGGGGGCAGCGATATCAATCCCCCGGTGCATCCGACCCCAGCGGGGGCCATAACCAGAGGTAAAGGTTCCTTTCGCCGGCCAAATATAACCATTGAAGATTTCAGCGCCCGGTAAATATTCATCGGGAGAGGCCAGGGGAGGCAGATCCGGGCTCACGGTTTCACCAACAGAGAGACGCAGAAGCGCGTTGTAGTTGGCGACGTTGCCAGGAGAAGCCGCTGCAATTTCCTGGGGTGCTTCGGGCACTTCCACGGTGCGGGGGGCCGTAGCGGAAGGCTCAGGTTGTCCTTGCCATTCTGGGTTAACTACCGGTGCCGGTGCCACAGCGCGCTCATTGCTGGTGAATTCGACATTGGGAGCCGGAACCTTGAGGGCAATGGGCGTTGATTGCTGTTGATATTCCCGACGTAGCCGCGCGATGTCAGTTTTAAGCTTTTCTACGGCGGCTTCCGTGGTGATTCGGTCGCTGTCCGGTGCGGTTACAGAACCAGTTTCTGCCTGTAATTTGGGCTGCGGCAGAGAAACGGCATTCGCTAGGGTTGCACTATTACGATTCACGCCTTGGGTTACCTCCATTTGGGGAACAAGGGCCACAAATTCTTTCTGGGGCTGGGGTTGCTGGGCGCGAGCCGGAATCGCTAGCTTTTGGTTGACGTAGATTACGTTGGGATTGAGCAGCTTATTAGCGGCAATCAATTCACGCCCTGAGATGCCATAACGACGGGCGATCGCATATAAAGTTTCCCCGGGACGAACCACATGGGTTTTGGGCACGGCGTTGGTGTTTGCTGCAACCAAGACTTCCGCTGGGGCTGCTGGAGTAGCGGCCTTTTCCTGGGGGCGCACCAGAGGCGTCGAGGCATTGCTCTGGGCTGGCGGAACAGTCAGGGTGACAGAGCGGGCCTGTTCTGCTTTTTCTTCTTTTTTCGCTTCCAATACCAATTCAGGGGTAGGAGATTGGAGCTGGGGGGGTTCCGGTAAACGCTGGGGGCTAGAAACCGCATTATTAGCGATTAAGGTTTCCGGTGTGGGTTCCGCTTTGGCCGTGGGCGCACTGAAGTCCTGGGGTTTCGGTACAGGAATCGTGACAACGCCCTTGGGGGCAGCGGTGGGTGCCTGGGGAGTCAAAGCAGTGGAGCTAACCAAGGTTTCGGGTTGAGGCGCCTCTGTTTTGGCCTCAAAAATCACCTTTTCCACAGGCTGGCTTTTTAGGGCTTGAATACTTTCGACGAGTTTGTCCTGTTCGGCGCGTAATGTAGCGGTAGGTGCGTCGGCCTCAAGGCGGGCAGAATCGGCATCCATGAGGGCTTGGGAAGGAAGCTCAAGGGCGGCAACTTCGACGCTGGGCTTGGGGAGCGTGGGTTGCTCGCTGGGGGCGATCGCCGGAGAGTCAATTTCATAACGAGCGATCGGTTGTTGGGAAGGGGCCGGAATTTTTAGTGCTTGCCCAACCACTAGAGTACTTTCGACAGTGAGATCGTTTAAGGTGGCGATCGCCTCAGGGGCCACGCCATACCGTTGAGCAATGGACCAAAACGTATCAGCTTCAGCAACAATGTGCTTGATGGCGGGTAGTTCAGGCTCAACCCTACTGACAGAATTTGAACTTACAGCAGCGACGAGTTGGGGGGATTCGACCTCCGGAGCCGTTGCTAAAGTAACTGGAGCAGGAATCATAAATGTTTCTCCTTGGGAAAAAAGACGGTCTGTTCGTGAATTGGGCAAAGCCGTTACTTCCGTGGTCAACACCGAAATCGGTGAAATTTTTTGTAGCCCTCAATGGGAAGACAAAAAATGTGAGAAGTGAGGCACGTTTTCCAGAAAACCAACAAGACTCCAGGGGGAGCAGGCTGATGGGAAAACAGACGCTTGGTTCGACTTTACCGACGTTGCCAAAGCTGCAGTACCTTCAGGGGATACAATGCGGTGCTTTTGGGATACGTCCTTCAAAAACAACCTCCTACTTGTGTCGAGCAGTGGTTTCATTCTGCTTCAACTGAAACAATTGAAGTAACAATTCTACCGACTTCTCGTGATTGAGATCACTTGAATTGGACATTTGGTGAATGTCTAGGAAAGGTTACCCTGGTTTCTTCTTTTTAACAAGTCTGGGTTGATATATTTTGATTTTTCTGGGGGAAAAACACTGGGATCAATGGGTAGTCCAGGATACAGAACAAGGGTGATTTCAGTTAATATTTAGTTGCACTTTTCCCCACTGGCGATCGCTTAGCATATTTTTTCGGTTTTGACAGCTTCTCTAGCCCAGACACCTATTGCATAAGCTTTTTAAGCTTTCTAAGTGCACATTTAGCGATAGTATTTTTGTTTTAAAAGAATAAAATCTCCACCGATTCAGGGGAGATCTGTTAATGTTTTCGGCGCACTACGGGGGGGCGGTGATAGAAATATCTTATCGGGGAAAACTAAAGCCCTAATTGACGCCGCACTTCAAAGAGACCCACCGCTGCACTCACGGAAAGATTAAGGCTCCGAACATGGGTCTTATTGATAGGAATAGTTAGGGTTGCATCGCAGCGTTGGAGTAGTTCTGCGGGGAGGCCTTGGGTTTCGCTACCAAATAGCAACCAGTCATCATCTTGGTAAGTGAATTCTGTGTATTGGCTCGTGCCCCGGACGCTGTAACCCAGGAGACGCCCTCCTCTGGTGGCCTGGGCTTGGAGGAAATGCTCAAGGTCGGGATAGAAAGAAAGTTTGACATGGGGCCAGTAATCTAGGCCGGCGCGTTTTAGGTGGCGATCGCTAATTTCAAAACCTAGGGGGCCGACGAGGTGTAGTTCCGTATCGGTCGCCGCACAGGTACGGGCAATATTACCTGTATTGGGGGGAATTTGGGGGTGAACAAGAACCAGTTGGGGCATCGGCGCAGATTAATAAACAAAGTCTTACAAACAGTTAAAGATACCCATTCAATCACCTAGGCCACAAGGGCAGCGGGTTCGCACAAATATCGGGCTAATTCTTGATCGAGGGTTTCGGCTTCGGCGATCGCCTTTTGGATAATCATCTCTAAAGGTTGACCTTGACGATGGGCCTGGAGCCATTGTTGAGCCTGATTCCCCTCCCGGAGTAACTTTTGCAAGGGGCTGAGAAAACAAGCAAATCCCGCCTGTTTCGCAAAGGGATAGACTTCTGTATAAATTTCTTGGATCCAATCCACCGCTTGAATCGGCTGGCCTGTGCGCCAGTGATAGAGGGTCGCCTCTAGGCTAGATTGGGCCGCCAGTTGCTCATTGGCATCGGTAATTTCCAAGAGGCGGGCTGGATTTAGCTGACTGGACTTGAGGGGGTCGAGGTGGGGCTGGGCTAAAAGCTGCTGGATTCTTGCTTCGACGAAGGCGACAATGGCCAGCAATTGCAGGGGATGGATCACCAAATCACAAATTCTCAATTCCAAACGATTCAGGGAATAAGGGCGGCGATCGCCATTGGGACGCACCGAAGACCACAAATGTCGGACATTTTGCATCGTCCCCAGGCGGAGTTGCTCATTAGTCCAATCAATAAAATGTTGATGGTTGGTAAATAGGGGCACCTGGGCCGGAGTTTTCGGGAACACTTGCCAGCGGCGGGAATGGGAACCCGTCACGCGACCATCTAGAAACGGCGAGGCCGCACTCAGCGCCAGGATCAACGGGGCTTCGAGGCGCATTAACCGACAGGCCCGCATCAAAATTTCTGGATCTTCAATGCCAATATTAATGTGGACACTGGCCGTCACCACATCGGTGCCATAGGTCTGTTCAATATAGGCATGGTAGGGATTTTGGGGATCCGAGCGAAAAAAGCGACTCGCATCGCCCAAAGAGAGGGTACTGCCAGGAATGAGGGTGTAGTTCCCCAGGGTTTTCAAAAACTGACGCAGTTGCAGTCGGGGCTGCAAAATTGCACAGAGCAAACTTTCATAGCTGCAACAAGGGGGCGTAGTGTATTCGACATTGCGATTATCAGGTTCCCGCACAAAGCCTTCAAGGGCCTTTACCACTTGATCGGAGAGGCCGATAATTTCTCCGGTGGGGGTGCCTGTGTAGATTTCAATCTCTAAACCTTTTGATAGCAGCAAAATGTATCCTCAAATCCTGGCAATGGGGGATGAATCATGCAGATTATCCAGCAATACACTATTTTATGCTGCCCTTCTCTCTCCTTGTGCGAAAATTTCTCCCTGACGGTGGGGAATTTTAAGTTAATATACTCATTCTCTTAATAAACGCCATTTTAAAATTGCTTTAGATCAAACCATGAGTCAATGTACAGTCCAGGATAAAGCCGCCAATACATTACCCCTAGATACCCGGGTAAAATATCTCTCGATCCAAGCGGAATTGGAACTATTGCTCCAGCAAATCCGGTCTAATCCCCAGAAGCAGGAGCGAGCCTAGGATAAATGGGGCGTCATGGTTTTCATTGGGGCCATGGCTCCTTATTTTGAGATTTTTAGGGATTTTTTGGCGGAAAACGAAAGGGGCGATCGCCTTGTCAAGGGAAAAATTAAGTATTTCTTTAGAAAGGGCAACCAAAGATACAGAAAAAAAAATTGCCCGTGTTAATCTGAGATACCTTACGGCTCCTCAGCCATTTCCCTTAAATTTATTTTCTCCCTGAACCCCTCCTCCATGGCAAATTCCATGACCCCTAGCACTCCAGTCGGCAAAGTTTACCTTGTTGGGGCAGGCCCCGGTGACCCTGGCCTCTTTACCCTAAAGGGCAAAACCCTCCTCGAAATGGCTGATGTGGTTGTTTATGATGCCTTGGTCAGTGAGCCAATTTTGGCGATGATCAATCCCCAGGCCGAACGGATCCATGCGGGGAAACGCCGGGGCAGACATTCACTCCCCCAGGAAGAAACCACAAAAATTTTGATCGAAAAAGCCCAGGAATTTGCCATTGTGGTGCGCTTGAAAGGAGGCGATCCGTTTGTTTTTGGGCGAGGCGGCGAAGAAATGGCCGATCTCCAAGCTGCAAATATTCCTGTCGAAATTGTCCCAGGCATTACCTCTGGTATTGCGGCTCCCGCCTACTGTGGCATTCCCCTCACCAGCCGTGGCTATAGTTGTTCGGCAACCTTTGTCACAGGCCATGAGGCCGCTGGCAAGTATCGACCCCAGGTTAATTGGCAGGCGATCGCCCAGGGTTCCGAGACCCTCGTGATCTACATGGGCATCCACAATCTGCCCCAAATTATTCCCCAGCTCCTCGCAGGGGGCTTAACCACAGACACTCCTATTGCTCTAATTCGTTGGGGAACGCGCCCGGATCAAGAAGAACTTCTGGGTAATCTTGGAGACATTGTCCAAAAAGTCGAAGCAACGGGCTTTGCTGCACCGGCGATCGCCATTGTGGGTCGGGTAGTGGAACTCCATCCCCAGTATGACACCCTGTTACATACGGCAAATTAAATCCCCTGATTTTTGGGAGAATTTCACATTTTCGCTGTAGTCCACGGGGCAATCGATCACCGCTGGCACATCCTGGGCTAGGGCTTCTTTTAAGGTCGGCACAAGGTCGGCGGCGGCGGTAATCCGATAACCCTTGAGGCCCATACTTTCGGCAAACTGCACAAAATCGGGATTGCCAAACTCCACAAAAGCTGGTGCGCCGAACTGGTTAATCTGTTTCCAACCGATCAAGCCATAGCCACCGTCGTTAAAAATTAGGGTGACAAAATTCGCCCCAATGCGCAGGGCCGTTTCTAGCTCCTGGCAGTTCATCATAAATCCCCCGTCCCCCGTGACAGCCACGACATTTTTTTCTGGGTGGACTAATTTAGCCGCCACAGCACCGGGAATCGCAATGCCCATCGCCGCAAATCCATTGGAAATCAGGCAAGTATTGGGGCGATCGCAATGGTAATGGCGGGCCATCCACATTTTGTGAGCCCCCACATCGGAAATGACGATGTCCTCTGGGGCCATCACTTGGCGGAGATCGTAGATGATTTTTTGGGGTTTGACCGGAAAACTAGCATCGGTGCCGTGGCGTTCATAGTCCTCCCGAATCTCAGCCCGGACATTGAGAAATTTTGGTGCGGTTTTGCCCTCACGGTCTGTGCGTTTACGAATTTCATTTAAGGCATCACCAATGTCGCCAACAACTTCTGTGAGGGGAATATAACTACTATCAATTTCGGCGGCCACTTCACCAATGTGGATAATTGGGGTCGTTCCCTCTGGGTTCCAGCGTTTGGGAGAATATTCGATCAGATCGTAGCCCACTGCAATCACCAAATCGCTCTGTTCAAAGGCACAGGTGACAAAATCGCGCTGTTGGAGTCCCACCGTCCACAGGGACAGGGGATGGGTGTAGGGAATTGCCCCTTTTCCCATAAAGGTGTTGACCACGGGAATATTCAGCTGGGTGGCAAAATCGGTGAGGGCTTCGGCCGCATCGGCGCGAATAATGCCATTACCCACCAGGATTAAAGGACTCTTGGCATGGGCGATCGCCTCGGCAGCCCGGTTTAAACTCCGGCTTGAAGCATAGATTTTTTCACGACCATCCCGCTGGAGGGGCTGACCTTCTACGGGCATCGCCGCAATATTTTCAGGGAGATCGATGTGTACTGCCCCTGGTTTTTCCTGCTGGGCAATTTTAAAGGCACGACGTACCACCTCCGGGGTCGTGTTCGGTCGGACAATTTGTTTATTCCACTTGGTGACGGGGGCAAACATCGCCACCAGATCAAGATATTGGTGGGATTCAATGTGCATGCGGTCGGTACCCACCTGCCCTGTAATCGCAATCAGGGGAGCCCCATCGAGGTTCGCATCGGCAACCCCGGTCATTAAATTGGTAGCCCCAGGCCCCAGGGTAGACAGACAAACCCCCGCTTTCCCGGTTAAACGACCATACACATCGGCCATAAAAGCGGCACCCTGTTCATGGCGGACGGTGATAAAACGGATGGGAGACTCCTTAAGGGCTTCGAGGATATGGAGATTTTCTTCCCCCGGCAGCCCAAAAATATACTCCACCCCTTCATTTTCTAGACATCGGATCAATAATTCTGCAGTATTCACGGGCGATCGCCTCCTCAGGCACCAAAATCGTTGGGATAAAGTCGGGGGGTTATTTTAGCCACACCGTTTTGGCATTCACAAAGGTGCGAATCCCAGCGAGGCCCAATTCTCGCCCATAACCAGAGCGTTTCGTCCCACCAAAGGGAAGGCGGGGGTCAGATTTCACCATGCCATTGATAAAAACGGCCCCAGCATCGAGCTCTTGAATAAAGCGTTGTTGTTCTGCCGGATCATTTGTCCAGGCGCTGGCCCCTAAACCAAAGGGAATATCATTGGCGAGGGCGATCGCCTGATCGAGATCTTTAACCGTAAAGACCATCGCCACCGGCGCAAACAGTTCCTCCTGGAGAATCTTCGTCCCTGGGGGAATCTCCGTCAAAATGGTCGGCGGATAAAAATAACCGGCGCGGTCTAGGGGTCGCCCGCCCAACAAAACCTTGGCCCCAGCAGCCACCGCTTGATCCACTTGGCGGCTGATATCCTGCAAGATGCCCTCCGTTGCCAAGGGGCCGATATCCGTCTCCGGTGCCATGGGATCGCCGATCTTAAGACTGGCAAATTTGAGGTGGAGTTTTTCGAGAAATTCGGCGGCGATCGCCTCGTGGAGAATAAATCGTTTCGCGGCAATGCAAGATTGACCATTGTTCATCGTACGGGCTACAGTACCGACCTCGACTGCTTCATCGAGATCCGCCGACGGAAAGACCACAAAGGGATCACTGCCACCCAGTTCCAACAGCGTCGGTTTGATTTCCTGGCCCGCTAGACTGGCTAAACTCGCCCCCGCTGGTTCGCTGCCTGTCAAAGTAGCGGCCTTCACCCGGGGATCTTTAATCACCTGCTCTACCTGGGACGCGCCAATTAACAAGGTTTGAAATACTCCTTCCGGAAATCCTGCCGCCTCTAAAATCGCTTCCACCGCCAGGGCGCACTGGGGCACATTGGACGCATGTTTTAACACCGCCACATTCCCGGCCATTAATGCTGGGGCCGCAAAACGAAACACCTGCCAGAAGGGAAAATTCCACGGCATCACCGCGAGCAGAATGCCCAAGGGCTGATAGCACACATAACTTTCTGTGGCCTGGGTTTCTGTGTATTCGTTGGCCAAAAACTGTTCACCATATTCGGCATAGTAACGACAGACTAAAGCAGATTTTTCGGCTTCGGCGATCGCACTTTGATGGGTTTTTCCCATTTCAGTGGTCATAATCTCCGCAAACTTACTGGCGTCCCGTTCGAGGATGGCCGCTGCATTTTCGAGCCACTGTCGCCGTTGGCTAAAACTGGTGCGCCGATATGCTTGAAATGCTTCCTGGGCCTTGGCTAATTTTGCGTCAATTTCTGCTGGGGTCAGGGCTTTAAAACGCTGACATATTTCTCCGGTCGTGGGATTGATCGTGGCGATCGCCATAACTCTCTCCTTTGCCGCTGCGGGCTTGAGGCCTCCACTCTTCTCAGTGTAAGCGGGAATTTTTGCAATTTTTAGCGATACCGATAAACCTAAACAATCCGTGACATACACCCGACACGGATATTTTTATGCAAGGGAGATTTTCTAAAACGGCAAATTTAGGATTCCTAAAGACGCGTTTCTAAATATTGCGCGATCATCAGTTCTTGTCCCGCACGGGAAGTAATAGTTTGGCGTGTGCGGTGTTTATCCCCAACAAATTTAATTTCTTCTTCAAAACTGGCGCCGTCGTAGGCAGTCTGGAGTCGCATCACGTGGGGTTGGATCAATTCAAATTCGGCCACAATCGGGGCTGTTGTCGAAAAACCACGGTCGCGGTACATCAACTGATCCCGAATCCCAAAGATCGTCTCTCCCTTTAGGGGTTTGCGTTTCACATTGGTATAGGTGCTTGCCCAAGTGACTTTCGCTCCACATTGAAAGGCTTGCTCTGGGGATAGTTGGTGGGCGATCGCCAAGGGTTTGAGGTGGGGATGCTCGGCGGGGAAAAAGACGACTTCGATTGCCGAAATGGCCTCTAGGGGCTCCTGGTCACTGTTGAGGGTGTAGTAGCGGCGCTGGGAATGCCACCGACCGGCGGATCGCTGAAAAAAAGCAATGCTGGCACTGGGCGAAGTCGCAAGTAAATTCATGGGCAGAGAGCTTCGAGAGCTGCGGCAAATGTCAATGCTTAGTTTATATATTGTTACATTTTCTTGTAATCCTGGGCAAGGCAAGGGCGATCGCCTCACCCAGGCGCGGCCCTACTTCACGTACTGCCACTGATTGCGAATGAGGGAAAGAAAGGTGGCGTACCCCGCAGAGGTGGACGGAAAATCGGGTTTGTAAAATTCCGGGAACTCCGTGTAGGGACGCCAGGGATCAAAGGCTTTTAACCTAAGGTGTAGTATCCCTTCAGACGCACCGCCGTTGGGACTCCAGGTCATTTGTCCTGCTGCTTGCATGGTTTTTACTCCTTACTCGAAATAGTCAATGAGTATTTATAACTATCATTTTGGGGAAATAACCCAGGGTTTCCGTGGGATTTGTTACGGGAGCAGGGAGAAATATGCGGAAGTGTTAACTTTTCGTAATATTTCAACCCAAGTGGGCGATCGCCTTTTTCCTTTCTCTCAGCAGTTGCTTTGGCTTAAACAGGTTCCTCCGTCAGTTGGGCCATAATTGCGGCGGGAGTCTGGGTGGTATCCAGGGTTTTAACCAGGGGATGTTCCTCTGGGATAAAGGATTCAAAATGTTCCTGTTGGCTCGTGAGCAGATCGGCTGTCGCATCGGAAATATCGTTGGTGCGGGTCGTTAACCGCTGGGCCAGAATCGGCAATGGTGCTTGGCAGTGGAAAATTTCCAGGGGAATGTCCTGGTCAGCACAAGCTTTAATCACATTTTTACGATAGACAAGTTTGTCATATTTGGCATCGAGGATGACGGTAAAACCCTGTTTTGCCAACAGTAAACCAAGCTCTTGTAGGCGAGCATAGGTTTGTTCATTCATCGCTTCACTGTAGAGGCTGTCATCGCCTTTTGCTTCTAAAGATAAGCCTGCTAAATGTTTACGCACAGCATCGGAGCGCAGTTGAATTCCATTCCATTGGCGAGCTGCCGCCCGGGCCACCGTTGACTTGCCAGCACCGGATAAACCACACATTACAATCACTTTTCCCTGGGGGCGTTGGGTATAGCGCCAAGCTAAATCGTAGTAATCTGAAGCGATCGCCGCAGCCTGGATTTTTGCTTCAGGGGCGATCGCCGGATCATCCAAAAGAAATGAAGTCACTTTCGCCCGCACATAGGCCTGGCGACTCAGGTAGAGGGGTAAAACCTGGAGTCCTTCCCAATCTCCAGTACGTTCGACATAGGTATTGAGAAAAGCATTCCCCAGCTCCCTGGCCCCCCGCGCATCTAAATCCATCACCGTAAAAGCCACGTCATACATGGTATCGACGAACCGGAAAGGCTCATTGAATTCGATGCGGTCAAATAGTTGAATCTGATCTTGCCAAAAACAAATATTGCGCAGGTGCAGATCGCCATGGCATTCTTTGATTTTTGCTTCGCGGCGGCGTTTGGCAAAAATTTCCTCCCGGCTAGCAAAGAAATTATCTGTAAATTGTTTGGTTTGCTCGAAGCGGTCTTGGGTCTGGACGGTGCCAATATATTTGGCCGTTTGGGCGTAGTTTTCATCAATGGCCTGACGGATTTTGGCAATTTCCCCAAAGCTCAGGATGTAGTCGTTGGTAGTTGCCTGTTGATGGAAATCAGCGACAGCTTTTCCCAGTTGCACCATGTGATCTTCGGTAAGAGTGCCTGCTGTAAACATCTCACTCAACAGATTTTCCTGGGGGAATTGACGCATTTTCACGGCATATTCCACCACTTCTCCCGCCCCGTCAAAGGCGTAGGTTTGGCCGTCATAGGTAATGGGCAGCACTTCTAGGTACAGGTCAGCAGCCAGGGCACGATTTAGCTCCAATTCTACTTCGCAGAAATGTTGACGTTTGTCTAGAGTCGAAAAATCCAGGAAGCCAAAATTAACTGCTTTTTTTAGTTTGTAGGCATAGTCCCCAGTTAAAAACACGTAGGACACATGGGTTTGCACTAAGGCGATCGCCTCCTGGGTCGGGTGGGGATACAGCGCTGGCTGTTGTAGCGCTTCAATCAAGGCAGAGATCGAATGGGACATCTAAAAAATTTCACCGTAGAAGATATTGAGGTTTATTGTGCCATCTTGCTCTGGTTACCTTTGCCCAGAGTCTGAATCGCTACTATTTTGTCTAAGTTAATTTAGTCTTTTTATGAAGCAATGCTTGGTTCAAGTTGAATTTGTGTCGTTTGGGGAGTAGGTGCTGACAGGGCATCAAAAAAGTCCTTAAATGAAAAGCACAGATCCCAAGACAAAACATAGAGGCGTTGAGGATGAAAATCGGTGTCCCCAAGGAAATCAAAGACCAAGAATTTCGGGTTGGTTTGTCACCGAGCAGTGTGCAAGTCCTCGCCAGTGCTGGTCATCATATTTTGATTGAAACGGGGGCGGGCCTCGGTTCTGGATTTACGGATTCGGAATACCAACAGGCCGGAGCCGAAATTGTTTCTACGGCGGCGATCGCCTGGGAACAAGACATGGTCGTTAAAGTCAAAGAACCGCTTCCCTCAGAATATGCCTCGTTGCGCCCTGGCCAAATCCTATTTACCTATCTCCATTTAGCGGCTGATCGCCAACTCACAGAAAATTTAATGCGATCGGGCGTGACGGCGATCGCCTACGAAACGGTCACCGACGGCAAAGGTCATTTACCACTTCTTGCGCCGATGAGTGTCATCGCTGGGCGCTTGGCCGTGCAGTTTGGGGCGCGCTATCTCGAAAAACAGCAGGGCGGCAGAGGCGTTTTACTCGGAGGTGTCCCTGGCGTTGGGCCGGGTCGTGTGATGATTCTTGGTGGGGGGACTGTCGGCACCGAAGCGGCAAAAATGGCCGTGGGTCTTGGGGCCCAGGTACAGATCCTCGACATTAACGTCGATCGCCTCAGTGATTTAGAAGCGCTATTCGGCTCCCGGGTGGAACTACTCTACAGCACACCGACCCAAATTCAACGCTGGTTACCCCTCGCCGATCTGGTGATTGGGGCCGTGCTTTTACCGGGCAAACGTGCACCAATTTTAGTGTCCCGTGCCGCAGTCAAACAGATGAAACGGGGTTCTGTCATTATTGACGTGGCCGTAGACCAAGGGGGCTGTATCGAAACCCTGCGGCCCACCAGTCACAGTGCCCCCACCTATCTCGAAGAAGGGGTTGTCCATTTTGGGGTGCCCAATATGCCGGGGGCCGTACCTTGGACAGCAACCCAAGCCCTTAATAACAGCACTTTGCCCTACGTTCTCCAACTAGCCAATCAAGGTCTGGGAGCGATTAAACAAAATCCGGCGATCGCCCAAGGATTAAATATTGCCGAGCGGCGTTTAGTCCACCCTTCGGTGCGAGAAGTCTTTCCCGATTTAGCCGACTAAAGTTAAGCCATGCTTAAATTTTCGTAAATGAAGCTCGCTCTTTGTTTACTGGAATAACACCCGCACAAAAGTTTCTGCCCGTCGTTTGCCCTCCATATCTCCTTGGGCATCAAACATCGCGATCGCCTTCTCTAGATCTTGACGGGCCTCTTGATTTTGCCCCAGACCGGCCAAGGCAATACCGCGATTGTTGTAAGCAACGGCAAGTCCCTCATTGAGATCAATAAGAACATTCGCATCCTGGAGTGCTTTTTCATATTCGCCCGTCCGCACATACAAACTAGACCGGTTGATTAAAGCAATGACGTTTTGGGGATTGAGGCGGAGTGCTTGGCTAAAATCCTGAAGCGCTTCTTCCCGTAGGCCGGCATTGGTTAAGATCAAGCCACGGTTGATGTAAGGATCAACCCACTCAGGCATGAGCGTAATCGCCTGGGTCAAGTCGTCATAGGCTTGTTGTGCCTGGCCAAGTTTATGGGAGACGGTTCCCCGACCAAAATAAGAGGCTGCAGAATTTGGATCTAAAACAAGGGCACGATTAAAGTCAGCGATCGCCTGTTCGTATTGCTCTAATTCTCCGTAGGCAATCCCCCGGTTATTGTAAGCTTCAACAAAATTTGGGTCCCGTTGAATCGCTTGATCAAAAGCGGCGATCGCCTGCTCATATTGACCTTGGGCAAGGGCGATAAGACCTTCCTCTAGGGATTTTTCAGCCTCACTCAATGGCTGTTCTTGGGGTACATCAGGCAGCAAATCAGCAGCGCTTTGGGCTCGTCCCAGGGGAATTTCCACGAGCAATAAACTCGAAGCACCAATGGCTAACCCCACAAAGACCTTCAAGATCAGTCGGTTAGCGAAACAAAAACGCAAAAAATGAGCCTGATTCATAATCTTCAAATTAAATCTTCTAACCATGTTGAGTCAAAGCTCTTTGAGTACGATAGATACTGATATTCATCACAGCGCAATAGGTTCGTTTTGTCTTTTCTGGATCAAAAAGCCCCTAGATCAAATTCGCCAAGAGATCTGTAATTTCCCCTTGGATATCCCTGCGGTTGTCATCATAAATCATCAAGGTATTGAGGTCGGCATGACGAGAAAATTTTTGCACCTTACGCACGTCTCCATTGGTCGCATCAAGGGCCGCTGTAATCCCAGAGTGACGAATGCGGTGGGGTGATAATAATTTTGTGACGCCTGCGGCCTTGGCTGTGTTCCGGACTAACTGGTAAATAGCCGTCCCTGTGAGACGGTGGCCCAGGTGAGCACGATCAAGGGCAACAAATAGTGGCTGAATTTTATTTTTAGATCCCGGACGGACAGCTAACCAAGCCTTTAGAGCTGTCACTGTTGCGGCAGAGAGTGTCACCCATTGTTTTTGGCGGCCTTTTCCCTTCCCTAAAATTGCGAGCGATCGCCGTTCGAGGTCTAAATCTTCTAAGTTGGTTTGGACAATTTCATTACGCCGCAGCGCATTATCCCAAAGCAATCTCAAAATAGCGTAATCACGTTTGCCCTTAATGGTTTTTTGGTTAGGAATTTTTAAAATTTGTCGATAAACAGTTTGTGAAATCCCAGTGGTATCCCGATAGCGACTGACCTTTTCTCCTTTGATGCCACCGAGGGTATAGCGACATTGCCCCAACTGATTTGCCAAACGAACCAATGCTTTGAGGGCGGCAAGACGACGATTAATGGTGGCTTCCTTGAGGCAGCGGACATCCCGTAGATGATTTTTGTAGCGCAAGACGAGGGCGAGGGCCTGGGGTTGCTCCAGATTCAGAAAGGCTTCGACCAGGAGCGGTGTGGGTTCGTTGGCATCGGCCACAAACCGAAAAAAATCACGAATATCTTTTTTGTAGGCTCGCCAGGTGTGGGGCGATTTTTGGTTCTCAAGGAGTTGACTCAGAATGTCAGGATTGTCCGCAGGGACAGAAAAAGGGCCAAGGCTAGCCAGGGATGTTTCCATAATCGGTGATCGCTTAAATCTTGATTTAATCTACATCTTAACGGTTTAGCTTACGATAATAACAGTTTTCGATAGCTTGTTTTAAAAGCATTGATTAGCGGTCTCAACCCCAACTTAAGCGTTCAAATTGGGGCTGAGTAAAGAGGTTTTAGGAAGAACGGTGGTCAAAGAGCAACCAACAGGCCACACCAAAAAATGGCACAAAACGTAGGGTTTGCCAGAAGCTATCTTTGGCGGTGAGATCACCCATGAGGAAAATTTGGATAAACCAAAAACAAAGGAGATCCACCATGAAGGCGACGGTGAGGCGGCTATCTCCCAGACGCAAGAGAAAGTAATCAAGGCGATCGCCGAGAAGACCAAATTCAGGACGAGCTAGACCAAACCAACCAATGGCAATAATGCCGACGCAGATTCCGACCCACGCAAAAAAGCGCGTAAACCACGGTTTAGGTAAAAAAGGCTGAGGGGCAATGGCTCGTCGGAGTGCCATGTAGGGCAGCAAAAAAACATTGGTAAGAAACATCCCGCAACCCCAGAAGGCGAGGTATGGCAGATGTTGACCCTTGCGATCGCTCGCCATTACTGGCAGAAAAAGCCACATCCAGGCGACAGCAAAATTAAAGAGGGCCTCATCTACAGGATTGAGCACTGGGGCTAAAGGCGATCGCCAACCCAAATAATTTAAAATCGGCAGCACAAAAAAGAAATTAAGCGATGCTTGTTTCACCTCTGTCAAAGTCTCAGGTTGCAGTTGCCATAGGGGTTCTCCGCCGAAGGGGAAATGACTGGGGGCAAGGAGTAAAGTCCCTACATAAAGCAGCCAAAATCCCCAAAAAAAGTTTAATTTTAGATTCATTACCATCAAGACATGACTTTTTTGTGTTTCACCTTAGAATACTGGCCCAGGCTTGAATATGGTCAGAGGTAAAGGTTGGGTATTAGAGATCATTCGCTGCAATTAAAGAATCCTTTCTTTCTGTCTCGTACGCCCCAAAAGCTCGTTAGGATCAAAACGGAAAATTCAATCCTTATATTTAGTTTCAGTAAGTAAAAATTCTTATGCCTACATTACAAGATTTTTTTCAGACCCATCATTTAACGAATAACGATTATTGTGTTTTTGGCGTCGCCAGTTGTTTTGTCCGGGAGGAGGGCGAAACCCAGGCGGTTTCTATCCTAGAACCGATTCCCTCAGCGGCCCTCGAAGCACTGTTAAAAGGAATTCCCACATCTTATCGAGTTGCCCAAGCCCTGCCCCTTGGGGATGTTATCCAAGCGGATCAAATCACCTTACCCACAGCCCTAGGCGATCGCCTGCAAATTCCCGATGACTTTTTAGAACGCACCGCCGCCGCCGCCCGTACCTACAAACGCCGCCCCGAAGCCCAGGGCCATATCCCCCTAGGGACACTCCACCAGGAGTTCAACCATTCCACCGCGAAAAAGCGCGTCCTTAATCAGGTTAATATCGTCAACACAGAGGACAATGTGAAGCAACATGCCCATACCCACAAAGTTCTCTAAATGAATTTGTAGACGAATTTATTGGCCTAACAAAACTCACACTATGCTAAAACTCTACGGTGGGGCGCGTAGCCGTGCCTCAATTGTGCGTTGGTATCTCGAAGAGCTCGGTGCTGACTATGAATTTGTCCTTCTCGATATGCAGGCGGGCGAACATAAACAACCGGATTTCCTTGCCTTAAATCCCTTTGGGAAAGTGCCTGTCCTAAGCGATGACGAGGTCACTTTATTTGAATCCGGTGCGATTTTGCTCTACCTCGTAGAAAAATTTAGTCACCTCGGCCCTTCCCCGGCAGATAAGGCGATCGCCTACCAATGGGTGTTATTTGCCAACTCGACCTTTTCCATTGGACTCACCCCGGCTGAAAATCGCAATGAAGTTATGGCCCGTTATTTGCAGCCCCTAAACGATCTCTTGCAAAACACATCTTTTCTCTTAGGAGAAGCATTTACGGTGGCGGATGTGGCCGTCGGTTCAATCCTCGCCTACATTCCTTTGATGTTCCAAGATGTGGATCTCAGCGCCTATCCAGCCCTACAAGCCTACTTAAAACGATTGGGCGATCGCCCCGCTTTCCAAAAAGCAATTATGAATCGCGGTTAATTCTCGTTACATTTAGTTACAAATTAGTCGCAAAAAACAAAAAAGCATCCCCGCAAGGATGCTTAATCAATTTCTTTTTTAAATAATTCAAAAATGGTGTTTATTTGAAGCCCACTGCCGCTTGCCATACAAATGCCAACAGCAAGAAGAACAAAGGAATTAGAGGCAAAACATCCACGAGGGGATCGAAAATTGAGTAGGCCTCAGGTAATTTCGCAAGTAATAATGCCGCTTCCATATATTTCCTTGTTGAACTGATTTTTCTTATGGTTTGCAGTCAATCCTAGCATGAGTTGGTTCGGGTTCTAGCCATTCGCCGAATTCTTCCACGAAGCGATCGCTAAGGATTGATTCACGAATTCTCACGGTAAATTGAATCAATTCTGTAACGTTATGTAAAGAAAGTAGCATGTAGGCTAACATTTCTTTCGCTTTGATTAAATGGTGCAAATAGGCCCGCGTGAAATTCTGGCACGTATAACAAGGACAGCTTTCATCCAGGGGGCGAAAATCTTCTTTAAACTGGGCATTTTTTAAATTCCAGCGATCGCCTTTGACTAGAGCCGCACCATGACGCCCCAACCGCGTCGGAATCACACAATCAAACACATCAATCCCCGCGGCGATCGCCTGGGCCATTTCCCGATAGGTGCCCACCCCCATCAAATAACGAATCTTGTTTTTCGGCAGGAGCGGCGCTGTATGCTGTACCACTTTACGAATATTTTCCGGCGATTCCCCCACACTAACGCCCCCGATGGCATAGCCCGGTAGGTCTAATTTCGTTAAATCTGTCACCGCTTGGGAGCGTAAATCTAAGAAAATGCCCCCCTGGACAATCCCAAACAACGCTTGATCGTCCCGTTCATGGGCTTCAATACATCGCTCTAGCCAACGATAGGTTCGTGCTGTTGCCGCCGCCACCGCCTCCCGGCCCGCATCTCCTGGTGGACATTCATCAAAGGCCATGATCACATCAGCACCCAGGGCATTTTGAATCTGGATTGATCGCTCCGGGGTCATATCAATCAAACGTCCATCCTTCGGCGAACGGAACACCACCCCTTCCTCACGAATCTTACGCATTTCACTGAGACTAAAAACCTGGAATCCCCCGGAATCCGTGAGGATCGGCCCCTCCCAAGCCATAAACCGATGCAGTCCTCCGGCTTTCTGGACAATCCCTTCCCCCGGTTGTAAGTGGAGGTGGTAAGTATTTGATAAAACCATCTGGGCCTGGGCCTGGACTAAATGATCTGGCGTGATGCCTTTCACATTCGCAAGGGTACCCACAGGCATAAATCGGGGTGTTTCCACAATTCCGTGGGGGGTATGAAACACGCCGACCCGGGCATTTGTATGGCGACATTCCTTATGTAGCGAAAAATGAAAATGGCTCACAGATGATGTTCCGAGGATCAATAAAAAATAAAAACGGCAGCAAAAGCCACCGCTTATTCTACCGAGTTCAGGAAACAGAACCTAGAAATTGAAATTTTCATCGTCATCCATGTGGACATCCCAGCGGGCCGATAAAACCTGAGTCACCATCTCTTCTAAGGTACTTTCGGGAACTGCTTTGGTATTGAAAGGATTGGCTTGGGGATTTTCTGCCACTTCCAAACGTAAGACACGATTATCCTGCACGAGTTCAAAATAAGTCTTATCGGTTTCAGCCTGTTTCAGGGCAAGGTAATCGAAGCTATGTAAATTTAGATATAAAGACTGATTGACCACCAAAGTAGCCTGTTGTTCATCATCAAAGACTTCTACAATCCAACCTTCGCCCTGTTTTTGCACTTCGCCATCAAGGTAATGGGAATAGCGGACCCATGCGAGATCTTGGAGTAGACGTTTCATGTCACTTTTATTGACAAGAATACCGGTAGAGACCACACAAGGAGCGGGTAAGGAAGTGGGATGACATTGATGACTCATGGGAATTGACTAAGGGTAAACAAAAAATATGACAGACTGAAGGTAAATCATCCATAACACTGCCTAGACATGGCAAGCAAATGAGCGCCACCACATCAGGATGAGCCTATGCGATTGTCATTTTACTTGTACAAAAGCTAGCACCCAAGGACAAGGGCTGTGGTTTTACAGTATTGTCTTGGTGTTATGGCGGAGGATGTTTATTAACGGTTTCCAATGCCTCGCCATAATCTTAACTTAAGGTTTGAATTTTGACATCTGAAAACCCACAATCTATCCAATTCTGAGCATCTCAATCAATTTATGGTTCGTTTTCTATCAGGCTTGCTACAGCTTTGGCGATCGCTATTGGGGGCCATTCTTTTTTACACGCTGCTACCACTGCCCAAGGGAGTGCAGCCTAGTTTTATTCGCATTGCCCGTTGGTGTCCTTGGGTGGGCTTGATTATTGGGGGCATATTGCTGGGGAGTTTTTGGGGTTTAGAGAGTTTAAAGGTTCCCACTTTACTCAGAAGTGCGATTTTAGTTGCCTTTTGGTTGGGTTTGACGGGAGGCTTACATTTAGATGGGGCGATGGATGCGGCCGATGGCTTAGCAGTGACGGAACCGAAACGCCGTTTAACGGTGATGGCTGATAGTGTTTCTGGTGCATTTGGGGTGATGACAGGGATCTTAATCCTGTTGCTCAAGGTCGCTGCCCTCGAAAGTTTAGGATTAGAGTCTTGGTATTTTTTTGTGTTGATACCGGCTTGGGGGCGATGGTCTCAGGTGGTGGCGATCGCCTTTTATCCCTACCTGAAAGCTGAAGGCAAAGGGGCATTCCACAAGCAGCAGTTCCAGTTATATCCAGATTTGTGCTGGAGTATCTGCCCCATGCTCTTATTCGTATTTTTGAGCTACTTTTTCCTGCCAATTGGCCAATGGTTGAGTGTTATGCTCACTAATCTTTGGTTTATGGCAGTGGCGATCGCTGTCAGCACTTGGTTTGGTCATAAATTCCAAGGTCATACAGGCGATACCTACGGTGCCACTGTGGAATGGACTGAAGTCGCTTGTCTCGTCAGCATCGTTTTACTCGCGAATAGGCTGTAGACGCGTTACTTTGAGCGAAAAATCACCATTTCCCGTTTCCCCAAAGGCCCGTACCCGCACAATATAGCGTCCCGTTTCGTTAATGCGCACAAATAGTAATGAATTCGTTGAACCATCAGCGGCATCGTCATTTTCCGCAATCGTCGACCCATCCGCCGCCAGCAGCAACACAATCGTATCAAAATCGTCCGAAAGCAAGTCAATGGCAACTTGATCACCCTCTTGGAGAGTAATTGCATAATCCCTGGCAAACCCCCCTTCCCCCGTGGGGATATCCTGATCCGAAAGCCGCTGGTTAATCTCTTGACCAGAGCGAATTCCAAGGGGTCGATACATCATCTCATTGGCGATCGCTTGATTTGCCAGCCCTACAACACTAAAAAATCCGAATATACAACCCCAGTAAATCCGATTCATTCAAATACCTATCAACTTATTGGCTTACTCTTCATACTCTACAACACTACCCAAGCAACGGAATGGGACTTCACTCACTACAAAGGAGAAAGAAAGCAAAATAAAATAAAGCCCTCAACCTGTAGATTGAGAGCTTTGATTAGAATATAAAGTTGAAGAATAAGATATTCAGTTTTTCATAAAAGAGAGAAGCTTGGCATTGAGCTATTTTCCCGGTAGGCTACCCCACAGGTATCGTCGCCGCTATAGCGTTTCACATCTGAGTTCGGGATGGAATCAGTGTGGTTCCACTATGCTAGAAACACCAAGCAGTGGTGTGGTCTCACACCCTCAAGACTGCACAAAATACTCATTAGTTCATCGAAATACTTAGTCTAACCATCTGTTTAAGGACAAGCCCTCGGTCTGTTAGGACATCTCGGCTCCATATGTTGCCACACTTCCACCTAATGCCTATTAACGGGTGTTCTTCCCGTGACCTTACTGGATTAACTCCATGAGAGCACTCATCTTGAGGTGGGCTTCCCACTTAGATGCTTTCAGCGGTTATCCGCTCCGCACTTGGCTACCCTGCGTTTACCGTTGGCACGATAACAGGTACACCAGCGGTGCGTCCTTCCCGGTCCTCTCGTACTAAGGAAGACTCCTCTCAATGCTCTTACGCCTGCACCGGATATGGACCGAACTGTCTCACGACGTTCTGAACCCAGCTCACGTACCGCTTTAATGGGCGAACAGCCCAACCCTTGGGACCTACTTCAGCCCCAGGTTGCGATGAGCCGACATCGAGGTGCCAAACCTCCCCGTCGATGTGAACTCTTGGGGGAGATCAGCCTGTTATCCCTAGAGTAACTTTTATCCGTTGAGCGACGGCCCTTCCACGCAGCGCCGTCGGATCACTAAAACCGACTTTCGTCCCTGCTTGACTTGTAGGTCTCGCAGTCAAGCTCCCTTCTGCTTTTGCACTCGATGGCTGATTTCCAACCAGCCTGAGGGAACCTTTGTGCGCCTCCGTTATCATTTAGGAGGCGACCGCCCCAGTCAAACTGCCCACCTGATACTGTCCTTTCACCGGCTTCACGGTTTAAAGTTAGAATTCTAGCCTTGTTAGAGTGGTATCTCACCAGTGACTCCATTACTCCCACAAGAGTAATCTCAACGTCTCCCACCTATCCTGCGCAAACAAAGCCCGAACCCAATACCAAGCTACAGTAAAGCTTCATAGGGTCTTTCTGTCCAGGTGCAGGTAGTCCGTATCTTCACAGACAATCCTATTTCGCCGAGCCTCTCTCCGAGACAGTGCCCAGATCGTTACGCCTTTCGTGCGGGTCGGAACTTACCCGACAAGGAATTTCGCTACCTTAGGACCGTTATAGTTACGGCCGCCGTTCACCGGGGCTTCAGTCGTCAGCTTCGCCTAAGCTAACCAACTTCCTTAACCTTCCGGCACTGGGCAGGCGTCAGCCCCTATACGTCCTCTTACGAGTTTGCAGAGACCTGTGTTTTTGGTAAACAGTCGCCTGGGCCTCTTCACTGCGACCAGCTCTCGCTGGCACTCCTTCTCCCAAAGTTACGGAGCAATTTTGCCGAGTTCCTTAGAGAGAGTTACCTCGCGCCCCTCGGTATACTCTACCACCCTACCTGTGTCGGTTTCGGGTACGGGTCCTATGCTTTCAACACATAACTAGCTTTTCTAGGCACTATCCTTTACTACGCGGAGACCGTAGTCTCCTCCCAATCCATTCAGGGTGTAGCTATCTTTCATGCGTCATAGTTATGCTCCCACACAGGAGTTGAGGAATATTAACCTCATGTCCATCGACTACGCCTTTCGGCCTCGCCTTAGGTCCCGACTAACCCTCCGCGGACGAGCCTTCCGGAGGAACCCTTAGGGTTTCGGGGTATGTGATTCTCACACATATTTTCGCTACTTAAGCCGACATTCTCACTTCTATACAGTCCACATCTGCTCACCGCTAATGCTTCACACCATATAGAACGCTCCCCTACCACTCTTTCGAGTCCGCAGCTTCGGTAACTTGCTTAGCCCCGTTCATTTTCGGCGCAGGAGCGCTTGACCAGTGAGCTATTACGCACTCTTTCAAGGATTGCTGCTTCTAGGCAAACCTCCTGGTTGTCTATGCACTCCCACCTCCTTTATCACTTAGCAAGTATTTTGGGACCTTAGCTGGCGGTCTGGGCTGTTTCCCTCTCGACGATGAAGCTTATCCCCCACCGTCTTACTGGCTGAATTTTACATGGTATTCTTAGTTTGTCTCACTTTGGTACCGCTCTCGCAGCCCGCAGCGAAACAGTGCTTTACCCCCATGCAAGGAAACCAACCGCTGCGCCTAAACACATTTCGGGGAGAACCAGCTAGCTCCGGGTTCGATTGGCATTTCACCCCTAACCACAGCTCATCCGCTCCTTTTTCAACAGAAGTCGGTTCGGACCTCCACTTGGTATTACCCAAGCTTCATCCTGGCCATGGTTAGATCACCCGGGTTCGGGTCTACAAACTGTGACTAACGCCCTTTTCAGACTCGTTTTCACTTTGGCTTCGGCTTTTCACCTTAACCTGCCACAGCCTGTAAGTCGCCGGCTCATTCTTCAACAGGCACACGGTCAGACGTTAAATCGTCCTCCCATTGCTTGTAGGCTAACGGTTTCATGTTCTATTTCACTCCCCTCCCGGGGTTCTTTTCACCTTTCCCTCGCGGTACTTTTACACTATCGGTCACACAGTAGTATTTAGCCTTACGAGGTGGTCCTCGCTGATTCAACCGGAATTTCACGTGCTCCGGCCTACTCGGGATACAGTTAGGCTACTTCGATTTTCGACTACAGGACTTT
The DNA here is from genome assembly GCF_001693295.1 of Picosynechococcus sp. PCC 8807. Classification (NCBI taxonomy): domain Bacteria; kingdom Bacillati; phylum Cyanobacteriota; class Cyanophyceae; order Chroococcales; family Geminocystaceae; genus Picosynechococcus; species Picosynechococcus sp. PCC 8807. The sequence goes on from NZ_CP016483.1 coordinate 2,943,367, forward strand.
CACCTTCTTTGGTGTAGCTTTCAACTACTTCATCTAACCTCTATAGTCCACATCACTGTCCCACAACCCCAACCGCCTAAGCAGTTGGTTTAGGCTCTTCCCGCTTCGCTCGCCGCTACTAAGGGAATCGATTTTTCTTTCTCTTCCTTCAGCTACTAAGATGTTTCAATTCGCTGAGTTGGCTCATACCATCCTATATATTCAGATGGCTGTATTTAGGGTTGCCCCATTCGGAAACCTCCGGCTCAATGCTTGCTTCCAGCTCCCCGGAGTATATCGTCGGTAACCACGTCCTTCATCGCCTCTGTGTGCCTAGGTATCCACCGTTAGCCCTTTGTAGCTTGACCTTTTTTCGAGGTCAGACTCTTGGCTATTTTTGGATTGCTTGTACTTTCGTACTTTCCTACCTAGCTATTATTTCGACTATCTAATATTCTTTTGTGCAGTTTTCAAGGTGCTTTGCTGAAATCTCTTTCAGCATTCAACAACATCTTTCGTCTTTTTTTTTAGACTATGGTGCTGATGCTGAGTTCGTTTCATTATTTCGTGGTTTTGGTGGAGGTAAGCGGACTCGAACCGCTGACATCCTGCTTGCAAAGCAGGCGCTCTACCAACTGAGCTATACCCCCATTGATATCAACAATTGATGATTATCAACGGTTGATAAGTGGGCCATCCTGGACTTGAACCAGGGACCTCACCCTTATCAGGGGTGCGCTCTAACCACCTGAGCTAATAGCCCATGTCCACGAACCTAAATTTGAAAGTGACTCCCGTTTCTCCCCCTCGCACGACCTTCGAGATGACCTTACTGCGTTCTATTTGCTGATTGCTTTCAAACTTCAGTAGGTTAGGTCTCCCTAAAAGGAGGTGATCCAGCCACACCTTCCGGTACGGCTACCTTGTTACGACTTCACCCCAGTCACTAGCACTGCCTTCGGCGCCCTCCTCCGCGAACGGTTAGAGTAACGACTTCGGGCGTTGCCAGCTTCCATGGTGTGACGGGCGGTGTGTACAAGGCCCGGGAACGGATTCACCGCAGTATGCTGACCTGCGATTACTAGCGATTCCTCCTTCATGCAGGCGAGTTGCAGCCTGCAATCTGAACTGAGGCCGGGTTTGATGAGATTCGCTTGCCCTCGCGGGGTTGCTGCCCTTTGTCCCGACCATTGTAGTACGTGTGTAGCCCAAAATGTAAGGGGCATGATGACTTGACGTCATCCCCACCTTCCTCCGAGTTGTCCCCGGCAGTCTCCCTAGAGTGCCCAACTTAATGCTGGCAACTAAGGACGAGGGTTGCGCTCGTTGCGGGACTTAACCCAACATCTCACGACACGAGCTGACGACAGCCATGCACCACCTGTCTCCGTGCTCCCGAAGGCACTCTCGCATCTCTGCAAGATTCACGGGATGTCAAATCTTGGTAAGGTTCTTCGCGTTGCATCGAATTAAACCACATACTCCACCGCTTGTGCGGGCCCCCGTCAATTCCTTTGAGTTTCACACTTGCGTGCGTACTCCCCAGGCGGGATACTTAACGCGTTAGCTTCGGCACTGTCCGGGTCGATACAGACAACGCCTAGTATCCATCGTTTACGGCTAAGACTACAGGGGTATCTAATCCCTTTCGCTACCTTAGCTTTCGTCCCTCAGTGTCAGTTACGGTCCAGTAGAGCGCTTTCGCCACCGGTGTTCTTCCCAATATCTACGCATTTCACCGCTACACTGGGAATTCCCTCTACCCCTACCGTACTCAAGTCACACAGTTTCCACCGCCGATCCACAGTTGAGCTGTGGGCTTTGACAGCAGACTTGCATGACCACCTACGGACTCTTTACGCCCAATAATTCCGGATAACGCTTGCACCCTCCGTATTACCGCGGCTGCTGGCACGGAGTTAGCCGGTGCTTATTCCTCAGGTACCGTCAATATTCTTCCCTGAGAAAAGAGGTTTACAATCCAAAGACCTTCCTCCCTCACGCGGTATTGCTCCGTCAGGCTTTCGCCCATTGCGGAAAATTCCCCACTGCTGCCTCCCGTAGGAGTCTGGGCCGTGTCTCAGTCCCAGTGTGGCTGCTCATCCTCTCAGACCAGCTACTGATCGTCGCCTTGGTGGTCCCTTACACCACCAACTAGCTAATCAGACGCGAGCTCATCTTCAGGCCAAAAAAGATTTCACCTCTCGGCATATCGGGTATTAGCAGTCGTTTCCAACTGTTGTCCCCGTCCTGAAGGCAGATTCTCACGCGTTACTCACCCGTCCGCCACTAAGCCCGAAGGCTTCGTTCGACTTGCATGTGTTAGGCATACCGCCAGCGTTCATCCTGAGCCAGGATCAAACTCTCCATATTAGACTTTTTACTCATTCCTTAGAATTTTCATTTGTCTTTAGCAAGAGATGTTTTTTAAGGCTCTCTTTATCCTTAACTAAAACTAAGCTCCTTGGTATCGATTGTTTCAATCTCAACCAGCTCACTTGTTATAATCTTGTTTAAAACAAGGGGGCGGATAGTCACTTTCAAATTCTATTCTTTTGTCTCGGTTCGGGGCGGCGGTTCAGTGCGTCTCTCTCAACCGCGCTTAACTATATTAACCACACAACCTGGAGATGTCAACACCTTTTTCCAATCTTTTTTCGCTATTTGGATGAAAAATCCCTGGAATGCACTCAGGACAAGGGGTTTGGTGGCTGGAAAAATTTGGGATTTTAAGTTCTTAAGCCCCTCAATCTGGATTTGACAACCACGTTCTATTCCTCTCGATTAGGTGAGGATTTCAGCGAGTTGGTTTTGCTCCCAGAGTTGTTTGTATAGTCCGTCTTGGTTAATTAGCTCTTCGTGAATGCCTGTTTGGACGATTTTGCCGTGATCCATGACGAAAATACGATCGCCTTTGGCGGCGGCGGAGAGTTGGTGAGTGATAAAGATGACGGTTTTGTTTTGTGGGGATTGGGAGAGGTAGTCGAGAATTTCGGTGGCTGTTTTGTTATCGACGCTAGATAGAGCATCATCGAGGATGAGGACAGGGGCATCAATCATGAACGCGCGGGCCAAGGAGCTACGCTGGCGTTGTCCACCGGAAAGGGTGATGCCGCGTTCACCGACAAGGGTGTTGTATTGCCTTGGGAAGTTCAGAATTTCGTGGTGAATTTGGGCCTGTTGAGCGGAAGATTCAATTTCGGGTTGGTCGCTACCGGGTAAACCATAGGCGATGTTGTCGCGGATTTGGCTGCTGAAGAGAAAACTTTCTTGGGGAACATAGGCGATCGCCTGACGTAAATCTTGGAGACGAATATCAGTGAGATCTTGCCCATCGAGGAATAATTGACCGGATTCAATATCAATCAAGCGCGGCAGAGCATTGGCTAGGGTCGATTTCCCTGCCCCAATAGACCCCACAATGGCAATAATTTCACCGGGGTTAATGGTGAAATTGAGATCATCTAGGGCTGGACGATTGTCACCGGGGTAAGTAAAAGAAAGATGCTTGGCAATAATTTGGCCTTCGACCTGGTGACGATCCAAGGGATGAGCAGTGGTGCGGTCTTGGATGAGGGGTTGATTGTCGAGGATGGCTTCAATGCGATCAATACTCACCTCACCCCGTTGATAGGACGTAATCGTAAAACCCAATAAAGCTGTGGGTACAACCAAGCGTTCTACCAATAAGATGAGGGCGATAAAGTTCCCCACCGTCAGTTCATCAGCGGTAATGGCCCTCGTCCCAAAGATCAGCAGGATCAATAGGCTGATATAGGAAATTCCTTCAATAATTGGAAAGAGGAGATTCCGAATCCGGGCGAGGCCAAGATTGGCTTGTAATAACTTTTGATTTTGCTTGTCAAAGGCTTGGCGTTCGTTGGCTTCCTGGGCATAGATTTTGATCAAAGAAATGCCACTCATGTCTTCTTGGATCAATTGACTGAGTTCTGAAAGCTCCTCTTGGACTTCTTTTTGTTCGTCCCGCAACCGACCACTAAACAGTTGTACCGTGAGTAGCATGGCTGGATAAACGGCGATCGCCATCACGCTAAGCTTGCCATGGAGCGACAACATTACCGGTAAAGTCATCGCATAAGCGAACACCGTATTGGCTAGACTAAGCACGGAAAAACCCAGGAGACGCCGCACATTATCCACATCACTGGTGGCCCGGTTGATTAAATCTCCGGAGGATTGACTGGCAAAATATGCGGGCTCTAGGGTGAGGAGATGTTGGAAAATTTTTTGCTTTAGATCAAACTCCACTTGCCGACCCACACCGAAAATCGCCACGCGGGAGAGCATCCGGATGCCCCACATGACTGAGGCGAGGAGCAACATTAACAAAACAGCACGGGTTAAATTGCCTAAACCGACATCTGTTTGGAGCGAATCTACTGTATTACTGAGGATAATCGGCAGATAAACGCCCAGGCCATTAACGAGAATAAGGGCGCCAATCCCCAGCCAAATGTCCCGTTGATAGGGTTTGAGGTAGGCCAGAAGTCGGCGCAAGCGAGAGGAAGCAGCCATAGCAGGTGTGTGATTCTAAAACATGGACAATTCTTCTATTGTGACGGATCGATTCCAACGCTTCATGGAAATGGAGAATTTCTGCATCTCAAAGGTTGGGTAATAATAAAGTGGCGATCGCCTTTTGGGGAAAAAAATTTATGCGGGTAATTGGTTTAATGAGTGGCACTTCGGTAGATGGCATTGATGCGGCTCTGGTGGAGATTCAGGGGGAAGCTGACGCCATCGAGATTGAATTACTCGGCTTTACGACCTATTCCTACGCGCCCCCACTCCGGGAAAAAATCCTCGCCGTTTGTGCCGGAGAAAAATTCAGTGCCTTTGAATTCGCCGCCCTCGATGACGAAATTGCCCACAGTTTTGCCACTGCGGCGAGGCAACTCCAGGAACGTTACGGCAAAGCCGAATTAATCGGCTCCCACGGACAAACTATTTTCCATCGTCCCCCCAACGACAACTTGGGTTTGAGTTGGCAACTGGGTCGTGGTGAGGCGATCGCCCAACAAACCAAACTTAAAACCGTCAGTAATTTTCGTCGGGCCGATCTTGCCGCCGGAGGACAGGGCGCACCACTTGTGCCGAAGGTTGATGCTTACCTTCTAGCTGACCCAACAAAACACCGCTGTATTCAAAACCTGGGGGGCATTGGTAATGTCACCTATTTGCCGCCAAAAAACCAGACCAATTGGGAAAATTACGTGATCGGTTGGGATACTGGCCCCGGTAACGTGCTGTTAGATTTAGCAATTCAAAAGTTAACCAACGGTGCCCAAGCCTACGATCAAGATGGCATTTGGGCATCCCAGGGGACCCCCCATTTAGATTTGGTAGAGCGCTGGCTAGGGGATCCTTTTATTGAGCAATTGCCGCCCAAGTCCACGGGTCGGGAATATTTTGGTGTCGATTTCCTCGAAAAATGCTGGCGTGACGCCCAGGATCTCCAACTCTCAGAAGCGGATTGGTTGGCGAGTTTGACAGAATTTACAGCTTTAACGGTACAGCGAAACTATGAACTCTTTTTACCGCAACTGCCCGATGAAATTTTCCTTTGTGGAGGTGGATGTCGAAATAGTTATCTCAGAGAACGCTTACAGGCCGCCTTCGGAAATCAGATTCCCGTCAGAAGCACCGATGACCTGGGCTTAAACCATGATGCAAAAGAGGCGATCGCCTTTGCAGTACTAGCCTACTGGCGCGTTCAGGAATTTCCGGGAAATCTGCCGAAGGTGACGGGGGCGCAATGTCCGGTTCTGCTGGGAGAAATTCATCGTCCTTACTGAACAAAGGGTTCAAGGGTGGCCACCACCGATTCTGCCAAGGTTTGGAGATGATAGCCCCCTTCCAGGGCGAACAGGATTGGACAAGGTAACTGCTGGCAAAATTCGCTAAAGACTTTGTAATCCTGGGGTTGGAGATTCATTCCTGCTAAGGGATCTTTCGCAGTGGCATCGTAGCCCGCACTGACAATTAATAGATCCGGCTGAAACTTTTGCAAGTAAGGTAAAATCACGTCCTGGAACTTTTGGGTATAGATCCTTTGATCTGCACCTGGTTTGAGGGGAATATTTAAAATATTTTGGTGGCGACCGTGATGGTGGGCCTGGCCAGTGCCGGGATAAGCCGGATCCTGATGGAGAGAACAATAGACAATCTGGGGATTTTCCTCGACTAAATATTCTGTGCCGTTGCCGTGGTGGACATCCCAATCGAGGATCGCCACTTTTTTAACCCCCGCTAAACTCAAAGCATAGTGGGCGGCGATCGCCACATTTCCCAGCAGACAAAATCCCATTCCAGTGCTGCGGGTGGCGTGATGGCCAGGGGGCCGCACCAAGGTAAAAACAGGCTCCTTTGTCTGAAGCGCTAAATCGACCCCATCCAAACAGGCATTCACTGCCAAAAGCGCCACATTAAAACTTTGGGGTGAAACAGGAGTATCCGGATCCCAATAGCCACCGCCAGATTCTGCCAATTTTTGCAGTTCTTTCAAATAGTAGTCGTCATGCAATTGGCGCACCCAGGGCAAAGGATCTCGAAAGGCGATCGCCGTGGGTTCGTGCCACTGAATTTGGTTCGCCCAGGGGACTGTTTTCAGGGCTTGGGCGATCGCCGTTAACCGTCGCGGACTTTCTGGGTGGGAGCGCCCCGTGTCATGGTCAAGAAATTGATCAGAATAAATCAGATGAATCATGGTATTCGCTACACTAAAGCATTGTTAGGAACAAAAAACAATGAAATTTCTCGGTAAATTAATCGGCCTTGGCTTGATTCTTTTGGGCATTTATTTTCTGGGTAAAAATATCTTTTTTACAACTGGTGGTTATGGCTGGCGGGGAGTCGCGGCTGATCTAGCCGTCATGACCCTGGCTGGTGGTGTCGTTTCCCTCTTCACCCTCCCAGAAAACAACCGTACATTGGGTTGGATTTTAATTGGGGCCTCAATTCTTTTGATTTTTGCAGGGGGACGCGCGATTCTCACCCCTGTCAGTCTCTGGCAACTCTTTATTTCTCTTGCCTCCATGACCTCCGGTTACCAACTGCTGCGCACTGGCCGAATTAACCTTTAGCATACTGGGATTTTTCATCTGCCTAAATCCTTTGTGACAAAAGCTAAGGATTCTACAAGCCACAAAAAAAGGCGGTTGCTTAGTGCAAATAGCCGCCTCTCAAGATTTTTGATTTTACTGGAGTCTAGCCATCTAGCAGCGCTTCAACAAATTCATAACTAGAGAAGGGCCGGAGATCTTCAATCCCTTCCCCAGCGCCGATAAAGCGAATTGGTAAACCGAGTTGTTGGCTCACCGCTAGAGCAACACCGCCCCGGGCCGTACCATCTAATTTTGTCAGGACAACACCACTGAGTTTTGCGGCTTCCGAGAAAACTTGGGCTTGCCGTAGACCATTTTGGCCGAGGGTTGCATCTAGGACTAAGAGGGATTCCACCTGGGCATCGGGAGCTTTTTTATCGACAATCCGCCGGATTTTCGCCAGTTCATCCATCAAGTTTTTCTTATTTTGTAAGCGGCCAGCCGTATCCACCAGCAAAATTTGTGCCTGCCGTGCTTGGGCGGCGGTAATACCATCAAAAACTACCGCTGCGGGATCAGTATTTTTACCAGGGTTGGCGATTACAGGAGTGTCAGTTCTTTCGCCCCAGACTTTTACCTGTTCGACGGCAGCGGCCCGGAAGGTATCGGCAGCAGCAATGACGCAGCGATAACCCGATTGGTTAGCAAGGTGAGCCAGTTTACCGATGGTGGTGGTTTTCCCGGCACCGTTGACACCAGTGAGCATCCAGACATTGAGCTTGTCGGCTTCGGGAGCAAAGTCGGTGTTGGGTAGTTTCGCTAGGGGTTTGTCGAGGATGTCCCGCAGGATTTCTTTGAGGTAGGCGATCGCCGCTTCGGGGGGGAGGGCTTCCTGGCGGAGTCTTTCCTGGAGGGTTTCGATAATGTAATCAGTAGCTTCAATACCGACATCAGCCTGGAGTAAGAGCGATTCAATTTCTAATACGGCTTCGTCATTGAGCGGCCCTTGACCCACTACAGCCTTGAGTTGATTGACCAAGCTGCGGCGGGTTTTACCGAGACCATCCCGGAGTTTTTTAAGCCATTCAATTTCTTCGAGGGAAATATCACTGGCATCACGGCCTTGATCAGCAAGCACCTTGGCAGACCAGAGGAAATTTTCGTCAAACTCTAGTCCTTCCGTATCGATCGCCGTTTCTTTGAGCTTTTCGAGGCCGTCGGACTTTTGCATCCAAGCGGGTGTTGCTGGGGTAGTTTCCGGTTCTGGTTCCGCTACTGTCCCGCTATCTGGGGCACTCTCTACTTCGGCAGCAATTACTTCCGGCTCTGGTTCTGGAGCAACGGGCGCAACGGTTGCGGTGGCTTCAACCTCGGTTGGCTCACTATCTGGTTCTGGGGGAACTGCTTCTGCTGGGGCTTCCGGTTGAGGAACGATTTCTTCAATGGTTTCTGGAGCTTCTGCCGTTGGTTCGGGGGCTGGTGTTTCTGGTTCAGTTTCAGCAGGCGTTGATTCTAGTTCTGGTTCCTGGGGTTCTGTGGCTTCCGGTTGAGGGGTCTCAGTTGTTTCAATACCCTTTTTTTCTTGGATATTTTTGTAAGCGGATTTCGCCCAGTTTAGGTAGTCAATTTCTGGGGTTGATGGCGTCTCAGGTTCGGGGGCAGCAGCTTCCTCTGGGGGGGATTCTGGCACCTGTTTTTCTGTAACGGTTGGTTCAGAGGTGTCTTGGGATTTGTCAGTTGTCTTGCGCCGAAACCAATCAAAGATAGCCACAGAAATTCCTAGGAGAGTAAATGAACTGTTTTCATTATTATGGCTTGATTGGGGTTTGTAAACGGAGGGTTTCCCGACCGTTTAGGCATTGGCGACGGGGTGGTTTGGTATGATCGAGCGATGGTGCTTTTCCACTAGAAATTCTATTTTGTTATTTGGCGATCGCCTTTTCCCAGCCTATGAATTTACCGAAGGATGATTTGCTCAAGGGCGTTGAAAACCGTGCAGAACTCAGTCGGATCCTCGACCAAGCGGATCAGGCGATTCGCACTTGGGAAATTGTCCAGACGGATTTTCTCTCGCCGCCGGTGCTCTACGAAGCCTTAGAAATTTTTGGCAAGCTCACGGAAGTCCAGGTTGTCCATGGGGGCGGCTACCCCCAAGCGGAACGGCAACGGTTGGCGATCGCCCGCGAAGAAATTCCCCTCGATGCCAGCCATGTAGAAATTGCCGCCTTGGACATTGCCGGTAATTTTTTGTTTGATACGGCGACCCACCGGGATTTCCTGGGTTCGCTCCTCGGTACTGGGCTCGTGCGGGACAAAGTTGGTGACATTCTCGTCTTAGGCGATCGCGGTGCCCAGGCTTTGGTCATTCCGGAACTCGTGCCCTTTTTAGAAACATCCCTAGTGCAGGTGCGCTCCGTACCAGTGAAAACGCGGCCGATTCCCCTCGAAGAATTAAAAGTACGCCCCCCGAAAAAGAAAGAACTCACTACCGTCGAAGCGTCCCTCCGTTTGGATGCCATTGGTTCGGCTGGTTTAGGGATGTCCCGGGCAAAAATGGCCGAGGCGATCGCCGGCGGAAATGTGCGGGTCAATTGGAAAACCATTACCCAAAGCAGCTACAACGTCAAAGCGGGCGATCTGATTTCCCTCAGGGGCAAAGGCCGCGTCGAAGTTGGCGAGATCAACATGACTAAAAAAGAACGTTATCGCGTTAATCTCACCCGTTTTGTTTAGGCCTTGTCTTTGACTAATTTGTAGAGCCGCTTAAATTCCCGCTGGCGTACCCGGTGTTCCACAATCGGCTCTGGGTAATCATGCTGCTGACAGAGTAAACGGGGAATTTGGCCCGTGAGTAAAACCTGGGTATCCAAACTGCTGAGCTCTGGCAACCAGTGGCGAATGTAGTCTGCTTCGGGGTCAAATTTTTGAGCTTGGGTATAAGGGTTAAAAATTCGCAGGGGTTTAGGATCCATGCCGCTGGAAGCACTCCACTGCCAACCGCCATTATTCGCCGCAAGATCACCATCAACGAGGGTTTGCATGAAATATTTTTCGCCCCAACGCCAATCGATAATCAAATCCTTGGTGAGAAAACTGGCAACAATCATCCGACAGCGGTTGTGCATCCAGCCCGTTTCATTGAGTTGGCGCATCGCTGCATCAATAATCGGATAGCCCGTTTGACCAGCGCACCAAGCTTGAAATTTCTGCTCGTCATTTTCCCAGGGAAAGTCTTTAAACTCTTCTCGGTATGGCCCCTGGGCAAGCTCCGGAAAGAAAAAGAGACAGTGTTGATAAAATTCTCGCCAGGCTAATTCCTGCTGCCAGGTGGTGACGCCAGCTTCTGCTTCTTTACTGCGGCAATGTTTTAGGGCCGTTTCTGTGGCTTGCCAGACCGTCCGAATGCCGATCGCCCCAAATTTCAACGCGGCACTGAGGCAAGAGGTACCATCGATCGCCGGGAAGTTGCGATCGCCATCATATTTCTCAATAAAATTTTCCGTAAAACGAGTGAGTTTCTCCAGGCTGGCAGCTTCCCCCACAGGCACGGTAAATGGTTTATCCCAACTGAAGCCCAGATCAGCCAAACTCGGTAAGGCGATCGCCCCTAGGTCTTTCGCTGATTTCTGTTCTGCATCACTCAGTCCTTGGCAATCTTTGAGGGCAGTAACGGGGACGGCTTTGGGCTTTTGTGACCAGTTTTTCCAGAACGGCGAATACACGCTATAGGGCTTTTTCGACTGGGTGAAGACTTTCCCCGGGGCATGGAGAAGCTGATCCCAAAAGGTTTCTACCTTGGCTCCCACCTCACGCAAGGCGATCGCCATCTGGTGATCCCGCTGTTGGGCATAGGGTTCCACGTCCAGATTCCAGTAGACCGTATGGACTTTGAGAGATTCTGCAACTTTGGGCAAGACCTCTAAGGGATTCCCCTGGAAAATCAGTAGTTGACTGCCCGCTTTTTGGTAATTTTCTGCCAATTCTGCCAGGCACGCTAACAGATATTTCACCCGCGCTGGAGCCACATCTTCTTTTTCTAAAATGGCCGGATCGAGGCAGAAAATGCCGACCACCTTGGCCGACTGTTGCCGTGCTTCTGCCAAGGCAACATTATCCTGTAGCCGCAAATCTCGCCGATGCCAATGTAAAACCAGTTCAGCCATTCTTAAAAAATTGCCCCATTCGCTGCGGCTTATATCCTAATCGAGCCACAAAAAAGGAGCAAGGCAAAGCCCGACTCCTGGCATTTATCTCTTTATTATTTCACTGGGAAAAAATTATTCAGCCTTTCCAGAGGACTCTTGTAAACCCATCATGTGGGCGTTGCTCTTGCCGGGGATGACCATCGGATAACAGTTTTCGTCTTTTTTCACCCGCACGTCCAACAATACAGGGCCATCATGGGCCAACATTTCGGCGATCGCCCCCGACAGATCATCCGGATGATCCACCACCATGCCCTTCACTCCGAAGGCTTGGGCGAGTAGCTCAAAGTTCGGCATCCCCGCTTCCATATTGGAGGAAGAATAGCGCTGACCGTAGAAGTTCTGCTGCCACTGGCGCACCATCCCCTGCCAGCCGTTGTTTAGGATCACCGTCTTTACTTTAATTTGATATTGGGCCAGGGTTGCCAGCTCCTGTAAACACATCTGGAAGCTCGCATCGCCACTGATACAAATCACCTCTTCGTCGGCGATCGCCACCTTTGCTCCTAGAGCCGCCGGGAGACCAAAGCCCATAGTGCCCAAGCCCGCACTAGAAATCCAGCGGCGGGGACCATTCTTCAAGAACTGAGCCGCCCACATCTGGTGTTGACCCACATCCGTCGTGTAGTAGGCATGGGGAGCCTGGCGGTCTAACTCCACAATCACCGACTGGGGCGAGATCGAATCCGCAAAGCGAGGCGCGACCAAAGGATGTTTTTCTTTCCAACCTTGAATTTTATTGAGCCATTCTTCCGTGGGCTTATTACCGAGGGGTAAACCCTTGCCGCCTAGCTGTTGCAACATTTCAATCAACACATGGCGCACATCACCAACAATGGCGACTTCCGGTAAACGATTTTTACCCACCTCAGCGGGATCGATATCGATGTGAATCACCTTCGCTTCCGAGGCAAACTCGTCTAATTTGCCAGTCACCCGGTCATCGAAACGGGCACCCACCGCAATCAAAAGATCACATTCACTCACGGCGAAATTAGCATAGGCCGAACCATGCATCCCTAACATCCCCACGGAGAGGGGATTATGTTCATCAAAAGCGCCCAAGCCCATCAGGGTTGTAGTCACCGGAATTTGGAACTGTTCAGCTAATTCTTTAATTTCTGCGTGGGCACCAGAGGTAATGGCACCGCCCCCGACGTAAAGCAATGGCTTGCGGGATTCAGAAATTAGACGTACCGCTTCCCCAATTTTGGAGGTATCTCCTTCGGTGCGGGGTTTGTAACCAGGGATATCCACATCACCGGGTTCAACGGGCACATACTCACATAGTTCCAGACCGACATCCTTGGGGACATCCACTAATACAGGGCCGGGCCGACCCGTGCTTGCAATGTAAAAGGCTTCGGCAACGATCCGGGCCATATCCTTCGGATCCCGCACTACGTAGGAATGTTTCACTACGGGTAGGGTAATGCCAAAAATATCTGTCTCCTGGAAGGCATCTGTACCGATCGCCGCGCGGGTGACTTGGCCTGTAATCACTACCATGGGGATTGAGTCCATATGGGCTGTGGCAATCCCTGTGACGAGGTTTGTTGCCCCAGGGCCAGAGGTACCAAAACAAACCCCCACTTTGCCAGTCGCGCGGGCATAGCCATCGGCGGCATGGGAAGCTCCCTGTTCGTGGCGCACAAGGATGTGCTTAATTTCTCCCCGTTCTTCCACTGGGTGTAGGGCATCGTAGATGGGCAGGATCGCACCACCGGGATAGCCAAAAATGTATTCGACACCATGGTGCTTGAGGCTATCGATCAAAATGTATGCACCGGAACGAACCTCTGAACGGACAGCAGTCTCAGTTGCTGCGGGGGAAGTTGTTGAAACCACGGGAGTTACCTAAGGAATAACTTAAAGGACGAAGAATACACCAGAAATAAGATCTCTGCTTCCCTATAATTTTTTCCGATAGGGGGATAGATTATTTTGGCGTTTTGTTGTATTGAAGCCTACATTTTAAAAGAATTCATGCAGACTGTCGAGATACTGTATCATAGGCTGCTTTTAACTTAGATCAGCTTATTTTTGAGAAGCAATCCCCTGTAAAGGGTTTGTTACATGGATGTCAGCGAACAATCATGAATGACACCCCTCTAACTCCCCTATGAGGGGAGAATGGCACCCTCCGGCCTGGCGGCCACCTCCCTCAAGGGAGGATCTTTCGTGGGTCTTTTCCGGCCTAGCGGCCACCTCCCTCAAGGGAGGATTGGAGGCATTCTTGGGTGGCTTGGATGAGGGGATAGAGGGGGCCAAGCTGTTCACTGCCATTGGTGCCAAAATCACTGTGGCACAGATAAATTTGGGTATCAGCGCGGGCCAAGAGGTCTTGGATAATATCCTGGAGCCGTTGGCGATCGCCTTGTTGTTCTATTGCCAGAGACCAAGGCTCCCCTTGCCAACTGCGTTGAAAAACGCCATAGCCAAACAGGGTTGCGGCACCACCTTTTTCCCAGAGACGTGATCCCGCATCTAGCCAAAACTGATAGGAGTGGTGACGACGGGCGGAGCGATATTGAAAGATGGTGGCGAGGGTAATGGAATTGGGGAGTTGGTGGTTAAAGTTGTACTGGGGGCGCGGATTGGCGGTAATGGTTTCTGCTTGGATTAGTTGCAGCAGGTCAGCAAGCTGGGCTGCCGTTGTGTCTGGGCTCCCTATGCGATCGCCACATTGCCAAAAGTGCTGGGCTGTCTCGCTGAGTTCCCGCAGAGTCGCCAGTTGGCCGTAGCTGGGGGCCAGTTTTTGGAGGTAAAAGGTTTGGATTGCCTGGTTCAGGGTCTGCAAAATGCCCTGGGGGGTGACATTATGAGTGGCTTGGGTTTGCTCGATCCACTGGCGGATTGCTTCGTAGGCCTGGGTGGTTTGATAACCGAGGCGATCGCCCCTGGGCATCGTCGTTGCGGGGAGCAATTGGGGCCGCTCCGGGTCGGGCTGGAAACAATAATCCACCAAGAGGCCAGCCCGCACAGGATCAATTAATGGCTTTTCGCTAGCGGTCTGGGATAGCATCATGAGCATTTCCGCCACAGCTTGGCTTTGGATTAGCCGTCCACTGCCCGGATAAATTAACGCCAACAAAGTCAGCAGCGATCGCCCCCAGGGAGAACTTGCAATGGGCCGCTGTTCTCGCAGGGGTTCTAGGGAGATTTGGGCAACGGCAAGGCTTTCCATCAAGGTATAGCGGGCCACCTCATCGAGGCCAGGCGCAATAATCGCAATGTCCGCTGGCGCAACCCCCTGGTCTTTCACTAAAAATTGAATTTGTTCACTAACTCGTGTCAGCAGTTGGGCGCGGGCAACCGTTTGAATCGATTGGATGGTGGCGGGTAGTTGTCCCCCAAACCGGGGTTGGGTCACGGTCTTGTGAATTTGCGCTGTGAGGGTCGCCCCCAGGCCCGCAGGTCGTTCTAGGTAAATCACCTCGCACCGTTGCGCCAATTGGCTCCAATAATCAGGATCACCGCTTAAACCGAGGCGAATTCTCCCAACGGGATTTTCTGTAAAGACCCCGGTGCAACCTTGATTTAATAAAATGTCCACTAAATCCTTGGCGATCGCCGGATAATCTTGGCCATCATCGGCAAAAATTGCCCCAAATCGTTGTCCTAGAGACGCTTGGTATTGTTCATTTTTGAGTAAATATTGCCCATAGAGATTGTAAATAACGCCATAGGTAAGAAAACCTCTTTCTAGACACCAGTCCCGCCACTGTTGGATCAGTTTGCCCGCCGTTTCTGTAAATTCCTCTCGGTTTGTCTCTGCGCCAATGGCCACTGTTCCCGTCAGTAAGGATAATTGCCCAGCCATCAGCCGCTGGGAAATCTCTTCTAGGGCAATACCCGCTGCTCCCGCCAACAGCAAAATATCCAACAGCCGTCGCACCAAGCGATTTTGAAACCGTTCATTGGGCAGTAACTCCCAGGTAGCTAGGGTATCGGCCCACAGTTCCCGCGCTAACTTTTGTTCCATCTCTGGCCGCAACCGCAGGGGAAATGGAGGGGCGATCGCCAACTGTTCGCAGATTAATGGGAAAAATAGCTCCACCTCATCGGCCATGAACGCCACTGGGGTTTTACTCACAAAAGGATAGCTGCCGCGAATTTCTTGGTGAATCAAGTCCGCCAGCAGCCGCTGATTTTGATTATTTGCCGCCAAGACCAATAATCCCGGCACCAATACCGCCTGGGGATCCTGCCCTGCCACCCAAGCTTTTAGCCGCGCCACCAATGCCGTCGTTTTCCCAGAGCGCGACTGACCCCGTAACCAAATTGCCCCCATCAGACCACCAAACAATCCCATCTACTTCGATTACAATAACCAACTAACACAAAACCTCCCCAAAATCCTCCCTAGAGGGAGGTGGCCGTCAGGCCGGAGAGTGTCTTCTCCCCTTGAGTGAGGTGCCGCAGGCGGAGGGTGTCTGCCCAGGCCATACAAGCAAATCTAAACCCAATGAATCTAAGCACTTTCATCAAAAAAGCCCGCCGCTGGTTTTACGACACCCCAGACCGTGCCCTGGAGCAAGCCTACCGTGCCGCCCTCAATATCCAGGCCATTGAACTCGAACACTTTGGTGGCAAACCCGTTTCTGGCCACAATGCTGACTACAGCGACAGTGTGATCCGCTATTTCCAAGGGGAGGTGCGCAAACAACTCAAAATTATCGAGGTGCGCCTGCGGGAATTTCGCTCCTTTAATACTGTCGTGCCCGTCTCCGAGGAAACAATCCAAAAAAAAGCGAGCAATATCTACTACCCTGATGCTGCCGACAAGCCGACCCTGATTATCGAGAAACTACGCTTTATTGACGAAATCACCGGACGCTATGGCCGTGGTCTGTCGAAACAATCCGTCGCCCTTGTTCCCCTGAATGGCCCAGAGGCTCCCCAAACCAATGGCGATCGCCCCGACAACAAACCCAAGGTGGAAACGGTATCGGACAAAACTGGTCTCGTGCCCCGCTCCATCATGCGGACATTCTCCCGAATCCAGCGGGAGATCGATCCCAAGTCCAACGAAGCAGAAGCAGAAGTCGTCACAAAATTTCGGCGATCGCGCAACAAAACCGCTGTTTCGATTCGGTTTCTTCTCACCCTCGTCATAGTACCCTTGTTGGTGCATCAGTTGGCGAAAATTGCGATTACGCCTTTCGTGGAAGAGCATTTTTTCACAGAGGCAAGCCCGGCATTGTTTGTAAATTCCGATCTAGAAAATGAAGCCTTTGAAGAATTAGAGCACTACCGAGCAACCTTAGAAATGCGTCAGTTGGTAGGATTGGCACCGGCTCTCACAGAGGCAGAAATCACTGAAAAAATTCAGGAGAAAGCAACAGAAATTGCCCAGGATTATCGCGCCGAAAGTTACAATGCCTACGAAAATATTTTTTCAGATATTTTTAGCTTCTTTGCTTTTGTGGGGATTTTGTTAATTAGCAAACGCGAAATTGCGATGTTAAAGGGCTTTTTAGATGAGATTGTCTATGGCCTTAGTGACTCGGCAAAGGCATTTTTAATTATTTTGTTTACGGATATTTTTGTGGGCTATCACTCCCCCCATGGCTGGGAAATTATCCTCGAAAATGTGGCAAAACATTTTGGTATTGCCGAGAGCCGGGACTTTAATTTCCTTTTTATTGCAACGTTTCCAGTTATTCTTGATACGGTCTTAAAGTATTGGATTTTCCGTTATCTCAATCGTATTTCGCCTTCCGCTGTCGCCACGTACCGCAACATGAACGAGTAAAAAATCCTCCCTTGAGGGAGGTGGTCGAAGACCGGAGGGTGACACTCCCGTTCGGCTGAGCTCACGTCGAAGCCTAACCCCTCTCAAGAGGGGAACAGTTGGCGGGTGTGCTGGCGAGTCCTAAAAATCCTCCCTTGAGGGAGGTGCTGCAGGCGGAGGGTGCCTTCTCCCATTGAGGGGAGTTAGAGGGGTGTCCCTGGAGGGGAGCTAGAGGGGTGCCATCATGCAGACTTTTCCTGGGAACGTTCCGCTTCAAACGTCAAGATCTGCTCCCCTAAAGACTCTACGGTTTCACCCGCAAATAACTCATCTCGCGTCCTTAAAAATGAATTATCAACTAATCCTTCCCCCGTTGCCTCAATCTCTCTTCGCATTTCACTTAAAGCTTGCCACCAAAGTGTAAGCGATGATCGCTCGGGGACAACTTCTAAATAAACAAGTGTCCCGTCGGGCACATCTAATGATTCCAGTAACTCAATTTGCTGACCCCGTTTAATCCCTTTAATCTGCATCCTTAAGTTTTTCTTTTCTCAGTTAGCCCAATTTTATCTCAGCAGTAGAGGAGAATAATCAACTTGGGTCAAGCAGATAGAATCAAGATAATCATCGAGCACGATAGTAACGACTATGCAACATTTAGAACGCATCACCCTAAACCCTCAAGTGATGGGCGGTAAGCCTTGTATTCGCGGTTTAAGGGTAACGGTAGGAACGGTTATTGGTTTGATGGCGGCAGGTTATTCGATAGAGGCGATTTTGGAAGCTTATCCATATCTGGAGAGGGAAGATATTCTTGCGGCACTAGCCTTTGCGGCCTGGCGATCTGAGGAATATGAGGTCAACGTAGCAACGGCATGAGAATTATTATTGACATGAACCTTAGCCCACTCTGGGTTCCATATCTACAAAAATATGGGTTCGAGGTGAGCCACTGGTCAACAATCGGTAAGCCTAATGCACCTGATACAGTGATTTTTCAATGGGCAAAGGAAAATCAAGCGATTATTTTTACGAATGATTTAGATTTTGGGGCGATTTTGGCGGCGTCCCAAGCAAATTCACCGAGTGTATTTCAGGTACGCACTCAAGATTTGCTGCCTGTATCGATTGGACAAATCGTTATGGCGAGTTTGCAAAGATTTTCGCCGGAATTGAAATCGGGAGCGTTGATCACGCTAGATTTGAAGCGAACAAAGGTCAGGATTTTACCTCTTTAGATGGTTGTATTTTCCGAGGAAGGTGGGCGATAAGGGGGATTGTTATGCTGTTTTTGAAAAGCTGGTACGGAGTGGTGTATTTCCGAAGACTGTGGCGGATCTAGATTAGAGGATGAAATCTGGGGCGTAGATTGCTGAAATTAAATACGGCCTTAAAGTATTGGATTTTTCGTTATCTCAAGTGCCTTGCGTCTTCTGCGATGGTGACTTGTCGGAATATGAATGAGTAGATTTAAAGTTTGTAAATAAGTGCTAAATTTTAAAAAAATTAACGGTCAGTGAGAACAGTTTTGTAGTGGGTTCCGTCACAGCGCACGGCATCAGCATCAAAATTCGCAGCAGGGTTGAGCTGCATACCCCCGGTGCTAAAACTACCAGAACCATCAATCACTTCTAGGGTAATATTAGCAGCAGTACTTTGTTCTTCGCAGACGATAGACTTTAGGGTAACAACACCATTGTTGACATATAAAACAACACCACCAGCATAATTTTTAACTGCTAAAGGATCTTGGGGATTCGCAAATAAATATGTTGCATAGGGAATTGCTGTATTTTCAATTAATCCTGGTGTTCCGCCAGAGTAGACATTTGTGTAGCTGTAATTATCACTGACGACCCTGATCCCAAAGACAAGTTCAGAGATGGAATCAGCGAAACGACTATTTTCTTGATAAAAACCGAGTTGACTGCGATTGATTACACCCATGGTATTACGGGCTTCTGTCTGGCGAGCTTTGGCGGACATATTCAAATAAGCAGGCCAAGCAATACCAGATAAAATCGCAATCATCACCATTGCAATTAATAACTCAAGTACAGTTAATCCTTGAATTTGATATTTTCTTATCAACCTCATTTGCCTATTATGTCGATAGCAAACTATTGAGGTTAAAAAAAATTTCATCTTCATATTTTCACCTATGGGAAAAAATATAAATTACTACTTAGAAGATTTATCAAAGTTTACTAATCAAAAAGCCAGCTCAGGTGAAACTACACAAAAGCTGGCTACAACACTCCTCTAGAGGCCTAATACCCAGAAGAGTTTTAACTTATGAATATCGACATCGACAAAAAACTGCCACAAGTTTGAGCAATCACTTTATCTATAGCTGAGTACTACCATCCTGACAACCAATGGCATCCACAGCAGCGTTTGCAGTAGTAGTAAAAGACATTGTTGGGGTTACCGGTGTAGCAGCAGATACATCATCTTCTTCGCAGATTGCGGTGGTTGTCGTTGTTTGGCCTGGGTTGTCATCAGCAACGGCGTTCCCATCAGCAGTCTCTGCAAACACGACTGCTCCACCGGCATAATCTTTTACTGCCTGTTGGTCTACTGCTGTCGCGAAAATTTCAGCTGTACCGTCTGGATCAAGGTCAAATGCGCCGGTGTCATCGTTAGCAGCATCACCGTACGAGAAGTTTTCTGTAGTAGCAGCCAAACCTAAACCAAGGCTGCCGATGTTAGCAGCAAATTCTTGATTTTCTAAGTAGTTAGCTTGCTGTGCTTTGTTCAAAGAAGCCAGTGCTTGTCTAGCTTCAGATTGACGTGCTTTAGCAGCCTGGTTCAAGAATGCAGGTAGGGCGATAGCAGACAAAATACCGATGATGATGATTACAACGAGCAGTTCGATCAGGGTAAAACCTTTGTCAGCTTTCTTCTTGTTGAGTTGTTGCAGAAGCTTAAAAGTGAAATTTTTCATTTGGGGGCATCTCCTTATCCCGGCTTCAACCGGAATCATGTATCCGTTAACCCTAAATTACCCACCCACTTTCTTTTCCTATCACCCCCCCAAAAAATAGATCTCCCCTTCGGGGGGAGATGCCGTCAGGCAGAGAGGGGTTCAACCTCCAGGGAAAAAGAGTGAGTTATTTGTATGTATGTTTCGCAGTTGGTGGATGACCCTCCCCTAACCCCTCCCAAGAGGGGATAATTGGCCGGTGTTTTGGAAAAGCAAAAAAAGTAGAACATAAGATTAAAAGAAAAACCATCCTTCCCATGCGCCGTAAAATTCTGCCCTACAACAAACATCTCGTCGGACGCGCCCGCCAACTCCGCAAAACTATGACCAAAGGCGAAATAATCCTCTGGCAACACCTCCGCAAAAAACAAATCCTTGGTGTCAGCTTTCTGCGCCAACGCCCCATCGACCAATTTATCGTTGACTTCTATTGCAAGGACTGGATGCTCGCCATCGAAATCGACGGCAGTAGCCACGATAGCCTCGCCGCCCAAGAACGAGATGCCTATCGCCAAGCCAAACTCGAAGCCTTGGGCGTTTCTTTTCTCCGCTTCAGCGAATACGAGGCCCAAAATCACCCAGAGGCGATCGCCGAAACCATCAAAGCCTGGCTTCTCACCCATCCCCAAAAAATCCTCCCTTGAGGGAGGTGGTCGAAGACCGGAGGGTGTCTTCCCCTCGTAGGGGAGCTAGAGGGGTGTCTCTTGAGGGGGAAGGTTGTCAGCATTTTGTGATAGCAGCAAAAGTCCGGTTTTTTCAAGCTTTTTCCAGGGCAGTGTCAAGCTATAATCTGCCTTGATTCATCTATATACGGTATTTAAACTATGGGTCGCGCAGAAAAAGTTGTCCTCGCCTATTCCGGCGGTGTCGATACATCCGTTTGTATTCCCTATCTCATGCACGAATGGGGCGTAAAGGAAGTAATTACCCTTGCCGCAGATTTAGGACAGGGTGAAGAGCTAGGCCCAATTAAACAAAAAGCCTTAAATTCTGGGGCTGTGGTTTCCCTCGTTGAAGATGGCCGCGAAGAATTTATTACCGATTACGCTTTCCCAGCGATTAAGGCCAATGCCCTCTACGAAAATCGCTATCCTCTCGCTACCGCTCTAGCGCGTCCCCTCATTGCGAAAATGCTCGTCCGTGCCGCCGAAAAATATGGAGCCGATGCCGTCGCCCATGGTTGTACCGCAAAAGGAAATGACCAAGTGCGCTTCGACCTGGGTATTTTGGCACAAAACCCAGAAATCAAGGTGCTCGCACCAGCGCGGGAATGGGGCATGAGCCGCGAAGAAGCGATTACCTACGGTGAACAATATGGGCTGACCTTCCCCGTGAAAAAATCTTCGCCGTTTAGTATCGACAAAAACTTGCTCGGTCGCAGTATTGAAGCTGGCCCCCTCGAAGACCCGATGTGCGAACCCCCCGAAGAGGTTTTTGAAATGGTGAAAGCTATTTCTGACACCCCTGATGAACCGGAATATTTAGAGATTGGCTTTGAAAAAGGCGTCCCGGTGACGGTAAACGGGGAAGCCCTTGGCCCGGTGACTTTGATTGCTAAGTTGAATGAGATCGTCGGGAACCATGGCATTGGCCGGATCGACATGATCGAAAACCGCGTTGTGGGGATTAAATCCCGCGAAATCTATGAATCTCCGGCCATGTGCGTGCTTGTGGATGCCCACCGCGATTTGGAAAGTTTAACCCTCACCGCCGATGTAACCCAATATAAGCGCGGCATGGAGCAGACTTATTCTGAGTTGATTTATCGGGGTCTGTGGTTCTCGCCCCTGAAGCAAGCGGTGGATGCTTTTATTGAACAAACCCAAGCACGGGTAACGGGTGTGGTGCGCCTCAAACTCCATAAAGGAACAGCGCGGATCGTCGGTCGTCGCTCTGAGAAATCGATCTACACGCCGGATCTGGCAACCTACGGGGCTGATGACAAGTTTAACCACGAGTCAGCAGAAGGTTTTATTTATATTTGGGGTCTGCCGACCCGCGTTTGGGCTCAGGCAAATAAGTAAACGAACACCCTCCGGTCTTCGACCACTTCCCTCTAGTTCCCCTCAAGGGGAAATTAACACCCTCCGCCTTCGGCACCTCCCTCAAGGGAGGATTTTTTTAAGCGGCTTTGCTTCTGGGGAAGATTTATGATGGATAGGATGTAGATTATGGGCGATCGCCTGAATGGAAATCACATTTTTAGGAACCAGTTCTGGCGTGCCGACGCGGGCGCGCAATGTATCGAGTGTGGCGTTGCGATTACCGCAGCGGGCCGAGGCTTGGCTCTTTGACTGTGGCGAAGGAACCCAACACCAACTTCTCCGTAGTGATCTCCGTTCGTCCCAAATTAGCCGCATTTTTATTACCCATATGCACGGTGATCACATCTTTGGGCTGATGGGTTTGATCGCCAGTATGGGCCTCGCCGGGACGGGACATCCCTTAGAAATTTATGGCCCCCCTGGTTTAGAAGAATATCTGCGGGCCTGCGAAAAGTATTCCTACATGCGCATCGGCGATCGCCTGCGGGTACATTTAGTCAAACCCGGCTTAGTCTTCGAAGATAAAGAATTTCAAGTGACCTGTTTACCTCTCAAACACCGGGTCACCGCCTTTGGGTATCGGGTGACTGAAAAGGATCGTCCCGGCAGATTTAACCTCGCTAAAGCGCAAAAATTGGGGATTCCCCCAGGCCCCATTTATGGCGACCTCAAAAAAGGGAAAGTCGTCACCCTCGACGATGGCCGCAAAATCAACGGTTCAGACCTTTGTGGTCAACCGGAAATTGGCCGAAAAATGGTCTATTGTACCGACACTGTTTTTTGTGATGCAGCGGTGGAGTTGGCCCAGGATGCGGACGTCTTAATTCACGAGGCAACTTTCGCCCACAATGATGCAGAGATGGCCTTTGATCGCCTCCATTCCACTTCGACGATGGCCGCCCAGGTTGCCCTTTTAGCCCAGGTGAAACAACTGATCATGACCCACTTTAGCCCCCGTTATATGCCGGGAAATGAGTTGACGTTAGATGATCTTTTGGCTGAGGCTCGGGCTATTTTTCCCAACACGATCATGGCGAAGGACTTTTTAAACTATGCGATTCCGCGTCGCAAGGCCCTAGCCCAGAGCTTACATTAGGGTGAGGATGCGGATTTTCGAGAGTTTATCGGCTGCTAAACCGTCTAATTCTTGCAGTTCTAACCAACCCTCTTTAATGAGTTGAGCGAAGGTAAAGACGAGGCTTTCGGGACTGAAATCGTATTTGCCATCTAGATAATGCCGCCGGGCACTCAAAAAATCATTGAGCTGCCAGAGATCAGCGGGGTCTGCGGCGAGGGTTGCCTGGCGTTTTGCTTCGGCCATCACTGCGGCAATTTCTCGGCGGTAGGATAATTCAAACGCTTCTTTGGCGATTGTTTTTTCTTGCAGTGACCATTGAGTATTCGCAGTGGGCATCGTTAGCATGGGTGAGTAAAAAAGTGAATTTTAAAATAAGTATCGTTTTGACTTTAGTAAGTTCAAACTAATGGGCTTGATTATAATAAGTTTTGTATCAAAAGCGCAGTCTAAATTCTCATAATTCCGCAATTTGGCGGCGATCGCCGAGACACGAATACCTCTCAAGCGAAGTGCTCACAGGAATTTAAGGTTTTTATTACAATTTTGTTAAGAAACACCGTGATCCGGTAACTGAAACCAAGGTTTATGGGGATGACGATGGTGTTCTTCGTGAAATGTGCCGAAGTGGTAGCAGCTTAAAAATGACCAAATTCGCCACCGAATTGACTGTTTCCTGATGCGTTTAGGGAGAGAGGAGCGATCGCGGTGGGGCAGATAAGTCCCAAAGAAAAACAGTTGCCAAGAACTGAGAAAAATCGGCAGCAGGCAAAACACAAAAAAATTTTCGTAGGGCACATGGCCCAGCACATTTAACGGTAAGGCGATCGCCCCAAAAATTAGCACAAATCCCCAGAATTGCCGCCACGCTAAATATTTCCCCATAAAATGCCAGTACCACAGCAGCGGATGGCGGTGCCGTCCATTATGAAAGTCCGGATCTCCGGGTTGGGCGGGGTGACGATGGTGCTTGGCATGGTTGCGAATGCAGTCTTTGTAGGACAAGCAAGCGTACAAACTGACCCCCCAACGGCCCAGGCGATGGTTCCAACGGGGGGAACTCGGCAATAAATTACCGTGCATGGCGTCGTGGGCCAGGATAAATAAACCTGTGTGGAAAAAAGTTCTCACAAAAATTCCCGCAACAATTCCAGGCCAGGACAGCCCCATTAGCGGATGACTCAACCAATACACAGCACTTCCCAGCCAAGCTGAGAAAATGGCGATCGCCCACAGTAGTCCCAGACCCTCTTCTTGCCGCATCAATTTCAAAATATTGCCTCCAACCACGCCATACTGACAAAAAAACGCCCCAATTGGGACGTTACCAGGGATGAATTTATTGAGAATTAGGGCAATTCATCCAAGCATTCACTACTTACGCACAAGGTTGAGGAGTTCCTTTGCAGACGCGAGCAAATCAACGGCCACAAAGAAGATTTTCCCTTCCGGATTGAGGAGGAAGCGCCAAGCCACATTCATGCCTACCGCCGCACCAAACCAGGGCGTTTCACAGGTACCAGTGACTTTAATTTGGGTGTAACCATCATCAGTAGGTTCTACAACCCCTTTCTTCGGGTTGAGCTTCAGATTTTGACATTCCTCTTGGAAGAAACGTAATACGGCATCTTTGCCGACAATCGGACGCTGGAACGGCGGCTGGAGAGCACCATCTTCTGCAAAGAGGCTGATCAATGCCGGAAAATCATTAGCATTGAGGTTGGTCATGTATTGATTAATCGTGGGGTTATCGACACCTTCAATTTCGATTTTTTCCCGCTGGGCAATTTCCGTCGGCACGACAACCGGCTCAGAAACACGCTGATAACCTTCCATCTTGGCTGGGTCAAAACCCATATCCACAACGGCATTTCTCAGAACCGTAATTTGTTGACCGGGTTCAAGGCTACGGATCGTATCTAAAACCGCAGAAGCATTGGCAGACAGCTTGTAGCCAGCGGGAATCGGTGCAACACTGCCTTCTTCCATCCATTCGCCGAGGCGGTACCAGAAACCGAGCTTAATATTTACAGACCAAGTCGCATAGGTGCGGTTGATGGGCGTATCGATACGGTTCGCCAGGTCGCACATTACCTGGGCTTGATCCTTAAAGGAGAGCTGCTTGATTTGCAAAAGGGTAGATTCTGCAAACTGCATATTTGCCGCACCAGGAGCAGCAATAGTGATTGACTTACCCATTTCCAGGTAAGCGAACCAGATTAATGCCAGTTGATCCTCTGCACTCAGCTGACTAAACCGAGCGCTGGTGGCCGGCACAACATCCGCAGTTAATGTACTGGGGAAGATGTTTCTTGCTGCATCGAGAGTATAAGGCATACAAATGTGCTCCATGAAAGTTTAGTTTTTGTCCTTGAGTCAAGGTTAACACACAAAAACTTAACAATTGTTTACATCTTGGATAAGAATATGTTGGCAATGGCATTACCTTTGATTAGCCAAAGTGGGAAACTTAGACAAGGCAAGCCTTTTGGATCTCACCGACACTTTCTCAATTATCTAAGGCTAATGTCAAAATTGTTCTATGTTTAGCGCTCAGATTAAGGGGAAGGCAATGGAGAAAATTGTGGCTGGGTACAAGGATCAGCTAACGGATCTGATCCAACGGTATAAAAATCAAGTGGATTTTCTAGCGATTCGCTTGGAGCAGTCAGCGGGGAGCAGTATTGTCTTGCGGTCAAATAAGATCGAGACCCTCAGTGAAAGTACCTCCCTTGGGGGCCAGGTGCGCGTTTGTCACAGAGGCGGTTGGGGGTTTGCGGCCTTTAATAATCTCGAAAATCTGAAGCTTCGGATCGAAGAGGCGATCGCCGCCGCGATTTTAATCGGTGATGATGAAACACTTTTGGCTCCCATTGACCCAATCCAAGCGGTTTGCTCTTTACCCCTCAGCGGAAGCGACCCACGCCACATCCCTTTACAACGGAAAAAAGAATTATGCGATCGCTACAGTGATTTGCTCTTGAGCCAGAGCGGTAAGATTACCAGCACCAGGGTCAGTTACGGCGACAGTACCCAGCACATCATCTTGGCGACTTCAGAAGACACCCTTATCGAACAGTCCTGGGTTGATCTAGAAATGCGTTTTTCCGCCACGGCCCGTGATGGTGAGACAGTTCAAACGGGGCGGGAAACCACTGGCTCCCGCAAAGCCTACGAAGATCTAGAAAACCTCGATGAGCAAGTTAAAGGCGCAGCCCAGCGGGCCGTTAACTCATTGACCCTCCTCGCAGCCAAAGGCGGCACCTATACCGTTGTCATTGACCCCATTTTGACCGGGCTATTTGTCCACGAAGCTTTTGGGCATCTCTCCGAAGCGGATATGGCCTATGAAAATCCCGATCTCCTCGAAACCATGAGCATGGGCCGACAATTTGGTGGCGAAGATCTCCAGATTTTTGATGGAGCCGCCCCAGCAGGCCATCGTGGTAGTTATCTATACGATGATGAAGGCGTTCCGGCTACCACGACCCAACTGATTCAAGATGGCAAACTTGTGGGCCGTCTCCATTCCCGCGAAACCGCTGGCAAGCTTGACGAAAAACCGACAGGCAACGCCCGCTGTTTGAACTATCACTATCCGCCCATTGTCCGCATGACCAACACCTGGATCGAGCGGGGTAAAACGCCCGTTGCCGACTTACCCACGGACATCAAAGAAGGAGTGTATGCGAAAAACTGGCTCGGCGGCATGACCAACGGCGAAATGTTTACCTTTAGCGCCGGGGAAGCTTGGATGATCCGCGATGGCAAAATTGCTGAACCCGTCAAGGATGTCACCCTCTCTGGCAACGTCTTTAAAACCTTAAAAAATATTGAGGCGATCGCCGACGATTTCTACTGGGACGAATCCGGTGGTTGCGGCAAGGGGGGCCAAAGCGGTTTACCTGTCGGTTGTGGCGGCCCCTCCCTGCGCATCCGTGATGTCGTCGTCGGCTAAACATCCTCCCTTGAGGGAGGTGGCGAAGCCGGAGGGTGGTGTCCCTAGAGTGGAGAATGTTGAATTTTCAAAATGCTTGTGCCAGCATAAAGAGGTTCTACCGGATAAAACCTGCCGGAGAATAGGAGGTGATGCCCATGAATGACAGTAGTAACAACATGGGTCTCACAGTTAAAGTAAATCGGCTGCGTGCCGGGGCTGTTCTCTAAAATTTTGCTTACTCTGCTGAGTAGGTTAAGAGAGTCGGAGTTCCTTCCGGCAGTCAGATTTTAACTAAAGAGACCCGACTAGACCGCCCTTGCTTCGTTATCGTAAGAGATAACCCTAGTAAGGGCGGATAGTTTTTTAGAGGAGGTTTTCTCCATGGCAACCCGATTGACCGACACCGAAATCCAAGCACAATTGAGTCAATTTCCTGAATGGTCAAAGGTTGATAACAAAATTCAACGCCGATTTAAGTTCAAAAACTTTATTGAGGCAATTGACTTTGTAAACAAACTCGTCGAACCGGCCGAAGCTGCCGACCATCACCCCGACATCGAGATTTCCTACAACAAAGTCACCGTAAACCTAACCACCCACGACGCTGGCGGCCTTACCCAAAAAGATTTTGATCTCGCCGGAACTTTCGATCAACTGTAAACGTCAAAAGCCGCCAACACCTCAAACAAAACCTTAAGGAAAAACATCTGGGAAGTTTTTAGATTTTCTATCTAGAAGAAAAAAAATAAGCGCAAGCACTCTATCGATTCAAAATCCAGGAGGCTATGCTGTAACATTTCTGACAAAACTTCTCAGGTAACTTTTACTTAATGGATAGGTAAAGGAATCATCAAAAAATTCTTATGACGAATCCATTCCCAATCCAAAATTTTGAGCTAATATGATTGATACAAAGGCCTAATCTAAAATCTCAGAATCTAGTGCCTAATGTGTGAGGAAAAACAAATGAAAACATCTTTATCTCTCTGGAAGTCTCTATCCATTGCTTCTGCTGCTGTCGGCGTCTCCGTTGCCACTGCTGGCACCGCCCAAGCCCAAGCAAATAACAGCGAACTCCTTAACCAAATCAACACCTACAGCCAAGGTGACATTGCTCAGGTAAACAGCGTTTTTCAACTCAGCGATGTTTCTCCCTCTGACTGGGCTTTTGATGCGCTTCGTAACCTAGTCGAAAACTACAACTGTATCGTTGGTTATCCCGATGGCACTTTCCGTGGTAACCGTCCCCTTAGCCGTTATGAGTTTGCGGCTGGTCTGAACGCTTGTTTACAACAAATCGAGCGGATGATTCAAAGTGGTGGTTCTGAAGTAACCCCCGAAGATCTCGCTGCACTGCGTCGCTTGATCAACGAATTTGAAGCAGAACTCGCTACCCTAGGCGCTCGCGTCGATGACCTCGAAGGTCGCGTTGAATTCCTTGAAGATAATCAATTCTCCACCACAACTAAACTGAAAGGTGAAGTTGTCTTCGCAATTGGTGATAGTTTCGGCGACGTGAATGCCCTAGACTTTCGCCTTGAAGGGGGTGAAGGAGACATCACAATTGATGATGTTGATTTGACGCCTAGCTTCTTGAGAGATGGTGTAGCCAGCGGGTTTAACGGTGCCACCATCGTTGCCAATGATGATGATGATACTCAAACGACTTTCACTGACCGCGTTCGCCTGACCCTTGAAACCAGCTTCACCGGTAAAGATACTTTAATCACTCGCTTGACTGCTGGGAACTCTTCATCTTTCTCCCCCACTGCAGGTGCAGTTGTTGATGATGGTCCTGATCTCGGCTCTGGTGTAGGCTTCCAAACCTTTAACCTCGACACTGGCAACGACGTTGTCATCGACTGGTTGGCCTATTACTTCCCTCTCCGCAGAGCAAATGTTTACCTCGCAGCTTTTGGTGGTCTCCACAGTGACTACACCAGCACAACCTTCGGCGCAACTGGTCTTGAAGACTTCACCGGTGGTAGCGGTTCTCTAACTCAACTCGCTGCATCTAGCCCCATCTACACCATCGGTGGTGGCTCCGGTCTTGGTTTCAACATGCCTCTCGGCCCCGTTGATATCTCCTTGGGCTACCTCGCTGATGAAGCAGCCGATTCCACTGAAAGCAATGGTCTGTTCAACGGTGAATACGGTGCACTAGCACAGATTGCTTTCAACCTCGGCGATCGGGCTGAGTTGGGTGTAACCTACGTCAACAGCTACCACGACAGCGGTGCTATCTATGACTTCGGTGGTGGTTCTGCAGTAAATGGTACAGCTTGGGCGAACGCTCTTGGCTTGTTCGGCACTGAAGCCAATAGTTACGGTGTTCAAGGTAAGTTTGACATTACTGACCGTATTTCCTTAGCCGCTTACGGGATGTACACTGATGCCAAAGTTTCTGGTTCTAGCGACGAGTTCGACATCTGGAGCTATGGTCTTGGTGTAGCCTTCAACGACCTTGGTAAAGAAGGTAACGTTCTTGGTCTCTTTGCTGGTGCTCCTCCTTACCTCGCAGAAGGTGATCTCAAGACTCCTCTGCAAGTTGAAGGTTTCTATAAGTACCAACTCACCGACGGAATCTCCATCACTCCTGGCGTAATCTGGTTGAAGGATGCTGCTCAGGGTGTGCTGGGTGAAGAAGATGCCATCATCGGTACTCTCCGCACTACCTTCACTTTCTAAACCAGTTAACTTTGTTTAGACAGATTTAATTCTCACACTTTTTGATTTTGAGAAAGCCTCGCCTCCGGGTGGGGTTTTCTTTTTGGACACCCCCCACCCCTCTGGCTCCCCTCTAAGGGAGAGACACTCTCCGCCTGCGGCACCTCCCTAGAGGGAGGATTAATGCTTCTCCACTTCCTTTCATACTCTGTTTTTCTAAGGGAGGGTATTGAGAGAAGATGGTAAGTGATGTTTATGGAATCAGAATTTGATGAGAATTAGTGTTTTTGGGATGGGGCTAATGGGGACACCGATCGCCCTAAAATTAGCCCAGGAAAATTTTTTGGTGACCGCCTACAACCGGACAGCAGAAAAACTGAATCCTCTGGAAGAACAAGGTTTAACGGTAACGACGAATCCTCAAACGGCGATCGCCAACAGTGATTATTTAATTTTGACCCTCAGTGATGCGGCGGCAATCCAAACGGTCTTATTAGAAAACGCAGATACTTCCTTTACAGGGAAAACAATTATCCAGATGGGGACGATTGCCCCAGAAGAAAGTAAGGCGATCGCCAAAGCAGTGCAAGAACGCCAGGGTCAATATCTAGAAGCACCAGTCCTCGGCAGTATTCCCGAAGCAAAAAAGGGAACATTGCTCGTGATGGTCGGGGGCGAAGAAACATTATTCCAAGCCTGTTTGCCAATTTTTAAAACCCTGGGGCAAGACCCGAAATATATTGGGGCAGTGGGTCAGGCAGCAGCCCTGAAATTGGCTTTAAATCAGTTGATTGCGGGCTTAACGGCTAGTTTT
This sequence comes from Picosynechococcus sp. PCC 8807, assembly GCF_001693295.1. Classification (NCBI taxonomy): domain Bacteria; kingdom Bacillati; phylum Cyanobacteriota; class Cyanophyceae; order Chroococcales; family Geminocystaceae; genus Picosynechococcus; species Picosynechococcus sp. PCC 8807. The sequence goes on from NZ_CP016483.1 coordinate 2,973,879, forward strand.
TCCCTGAGTTTAGGTTTGATTCAACGGGAAAAAGTTGATCTTGATAAATTTATGGGGATTTTGCGAGATAGTGCCCTCTATGCCCCCACCTTTGATAAAAAACTGCCGCGCATGGGCGATCGCACCTTTGCAAATCCCAACTTCCCCACGAAGCATTTACTCAAAGATACTAGGCTCTTTTTAGCCGCCGCAAAAACCGTCGGCCTTGAAACCACGGGGCTAGAAGGCATTCGAGAGATTATCGAGCAGGCGATCGCCTTGAATCTCGCCGAGGCAGACTACTCCGCCATTTATCAAGTGATTAATCCTGACCCCACACCTTAGCGACCATTTGATTACGACCACGGGCCTTGGCTTCGTATAGCGCGACATCCGCCAGGGCGACAAATTTTTCTGGATTCGTCGTCACACAGCCTGGTTCAATGGAGGCAATCCCCAAACTGACCGTGACAATCGGCGCGACCAAAGAGCTCTGGTGGGGAATCTGCAAACTGCGGACTTGCTCGATGATATTTTCTCCTAATAATTGCGCCCCAACACCGGGGGTGTCTGGCAAGATGACGATGATCTCTTCGCCACCATAACGGGAAACTAAATCTGTGGGTCGCTTCACTTGGCTGGCGATCGCCTGGGCTACTTCAAACAAGCAATGATCACCAGCCTGGTGACCATAGGTATCATTGTAATTTTTAAAAAAATCTACATCAATGAAAATAATCGAGAGAGGTATTTGATTGCGGAGCATCAGTCGCCATTGACGCTCTAAAACCAAATCAAAAACCCGACGATTCGCCAGTTGGGTCAAAGGATCTAAAGCCGCTAACCGTTGCAATTGCACATTCGTTGCTTCCAAACGTTGGTAGAGCTTTGCCTGATAAATGAGATGGCGCACCCGTTGGCGCAAAATTGTCCAGTGGATTGGTTTGGTGATGAAATCCGTTGCCCCGGCGGTAAAGGCCTTGGTGACTGATTCGTCATCCTCCCGGGCAGTAATCATCAAGATGGGAGTGCGGGCGATCTTTGTCAGCAGATCTTCTGCTTGTTGGTAGGCCACCAAGTCTTGACGAAGCAGGAAAGTTTCCTGGGAAAATTCAGTATTTTTTGCAGGAGAAATTTCAGTGCTGGCTTGGAGTTGTCGAAAGGCATTGCAAAATTCCAAGCCATCCATGACCGGCATCATAAAATCCAACAGGATAATATCGGGCATGGTTTTTTGGAATATTTCTAGTCCCTCTTGACCATTGGTTGCTTCAGCGACTGCATAACCTTCTTTTTCCATCCAAAAACGAATCAGGCGACGCGAAATTGGATCGTCATCAATGACAAGAATTAACGGTTGATCATCCTGCATTGAGGCAGAATCAGCGGTCATAGATTCTAGGCGCAAAAAGAACTATATGGTTATTCTAACGGGTTACTGCCCTAGGCAATCGGCCTTCTGATGTTAATTTGACGACCTTTCAGAGATTTTCAGTATGATCACTTAGGTTGCTATTCCTGCTCGATTTGGGTGACGCGGCGCACGTTCAAAGTATCGCTCATGTTTTTAATTTGATTAATGCTGTGGGCCAGTTGTTGGGCATTACGAATTTCAATCCGCAAAGAAATAATCGCTGGTTGGCCGTGGCTCGTTTTCACGTTGGTACTCCGCACGTTGATGTGCTGATCGCTCAGGCGTGACAGGATATCCCGCAACACTCCCACCCGGTCAATGACTTCAATGCGGAGATCCACAGGGTAGACCGGGGCGTGCTTTTGGTCGATGCTGGGATTCCAACTCACAGGAATCAGGCGATCGCCATCGAAGTTTTGCACATTGGCACAGCTGCGGTGGTGAATGGAAATCCCCTTATGGCTACGGGTGACAATGCCAATAATCGGTTCGCCGGGCAAGGGCGCACAACAACTAGCGATGGTATAAACCAACCCTTCAATGCCAGCAATGGGGTATTTATGGCTATCTTGGAGGGGCTTGGCCGGTTTCGTCGCTGTGTTTAAAGAAGCTTCTAGCTCCAGTTGGGGGAGATGTTCTTCTTCCTGGTCGCGCACTTGATCCCGCCAGCGGTTCACCACTTGGTTGAGGGTGACTTCGCCGTAACCCAGGGCCGCCAACAGATCCTCGGTATTTTGGTAATTGCACTTGTGGGCAACGGTTTGCATCGCTTCGGATTTGAGGATCGAATCGAGGCCCGTTTTCCCTAGTTCTTTTTCGAGTAAGCTGCGGCCCCGTGCTAAGTTTTCATCCCGCCGCGATCGCTTAAACCATTGGCGAATTCTATTTTTGGCACTGGGAGTAACCACATAATTGAGCCAATCGAGGCTGGGGTGGGCATTTTTTTGGGTGATAATTTCGACGATATCGCCATTGCGGAGTTTTTTCTCTAACACTGACCAACGACCATTGATCCGCGCCCCTTTCATGTGGTTCCCCACTTCGGTGTGAATGCGGTAGGCGAAGTCGATGGAAGTAGCGCCTTTGGCCAGGGCCACCACATCCCCATTGGGGGTAAAGACATACACATCATCTTCAAAGAGATTGTCCTTGAGGTTGTCGATGTATTCTTCAGCATCCTTGAGGTCGCTTTGCCATTCGATCAGTTGCCGCAACCAAGTGAATTTTTCGTCTTCGGAGGTGAAACTAGCGGCGGAATGACCGGCTTCTTTATATTTCCAGTGGGCGGCAATCCCGTATTCGGCGATGTGGTGCATTTCCATGGTGCGAATTTGCACTTCGAGGGGGCGACCATTTAAGCCGACAACGGTGGTGTGGAGAGATTGGTAGCGGTTGGGCTTCGGCAGGCCAATGTAGTCTTTAAAGCGTCCAGGAATCGGTTTAAAGGCATCGTGAATCACCGCCAGGGCGCGGTAACATTCATCATTGGTTTCGACGATAATCCGAATCCCAGCGATGTCAAAGATTTCATCAAATTCTTTGTGCTGTCGTTGCATCTTGTGATAGATGCTGTAGAGGTGCTTCGGGCGACCCTTGATTTCCCAGACGTGGAGGCCCAGATGACGCAGGCGATCGCGGATAATTTCAATAGCTTCTTCGAGTTTGGCTTCCCGCTCGGTGCGTTTTTCGGAAATGTGTTTTTGCATCGAACGGTAGGCTTCCCGCTCGAGATACTTAAAACAGAGGTCTTCTAGTTCCCATTTGAAGCGCCAAATCCCTAAGCGATTGGCCAGGGGCGCAAAGATTTCGCGGGTTTCGAGGGCAATGCGTTCTTGTTTGTCGGGGCGCAGATGTTCGAGGGTGCGCATATTGTGGAGGCGATCGGCGAGTTTCACGACGATCACGCGGATATCCTCGGCCATGGAAAGAAACATCCGCCGGAAATTTTCTGCTTGGCGTTCTGTTTTGCTGGAAAAAGTAAATTTGGTGAGCTTGGTTACCCCTTCGACAAGCTTGCGGGTTTCAGCGCCAAAGCGTTCTTCAATTTCTTCGGGACTAACTTCTGTATCTTCGACCACATCATGGAGAAATCCCGCCGCAATCATTGCGCCATTACCACCCAAGTCGAGCAATAATCCTGCCACGGCAATGGGATGGGCAATATAAGGCTCACCAGATTTACGGGTTTGACCTTCGTGGAGGGCATGGGCAAAGCGAAAGGCTTCACCGATAAGTTGGCGATCACCTTCGGAGACCCCGACCAATTGCTCTGGCTGATAGAGGTAGTTTTTCAACCAAGCAGGTAGCGGCACATCAAATTTTTCTGTTTCGGATGCGGCAGTTAATTGAACGGGAGAAGCAGTCATAGAAACACAGGGGAGAAGAAAAACAACAACGACAGCGGACGAGCTTAAAAAGGTTGTAATAGAAGGCGATATTTGGGGCAACCTTAACCCGCATTCCTCGGTCGAAGGGGAAGCGAGGGGCCGACTCCTGAAACCAAAAGGATGAAGCTGGAGACTTGAACAAAAAGCTTAAAACAGAGATTAAATTTGCTTTAAGTATCTTAATTCTTACTTAAAAGTTTAGATTTGCACAAAATATTTTTGGAAAGATTAATTTTGATACAGTTTTGATGGCTTGTTTGTTCTCTAAATTTGCACTATCTACCCGATGAATTTTTCTGCCTATCAACAATTAAAAATCGATTTGCAAACCCTGGCCACAGATTTAACGCCCCTCCAACAGGAATCGGGGGCTTTAGTCCGTCAGGGCCAAGGGTTCCTCAGCTTTTGGGAAACCCAGTTGGCCCCCCTCACCGGAGAACGGCTGCCCGAAAAAATCTATAGTGCTTGGCGATCGCTCCACACGGAATTGTATCGGGGGTTGCGGCTCCTCAATACCGATTTAATCTTTCTCCAGGGTAGTCGTAGCTCCAACACCCAAAGCCAAAAACAACAGCAGATCCAAGCCCGCCTGACCCAACTCGATCAATACTGCACAGAAATCATTAAGCTTGGCGATCGCCTGACACCGGAAGCGTAAAGTGAAACTCACTGCCCTGGCCTGGGGTACTATCGACCCAGATGCGACCTTGATGGGCTTGGATAATTTGTCGACAGACAGCTAAGCCCAGACCGTAGCCCTCTTGGGTGGCATCTCGCTTAAGACGAAAATGCCCCTCGAAAATTTTTTCCTGTTCCTCCTCTGGGATACCATGGCCCGTATCAATCACACTCACCTGTACCTGTTGGAGGGTGCGATGGAGACCCACAAGCCGCACAAGCCCCCCTTCAGGACTATATTTGATGGCGTTGTCTAGCAAATTGACAATGACCTGCCGGATCAATTCCCGGTCTCCATAAACCTCTGGCAGATCCCGGGGGATATCCAAGACCAATTGAATCGATTTACGTTGAAACCGCTCCTGAATTTGCTCTGTGATTTGTTGGCATAGGGGACTCAGGGCCATCGGCTGGGGCTTAACATCTAATTTGGTCAGCAGTTGCCGTGACTCTTGGAGCAGCTCTGTGATCATCCGGTTCATGATCTGGAGTTGGTTTTTCGCCTGCTGATAAAGCTGCCCCCGCAATCCAACTGTTTTTTCCGTTTCCGGACGTTTTGAGAGGATTTCTAAGGTTTCGATGGCGATGGACGTTCCGGTGAGAGGACTGCGCAAATCATGGGCCAGCATCGCCAAAATCTGATCTTTAAATTCTATCTGCTTGAGGAGAGCTTCTTTTTCCCGTTGCAATTGGAAGATTTCGTCGGACAGGCGCATTACTTCCTTAGAATGCTCTGTCTGAGACGCGGCCAAGCGGCGATCGCATCGTTCAACCTCAGCCAATTGGCGATCGCCAAGCTGTTTTCTGAGTGTCGCCACCGTATCCAACCACTGACCCCACCACCGTTCTAGATCCGGCAAAATATTGCTACCTGCAAAGACCTGCAACGGCTCCGGAAAAACCTTGACCAGAGAAGGCGTCGCCACCAAACGATACAATTCCACCAATTGGGGTTGATCTTTGATATTGATAATTTCCAAAGAAAAATCCGTTTCTTGCCGCAAACGCTCAAGATAATCTTGCACCCGCTTGATCTCACTCCGATGGGCCAAACGCTCATCCGTAAACAACAACAATCGCAGTTGTATATCGGCCGTAACAGGTGAAAGTTGAGATTGATCTTCAGCAGACACAGGCAGTTCAAACAAGACAAATTCGCCCCAAGAAAGTAAGTGATCCACAATCTGTCTACCATGCACAATCTAGGGGAAAAGAACAGTTTATGGTGAGCTTACTCCAAAACCCATTGTAATCCGTAGAGGACCAATTACCCCATGTTCCCAGAGCCTCAAACTTGAGTTAGATGCGGTGCATTGACCAAATCGTTTTAGAATCTAATGGAAATTGACACCGACGCCTCAAAATCGTTCAGCAAGCGACTCTTTTTAAGGAAGGAATACCACTATGGCTTTAGGCTACGTTGCCCTCGTTCTCCATGCCCACCTCCCCTTTGTCCGTCACCCCGAAAGTGATTTTGTCCTTGAAGAAGAGTGGTTATTTGAAGCAATTACCGAAACCTATATCCCTTTGCTTCATGTATTTGAAGGGCTAAAGCAAGATGGGATCGACTTTAAAATTACGATGAGCATGACCCCACCTTTGGTGGCGATGCTCCGGGATCCTCTCCTCCAAGACCGCTACGACGCCCACATGAAGCTGTTAATGGAGCTGGTCGAAAAGGAAATTGTTCATAACAAATACAACGGTCACATTAAATATTTAGCGGAGTATTACCACAAAGAATTTAGCGCCATCCTCGACACCTGGGAACGCTATGACCGGGATCTCGTGACGGCCTTTAAGCAGTTCCAGGACAGTAACAACCTCGAAATCATCACCTGTGGTGCCACCCATGGCTACCTCCCCCTGATGAAAATGTACCCCCAGGCAGTTTGGGCACAATTGCAGGTGGCCTGTGAAAGCTACGAAGAGAATTTTGGGCGTCCTCCCAAGGGCATTTGGTTGCCTGAATGTGCTTATTATGAAGGTTTGGAGCGGATGCTCGCCGATGCGGGACTGCGGTACTTTCTCACCGATGGCCACGGCATTCTCTATGCACGCCCCCGTCCCCGCTATGGTAACTATGCGCCGATTTTCACCGAAACAGGGGTGGCTGCCTTTGGCCGAGACCATGAGTCTTCCCAGCAAGTTTGGTCATCGAAAGTGGGTTATCCGGGCGATGTCTGTTACCGGGAGTTTTATAAAGATCTCGGTTGGGAAGCAGACTACGAATATATCAAGCCCTACATTATGCCCAACGGCCAGCGGAAAAATACGGGGATCAAGTACCACAAGATCACCAGTCGTGATGGTGGTTTATCCGAAAAAGGCCTTTATGATCCCTACTGGGCGAGGGAAAAAGCGGCAGAACATGCGGGCAACTTCATGTACAACCGGGAGCAACAAATTGGGCGTCTGAATAAGATGATGGGGCGTCACCCGATTGTGGTGTCTCCCTATGATGCGGAATTGTTTGGCCACTGGTGGTACGAAGGCCCCTGGTTCTTGGATTACTTTTTCCGCAAGTCTTGGTACGACCAAAATACCTACCAGATGACCCACTTGGCAGATTATCTAAAAATGGAGCCGACGCAACAGGTGGCTGTGCCGTCCCAATCGAGTTGGGGATACAAGGGATTCCATGAATATTGGCTCAACCAGACGAATGCTTGGATTTATCCCTATCTCCATAAGGCTGCGGAACGCATGATCGAGCTTTCGACGCGGGAACCAGCCGATGAACTAGAAGAACGGGCCTTGAACCAAGCTGCGAGGGAGTTGCTGTTGGCACAGTCATCGGATTGGGCGTTTATTATGCGCACAGGTACCATGGTGCCCTACGCGGAACGACGTACTAAGAGTCATGTGTTACGCCTGGAAAAAATCTATGAGGATGTAAAAGTCGGCAAGATTGATGCGGGTTGGCTCGAAAAGATTGAGAAGATGGACAACATTTTCCCGAATATTGATTATCGGGTGTATCGGCCTTTGTAGGCAGAACACCCCTCAAGAAACACCCCTCTAGCTCCCCTCAAGGGGAGAATGGCACCCTCCGGCCTATCGGCCACCTCCCTCAAGGGAGGATTTTTTTTGGACGGTTCAAAAAGTGGCACAGGGCAAGAAAATTTCTGGGATTGGGTCGCCACAATGGTGGTAATAAAGGCGATCGCCCTTGGGGCAGGAGAAAAAAATCTGATGGTTAGTTACAGTTTTGTGAGTTTTGGATTTGGGTCAGGATTTTTGGCACTGGTGGTCTTTTTCATTTTGCAGTGGCTTCAGATTCCGGCGGGGAGTTTAGTCGATTGGCTGGTGGGCATTGCCAGTTTTTGGTGGCTGTTGGCGGTGGTAACGATTCCGTGGAATATTTATTTCGAGGCGGAGGAGACAAAGGCCGAGGCGGTGATTTCTCGCCAGAAAAATATCCCCGTTGATGCTCAACAGTTAGCCTATGTGGCAAAAATTGCTCGGTTTGGTTTGCTGTTGGCGATCGCCCTCCATCTGCTTTCGGCTTTGGGATTATATGGTCTGGCGGCCTGGGGCATTAGTCCGGTGGGGTATGTCACAGGCGGGGCAATGTTATTGCTCACAGCATTGCGGCCAGCGGTGCGGGCTTACCAGTTTATTGCCCAACGTCTTATGTCGATTCGCCAACAAATTCAATATCCCCGGGAAGATATGGTGGAATTGCGTCACCGGGTTGTGACCCTAGAGGCTGGGGTTCAAAACCTACAAGAAACAACCGAAAAAAATAGCCAAACCCACCAGGAAGAATGGCATAGCCTTCGACGCGATTTAGCGAAAATGCGGGCCGCCCTCGAACAACTAGAAGCCACCAATGAAGCAGCTCACCGACAACTTGCCCGGGAAGCGACAACGGCGATCGCCCAACTCAGTGAAGATAGCCAAGTGCTGAACCATGTGCGGGAAATTATTCACTTCTGGAAACAAGCTTAGGTTTAAGGTTTGCGCCGTCACGCCCTAATGGTCAAAAAGTCCCGATAGAATGGGAGCAAAATATCATCCCCGCACTCACTATGCCTCAGTTTTTGTTGACCTGGTTAGCGACGGCTGGCTCCCTCTTTCTCACGGCCACGATTGTCCCCGGTTTAGAAATTAATGGCCTGACCACAGCCTTGATCGGGGCGATCGCCCTTGGGTTTGTGAATGCCATCGTTAAACCAATTTTGATCCTCTTTACCCTGCCCCTGACCATTTTGACCCTCGGCCTGTTTCTGCTTGTGGTCAATGCGATCGCCTTGGGGTTAGTCGGCTACCTGACACCGGGCTTAGAAGTCAATGGCTTTTTCCCGGCGGTGATTGGTTCCCTGGTGCTGACCTTTATTTCCAGCTTGATCAATCAACTCCTCGGCCAAGACGACGAACTCACCGAATAATCTTTTTTCGTCACTCACTCTATCCAAAATTTCGCCTCCCAGTAGTGAACCGGGGGGCAATTTGCTTTTATGCTAGGGAGAAAATCGGCAATCTTTACCCAAAATCTATGGCAACTGCGGAAAATCTCTTGGTCGTCAATGACGTCTATGCAGGATATATCAAAGATCTAAACATTCTCCAGGGCATTAACTTTCGGATCGCTCCCGGAGAATTAGTAGTGGTCATTGGCCCCAATGGCGCAGGAAAATCGACCCTCGCTAAAACGATTTTTGGCCTCCTGACCCCCAACCAAGGCAACATTACGTTCAAAGGAAAGCCCATTACTGGCCTGCGTCCCAACCAAATTGTGCAACGGGGTATGTGCTATGTCCCCCAGATTCAAAACGTCTTTGCCAACTTGAGTATCGAAGAAAATTTAGAAATGGGGGCCTTTGTGCGGTCTGGCTCCCTCGAAAATCTCAAGGAACAAATTTATACGATGTTCCCCGTGCTGAAACAACGGCGCAAACAACGGGCGGGTACTCTCTCTGGGGGTGAAAGGCAAATGTTAGCCATGGGTCGGGCTTTGATGTTAGACCCGGATCTTCTCGTCCTTGATGAACCGTCGGCAGCTCTTTCACCAATTCTGGTGGCTAGTGTTTTTGAACAAATCAAAGCGGTCAATCAACTGGGTAAAGCGATTATGCTCGTGGAACAAAATGCAAAAAAGGCGTTGGAATTTGCTGACCGGGGCTATGTTTTAGAAAGTGGCTGCGATCGCTTTGAGGGCACAGGGCAAGATTTGCTAACGAACCCGAAGGTCGGAGAACTCTACCTCGGTGCCGCCTACAAAGAGACCTAGATTCGCTACAGTAAAAACTAGAGCTTGGGTAATTGCGGTCGTGGTGAAGTTTCTGGACAATCTGAAAACCTCTTGGCAACAATGGTGGCGATCGCCGGAAGCAGAAACCCCAGAAATTATTGATGTGGCCGCAGAACCCATCGAGGCGCCCTCCCAGAAAACATCCCCCAAGCCTTGGCAACGGGTCATTGAGAGATTTCGCCCGGCCCAGCCAGCGGTCATAACTCTCCACGACGACCTCGAAGAACAGGTTAAAGCCAATTTACGGGAACAGGATAAAACTCGCATTGCCCAGGTATTCCAGCGGTTTGCCCAGGGGGTAACGCCAGCGGATATTGAAAAAATCAAAGCTCATTTAGGGGAGATGCGCCGGGGGCCAATCAAAGATATTTGGCAAAAGGTGCAAGGCCTCGCCCAACTGATTAAGGATCCGAATGTGGCCTGGCGGTCAAAAACCATGGCGATCGCCGCATTGTTGTATTTAGTTTCGCCCCTCGATGCGGTGCCGGATGTGATTCCCTTTGCAGGGTTAGCCGATGATGCAGCGGTGATTATTGCAGTGGGTTCGACCCTCGCCTTTGAGTTAGAAAAATACATGACCCGTCAGGCGGAAAAAAAGGCCGAAATCGAAATTAAAAAGCACACCACCAACGTCAGAATCACACTTCTCGGCAGTATTGCCGCAGCGGCGATCGCCATTCTCGTTAAAATAATCCTGAATATTTTGTCGTCCTAACCAACAAGTTTCAAGAAAAAGAATACACAGGCGTTTCGACAACTTTGAGGGGCGGTTGTTGACCCCAGATAATTTCCTGCAACCGATCCACCGTCTCCGGCGCAAATAATTTCTCGCCCGTCTCCTGGCAGACCCTAGCCGGGATATTTTCCACAACGTAAATCTTCCCGGCAATTTCCACAGAATAGGTAACCAAAGAATCAACAAACGTTTCTCGAAAAGCAGTATCGTCCATCTACTAATTTCCTGTAGCAACTTCCCCCATTTTGCAAAACACTACATTTGCTTGAGGTAATCCTCATAACCAATCGCCGTTAATTGAGTTTGTTTATCGAGTACCATCTCCTTGAGACTTTGACGATAGGCTTGCACTTGTTGTAAAAGCGCTGGATCGAACGCCCCCAACATTTGCACCGCCAACAAACCGGCATTGGTCGCATTTCCGATCGCCACTGTCGCCACCGGAATACCGCGCGGCATTTGCACAATTGAATAGAGAGAATCCACACCGCTGAGGGTACTGGTTTTGACGGGCACCCCAATCACCGGCAAAGGCGTCAGAGCAGCAACCATCCCTGGTAAATGCGCGGCCCCACCTGCCCCAGCAATAATCACCTTTAAACCCCGTTCATGGGCTGTTTGGGCATATTCCACCATGCGCTCCGGGGTACGATGGGCAGACACAATACCAACCTCGTGGGGAATATTAAATTGTCTACAGATGGCGATCGCCGCTTCCATCGTGGGAAGATCAGAATCGCTCCCCATAATGATGCCAACCAGGGGATTAATTACACTCATAGGTTTTTAGCTCATGTATGTCATGCCGACTAACCATCATAAACAAAGGGAGAACTCTGCACAAACCCTGATCAGGGCGCGTCTTGTTGGTTTAGAAGGTCAATTTTGGTTGCGATTCGATGCAAATCGTTGTTTAACGCATCTGGAGCCAATGGAAACCGAAATTCCACTAGAATTTCAGGAAAATGTCTTGGATATTGCCGGAGATTTATTGTCCCTAGGGGGAGTAGATTTACAGATTAACGGTGGTTTGGGTTTAGCGTTTCCGGAAGTGACCCAGACGGATCTGCCGAAACTTCAAGAAATTTGTGATTATCTTTGGGGCCAGGGCATTGACGCATTTTGTCCGACCATCGTCACCACTTCTCTAGAAAACATCCGGCGATCGCTGGCTGTCTTTGCTGAACTTTGGAGAAACCCGCAACCCAATACAGCAAAAATCTTGGGAATACATTTAGAAGGGCCATTTCTCAATTACGAAAAACGAGGTGCCCACCCAGCCCAACATTTACAGCCGTTGACCCTGAAGAATCTGCAACAGGTAATCGGCGAATTTGCCCCAATGATCAAAATCATCACCCTTGCCCCGGAACTCGATCCCAGCCATAAATGTGTGGAATATCTGCGCTCTTTGGGGATTGTTGTTAGTTTAGGTCACTCCCTCGCCACAGAAACAGAAGCCAATCAAGCCTTTGCCCATGGCGCAACGATGATCACCCATGCCTTTAACGCGATGCCCAGTTTGCATCACCGGGAGGCGGGTTTATTGGGAGCAGCAATGGTGAATCCTGACGTTTACTGCGGCCTGATCGCCGATGGCCAGCACGTCAATCCCACGATGTTGGAGATTTTTTTGCGGGCCGCCAAACAACCTTTTTTAGTTAGTGATGCCCTCGCCCCCATCGGTCTCCCGGATGGGGTATATCCCTGGGACGATCGCCAAATTACCGTCACCCACGGCACGGCTCGCTTGGACAATGGCACGTTATCCGGCACGACGTTACCGCTGTTTGCCGGGGTCAAAAACCTTGTCCGGTGGGGTATTTGTGATTTAGAAAAGGCGATCGCCTTAGGGACTATCGCCCCCCGAAAAGCCCTGGGGATGGCGACTTGGACGACGGGCAAACCGATCAACCTTTTGCGTTGGCAAGGAGTAGATGGCACCGTTGAATTTAGCCGACTTTAGTGAATTTTTTCCACGTGCCAACCGGTTTGGGCACCAATCTTACCCGCTTTGACAAACCGCCAATTGCCCCGCTCAAAGCTATTTTTCCCTTTTTTGGGACTGGGTTGAACGCCAATCAATTGGGCCACTTCATCCGTTGAAATCATCCAACCTGCTGTGGCGGCCTGTTCTAAAACGCTGAGATAAGCGAGGGGATTAGACGCTTGACGGGATTCCGAAAGAGCCGCTTCTACTCTGGCAAGCTTCTGGGCGATCGCCGCCATTTCCGTTCTCATGTCCCCTAGCTGATCACTTAAATTTTGCACGACCTCCTCTAGAGCAATTGTTGTCACCGTCGGTGCATCCGTTGGTAGAGGATCTGCTTTTTCTAGAACTTCTGGCCCTGCTATTGTCCCAGGCTGAGATGACGAAACAGTTGGCATAGGTTCAGGGGAAGTCGCTGATGGCGAATCATCCCAAGGATCTGGGGCTAATTGATTTGCCTTTTGTAAGTTCGGCTGAAAATCGTGGGTTTGAATCCAGGTACGATTAACCGCAGTGGCCAAATCCTGGAGGTAAGCTGCCGTTTGGGATTTACCTTGGTCTTCAAACTGCCGGGCTACCTCCTGCATAAACTTCACCAAATCCGGGGTGATCAATTTTTGATTCGCTGCTAAAATCTGCTGCTCTTCTCCCCGACGACAATTTAAAAGCGCTTCGATCAATTGGGCATAGGCTTGGGTAGTGGCATCTGGCTGGGGCGCGACCGGATTCGGTTGGGTGAGAATATGATGTAATTTGCCCGCCCAGTTGTGGAGATAGCGAGCCCCATTCAGTTCACCTTCCGCCGCAAGGTAGTTAGCCACCTGTTCCATCACTTCAATAAATTGGGCATCCACCAACTGCTCGTTTTGCCGCAGGACAATCCACTCTTCACCCCGGCGGCAGTTTAAGAGTTTTTGTACCAAATCAAGGTAAGCTTTCAGATTTTTCTGTTCCATGGGTAATGGACTCAAAAATAGAACCATATATCTACCCATTGTGTCCTATTTTGGTAATATTTTAGCCAAGTAATTAGGACTTCACAGAGCTAAACAAATCAACGCAAAACACTTCATAATTTTTCTAGGGATAAACTTGAGGATAGTTAATGGGTTCAATATAGTTACCATCACATTCATCTTTAAGGAGAAACCGATTTAAGCTGAGATCTGTACCTGTAAATTGATAAAAACCCAAGCTACCACAATCCCCTAAACCTCTGCCTTTCGTAAAAATACTAATGGTTTGGCTACTCGGATCATATTCTGAATACCCAGCTCTGGTTACTTCTGTTTCTTTAATCAATTGTTGATCCGTATCTTGGTAGAAATAAGTAATCGGTAGTGGCGTCAGATCGAATTGATCTTCGTCTCTTCGGTATAAAAAATAATTCTGGAGCAGTTGATAGGCCGTCGAGCCACAAACAAGGTGCACAAGATACTCATCTTCACCCACGCGGTAAACATTAGAGGCCGCTTCTGTGAGCTCCGATTCAAATCTAAACTCTTGGCAAAGCCCCAAATCTTCCCGGTTTTCCATAAGCTCCGGAATGATTGCTTGGCTAATATCAGGGGAGGAATAATTCTGATCTACTGCTTCTACTTCCTTCGTATCGGTCCCTTGAGAATTAACTAGGGGCAATGGTTCAGCGGGAACAGGAATTGGTTCTTCTGTCGGATCGGTAGGTGTTGTTCCGTCGGGTTCAGGGGCAGAAGGATTAGACTGATTTTGGCAACTGCCTAACCCCAAGCCAAGGCTGACCAGGGTACTAAAAGCAATGAATTTAAACCTCATATATCTGACCTCCATGCACTAAGTCATAAGAAAATTAACTAGTTAATTAAAGAGCCAGGGAAGAGCTTAATTTCGCGAAAATCATCCGTCCTGCAGAGGTTTGTAAAGATGAAGTAACGGTTACAGCAACATCGGAACCCATAAATTGTTTTCCTTCCTCGACAACAACCATAGTGCCATCTTCTAAATAACCAACCCCTTGTTTTTCTTCTTTTCCTTGTTTAAGAATTTTTACATCTAAATTATCTCCAGGAAGATAGATGGGGCGAATCGCTTGGGCAAGGTCATTGATATTTAAAATCTCGACTTTTTGGAGATTCGCAACTTTTTGGAGATTGTAATCATTGGTTAATAAAACACCATTAATCTCCTGGGCCAAGTGGACTAACTTGGCATCGACGGTACTAATATCATCGTAGTCTGCGGGGTTTACAGAAACCCGTTTGGGAAAACGATTTTGCATACTCTGGAGAATATCTAAACCGCGACGACCTTTGGCGCGTTTCTGGTCGTTGCTGGCATCGGCAAGTTGCTGTAATTCGTTGAGGACAAAAATTGGAATGAGGATTTGTCCTTCGATAAACCCTGTTTTGAGAAGTTCTTCTAGGCGACCGTCAATGATACAGCTTGTGTCGATAATCTTTGTAGGAGAAGGACGAAGGGTGCCTTCGGCAACGAGGAGGGTATCTAAACTATTGGGGTTGATCAGCCGCAGAAAAGTGCGCCCGTGAACATCGGCGAGGCTTACGCCAAGGTAGGCAAAGGTAATACTACCGAGAATGGCAAAAGTGGGCTTGAGAAAACCAAACTCCGAAGGAATCGGCAACAAAAAAATGGGGGCGAGCATCAAGTTTGCGACCAAGAGCCCAATTACCAAACCGACGGCCCGGGTGACGATAATTTCGATGGGAGTGCGCCGAAATTGTTGTTCAAAACGACGATAGGTGCTCTGGGCGAGGAGACCGATGGAAAGGCCCAGGAGTGAGGCAAAACCGGCCCCCACCCACCGGAGGGCGTCAATGTTGGAGGCTTGGTCGCGCACAGAGGCAGGAAGTAAATCAATGACATCAAATCCCACAAGGGCGATCGCCACCACAAAGATCAGAACAAGGAAAATATCGAACATAGGTCTTACCCGGCTATAAGTCCCAGTTTTAGGGGTAATTTGGGGTTTAGGATAATGGAGAATAATGCCCTCATTATATCGGTGGGCCTTCCATTCCTTCGCGCCTCTGGGAATTAACAAAATTTGTTGATTTCTGCGCCAATTTTCCAGCTAAATGCTTCCTATTCCCCATTGAGACTGTTCTACCGTGGTTACCAGTGCCTACCTCCATCTCCCCTTCTGTTTACGCCGTTGTTTCTACTGTGATTTTCCGATTACGGTGACGGGGGAAAAACAAACTGCGGGGATTCGCACCCAGATGGAGGAATACGGGGAGTGGCTCTGTCGGGAAATCCGCGCAACACCGATCCTGGGGGGCGAGTTAAAGACGGTGTTCTTTGGAGGTGGCACACCCTCTTTATTTCCAGTGGATCTCTTGGAAAAAGTTTTAAGAACCCTTGATCAGCGATTTGGCATTGCCCAGTCAGCAGAAATTTCCCTGGAGATCGACCCAGGCACTTTTTCTTTAGAACAATTGATCCGGTACAAAAATATTGGTATTTCTCGCCTAAGCCTTGGGGTACAAGCTTTTCAGGATAATTTGCTGGCAAACTGTGGGCGATCGCACAGGGTAATAAATATATTTACTGCGTGTGATCACCTGGAGCGATCGCAGATCCCCTGGAGTTTGGATCTGATCTCTGGATTGCCAGATCAAACCCGCGACGATTGGCAAGCTTCCCTTGATCAGGCGATCGCCCTTAATCCCCACCACATTTCCTGCTATGACCTAGTGATCGAACCCCAAACCCCCTTTGGCAAACAATACGAACCCGGTGAACGCCCCCTTCCTTCCGATGAAAATACCGCTGCCATGTATCGCCTCGCCAGTGAAACCCTCCGCAAAGCAGGCTATGACCACTACGAAATTTCTAACTACGCCAAACCCGGCTACCAATGTCAGCACAATCGCGTGTATTGGGAAAATCGCCTCTACTATGGTTTTGGCATGGGGGCCGCCAGTTTTACCCGAAATCAGCGCTTTTCTCGGCCCCGCACCCGCGCCGAATATTACGCCTGGGTTGAACAATATGAACAAAATCACGGCATCTTAAATGTGGAAGCTTTAACAAAAGGCGATCGCCTCCTTGAAACCTTGATGTTGGGTCTCCGTTTAACGGAAGGTTTGGATTTATCCCAACTGATCACAGAATTTGGCCAAAGTCGTGTGGATCAGATTCTAGAAATCCTAAAACCCGCTTTCCAGAAAGGCTGGGCTTTCCTTTCCCCCACAACGCCACCACGTCTTGCCCTAAGCGATCCAGAAGGATTACTGTTTTCCAACACCATTCTCGCGGAACTTTTCCACCACCTCGACCCAGAAAACCCCGTAGAATAATCACGCCTTTCCCTTTCTCTTTCCCTACCCATGATTGATCTTTCCCAGAAAAAAATTCTTGTCACTGGCGGCGCTGGCTTCCTCGGCCAACAGGTAATTCACCAATTGATCCAAGCCGGTGCTCAACCGGGAAATATTACCGTCCCCCGTTCTTCCAGTTGTGATCTGCGTCGTCTCGAAGCCTGTCAGCAAGCAGTCCAAGGTCAGGACATCGTCATTCACCTGGCGGCCCACGTGGGGGGGATTGGCCTCAACCGCGAGAAACCCGCTGAACTTTTTTATGACAATTTAATGATGGGTACCCAGCTCATTCACAGTGCCTACGAAGCGGGGGTCGAAAAATTTGTCTGTGTCGGGACGATTTGCGCTTACCCGAAATTTACCCCTGTACCTTTCAAAGAAGAAAATCTTTGGGCAGGCTATCCCGAAGAAACCAATGCCCCCTACGGCATCGCCAAAAAAGCGCTCCTTGTGCAACTAGAAGCCTACCGCCTGCAATACGGCTTTAATGGTATTTATCTACTCCCGGTAAACCTCTACGGCCCTGGGGATAACTTCAAACCGGAAAGCTCCCACGTGATCCCCGCTTTAATCCGTAAAGTCTACGAAGCGCAACGGGATGGTGTTGAACAGCTCAAGGTTTGGGGGGATGGCAGCCCAACACGGGAATTTCTCCACGCAACGGATGCGGCCCAGGGCATTGTTTTAGCAACGCAAAAATATAATGAGGCAGCCCCCATCAATCTGGGAACCAATACAGAAATTTCTATTAAGGATTTGGTCGAGCTAATTTGTGAACTAATGGCCTTTGACGGAGAGATTATCTGGAAAACGGATAAACCCAATGGACAACCCCGCCGTTGCCTAGATACCCAGAAAGCCAAAGAGAAATTTGGTTTCGAGGCAGTGATTGGTTTACGGCAGGGTTTACAGGAGACCATTGATTGGTATTGCCAGAACCCAGAATAAATATTTCCCTTTGGGGAAAATCTAGGGATTGGCCGCGTTTTGTAGATCGGTAACGGTGGGTTGTTTTAGCTTACTGGCTAATCCCATACGCTCCAGGAGACAAATAAAAGAGTAGGTAAAGTCCGGTAGGTATTTCACCTTACCTTTTTGAATCGTGATTCCGTGGCGTACCGACCAACCAAAGGCATGGTGCAGATTGTGCCAACCTTCCCCAAGGGCAAGGACAGCAACCCAACTATTGTTACGGCTGTGATCGGTGGTTTGGAAAGGGCGATCGCCCCATTTGTGACAAACGGAATTCACGAAAGCGACACCATGGAACAGGAGGGTGGTGCTGATGAAAAATGCGGCCAGATATTCCAGGCCGCCGACCCCATAGGACAATGCGCCTAGGGCAATGAGGGGCACAAAATGGAAGCGATCAATCAGTTTCAGGATTGGATCTCGCTCAATGTCAGCGGGCAATTTTTTCGGGAAGGTATTGGGAGAAATGAGCCAGCGGTAATGGGCCCACCAAAACCCCTCTTTGGAGCTGTGGGGATCACCGGGATGGTCGCTAAACCGATGGTGATCTTTGTGGTGGGCTTTCCACCAACTCGGCCCCATTTGCCCCGCCGAGGCGGTAATAAAACTGCCGATCCATTTCACCCAGGGGGAAGCTTGGTAGGCTTTGTGGGTCAGGAGACGGTGGTAGATGGCAGTGGTGCCGAGCATTCTCAGCCAGTACCAAAAGATAATCCAAAGAACAGCTCCCCAACTGAGACCTGTAAAAAAGGCGATCGCCATGCCGAGATGACAAAGGATAATCCAAACTGGGCCAGTGGCATAGCTGAGGCGAGTCAGTCGAGAATAGTTGTGGGGACGGGGATTAGGTTGTGGTGGTGTAGAGGGAATCGGGTCAAGAACGTTGCTGTAATGCGTCAAAATGCTTTCCTAACGAGTTGAGAATATCTTCTATGAAACTGTGTTTTTACATAACTTTACAACTCGTGAGTCCCGAATCCCTTGCGGTCGGGTCAAATAAATTCGGAAATGTCTTCGTCACAGTCATCGGCTAAATAAGATAAGGAACGGAAGCGGAGGCCGACCAATTGTTCATAGAGGGGGTTGAGTTTGCACATTGGCGGAATATGGACAATTTTTTTGCCAAATAGCTTGATATCCCGCTCAAAGGGGCATTGGGGTGGCACCATTTTACAGATGAAGCGGGCCACGCGGGGATCGTCGATGTCCATGCCATCGAGCCAGTTGCGGATTGGTTTAAGGGCATCAAGGTGAATTTCTGGTTGGGGGGTTTCGGTGGTGACAGTTTCGGGGTCGTAGAGGGTTTTTTCAAGGTTATGGAGGGCGCTGAGATCTACCCCAAGGGCTTTCCCAAAGGCTTTGATTTGATCGGCTTCAACAATAGAATAGACCCCATCGGCGATCGCCATCATTACCGCTGTCCGGAGAAAATTTTCGCGGGTATTGAGATCTTCTCCGAGGTCAGCCGCCAACTCTTGACCCGCAATCGGTTCTAAGTCCCCTAGGCTACTGTGGGGGGCGAGTTCGTCCTGGGTCAGTCGCGTAATAAGCTCTTGCTCTTCGGCATCAAAATGACCATCGGCCCAGGCAATGGTCAGTAGTCCCCGTAACCAAGCCGTGATTTGGCGATCGCTGTAGACAGTTGTGCTCGCAGAACTCATAGCTGTTTCAAAAATCTGTAACTCTTTCCCCATTGTAGGCAAGAAATCAAGAAGCCATAGAAAATACGCTGAAATTAATCCATGCCCCAACAAGATTAAGATCTAATTATCAATTTTTGGGCTGATTTAACTAAATTAATGAGGTAAAATCGATGTTATTTATTGATTTTTAATAAGCCAATTTTCTAAACACTGTTTTGTGATTCACAGAATATTTTTTAAGTATTTTTTGGGGGTAGATCAAAACCAAAAGTAAAGCAAAATTTAGCCCCTTGGTTAACCCGTGTTTCGGCCCAGATCTGTCCCCGATGCACTTCGATAATACGCCTAACAATTGCTAAACCAACTCCTGTTCCTTCAAATTCAGATTGGGTGTGAAGTCGCTTAAATGGCAGGAAAATCTCTTCTAGATGTTCTGCGGTAAAACCAACACCATTATCTTCTAGACAGTAGGTTTGAGAATCGATTTTATAGAACTTTATTTGAGGATTTTTGACCTTGCTGGTGTATTTCCAGGCATTTTCAAATAGGTTTTCAAAGGCCATCTTAAGGAGCGGGCGATCGCCTAGGATAATCACATCCGGTTCGATTTTAATTTCTATGGCTCGATCAGGGGTTTCACCTTGGAGATCCTGAATAATTTCTATGGCAATTTCACTTAAATTAATCTTCTCAAGGGTTAATTGCTTTTCTTTAATTTCTGCAAGGCGCATCAAGTCAGAGATGATATGATTCATTTCCTTAGCAGAATTCGCAATAATCTCTAACGTCTCTAAGGTTTCTTCGTCAAAGGTATCAACATCACCTAAGAGCAAGTCACAAAACCCTAATAATTTCGTTAATGGTCGCCGTAAATCGTGGGAAACCATATAGTTAAAGGATTTTAGATCTTGGTTGATCTGGGCTAACTGGTTATTTTTTTCTTCAAGCTCCTGGGCATTACGCAAAATCTTAAGTTGATTTTCAACGCGCACAAGCACCTCATACATATCAAAGGGCTTATTGATATAGTCAACGCCCCCTAAGGAAAAAGCCTTCACCTTATCGAAAACATCATTTAAAGCACTGATGAAAATAATGGGAATTTTGGCGGTGTCTGGATTAGCCTTTAGTCGTTGACAAACGCCGTAACCATCTAAGATGGGCATTTTAATATCCAGCAGGATCAAATCAGGGGGATCCGCTGCCACTGCTTTGAGGGCTTGTTTGCCATTGATCACCTGTCGCACTTCGTGGCCCTTTTCAACCAAAATTTCTGAAAGAAGTTGTAGGTTTTCAGGAACATCATCAACAATTAAAATATCGCCTCGGTGCTGCAGATAAGAATCTTGAATCATAATGCTTAAGTTCACCACATTGGCTTTGGAATTACCCCTGGCAGGATGGCATTGAAATGATGAGAATTACGTGCGTTAAAACATTGGTTTGGCTTAAACCCTAGTTTTCTTTTATTATTCCATTAATTTTTTTAGAAAAATGTAAAGAGTTCAAAAAGTATGCCATCCGGCTTTCATGATGCTTATTCTGATGATACAAACGTTAAAATTCTGGGGCGCTCTGGATTGTGTGTGGGTTTTTGGTTTCGGGGTGCATAAAAGTTAAGGCTGTGGCCTGGAGATGTAGACGGGAGGCGGCCCGGTTGCCATAGAGGCGATCGCCAAGGATCGGATTGTTTAGCCCGTCGGGGTGGGCGCAATGAACCCGGAGTTGATGGGTGCGGCCTGTGATTGGCTTGAGTTTGAGGCGATGGGAATCTAATTTAACGAAATGAGTTTCGCTGGGTTTGCCCCGTTGCGCATCTACTTTTTGCCGGGGGCGATCGCCAGGGTCTGCCCAGAGGGGAAGGGTAATCATTCCTTCTGGACGCTGAATTTTTTCCTCTAGGAGGGCTTCGTATTCCTTATGAATTTTGCGGCGGCGAAACTGGGTTTGCAGATTCTGTTGGGTTTCAGCATTTTTGGCAAATAAAAGAATTCCGGATGTATCTTGGTCGAGGCGATGGACAAGGAAAATATCCTGATAATCGCGGCGCAATCGGGAAAATGCACTGTCATAGGTCTGGCTACTGCGCCCTGGAATCGAGGGGAGACCAGCGGGTTTATGGATGGCAATTAGGCTGTGGTCTTCGTAGATGATTTCTAGGGGGATTTCTGGGGTTGTCAAAATATCTTGAAACGACTTTCCCCCCAAGCCCGAAAGCAAAAAACCGAGGATCGGTTGGCAACGCTCTTCACAAGCTAAATAGAATTCGCCTACTTGTTTGTCAGGGCTGTTTTTACCCCACCAAAACTCGGCCATGGCCAAGGGTTTAAGGTTCTGTTTCGCAGCGTAGTTGAAGAGTTTGGGCGCACAACAATCGCCGGTGCCGGTGGGTAAACCAGTGGGAAATAAATCGGAGATCGCCTTTGATTCTCCTTGAAAATTTTTGAGGTGATAGACCTGGTGCATCCGTTTTTGGAGGGTGCGCGACAGGGTTTTGCGGCGTTGGCGGAGGCTTTGTAAGTCTTGATCAGCTTGGTCAATAATCACCGTGAGATGATTAATCTCTTGATCCCTGGCCTGTTTGAGATCGCGTTTGTGGTTGCTTTCCTGGCGACTTTCTTCTTCAAGGGCGGCGATCGCTTGCGCTAATTCGGCTCCTGTTAAATGGGTCTGGTAAACCTCGCGTTTTTGGCGGCGTACCTGTTTTTTCTGACGACGTTCTTGATTAAACTGCGCGATTTTTGTTTGCCATTGTTGCTGTAACGTTTGGTAAGTTTTTCGTTCTGGTAGGGTTTCTAGGCGTTGGATTTCCCGGCGGATCTGGCGTAACTGGGCGAGAATTTCTTGTTCTTCTAAAATCAGGCGATCGCCCCCATCCATTGGCGGCACCCAACCGGGGAGAACTTTTTCGCCTTTAAGTAGTCCTGAAAATGCCTTGAGAAATACCCGTTGCCCGGTGGCCGTTTCTGCTAGCAATACCCCGTACATTTTCCCTTCCCAATTGAAATCCGGATTTTCCCGAAGCTCTGTCATTAACTGTTGGGCGATCGCCTCAGCATTTTTGGTGCGGGGGAGACGACAAAGTTGTTTAGTGGCCGGACAAACCCCCTCATACCAAGCAGTAACAACATCGGGTTCCAATTGTGGTTGATAGGGGAATCGGGGCGAAGCCATGACAATACGACGCTCATCTTTTGTAAACGTAAGCCCTTTATTTTAGGCGTGAGCACACCGTTTGTCCGCTGGTGACCTATGCGATTGCCAATAGTTGGCGCAAACATAATATTGATTGGCGTGCCTCAAACTTAAATGCTGCCGTGACAAAAATATAGCCGAAAATAAGCATACCCACGGGAATAAAACCGATTAGAACAATAGATAATTCTAGTAAATGAAAAGCGGCGATCGCTAACAATCCAGAAGCAAAACCCAGCCAACCAACCATGAAGCAGATTATTAAAATATGCGGGGCTATTGTCACTTTAATAATGCTTCCTTCCCTTGTGGATTTGATTTTACCTTTCATGATCGGCAGAAAAGAATTTGTGTAATGGATCACACGTCGAATTTCAAATGTGTTTTGGCTGACGGTACCTCGAACAATGCGATTTTGAATGGCATCGGCTAATCTTTGTCGTACTGCTGCTGGTTGAAGATGTGTTTTGAGAATTAACTGAGTAAAAGGGCGAAAAGTCATCGTTTAGTTTGGTCTTGGTTGCGTCTTTAGAATACTTCGCCGCCGTCTAGGAGCTGAGCCATTGGTTGCGGTTGCTGCTGGAGATGCTGCTGGAGGTGACGGGGATGATCAGTAATGAAATAATCAATGTTTTGTTCTACAAGGCGATCAATCTGGGCTAATTCTTGGGCCAATTTTTTCGGGTTTTGACTTTTATGGGGCGGTGAAAAGATTGTCCAAGCGCCGACGGCTAATTGGTGTTGATGGAGTCGCTGAATGGTTTGTTTTTTAAATAGATTAACGTTAAGACTGACTAAGCTGGCATCGAGGATTTTTTCTAAAATGTGGCTTTCGGTAAATTTGCGAATGAAGAAATTTTTGGTCACCAAAGGCGAGTAGAGAATACCTGTTTCAATGGGGTGATGGGTGAGCTTCAGCCAGATCAAAGCCCAAATACTAAAGGAGGTAACAAATGCTTCCTGTTGCAGCTCCATTTTTTCGATCAATTGGGCGACGGCAATGCCCGTTTTCCGTTGCTGGAGGTTGAGGCGGGGGGCTTTCATCTCGATATTGATTAACAATTTGCCCCGCAGTTCGCTCAACACATCTTCAAGGAGAGGAATTTTTTCGGGTTGGGGATAGGTGTAGGTTTGTTTGCCGATTTTGAGGGACTCTTTAATGCGCAGGGTCTGGATCTCTGGCCAGGTCATTTCAGTAATTTTTCCTGTGACCCCCGTCAGCCGTTTGGTATAGAGGTCATGGAAAACTACCAATTTGCCATCCTTTGTGAGGAAAGTATCGAGTTCAACGCCGTCTAAACCCAAGGCGATCGCCTTTTGGAAACCCGCCATGGTATTTTCTTGGTGATCGGTCACAACTCCCCGATGGCCGAAGATTAGGGGATGTGCGGACGGCTGAAAAAATCTCGATTGCATCGCGGAAAAATCCTCTAATCACTTCTCCCACGGTAAAAAGTAACAGCGCGACAGGGCATAATGGGGACAGTAAACTTTACAAACAGTTACAAATTCCATGACATCTGCGGCGGTTTCCCTCGATAAAGTCACCAAGGTTTTTAGTAAAGTCCCGGTGGTCAATGAGCTTTCCTTTGCGATTCAAGCTGGGGAAATGTACGGTTTGTTGGGGCCAAACGGGGCGGGGAAATCCACCACGATTCGGATGTTGATCACCCTCACCGAACCCACAAGCGGCAAAATTTCCATTGCTGGGGAAGATGTGATGCAAAATCGCGCCCATGCCAAACGCAATATCGGCGTGGTGTTGCAACAGATGAGTGTGGATGTGGATCTCACTGTTTGGGAAAACTTGGAATTCCATGGCCGCCTGCACCATATTCCCAATCCCCGTCGGCAACGGTTAATTCGCCAGTCTTTAGAATATGTGGAACTGAGCGATCGCCGCGATGCTCTGGTGAAAACCCTATCGGGGGGGATGAAACGCCGCGTCCAGATTGCCCGTGCTCTGTTGCATGAACCCAAAATTCTCTTTCTCGATGAACCCACCGTTGGCCTGGATCCCCAAACCCGCCGTCGTCTCTGGGAAATCATTCGTGACCTCAACAAAAACGGCATGACGATTCTCCTGACCACCCACTACATGGAGGAAGCTGCTACCCTCTGCGATCGCATTGGCATTATGGAAGCGGGCCGCCTGATCGATGAGGGCACTTTCGAGGAACTCCAGGCAAAACATGGCAAAGGTTTAGTCGTCAAACAAAAAGGCGATCGCTGGGAATACAAATTTTTCCCGACCCTCCAAGAGGCAGAACATTATCTCGACAACTTGCCCGATAAAACCAGCATGATGGTGCGCGAATCCAACCTCGAAGATATTTTCGTCGAACTCACCGGGCGGCAGTTGGACTAAGTTTTGAACGAAGTAAACGCTTACCAAATGGTACTCAAATCCAATTGAAAATTCGGTAAGACAGTTTCACCATCGAGAAACTCAGGTTGCTCAAGAATTTCTACGGGTTGACCGCTGCGATACACCTCAACTTGCCGATTTTGACGATTAATTAGCCAACCCAACCGCGACCCATTGTCGATAAATTCCTGTAATTTTGCTTGGGTGCGGGCCAGGGAATCCGTCGGTGACAATAGCTCCACAATAAAATCCGGACAAAGGGGTAAAAATCTCGTCTTTACTTCCGGTGCGAGGGCTTCCCAGCGCACCAAGGGAATCCAGGCAGCATCGGGCGATCGCATCGCCCCATTGGGCAAAATAAACCCGCCGGAAGAATCAAAGGCCATACCTAGCTTTGTACGACGGTTCCAAGCCTGCAGTTGATAGGACAGATCAATATTGCGGTTGCTAGTTTCGCCACTAGTGGGGGACATAATCGCTAAATCTCCTTGGGCATTCCGCTCAAAACGAAAATTTTTATTTTGCTGGCAGAGTTGAAAAAATTGTTCGTCGCTGAAATTGCAATTTTCAAGATTTAACTCTAAAGGAAGGGTCATGTCCATTGCCTAAACTTCCACCGGTGGGCTACTACTGCCATTATAGTGAGCTTGTTCAAGGCTCAAATTCACCTCTTATTTTTCAGCCCGGTTTGTCGCAGCTTGTTGAAAAAGAGCTGTGTATTGTTCAAAACCTCCCGGAAAAGCAACGTTAATTCGTAACGGATCAGCCGGATCAGTAATGCCCTCAATCACTTGGGTTTGACCATTGATTGTCCCCAGTTTTAAGGGAATCCGATTTTTTAATTCCCCATGGGAGCTGTCGATATACACGACGAGATTGCCGCTCTTTGCCCATTTACCAATGTCTTGGACGAGCTGAAGGAATAGGCGATCGCTCCCCCCCCGTCGAACTTGATCGCCTTCGGTGTGACTTGTGACCGTATCGCCGACGCCAACAATTAAGGGCATCAATTGCGGATCAAAATTGTCTTGCACCAGTTGCAATAGTTCCTCGTGGTTTTGGGGCGCTTGGCGAGCGTTAAAGGTTTCCCCTAGGGGATAGTGGCCCGTGCGTTGGGCATAGTAATAATTCAGCAGCACTAAAACCCCCGCTTCTTTGACGGCACCACGCACCATAAACTGAAAATCTGTGGTGCCAGAATCCTTGGCTGTGGCAAAGCGAACAATTTCTTTCCCCACATTATTTCTGCCTAAATTGGGCGCATAGTGCACGAAAAAACTATTGTCTAAACCCTGTTGGCCAGCTTTTTCAAGCAAATCATTCATCAGGATTTCCATGGTGTGCTGGAGGTCTTGGTAAATCTCAAGGCGATCGCCTAAATATTCGGCCAGGACATTTAAATTTGCCGTTGGTGAAACGAGATTATCTAAAACCGACGCATGGATCAGCTCAGGTTGAAGCTCAGTGGGGAAAACATCAGCATATTTAGTAAAAAATCGCCCTAAACATTGACCAATCAAATCTGGCACTGTCCCAAGAAAATCTAGCTCTGCTTGGCTGACACCGGGATGGGAAATTTGACCGTTATCCGTCTGCCATTGCACGCCCCCCGCCGCTAAACCGGGTAAATAGCTTGTTTCATCTTTGGCTTCAACATTGCGAAATGCCCGTTCGACGATGCGATTTACTCCCCTTCTGCCTTCATGTTCACCGTTGGTGAGGACAAAAAAGTGGTCTTTAAACTTGCGTGTGGCACGAATATAGCCAGGATCTATTTTGCGGGTTAAAGGGTCTTTGACTAACCCCATGCAAACCCCATCAAGATCCTGAATAATGAGTAGATTTTCTGTGTTGCTGAGGGTTGAAAGGAAAGCTTCATGATCAAGGGAATAATGTTGGTCATGGAGCAGTAAAGCAGTCATAAAGTCTTTTTAAATTCAATGGGTGTGCAGTAGTTGGGGGAATTCGCATTCCCTAGATCTTCTTTGTGAAGGGGGACTTGCTGTGGGCAGAAGCCCTCCCCAAGGAGGAAGTTTAGGCCCAGTTTTTCGCTCGTTCAACGGCTTTTTGCCAGACTTTGAAATGGGCTTGGGCTTGGGAGGCGTTGGCACTGGGTTTAAAGACGTAATCAATTTTGCGGTTTTGCACCAGGGTTTGGTAATCATCCCAAAAACCGACGGCTAATCCGGCGGCAAAGGCTGCCCCCTGGGCCGTGGCATCGAGGACAGCGGGACGTTCTACAGGAATGCCCAATACATCGGCTTGGAATTGCATCAGAAAGTCGTTATTGCACGCGCCGCCATCGACTTTTAATTCTTGGATCGGGGTACCAGAATCTTGGTTAATCGCTTCGACTACTTCTTTGGCTTGGTAGGCGATCGCCTCTAGGACAGCCCGCACCATGTGTTCCTTTTTTACACCTCTCGTTAAACCGAGAAATGCGCCCCTAGCACTCATATCCCAGTGGGGTGCCCCTAGGCCACTCAGGGCAGGGACAAAGTAAGCGCCGCCATTATCGTTCACCCCTTGGGCAAGATCATTCGTTTCCGCCGCCGTTTCGATAATTTGTAGGCCGTCGCGCAACCATTGGATACAAGCCCCAGCGGTAAACATACTCCCTTCGAGGGCATAGCCGATATCGAGATTTGTGCCATCATGATGGGCTTGGGTGCAGGCGATGGTCGTTAGGAGCTTATGTTTGGAGCGTTTAATCTCGTCGCCCGTGTGCGCCACCAAAAACGCTCCTGTGCCATAGGTGCATTTCAATAAGCCGGGGCGATCGCAACCATGGGCATAGAGGGCCGCCTGTTGATCCCCAAAGATGGCGGTGATCGGAATTGCCGCCCCCAATAAACTTGGATCGGTTTTGCCAAATTCCCCTAGGCTCGACTGCACCGTTGGCATCATCTGGCGAGGAATATCGAATAAATCCAACAAATCCGGATCCCAATCTTTTTGGTTGAGATTAAGCAACATTGTCCGGCTGGCGTTGCTGTGATCTGTGGCGTGGACTTTGCCTCCCGTGAGGTTCCACAAGGCCCAGGTGTCAATGGTTCCAGCGAGGACATTATTGGGGTTAATGGCGCTATTTTCCTTAGCCCAGCTTAATAACCAATTCAGTTTCGTCGCCGAAAAATAAGCATCCAACACCAAGCCCGTTTTATCGTAAATTTCTGCCGCTTTGCCTGCCGCACTGAGGGTTTGACAGAGGGGAGCCGTCCGTCGATCCTGCCAGACAATTGCTTTATGAAGTGGTTTGCCAGTGGTTTTATCCCAGAGGACACAGGTTTCCCGCTGCACCGTCAGGCCAATCGCCGCGATATCCTGGGTTTCAATGCTGCTATTGTTGACGACCTGTTGCATGACGGCTTTGGTGTCGTTCCAAATTTCCGTCGCGTCATGTTCGACCCAACCGGGCTGGGGATAATATTGGGTTAATTCTTTATAGGCTTGGGCAACAATATCACCTTTGTGGTTAAACAAAAGGGCACGATTACCAGTGGTGCCGAGGTCTAACGCAAGAATGTATTTTTGATGGGCCATGGTCATTATTAAATAAGGTTTTTTAAATGGGTTAAATGAGGTTAAAAAAGTGTGTTTTCTAGGCTCGAAAGACATTATTTAAGGAGGAATTTCAGATAACAGAAAACCTTCGCCATTGTGCAGGTGAATTTGGGCTAAGTCATGGATGGTGTTGAGCTTCAAAGTCGGTGTGGCGATCGCCACCTGCCAACGATCCAAATCCAGGGCGAGCCATTTGCTAATCTCAACGGTCTTCGGAGCCCCGGCCATGTGCGCCACTAACACAAGCCGCTGTTGGGTGTCGGGATTGGTGCGCCTGCCGTAGAAAATGGTGCGTTGGTGATCCGACCAATGGTGCAGGCGATCGCCCCTTGCAGGATCGAGATGATTTCGCAGCCAAGGCTGGGCCTGGCGATATTGCCGCAAACGTAAATTAAAGCTCGCCCGCTCATCCGGCACCGCTCCACAATAATGGGAGACCCGACAAGCCTCGTGGCCATCCTCCATAAAGGCGATCGCTATTTCCTTCAGGTTGGCAATGGTAATCGGCTTTAAAAAATCAAATTGTGGTTCTAATTCGGTTTGCAGAAAAATCGCCAGCTTTGGTAGATCATAGCCAATCGCTTCAATGGCCTGTTCCACTGCCTTAAAGAACTGCCGCATTAACGAGAGATCATAAAAGCCCATGGTTTTAAACCGCCGAAATGCCCAGGATTGTCGGTAAATTTCCGGCGTAATTTGCCAATAGAGAAAGCCAATTTCGTCCGCCATAATTTTGACGGCATATTGGTCATCTGTATTCCGAAAAAAGCCCCAGGGAGTATGCATTAATGCATTTAAAAAATCCATCGGAATCCCTGGACTAAAGCCGTGGATCCACAATTGGGTTGCCGGGTTATCGTAGGCATTTTGTAAAATTTCTGGCAAAGAATCCCCTAAATATTCATTAATGCGAATTGCGACGGTGTTAATGTGGTTGCCCTTGCGTACCGTGTCATGGTTGGCACAACCGGTCACCCAGCGATCGCCATGGGCCATAATTTTGCACACATCCCGCCATTCCCGTTGCCAAAATCCCTGTAACGTGGGCGTATTATGCTCAAAGATCAACGGACTCCACTGAAAACAATCGGGCTTTAGGTAAATCAAATCCAAATGGGTGGCCATATCTTCCCAACCGACATTGGGCCAGGGGCGACCATCTTCATAAATGGTGTACAGCTCGCGGGTCGCCGTGCCAACGGTTTGGGGTACCGCAGCCATCTTCAGCAGGAAATCATTGTCATAGTCTAGTTGGCCGGAAATGGCGTCGGACACTTGAAAATCTTGACCCCCATCCACCCGAATCCCATCGGCTCCCAGATTAATTTTTCGCCGTTGCAACTCCAGGAGAACAGCCCGCACCATCGGATTTTGCTGATTCGTATCATGGCCATACATATTTGCGCCCCGAAAAAATTGCGTATTAATTAATCCCAGGGCTTGGTGATGGATATGCCCATAAACTAAGTCAAAAATAATCTGGATCGGGCGGGCAAAGGCGGTGTGGAGCGTGGCAATAAAATCCACAACTTCGGCGGGTCTGAGGGTACTGAGGAGGGCGGGACTGGTGGCCGCGGCCCCTAAAATCAGATCGTCATAGCCCCAATTTTGGGTGTCTGGTTTTTTCAAGTGAACTTGTACTTCTTGGTTGGCGATCGCCCGAATTTGCCAAAAAGCATGAATCATTTTATTTTCGGCGGGGCGAAATTCCACCGTGGGTTCAATGGGTAACAGTTCAATCGCATCAAAGCCCACATAGTTTTTTTCAGCGGCGGTGAGGGGTTGGCTATTGGCCAATTTGCGGGCGAGGTCACGGTAAATGCGGCTAAGTCCAGCCAGGGTGCCCGTGGGGGAAGCGGTACCGACATGGATTTGCAAAATATTGCGGGGCGGCGTAACCCAAGTTTCCTGGTGAAAATAGTCGCGGTCGGCCCTGTCGCGCTCCAGTTGCGCCATGTCGTACAGCTCGGCTGGCGCAAACACACCGTAGGGGAGGGAGTGGGCAAAGACGTCGCGGATAATCTGTTCACCACTGCGGAGCCAATAAAACGATCCCGCTTGGGTACGGGTGCCAGCCTTGAGACCCGCCACAACACCCCAGGCAAATTCCCCTTGGCGCGGCAGCTCTAGCACCTCCCGACGGAACGGAATGACTTGATCGGCAAGGCGAAAATCGATTGCCTCCATGGGCGTAAAAACTTCGAGGCAAACGGGGCGATCGCCCACCTCCGGAATCCAAAATCCCACTTGGGTCAGGCCATCACTGCCATAGGTTGCGCCCAATTTCTGACTCAGTTGTTGCCCCCGCTGAAATGGGTCTGGGGTGCCCGTGGCGATCGCCTTAGCCCAGGTCAATAAAGCTTGGGTGGGGGCTTCGACAAGTTGAATGGGGGGTGAAATATTCACGCGAACCTTAGGGCAAAACTGTAATTGACAATTTACCCGTGCTTGCTACAGTCGCCATTTTACTATGTTGACCTTAGTGACAAAAAATTCCAAAGCTAGTTTGTCACAATAAAGTTGATCGATGCAGTGCTCCCAATTATGGGACAGAAAATTTTTTTGACTGTGGCGATCGCCTTGGATTATCTGCCAAAGATGATCGGAATAATAATCGCCAATGTTGCCGCCACAATCAGGCTAAAAGCAAGGTTAACGACTTGGGTAGAGGCTTTTTGGTATGTATCGACGCGGTCATTAATAATCCGCACATCACCATCTAACTTGCCGACCTTGTCGCCAAGGGAACTGATTTCAGAACCCAATTTTTCCAAAGTAGCTTCAATTCGGTCTAGTTTTTCACTGGTTCCACTTTCAGGCATGGGCATCATTGCTTAGGATAATCTCATTTTACACTGCCCAGTAAAGTGGCTAAAACACCATCAAGGGCATCGGCTCTGGGCAAATAGTGTTAGTTTTTAGACTGTTGCGTGAACTTGTTAATGTCCAATCCGTCTTCTAATCCACCCCACCAGGCCCTTGCTCCCCTCAAACTGAGTACCCAACTGGCCTATGGTGCAGGCACCGTTGGTGTTTCTATGACTGGGAATATCCTGGTCTTTTTTGTCTTATTTTTCTTTACGGATGTGGCGGGTTTACCACCGGATAAAAGCGCCTTAATTCTGATGGTGGGCAAGGTAATGGATGCCATTAGTGATCCTGTTGTGGGCTGGTTGAGCGATCACACTACTTCTCGCTGGGGGCGGCGTTTTCCCTGGATGATCTTTGGGGTGGTTCCCTTTGCGTTGTGCTTTGTGGCTATGTGGGGCATTCCTACCACGAACACCCAGTGGTTGTTGATCTATTACATTACCTTGGCGCTGATTTTCAATACAGCCTACACGGTGATTTTTTTACCCTATGTCGCCCTCACCCCAGAGTTGACGTCTGATTATAATGAGCGCACCCAACTCAATAGTTTTCGGTTTACCTTTGCCATTGGGAGCAGTATTTTGGCGCTGGCGCTGGCCCAGGGAGTTTTTCGGGTGGTGCCGGTGGTGTCCCAGCGTTATCTTGTGTTGGCGGTAATCACAGCGGCGATCGCCCTTGGCAGTATGTATTGGTGCGTGCGTGGTACGTGGCAGCGGGTGCAGTTCATGGAGCAGTATCGTCAACAGCACCAACAGCGCCACCAACCCCGTTTATCCTTGGTGCAGCAACTACAGATTGTTTTTAATAATCGCCCGTTTCTGCTGGTGATGGGCATTTATCTCTGTTCCTGGCTGGGGGCGCAACTTACGGCGGTGGTGATGCAATATTTTGTAGTGAGTTGGCTAGGGCTTTCGGATTTTGTCTTTACCCAGTTTGCCCTGGTGGTGCAGGGAACAGCCCTACTAATGTTATTTGTCTGGAGTCGCCTCAGTCGCCGTTGGGGTAAACGCACCGTTTATGCTCTAGGCATGGGGTTCTGGATTATCGCCCAGGCAGGGTTATTTTTCCTACAACCGGGTCAAGAAAAATGGCTGTTTTTGTTGGGATTTATGGCGGGCCTGGGGGTTTCAACGGCCTATTTGATTCCCTGGTCGATGTTGCCGGATGTGATCGAACTCGATGAACTGCGCACCGGGCAGCGACGGGAAGGGGTTTTCTATGCGTTTATGGTGATGCTCCAAAAGCTCGGCATTGCCTTTGGGATTTATATTGTCGGCAAAGCCCTTGATTGGGCGGGCTACATTGAGCGGGTTCCGGGTAGTCCCCCGGCGGTACAGCCAGATTCTGCCCTCTGGGTGATTCGGTTGGTGATTGGCCCTTTGGGGACGGTATTGCTCATTGGGGGATTGATCTTGGCTTATTTTTATCCAATTACCCAAGGGTTTCATGCTGAGATCCGCCGCAAACTCCAAGCGAGCGATCGCCTATCCAGTCCAGCCAAATAAAACAGGATTGATCCTGTAAGTAAATACTTAATTTTTTGTTCTCTAGATTGGTTGGGATAGCTTAGTTTTTTATCGCAAGATTGCAAGATGTAAGGCTTTTATAGCGGGCTAAACGTTCTTCGCTATGGTGAAAAAAATTGTGGCGGCATAGAACAAGTTTATGGCAACCAAACAGAACAATATTCTTTGGCGACGGGTAATGGCGATCGCCGCAATCCAGGCAGCGATTACTTTAATGTGGATTGCCTATCGTGCCTATCTCGGTACGTTGTTGGGCGGGTGGGGATTTTCAGAGGATTTTACGGCGCAACTGTTGACGGTAGAGGTTTTACTGGCGGTGGTGATGGAACCGGTATTTGGGGCCTTGAGTGATCGCCAACAGCGTTTTTTAGGGAGTCGGTTGCCTTTAATCAGCTTGGGGGTGATTTTAGCGGCGGCTATTTTCATTGGCCTGCCAATCTTGGGAGTGTTTCAATTGCCATTGCGGTGGGTGTTGCCCGCAGTTGCCATTGCTTGGGCCTTGGCGATGACGATGTTTCGTACCCCGATTTACGTGCTACTGCTCAAAAGTACCCCCAGCCGCGCCGAGTTGCCCCTCGCCATCTCTGTGCTGACGATGGTGATCGGGGTGATGGGCGTCCTGAAACCGAGTATTCAAAATGGATTGTTAGCGGTGGGAGCTTTACCGGCTTTCCTCGCGGGATCAGTGACGTTGTTAATCGCCTCTTTGTGTTTAGGGTTGGTGCTACCGAAGCCTGCTGCGCCCCTAATTGAGGAAGCCCCTACCCCAAGCCCCTTACCCTGGCTGGGTTTTGTACAAACAATCCTCATGGCGATCGCCCTCACGTGGGGGAGTGCAATTGTTTTACAGCGGTGGCTCGATTTATTTGGTTCAATTCCGTTGACGTTAGGGATCAGTGTCGGCCAGGGCTTAAATTTGCTGGTGGCGATTTTGGCGATTCCTGTAGGTTGGCTAACGCTCCGGTGGCAGCGATATCCCCTCTTGGGTGTTGCCTTTGGTTGGTTGACCGTCATTCTCTTGCTGCTGTTGGGGGCGCCCGCCCAGGATGGCGGTTATATGGTTATTGCTCTTCTCTGGGCCTGGGCCTTGGCGACCGTCAGAAACGGCACTTTACCCTACATTTTTAAGACAATTCCGGGGGATTGGGCTGGCTTGGGCATCGGCATCTTTTTTGGAATTTCTGGCCTTGCGGGGATGGTTTTGTCCCAGTGGGTACCAGCAGAAGCAAACCGTTTGCAGGGCTTGATCGGGGTGGTTTGTTTGGCGATCGCTGCAACTCTAGCGCTCATTCCCCATCGGAAAAATGGGAGCGCTACTCCAAAACCATAGCCGTAGGAGTTCTGGCTCATCATTGCCCTAATTCTTTTCTTTTTTTCTGGGTCAAAGCTAACTTTCTTCAACACAAAATTGAGATTTTGGAAATGCCATGAGAAAAAAACTAAAAGTAAGAGTAGGAATGGTCATTTTGGCGATCGCCGTCATTGCCTTCATTCTGCGCTTGAGAAGCCCAAGTGGGGAGTTTGTCCCAGTTGAGTACAATAGCGCCGTTGCCCGCTTTCGCAACACCATTAAAACGGAGTGGATTCGTGCGACCGATCCCGAGGCTTCAAGACAGTTTCGGCTACTGGAACCGGTCGAATATATCGCTTCAGATCAAAGTATCTGGCAGGCGAAAGCGGGTTCAATTATTGACGGGGCGTCAATCCCACGGGCTTTCTGGACGATTGTCGGGGCACCGACTACAGGGCCTTATCGTGATGCTTCGGTTATCCATGATGTTTACTGCGATAGTAAAGAGCGTTCTTGGGAGGAGACCCACTGGGTTTTTCGGGATGCCTGTCGGGCAGCGGGCTTGGGGCCATGGCAAGCCAATTTATTATATTTAGCGGTGTTTCATTACGGCCCGATCTGGACGGATGATGGCATTCTACAACAGGAGACAGTCCAGGTCGATGATGAGACGGCAACAAGAATGGCCGAATTCTGTCAGGAGAACCCGGATCTTTCCATTGATGAACTGCACAAATTAGATCCCAAGATTTGGGAAGATTCATAAGAAATATTTCAATATCGCGTGCTTTGTAAACCAGACTACTTTTCTGCCACAAGATTCCAATTTAGGGTGTAACAGTAGTCACAGTATTTTTTGTCCAAAAAAACTCAAGCAACCTCCACTGCTTTTCAGGTCAAAATCTAAATCTTTTGAGTTTTTGCTTGATGTAATGATCCTATTGGCATAGGGGAACTCTACATATGCATCACCTAATTCAGTGCTTTGAATGAATGCAACTCGGTACTTTGGTTCAAAAAAATCCTGAGTATCGCCCGGAGAACTACTTTTCAGAAGCTGCATAGGTTGAGTTTTTGAGAACTACTATTGCGAAAGCAAACAATTGTCATAGAGGAAAAATGAAAAACTCTCTGTTTAAAGGCTTCAACTTAGCGCTAGTTTCTCTGCTTGGCTCGGCCTCAATGACTTCGGCTTCAGTCTGGACGAATCCCCCACCTTCAATCGAAATCAACGACGTGACCGTTTACGACCAAGACGAGATTGGTGGTGATGATGTTTATCTCAAAATATGGCAAACCAAGTGGGGAAATAAAGTCAAGTTGCTCCTTGAGACAGGTGTCGTCACAATTTCCGAAGGAGATTCACATAATTTTTTCATTCCCACATTAGATTTTGGCCCCAATGCAGACGACAAGATCTTGATTGAAGTTTGGGATCAAGACGGTGGTCTGAGGGGTTCAGACGACTTACTTTATAGCTTGTCCTATGGCCCTGATAGCAATGCGCTACCCAGCTTTATTGCTGGAGACCCTAATTGGGGCAATATTGATGTTGAGGTTTGCGATCGCGAGTGCCATTGGCAAAAGTTTCAAGAGTTCCAAGCCCAGCGCAATCAGCCACGGCAATCAACTTATCTTGTCTCCATTGACTGTTCTCATGCGGGCATTACCAACGAAGGTACAACCAATCGCATCACCATTGAATTTTGGTCTGGCAACACGATGGCCCACTCCATATTTTCTGATAATTTCAGTGATTCGGCCTGCTCTAGTCAAAATCAAACAATTACCTATGTTTCCAGTCAAAATATCAGCCATGCTGTTTTAAAGACCAATGGCGAAAATGCTTTCTTTATTGATGCTATGCAAATTTCAAAAAATGGTCAGCAGATCGCCCAACACGATACAAACAACTTTTTAGGATATTGTCTCTCCACTGATCCAAGTGATGCGACTCGCACTTGGAAAAACTATGTTGACTCCTGTGTATCAAGTCGCGAGTTTAGTTTTTAAGCGTCTAAATGATTCCGTCTTTGACCACTACATTAATACACTCTTTTAAGCCTACATAACTTTAAAGAAATGAAAAAGATTCTGAAAGCCTGCTTATTACACTCAACTGCTGTCAGTGTCAGCCTCTTGAGTTTCTCCTTTGGAGTCCGGGCACAAACACCACAAACACCAGCCGATGAAATTAGCCCACCTGTAACCGACCTGCTTTTCGGCATCGAACGGATGATGGGTTCAGATTCAACTCTTGTGGAAACCGCCCTAGAAGGATTTGCCAATAAATATGGCGATGCTGTCAGATCAACAGATCACGTTCAGGGGATTACCATGACAGCTAGCGGTCGCATAGTCCTCTCATATTCTCGTCAAGATCCCTCAAAGGAAAATTGCTCAGGCATGCTTATATATTCCAGTTCTTTCAATCCCGCTAGTCCAAATAGAGAATTAGATTGGAATTTTTACTGCGAGACGAGTAATACAGATACTAATAACCCCCCAACAGGATTAGGCCCAGAAGCTCATCCAAGTAGTCTTCAGGCCAGTGGCGATATCCTTGCAGTGGGGACTCATCGCGGTACACGCTTCTACTATCTCGGATCCAATGGGATTGAGTCGCTTCATCCTAATACCGCGATAACCTGGGCAGTGGTTAACTCCGCCGGTGAGCGTCAATTAGATGAGGATGGTAACCAGAAGAATGGACGAGATGCGACGGGACTTGTCTATAACCATATAGATAATCGTTTTTATTTATTGAATGCGGCTGGCACAGTTACACCAAGTGAAGAGAGTATTCAACTTTGTCGTAGTGATCAAAATATCTCTCTCCGGAAAGCACAAGGTGCTGTATTCACTGACTGCATAGTAATCGACGATGTCTATGTCTCTGGCCAGGGGTCAAACCTGATTATGCAAGAGGATGGCACCATGTATTTAGTGTCTACTTTCAGTGAACGTGAGGAGCCAGGCAGCGGCGATTGGACCGCCTACGGCATACAGTGCAACATTTCAAGGGCTAGTCCTCTTTCTCTTGTGTCTGGGATTGATATTT
The DNA here is from genome assembly GCF_001693295.1 of Picosynechococcus sp. PCC 8807. Taxonomy (NCBI): domain Bacteria; kingdom Bacillati; phylum Cyanobacteriota; class Cyanophyceae; order Chroococcales; family Geminocystaceae; genus Picosynechococcus; species Picosynechococcus sp. PCC 8807. Next base: position 3,011,127 of record NZ_CP016483.1, read on the forward strand.
TTGATGATCAGCTATACGTGACTCGACTGGACTATGATGCTGAAACAGCCACCATAGTCCATAATGAAAACCTTGGGAAGACACAATTTGACCCATGTGTGCACCATCGACCTAGTTTTAGATTTGCTGGAGCCATTGCAACTGCAGGAAATGGTGATTTGCTTGGATTGTGGTCAGGTCGTCAGAATCCACCTGTACTTAGTCTTGGAGATAGTTTTGAGTTTGCTTTCCAGGACTTGCCACAACCAATCAAAAGTGCGAGTGTTTCGGAAGAGAAAGCTTACCTGTTCCGTGAGAACAATACCTATTATCGATATACAGATAGCCAAGGGGTAGATCCCGGTTATCCGGCGTCGACCAGCAGAAACTGGGATTTTGATGTCGAGGGTGATGATAAAGAGATTCTTGGAGCCGTTCGCTATGACAATGGTCATGTTTATCTCTTTTTAGAAAATGGGTATTACAGTCGGCTCGAAAAAGATGGTTCAACTTCTCCGGGGTATCCGGTGAAAATTACAGACAATAATTGGCCTGGTTTAGCACCTTACGCTGAAAGGATTAGAGCTGTGATTAATTGGGGCAATGGTAATATCTACTTTTTCCTAGAAAACCGGGGTCCCTTTGGAGGAACTTTACTCGGAAACGGGGAATATGTTCGCTATAACATTGCCAAAAATAGAATAGACCTTGGCCCTCGATCTATTGAAGGACCCTGGGGAATTTTAGGTGATTATGACACCGATATTACTGCAGCAGTTAACTGGTGGAATGGTAAAGCCTATTTTTTCCTTGAAGGAGGCGAATATATACGCTGGGATATCGATACCGATGAAACTGCTGGTCCTATCAGAACGTCAAAATATTGGCCAGGAGTTAGTGATGACGAAGACATCACGGCTGCATTTCGCCACCAACGCTGATAAATTAGTGACTTCCTGTCAGAATAAAATTTCTAGGAACGGAATTGGTCTATTTTTCAACTGATTACTGTTGCTGAAATCGCTACCATCAAAACGCCGGAGGTAGTTTAATGTCCAAAATTATATTTGTTAGATATCGACTATCAAGCCATGGCGGCATACAAAAGAACTAATCTAGGGCCTCATATAAAATAAACAGTTAAAACTTAATAAGTAAAGCCTCTTAACGAGAAAATTTTTATAGAATTAACACAATTGGACAAGTGGCTATTTTGACGTAAGAGTCCTTACTTAGAAATGGGTCAGTGCAATATTTTTGAAGACGAACTGAGTTGTTTGATCGCTGCAATTTTTTTACAAACTGCATAAGCTCTCCATCGCTATCACTACTTCTAGGCAAGCTAACTTTATTACTCCTCACAACCCATGTTTAACTTCGATAACTCTCCATTACTCAAAAAGACAGCCCTCGGCACATTCCTTGCCCTTGGCCTAGTTAGTTCAGTCCAACCCGCCCAAGCCCAAAGCACCATTCCCTACTGTATCTCTGTCAAAACTTACACAGATTCCGGCTCTGGTACAGATAATCCCATTTACATGACGATGCACGGCGAAAACGGCACGAGTGAACAATTCACACTGCAAGGTAGCCATGAAAATAATGATTTAGATGAATTTGTCCATGAAACCTTAGATATTGGCCTTATCAATAGAGTCACCATCGATGTCGATGGCTGGCTAGCCGATAAATGGGCCGCCAACTATGTCCGGGTTTACCGTGATACCACCTGTAATCGTAAAGATGATGCAGACGGATGGTCTGAATTCTCAATTCGCAAATTTTTAGATTACGATCCCGTCTCCTTCAATCGCACAGGGGGAGCACTGCCTAGGGTAACGGTTACGCCTGCTGGCCCCGTTGTGAATAACCCGATCAGAATTACTTTGGCCCAATTCAGCAATAACCCAGGTACTCTTGAGCAGGAAGTAATGCGCATTACAGAAAGCTGGAGTCGGGTTGATGGCGTTTCTGTATCTAAAGACACGACTAATACCGTCGGCGCTGGAATTTCGATCACCTATGAAAGTCCGGAGACCGTGGCTGGAACCTTTGGGGCAGAGGCCCGTGCAGAATGGCAACGTTCCATTAATGAAGCAAGTTCCGAATCCCAGGAAAAAATGAGCGCTTCGGAATTTAATTGGGCATTTATGGCACCAGCTCATACAGCAATCATCCGTAAGATAACGTTTGAAGTTCCCTATGCTGAACAGGTGTATCGCTCCTCTACGGGTGAAAGTCGTGCTATCCGCAAAGTTGGTGCGCAAATTCGTCCCGTTAGTTCAGGTGATTTCCTCGTTATCCCTCAGCGCAACGAAGATGGTTCAATTACAACAATTGGCTTAGATACTCTAGAAGACGAATGGTTTACGCATCTTGATCCTGACCAAGTCGATACGATTCGTCGTCAATATTTACCCAAGTGGTTGCAAGCAGGTTGGGTTGTCTCTGGTCAAGGCGGTCAAATCATTGGTCAAACACCATCCACGCCAGCACCTCCCACAAACCCGACGCCACCCGTAAACCCAACAACCCCTACACCGAATGCCGTAACCGGAACCCTGATCAAATTTGCGAATGGCTATCTGCAAGAAACAAGTTCTGGGGTTTGGCAAGAGTTCAATGCCAACGGTCAAGTAACATTCACCTTCCAGGAAACAGGACGCGACGACTGGTCTGTTTATCTCAATGACGCCTCTCGGAATGTCCAGCTTCAGTTAGATTTGTACCGTAAGATGATCTTCTATGGGCAAAATAACGGGCCGAAAAGTGATCTATATCCGATTACAGCCTCAGATATTACCCTAGCGAGATTTGCAAACGGTCATCTACGAGAAACCAGTCCCGGAGTTTGGCAAGAGTTCAATGCCAACGGTCAAGTAACATTTACCTTCCAGGAAACAGGACGCGACGACTGGTCTATCTATCTCAATGATCCCTCTCGGAATGTTCAGCTTCAGTTGGATGTTTACCGCAAGATGATCTCCTATGGACAAAATAACGAGCCGAAGAGTGATCTATATGCTGTGACTTCTTTCTACCGCTAATACCGGATATGACGATTGACAAATTAGTAATCTAAGGGCTTCAAAACAAGGAGCCTATTTTACTTATCAAGTATTTTACGGTAAGCATCTCAAACACAAAGTAAGCGGATCAAATATTACTTAGGTCAAATTCAACTCCAAAATACACCTTGATAAAGCAACAAAATTACTATTCAAAGCGACAAAAATTATGTTTAACAAACTTGCTCTCTTTTCCTGTTTCACAACTTCAACGATTAGCCTCCTATTTTCTTTGAGTTTACCTGCAACTGCAAATACCATTCGCGCCGTTGAAGCTGGACCAATTTGGAATCAAAGTGATGCGAATATCAAGTGTCCCCGACTCGCCCAAGAAGAAGGAGGAACCTGGACTGGTCACTGGTGGACAACGATTTCAGGGGTTATGTCTGTCTGCCAGCTTGAATTTTCAAATAATCTTGAGAGCAAAAGTTTCTCTATTCTCAATTACAATGTAATGCTCTTAAGCCGCAATATTCCCGGCCAAGGCAATCTCATGCAAAATTACCGCGCCCAAGAAATTGCCACAGCGATTCGTAATTCAAACCCATGGGATGTCATTGTCATTAATGAAGCCTTCGATAATGAAGCTCGAAACAACTTATCGCGCAGTTTAAAAGAAGCGGGGTATTTCTCTGCTACTGAAGTAGTAGATACAAATAATGGAAAACTAGAAGATGGTGGGGTATATCTGCAAAGTCGTTGGCCGATCATGGCAACTGACCAGATTATTTTTTCTGATTGTAGTGGCTTTGATTGTCAATCCAATAAGGGGGCTGTGTACGCCAAAATTAACAAAGAAGGGATCATCTATCATATTTTTGGGACTCATCTACAAGCAGATACGGAAAATAGCGGTGTCAGAGCAAATCAATTAAGGCAATTGGAGACTTTTATTAATCAAAAAACAGGGGGTGCACAAGCACGAGGGGAAGCAATCATTATCGCTGGTGACCTGAACTTTAATTATCAAACTGCTGAATATGACAATGCTCTTGAGACTTTAAATGCTCAGTTTTTAGGAAATATTCCCCAGGGTTATACTTTTGATCCTCGCATGAATGATCTCGCAAAATATCGCTATCCAAATGATCCATCTGAATGGCTAGACTATGTATTAGTCAGTAATGAAAGTATTCAACCGAATCGCACAACACTTGATCTTACAAAGTTTCGTACAACCTCCCAGTATGAACTGCCAGGGAAAGGTGATTTCTTGAATTTATTTGGTGGAACAATGGTGCGTGACTTGTCAGATCATTATGGACTATCTGCAACCTATCTTTTCTGATTTTGCAACATCATTCGATGGTTCTAGGATTAATGATCTAACAAGACCATTAGCTTTTACTCGTCAAAAATACGCTCAAGAACGAGGCCTTGGCTATCTTTTAATTCAAAGATCTTCAGCGCATCTTCTGTTTGACCAATGTCTAAACCAGGGGTGGCGATCGCCACACGCCATTCAGAAAGATCCAACTGGAGCCAATCACCGAGGGTAATGGTGGTTGGTTCGCCGCCCATGTGGGTCACCATCACGATTTGCTCTGGGGTTTGATCGTTCTCTTCGGCAAGAGGTTCCGTGCGCAAACCGTAAAAGATTGTGTGTTCTTCGTTGCTGAGACGATTAAAGCGATCGCCTTCCTGGAGATTTTCTCGCAGCCAAGGGTGAGCGCGACGATATTCCCGCAGGGCTAAATTAAATTCTGTCTGGGCGGGATCAACCCGGTCGAGATAATGGGAAACCCGACAGGTTTCGTGGCCATCCTCCATAAACGCCATGGCAATGGTCTTCAGTTTCGGCACCGTTAAATGGTCGAGGAAAGCCTGGTGATCGGACTCCCCAATTTCTTGCATCGGTTTAACTTCACAGACCCCGTCGGGATTGCCGATACAGCGTTGGCACAGATCGGCGGTTTTCTGTAAATCGTAATCTGTGACGATCATCGCCTCGTTCAAGGCGCGCATAAACCGCTTCAGAAAATCTAGATCCTCAAAGCCCAACTGTTTGAGATGCCGAAAGGCCCAGGGTTTAGCAAATAATTCAGGAGTAATCTGCCAGTCCAAAAAGCCCACTTCTTCCGCCGCGACTTTGACCCCATAAAGTTCGTCAGTATTGCGGAAAAAGCCCCAGGGTGCCCGCATCAAAGAATTAATAAAATCCATCGGCAGGCCGGGCATAAAGCCATAGACCCAGAGGGTAGTCGCCGGATTATCGTAGGCATTTAAAATAACTTCGTTGAGGGTCGCGCCCAAATGCCAGTTAATGGCGGCGGCTTGGGCATCGATTTGGTTCCCCCGACGCACCGTATCGTGGTTGGCACAACCGGTGATCCAGCGATCGCCTTGGAACATCACTTCAATAATGCGGTTCCATTTGTAATCCCAAAACCCTTCGATGGTGGGTGTATTGTGGGCAAAAATCAATGGCCCCCACTGGTAGGATTCTGGGCGCAATTCAATCAAATCGCGATAGGTTGAAGAATTTTCCCAACCTTCTTCGGGCCAGGGCCGACCGTCCTCAAAAATAGTAAAGAGTAACCGTTGGCGATCGCCAATATCCTGAATCACATCACTCATCGCCAACAGATAAGCATCATCCTGCTCAACGCGACCGGAAAGGGGATTAAAGAAGCGAAAATCTTGCCCGCCATCAATGCGAATACCGTCAGCCCCGGAGTTAATGCGTCGCCGTTGCAACTCTAGAAGGATCGCCCGCACCTGGGGTAATTGGTGGTTCAGATCCTGCCCGTACATATTTGGGCCTTTGAGGTACTGATTGTTCAGGAGCTCCAACGATTGATTGTCCGCGTGGCCATAGACCAGATCATAAATAATTTGGATCGGCCCCTCCGCAAAATTATGGAGGGTACTGATAAAGTCCACCAATTCATCGGGACGGAGGCTACTGAGGATCGTTGGGTTGGTCGCCGCCGACCCTAAAATCGGCACATCATAGCCCCAATTTTGGGTTTTGGCCTTGCGGAGGGTGACTTCTACTTCGAGGCCACAGGCCATTTCTCCGGTTTCAATAGCTTCATTGGGGGCGATCGCAAAAAATTCGTGGTGGCGGTTGTCCCCCTCAAGGCGATATTCAATGGTGGGTTCAATGGGGAGCAATTGCAGCGCGTCGTAACCGACATAATTTTGTTCGGCAGCGGTGAGGGGTTCTCCGGCAGCAATCTTTTCCGAGAGACGCTGGTAAACTTGGGTCAGGCCCGCCAGGGTTCCTTCGGGGGAGGCTGTTTTGAGGTGAACCTGCAAAATATTTAAAGGGGCTGGCACCCGGGGCAGCACTTCATTGGCATCATCGAGGATCGGCCGTTCCCAGGGGGCTTGGTCGGGGTCGAGGGGGGTCGAATGGGCCTCAAAATAGGCAAGGTCTGTTCGTTGCCCCTGGAGGCTGTCCATGTCGTAGAGTTCCGCTGGCCCAAAAACCCCATAGGGCAGAGAATAGGCCAAAACGTCGCGGATGATCGAAATTTCATTCTGGAGGCGATCGCAGTAGCGCAACCAATACAGAGAGCCCATTTGCTCCCTCGTGCCTGGGTGCATCCCCGCAACCACACCCCAACAGAATTCCCCCTGCTGTTTGAGTTCTACACAGTCCCGGCGGCACTTAATGGTTTGGCTGGGGGCGCTAAAGTCCACCGCTTCGAGGGGGGTAAAGACTTCCAAGAAGATGTCGCGGTTTGTTTGGATCACTTCCCCTGCCAGTTCCGGTGTCCAGAAACCGATCTCCGTGAGGCCATCCGCCCGGTAATGGGCCCCCAAGCGTTTGGCGAGGCGTTGCCCCTTGTGGAAATAACTTTCATTGGAATGGGTCACTTGGGCTGCCCAATCTAACAAAATTTGGGTGTCTGCTTCGCTAAGCTGAATTTGAGAGGCCGTATTCACTATCTAAGTAACCGTAACAACAACTAATTCATCGGATCGGGTGCCTGGGGCGATCGCCCATTGCCAACCCATGCATCCTCGCATCTGCCGAATGACTTATCTTTTGATCGCAAAACAGCAAAGATAACTGATGAGTCGATGAGATAAATCAATATATCCTGACAGAATCAAATTATTTTTTCGACTATCAATTTATCGGCGATCGCCCCCAAAAAATCACTTTAAAATGCGGCTATTCATACCTTAATTACTTCAGAAAGCATCAGGAATCTTTGTGATGCATCGATTTTTTGAGCTTAAAACCACCTTAATTTAAGATTAAGTTTTGCCCGAAAGATTAACCTTTCGACGGGCTTTCACCCCACAGATAACCGTTTAAATAAAAAGTCCCACCCATAATAAATCATTATCTTTCCCTCCGGCAAGCCATCACTAACTCAGCCAAAAACATAAACTGAGAAAAATGTTATAATGAAAAAGTGTCCAATTGAATACGATGGCCATTTATCGACCATTTTTGTAGTTTTTACGGCCCATGAAACAAGCCCTCGGAAGTTTTGAAACCCAGCTTCCCCAGGTGAGCTTCCCCACTAAATTTGCCGTTCGTCGGGAAATAATGGCAACGCCCTTTACACTGGGCCTCTAAATATTTGTTGGTGAGCATTGCCCCAGTGTTGTGCCTCTGGTTGTGGGGAGTGAGTTCAAGGCTAGAGCCAATGGTTGATTTGGGTACTGTGTAACGGCGATCGCCAACGGTTTGCCCCCCAAGATCCAGGTTGCAAATCATTTTTACCCGGTGCCCCCGGCCCACAACATCTGCTGGACACAGGCCCATTGTTACCGCAAGCGGCCTTTTTTTATCTGAACCATACCAACCCCTGGAGGTCTTAATGAAATCTTCTCTCGTCATTCTCTACCATAGGGAACCCTATGATGAGGTGCGCGAAAACGGTAAAACCTTCTACCGTGACAAAACAAGCCCTAACGGGATCATGCCGACCCTCAAAAGCTTCTTTGCCAATGCCGAACAAAGCACCTGGGTCGCTTGGAAACAAATCTCTGGCAAACAACAAGAAAATTTCCAAGCCAAGATGGCATTTCCCGGTCAGGAAAACTCCGTGGTTCACCGTATCCCCTTGTCCGCCGACCAGGTTAAAAATTTCTATCACATCACCTCAAAAGAAGCCTTCTGGCCGATTCTGCACTCCTTCCCCTGGCAGTTTACCTACGACTCCTCGGACTGGGAAAACTTCAAACAAATCAACGAGATGTTTGCCGAGGCTGCCTGCGAAGATGCCGACGATGACGCCCTCTTTTGGGTCCATGATTACAATCTCTGGCTGACCCCCTACTTCATCCGCCAGAAGAAACCCAACGCTAAAATTGCCTTTTTCCACCACACGCCATTTCCGAGTGTTGATATTTTTAACATTCTGCCGTGGCGTGAAGCGATCGTAGATAGTCTCCTCTGCTGTGACCTGTGTGGCTTCCATCTGCCCCGCTATGTGCAAAATTTTGTCGCCGTCGCCCGGAGTTTGCGCAAGGTCGAAATTACCCGCCAAGTGCCCGTCGATGAGCATGCCTTTACTGCGGTGGGTACCGCCCTCGCAGAACCCGAAATTACCACCCAGTTGAAATACAAAGATCACCTGGTGAATTTGGATGCTTTCCCCGTGGGCACAAACCCCACCCAGATCCGCGCCCAAGTAGAGAAAGCCAGTACCCAGGAGCGAATTCGCAAAATCCGGGAAGAACTAGGCAGCAACAAGCTGATTTTGTCCGCTGGACGGGTGGACTACGTGAAGGGCACCAAGGAAATGTTGGTCTGCTATGAACGCCTACTAGAACGGCGACCGGAGTTGCAAACCAAGGTGAATCTGGTGGTTGCCGCGGCCAAGGCTGCCTCTGGGATGAGAGTTTATAAAAACGCCCAAAGTGAAATTGAGCGACTCGTAGGTCGGATCAATGGTCGCTTTGCCAAGTTGAACTGGACTCCGATTTTGCTCTTTACCAGTGCCCTCTCCTACGAGGAACTTCTCGGTTTCTTTGGGGCCGCAGATATTGCCTGGATTACGCCGCTGCGGGATGGCTTGAATCTGGTCGCCAAAGAGTATGTGGTCGCCCATGGTTGCGATGATGGGGTCTTGATCCTGTCAGAATTTGCGGGATCAGCGGTGGAACTGCCCGATGCGATCCTCACCAATCCTTACGCGGCGAAGCGGATGGATGAATCCATTGATCAAGCCCTGGCCATGCCCGTCGAGGAACAACAACGGCGCATGAAGAGTATGTACCAGGCGATCCAACGCTATGACGTGCAGCAGTGGGCCAATCATATGTTCCGGGAAGCCAAAGCAACGGCAGTCCTGGGTAAGGAGCCGACCCCCGTCTAGGTCTTAACCTGGGGGAGAGGCGATCGCCGCCATCAAAATCCCCTGGGTTGGGTAGTGAGACAAAAACGGTGGATTGCACCAGTCATGACCCAAGCCAACTAACCGCACAAGTTTGACCCTAATTCCCAACCTGAATAATGCGAGATTTTCAAACCATTCAAAACACAACCTACGATCTAATCATCATTGGTGGCGGCATTAATGGCGCTGGGATCGCCCGGGACGGGGCCTTACGGGGCTTAAAAACCTTGCTCATTGAAAAGGAAGATTTCGCCAGTGGCACCACCAGTTGGTCTACCCGTCTGATCCATGGGGGCCTCCGTTACCTAGAGTATTTAGAGTTTCATTTGGTGCGGGAGTCCCTCCACGAGCGAGAAGTGCTCCTGCGTACCGCGCCCCACCTGGTGCAACCCCTTCAAATGACGATCCCCCTCTACAAAGGGGCGGCCCGGGGCTACTGGCTCATCCAAGCAGGGATGTTGCTCTACGATATTTTGAGTTTTGATAAAACGGTACCCTCCCACCGGATGTTGAGCGCCCGCAAGTTCCAGAATCTTTTCCGCACGGTGCGATCGCAGGATGTGGTTGGGGCCGCCCAATATTACGACGGCCAGGTAGAATACGCCGAGCGACTCTGTTTAGAAAATATTTTGGATGCCCAGGCAGCGGGGGCCACGGTTTTAAATTACACCGCCGTCACAGCTCTCCAACGGGATGAGAATACCGCTACAATTCAGGCGATCGCCTGTGAAGATCAACTCACGGGCCAAACCTTTACGGTTCAAACTAAAGGCAGCATGGTCGTAAATACCTCCGGCCCCTGGGTTGATGAAGTCTGTCAGTTAGGCCGCGCCGCCGGCGAAGCTAAACCCATCGGCACAGAACAAAAAATGGGTGGTACCAAGGGAAGCCACATTGTCGTTGATCCATTTCCTGGAGCTCCCCAAGCGGCCCTCTATGTGGAAGCGGCCAGCGATAATCGCCCCTATTTCATCATTCCTTGGTTGGGTAAATACCTCATTGGCACCACGGATCTGAAATATACCGGGAGCCTCGATCATGTGAAGGCCGACAACGACGAAATCGATTATCTCCTCGCCGAAACCAACCGAGTGTTACCATCGGCCCAGCTCAGTCGGGCTGATATTCGCTTTACCTATTCCGGGGTGCGGCCCTTACCCTATGTGGGGGACAAAAAACCCGGCAGCATTACCCGCAGTCATATTTTGTTTGACCATAGTCCTGAAGGGGCAAGAAATCTTATTTCCCTAATTGGCGGAAAACTAACCACCTATCGGCAAGTGGGCGAAGAAATGGTGGATTTGGTCTACCGCAAGTTGAATCGTCCCGCTCCCCCTTGTCCCACCCGCAAACGGACTTTACCGGGGGCGATCGCCGCCGATTCCCACATCATTGAGACCATGATCCGTCGTTATACGCCCACGGTTGATCGCACCACGATCCAACATCTGTTCCGGATGTATGGCGCTAAAGCCCCGGAAGTCCTCGCCCTTGTAGATGATGCCCCTGACCTGGGCGATCGCCTAGTGCCCTATCTCCCAGATATTAAGGCCCAAGCAGTCTATGCGGTGCGCTCTGAGTTGGCCTATAACCTCAAGGATATTTGCCGCCGCCGCACCACCCTCGCGATGTTGGCGAACTACGGCTATGATGCCCTGCCGACCCTCGTGGAGACCCTCAAAACCCACTGTGGTTGGGATGATGCCGAAGGCGATCGCCAAGTGGCCGATTACAAAACCTTCATTGAACAGAATTGTCTGCCTGACTATCGCATTGAGGCCCAGGCCCAGGCCTCAAAAACAGAAGTTTATTCCTAACGGTTTTGCCGTAGATTCTTACTTACACTAAAGCAAACAACTTCACCGGTAGGCGGTTGGCGTTGTTCTCGTTCCCGACTCAAGTTTGTTAGACCCGATTTTTCTGAGAAGATAGATGACAACCATTTCTCCCAATGACCTTGACCAAGACGCCCAATCCCTTAATACTGTTGTCCCGACAATACGTCTAAAGTCTGTGAATACAAACCGTAAAACCATTGCCATGCTGGGGACTGGGGCCTGGGGTTCCGCCCTCGCCACCCTAGCCGCCGTGAATGACCATGATCTGCGGCTCTGGTCGCGCCGGGGTGAGCTTTCTCTCGAAGAGGCGATCGCCGACGCTGACATCATCATTTCGGCCATCTCCATGAAGGGGGTATCCGATGTAGCAGAGCAACTCAAGGCGATTTCCCTCCCCGCCAAGGCAATTATTGTGACGGCCACCAAGGGTTTAGATCCCAAGACCACCCGGACTCCGTCTCAAATTTGGCAAGAAACTTTCCCTGACCACCCAGTAGTCGTGTTATCGGGGCCGAACCTCTCGAAGGAAATTGAAGCTGGTTTGCCCGCCGCGACGGTAGTAGCCAGCACTGACCTAGAGGCCGCAGAAACTGTCCAAGAAGTGTTTGCGTCCGACTGTTTCCGGGTCTACACCAACAACGATCCCCTGGGCACTGAATTAGGCGGCACTCTGAAAAATGTCATGGCGATCGCCGTAGGGGTCTGCGAAGGCCTCAAGCTCGGCACCAATGCCAAATCAGCTTTAATTACGCGGGCGTTACCGGAGATGATTCGCGTAGGGGCGCACCTGGGAGCCCAGCCGGAAACCTTCCTGGGTCTTGCAGGGCTGGGAGATATGCTTGCTACTTGTACCAGTCCCCTCAGTCGCAACTATCGCGTGGGCTACGGTCTGGCCCAGGGCAAATCCCTCGAACAGATTCTCGAAGAGCTGGGGAGTACCGCCGAAGGGGTAAATACCACCGCCGTATTGCTTGATCTGGCTAACCGTGAGGAAATTCCGATCCCCATTTCCCGGCAAGTTTATCGTCTTCTCAAGGGGAAAATTACGCCCATGGAAGCGGTGACAATGTTGATGGAACGGGATCTGAAGCCAGAGGCCTGTGATCTGCTGGAATAAAAGTAATCTCTATGGCCCCAGAGCTCTAGTTACAAAGATTTCAAACATGATTAGGGGCGATCGCCGCCTCTTTTTTTTGTGGTGTTGTGCTAAATTCGCACCATGGTTATGGCGTAGAGAACTTTCATGCGGATAAAAATTTGTGGGCTGACCCAGATAGATCAGGCCCAGGCGATCGCCAAGGTGGGAGTAACGGATCTGGGATTTATTTGTGTCCAAAAATCGCCCCGGTATGTGACGCCCACCCAACTGGCAGCCCTGACGGAAGCCTTGCCCGCGCACATTGGCAAAGTGGGTGTTTTCGCGAACCAGACATTGCCTGAAATGCTGGAAATCATTAGTCAGGGCAACCTCACCACCGCCCAACTCCACGGCGATGAATCCCCAGAGTTGTGCCAGCAACTCCGCCAGCAACGGCCCGACCTCGAAATTATTAAAGCCCTGCGAATCCGCGATCGCCATTCTTTGGCCCGGGCGAAACAATATGAAACCGTGGTCGATGCGCTGCTCCTCGATGCCTACGATCCCCAACAACTCGGCGGGACGGGCCACCAGATTAATTGGGATGATCTGCGCCAATTTCGCCCAGCAATTCCTTGGTTCCTCGCGGGGGGGCTCAATCCCGATAATATTGCCGTCGCCCTGGGCCAACTGCATCCCGATGGCATTGACCTATCGAGCGGCGTAGAACTGTCCCCCGGCATTAAAGACCTCAGCAAAGTTCAAGCCTTGATGGCCGCCCTCCAGCCCCTCCATGCCTAATTCTGTGCCAATATTTATTTTGCTTGGTGGGAAAAGCCAGCGCATGGGCACCGACAAAGCCCTTTTGCAATGGGGTGAACAAACCCTGCTCCGGCGTACCCTTGAGATAGCCACGGCCCTCAGTGACGAAATTTATCTCTTGACCCCCTGGCGCGATCGCTACCAACCCTATCTCAGCGCCACTGTCCACTGGCTCGATGATCCGGCTCAACAGGGGGGACTCGTTGCTTTACATCAGGGTATGAAAACCCTCAATCTCCAGGGCTGGGTTTTACTGCTCGCCTGTGACTTACCCAAGCTTGATCAGGGGCAATTAGAGCAATGGATTCAGCAACTAGACGAAATTCCCACAAGGTACACAGCCGCCCTCGTCAATCAGGGGCAATTTTATGAGCCCTGTTGTGGTTTCTATCGCAATACGGCCCAAACTTCGCTCCAACAATTTATCGATCAAGGGGGGTGCTCTTTTCAAAAATGGTTAGCCACTGTGCCTGTTTTCCCGCTGGCGATCGCCAACCCAGCAATGCTCTTTAATTGCAACACCCCCGCCGATTTCGCTACCTTGAAGACGCAACCGCCCTCGCCGTAGCCAATCAATTGACCAACCCAGTGCCATGCAACAAACCGCCCTTAACCTAATCGCCATCGGTGTTTTCTTGATGACCATGACCAGCCTTTTGGGAGGGATTTTTCAGTTGTCTCCCTTTGTCCCCGCTGGCATTACCGCTGCCGTGATGGCCTTTGCCACCGTGGATACGTTCAATTGGCAAGGGCGAGGCATGACCTTATTCCTTGATTTGTTTACCCCCGCCGAACAGCGCCAACGCATTTTGCACCACGAAGCGGGCCATTTCTTGGCGGGTTATCTCCTCAGCATTCCGATTACGGGCTACAGCCTTACCCCTTGGGAAGCGATTAAGCAGGGCCAAATGGGCCAGGGAGGCGTCAGTTTTGATCTCGAAAGCGTCGAAGCTTCCCTCAAAAATCCCCAGCAGATGAATCTTTTACTCGAACGTCTCAGCACCACCCTCATGGCGGGCATCGCCGCTGAAACGAGTATCTACGGAAAAGCCCTGGGGGGAGCCAACGACCGCCACCAACTCCGCCAACTGTTAGCCAAACTCGGCATTTCTGTCACCAGCTACCAACAACGGGAGCAATGGGCCCTACTCCAAGCGAAAAACCTTTTGGATCGCCACCAAGACGCTTACCAAAATTTGGTCACTGCAATGGCTGAACGCGCCTCCTTAGAAGAATGCTTTTCCCTCTTAAATACCGAATCCCAAGCCTAATGACTTGATCAAACTCAAAAGCAAGTATTGTTGACAAGCATTAAATCAAAAGCTTTGTATTATCAAGTTTGCTAATGACAACTTAATTCATCATCTGGTGAGCTAATCATCTTGACAAAGTTGTTGGTGACTAAACTTACTATCAATTTGATGAAGATAGGGCTGTACCCAGGCACAACCGTAAGCCACAATCTGCTCCATGTTAATTAATCGGTCGATTTCCCAGAGAATCACGACATCATCTAAACCACCGGAGACCAACAAGGGACTTTGATTCGCCTCCATAAAGCGTAAGGCAACATCCAAAACGCGGTCCTCATGGCCCTCTAGGGTAAGCCGCAGACTACCATCTAGGCTCCACAATTTAATGGTGCTATCCCAACTGCCGGTCACAATAACTGTCCCCCACTCCGCTGGTAGACCGGTGTTGGTGGGGATAAAGGTCACCGTGTTTACCCGCTTTTTATGATCCTCAAGGGTCTGTAATAGTGTGCCATCTAGACTCCAGATCTTGGCGGTTCTATCTTCACTCGCTGTCGCCACCATCTGACTATCTGGACTGAAGGCCACCTCCAAAATTTTATCGTGATGACCCTCAAGGACAAGTTGAGGTTGCAGTGAAAAATGACCTGTCTCATCCCGCTGCCACAGCCACAGCTTTTGTTTTTCTCCTGCGGCGGCAATCCATTGATTGTCCAAGCTAAACGCAACAGTATGTATTCGACCTCGACCTTTTGTCAACGTCTGTATCAAGGTGCCATTTTGATGCCATAGCTTTATTGAACCATCCCAACTGGCTGTTGCGAGCTCATCACCGCTAGGACTAAAAGCCACATCAAATACCACATCTCCATGGGCGTTGATTGTTGTTTGTAATTGACCATCCCTGCCCCATAAGCTTAAGTGACCATCATTATGAGCCCCGGCGATCACCTGCCCATCCGGACTCACAGCGACTGACCATACTTCACCACTGGCGCCGGCGTTTAACGCTAAGGTTTGTCGCAGTTGTCCAGCCATAGTCCAATGCTTAATAGTGTTGTCAGCACTAGCAGAAAAGATCGTGCCATCGGAGGCAATGTCGACCCCCCATACCGATGATTGATGGCCCCGCAGAACCGTCAAACTATTAGGCTGCAGTTGCCAAGTGCGGAGGATAGCATCTCCGCCCCCTGAGATCAGTTGTTGACTATCAGCGGTGAAGTTCGTTTCCCAAGTGCCGGTGACATGTCCTGTCAGGCTTTTAATTAGGTGACCAGCTTGATCCCAGAGCAGCACATGATTATCCCAACTAGAAGACGCAAGGGTAGTTCCGTCAGAACTGAAACTGAGATCAACAATTGCGCTACTGTGGGCAGAACGGCTTTGCTGCACTCTCCCATCTGGATACCACCAAATCAGATTGCCATACCAATCCCCGGCGACTAAGGTTTGCCCATTGGTGCTAAACGTCACACTGACGAGGCGATTTTCCACACGATTACTTTCTATGGGATTAGACAATGTTTGTAATTTTTTACCCTCTAAATTCCAAAGAATAAGGGTATTGTCCCAGCTAGCAGAGGCGAGGGTTTGGCTATCGGGACCGAAGGCCACATCCCATACAAAATCCTGATGTCCTATAAAGGTATTCACTAGTTTCCCCTCTATCGTCCAGAGTTTGACGGTATTATCTTCGCTGGCGGTGGCAATCCATTGTCCATCAGGGCTGATATCGAGGGCCATCCCTCTTCCCTGATGCCCCTTAATTGTTTTGAGCGGCAGACCAGCCGCTGTCCATAGTCGCAGGGTGCCATCTTTACCTATAGAAACCAAGCGCTGACCATCCGGTGTAAACGCTGCGTCGTGAACTTCCCCCTCGTGTCCAATCAAAGTTTTAATCTTTGTACCATCCGCATGCCAGAGTGCGATTTCCCCCTGAGGATGGGTCGAGGCAATGCGTCCATCGATGGGATTTAACGCCAGACCGAGAATGATACCCAAATCTGTATCTATCCGGTTACGTTCCATCGCTTGAAACGTCGCTCTGCGTAGGTTCTGTTCAACCTGGTTTATTAACTGACTGGGGGGTCGCCAGAGTGTTTCGAGACGGCTTTGGGCTTGGAGGGCCGTCACCAGAGCATCGAGTCGATTTTCCGAGGCGAACTGGGCCTCAGATTGATTGGCGATCGCCGCAATTTCTTGCAGAGCAAACTGATGCTTTTGGTGCCATGCAAAGACAGCCAATGTACTGGAAATTAAAAAAGCGGCACTGACTGAGCCGAGTAACCAGCGTTGCAGGCGCTGCCGTTTTTCCTGTTCAACGAGGCGGGCTTCTACTTCCCGTAGCCGTTTTGCTTCCTCCTTACGTTTGACTTCATCGAGGTCGGTACTTGTCCCAAACCATTTGATCACTTCTCCGTTATGGTCACAAATGGGCACCGCTCGATTTAAAAACCACCGATATTGTCCCTGGGCGTCCTGTATCCTCAGCTGTACTTCATAGGCTTGCTTGGTGGCAAAAGCCCGGTCCCAAGCCGCTAAGCTGGCATGAAGATCGTCGGGATGGATCAGACTATGCCGCTGGGCGCCAGCCAGATCTTGGAGGGACAGACCCGAAAAATCATGGCCCTGTTGGTTGGCATAGGAGAGATTACCATCCGGTTCAACAATCCACACAATCTGAGGAACCGCCTCCGCCAACTGCCGAAAAAAGCGTTCACTCTCTTGTTGAGCATTAAGTGCTGCCTGAATCCGTTGCCGTTCAATATCCTGACTGGCCGCTAAAAACTGATAATCTACATCACTCAGGCTTTTGTCTCTGGCCCACTGTTCAGCATCTCGCAGGGATTGCCCCTGTAATAGATAGGATTTATCTTGACGACCCAAGGCCAACCATTGCTCCAGGATATTAGCGTATGGGCGCAGCTGATGGAGTTGACGGTCAACCCAGTTGAGGCTAAAAACCTGCTGGTAAATGCGGTTCTTGATGGTGAGTTGATTTCCCTGACGAACGACTAATCCCGAGAGGACTAAATCGGTTTGTTCACGGCTGTCATCGGTATAGACAGGTTCCTCCTGCAGCAGTTGTCGATAAATACCGAGTAAACGACCTGTGCGATTTTCACGCCAAAATAGATGATCGCGGATAGTACGTAAATGAATAGGCTCATCCTGAGATTCCCAGTTTTCGATGAGGTGCGATCGCACAATGCCTTCAACCCAAACTTCGACCATCCCTGCTGATAACGCTAACGGCACCTGATCAGCCTGTTGCGCAGTCTGGACTACCAGGTCACAGAGCTTTTGGGTTAAAAAGGGTTGCCCACCTGTCCAAGCGAGAATGCACTTTAATACCTGCTCGGGATCACTGACCCAGGGCTCTAAACCAGGTTGAAGGGGCTGACTCTCAGATAGACTAAAACCCGTTAGGGGAATGGCACGGCCTAGGTTAAACGGCGTCCGTTGCTTATCAGCGATTAGGTCGGAGGGGGTGGTCACACCGAATAGCCCAAAGGTTAAACGACGGTAACGGGGGTCATGGGCCCGCTGGTTATAGCAAGCACGCATCCAGGCAAAAAAATCGTCGGTAGAAAAATCGAGGCTGAGGAGACTGTCAAGTTCATCGATGAAGATATATAGGGGAGGCCCTTCAAGGTCAGGGAGTAAAAGTTCCTCTACCAGTTGATTGAGCCGTTGTACTAGGGTTAATGTTTCGTTGGCCTGCCACCATTGGCAAAACTCTTTCTGTCGCCCCAACCCGAGACTTTCCAGCACACTCATGCTTACCCCGGCATACCATTGGGTTTGAATCAGACCAGTACTACCCAGCCGAGTCATATCAACATAGGCACAGCGGGCTCCAGTTTGTTGCAATTTTCGCCGTACTCGCACCAATAGGGATGATTTACCCATCTGGCGGGCACTGAAAACATAGCTAAATTCCCGCGCTTGTAACGCCTCATAAAGCTGGGTATCCGCCTGCCGCACAACATAATGGGGGGCATCAGCCTGTAAACAGCCACCAACGTTATAGTGCAGGTTAGTCATGCAAAATATATGCCCATCTAAGAGCCTATCTATAAAGTAAATCTTTAGGTAACCAATCGCCGTAGCATTAAGCGAGTCATGCAAGCATAAATTGCCGCCTCCGATACTTCGGGGAATTTTTCATATTCCTTACTCAGACGACGATACCAATTCAACCACCCAAATGTTCGCTCCACAATCCACCGTTTTGGTAGCATCTGAAATTCTCGCCCCTCTCTTTTGATTACTTCTACTGTCGCCTGTATCATCAGCCAAATCCCCAGTCCAAAGACCTCGCCACGATATCCGGCGTCGACCCACATTAATTTCACTCTCTCTAACAACTTTGGCTGTGTTTCTAATAACTCCATCACCGCCGCCTTTGCTAAGGTTCGTTCTGAGGCATTCCCCTCTGCCACCATGGCTTTATAGACCAGACCTAAGCTATCCACCAACAGGCCCCGGCATCTTCCCTTTACTCTTTTGCCTCCATGGAAGCCAAATACCTCCCCCTTTTTTCCGTCGTTTTTATCGACTGAGCATCTACGATTAACACACTTGGTTGTACTGATTTACCTACTTGTTGTCGACATAGGCCGCGCAGAGCATGGTTAATGCTTTCCCATACCCCTTTCCTTTGCCATTTTCGATAGTAGTAGTACACCGTTGGGGAGGGCGGGAAATCCTTTGGTAAATATTGCCACTGACAGCCTGTTTTGAGGAGATAAAAGATACCATTGCAAACCCGTCTCATGTCAGTAGTCCGAGGATGACCACCGGGTTTGGCGGGGGGAATCAAGGGTTGGATTAAGGCCCATTCTGCATCGCTCAGGTCGCTAGGATAGACTTTATCTGTCATGGGTCAAAGCCTCACCACAACGCTCAGTTACCAACCAATCTAGCCTCTATCTTTTCCAATTTTCATCTTTTTTATCTTTACTTTATAAATACCCTCTAAGCCCTTGTCTGAGGGCTAAATTTATTTATATGAATCAATTTTGCCTTACGTTTGGAAGAGTACATAGTTTAGATAATCTCGATATAGATTTAACTTAATGAGCCACCCTCCGGAAGTACGCTCAATCAGCCCTGCTGCCTCCAATTGATACGCCAGAATGGCATCTAAGGAAATGGGAGCATCGGCCCTGACTAAAGTTTTGAGTTGTGCCAGCTGCTCGGGGCCATCTTGTAGGTTGACCAAGAGCTGTTGTAGATAAGCATAAAAAATACTGTTGGGTGTTGCTGCTGTGTTTAGTAATTGATCGAAACTGAGGTCGGCCTGGCTTAGATGGTAAAAGGCGAGATTCAGGAGATATGGGTGACCACCCAATAGGGCTAAGAGGCGATCTAAATTGAAACTTTCCAGCGATAAGCCATAGTGCTGCGCTAGGGTCTGTACCTGGGCCGGGGTAAACTCTGACAACAAAAGCGGCAAACCAATATTAAAAGGTGATTGGTTGATATCTAGTGGTAGGTAGTGATCCGTCGCATAGGTCACCACCTGCCGTAATTTGCCCCAGATTCCATTGCGGCGGGATTCTTCATGCCAAGATCGCAACATGGGTAAAAAAGCTTGGGCGCTTGCTGGGTAGGCGAAAAGCCGATGCAACTCCTGGATACTGAGTAGTAATGGGGTGGGGTGGGGTTCTAGCAGTTGTTCTCGTACATAGGTCGTCGCGCTGAGGGTATTGCCTAAAATATCGCTCCAATGATCTTCTAGGTTTGACGATCGCCCAAGACTAAGGGCAAAAACACTGCAAAACCAGCGCAAGAAATTGCCACTATCGGCCAGGATATCAGGATCTGCCTGTTTCAAATCAACAAAGGCAATCCCGTAATTTAGTTGTTCCCCATGGGCCAAAATCCGTAGCAGTAATGAACGCTTGCCAAACCCAGATGGTGCTTTCAACCGGACAACACAGCCTGGTTGTTCAATTTCATGGCAGGCCCTGGTCTCAAGGGGAGGACGGGGAATGTAAAAGGGGGAATCTAAGGGGAGAGGCCCGCTGGGATAGGTTAATCCTTGGGATGGCTTAGCTGCCGCAGCAGACGCGGTGACTGTTGTTATCCCTTGTGCTGCGTAATGATCCTCAGAAAATTGATAATCAACAATATCTAATTCAAGGTCAAATGCTCTAAACAAAGCAACCAACGACCGTCTATCAACGCTAGAGTCATTGGACCAGATCCGGCTGCCGAAATCCCTGCCCGCTGACTAATCTCTTTGAACAGGAGTGGCTTGCTCTGATTCTCTGTTTCTTCCACTTGCCGGATGGCTTGTTGTAAACGCTGGCGACCATAGGCACTTAAGACAACCCCTCGTTTTCGCTGGCTAGAAAGATGATCACTCACTTTTTGATATTGAAAGACACTAAATATATAAACAAATGTAAAAGACCAGAGATATTAAGATTGTAAGCGAAATCTGTTTTATTTCCATAGTTTTTTGTTGATTTAGGTAGCAACCTCTTCTCTATCTTTTTTGTGACACAATTCTTTATTCTTATTTCATTTATTTCATTTAAGGTTGTCCCTATCTGGAATTGATTGGTAGTCCCAAATGTGAATGTTAATAAAAATTGATTTGCAAAAAGTTTTTTATCTTCTTTTTATATTTGTAAGGCGGCTATCGTCATGTTTATGGAATAGTATTAAGGGACTAAGTAATCCTATTGAATTATGTCGGTAACCCTAAAGAAAATTTCAACCCTCAGCATTGCCAGTATGCTCATGGCTAGTCAGGGACTGGTGTGGAATTTCGCTGCTTCTGCCGAAGTGCTCAATCGCTACCATGGACGTTGTAAGTTAAGTATCAATAACTCAACTTCCTATGATGGCTACTGCACAACTAGACACATGCAAAATAGCCAATATGACCAGTCAGTTGTCATTCAATTGGATAATGGAACCCAATATGATTTTCGTGGTAGCAGTCTAGACTATCTAGAAGTTCAGGATTGGGATGGTATTCACTCAGTTACCCACCAATATGACCGAGACCGTGAAATTTTCATCTGGAATACGGCAGGTAGTCAAAACAGCCTTTCCGTAAAAATGGACACTCAGCATGAGTCCCAAACTTCCCATGACGATGATAGCGGCAATGGGGGTACTGTCGGAGCAATTATTGGCGCTGGTTTGGGGTTGCTGATCGGTAGCTTGTTTAGTGGTGGTAGTGATAATAAGTCCCCTAGTACTTCTTTACCGGATAATCCCTATGCAAACAATATGGACTATTACAATGCCACTGCTTATTTTAAGTGTTCCGTAGGAGATGCGGATAAAGATCAGCAATGTCCTGGTGGCATTAAGCGCTATGGTGGCGGCAGAGCTTCCATTACTGTACTTTTCCCCAATCGCAATGAAGTTACCTATGATTTTAATGGTAGCAATGTGACCAGTTCCTTTAGTAATGATCTGACATGGGGTAAGTCAAATGATGTTTGGTCTATTGGTATTGACCGGAATTTGTTCATCGATATTCCTGAAGCAGCTGTCTACGGTGGCTAACGCTTTTTTAAGGCACTGATTGCACTTTTCAAAATCAACTTTGAACAACAGACTTTCAAGAAAATTGTCCTGCAAAAATAATTTATTTTGTTAAGATATTCAAATAATTTTTTTGTTGTTTCTTGTTCCCATAAAAATATCCTAGGGGATAAAAGTATACATATACTTGTCATGAAAATTAATCAGTAATTCTCTGTATATTTTTCCAAGACAACTACAATAAAGTAAAAGTATGAGCTTTGTAAGTAATGCCATTTGTTTAAAATAAGCTCTTCTACCATGGTGAAGTTATGGAAAAAATCTTCAAAAAACTAGGTTGGGCAGCATCTATTCTATTAATTCCTAGTGCTGTTGCCTTTAGCCCCGCCGCCCAGGCAGAACTATGTCACCATCGCGATATCCGTTATGACTGTGGTGATGAACATGTAGACGGTCGATTGTCTAAATACAACTTCATCAGTGCTCCCTTCCTCAGAAGTAAAGACTATCCAACGATTGTTAAAGATCTCCAGGTTCTACTACATGAGTTAGGGTATTACGAAGGAAAAATCACTGGTGAATATGACTCCGCCACAATGCTAGCTGTCAGAGCATTTCAAGATGCCTATCAGCTCGAAGTAACAGGCGAAGTGAACGATATCACTTGGATGGCGCTCAAAAGCCATGAGGAAGATGTTGTCTTTGAGGCAGGCGATCGCCTTGACATCGCCACCGGCACCTACATCAACGTTCAGAGCAGTTCTGCCGCTGCTGTCGAGTCTACAACAGCTAGTTCTTCGGCATCCGTCAGACAAACAGAAGTGGTCGAACAAAGAACTACTGTTCGTCAAACCGTGACCCAAACGAGTGGTAGTGCGACACAAATTAGTGAAACAACCCAAGCCCAGCCTGTCCGTGGACTTTGGTAATTCGACTTTTCTCAATCCTGCTCTCTTCTTGAGTTGCTTTCAGTAAGACTGTTAATTAATACAGTTTTCATTCTTACCTAAAACATCATGTCGTGAGGAATTTCCCATGGGACTAAATCCTAAATTATTTACCCTGTTTGTTTCTTGGTTTATCACCAGCATTTTGACCGTTTCTTTCGGCCCAGAAGCTGCTCAGGCAAGAAGTTTGAAGCCAGTGCCTGCTGAAAGTCCTTCATCCTCCCTAGTGGCTCAGGGACCGACCCAAGCTGCGATGAATGCTTTCTTCAACTCCGGTCAGTACACTTACTGTGATGCCCAAGTTCTGGGAAGCTATTGGGGGCAATCCGCCAGTGACGCGAAAGTTCGCATCGGGATGATCTTGTTGGGCGAGTTCAGTAGTCCTAATCAACTCCGTGCAGATCAAAGACAAGCTCGTCAGGTTGCCGTTGATCGCCTATGGTCGAACCAACAGCTGTGCTTTTTCAGTCAGAAAGGCCTCACCTATGATGACGCTGTCGACCTCGCTAACTATTGGGGCAGCCAGGATCCATTCCACGCTAAGCTATATGTCGAAAAGCTCTTGATTCGTGGCAACTACCAAGAATTTGGTCGTTCGATGGACGCCGCTCGTCGTCAATATGATGGCGTCTAAGGCAACTTGATAATATTTTTGAACTAGACAGGGTAGTTTGCCCTGTCTTAATTTTTTCTACTCAATAATGACGACCCTAAATTGGAAAATTGGCTTTGAGCTTGAGCTGCTTGCCCCCAAAAGCTTAACTCGACAAGATTTAGCAGAAGCGATCGCCGAGAAATATCAAGGCTCCGTCCAGCGTTTCTTTTCTCTCCAGTCAGAACCCAGTAAAGTCCCCGGTAAACCAGTCTTTCAGAACTTAACTCATGGTTTCGAGGTTCTGGATGCAAAGGGAAATTTTATCGCTCGCTGTGTGGATGATCTCACTATCCAAGCAGATCTAGATAAAAGTTGTCCTAGCCTACCGGATTGGTATCGCATTGTGAGTGATGACGCTAGGCTTTTACATCTCATCAAACGTCAGGTCAATCCAGAGGATGCGGTCGCCGATATTTTGCAACCCATTGCCGAATTATTTGGCACACCAATGACAGAGAGTGAGGGAATGTTTCGTGTCAGTGATGAGGTTGGTGCCTCTGTGGCGATCGCCGTGCCCTTACCAGGGGAGCGGGAACGTCCCTGTGAATTAGTGACAGCTCCGATTGAAACGGATCATTTTGCTGTCTTAGATAGTCTCTTAGCCATTGCTCGGGAACTGGGATTTACAATTCCCACAGAGGCGGCTACCCATTTCCACTTTGATGCCACTCGTCTCTGCTCTACCCCTATTTTTTATAATCTCGTCAATACCCTATGGGAAGAAGGGGAGCATTTACGTCAAAAAGTAAGGACAAATCCCCATTGTCAACGCTTAGGAAAATGGCCCGAAGAACTCCTTTTCTTGGTTAATACTCCAGGTTTTACGGCTCTTAGTTGGGATGAAGCGGTGACACATCTCAAACAACTGGAATTGACGAAATATTGTGATTTTAATATTAAAAATTTTATTTACCGACTTCCCAATAAAAATACCTTTGAGGCGAGAATTTTTCCCGGTTGGCTAGAGACAACGCCGGTTATCGAAGCCGCTAAACTCATGGAAGATATTTTATGGTCAGCCGTCGGTTGATCTCTGCTTTTAGGTTGCAAGTTTATAAAAAATACATTACCGACAATCCTACTGATTATGCTGCATACTCAATTTCACCAATCTACCTTATCGCTCTTTATCGGCTTTATCGCTGTGGGTAATGTTTTGAGTCTGCCCCAGTTGGCGATCGCCCAAGATGTTCAACCTTCCGAGGTCTCCCTCAATGATCTATTGCTGTCTTCAGTCAAAGCGCCGCTACCTCCTTTAGGCAGTCCAACCACTTATCTTCCAAGCATTAACCAGCCAGTGCGTCTTCATCTGCGGCTTGGAGAACGAAAAGTTTATGTTTACCAGGGTGACCAATTGAAAGCGAGCTTTCCTGTGGCCATTGGCAAAGCAGGTTGGGAAACCCCCACCGGTGAATTTTCTGTGATGCAAATGATCAAAAATCCCGCCTGGGAACATCCCTGGAACGGGAGTATTATCCCCCCAGGAAAAGATAATCCCCTCGGGGAACGTTGGATTGGTTTTTGGACAGATGGCACAAACTTCATTGGTTTTCATGGCACACCAGACGAAAGCGTGATGGGTCAAGCGGTTTCCCATGGTTGTGTGCGAATGCGCAATGCAGACATCAAGCAACTTTTTGAACTGGTCAGTTTAGAGACGGCAGTCGTCGTTCAACCTTAGGCTCTGATTAATCGAGAGGAAGGAGCAAAGACGTTGCCACATCCTTTTTAGACATCCTCTAAGCTTCTTTGTGGAAGGACGCTTACCCCAGTTATTCTCAACTCTGGCTGAATCATTGGGAGAAAATCATTTCTATCTTCGATTATTTGATGGAGATTCGGAAAGTCATTTATGCCACTAACACCATTGACTCTTTAAATCGCTCTCTGTATAAAGTAATTAAAATAAAAGCTGTATTTCTTGATTAAGATTCCGTATTTAGGCTAATGTATTTAGCAATGAGGAATATTGCTCATAAATGGAAACGTTTCATGCGAGATCGAAAAGCTACTCTATCCGATTTCTCCATCTTTTTCCGGAATGTTTTCTTCTTCAACTCTCTCTACATAAAACTTAGATCACTCTCATGCAGGTCTACACAAGCTTTGTATTTCAGGATATTTTTCTTGATTTAATAATCTCAACCTGTTTCATGAGCTCTTTCCACTCAAAATTCTTCAAGTTATCGAAACTCTAGAGATTTATCTTGTATATTTAATTGAGGGATTTTATTTTGAAATGAGAACTACAAGACTCCGAAGATTAATACAAAATTTAGCGTATTTCATTAATCTTTTTCTACTGATTTTTACATTGCTCATAAGTTGTCTATTTCCAACTTTTGCTCAATCATTTACTAATTTAGAATTGCCGGAAAATACTCTGATCTCTGATAATAATACCCCAATGTTCAGGAGAGGAAATCTAAATGTTTCCCCTGTTTTTCTGAGTGGAAAAATGCTTGGAACTATCCCCTCATTCGTCGAATTAAGAACCGACAATGATATTCTGGAGAGCATCTATGATGCGTCAACCCGCTCTTATATTTTACATAGCAAGCTTGTCAATGTCCTAGAGAATATGCTCCGTTATACTCGAGAGATTGTTCCCCAAAATATTGGATTAGAACAACAAGAGAAAATCCTAGAGGAACAATTAATTACCAGTGTTGATGAGCAAAAAGGTATAACTGTAGTCCTTGTTTCCTTTCCAAAGGAAAATTTACCAGAGGTACTGTTTTCAGTAACTCAAGCTGATATTGAAAGGCCTCGATTGGGAGGCTCACAACCTTTTCAGATCGCAGATAACGTAGCGACAAGAGCTAAGAGTGATCTTATTCAAGCTTGGAAAGAACGTCAAACTCCTCACTTATTATCTCAGGCTCAACAGGCCCTTTTGATTCTAACTGCTCTGATTGGAGCTAATTTTTGTCTATCTCGAGGGCAGAAATGGTTATTTGCTAAACAAAACAATCTTGATGAATTCTTTTTAAATTCAGAAGATAAAGCTTCTCAAGATCAAATCGTTGATAAATTAAAGAGTTGGAGAGGCATGGAAGTCACTGAACTGCAATTTCAGAACTTTTCAATGAGCCCAAAATCCAACTTGAATGCATTGTATAGATCAGTTTTATTTTGGACTCAATGGCTGGTATGGCTCCTTGGAATTGGTTATCTTTGTAGCCTCTTCTATTGGTCTCGTCCCTTCAGTAATTGGATTTTAGGGGTTACGATCCGTGGGACTTGGGCTGGAAGCGTTGTTCCGAGTTGGGCTCCCATAGATTGGTTGATTAGCCTTGGTCGGCAAGCAACACTAGGTACACCATTACTTATGTTAGTGCTCGTGCTGACCTCAAGGTTGGCAATTAAAATAGGTGATGTTCTCTGTGAATACTTAGCCCAAAAATCTTCTGAAAGGCAACTACAACAGCGCCTGACGATACGATCTCGTACCTTGTCCAAAATGTTCAAAGATTGGCTCAGGACGATAATTTATTTGTTATTAGGTTCTGCCATTGTTTATCATCTTCATGAGCTAGGTAGTATCAACCAATCGGTTGCCTTTTTCTTTGGCTTCTTCGGCTTTGCAATATCTTTAGCTTCCCAAAGCTTACTTAAAGATTTAATTGCTGGGGTGATTATTTTATGGGAAGATCAGTACGCTGTGGGGGATACTGTAAAAATTGGTGATCAAAATGGTTCAGTGGAGAAAATTTCTTTACGAGCGACCCAGTTACGTAATTTAAATGGTGAATTGATTACCATTCCGAATGGGTCAATTGGAGTGGTACAAAATTTATCGAGTGATTGGTCACAAGTTAATTATGCTATTGAGGTAAGTTATGAAGCTGATGTCGATCACACCTTAGAAGTGATCGACAATGTGGCACAAAAACTGTATAGCGATCCAGCATGGCATGAGAAAATCATCAAGAAACCTGAGATCTTAGGAATTGATAAAATTGCTCATACAGGTATCTTGATTCGTTTGCTTATTAGAACTAGACCACTCGAACAATGGTCTGTGGAACGGGAATATAGCCGTCGCTTGAAAAAAGCTTTTGATGAAAATAACATTGAAATAGGCATTCCAAAACTTCAATCAAAAAGTAATAGCAATCCTTAGATAGTATTTATAAAGTTAAAATAAAGAAGACAAAAAGTCTTTTTCTGGGGCAGAGTAACAAATTATTATGAGAGAGAAATAAGAAAATGATAATGAAGCGTAATTCTTTTTCCCAGATATCAGTGTTGATGGGTGTCACAATGCTGCTGTTAAGTTCTCCGCTCATGGGCTGCCAGACGGCGGAGACAAAAATGCCCAACTCATTTTCTGAAGTATCCATGGAACAAACAACACAAGATTCACTGGATCCAAACCATTTCCTTGCCGATACAGACTGGTATCTTGTGGAGTTTCAATCGATGGATGACGCAATTGGCACCATTCGTCCCGATGATCCACGCCTGTACATTATGCGCTTAAAAGGCGACGGGACAGTCTCTATGAAACTAAACTGTAATCGTGGTGTTGGTGATTGGTCTGCCGAAGCTAACAACGAAACAAGCGGCGGTTCTTTTCAATTTGGCCCTTTAGCAACAACCCGTGCCCTCTGTCCTGAGCCTAGTCTAGATGAAAAAATTGCCGCTGATACAGCATTTATTCGCTCTTACATCTTAGAAGATGACAAACTTTATCTGAGTTTGATGGCCGATGCTGGTATTTATGTTTGGCAACGATATGATTCTTCCATCGGTGTACTGTTCCAAGCAGAACCAGACCCAGCCATCGAAGCGGCCATTCTCGATGCTTTCCCTGACTATAGACAAGAAATTATTGGTGAAGATGGACAGCAGGCACGCTATGTTTACAGTCGAGTAGACTTAAACGGAGATGGAAAAGAAGAAGTTTTAGTCTATCCAATGGGTTCTATTTTCTGTGGCACAGGAGGATGTGATTTATTGTTGCTAACCCCGGAAGATTGCGCTTATTCCCTAATCAATTCTTTTCCGATTAGTCGTCTGCCGATCATTGTCACTGACGAGGTTGCAGCAGGCTGGCAAAATCTAATTCGCCCCGAATCTGGTGGTGGTGCTACACCGTCCTATGTTCTCCATGTTTTTGACGGTCAGCAATACATTGAACAGGAGCGGCTCCCAGGGGATGTGCAACCTGAGGGGATATCTTACCTCCTGGGGGAACCCACATTTGATGAAGGGGCCATCCTCAAACTTAATTAACAATAGTTGGTCATGATCGTGACTGCAGGCGAATCCAGGCATTAATCTCGTCCCCTACCGAGAAAGACCCCACTGCCTGATATGATTTGTGCTACTTACCCTTGTCCGTTTACTATCACCATCCATGTCTAAAAAACATCCTATTGTTGCTGTCACTGGATCCTCCGGAGCCGGGACGACCACCGTAAAACGCGCCTTTGAGCATATTTTCCGTCGTGAGCAAATCAACCCCGTTGTCATCGAAGGTGATAGCTACCACAAATATAATCGGGTCGAAATGCGCCGCATGATGGCCCAGGCTTCCGCCGCCGGGAAAAACTTCAGTCACTTTGGCCTTGGGGCGAACGTCCTCGACAAGCTCGAAGCCCTTTTCAAAGAATATGGCGAACAGGGCTCCGGACAACAACGCTACTATCTCCACAGCCCCGAAGAAGCCGAACACCACAACGAAAGACTCGGCGTCAGTTGTCAGCCCGGAGAATTTACGCCCTGGGAAGATATCAAACCCAACAGCGATATGCTCTTTTATGAAGGGCTCCATGGGGGAGCCGTGGGTAATGGCATCGATGTGGCCCAGTACGTTGACCTGTTGGTGGGGGTTGTGCCCATCGTCAACCTAGAGTGGATCCAAAAGATTTCTCGGGATAATGCCGAGCGTGGCTACAGTGCAGAAACCATCGTTGATACGATTTTGCGCCGGATGCCTGACTATGTGAACTACATCACGCCCCAATTTTCCCGCACCCACATCAATTTCCAACGGGTCGCAACGGTTGATACCTCTAATCCGTTCATTGCGCGGGACATTCCCACCCCCGATGAGAGCTTTGTGATTGTCCACACCAATCGCTGCTTCTACGAAAGATTTTCCATTGATTTCTCTTACCTGCTCAGTATGATTCCGGGTTCTTTTATGTCCCGCCATACGACCCTGGTTGTTCCGGGGGGCAAAATGGGCTTTGCCATGGAAATTATTCTGTCACCCCTCATTGACCAAATGGTCGAAGAAGCCCGGAAAATCCGTTAGGAGTTGTTCTCAGGTTTCTAAGCTTGAAATTAATCATGGGTTATCCAATCGCCTCTGCCGCTGGTGGAGGCGTTTGCTTAGGGGCCAGCAACCGTAACAAAATCTGCGGTTTGTGCCGGGGCGACTCAGCCAGGGGATAAGATAGAAACCACTGTGCTTTCCTGAAAATAGCAATGGTTTTTTCGTCAGTATCCGCAACGCAACAACGAGATTGGCCCTGGATTCGGCGGCGACTGGTGGAAATTGTCGGGCGGGATGGCGTTGTCCGGCGCAAGGAAGAAATTCTTACCTATGAATGCGATGGCCTCAGTGCCTACCGTAAACGGCCTGCCCTGGTGGTGCTCCCCAGAACCACTGCAGAAATTGCGGCGATCGCCAAATTTTGCCACGAACAAGAAATCCCCTGGGTGGCGCGGGGGGCTGGGACAGGCTTATCGGGCGGTGCTTTGCCCCTAGAAAATGGCATTTTAATCGTGACCGCGCGGATGCGAGAAATCCTGAATGTGGATCTCGAAAATCAGCAGATTACCGTGCAACCAGGCGTGATTAACAATTGGGTCACCCAAGCAGTGAGTGGGGCTGGCTTTTACTATGCCCCCGACCCTTCGAGCCAAACGGTCTGTTCCATTGGGGGCAATGTGGCGGAAAATTCCGGCGGTGTCCATTGCTTTAAATATGGCGTCACCACGAACCATGTACTCCAACTCAAGGTCGTCACCCCCATGGGGGATGTGGTCACCCTTGGCGGCGTTGTGCCAGAAATGCCGGGCTATGACCTGATGGGCGTCTTTGTGGGATCAGAAGGAACCCTAGGTATTGCCACGGAAATCACCTTGAAAATTTTGAAGCGACCGGAAGCGGTTTGTGTGCTTCTGGCAGATTATACGTCCATCGAGGCGGCGGGAAATTCAGTAGCGGCGATCGTCAGTGCGGGGATTATTCCAGCGGGAATGGAGATTATGGACAACTTCAGCATTAATGCGGTGGAAGATATCGTCAAGCTGAACTGTTACCCCCGTGATGCGGCGGCTATTTTGTTGATCGAAATTGATGGGATGGCGGCGGAGGTCAAGGCAGCAAAGGAACGAATCAAGGAAATTTGCTTGGCCCAGGGAGCGCGGCACATCACCAGCGCCAATGATCCAGAAACCCGGCTGAAATTGTGGAAAGGGCGTAAATCAGCCTTTGCGGCGGCGGGTAATATTAGTCCCGATTATTTTGTGCAGGATGGCGTGATTCCCCGGACAAAGTTGGCCGAAGTTCTAACCGAGATTAATGCCATTGGCGATCGCCACGGGTACAAAATTGCCAATGTCTTCCATGCGGGGGACGGCAACTTACACCCGTTAATTTTATATAACAGCGCCATTCCAGGGGATCTAGAAGCCGTAGAAAAAGTCGGCGGCGAAATCCTCAAGCTCTGTGTTGCGAAGGGGGGCAGCATTTCCGGAGAACATGGCATCGGCGCGGACAAAAAAATGTATATGCCGGATATGTTCAACGAGGCCGATCTCGAAACCATGGGCTATGTGCGAGAAGCCTTTAATCCAAAGGGATTAGCGAATCCCGGCAAGCTGTTTCCAACCCCCCGCACCTGTGGCGAATCGGCCAAGATGACCAATGTGGCCGATCTAAAAAATAGCGAGATTTTTTAATGGGTCAGCCTAGGTTCGCTGCCCACAAAATTGCTGGAGGATGATTGATTTGTTCCCATAGCCCTAGCGGGGCAAGACAAACCCCTTGCGCGCCAGTTGACTCCGCAGGGCTTGGATCATCACGTAGTCGAGGGTATCTTTGGCGTCTTCATCGGTGGGCAAACTGCTGAGATAAGCTTCCCGTTGGGCCGTCAGGTCACGAATTTGGGCCTGGATTTGTTCGCGTTCTGCTTGGGTATTGGCGATGTAGGCTTCTTGTTCTGCCAGACTAAGACCCTGCAATTCCTCTGGGAGGGCCGTTTCTGCGAGGGTTTCAAGGCTTACTTCTGCTTCGGCGATCGCATCGACAAGATCCCAAGAACTGTTGCGGTAGTAGGCAGAGCTTTTTGAGATTCCCCGCGTCACAATGGCGGCCCCAGCGTTCGCATCCTGTACCAATTGTCGCTCTAAGCCCTGCTCACCCAGACTGCCGTAGGGCAAATAAGTTTGGTTTAGTTCATCGTTTAGGCGACGAATTTCAGCGTCATAGGGAGAGGGTTGAATCACCACAGCGCGATTTTGGTCGATATTAAAATTGGCCCCATCCCCCAACTCGGCCCCAGCAGCCCACAGATCCCGCTCGCGACTTTCGGCATTGCCGCAGTAGATCGTATTGACCAGCACATCTTGATTTTTGGCGAGATTCACCGCCTCGGCCCAGTTCACACTCCCCTGATCAAAGGGTTCATTCCCCGCGATAAAAATTGTCCGGAAGTCTTCGGGGTCGCTATCCCAATTGAGTTGGTTAATGGCATCTTGGATCACCCAGCCGCTATATTCCTGGCCGCCATTGGTGCGGATCGTAAATAATGCTTCTGAAACCCCGTCCAGTTCCGTTGTGAAATCTGTCAGTTGACGGTTAAAGCCTTCGTCGGGGGGTAAAGAATCATTGCCATAGTGGTACAAGGCCACCTCTAGGTCGGGGATCTCGCCATCTTTGCGCACATCTGTTAGGGCATTGACCACCGTCCACAACTGGCGTCGGGTCTGGTCAATGAGGCCATCCATACTATTGCTAGAATCCAGCAAAATCGCAATTTGGATCGTGGGTTTTTCTGCCGCCCAAACTCCCCCGGTGATCATGGTTAGGCTAGTGGCGATCGCCCCTACCGATAACGTTCGTTTGAATTGAAACATCTTTACCATCTCCCCTCGAATGTCATAGAAAACGTTTATTCTTCCCTGACGTGAAAATCCCTTATTTTGTTCAATGTCACTCACTAATGGAAGCGAACCGTAATTGTGTCAGTATTTAACCTCTCCTCCTTGGCTTTTTTCCTTGGGCAATATCAATTTAGCTAAAAACCTTGGACTTTTGAGAGACTCCCCTCTAACTTCCCTCCAGGGGAGAATACCCTCCGGCCACTTCCCTCTAGGGAGAATGGTCTAGGGAATTGGCTAAAATAACAATGGATAAGCCCT
The DNA here is from genome assembly GCF_001693295.1 of Picosynechococcus sp. PCC 8807. Classification (NCBI taxonomy): domain Bacteria; kingdom Bacillati; phylum Cyanobacteriota; class Cyanophyceae; order Chroococcales; family Geminocystaceae; genus Picosynechococcus; species Picosynechococcus sp. PCC 8807. The sequence continues at coordinate 3,043,974 of NZ_CP016483.1, forward strand.
ATCGCCCCCGTCGAGTCAGGTCACAAATGCTACAGGCACTTAATCGAATTACTTTTGATCCAAATATCATGGGTGGTAAAGCTTGCATCCGGGGAATGCGCATACCGGTTTCCCTGATTCTAAACCTGTTAGCAAATGGTAAAAGTTCAGCCGAGATTATTGATGATTATCCTTACCTAGAACCAGAAGATATCCAGCAGGCGATGCTCTATGCGGCTTGGCTAAGTGAGGACAAAATTATTCCCCTGGGGCAACCCAAGGCCTCATGAAATTTTTGGCAGACATGGGAATTTCGCCCAAGACAGTGCGCTGGCTACGCAACCAAGACCATGATGCCATTCATCTCCTAGAGCAAGGTTTAGAAAAGCTTACCGATGCACAAATTTTAGAAAAAGCCCGTCAGGAAAATCGCATTATCTTGACCGTTGATCTCGACTTTGGGACTTTATTAGCACTGTCAAAGGCGAAGCTGCCGAGTGTCGTCATTTTTCGCTTAGGGAACGCCAGCCGTGAGGTCATTGAAGACCGTTTAGCATTCGTTTTAGAACAATGTTCCACAGAATTGCGACAAGGAGTTGCCATATCGGTTGATGATGAAAAAGTTCGGCTTCGTTCTTTACCCATGTAGACCGCTCTAGAGGCACCCCTCTAACTCCCCTATGAGGACTATGAGGAGAGAATACCCTCCGGCCTGCGGCCACCTCCCTCTAGGGAGGATAGTTCGGAGAGGGAATAAAGGCGATAGACTGAAAGCTGTATTTAATCATGAGATCAGCCCGTCCCTATGAGTCTGTTTGCGGAACCCCCTGTCATCCCCGATTGTGCCTGGAAACGTCCCCTTGGTTTGGGATGGGATCAGCCTTACACCGTCCGCTATGGCAGTAATCTAGACGATGGCCCCTGGCATGGGATGCCCCTTGGTGGGTTTGGGGCGGGTTGCATCGGGCGATCGCCCCGGGGAGATTTTAATCTGTGGCATTTAGATGCGGGGGAACACACCTTTCGCAATGCTGGTGCTTGTCAATTCAGTGTCTTTGAACAGCCGGAGGGAGAAGCAGCCCAAGCCTACGCGATGAGTACCGTCGCCCCTGATGATGGCACCTTGGGCAGTTGGCAATGGTATCCCGCCGAAAAAGGCACCTATGCCGCCCTATACCCACGCAGTTGGTACGAATATCAAGGGGTTTTCGCCGCAGAGCTGACCTGTGAGCAGTTTTCGCCGATTATTGCCCAGAATTACCAAGAAACCAGTTATCCCGTCGCTGTTTTTGAATGGACGGCCCACAATCCCACCGATAAGCCGATCACCGTCAGTATTATGATGACTTGGCAAAACATGGTGGGGTGGTTTACCAAGGCCCAAAAAACGCCGGAAGTGGTGCTGCGGGATGATGGCTCCCCGGTGTACGAATATCAATCCCGTTGGGGCGATAGCACTGGCAATTTAAACCAATGGGTGCAAGACCGCTACCGGGTCGGCTGCCTGCTGAATCGGGTGCGGCCCCATGCGGATCTCAGCGAAGGGGAAGGCCAACTGTGTTTTGCGACGGTGACGAATCCGACTTTGGAAGTCTTTTATCACAACCGTTGGAACCCGGTGGGGGATGGCCGCGATGTGTGGGATTATTTTGCAGGGGATGGCTCCCTGCCAGACATTGAAGATGAAACACCGGCTGCACCTGGGGAACAAATTGCCGGGGCGATCGCCGTACGCTTTACCCTCCGACCCGGCAAAACGAAGAAAATCCCCTTCTTTCTCGCCTGGGATTTGCCTGTGATGGAATTTGCGCCGGATATCGCCTATTTTCGCCGCTACACAGACTTTTTTGGCCGCAGCGGGAATAATGTCTGGACAATGATCCGCACGGCGATGAAACATAGTGATCTCTGGAAAGAACGGATCGCGGCCTGGCAACAACCGATCCTGGGGCGGGATGATCTGCCGGATTGGTTAAAGATGGCCTTATTTAATGAGCTGTACCTCTTAACCCAGGGGGGAAGTCTCTGGACGGCGGCCACGGAAAATGATCCCGTCGGTCAGTTTGGGGTTTTAGAATGCCTCGACTACTGCTGGTACGAAAGCCTCGATGTGCGGATGTATGGTTCTTTTGGTTTGACGATGCTCTGGCCGCGATTGGATAAAGCGGTGCTAGAAGCCTTTGCCCGGGCGATTCCCACCAGTGACGATACCCAACGGATGATCGGCTACAACAAGACCATGGCCACCCGCAAAGTCGCTGGGGCAACGCCCCATGATCTGGGGGCGCCGAACGAACATCCTTGGGAAGCCACCAATTACACCGCCTACCAGGATTGCAACCTCTGGAAAGATTTGGGGTCAGATTTTGTCCTGCAAGTGTACCGGGATTTTCTGATGACCAGGGCCGAGGACACGGAATTTCTCTGGAGCTGTTGGGGGAGTGTCGTCACTGCCCTCGATTACCTCAAGACCTTTGACCTAGACGGCGATGGCATTCCCGAAAATGGGGGCGCACCGGATCAAACCTTTGATGACTGGAAACTCAAAGGGATCAGTGCCTACTGTGGGGGGCTGTGGATCGCAGCCCTCGAAGCGGCGATCGCCATGGCAAAAATCCTCCAACAAAGCCCCAGTCACTTTGAAGAACACCAAAATCAAGTCTCCGCAGCAGAATTTGAGCAGGTGATCGCCACCTACCACACCTGGCTCGACCAGGCCCGGCCCCGCTACCAAGACACCCTCTGGAACGGCAACTACTACACCCTGGATACGGGGAGTAATTCCCGCGTGGTGATGGCCGATCAACTGTGCGGTCAATATTACGCCCAACTACTCAGTCTTCCGGATGTGAACCCCGGCGATCGCACTGCCACAACCCTGGCTACCATTTACACTGCTTGTTTTGAAAAATTTCATGGCGGTCAATTTGGTGCAGCCAATGGCCTCAACCCCGACGGCACCCCCGAAAAAGAAAATGATACCCATCCCCTCGAAGTGTGGACAGGGATTAACTTTGGCATTGCCGCCCTGATGATTCGTAATGGGATGCAAACCGAAGCCCTGCGGATGGTGGAAGCCGTAGTGAAACAGGTTTATGACAATGGGTTACAGTTCCGCACCCCCGAAGCGATTACGGCCAATGGTACCTTCCGCGCCTGTCACTACCTGCGGGCCATGGGGATCTGGGCGATCTACGATGCCCTAGGGGCAATCTAACGCCTCAACTAGGGGTAAAAGGGAAGATCCTCACTAATCACCAACCAAATTTGTCACCGTCCCCTGCTAGTTTTTACGAGCCAACAGGACAAAATAGAAATAGCGGGCAAAATTAGACTGCGATATTTTCCTCCCCCAGCCCGTGGAACTCCAGGCTGCTGATGAAACGTTTTCCCTTTTCCCAAGCCCTGATTTATCTTGGTGCTGCCTCGGTCTGTACCCTAGGGATTGCTGTGATCTTGGGTTGGTATTTGCGCCTGCCAGAAATCATTCAGCTTCATCCTAGTTTTGTGCCGATGCAGTTTAATACGGCCCTGGGGTTTGTGTTGGTGGGGCTGGCTATGTTTGCCTTGGGGCCGATGAAAAGAGTAGCGATCGCCCTAGCGATCCTCATCGGTCTCTTGGGGGGATTGACCCTAGCTGAATATATCTTTGGCCTAAACCTCCCCCTGGATGAACTTTTCATGCGCCATTACATTGTTGTGGCGACCTCCCATCCAGGACGAATGGCCCCGAATACCGCCCTCTGTTTTTTCCTGACCAGCATTGGGTTGTTTTTGATTACGCAGCCGCAACAAAAAAGAAATTTGCTGGGGGGAAGTTTTTTGGGGGCGTCGGTGATGGGATTGGGGACGGTGGCGTGTTTGGGCTATCTTGCGAATATTGAGACGACCTACGGTTGGGGGAAGCTGACGCAAATGGCGGTTCATACCTCCAGTGGTTTTATCGTGGTGGGTCTGATCGTCATTCTCCAGGCGCGGCAGTTGAGTTTACAAATTCACCGTCGGGTATCAAATTTTTTCTTTCCTCTGGCATTGTTATGGCTGGGACTAACTTTGACGATCGCCCTGTGGCAGGCTTTTTTTTCCAAGAGATTGCTAGTGGCCGAGGACACCAGCCAGAGTTTATTTGAGCACCCGGTGGCCTGGGGAATCTTAATCTTGGGCAGTTCTTTGTCTTTGGTATTGGCGATCGCCGTGTGGTTTGCGATCCGTTTGCAGGCCCAGGTCGAAGCGTTAAAACAGGCCCAGCAGAAAATTTTGATGTTAAATCAGGAACTTGAGGAGCTTTCCCACTTGGATGGGCTGACGGGCATTGCTAACCGCCGCATGTTTGACCTCACCCTAACAAAGGAGTGGCAGCGGGCGGTGCGATATCAGTACCCCTTGGCTCTCATGATGATCGACATTGATTTTTTTAAAAACTACAACGATCACTATGGGCACCAAAAAGGGGATAAATGTATTCAACAGGTTTCCTCTTGGGTAAATTTGATGGCCCGTCGCCCAACGGACTTGGCTGCCCGCTATGGAGGGGAAGAATTTGTGCTGCTATTGACCAATGTCGATTTTGCGAGTGCGAAAAACATTGCCCAAGAACTGATCAAGGCGATCGCCAAGGCCAAGATTCCCCACCCAAAGTCACCGATTAGTGAATTTATTACGATCAGCATCGGTCTCCATGTGGCCCAACCCCAACCCCAAGCGGATATGGGGCACTTCATTTTTCAGGCCGACAAGGCTTTATATCAGGCGAAACATGAAGGGCGCGATCGCATTGTGACATCGAGGGTTTCGGGGTAGAACATCACCCCTCTAGCTCCCCTCCAGGGGAGAACACCCTCCGGCCTAGCGGCCACCTTCCCCAGGGAAGGATCTATTTGGTGGGGGGATGGGCCATTTTAGTTTGGACTTCGGCGGCGCGGCTAAACCAACGTACCAACATCCCCGCTAGACGTTCGTGGTTGTGGCGGACATAGCCTGTGTCTGGGTCTTCGTCCATGATGTTGGCAATCACCACCCGTCGCCTTAGTCGCCCCACTTCTTCGCGGTCGAGAAATACAGGGTGGGAACGTTCGAGGGCATATTTACGGAGGGCCGCTTCCGACGGCGATCGCTGGTGGACAAGGACAGCATCAAAGAGTTTTTTGCCACAGGCGCGGTCAATGGCCTTGATGTGGTCAGCGACGGTATAACCATCGGTTTCCCCCGGTTGGGTCATGATATTGCAGACATAAATCCGGGGGGCACCACTACGGGCGATCGCCTCGCGAATTTCCGGGACTAACAAATTGGGGATCACGCTGGTATAGAGGCTCCCCGGCCCCATGATAATAAAGTCGGCTTCTTCAATGGCCTTGACTGCTGCGGGGAGGGCTGGCGGATTTTCGGGCCAACAACCCAACTCCATAATGTGTCCCCCAGCCTCTGGAATATTAGACTCCCCTTCTATAACTCGGCCATCGGCCATCCTCGCCCAAAGCTTCACATCACTGAGGGTCGCTGGCAAAACTCGACCGCGAATCGCCAAAACCTTGGAACTAGCCAGCACCGCCTGTTCTAAATCCCCAGTAATTTCACTCATGGCCGTGAGAAATAAATTCCCAAAACTATGGCCCACCAACCCATCACCAGCCTTAAAGCGATATTGAAACAATTCCGTAAGGAGTTTTTCTTCGTCCGCAAAAGCCGCGAGACAATTACGAACATCTCCCGGTGGTAGGACGCCAATCTCCCGGCGTAGTCGCCCCGAAGAGCCACCATCGTCGGCCACAGTTACCACTGCGGTAATATTGCTGCTGTATTTTTTTAGGCCCCGCAACAGGGTAGAAAGACCCGTCCCACCACCAATGGCAACAATTTTCGGCCCTTTATTTAAGCGCCGGTGGTTGTGGAGCATATCAACTAGTTCTTCGTCCCCATCGGGATTTAGCACCGTGGTAATTGCCCCAAAGGTGCGATTTTGGCCCCAGAAAATCAGACTCAAACCAGCGGCGATCGCCACTGGCCCAGAAATATTACTCGGAACCACCGCCGTTAACCATTGCAGGAGTGCGCCCATCAAAGCCAACAGCCGGGAAACAGGGGTTAAATTCAGCCAAATCGCCAACCCCAACGCCGTAAATAGAACCCCCAAAGCACTCATCAAGAGCCATCGCTTGACCGAGAGACCCGGCATCATCCATTTGAGCCAATGGTTGAGGCGATGTTGTGGGTGATTTTTAGTGACTGCCATTGGTCGTGGATAGGCCCGGAGGTTTTTGCGGAAAGGACGACGAAATGGGTTGATCAGCATAATGGTGCATCGTTGAACAGCAGAGTCACCCCAGGGGGAGCATTGCTTAGGGTTGTTAAAAAAAAGAACACCCCAAGATCAAACAGGAAAAGAACCCCTTTTTTACAAAAATTTCCAGAATTTTTGCTTAGGTCTACCATAGGGCGGAATGGCGCTTCTGAATGTAACAAACTCCACGCCTACACCCTTGATTTGCGGGGTAATAGTCAAATGATGGGCAGCATTTAGATTTTTGGTGGACTGGCCCCGTCACCATGAGTATAGGCATTTAAACGGGGGGAGCGAGGGGAAATTTCCCCCAGAAACCTAAAAAAAGCCTAAAATTTTCTATCGATAAATTACTTTTTAGTGATATACTTATGTTTAACGACCAGCTTAGTCACTCAGCTGCTGTCTTTGTGAACCATGCTCTTTCGCCAACTTTTTGACTACGAAACCTATACCTACACCTATCTTGTGGCTGATCCTGAAAGTGGTGAGGCGGCCTTAATCGACCCCGTGATTGAGCAAGTGGATCGGGATCTTAAGCTTCTGCAAGAACTGGGTTTGACGTTAAAGTATTGTCTCGAAACCCATGTCCATGCTGACCATGTGACGGGGACGAGTCGGCTCCGGGAAAAAACGAACTGTTTGGGAATTGTTCCCCAGGGAGCAGAAGTCGCCTGTGCGGATCGTTCCGTTACCGATGGGGACGTGCTCAAGGTCGGTGCCATCGAAATTCAGGCGATCGCCACCCCGGGACACACCGATAGTCACATGGCCTTTTTAGCAAATGGCACCCATCTATTCACGGGGGATGCCTTGTTTATCCGGGGCTGTGGCCGTACCGATTTCCAGAGTGGTGACGCGGGCACCCTCTACGATTCGATTCAAAAACTATTTCGTTTACCCCCCGAAACCTTGGTTTATCCGGGCCATGATTATCGCGGGCAAATGGTTTCGACCATCGCTGAAGAAAAGCAATTTAACCCCCGCCTCAAAGGCGATCGCCAAGCCTTTGTTCACCTGATGGATAACCTCAATCTCCCCGACCCGAAAAAGATTATGGAAGCAGTGCCCGCAAACCAAGCCTGTGGCAATGTTTAACTCTTTTTCCCTGGCAAGCAAGCCATTTTTCGTCTCGGATTACACCCAATCATCACCATTTTTTTTAGTGCAATGACTACTACCCAACAACAACGATTACTTGAACTTTCACCCGCCGAGTTTGCCACCCAGGTCAATTCTCCCAATACCGTCGTTTTCGATGTGCGCGAACAGGCTGAATACGCGAGAGAACACGTGGCGGGGGCACAAAATATTCCCCTGTCTCGCTTGACCGTAGACACCGTGCCCCAGACAACGAAAAATGTGATCCTTTATTGTCAAAGCGGCAATCGCTCCCGACGGGCGGCAGAACTATTCTTTGCGGCAGGCTATTACCAAGTGGCCCATTTTGACGGCGGATTTACGGCCTGGAAGGGCGCTAACTTGCCCTACAACGAAGATAAAAAAGCGCCTTTACCGATGATGCGCCAGGTGCAAATTGTCGCCGGGGGCCTAGTCCTCGCCGGTACATTACTAAGTGCGTTTGTCTCCCCTTGGTTTTTGCTCCTCACCGGATTTGTCGGCTCTGGGTTGATGTTTGCGGGCTTTACGGGCTTCTGTGGCATGGCGAAAATTTTGGCCCGTCTCCCCTACAACCGAGTCAAATAGATTTAACGAACGACATTGCTCCCCACAGTTGCTGGGGGCTTTTTTTTGGAGGATATGATGCAGCTCTTGGGATATTTTTTAGCGGCTTGTATTGGAATCAGTCTGGGCTTGATGGGGGGCGGTGGTTCGGTGTTGGCGGTGCCGATTTTGGTCTATGTGATGGGGGTTGACCCGAAAAGTGCGATCGCCATGACGTTGTTTATCGTCGGCATTGTCAGTGCGGTGGGTTTGGTGCCCCACTGGCGACAGGGCAATATTAACTTGAAAAAAGCGGGTATTTTTGGCTCGGCGACCATGGTCGGGGCTTTCCTGGGGGCGCAGTTAACCCGGTTGCCCTTCATCACAGGGACGGTGCAGCTATTGCTGTTTGCAGTGATGATGTTGATCGCGGCGATTTTTATGATTCGTAAAAGTGGCAAGGCGATCGCCCACCAAGCAAATGAACCACACCTCGAAGATTATCCGGCCCCGGTGTGCCGTTACTGTTGGCTGTGGTTGCTCACGGAAGGTTTGGGGATTGGCATTTTGACGGGGCTAGTGGGGGTTGGTGGGGGCTTTGCGATTGTGCCCGCCCTGGTGTTACTCGGTAAGACGAAAATGAAAGAGGCGGTGGGCACTTCCCTGGTGATTATTGTGATGAATGCGATCGCCGGATTCCTGGGTTACTTTGGCCAGGCTGATGTGGTTTTTGATTGGCATCTGATGGTGAACTTTACCTTTGTGGCGAGCCTGGGAATTTTGCTCGGCGGCTACAGTGGGCGCTATTTCAATGCAAAACAACTCCAAAAGGGCTTTGGGTATTTTCTCTTGGCGGTGGCGGCTTTTATTTTGTTTCAACAGCGCGATCGCCTACCCCGGTTGACTACCTTGCCCGAAACGACTGTGGCGATCGCCCAACAGAAATAGACAATTCCCTTAGCGAAAGCAATCTTTTGGTTTTAATTTTCCACGGAAAAAAATTAGAGCAGATACCCCAGATTTACTTTTTTCCCATCACCGTGTTACATTTCTACACATAACGCCTTTGATTTTCATAAACCAAAATTAAGGCGAGCCAACATTTTTCGCGCGTAGCCACCCCGCTAGTCCGAGGTTTGATCCCGAACCTCCAACGTTTTTGAGATAGCAATTGGCATCTACAGCGCAATGATTGTGGCACTTAATGAAAGAAAACATTCTTACAGAAACAGCGAACATCCAATTATCTGATGGCAAATAGCTTGGTTTCTTTCCCCGAAAAAATGTTCCACCAACGCCCTGAGATGCTGAGTGAATATGTCTCCTAACAACCTTCCCGTCCAAAATGATGTTTCCTCTGGCCTGCAAAATCCCGGAGAAATCACGACGATTCTCGTCATTGAAGACGACTACGTTATCCGTAAACTGACTCGAAGAATTCTTACGAATGCTGGTTACATCGTTATCGAAGCGAGTGATGGTGAAAAAGGAGTTCAGGCAGCCAAGGAATATCACCCGGATCTCATCATCTGTGATGTGATGATGCCCCATTTGAGTGGTTATGACGTTTTGGCACGGCTCCAGCAACAAGAAGCAACGGAAATGATTCCCTTCATTTTTTTGACGGCCCAAGCAGAGGGTCAGCAACTCCGCCAGGGAATGGCATCCGGAGCCGATGATTATTTGATGAAACCGATCCAAGCTGCAGAACTCCTCAAGGCTGTCGAAGTACGTCTCAATAAATACTCCAAAGTCAAACAATACTATTCCGAGCAGTTAAACCAACTGAGTGAGAAAGATAGTCTCACTGGTCTACCGAATCAAAATAGGATCACCTATGCTTTTGAAAAGGTGGTGGCACAGCTACCCCTCGGTCAAGAAGATAGTGAGACAGTGCCCTCCACTCCGCTTCTCTCCATTGGTCTAGACCGCTTTCAACTCCTTAACGAATACCTTGGCCACGGTATTGTCAGCGCTTTACTCAAGCAGGTGGGCGATCGCCTACAACAAACCTTAGAGAAATACGGCACTGTCGTTAGTCTCAACACTTCAGAATTTTGTGCGATTCTTCATCCCCTAGAACATCGCCGCGAAGTCGTCAACATTGCCGAAGAAATCCTCGCGGCCTTTAGCTCCCCCTTTACCACAGAAGACCAACAGGATGTCTTTATCAGCCTCAGCATCGGCATCGCCCTCTACATCAGAGATGGCATTACCCTTGATGAACTGCTCAGTAATGCCCACACAGCCATGTTGCGAGTTCAAAAACAGGGGGGCAATCAACACGCTTTTTATTCCGTAGCAATGAACGTGGGCCGCTTGAATACGGTTTCCCTCGAAGCCGATCTGCGGCAAGCTCTCGAACGCAACGAACTCGAAGTTGTTTACCAGCCGAAGATGAACTTGCAAACGGGCAAGGTGGTTGGTGCCGAAGCCCTCTTACGCTGGTTTCACCCAACCCGTGGTTTGGTTTTGCCCAATCAATTTATTTCCCTGGCCGAAGAAACCGGTTTGATCATCCCGATTGGGGAATATGTCATGGAAGAAGCCTGTTGCCAATTGCGTCGTTGGCAGCTTGCGGGCCTCAAGGACTTTTATATGTCCATCAATCTTTCGGCGAAACAGTTTACCCAACTCAATCTGCACCATCGCCTCAGCCAAATTATTATCAACAATCAATTGCAACCCCAAGATATCCAACTGGAATTGACAGAAAGCACCCTCGTGAACAATGGGGAAGTATCGATACGACGTTTAAAGGCCTTGCGGTCTTTGGGTTTGAAAATTGCTTTAGATGATTTTGGCACGGGTTACTCTTCTTTAAGCTATTTGCAGCAGTTTTCTTTTGATACCCTCAAGCTAGATCGCTCCTTTATCCATGGGATTCATCGGAACCATGTTAATGCAACGATTATCACCGCAATTATTGAAATGGCCCACAATCTCAACCTTAAGGTAGTTGCTGAAGGGGTTGAAGATGAGGGAGAGTTGGAATTTTTGACGCGATTTAACTGTGATGAAATCCAGGGCTTTTTGTTTAGTCGTCCCATCAAAGCAGAGGAGTTTTTGAGCTCTCCTTTCATGGATCTGGAGCCCTATAGTTCTCCTTTTATGGATTTTGAAGCCTATACGGATGTTGCTTAGGTAACCGAACTGTTTCTTTGAACTCGCTTAAATCAAATCAAGAAATAAGATCACCCCGGTCAAAGTTTTCAGAAAACAGCACCATGGTGATCTTGTTTTTTTGTGAGTTATCTTCCGGGCAGACCCAAATGCATTTTTTGAATAGCAGGAAGGAGAAGTTCTGCCTGGGGTTGGGGAGTCGGGGTCACAATAGTGCCGGGTAGACAAGGGCCAAGCTGGAAATTGACTTCCTGGGGCCGGGGTTGCCAACCTTCTGGGCAGGTCAGAGGTTTAGGTTGGGCTTGGGCTGAGGGGAGCGGTGTTGCAACCATGCCAGGGTTAATCGGCCCGGTCGGTGTTGTTCTCAGCCAACAGTGGTGCTGGGGTAAATTACTTGGACAGCCGACAGAAGGCAGGGGACCAGTACTAGAAAGGGGGGCGGCATTCGCACTAAAGCCACTGCCCATTAGAATCATGGTGCCAAGCATTAAACCTTTGCCAATGGTGCGTCGTGTGATTTTCATTGATCTGTTCTCCGAAGGATATGTTTCATTTCGTGGTGCTATGTAGTGGCCAGGTAGCAGACCCTATGCACTTGGCGATCGCCTGACCCACAACCTACGGGAGAACACAAAACTGCGTCGGTCTTCTTCCTTAAAAATTCAAAGCCTGGGCCGTTTTAACCAGTTGGATAAATTCACTGCGATAGCCTTCGGGATCTGCTCCTTTGCTGCCCTGGGCCAGTTCTAAAACTTGATCAAAGGAACTTTCGCCACGGTAGGGGGAGTCCCGCAATAGCATCCCAAATTCCGCTACCGCCGCCGCAAACCGAAAATCTGGAGAGGCTTGATCTAAGGGTGTACTGTCATTGGCGATCGCCTGGGTGATCAGTGCCGAATTATCGCCAGTGGGGGGTTTATAGCGGAGCTTCAATTGCAGCAATTCTCCGGCAAAATTTCCTGGATTTGGCTGGGTCTCTTGATATTTCAAATCATCCACCGTCGGCAACTCCACGGGCGAATCAATGCCCACCGGCACAATTTCATAGAGAGCCGTCACCGTATGGCCAGCACCCAATTCCCCCGCATCTTTGGTATCGTCATTAAAATCCTGGGCCGCTAACAGACGATTTTCATAACCCAACAGGCGATAAGCTTGCACCTGGGCCGGGTTAAATTCCACCTGAATTTTTACATCCTTTGCCAAAGTTAGAAGCGTGCCACCCATTTCCGTTACCAGCACCTTTTTCGCTTCAAGGATGTTGTCAATGTAAGCGTAATTTCCATTGCCATTATTGGCGAGCTGCTCCATCTTGGCGTCCTTGAGATTGCCTGTACCAAAGCCCAGCACCGTGAGAAAAATATCTTGTTCGCGTTTTTGTTCGATCAGACGAATTAGTTCTGCATCGCTGGACATCCCCACATTAAAATCACCATCGGTGGCGAGGATAATCCGATTATTGCCATTGTCGAGAAAATTTTCCGCCGCCTCCTGGTAGGCCAGTTCGATGCCTTCACCACCCGCTGTGGAACCGCCTGCTTCTAAATTATCTAAGGCCGCCAGAATGGTTTCCTTTTCGGCCCCAGACGTCGAGGGCAGAACTAAACCCGCTGCCCCGGCATATACCACAATGGAAACGCGATCCTCCGGGCGCAGCTCATTTACCAATAACCGAAAAGCTGACTTGAGAAGCGGCAATTTATCGGGATCATTCATCGACCCCGACACATCAAAGAGAAACACCAAATTGCTGGGGGGGAGGGCTTCATTTTCAATTTCCTGGCCTTTAATGCCGATGCGGAGGAGCTGGTGCTGGGGTTGCCAGGGAGCCTGGGAGAGTTCGGTGTTAATGGCAAAGGGTTGATCGTCCGGGGCCGGATAGTCGTAGGTGAAATAGTTAATCATCTCCTCCAGACGCACGGCATCAACGGGAGGAAGCTGACCATCATCTAAAAAGCGACGCACATTACTATAGGCTCCGGAGTCTACATCAAGGGCAAAGGTAGACAGTGGTTCGGTGCGCACCAATTGGAAAGGATTATCACGGATGAGGTTGTAGTCCTCTTGGGAGAGATCCGGCACTTCCTGGGGAATGTCTCCATCGGGGGGTGGCATCACCGGCATGGACTCCGTTTCTGCCACTTGGGGGGCCATGGCATCCATCCCTGTTTCCGGACTTCTTTGGGAGGCCATCTGACAGCCCGCGAGGATCTGTCCCCCTAACAAACAACCACTGAGGAGGAGGGTGAGGGAACGTTGGGACAACGGTTTACGAGATGATGAAGTGGCCATGGGCTGACCTCCAGGAGAAGAATTACCTTCAACCTAACACCGTCTTTTGGGGCGATCGCCTAGGTTCAAAAAACTGTAACGGCAGGACTCAATGGGGATTGAATTCCCTGGGCAATCGTGGGTTAGAATGAAACACGCTCAACGCCAGTGCTTACCATGTCCCTCAGTCTTTACAATACCCTCCATCGCCGTTCTGAACCCTTTGAACCCCTCGAAGCTAATCGGGTGCGGATGTACTGCTGTGGGATTACGGTATATGACTATTGCCACCTGGGTCACGCACGCACCTGTTTGATCTGGGATGTGGTGCGACGTTACTTGCAATGGTCAGGCTATGAGGTGCATTACATCCAAAATTTCACTGATATTGACGACAAAATTCTCAATCGGGCGCGGGCAGAAAAAAGTTCCATGGGGGCGATCGCCGAAAAATTTATCGAAGCCTATTTCGAGGATATGGAAGCGCTCCACATTCAACCCGCCGATGAATATCCTAGGGCAACCCACAGTTTAGATGGGATTCAAAAGCTGATCCACGACCTCGAACAACGGGGTTTTGCCTATGCCTCCCAGGGGGATGTGTACTATGCGGTGCGCAAGTTTGATGGCTATGGGAAACTCTCTGGCCGCAAATTAGATGATATGCAAGCAGGGGCTAGCGGTCGTGTCACAGAAGATCCTGATGCGCCGAAAAAACATGACCCCTTCGATTTTGCCCTCTGGAAAGCCGCCAAAGCAGGAGAACCTGCCTGGGATTCCCCCTGGGGAGCAGGTCGCCCCGGTTGGCACATCGAATGTTCGGCGATGGTGCGCGATCGCTTAGGGGAAACTATCGATATCCATGTGGGGGGCAGTGACCTCATTTTCCCGCACCACGAAAACGAGATCGCCCAGTCGGAAGCCGCAACGGGTCAGCCTTTAGCAAAATATTGGCTGCACAATGGCATGGTGAAGGTGGAAGGGGAAAAAATGTCCAAATCCCTCGGCAACTTCATCACGATCCGCGACCTCCTGCAAAAATATGACCCGATGGCCGTGCGCTTGTTTATCCTCCAGGCCCACTACACTAAGCCCCTGGATTTCACCGACGAAGCCCTCACCGCTGCGACCAAGGGCTGGGAAACCCTTAATGATGCGCTGCTATTTGGGGCAGAACATTTGGATACGAACAATATCACTGCCGACAAGGGCATCCTGGCGAAATTTAAAGCGATTGTTGACAATGATCTCAATTTTTCTGGCGGCTTGGCGATTCTCTTTGAACTGGCGAAAGAACTGAAAAAAGAGAAAAATATCCTCGTCCACGAAGGTAAACTTCAGCAAAATCCGCAAATTCTCGCCTCTCTTTGGCTCACCCTTAAGGAATTGGCCGATATCCTCGGTTTTGTCCCGGAAATAAAGCAACAGGCCGCTAGTTTAACCGATGCTGAAATTGAAGACTTGATCCAACAGCGTAAGGACGCCCGCGCCAATAAAAACTATGCAGAAAGCGATCGCCTCCGGGATTTACTCACCGAAAAAGGAATTGTGCTGGTGGACAAACCAGGCGGTATTACCGAGTGGCACCGGGAGTAAAAAAAGAACTCTTAGTCCCCCTTATGAAGGGGGATTTAGGGGGATGTAAATTCTCAAACTTTTACTGAGGCAAAATCCCATGACAGATTTCTTTGGGTTCGAGCAGGACTTCCTTGCATCGCTGCGCTGCATTCCGATGATCATGCGCTACAAACTCGATACCTGTGGCGTCAAAATGAAACTCGACCATTGGCACAAACTCACAGAGGCCGAAAAAACGCAATTGATTCAGATGCCCTGTGAAACCCCTGCTGAGGTGCAGTTCTACCACGAAACGCTCCAAGGACTGATTACAGAGAAAACTGGCACACCAGCCAAAGTCCTAGCCATTGACCCAAATCCCCCTTGGCTACAAACGGAAATTCCCGCCCAAGTGCTTGAAAAAGCCCACAGTTGCAACGTAGAAATTACTCCCGATCAATGGCAAAATTTAACACCCCTGCAACGGTTTGCCCTACTGAAGCTGAGTCGCCCCAGTCACGAAAATCATAACTTTGTCCCCGCTCTACGAGAATTTGGGGTGTTGCCAGGGGTTCACACTGAGAAAAATTGAGCTACATTGAAAAGCCCAACCCCCTGTTCCCGTCTATTTTGTAGGATCAATCACG
>NZ_CP016484.1:0-4625 GCF_001693295.1 Picosynechococcus sp. PCC 8807
TTGTTGCCTGATAAATTCAATCAGGGCTGTGATTCTATTGTACAGCCTGATAGATCCGTTGTAAGTAGCTCTCCGGCGCTTAGTGAAATATCTGAGCGGGATAAGCCATGGGACAAACACAGAGGGAATACGGACACGGCAACCAGTCATTACCGAGATACAGAGTTTGATAGATATGCGACTCGGATGACGTTTTGCTCTGAACTACTGGATTTTAAGTTGATCCCCGACCAGTCATCGGGAGAATTAAAGCTAAAACTTTCGTCGGCTAGATTTTGCCGGGTCAGACATTGCCCCGTCTGCCAGTGGCGGCGATCCTTGATGTGGAAGGCTAAGGCATACAAGATACTTCCAAATGTGGTTAACGATTATCCAAAGTATCGTTGGCTGTTTCTGACCCTGACTCAACGAAACTGTCCCATCACTGAGTTAAAGGAAAACCTAACTCTGATGAACAAGGCTTGGCAAAGATTGACCCAGAGAAAGAAATTTCCTGCGGTGGGCTGGATACGGTCAACAGAGGTGACTAGAGGGAAGGACGGGTCAGCTCACCCTCACTTTCATTGTTTGCTGTTGGTTCCCTCCAATTACTTCTCAGGGAAGGGATACATCAAACAGGATGAATGGTGCCAACTGTGGCAGAAGTCCCTAAAGGTCGATTACAAACCGATACTTGATGTTCAGGCCATCAAGCAAGGGAAGCAGCCGATGCAGCTTGTCCCTGAGCTTCTGAAGTATTGCGTCAAAGAATCTGACCTGGTGGCTGACCAGCATTGGTTCCTGGAACTAACCCGACAGATGCACCGAGTTCGCTGTGTCGCCACTGGTGGTGCCCTCAAGGGTTACTTAAAAGCCCTCGAAGAAGAGCCAGAAGACTTGATTGGTGAATCAGATGAAGATGAAGTTGATGAAGGTCATCTCAGATTTGGCTGGAAGCGGAAGGAACGCAGATATAGAATGGTAGAATAGTGATAACAAATGATAACAATGTTATCAAACGAGGTGATTGATATGCCTAAGGGAGGAAAGAGAGAAGGAGCGGGTCGTCCTTCAAGATGGGGGACTGGAAAAATTAAAACTATTCGGGTTCCAGAAGCCATTGCGGATCAAGTCATGGAACTGGCTATAGCTCTCAATGAAGGCAAAAAAGTACATATTGTCACTTCGACTTCCAAGTTGCCTTCTTATGAAAAAATCATAGAATCAAAAGTGTTAGATTTGTCTAGAGTTCCTTTGTCTCAAGTAAGTGGTGAGATCGCTGTAAAACTAACTGACCTGGTTAGAAGCGGATATGAAATACGTCCTAAAAAAGTCTCAGACTTAGTAAAAGCTCGTTTAGGTAGATTATTTTAGGTTTTTTATGGAAATTCGCAAGAAAGACGAGAATGGCATTGAATTTTATACGATTGAGCTGACGGGGCAATCTGGAATGAGTCAGTCAGCTCTGGCTACTTTAGCTGGTGTGTCTGAAGCTGCTATTTCAAATTTAGAAGATACCCTCTTAACCCAGGCCCCTTCTAAATATCTAGAACCCTTTATTGGTAAGCCTTTGACCCTCTTAACCCAGGATGCTGTGATTGATGGGAGGAAACAGGGGAATCTTAAAATTTACAAATCTACCTACTGTGCTGCTGTCCTTCAACATTATGCCGATCCTGAAACAGCTTTAGGGGGTGGATTATCAAAAGAACAAAGGGCTTTGCAAAAGGCGACTGCCACGCGCAGTTGCTTTTTGTTTATGCAGGTAGGGATAGATCTCTGGATTCAGAGGATAACAGGTTGGGATCAGCGATCTCGTGTTGCTCTCCCTCATACAAATGTGTATGTACAGCGCATTGAGCATATGCGTGATCACACTATTGCAGATGATCTTTGGTGTGTTTTTCGGGAGGCGGCTGAACTGCTGCTGCTCATCGAAAAAGATTGGAGAGTACCTATTAATGACTACGATCTTCTGGATGGAAGTATTGGTCGAAAATGGAGTGACTATCGAAAAGGAAAGCCCTGGGCTACAGAAAAAGGAGAATATATTCACCAGTACCGAGATCGGAGAGATGTTAGGTCAGCAGCAGCATACTCATATGATGAGCTTCCATATTTTAGAGCATGGCTAAGAGATGAGTATGTCCCAAATCATCTTCCTAATTACTTAATTACAAAATACGGCAAACAAGCTACTCAGCTTATTTACTCAGAAATTGGGCAATTAACAGATGGACTTTTAGAGCTCAAAATGGTTAAAAGATCTTCTCCTGCTGATGATCAAAATCTAGAGAAGTTCCTAGCAGCTCGACAATTACTTGATGAGAAATTTCTTCAAGCTGATAACTAGATGATAACAATGTTATACAGTAGTAATTTTCCAATAACTCGTGTTTACTTCTTCATCTCTATGGCTAAAATCAATTAGGTTTCCTTTGAATTCTTTTGGCAGTAATTTTTTGTTTTTCCACTTGCTGAGACTTGCTTGACTAGCTATTTTTTCATCTATAACTTGCTGTGTTGTTAAAAGTCTAGTTTCTGATGGCTTTGAAGTATCTGAGGTCTCTTGGGGAGTAGAAAACAAGTCTATCTGTCTTTTTTCATTTTCTAAAGTTTCAGGGATAGTATCATCCCCAAAAACTTTATTTTCGAGCTTCTCCAATCTTTTTAATAGTTCCGAAAATCTCGGAACTGCTTTATTATCTAGAGCCTTACCTTCAAACTCTGTGTAAGCAGCTAATGCTTTTACAAGAACATCGGTTTTAGATTCTCCAGTAGTGTCTCGATGTTTCTCTACGTGATCAAACAAATCTTGAGGGATGCGACCAGAAAAAAATGGATTAGCCATAGTTGTTATCAATACCGATAACAGAAAGATAACACGTTCTACAGTGTGGCGATAACTGTCCGATAACAAAAGTGATAACAGTGTAATAACCTTCAAGTCCGTCAAGGGGGGAAGCAAACTCGCAGTGAACTGTAGTGGTTCACCAGTGGCTTAAATGAGTTTGCGGCCCTTGACGGGTACCAATTGATATCCTCGGCGACTCAGAGGGGAGATGCGGCCAGGGCAAAGCGAACATTCCTTGGCTCTCCCCTCTGATGTCAGCCCCCTATCAATGCCTCTTGGAAGCTTGCCCACTTTTTGCCATATCGTCCAAGGAATACTAATGACGTAGAATTCAATTTTTGCCATGGGCAAGAAAAATAAACCCGTTCTAAAACGGGTTCTTCGTCGAGTTAAACAAGCATCTCCCTACCTTCGGGCCATTTACTGGTTTCTCCGAATTTGGATGCTCTTTTTCTAGTTGACCTACGGTGCTGGCGATTTCACAGTCTTCTAGCACCTGAGCGGTAACAGCACATTGCCAATGTAGCCACCATTCTATTTCAGAGTGGTGGTTTTTCTGATCACAGCCCCACGCGACAGCGTGGGGCACACACACTTCTTGTATTTATATATAACGATTAAACATGGACAAGAAAAATGATTGATTTTTTTGCCGCCAAAAGCAGTTTATTTGTCCTGTTTTTTGGATATAGCAGATGAAATTCTATATTTTATCTGTTGTTTCTTCGAGAAAAGCGATCACCTATTGGTGAAAGCCAGGTAAAGCTGGAAAATGATTAACCTTCATCGCTTTCCTCGGTATCCCCTGGGCCACATTTTTCAATCAATTCATTTACGTTGTCGGCTTCCTGCGGAATGACGTAGATATACTTGACGAGAAACTCGGTTAAGTCCAAGACTTTTTCCGCTAAGTTAATGTCGGGGTCTGTCTCAAGGTCAAAGTGGCTTGCTGGATTCCTTCCGATCCTTAATGCGTTCCCTAGTTGGAGAAATGGGTCTAAAACAGTATTAAATTCGGGTTTATCTTTTAGCTCGTTTTTGAGGTTTCTGTATAGTTTCCCAATGTTGTTCGCACTTTGACCATCTGGAAACTTCAGCTTCCCTATCGCCTCTACAATGCGCCCACAGGCAGAGATGACCAATGATGGTCTATTTTCGTTAAAAGACTGCACCGCTTCTTGATAGGCCTTAAAAATTCGTCTGTTGTCTATTTGGTCTTCCGTAAAGACTTGGGGACGCTCTTTTGGCTTTGGGAGTACCCAAAATTCTTTGCTTCTTTTCCCCTTGCTATGATCTCGCCACATAAGAGCATCAATGATTACAACCGTCGATGTTTTCTGGCATTTGTCCCGTGTACAACGAGCCTTCAGCGTGATTGTCTGTGTTGGGTTATTGAAAGTCACAGCATCTTCACAAATCAATGCCCCCTGAACACCACAATATCCACAGCGACAATCAATGCTTGATGGAACCGCATAGTCTTCAAGTATGCCGTGGGGTTTTATCCCCTTCCACCCATTTCCGTTTTGGATTCGTATTCTGTGCATGAACTGTTTTAACTCAGATTCTAAACTCATAATTCTCCTTCACTTGAATTATGAGGGATAACTCTGATTTTTAAATCGGGGCTTATCCCCTCCCCTGCAAGGCTTTCAGGTAGATTTAGGCGATCAAAGAACAATTGAACTAAGGTGACTATAAATTGCGTAGTTTTAAGGTCACTGAGAAAGGGTAAACCCCGTGATAGAGTTGAGTTACCACACACCAACTTAATCACGGGGTTTAAAAGCCT
>NZ_CP016485.1:0-13153 GCF_001693295.1 Picosynechococcus sp. PCC 8807
ATGGGTGAGAATCAGATCGATAAAAAGATCACCACAGCCAATAACCGACTGAAGGCAGCCAAGATCGGCATCAAAATTTATCGCAGGGGGGAGCGGCTATATCTGCGGGGCACTCTCCCCCCAAAGAACGGAGAAGGGAAGCCTCGCCCCCAATGGCTAGCCTTAAAGACCTACGCCAACTATGAGGGGGTAGCGGCGGCGGAAAAGGAAGCGAAAAAGGTGGGGGGACTATTGGCCTGTGGGGAATTTTCCTGGAAAGCTTATTCTGACCATCAAGAGCCAGAAACCATTGGGGACTATCTGGAACAGTTGCGATCGCAAAAAATTGATCGAGATGGGATATCCCCGCGCACCTTTGACCATGAATATGCACGGGTATTTCGTGGGCACCTAGAGGAAGTCGCAAGCCTGGGGGTTTTAGAGAAAATCCTTTTGGAGTCGGAGTCTAACACTAGAAACCGTCGCCGCTTTGCTCTAGCCTGTGGAGCCTTGGCCGATGTTGCGGGGCTGAATGGGGGGAAGCTCAGAAAATTAAAGGGGGACTATGGGATTAAGCGGTTATCCCCCAGAGACTTACCGACGGATAAGGCGATCGCCCTGGCATGGCAGCGAATTTATGAGGCAGATAAGCAATGGGCCTTTGTCTTTGGGCTGATGGCTATCTATGGCCTAAGAAACCATGAAGTTTTCCATTGTGATCTAAAGGATTATCCGTTGCTCTGGGTTTCCAGGGGAAAAACAGGGGAGCGATACGTTTATCCGTTCTATCCAGAATGGTTAGAGGATTTCAAAATGAGGGAGGGGACATTGCCAGAAGTTAACCGAAAAGACAATCAGGGCTATGGTCAGGCCGTAACCAAAGCCCTGGGGAAATATTTAGATTTTCCTCCCTACTCCTTGAGACATTGTTGGGCCGTGCGAACGATTGGGGCCATCGATCAATCCTTGGCAGCCGCGCAAATGGGCCATGCGATCGCCGTTCACAATGAGACCTATCATCACTGGATTAAGCGCGATACTCACCAGAAAGCTTTTGATCTCTATCTGAAAAATCCCAACAGGCCAAAACCGCCAATTTTGCCCAAAAACGAAAAAGAGTAGACGCGTGTCTACTCTGTCTACTGTTTGAATGCTTAGAACCAATTTAGTGGTTTCCAATGAATTAGATCCCCAATAAAGTGAGGGGGCAAAATCCCATCTTTGGGAGAGGGAAAGAAAAACCCCCTAAGGCTTGTAAGGTCGGGAAATCCATCATCTTTAGCTAGTTGTTGGGCCTTTGTTGGGGGGACTATCTTCCCATCCAAAAAGATTTCGATTTTGGTGATGCTCGTCAGCCATATCTCAATCGGCTGAATCTTCGTGCAAACGGATTTGCCGATCCTGTATCCCTGCGTTGACCGTTGGGCACAGTAAAGATAGAGCGTGTCCCCCTCCTTTATAGGGAGCTTCCGTTTTGCCCTGATGGTGTGATTTTTTTTGCCTTCCGCTACCAGGTCGGCAAATTGCTTTTTAAAGCTCAGTGCTGGCATAGTTCTCATTCCTGAAAGGGTGAATAAGGGCCTTCCAATTTAAAAAAATCAGAACAGGCTTAATGGGGTGTGAACAGTGGGCTGCTCTGGGGTAGAGGATTTAATAAAGAAGCTCAAATTTTCCACTTCCCCCTGGAGCTTCGGATTTTGCGATCGCCATTGCTGGAGCAGGTGAATACATTCCCCAATGGCATACCGTTGGGCACATTCCCCATGGAGATATCGGGGTTTTTCGGTGCCAGTTAATTTGATTTGCATGATCACAGTGATTCGTTTCATGGCTATTCCCCATCGAAAAGAGCAAGGATTTTCGGCTTGTTCCAGCGGTAGTCCGGGCGGCTATCGGGAGTCGAGATATCGCGCCAATAGCCTTTCTTCGGGAATCGCCGCGACTGCCTTAGGCGGTGCAGGTGCTTTGTGGAGATGCCAAGGGCTTGGGCCATCTCAGCAGTGGTAATCCATTTGCTCATTAAAAAATGTCCTCCAACGTGATTTCCTGGTTCCGTCTCTTGCGCTCTTCTGCTTCCATCTCTCGGATCAACCCATTAAGCTGCTGGAATTGATAATTTCGTCGAGAACATCAAAGGCTTCAGCAATGGCCCGCTCTGTTCTTTCTTCGTGGCCAAAATCGAGAAGGACTTTCTTCTCAAGAGAGAGGATTTCCCAGCGATAGGAGTATTTCCCCTGGGAAATGCGAACAGTGAAATTCCCATAGCCAATTTCAAAGGGCAGTGCAATCATCAAAACTCTCCTATGTCGTCTAGGTAATCGGTTAGGTCGTTTAAATCTTTGAAGGCATCACTGGCGGCCAATTCAATGCTGTGGTTATTCCCGAAAGCGACGCACTCATTGTCAAGAGAGGCATTAATGCTCCAGTGATAAAAACCCTTATTTCTGGTGATTTCGATGAAATATTCACCAAACGGAATCCGATAAGGCAGTTCAACCATCATGCGTCTCCTAAAAAGCAGAATTTAAGTTTTGAGCCGCCCCCCTCGGTGTGACCAAAGCCAAGATTTCTAAGCTGTTCAAACTTGGCGCGGATTTCCTGGGGGGAAGCGTTGCGAAAATTGCGGTTATAGCGTTTGACCATGGAGGCAGTGATCCATCCGTCTCCTAGGTTTTCTTGCCGTTGCCGGGAAAGGTTAACGATCGCCTTTAGGGAGTTGCCGATCCCTTCCTCTGGAGCATCCGCTAAAAATTTGCGGACTTGGTTGCAGTAGAAGGCGACCAACTTCGTGGCTTCTTCCAATCGCGCCTTGGGGATTGTCGATTCTGGCGGGTTTGGGAGAGGCACCAGGTCATTCCAGTCCCCCTGGGAATTTAGTTCTTCTCCCATGGAGGCAAACCAATCGAAATAATGGTGCAAATGGTGGAGGATGATCGCGATCCGGGCGATCCGGCCAATGGATTTCGAGTAGTAGGCACTCATGGCCAAAAGCTTGTCTTCGGCGGATTTCCGTTCGATTTCGTCGTGCTGTTGGCGAAAATATTCCCACCCAGCAGCATCTAAATAAAAATCCTGTTGATGGAGGGTATTGAACCAGCTATAAAGCCCAATCAACAGACGTTTCACCATGGATTGTCCATTATTGGAATGCAATCGCTTTGGGTTTTTGGGTTGATGTACCCAGATAAACCGAGACCACATTCCATCCTCATCCTCGCAGGTGCCCATGAGTTCGAGCAGTACCTTGGGTTGGATCGCCCCAAAGACTGACAACAGGGCTTTATTGGTTTTTCGGATCACCCCCTCAGAGCGGAGGTCACGGGCGACGGAACCGGAATAATAGGCCAACAGTTCAGCCCTGGTGAGACTGATCACCCCATCGCCCTCGATGCCTGAGAAAAGGTGCTTCAGTTCGTCATAGACATAGAGGATGGTTTTGTTGGGGAACCGGGCGAACTGGTTATTAAACCCGGCACTGTTCCCGCTGGTGACAAAGTAGGTGAGGGTATCTTTTTTCGGTTCCCTGGGCTCGCCTTCGGGGTACATCTGGTGAAATCCTTTTTCAAGGGCTTCGCGGGTTTCAGTCTCCTTGCAATGGTTAATTTCTTTGCGTAGGCGGTGAAATTCCTGCAAATTTTCTTCGTAGTCGAGCATTTCCCGTTCCCGCAGTTTGTCTAGATTCATCTGAAGCTGATTTAGAGGTTCTAAAACAAAAATGCTCAGGATTGCGGATTTACGGGAAGAGCCTTCACCAACGATGCCGCCAAAGAGATTGGCTGATTCGCTAAAGTGCTGCTCTGGGGCAAGATGCAAGCGCGTTTTGGCATTGACGACAGAAGATAACCCGACCAGAAGCGTGGTAAAGCAAGCGGCGGGCTTCACCCCTAGGAGATAGGCCACGCGGTTGATCGCATTGGCGAGGGGGTCAGGGAGAAAATCAAGGTTTAGATCAATACCGGAAAGCTTGATGTAATGGGCAAGCTCATGGGTTTCTTCTTGCCAGGACTCGTTTTCCTCTACTTCCTTGACGGTCAGGCCATAGAGTTTATCGAGTTCACGCTTGGGAAGGTTTGATTCATCCTTGACGCGCTGAAGCTCGATTTCTAGCTCTGTGCCATGGAGATTCTTTTGGGCGATCGCCTGTAATTCTTCGGTGACCCGTTGGCGTAGTTTCCCCCGGTAGAGGGAATCAATTTTGATGGGGTGAAGATCGGCGCGGTCGGCGAGGTTTTTAAGGATTACCTCCGTTTCTGATTTGGAGAGGGTAGAGCGATTTTCAACGAGCTGGTTGATTTCGGACTCTAGTTGGTTGGAATCGATCGAGGCTTTAGCCCCTGTCTTGGTCTTTGCTTTTTTCTTGGGAGCGGATGGAAGGATTTCCTTGGAGATCGCCGGACTGGTGGCGACGGTTTTTAGGAGAGAAGAAAGCTGGGAACGGTGGTTAAGGGTTTCTGGTTTCCCTGCTAATTCCAGACCTTCTAGGGTTTCCGTCGCAATGGCGATCGCCTTATCCAGTTTTTCGGCCTCGTTGTCCCCAGGGGAGAGCTGGTAGCGATAAATCGCCCCATCCAATAGGCCGATAACATCTTCAATATTCACAAGGCAATACCTGAGTTGTTGTCTGTGCAAGAGGCTTGATCAAGCTCTGATTGGTAAAAGGCGATCGCACGGGTAGACATTGCCTCCAAACGAATCGCCAAAGCCAGATCAGCCTTTACTTGAATCTTTGCGATTCTTAGGTCGGGAGTTAGAGGGACGCGACTTAGTAGGCTTTCGAGAAGATTCAGGCTTCTGATGTTGAGGCGTGCCATTTCCCGAAGCACTTGGGCCATGTTGCGCTGGTTGATCAATCTTTGGTTGGGAATCATTCTTTGCCTTCTCCAAAATCTCGGTGAATTGGGAACAAACTTGTAAATGCAAATAACGCCGCATTGCTTCGGCCTGATAGCCAATAAGCTCTACGGCGTTTTCATCAATGAAGGGGGAGCTAAACCAAAGCTGCAAAAGGTCACCCCTATCTCGGACAAAAATAATGTGTTCCGGTACGATGAAAGTCGTACCCAATGAAAGTAATTTCATGGTATTTTTGTATTAATTTGAGTTAGTAAAACCCCCGTTGCACCGGGGGTTTTTTATTAGCGTGTGGGTTCAACGAGTCAAAACCAGGGTGGTTCAAATGCACTGATAGCGACTGGTTGAGGGGTGAAGGGCTAAAATATAGGGACTGGAAAATGCACAAACCCAGTTCAATATTTAAGCCCTTCCGAGTGTCCGGAAAACCGGACACCCTGAATATAGTATGCAAGAAAGCAACCGTCAACAGACCTATGTGGATATGGGAGAAATTCTTAAGAAAAAGAATATTTCTCAGCGGTGGTTAGCGAAAGAAATTGGTGTCAGCAAGTCTTCTTTGAATGACTACATCAGGAAAAATTCTGCGCCAAAGCTTGACCCTATGCAGATGTGGAAGCTTTGTCGGGCACTGGACTGCTCTCTTGAAGAATTAGTGAGAGACCTCTATCCAGTACATCTGGAAAATTAAATGGAGTCACGGGCGATTACCAGCGAGAGGCGATCGCCTCTTTTTTTTGTATCTTCTTGATACAAAATCTCCTAAAAATAAACAGTAGACGCGGAAGAGTAGACGTTTGTCTATTTTGTCTACTGTTTGCTTGAAAGCCTTGCCCAGACTGAATCACAGCAGTAGACAAAGGTGTCTACTCTTTGTCTATTTGTCTACTGTTTTTGCCATAAAGTTAAGAGTAGGTTAAGTCAAGTTAACCAAACCTTTAGAAAACCCCGAAAACAGTAGACAAGTAGACAGAAAATAGACAGAATGTCTACTTTTTCTGAGCCATGTCTTGACTGCGTTTCAGCCAAACAGTAGACAAAGTAGACAGTTGTCTACTCTTTTACGATTTCTCGAAAAACAGGGCTATTATTGGTATTTAGTTACCAGTAATTTTGAACCACATGGCTATTCAGACAGGAATCTCAGACAATATCGCAGGCTTGACCTTCGAATATGATGACGTAACAGGCGATGTCGCCAGCATTACCCTCGACTGCACCGACCCGGCGATCACCAAAATCCCGGCGGCCCTGGCCCTCAACGCAGACCGCGCCGAATTAGTCGAGACAGCACTATTTGACGAGCTGATCGCCCAACTCAGCGACAAACAGACGGATCTTGATTGCCCGGTCTGGGCTGATACCGCGAATACTGTATTTGAATCCCAGGGAATTGTTGATCGTGATTCAGGACAGACCGACGCGAATGGGGCCCCGATTACAGAAACGCAAATCTTTAAGCGCACTTCGATCCTTCAATACTACAAATTCAGCCCCAGCACGAATTTCAGCCCATCCAATGCCGTCAACGACAACGACTAGGACAGGAATGAACGATTTAACCCAACTCCTAGTTAACCTGACCATTCTCATCGCTACTGTTTGGGGAGCCGTTCGAGCGGGCCTGAACATTTACAAGCACTTTCACCTGCTAAAGGATCTCCCTGATGAGATAGATGCTGACCTTGGGGAGATCCACCGCCAATTAAATGCCGTTTGGGGAAAACTGGATCATCTCACTGAACTAACCGACGCAAGGCTAGACCGTATGGAACGGCAGCTTAATTATTTAGCAGGTCTGACCCGAATCAATATTGAAAATTTGGAAGGTCGCCATGATTGAAGAGATTTTAAAAGTAGCCCGTGGAGAAATTGGCTACCGGGAAAACCCCCCAGGCTCAAACCGAACTAAGTATGGGCGCTGGTACGGGATGGATGGGAATCCGTGGTGCGCGATGTTCACCAGTTGGATTTTTGAGCAGGCGGGTTTTCCTTTGCCGAAAATGCAGGACGGCGCTCCCAGCGGCGCGGCCTATTGCCCCTACATCGAAGGGTATGCGCGGCGGGTCGGGCAATGGCATAAGTCCCCACGGGCCGGAGATTTGGCGTTGTTCCATTTTGGCAATCGGTTGGCAGTTCACATCGGGATAGTGGAATCGGTAAGCGGGGCAAAATTTAGCTCTATCGAGGGCAACACCTCAGCAGCCAGCAATGCTAATGGAGGCATGGTGCAAAGGCGATCGCGCTCTGTTGGCGTATGTCGCGGCTTTTATCGCCCAATCCCAGCAGAAATTGCAACCGAAAAATATACTTATCACCGATTGATCCGCTTGAGAAAACCTTTTATGGCTGGCTCTGATATTTGGGCCTGGCAAAAGCAGGTTAATTTTTGGAGGCTAGCAATCGAGATCGACGGTGTTTACGGCCCTGAATCAGAAAAAGCCTGTCGAGAATTGCAGCAAAAATGGGGACTAGATGTTGATGGCATTATTGGCCCCATCACTTGGGCTAGAACATTTCTCCCAAGTTCTGAGGCTATTAAAAATGAGTGAATCAGACAAAGATAAATTATTCAAAATAGCCTTCTCAAAAGAAGGCCTTCAAACAGCAGATATCGCCTATTATTTGCTCCTATTTTTGCCAATGCTTGCCGGGTTTTATTGTGGTTATATCTGGATAAAAGCAACCGTCTGGCATCCTGAAATCCCAGAAGAAAGGCTGACCCCGTTATTTTGGACAAGCTGCATTTTGATAGGCGTCCCCGTCGCCGGAGGATATGCCAAAAATGGCAAGTAAATTATTAATTAATGGGCAATTATTTATCGGGAGGACTGACATTCAATCCTTCTCAACACAACAACAAGGTGGATCGGGGATTGAGGTCAACTGGGGCGGTGGGGATATTGATGTTTTGACTGGGGAAACCTATCAATTTGTCGATCACGTTGTAGGAGGGATGTGGGAATTTTCCTTATATCGAGCACACTGGTCTAGTGGCGCAAGTAAGTGTCAGTACATTAAATCAATAAGAACTCTAACCGCTAGTAGTTGGTCTAATCCGAGTTTTGGGACATCTCAAATAGGTAGTCCTCCCCCTGACCCTGTAATTAATTGGGAACAAGTAACACAAGCAAATACCCTTAATCAAAGTATCTGGAGTTATGTAGCAGGTAATAACGATAGTCGATGCAGTGGGACAAAACTTTGGTATCAAAGGAGATATGGGAGTAATCGCAGGACACTAGATACCTGTATTAATGCTTACGCTTTTTTTGAGACAAAAACTTTTCCTAAAGTCTTAACTAACACAGGGCAAACTTCAGTCAGGCAAACAGGGGTTACACCGTTAGTAAGAGTTCTTGGGAATGAGTGCAACTTAGCTATCACCTACACAGACGGAAAAACGCAAATATTGACCTATCCAGAATGCCCCCCTGTTGCCCCTTTTGAGGATGAAATATGCCCCCAAGCTTGCGATAAAGCGAATCAGATTTTAAATAGATTGAGAGGTTAGGAAATGGCTTGTAATTGTGGGGGATTGAATTCAAAATTAAGCGCAATTTTGGGAGCTGTTCAAAATCAAAATGCTCGGATATCAGCCTTGGAAAAAACAGTATCAAGGCTTGATGAGAATGACAAAAATTTTGTTGATAGATTGCTCTCTAGCTTGAAAAGCAATAGTGGCGAGTTAGCCTTGATTATTGGGGGTCTTTCTATTGGGGGGATTCAGATCGGCTATGGGCTAAAAGAAGCTGTAGATATCAGACAAGCCCTAAATGGATTGTCGAGTGACTTGGGGGGTAAGATATCCAGAGTAGAAAAGACAATAGATGCTACAAAAGCGGATATTTTAATTGAGAACGGCAAAATTAAACGGATTGCAGAACGGGCCAACAAGAACGCCAATAATGCCCTAAGCACAGCAACCGCCGCCGGAACTACCGCCGCCGCAACCGCCGCTACGGTAGTTTCTTTAAAAGTAGCATTGGCGGCATTGGGGGCTACGGTGGCTTTACTTGCCCCTGTACTCTCCTTAGCTAATGAAGTAAGAAAAATCAGGAATGATTTGTATGACTATGTGGATCGGGGGGACGATTTAAATGGTCGGCTGATTTTAAATGTTCAGAAAACCGCTAAAAATCGGATCGACCAATTAAGAACAGAACTTGATGACGTTGCTAAGGAGCTGTCCAGACTGAGGGCAGATTTAAAAGCGGACATCTCCCAAGCTAACCAAAAAGCCCAGAAAGCCCTAGATGCTATCCCCGGCCTAGAGTCTCGGATCACCAAGAGGGTCACAGAATTGAATCAAAGCCAATATACAAGCATCATCACAGAAATTAGGAGAAGAGATTGCACAGGCACAATAGTTAAGGTTCCGGCCCCGTATCCCGTGGATCGCCCGGTGATCGTAAAAGTCCCTGTTCCTACTCCTATTAAAATCCCTACTCCCTACCCGGTGAATGTTCCGACTCCCTACCCCGTGACCAATACGATCACCACGACACGGATCGAAAAGGTGCAAGTACCTACGCCGTTCCCGGTGACAAATACTGTGACTAAAATCGTCCCTCAGATTGTGACGATCACCCCAGATTGTCCTGATCCGTGCCCGCCATGCCCGGAAATTCCGGAACCACAGGAAATTGTTTACCCTGAGTTGATCGGCCAGTGGCTTGATCCGGGTTGTGGAGTCGATGAGCCTCCCACGGTCTACCAGTATGGGGGACAAGGCTTTTTCGGGATAGCGGATGCTGTGGAAAAAGTGGGCCAGCAATTGGCGGATCTAAAACTGGCACTTTGCCCCTGGTTGAAAGAGCCAGAACATGACTACTCGATTGTGGATTGTTTTGCTGCAAAAGACGCGGCCCAATGCGATTTAGCCTATACGCCACCGATCTATTCAATCCGTCAGCTTAAGGGGATGGATTATTTCCAAGAATTGAACAATCAAATTCTGAATTATCTGGCGGAAATTAAGGCTGATTTTTGCAAGATTGAGGCTAATGCTGATTGGAACGTAAACACTTTTGATGAGGTCAGCCACCTTGTCAGCGGAATTTATTTGACTTTCCGAATGATGGACGTGACAGAGCCCACTTTTCCTAGACGGCGATCTAATATCACAACTTATGCTTATGAGCTGCCAAGGGCCAGAACAGATATCAGCTTGGCAACCCTTAAATGTATCGAATGGAACCGTGGGCCCAACTATTTTTGGGTAAGTCCAGAGGGTATTAATTCTAAAAATAAGCTGATTTCTGGATACTTCGAGAATGAACGAAAAGCAAAATGCGATTTACGCAGACTCTATAATTTGACAGAATTTGCGGCTCAAGGGATTGCTCCTGTTTTTGGCTTCAATAAAAGAACCCAACAAAAGCGCACACCTGCAATTGGAAAATTTAAGATTATACAGGCTGCTTTATTTAATGTGGATACAGGGGAATGCTTGAAGCGGTGGCATTCTAGGGATTTTGTTCCTTGCCCGAATGATCCTAGTTGCCCTGAGTGCCCTCCAGATAATAATCCGTTGTGCCAGTAACTTTTAGGGAGTATTCCAACTCCGATCATTGGGGTCATCCTTGCAGCCAAATTTAGCCCGTTCTAGCTCTAGGCAATCTAGGCATTGCGGGCACTCTTTAACGTAAATTCTGTTTTTGTGACGGAATGCCCATAGCTCCTTATTTTTGATTTTGGTGCGGAGATTGGCACGGGTTAGAAAATTGTCTTTTTCGTATTTGGTAGCCAGTACCCATGGTTGATCGGTATTCTCCCCTCCAAAGGTAAAAGGGGGTAAAGCGCGGGTTTTATCACGGCCTTGGTTAAATGCTGTCATTTTGTGATCATCTATTATAGTCAACCACTCAGATCTAGAGGCAAAAAGGCACTTTTCACCACTGATTGAGCCAGGATTGTAGTGCAACTGAATCCTTCTTTTGAGGTAATTACCATGGCTTTTGCAGCTAATACAACTCCCTTACCTACTGATTATTTCGCAGATTACGAGCTTTTAGAAGCAACCGATCCGGCCCCTTCCCAGGGGATCTTTATTCCCCTTGCCTCCCTTGCTGGCTTAAGCGCCGTTGAAGCCAATGCCACCACGGGCGACGGCCGTGAAGTTGTGCGTAACTTGGTAGAGACTGCTGTTTCGGCTCAATTGGCTGCTATTGCCGCTGATGCCACCGTAGCACCTCAAAACTTTGGCGTGGTCAAATCCAACCCGGTTGGTTCTGGCATCGATACTTACAATCAGAGTTACCAAATCTCTGCTGTGGTCAAGGCTAGCGCCGCATCTGTTGAATTCCCCGCTTAACCAAGGGAGGGGGAGTAATTCCCCCAAAGTAAATTTTTTAGATTTTTCTCTTAGGGGGAATTATGCCGAGCAGAGTAGCCAGTTATGGCTTTTACCAAAATCAAGCTGATAATTTTATTGGGCCTATCGATTTTTCCGGAGATAAGCTCTATCGAGTCGATTGGGGTACACCCATCCCAGTAGTAAAGGGACGATGCGGAATCCCCAGCTTCCTTACAGACAACGAAATGGTGGATGTACTCCAAAAGTTAGGGGCACAAATTTTTAGCATTGACCAACGGAATGCTACTGAAAACAACACCCTAGAAACGGATGTTGATCAGAATGTACAGGATAAAAGCATTCCCAGCACTTACAAGCCGAAATACTGGGAACCGCGAAAGTTAGTTTTCACCATGACCAATGGGGAATCCATCCGATTGATCGCGCCCCGGCGAGAAGGTTGTGCCGCCATCGCTAAGGCAATCGCCCAAGACTTAGTGTTTAAGTCTGGTATGCAAGTGGTTAACATCGAATTAATTGGGGAGCATTGGCTAGATGCCCTTGCTATTTGGCGAAAGACCCTAGGCACCAAACAGCCGTCCCTCTCTGTGGGAGAACGGTGGTCAGGGCTTCGAGATGACGATCCAAACGTGAAAAACGCCCAATATACTTGGACTTACAACTATGCGGCTGATTTAGCGGATAGCGGTACGCCTGGGGATATCATCCTTCTACGCGGGAAAGTCGCCTCTATGACCGATTCTAATAATCGGGTTATTCGCCCTCCCATTGTCGATAACAACGATTGGCGACGGATGACTAAGCCTGTTGAAGAGGATTTCCTTGAAGTAGCACGCAAATCTTGCCGTCAAGTTGCAGACCTCACTCCACGTCACTTAATCGCAGACTTTGCGGTAGGGGATGAGGACGAAACGATTATCGAGAATAACACCGGGAAAAAACGGTTTATCAGTGCCAGCATGATGATCCCTTTGGCGGATTATAAGTCTGCATTTTTTGCAGGCATCACGCCTCCTGGTACCCCCACGTTGGGAGGGGCGATCTCTCAGTTTGTGAACAGTAATAAACACATGGTTTGTGCTGAGTACCGTGGGGAAAGTAATCGGCGATTCGGGGAATGGCTGAGATTGGCCCCACTAGAATCCCTGGTTAACTTCCTCACCTAATTTTTGTCTCTCCTATTGATGAGTAGGATTAGGCGATCGCATTTTTGGCGATCGCCTTTTTTTATTGGGTTAAATCCTTGTAACTGATTGATTTTAAGCGCCGAATTTCTTGAGGGGAAAATTCCGAATATCGCTGGGAGGTATCCCAATAAAACAAAGGAATAGGGGCACAAAACAATAAAATCAAGTCAACCCAAATAGGAAGGGAGAATGTAACGGATACCAAAAAAGTTCCCATGAGAACAACCCAAAATTTCCCATAAGCAGCCTGTCTTCTATATACAGCCCAGGCCGACCCAAATCGTGGCAAAGCCGCCTTGATGATCGCGCGAACCAGGACAACCCACACAATCAAAGCGGCAATAGCAGCAATCTCATCTGTTTCCGCCAAATAACCAACATGAAAGGCCGCCAGATAAGAAAACAAGCCTATGGGAATTATTTCCGCCAGCATGATGCCTACTTCTTTTCGGTATTCTCTTCTCACAAAACGAATCCAAACTTTGCTCAAATCATAGTCGGATTTTTCAGAGGGGAGTAGTTCCCACTGTGGCGGCGAAACTCCCAAAATCGTTCCAAGATTGTTCCAAGGAAAAATTAATTCTCCCCAAACCTTTACCTAGAAAGGATTCTATTTTTAAGGACTGAGGACTCATAAGCCCAAGGTCGGCAGTTCAAATCTGCCTCGAGCCATTTTTCAGGCTGAATAAAAACACACAGAACCCTTGATTTACAATAAATTTGGGGTTCTGTGTGTTTTTACCATAGGGACTGGTAGGGACTGGTGAGGACTCATAGGACACAAAAAAACGTTCCAAGATCGTTCCAGGGGAAAACC
>NZ_CP016486.1:0-15538 GCF_001693295.1 Picosynechococcus sp. PCC 8807
ATGATTATTTCTGTCTTTAATTTCAAGGGTGGAGTAGGAAAATCCACAACCGTCGCTAACCTAGGAGCAGCCCTCGCAACCCAAAAACGCAAAGTCCTAGTGATTGATCTTGATGCCCAAAGAACATTAAGTTTTTCCTTGGCAACTGAGGGCCAGCAACCAACGGTGATCGATTGGCTGAATGGTTCTGACCAAACGCTTGAAACCAGTCGCCATAATCTTCAGGCGATCGCCGGAAATTTTGAAATCCTCAACTACCCTATAACTGAGAGGTTAATGGCAAAATCCCTTAAAGGTTTAATGGGTTATGATGTAATTCTATTGGACTGTCCGCCTGCGATTAACGCGATTTCGGTAGAAGCGATTTTGAGTTGCGATCGCCTAATTATTCCCGTTGTTTCTGAGCCTGCGGTGATCAAAGGGTTAGCCGAAGCGGTGGAATTAGTTAGGGAGGAAGATCCTGATTTACCCATCGATGTTCTTCGGAGTCGTTACCGTTCGCGGTTAGTGATCACCAAGGAATATGACGCGATGCTTGCGGATGGGGCAAAAGAATTAGGGTTTAACCTACTCAAAACGACGATTCCTGAAAATGTGGCGATCGCCGAAGCGGTTTCCGCCCAAGTCTCGGTACTGGATTACGCGAAAAATAGCATCGGGGCTAAAGCCTTCAAAAAGTTAGCAAAGGAGATTCTCAATGGGTAGACTCAAACAAACCAGCTTAGGGGATAAATCTGGCTTAAGCCAAGGTAACGCCACGCCACTAGAACCACAAAGAAAAGTGAGTAAGCGTAAGGAAACAGAGGTACAAGTGCCGATCAATATCAGAATCCCTAGAGCCTCTAAACAGTGGCTTGCGGATAAGGCCCAACAGGTGAGGGATAACAATACTGATCCTGTTCCGCCAAAAGAGCGGGTTTATCCTCAGCACCTGATCAATGTGGCGATCGCCTTACTTCAGGACACAGAAATTGATTGGTCTACTGTTCGCAATATCCAAGACTTAGAGCAACAGTTAAACCTATAAAAGTATAAGAGGTTAAAGATTTTAACCTTAGTTGCCATAGCGATCGCCGTTTTGAATCTTCATAATGATTGGAGGCGTCAAAGGAGATCGGGTAATATTTCTGGGTTCCCTATTGTCCCAGCTATGTTTGAGCAGACTTTCAAAAATATTGATGATGTCCTTCGGAAGGAGGCGGGCTGCGCGACGGAGCTTGATTATGCGGAACAGATTTCATGGATTCTTTTTCTGAAATATCTGGATGATCTAGAAGGCGATCGCCAAAGTAAGGCTCTGTTAACGGGGGAGAAGTATGAACCGTTATTGGATGAGCCGTACCGCTGGAAGTCTTGGGCATATCCGAGGGATGAAAAGGGGGAGTTAATCAAAACGGCGGCGGTGGGGGACGACCTGATCGCCTTTGTGAATGGGGAGCTTTTTCCTTATTTCCGTGGGTTTAAGGACTATGCGGAACCGGGAACCTTTGGGGCAAAGATTGGGGAGATTTTTTCGGGGGTTAGCAATAAGTTTCAGAGTGGCTACAATCTCCGGGAAGTCCTCGAAAGTATTGACAAGCTTAGGTTTCAGACGCAGCAGGAAAAGCATGAACTGTCTGACCTCTACGAAACGCGCATCAACAATATGGGCAATGCGGGGCGTAATGGTGGGGAATATTACACACCTCGTCCTTTGATTCGGGCGATGATTCAGGTGATTAAGCCGCAACTGGGGGAAACGATCTACGACGGGGCTTGTGGTTCGGCGGGGTTTCTTTGTGAAGCCTATGAGTTTTTGCGTCCGTTGGTAAAGAGTGCGGCGGAATTGGAACGGCTCCAAACTCAAACGCTCTATGGTCAGGAAAAGAAGGGGTTAGCCTATATCATCGGGGTGATGAATCTGATTTTGCATGGCATCGAAGCGCCGAATATTATCCAAACGAATACGCTCACGGAAAATATTCAGGGGTTTCAGGAGAAGGATCGCCATGATGTCATCCTTGCTAATCCGCCGTTTGGGGGTAAGGAACGGGAGGAGATTAAGCAGAATTTCACCATTGCCACTGGGGAGACGGCGTTTTTGTTTCTTCAGCATTTTATTAAGAGTCTGAAGGTCGGGGGACGGGGGGCGATCGTCATTAAGAATACGTTCTTGTCGAATGCGGATAATGCGTCACGGGCGTTACGGCAGGAGCTTACGTCGTCTTGTAATCTCCATACGGTGTTGGATTGTCCGGCGAAAACGTTCCTAGGGGCGGGGGTGAAAACGGTTGTGCTGTTTTTTGAGAAGGGGACACCGACGGAAAAGATTTGGTTTTATCAGCTTGATCCGGGGCGATCGCTGGGGAAAACGAATCCGCTTAATGATGATGACCTAAAGGAATTTGTCGAGTTTCAATCAACGTTTAAAGAGTCGGAACGGTCTTGGTTTCTCGATCTGAAGGACGTTGATCTAGAGACGTTTGATTTGTCGGTAAAGAATCCGAATGCACCGGAGGAAGAGCCGTTACGGGAACCGGAGGAAATCTTGGCGGAAATTGCGGAGCTTGACCAAGAAAGTGCGGAAATTTTAGCGGCTATTGGGGAGATGTTGGCATGAAGTGGGAAGTTAAAAAGTTAAGCGAAGTTTGTACTTTACAAAGAGGCTTTGATTTACCTAAAAGATTAAGAGAAAAGGGAGAATATCCTCTGATTAGTTCTAGCGGAGAGATAGATACTCATTGTGAGGCAAAGGTAAAAAGTCCCGGTGTTGTTACAGGACGAAGTGGTAGTATTGGATCTTTATTTTTTGTAGAGGAAGACTTCTGGCCTCTAAATACAACCTTATTTGTTAAAGACTTTCACGGCAATGATCCTCGCTTTATTTTCTATCTATTAAAACATTTTGACTTAGGTCGATTTGCTACTGGGACAGGTGTTCCGACGCTTAATCGTAATCATGTGCATGATGAAAAAATAAATATTACGGCTTCTTTAGAAGAACAAAAACGGATAGTGGAGATATTGGATGAAAGCTTTGCTGGGATTGAAAGGGCAGAGGCGATCGCCCGCCAGAACCTCACCAACGCCCGCGAACTCTTCGACAAATATTTAGATCAAATTTTTTATAAGAATAAAGCTACTTGGGAAAATAAAACAATTGCTGATATCTGTGATGGCGTTGAGTATGGGTCTTCCCTGAAATCATTAAAAATAGAAACAGAAAATTCTGTACCTGTTTTGCGAATGGGAAATATTCAAAATGGCTATCTTGATTGGTCTGATTTAGTTTACACAGATAATCATGAAGAAATAGAAAAATATAACTTAAATTATAATGACGTTCTATTTAACCGAACTAACAGCGATGTTCATGTAGGAAAAACATCAATTTACAAAGGAGAAAGAAAAGCAATATTTGCGGGATATCTAATCCGCATTAATTATAAAAAACAAATAATAAATCCTGATTTTTTGAATTTCTTTTTGAATAGTAGTATCGCAAGGAATCATGGATACTCTGTTATGAGTAAAAGTGTTAATCAAGCAAATATTAATGGTACAAAACTAAAATCTTATCCTATTTATTTTCCTTCACTTGAAGAACAATCAGAAATAGTGGAAAAACTATATTGTTTAAAAACTGAAGCAAAAAGACTTGAAGAAATTTATCAACGCAAAATAGAAGCCCTTGGGGAGTTAAAACAATCCATATTACAGAAAGCCTTTAGCGGACAACTCACCCAGTAGATTGGCTAAAATGTACAAAACAGCCAAAACGTAGATTCCTATGCAGACCTACACCCTAACCGAAGTCCGCAACCACCACGGCAAAGTATTTGATCGCGCCAAACTCGAACCTGTGCTGATCACCAAACAGCAACGCCCTAGCCACGTCATCCTGTCCGCCGAAGCCTACCAAAAACTAATCGACCATCTCCACAACCCCACCGGAGAAGGGCAACCCCCCCCACAAAAATCAGAAGACGACCAACCCCGAACCCCCGGACTACTCCAAGGCAAACTCAGCGACACATTTTTTGAACCCCTACCCGAATCAGAACTACAACAATGGGAAACCGCTATCTAATCGACACCCATATCCTGTTGTGGTGGATTTTTAACGATCCAAAACTAGACCAAACCAGCCGAAAGATTATCCAGAATCCCCAAAACAAAATCCTTGTCAGTAGTGCCACCGCATGGGAAATAGCGACAAAAAACCGGATCGGCAAACTCCCAGAAGCAACGGAACTCCTAGAAAACTACCCAGAAATCCTCAAACAAGCCCGCTTTCTCGAACTCAGTATCAGCACCGCCCACGCCCTGAGAGCCGGATTATTACCCATAAACCATCGAGATCCCTTTGACCGGATGATCATGGCACAAAGCGAACTCGAACAAATTCCCGTCATCACCCATGACCCCGCCTTCCAAACAGGATTAATAACGGTTATTCCCGCCCCCTAGACCATGAACGAAGCCGAAACCAGAGCCGAACTGATCGACCCCGCCCTAAAAGCCGCAGGCTGGGGAGAAATTCCAGAAAGTCGCATCAGAAGAGAAGTCATCGCCCCCGGTCGATTAGTCGGTTCCGGTAAACGTAGCCCATCCAAAGCCTGCGATTATGTCCTGGTCTATAGAAATCAAAAATTAGCCGCCCTCGAAGCCAAAAAGCGCGATCTACACCCCACCGAAGGACTCGGACAAGCAAAAGATTATGCAGAACGATTAAAAACTCTCTTTGCCCTCTGCACCAACGGCGAAAAAATCTATCAAGTCGATCTGAGAACAGGTGAAGAAAAATATATCGACCGCTACCCCACCCCCACCGAACTCTGGGAACTCACCTACCCGACGAATAATGATTGGCGAAATAGATTTGCCGCAATTCCCTTTGAAGACAAACAGGGCACATGGGAAGCCCGCTACTACCAACACAATGCCATCGAAGCAGTCCTCGAAGCCATTAGCCAAGGCAAAAACCGGATGTTGCTGACCCTCGCCACTGGAACCGGGAAAACCTTCATTGCCTTCCAGCTTGCCTGGAAACTTTTTCAGGCGAAATGGAACATCAGCGGCGAACCGACCCACCGCCCCCGCATTCTCTTCCTCGCAGACCGGAATATATTAGCGAACCAAGCCTTTAACGCCTTCGGAGCCTTTGATGATGATGCTTTGGTGCGTATAGATCCCAAGGAAATCAAGAAAAAAGGCAAAGTCCCAAAAAATGGCAGCCTGTTTTTTACCATCTTCCAAACCTTCATGACAACAAAAGGGGATGAAGATTTTGCCCATTTCTATGATTATGCCCCCGACTTTTTTGACTTCATCATCATCGATGAATGCCACCGGGGGGGCGCTAACGACGAAAGCACCTGGCGGAAAATCCTCGAATACTTCTCCCCCGCCGTCCAACTTGGCTTAACCGCGACCCCCAAACGGGATGTGAATGGCGATACGTATCAATATTTTGGCGAACCCCTCTACACCTATTCCCTCAAGGAAGGCATTAACGATGGCTACCTAACACCCTTCAAAGTGGTGCAATTTACCACCACCCTCGATGAATATCTCTATGACCCCGACGACGACGTAATCGAAGGGGAGATTGATGGCGATCGAATCTATGAAGAGAAAGACTTTAACCGCATTATCGAGATGGAAGAGCGGGAAAAACAGCGGGTACAGCTCTTCATGGAAGCCATAAACCAGAACGAAAAAACCTTGGTTTTCTGTGCCACCCAAGACCATGCCCTAGCCGTGCGGGATCTCATTAACCAGATGAAAATCAGCACCGACCCAAATTATTGCGTTAGGGTCACAGCGAACGATGGCAGCATTGGTGAAACTAACCTAAAAACCTTTCAGGACAACGAAAAAGCGATTCCCACTATTCTCACCACCTCCAGAAAACTGTCTACTGGTGTCGATGCCCGTAACGTCCGCAACATCGTTCTGCTGCGCCCGATCAACTCCATGATCGAGTTTAAGCAGATTATCGGGCGGGGGACTCGACTTTTCGATAATAAGGACTATTTCACCATCTATGATTTCGTCAGAGCCTACGAGCATTTCAACGATGATGAATGGGACGGCGAACCCACTGAACCCGTCGCCATTGACCCAAAACCGCGCAAAGAACGGGAAAAAATTGATCTCGATCTGGAGGATGAACCAGAGGAAAACCGCAAACCGCAAAAAATCAGAGTCAAGTTAGCCGATGGGAAGGAACGGGAACTATTCCACACTCAAACCACCACTTTCTGGAGTGAAGACGGTAAGCCCATGTCCGCCCAAGAATTTATCGAAAAGCTATTTGGCGAACTCCCCGACCTCTTCAAGGATGAAGCCGAACTACGCACCATCTGGGGGAAACCCGATACCCGTAAATCGTTCCTGACCGGACTCGCGGAAAAAGGCTACGGTGACACCCAACTAAAGGCGATCGCCCGCATTGCCGAAGCGGAAAAAAGTGATGTCTATGATGTCCTGACTTGGGTTGCCTACAACACCAAACCCATTAGCAGAGAAGAGCGAGTAATTAAGCATCGAGATCTGATTTTCTCGAAGTACACCGGAAAGCAGCAAGAATTTTTAGATTTTGTCCTAGACCAATACATTCGAGAAGGAGTGGAGGAACTTGATCGGGGGAAACTGCCTACCCTCATCGAAATCAAATACCAAACCGTTAATGAAGGTTTAGTGATCTTGGGTCAGGATATCGGTCAAGTATTCGCAGATTTTCAGGCGGATTTATATACCGAAGATGTGGCATAAAAAAGGACGGCGATCGCCGGGGGCGTTGCCTGCCTTGAACGAGAAAGAGTTATGACAAATTAAAATTCTGACTCTTAGATTATTTCCAGAGAGGCTGATTTTCCCAATCTTTGGGAAAGCCTAAGTTTTTAGATTCTATTTCTGGATACATCTCAAAAGTTCTTTTTAAATGCTGTGCAAAATTATGCTCTGGTTTAATTCTGTCTAAGAGCCTATCTATAAAGTAAATCTTTAGGTAACCAATCGCCGTAGCATTAAGCGAGTCATGCAAGCATAAATTGCCGCCTCCGATACTTCGGGGAATTTTTCATATTCCTTACTCAGACGACGATACCAATTCAACCACCCAAATGTTCGCTCCACAATCCACCGTTTTGGTAGCATCTGAAATTCTCGCCCCTCTCTTTTGATTACTTCTACTGTCGCCTGTATCATCAGCCAAATCCCCAGTCCAAAGACCTCGCCACGATATCCGGCGTCGACCCACATTAATTTCACTCTCTCTAACAACTTTGGCTGTGTTTCTAATAACTCCATCACCGCCGCCTTTGCTAAGGTTCGTTCTGAGGCATTCCCCTCTGCCACCATGGCTTTATAGACCAGACCTAAGCTATCCACCAACAGGCCCCGGCATCTTCCCTTTACTCTTTTGCCTCCATGGAAGCCAAATACCTCCCCCTTTTTTCCGTCGTTTTTATCGACTGAGCATCTACGATTAACACACTTGGTTGTACTGATTTACCTACTTGTTGTCGACATAGGCCGCGCAGAGCATGGTTAATGCTTTCCCATACCCCTTTCCTTTGCCATTTTCGATAGTAGTAGTACACCGTTGGGGAGGGCGGGAAATCCTTTGGTAAATATTGCCACTGACAGCCTGTTTTGAGGAGATAAAAGATACCATTGCAAACCCGTCTCATGTCAGTAGTCCGAGGATGACCACCGGGTTTGGCGGGGGGAATCAAGGGTTGGATTAAGGCCCATTCTGCATCGCTCAGGTCGCTAGGATAGACTTTATCTGTCATGGGTCAAAGCCTCACCACAACGCTCAGTTACCAACCAATCTAGCCTCTATCTTTTCCAATTTTCATCTTTTTTATCTTTACTTTATAAATACCCTCTAAGAGATACTGAATACAACATAAGCCAGTGAAAATTTTACGGCTGTTTCTTTGATTAATATCCTCCAATACTTCTCTAGAGAGCCATTTTCCTTTTAACCTATCAGGCAATTTAGGTGATTCTCCTAGCTGTATATTCCAGAGCCTTGAATGATGAGCGCAAATATTTCTAATATGCGACAAAGACCGTAACCAAGATATAAAAAACTTGTTAGGTAATTGGAAATGAGTATGTATTTTTTGTCGTGTCTTAGATGGTAATAAATTTGTGTACATTCTAGATAACTGCCCAAAGGCGATTATCTCCAAAGCCATATATGACGGCGGTAGTAGAGGATTTGTGTACTTGTTTCGATAATGCCCGATAAATTCTTCTACTTTTTTAGATTGGCAATATTGAGTAATCGAATCGATTAATTCTTGATGCTTCCCAGTGTCATAAAATAAACTTTTATTCAGATACCAATGAGGATCATAATCATGGGAGTAGTGATAAATCATTTGAGTTCTGACTGCTACTTCTATCGACTCCGTAGCATTAAAAATAAGCATTCTCAAGGATTTATCAAACTTGTATAGATTTAAAACCGCTTCAAAGGTTGCATCTGGTACATATTGATGATCGGATGAGTCTATTTCCTGAAAAAAGTGTAGATATGCACTGAGGCGATAGTAACTAATACGCTGTAATGTCTGTTCTGCAAAATCTAAATCTTTAATGATTAAACCGCGAGACTGGAGTAAATTAATCTGCTCTTGAAACGTTAAAGGCGGTTTATTGTACTGCATTAAAACGGATAAAAACTGGAAAATCTGCCAATTGGCACTTCCGTGAGAGGTGTGGCAGATATGTTACCTATATTCTAGCGGGTCTTGATCTTGTAGACAATTTTCCCTCAGAAGGGTGACAGTCACATCAAAATTCAGATTTTCACATTTGCAAAAGCCAGTCAGATTTTGAGGTTCTGATGTATAAAAAGTAACCCGCCTATTTGAGGTGCTTAGAGCATAGCCTTGGCAGGTTTTGTTAATTTGAGCGTAGCGTCTGAGGTTTCGGCAGTCAATCACCCTGTTAGCGGCGCAATCGTTTCAATAGTTTGGGGAGTAGAACCGTTCCGGCGATCGCGTTGTTTTTCCAGATAAGCCAGTCCTTTTTCAATAATCCGGTTGAGATGACCCTCCTCACGTTGCAGCCGGAGCTGTTGTTTATCCCTTTCAATAATTCTTGAGGTTTCTGAGATCATGGCTGATCGCTGCTGTCTCAATGGCTTAATTTGTTTGGCGATCGCCGGGGTT
Source organism: Picosynechococcus sp. PCC 8807 (assembly GCF_001693295.1). Taxonomy (NCBI): domain Bacteria; kingdom Bacillati; phylum Cyanobacteriota; class Cyanophyceae; order Chroococcales; family Geminocystaceae; genus Picosynechococcus; species Picosynechococcus sp. PCC 8807. The sequence goes on from NZ_CP016486.1 coordinate 9,177, forward strand.
GGTTCCGGTGGTTTAGGATTTATTGACTCCAAAAGTAAATCAAGATCGCTAGGCGGTGCGGGCGGTTCGAGACTGGCAATTTGACCATCTAATTTCTGGATTTGAATAATGGCACTTTCCGCTCGCCACAAGCGATGCAGTCTCACCCGTGCCATGGTGATTTGCTCGATTTGGATTTCTTCGGTCATCGTCTGTGGTTCAAATTCCGCAATCAGACCTGCTTTTGTTGCTTCATAAAGCGCGAAATCATCATTATCTGTTGTGGGAGGTTTAGAGCTATAAATGCCATGCTTAGTCGCATTTTTGGCACTGATTGATTTTCCGGGGGCGGTGCTTGCCATGAAAAAATCCGAAACGAACTGTTTTTTTATTGTATCCATCACTTAAAGTAATCGGTACAGAGGCGATCGCCCCATCGTTGGATCGTGCTTTTTAGTGTCTTTTGGTGCCTTGGTAAAAATAAAAAAATACTTTGTTGTCCTTTTTGGTACATCGTTTTTTTTGTGACCACTGCTGACCTAAGCCACATCCTGACCCCGGTATTTTTGCCACTGATACCAAGCCCACCCCGGCTTATACCCAAGGGCGATCGCCGCTACTTTCCAGACTTCCAATGGTGGTGACAGCTCACCCAATCGGTAGCCGACCCATCCTTTCTGGTAGTCCATGGTTTCCCTTTCGGCCAATATTTCATCAAGTCGAGCTTTCCAGAAGCCATCGACATCAGGGGCGATCGCCACAGTGCCGGGGATAATCTCACGGGTCGTCACATTCGTCTGAATGACCTCTACTGGTTCCCATTCAACGATTTCCCCATCGGGCTTTTTGACTAATCGTTTCGCCCGCTTGGGTTTTGCCACCCCTTCTAAAGACCATTGGCGATCGTCACAGGGTAGACCGTGCATTTCCCAGTTGCCGCTATGGTCAATGATTAGGGCTTCGGTTTTTCCCGGTGCGGGCCTTAGCACCCGTCCCACCATCTGAAGAAATAAGCCAAGGGATTTTGTCGGGCGGGCCATCTGTAGAGCTTCCACTGCTGGGATGTCAGTTCCCTCGGTAAATAAGCCCACATTGCAGACCACCTTAATTTCCCCGGCTTGGAAAGACTCCAGGGCGGCCTTGCGGATATGTTGGGGTGTTTCCCCATCGAGGTGAATTGAGGGTATCCCAGCGGCTTGATACATGGCGGTGGTGGCTTTGGAATAGTCTCGATCAATAGCGAAAACCAGACATCTCATCCCGTCGCAATGTTGAAAATAGCTGCTCACTAAATCAGCGGCCAATGACTTTGAAGTGTAATCACCCCGGCGTACCTTGGCACCTTTAACGACCATTGATTTTTCGGCGGCAAGGTAGCGATACCGGGAAAGGTGGCCCGCTTCAATGAGCTGCTTAATCGTTGGGCCTGTGACCATGTGGCTGAATAAATCATCCAAGCCCGCTCCATCACCCCGGCAGGGCGTAGCGGTGAATCCTAGGACATAAGCTTTCTCGAAGTGGTCAAGGATTTTTCTGTAGGTGTTAGCGGTGGTGTGATGGCATTCATCCACAATGATCGCCCCAAATCTATCAGGGGAATATTTATGCAGTCGCCTCACTAGACTTTGAACTGATGCTGATTGGATGAGGCGATCGTCATTGTCGGGATAGCCAGCTTTGATGATTCCTACTGGTTGCCCTGAGACAGCCGCCAATTTATCCGCACCCTGGTTCACCAATTCGTCATGATGGGAAAGTAAACAGACATTTTCACCACGACTGACAAACTCATTGGCAATCGCCGAAAGGATGATAGTTTTGCCGCCCCCCGTTGGGAGTTGGCCCACTACGCTGTCATGTTGGGCAAGACTTCCGAGGATCTCACTGACCATTTGAGCTTGATAGGGGCGTAGTTGAAATTTACTCATGACTTAACCTCCTAACATCGCCTTAAACCGCTGGAAAGTAGCCTTACGCTTCATCCTTTTAGCTTCCTTAAATTCGTCCGTTGTGAGCTTTGGTGGTAAGGGACGATCGCCTTCTGGCACTGAGGGGAAAGATTTAAGCCAGTCGAGAAGGCTGTAAATGGTTTCAGCGTCGCACCGATTAAGTTCTCCGATCGCCTGTTCAATGCCTAGGTAGTCCGTGCAATAAGCGACCCGCACCATCTCGGAGAACGCAGACTGAATCAAACGAGGGATATCCAAGTAGCTGAGATTATCTGGTATCCAGCAGTCATGGGCGATCGCCTGTTCCCGGAACCCAAGGAAAGTTATCGGCTTCGGAGGTGGTGGCGGTTGTGCGTCGCAGTCAAACGGATTCCAATCAGCACCCAACGCAGACGTAGCGCAAAAAACGCTATGTATATATTTGCTATCAATGGGGTGTGTACTTTTTTTAGAGCCATTGGTATCTGGTGTTTCTGGCTCTTCTGGATTGATCAATTTTTCAGCCAGATCCTTGAGCGATTCCCAGCATTTTTGGATAGTGGTTTTACTGCCTTTCACCTGCTTTAACAGGGCATCGATCACCGCTGTTTTGTTAGGGAAGCTGAACCCATTTTTCACCATGCCAGTGAGACCACGACGGAAGCGATCAACGGCTTTCTGGTGTCTAGCCTCATTGGTTGGATTGATCGGTGCTACTGGCTCTGCTACTTCTGTTCCATTGGCTTTCTTGGATTGGCGATCGCCACAGTAGTAATAAGGTTTTGTATAGGTGGTTCCGGCCCATGCCCTGCAAACTTGATCGATGTCATTGGCGACCCGTGGGGAATGATCGGAATGCTCATAAAAACCAGGGAGAGCGGTGGCGATCGCCTCTACCTTTTGGGCTAGGTCGTCAGCGGTGGCTGTAAAAACAAAAATACGAGTCAATCGGCACAAGTGTTTAATGATCGCTTGGGTTTCGTCTGGGCCTTGCCATCCCCTTTTCTTTAATGCGTTGTAGTGGGCTTTCATGGTGGCTAGGCTAGGGGTTTCGTCCTGATAGTCGTTTTCCCTACAGTCACGCCCTAGGATGTCGAGAATGTCGCCTTCAATGGCCTCGCCGTTGGCTCTAATGGGTTCTGCTTTGAGTGGAGACGTATCGCCATTGAAATCTTCGCACTCCATGGCGGCAATCTCCCACAACAATTCAGCGTCTCGGTAATGGGCGATCGCTGCGTCCAGCGTCTCCATATCCTGCTGAGACTCGCACCATTCCCAGTGATGGACGAAAATCTTTTAATGATTCGCCAATGGGTTCTAAATCTTCATTTAGAACAAAAAACCCTGTCCCTGGCTGACACGGTAGCCGGAAAGCGTTGTAGTCAGGCAGCCCATGATACTGGCCCTTGGGGTATGCCGTCCCTGGCTTAGTCCAAGTTTTTTGATTGGGGAAAATTTCTAATTGCCCTGGCTTAAGCTCAAAGCCTGCATCTTCTAGAGCGCCTTTAATGGTTCGGGCGATTGCAAATGAACCGCGCTTCTTAGGCAATGGGCCATAGATGTGGATGCCACCACTATGGCTGCTCTGACAAATGATTGTCCCCGCGATGCCAATAGCCTCCAAGGATTCCTTGATAGCGGCGATCACCTCTGGGGTGCGGTACTGGGAACCAGCATCAACATCAAGGGCAAAAAACCACGTTTCCTTGGGGAAGCGTTGGGCGATAACTTCTGTTGGTGATCGCCAATAACTGATCGCTTGCTGTCTGGTGATTGTTCTGCCAAGGGTAGAATATTTCCCCCTCACCCTGATCGCAGGGGCGGAACGATGGGGGAAAGTTGCCGCTAGCCATTCGATATTGGAAAGATAACTTAGGGTAAAATTGGGGGTATCGACAGAAACCCTAGGCTGTAATACAATTTTTGCCATAATAGAAACAAGTCGGCCCCCATTTTTGTGGGAGTCGGTTGTGAATAGAACTTTGATGAAACCCCCAAACTTTGGTCGGAGCGGGGGTTTTGTCGTATCTATGCGGCGGTTGGGCCATCATTCTTGAGAGCCTCCGCATAAAGTTTTCGGGATAGCTGGCTAACATTCGTCCCATGCTCATGGGCATAGGCGGCGATCGCCTTGTGCTGGCTTGGCTCGATTTTGATCGAGACGACTTTATATCTTGCCATAGTGTAAACCTTAAGACCTTCCCTTATAGTAATACCCACTATTTAAAAAGGCAACATTTTTTTGGTTCCTTTTTAACATCTTTTAGCCCTCAAAAAGGAGAGTGATTCTAGCTTACCCTCCATTAAAAATTCATTAGCTACTAACAATTAACGGTTTATGGTGGATGACGCAACCCCATGGCCTATCTGTATCCTGGCCTATCCTTGCTACTATGCCATATACTTTTTACCCATCGACTTACCCATTTTTCACCCCATGTTTCCAATGTGTAAATGAATTAGTTTGAGGTAAAAAATTCCGGCAATATTACCGGAACAAAAAGTTAATGGTCGGCTCATTGCTTTGTCCCACCTCAGTAATAAGCTGCTGAAAATCAGGGGATAGCTATTTTAAGCCGTTGTCTCCCAATACCTTGGGGTGATCGCCCTTAGCTGAGGGTCGTTAGCTGCTCTGATGCCGTTAAATTCCTGTCTACAGTCGCCAAAACCAAGTCATAGTAAAGGGCCGTGGCGGCAATGAAGCGATCCGCCGGGTCTTGATGGGGTAACTGGATTGTTCGACTGAGGATCGCAATATCGTTATTAAGGGTAGCTTCCCTCACCTCCAAAACCTTGAGGGCATCGCTAATCCACTGTTGAGGCGGTACACCAAGATTGATTTTCCCTTTCTCAGCCAGCATTAGCGTTTCCCAAATACTAATGGGACTTAGCCAGATTTGAACTTTTGGATCTTCAATCTTGCCTTGAAGTTCAACAGAAAGGCGATCGCTTCCCTGTAAATACCAAAGCCAAATATGGGTGTCTAGCAATAGCCTCATTGCAAAACTTCCCAAGCCGACTCAGGGACAGCCGGGGCAACAATATCGTCAAGAATCTGAATCGTTTCTTTCATGCAGCCAAAAGCCGCCCGTTTTTTCTGTGGCGTAGGCGAAAGGATTGCGAGTGGGGTTCCCTCATCGGTGATGATGATCGACTCATTGCTTTGTCCCATCTCAGTAATAAGCCGCTGAAAGTCAGGGGATAGCTGCTTTAAGGTAATTTCCATAGCCAAGGACTTGAGGTGATATTTCTAAAATAGCCCGTACCGCTGATATCTGGATAAACTGGACAGGCGATCGCCCAAAGACCATACGACTTTTCTGACAACATCGCGGGCGCGTGAGGGAGACATTTATAAGAAACGTCCCTCCTTTATAAATCTGAGCTTAAAGCCAAGATGACACATCCCCTAACCCGATCATCTAACTTCTGGCAGTAGGCGATCGCCCTTGGGACATCATCAATAATTTCTTCTAAGTCCTGCATCGCCCTGATGACTGTAGTGAGATTGTTCACCGATGCCCCCTCCCATTGGGCCAAAAGGAAACGCCGGGATAGAGCATGGTTCACTGCATCCCGACCAAATAGGCTATTCAGTTCTGCTTTATCTCTGTTCATCCTGCATCCTGTAACCGCTCTTCTCTTTTGATGATGTTGCTCACTGTCATTGGATGCCACCGCCCGCCCCGTTGGGTTTTAATGCCCTCAGAGTTGAGATGATCGGCGATCGCCTGTAGAGTTTTGCCCTCACCTCGGAGCTGCTGGATTAGCTCGACTGTCTTATGTTCCTTGGCTTTGGTGAGTTTTTTTGCAGTGACTTTGTACCCAAAACCTACGCCCCCGATATGCTCGCCTTGGGACTTCTTATGCTGTAAGGCTGCACTGGTACGCTCTCCGATGGTTTCTCTCTCCCATTGGGCCACACTCATCAAGACATTGAGAACTAAGCGGCCGGAAGCGGTACGGGTGTCCACTTGTTCACTGACTGACATTAGGGAGAATTTATCAGCAAAGTAGTTTTCCAGAAGCCAGTCTAAATCTTTAACAGAACGGGTGAGGCGATCTAACTTAACAATCACCATGGCCTCCACTTCTCCACTGTCGAGCATCCCTAATGCTTTCTGTAAGCCGGGGCGATCTAGACTTTTTGCAGACTGTCCAGCATCGATGATGATGTCTACCAGTTCAATGTCGTACAACCCGGCATAGGCTTCTAACTTGGCTTTCTGAGCATCTAGGCTTACGCCTTGGGTGGCTTGCTCTTCAGTTGAGACTCTGATGTATCCGATCGCTTTCATGGCTTGATTTAATGGTTTTATTCCTAAAAGAAATAATATCATAAACATATAAAGGTTTAATACCTTAATTTAATTAATTGATATTTAAGCTTTTGAAATGCTTGTATCCTAGCGATATGAGCAAAGACCCATAAAGGCTTAATACCTTAATTCTTTC
>NZ_CP016487.1:0-18454 GCF_001693295.1 Picosynechococcus sp. PCC 8807
ATGATTACGGCACTGATTAACCAGAAAGGTGGCGTGGGTAAATCTTCAACGGCTGTACATTTCGCCTATTGGCTTCAACAGCAAAAGAATAAAGTTTTACTCATCGATAGTGATGCTCAGGGTAGCTCCTCGATGTGGGTTAAGGCTCTCGGTATTGAGGCGATCGCCGAAACAGATCCCAATGTCCTAGCCGAAGAAATCCCCAGTTGGATCGAAGGGTTTGACCAGGTGGTGATTGATGGAGCTGGCGGCTTAACCGAAACCACACGGGTGATCCTTTATTTCTCCAACGTTGCTTTAATACCCTGCCAACCGACAGCGCTCGATCTTGTTTCCTCAGGATCAGCGGTGAAGCTCGTTAAACAAGCCCAAAGGTTTAGATCGGATTTGGTGGGCGCAACCTTCATTAACCGAGCTGTCCCTAGAACAAAACTTATGGGTGAAGCAAAAACGGCGTTAAGTGGCATTGAGGGGATTAGCCATTTAAAAACCATCGTCTATCAGCGGCAATGTATAGCAGATGCCTTTGGACAGGATCAGACCGTTTTTGATATGGGCGCGGCGGGTGAGAAGTCGGCTAATGAATATCGTCAATTATTTAAGGAGGTAACAGCATTATGAGCAAACAACGGAAGGCACTAGATCAGATCCTTGGGACTTTTGAGGAAGAGACTCCCAAAACAAAACAATCTACGGCGGTAGATACCAACCCATTGGCGGCGCAACTGGCTAAACCAGCAAAGAAAAAAGGGAAAATCCGGTTTACTCTAGACTTGGAAAAGCCCCTAGATGATCGCCTCACAAAAAACGCGAAAAAGCTAAACCGGACTAAGGCGGATCTGGTACGAATTGCGGTAGAACGGCTCCTTGAGGAATTAGAGCAGTAAAGCTTTAAGTGACAGCTTAAGTAACGTATCACTTTAAGTATTGAGTAAATTAAGCCGCTTGGTTATAGATGCTGTGTTCTGCGTCAGTGTAGGACTCATAAATGTGTTGATAAACCTGCTCACATTTTTTATCCCAGCGGTCTTGGGGATATTTTTCTTCAGGTAAGCATTGATCCAAAGTATCCTCGATCACCACCTTTACGGCTGATCGGGTTACTTGTCGGTTACGCCAATCGAGGACTAATTTTTCGCGCTTCAGGATGGTGAGGAGATCTTCGGCTCCTTTTTTGATGGTGGTTTTTTCTGCATCGGTGAGTTCAATGTCCGGATCGATGAGGAGATCGAATAGAGCGAGTTTTTCTTCATCGAGGTTTTCGGCGATCGCCCTTCTATCTTCTGTCTGTAATTCTTCAACAAGCTGGAGGAGTTGATTTAGGAAAGCTTCAGCGTTGCGGGTTTGGCTGTTGTAGTCCTCGATCATCTGCTGGAATTTGTCATAGTAGTTGAGGCGGCTTTTATTTAGCTTCACCATGTCCTGTAATTTGGTGGCGATCGCCTGTTGGAGTTTTTCGAGGAGGCTGTTTTGGTAGCCGTCGTTAAATTCATCGCGGATCGCGCCGAAATCAAGTTTGCTGATATCGATTAACTCGGTGGTTTCGGGTAAGACATAATCTTTGGTGGTGATCGCCTGATCGAGAATGGCTTCGATCTCTGCTTTGGCAACATCGATGTTGATGGTGGTATTGAGAGTTTTTAGTTTCTTCTGGAGTTGTTGGGCGATCGCCAAGGGTTTAATAAATTCTTGGGCGGCGGCATCGGGTAGAATGGCGCTAAAAATGCGGTTCAGCAGGCGACTATGGGCGAGGAATTCTTCTTTGCTGTTAGCAGTGGCGACGATTTTATTAATGGCATCATCAAAGGTGGCGATCGCCTCAAAAGCGGTATTAGCATTTTCGAGAGCATTAATATCAATACCTTGGCGGGTGAGGTAGGCGTTAAATTCCTTGATTTTTTCCCGCAGCATTTCCACCAGTTTCGCCTTGGCTTGGATCGGTGAATCCCCATCACTCACACCACCACCAGAACCCGCGCCGTAGATTTTTAAAGCGTCTTCGAGGTTACTGAAAATCCCGACATAATCCACAATTAAGCCGTTTACTTTGTCCTTAAAGACGCGGTTGGCACGGGCGATCGTCTGCATTAGGGTGTGATTTTTTAGGGGTTTGTCTAGGTAAATGGTGGAACAACTGGGAACGTCAAAACCCGTCATCCACATGGCACAGACAAAAATAATTCGCAGGGGATGATCGGCATCTTTGAATTTTTCATCGAGGGGCGGGTTTTCCTTGATCAGTCTTTCTCGGTGGGGAATAATCGTTAAGCCTTTTTTCTGGAATTTTTCCTCCTCGTTTTGACCGGAGGATAAGACCACCGCCATGTCGGTTTCTGCAATGTAGGCGATCGCCGCTTCTAGGCGTTCTTTCTCTAAGCCTATTGCGCCTTGTAATTGGGTTTTGAGGTCTTCTAGGTGAACTTGCCAGTGGTGTTGTACTTTGTCATACATTTTAACGGCGGTAAAGCGATCAATGGAAATGACCATCGCTTTTCCTTGATAACCGCGATTGAGGAAATGGGTCACAATATCCTTGGCGATCTCTTCTAGGCGCGAATCGCGGGTGATGAGTTGGTGTTGGCGTGAAAATTCTTGAGCGAGTTTTTCTTCTTGGGCTTCATCCACGACAGCGTTATCAATGGCTTCGTAAATGGCATCATTAAGGTCTTCATCAGTGAGAGTCAGTTGGGGAATGCGGTTTTCGTAGTAGAGAGGAACCGTTGCGCCGTCTTCGATGGATTGGCGGAAGTTGTAGATACTGACATAATCGCCAAAGACCTCGCGGGTGGCTTCTTCTTCCCCGGAGATTAAGGGTGTCCCAGTAAAGCCAATAAAGGCGGCATTCGGTAGGGCGGCTCTGAGGTTAGAGGAATAAACATCATATTGGCTCCGGTGGGCTTCATCCGCAATAACGATGATATTGTGCTCTTCTGAGAGGACAGAATATTCCGCGCCTTTGTCGGTACGGAATTTTTGGATCAGGGTGAAAAGATAACGGTGGTCTTCGGTGAGTAATTGCTTCAAATGTTCCCCACTGTTCGCCCTCACTGTTTTTTCAGATTCGGTGACAGCTCCGGTATGGGCAAAGTTTTTGTAGATCTGGTCATCAAGGTCTTCTCGGTCTGTAATCACGACAATGCGCCAATTACCGCTGAGTTTACGGCAAACTTTTTCAGCGAAAAATTGCATGGAGTAGCTTTTTCCACTGCCTTGGGTGTGCCAGAATACGCCGATCTGTTTGCTGCCTTCTTTTGGGTTTTGGTAGAGGGTGCGAACTCGTTCTACGGCTTGGTTTACGCCTAGATATTGGTGATTTTTGGCGATGATTTTGTTGAGTTTGCCGTCTTTTTCGTCGTAGAGGATATAGTTTTCGATGAGATCAATCAGTCTGGTTTTCTCGCAAGTACCGAGGATGATGGTTTCTAGGTCGATTCTGCCTTGTTCCTTCTCCTTCTCGATCCGTTTCCATTCATGGAAATATGCCCAAGGGCTAGTGATTGATCCAAGTTTTGCTTGGGAGCCGTTGGAGAGGATGACCAGGGCATTTAACCAAAACAGTTGGGGGATGGTTTTTAGGTAGTCGGTGAAGTTGTCGTCGTAGGCTTTCTGGACGGGTTCGGTGTGGGCTTTTAGTTCGATGAAAACTAAGGGAATGCCGTTAATGAAGGCGATTAAATCGGTGCGGCGGGTGTAGGTTTCGCCTGTAATCCAGAATTGGGAGGCGAGAAAAAAGTCGTTATTTTCGGGGTTTTGCCAGTCGATGATCTTGATGGTGTGATCGTCGGGGTTGCCGTCTTGGTCGCGGGTTTGGACTTTTACGCCGTCTTTGAGGAGTTTATAGGTTTCGCGATTGGCAACGACTAGGGACAGGCTAGATCGGTCTTTGGTGAGTTCTTCTATCGCCAGATCTATTGCTTCAGTGGTTTTGTCGGGGTTGAGTTTAGTTAAGGCCGGTTTTAGTTTGCTGGTGAGAATGATGTCTTTACGAGTGTCTCGTCCGAGATCGCTTTTGCCGCTGTCCCATTCGCCATAACAGTTTTGGTGGCTATAGCCTAGGCTCTCAAAGAGTTTGATGGTTTCGAGTTCGAGGGCTTCTTCCGATCCGATTTTTGGGTTAGGCATAGGGAAATAGCACAACAGCAAATATTGACGTAAGCTAAAGAGGAGCCTAATCTAAGATTCTAGCCTGCTCTGCTGTAACGTTGATATAACAATAAGAAAAATCACTTTTGTCCTGAAAGTTTAGTATTAGTATGCCGAAAGAGCTACAAATCACTAAGTTATCGTTTGTTGTTTTGGCAAGGAGTCATAATCCTAGTCTGCTCAATCCTGACTTTTTAAAAAATAATGGAATTGTTGGGAATGATTGGGAAGTTGATTCAACTTTGACGACTGACCAAATTTCTCAAACTGTCTTTAAAAATAACTTCAATATTCAAATGCGAGCTGACAGAGTCATTTTTGAGCAGTCTACTGATGAGAATTTTGATTTAGATAAGTTTCAGCTTTGTGAAGTAGCATCTAGGTTTCTGGAAACCTTACCCCATGTTAATTACACGGCATTAGGGATTAATCCTACTGGTCATGTCATTTTTGATACAGAGGATGAATTAGATATTTTTATTTCTGAGAAATTATTAAGATCTGGAGATTGGAAAATTTTTCGAGGTGTCAAGCCAGAAGTTGCATTTTCCTTTTCATATCCTTTTAACTCAAAAAATATTCAGCTATCTATCAATAATGTTATTGTTTCTAATAACAAAACAAATAAAAAAAGTTTAGGTATTTTATTTTCTGGTAATATTCATTATGATTTCGCTTCTACATTAGTTTTAAGTAAAAAGAACGATCATCTTAGAGAACGTCTTTTACTTTGGAAAGATGATTTAGATGATTATTATTCTTTAATAAATGATTGTTTTTTAAAATCCTAAATTAAAATTCTAAATTTTCAATTATGTCTACAACTTATGCAAAACCAATAAAATATCAGAGTACTGGTAGTGAAAATAATATTACTTCATCTAATTCTGATATATATATAAAAAATCCATACACTAGAGCTGAAAGGAGGAATAAAACAGAATTACCGCCACGTCTATTGTCCATACTGTCCAAACCAAATAAGAATGTTGAATATCAGCAAAGTGGTCTACCTGAATTTTCGCCAAATTTAGAGGCAATGATTCAGGGTGTGGCTAAGTTGGCAAGAGTTGATCCAGATTTTCAGGATGATGAATATATTCTTAATCCGTCTGGTCATGCGATCGCCGAAACTTTAGCATTACTGGCAAATCTCGATTTGTTATTAGGACAGGACTTTCCCAAGGGTTATGTGACGTTGGAAAGTCGGGGTGGAATATATCTGACTTGGGAGGCTGAAGAATTTTATAAGGAAGTGATGATCGAGATAGCAGCAACGGAAGATCTTGATAGTTCTGTGTTTTACTGTGATGATGATCGAGATGAAGATCGTCTAATTGAAAATCCTTCTCTTTCTAAAATAGCTGAGCTTTTGGATTGGCTAAAAACGGATCAACCTATTATTTAATGTCTAAAATTTGTGGCTAAGACTTATCCACCAATTCCTGATGATGCTTTTATTTATAGGGCTGTTTCCTATGACAATTTCATCACAGATGATGGGAAGATTGCTACAAAAGCTTTTCTCAGAAGATTTAAGCCAAAGACTCAAAAATGCGAAAATTATCCATCAGCAGGTTTAACAGTAGAAGATACTCTGAGTAGGTTAAATTATTCTTTCGGTATTATTAGAATTCAAGCAAAAGATTTGCGAGAATTTGGGCTTGATGCGGTTCAGGACAAGGCAGATCATGTTAGTCTGACTAATTTTCCGCATCCCTATGAAGAAAAACAAAAAGCTATTCGGATAGCTCGTAAATTAGCTAAAAAAGCGAAAATTTATACTCAATGGTCTAAGGAAGAATCCCTCAAAATAAAAACGGGTGATTTAGATTGGCAAGATTTTATTGTTGAGGCTTAGTCGGTTATCGTTGCCCCCAGATTAATGTCTAAATCCTCTATGTCTATTTCGCCGGAGATGAGACGCGGTAATAATAAATCACGAGTTTTGCGAAGATTGATATTTTTTTGATTCAGATTAAATATTTTTTGAAAATAAGGCGAAACCATCTCGGCAAATTTTTCTAGCATTGGTTGTGGTGGATGAGCAAATTTGAATTGTTCAAAACATTCTTCTTTGACTCGTTGCCTACCTGTTGCACCAGTCATACTTTTCATCGCGTTTTCTCTGAAATCATCTGACCTAGCCATTAAATAAACATATTCAGGACAAAGAGTTTTTGAACGCAGGACAAGGAATTCAGTAGAACCAAATGCAACAGATGAAGAGGAGGGCAAAAACTGAACATATCCTGTTTTCCCATTTTCAAGGCAAGGGGTTATTCTTGCAAAAAGAGTATCGCCATTTTGGAACTTTGAACCACTATTACCAGATCTTAATTCAACATCATTAATCAGCATTGAGTTTGTAGATAAGCAACCCATAGGAACAAAAGGTTTCTCTCCTTCCTTTGGTACTTTGACTTTAGGTTTCACTTCCAATGCTTCAGTTGCCGTTTTGATTTCCCAGTCTTCAGGTATTAAGCCTAATTCGGATTCGATGAGTTTAGGTTGGTTATTTGATAGGTGATTATGGGAAGGGCGATCGCCGTCATTTTTCCCTACACCACCAGAAGGGCGATCGCCGTCCCCATTTTCCCCATTATCCCCATCAACCGGAAACCGGAACTTAACAAACCATTCCCGATAAAGCATCCGCGCCATTTCCTCTAAAATCTCGATGCGGCGGGTGTTATTCTCAATCAGATCATCATACGCTGATAAAATCCCCGCAATTTTTCGCTGTGTCGCTAGTGGTGGAATTTTAACTTGAAAATTACTAATAGTTCTCACACTTAAATTTCTCTGTGCTCCACCTAATGCAAGTTTAATTAAGTGCTCTTTGTGAAATTTGAGAAGATAAAGCAAATAAAGAGGAACTATAATTTTGAGATCAGGAATTAATGCACAACAAGCTTGATTTGTAGCGGCTGGTTTTCTCAGAATCCCCAAGCTTGTTATTGTTCTTCCATCACCATACATTGCAATTAAGACAGTGTTTATAGGAAAAAGTTTAGCAGAAGACTTAGCTAGGGCTTCATTCGTGATTTTTTCTTCTGAATCATCTATATACCAATCTTTTAATTCTTTTGTTTTTAACCAAATAATATTCCCATTTTTATAAAAATCAGGATTTTTTCGAGAGGGTGTCCCACCACTAGTTGTTTTTTCACATAGAGACTGAATAGTTTTTATTTCCCATTCCTCAGGAAACCATTGTAAATGTGATGAATTTTCAAGCTCTAAAGTCATAATAATTGTTTCTAAAAATTCAAAAGCTGAGCAACATTTTCAGCAATGCGATCCTCAAGTTCTCGCCCCTCACAGTTGAGAATCCCGTAAGATTTTTTGAATCTGAGCCTTTAATAAAGGTAATTCACGCTCCACAATCCGCCAGACAATTTGCAAATCGACCCGAAAATATTCATGGACAACCAAATTACGAAAACCAATAATCTTTTGCCAAGGAACATCAGAATATTTTGCCATAAGATCCGCAGACATCGACCTTGCCGCCTCCCCTAAAATCTGCACATGAAACAAAACCCAAGTTTGAATCAATTCCTCCTCAAAAAATGCCGCCTTACCCCGTAGCGCATACCGTTCAATATTTAATAACGCCTCCTCCATATCCCGTAACCGTTCCAGATCATCCCTCATAACACCACACAATCCCGTAAAACATCATCCCGAATCCGAGGCTTTAAACCCCCTTCCGTCACCACATCAACCCGACAACCCAACAAATCCTCTAAATCCTGAATCAACCCCACCGGAAACCAAGCCGAAACCCGTTCTAGATCGTAATCAATTAAAAAATCAATATCACTATCTAGTGTATCCTCACCCCGCGCCACCGATCCAAACAACCGCACATTAAACGCCCCATGTTTCACCGCTAGAGCTAAAATTTGATCCCGTTTTTCCTGAACCAAAGACTTTAAAGACATCACCCAAATCCTGATCATTACTAGCAATTTAACAACCGCGCCACATTTTCAGCAATGCGATCCTCAAGCGATCGCCCCTCACCGTTGAGAATCAATCACAAAATCAGCCAAACAAGACCCCACAAACAAACCATCAATCGCCTGAAAATGTTTGTCATAACTAAATAAAGTCAAATCATATTGTAAAGCCGTCGCTGCAATCCACATATCATTCGTCGGAATCGGATTTCCTTTACTTCTCAAACAACGATAAACCCTTGCATAATACCGAGCCGTCTCAGTATCAACACCCAAACAACTCACCTTTTCTATACTCAAAAACTCATTTAATTCCGATTGATTAAACCGCTCCCTAGACCCCACAGCAAAACCGCCCAACAATTCCCCCAAAATCACACTATTAAGCGCAATAAAAGGCGTATGTCGAATAATCTCAACCGCATCAGCATGATTACGCTTAAAAGCCGTATAAGCATTCGTATCCAACAAAATCGACCTTAACTCCATAAAGCCGCCTCAACCTCCCGAAAAGCCTGAGTATTATCAAGAAAATCAGCCTCATCCTGAGCCGTCCATGTCCCACCCAAACGAGACAACAGATCATCCTGATTAACCGCATCCCGTTCGAGATCCTGAACCAAAAACTGAATCACCCGCAGCTTTTCCAGCCTCGATAAACCATGTAATTGTGGCAATAATTCCGAAACAGTCATAAAACAAAACCCCAATTCATTACTAACAATTTAAC
This sequence comes from Picosynechococcus sp. PCC 8807, assembly GCF_001693295.1. NCBI lineage: Bacteria > Bacillati > Cyanobacteriota > Cyanophyceae > Chroococcales > Geminocystaceae > Picosynechococcus > Picosynechococcus sp. PCC 8807. The sequence goes on from NZ_CP016487.1 coordinate 8,842, forward strand.
AACCGCGCCACATTTTCAGCGATGCGATCCTCAAGCTCTCGTCCTTCACTATTAAGAATTTCCAACTCCTCATTTAACTCCTCTAGCCGTTCGGTGAAATCAAAATCCTCTGGGTCTTCCCGTTCCGCCACCCCCACATAACGCCCCGGATTCAAACTCCAACCCTGCGCCTCAATCTCCTCAATCGTTGCCATTCGACACAACCCCGGCACATCCCGATAAGTGAGCGGCTCCCCTAAATTCTCCTTCAACAATTCCAGACTATTCGCCGCATTTTCCAGCGGGTCACCATCCCCCCGATAGAGCCGGACAATATTCGCGATAAATTCAATCTGAGTCTCGCTAAACTCCCGATGCGCCCGATCCACCTGCTGATAAATATGCCGCGCATCAATAAACAACACCTCATCGCGGCGATCCTCAGGCTTACCCCGATCCAAAAACCAGAGCGTACAAGGCAACGTCACCGTATAGAAAAAATTCGAGCCGATCGCCACCATCACATCCACCGCCCCCGACTCAATCAACCTTTGCCGAATCACCAACTCCGAACCCCGCGCATCACTCGCAGAATTCGCCATCACAAAACCCGCCCGTCCCTTTTCATTCAGAGCCGCATAAAAAAGCTCAATCCAAAGATAATTCCCATTGTCCACCGACGGCACACCGAACGGATAACGCGGATCTCCGGCGATCTTTTCCCGATCAACCCCATTCACATTAAACGGCGGATTAGCCATCACAAAATCAAACTTACCCAAACAATCATGGACATCCTCGTAATAGGTATTCGAGGTTTTGATATTCCGCAAACCCGAAATCCCATGCACCGCCAAGTTCATCTGACAGAGCCTAACGTTGCCGTCTACTTTTTCCTGACCATAAACACTAATGGCACTATTCGGCGATCGCCCCGTCCGTCGTTGGGTAAACAAAGCACTCTGAATAAACATCCCACCCGCCCCACAAGCCGGATCGAGAATGCGCCCGTGGTCAGGCTCGATAATCTCCACAATCAACTTAACAATCGTTTGCGGCGTAAAAAATTCGCCCCCCTTCTGCCCCTCCTTCTGGGAGAAATTCGCGAGGAAATACTGATAAATCTCCCCAAACGCATCCTCATGAATATCATCCAGCTTAAAATTCAGCGTCTTTAACAGATCCCGCAAAATCGAGGACTCCAACCGCTTATAGGTCGTTGGTAAAACCCCTTTTAACTCCTCATTTTCCTTCTCGATTAAAGAAATCGCAGTGGCGATCGCCTGACCAATATCCTCATCCTCCGGCAAATCCAAAAGATACTGATACCGCGCCTCCGGTGGCAGATATAACGCCCCTTGCGCCTGATAATCCGCCGCCCCGATAGTCCTACGCCGCCGACTCGTCTGTTTCTTCGCCAATTCCTGCTCAACCAACGCAAACTTATAATCCGCATACCGCAGGAAAATCAACCCCAACACCGGAACCGAATATTCAGAAGGCTTTAACGCAGAATTCGCCCGGAAATTATCCGCCGCCTCCCAAAGTTTTTTTTCCAGTTCCGTATAATTCGCAGGCATAGAGGCTCAAAATGTCGTATCAAAAGGCTTTACGATTCCAAATAACAATAAGGACACCTTCCAGCAAAAACAAGACCTTGAAAGAAAAACACACAATTCAAAAAGACATTTTAAGCAAAGTATTGCTTAAAGCAATGCTTAATTTAAGCAAGGTTGATCACCTGAGATAAGGCCCATTAACAACGATCCAGATATACTGAAGCAAATCCACATCCACGTTTTAGCAACACAAAAAATTATCAAGTTCTATGGCTGAGGCAACCCTCACAAAAAACTGGAATAACCAGCTCTATCACTTGCCCATTTATCCGGTAGTCGATGCCGCCCACTACCTCCATATTCCTGTGCGTACCCTCAGAACTTGGTTAAAAGGTGGCAAGACCTTTCTCCCCCTCATCAAACGTCCCAAAGGCGATCGCCCCGAATTATCCTTTACCAACCTGATCGAGGCCCATGTCCTCCAGGTGATTAGTACAGAACATCAAATTCCCCTTGGCAAAGTTCGGCTCGCCCTCGACTACATCAGCAAAGAATATAAAACCCCCCATCCCCTCACACACAAACAATTTAAAACCGATGGTACAGATCTGTTCATTGACCAGATCGACCACCTGATTAATGTTTCTCGCTCCGGACAACTAGCTATCAGAGAAGTCCTGCAACGATTACTTACCCGCATCGAATGGAATGAAGCCGATATTGCGATTCGCCTCTTCCCCTACATAAAAACAAGCCTCGAACCACTCTCCCAAAAAATTCTGACGATCGATCCGGCCATTAGCTTTGGACGTCCCACCATCACCGGAACTGGAGTGCCAACCCACATCATTAAAGAACTCTATGACGCCGGAGACTCTATTTCCGAATTAGCTGAAGACTATAGCTGTACAACGGCGCAAATCCACGCTGCCATTTTGTTTGAGTCTCCCTTCAAGCTCACAGCCGCATGAGTAAAGATTTTCAACCTGTTTACTTCCTTGACCGAGCCTTGGGTAAATCTATCGGGCAAGCATTACAGAAATGTGGCAAAAACGTCGAATTTCACAATGACCATTTCGCGCCAGACTCGCCAGATACCGAGTGGCTACCCATCGTCAGTCAAAAAGGCTGGATTGTCCTTACCAAAGATGAAAACATTGGCCGGAACGAGCTAGAGGTTAAATCTGTAGCCGAATACAAAACAAAAATGTTTGTGCTTGTCTCTGGTAATATCTCCAGGACAAAAATGATCCAAATTTTTGAGCAGACCATCGAGAAAATTGAAAAAATTGTCCGAGGTAATCAGCCTCCCTTCATCGCCAAAATTTATCAAGATTTTCGTGTGACGATCTGGAAAAACCAGACACAGCTCAAAAAACTGCTCAAATCCTAAGCGGCGATCGCCCCTAGTTTTACGAAGCGAACCTATGGAACCCTATGTTTTCCGTTGATTTTGCAGTTCAGACAGTTGGGCGATCGCTTCCTTTAATTGTTTAGCGATGTGGGACTCATACCGAGAAATTAAAGCGATTTGCTCAGGGATAAGGTTAACTGTCGCTAACCGCCGCTCTTCAGTTTCCCGTTCATACCGTTCCTTTTCCCGTTGAATCTCAGTCTCAATATCCGCTATTTGTTGGAGCCGACCTTGGAAAGAATCCAATAACTCCACAAACTGATCACGCTGATACTCCCAACCAAACTTAGACCGAGGACAGTCATGGGAGCCTAGGAGATAAAACCAGATTTTTCCATAGGGCTGACTTTGCTCGCTTAGCTCCCGTATCCAAAGGTGGAAGCGGGTTTTATCCTGAAGCTGATCATGATCAATTGGGTACTCCTCTCGCAGATTTTTTAAGGAAAACTGAAGACCTCCAGACCAATCCTCCCAAATATCACACCAATACTTAGATCGCCGCTCAGTAGGGAAACTGTCGATCTGGTATCGCTTCAAAAAATAAGTCAATATCTCGCGCTCTTTCTGAAGGTTATCCGGGTGGAATTCAGACTTATCGCCAAAGTCAAAACTACTGGCTTTTTTAGTCGGATATTTTTCGTCTGTATAGGGCTTGGGTACAGGGGGCAATAAAGCTTTATCACCTGCCGCAACCTCAGCCGCCCATACTCGGTGTTGCCTTTGGATACACATCGCTATAGTTTGCACATAATGCCACTCTAAAGGCCCTTCAGGTTGATATTGATCAACTAGCCCCTGAACTATCCCTTGAAAGGTTTCTAGGTCTTCACTAGCAAGGAGCGGTGGCTTCTGTGCGAGTAACCCGTGCTTTGTGGCATTCCCAGAGGCGATCGCCTTACCTCGTTCCGTAATTGGCCCTTTGGATTTTGCCCCATTCCGTCGGCTCGTTTCTGCATCACATCCCATAAGTTGCTCCCAACTTTTTGTCATTGACTAATTGTATTTTTTTATATTCACAAAACGATTAGGCGATCGCCGCTGTTTTGAGGAGGATAGCTAGGTATTTTTGCCGTTCCGGTGGTGGTGCCGTCCTCAAAAATTGGGTTATTTCCTCCCAACCACCGAGGGAAAACAACTCAATCAGCAGTGAAGCGGCAACAATTGGATCGCTTGCCATATTGGTAGATTCGGTTTTATCGGTTTCCCTATGGTCTCTATATAGGTTTTTCGATAAAAATTGTTTTAGCTTCAACCAGTTGCCCCATATAGCTTTCAGGTGTTCTGACAAGGTACTTTGACTAATGCCAAGGGCTTTGGCGATCGCCTGTTGGGTGAGTTTGGTTCCTGCGTCATTGAGAGCCGTGGCAATCCCCAAAATGTTGGTCTTTAGCTTTTCCTTCGTGGTGCCGGCATCGTGGCAAAATTCCACAGCATCGCGGTAAATAACCTTGATGCCATACCGCTCAGTGAGGAAACTTAGATCGAAGTCATCGCTAAAGGTGGCCACCATGTCGAGGGTGATTTGTAGATTCGGGTATCGTTGGGCACGGGGGCGGCCAACCCATTGGGTAACCTCATCCTCGACCAATGTTTGATAGTAGGTTTCCCAACCATCGAGGCCACCGCTGAGGGCGTGATATTCAGCCTGAATCGCGCCAATGTGGAGGAAAGGTAAGCCAAAGCTAACGAGGGACTGTTGGCCTTTGAACTGGTTTGAGCCTCGGTGGTGATTGTGCCAGTAGCCCGCGATATTATCCTCACCTTTGAACCCTAGGAACTGAACCGCCGGATCTGTCGCTTGCCATTGGGCCTTGTAAGCGGCGATCCGTTTTTTCGCAGACTCGGAACGGCTACGGGTTTTTATCCCCGTCATATTGGTTTGGTAAACCGTGAGGTTATCGAGTGCCGGTAATTCCCGTTCGATTTGAATAATGTCACCTTGGTTAATTCCAAACCCATGGGCGATCGCCATCATGTTGGGTGTGGCATCGAGCAGCAGTCTAAAACCGGCAGCCTTGATGATTTCCTGCTTACGGGTATCGGGTTGGGTGATCGTAAATTCACCATTGTTAAAGCTGACGTGAGTATGGTGATCGCCTAACCACAGCTCAACCAGGGGCAACAAAACATTATTGGGAACGCTGTCTAATCGTTGCTCATTGGCCTCTAGTGCCTCGATTCTAAATTGACGGTTAGCGGTATGGGTAGCTTGTTTGTACTCCTTACCCGCGCCACTAACCCGATCCGCCTTCTCAAGGTTGATGATCGGCATAAGCGCAGCAGTCACCATGGGAATGACTCCCTCAGTATTGGCCGGGGCCGGTGGTAAAGCCTCGATAATTTGCGCGTGTGTGACCCCGTAGCGATCGCCTTGGATAGTTCCATCATCAAGACCCCGTAGCGTGTCTCTGAGGGGCAATAACAGGGCGTAAACGTCCTTATCGTGCCTTTCTACCTGATCAAGGTTATAAAGCAGATCTTTGAACCCGCCGGTAAATTGCTTAAGGTTGGCGCGGGCCTGTGTGGTTGATTCTTCAATGATGAGATAGGTAGAACCGTAATCCTCATCATCACCGGCGCTTGGTAGTGACTGGATATCAGCTCTAATTTGTTGGGCCGCCATCGTCAACCCGCGCTCATACTTATGCCCAAACCCTACGCCGCGCTTAGTGTGACAGAAAGGCAAAAATGAACATGCCTCACAAATTGGGTTATCGCCGGCCAACAGATCGCCATAGCCTTTATCAGCGAGTTGAGAGAACAGGTGAGCAGACTCACAATTGCTTGGTACCTCAGGTTTACCCGCACCATGACGACTCAGTTTCCCGAATTCATCACGCCATAGTCCCTTATGCCGTGGCCATAGGTTCTGATAGTTTTTCTCGACGTTCTCAACCGAGGGCGAATTGTGGTTTGTGTCGAGGTAGATCCCGCGCTCATTTTCAAAATAAAGCGTACCGGCCCGGTGGGTTTTACCCTCACCCATAAAGGATGAATCCAAGACGGTATCCCAACCGGCGGCCCGTAGCTTGGAAATTAGTTCCTGAGGGTTGGCACCGTGAGCGTAAACAATTTTGGGGATAGGCTGGCCTGCATAATCCTCACGGGTAGGCACTGGATCGCTATTGTTCCAGCGAAAAACATTGGGCGGTTCTACCGGTGGGAGTTGGCTAACAGCAAACCCCTTGTGAGCTTTTTTACCGAGGCCCGCCGCCTCACCGGTAATTTTCTGGATAAATTCAGATACCCGCGCCTTGGCAAAACTTAGGCCATCGATTAGGCGATCGCCTTTGCGTTTGTTTCCTGGTTGGTATTGGCGCTCAGGAAACTTAAAACCGTAGTCCTTGGCAATGTGGAACAGTGAGCCAATAGTGACGCCGCCATTAGAATTTAATTTGCTCCATAGCCGCTCTAAGGGTCGGCTACCAGGATATTTGGAACCTCGACTAGACCAACTATCAAACAGCCAAAACAGGCCGGTATCGTGGCTATGGAGTGCCAACCCAATGGCCAACCACTCCTCATAAGGACAGTCGGGATCGATATGGTCGAGAGCCTGTTGGATCAATGCCTCGGTGTTTTCGTCCTCGCCATACAGCTCACGGTAACGGCGGCGCTCTTCAATGGCCTTTAGCCGTTCTGCCTTTTCCTTCTCAAGGCGATCACGTGCCTCCTCGACAAAGGCCACCGGTAAAACCTTGGTATCGTCACACAGCACCACCTCGGTTTTGTCGTAGCCGAAAAACATACGGCTCGCGTCCTTACAGGCACGGTCAGCATGGCCAACCAGATCCATAAGGCTTTGCGTTACTGCCTCATAAAGCGCCGTATCGGTGAGCGCCTCAGGCAATATGAAGATCACACGGTAGCGATCGCAGGCCGGCTCACTGCCTTTAGCCTTTTGGTGAGAAGCTGTTGTGAAAATTGCCGCCGCGTAGTCCTTGACCACCGGCAACGCTTGGCACTCCTCAAGGCTCAGGCCGCCGTCAATGTCGAGGGCGATCGCCTGAGCTGAGACAATGTTGCTTTTTTGCCGGCGAGTATTGGTATCAGCCAAGGTGCCACACATGATCGGCCTGCCACTGCCAACCCAAGCAACCAGATCGCCAATATTGCCGCGCTTAATTTTCCAATGCTTAGTTAGTGCCTCAAAACCGCCGCTCGCCTGTTTGTTGTGAGCATTTGCGTTAGTCCCAAACTCAAACAGCACAAGCATTTGAGGCGCTTCTTTTACTTCGGTATAAGCGCTAGAATTAGTATTCTCTCCTAGACATTTCTTAGAGTCACTGCCACCACTTGTGAGAATTTTGTTAGCAAAAGTGTGTTTTTTTGTAGCACTGTAGGTTAAGCTATCCATGTCAAAGCGCCCTCCTTTCTGAGGGAATGCGCGTGAATAAACTAAAAACCAAAAAGTCAGCTAGAAAGTTTCTCAGGCTTCTGTTAGCTGACTTTTTTGGTGTCTGTGGGTAGGTAACCGTGTTGTTCGAGGAGGAGCTGTAGAGCTTCACGCAATAATGCAGACTTGGCCATACCGCCGCGTTCTGCACGGAGCTGCTCAAATGCTCGCCACTCGCCACGGGTAATGGCAGTAGTAACAAGTTGATTAAGTCCTTTACGTTCTAATGGCATTGTTTATGGGTACAGCGGTTCTACAACGCTGTAGAGCTGACACATATTATCACAACAAAATCTGAGTCGCCACAACATAAAACGACTGATCAGATAGATCCTGAGCCTATGTCCTATTAAGTCCATTTACTGAAAGGGAGTCACGGTGGGATAGACTGCGTTTTAGGTGGCATTCACGATCGTCGTACAAAAAATCCAATATAGACTCAGTTATTTTGAACAAAGCAATCTTCACTTGCTGTATCGCAATCTTGTATAGCTTGTATTGCACTGTAGTGTTGTAAGGCCTAGTATGTAGGCAATTTGAACACAACATAATTCTTACTTATGCCATATTGAGCTTAAAAATAAACAACCGCCGCCTGAGGTGAGAGTTAGGCAACGGTCTTTCGCAATATATTGAGATATAACCATGTTAGCGACTATTCAGGCAAAACAAACCGCGCCCATTGCCATTGCCGAAACGACCGAGCAAATGATCGGTTTGTGGCTACACGGTAAGAGCAAAAATACTACTAATGCTTACCGCCGCGATATCTACGAATTTCTGGCATTAGCTGGCGGTGTTGAGTTAGGCCGCGTCACCTTAAACCACCTCCAAAATTACGAAACAGCATTGGGAGAGTTGGGGCGATCGCCTAATACCATTGCCCGCAAATTAGCCGCCGTTAAAAGTCTGTTGACTTTTGCCCATAGGATTGGCGTGGTTGGCCATAATGCCGGCGCATTGGTTCAAACCAAACCGGACAAGGACAAATTATCAGAACGTATCCTGAGTCATGGCGAGGTGTTGGATATGATCTACTCCACCGAAAACCAACGTGATCGCCTTCTCCTCAAAATGCTTTATGCCACCGGCGCTAGAGTTAGCGAACTATGCCGGTTAACTTGGGACGATATCAAATCCAATGGTGACGGCACGACGCGGGTAACGCTGTTTGGCAAAGGTGATAAAACGCGCGTGGTATTAATCGATAGTGGTTTGTACGCAGAACTAAAAAAACTTAATATCGCGGGAAAGTTACATCTAGGCGCAAAAGTTGTTTTTCGTAGCCGTAAAGGTGCCAAGGCGTTAACCCGTGGTCAAGTATTTCGGATCGTCAAACAGGCAGCTTCACGGGCGGGCATTGAGGGCAACGTTAGTCCTCACTGGTTACGGCATAGTCACGCGAGTCATAGCCTCGACAATAACGCGCCGATCCATGTGGTTCAGAAGTCCTTAGGCCACGCCTCGATCACCACCACTGAGCGATACTTACACGCCAACCCCAAGGACAGTTCAGGTCTGTACCTCCGAATTTGAAAAAGTCCTTAACGAAAAATACTTTTTTGTAATTTAAGCTGATTGCGAAAACCCTAAATATTTTGCCCTAATCAAAAAAACCTCCGGAGGTGCGTAAGGTGTGGGGAAATTTTCCCTATATAACTAGAAGGCTATAGGCATTCGCAGTTTGTCTTTCTGTGGCTTTGTAGTGGCTAATCGATGACGATATGTCCTTTGTTTGATGACTATTTGTTATGCCTTTGATGGTTTTCTCAATAAGTTGGCAAATTGTAGGGGTTTTTAAAAGTAGCTCTTTCTAAACTTCGTATGAGTTTTAGCAGAGCGCCATCAATCCACTAGCAGACCGCCGGCAGTAAACCATCAATCTTTTATTTAGTACAAGATTATTATCTAAGATCTAATTTGATTATTTTCCGTAACCGTAGGTTTCTGTTCAAATGTTCCGCGAGCCTTGATCGCCCTGCGCGTTTTCCAGTATTGTTCCGACCGGCATTTAGAGAGACCTGTCAAGCGTAAAGGCATCAAAACACTCGCCGCGAAACGATTTAGTAATGCCTTTACGGATTTTGCTAACGGTAAATCTAAGAAAAATCCTGAGGAGCTATGGGCGATCACCAGTTTAGATAATCCCAATGGTCACGGCTATCTTTACCAAGATTTAAAACTGTAGGGATTTATCCAAGATAATAGATCTTAGAATATAATACTTAAAGCAATCATTTACTTAAGCTTTTAAGTAATACTTAA
>NZ_CP016488.1:0-27205 GCF_001693295.1 Picosynechococcus sp. PCC 8807
ATGACCATCAAACTGTCTATTTTCAATATGAAGGGAGGGGTCGGCAAATCAACCACAACTTACAATTTGGCGGTTGGCTTAGCTCGATTCCATAAGCAACGGGTTTTATTGATTGATATTGATCCTCAAGGGAATGCGTCGGCTTCCCTCGGTGTTGAGATTTGGGAATTGGATCAGCAGCTTAAGGATGTGCTCCAGCGTAATGCGACTATTCCTGATGTGGCGATCGCCATTGAAGAAAATTTAGATGTGCTTCCCTCGAATATTCTCATGGCAGAAGAGGAAATTCCGATCTCTGGGTTGCCGGGTCGTGAGTTGCTCCTGCGGAAGGCGATCGCCCAAATTGAGGATGATTATGATTATGTATTGATTGATTGCCCGCCGAATATTGGGGTCTTCTCGATTAATGCACTGATGGCGAGTGATGGTGTGATTATTCCAGTGGATATGAGTTATCTAGGATTGTTGGGGATTAGTGCCATCGAGAGAGCCTTAGAATTGATTCGTTCTGCCTTGGATCATCCTATTCAAGTGACCGGAGTCTTGGCGACTCGTTTTGATGCTCGCAATAACCTCAGCAAAGAAGTTTTGGCTTCTCTTTCAGAACATTTTGGTGATGCAGTCTTTAAAACGTTAATTCCAGAGACGGTCAAACTGCGGGAAGCGCCCAGCCACTCCCAATCAATTTTTGATTACGACCCCACAGGAAAAGGGGCGATCGCCTATAAGAATTTTACCAAGGAGGTTAAGCAATGGCATTAGGTAAAAAGGGTTCTGCCCTCGGTAAAAATCCCCTCTCTCCCAGTACCTCTTCCCAAAGCATTTTTACCAAGACAACTGAGGATACTTCAGAGGTAAAACCAACTCTCCGCAAGGCTTCTAGCAAATCAAGAATCAAGAATCAAGAATCAAGATTCTTGGAAAGTGAGGAAAAGGAGAAAGTTAATTTACGCCTGCCGATTGAGGTAAATGATTGGCTCGACGATTTGGTGAAACAGGGTAAACGCCTCCATGGCAGCAAGATTCCCAAGGAAATTTGGGTACAGGCAGCATTGGAATTGTTTAAGGCGATGCCCTTAGACTGGCAGGATATTGATTCTCCTAAGACTTTACAAGCTCAACTCAAGACTCTTGAATCAAGATTAAAGAATCAAGATTCTTGAAAGTTTTAGGTGGAGATAGGGTTGGCGATCACCAATTTCCTAGACCAACTTGAGAAAAAGCAGGGTTACTTCGGATAACGAAAGCATCAGTTCTCTGAATATTCCAATAACCCACTCTAGGTGGATGGCGATCTTTCTAGACATGGCTCTGACTCTATCGGTACTCGTCTAGTCGCACTAATTGCAACATTTAAAATTCCATATCTATCGGATCGCTGAGGGCTGAATGGAAGGCTTCGATGACCTCTAGTTCGCAAAATGCGGCAAAAGAACGGTATATGGTTCCCTCAAATTCAGCATACTTATCACGACATTGTTGACGTAAATCGTCTAATGCTGTTTGTTGATTGCAGGTTAAAGGGGCAATCTCTGTTAGGCATTTTTCGCTGGCAAGATTAACAAACATAACGTCGGCAGTGGAGCCAAAGGCACATTGCCGGGCGATGTTAATGCCTTGTTCACAGGTATCAGCTTGTTCAATTGAGGTGACAATACTTCCAAAGTTGAAGTCTACAGGACAGTTTGCCAGAGCAGGTGAAACCCAAAGTAGTGTCAGGGCCCTAAAGGCTGTGAGATGATAATGCATCATTAGAGATCTTCGATACTTTTTAAGTTTGGATCGCCCGCAAGGTAGCCAATGCCCCGATGGAGATGAAGACGCAATTGATTGGCGATCGCCTCCTTATTGGTAGGGAGGTTCTGTTCGATGCACCATTGAGTGAGGGCAAGTAAAAGGATATCGGCAATGTCGCCACCGAAAGTATGCCAAGTCATTTCCACATTACTATCGGTCGGAATGGGCACATCGGCAGGAGGATGATCTTCAGCGAGGGAACGGCATAATGCCCAGCGGCAGAGGATATTCCACTGATCAATCTTGGTAACGCGCTTGAGTTTGATCAGTTGGTCTTTGGCGGTTTGGGAGAGTTGGATGCGTTGTACTGGGGGTTCCATAGGTTTACCAAAAATAGCCGGATTGTACGGAGGTTTGTCGGGTTTTAATGTCGTAGTTGAGGAGATATTCAGAGGCGATCGCTCCTGCTGTTTCCAGTTGTTGGGCAGCAGCCTCGTCAATTTCAGTATCGGTGGATAGTAGCAGCACTTGGTGACTGGCGGTGGGGAAATAACGCTCTAAGAGATTTTTACGGTGGGAAGAATCTAAGCGGCCAAGAGGAGTATCGATGGCAACGGGGAGATTTCGGCCGGATACACGGGCGAGCCCCCAGAGAAAAGCAGTGGCGAGGAGTTGCTTTTCGCCAGCAGAGAGGCGATTTTTGGATAAGGGTTTGCCTTGGGTGTCATAGAGGTTGAGGGCAAAGGTTTCAAGATCAATGGTGATGCGCCCCACAAAGTTGGCTTTACGGATAAGGTAACGAAAGCATTCAGTCACGGCGGATTCAAGGCGGTCTATTTTGCGGATTTTGAGTTGTTGCCGGAAGGTTTGAAGCGTGTGTTGGACGCGGTCAATGGCTTGGATAATATGTTCGTCATTTTGCCGCTCAAAGATTTTTTGGCCATACTGACTGAGTTTTTGTTTGGTGGCTTCAACAATGGTGGTGTGTTGAGCAAGGTGTTGCTCGGTGGCATGGTATTCGGTTTGCAGTTGAATAACGGTTTGATTAGCCTCTTGAACCTGTTGAGCGAGTTGGTCAAATTCTTCGGGTGGGGCAGCGGCAGCCAGTTGGCGATCGCAGCCATCAATCTCAATTAGAGTTGTTTCGATGCGGTCTTTCAGGTGTTTGGCACGGTGGATTTGGTCAGGGAGAAGCGTGTCACAAACAATATTCAGGTGACATAAAGTTTCGGGGTCAATACCGAGTTTAGGGGAGTGGTTTGCCGCTTTTTTGTTGAGGGTAGTGAGTTCTTGGTTCAGAAATGTTTGGAGTTGTTCCAGTTGGGGTTTCGGAAAATGTTGGGCCTGGGCAAAATCGAGGAGTTTGGTATTGCGATCGCCGAGGATTTGACTCGTAATCTGAGCCTGTTGGTGCTCAATTTCGGTTTGGGCTTGGGTCTGGGTGCGCTGTAAAAGGGGCTGAATGAGGTTTAAGGGTAACGCTTGGGCGGCAAGGTTTCGCAGGCTAGCGCGATCGTTGTCAAGTTGCTGTTCGAGTTGACGCTTTTGGGTTTCGAGTTGAGCGCGTTCGGCGGTAATCTCCCCTCCCCGTAATTTGAAGATGGATAAATATTCATCGGCACGGCTTTTGGCTCGATCTAATTTATTTTGGAGCTGACTCAGTTGTGCTTTGATTTGTTTGCGCTGGTCGTCTTGCTCAACAAATTGCTGTTCGAGGGCTTCAAAGTCTTGTAATTCCTGTTGATTGGCCAGTTTTTTGGCTTTGCGATCCTTGAGGATTTTTAAATCCACTGACAGGCGATCACTTAGTTCCAAACCCAGCAGAGATTGAATGGCGTTGACGACTTCGACCGGTGGCGTCTCTTGTTCAGCGAGTTCTTTGATTTGTTCGCCGTCAAACAGAAAAAGATTTGAGATACCGAGGGGCAGTAACTCTTCGATGCGTTCATCCCAGAGCTTCGCAAGGGCGGGATCCGGTAAAGAAATAGGTTCGCCATCAACAATATTGCGAATAAAGACTTCGAGGGTTTCTTTGGGTTTAGCAACGTTCTGCCAACTGCGACGGATGTGGTATTCGGTCGGTGCGCCGGTAATGGAATGACGAAAAATGAGTTCGACGGCAGTGCGATCGCCCTCTTGACTGGCACGGTTAATAGATTGCTTCAGAAAATCACCGTAAGCCATGGAGCCACGGGTAGAGCATTGGGCCCGCTGTCCGTAGAGTACCAAGCGCAGGGCATCCATTAGGGTCGTTTTGCCGCCGCCATTCATACCACCAATGAGGATAATCGGGCTGGTTTCAGTGGGAGATAGATCCAGGGTTTGTCTACCGCTATAGGGGCCAAAGTTTTCAAGGATCAGGGTTTTGAAAATCATAAAATGTGGAGTTTAAGGGCGATCGCCATCCAGTTCGGCGTGGTTAAAGGGTTGAAGAATGTCGCTGGAGAAAAAAAGATCTTCAATGGTGGCAGTTTTCAAAGGTCTACCACCTTTTTTGCCATTGGCACGGGCAGCTTGTCGTTTTGCCGGTGATTTAGCCTGACCGCCGCGACGACCAATTTCTTGCATCCACGCTTGGGTACCAAAAATCCCGGTCATCAGTCCAACGATACTAAAATCCACATCGAGGCTTTCCCAGTGAATACTCCGTCCTGAGGCATCGAGCCAACAGTCATTGAGTTGTTCGGGGGTTGCCTGTTGTAATCCTTGGGCAAGGTGGGGCGGAAAACTAAAGATCGCGCCGTTGGTTAGCTCAATCACTAACAGTTGGCGATCGCCGTCGTAATAGGCATTTTTTGCACAGGGTTCGGTTGTTGCAGCTTGTTGGGCGGCGGTTTTGGCTTGGGCAATTTCAGCGGCGAGGGCTTCCTCTGAAAAGTCTTTTTGCCAATTATGCTCGGTGGATGTCATGCCATTTCTCCAATAGATATTTTTGGTTTTGGACATTAGTGTTAAAAACCGAACTGCTTGGGTTTTTTTATTGTAGGCGATCGCCTTGCCGTAGCACTACATAATCAGCTTTTTGTTATTTCCCTCACGTAGTTCGAACCTAGTTCTAGCTCTTCCGAGGTCCAAACTTAGCGGCAGCCCAACTGTTGGTTTGGGGTTTGACCTGGGTAAGATCGAGTTGAGCTGGGTCGTCTTCCTGCAAAATTCGTTTAAATTCTTCGGGGTCGTTGAGGGCGCGTTTGGCTTGGTAGCGCCGTTGGGCCTGGGCGATCGCCTCTGCTTCGGTGCGGGAACTGCTATCAAAACATTTTTCGAGGGCATCATAAATGCCAATGCGTTTACTCATGGTGCGGTACTGCCGTTCGGTATCGAGGAGGCTGGCCATTAGCTCAAGGTGCATCGGGTCGTCTTGGCAAAGCTCAGTTAATACATCCCATTCTTCGGAACCGAGGAGACTACTGTCACCCGCAGGAAAAGGAAACGGTTCGCCGGTACATTCTTGGTAGATGCGAGGAAGACTGTCGTCGAATTCGTGCTTTTCTTCGAGCCAGATTTGGCGGATAGCATGGAGTTCTTCGAGGGCAATCAGGGTAATGTCGCGCATGGGTTTGGGGGCATTTCGGCGGAGTTCGGTCTGGGTGCTTAAAACTCGTCTGAGCCAATGTTCGCGCCATTGTTTGGTATAGGGGCCGGGGATCGGGGCGGGTTTGGTAGTGCCGTCATCTTGTCTACGTTCAAAAATCTGGACGCCACCCCAGATTCTGCGGAAGTCACGACGGTCTTTGTCATCTTTGACATCGAGTTCGTTGCGAATTTCTAATAGGGGTTCCATCCAGGCTTTATCGTCATCATTGACAATCATCGCTTTCATGGATTTGTCTTGATCCACCATGGTGCAAACCCAGCAGCCAAAGCGGGAGTCGCCACAACTGGGGGTACTGGTATCAATGACGAGGGGGCATTCGTTATCGGCGGTTGCGCCTTGGTAGAGGGTAAAGAGTTCTTTGTTGTCGTGGCCCCAGGGATTCGGAAATTGATTGAGGTAGATCCAAACTTCATCGTTTGTCCAGTCTTCGATGGGGCTATAGATCAAGGAGTTGGGCAAGCTAGCATTGGGCGATCGCGGACACGTTTTTGGGCGTGTTTTTCCATCGTGGCGGCACGGCGGACGCTCTCAACTTTGCGGGTTTACATAAAAAATAAATCTTTAACCAATGGTAGTGTTACCATCTGTTATAGTCGGAATGCTGACCTAAAAATCTTACTTTTCTCAACGCAAGAGTATGCCTGGCAGAAACTTTAAATACCTTTTTGGACGCTTAAATATTATTGCTGCTTATAATGAAGACAAAGCAGACTTTTTATGGCGTGGTTTAAGTGCAGGAATAACGCATCGAGTCAGAGATCATGAATGGGGATTTTTTGAAGTCAGTGAATTACAAGAGCGGCAATTCATAACTGGTTTTCTTGCCAAGTATCAACCGACGGACAGCGAAGAATATATAGATCCCGAAACGCAAGAGATTGAAGAGAGAAATGTCACTAACAGAATTGAAGCGAAGTCTCGCTTTTTTCTTCATGTTAAGACAGGAATTCTTGCTTATCAAAAAAATAGTCAGATTGAAATTAAAACGTTTAGAGATAAGTTTAGAGAAGTAATGAAAGCTTGCTATAGCAACTTCTTTATTGATGTAGACATCCAACAAATCAATGAGGAGAAGACGTTTTTTGAAGCCATCAAAAAATTTTCGTCAATTAAAAAGATACGAGTTAAACTTCATCCATCTAATCCTAACAGTAGAGATATTTGGGAAGATGTAGACAATGACTTACAAAGACGAAGGATTAGAGAACGGACTGAAATTACTGTTTTTGATGGTGAAGAGGGTCAACCTGTCAATATCGATGATGATGCTGAATTAAATGCACGATTGCACATGGCAAGCGATGGATATGGAGTCGCAACTATCGATGGGGTTAGGGGAGGACAGACAGAACGTGTTAGAACAGGTGATAATCCTGTGGAAGCAGAAGTTGAAAATAGTGTAGAAAACACTTCTAGTGAGCCGACTCCTATTTTAGATCAACTCATTTCTACATTTAGAAGTTTATTTAACAGAATGCAAAATCCAGAGTGATTTTTGGAGTCATGAATAACTTTTTTGGAAGAATTTTAGAAAAAACAAAAAAACAACTGATCAGAAACTTAGATTTGTTGTCTGGTTTTGCTGCTTTATTGTTAGTGATTACTTTTTGTCCCAACTCTATTTCTAATGACCTTGCGA
This sequence comes from Picosynechococcus sp. PCC 8807, assembly GCF_001693295.1. NCBI lineage: Bacteria > Bacillati > Cyanobacteriota > Cyanophyceae > Chroococcales > Geminocystaceae > Picosynechococcus > Picosynechococcus sp. PCC 8807. The sequence goes on from NZ_CP016488.1 coordinate 6,972, forward strand.
AAGAAATGTACGGGATAGGTGTAACCATTCAATCAATTATTTTCTCTGTTTATTTTGCTGCACTAGCCATTATGATTTCATCAGGAGATGATAAATTCATCTCATTCCTAGAGGAAAGAGGAAGATATACAAGACTCATTCAAAATTTCCGTATCACCTTGGCAATTCTTCTTTCTGCGTTAGTATATTCATTGGTCATGTATACAGTTACTGCCATTTTTCTCAGTGTTAATAAGTTGCAACAATCTGAATGGTTTCTCGGTTTCTTTGCATTTTTATCGGTGTATAGCTTAATCGCAATATTTTTTGCATCTGATGATGTGATCAACTATGCACTTTATCGGTCTGAATTCTTGGAAGGAGAAGTAGAAGAGGGAAATAATGAGCAAGATGTATAGCAAGATGTATAAGGTCAAAGCTCTATTAATACTGGGTAATATAAATTTCTAGAAGACTAATTACTTTATAAAAATATTGATATAATGCCATTTTAAAGCATTACCTCGTGGATTGTGAAAACTCTGACTTGGTAAAGAAATTTTTTCGCCTTCAAAATCTTTGAGTGCCCGATTATTAGGTGTGATTTCATCTAAGTTTTTATTGACAATAATTCGGTAATTCTCATCAATTCCAAACCAGCCCCGATCAAAAGCCCAGTGATGATTTTTGCAGAGCGATAAACCATTATCAAAGCGATCATCCCGAAACTCAGAGAAAGGTTTAATATGTGCCCCATCAACAATCGTTTGACCCTTTTGATCGATGACTCGTATCCCACATAAACAACATTGATAGTTGTAGTTCGCGATGACATTCCGCCGGAAAGCAGCATCCCGCACAATCACCACATTTTCATCCTTCACCTCATCATCATCAACTGTGTAAACCCTGCCACCCAACTCCCGCAACCTATCCTGAAACTCCTTAAACGCATCCTTTTGAAATAACTTTTGGATTTGTTCCTGTTTATTCGGGAACCACTCATCCAGTAACGTCATAATCAAAATTGAGCGATCGCCCATCCTTTGCAGCAATGCGAAAAGCTCAGGATCTAGGTAAGCATAATCAATCAGAGCCGTCAGCGTATTCACACTTTTCGGCTTAAAACCCTTGATCGCCGTTTCTAACCCAGCCTTCACCTTGAGGTGCCAGAACTTACTACTTTTTAGATAGAAAAATGGCAAGTGCATACTATTGCGGTGGTTTTCCCCTGCCAGATAACTCCAATATTTCGAGAAAGTCGTGATTAAACTGGCATTAGGGTAGATGCGATTAACCGTGATGTGTTTCTGTTCAATTTGCTCAATTACTGATAACAACATGATTGGCTGATGGGGAGCAGTCCCCCTCGAACGATCAACCCGTAGCTTCTTAAATTGTTGTTGATAATAGGCTACATCCTTAATCATGTCTCGCACACTTCAGACTAAGACCATTTTACCCAGTCGCAAGGATAGATAACGAAAAAATTGGCGATGAATTGGCGGAGAGGGTGGCGGCATATCTGGAGCGATATTGCAGAGCCATCGAGATTATTGCAGCGTGGGGTTTGCGTGGCTCAAAGAAGAAAACAGTTATTACTTCACTTTTACGATGGCTACCCCTACATCGTCGATAATCCCAACAGCGGCGATCGCTCAAGTAGGACTATAAGGAAGAAGGCGATCGCCACAGCCGACATCCTCATACACCTGCAAAAATTTCCGAGATCGGTGATTATCTTTACCCTTGTAAATAGCGATTGCCACACCATATTTTTCTAATTTCTCTAGGGTTAATTTTTCAGAATAAAGATATTCAAGGCTTGACTTTATATTTCCAGATATTCGTTTAATTTAGGCCGCAAGAAAATTTTCAGAAAAGTTCGCCGGGAAAAACACAGCCGGAGAAACATGGAAAAATGCAGCCAATTCTTGAATATGACGAGTTGTCAGCTGTCGCTTGCCGTTTAATACCGCAGAAACAATCGATTCTGTTTTGAAAATTGACACGAGATCTTTTTGCTTCAATTCACGTTCTTCCATTAAAACACGCAGAAGCTCTACACCATGAATATCAGGAATAAGATCTTCTTGTTGCTGTTCGTAGTCGTAGATCAAAGTACCTAAAACTTCTAAATAGTCTGCTTCGTCAGCAGTTAATAGCTCTTTATCCAGCAGATTGTTGACAACGGCTTGAGTTTTTTCAAAGTCTGTTGCAGAGTGAATGGGGCGGGGAGGAAAAGACTGAATTAATTCTAAGTATGTATGGGTCATAGAAATAATTTTATACTAAATAAGGTAATTTTGTTTTTGACAAAGATTAATACGAAGAACTAAGTGCCTTAAAAGGAAAGCAAGATGATTTTAAGATTTTGTCTAAATTAGCTATTCCTTAATCTTTTAGGAAATTAGATTTATGATTTAAACCATGAATCCTTTTTCCAATTACCTTTGCTATAGTCTGCATGGGTTAACACAGCTCTAATATAAACTCGGCCAATATTACTCTCGTTTGTAGGAAAGACAATTTTGGTGATGAGCCTATAATTATTTCCACTAATGTTAAATACAGTTAGTTGCCCAACTAGATCTGCATGGGGAAAGGTTTGACGAACATCATCTAAATGTTTCCACTTGCTATGGCTGGCAATTTTGTACCAAGCCGTTAAGCTCGCTTTGGCATTTGGATGCTTTTCCCAGAATTGCTTCAGGGCAGTTTTCGAGATGATGTGCATAGGCAACATTATCCAAGGTGGGGTTGACAGCCATCATCTGCTTTCCTTGGTTGTGGTTTATTGCCACGTCTAAATCTTAGCGTTTTGCGAAGTTTTTGGCAATGGTAATTATAGAGTTAAGTATTTATCGATTTTTTCGAGGAATTTTCGGTGTTGGCGATCGCCTAATCAATTATCCTTTTCCTTCTGTCGTTGCCGTTGTCGAGAGCGAATCCGAGACTTCACAATTTTCCGTTGATAGGGGTCAGCATCCTGCCGCCATTGCAACCGAGAACCCTTAAACTCAACACCCGTTTCCCGTAATACCTTCTGCCAACCTGACCAAAGCTGAATCTCTGACCAATTTTCCAGTAAACCCCAATCCTCTTCCTGTTGAGATAGCTTGGCAAACTTGTCGTAGAGCAGATAATCCTGACCCACTAAACGATCCTTGCGTTGCACCACCGGAGCAAAATCCGGATCATATTCCTTGTAACGTACCTTCAGATCCTGCAAACCAATCTGCATCGCCATCTGCCAACGCGGATGAGGATCATCATCAAAATCAGCACAAGAAATATAAGCAATTTTTGGCTCATGGAGATAAAATCGCACCAAACTCACATTTTCTAACCGTCCCACCGTTCGACTGGCACAGCCTTCATAGAGCCGGAGTAACGGGTCAAGCTGTTCTAGGGCACTGATATGCACCAACAATGCCTTAGTTGAGCAAATGCCGATTTTACTCTCCTGGGCAATATCCGCTAGGTTTTGCAAATCTCCCAAACTAAACAGCATCATGTCTGAAAGTAGACAGGCTTGCTTATACGTCCCAAACAAAACCTTGATATCGGTCTGTAGAGTGGGGTCTAAATGACTAAACTTTGGCCGCTTGGCAAATTTCGAGAGAGCTAGATAAATCTGAATATCAGACTTGCGCTGTTCGGCAATTCGCTGCCATTCTTCTGCATCCGTCGCCTGTTCAATCACCTTAAAGGCACGGATTAGGGTTCTAAACTCTGCACAGATAGCTGTTTCTTCTGGCAGTTCTCCTTTTTTGGGTAAGCGCCCCCGTTCGGTGATGAAGGTCATCAGGGGCTGTAGGAGTGATTGATAATCCTCAAACCGTTTAACGGAAAGACGAATCCTAGGAGTTGTTGCCCGTGATCGAAAGCGCGAAGCCCGAAAGGTTTCTGCCTGGGCTTCATCCCGAAAGACAAAGTAAACTCCCAATGCCACCGGAACCGCATCAACCCCCAACACTTGATCAATGTAAAGTTTCAGCTCTTCTTGATCGTAGTATTTCTGAAACGTATTGCGACTGGTAATTACCCCATCGCCATAGGCCACCTGACCATAGCCGCCATCGGCAATTAGTACCTGGGCGGAAACCACTAGAATTCTCTGGGCTAATGCCCAGGCTTTAACCAATGCCTCCCGCCGTTCTGCGGGATTTTCAATCACATTGATCACATAGCCGAGATTGACGACATCTGCTGGACTTTTCTCGTTATCAGGCTTGTAAAAGGGATCCCATCCCTGTACTTGAAATCCTTTCTCGGCAATAAATTTCAGGTCTTCTCCATGGCCACAGCCATAGTCAAAGAAGGTCATGCCCTCGGTGAGGAGGTTTACTTCAAAGAGCGATCGCACGGGGCGGGACATCTGCCGCCGGATAATCGCCGCTTTGTGACGGTCAATCTTGGGGGATTGGCGTTCAGGATCCTTAATCTCAATCAGTCGATGGTCTTCGATGCGTACCCGAAAGTGTTGAAGCTTTTTCTCCCACTGCTGCTGATAACCAATATTACGGGAGTCAGCCAGTAAACCTAGTTTTTCCTCTGCTTGGGTCAATTGGGTAAAGGTTGCGTAGTGAGGATAGGTGGGATGGACAAAGGTTTCTTTACGATGCAAAATTGGCGGATTATCGCCATAGTGCCGCACCTGATAGCTACCTACTCCCAAGTTGACCTGAATACTTTGTTTGAGGGCTGGATGGGGGTCTATATCAAAATCGGGGTAGTCCAGATAGGAAACTTTCGGTTCGCTGGTATTGAACTTGACTAGAGAAAAGGAAAACTCGCTTTTGGGAAGTAATTCACGGGCGATCGCCTCGTAGTCTTGTAACTCAAGAGGTAAATACTTGAGGGCAGAAATGTGGAGATAGAGGGCTGTAGGTAATTTTTTCCCGAAGGGTAGCTGCTGCAACCGGGATTGAACCGTGGCGAAGTGAAAAGTCTCGCGAATCATGGTGCGCAAAATTGGATTACAGCATACTCATCATAGACGGTAAGCTTAATTTACCAGTAGTTCACGATACCAGATCCTCTGAAAAGCCTATGGAGCAATGATCCCCAACGATAGAATTAATTTAAGAGTAGACAAAAAATGACCTAAGCTTACGATAATTTTGAGATGTTTCCGGTGAAACCTTTATGTAGAAGTAGTTTCAGCGATTTCAGTAAGCTTACGATAATCCGGCTTAAAGCACGCTTCACCGCCTAAAATTCTACATGCGATTATTCACTTAAACAATGCTTTTTTCTCATTGGAGGTGACGAATAGGCGCATCGCAAAGCGGATTTCTTCGAGATCGCCTATCACCATCATTTTTGTAAACCAAAATTCAGGCCACTCCACTGCTCTACTTCATAGACAGTAGTTTTACCCAGGCGAAAGTCAGTGCCGGATGGAGTATCCTGGGGAAAGAGATAGGCTTCAGTCTTGCCGTTGTATTGGATGATGCGCCAGAAGTAATCAGGGATATCGTTCGGTTCGTCGGCATTGATCAGTTGTAGGGGTTGGTTGTCGTAGGCGGTTCCCACAATCACATAAACCTCACCGTATTGCTTGACGAGATCTCGTTCATATTCTTCGAGTTCTTTCCAAGCGCCCCGGTTCAGGCTGGCTTTCTGGGGGGTAATGTTGCTGAGGTAGTTCACCTGTTGCCAGTTCTTGCCTCGAAATGATGCCAAGGGTGCTAGGTGGCCCCGGTCATAGTTGCCCCATTTGTAGGCTCCGCGAAAATCTTCGGGTTCGAGGGTTTCATTACGGTGAATCTTGGGATCAGCCTCCCATTCCCGGTCTTGGTCAGAGCTGCCTGTGATGGTGCCTCGGTCTAAACGAAAAGCAACCCAATCAGCAAATTTAGTATTGTCGTTGGAACTGAGGCAGTAGATATCCCTCACCACTAGGTCATTAGTGGCTGGTGTTCCAGTAGGTAAGCCGTTGGGGAGATGGATGGGGCAAGGGTTATTGCTGGCAATCGCCGATTGGGGGGGAGCTGCAACCTGGGAGTCTGTCGGTTGGGATTGAGTTGGAGCAGAGTTTTGCGCCTCATTGAGTTCCGTGGGGGGTTTGTAATTTTGTGCGCCAAAAAAGACTAGGCTGATGCCAATCAATAAAGGGATAGCTCGGATGGGATGCTTGATGATTGATTTGGCTAAGGCGATCACCCACTTGATGTCTCTCATGGATGCTGCAATATTGACTCTCTCCATTATCTAGGGAGACTGCCAAAAAAAAGGGGGCGAAGCCCCCAAGCAACTAGCGAGAAACAGGAACCGAAACAACCCAGACCGGGCCAGAGATGGAACAGACCCCAGGACGTACCCAAACCGGAACCCCGACCAACCGGGAGCAGCGGAAAGCAAAACGGGCCGCCGCCCCAGGGGAAGCGAACTCAGCCCAGACCACGGAGCCAGAAAACGCCCGAGACGAAGCCCGCACCGACCAACCGACACAGCCGCAGGACAGAGCAAGGCCAGAAACACGGCGGAACGGAACCAGAACGACCGACAGAAAAAGAACGACGAATCACGACAAAAACCTCAGACGAAAAGAACAACAAAGGGGGACAAGCCCCCAGAACGACGGCTCGACTGAGCTCGCCGAAGTCAACTAGACCAGAACCCCAGCACGACGGAGCCGACCGACCCGAGCCGACAACGCCCCACCAGAGAGCGGACGACCAGACCGGGAAAGCAACAAGCAGCAAGACGAGGGAACCACCGCCGCCCGCACTGCCAGGGAACAGGCAGGGCCGGAAACAACCACGGGCACCGAACGAGAAACAGCCGGGGCCGAGCCAGCAGAACCGGAACGACCAAAGGCAACGAGAAACAAAACAGAAACGAGAAACCAACAGAACAAAAACACGGGCAAAACCCCCAAAAAACAACAACGCGGCCACACCGCAAGGGGGTTTTCTGCCCCGCTCAGTAACCTGTGGCAATTCAGTAACGACCAGCGGAAAGCCCGAAGTGCGCGAGAAATATGCACCCTGGCCGCGCGGAAAGTAACCTTGCCAAATCAGGAATAACGGTGCCTCTGGAAGTCGCGCACGGGGCCAGACCGAAATCAACTATCAGCGCCGCAGCTCGGTATAGGCTTTGTAGCGGGTATTTAGCGGGGAAAATAAAAAACCTGTGTGGCCTCAATAACCTGTGGCGAGGCAGTGAACCTTTCGGGAATATTCAAGTTCGCCAGCATAAAGCCCCCTTGGGGGCACGTGCCCTTCGCGGCGTAGAGCGATGCGTTTATAAACCGCGCATAGCGCACGATATTTCAAGAACTAGGGGAAAGAATAAAAATCCTTGGGCTGTTGGATACCCAAGGAAGTCTGTCAGTGTTTTTGTTCTACTGTTCATCTTTGCAAATATTGTTAATCTTTGCGGTTAGGTTCTCTTTTTCAGTGGTTAGCTGGGCCAAACGATTTTGAAAATTAAGGTATTCTGCAGGGCTACCCTGGCCCCGCTGGAAGTAAATTTTGAAAAGGGCTAAACGTTGTTCTTCGGCCATTAATTCTGCTTCTAGGTCGGCCAGTTGATCAAGGTCGGTTTGGATTTGTTCGGCGATCGCCTTTTTCCTCATCTCAGTTCTGATATCAGCTTCGAGGAGATTGAGGCGACTAGCATCAGCTTGGGCTTCGGTGCTGCGGATTTGGATTTCGGCTCGTTGGCGATCGCCGCCCCCAAGGAGATTTTGAATGATGCCAATAGGATTAGGGTTTAACCAGGTTGTCCAGCGGCGATCGCGTTGGTAGTCAACAGAAGCTTCAAGATTCTCTAAACGAGATGCTTCTACATTTTTAGCTTGGGCAATAAGTGCTAAATCGGGGTCATTCTCGATCTGGCATTGGGTCAGGGTCGCCAAGTCGTAGGGTAATTTCAGCGTTGATTGTGCCTTCGCTCTGCTCCAGCCACCTGATGCGGCGTACAGTGCCAGGGTAAGGGCTACGGACGGTAGAAACTTGGGCAAGGCGACTTTCCACATCGGCGAGTTTGGTATTGAGGTCACTGAGTTGGTAGGCACGGCTGCGCTGTTGGTTCTCGAACTCCTGGAGTTGTTGCTGGTAAGCTAGGGCGTTGGCATTGGCGCGTTCGATACGTTCGGCGATCGCCAGGGAGGAGAGATATTCCTGGTGTTGCCGCTGGGCCTGGGCATCCTTGAGGTTAGCGATCGCTTTGCTGAGTTCTAATTCAGCGGTCTGTTGGTCAATTTTCAGGGTTTCGAGTTTGGCTTTCTCGTGGGTGACAAGCAAAGGCTCATTGAGTTGGGAGATTTCTTCAATGAGGGATTTTTGATCGGCGATCGCCAATTTGGCTAATTCTAATTTGGTAGTGGCTTGGGCGATATTAGCTTTGTGGGTTTCGTAACTCACCGGAGGCAGTTCCGGGGTCATGGGAACAGCACGGGGGGGCAAAGGTGGTGTGACTTTAAGGGTTTCGAGGCGGGCGATCGCCAATTCTAATCTTTGTTTTTCCACCAAAAGGCGATCTCGATCCTGGGTGCGATCGGCAATGACCTGGTTAATTCCTACGGTATCTCCTTCTTTCACCTTGAGGTCATCAAGTTCAGTGAGTTTGACTTTGAAGGTATAGCGACTAGGACTATTGCTGACTTCTTCTATGGGTTCAATTTCTTGTTCTTCCTGTTGGGCGATGGAACCGAGGGGCAATAAAAAGGCACCGAAACTCATAAAAATCACCATCACCGAAAACAGGTAGCGGACGGGTTCACTGGGCTTTAGTTTTTGTGCGGCAAAATTCAGCATCATTTTCTGGTGTAAGACAAAAAATCCCAAAAAAACGACCTAACCCCCTCTGCCTATTAGTATCTCCCCTCTGAGGAGAATGTTTAGGGCATAATTCTCTCTTATGCCAATTTGCGGTGAAATTCAAGGGAAATTCACGATTCTCTAAGGGTGCGTTGGTTTGGTGTAAGACAAAAAATACCCCCTCTGCCTATCGGCATCTCCCCAGAGGGGAGAACACCCCTTCTAGCTCCCCTCAAGGGGAGAACTGGAGAATGTGGGTGCTGGGGCGAATACCTTAAAGTCGAGCTGCCCGATCGCCCATTGGTCTTGAAGAATTGAGAGCACTTGATTCAAGTCAGCATAGGTGAGATTGACCCTAGTGCCATAAACCTGAACCTCTGGGGGTAAGGAACTGGGTAACTCATCGGGGAAATCAATGGTGACACTGCCGGAAACCAGGATAAGGCTATCGGGATAACGCTGGGCGATCGCCTCCAAGGTTTCCCCTAACGGCTCATCATTAAAACCCTGGGTAAAGGTTTCGGTCGTTTGCTCATTACGAATATCTAGGCGCACAAGGGTGGGAATAATATCGCCATTCTCAGCTACCTTATAAACGCCCTGGCCATCGGTGACGAGATAACCATTATCCTCGGCCACGATGAAAAATGTTTGATTGACGGGTTTACGGTCAGTGGCCCAAACCCCTTCCACATGGAGCCAAGTCGCATACTGGGCGGCGTTGGCATTGTAAGCTTTGATGCTGTGGTCTCGAAGATTTAAGGTGCGGCTAGCAACATCGCGGAAACCACCATTATTCAAAAGATTGAGGTTCAGGAACAGAATCAAGACGGCGATTCCCAGCACCCAATATTCAGCCTTGCCGCCAGTCTTCATGCGCCGCTTGGGATTCATTCCGCAGACACACCACGCTTGCAAGGGATAAAACAATTGCACGCCCTGCTTGGTAAAGGTATCGGAGAAGATGGCGAGAAAGTGACCCAGGGGTAAGGCGATCGCCCAGGGAGTAGGGATACCGAGGAGATACCAGAGTGCTCCGGCGATCGCACTGAGGACGGCATTAAACAAAAGGCAGTGGGTGACGGTGCGGTGGGGGTAACGGTCTTCGAGCCAGTGGGAAACAGGAAAAAAGACCTGACCCACGAGGCTATGGGAGCTGTCGAGGTCAGGAATTTGTGAGCCAATAATTGCCAAGCCTAGCACCACTGGGTCAGCGGTTTGCAACAGTAGGGTGGTGCCACAAACGCCAATAATGGCATGGGTCACACTCATCATGGTTCATTCCTCCCGTTTGGTGTAAGACAAAAAATACCCCCTCTGCCTATCGGCATCTCCCCAGAGAGGAGAAGTTTATTGACCATATTTGCGCCTCGCGCCTCTGATTTTGCCAATCTGCCGGAGCATGACGCCCAGCACCAGGGCGATTCCACCAATGACATACAAACCGCGATCGCCAGTGCCCAAACCAATAAACCGGACGATGGAGAAGGCCATCAAAGCAGAGATGATGATTGGGCTAATGTCAAGGTATAGACTGTGCTCCGGCTCTGGATTTAAGCCCAGCTTCTCATTCCGCACTGCTTTACGGGCTAACAAGGGATTCCGGCCAGCAACAGTTAACAGTTTGGCGATCTGGTGGTCAGTGAGGGATAAGTCATTTTTTTCAGCTTCCTCCAGAATCACACCTCGAATGGCATCAATGGAGGGCCGCTCTAATTCCACCTCCAGCATTTGAAGGTAGATGTCGCGCTTAATCACCGCCACGGCGATCGCCACGACAATTACCTTACCCATGCGCATGAGGGTTTCTAGCCAATAACGGATAGATGCAGGTAGCCGCTTTGCTTCCGGGATAATCAACAGGCTACCCTTCTCAATTTCCTGGGCTAACTTCTCCTTAATTTCATCCGCCGTCAACTGGCGATCGCCAATCACCTCTCCCTCTTTGTTGTACTTGGGTTCCGTGGTGTCCACCCGAAATTGTTTCGCTAGTTCCATGAGGAATGTTTTTGTGCTGCCTTGGTAGGCGACAATCGCCCAGGGTTCAATGTCTACCGCAGCGGCGATCGCCTCTGGTAGCCCCTCGAATAAACCCGCTTCCCCCAGAACCAAACAATGGTGGCCCTCCTGAATGATGGAAATGATTTGGCTTAGGTTTTCTGGATTGACCCGCTGCGATATTTGGTAAGGATCTGGCTGGCGATCGCGGCGGGATTGGCTAAAGGGTCACGGATCGCCCTCCGGGTCTGCTCAATCTTGCGGCGTAAATCTTCCGGTAGATCATCCTCCGTCATCTGCTCAACGAGGTGGGCCATCACCAATTCTGGCTGGAGAATTTGCTTCGCTTTCTTGGCCTGGGCAATGCGAATGAGAGCATCAAGATCGGACTCATCGGAAAGGTCGAGGTTGTCCATGGAGGTGGTCGGAAATTCAGAGATTATCCCCTCTTCATAGAGCACCGGAAACTCATCACCGGAATCTGTTGAAAGTTCTCCACCCTGGGCGACCGGACTATCAGTAATAGCCTCATCAGAAGTGACCGGAATATCATCATGCTGATGGTCTGGAATAGCACCGGAATTTGGAGGAGGTGGAGGAATTACATCAGATTTTTCCGGTTGAGATTCCAGTGAATTTACAGGAGGAGAATCTTCTTTTTCCGGTGGCATTGGGGCTATAGATTCCGGTTGGGATTCTGATAAATCCTTAGTAGTTTCCGGCGTAGATTCCGACGGTGCGTTTAGAGATTCCTTGTAGGCCAATAACGTTTCCAGTTCCGCCTGGGTAATGGTTGTCCGGCCATCACGACGTTCCGGTTTGATTCCGGTGGCCTTGAGGTAGGCATAATATTGGGACTTTCCGATGCCGAGTTTCCGCTGGGCTTGATTCCGGTCGTACATGAAAATTTTTTTATTTTCTATAGATCCATAATATGGCTGCATTTTCCGGTGGACTTTCCGGTCAGAATTCCGGTAAACATTCCGGTGCTGATTCCGGCCATATTTAAGCATAACCGGAAACTAAAGCGTTGATCCCCTCCTAGCGAGACCGGAAGCTTAATAGTGACTGGAAAAATAATTATCGGCGGAATATTTGCTTTCCAGCGTGACCAATGGCGAAAGAAGGTTAGTTGAGAATGTTGGCGATCACCCCATTGATATTTGAAGGAGATGGATGAAATCAGGGGCTATTCACAAGGGAGGAAAAAACTGGATGATAACCAAGATAAGCCAGCTATCAGCATCCAGTAATTTCTCCTTACAAAAACTCTCACTCAAAATATTCCTTGGTGATGTCATAACCGGGCTGATTTCCTTGCTCAAGTAGTGCCCCGGCTTCTGGAATTGATTGGGAAACAGCATTGATCAGCTTCTCCACAAGACCCCGAACCACGAGGCCACTTTCACCATGGATCCAGTGTTGTGCCGTCTGGAGATAGGCAATGAGCACGAATATCTCAAAGGCACTTAGGGAAAGGAGGATTTTGGAGTCGTGCTTGATTAAGGATTGAAGAATGTCGTTGTTGTTCATCTGTCTAAACTAATTATTTTTTGTCTTACACCAAATCCAGAACCGGACGGACTTTGGCAATTGAGGCCGGAATTTTTGTCTTACACCAGATTATTCAAGCCTGCCTGTCTCAATAAAGTTCAAGATACGAACCACATTTTGATTCGCTTGGATCAATTGATGTACCGCTGTGACTTGGGGAAACTTGATGCGTTTCGACCTCGTTACCCATCGTTGCTGCTTCTCCTGCCACTCTCTCCATTGATAAAACCAGCGATAGTGATGGGGATAATCGAGGGCAATATCTTTGGGTACCCGTTCCCCTTGGATGATGGGATAGGTTTTGCCACGGCGGGCTTCAGTGAACGGGACTAGACAACCAGAGGCTTTTCCACTACTGCCTCGTGGTCTACCGCGCCTTTTGTTGGTGGTGCCAGTCAACGAAGTGGAGGGCGATCGCCGCTTGGGCTGGGGTGACAGTTTTTCCGGCAAGTCTGCGGACATCGTTACGTCCTTTGAGGCCACTGGGAACGAGGTAGGCAGTTGGGTGAAGCGTTGTCCGGTGATTGAGCTGAAGAGATGCCACGGAAAACCCATGTACATCGCCATCGCCTCTGGGCTGAATTGATAGCCAGGGGGAATAACGTCTAATTGCTTCAGCCTTTGTTCTAACTTCGTCTGTCCAGCGTTGTGGGTCGTGCCCTGTCCTGTGGTCAAGGTAGGCAATAATAAACGTTCTTTCCCGTCGGTGGGATGCGCCGAGTTCACTAGCGGCGATTGTAAAACCCGTTGTTTGATAGCCAGCCATTCGGCATCCCCCAAGGATTGCTCGTAAACCTCTAGTGGCAATACCCACAGGTTGCTCCCAGATGAAATATTGGGGTCGGACTTGGCACATAATGCGTAATCCTTCGCGCCATAACTGTGATTCGGGGTGATGGAGTCCGGTTTTGCTGCCTGCGTGGGACGTTCCGGTGCAGGGGAAGCCGCAGGTAATGAGGTCGAATTCTTGTTGTTGGGGGTAGTAGGTGCGGATGTCTTTGTGAATGGTGACTTTGGGGAAGAATTCCGAGTAAACGGCGATCGCCTGTTCGTCGATGTCGCAGTAGTCCGTGGTTTTGATGCTTTCGGAATAATATTTGGCGATCGCATGGGAGAAGCCCCCAATGCCGCCGAAGAGTTCGCAGTGTCTGAGCATTGTTGTAGATCGTTCAGATAGTCGAGCAATGGTGTCCCAGGTTCTGGTGGGAGGGATTTTAGCCACTGCTCAAATCTTTCTTCACCCATGTCTATGCACCCTGAAAAAAAGGGAACCTCCGTCAAGAATATGTATAAGTTGATACAAAAGATACGGAGGTATTATAGGTACACGGATATATAAAAATCAACACCAAGAGCAATCAGGTTCAGCATTTCACTGTTCCCAGAAAACACCTGACTTAACAAATGAATTGGGTACTTAGACGTCGCCTAATTCCTGCTTGATTTCTTCTAGGAGGTCAGGATACTCACGAATTACCTTCATAAGGATGCTCCTCAGTAAGTTTAGCGGCCCGCAATCATCGGAGTTTTGGGCTCAGATTAAATGCAACTATCCGGTGGATTTTGACTTGGGGGAACCGTCGGGGATGGTGGATGCAACCCATTCATCAAAATTGAAGTTCCGGCCAGTCATCTCCCCCTCCACCATCGGATTTGTCTTGTTCTGCCCGATTTGGCTTGGCTTTAGCAAATCCCTCTAGGGCTTGGGCTTGTTTCTGCTTGAGAATTTCTTGGATGCTCTGAAAACCTTTGGCGATCGCCCCTGATTCACGGCTTTGATACCAAGAAAGCGCCCGATGGAGTTCCTGCACAGAGTTATCTTTCCAAAGGACATACCAACCATGGTGTGACACTGAATAGTACACTTTTACTATCTCGCCACGGGCAACTAGATCCCTGACGATACTGTCTTGTTCTTGGGTTAGATCTGGTTTTTTTTGCGCTTCAGCCTGTGGTTCTGCTGCCTTTTTAGCAGTGGTCTTGTAGAACTGGTTTTTCAACCAATCGAAATTAGCAGCAATCCACTTGTCAATCATTTGCACAGGTCGGGGTAGTGCAGATGCTCTCTTTTCACAAAATTTGAGAAATTTCTCTCTCTCTTTTTCTGGAAGAGTCTGAATAAGGTCTATATAGTCTGAATAAGTCTTAGGGGATTCAGAAGCATTGCAATCATTGGGTTTCAGCGATTGATTGTTGTGTGGAGACTTCGCTTGTCGTGTGGAGACTTCATTTGTCGTCTGTACGCGACAGTTGTCGTCCTGAGACTTCATTTGTTGCGTGGGAATTTGCGTAAAATTTTTTGGGTCTTCTGGGGGATTTGTTTTTAGATTGGAGGTTGGGGTGATGGCCTCTTGCACTGATTGAACGGCTTCGGCGATCGCCTCTTTGGTTTTGAGAGCGATCGTCCTAACGGTTTTGAAGCCATGTTCTAACCAGCCCTGTTTTCTGAGGACGTTGAGAGCGCTGTTAATTGTGGCGCGGTGTCGGCCTAGTTCTTCGGCAATTTCAGCAACGTTGATTTCAAGGCCATCGCCAAAGGGATCACGAACGCGGAGGTAAAAGAGTAAATCTCGTTCGGCGGGCTTGAGTTGGAGGGCGGCTCGATATTCAGATTCGGTCAGTTTATAGAATTTTTCAGACGTGGGGGATGCACAAGAAATATTGTTCATGTTAGTATCTATTTAGTATCTATATAAGTTTTATTGCCCTTGTCTCGATGCTGCGAAACATTCAGAGACGAGGGTCTTTTAATATTTATACTCAAAGCTAGTGTAAGTTTGCAACTACTAGCGACGAATATTGCAATTCATTACTTCGTTTCAAGCTTGGCGACTTTTGCTTGGATCGCCGCAAAGAGCTCTGGTTGATTGCGAATGACTTCAATGAGGATGCTCCTGAGTAAGGGAGTATTTTTGCTGCCATCTTCTTTCAGTAGCTTTTCAGCAATGTCCACGGGCAATCTGACGCCAAAAACAGAAGGGTGCATTTCTTCGTTTTTTTTGAGGTCGCCATATTTTGCACGGGCTACTTCCTGAAATTTTTTAGGGAGAGTGTTTAGTTTTGACATGCCCTTTCCTCTAGTTAACAAGTTTATTCTACTGTTTAGCAGAGTGAATGAGTGGCCCAAAAAGAACTAAATATTACTGCTAGGGTTAGGCACCACAAATATCTTGGTGTTCTGCTAATGCGAGTTCGAGCATTGCTTCGAGAATACCTTCTTTGAATGCTTGTTTGATTGGGGGTGGGGCGTTGCGAATTTGGGGGGTTGCTTGGTGGTCAAGGATGAACCGTTTAAATGCTGTGGGGTCATCATCTGGGTTGAGTTCAGTGAGGGCGGTGTGGGTGAACTTATAACCAAGGGCTTTAGCTGTGTTCGTATCCATATCGTTTACACCAATGGGAAACTGGGCACTTTAGCAAAAGGTTGTGCCCAGGGCGAATTTTATCGTTATTGGTAGAGGTAGAGTCCTAAGCCAAACTTGGCACAGGCTCGCCGGAAAGCCATGGATTCAGCGTTACTCGACGGATCGCCATAGGGATGTTCGACAATTTCTCCGGTGCGCTTCACTAATTTGAGGGTTTCGGTGCCAGTGGCTTCGCGGTAGACTCGTCCCTCGGCAACGGTCAGGGTTAACCGTCCTGTGAGGAAAAGGCGATCGCCTGTGGTTTCCATCTTCACAATCTCCCAAGTCCAGGCAGGGCAGTATTTATCAAGGATTTTGACGGCATTGTGCCAGGGTAAATAAGTGATAGAGCGGTCTTTTGTACCTAGGAGGGCATCGGGGATAGGTCGGGATAAAGTTTCAATGGTTTGCTGTAATGTCCATTCGCCGGGAGTACGTGGGCGCTGGGTTTGGGGGATCGTAGTGGTAGCCATAATATTTAGTCTTCCAATAGGATTTCTTCTGCTTGTTCAAAGAGTTTGTAGAGTCGGGTGGTGCCAGGTTTACCAAGGGCTTGTTCTACATTCCAGGTGCGGGAATAGTGCTGCTCGATGTAGTTGCGGAGTTTGATAAGTTCCTGGGCTAAGGCTTTAGCGTTGGGTTTGTTCATGGTTCGTTTGTGGGTCTGACTGACTCCTTCTCACCTGCTAGGGCAGGCTAAGGATTAATAGGAGCGCATGGGTGTTACTCATAAGCCATCAGATAGGCTTCATCACAGGCGCGGTTCGGTTCATCTTCGGCATGGAGTTCGTTCAGGTGTGCTTGGGTTTGTTCCCGTGGGAGTGCGCCATACTCCATCCAGTCCCAAATGATTGTGAATAGATTCCCGTTGGCGACTTCTTGGGTGATCGCCACAGCTTCACAGGCTGGGAAGTAATCTGTCTGGCGTTTTCCGTTGGGGGCTGTAAAAATCACTTTTACAATGTCGCTGTCGATAGTTGCTTCAATATCTAGGGTCAGGGGATACAGATGCTTGTTGGCGGTTTCAAGGGTTGTCAATAAATTAAGCCAGTCTTGATATTTCATCGTTGTGATTCCTGAGAAGTGAATATGACCCCTCCCAACCCTCCCCAAGGAGGGCTAGGCTTTGGGGTAATGGTTATAGGTAGGCGAAAACGTAAACTTGATGCTTGGGTGTTGGTTCTGCAAAGTAGTCAGTAATAAACCAATCACGGGCGATCGCCTTAAAGTCGATGTAGCAGGTCATCATGCCTGCCTTTTCCCAAGCATCGAGGGTGCCAAGGTCTTCAAGCTGGGAATAAACAAAATCTTCTTTGTCTTCGTAAATACCCTGGTAAGCATCCTCGAAAGCTTCAACCGTTGAGGCAACGTCACCATACTGATTGTCGCTATAAAAAGCAGCAAAGGCTGGGCCATGGTTGGCGATCGCCTGGGCTAGGGCTGATACAGTCTCGAAGTCTTCCCACTCACTAAGGCGGATATCCTCGAAACCTTCATAATCATGGATCGCCCATTCTTCGCAAATGTCGCCAAGTTGCCAAGCCGGGGAAGTCTTGAGCATCGTTTGTACTTCCGCTTGGATATCATCGGCGTCTTGGTCAGCATCGATCCAAGCCCCATGTAAAAAACCGTTGTTGTAGGCCGCAAGGCAAGCGACATAAATCCGAGGGGTATCGGTTAGAGTCAACATAATTTTTAAATTCCTGAAAAGATTAAACAAGGTGGAGGAAACTCTCCCAACCCTCCAAAGGAGGGCTAGGCATAGGCAGTAGAGTTAGGCGCTAATGATTCCGCGTCCCTTGGGCAAGCTCAATAAATGCTTTTGCGCTTCCTGCAAGGTGGGATAACTGGCGATTACTTGCCAACCATCAGCAACCTGCTCCGCGAGCCAATAGGCCGATAAGCGAGAAACAAAACAAGTGCCTGAGTAGGGAGACTTGAGAATGTAGTAATAAAGCGGTGGATAAAACGTTCTCATCACTAATTTCTCTCCTAATACGGCAACCAGTCAGAAGGAAACAAGTCACAGCAGGGATACTTGATATCTAAGCTGTGCGCCTCAAAATAACTGCAACCATAGGCAAGGTCACGCCATTCATTCTCGATGTCTGCGTTGGTGAGGGGCTGGGAAAACTCCATGTCTGATTCGGCGCAAATTTCCCCATGAAAACTGGTAACAGCGGTAAAGCTGAAACGATAACGGGTATTCCAGCAAACCCGAACCCCTGCCGGAAGCTCTACGTCTCTAGTCTCGAACTGGTAACGGCCAATCGTAGTGTTATATGCCGTCCGGTCAGCCATCTCGGATAGCTGCCGTAAAATATCTAAAGCAGTCATAACTAATCTCTACTTAGTTGTGGTTGTTAGGGCGAGGTTGGAAACTGGTACTTTCCTCCTTGCCTGCTCCTATTATAGCCGCAAACTACCTTGTTAACAAGCAAAAACACTCGAATAGCCCATAAGAAAAACTGATGTACAAAGCAGTCAATACACCTAGTTAACAAGGTAAAATATAGAGGTAGCTAGTAAAGAGAGAGAACAAGCTATGCTTGCATTCAGCGGCCCTAGAAAACTCACACCACAAGAAACCAAACAAGTGCTAAACCTCCTCCCCGCAAACCCTCCAGCGGTCGGGGTGGGAGACGCTAAAGGACTAGACGCCCTAGTAGCAGAACACTACGCAGAAAAAACAGACCTCACCATCTACCATGTGGAAGGCCGGGAAAGATGGCAGTTCGCCGCCCGCAGTCAACGCATGGTAAACGACGCCACCGAGCTAATCGCTTTCCCAAATAAACCCTGCCCGGAACGCTGCACCCCTACAAAACCCTTCAGCGGGCACGGTAGCGGCACATGGGGCACTATCGCCTATGCAATCAAAAAAGGGCTAAAGGTGACAATCTACCCTCTCGACGGTAGCCAAGCACCGAGCTGGGCAGAACAAAGACAGCTAACTCTGATCTAAACCCGCAGGGCCGCAAGGCCCACAAGCGGCAGGGGGCTATTGGACTTGTACCATAGCCCCCAGGCGAAAAAACAGCCGGACAGGAACCACAGGCAACCCGCACCTAGACAACACACAAGAGGACAAAAAGACACGCTGCGCGCCCCCCTACCCCCTCCAACCCACCCCTCTCTCTTTCTACTAGCGACGTGCCGCCCAAGAAACAAAAAAAGCACGCCACAAACGCCGGGATAGGGACGTAGCTTGCTTAGGCCCCAACGCATCAAACCTGCCCGACAGCCGAAGATCGGCGACGGTAGGAGCCCAACGTAAAAAGACACGGGCTAACGGACTCCGGCGGACTGGTGTTGCTAGAATGCCTTTTCGCGGCTAAGGAAGCGTAATTACGCCGCAATCGTGCGGCATCCTTATTTCTATCCTGTTGCTCCGCCTATACTGATCAATAACCTTGATGGGCTCTACAAGCAAGCGATTTGTTGGCGGCAAGTAACCTTTCGGGAACAGGACTATTTGGGGCAGCAGGATAAGACTTGGTAGGCAGTGAGCGGCAGGTAGGCAATAACCTGAATGGGGACAGGTAAAGCGGCAGTATGCGGCTTTTTGAATAACGAAAGATAACCGTCATCGGCGCTTTGCGCGGACGACACCTTATTTCCTGTCCCCCAAACTTAAGCTAGGGGTGTGGGGCGACTCAAGTTTGGGGCCGTAACAAGAGAAACTAGGGGCGATCGCCTCCATGAATAATTTTCAAGACTCTTAATTCAAGATTATTGAATTCTTTCTGGCTTTAGCATCTGTCCTTCCAGAAATCTATGGGTTATCTTGAGAGAACACCGCTGGAACGTCTAAATGTTATGCAAATCACCCTCAGTACACAGCAAAGTAAAATTCTTGAGTCTTTGGCTCGTCAAGGTCAATATACTTCCCTTGAGGAAACCATTGATGCGGCATTAGTTTTGTTGGCAGAGCAGGTCACTGAGCAAAATTCAGATCTTGATCCAGATTATTTGGCATGGCTGGAGGAGACTCGCCTCAAGGTTGATGAAGGGCTGCAGGATATTGAGGTTGGTCAGGTCATTGGTTTTGATATGGTCATGGCACAGCTCCAAAATAAAGTTGATCTGGCTCGGGCTGAGTCTGCATGAGACAACTGCGTATTACGCTATCTGCTAGCAAGGATCTTCAAGAGATTTCGGATTACTTTCTTGGCCAAAGTATCGAGGCAGGCGATCGCTTCGTAAAAACCTTTGGTCAGAAATGTCAGTATTTGGCACGGTTTCCCTACATCGGCAAATCCTATGATTACCTTCGACCTAATCTTCGGGGTTTATCGGTGATGGGCTATGTCGTTTTTTATCAAGTGAGTGACGACAGTATTGAGATTGTACGGGTGGTTAGTGGCTATCGGAATTTAGAGAATATATTTTCGGAAGAATAGGCAATCGCTTGAATCTATGACTTTACGGAGGATTAGAAGTCGCTCTCATGAATAATTTTCAAGATTCTTGATTCTTTAATCTTGATTCAATATTATTGAATGAATAATCTTGCTTTTTGGCT
>NZ_CP016489.1:0-165618 GCF_001693295.1 Picosynechococcus sp. PCC 8807
ATGAAAAAAATTGCGATTGTTAGTCGAAAAGGGGGCGTCGGCAAATCTACATTAACGATGAATTTGGCTGTGGTGGCTGGGCCAGCCACGATCATTGATACCGACCCCCAGGCGAGTTGTGCCGATTGGGGCGATCGCCGCGCCGATGATCCGCCGTTAGTCCACACCGTCCCCGCAGGTCGCGTGCAAGTTTCCCTGAAGCGTTGTCAGACCGATTGGCTGTTTGTGGATACCCAACCCAGTGCCGAAGCGAGTTTAATTGAAATTGCCCAAATTGCCGATCTCTGTGTGGTGGTGTTACGACCTGGCCAACTCGAACTCGATGCCCTAGGAGCGACCCTCGCGGCAATCCGGGCGGCCCAAGCCCAAGCGGTTTTTTGCATTAACCAAGCCCATCCCCAGGCCAATTTGACGGAATTGATCGAGGGGCTCGCCGTCTACTACCCTGTCGGGCCATTGATTCGCAGTCGTGCCGATTTTCCTGCTTCTGTTGCCGAGGGACGTGCTGTTACAGAATGGAATCCGGATGGCAAAGCAGCGACGGAAATTAAAAATTATTGGTTGTGGCTCCAGGAGTACCTAAACTAATGGCCCGTAAAAAAGCGACCCTGAATCTTGATCGACTCAACCAACGGGCGACGGCAGAATTCACCGCCGAAAAAGCCTATGAAAATGAAGTTAACCAAAATCTAAAGCTCCTGTTGTTTGAGGATATTTTGGATCGTCCGGGGGGAGATGCCCGTCCCCTCAATGATAAACACGTCCAGGAATTGGTCGATTCGATCCTGGTGCTGGGTTTAATTACTCCTTTGACGGTGGATCGCCATGGTCATCTACTGGCCGGGGGACATCGCCGGGAGGCCCTTTATCAAATTAAACTAGCCCACCCCGATCAATATGCGAGTTTATTTCCCGAAGGAATTCCGGTGCGGGTGGTGGATATTGACGCGGCGGCGGATGCTGTGGATGCCCTGCAAATTGAAATCGAAGAAAATACCCAACGGAAAAATTTTACGGTCACGGAGATTCGGGAGGCGGCAAAAAAGCTAGAAACTGCTGGTTATAAACGCTTACGGGGCCGACCCAAGACGGGAGAAAAATCCTTGAAACGGGAACTGGCTAAGGTTTTTCGGCTTTCTGAGGATCGGATTCAGCGCATTTTAAATGATTCTGCCCCAAAAGGTAGGCGTACACCTACCTTTTCGCCGGAGTCGGCGATCGCCACCGTCGAGAAATGGTCAAAACAACTGGCAGACAGTGAGGATCCAACCCTGGGGCCAGTCCAAGGGCAATTAAAAAAACTCCTCGGAGAACTGCGCAAACTACCACCGTCGAATTCTTAAAAAAGGTATGTTTCTAAAAGGTAGGTGCGCACCTACCTTTTTTTTTAACTTTCCGAAGACCCAATGAAATTAACCCAAGACATGGAGTAAAAAGCGCGATGTATCATCAACCGTCGGAAATTTGTTTTCGTTTGCCCCAATGGTTGCAGGCATACAGCAGCCAATATCAACCGACCCCAGGCGATCGCCAAAAAATGCGCTTTGTGGTGGGTGCCGCCCGGGAAAATACTATTCAAAAAACAGGCGGGCCTTTCGGGGCCGGGATTTTTAACATCGAAACCGGGGAACTGATCGCCCTAGGGGTGAACCTCGTGACTAGCGAAAATTTATCGTTGCTCCACGCGGAGATGGTGGCAATGGCGATCGCCCAACGCAAATTTAACCAATACAATTTCAGCACTGCAAATTTGCCTGCCCTGGAGTTGGTTACCAGTACCGAACCCTGTGCGATGTGTTTGGGGGGAATCCACTGGTCTGGCTTAAAGCGCGTAGTCAGCGGAGCTAGGGGCGTTGATGCGGAGGCCATTGGTTTCGACGAAGGGCCAAAACCCCCAAATTGGCAAACGGCCCTTGAACAGCGCGGCATTATCGTGAAAACAGAAGTGGAGCTGGCTTTTGCCCAGGGGGTCTTGCAATTTTATCAGGCGCAACAGGGGCCAATTTATAATGCCTAGGCTAGGTGACGCAACAGAAAATTTGCCCGAACTTGCCAATGGCGGCCATTGTGTTGTAGCAAACTCAAACCCCCAGCGGTAAAACAATGGTTTAGAGAACGCTCCCGAAAAAAGGCCCAGGCCCGGTCAAAATTAGTACGGCTTAAATCTTTAAAAGCGATGGTCACATGGGGACAAAAAGGGCGATCGCCATAACGTTGATCCTGAATGTTTAACTGTGTCCCAAAGGCCGTTTTTAATTGAGATTGGCAGTCTTGGAGTTGGGGAGTCAGTTGGACATCAATGTAAACCACGCGCGGCGCAAAGCAATTAAAACCCGTCAACTGAATCGAGAAACTAATTTGGCTTTGGGTAAAGGTTTGGAGAATGTTTTCGAGGTGATCGATGTCTGCGACTGGAAACTTAAAGGGCGGTTGCAGGGTGATGTGGGGCGGCGAATTGAGAGCCTTTTTAGTTTGGAATCGCTCAACACAATAATGTTGCCAACCAGAGGCGATCGCCCCTAGGTCGGGCGGTAACAACAACGCGACGAAAAATAACGATTGGGCCATAGAGATAAATTTAACAAGATGACCAAGCCCGTTGAAAGACTTCGTAAGGCAAAATTTTTGACCAGTCCCAGAGCAATTTATAACAGTAGCGCCGATTGGGAGAATTGGGGTTTACTGTCTGATAAATGTGTTTCACCTGGAGCAAAATGAGGGGTAATTGTTCCGTCTCAATTAATTGACCGAGGGTGTCAACGGTCAACTTGAGGGTACTTTTGCGGCGGGCCTGACGAAGGGCTATGAGTAGATTGGGAATAATCTCTGGATGGTCAGGCAGATAACCACTGAGACGGGCAACTAGCCTTGTGCGTTGATCGAGGTTGGTTTCTAGACTCAATTTTTTTAAGAGACTTTGGCTAGCCAGGGCCTGTTCACGGGACGATTTAGGCTGGGGCGATCTCTCCGAGATCCGCTTTGCGGTGCGCCGTCGGGCGGGCAGAGTTTGACTAACAGTATCTGTTTGCACGAAAGGATGATCTGGACAAATTTCCTGGAGGGTGGCGATCGCCTGGGGAGACGTTGCCGCAAGCTCTAACAAAGTGGCGATCGCCTGGGGATGATGGGGCTGGAGTTTACCGAGACGCAGGGCGGCTTTACGGCGGATGGTTGCTTTTTGATCCGCTGCCAACAGGCGAGAAAGACTGGCAATGACGAGGGCATTATCGGGAGCGATGGCCCCTAAACTGCGGCAGAGATTAAGTTGAAAATTCGGATCTGCGTTTTCTGTCAGCAGATCTTCGAGGCTGGCGATCGCCGTGGGATTGCCGAAATCATGGTTTTTGCCGAGGCTATGGGCTGCTAACCAACGGTCAAAGGCATCGAGATGGGTCGCTAAAAATTGCTCGAGGGTAACCACCACCCGCTGGCGATCGCTTCTGGAGAGCGCAATGCCTGCCTCCTCAACTAGGGGCGATGGTAACTTGGGTTGTCTCTGGGCGGTGATAAAGCGCCATTGCACCAGTTGATCGATCACTGCTTGCCCTTGGGAAAATTCCGGGAATTCGGCTAAAGCTTTGCCAACAAAACAGGTGGCGCGTACTTCGTAGAAACCACCACAATGGTCTTGCCAGTGCAAAAGCGCTTGCAGAAAATTTTCTTTTTCGCCTGCGGCAATCTCTTCGCGTCCCAGCCACAGCAAAATCGTTTCCTGCCAACCCAACGAAAATATCGGATATTCGCCGCCTTCGTCGATAAAAATCTCCCAGTGGGCGATCGCCGTTGCCGCAAAGTATTCTTGAAACGTTAAATGATGGAAAGCGTAGACATTTTCCCCCGTTGTTGCAGAGCGACTGACCCGCTTTAACCATCCCAATTGGAGCGCGAGGGTAAAAAAATCAGGATCAACGGCATCGAAAAACGGTTGAATTTCAGCCTGACGAAACCGGGCTTTTGCGGGATTTTTTTGGAGCACCTTGAGAGCGCACTGCCCCAAAATTTGATTCAGTTGCTGGCGTTGGGTTTGGGTCGTGGGAAAAGTATCTTGTTTCCAGTCATAGAAAGCTTCCACAAACTGGCGATACAAAATGGCTTTTGTCCCCGGTAATTTGCCTTGGGTGAGCTGCCAGGTGCGACACAGTAACGTCAAATACAGCGGCTGGCGCGCAACCCCACGGATGCGACTGTGGATACTGCGGTTTAGTTCACCATAGAGGCGATCGCCGAGTTGAGGTTGTCCTTGAAACCATTTTTGGATAAAGCATTGCACTTGTTTACGCTGGGCATCATCACTAAAGCCTTGGCAACGGTGGATCACAAAATCAGTGAGGGCATTTTTCCCTGTGTCCCACACCGCACTGCGACAACTCAAAACGACGGAAGCATTGCCTAACCAGCCCTGGAGTTCCCGGTCGAGTTTGAATGACGCTTGGCTGAGATTATCTCCCATTTCATCAAGGGCATCTAAAAATAACCAGACCCGTTTGTTTTGAATCAGTTCAGCAAATTCAGTCTGGATTTTTGGCGCGATGGTAAATTGCTTAAAAAGCTGCTTTAGCCAAACTTCAAGCAAATAATTTTCTAGCGATCGCCCCCCCACATCGGCCAGGGGGATCCAAACAGGAAGATCTTCGGTTGCCGACAAAGCCAGGGCCAACTGTTGCAAAAAAGTCGTTTTTCCGGCCCCTGGCTCCCCAATGATCGCCAGTCGATTATGGGAGAGATGGCGATATTGCGCCAAAAAATCCTGGGGATCATCGCTGGGAGAATCTTCCTCTGCATGGGTGGCAGTCACCCCCAAGGGCACGTACAAATCCGCTAATTCAAAGGCCATGCCATCCCCCGCCGTTAGGGGATTACTGGTTAAGTGGGTATCCAGCGCTTGCCGACACAGGCTTTGCCAGTCCGGGTGAGTTGGGTCATGATCCGTTTGAGAATTCTCCTGAAAATTATTTTGCTTCTTCTCGGATATCCCCAAGCGACGCGCGGCCCAAGTGTGATTAAACTGTTGTATATTTTCTGCCCGTGCCCAGCGATCGCCCCAGAAATTTAAGGAAAAATGCCAAGTATCAGACCCCCGGATCGTCATGCGGTGATCCTCTAAAATCCCCAAAAAACTTTCTAAATCCTTGAGGGCCGTTTTCAATTGGGGTACGGTTAAAGGCGTAGTAGTGAGTGCCGTTAAAGTTTGCAAATAGCGCAATTTTGTCTGCACCACCAGTCGTCTGGGCGATTGCCAATGGACTTTTATCGTCGCCCGTAGTCGGTCTAGTTGGCGTTCATCTGCATCGAGGGCATCATTCGCGAAATCAAGCAAGCCAAACAGTAGCGTTTGCGATCGCCCCTGGGGAATTTTTCCGTAACTTTGCTTTGGCATACCCTCTAGTGTCCCATAAGGATCACCAACCAAAACAACCACAACTCATTGGCGATCGCCTTAACCCTTCAAATCCTAAGACTCGACTTTGACGCCGCGCCAAAACGCCACATAACCTTTAATATTTGCGGCTTTCTCCTTGGGTTCTGGGTAATACCAAGCCGCATCCTTATTTTCTTCTCCGGCTACGGACAAGGTGTAATAGCTAGCCTGACCCTTCCAAGAACAAGTGGTGTGGGTGTTACTCGGCTTAAAGTACTCTGTTTTAATGGCATCGGGGGGAAAATAATAGTTTCCTTCTACCACCTCACAGCGATCGCTTTCTGCCACCACTGCACCATTCCAAATTGCCTGGGCCATCGATATAATCTCCTAATTTTTGCCGTAAAATTATTACGTTTAGAGTTTAACGCACCCGCCTATCTGCTGTGGTGAAAACCAAGTCAACTTAGTCTTACAAGCCGCTTTGAATTGTGGGTCTGATCGCCAAGCTTTAATCAGGATTAATTCTGTCAGAAATTATTCTAGGAATAGTCAGCTTAGTGACGAATTCAAAAAATTAAATGAACAGTCACAATACTATTGGAATTTATAAAATTAAACACTATATTTTAGGTTGACACAATGCAAAGAACCCACGCAATAAAATAGATGAACTGCTATTGTTTGCCTCTGGATTCTGCCTTAAGCACAAAAAAAATTCGCCCCAATTGCCTAGATCGGGACGAATATAGCTTGATGGAGGAAACTTGTAAAAAACTATGGACGACACCCGGTTGTCATGGGTCAGGTAACTGTGGCGAGCATTGGGGGCGCAGTCGGGCATTCAGTTAAGGGTCGCAATAACCAAAAAATCAGAATGCTTGTATTGGTACATAGTTTTTTTTGTAATGCTGTAATTGACTGAGACGTTAGAGGACAAGGGAATTTTGAGGGAAAAGGCAAAACCCCATAGAACTTTGCCTTTAGGGTTGGTGATATAAGTTTGACAATAGCATTTAAACTATGGACTTAAGGCTTAGTATAGCTATTATTCAATGAAATGTAAACGGGTTCAGCCTTAGTATTCCGAGAAAAAATATAAGCAAAACTTATGATAATGCTGTTTTTTAGAGCGGCGATCGCCTTCAAAGTAGCTACAGTGATGCTGAAATGCCCCAAGCTACCGGAGATTGAGGGGAGTTTTGGTTTAAATTTCTAGAAAAAATTTTTTAATGTTTGGAACGAAGAGGTCTTTTTAGATCAAAGAAAAGAGTCAATTATTCAAGAGTTGTATAGATAAGAGAAAAACTTCTACACGTAAAACCCTCCCCAGGAATAGCCTCAATGGACAAACGGCGAGAATCAACTGAATAAAGCATCGTCGGGTTTTGCAATTCAGCGAGAATTCCATCCATTGCACTGGGAGATTGCGCTTCAACAATTGCCCTTTCTTCTGCATTTAAAAACGCAATGGTTTCTGATGTTTCATTCATACTTTCTGAACAACGCAATAGAACTGCCTCAGCGGGAATTTCTATGGCATCTAAGATTCGATTGTAAGCTCTGCCATCATCAAAATTAGAGATTGAATCAAAGAATAAAAAATATTGCTGCTCAAATTGAAAAATATTGACACCCAAAGAACTTGGCGCGAACACGTCATTACTCGGAATATCCAACAACCAACCCCCTTGATTGCTCCCTTGCTGGGGCAGACCGATGAAAATACCAGGGCGATTAATGGGCATTCCCCTCGTATTTGGGTCTTGGTAATAAACCAAACCCTGGAAATCTTCGGCTTGTAATAAGGGAGTAGCACTAATTTGGGAACTTGCCCCAGGAATAACGGCTATGGAACCTAAAATTACGAACGCGATCGCCGCACTATTTTTGGTTAAAGTTTGAAACATGAGTCATGGAGGTAAAAAATATTAAGGTGACAGCTTGAGATGGGACTTGGGATTTGGTCTTTCTGGATTTAATTCAAATATCTTATAAAATACTTCCTTAATTTTAGCTGATCTTTTATATTGGCTGAATTTATCATGCTTAAAAGTTAAGAAAAAGTTATCAAACAAAATTTATATCCATATAACCCGTCAGGAGCAATCTTTTATTTTTATGTTTATTCTAGAAGGAGATTACATAGGTTAATCAATTTGTTTAACTGTTCATTGAGTTAAGGTCATGAAACATCATCCCCTGCAATCTGTGTGTCAGCATCTCAGTCAAATTGAAATTAGTAATCCAATCACAGCACGTCTAATTTGCCGGGTTATTCCTACTCGCTGTCCTTGTGAACGAAAGATAAATCTTTTTGGTGTAGTAATAATTGAGATCCCCCCCTTGTGTAAGCTGAATTCCTTTTATGAAGAGTTAATTGGTTTACGGTTTCGGGCGCTTTCTTATTTAGCCGATGTTTGCCATGAGGATGGCCACCGTTATTGTTAATTAACAGTTCAAGAATTCTTCCATCATGCATAGGCTTCCACAGTCACTACAAGAAAAAAATAACTCTGGTTGGTCTCTTCAGGTTTATAGTGGCGATCGACGCTTGATTTGTATCATCAATTCATCCCATGTTTGGCTCCTCTGTTTGGGGATTACTTTCGGACTCCTATCGGGATTAATGTTTAAAGAAATCATGCCAGAGGTTACTACTGAACCAACGAATTCTGAAATCAATTCAGCACTCATGATGCCTATCGGAATCGATTAGATTAGTCATTGTTAGTTCGATTTACTCATTCAAAAAATCCACGAGATGCGATAGATTAATCATCTATCGTTTTTTATGGCTTGATAATTTTAAAAAGAAAAAAATCTGTCCTAATTGTCTAGATTAAAACAGATACAGCTCGATGGAGGAAACTTTTGAAAAACGAATGACTACGCCGCTTTGTCATGGGCAAACCGATTGTAGAGAAAGTCGAGGGCGTAATTCCGCAATTCGTAATATTCGGGGTCTTCCATAATTCGGTCGCGATCGCGGGGACGGGAGAAAGGAATGGTCAGAATTTCACCAATTTTGGCGTGGGGGCCGTTGGTCATCATCACAAGGCGATCGCACAAAAAGAGGGCTTCGTCGATGTCGTGGGTAATCATCAAGACGGTGCAACGGTGGTCGTTCCAAATTTGCAGCAACTCCTCTTGTAATTCTTCTTTGGTGATCGCATCTAACGCGCCGAAGGGTTCATCGAGAATCAAGACTTCAGGAGGAATTGCTAAGGCTCGCGAGATGGACACCCGCTGTTTCATTCCCCCAGACAATTCTTTTGGTAATTTATCCACAGCATGGCGCAGGCCGACCAGATAAATGTGTTCCTCGACGAGGGCGCGTCGTTCCTGGGCCGAAACTCCCTTCATCACCTCACCGACAGCCAGAGCAATATTCTGATATACCGTCAACCAAGGCAGCAGTGAATAGTTCTGAAAGATTACCATTTTATCCGGGCCCGGTTGCTTCACCCGTTGTCCTTCGAGGGTAACAATCCCTTCCGTGGGTAAATCTAAACCCGCAATCATATTCAAGAGCGCTGATTTCCCACAACCAAAGTGACCGATTAGGGAAATAAATTCCCCTTTTTTAATTTCGAGATCAATCCCCTTGAGGGCCACATATTCATCACCCCCCGACAAGGGAAACACCTTGTCAATACTATCAGCCGCAACAAAAACACTCATAAGTTTTTACCAAGCAAAATGGTGATCAATTAGTTCTAGAAGGTATAAGTCGTACGCAAAGCAAAGACGCTGGTTGTCTCATTTTGGGCATCCCCTTCCGGATTGAAAATTACAAATGCCCCTGGTGTAATGCTGATGTGATCATTGATTTGATGGCGATAAAAGGCTTCCAATTGGTAGGGGGTTTGGCGATCGCCAATATTTGCCGGACTTAAACTCGCCCCATTGCCTGCATCCACCCGATAGAGCGGTTGACCAAATAAAATCCCTGCCGCGTTCCCCTTAGCAAAGGCATCTGGAAAATATAGCCCCGCCATCCAACTGCTCAGATTCGTATAGGCAGAGCCACTCCCCGCTTGATCCGTCATAATGTATGCCCCATAACCCGTCAGATTAACCTTCGGACTAACACGCCAATTCACCGTTGCCCCAAAGGAGTTAAATTGCACCGGGGTGGTCAGCGGCAAATCTCCCAAAATTCGTGTCTCAGCCCCCGTTAAACTCGTACCTGCAATGTTGATCTGGTGGTAGCTATAGGCATAGTTCAAACCCAAATCAAGTTTGTCATTGGGGTAAAGGGTCAGTTGTGTCGCAGCGATAAAACTGCCATTGAACAAGCCAGTCCCCAACGGTGTCCCCGGAAAACCTTCATTACCAGGGATTGCCGCATTGACGGATCCATAGAGTGCCCGCCAATCGATGACATCATTGGGTTTATAGATAAAGCCCGCTGCGGAAGCAAGTCCCGTGCCACTTGTGCCGCCAGACATCCGCAACACCGGATTTAAAGTTGCAAACCGAGAAAGTGCTCCTTGGCCCTCACTGGCAAAGGGAAGAATTGCCGGAAATGCATCGGTGACTTCCGCCTTCGGGCCGATAAATGCCGTCAACTTATCTGTGATTGGCGCAACGTAGAGCAACTTGTACAGACAAAGGCTGTTGTTACCGCAACTGGGTTCAAGATTTTGCGGATTAAACCCAGCAAATTGCGGTTCCCAAGCGAGGCTAGTCATTCCTTCTCCGAGAATAGAGGCATCATTCGGGAAGAGGGTTTCAGCGACGCTACCGGTACCTGTAATGCCTTTACTTGCCGTGAAATTATAGGCTTGCAAACCGGTGATTAGAGCATCTTTGCCGGTAAAACTGGTGGTCAAATTCAGCCGCAGACGATTATTAAAGGTAATCTGAGCATCGTTGCCCTCTGGTTCGCCACCCGTTGCCCCACTGATAGAGAAAATAGCTTCCCCATTCAGTTTTGTGGTCGTTGAAAATTGTTGGTTTTCGAGTTCACTGGTGCGGGCTTCGAGATCATCAACCCTTGCGCCGAGGGTAGCTAATTCTGCCTGAAACTCGTTGGTCAATCGCCGGAGGGTCGCGAGATCGCTAGAGGATACATCGGCATTATTACCTTGAATCTGCCGTTCTAGGGTATTGAGGCAAGCATTTAGTCCGGCGGCAAATTCATAACGGCTCAGGGGGCGATCGCCACGGAATGTTTGATCCGGATAACCAACAATGCAACCATACCGTTCCACTAGACTTTGTAGGGCTTCATAGGCCCAATCCGTCGGCTTCACGTCCCGTAATCTCGATACTGAGGCCATTTGTCCCATGGAGGCCGAGGCTAGATAACGAGTCTCCTGTAGTGTTGGTGAACTCAGCGATGTTTCCGAATTAATTTCCTGGGCCTGTAGTGGCGGAGCAGCCTGAAAAATATTGCCCCCAACGATCAAAGTAGTCAGCCAAAAAAGTTGCTGTTGTCTCATAACAGTAGATTCCTCCTCGATAAATATAAAACTGTTTAAAATGCCCAAGAAAGTTCCAATTGTTTCTGTGCTAAAACTCTAATTACTACAAAGAAAATATGGGTAAGCTGCCATGCCAGTGATGATCAAAAATTTACGACGACTGTATTGATTCATATATTTGTGTTTACTTTGACTAGGTACTGTACTCGATTGATCGAAGGATCAGTGACGGGAAACTGCGAGAGAGAAAGGGCAGAATCCCCAAGGACATTGCCCTTAAACTTGGCCTATTGATAGTCTTTCGACTATGAATGTGAGATTTAATATAGTCCTAAGACCATGACATGTAAATAAGCTGGGCTTGAGTCTTTCTGGACAAA
Source organism: Picosynechococcus sp. PCC 8807 (assembly GCF_001693295.1). Lineage (NCBI taxonomy): Bacteria > Bacillati > Cyanobacteriota > Cyanophyceae > Chroococcales > Geminocystaceae > Picosynechococcus > Picosynechococcus sp. PCC 8807. The sequence continues at coordinate 11,172 of NZ_CP016489.1, forward strand.
AGAATAACTAAAACTTATCTAAAATTGGTTCAAAAAATGCTTTCGGGTACTGCATCGTGAATTTTTTCTGGGATTGTGGCTATGGCAACTGCAATGTTTATGCTGTGATGTGAGCAAGTCATGCCAGTAGATGATGATGTAAAGAATCGTTGATCCTTATGGGGAGATTGGTTTGTTTTGGCGTGGGTTGTGACAGCATCAAATGAATTATGTGTTGTGATGGGTCACAGTGATGGAACCAAATCATATTTGGACATTTGTTCCGGAAGATGTTTATGCTGTCCTGGAATCTCAACCTGACGGCTTATCGGCCCAAGTAGCACAACAACGTTTAGAAAAGTTTGGGCCAAATGCGCTACCGGAACCGCCCCAACGGCCCCTATGGTTGCGTTTTTTAGATCAAGTCACTCACTTTATGGCCCTGTTACTCTGGGTGGCGGGAATTTTGGCGTTTGTGTCGGGGACGCCGGAACTGGGTTGGGCGATTTGGGCCGTGATCTGGGTGAATGGCATTTTTAGCTTTTGGCAGGAATTCCAGGCAGAAAAATCCCTAGCAGCTTTGAAAAAGGTGTTGCCCGCACAGGTGAAAGTGTACCGAGATGGTGCGCTCCAATCGATTCCGGCGGTGGAACTGGTACCGGGAGATGTGATGCAACTGGAAGAAGGCGATCGCCTTTCTGCGGATGCGCGGTTGGTCGCTTCGGAAAGTTTATATCTTGATCTTTCGGTGATGACGGGGGAATCATTGCCTGTGGCGCGGAATGCCTATCCGGTACGGGTGCGAGAAACGGCGTCTGTGCGTGATGGCCAGCCCCTCCGCCGGGGAGAACAACCAACCCGAGAAAAAACAAATCCTGCAGAAATTGCCAATTTACTCTTGGCGGGGGCGACAGTTTCGTCGGGGCGGGGGGTGGCAGTGGTCTATGGCACCGGTGCCCAAACGGAATTTGGTCATGTGGCCCATCTAACAACCAATGTGAAACGGGAACCCAGTAGCCTCGAAATTCAGGTGGGTAAGATTGTCCGCGTTATTACGGCGATCGCCTTGACGATGGGCGTGATTGTTTTTCTGTTGACGGAATTTTTAGTGGGGATGGAACTGCGGGAAAGTTTCGTCTTTGCCATTGGCATTATCGTTGCCCTCGTGCCAGAAGGATTGCTGCCGACTGTTACCCTCGCCCTTGCCATGGGTGTCCGGCGGATGGTGCGCAAAAATGCCCTGGTGCGCCGTCTTTCTGCGGTGGAAACCCTCAGCGCCACCACGGTGATCTGCACGGATAAAACGGGTACCCTCACGAAAAATGAAATGACCGTCCATTACCTCTGGTTGCCCTGGTTAACCGAAGCAGAATTGCCTGTTCAACCGCCTCTACAAACCCCTAATCACGGCCAACCCGGAGAAATTCAACCCTTTTTAATCGAAGTCACTGGTGCCGGTTATGACCCTGGATCGGGCACCGTGAATTTAGCCGGAGACTTCACCGCCCGCTGGAAAATTGACCTGCTATTGACGGGGGCTGCCCTTTGTTCTAATGCCCAACTCATCCACCTCGACACACCGAGCCGCTGGCAGGAAATTGGCGATCCCACCGAAGCTGCTTTGATCGTCGTTGCGGTTAAGGCCGGCTTAAATATTGAACACTTACAACAACAATATCCCCGGTTACGGGAGATTCCCTTTGATTCTCGCCGGCGACTGATGACTGTGGTCTTAGATTGGCAGGAGTCAGATATTTGGCAGAGCGAACTGCCCTGTATGGCCTTTACAAAAGGGGCACCGCTGGAGGTATTGCGCCATTGTCAGGCGGTGTTGCGCAATGGGGCGATCCAAACTTTGGGCCATGAACAGTGGGAAGAAGTGGTACAAGCCAATGATCGTCTTGCAGCCCAGGGGTTTCGGGTGTTGGGGGTGGCGGCGCGACGAGGGCAACGGGATTTGGTTAATCTGCGCGCCCAGGATCTTGAGCGGGATTTGATTTTTATTGGTTTAATTGCGATGTTTGATCCGCCCCGGCCGGAGGTGAAGCAGGCGATCGCCCAATGTCATACCGCTGGCATTAAGGTGACGATGGTGACGGGGGACTATGGCCTCACGGCCCAGGCGATCGCCCAACAAATTGGCATTGTTAATCAGCAGGTGCGGGTCGTCACCGGGGAAGGCATGGGCCACCTATCCGATGCTCAACTGCGGCAAATTCTGAAATATCGGTCAGGTCTCGTATTTGCGCGCATGTCTCCCGAACAAAAGTTACGCCTGGTACAAGCCTATAAAGACATTGGAGAAGTGGTGGCGGTAACTGGGGATGGCGTGAACGATGCCCCGGCCTTGCGGGCGGCCCACATTGGTATTGCCATGGGGTTAAATGGTACCGATGTCGCCAGGGAAGCGGCGGATATCGTCCTCACCGATGACAACTTTGCGACGATCATTAGCGCTGTAGAACAGGGCCGCGCCGTTTACCAAAATATCCGCAAATTTATCACCTATATCTTGGCTTCTAATGTCGCGGAGGTGGTGCCTTTTCTGTTGATGGTGGCCCTCAAAATTCCCCCAGCTTTGGTCATTATGCAAATTTTAGCGGTGGATTTGGGCACGGATATGATCCCGGCTTTGGCATTGGGCACCGAAGCAGCAGAAGTGGGCATTATGACCCAACCCCCCCGTAAGAAATCCCAAAATCTCCTTGGGCGATCGCTCTTTTTTCGTGCCTACTGTTTTTTGGGCCTCATTGAAGCTGCTTTAGGTATGGTTGGCTTTTTCATTGTCTGGTGGAGCTATGGCTATAGTCTGGCTGATCTCCAGGCCATTACCCCTAACCTTTTGCAGCACAGTGCTGATGCGGCTACCACTGCCATCTATGCCCAGGCTACTACCATGACCCTTGCCGTGATTGTCGCCTGCCAAGATGGTAATGTCTTTGCCTGTCGCTCTGAAAATGTCTCGATTTTTCGCCTGGGATTTTTTTCCAATCCATTAATTTGGGTAGGTATTGCCACCGAGTGGATGTTGGTGATTATGATTACCAAAAGTGCGTTTTTTCAGAATATTTTCCAGACCGCCCCCCTCGCTCCTTGGCAGTGGCTTTTGTTAATTATTTGCCCGCCGCTAATCTTGGGTATCGATGAGCTACGCAAAGTATTTTTTACCCCGCGTTGATGCTGATGCCGGGGGCAATTTTATCGAAAAATGACTTGAAAAAGATTGCTCCCCGTCCACAGCAGGCCAATGATCACCCCAAGAAAAACCAAGGCGATCGCCATGCCGAGCAAGCTTAAAACCCCATCATCTTCCTGGAGGCCGAGGGCCGCAAAAAAAATGGCGATCGCCGGCACCGTATTCGCCCCAGGAATCGGTAAAACCACCAATAAGGCCATGGCCGACAAAATAATTCCCAAAATAATTCGTCCCGGCAGACTGTGACAAATGGGTGTCAGACGGGGTTTCGTGATTTTCTCGACCCTTTTTAACCAGGGAATTAGATAACCCATAAACCGCTGAATTTGCGGTAGGGAAAAGGACGTTTGGAGAACTTTGCGGGGCACCCAAGGTTTAGACTGCCCCAGACATAGTTGCAGGGTGATCGACAGCATCGCCATGCCAAAAATAAAGGAGGTGCCAGGAATTGCAAAAATACTCAAAAAAGCAATGAGCGCCAGGGGAAAACCAAATAATCTTTCCTCGGTGAGGGCAAAAACATTGGCTAGGCTCACCTTTTCCGGACGTTCCTCCTCAAAAAAATAGTGGTGTAGTTTTTCAGAAAGTTTTTTCATGCTGACTGGGCGAGCCAAAAAACGGCTTATTTACTGATAGCGTTCGAGAAAATCCAGGGCTTCATTGCGCAGATCATAGTATTTCTGAGTTTCCCGCAGTTCGTGGATATGTCGGGGTCGAGGGAGATCCACCGTTAAAACTTGCCCAATTGTAGCCTGGGGGCCATTGGTCAGCATCACGATTTTGTCAGACATAAACAGGGCTTCGTCAACGTCATGGGTAATCATCATCACGGCCTGGCGGTGGTTTTCCCAAATGTCGAGGACTTGGGTTTGCAGTTTCGGTCGGGTCAGGGCATCGAGGGCACCAAAGGGTTCATCGAGGAGGAGCATTTTTGGCCGAGTCGCTAAAGCTCTCGCAACCCCTACCCGCTGTTTCATGCCACCGGAAAGTTCGTGGGGATATTTGTCGGCGGCGGCGGTGAGATTGACCATGTGGATATGTTCGTTAACAAGGTGGCGGCGATCGCCTTTAGAAAGATGCTTGTGAACTTCATCCACAGCTAGGCGGATATTGTCCCGGACCGTTAACCAGGGTAAGAGTGCGTAGCCTTGGAAAACCATCATCCGGTCAGCACCGGGGCGGCGAATCAGTTTCCCCTCTAGGGTGACATGGCCGGCGCTGGGTTTTTCTAAACCCGCAACGATCCGCAGCAGGGTCGATTTACCGCAACCAGAATGGCCAATGACAGAAACATATTCCTGGGCGCCAATGGTGAGATTGATATCTTCGAGGACAACAAACTGGCTTCCATCGGCCTTGGGATATTGTTTGTGAATATGTTCAATGGCTAGAAAAGTATCGTTGGGAGATTCCATGGCGGCAGGGGAGGGGAAAGATTGGGGTCTAGTCATAGATTTGGGATGCTAATTTTGTAATGGGGTTTAGCTAACGGGATAGATTTGGGGACGGTTGGCCCGCAGTTCAAAACTATTGAGGTAACCGACTGGGTCGCTTGGGTCGAAGGCTTTTTGGTCGATAAAGGCGCTGGCTGGTTCTACCTTGTTATCTTCGCTGGGACTGGTAATCCCCATTTCGGCGGCAATGTCCCGGTAAAGATCGGTGCGCCAGGCTCGCTTGGCGATCGCCTCTAGATCGGTTGGCAATGTTTCAATTTGGCCCCAGCGGGCTGCTTGGGTCATTAACCAAATCCCCTGGGACTGCCAGAGAAACGTGGAATGATCATGGGGAATTGTCGAAGTTTCGGGGTGCAGCTCAAAAAAGGTCGTCGTATCTAAACTGCTCTCTAGCCGTTGCTGGGCATCAAAACCACCGTAGTCGTAATCCCCGACGATGGCCGGACGAGTATAGTTCACATTGGCCCCCGTAAAGGCCCGTTCAGCAATAATGCTTGCCACTTCTTGCCGATGACTCGGATCGCCACAGTACTGACAGGCTTCGATTAAGGCTTTGACGAGGGAGCGGTAGGTTTTGGGGTATTGTTCAATGAAAGATTCTGCCACTGCCAGCACCCGATCCGGATGGCCCCGCCACACATCTCGCCCTTGAATGAACGTAAACCCAATGCCTTCATTTTTGGCGATCGCCCTAGTATTCCAAGGTTCTGCCACCATGTAAGCTTGCATCGCCCCGATCCGCATATTGCTCACCATCTGGGGCGGCGGCGTAATCACTAACCGTAATTCCCGCATCGGATCAAGGCCAATGGCGGCGACTAAATAACGGGCAAAATATTCATAAATTGAAGAACTTAAGGGAATCCCCCAAGCGCGGTCATCAAGGGGAGATTTTTGCCAAAAATTGCGGAGATCTCGGCCAAATTTAGCTAAATCACCTTGGTAATCTGGCCATGGTTTTATGCCAGCCTCCCAAAGCTGTCGGTTCATGGTTAAAGCATTGCCATGGCGGTGGAGGGTCATCGCGGCCACCAACGGAAAAGCCCTAGCTCCTTCGGCACCAATTCGCGCATTGGTCACTGCCCCAGAAACCACCGGCGACGCATCTAACCGACCGAAGATCAACCCATCACGGGCATTGGCCCAACTGGCTTCGCGACTGAGTTGGACATTCAAACCGTATTTCTGAAAAAAACCTTTTCTGTAGGCGATCGCCAAGGGCGCACAATCATTCACTGGCACAAAGCCCACCGTTAAATTCGGCTTTTCCAAACTTTCTGGCCGTACCAAGGGCTCAACCGCTAAAGCATGGGGCAAACGACCCTGAATCTTTTTACCCGTTGGGGCAGTACAAGCACCATAAACTAATGCCGAAGCCGTTGCCCCCATCCCAAATACAAAGGAGCGTCTACTTATTTTATTCATTGCAGTGATGCTCCTAATGCTGGGCCGGACGATGGGTAATCGCCGTTTGCAGATAAGCGAGGGCCGAATCTAGGATCAAGCCTGTGATGCCGATGACAAAGACCGCCAAAAATACCGAACTCACATTGAGGCGGTTCCATTCGTCCCACACAAAAAAACCAATGCCAATGCCCCCGGTGAGCATTTCCACCGCGACAATGACGAGCCAAGCGACCCCCATGCTGATCCGCAATCCCGTAAAAATGTAGGGTAAACTCGCTGGCAAAATAACCCGCCATAGTTGTTTCCAGCGGGGCATTTCTAACATTCGCGCCACTTCGAGATAATCCCTCGGTACTTGGGCCACACCTTCTGCGGTGTTGATAATCGTTGACCAGAGGGAGGTGATAAAAATGACAAAAATCGCCGAGGGTTCTGCTCCATTAAAAATCGACAAGGCGATCGGTAGCCAAACTAAGGGCGATACAGGTTTGAGAATTTGAATAATCGGGTTAATCGCGAGCCAGGCATTACGGGAGAGGCCAATCCAGATTCCCACTGGGATCGCCACCAAAGCCCCCAAAATAAAACCAATAATTACCCGGCGCAAACTGGCCAGAAGCAACCAACCTAAACCCAAATCTCCAGGGCCACGCCGATAAAAGGGATGCAGAATAAAATCCAGGTTATTGACCAATGCTTCTAGGGGCGTCGGCATCATTTCGCCCCGCACTAAGGCGATCGCCCACCAGAACAGTAACAATCCCCCAAAACCATAGAGGGGTAGCCAAGCTTCTTTATGGAGACTCCCTTGCCAAAAAGACGGTACCAAAAACTTTCTGGCCCCACGGGCCAAACTTGATAATAAAACCATGCAAAATTACCTACCCTTTCGCAGTAAATAGAGGGAAGTGATTGGTAACTGACAGTCGTTGTGTGGGAATTCTGATTTACGGTGCGATCGCCGTGCTTCAGTCTTCTTCCGATGCTGACGAGGTTAGCTGACGGGCTAGGACTGGAAGATGTCCCTTTTCTGCATATCTCAGAAAATAAGCCCCGGTGTCTTCCCGGTTGGGTTGACGGGTGGTTCCCCCGCTTCAAGGCTTCGTAACCTTGAACTAAGCTGACTTACTCAGTTGGCCTATAAGCTAGCATTTTTTTAATGGATTTGTAAACTAACACATTGACCACCCCCAAAAAATATCAATGTTATCGGATATTTGATAAATATTTTCTCTTGTTTGTTTCTGAAAAAAGTTTAGTGAAATTATCAATCAAAAATAATATTCTAAAAATAGAAAAAATCCCAATTTTTTAGTTGCTGTAATTTTTTTGGTAGTAATAATTTAGACAATCGATGATTTAGTTTCAGAAATAAATCATGGGGAATATAGTTTAGAAATAGCCAACCTCGCGTAAAAATTGTTTACGATCAGAGTGAAGTTAAATTGTTGAGACCGACGATTATAGATTCCATGTTAAATTTCGACCGTGATACCCGCCGCCAGTTCCTAAATCTTGTGGCGATCGCCGCGGCCTTTGTGACTAATATCTTGGCAAATATTGAGCCCCTGGACGGTTTAACCATTGCCGAGATTTCTGATCAATACTTTGCCGCAGTGCCCATTGTGCCCGCCGGTTATGCCTTTTCTATTTGGGGCTTGATCTATCTCGGTTTGATTTCCCTGGCCATTTACCAAGCTTTACCCAGCCAGAAACAAAAACCCCACGCCCGCAAATTGGGTTATGCCCTCGCTTGGAGTAGCTTGGCGCAAATTTTGTGGGTTATTGCCTTTCAATACCAGCGCTTTGTCTTGTCTTTGGGGTTAATTGCCCTCGTGTTGTTGCCTTTGGTCTTGCTCTATCAACGGTTCGCGAGTGGGCCAAAGCCATTGCCCAAAAAAGTGAAGTGGTTTATGCAAATGCCGGTCTCGCTTTATTGTGCTTGGATTACGGTGGCGACGATCGTGAACGGGGCCTGCGTTTTAGATTACCTGGGTTGGCAGGGCTGGGGCTTAGGGGCAGCCTTCTGGACAGTTAGTTTGTTGATTGTGGGGATTCTCTTGGCGATCGCCGTGACAATGAAACATCGAGATGTCGTCTATGGCGGTGTGTTTGTCTGGGCTTGGGTGGCGATCGCTGTCAAAAATTGGAGTCAGGGAATTATTCCCCTAGTGGCGATCGCTGCTGCTCTCGGTTTAGCAGGTTTATGTGGTGTGATTCTTTGGTTTCCCCAGCGCCTCTCGATTTATCCTACGTCGCAAAAATGAAAGTAACTAATTTTCAGGTTTTCTAATCTCCCGTAAGCATCAATGGCGTTGGCGATCGCCTGGGGGAATTAAGGTCACGGGTGTTTATCAAAGAGTATATAACATACTCTTTATCTTTAAAGTTTAATTAAGCGTTTGTGACTCAATATTGCTCCTTTATTATTTAGTTTGTTGTTAATGGTTAGTTTGAGTCTTGAGTAAGCGTTGCTAATGCTTGTTTGGCAATCGTCTCAGCTCTCTGGGATGTCACCTTTTGGTAGCGTAAAGTTGTCTGGATATTTTCATGACCCATGAGGGCTCTCAGGGTTTCGATGCCCATCAACCCGACCCGCTCGGTGGCAAAGGTATGGCGTAGATCATGGAACCGGAGGCCCTGGAGTTGGGGTTCTCGTTGGGTCATGGTGCGCCAATCACTGTAGGCGGTGCGATAACTGAGGCGACTAACGGCTTTTGTTAAGGGTTGTTGGGCAGTAAATAGGGCTGGATGCTCTGGGTGGCGGTAGTACTTTAAATAAATCCCCAGGCTTTCATCGACATCTGGGCTGTAGAAACACCAGCGCTGTTTGTTGCCTTTACCAATGACCTGGAAGCGGCGTTCCTGTAAATCCACTTGGTCATAGTCCAGGGACAATAATTCGGCAATGCGGGCCCCGGTGCGGTGGAGTAAGCGCACGAGGCAATGGAGACGAGGCTGCTGGGCGCTGGCTTGGTAGAGGACTTGGAGTTGCTCTGGGGTCAGGTAACGGATGGTCTGGTCGCTGTGGTGTTCACCTTTGTTTGGATTAGGTTTGCGTTGGGGCAGGCGGGCCAGGGGATTAGTCACTAAATACTGCTGCTCAACGGCAAAGTTCAGTAGGGATTGGAGAATCGCTTGGTGGCGACGGTGGGTGGTGTAGCTGAGGTGTTCTAACTGTTGGAGGTAATCCTGTAGGGTTTTGCGGTCGAGGTGGGTAATGGGCCAAGCACCATAGTCTGCTAGCAGGGGGAGCAGGGCCGTTGTGTAGGAACGCACCGTGCTGGGGGCCAGTCCTGGTCGTTCTAAAAACTCTGTGGCGACGGTGGCAAGGGTGGGCATTATCTCTGGTCTTAAAGCTAAACTCTATGGTAGAAAAATAAAGTAGGTTAAAAGTAGCACATTAAAAATATTTAGATAAATGCTAGTTGATATAAAAAAGTAAAGGATTATGGATAAATTAGAAGCGCTAATAACACCGCAATCTAACGAGTCTTTGGGAGATTATGTTCAGCGTCAACGGCGACGGTTAGGGCTCACCCAAAGGGAAGTGGCTTTAAAGGCAGAAATTCATCCCCAGAGTTATGGGAAGGTGGAACGGGGTCAAACAGTGCAACTTAATCAGCGCACGCAACGGGGATTGGCCTATGCGCTCCAGGTGCCGGAGGAATATTTAGAGGCTTTAAGTCGCGGCATTGCGGTGGCGGTGGAGAAGCAACAGGCGTTGCGGTTTTGTCCCCAATGTTGGACGCCAGGGTCAGCACCGGATCCATTATGGTTGGTCTTACGGGCACAGTATTGTTTTGCTTGCGGGACGAAGTTGCAGAGTCGCTGTCAGGGTTGCCAACAGCCAATCACTTCTTTAAAACATCGTTTTTGTCCCTATTGTGGTAAACCTTATAAAAGTTCAGTCAATCGCCCTGCTTCCCAGGCGTGACCAGCAATGGGTTATGCTTCGTCGCGGTAGTAGGCAACTTTTTGCTCTAGGCGGGCGATCGCCTCTGTGAGGGAAGCATAAACTTCACATTCATCGGTATTGTCGTCCTGAAACATGACTTCACCAGCAAAATGCTCTGGATAAAACTCTTTAGTTTGCGTAGCTTTGTAAGGAAGAATATCAATGTTTTGGGTGATACATTTGGTAGAGTGCCTCAAGATCTTGTTTAAAAAGATCACTGATAGATTGAGGGCCAATAATCTTACAATCTTTCCCGTAGGGTAAGATTTCACGGAAAAACCAAAAGGTACTGGTTACCTGGCGAATGACTTGGCGCGTTTTAGGGAGCTCTGGATGCCAGTCATTATAGACATCGGTACTTTTCCCTTGATAAGCAAAAGCCAATCCTCGATACAGGTGTAGTTCTACAGAAATGCTATCGAGGTGCGATCGCCATTTTTCATTGAGGGGACTGACGGCAGCATCCTGAATCCGGTCTAAACGCAAACTCCAATTGTGTTGCAGTTTAGGTAAATCAAGATTTCCTTCCGTTTCCGTTGCCCAACAGTCGAGGTATTGGCGTTTTTCGTGGGTGACGATCTGAGCGTGGTGAATAGAAAATGTCCATGTATTTTCCCTTGGATCTTGATAAGAGAGTTGAAAGGGCTGTTGACGACGAATAAAATTGTCAATCTTTTGTCGCCAAGGGGGGAGAGGCTGCTGTAAAAATTTTTCGATCTCTTGTCTGAGGGCAATGTTCTCTAGTTCACTCCGTTCGCTCAAAATCTGGGCAAGGGCGATCGCCTCATCGATCTGCCCTGCATCAATTAGAAATATCCGTATTCGTTCCAACGCATTGATTCGTTCCAATTGCCAATCGTTATTCGGCGCAATTTTTAGCTCCCGTTTAGCAATCTTCTGAATGAGCTTAGAGATATTCGGGCGATCGCCCCACTCACAGCCAAACTCTAGGGCCAACTCCTCAAGCTGAGCTTTTTCCAACTCCCTTAGCGATAACGTAACTGACTGGCCTCTTCGACTCATACCAAAAGTGTCCGTGTACTTTGTCCTTACACTGTGATCTAATTTCAATTTTGTCAGTTATGATTGATATCAACAAGGATTTACGGACACTTTCGAGTGATATCTCTCTACCGCTACTTTGAAGCTCATGTTTATTAGTTCTCAGCGATTACGGGCCTTGAAAATTTTAGTAAGTGCAGTCTCCTGCTCACAGTTGCTTGAGAGAAGTGCCAAAAATTCACTAATTATTAGCTTAAAATCTAATTCTGAGATTAAGGTTATAGCTCAATCAATCGCAAAAAACTTTAGCAATTCTCAACTGATACGGCAATTAAATATATTGCCTTCAAATAACAATGTTGATTTTCTATGGAATTTACATATTAAAGCAAACAAAATCTATTTTCAGAATCAGGAAATTGGATCTTTAAAAATTCTCTTTAAATCGACATTACCGGGAGAATTGCAAGCTCGATTATCCACTGAAAGCATTATTGAGCGTTACTTAGAATATTTACAAAAAGTCTATAAAATTGCAGTTTTAAATGAGAGCGATCGCCATGTAGAGCTATTTATTCCCGATGGTACTATTCTTGACTTTGAGCAATTATGGCGAAAGTTTTTACAGAAAGTTGCTTTTTCTGACTATGGTTTACCTCAGTATGAATTACCGGGCTTAATGCAGACCTTTGTAGCTATGCTTAACTCTATCAAACTTGCAGAGAGAGGCTTTAATGCCCCAACTCTTCCAATAGCCACTAGAGGACAGGCTATTATCTTATGTGCTTGGTATTACGCTGTTTGGCAATACACCAAAGAACAGTACGAAAATAGATGTATAAATATTAAGAAATGGAATCTAGAGTTGGAGAAAGAAACAATAGCTGATAAAGACAGAAAAAAGATACTTAAAGATATTAAAGAGGCACAAGAAAAAAGCCAAAAAAATATCGATAAATTCGCCAAAAAATTTGGAGAAGTTTTAGCAGAGCATCAAGATATATATAAAAAGCTTGAATCTATTAGTTCACAGCTAAATTCTAGCGAGATTGATTCGAAAAAATCAAAAAAAATGAAAAAAGAGGAACAAACATTATTAAGCAAGGTTGTATTTGGTGAAGAATTTATCATTGATAAGCAGAAAGTATTTGCTGATAGCCAAAAAGATCCATTTAAATTTCTTGAAATAGACAAAAATAAAAATCAAGAAACGTTTACATCAATTGCAGAGCTTAGTAAAAAGTTTAGTAAAACAGCAATTGATCAAATTGGGAAAAAAAGTGACTATTTCGTCAAATGTATTATTGAAATATATCGTCTATTAGAAATATTAAAAAACAACAAATTTGACCCACTGCCTGCTCCCATTTTAACGGAAGAAATAATTCCGCCCCGATCGCGATCGCCGGGGGATGATCATAAGGAATTTTGCTATGCCTGCGGTGTGGGTCTTGATCCTAAAAAAGCGAAGTGGCAGGTATTGCGCTTCATGTTTGAGCGACCATCCCAACGCCGTCAATCAGCATCGGGTGAGGGAAGACCCCATATCTGTGATTCCTGTGCATTGTTAGCATTTGCTTCGCCTTTAAAGGTGACCGATGAGAGCATTATTTTAAAACTAGAAGCAGCGGACAATCAGATATCAACTCAACTCAAACTGAAAGATTATCTGAGGATGCTGACCTGTAAAGAAATGAATCTCAACGCAGGTAAATATATTGTTCTCACTTCTGACAAAACAAAAAAAGGTGATGCTGCATCCTCAAAATTGGGACAAGTACAATATGCGATCGCCAAAGTTGCTTCATTATTTAGCGTGGAGGTATTACAAGACTTTAAGTTTTCTTTAATCACCCAAGCAAGTGAGCCGATTATTTTATCTAACCGCCATCTTATTTTCGTTAAAGGAATCATGGCAGGCTATGGACAAAGCATTATTGAGAGCGGAAAAGAAATCAATCTAAAGCTAGGAGATGCTATCCGCCATATACAAAAAGACATGCCCTATTTAGCAGAATATTCAATAACTAAAAATGTTACTTACTCCGATTGTTTTGAATTAGAAAAAGTACGTCAACTTTACTGGCAAACTATCCAACATGATTTAGGAAATAACATGACCTCTAATAAGCGACTAGCTAAACGAGCGCGTCTTTATAAAGATGTTGCTGCCTTAACGGGTTTAACGGCTGCCTTTGTTGGCTCTATGGAAAGTTCTCTAAAGTCTAAAGAAAAAGAGGAAGACTATCGTAGAGAGATGAGTAAATTAATTGAAAAAGTTGATGATCCCAACTTTTTTGGTTATTACGCAACCTTAGGAGTTGAGACAATTGTTCAGGCTCGACTTTGGAAGAATCCTGATAACTATTTTATTTATCAGCAAACTCAAGAGCTTTTACAAACGCTTGGTCAATCAAACCGAGAACAAGAGAAAGAAGGAAAAACTTGGTTACAACTTTATATTGATGATGTCACCAATGCCTATGCTCATTTTGCAGACAGTGATAACTATTCTCAAGAGAAAGATTGGAAAGAATTAACCTATCAATTGAAACTTTCTCTTTATACTCGTTTCCCCGAACTTGTCCGTAAATCTAAAAATTCTGGAGATAATTAAAAATGGCTACTGGATTACCCCAAATCAATAATAATACTCGTCTTCACTTTGATATCTATGCCATTCTTGAAGGCTCTCAAGAGCTTTATTTAGGGCATGAAGTACAAGTCAACGTCAACATGGTAGAGGTTGTTAAACTTAGCACTCGTGATGGTCAATCTTTAGAAAAATGCTATATCTCGCCAACTAAAAGACGGGGTGTTGAACGACGTTGTTTGATTTGGGCGCCCCATAAAGATGGCACTCTGTTAGGCGATAAGCTGAAATGCGGAATTCCTGCTACCTGTGCAGAAATTGAATGCCCAATTTGCTCTGTATTTGGTGGTTTAGAAGCTGGCAAGAAAACATTGATCGGTCGCGTAAGCCACGGTGGCGGTGTCGCGATTCAAAACATTGATCCAGAAGAGAAGCAGCGGGCAATGCACCCATCCCGTATGGCAAGCCCAAAAAGTGGCAAGGATGAAACACCCATTCCTTTTAAGCGGCAATACAATCAGCCCGGTATTCTATACCCTGTTTCTAACCACGGCTTAAGCATTACGGATCAAGATTTTGCCGCTGTTGCCTATGCCTTTCTTGATGCTCTCCCACGCATTGGCTCCGGTAATCCTAAAGGGGTGGCGATCGCCGAAAACCCAGATACACATCAACCTTTATTAGTGGTAGATCGTTACCTTGTTCCACGAGGAAAAAGACCTGTAATCTCTCCTTCTGTGACCGATCCAGAGATTGCCGTAAATGATTTTATTCGTCTGTCACAAATTCCAGAGCATGAAAGCGAAAATCATGTTGAACTCAATCACTTTGAACGATGGATCGGAGACACCGCCCTAGCAAAATTACAAGATTATTCCAGTACGTTCGTTGATAATGTTCTCCAGAAATAAGCCATGTATTGCCTCCAACTCACCATAAAACCTACGGCGGCAATGACGTTTAGGATGATCCCCGGTTCGATCTTAAACATTGCAACCTACCCCTTTGTTCCTCCCACAAGTTTGTCTGGTTTTCTACGGCGACTGACCATGATGAAAGCTGGCTTAGATATTCCTGAGACAAAGGTTAATAAAGAAAAACCACCAACCTATTTACTACCACCGGATTACATCACCTTAGGTGCATATCCGGATCTAAGTGAATGGACTGGCATTCATCGCACCTATCGTAAAGGGATGCAAGAGTTTAACCATGATGACTTTTCTAAGTTAGTTATCAAAGGTAAAGGTAAAAATTTTCAACTCCATACTTGGGAATATTTCTTTACAGAACAGTTAAGCGGCTTTGTTATCTCACAATCTGCAAAAAAATTAGAGGCTTTACGCGCTGTAGAAGGTTTTGGTTGCTATATCGGGAAAGAAGGTTATGCCTATGTCGAAAAGGCTTCTGAAGTCATTGAGATGATCGAAGAAGAATGTGCAGCAACTCCTTCTACTGTGGTTCCTGCGGATGATTTGATTCAAAATTCTCAATGGTATGGAGGCTGCGATATTTACAATCTTTACCATTATCGATGGCAAAAGGAAGCCTATGCACAACTTGAAGAAACAGGTGTTTGGGGAGAAGAACCCACAGCGGTTGATGGCTTTATTCCTTTTACAGGAGCCTACTATTCTGATTCAGCTAATCATCCCATACTAAATTACTGGACTGATCAGGAAAATATTTTTATCCCTAGCTCATTAGTTAGCCTATTAAGTAGAAATGATCCAAGCTAAAAAGAGACAATTTATTTTCGGAAGAGTTTTTTTTCCTGATGGAAAAAACAAAATTCCTAAGAATTTACTGTTCCAGCCATTAGGTAATCACGTGGCAAATGTCACTAAACTGGTTAGTTTATGGAATTGGCAATCACCAGAGTTTGTAAATATAGCAGATCTTGATGCAGCTAAGAAAAGAACTTTGAGAGCCGCTAAAATTCATGACATGGGTAAACCTCAAAAGTTCAAATTCAAAGTAGAGGTTAAAAACAATAAACCCAAATTAATTTATTCATTTAGTGGTCATCGCTTTCTAGCAGAGGACAAGCATGAGCCTTGGGCAGAATACCTTGCAAAAGGACATCATGATTTCTCTATCCATGATATTGCAAGGGATAGCTATAAATTAAAAACATTAGCTCAGTCTAATAATTTATTGGGTAAAGCGAGCCAGTATCGAGAAATCCTAGAAGCTGATCCCCTTGCTTATGCTAGAGAACTATACATTTTAGAAATGTGCGATCAGATAGAAGCAGAGATTGCTTGTCGTTTTTATGATGATGACGAGCAGGCAGAAAGCCGAGCTTTTATGGATTTCAATATTGTCCAAGATCCTCAAAATAATTATAAGTTTTCTCTAGAGCCTTGGGTATTTGGTGATGATGTTTCTGAAATATCATTACCACTCACCACATGGTCGATGCCTTTCCCTAAAGATTTAAAGCAGGAGATGGAAAGCTATCAAGGCGATCGCCTAAAAGATAAAGAGACGGATTGGGCAAAACGACTTAACAAGGCAGTGAAAGACTGGTGGAACAATAATTGTGATATTAATTCAACAAGAAATAATAAGCATATTATTATCCTGAAACGGCTAGTCAATGAAAAATTAGGAGCTATAGACTGTAATACTTTATACCTGAAAATTCCAGAAGATAAGAGTTTTACTCCTAATGAAATGCAACAGGCAGTAATGGATAACATTATCGGAGAGGATAAATATCCCGCACTACTGCTCAAAGCTCCTACTGGCTCCGGTAAAACAGAGGCAATATTATTTCCTGCATTAGCCAATCGCAACCGTTTATTTTTGGTTTTGCCGACGAGAAGTTTAATTGAAGATCAATCAGAACGGATTGATAAATATCTAACTCGATTTTCTGCTCTAGAAGAGAATCAAGATCGCCAATTTTCTTTAGTCATTGATACAGGCTCGGTAATGACAAGAAAATTATATGGAAATGGTGAAAATTTTAAACCCAAAATAACCCTCGTCGCCATTTATATAAAGGCGATGTAATTCTAACTACCCTAGATAAATTTATTTATCGCTATTTCGCCTTTGGGGATAAACAAAAATCATTTATTTTTCCCCATCGCATCCAGCAGCAAAAAACTTTGATTTGCTTTGATGAAGCCCATAGCTATGAAAATATTGCCTTTACCAACTTCCAAAGTTTGGTGAAGTCACTTTATGAACAAGGTCGATCACTTGTTTTAATGACGGCAACTATGCCGGAAAAACTCATAAAAACTTTTGATTATTTAGAGCCTCTAGATTTTTCTGATTTTGTTGAACCTAAATTGAGGAGCTTTGATTATTTGGATAAAATTTCTATTGGAGAAGAACAAGAAGATGGCAGTTTCGATTCTAGTAATTTTCAAGAACAAGTAACGGCGATCGCCCTTGAAGAAATTAAAGCAAAACCTCAACGCAGAATATTGCTAATTGTAGAGACCGTTAAGGATGCAGTGGGTGTATATCTAAAACTTAAGGAGAAACTAAATCCAGATAACTTATTTCTCTACCATGGTCGAATTGCAGATCAGCTTAGACCAGATATTTATCAACAAATCAAACAACGAGATGACAATGGGCAACCTTACATTTTGGTAACGACTAGAGCCATTGAAGTTGGCTGTGATCTCAATGCAGAAACTTTGATTACTCAAATTTGTCCCCCAGAGAATTTAATTCAACGAGTAGGTCGTTGTAATCGTCGTGGTAATGTCCAAGATGCAAAAGTAATTGTAGTGGGCGATCGCATTCCTGATTTTCTCAATACTTTAGATACAGAAGCTTGGAATAACTATCGATCAGTTCTTTCTCAATTAAATGAATTTGATGCAGAAGCAGTTGGAGATTGCATTTTTTCTCAGCAACAAGTTGATGATTATCGAGTATTAGAGACTTTCTCCATGCTCCATGATTATGTCTATGGTAGTGATTTAACTTGTCAGGGAACTCACGAAAAAGGGGTAATTCCAACCCGTAGCTGGCAGCCTTCCGTAACTTTACAATTTATCGGTAAAGATCACTCTAGTGAAGTTGATATTACTGATGAAAAACCACATTCTATAACAGTTCCTATTGAAAGACTTTGTGGTGGGAGTGAGTATGCCCATGTGAATGTTCAGGAACAATTTTATGACAAAGATCAAACTAAATGGAGTAAACGAAGTTTACGATGGGGCAGTGCTTATAACAAAAATATTCTGGTGACAATAAGAAACGAAGATCAAATAGGCTTATGCTTTGCTCATGCATTAGAAAATTATCAATATGATTCAGAGTTGGGATTTGTAGATTTGCCTAAAGTCTTCATAAAGATTGCCTCTAAAGGCACAGAGGAGAAACTTCTTCATATTTGTGAAAAGAATGGAGAAAAACATAAATCAATCATTTCTTACATCAAAGAAAATATAAACTAATTATAGTTTTCTAGAAAAATGCCCTACAGTTTAGTTATTAATTTTGTCCCGCGATCGCCACTGCTAAAAACCCATCTTAATGGTCGTAATCTTCACGCTCTATTTCTTGACCTGGTTAGTTCCGTTGATAAAGACCTGGGGACACAACTGCACCAACAACAGAGTGAAAAAGCCTTTACCCTCAGTCCAGTGCAGATCAAGCTCAATCGTAAGCTAATGCAATGGAGCTATCATCGGGCGATCGCCCCTGGAACTTCCTGTTGGTGGCGCATTACCTTATTGGATGACAGCCTATTTGGAAAACTAGCTCATCTCTGGCTAAATATAAACCGCACGGAACCTTGGCAGCTAGGGTCTGCCCAGCTTGATATTGTCAGTATTCTTTCCAATCCCCAGTCACAACAGCCATGGGCAAACTTTATTTCTTACACCAGACTCTATGAACAAGCCCTTGATGGCACAGATAGCCGAACTTCACAACAGGCAAGAAAAATAAATTTTAGATTCTGTACACCTACAGCATTCAGAAAAACACAATACGATGTTTCTCTACCAGATCGAGACTTGATTTTTCGGAGTTTGCTTAAGCGATGGAATCAATATAGTGAAATTCCTTTTGAATTTACAGAGACTATTTTCGAGCCTATTTATCCTAGTTTCTTTGATATTAGAACTGAAATGGTCAGCGATAAACGGAGTAAATTTATTGGCTGTGTTGGTGAAATGAGTTTCAGTATTTTAGGAGATGTAAATGCCCAAATTATCAAGCAAATTAATACCTTAGCTGACTTTTCTTTTTATGCAGGTATAGGACGAAAAACGCCGATGGGTATGGGACAAGTTTCTAGATATTAAAGGTTTAAAATGGACGATTATCTACCTCTCGCCTATCTAAATGCATGGGAATATTGCCCAAGACGTTTTTACTTTGAATATGTACTTGGGGAGATGGAAATTAATGACCATATTATTCGGGGAAACCATCTTCATCGGAATATTGATCAAGCTGGGACATCAACTGAAGGAGATACCCGAATTCATAGGCAGCAATGGGTTTGGAGCGATCGCCTAAAAATTAAGGGCATTATCGATGCGGTAGAAGAGACTGATGGTTTACTGATTCCCCTCGAATATAAGAAAGGAAAAATGGGGAAGCACCCCAATGATCATTTTCAACTTTGCGCTGCAGCTCTATGTTTAGAAGAACGCACCAAACAAAAAATTCCCTACGGTGAAATTTTCTATTACGGCAATCGACGGCGACAACAAGTGGAGTTTACCCAAGTTCTACGCACCCAAACAGAACAGGCAATTATAGCTGCTCACCTTGCCTCAGATAAGCCCATGCCTCTGCCAATCACCAATCAAAAAAAGTGCACTGATTGCAGCCTAAAGCGTTTGTGCCTCCCTGAAGAAATCAAAAAACTCGTTAAATCCCATTAACCATGTCAACGCTATACTTAACTCAACCAGATGCCATTCTGAGCAAACAACAAGAAGCATTCAAGATTGCCCTGAAATCTGAAGATGGCACATGGAAAAAACAATCGATTCCCGCTCAAACCTTGGAAGATATTGTTCTTCTGGGTTATCCCAGCATGACAGGGGAAGCCTTTGGATATGCCCTAGAACTTGGTTTACCTGTGCATTATCTCAGTCGCTTTGGTAAATATGTTGGCTCTGCTCTCCCCAGTGAATCCCGCAATGGTCAACTGCGTCTTGCTCAATTTCGCGCCCATGAAAATCCCCAACAACGCCTCGATATCGTTAAGGCGATCGCCAAAGGTAAAATCCACAACCAATACAATCTCCTCTACCGTCGCGGCCAAAAAGAAAATCCCCTCAAAGGTCGCGAAAAACTCGTTTTACAGAAACATTCCCTCGATGAAGTGCGGGGTGTTGAAGGTTTAGCCGCACGGGAATATTTCGCCTGCTGGCAAGATATCCTTGGAGATTCTTGGGAATTCACTGGACGTTTTCGTCGTCCCCCCACCGACCCCGTCAATGCTTTACTCAGCTTTGGTTATGGCTTACTCCGCACCCAAGTGACTGCTGCGGCCCACATTGCTGGACTCGATCCCTACATCGGCTTCCTCCATGAAACCACCCGTGGTCAGCCCGCCCTCGTTCTCGACCTTATGGAAGAATTCCGTCCTCTAATTGCCGATAGCGTTGTTTTGACTGTCCTCAAACAAAAAGAAATTAAACCCAAAGATTTTAATGAAAGTCTTGGTGCTTACCGTCTCAAAGATGATGCTTGTAAGGTCTTTTTATCTGCCTTTGATCGCAAACTTTGTTCAGAATTTAAACATCCCATTTTTAACTACAAGTGCAGTTATCGCCGGGCCATTGAGTTACAGGCTAGATTGCTCGCAAGGCACCTACAGGAAGGGATTCCCTACGAACCGTTAATCATTCGATGAACACTCTTTTTTACCTGATCATTTACGACTTACCTTCTACAAAGGCAGGGGATAAGCGCCGCAAGCGTTTGTTTGATTTATTATCGGGTTATGGCACTTGGAAACAATTTAGTGTTTTTGAATGTTTTCTGACGACAAAGCAATTTGCAAAATTACAAACTTCGATAGAAAAATTGATCAAACCAGATGAAGATGCTGTCTGTATCTATATCCTTGATGCCACTGCTGTTAAAAAGGCGATCGCCTACGGTACATCTACACCAGAAAAACCAGGTAGCATCATTCTTTAGATTTGACCTAAAATCAAATTGGCAAACCCATAGCGTGACCAAAAATCCTAGGGACTTTGCCAAAACCTCTAGAACCTTGAAAACTCAATACTTTTCAATACTTAAAGGTCAACAATTTATAGAGCGATCATGGGTAAAATTGGATGCATGGAGCGACATCTGCCAAATGAGCTTTGCAAAGCTAGGTATCGTAAGAGTCCTGGCTCGCGGACTTTCTAACCACTAAATCCCGATCACGGGACTGAAACCTGCTAAGGCCGTCCTTTCCGCTGAAGGCAAAATCTTTCTAACCACTAAATCCCGATCACGGGACTGAAACGCCCTTTCTCGTATTGAAGCAACCTTCCCCAACAACCTTTCTAACCACTAAATCCCGATCACGGGACTGAAACGTGCGATCCGTTACCCAGTATTTGCGATTACCGCCCAACAACTTTCTAACCACTAAATCCCGATCACGGGACTGAAACAGAAACAGAGTTGAAGAGGGTCACAGAATTGAATCAAACTTTCTAACCACTAAATCCCGATCACGGGACTGAAACAATTCTTTCTCAATGCCCGCGACCAATCGAGCGACTTTCTAACCACTAAATCCCGATCACGGGACTGAAACAAAAGAACCCCGGATACTTGACTAAAATCAATTTGGCTTTCTAACCACTAAATCCCGATCACGGGACTGAAACTTCCCAAACCCAGACCCTAGCGTGGTTTTTCCCCAACTTTCTAACCACTAAATCCCGATCACGGGACTGAAACAAAAGCAGAAAATGCTTATCTCAAAGAGCAGCTTTACTTTCTAACCACTAAATCCCGATCACGGGACTGAAACAAGGGAAGATATTTCCAAACCACGGTCACGACTTTCTAACCACTAAATCCCGATCACGGGACTGAAACAACAGAGAAATCGGAGAATCCATTAAGCGATCCATCTTTCTAACCACTAAATCCCGATCACGGGACTGAAACATGAGGGCACCAACGTTACAGCCTCGGTTATTGACTTTCTAACCACTAAATCCCGATCACGGGACTGAAACATGAGGGCACCAACGTTACAGCCTCGGTTATTGACTTTCTAACCACTAAATCCCGATCACGGGACTGAAACTCCTGTTTTGCCTTCTTTGCCCTCAGAAGCTTCTGCTTTCTAACCACTAAATCCCGACCACGGGACTGAAACCAGCGTTGCCAGAATAGCAAAAGCATTGCCGGCTTTCCAACCACTAAATCCCGACCACGGGACTGAAACCAGCGAGGTTTGCCCTGTTTCCATCAAGTTGAAAACTTTCCAACCACTAAATCCCGACCACGGGACTGAAACTTGTTAATCATTGCTTTTGCCTGCGGGATGGCTTCTTTCCAACCACTAAATCCCGACCACGGGACTGAAACGTATTATTCACGGTTATGTTGGACTTATCAATAAAACTTTCCAACCACTAAATCCCGACCACGGGACTGAAACTTAGCAGGGAGCGAGTTCGACAACTACTTCCCTGACTTTCCAACCACTAAATCCCGACCACGGGACTGAAACAGACATTGACGCCAAAACCCAAAAGCCATTCCAACTTTCCAACCACTAAATCCCGACCACGGGACTGAAACATATTTCTTAAAACTTGTTTCGTTTCTTTACCTTATGCTTTCTGGCCTCTACTATCTTTTGGAGTTACTGGGTTTACCGTGACTACATGGAACTCATTAAGGCATATAACGCCAATGAGTCTGAGGCTGAATTCCGCCATCGAATTAACGTAGGCTTTGATGGTACTTGGACATTGATGTCGATGATGACTATGGTTTACTGCATCGGGAAGTTGAAGGACAAAGGTTAAACTGTTTTCTGTTTTGCCTTGGTTAGTTATGCTTCTTTATCCCAGAGTTCCTGGATGCACTTTTGTAGTGGTTCCAGTTCATGCTGGATAGTGTGCCAAAGAATGTCTTCGTCCAAGTAAAAGTATGTGTGGGCAATAATGTTTCTCAGGCCAATGATGTTTCGCCATGGAATATGTGGATACTGATTTCGGATTTGTTCTGGGATTTTCTTGCTGGCTTCTCCAATGATTTGTAGGTTAAGGGTCACTGCATCAAAGATAAGTGAGTGCTTTAAGAATGCTTCTTTTTCCAGACCCTCACTATATTCCTGGATTTTGTCAATGCTTGTTAGAATATCATTGAGGTAAAGCTTAAGGCTCCTAGACATATTTAGCCTCATTCAATACTTGTTCACGAATGATTTCTTTTAAAGACTTTTTGGTTGCTAAGTCAACCGGTTTATTAAATAATTCTTCCAGGAAAAACTTTAAGTCCATGTACAAGCTAAGGGTTGTTTCATTTTGAAATTCAACAACAAAGTCTAAGTCACTGGTCGCTGTGGCTTGATTATGAGCAGTTGACCCAAATAATGCCAGAGTTTTAATACTAAACTCTTCAAAGAGATTGGGATAGTTCCTCAGCGTTTCAAGAACTTGTTCTGATGTTATTACTGAAGAACAGGCTGTCTGTTGTTTAGTCATAGTTAGAGTATGGGTAGTAGCGGATAAAATACAATTACGATTCATGAATGTTAAATTGTAATGCTCCTGGGAACTCAACTTTCCAACCACTAAATCCCAACTACGGGACTGAAACGTCCCACTGTTAGCGATCCATCCTTACAATTGGGTACACTTTTCAACCACTCGCATCTTGCACCAGGGGCAAAGAGATACGCTGCGTCTAGCGCCAGGAGTTCGATTGATGCTTGTAATTTCGTTGGAGGTGATGCTATTCCTGGCATAGCGACAAACTTACCCATCTACCTTTTTGTACTTTCGCTGGGGATGACGGGGATTATCCGGATATTTCATCACCACTAGCCCAGCCTGGATCGCGGGATAGAGATAGTTTTTGCGGAAGGTAGGTTTACGGGTGAGAGAAAAAGATTCCATTAGAGCATTAGTGCTCCAAAATTGGTCATCCATAATGGCAAGGAGTTGTTTTACTTGATCGGCTTGATCATTTACTTAATCGCCTGGGTTATTTTTTGTTGTTGATAGTGGACTGGAGAATGTCAGGTTTTGGCGCAGGGTTGTATTAATGATATCCAGCATAAAGCAAATGAATGGGGTGCTATTTGATCAGGCTTTCGCTGGGGAGGAGGTAAGAGGCGAATGGTCGAGTGCCCCGATCTGCTGAGAGATAATACTGATCTGGTTAATGATTTGGGGGGGTAATGGTGAAGGGCGGCTGATAGGACATTAGATGGCCTCGCTGGTGAACGACCCGATGCCCATGGCAAGGATATAGAATACGGGCCTCCTATTTCAATAGGAATTACCACTGAAACGAACAAAATATCTGTTTTGATTACTCACTTTTTTCAAAGTTGTATGGGCGATCGCCAAAATCTCGGAAAATTTCCTCAAATTTCCGACCCAAGGAAATCTGCTTCCGATAGCAGCGATTTTGCCACCGCCAGAAAAAACCTCCGGAGGTGTATAAGGTGTGGGGAAATTTCCTTGGTTTGACTAGAGGATAAACGGCAGAGCGTGCTTCTGATTCCGTGGCTAGACAGTCAGAAGTTGATGGCGCTTTGCCCATGGCTAGGTGGCTCATTGCCTGTTGTTTGCTGATAATTCTCAAGAAACCGGGATCATTCAACAACTATTGCGAATAGAACTTGCATTGACCTATCCAGATGTTAGCAAAATACCACCCAACCCCCAGCGGATAACCAGCAATTAACCATCAGAGTAAACAGTAATACAAGTTTACTTTTCAGCCTAAGCATCAATAAGAGAAAATTCTCAGCAAAAATTCGCCCCCCCGAACCAAGACCAGCCCAAGACAATCACAGCTTTTACAGACGAACCATTATGAAGTTGTGTAACAAATAAATCACTTCTATCCGTGCTGTTCAGGGCAATTTCTCTTCATCAGTAGGAGGAATAAATTATGTCTAAACTCAAAATTGTGATTGACCCCGGTAGTAGTGCAACAAAAGTGGCCTATTGCCTAGAGGGTACTTCTACCCAATGTTTTGTGATGTCCCCCTACTGCGCGGCAGTGCCCCCAGACTACCCACGCTCCTCTGGGTGGATGATGGGGTATACCCATGTGGAGAATGCTTGGGTATCCCATGGCGATGCCTGCTATCTCCTGGGTGCCGGTGCCAAGAAGTTTCAGGGTTCCGCGGTGCGCAACAATGACCTGAAATACATCAAGGCTCTGTACAAAATTCTGGGAGTCCTATCCCATATCCAAACTCAGCTTCAGGAATCACCAACCATAGACCTGGGGATTCTGCTGCCCTTGGACGAATATGTCACAAAAGACCACCTAGAGGAGAGTCTCGTTGCTGCCCAGGAGCGGTTTGAATACTGTGGGCGATTGCTCTCATTAGACATCAATGAAATCACCATCTGTCCAGAGGGAGCAGGACTCTTTCTCCAGGGATTACCAGCCAAAATTAATCCCCAGTCAGCGCGGGTGGCAGTGTTGGTGATTGGCCATCGCAATGCCTCATGGCTGGTGACCGACAAAGGTTCTCCCCTAGTAGCGGAATCAGTGACCAATAACCTCGGCTTTCGTTGGCTTGTGCAAGAAATGCAGCGTCGCACAGGCCATAAAGATGAAATTACCCTGGCCGAAATGATTTTCACGGGTAAGCATCACGATAGAGCAGTGCACCAGACCATGGAAGTATGCCTTCCCCTCTACTGGCAACAAATCCAGAACTTTCTGGCAGAACAACAACCTGTGGACTATGTGGTGTGTGGTGGCGGTGCAGCACTCCTCCTGAAGCAGGAAATTACCAGTCATCTATCAGGAAAGGTGAGTTGGGCTAATCATCTGGTGCGGGGACTGGTGAAATCAGGCATCAAAGACCGGGTGATGGCTTGTCGTTTGGTGGATGGTTACGGACTTTTACACAGCCTATAAACAATAGAAGCAATGAAAAAAATGAGCAAACAACACTTTTTCCGCAGTGAGGCAAATAGTCCCCTGCGGCAGATCCTAGAAGACCTAAAACAGAGCGAGGGTCGGAGCCTGCAAAAAGAACTGGCAGATGCCCTTCTGATTTTGCATTATCCCCGCATCCTGCAAAAACAAGACGCTACACCAGAACAGATTCAGCGTCAGGCGGAACTATCAATCCGGCGACTATCCCAGGAAATCAACCAACTGACCGCCCTGATTAACAGTCTTTCTCCTTCATCCTTGGAAGACTCACAAGCACTGTCACGCTTGGAAAAATTCAGCAGAGACGGAGAAGAGATTGAGGCTGAGGAGGCACCCTGTTTTAGCCCCAGATTATTTGCGAAGGACACCTTTTGAGGCATTGACCCATGAATAAACAAGACATCATCAGCCAGTACAAAACCTCAATGACCAAACTTAACCAAGTCTTGGGGGCTTTGGCCATTGATCTCAACACAGAGGTATTTACGCCAGAACAGACAGCCTTACTAGAGCAGGTCTGGTATTTAGTGCGCCAGGAGAATAAAACCTACAAACAAGCGATCGCCTTGGTCACCCATCAACCAACACAAACAGTAGTGACACCAGAACTCAGCCATTTCCTGGAACGAGAATCAATGACCTTTGCCAACCAGGTCATAGAAGAGACCCCAGGCATCATTAAGGAACAACAGGCTGTCATACGTCGATATATCATCGACTCCTTCTGGAAACGAATAAATGAGATTGGGTGTTCCGAGGAATTTCAGCGAAGATTTGATGCCGCCCTGTATGGAGACAAAACTTTAGATGTTTCCGATATCTCCATACAGCCAGAAGAATCAGCACTGCTATTGAAGAGCTCCCCACACCTGACGCACCTCTGGAGGTTTTCTTCTGACGGAGGCAAAATCGCCGCTATCGGAGACTGATTTCCTTAGGTCGGAAAATTGAGAGGATTTTTGAATGTGTTGAAACTTTTGAGGGTAAGTTCAGCCAAAGCGGGCGGCGACCATAAGAAAAATTATTACGCCGAGGAGCCTTCTTTATAAATCGCTCTCAGGCGTGAATCGGATTCGTAAAAAAGGCTTGTAGTTGACCATAGATGATTAAGCCAGGGCCGCTACTTTTTTGGTTTTTTTAGACTGGCAATTCGAGTTGAATGTCATCACGTAAGCCGCGACTTCTATTAGTTCAGGTTCAATTTTTAACCCTTTAGCATCTCGTAACCAGATCAGAACTTCTGCAAGATGCCACAGGTCGCGTTTACCTTGGTATACAGGAATAGGGCCGTTTTCATCAGCCATTGTCAGGTGCTGTCTAATATTCTGGCGACTACATCCGAGAATAGCAGCAATATCTGAAGCCCCGACTAAATCTGGCCCAGCCTCAATCAGTACAGCTCCGGGAATAGCGCTCTCGATATCTTTAATTGCGGACTCAACAGCTAACTCTAAAGATTCAGATTCCCGACTAAAGTCAGCTCCTATAAACCCATTACGGCCAATACCAATCATTGCATCGTCACAGCCAGCCTCAAATAGTGCGTCTAAGTATTGCTCAGGGTTTGTATTGACACCAGGGAGCCTGAAAGATAGCTCAAAGTTATAGTATTTCATGGTTTTAGTCCTTTGTTCATTCCCTATTCTCATCACAACCATCAACCCATTTACGAATATTTCTGGCATGACCTTGAGGATTTTTCGGCGTAGACCAAATCGAATTAGCGCAAAACAGGCGATTGCGACAGCCCTTGTTTTCGGGGCATAGGAGTCTTCCCCAACAATGCCCGCCGCCTATTTCCACTCTCCAGCCGTTAGCTTCTGCGTACTCCAGCGCCGCTTCGATTTCTTTATTGGGATGTCGATTTCGATTCATGTCTTGATTCCAAGATAGGTGCTATTTTTTCACTTGTCAATCGACAAGTAAGCGGTTTTATCGAGCCACGCTATTTTCAGAGGTTACAGAAAAATTAGCTCAAGCCTATCAATGACTGAGACTGAACTTGAGCAAACGCCTATTACATGAACCCCTTTACCTCCATTTCGGACAGCAGGGCTTGATGACACAGCCTTTCACCTTGTCATCAAGCCCTTGACAGTAGGCGATCGCCGCCGGGACATCATCGATAATTGCCTCTAAATCCTGCATCGCCCTGATGACTGTGGTGAGGTTGCCCACCGATGCCTTTTCCCACTGGTTTAAAAGGAAACGGCGGGATAGAGTCGCTTCGACTGCATCCTGCCTGAATAAAAAACGAAAAATCTGGGGTTTTATGGGGTCATTTCGTCAAAAGAAAAGCGACCATAGCATTAAATCTGGTTTTATGGTTTGCCAAATTTCTGGTTTAAAGCTTCAGTAATTACTTCAGTCATGGTGATGCCGTTTCGTTTAGCCTCTGCCGCCCAATGCTGCCTGAGAGACTTAGGAACCTTCACACAAAGATTCACCATTTTTTCGGTCTCGGTGGACTGATCAGATTGCTGATTATTTTGTTGGTCAGATATCTGGCTTGCTGGTTTGCTGGTTTGTTTTGCTCTGCCGATGATGTCTCCAAATTTGCCGCTCATTTTTTTAATACCTCCATAATTTCTTTACCCAGCGCCTCAAAGTCATTCCAAGGAATTTTATCTCTACCAGACATCTGGTTTACTGGTTTACCAGCTAAAGCCGCTTTTTGAAAAGCAGCACTACGGCGAATCAAGCTCTGAAAAGTAGGGACACCGTTTGCGATTAACTCATTACGCATCGTTTCTCCCTCCTTGCTGGGGTAGGGTGGCACAATGGTTAGTAACGCTCGGTATCTTGCATCTCCCACATCATTGGCGATCGCCAGCATCGGTTCTAGACTGACTACATCCGGGGTCGTTGGCAAGATGAGTAGGTCGCAACCCTTAGCCAATTCTTGAAGGTCATCACTATTTGGTGTTTATTTAGCAATGGACCCGTTTTGGTCGCTAAGCAATTCTGGAGGTCAACTTTTGAGTTCCTAGAAAGTCAGAATACTGTCCCACTTCTATGTTTAAATGGGACAATTATTCTTGCCAAACCCACTATTTATAAGACTTCTAGACTTTTTGGGTTATTGCTCTAAGCATCATAAATGGGACAGTTATATATTTGCTGAAGAATACGGTTTGTCAAAGTCGAACTTTTAATGAGTTATTATACTCATGCTTGAAAAGTTTATATATCAATGGTTTTAGCCTTAGCGACCAAAACGGGTCCATTGCTAAATAAACACCGTTACTGATTTATTGATTTTGACCGCTTGCACAAAATAATTTACATACCCGTACTTTCGCGCTGCCCTAATTCCTACATTCCGCAGGTTAAAAAAATTGGAGAACGGATCCTGGAGGCAAGGTCATGGTTATTGATCTTCTTCATTTTTTTGATCATCAAAATCATTAGAAGCAGTAGAGGTTATGCGATCGCCCCCGTCCGTCCCCGGAATTCAAATTTATCTTGTCCCTTATCTTGGACTCTCATAAAAACATAAAAAAACGCCGCCTTTGGGGGGAGATGCTTGAATTTTCGAGCAATCTTTACGGCTTTGCTTTCATCAGGATATCTTCTGAATAGAGGATTGAGACGATACTTTTTATAATCGATGCTTGCTGTTTAAGTGCGTTCTCTTGTCCAGTTAGTTGAATTTTAATTATTGGCAATGATATGTATATCAACTTGGGGTAATGCTCTCATTAGCTGCTGTACAATAGAGCCTTTGAATAATAATTGAAATCGGGAGCGACGAGTTTCCCCTAAAACAATTTGAGTAATACGTTCTTGGGTTGCGATTTTGACGATTGTGGTAACAATATTCGGTGATTCTATCCTTAAGAATTCCCCTGTAAATTCTTGACATAATCGTTTGCATGTCTCGATATGTAATGCTTCTGATTTTGATAAAAATTTACCCGCAGGTGCTACAAATAACACAAACAATTGTCCATTCATATGATTGGCAATTCGAGCGCCCCGGCGTAAAAGCTGAATAGAATTTGGGTAAGTTGAAATACATACTAAAACCCGTTCTCGAATATTGTAATGGAGATTTTTAGTTTCAGAAATGGATTCTTCTTCAATGTTATCGGCAATTTCACGTAGCGCTAATTCTCTTAAAGCAATTAAATTACTACGACGAAAAAAATTTTGTAGAGCTTGATCAATTTTTTCAGGCGCATAAATTTTTCCTTCCTGAAGTCGTTCTTGTAATGTTTCTGGGGTTACATCAACTACAACAATTTCATCAGCATCATCAATGATTCGGTCGGGAATGCGTTCTCTTACTACAACCCCAGAAATGCGATATACGAGATCATTTAAGCTTTCTAGATGCTGAATATTAACCGTTGAATAGACATCGATTCCGGCATTTAGAATTTTTTCAACATCTTGATAACGTTTTTCTTGTTTAGAGCCGGGTATATTCGTGTGAGCTAGTTCATCTATCAGGACTAACTGGGGCGATCGCCTTAAGATTTCCTCGGTATCCATTTCTTGCAATAAAACATTTCGACAATAAACTTGTTTACGAGGAATTAGCTCTAAGCCTTCAGCTTTCAGGGTTGTTTCCTCCCGCCCATGGGCTTCTAATAAGCCAATAGCCACATCAACACCATCTTGCTTAAGGGCATGTCCTTCTTCGAGCATTCGGTATGTTTTACCAACTCCAGGGGCCATGCCAATAAAAATTTTGTGTTTGCCTCGACGGGGGAGTATTTGGTAGTTAGTAGCGGCGATCGCAGTAGGGTTGTACATCTAAAAGAGCAAGAGGATAGTCAGAGAATATGCAGGCTAGAAAGTTCCTGTTTTCAAAGCTTTAGAGCTGATCAAGGGCCAAATTAAGGGTGACTGTGTTGACAGCAGGTTCACCAAAAATTCCTAAGAATCGTCCTTCGGTATTCTGTTCAATTAAGATTTCTAAGTCATCAGGGGAAAGATTACGAGCGGCGGCAATCCGGTCGATTTGAGCGATCGCACTAGTAGGAGAAATGTGGGGGTCGAGGCCAGAGCCAGAACTGTAGAGCAGGTCAGCAGTCGGCTCAAGATCGGCAGCCCGCAGGATTTCGGCTCTTTCCTTAACCAATGCAAACAGGTCAGGATTACTGGGAGCTAGGTTCGTCGCTCCGGATAGTCCGGTAGGGGCGGCATCTTCGCTGATACTGTAATTGACTGCGCTAGGGCGACCCCAGAAATAGTCTTCGCTACTAAAGGCTTGACCGATGAGGCTAGAGCCAATGACTTGCCCTTGGTTATTCACAATTAGACTGCCGTTGGCTTGGATTGGAAAAAGGCCCTGACCGATCATGAAAATCAGCAAAGGGTAAATCAAAGCAGTAAGTAACCAAAGAAAGACTGTAGTACGAATGCTAGTGGCAATCTCTTGAATCATGATTTTTAAGGGGATTGAGGTTGATAAAGAAAGGGTTGGAAAGTTAATCAGCAGAATTTTTGTTTTTTTCGGGATGTCGGCGACGGTGGCGATCGCGAATTCTGTCTAGTTCTGCTTGGCGGATTTGGCGATTCATTCGAGCGAGTCGAATCTGTTCGCGGATCTGATTAATGAGTCTTTTTAGCATGATCAAAATTTCTCCGGTTTCAGAATAACGGTAGTGAGATAGGCGGCAAGACCAATGACCACCAGACCGAGAAGACCGAGGGCGTAGGCATTCCCCCGACTGAGGCTACCAGTTGCGGCATAGAGGGCAGGGGCGATCGCCAAGTTTAAGCACAGAGCCATAAACAGCCCCAAAGCAAACCGGGTGCGGCGTTGTAGTAGGCGCTCTAGCCAGTCGTTACAAATTTCAAAGGGGCGTAGGGTAAATCTATTCATCAACAGATCTCCAAGTGTATTTTTAGGAAGTGGTGGAACGGTTATCGCTAAAGGACATCGTCAAAACGAGGACGAGCCTTCAAATTAGTGGTGGCGCGCTCTAGGTTCATGTCAGCAGGTTGATAGGTCGGATCGAGTCCCAAGGCAGCTCGGTAAAGTTTGAGGGCTTCTAGGCGATCGCCCAAATATTCAGTAATCAAACCCAATAAAGTAAGAGACTCTGGCTGTTCCGGAGCCTGCTTCATCGCTTCACCAATAAGCTTGCGGGCTTGGTCAAAGTTTTTTTGTCGAGCACACTGGCGGGCTAGTTCGATCAGCTCATTAAAGTCATCTGTGAGTACTCCAGCAGCAGGAGAACGATTCAAGGCTTCAGCAACGACGGTGCGAATATGATCAGGCTCAAAGGGACGTTGGAAATAACCATGGGGTTCATGAATGAAATCCACCGCCCCCTGTTTCATAGCATCAACAGCCTCTTCCAAGCTGCAATGGTCACAAATCATCACCACGCGGATGCTGGGATAAAGCGAGAGTAGTTTTCCTAAGTACCCGCCTTCAACTTGTTGAGCAATGGCGAAATCTAAAATTACTAGATCAATAGTCTGATGTTGTAACTGCTCAAAAGCAGCTTCCCAATTCGCTGCCCCACAAATGCGGTAGCCTTCCGGTTGCAGAAAATTCGTCAATATTAGTCGGGTTGCTTTCTCGTGGTAAACGATCAAAATAGTCGCCGAGGTCATAGCACTTTCCATCGGGGTAAGCTCCGCTGAAGATATTTCAGATTTACTAGACGCTTGAACATTCGAAGATTCGGACATTAACGGTATATGAAGAAAAAAGACCATGATGTAGAGCCCTTTAGGCCAAACCAACTCTGCCAACAACAACATCGATAAGCTTGATGGCGATAAAGGGCGCGATGACTCCACCCAGACCAAAAATCAGCATGTTGCGCTGCAGTAGTTGGTTAGCTGTCAAAGGACGAAACTTCACTCCTTTTAAAGCCAAAGGAATCAGAGCTGGAATAATTAGAGCGTTGTAGATGAGAGCAGACAGAACAGCCGATTGAGGGCTATTCAGCCCCATAATGTTGAGGGCGCCGATGCCCGCCGCTGCAAACATCGCTGGGATAATGGCAAAGTATTTAGCAATATCATTGGCAATGGAAAAAGTGGTCAACGCGCCGCGCGTAATCAGCAATTGCTTACCAATCGTGACTAGGTCAATTAGCTTGGTGGGGTCAGAGTCAAGATCGACCATGTTTGCGGCTTCTTTAGCAGCTTGGGTGCCGGAATTCATTGCCAAACCAACGTTTGCTTGGGCTAAAGCTGGGGCATCGTTGGTGCCATCCCCTGTCATGGCTACCAGTTTGCTTTGTGCCTGTTCCGCCTGAATGACCTGAATTTTATCCTCAGGGGTAGCCTCAGCAACAAAGTCATCGACACCAGCTTCACGGGCAATCACTTCAGCGGTAATACGGTTATCCCCTGTCAACATGACGGTACGAACTCCCATCCGTCGCAGTTGGTCAAACCGTTCATGAATGCCGGATTTGATGATGTCTTTTAGGTAAATTACCCCATAAATTTCATCATCTTGACAGAGGGCAAGGGGTGTACCACCTAAGCGAGAAACCCGCTCAAAAGCTTGATCTAGAGTTTCAGGGACTGTACCACCACGGGATCTTACAAAGCCGCGAATTGCATCCACCGCTCCTTTGCGAATTTCGCCACCATCGGTTAAATTTATGCCGCTCATGCGGGTACGGGCAGAGAAGTCTACTGCTTCCGCCGCATCTTTGTCGAAGGCGATCGCGGCTCCTTGCTGCTGCGCTAATCGCACAATGGACTTTCCTTCAGGGGTGGTGTCAAAGATACTCGCAGCCAGCGCCACCGCTGCGACTTTCTCTAAACTATGACCATTCAAAGGAATAAATTCCTCGGCCAGACGATTACCTAGGGTAATGGTGCCAGTTTTATCTAACACCAGAGTATTGATGTCGCCGCAGGCTTCCACCGCTCGACCAGAAGTCGCCACGACATTAAACTGTGCGACGCGGTCCATCCCGGCAATGCCGATCGCGCTCAGTAGTCCACCAATCGTAGTGGGAATCAACGCCACCAGCAGCGCGATCAAAATGGCTACGCTGACGGGACTGCCAATATAGGCGGCTGGAGTCGGTAGAGTGGCGACGACAATTAAAAATACCAGGGTCAGCACCGCTAGTAGTACCGTCAGGGCAATTTCGTTTGGGGTTTTACTGCGTTCGGCTCCTTCGACTAAGGCAATCATGCGATCAATGAAGCCTTTACCTGGGTCGGCGGTTACTTGAATGATCAGCTCATCGGAAATAATTTTGGTGCCACCCGTGACGGAACTGGCTACATCTGAACCTGCTTCTTTTAACACTGGAGCAGATTCCCCAGTAATTGCTGATTCATCCACGGAGGCAACGCCGTCGAGCACTTCGCCATCGGCGGGGATAATATCGCCTGCGATGACTTTGATGCGATCGCCCCGGCTCAAACTGGTGGAATAAACCTCCTCAATGGAGCCATTAGCTAAAATTTTGCGAGCGGTTGTCTCTGACTTCGTAGAGCGCAGCGCATCCGCCTGAGCCTTACCCCGACCTTCGGCTACTGCTTCAGCGAAGTTAGCAAAAACAACCGTAAAGAACAGGATGATGGCAATTAAACCATTAAACAAAACTGAGTTGTCCGGCACAGAGCCAAAGAGATTTGGGTTGAAAGTCAGCAAAATCGTGATGATCGTGCCCACCCACACCACAAACATGACGGGGTTTTTGATCATCACCCGTGGATCAAGTTTGTAAAACGCTTCTTTAAATGCCCGCTGGTAAAGACCTGACATATCGACTTTTGGGGTGTGTCGTCGCCCCTCGCGGGGTCCACCGGGTTGATGGCGGGGTTGTATGGAACTGGTCATGGCTAGTAATGGGTTAAGAAACTAAAGATTAACGGTGTTCAGCGAAGCAATTACTCATCAAGGGTTAGAGCCCAGCCGTAACTTCAGCGGCGGCTTTGGCGATCGCAAACCCTTCCGCAATCGGTCCCAATGCCAGCACCGGCAAGAAAGTTAATGCTCCAAGAATGAGGATGGTGCCTGCGGTTACACCTGTGAATAAAAAGCTGTCAGTGTAAAGAGTGCCAGCTGTTTCTGGGACTGATTGTTTCTGGGCCATGCTGTCGGCCAGATAAATCAGGGCAATGATGGGCACATAACGACCAACGATTAACGAAAAGCTCGTGCTCAGATTCCACCAGAGAGTGTTATCTCCTAAGCCTTCAAAGCCGGAACCATTATTCGCAGCAGCAGAAGCATACTCATAAATCACTTGGGAAACGCCATGAAAGCCAGGGTTACTGATGCCTGCCAAAGCTTCAGGAAAAGCCAGGGTAACCGCGCCGGGAATCAAAATGGCGATCGGGTGAGCCAGTAAGATGATGCTAGAAAGGACAATTTCCCGTTTCTCGATTTTGCGGCTGAGAAATTCTGGGGTGCGTCCAACCATTAACCCGGTCAGGAAAACAGTCAAAATCAAGAAAACGAATAGGTAGGCGGTACCTGTACCCTGTCCCCCCCAAATAATTTGCAGAAATATATCCGAGAGGGTGGCAAACCCACCAGGGGGCATCAAAGAGTCATGCATCCCGTTGACCGCCCCACACATAGTTCCGGTCGTAGACACTGCCCAGAGTGCAGTAAGTGCCCAGCCAAAGCGTACTTCTTTACCTTCTAAGTTGGGAACTTGTTCACCCAGAATGTTGTTCACCAGCGGATTACCGACATACTCACCGTAAGCAGTGATGCCCACCATAAGAACATAAAAGATAAAGACCATGCCAAAAATCAGCCAGCCCTGACGGGGTTTACGCGCCATAATGCCGTAGGTCAAAATCAGTCCTGCTGGAATGATCAGCATGATAATGTTAGTAAATAGATTTACAAAGTTATTGGGATTTTCGTAGGGGTGGGCCGAGTTGATCCCAAAAAAGCCGCCGCCATTTTCACCTAATTCTTTAATGATTTCAAAGTGGGCGACGGGGCCCCGGGCGATGTATTGAGTTGCACCTTCTAAGGTTTGGGCAACGGCTGGCCCGGCGAATGTCTCCGGTACACCAGCAATCACTAGGACGATCGCCCCCACAATCGAAATCGGCAGTAAAATCCGTGTGATTGATAAAGTCAAATCAACATAAAAATTACCGAGGGCATTTCCCGTCAAACCCCGAATAAAGGCGATCGCCACTGCAATCCCCGTTGCTGCTGAGGTAAACATTAAAAAACCCAGTGCCCCTACCTGGGAAAAGTAGCTGTAGGTGGTTTCACCGGAGTAATGTTGCTGATTTGTATTGGTGACAAACGAAATAGCAGTGTGCAGGGCCAAATGCCAACTGGGGGCCGTCAAATTAGTCGGATTTAGTGGCAATGCTCTTTGCAATAGGAAGATGAAGAAAACCAGAATCCCCATCACCAAGTTGCTTACCAGTACCGCACTGACATATTTTCTACCCGTCATCGAAGACTGATTAGCAAAGCCTCCAATGGTAAATAGCAATCGCTCTAACGGGATAGCAATAGGGTCGAGCAGGGTTTTCTGTCCCATAAAAACCCGTGCCATATACCTGCCTAAAAAAGGCGCAACTGACAGTAAAATTGCCAAGGCGATCGCGAGTTGAAAAAATCCCTGTGTCATGGGAAGAAACTCCTAACTAATAAGGGAAATAAAACGTTTGAATTTTGGAGTGTTTAAATCCCGTATTCATCAGTCTTAAGAATGGTTGATAACAACAACACTATTTCGCTTTTTTAATGGCTTTGACAAGGTATAGAGTCGAGTTTATGTGGGATTTATATCGCCAGGATTAGGCAGAAAAATTGGATTTGTTTAGAAGCGTTTAGACAAAGCCTATAAGTATTTATATCAAATGATATAAATTCAGCCTGTTTATCCAGTTCAACTCTTAAAATAAATAGATTGATAAATAATTTAAGTTGCCCAGTATCTTTTAATTCTTAAAGTAAGCCCAATTTCTCCTATGACCCGGTCTAAATCTGCCTCCTATTTTGATCAGTTAATTCAGGCCCGTCATCGCATTCATTGGCTGATTGGGGTCATCTTTATTTTGGTTATCCTGCTGGAGTACAGCACACCCCCGCCCTACATTTTTGGATATTTGTACGTCGGGGCAGTGCTTATCGCTAGCACCCGGCTCAGCCGTCGAGACACCATTTGGGTAACTGCTGTGGCGATCGCCTTTACGCTGTTAAATTTATTGATTCCGGGAATCGGCATGGTGACGCCTGCAACTGTCGCAAATCGTATGATTACGGTACTCGCGTTAGGGATTACGGGTTATTTAGGCGATCGCCTGCAAACCTATGAACAGGCCATTACGCGGCAACGATTACAGATCCAAGCCCAGGAGCAACTCGCCCGCATGCGGGAGGATTTTGTTTCGACCCTTACCCATGATCTGAAAACACCACTATTGGGGGCTCTGGAGACATTAAAGGCGTTGCGTAGCGAAAACTTTGGCCCGGTTTCCCTGGCTCAACACCACGTCTTTGACGTTATGACCCACAGCCATCAAAAGACGTTGCAACTGGTGGAAACGTTGATGGATGTTTACCGCAACGATGCTGAAGGGTTACGACTACATTGCCAACAAGTTGATTTACTCACTCTGGTTGAAGAAGCCGTGACGGATGTTGTTCCCCTCGCCACCTCGCGCCAAATTCATCTACGGGTGAGGGATGAAAATTCTGATTTTCGGCGGTCTTACTGCGTCAATGGGGATGCCTTACAGCTCTCACGGGTATTAGTCAATTTATTGTCAAATGCTGTCAACCATTCCCGACGCGGCAGTTCAGTACAAGTGGTCATGGGATCTACCAATGGTCACTGCCAAGTACAAATCATAGATGAGGGACAGGGTATTCTCGCTAATGAGTTGCCACATTTGTTTGATCGCTTCTACCAGGGTCAAGGCGATCGCCAAGCCAAAGGTACAGGATTAGGACTTTATCTTAGTCGCCAAATTATAGAAGCTCATGGCGGTACAATTTGGGCAGAATCTGATACTCAGGGCGCAATCTTTGCTTTTCGTTTACCTGCTTATATCAACCAGTTACCTATTTCTGTCACCAGCAAAACGACAGTATGACCTCACCTCTTAAAGTCTTATTAATTGAAGACGATGAGCTATTCCGGCTAGGACTAGCCACACGCCTCCAGCAAGAAGCACTGCTAGAAATCACCGCAGAAGCTGAAGATGGTGAAACAGCCCTTGATTTAATAACCAAGCAAGAATTTGACATTATCATTTTAGACGTAGGGTTACCAGGCATCGGTGGCGTTGAAACCTGTCGTCAAATCAAGCAGCAGCAGCCCCAATTACCCATCCTCGTGTTGACCTCCCATTCTCAACCCACCTTGATTAATCGCCTTATCGAAGCCCAAGCCCAAGGCTATTGCCTCAAAGGCGTGGACGCCGAGTCATTAATTTTGGCCATTCAGTCCGTCGCAGCAGGAGCTTCTTGGTGGGATGCCCAGGCTACTCAACAAATTCGCGCCCAGTTTCAGCAGCCCATGGCTGAAATGCCTCGATCCGTCCCGGCGCAAGATAATCCCCTAACCCAGCGAGAAGGGGAGATTTTAGCGCTGATTGCCAACGGTAAAAGTAATTCTGAAATTGCTGAAACCCTTTACATTGCCTCAGGTACCGTGCGCGTTCATGTCCATGCTATTTTGCAAAAGCTAGAGGCCCGCGATCGCACCCAGGCAGTTGTCATCGCACTGCGACATGGCTTAATTAAGACTGATAATCTGTCTAAAAATCCAGCGATCGATAGCTAAAACTTAATTTTTTCTTTTCTGTTACTTAAAATCACATTCCGTTGGAGCCTCTGGAAGTTTGAGGGTATTTAGCGGGTTATCGCACCAGACGAGGATATAACCTGCCGCAGAGGGTAATCAAAACGGTTGCACCGCCAAGGAGCACCGCAAAATCTGTGAGTAAGCCATAGCTCTCTACAGAGCCAACTAACATTAGGTTGCGCAGGGCATCAACAAGATAGGTGAGTGGGTTCAGTCGTGAGAGGAGTTGTAGCCATGGCGGCATGATGGAAATCGGATAAATGGCATTACTGGCAAAGAACAGAGGCATCATCATCAACTGGCCAACCCCCATAACCCGCTCGTGGGTTTGTGCCCAACAAGCCACCGATAGGGACAGAGCCGAAAAAAGAATGGCCCCCAGCATAACGGCGATCGCCACCCCTAATATGGCTAGCGGGTTCCAATCCAGATTGACCCCCAAGAAAATGGCTACCAAATAGACAATGACAAGCTGTGATAGGCATCGTACCCCGGCACCAATGGCCTTTCCCAGCACCAGAGCTGAGCGGGGAGCCGGACTCACCATTAGCTTGTGCAAGATACCTAAATCTTTCTCCCAGATAACAAGCAACCCAGTAAAAATTGACATAAACAAGACACTCTGGGCCAAGATCCCTGGTGTCATAAAGTCAATATATGTAAGATTGCCCGTGGGAATGCCTCGCACCTGAGTAAACACCTGACCAAAAATGGTCAGCCATAACACTGGCTGCACCGCTCGGGTAAAGAGTTGCACTGGGTCATGCCGTAGCTTGCGGATTTCTAATTCGGCGGTAACGAGGGTTTTGTGAAGAAATTCGGTCGTGGCAAACTGAGGGTGAGTGGGTTTAGCCCAGCCGTTTTGCAGTCCGTCGTGTGGTTGAAGTGTCATGATAGCCTCCGTCTGCTTGGGTGGTGAAATAGTCACCGGTGTAGTGGATAAATACGTCGTCTAGCGTGGCATCTGTCTGGGGAATGCCTGTTTTTAGGGTGCTGGGTGTGCCGATCGCCACCTGTTGTCCCTGGTAGAGAATGGCAAGGCGATCGCACAACACATCCGCTTCATCCATAAAGTGAGTCGTCAGAAATATGGTGGTATTGTGATCCTGCCGCAGTTGCAAAATCAGATCCCACATCGCTTTACGAGCAACCGGATCCAGCCCGACTGTGGGTTCATCTAAGAACAGCACTGGCGGTCGATGCAAGGTCGCCTGAGCAATTTCGAGGCGACGGATCATGCCACCCGAATAGGTATTGACCAAGCGGTGGGCCACGGTGTCTAAGCCCACATAATGGAGGGCTGTTCGGATTCGTTCTAGGCGCTGGCGACGACGAACCCCATAGAGTTTGGCTAAAATCAGCATATTTTCATAGCCCGTTAGGGTGCCATCCACCGAAAGTGCCTGGGGTACATAGCCGATCCGTCGTTGGACTTCCATCGGCTGACGCTGAACGTTGTATCCGGCGACCATCGCCTGTCCTGAACTAGAGGGCAGTAGCGTTGTCAGCATTTTAATCAGGGTGCTTTTGCCAGCCCCATTAGGCCCAAGGAGACCAAAGACTTCCCCTGGCTCGACGGACAAACTAAAAGTATCCACAGCAGCTCTGAGGCCGAAGCGTTTAGTTAAATTGTGGGTGGTGATGACGGACATGGGAGGAATGAGTAAATTAATAGGCGTAGGGTCTGGGAATTGGGGAGCTTGTGGTATGAGATTTCTCTTCAGTCAATACCAGGTAGAAAAAGCGAGTCTCATCGCTGTCTATTGAACAGCTACTTCTCAGCAAAAATCCCCTCTAAGATGGTGAAGCCTTGCATCATTTGAGCCGTTTGCTCTGCTGATAACCCTTCTAGGCGTTGGGTGACACTGGCTAGGGTGGCCCCATATACGCGATCCAATTCAGCGATGCCGTGGTCGGTCAGGCTCAGGGCAATGCGCCGCCGTTCGTGTGGATCTTGTTGGCGTTGGACTAAATTACGCTGGACTAACCGCTCAACCATGGCCGACATCGTCGGACGGGTCACATCTAGATAGTCAGCAACCTCCGATAGGGAGGCTTGGGGTTGCCGATTGAGAAAATACAGCACTCGGAGTTGAGATAGGGAAAAATGGGGCTGCCCATGGGCGCGGAGTTCGGCTCGTAAAAAGCGGGTGACCACCGGAATAACGGTCATGAGACTAGCGGCACAAAGAGATGAAGAAGAGCTTTGAGTATTCATTGTGAGGATAGATTGCCACCCAAACAGTTAGGTTGCCTAACAATTAGTTTAGCGCAATTATTTACGAATCGCCCTCTACGGTTACAAATCGCGCATGGCGCACGATATTTCAAGAACTAGGGTGAAAATGAAAAATCCTTGGGCTGTTGGATACCCAAGGAAGTCTGTCAGTGTTTGTGTTCTATATTTTGTGCGCCGAAGAAAATCAGGCCAATGCCGATTAGGATCGAGATGGCTCCTC
Organism: Picosynechococcus sp. PCC 8807; assembly: GCF_001693295.1. Lineage (NCBI taxonomy): Bacteria > Bacillati > Cyanobacteriota > Cyanophyceae > Chroococcales > Geminocystaceae > Picosynechococcus > Picosynechococcus sp. PCC 8807. The sequence goes on from NZ_CP016489.1 coordinate 52,059, forward strand.
TGATGGAGTGTCTGATGGGGTATTTGATGATGGTTTGGATTAAGGCGATCGCCTAAGTTAATGCCTTAGTTAAATCTCAATTTCCTCAGTGTCAGACTGCGGTTGTTTTTTGTGAGTCCACTGTACATAAACCAAGAGAATCGTTAATAACAAGTAGCCTGCTGCCCAAGTCGCGCCTGCTCCCCAGCCAATGCGTAAAATCGTGTCGCCAGGTGTCCACTGGTAAGCATGGATTAGCCCTAACCAAGACAACACTGCCGCTCCCAACGTCCACAGCGCCGCTTTGCCAAATTCCTGTTCGATAATATGCACAGTCATCGCCGCGAGGATCATGGCCGATAAGATCAAACCTTGTTCTAGTGCAAAAGCGCCCGTAATAAAAGTATCGCTGGCTTCAAAGCCTGATATTAGTGCCTCGCTGAAAGGAGCATCCGGATTACCCAGACCTGCTACTCGTAGGGTATTTTTGGCAATGAGTGCTCCCCAAGCAGCAATCCCTGGCAAAAGACCCATTACCACTGCCGGGGCGTGATGTAATGGGGTTGCCGTAAAGCTCTGGGTAACAATAACAATACCAATCCACAGGACAATTGCCATGCTGCTATCGACTGGAATGAAATAATTCAACAAACTGATGGTGCCGGTGAGACACAAAATTCCCATAACTAAACCATTTAGCCAAGAATAGCCAATGCGTGCTCCCATATCCTTCCAGCCAGGATGACCAATATAAATTGTGGTCGGAAAGCAGGAACCAAAAAGCGCGGCCACCAGGGTGCCAATCCCATCAACCGCGAGGGCTGGAGTCGCTGGAAACTTATCTCCCGCCGCTTCCGCACTTTCAAGGTTTTGCAGACTACCAATCAAGCTAAAAAGTCCCATGGGTAAAATGATGCTGAAATAAGAAATTAGCTCAGTGCGAGCTTCCCAGAGATTACCGAGCCACAATTGAGGTAGATAAAATTGAATGGGGGTAATCACTGTAGAAAATTGACCGCCATCCCAACTCAGGAGGCCAGTTGCCCAAGCTAGGGCAGTGCCAAAGATGATCGCCAGTAATCCCCCTGGCAATGGAAAATTTACTTTGCCGTAGTAGGTAAGCAAGATGATACCCAACGGCAAAAAAGCAACCACAGGATGGGCATAAGTGCGTAGCATAAACCCAAGAGAAATAAAGGTGAGGGCAATGCCTGCCAAGGTCGAAAGGAGGGCTGCTCGGGGAGCAAAGCGCCTTAAATAGTCGGCAATCCAAGCGCCCCCTAGTTCAATAATGCCGGATCCAAGACAGGCAATAATACCTGCTTGCCAAGCTAATTCTGCTGCTTGTTCGGAACTGGCGCCATTGGCGATCGCCTGGAGACGGACAGGCAACATCACGAGAAAAATATAAGCAAATAAACTGATGGTATTGATGCCATAGGGAAGGGCAGTAATATCGTCCCGCTGTTCTGCACAACCCTGCTTATAGGCGAGCCAACTGTAATAAGCATTGCCGACGATTAAGCTAAGGGCACTACCTGGCAAAATGCGGCCATAAAGCAGTTCGGCCGGAAATTGCAGCACCCCTTGAGTCAGACTAACAATAACTAGGATTTGGACAAAATTATTCAGTGCGAGGCCAAAAAAACCATCGAGATCACGACGGACAAACCAGTGGGGTTTGATAGTTCCCCCAGGAACGGTAATCATAGAGTAATCTTTGAAAAGTTGGACACTCTCTACTGTAAAACCATTTCTGAGAAATACAGTCTATTTTGTTGATCGTCATGCTTCGGGAAAAATTTAGCTTTTGAAGGCGATCACACAAGTTTAAATTACTTCCATCGAGACTGAACAAACTTTTGTTTGGAGTCAACAGAATAGACTTTTGGCAATATCCCTGAATTAGCTATAAGTCATGCAAACCCCAAATTGCACCCTAATCACCATAAAAATGCTGTGGGATTAAAAAATTAAAAGTAAAACTTTATTTAAGATAATACTAAAGGGGGGGATTGATAATGAATTATGGTGATGGATAAAATTCCACAGTAATCTAATGTGATTGACTATACATTTAGAGAAAATTAAATTATTTTTCACAAACCAAAATATACTTTGCCATCCAGTAAAATTGTAACCTATTGTGTTCTCGTCATACTTTTGCTTGACCTTACTAAATATAGAAGCAAGACATCCTGTCTCTTTATCTTTACCTTATAAGCAGTCGCTGAGAAAACCTAAGTATTTTCCTGGGATTTCCGCGTATTTTCTCCAAGATTTAAGGCAGGCTTTACTGTTTCTTTAGGAAACTAGGAGATTATTTTGTTGGATAAGTTTTTAAAGTGTATGACAACTAAACCTAACTCAGCTCAAAATCTGTAGCTTTCTTTAAGGCAAAATTTCAATTTAGGTGTCAATTTGAACAATGTTGATGGTACGAAAGATAGCGTCACTATTTCGAACCGCTTCTATTAGCGGCATTTTTTGAGAGCTCGATGTTATTAGTTTCATCAGCATAGATCATATTGACCCCAAATATAATCGTCGAATTTAGGATACCTAAAACTACCTCCTAACTTCGATGAACATTTTGGCAGATGAGTGATTAGAAGAATCGGCATGCAACTTTGAAGTCCTTGTATTGTGAGGCGATTCCCTCAGACTTGCAAATTAACAAATGCAATGATGCATGAGGATTTTTCATTAATCATGGCTTTTCTCAAATTAACAAAACGTTTCCGATTTACCCGATTTAACTTAATTCAAATTCAAAGGGAGAATTTAACGTGACGGCTACGATTTTGTCCGCAGGTGATATTGCTATCATCAGTTTTAATTTTGATAACCCTGACGAGTTTGCTTTTGTCCCTTTAATTGATCTGGGAGCTGGCACAGAGATTAACTTTACTGATAACGGCTGGCAAGCGGCTGGTATGTTCAGATCCAATGAAGGTACGTTTACCTGGACTGCACTCACAGATGTTGATGCTGGGACAATTATTAATCCTGTTGTTAGTGGTATTTCGTTCTCAGCTTCTGGTGACCAAATTATTGCTTACCAAGGAGATGCAAGCAGCCCCACGTTTATTTACGCTCTCAATAGCGAAGGTAATCCTGGTGTTTGGCAATCTGATTCTACTAACTCCAATACGTCTGCTCTACCTACAGGATTGGTCAATGGCGAAACTGCAGTTGCTTTAGACGAAATTGATAACGCCATTTACACAGGAATCACGACTGGAACCAAAGCAGAATTACTTGCAGCCATTAGCAATAAATCTAACTGGTCTGGAAATGACAGTACGAGACAAATACTGCCTGCAAATGCTTTTAGTGTAAGTAGTATTAGCGATGATGATCCTTCTCCCTTGACCCTGATCAGCACGATTCAAGGAAATGGTGACGTGAGTCCCCTGGAAGGCGAACTGGTCACCATTGAAGCCGTAGTGGTCGGCGATTTTCAAGATGGCGATGCGGGTACAAACGGTGATTTCAATGGCTTCTTTGTACAAGAAGAAGATGCTGACGCTGACGGGGATGCGGCTACTTCGGAAGGACTGTTTATCTTTGACGGCAACAGTCCGATTGTAGATGTGAACGTTGGTGATATTGTTCGCGTGACGGGTACAGTGAATGAGTTCTTCGGAGAAACTCAACTTTCAGGAGTGACAGTCGAAGTCATCAATAACAGTGACAATAGCAACCAGGTGACTCCAGCCACGTTGACATTTCCGGTCGCGGAGACAGTGACCAACAGTGACGGTGCCCTGATTGCGGATCTGGAAGCCTATGAAGGTATGTTGGTCACCATTCCTCGGGAATTGACCGTGTCCGACCTCTTTACACTGGGCCGTTTCGGCGATGTCGGCCTCTACGCCGATGGCCGATTAGAAACTTATACCCAGACTAATATGCCCAGCGTTGACGGTTTCCAAGCTTACCAAGACCTGGGTGTACGCAACACGGTGATTTTGGATGATGGCAGTACTGCTCAAAATCCGGCAGTGATTCCGTTCGAGATTCCCTCTGAACCAGGAGATGCGGCAGGACAACTGGATGCGAATGACGATTTGAATGTGGGCGACACAGTGACTGGTCTCACTGGGGTAGTGCGGTTTAGTCGCGGTTCCGGAGGCTCTGGTGACGAAATCTATCGCATCAATCCCGTTGATACCGTGGAGTTTGTTAACACTAACCCTCGTCCGACCGAAGCTCCAGATGTTGGCGGTAGCCTTAAGGTCGCATCCTTTAATGTCTTGAACTTCTTTACCTCACTGGGCGATGAAAACTTGACGTCTGGACCCGACGGCCTCGATCCCCGGGGTGCTGATAACCAGGAAGAGTTTGATCGTCAGGTGGCCAAGTTAGTCTCAGCGCTAGCGGAGATTGAAGCAGATGTCTTTGGTCTAGTCGAACTCGAAAACGAGTTTGGCGATGTCAATGGTGACGGTGAGTTTGCGATTGGCTTTCTAGCTGATGCCCTGAATGCAGTGATTCCGGGGGCGAACTATCAGTATGTGGATCCCGGTACGGACTATGTAGGAACAGATGCGATCGCGGTGGGTTTCATTTACAACGCAAATACGGTCGGCATTGCTGAAGGTACGACAGTCGCAGTTCTTTCTGATAGTGATCTCGCAGGGCTCGGTGTTGACCCAGGTAACCCCGTATTTGATGGCTCTGGCACTAGCCGGAATCCTATCGCTGTCACTTTTGAAGAGTTAGCGACCGGGGAAACCTTCACGGCAGTCAACAACCACTTTAAGTCCAAAGGCTCAGTAAGTCCCTTTGGGAATAATGCCGGGACGGGTGACGGCACTGGCAACAATAATGAGGCCCGTCTGCAAGCAGCGATCGCAGTAAATGCTTGGTTAGATACTGATCCCACCGGTTCCGGTGACAGCGACTTCCTGATTCTGGGTGACCTCAACGCCTATGGAATGGAAGATCCCATCCAATATCTGCTAGATGAAGGTTATGTGGATACGATTGAAAAATTCCTTCCTGACGGTGAAAGCATCTACTCCTTTGGTTTCCCACTAGATTTGGAAACGAGTCCCCAAGTTCAAGCGTTTGGTGCCTTGGATTATGCATTGGCGAATGAATCTCTTGCATCTCAGGTCGTGGATGCCGCCGAATGGCACATCAACGCCGATGAAGCTTCTGCATTTGATTACAACACCAACTTCAAGCCTCAGGCGCAAATTGATGGGCTGTTTGGAGCAAATCCATTTCGCTCTTCTGACCACGATCCATTAATCATCGGCCTGGATCTGTCATCAGAGCCTGAAGTTTTCACCCTAGAGTTGCTCCATGCGGCTGATCAGGAGGCTGGCGCCGCTGCAGTTCAGGATATTCCCAACTTCTCCGCCGTCTTGAATGCGCTCCGTGCTCAAGACCTGGGTAATGACGGCATTGTCGATAACACCTTAACGTTGTCCTCCGGTGATGCATTCATTCCTGGCTTGTTCTTTGATGCTTCTGCAGCTGCTTTTGGTTCTGGGGGTATTGCTGATATCCAAATCCAAAATGAATTGGGTTTCCAGGCGATCGCCCTCGGTAACCATGAATTCGACTTCGGTACCGAAACCCTAGCTAGCTTAATTGACGGCTCTGCTCCGGGAAGCATCTTGGGTGAAGATTTCACTGGGGCTAACTTCCCCTATCTATCCGCTAACTTAGACTTCTCCACCGATGCAAATTTGGCTCCTTTAGCTGTTGTAGGTGGTCAGGCTCCTCAAGCCAACGTTGTTACTTCTTCCACAGTGATTGATGTCAATGGTGAGGATATTGGTGTCGTGGGTGCGACCACACCAACCCTGGACAGAATCTCGAACTCTGGTGATGTGGGCATTTTCCCATCTGATTTTGACTTAAATCCTACTCCAGCACAGTTGGATGCTTTGGCCGCAGAAATTCAGGCTGAGGTTGATGCTTTGTTGGCTGCAAATCCCGACATGAACAAGGTTGTACTGTTGTCTCATATGCAACAGCTCAACATTGAGCGTGCTTTGGCAGAGCGGTTGGTTAACGTTGATATCATCGTTGGCGGCGGTTCCAATACTCGCCTGTTTGATGAGAACGATCGTCCTCGTGCAGGGGATAGTAATCAAGGTGACTATCCTGAGTTTATCGACAACGCAGGTGGAACCAAGACTGCACTGGTCAACACAGATGGCAGTTACAAATATGTAGGCCGCTTGGTGATTGACTTTGATGCTGACGGTAACATTATCCCTGAAAGCTACGACCCAACAGTATCTGGGGCTTATGCGACCGATGCTCAAGGTGTAGCCGACCTCAACGCTGAGAATCTGGTTGACCCTGAGATTCAAGAAATTGTGAACGCGATCGAAGCTCAAATTCTTGCCACTGAAAGCAATGTTTTCGGTATCTCTGATGTCTTCCTCAACGGCAATCGCTCTGGTCTTGACACGCCTGAAGAAACGGATGGGGTGCGGACACAGGAAACCAATCTGGGTAATTTGACTGCTGATGCAAACTTGGCGATCGCCAAAGAATTCGATTCCGAAGTAGTTGTATCCATCAAAAATGGTGGCGGTATCCGCGCTTCCATTGGGCAAGTTGTTGTCCCTGCTGGCGGTACTGAAGCCGTTCGTTTGCCTAACGAAGCAGTGGTTGACAGTGACGGTAACGTTGTTAAGCCTGAAGGTGGCATTAGCCAGAACGACATCCAAGCGGCTCTGGCCTTTAACAATGGCTTGACCTTGCTAACCCTGACAAAAGCTGAATTAGTGGCGGTGCTTGAGCATGGTGTAAGTCTCATTCCTGGTGTTGCGGGTCAATTCCCTCAAATCTCTGGCGTTAAGTTTTCCTATGACCCAGACCTGGCTGAAGGCGATCGCATCATTAGTGCTGGCATCTTTGATGAAAACGATGACCTTATCGCTGAACTGGTGCGCGATGGCGAAATTGTAGGCGATGCTAATCAGACCTTCCGTATTGTCACCCTCAACTTTTTAGCAAGTGGTGGTGATGGCTATCCATTTCCCACAGGTGACTCAGTCAACCGAGTTGATCTCACTGACCTTGATGGCGATGGTCAAGACGACAATCAGCTAACCGGGGATGCCACCTTCGCAGCAGATGGAACTGAACAGGATGCTCTAGCTGAGTATTTGCTAGATAACTTCAGTACTCCAGAAACAGCATTTGCTCAAGAGGATGTGGGCCGTACTCTGGATGAACGTATCCAAAACCTCAACTTCCGTGATGATGGTGTACTTGGTGAATCTACTAATGGCCAGGTTATCTTTAGAGCGATAAATTTAATTTCCTCTATTTTTCAAAGAGTTTTGGGGCCATTTGGCAACAATGTGAATCTGGGCAACATCCTCTTCAGTGATGAAGAAGGTTTTGAAGATAGCTTTGATATCTTCAACACAAATTTACGGCAGCGTATCCTGGGGAATCGCAACAACACCACTTCCTTAAATAACCTGGATAACCAGATGTGGGGCCGCAATAACTCGGATGATGTGATGAACGCCTTGGGCAGTGACGATTCCGGGTACGGCCAGAGTGATGATGACATCCTGCGCGGCGATCGCGGCAACGGCATCCTGAATGGTGGCATAGGTGATGACATTCTCACGGGTGGCAAGGGTCTAGGAACCTTTGTCCTCAACTCCGGGGCAGGCGTTAATATCATCACTGACTTTGAACTCGGCATTGACCGTATTGTCTTAGGCAACTTAAGCGTTAACGAAGTTCAGTTGGCTGACACATCTACTAACACTATGATGTCGGCCAGTCCCAGTGATCTACTGGGCATCTTTACCGGTGCACAGCTCAGTGGTTTTGAAAGCGAGGTTTTTGCATAAGTTAACCCTGAATTAAAGTTCCAGGGATGAACAGTATCTGTCCTCCCTGGAATTTACTTATTAGTCAGGCACTGTTTACCCAAACGCAATAACGGAGTCAACGCATTTTTGATTCATTCTCGAACCTTCTTGAAAGTTTTGAAGCGTGATTGCTGACATAAATCCTGCCCAAGTCTTTTAAGTTTTGTACGAAATCTCTGGAGAGATTCTCTATCCTTAAATAGGCTTTATAAAAACCGAAGAATACCTAAAACCCTACTATCTTTGGCCTTAATGAATAAATTTATTTCATCCTTATTCACCCCCTTTACTTGTATCTAGAGGAGAAAATTCAAAGAAAAAATACACACCCCACTATTCAGCATAAAAACTACATATTGCACCTTCAAAGACTTCTGATTAAATAGACTGGGCTAGCCCATAATTTTTTTTAATTTAGCATAAATCTTTTTAGACTAAAAGCTTGGTGTTATTGGGAAAAACTTTAAAAATAATAGACAAATTAAATTAATAAAATGCTTCAATTATTTTGACTGATTTTCACTACAGATACTATTTCGTCAAGGAAACTCGTTCATGAGAATTCGAATTAGAGAGCAAAACCTGGAACAAGATGATTTAATTAGGTTACTTGTCCAATATCAATTATTGCCCCAGTTAGCTAGAGAAATCATTCTTGATCAAGAAATTACTAGCTTAGAGGAAATAGAATATAACCCCGAAGATATCCAGATTGCAATCCAACAGTTTGTAAAAAAATTACAACTAAAGTCAGAAAGTCAATTACAAATTTGGTTGCAGAATAATGGTCTACAGCCAGAACAGTTATCGGTGATCGCAACTCGCCCCCTAAAAATTGAAAAGCTTAAACAAGTTAGGTGGGGAAATAATATAGAAGCTTATTTTATGGAGCGAAAAGATCAGTTAGATCGAATGATTTATTCATTAATTCGCACCCAGGATGCTGGGATTGCCCAAGAACTGTACTTTCGAATTCTGGATGATGCGACAGCATTTGCTCCCCTTGCCGGACAATATTCCCAGGGAGCAGAGGCGCAAACAGGGGGATTGGTTGGTCCCGTGGAAATGAGTACGCCCCACCCCCAAATTACCGCAGTTTTGAAAAATGCCCAGCCTGGAGCGTTAAAAGCACCGATGAAGATTGGTGAGTGGTATGTGGTGCTGCGCCTAGAAGAGTTTCTGCCGGCTCAATTAGATGAGTTAATGCGGCAACGACTCATAAATGAACAATTTGAAAAATGGTTAAGGGAATCCGTTAAAAATCAACTGACCATTCAATATTTAGAATAGCGATACATTAATTTAAATGTCTTTTTTCTTGTTCTAAAACTTAATTATTTTGCCCTATTTTGTCTCGCATGAAACTGCCTTATCTAGAATTTTTAAGTCAAACCTCACCTTTTAATCAGTTATCGCCGGAATTGCTGGCACAGCTAAATGGAAAATTAACTCCGTTTCGCTATCGTATGGGACAACCGATTTTACAGCGGGGGAAATTGTTGCATCAGGTGTCGATTATTTATCAGGGTCAAGTACGTTTACTGGGATATGATCCACGCAATCAAGCACCGATGACCCTGGGTTTGTTGCAGAAAGGGGGCGTAATTGGGTGGGTGAATGCGGCGCGGGGGGTTGCCTGTGAAACGGCGATCGCCTCCACGGAAGTGATTTGCTTGACTTTGACAAGCCAGGAATTTTTAGCGTTACTTAGTCAATCGCCGGAACTCCATCAAGCATTGAGCAAACACTGCTCGATGGTAGAAGCTTTCGATTTGCTTAGTGATTATTGTGCGCAACAGGCCAAGGTCAATGGCAACCTCAAAGAGATTATCCATGGGGCATCGGCCCAAGCGGAAGTGTATCAGTTAGCAGCGGGCTCCTATGATCCGACCAGTCCGGAGGTGAGCTCTCTAGAATTAGGCAAGATATGGTTCTTTAGTGGTGGTGGGACTTTGCTCGGTTATGGGCCCGGCGATCGCCTCCAGTTAGAAAAGCTGCAAACCATTGAAGTGAAAGGGATTCAGCCCGCCCGTTTGGTGGGATTTCCCGAATCGGCATGGACACATTTACTCGAAGATTTACAGCCAGAGCCGGAACCGCCGCCGCCAGTGGAATTGTTGCCTGATCCCTTTGACAATGGACAAAAGCCAGAGGAAGAGATCCCCTACGCCCCCGTGGAGATTGTGGGCTTGGCACCGGAGACTCCGGACGAAACAAACCCCAAAACCTATCCATTTATCAAAGCAAAAACAGAAAAAGAAGGGGCGATCGCCTGCTTTCAGATGTTGGCGCAATACTACAAAATGCGCTTTAAGGGCGACATTATCCGCCGCGTTGTGGACGAACAATTCAAACGCTATGATGTTTTGTCGTTGCCCAACTGTGGGGCGATCGCCGAGCTGATGGGACTCAATGCCCAACTGGTGAAAATCCCGACCAAAACCGTTACCCGGCTCACTGTGCCCCTGATGGTGAAATGGCGCGACAGTTTAGCCGTGGTCTATGAAGTGGGCGATCGCCAAATTACCGTGGCAATGCCCAATATGGGCTTAGTCAAACGCAACCCCCAAGACTTTATAGAAGGATGGGGTGATAAAAATGGTTTAGTCGAAGTTGTATTACTGCAAAAAGGCAAATATACCCCCGAAGAACGCTTTGGTCTTAGTTGGTTTATTCCCGCCATTAAAAAATATAAATGGATTTTAATTGAAGTTTTAGTGGCTTCTTTTCTAGTACAACTTTTTGCCCTAGCGAACCCCCTGATTATTCAGCAAATTATTGATAAAGTCATCGTTCAACAAAGTGGTGATACCCTGCAAGTATATGGCACATTGTTGTTGATTTTAGCTGTCTTTGAAGCAGTTTTAAGTAGTTTAAGAACCTATCTTTTTGTCGATACCACTAACCGTATTGATATGAGTTTAGGTTCCGAAATTATCGATCATCTGTTCCGTTTACCTTTGAAATATTTTGAAAAACGACCTGTCGGGGAAATTTCCACTAGAGTTGGGGAATTAGAGCAAATTAGACAATTTTTAACAGGCACAGCCTTAACAGTTGTTCTCGATGCCATTTTTTCCGTGGTCTATATTGTCGTGATGTTTTACTACCACGGCAAATTAGCGGCGGTTGCCCTCAGCGTGATCCCTATTTTTATTGTGGCGACCTTGATTTTCTCCCCGATCATTCGGCGGCAACTGCGGGAAAAAGCCGAGAAAAATGCCCGGAGTCAATCCTATTTAGTGGAGGTAATGACTGGGGTGCAGACGGTAAAAGCTCAAAACATCGAACTGCGATCGCGCTGGAAATGGCAAGAAAAATATGCCCGTTATGTGTCAGCAGGTTTTAACACGGTGATTACTTCAACGGCATCCAGTTCCGTGAGTAATTTTTTAAATAAACTGTCGGGGTTGTTGGTGCTGTGGTATGGGACATCGCTGGTATTAGAAGGGCCGGATGTCTTAACCCTCGGACAATTGATCGCCTTTCGGATCATTGCCGGATATGTGACTTCGCCGATTTTGCGGTTAACCCAGCTTTGGCAAAATTTCCAAGAGACATCTATTTCCTTAGAACGCCTTGCTGATATTGTCGATCATCCCCAAGAGGGCGAGGAGGATCGCGAGAATATTCCGATGCCGCTGATTAAAGGGGCAGTGACCTATGAAAATGTCAGTTTCCGCTTTAAAAAGCATGGGGCGTTAAACCTGAATAATGTGAATCTGTATTTTCCGGCGGGAACCTTTGTGGCGGTGGTGGGGCAGAGTGGTGCGGGAAAAAGTACCTTAACAAAATTGCTTTCGCGACTGTATGAACCGGAAGCGGGGCGAATTTTAATCGATGGCTATGATGTGAATAAGGTGGAGTTGTATTCGTTGAGGCGGCAAGTGGGGGTTGTGCCCCAAGAAACGCTGTTGTTTGAGGGAACCATTCAGGAAAATATTGCCCTGACAAATCCGGAGGCGGAACCAGCGGAAATTGAATACGCGGCACGGGTGGCAGCCGCCCACGATTTCATTATGGAAGCTCTGCCCAATGGCTATAACACGCAGGTGGGGGAACGGGGGGCGGCACTCTCTGGGGGACAAAAACAACGGATTGCGATCGCCCGCTCGGTGTTACAGCGTCCGCAAATTTTGGTGTTGGATGAGGCGACCAGCGCCCTCGATTATTTAACGGAGCGGGAGGTGTGCAATAACCTCAAGGCGGCATTTCACGATACGACGGTGTTTTTCATTACCCACCGCCTCGACACGATTAAAGATGCCGATGTGATTGTGCTGATGCATGAGGGCTGTGTGGCGGAACAGGGAACCCACGACGAGTTAATGGCAATGCGGGGGCGATATTACAGTCTTTATCAGCAACAGTCCCGCAGTGAGGCTTAATTTGCCTAATTTCTCTGATTTATTTTGATTCTCTACTATTGACCTTTTGCAAAGGCGATCACTAAACCCATGACCCAAACTACTTCTAACTCCAATTTTTCTGAAGATGCTATCCGCAAAGCAACCGAGCAACCTGACTTCGATCAGCCTGTGGTGTTGCGCCAATCTCCGACCCTCTCCCGCACTATTATCTGGGTGATCCTTGGGGTCACTGTTTCCACTGTCGCTTGGGCGGCGATCGCCAAAATTGAGCAGGTGGTGACTGCCACCGGACAACTGCAACCCCAAGGCGCAGTCAAGGAAATCCAAGCCCCGATCAACGGTGTGGTGAAGGAAGTCTTTGTCGAAGATGGCGATAAGGTCAAAAAAGACGAACTGCTATTAACTTTTGATTCCGATGCCGCCGCCGCCAGCAAAAAATCCCTCCTCGCCATCCAAAAATCCCTCACCCAAGAAAATCAACTTTACCGTGCCATCCTCAGTAATACTGCCAATATCCAGGCTTTACAACAGCAGCTCATCCGTATAGATCTACCACCAGAGGTGAGGGCTTTGGCACTCAATCGTCTCAGTTTGATCAGTGAAACCCAAGTACTCCGGGCCCAGATTGGTGAAAATAACAGTCCTCTCAGTGCTAGCCAAGCGGCCCGGGTATCGGCGGCTCAACGGGAGACCCAATCCCGTGTGATGGCATCCCAACTCGAATTAGAGCAATTACAGCAACGGTTAGCCCAAACGAGATCACAACTGGCTAATGCTCGAACACAACTCACCATCGATCAACAGATGCTTGCGGATATTCACGATCGCAACCAGCAGACCTTAACCCAAGCAAAAGAAAGCCTAGACATTGAAACTAAAATTTTAAATCGCGTGCAGAACCCTGAACTGGCCGGAGCTATCCCAGCTCTACAAATTGAGCGCCAAAGACAGCAGGTCGGCGATCGGCAAGCCCAACTGATTGAACAGCGTTCTAGTGGTGAAATTGAACGTAAACAACAACAGCAGCAAATCGATAATCGCCGTGCCGAAATCGATCAACTCCTCAGGGAAGAACAACGGCTACAACTCGATATTCGTCAAGCCAATGCAGAGCTCACTAATGCCGAATCGTCTGTTGAGCGCTCCCAACGGGAGCAAGTGGATGGGGCTCAACAACGCCTAGCCGCCATTGATAGTGAACTCAACAAAATGATTGTTGAAAACAGCAAGCGTCTATCAGAAGTTGAGAGTCAACTGGCCCAAGTCAACGAAACCCTCAAATATCAAGGGGTGACAGCTCCCATTGCAGGAACTGTCTTTGATCTCCAAGCTAGTCCTCGTTTTGTTCCCCGTGCTGGTCAGGCTGAGCCACTGCTCAAAATTGTCCCCGATGATGCTCTGGTGGCTGAAGTATTTATCACAAACCGTGATATCGGCTTTGTCCTGGAGCGTTTCCAAGCAAAACAAAAAACTACCCGGCCAGTTAGTGCTGATATTCGAATTGATTCATTTCCGTTCAGCAAATTTGGTGACATTGAAGGGGAGGTCATCAGTGTTGGTTCCGATGCCTTACCGCCTGATGAGATTTATCCTTACTACCGTTTCCCCGTGGGTATCTCTTTAGAGGAGCAAAGCCTGGATGGGCTGCCCTTACAATCCGGCATGTCTGTGAGCGTCAATATCAAAATTCAAGAAAAGCGCTCGGTATTGAGTTTGTTGACAAATCTATTTAACAAGCGCGTTGATGATTTCAAACGGCTACGGTAACTGAGCTAAAAAAACTTTAGTTACAATTGTCTTTATTTTTAAGTCTACCTAGGGTCGCACCATAGAACGGAAAAAATCAATCATACGCTAAGGATTATGTAAATATCTGAAAGCTTTGTTACATAGGAAATCCAGTGATTGACTATAAGCTCATGAAAAGAAAAAAATCGTATGTTAAGAGTTAAGAACTCGCAACCCATTATCTCTGAGTACACTTTTAGGTGAAACATAGCGATAGAGAGTTGTTCGAGCGATACTCAACTCCTGACATAAAGCCGCAACGATCGTATCTCGCTGTGCCATAGCCGCTTGAGCCAAACGTACCTGAGCCTTGGAGAGTTCAAACTTGCGTCCGCCTTTGCGCCCTCGAGCGCGAGCTGCCGCCAAATCCGCAATGGTAAGTTCTCGAATCAAATCCCGCTCAAACTCAGCCAACGATGCAAAGATGCCAAAGACCAATTTTCCCGCAGGAGTTGTCGTACCAATAGTCGCCATAAACCCGCCTTCATGGCCCAGACAAAGCCAATGGCCGAAACGCACCTTATCGGTAAAATGAGTCGATTCCAAACAAAAGCCACGGGCCTTAAGAGCCCCAAACAGGGTTTCAATTCCCTAGCGACGACGGTAATCTGTTAAAGCATTTTGAGGGTCATGGGTGGTGATGATAATCAGAAACTCATCCTCATTGTTACTAGCTCTTCGTTTCGAGTCAAGACGAGTGCCCATGACATAGACTTGACGACTCCACCTCCACCGTTTTCCTGGCAGCATTCTTGTCGCACCTGTTTCGCTCCTTATCTTTTCTATCTGACGTATGCGCAGACGAAAGGGGAATTGGTTTATCCAGCATCAGATACGACAGCCAGGGTTTGCCAATAAACTCCCGGTCTCTCGTGAGATAGGCAATCTCAATATCGAGAAATAGGGTTTCAAAGCGTTCAAGCAAATCCATACTGTTACTGTTTCCCTTCTTTTTCTCCAATATTTTTCACATCAGCGGATAGCCAATACCTTCATGGATAAAACAAAATATCAAGATATTGAAATCCGTTGCCCCAAAGGATCAGTTAGTGCGGTTGATGCTTAAAACTCAAGGTTGCAAGATAGCTGCAATGTTCATCACCATCTTGGCGATCTGGTTCATGTTGACGTCAAGTCAAAGAACTGAAAGAATCCCTGCATGCGTTTGTAGTTAAATTCTTCTGCTGCATTGCCTCCCCAAACGGTGGCAAGTTCAGCGAGATTGACGATTTTGGCCCGGAACAGTGCTATCAGGAAGAGGGCGATAAATGACAGTCTGGCTCCATGCCATCCGAGATGAGGTCGCAATTGGCGGCGAATTTCGCTAATCTGATTCATGAAGGGTTGATTGATTTGTGCTTATTTCTATCAAACCCTCTCTCTTTCTATTCTTTTCGAGCTTTTTGTCCCGTACTGAGATATCGATATTTATAATCGGTAGCTTATGTAGTAATCAACAGGGTGACAATTGTGGGAAAAAAGGCAAATAAAATTACATCTTGGATTTTTAGTCTAGGTTTGGGATTAATTCCCATGATGACTTTGGGCGCGTCATCACAGGCCACTGAAAAGATTTATTTTATCTACAGCCCACTGATGGAATCTTTAAAGATTGACTCCCTGAAAAATTTTGCTGAAACGGGGAATATTCCCCCCGACCTGAAATTTTACTTGGATATTGTGGGGGCAGATACAGAAGAACGTCAATTACTGCAAACGGCTCTCACCCGAAAAATTGAAATTGATCCGGTGCTATTGGCTCGCAGTTTAAAAACCGACGAAGGGGAAAGGTTATTAGAATCTTTTGGTCAAGTGGTCAATATTCGTGGAGGACGCAATGGCAAGTACGCGCTGCGGGGGGCAATTATTAAATCTGCCTTTGAGGAAAATGGCCTGACGTTATTAAATGTTCTGGATAATTTGGGGGTTGATGTTCAGGTTGATTTAGAACAATTATTTGGTTTTGCGGAAAATGTCTCCACGATTTTAGCGGGAACAGAACGATTTATTGAGGAAGTTGAACAATTGGCTAAGCAGGAGGCAAAATTTGCGGCTGTGGCTGATTATGGGCAACGCCCTGATTTGAGAAAGATGGGAATGTTCGCTGTGGAGATGGAGACGTGGCAGTTGGCTGATCAAAAACGCGATCGCCAATTTTATGCCCAGATCTATCGTCCTCAAAAACCTTTGGGGGAGAAAGTGCCTGTTATTTTGATTTCCCATGGATTAGCCTCTGCCCCCGAAAAGCATCGTAATTTGGCGCAACACTTGGCCAGTTATGGGTTTGTGGTGGTGGTACCGCAACATCCGGGGAGCGATTTGGCCTATCTGGAGGAATTTGCAGTGGGTTACCAGCGCCAGGTGTCTGATTTGCAGGAATTTGTGAATCGCCCCCTCGATATTAGTTTTACGTTGGACGAGTTGGAACGGCGCAATGACACTGAGTTTGGGGGACGGTTGGATTTAGAAAATGTGGGTATTTACGGTCACTCCTACGGCGGTTATACAGCTTTGGCCGTGGCCGGGGCTTTTCCGACGCCAAATTTTGAGCAGTTAAATGAGGATTGTGCGGCGGAGTGGGGCATTTTTAATAATGCGTTGTTGTTGCAATGTCGGGCGTTGCAGCTTTCTCCGGAGAATTATAATTTTCGGGATCAACGGATCCAGGCGGTAATTGCGGCAAATCCGGTTAATGCCAGTATTTTTGGGGAAGCGGCGTTAAGTCAAATTGAGATTCCCATTGCGGTGGTGGCAGGGAGCTATGATCCGGCGACGCCCTTTATTTTTGAGCAGGTGCGTTCGTTTCCGTGGATTCGCAGTGAGCAAAAATATTTAATCCTGGAGGAGGGTCAAGCCCATGTGGATATTTCTCGCCTCGATCTGGGGATTACGGGTTTGCTTGATCGCATTCCCCGTTTGAATTTACCGAGCCCCCAACTGTTGAATGATTATAGTGAGGCGATCGCCCTCGCATTTTTCCAGGTCTACACGGCCGAGGATAACCAGTACCGTGCTTATTTAGATCCGGCCTATGGGCAGTATCTCAGTCAAAATGAGGAATTTAAAACGTTCATGATTACCCAAGATTCGTTGCCGGAGTTAGAAGCGGCGATCGCCGAATTCAAACAGGAAAATCAGATCGATATTAATTAGGCTTCAATAATCACCACAGGTAACGGGCTTTTTTCTAAAATGGCCTGGGATACCGAACCGATCAGCAAGTTATTGGGCGGGTGATGGTTGCGTTTACCCATAATAATTTCGCTCACTTGATGGGTATGGGCAATATCCATAATCGTTGCGGGGACTGGCCCAGGGACTGCGATAAACTGATAGCGGATGTCTGCAAGGTTACGGCGGGTTTGTTGTCGCAGCCGTTGCAACTCAGCCGGGTTATCGGTGCGAATCACATGGAGAACAATCACCTCCGCATCGCTACGACGGGCCAATTCAGCGGTTTTGATTAAAATTTGCTGGGCCAGGGGCGATGTGTCTACGGCAGCCAGGAGGATAGTGCAGCGATTTACAGAAACTTTAGTCGGGTCAATGTCGCCCCGTTCGAGGAGTTTGGGGGCAAAGGTGGGAATTGCCCAGGCACCGAGGGGAGCTGTCACCAAAATAGAGAGAGCCGATAAAGCGAGGATAATTTCACCACCAGCAACACCCTGGCTCAGGGGAATCGCTCCAATGGCCGCTTGCACCGTCGCTTTGGCAGAGTTACCAGGCAGCAAAAAAAGTCGCTCTCGCCCAGTCCAGTTACTCCCCAGGGTCGAGAGATACCAGCCGAGCGATCGCCCCCCTAACGTACCGACCGCCAACACCAAGAGACCCAGCCAGAACGTATCACCGAGGACATCCAATTGGATACTGGCCCCTAGCAAAACAAAGAGAATAATCTGGGCGATCGCCCACAGACTATCAAAACTTCCCCGCAGGCGACGGGCCAAAGGTGCATCCAACTCAATTAAGAAAAAACCCGTCCCCATCACCGCCAGATAACCAGAGAAAATCGGTAAATATTCCGCCCCAATGACCAACAGTAGCGCCACACCAGCGGCGATCAACCCATCTTGTACCGCATTATCTGTCCAATTTTGTCGAGCTAACAGGGAAACTAACAGGCGCGCCGTCACCCAACCGAGGACAACACCAAGGCTAATTTGAGTCACGATTTGCAGTGGCAGCAATTGCCAGGGACTCAAACTTAAACCCCCAATTAATGTCGCCCCTGTCGCCGTGGTTTGGGTGAGAAAAGCCAGCAGCAGACTAAACACTAATAGCAACAGCACATCAGACAGGGCACTTCCCGTTAAAATTGCGTCGGGAATCCCTTTTTTGACGCCCCAACCGAGACTCTTTAGCCGCAGCATTCCTGGGACGATCACCGCCGGTGATTCGGCCCCCAGCACACATCCCAACAAAAGTCCCGTCGCCCAATCAAATTGGAAAAGTTGCACCGCAATCAACATAATGGCGATCGCCTCACAGGTCGCAGGTAAAAAACCGAGGCGGAGGGCAACACTACCCTGTTGGGCTAATTTCTCCCGGTCGAGGCCCAGACCTGCTTTCATCAAGATCACCATCACCGCCATCGTCCGGAGATCAGCGGCGATCGCTAAAACTTCTGGGGCGATCGCATTCCCCACCTGGGGGCCGAGGACAATACCAACAAGCACCATTCCTACCAGGGCCGGAATCCTGAGCCGTTGGGCGATTTGCCCCCCAAAAAAACCGAGCAAAAGAATCCAAATAATACTCTCTAACATGGGATCACGTTGTCGTTAGGGTGGTTAATCAACGTGACTTGTAGCGAAAAAGATTAGTGCAGCCTAGATCAAAATAGCCCTACTGCTTCACCACAAGTCGGAAGCGTAGGAGCCATTAGCCGAGGTGCAATTTAAAAAAATCCTGGGCGGTTTCGGTGAGCTCCATCACCATCGCTAAATTTATATCACAAAAACTGACTGATTGACCCTAAGGAAGTCTACTGCACCAAAATCCTCGAAAAACTTAGAGATTAATCTTGTTGCAGTGGGTTACGGCACTGGTGAGATTAATTTTTAGGCGAACAAAATCCGCACCGTCCGTCCAGTCATTTTTGTCTGTCCATTACTGTTTAACAAACTTAGAATTCCATTAACCAGACAGCGAGAAAGCCTACAATGTAAGTGGTAAGTAGCCCATTCTATACACACTGAATTTATTGGCTTGGCCCTGGGTATTGCCCCCCGCAAATTAAGCTTGGACAAACACCTAGTTTCTACCTGATTTGTCCTCGCCAAACTCACTGCATCCTCCTAAATTACATGGCTCATATTGTTGTAATCGGTGCTGGTATTGGTGGTCTGCCGACGGCCTATGAACTGAGGCACCTGTTGACTACCGACCACACTGTTACCCTCATTGCTGATACACCCCACTTTACGTTTATCCCTTCTTTGCCCTGGGTGGCCCTTGGTCTAAAAAGATTAGATCAGGTGCAATTACCCTTGCCAACGTTGGCCCGTCGCCATGGTCTGCATTGGGTACAGGGGGCTGTGCAGCAGATTAATCCCCAGGAAAGGTATGTTTTGGTTGGGTCAGACGCAAAACGAATTGACTATGATTATGTGGTGATCGCACCGGGCGCAGCTTTAAATCTCGATGCTTTACCGGGTCTCGGCCCAGAGACAGGCTTTACCCAGTCAGTTTGTAATCCCCACCATGCACTGCTTGCCCACCAAGCTTGGGAAAAATTTATCCAAAATCCAGGCCCGTTGGTCGTGGGGGCAGCACCGGGGGCAAGTTGTTTTGGCCCGGCCTATGAGTTTGCGTTGTTGGCAGATTGGCAACTGCGACGGTTGGGTTTGCGGGAGCAGGTACCGATCACATTGGTCACCCCAGAACCCTATTTGGGTCATTTGGGGATTGGAGGCATGGCCCACTCGCAGGAATTGGTTGAGCAGGTTCTCCAGCAACAGGATATTGCAACCCGTGCCAATGCTGAGATTACCGCCATTAAACCGGATATGATTTGTTTGGCGGATGGGAAACAGCTACCCTTTGCCTACAGTATGGTTTTGCCGTCGTTCCAGGGGCCTGCTTTTTTGCGGGACTGTCCGGCGATCGCCAATTCCCAGGGGTTTATTCCCGTCTTGCCCACCTATCAACATCCAGCGTTCGATTCCGTGTATGCGGCGGGGGTGATTGTTGAACTAACGCCCCATGAAGCCACACCAATCCCCACGGGTCTACCGAAAACAGGACAAATGACGGAGGCGATGGGGATGGCCGCCGCCCACAATATTGCCCGACAGCTTAACTCCAATCTGGGTGCTCCGGTCACGGCGACCCTCGCCGCAATTTGTATGAGTGATTTTGGCGATCGCGGCATTATCTTCATCGCCGATCCGGTACAGCGGGAGCCAGGCATGGTCAAACGTCGCCGCTGTGTCGCCCTCGAAGGACGGTGGGTGAGTTGGAGCAAAACCCTTTTTGAACTGTTTTTCCTGACGAAAATGCGTTGGGGTCTAACGATACCTTGGTTTGAGAAACTGGGCTTAAAGGCATTGGGGTTACAGCTTGTGCGTCCCCTTCCTCCAGACTAAGAGCCTATCTATAAAGTAAATCTTTAGGTAACCAATCGCCGTAGCATTAAGCGAGTCATGCAAGCATAAATTGCCGCCTCCGATACTTCGGGGAATTTTTCATATTCCTTACTCAGACGACGATACCAATTCAACCACCCAAATGTTCGCTCCACAATCCACCGTTTTGGTAGCATCTGAAATTCTCGCCCCTCTCTTTTGATTACTTCTACTGTCGCCTGTATCATCAGCCAAATCCCCAGTCCAAAGACCTCGCCACGATATCCGGCGTCGACCCACATTAATTTCACTCTCTCTAACAACTTTGGCTGTGTTTCTAATAACTCCATCACCGCCGCCTTTGCTAAGGTTCGTTCTGAGGCATTCCCCTCTGCCACCATGGCTTTATAGACCAGACCTAAGCTATCCACCAACAGGCCCCGGCATCTTCCCTTTACTCTTTTGCCTCCATGGAAGCCAAATACCTCCCCCTTTTTTCCGTCGTTTTTATCGACTGAGCATCTACGATTAACACACTTGGTTGTACTGATTTACCTACTTGTTGTCGACATAGGCCGCGCAGAGCATGGTTAATGCTTTCCCATACCCCTTTCCTTTGCCATTTTCGATAGTAGTAGTACACCGTTGGGGAGGGCGGGAAATCCTTTGGTAAATATTGCCACTGACAGCCTGTTTTGAGGAGATAAAAGATACCATTGCAAACCCGTCTCATGTCAGTAGTCCGAGGATGACCACCGGGTTTGGCGGGGGGAATCAAGGGTTGGATTAAGGCCCATTCTGCATCGCTCAGGTCGCTAGGATAGACTTTATCTGTCATGGGTCAAAGCCTCACCACAACGCTCAGTTACCAACCAATCTAGCCTCTATCTTTTCCAATTTTCATCTTTTTTATCTTTACTTTATAAATACCCTCTAAGTGCAGTGAAAATTTTGTCTTTTCAATGCTGAGAAAATCGAGATCTAGGATAATATTCCCAGGGGCTAAAATTTTTATTAATAGAGCCTTTAAAAAAGAAAAAGTTAGTGTTATCAGATTCAGTTTCAATCATACAGTTAGCGGATTAGACTTACTTAATAAATGTGTTTTTAAATTCTCACTTGATTACTTTAGTAGAATTATTTTGAGAAATAAAAAGAGCACAGTTTTAGTTGAGATGCAAAATTTAACTTTTTGAGCATCTTTTAACTGTGCTGAGTTGCACGCAGGAAAGTTTTTAAAAACCGAAAGTCATTAGACCCACCAGGGTTTTTTGCCAGTACGTGGATCAAGTTCTACCCAAGGGGCAATGCGGACATAATCTCCCTCTAAATAGATGTGAACAAGCCGTAGGGGAAGCGGTGCTGGGCCGCGAACCACACGACCTTCGGCATCATAGCGGGAACCATGGCAGGGACATTGAAACTGGTCGTTATTTTCATTCCACGGAAAGGTACAACCCAGATGAGTGCAGTTGTCGACAATACCCCAGGGATGAAGGGTACTGTCCTCTTGGATCGTGAGATAAGTGGGTTCCCCGGCTAACCCGGCGACTAGGGCTCTTGTGCCTGGTGCTTCGGCCAATAACTGGCTTGCTGGAATTAAATTGCCATTAATATCTTTGGCAAGAATTGATCCATCTGCTCCCACTTCTTTAGGGGGACTAAAAAATTTTGCGACGGGATAAAGGGCGGGGCCAATGGTACTGACAACCACTGCACCTGTGAGAAAGTTTAATAATTGCCGCCGGGAAAGGGAAGGGCTATCGATGGGCAAACTATTTTCCATGAATAATGCTCCTTTCTTCAATAAAATTTGCTGAATTGCTAAACAAAATAGGTGTTACTGACGGGTATTAATTTTGAGTAAACCGTAGAGCATACAGGAGCCCAGGACTGCACTTAAGGTAAGAACAGCGGCAACGGCCACCAAAGCGGTACCGAGGACAGAGCCACTGTAGATAAACAAGCCCAAGTAAGCCAGGACGCTTGCGAATAAAAGGCGAATGAGGCGATCGCCAGTGCCAACATTGTTAAACATTTTGTTGATCTCCGACCGAAAGGTTGAGCAGTAGAGCCGATGGAGCCAAATCTCTTGCGAACCTATTGAGATTGTTTTTGGCTGACATCTGACTTATTTATCAATATAAAGCTAATTAGTTATGCAGTCAATATCTTTAGCTTGTTTTGGTTTGTCCACTTGCCCAAGCAGAATTCAGCGCAAAACGCCTTAAATCTTGTCCTGACCTGACTTGGGTAGCTAGCGATGTCGATCCAACTTTAATTGAAAAAGATTTCTAGTAGTTTGCTTGACAGGACAAGAATGATCCACTAAAGTCTCTAAGTTAATGCTAATTAATTGCAACTTTAGGGAGATGTCATCAACCCCATGACATTAGTCAATCGCGGTTAATGGGCCATGGGGTTTTTATTTCAGTTAAGTCATCGACGGTTATTTTTCTAAGGTTTTAAAACGTCCTAGGCCCAGTCAATATTTCTGGGATGTTTATCAGTGGACTTTAATTTTTGCTATTAAATTTCAACTATTTAGATCGATGCTTAGGTGTTTTCAGTTTTCAATTCAGGATTATTCTCAACAGCGGATTGCGTGGACATCTGTGCTACTTACTGTCTTAGTGGTAATTACGAGTATTGTTGCCCTATGTCAGGGGGCCGTCTCCATGGGGCCAGATCAAGTTTGGCAAGCGTTGCGACATCAGGGAGACCCGATGTTTCAAACGATTATTTGGGACTTGCGGTTACCTCGTATTGTGGTGGCCTTGGTAGTGGGGGCTGCTTTGGGGTTATCCGGTGCGCTCCTCCAAGGGTTACTCCGCAATAGTCTCGCCGATCCGTTTATCCTTGGTATTTCGGCGGGGGCTGGTTTAGTGGCGATCGCCTTTATTACCCTCAATGTCCTGGCAATTTGGATTCCCCTGGGAGCTTGGCTGGGGGCTTTGGTCACCGCGGCGGTAGTCTATGGCCTCGGCTATGTGGGCGGCGGCCTGTCGGTGGAACGTTTGGTACTGGCAGGGGTGGCGGTAAGTTCTCTGTTTGGAGCAGTGCAAACCACCCTCATTCTTTTGGCGGATGATAGTCGCATCCAGGCGGCCCTCAATTGGCTAATCGGTAGCCTCAATGGTCGTGGTTGGCAGGATTTGAGCTTGGTGGCGCCCTATCTAAGTGTGGCCTTAATTGTCGGCTGTCTATTGGGACGGTCTTTAAATTTGCTGAACCTCGGTGATGATGCGGCAGTGGGTCTGGGGGTTTCCCTAGGGCGATCGCGGTTACTGATTGGCGGCATTGCCAGCTTATTGGCGGCCAGTGCAGTGAGTATTTCTGGCCTTATTGGTTTTGTGGGTTTGGTGGTGCCCCATGGGGTACGGCTCTTAGTCGGGGCTGACTACCGCTGGATTTTGCCCCTCTCTGCCTTGGCTGGGGCATGGGTCTTAACCTTGGCGGATCTGCTGTCTCGCTCTGGGGCGGTGGAATTACCCGTGGGAGCCGTCACAGCCCTATTGGGATCACCCTTATTTATTGCGTTGCTTTATCGGCGGGGTCGGGAGGCTCAGGCATGACATTATCACAGGCATTACAGGTACAACCGCCAGAATCTTCATGGTCATCTTTGCTTGAAGGGGAGCATCTGTTTGGGGGCTATACCAAAAGGTCGGTTGTTCAGGATGTCAACTTAACGGTTCATCCAGGGGAATGGCTGACTATTGTGGGGGGCAATGGGTCGGGAAAATCTACCCTACTCCGACTTCTCAGTCGCATTCTCAAACCCCAACGGGGGGTAGTGCGCTTGGATGGCAAAGCAATTCAGCGGCGATCGCCCCAGGAAATTGCCCGGAGTCTGGCGGTTTTACCCCAACAATCCCGGATTCCGATGGGCTTAACGGTGCGGCAATTAGTCGGTTTAGGGAGAGCACCCCACCAGCGCTGGTGGCAGTGGGAATATAGCGAGGCGGATCAGGCCCAAATTCATCAAGCCTTGGCCCAAACTCAACTGTTACCTTTTGCGGATCGCCCTGTGGCGCAACTGTCTGGCGGGGAACGTCAACGGGCTTTTTTGGCTCTAGCCCTCGCCCAAAAGCCAAAGATTCTCATCTTGGATGAGCCCACAACGTTTCTGGATATTCACTATCAACTGGAATTGTTGGATCTGCTTAAGCAGTTAAACCGCCAGCAAAATTTGACCATTGTCACCGTTCTCCATGAGCTCAATTTGGCGACCCGTTACAGCGATCGCCTGGCCATGATTAAGGACGGCAAACTCTTTGCCCTAGGGACACCCGCTGCAGTGATCACCCCAGAAAATCTGCGGTTTGGCTTTGGGGTAGAAGCGGTGACAATGCCGACCCCCGTAGGGTTACAAGTCTGCGTTTTGGGGCCAGCCTCGGTTTAATTACAG
Source organism: Picosynechococcus sp. PCC 8807 (assembly GCF_001693295.1). Taxonomy (NCBI): domain Bacteria; kingdom Bacillati; phylum Cyanobacteriota; class Cyanophyceae; order Chroococcales; family Geminocystaceae; genus Picosynechococcus; species Picosynechococcus sp. PCC 8807. The sequence continues at coordinate 77,041 of NZ_CP016489.1, forward strand.
ACACCACTACTCTCTCTCTAGTTTGGTCTTTCTCTACATCAGATCGTGCTCTATTTGTTCTAATTGCATCTATTTATACTCATTAATTTATTTATTCATGGAACCTTCTTCTCTGCGTTATAGCTTGGCGTTGTGTGGCTTGGTGCCGTTGATGTTTTGGATGTCCCCGGACAAGGCGATCGCCCAAACAAATCCGGAAACGAACCAGTTGGCCCAAGCCCAACCAGCTACCATCACTGGAATTCGCCTCGACACCCGACCCAATCGTGTCAATATCATTCTCGAAACGGCGGCGGGGCAGCCCTTAACCTTGCCTGGTCAGCCCTTTATTCAGCGGGGGACAGATCTGGTCGCAACTATCGAACCCGCCATCCTCACTTTACCTGATGGTCAAACCTGGCAATTTACCGCACCAACCGCCGATATTGCCGCCATTACAGTCGAACAACAGGGAGGCGATCGCCTAGAAATTATTGTCCAGGGTCAAGGGGAATTACCCACAACCGCTGTCTCCCTCGAAACCATGGCTACCATTGCGACCAAGGACGATATGGCAGATTTGACGGAAATGCCCCTGGATCTAGATGCGATGCCCGTCGAAGAACTCGAAATTACGGTATTGGGCACGCGATCGCCGCGCCTGGTGAGTCGTACCCCCGGCTCGATCAGTGTTATTGATGCCGAAGAAATTGACGATAATCTCGTGCAAGATTTGCGGGATCTGGTGCGCTACGAACCCAACGTTTCTGTGGGAAATGACCGACGCTATGGCCTGCAAGATGTCAACATTCGCGGTCTAGGCGGCAATCGGGTGCTGATTCTCAATGACGGTATTCGCATCCCAACTCAATTTACCTTTGGCACTCCGGCCCTGGGACGAGATTATGTGGATCTCGATAGCTTGCAACGGGTCGAAATCATTCGCGGCCCGGCCTCTGCTCTCTATGGCAGCGATGCCCTCGGTGGGGTAGTTAGTTTCCAAACCATTGATCCCAGCGATCTCCTCGCTTTAACCGATAAAAATAACTTTACGCGCATCTCCACCGGCTTTGAAACCACCGACAAAAGCCTCAATTATGGCGCAGTGACCGCCTTCCGAGCCGATTCCCTCGAAGCATTAATTGGCTATACCGGACGCAGTGGATTTGAGGCCCGCCTCCCCGAAGGAAATGAATTTGTCGATGACCGCTATGGCGATCGCGATAATTTCCTTGGGAAGTTAAATTTCAAGCTCAGTGAAAATTCTACCCTGGGCTTCACTACAGAAATTTTCCGCAGCACCAATGAATTCCAAGTCGCCCCGATTACTGCGGCCCTGCTCCAAGGCCCCCGGGGGTTTCAAGGTCAAAACGAAACCCTCGAAGCAGATTCCTACCGGGAACGCTACAGTCTCGCTTACCTCTATGACAACCCCGACGGAGAGGGTTTTATTGATAATGCTAAGTTACAGGTTTACTACCAAAATGCTGGTGTTGATGAATTGCGCACCCAGGACTTTTTAAATTTTGCCGGGACAGAACGACGTTTCCGTAATCTCAGCAATACCTTTACCGACGAACTGTTTGGCGGTGAAGTACAGCTCCAAAGTAATTTCCGTTGGGGCAATGTCAATAACCGTTTAACCTATGGCTTTGATTTATCCAAAACAAATAACGAGCGAACCAGAGACGGCCTAGAAACTCGCTTTGATAGCGCTGGCAATGTCACCCTCACGACCAACCAAGTGGGAGCCGATAATTTCCCGGTAAAAGATTTCCCAGATTCAGAAACGACTCGCTTTGGGGTCTATTTGCAAAATGAAATGGCCCTTTCGGATACCTTTACTCTCTTGCCTGGTCTGCGCTATGACACCTATCGCCTCGATACTACTATTGACGAGCTTTACCAACGCAACAGTCCCGATGCCGAAGCTGCTGACTTTAGTGATTCTGCCCTTTCCCCTAACCTAGGGTTTGTTTGGCAAACTTCCCCAGAAATTGCCCTAGTTGGTCGTTACGCCCGGGGCTTCCGATCACCTTTGTACAGTGAAATCAATGCGGGCTTTACAAATTTAACCAGTCCTTTCTTCCGCTATAAAACCCTATCAAATCCGAATCTCAAACCGGAAACCAGCGACACTTTTGAATTAGGAATTCGTGGTGATTTTCCCCGGGGGAATTTTAGTGTAACGGGTTTCTATAGCTATTACGAAAATTTTATTGAAACCTTTGCCAATGCAGGTACAACACTCATCAACGGCAATTTGGTGAATTTGTTCCAATCCCAAAATGTCGGTGCTGCCCGCACCTACGGTGTCGAACTGGCCGGGGAATATCGCTTTAGCGAGCAACCCCATGGGTTTAGTCTGATCGGTAGTTTGGGCCTCACGGTGGGGGATGACCTAGAAGATGATGAACCCCTTGAAAGCGTAGAACCCCTCAAAGCGGTATTGGGACTACGTTATCGAGCAAAGGAAGATCGTTGGGGTACAGATCTCATTGCCACTTTGGTCGGTGAGCCTCGACTCCGGGGCGATCGCCCGGCGGGTTCCTACAGTCCAGAGGGGTATGCGGTGGTGGATTTGTTGGGCTATTACAACATCAATCCCAATCTCAAGTTGAATGCGGGGATTTTTAATCTATTTAACAACCAATATTTCCTCTATTCCGACGTCCGGCCCCTCTTGAATTCGCCAGAACCCGTTGATATTGCCCGCTATGCCCAACCGGGAATTAGTCTGCGGGCTGGGTTGACGTGGCAATTCTAAGCTTGGTTTTACCCTAATTTTCCAGGGATCAATCGCTATGTTTTTGCTGTATCGTTCGCTCTTTGTTTCGTTGTTTTTACTCAATTTTGTTGTTTACCTATTGGAGACAATCCATGTCTGAAATGATTACTGCTCAATTTCGCCACGTCATGTTGATGGTTGAAGATGTGGCCGCTGCTATTGACTTTTTCCATCGGGGGTTAGGGCTACCGATCAAGGCCCAAAGTCCCACCTGGGGGGAAGTAGAAGCCAATGGCACCACCATCGCTTTTCACAGTGTGGCGGAACCGCCAAACACAGGCGACACTCCCATTCTCAGTTTTTGTGTAGAGGATGTGTACGGGGCGATCGCCCAACTCGAAGCCCTCGGTGGCAGCCTCGAAGGTCGTGTACGGGAACCTTCCTTTGGCAAAGTGGCCGCAGTGCGGAGTCCCCAGGGGCAGTTAATTAGTCTCCTGCAACCAGTTGCTATCTCTACCGTTTCAAAATAACTCCTTTCTTTCGCCGCCTCACACCCCATGTTTTTTTAGTTCTCCTAATTAAATTACGATGCAAATGCCCTATTTTAAACGTTGCCTAAGCCTGTCCTTGTTGCTGTTAATGGTCGGTTGCAGCCAAAGTTCATCGAATGTTGCGGATATCGCCCCAACTGCCCCAGAGATTAGCAATGCAGCAACCACCGAACCGGAAACGATCACCAAAATTGTCGCCCTCACTTCCCTGTCAGCGGATATTATTGCCCGTCTCGATGCAGAAAAATTAGTGGGAATTCCGGGAAGCCGTTTATTGGCAAACAACCCCACCTTTGCGGGACTGCCCACGGTCAGCGAAGGGCAAACGCCCCCCAGTCTCGAAAAAATTGTTGCCCTCAAACCAGATTTAGTCGTTGGTGCAACGGGGTTCCATGATCAAGTATTGGCAAGATTGGAGGAATTGGGCATTCAAACCCTCGCCACTGCTGTCCCCGATTGGCGATCGCTTGAAGCATTAACCCAGACCCTCGCCGAAAAAACCCAAACCGACCCAACGCCCCTACTCCAAAGCTACGCTCAATGCGTGCCCCAAGGTGCTTCTCCAGACGATCCGACTCTGGTTTTAGTCAGTAATCAGCCGATGCTTGCTCCTAATAAGGAGAGTTGGGCCGGGGATCTTTTGCAACGGTTCCAGTTAAATAATCTCGTCGCCGATCTCCAGGGCGATAGTCCCCAACAGGGTTACGTCACCCTTTCCCCTGAAAAAGTCTTGGCCGCTAACCCTGAAATGTTAATCATGGTGGATGTGGGGGACGATTCGATCAATCAGCTCAAATCGGCTCCTTTTTGGCAGGACTTAGCCGCCGTGAAAAATGATCGCATTTATACTTTTGATTATTATGGCTTGGTAAATCCGGGGGGCCTTGAGGCAATTCAAAGCACCTGCGAAAAGCTCCAAAGCATCACCTAGACACTGCCCCCACTCGGCCTTGTTCGTCTTGTAAAAATTCCACGATTTTGGACAAATTTATCCCATGACTGCTTTAAACGTCACAGATCTCAACGCCCTTTCTTTCCCGGAGGCGATCGCCTTTACCCAAACCTGGCTCGAACAGGTTGAATCCCAAAAATTAACGGATGCGGAAATTCTGGCGCAGATGCAGGCATTGTTGAGTCACCGGGATGGGGTGCGGGGCTTTTTTGTGAGTTATTTAACGGGCAATAGCCCCCTTGCGGATCAACCGCCAGGGATTTTTCTGGACGGATTTACTCAAGTGGCGGAACACATCTACGAGATTTTGGTGAAAAATGTGGCGATGTCTACGGCCATGGCGATCGCCCACCGACGCAACGGTGATTTTAACCAGCAGCAGGGTTCGGAACGGGTCAAAAAACGCTCTTTGAATCTCCTCAAACAACTGGAACAGCGCAATGTCATTTTTAAAAATGAGCGATTACGTCTGCTGCAAACCCTCGAAGCTGGCTCAGGGGATTACCAAGATTTTTTACAACGTTGGCAGTATGACCCAGAGCAATGTGATGCGATTCGGCGATCGCTGCAACTCATTTAGGGGATTACAGTTAGCGAGGTCAGGTGAATTTTGATTAAAAACTTTGGTAGAACAGGACAGACCTAAATCAAAAGAGGCTCTAACCTCGCGAGTACTTCATTAAGAGTGTCAAGGGGAAGTTGTTCCACAATTTTTGCTTTCCTGGCTCGACAGTCCACCGCCCGGATTTGATCGACCAGGATGACGCCTTGGGTTTTGAGATTAGGCGGAAGTTTCACCTCAAACACCCAGCCTTTTTCTTTATTCGTGATTGGACAGATTAGGGTCAGATTAGAAATACGGTTATATTCCTCAGGAGAAATCACGATCGCCGGACGATAACCTGATTGTTCACTACCTGTGCGGGGATTCAGTTCGAGAAAAATAATATCCCCCCGCTTAGGAACCATGCCGTTAATTTTTACCAAGACTCTTCTCCTTGGGCTTCCCCCCAGTCCACTTCAGAATGCTGTGCTTCAGGTTTTGCATCCTTGAGTAATTCCGCAAGGCTATATTTTGGTCGAGCAAGGCTCAAAATAATTTGGTTGTTTTCCATTGATATCGTCACTTGTTCCCCTTCCTGCCAACCGCATTGCTGGAGCATGGATTGAGGCAAGCGAATACCAAAAGAGTTGCCCCATTTCGTGATTTTTTGGGTGATCATGTGGGGGAATCTCCAAATACAGTGTTTATACATTGAGTATACAACACGATCATTATCAAAGTCGTTAGTGCTAAAGCTGACCTGTTTTCTATGGAGGCGATCGCCTAATATTTCTGATGATCTTTGACGAGTTGGCGATCGCCTTGGGAAATGGGAATACACATCGGCGTGTGGGTGATCGGGTCGGGGATAATTTCCGCCTGCAACCGAAACACATCCGCCACCATGGTTTGAGTCATCACCTCGCTGGGGTGGCCTTGGCTATAGAGTTTGCCGTTTTTAATCGTGACGAGGTGATCCGCATAGCGACAGGCTAAATTCAACTCATGGAGCACCATCACAATGGTTTTACCCTCCGTGCGGTTGAGGTGAAACAGCAGATCTAAAACTTCAATTTGGTGCGCCAAATCCAAAAACGTGGTCGGTTCATCCAGTAATAAAATGTCAGTGTTTTGCGCCAAGGCGATCGCAATCCAAGCCCGCTGCCGTTGGCCACCCGACAGAGTATCCAGATCCCGATCCGCAAATTCCTGCATCCCCGTAATCTGCAAGGCCTTCTCGACGTAATATTCATCTTCCTTTGACCACTGCTGCCACCAAGTTTGGTGAGGGTAGCGGCCCTGGGCAACGAGATCCCGCACCGTTAACCCTTCCGGGACCGTGGGATTTTGGGGGAGAATGCCCAGCCGTTTGGCGATCGTCTGATTAGAATACTTTTGAATTGCCTTGCCATCGAGGTAAATATTGCCCTGTTTTGGGGGGAGTAGTCGCGCTAAACCCCGCAACAGCGTTGATTTTCCTGAGCCATTCGCCCCTACTAAAATCGTGATTTTTTCAGCAGGAATCGCCAGATTAAACTGCTCGACAATTGTCTTCTTGCCGTAATTTAAGGTGAGTTGCTTCGCGCTCAGTTGGCTCATGGTTTAACGTTGCTTGATCAATAAATAGAGAAAATAGGGGGCACCGAGGATCGCGGTAATAATGCCACAGGGCAATTCCAAGGGCGCAAAAACAACGCGACCAATCAGATCAGCCACCACCACCAAGCAGCCGCCCATCAACGCCGCAGTCGGCAATAATCCTTGGTGAACATTGCCAACCCACTGGCGCGCAATGTGGGGTGCAACTAAACCGACAAACCCAATGGCCCCCGCCGTGGCTACCGATGCCCCGGCCAAGGCCGTACTGACCAAGATTAATAATCCCCGTCGCACCTCGATGGAAACCCCTAAACCTTGGGCGAGATCATCACCGAGATGAAAGCCGTTTAATTCTTTACTCATGAGCCAAGCCACACTACTGCCAATCACGATCCACGGCACGAGGGCGATCGCCTGCTCCCAACTGCGCCCATAGACACTACCCGCCAGCCACACCAACGCTTGGGAAACTTGATTGATGTTGCCGAAGGTGACGAGTAAATTGGTCAAGGCCGCCGCAATCAAATTAAAACCAATGCCCACCAAAATGAGGCGCAAGGGTGAACTGCCCCCCTGCCAAGCGATCAGATAAATCAACACCGTCACCGCCAAAGCACCCCCAAAGGCCGCCAAGGGTAATACCGCCACAGAAACACCCGGAAAGATCACAATTAAACTCACTGCTGCCAAGGCTGCACCGCTATTGATGCCGATAATGCCCGGTTCAGCCAGGGGATTGCGGGTTAAGCTCTGAATAATCGTCCCGGCGATCGCCAAACCCACCCCCACCAACCAAGCCACTAAAATTCGGGGCAAACGTAGGGTCAACAACACAAAGCTGGCGTCACTATCGCCATTGAAACCCAGTAGCGTCTGAAGAATTTCTCGGGGCGGAATAAAAAATTCCCCCACCCCCAAGCTGATGATCATCGCCGCGAGGGTACTTATGAATAAAAAGGCGATCGCCAACGGCACCCGTCGATCCAACTGCAACGAAAAGGGTAAGAAATTAGGCCGAAAAGTTAGGGGGGTTTTGCTCATCATTTCACCTTGGCGCGAATCAGGTAAATAAAGAACGGCGCACCAATGAGAGGCATCACCAAACCAACGGGCAATTCCTGGGGCTGAATGAGCAACCGCGCCAGAATATCCGCCCACAGCAGCAAAATTCCGCCCATTGCCGCTGCATAGGGCAAGATCCAGCGGTATTCCGTCCCCACCAAAAATCGGGTCATGTGCGGCACAATCAGTCCCACAAAGCCAATCGGCCCGGCGATCGCCACACTCCCCCCAGCCAACAGCAGCACACAAACCGCCGCCAAGATCTTAATCACGAGGGTATTTTGTCCCAATCCCTGGGCCATATCCTGCCCCAAACTGAGCAGGGTGATTTGTTTACCGAGGCTCAAAGAAAGCAATAAACCCACCACTAAATAGGGCAAAACCTGGAGAAGCAAATCAAGATCTCGACCTGCCACCGAACCCGCTAACCAGAAACGAATTTGATCTAGAGTTTGTTGACTGACGATTAAAATGCCGCTGGTCATGGACGCGAGAAAAGCGGTAAAAGAAGCTCCCACCAAGGTCAAATTGAGCGGCGAAGCCCCACCCCGACCCAGGGACGCAAAGCCATAGACTAAAACCGCCGTTAAACCGGCCCCAAAGAGCGCAAACCCGGCATAGAGATTAAGAGAATTGCCGCCACCAATTAATGTCGCTAACACCACCGCAAAGGCCGCCCCCGCATTTACCCCCAAAATCGCCGGAGAAGCTAAAGGATTTCCGGTAATCCCCTGCATCAGGCTCCCCGCAACGGCCAAAGCTGAACCGACCACCAAGGCAATGAGCGATCGCGGTAAACGAACTGTCCGAATTACAAGCTGTTCCGTAGACCCATCAAATTGAAAAATTGACCCATAAATTTCTGCCACAGAAATATCAGCCGCCCCAAAATTCAGACTAGCCAAAAAACTCACCAGAAGTAAGGCAAAGCTGATCAATAAACCTCCCATGAGACGTATCGACCGGGGTAAAAATAAAGCGGAAAAAAAATTGGTTTGGGTCACAACACTTGAAAAATCAACCGAAACGGCATAGGACAAGACTTAGAAAAAATCAGAAATAGGAATATTATTCAACTAATTCCCCTTCATCCCAGGTGCCTTCAATGCGCGTGCCATCGCTGAAGATGTAAACACCGGCCCCCTGGTAAAGATCATTTTGAAAATTGCCTTCGTAGCGATCGCCATCGGCATATTCACAGACCCCTTGGCCGTTGAGCAGATTATCGGCAAACTCCCCTTCGCAGCGATCGCCATTTTGGTAAGTAAAAGTGCCTTGGCCCACAAAGTTACCACCCACAAATTCGCCAGCATATTCATTGCCATTGGCGAGGGTATAAACCCCTTGGCCGGTAATTGCGCCGAGGGCCACTGCTCCGGTGTACTGGCTGCCATCACTAAAGGTAAATGTTCCTTCCCCATCTGGGAGATCGTTTTTTAGCTCGCCTTCATAGCGATCGCCATTGCTATATTCACAGGAACCCGGCCCCGTAAGATTTCCCTCTACAACTGTACCCGTACAGCGATCGCCATTTTGGTAGGTGAAAGTCCCCTCGCCGCTGGGTACCCCGGCAACAAATTTGCCAGTATAGCTGCCGCCATCGGTAGTGGTAAAAGTGCCTTGGTCATGGGGTTGTCCTGCTGCAAACTCGCCTTCGTAGCGATCGCCATTGGCATATTCTCGGATACCTTCGCCTTGGATCTGTCCACCTTGGAATTCCCCTTCATAGCGGCCATCCGTCGCAAAAGTGTAGATTCCTTCCCCTTCTTTTTGCCCCGCGACAAATTCGCCTTCATAGCGATCACCGTTGCCATATTCACAAGTGACCTGGCCCTGAAGTTGGCCTTCCACCAGTTCCCCTTCGCATTGGCCACCATTCGGTAAAGAGATAGTCACCGCATTGGCGATCGCCCCTGTAAAGAGAGTGCCTAAAGCTGCTAAACCCAAAGAAAAAAATGTCTTGTAAATGACCATAATCTAATTGCAATCTTCAAATATTCAAATAAAGTAATGACTCAAAACATACGAACCAATCAGACCTAACCACCCGTTTCCGATGTGGGTACCGCCTGTTGCTGTTGTTGCTGTTGTTGCTGTTGACGCTGCCGTTCTAGTTCGACTTGGCGTTGACGTTCAGCTTCCGCCTGTCTCTGACGCTCAAGCTCAGCCTGGCGTTGTCTTTCCTGTTCAGCTTGTCTTTGACGCTCCAATTCTGCCTGACGTTGGCGCTCAGCTTCCGCCTGTCTCTGCCTTTCCGCTTCTGCTTGTTGCTGTCGTTCGGCCTCGGCCTGTCTTTGTTGCTCGGCTTCCGCCTGGCGTTGTTGTTCTTGGGCTGCTTGATTCTGTTCTTGACGTTGTTGTTCAGCTTCGGCCTGTTGTTCTTGAGCGGCTTGCTGTTCTTGGGCTTGATTTTCCTGTTGTTCTTGTTGTTGGCGCGCTAATTCCGCCTGGCGTTGACGTTCGGCCTCGGCTTGTCGCTGTCGTTCCAGTTCAGCTTGGCGTTGCTCCTCTGCTTCCGTTTGGCGCTGTTTAGCCTCCCGTTCAAAGTCAGTGCCCGGTTGCGCAAAGTTAATCGCTAAACGTACCCGCCGCTGTTCACCACTGGGACAACGAATGCCCCGGGCAGCGGAGAGGGCCGCCTGATCAAGGGCTGAGTAATTACTAGAGCGCAGGATTCTTGCTTGGGCCACACTGCCATTTGTACTTGTAATCACCTCAACCACAGGTCTTGCCTCAATTCCCCTAGAGGCAAGGGAAGCAGGAAACTGCGGTTGGCTGGGGGCAGAACAACCGGCTCCAGATGCGACAGGGGCCGCAGGAGGATTATTGCTTGGGCGAGTTGGAGCAGACCGTTGAGCTGCTGTTTGATTGCCGGGCCTACCGCTACTGTTTGTGTTGGGATTACCTTGGCGATTTTCATTCTGCAGGCTGCCACGGAGACCTGCATTATTGGCTGCACTAAGGGGGGCGGAGGAAACACCAGGACTTGTTGGCTTAGAACGGTTCGCTCCGGTTGCCGTGCTCCCAGGCTTTGTGGTGGCATTGCGCTCGGCTCCTGATGTGGCGGCCTGTAGTTGACCCCGCAATGGGTTTGAATTTTCAGGCGATAGGGGAGCAGGGGCATCCTCGGACACCGGAGGTTCCGGTTCGGACGCAGATTCCTGGGATTCTGGCTCAGAGGTCGTTTCCTGAACCTGGGGTTCTGGCGGTGCTTCCTGGGGGCGAACTGTAGGAGCCGCAGCCGTTACCGTTGGCTGGGGGATTGGCACAGGGCTATTGGTCACTGCACTTGGAGCAGGCACACTCGGAGTTGCCACAGATGTTGGCAGAGTGTCCAGGGGTTCTGGAGGTGTTTCTTCCATGACTTCCGGCTCTTCAACAGGCGGCGTTTCAGTGACGATAAATTCTAAGGGCGGTTGTTCCGTAGAGACCGTTTCTATCGGGGGTAACCAGCGCAACCCTAACAAAGCCCCTGCGTGGAGGACAACAGAGCCTGTCAACCCGCAGGCCAACCATTTTTTCAGAATTTCCTGTTCATTTTGCCGCTCTTGCTGACAAAGGTCAGACATACTCATGGGGGATTTCCTTACCATCAGTTGCAAAGTTACTGTAAAGCAATCTACAGCTTAGCATTAATAAGAATTTATTTCAATAAAAGAGATCTTACTTTAAGCAGTTTGTTGGCTTTTAGGTAATTCGGAGATATTGTCTCTGTTCCCAAAGGTTTTTAGGATAATGGCGTTCTAGGAGGGTTTCTAGGCATTAATTGACTGATAAGTCATCATTTAAACTACTTTAAATCTTTTTCAATAAAATAGGCTTATTTTGTTTTGGTATCTTTCTGAAGCGTAAGGTGTAAGCAAAGTCACTAAAAATTAAGAGGCGATCGCCTTAGTCAGATCTTGCAAAAGTAGCTCCGTACCACAATTGTCATCGTTCTTTGTTCCCGGTCAGCAGCAGGGCTAAGACAAGCGAGAATATCTTGTTCTGTTAGGTGGGGGAAATCGTAAAGGATTTCTTGTTGAGTCACGCCAGATGCCAAAGACAGTAATACCCATGCCCCGGACACGGGCTTTACTACTGTGTTTACCTAGCTCTAGGGGATGATGTCTTGGTCGTTCGTTTCTCTTGGGAATGGCACTATGCCGTTGTTGATGAAGATTCTTTCCGTCGATAAAAGCGTATCTGTAAACCATCTTTCGGCAATGGCGTCGGAATCACTTGCATCGATAGGTCTTGGTCAGGTAATAACTCCCAGTCATAATCACGGGCAAGCATCGATGCCAAAATTTTTGCTTCTAGACGGGCAAATTCTTTGCCAATACATTCCCGCATACCGCCGCCGAAGGGAATAAAGCCAAACTTTTTCTGTTTATCTGCCAGACGTTCCGGTGAAAAACGCTCCGGGTCAAATTTTTCGTGGTCAGGATATAGGGCTTCGTCCTTATGGGTTTGGGCAATTTGATACTGAACCGCCCAACCTTGAGGAATTTGGAAATTTTTGTACTCGAAGGTGTTGATTACTTCCCGGAAACCACCACCCACTGGGGGGACAAGACGTAAAACTTCTTTGAAAACTTGATCCAGATACGTCATCTGTTGAAGCGCCGCCATATCCAACCCATCGCCAATGTCCAACGCATCTTGTTCCGCACGGATTTTTTCAAAAACGTCGCGATGCTGTCCGACCAATAATCCAAAAGACACCAGAGACGAAGTAAGGGTTTCGTGACCAGCAAACAATAGGAGCAAGATTTGATCCTTCAGTTCATCGATGGAAAGGGAATTACCGTCTTCATCCTTCGCCCGAATCAGTAGGTCAAGGGCATCGGTGGGTTCTGCATTGGCATCGTAGGTTTTCAGGCGATCGCCAATGATCATTTCTAGCTCACGCAGCAGTTTTCGCCGACACTTCATCGCCTTACCGAAGGCCGTCCAGGGAAGATTAATCGGTAGGGAAAATAATCCTTTAACCCATTCCTCAAATAGATTCGCTAAAGGCGTTTCCGCACCGCCATCTTTGCCGATAAATAAGGTACTGGCGACGTCAAATGTGTATTTGCGGAGTTCGTCGTACCAAGCAAATTCCTGTTTTTGCTCCCATTGAGTGAGATAACGCTGGGTGATTTTTTCGATGGTGGGAATATAACTTTCTAGGGCGCGGGGCTGAAATGCTTGAAAGATAATGCGCCGCCGGGAACTATGAATACCGCCTTCCTGGGTAGCGAGGGAATCGGCACCGAGGAGAATCCGGGTACTTTTTGGCCAGGTTGCTTTGACATATTTATTTTCGTTGCGGAACAACACCTCATTGGCCTCTGCCCCAACCATTACCACCGTGGGTTTGGTAAAAATATTTGTTTTGAAAACGTCACCATACTTCTCTAATCGCTTTTTTTGAAAATTACGGTCTGTGAAAAATTCAATGGTTTCGCCAATTACAGGCAAACCGAATTTTCCGGGAGGTAAGGGCAGTTTACTGGGGGAAGTCATGGGCGATCGCCAAAGAGTCGTATATTTATCAAGCCATTAGGTAAGGTAACAAATTGCCCTGTGGTTGTAAATTTCCAGATAAGACAGCAGATCTGCCGCCCTCATTGGCCTCATTGGTTTTACAAACCGTATCCTAACCAGCACCTTCAAATAAATTCATTTCCAATGGCAACACCCTCACAAGATACAGTGTTGAGAAAACTGTCCTTCTATCGGGTGCAATCAAGCAGTGAAGCATGAATATAACCTGCCTGGGGGCCGCCGAGGGTAAAGGTAACAAAATACCAATCCGTTGAATTATTGACGTTGTCACCCATCACCTTTTCCTCAACCCTTACCTTCGCATCTCGCGTGAGTTCTTGGACAATCATAGAATCGGTAGACGGTTCTACTCGAACGCGGCCTAGACCTCCATCTGCGGAAACATTAATTGCACACCAGGTTGGCAGATTAGCGGGTAGGAGAGATTGGATCGTTGACGGTACAACCGCGTCAGTGTCGATGAAGACGGAATAATCGACCAAAATAGGTAGACCCTGGCCATAAGCCAAATAGACCTCTAGGCTTTTCGCTAAATCATAGAGACGTTGGTGTTCTGTCACGCGAACACAGCCATGGCCATTGGGATCAATGAAGCCGTTATGTTGCAGAGGGCCTTCTCCCCAGATGGGTGCATGGAGCGCAAAGCCACGATGGATCTGCATAAAGTTCTGGATTCCCAAGAATGTCCTTTTTTGTAGACCATGGATGTTAAAGTGAGCCCCCATCACATCACCAAATTGCTGCTTGGTTTGCCTTGCAAGCTGTACTGTTTCTGGTGCCCAGGAAATGAGTCCCAGTTCAAAAACCACCTCGCTGCCCCCATAATCTCTGGTCACTTTGCCATGCATTCGACCAGCGGCATCTTTATAAAATTTGATGTAGTAAATATCTTCTGCTTTTGCACCCATTTTTTGCAGACGGGTTTGCCAATCAGCTTGGCCCCTAATAATTTCCTTAGAAGACGTTTCGGTTGTTTCTGAGAGCTTTAAATTTGGGGACGCGTTTTCCTGGGGCAATCTATAATGACAACTCGCTAAAACGTATAGACAGCCGCATAGAAAAATCAATCTAGACAACCGATGGTTTGTGGCACTCATAACTCTATTTTAAATGCCATCTATGGGATCCAAAATATCGCTTTGGACTTCGGGATTCGCTTTAGGATAATTGTGTCGTTGAAATGACCCAGCCATAGACAACAACGACAACTAGGAGCAATCCGTAAACGAATTCCTTTTGATCACGAAACCACCCTTGCAGCATATTTTTAAAACTACGTAGGCTGCGGCGTCGCTCATCGCCTAACTCTCGCATTAGTCTGGCTACTTCTGCATCAACTTCTTGTAGCGAAATTTCTCCCTGTTGATACCGTGCTTCCAGGGCATCTAGCTTGCGCCAGTATTCTTGGGTGGCATTGAGGAGGTTAGGAAACATGAGTCGGTAAACCAGTAGCTGTCAGTAAAGGCGATCGCCGTAAATATTGAGTCAGTTGCAATTCTCGTAGCGAGGATCGTGATTCTCGATTTTTATGGGGTATTGATATTTTCGCCTTGGCCACATTGTAACGCAATGTTAATTTTGCTGCGTTAAGGCTTGACAATCTGGCAGGCATACAAAGTTTGTATGCGTAGATAACATCGTTGGATGGAGCAACGATTGGATCCCTTCAACCCTTGAGCTTATCTACATTCTGTAGATTTCAGTAGAATAGGATTAGCATTAGAAGTTAAGTTACAGGCCAAAATACTCTATTCAAAAAAACTTTTGGTCTACAAAAATACAAAACTTCTTTGGGTTGATAGGCGGCCTAATGAAATCACAACCGATTCCCAATCCCCTCTACCCTGTAGTGGTCAGCGCTGGTGTTGTTTTGGCTGGGGCGATCGCCTTAATGTTTTTGCCCGCCCTGATTCAGCTTGATGGGATGGATGGGGGCTTTGCCATTACTTTCGGCGCTCTGTTTCTCGCCATCTCTGCTTTGGTCACACTCTTGATATTTTGGCGCAATGCGGTGCTTCTGGATCGGGTCATTGCCGGGACAAATCTCCTGGCCCACTGGACCTACGAACCGCAAGAATGGGCCCAGTACCTTGATAGAGAACGTCAAGAACAAATTGACGAAAAATTGCCCTTAGTCTTCATCGTTGCGTGTTGGGCATTGCTTATCGGCGGCGGCTTTTGGCTGTTTGATCCGGAGGCAGGTTTTATTGTGTTTCTCGTCATGGTGGGGCTGATTATCTTGGTGAGTTTGCTGGCCTATGGTTTGCCTTGGTTGCGGTTTAAACGCGATCGCCATCGCCTGGGTGAGGTGTGGATCGCCAGTAGTGCCATTTATTTTCGCGGTAACTTTGTCCATTGGGGAGAGTTGGGCTTGCAATTAGAACAGGTGAGTCTCCGTCCGGCGAGCGAAAACCAGGCCCCTTGTCTGTGTTTTGAACTGAGCTATCCTTCCCAGGCGGGGATGCAGTATTACAACTTGCGCATTCCCATTCCTCGGCGTTATCGGGCCGCCGCCTACGATTTATTTGAGCATTTTAGCCAAACTACAATTCAGGACTCTCCCCCAGGGTAAGCTTTAAGGCAACATCTCGAAGACCATCCCTGTTTGACGATCCACTTCGTACCAGCCGTAGGTCGCAGTGTGGCTGGGTTCACCAGGATTATTAACGGTTTCGTAAACGTGTATCAAATAATTGGTGGGCGTTTGTTCGACGATTTCGATGTGGGTGCTATTTTGGGGGGCAACGGTACGCACGAGTGCTTGCCATTCGCTGACAGCCGCTAAATTTGCCACCTGTTCAATGGCGATCGCCTCGGTAATTTCTGGGGTAGAAGGTGTGGTAATTGGTGTTGTGGTAGAGTTCCTGGAGCCAGGTTGTACCCGTTGGGCAACGGCCACCATTGGCTCGCTATTGGGAGGACTGACCGTGAAAGTAATGCGCTGTTTATCTTCGTTGAGTTCGGCATCCACGGGCGTCGGCACGTCCTCATAGACACTCCAGACATAACCCGATAATGTCCGACTGGTGAGATTAGAAAGTTCGAGGCGATCGCCTTCAATGTCCGCCACAATTTTATCGCCTTCTCGGTAGAGCACGAGGGTGTCTGTCTCTTCCCCTGGATTTCCTTCTGCCGGAATCCAAGCCCCCACAAAATCATCGAGGGTCACGGCCGCTTGGGTTGTGGGTGATGGCGGTGGATTTTCCCCAACGGGTTGGGTTTGGGGTGTATTGGCTTCGGGTTGTCCTAAAAATTTCAGTAACTGAGCCGGATCCTTCAGGAAGAAAATTCCTAGCCCGGTGATTACGACAATGCCTAAACCCAAAATCCAGTTCCCGTTTGACCGATTGGGTGGGGGTGCCTGGGGTCTTGGGGGAAGGGCCGCTGGATAAGCTGGCGTTGTTGCACTGCCACACACCTCACAAAAGCGATCGCCTGGGTTGAGGGCAGCACCACATTGCATACAAAAATGGGGAGTAGTCATGGCAGTTAGACCAAACGCAGCAAAAAAAGCACAACTAACCTTAATTGATTAAAATTCCTGTAAGGGATGATATTCAGATAAATAGTTTGGGGTTGAGAGAAAAGAGTTTCTTTAGAAAGATTTTAGTTTTTTGATAGCTAACCGATCTAGCTTTGCTTTTAACAACAAAATAGTTTCTTTTCTTTAGGAAATCCCCTTTATTTATATTGTATCAAAAGGCTTTAAGAGACATGATTAAGCATTGATTTTTTTATTTAACAAACTCATTCTTTAGGCAATATAAAATTCAACTTTATTTAATAGTTCTCAACGAAGGACTGAATCGCGAAATAATGTGAAGAGAATTCAATATTTAATTCATTTAGCAATTATTAATACCTATAATTGATGTGGAGCCAGAAAAAATTTTAAGCGTTATCAATTACTTAGGTACTGACTCAAATTTGGTTTGCTGGTTTTCTCGACGATAACTTCAGGTCTGCGCTACTGGACTTAGCTGTTTCCCTCACCCGCAGGGGAACTTTCTAGCGACGGAGGTCGGCTCCATGAAAAAACAACATCGAGCGGCAGGTATTGGCTTGCAGTTATTAGCCGTTACCTGCCCAGTACTGTTTATCAATAATTTGACGATCGCCCAAAGCTTGAGCGAATCCCCCCAGGATGTTCTCAATAGCTATCTGCTAGAACGTCCCCACCTAAGAACTATCCAGTTTCAAAATCTCCAGGATATCCAGGCCCGCCGCCACGAATTACAGTTCCAGGCCAGTGATGGGGTGACCCTTGATTTTTTACCTTATCTTCAATCCCCCGGTGCCCTGCCCCAATTGGCCAACATCATCAGAACCCAAGGCATTGACCCTAATCCCCAGCTCACCGTCGCCGCCTACGATTTTGCAGATCGGCTGATCATTTTGCAGCGGCTGGAATATCAAGGTAGTGCCCTTGCCTGTGACCAACGGGGCGAAGCATTAACCGACCTCGGCATTCTTTGTTTCAATCGCCAAACCAAACCCAGAACCCTACAGCAACCTGCACCAACCCAGAACAACATCAGCACCAAAATTACGGAAATTAGAGGTAGGCTCAATCAACTGAACACTAGCCCCATTAACGGCTACACCCTCAGCCAACTGCGGGCTCTCCCAGACGACGAACTGCTCCAGGTGGCCCTCAACAATGGCCGGATTACCGAAGAAACCTATCTCATGGTGCCTAAAGTTCAATACAAAACCTTACTGGATGTACCCTTTGCGCAGCCCAATCCTGACTTTACACAACCTAACTTTAGCTTCCTGGAAACAAGCAATCTCTATCAACCCATTCCCCAAGGGTCAATGACCTTAAACCGGAATCTTCCCTTTGAAACGCGTGACAATAATCAACGGCCGAATTTTTCCCTCATTCGACCCCAACTGGATTTGTCGCAATTGGCCCGTGGCGATCGCCACACAGAAACCCATTACCTAGTGAATGGTTTTACCTGGGGCAGTGGGCGGGAATGGCGACACCGCATCGGCGACTGCATCGATTTATTCTTTGGTGATGTTTGTGTCTATGCAGAACCCTATGCCAGCCTTGGTTATGGCTTGGGTTTAAGGATTCCTCTCCAGTTGGATCTAACCGTTGACCGGACAATTCAGGTGGCGAATAATCAACTAACGGCTTTTTCCCCCACTGTTGATCTCACGCCCATCGATGGCAATGCCAACACCTACCAAGCAGCGGGTATCCCCAGTGATCAGATCTTTGGCGGACAGGAAATCGTTGCAGAAGTTCAAGGTACCGTCGGCGTTAGGTGTGACCTAGAAGTGTGGAGCTGTGGCAACAATAGAAAGCTAGGTATTGGAGTAGACCTAACGGACTATCTAAGTTCCGGTGGCAACATGACACCCCCTGCCCCAGGACAAAGTTTCTCCATCGGCGAAGTGTGGTCCCCTGATGTGACTGGAGGAACTTTAAACTACGGCATCGTCGGCGCGACTTTCCACCTTGGTTCTCAGCTGAATATGGTTGGTCAAGATCTGGAGATGTTGGCCCAGTTTCCGCCCGTGGTTGGCCCCAACAATGGCACCCACACCGTTGAACAGTTTCCGGCAACCTATCAACCCCTCGTTTTTAACAACAATTCTTTTTTCAGGATTTATGAACCGACCTACCAAGCCAATTGGAATATCATCCCCGGCATGAAGGTCAAAGCCTGGTTAGGGGTAGATATTGGCGTGGCCTATCTAGGGGCAAAAACAGACCGGACTTGGTGGTTTGAAGATCTCAGTATCGAATCCCCCAATTTTACTTTTACGACCCATGCGGGCACAACAACAGGCTACAACATTCAAGTGGATCACGATAATTTAAACATCACTGCCTTCTAGTTTCAAAAAATTAAAAATAATTTCTGTCCAGGATTCTCTGTTGGTTGTAAAGCAGTTGTACCTGGACAGATTACCTCTGCTTTAAAGGCATTGAGTATTTCTAAGGATTGGGGTTGAGATTTGTTGCTAAGTTAATTTGTCAAATTGGACATGGTGCTAGCCTAAAAATATTAAAAGACTTTCATTTTTTGGTGGTGTTAATAAAGTGTTGATATCCATTAAAAAGTATTGCAAAATATTGGTTTTTTCTACATTTTTTGCTGGAGCAATTATTGCTTGTCAACCCGAAAATCAGCAGCAAAAAGTTGTCGTTTATGTCTCTGTTGATCGCACCTACGCAGAACCAATTTTGACGGAATTTACAGCGGCAACGGGCATTGATGTGTTGCCCGTCTATGACGTGGAGGCGACAAAAACCACGGGTTTAGCCCAGCGTCTCTTGCGGGAAAAAGAGCGACCCCAGGCGGATGTGTTTTGGAGTGGAGAATTCGCCCAAACCTTACTGTTGCAAGGAGAGGGAGTTTTAGTACCCTATGAACCGCCAGTTGCTGCGGCGCTACCACCCCAGTACCGGGATCCCGAAGGTTATTGGACGGGAATGGGAGGACGGGCAAGGGTATTGCTGATTAATACGGATCGTTTAGCAATTGATGAGGCACCCCAGTCTTTAACCGATCTCACCAGCGATCAATGGCCTGGGTCAGAAATGGCGATCGCCTATCCTTTTTTCGGCACCACAGCGACCCATGCAGCCGCCCTCTATGCAGTTTGGGGGCCAGAGCCAGCCCGGGCGTTTTTTACTGATTTCCAACGTAAAAATGTGCAGGTCGTCGATGGGAACTCGGTGGTGCGGGATCTGGTGGTCGATGGTCAGGTGAGCATTGGCCTGACGGATACCGATGATGCCTGTAACGCCGTGGAAAAGGGGGCACCGGTGGCCCTGGTGTTTCCCGATCAGGGGCCTGGGGAAATGGGGACGTTTGTCTTGACGGGAACAGTGGCCGTAATTGCGGATGGGCCGAATCCTGACCAGGGGCAAGCACTGGTGAATTTTCTCGTCAGTCCAGAAACGGAACAACGGTTGATGGCCGTGGGGGGTAGCCAATTGCCTTTATATCCTGGGGCGGCGGTGTCCGGTTGTCTGGCAGGACAAAGTATCCAAGGAATGGCGGTGGGTTTAGATGCCATTTATGGGCAGTTAGAACCGTCAAAGCAAGACCTGAGTGAAATTTTTATTCGCTAATGAAAGGCGATCGCCACAGATTAAATCCATGGACAACCCTGGGGTTGGGGGGGTTTCTGGTGATGGTCTTTGGGCCGCTGTTGAGCTTGATGGCCAGCGTGATCGTTGAACTGGGCCAAGGGAATGGGGCTTGGTTATCTCTACTGGTGCCGACGGGACGACGCTGGCAACTGTTAGGAAATAGTCTGCAATTGGCGATCGCCGTAGGGACAGTGAGCACGGTATTGGGGGGTCTGATTGCCTGTTACCTGTGGCAGACGGCCTGGGCTTGGCGCTGGCGGTGGGGGTTGTTGCCGCTCCTATTTGTGCCGAGCTATATCCATTCCTTCGGTTGGTCAGCGTTGGGTCTGGGGTTGAATGGGGGTTTACGCAGCCTTGGTTTTGGGACAATCCCCCTCCAGGGATGGTGGAGTTGCGGTTGGGTGGAAGTGATGGCGTTTTTACCCTTGGCGGTGGGTTTGAGCTGGTTGGGTTTGGCGGCGGTGGGTCGAGAAGCAATTGAGGCGGCGCGGCTCCTGGTGCCGGATCTACAGGTGTTGGGACAAATTATTTTGCCCCTAGCGTTACCGAGTTTTGTGGCCAGTTTTGGCTTGATTTTTCTGTTGAGCTTGATGGACTATAGCCTTCCTTCGTTGTTTGGCATTGGCAACTATGCCCTGGAAATTTTCGCGGAATACAGCACCAGCAATGAACCAGCCCGGGCGTTTCTGTTGGCGGTGCCCCTCCTGGCGATCGCCTGGGGGATAATCTTCATCCTGCAACTGCCCCTCCAGCAAACAATGCAACTCTCACCCCAGGAAAATCTCTGGGAAATTCCCCCCCGTTGGCCTTGGTGGTTCGTCTGGCTCCAGTACCTAGCCCTTGGTCTTTTTGCCCTGCAAATTTTGGTGCCCCTCATCAATTTGCTGGTCATGGCGGCTCAGGAATCCCAGTGGTTTACCCCGATCCAAGCTGCTGCCGGGGAAATAACTTTTACCATTGGCCTGGGTTTGACAGTGGCGATCGCCGCTTTACCCCTAGCCTTGGCGATCGCCCAGCTTCTCAACCGTGATGACCGTTGGGGGAGAGTGACTTGGGGGCTAGTCATTTGGGCCTTGGCTTTACCCGCCCCCCTAGTGGGGATTGGCCTGATTGATCTGTGGAATCGCCCGCTTCCCCTGGAAATTTACGGCACACCATTGATGCCATTTTTAGCCCACCTCGCTCGCTTTACCCCCTTCGCCAGTTTGGTGCTCCTAGCGCAATTACAGCAATTAAACCAACCCCTCTGGGAGGCTACCCGCTTGGAAGTTGGCCCCCGGTGGCGGATTTGGCTCTGGTTGCGTTTACCACTGCTCCTACCGGGGTTGTTGGCGGCGGCGGGTCTGGTTTTTGCCCTCAGTGTCGGTGAATTGGGCGCGACTTTGATCGTGATTCCCCCTGGATATTCCACCCTCACCCTCCGGATTTATAACTATCTGCATTACGGCGCGGCGGCATCGGTGGCGGTGCTATGTCTGGTGTTGGTGGCGATCGCCTTTGGGGTTGGTGGACTGATGGCTTGGGGGTTGCAGGGTTGGGGCACCATTTACCGAGGGAGAGATAGACCATGATCCAAGTCGAAAATCTCAGTAAAACCTATCAGACAGCTAAAATTCTGGATAATTTAGCTCTGACAGTGGAACCAGGGCAAACCGTGGCGATTTTAGGGCCATCCGGGAGCGGCAAAACCACCCTGTTACGCCTAATTGCTGGCCTTGAACAACCCGATGGCGGTACCATTTCTCTCGCCGGTCAGGTGGTCAGTTCTTCAACGCAAATCCTCGCCCCCCACCTACGCCACATTGGGTTTGTCTTTCAAACGCCGATTCTCTGGCCCCACATGACTATCTCCCAAAATATTGCCTTTGGCCTGGGCCACCTCACAGCCCCGGTGAAAAAACAACGCATCCAACAACTCCTCGAACGGTTGGCGATCGCCTCCTTGGCCCACCGCTATCCCTACCAACTTTCCGGGGGGGAAGCGAAACGGGCTTCCTTGGCAAGGGTTTTAGCGCCCCATCCCCCCTATGTCCTTTTCGATGAACCCCTGACGAACCTGGATCTCGCCCTTAAACAGACTCTGCTCCATTACATCCGCGAATATCTCGATCTCACTGCCGCCTGTGCCCTTTATGTCACCCATGACCCGACCGAAGCCCAATATCTCAGCGAGAAAATTTTCTGGCTAAAGGAAGGAAAGCTGCAATCCGATGAAATATCCTGAACCGTACAGCTTAAAACTCTGGAAATACCTGCTTTTTGGCGCAATTGTCAGTACCGTGGGCCTATTTATCTGGGAACTTTTGTCTCTCTTTCAAAGCTGGCAGGGACAACCCAAACAACCAGGCTGGGAAATTATTCGTCCTCCCCAGGAAGTTTCTGCCCTCGTCATCCAAGGTGATCATCTCTGGGCCGGGGGTCAGGCAGGGGTCTTTCAAATTGCTTTACAACCTCCCCATACCGTTGAACCCCTCCAATGCGATCGCCCGTTGCAATTCGTCCGTGCCCTAGCAATCGATCCCGACGGTGTGCTCTGGATTGGCCATGGCAACGGTTTAAATTATGTCGATGCCCAAGGGTGCCACCCCTATCAATCCGATAAGCCGTTTTTTCAAGGTCAAATTAATGCCCTCTATGTGGATCGGGCGGGTCAACTTTGGATCGGCACCTGGGAGGGAGCAGCGGTCAAGGAAAACAAGGATTGGCACTTTTTAACCCCGGCGGATGGACTACCGGATCGGATGGTAAATGTCATTCATCAAGATGCCGAGGGGGGAATGTGGTTTGGCTCGGCGGTGGCTCCTAAAGGCGGGTTAAGCCACTGTATTAAGAAATCCTGCCAACTTTTTTCGACGGCCAATGGGCTGGCCCATAATAACATTACAAGCCTATTTAGCGATGATACAGGGCATCTCTGGGTGGGCATGGGTCTTTTTGATCGTGGTGGCCTCGCTCGCCTGGAACGAAGCACGACTGGTTGGGCGATCGCCCAAATTTTCACCAAAGCAGATGGCCTTGCTGGAGAAAAAGTCCGCTCCATCTACCAAGATCAAACCGGGGTGCTGTGGTTTGGCTCTGAATATGACGGTTTAGCTCGCTTAGATTCCCAGGGACGATGGCTCATTCTCACGGAAGCCGATGGTCTGGCGGATCAGGAGGTAAAGGCAATGGTACAGGATCGATTTGGTAATCTCTGGCTCGGTACCCGTAACGGCATTACGCGACTCGATGCCCAATATTTACGCAATTTAGGGGAGCAATAACCATGGCTGCTTCTTCTAATGGGCAAAGCCAACGGGCACCGAAAACCCTGGTGCAATTGCTGGGCTGGCTTTTAAAAGCTTTTCTGCAAGCATTACCCCGCCAAATCGTGGTTGGGGTTATCGTCGGTGGCGTGATGTGGCTGGTGCATACTTTCCTATTGGTTGGTGTGAACGAAGGGTTTAATCCGACCACAAATCCTTGGCTCGGTTCCGTCTTGGTGATCTCGGATCAGCTTGTACCCGGCACATTATTTTGGCTATTTAGTGGCATTTTGGTGGGTCACCTATTTCGGGGCACCCTGGGTAACTATCTCAAGGGGATCGGTCAACTGCCGCAAATCTGCGTGGATGTTGGCCAACAAGCGAGTCAATTTCAAAGTCCTTTCCCCTGGGTGGGTCTGGCGGTGGCGATCGCCTTTAGTACCTTTTTAGGGAATCTGCTGGTGAGTATCCAAATTGCTCTGTTTGCCCTGGCCGCCGTTTGTGAACCCCAACATCTCCTGCGCCTTGCGGCTCAGTTGGGTTGGCAAGATGCCCATCGTCTATTTCGCCATCAATCTCCCCCAGCTTTGTCCCAGGTCACGTTACAAACCCTCCTAGCTGGCCTCATGGTGGGCTATCTCATTGCGGCCATTTGCTTCTGGTTTTTTGGTGGCATTCCCCAATTACTTTTCCTCGGGGCGATCGCCATTGCTCTAGTCTTGATCTTTAGGAACAATCAACCGCCATCGACCCAGACTTTAATACTGCTATCGCTCAGTTTGGTAGGATTTTACGTCGCCCATGGCATTCCTGTCCTCGCCGATGACTGTGGTTGGCAAGAAGCAGGTGGTAGCCTAGATCGCTGGTTAGCCAGTGGCCCCTGCGTTATCACAACAGCGACCCTTGGTTTTCCTGCTGCGGGCGGTTTCTGGACAGGCTGGATTTTAGGTAATTTACCTTCAATTCCCACAGTTATCTATGGCACTGGCACGCCGGATGATCCTTTTCGCGACTATCCTGATGCCAATAATCCCCCTTGGAAGCAAGGTATCTACGGCAGTGGCACACCGGATGACCCCTATCGAGATTACCCCGATGTCAACAATCCCCCTTGGAAGCAAGGTATCTACGGCACGGGTACGAGAGAAGATCCTTTCCGGGACTATCCCGACGCGAAGAATCCACCGTGGCAACAAAACATTACTGGAAGCGGCACGCGAAATGATCCCGTTCGCAATGTGAACATCCCACCTGGACAGAATTTTCCAGCTTCACCGGGCCAAGGGCCAGGCGTACCGAAGCAACCTGGGATGCCAAATGCACCTTTTTATAATCCTAATAGTTGGGTTCCTGTCGATCCACGGGTAAATCAATGGATTGGGTCGCGGGAAGTGTATCGCAATAATTGGGACGTAACGCCCGATGGAAAATTTGTCACCCTTAAAGATAATCCGCTATTTGTCATTCCGATTTCTCAAATTACGGGAGATTCTGGGGATGATTGGGCGACGATTTTTAGTACCCCAGTTCCAAGCGCAGATCATGATCAATATGTTGAAGGTATTGTTGATACGGCTTTGATCATTGATAGTCTTGAGGCGTTAACGGGTGATTCTGAGATCCGCCCATTGACAAGATCGGGCTGGAACCAGCTTTCTGATGCGGACAAACAGCAAACCCTACAATACATTGCGAATTTATGTGGCCATAAATTGGGAGTAGGGCCGGTACAGGTCGATTTCGGTTCTGGCCTAAAGGATGCTAATGGCAATATGGTTCATGCCCACTTCGATCCAAATACAGGGCGAGTTGTGTTTAACACTGACTCATACATGTATAAAAATCCTCAACAGGCGATCGCCACCATCGGCCACGAAGTGAAGCACGCTCAACAATGGGATCCGAATAACCCCATGGAAAATCCCACAGCCCGCCACGCCGCAACGACTAATGCCCAAAAATATACAGGCTCAGACACCGATCCAGTGATTTATGCGGGTCAATATAATGAAAATGACGCCGAATCCTTTGGTAACCGTTTAGGCAATGCCCTGAGTAAAGAAGCCTACAAGAAAGAGTTAGCCAGCATTAAAGATGTCTGGGATCAACTGAAGGAGGGCGCAGAACAAGCACCAAAAAATCAACCACCAAAATCCTGGGTACGGGAGAAAACGCTCATGGATTTTGTCAGTAAGGCAAATCCCCAGCAACGGCAGCAAATTTATAACCTTGTTAAATCCGGTGCTTTAAAAGTTAAAGATGATTGGGGGCGAGAGGTATGGTAACGCCACAAGAACATCCGTTATTACCCTTAGCAACGGCGATCGCCAATTTAGGCTATCAACCAACGTCGTTACTCTGGAATGCAACCCAACGCATGGCCCAGGTACCGGGTTTAGCCCAGGATCTCTTGGCTTATGTAAAAGCAGGTTCACCGCCTCCAGATTTTTCCCAGCAACAACCCGCTAGCTTATTTAAGCCTTTACCAGGCGGCTATAGTGTTGCAACCCTAATTCGGGATTATCAGTTTCAGGCCATTGGTGCTTTTTTGATCGCTGTAGAACTCAGTCTGCGGCCCGACCAAGGGAAAGCTTTGTTAAATTATTTTCTGCACCGGGGTTATTGGCGTACAAATACCGATGGTTCAAGGGATCTGATCTTTCCCCCGCTCACAGAACAACTGCCCCAATGTCCCCAATGCCGTAGCCGCTGGTTTGAAGATCTGCCCCGGTGCCCAAGCTGTGGCCTTGTGCGTCGTCATGTCACCGTTGAGGATGGCCCCTTACCCTTGGAGGAATTGGCGACAATGACGCGAACTCAATCTGTTGATCAAAAAGTTCCAGCGGCGATCGCCCCTAACCATCCCGTTTCCCCGACGAGCGTAAATCGACGCTGTGCCCAATGTCATCATCCTTTATCCCAAAACAGTCATTTTTGTCCCCATTGTGGTGCCGTTGTTGCGGTGGCTGCTGCACCTATTGAGCATCCTTCAGCTTGTCCGAAATGTGGCCATCTAGCCCGCCCTGGTGCAAAATTCTGTAGTCATTGCGGTCTGAATTTAAACTAACTCTCGTCTCTACACATCCCTAGGACTCATCTCCTAACGATAGAGGGTGAAAATCCTCTCATCTATCATTCATTACAATTCATTATTACTTCTTAAGTACTGTCATATTGTTAAAGATGGAGTCTCTATTTTTTTAGACGACTCTTAAGTAAAGAAAATCTGGAGAAAAATTATTGTGGATACCGCAGTTCGTAAGGTGAAAGGTCAATGCCGTTGTGGACAGGTGAAATTTGAGGTCACGTCAGAACCATTGATTACAATGGCTTGTCATTGTGTGGGGTGTCAGAAAATGACTGCAAGTGCGTTTAGCCTGAGCGCATTATTTCCGAGCGCTACCTTTGCAGTCACCTCTGGTGTACCTGTTATTGGTGGAATGCATGGGAACACGCGTCATTACTTTTGTGGATATTGCATGAGTTGGCTATTTACACGGCCTGAAGGTTTGGATGATTTTGTCAATGTCCGCTCCACGATGCTAGATCACCCTCAAAACTACAAGCCATTTATGGAAACCTATACGGATGAGAAGCTAGAGTGGGCTACGACAGGTGCAAAGCGTAGTTTTAAAAAGCTCCCACTTCCAGAGGAATATCCGGCGTTAATCCAGGAATACGTCAACAAATAGCAGCGGCTACAAAATTGAGGAATGTACAGTGCAACACATAAATCCCACCATACTTAATCGATATTCAAAGTGTCAGACGTATTAGATACAAAAATCTCTGAGAAGATAGCGAGGAAGTGATTTACCGATGAGGCGATCGCCATGTTGCATCACGAAAGTCTGCGGTAATATCCTGATAAGCCTGGTTTGTTGTGTGGCAGGTGCGGCGTACCCCCTAGTTCAACCATAAAAACCAAAAAGTAAAGCCCACGAAGAGGAAATATGTCATGGCAGACCAAACATTTAAGACGTCGCCACAAATCTACGCGCGGGCAGTAGGGGTGTTGTATCTGATCATCATCGTTCTCGGACTTTTTAGCGAAATATTTGTGCGATCGCCACTTATTGCTCCAGGAGATGCAGCGACGACTGCCAGCAACATTATGGCAGCAGAGCCGCTTTTCCGGGTTGGATTTCTAGCCGACTCAATCATGTGCCTGAGTGATGTGGCCGTGGCTGTATTACTGTTTGTACTTCTGCGGCCAATTAATAAAATACTTGCTCTGATTGCCCTATGTTTCCGAGTGACCCAGACAGCAGTAATTGCCCTTAGTCTTCTCAATTATTACGCAGCCATACTTCTTTTGAAAGGTTCAAGCTATACTGCGGCATTCGATGTCGCTCAACTCAATTCACTTTCATCACTATTTCTTGATCTTCACAGTTATGGGTATGATCTCGGCCTGATTCTGTTTGGGGTTCATTGTCTCGTTCTCGGTTACTTAATTGCCAAGTCGCTATATATGCCCAGAGTGCTTGGATACTTAGTCATGGCTGCGGGCGTCACTTATCTGATTGGGAGTTATACACGGTTTTTGTTTCCGGACTTCGTCGAAGCTATCGCGCCGATTTATCTGGTGACGATTATTTCAGAACTCTCCCTATGTCTGTGGTTGCTGATTAAGGGAGTGAATCCAAAACAGTGGCAAGAAAAGACAGAAAGTGTTGGTTTGCTATAAAAAAATATATTTTTTGAATGGGACAGATTACTTCATTGTTCGTTAGAAAAGTTGTCGGAGTCGTTGAAGATGCCCTCGACAAAGATGACCTCTTGAAATCGCTCGGTATTGATCCAGATAGCGCCGCTGATCCCTCCCAGATGGTTTCTGATACGGATTACTATTCCTTTCTAGAAAAGATTGCCATAGCCGAAAATAATGGTACAACTTTGCCACTGCGAGCGGGGGCGGCAATGCGTTGTGATGATTATGGTGCTTTTGGCCTGGCCTGGAAGTCAGCCACAAATCTGGGCGGCTCCTATGAACGGGCAGAACGTTATGCTCGTGTGCTGACGAGCGTTTCGACCTATACAGTTGAGCGAATAGACCAAGGCGCATTTATACACTTACATCGAATGGGCGATCGCCGCCTGGGGATGCGACTTTCCAATGAAGCGACAATTGCCAGTATTGTCTCAATTAGCCGGCAAGTCTCTACCAAGCCCTTCACACCGCTAGCCGTTTACTTCAAGCACCAAGCCCCTAAACGCATCAGAGAACATCAAGCCTATTTTGGCTGTCCAATGCACTTTGATGCAGACCGAGACGCATTATTAGTTTCCAATGAGTCGCTGCAAACCCCCAACCAGCTTGGCGACAAAAGTATTTCCCAATTTTTTGATACCCATCTTGAGACTGAACTCTCTAAACTAACAGAGCCCCATTCCCTCGAACACCAGGTGCGTATTTACGTTTCTCGATGCCTGAGTGAAGGTGTGCCAACGATCTCTGATGTTGCCGAGCACTTCACCATAAGCGGACGCACCTTACAGCGACGACTCTCAGAGCTAGGTTACTCCTACCAAACGCTGGTGGATGAGTCACGGCGTCAGTTGGCAGAACGGCTTTTACAGCAGACTGATTATTCTCTAGCAGAAATCGCTTTCATGACGGGCTTTTCTGAGCAAAGTGCTTTTACACGAGCTTTTAAGCGCTGGGCTGGACAGACACCACGTTCTTTCCGTCTTAATCTCCAGACCAAACCAAATTAAGCCGAACTTGGCGCACTCAGTCAAAATTTCGGCAGCAACTGTCAAGAAATTCCCTAGTTGGGCTTTTTATAGTGGGCTTACAGTTCACCCACAAAGGGAAGCAAACCATGAACACTATTCAACATCAAACTCATAATTCAAACGGATTAACCCTTGTCCTTGGTGGCACCGGCAAGACAGGACGACGGATTGTTACTACGCTAGAAGCAAAGGGCATACCGACCCGGATCGGTTCACGCTCAGCCACACCAGCCTTCGATTGGCACCATGAAACTAGCTGGGATGTCTGTCTTAAAAATGTGGCAGCGGTTTACATCAACTATGCGCCAGATCTAGCCATGCCGGGAGCGACGGATGCTATTCAGGCTTTTGTTGATCGCGCTAAAGGTCATGGTGTTAAACGCTTGGTACTCCTGTCGGGTCGAGGCGAAATCGAAGCCCAAGCCTGTGAACAGATTGTGCAGGAGAGTGGTCTTGATTGGACAATCATCCGAGCCAGTTGGTTTAATCAAAATTTCTCAGAGGGTGCGTTCCTCGAAATGGTCACGGCTGGACAAATCACCCTCCCAGCGGGTGATATTTCTGAGCCTTTTGTAGATGTCGATGATATTGCCGAGGTTGCTGTTGCTGCCCTGACAGAAACGGGGCATGCCGGAGAAATTTACGAAGTCACTGGCCCTCGCTTAATGACCTTTGCTGATATTGCGGCTGAGTTGTCAAATGCCAGCGGCTGTGAGATTACCTATGTGCCAGTTCCCCACGATGCTTTTGTGGCTGGTATCAAAGAATCTGGCGCCCCCAAAGAAGTGGTTTGGATGCTGGACTATCTTTTTAACACTGTGCTTGATGGCCGCAATGCCTATCTCACCGATGGCATTCAGCGTGCCTTAGGACGTTCACCCAAGGATTTTGCTGATTATGCTAGCGAGGTTGCTGCCACCGGCCTATGGCAACCAGTGACCGTGTAGGAAGGCACGAGAAGTTTGAGGCAGGACGCGGAAGTTAGAAATTGTTATCAATATTTTTGTGCGTCCTGTTTAAACCGATAAAACTGGTCGGCCACTAACCCTAGGGAATACATCATCAGGCTGTTGCTCGAAACCCCGACCACTGTACCCACCAGGGGAATCATTTCGAGAAAACTTAGGCCTGTTTTGAGACCATTGCCGCCGAGGGACAAGCCAAAAATTGCCAGAATTTCTGCCCGACGACGGGGATCCTGGAGATTCAGCCCATGGAGGCCAGAAATTTGATAAACCATCTCCGCCTGGAGTCTTGTCATACTTGCCAACTCCCAGCCAAATAATGCCAGGGCCAAAGGGGGCAAAAGATTGGCCACAAATCCTAATTTGGCAGCTTCTAGACTTTTTGCTTGGATAACTCGCTGGGTTAGTTGGGTTGAATTTTCGTTGGGATAAGCCTGTTTTAACCGCTGAATCTCAGCCTGAGCCATTGCTACATCCACATCTCCGACAATTGCTGCTAGCCAACCAAAACCAAAAATTTTCTGAATTGTTTTAAAAATAGGATTGTTGGCGATCGCCGCCAAATTTTGCCCTGTATTAGCAGTGAGGGTTTCAATGAAATCGTGGAGATCTTTTTGGCGGGCTTTGGAATCGAAGGGATTAGTCGGCATAAACTCCCAAATCACTTACAGGCTAATAGTCGTTTCTTTACGGTAACAAGTTGCTCCCCAATCAACCTCTGTAAAGAGAAGCAGTTTGATGCTAATCACCCAGCATAGAGTGCTAGAAAAAATTGTCTGGAGGTCGTGAAAGAGCTTTGATGGGGCTAGGGGAAAGCTTGACGTAGGCCAGTCTTCAAGCCATGGTGGGGAAAATAGTTATTGTTCACAGTATCCTTTAGGATATGGGTAGCTTCCCTAAAATGCTTTCTCCTGTTTTTGCTGGACTTTCCATGTAGAAAGCTTTTTAGAGCTTGTGTTTGTCAAACGGCTTAAGTTGACAATGCCGTTTAGCCTCATCCATATTTTGGATTGCTGAAAGTCAGTATATTTTTACCAGTAACAACACTCATCAACTTTTTTAAAATGCCTTTAAAAACTAGCTCTACCGCTGTTACGACGCCAGCAGACAAAGCAGGGCTAGGTATGTTCGGTGGGGTCTTTACCCCTTCGCTGCTGACTATTTTGGGGGTGATTATGTACCTCCGCTTTGGTTGGGTGGTTGGCAATGTCGGCCTTTTTGGCACATGGCTTATTGTCACGATGGCTGTGAGCATTACCTTTCTGACGACGTTATCAATTTGTGCGATCGCCACTGATCGGGTCGTGCGAACTGGTGGCGCTTATTTTATGATTAGCCGCTCCCTAGGCATCGAGACCGGAGGAGCCGTAGGGATTCCCCTCTACTTTGCCCAGGCTTTGTCAGTTGCACTCTATACCATTGGATTTGCCGAAAGCGTTGTCAATGCCTTTGGCCCCTTCAACCAGACTTACATTGCCCTAATTGTCACCATTCTTGTGGCAGTATTAGCAATTACCTCAGCCGAAATTGCCATCAAAGCCCAGTACTTCATCATGGCGATCATCGCCTTATCGCTTGTTTCCCTAGCTTTCGGTTCACCATTGGAAGTAACTCAGCTAGAACCCTGGGGTACAGATGGTGGCGAATCTTTCTGGACAGTTTTTGCCGTCTTTTTCCCAGCCGTGACCGGAATTATGGCCGGGGTTAATATGTCCGGCGATCTCAAAGAACCGACAAAGGCAATTCCTACAGGTACATTGGCAGCCGTCGGCGTTGGTTATTTGATCTATATGGCTCTGCCTTTTTTTCTTGCCACTCGAGCCGATGCCAATACGTTAGTTGAAAATCCCCTAATTATGCAGCAGATCGCCTTTTGGGGGCCATCAATTCTGTTAGGCATTTGGGGAGCGACATTATCGAGTGCTATCGGTAGCATTTTAGGGGCCCCCCGGATTTTGCAAGCCTTGGCAAGGGACCGCGTCTTACCGCGATGGCTAAGCTTCCTAGGCAAAGGCAGTGGTCCTAATAACGAACCACGCATCGGCACGGCGATCACCTTAGGGATCGTCACAGTAGCGGTCATGGTGGGTGATTTAAACTTAATCGCACCAGTGCTGAGTATGTTTTTTCTCACAACCTACCTAGTACTCAACATTGCCGCTGGCGTTGAAGGATTTCTTGATAGTCCCTCTTTTCGCCCTTTATTTGCAGTACATTGGTCTTTCTCACTGCTTGGGGCTCTTGGATGTTTAGCGGTTATGTTTTTAATTAATCCAGTGGCGACCATCGTTGCTGGGTTAATTGTTGCGATGATTTTTCTGTGGATTCAGCGACGGGAATTAAAGAGTACTTGGGGAGATGCCCGTCGCGGTATTTGGATGATGCTGTTGAGAACAAGCCTATTTCAACTGGGTCATCACCCCGATCCGAGAACATGGCGGCCCCATATGTTAGTCCTTTCCGGTGCACCAACGCGGCGTTGGGGATTAATCGAATTAGCAGATGGGTTAAATCGCAATCGGGGCCTGTTTACCATTGCAAGTATTTTGCCGATGGATTCTCGAAGTATCCGTCAGCAGCAGCAAATGGAAAAGAGCATTAATGATTATCTGCAAGAGCGAAATATACAAGCATTGGTCAGGGTCTTGACCGCCCAAGATCCATTTGTGGGCGTGGAGCGGCTTGTTGAAATTTATGGCCTTGGCCCCATCGTGCCTGATACAGTCCTCCTTGGTAATAATGAAACTCCCGAAAATCGCAGTAGCTATTGTCAGCTTATCCATGCACTGCATCGCGCTGAGCGTAATGTGATTATCTATCGAGAGAAATCTCAGCCCGAAAGTAAGCAGCATCATCAAATTGATGTTTGGTGGGGAGGTTTGCACGCGAATGGTGCACTCATGATGATCTTGGCAGAACTACTACGGGATAGTATGGAATGGCGTAGCGCTCAAATTTATTTGAAGCTAGTGGTGCCGGATCAATCAGCCGCAGCAACTGCCAAACAAAATATTAATGTCCTGGTGCAAACGCTTCGCATTGATGCAGAGATTTGTATCTTGGTGGCAGAAGGTCGATCATTTGATGAGATTTTGTCTGAGTCTTCGCGTAATGCAGATCAAGTCATCCTCGGTATCGCAGAACCGAACGAGAATTTTTGTGATTACTATGCCTCCATTGAAGAGAGAATCCATGATCTACCATCTACAATGTTGGTTCTTGCTGCACCAAGCTTCGCCTTTGCTGAAGTCCTAAAAAAGTAGTACTTATTTTTTTCGATCCAACTTCAAATCCTGCTGTATCAAAAAAATCTGCACTTCATGACTCTGTAATGGGCATTAGGTCGTTCACAATAAGGGTGTTCCGCAGCTCTCGCTACCCATGGATATTATTTTAGCTCTTTGTATTGGCGTTACTCTCAGTGCTGCTGCTGGCTTTCGTATTTTCATTCCCCCGCTAATGCTCAGTGGGATGGCGATCTTCGGCGATCTATCCCTCGGTGAAGATTTTGTCTGGTTGGGAACTTACCCAGCCTTTTTTGCTTTTGGAATAGCGACGATCGTTGAAATACTTGCTTACTACATTCCTGTTGTTGACAATTTATTAGATGGGATTGAGATTCCTTTGGCGATCGCTGTTGGTACTCTTTTAACTTCTGCCAGCCTGGGGCAGCTAACTGAACTGGAACCGTTACTCCAATGGACTTTAGCAATTCTTGCAGGTGGAAGTACTGCCGGTACCATTGAAACTTTTACGGCGGTAACGCGAGGCGCTTCAACTACGGCGACTGGCGGCATTGCTAATCCAGTGGTGTCAACGGTCGAGGCTCTTAGTGCTGGAGTTTTATCTTTACTGGCACTATTTGTGCCGTTCCTGGCAATAGCGATTGTTGTTGGGGTTCTGGGAGTTGCGCTACAGCGACTATTTCGTGTTTTTGTTCGAAAATCTAGATCTTAGTGATCTCAGAGCAATTGATTATGAGATTGCTGAGGGAAACAATCTTGCAATTTTTGACCAGACAATATTTCTGATAATGTGCCCAAGCTGTTAAATGACCTGACTGCCATTGGTCATCAAGGCCCAGTCTTTGAAAAGGTTGCAGTGAATCCTTACGGAGCCTGTTTTGGCAGGAGCAACTATTTATTGTAGGTTTGGCGGTCTCTTCGTGTTTTCTTTTTATTTATGCTTGCGAAATTTGTATACTTGCCAGATTGTCAAGTCATAACGCAAGAAAATTAACATTGCGTTACAATACAATCAAGGTGATAGCGTCAGTGCCCCATAAAAAATCGAGGATGACAATCTTCGCCGTGAAGACTAAAACTTACTCAATATTCACGGCGATCGCCTTTACTGATAGCTACTGGTTTACGTACTCATGTTTCCTAATCTCCTCAATGCCACCCAAGAATACTGGCGCAAGCTAGACGCCCTGGAAGCAAGGTATCAACAGGGTGAAATTTCATTACAAGAAGTTAATGCAAAGGTGACCAGACTAATACGAGAATTCGGAAATGAGCGACGCCGCAGCCTACACAATTTCAAGAATATGCTGCAGGGGTGGTTTAGTCAGCAAAAGGAATTCGTTTACGGGTTAATCCTGTTGGCAGTTGTAACCTATGGCTGGGTCATTTCAACGACACAGTTCTCTTAGCTCGACTTTATCCATTGAAAGAAGTGAGGAAACGGTAGCAAAATCAGAGTAGAAGATTCGCAGAGGTTCTGAGGCAATGCTACCGGGGGCGAGGGAGCCAAATTCTAGTTATCAGTGCTCAATGAAATCTACCATCGCGGGGTAGAGAACATTTGGGTAGTACTAAAGGGGTAATGATGAATTTTAGTGATGGATAAAATTCCACAGCAGTTTAATGTGATTAAATACACACCTGGAGAAAACTAAGTGGCTATGTCCACATTTTTGATGGTGTATTGAGATAGACCGCAACAAACCCATCATTACCTTTTAGGTTTCACCTAATTGCGTAAGCAAAAAGCACTAGCACAACAAAAGCCAGATGTTACTTAAGAACAAGGAATAAAGCCAAACTCAATACGGTAAATGACATCCTCTAAAGTCACATCCACCGTATCAATGCCCATAGAAGTAACTTCATCACCGGAACGGGGTCCCCAAGCGCTAATGTTAGTGTTAATACCAAAGTTTGTTGTAACCGGTCGAGTGCAAGCATTGACCGCTGAAAGGGCAATATCGACATTACGTTCAAAATCGCTTTGAAAGCCTGGGCCAAAGTTGCTGCGATCAACCCACCCGCCACTTGCACCGAAACTCGCAAAAGTATTCAGCGTACTACGTGCCCCCGATACATTAGGAATATTGGCATAGCCTAAATAGCGGAGATTCACCGGTTGTACTGTGTAACCGCTAGGAACATCGAGCTTCATACGAATGTTGCAAGAAGCCCGTTTAAATTCCCGTCGGGCCGCTTCGGTATACATTTCACTAAAAATAATTGAAACCGAATTCCCATTCACAATCCCAAAAGCACTGCCAGGAGGACAGCCACTACCATTTACAATGACTGGTACACGTTTAAAGGCAAACCCTTCTTCTGCCTTGACGGCTTGAACATTCGCAGTGACTATACCCGAAGCAGCCAATAGACCTAAAAAAGCGTGTTCTAACTTCATTTCAATTACCCCATTAATGATGCAGTTTCCAATTCGTTTTTCTAGATTTAAAGTTCTAGATTTCAAGAAAGTCAAAAGTTCGCCAAAAGATTTGACGCAGCTATTTATTAACTGGTGATGGTGTATTAATGCTTTCTTTTTTGAAGAGGTATTGCAGATTGTGTTAGGATATTTGACTAGATTGGTTATCAATTGTTTCCAATTTTTAGATTTATTTTACGGGAACAAAATTCAAGATTTTTAGTCGATCCAGGCGCTATTTTCAGAATCGCTCAAAATTAATATTTTTTTGCATCTAAATCCCAACTAGGTACCTCTCTTTTTTTCAGAGATATTAATAAGCCAATTAAGAATCTCCCGATACCTGAGTTTTAATTAATTAGCCAATATTTCAGCAAACTCTAGGAATAGCACTAATTCAGAAGGAATATTCCATTAAATCTGAGAGGATACCTAAACGGCATCAAATGCTATTGAGTCGCTACCCTAAATCTCTTCATGTGAGGGACGAGACTGCATTGACTTAGTATTTAGGGGATTTTCCTAGCCTGGGGAAGCAAGGGGGGCTTTGCCAGCATTATTCCAAGCAAACACTAATAGGTAACAGGCACCGTTTTCCCCTGGAATTGCTGCCGGAGACACTGGGTTTTTCCGGAGCCCGCCAGACCGGCGATCGCCACGATAGCTGTTTTTGTCCAATCGATCATTATGTTTTCTTCCTGCTAGCGGACAAGCCAGCGCTTGGTTTAGTGATTTGCTATTATCAATATTTTGATAATAATTATCATTTTTATTTAAAGTCGTGAAAATGTCTATCCCCCCAAGAATTTCCGTCAAGGCGATGCAGCAGTGTGACATTGCAATTATTGGCGCAGGCGTCCAGGCCCTGACCTTGGTGCTTCATCTTTTAAAAAAACGTCCCCAGTGGCGTAAGCGAATTGTTGTTTTTGATCCCCATGGTTGTTGGTTGGCCCGCTGGTCTCACCAGTTTGCGGCCCAGGAGATTCCCCATTTGCGATCGCCGGCGGTACATCATCCCCACCCAGATCCCTTTGCCCTGCGCAGGTTTGCTGAGGGACGCCCCAATGAACTTTTTCCGCCCTATGATTTACCCAGCACCCAACTTTTTGAAGATTTTTGCCGAGAGGCGATCGCCGAATTTCAGTTAGACCAACGACTAATCGCCGCAGCAGTTACAGAGTTAATCCCTCCCCAGAGAGGTCAACGCAAATTTTGTTTAACCTTACATAATGGCCAACAGTGGCAAGCGAAGCGGGTCGTTCTAGCGACGAACCAAACCCAACGACAGCTACCAGATTGGCTGGAACAGATCGAAGCTAGCTATTCGTCTGATCGTCTTTGCCACAGTGATCGCGTTGATTTACGGAAATTACATCTTCAGGGCGAAAAAATTGTCATTGTTGGTGGTGGTCTCTCCACAGGTCATCTCGCATTGGGGGCGATCGCCCGCCAAGCCCAGGTTACGATCGTTGCCCGTCGCCCTTTCCAAGAGAAACTTTTTGATGCCGATGCAGGTTGGCTAGGGCCGAAATATCTCAAGGGATTTGCCGCTGAAACCGATTGGCAAAAACGCCACCAAATGATTCTGGAAGCCCGTAATGGCAGTTCCCTCACACCAGCGGTGATGACCCAGCTCCGCCGCGCCAAACGCCAGGACAAAGTTACCCTCAAGCCCAATTGCCAAATCCAAGCCGCCCATTGGCAAGGGAATTACTGGCAGTTGCACTGTGACAATGGGGAAATTCTCCAGGGCGATCGCCTCTGGTTAGCAACGGGGAGTCGCTTTGATGTCATGGCCGAATCCCTACTCACCAAGGTGATGGATCGCTATCCCCAACCAATCTTGAACGGTCTCCCTATTTTGGATGCATATTTACGCTGGCAAGGCTGTGATCTGTTCCTCATGGGAGGATTAGCCGCCCTTCAACTTGGCCCCACTGCCCGCAATATCTCCGGGGCGCGTCTGGCTTGCGATCGCCTTGTCCCTGCCCTAACCAAATCAAGTCTGCAACGCATTTACCAAGCGAATACCTGCTCTGGAGTTAGCGCCTAGCAATGTAGGTGTGAATGAATAGTTTTTGGGAGTTTGCTCTAAGTTTAGAGACATAAAAGGCGATCGCGGTGGGATCATTACTTCAAAAGTACAAGTTACCCATCTAGCCTGCTGGGGTTTTTGTGTACTTTTGTTAAATTATGGCTGATCTATGACTTCGGCTCAATACTTCCAGGATACTTTGCTTTTCATCGCGCTAGCCCATCAACATTAAGCTGACCTATGCTGATCTTGAGTGATGGCCTTTTTCTTTCCCTGAGAAGATCCTGTAGAATTAGAGAAATTTAAAAAAGATGAGGGTCAGCGGAATTCTGCTTCCACCGACCCATCGAAAAACTTTTGACCGGGTTATTCGATGGGTATATCTTAGCAGCTTTTTTGCTGATTCTCCAACACCCTACATCTGGAGAATAAAAAAATGACTGCCTTTGCCATGATTACCGCCGATAGTGACTGCCTCCTCAACCAAGTCAGTCGCTGCGCCGCCACCCTCTACAACTGGCTTCTACGCAAACGTCCCGCCGGTACAACCTTTGAAGTAGACCTCGATACTTTCCGCCATTGGACCGGCAAATTCCGCAAGAAACCCTACTGTTCTAAGTGGATCCGTCAGGCCGTGACCGAACTCGCAGACATTGGTCTCGTCGATATTCAGCGCCAGTACAACAGCAAAATCTACAAACTCGCCGCTTATCGTCCCGGGAATAAAACTTCCCAGTTTGGGAATAAAACTTCCCAGTTTGGGAATAAAACTTTCCAAAAACGCGCCTCAAACCCTGATGCTGCCGTACCTTCTTATATAGATACTAAAGATTCAACAGATCAGGCTTGTTCTGCTGTTCAATTAAAATTTTCTTTTTTGGATTCTCAGGCTACTGATGTACTGGAACAGAAAACTCAGTTTAGCCAAGGGAAAAATGTTAAAAACTATGAAGTTGGAAATGCAGTAACTGGTGAAACTCACAAGTTAGACCAAAGGCAAAAAAAGCCGGCGGGCCAAAGTGTAGAATCAACAAGAAATATTGATGGGGATGATGGTGGGCTGATATCTGGGGAACAAGTAGTGAATCCACAGGAAGTTGCTGAAACCATGACTGGGGACAAGACTGGGGCTGTTGGGTTTGCTAGGGAATTGAGGCAAAAAGAGAAAGAGAAAGATAAGCGAACTCCAGTTCAGGAAGCTAAGGATGGCGCAACCGAGACTATTGAGGAAAAGCAATCGCAGACGGAAGAAGCGGATAAAGCGGATGTGGTGGTGAATGCCCAAGCTAAGGCTCATTTGGAACGGCTTGATGATCTAGGGATTGTGTTGAATCCTTCTCTGGTGCGGTTAGTGAAGACGACGGCGGCAGAAATCATTGAAGGGGCGATCGCCGCCTATCAGCGGTATCGGCGTGACCACTATGTGAAAAATCCAGCGGGCTTTTTTGTTTATGCAGTCAAGAATGCGGTGGCCAATAATCACACGAGTGAAAGGGCGAATTTCTTCTACTGGTTTGAGGCGATGAAGAAGTTGGGGCGTTTGGGCTATTACGAAGAGGTGGATGGGGATTATCTGGTGCGGGATGGTATTCATCTGGTTTCTTGGCAGGTGTTAGTAGACCGGGGCTGGACTTGTGAGTATTTGCAGAAACGACTGCAGCGCTAAAGGCTCTAACATCAAGTGATTTGGCTTCTTAACCTACCTTGAAGACAGATCTCGATTTTCAACTGAAAATCGATCTATGGAAAAAATCACAATGCATTCTCGATCAAAAACAATTAATCAAAAACGATGACCAAAGTCGCGATCGCCGCTGATTCTAAACTTGCCGCCAATATCGGCGCAGAGATTATCGCCCAGGGAGGTAACGCCATCGATGCCGCCCTCGCCGCCA
The DNA here is from genome assembly GCF_001693295.1 of Picosynechococcus sp. PCC 8807. Taxonomy (NCBI): domain Bacteria; kingdom Bacillati; phylum Cyanobacteriota; class Cyanophyceae; order Chroococcales; family Geminocystaceae; genus Picosynechococcus; species Picosynechococcus sp. PCC 8807. Next base: position 116,663 of record NZ_CP016489.1, read on the forward strand.
CATTAACTTCCATGTGTTGCGAATTGGGGGTCATGGCACCGGGCGGCAGTGGTTTCATCGCGATTTGGCCCCAGGATCGAGAACCCGTTGTCATTGATGCCTATGCAGCGATGCCTGGTAAAGATTTCCCTGGCGATCGCCCCTACCCAGAGTTACAAAAGACCTTGCTGAATTATGGTGGTGGCATTTATACCGGAATTGGTTATGGTGCGGTGGCAGTGCCAGGGATGTTCGCCGGGATTGCCAAAGCCTCAGCAGAATACGGCCAATTGTCTTGGGCAGAATTAATCACGCCCGTGGCCAAAGTGGTAGAGCAGGGCAGTCCCATTTCCCGTGTCTCAGGAATGTACTTAGAACAGGCCCATGCGGCGATTTTTGGGTGGCATCCCGAAAGTTATCAGCTTGTTCATCCAAACGGCAAAGATTATCTCAAGGCTGGTGAGATCGTCCGCTTACCGGGCCTCGCCAAAACTCTAAAGCTGATGGCCGATGAAGGCCCTGACTGTTTGTATCAAGGGACTTTAGCCCAGGAATTAGTCGCTGAAATGGAGCGATCGCACGGTGCCATTACCCAAGCTGACTTGGCAAGCTACGAAGCGATTATCAGAGAACCAATTCGGCTGAGCTACGGTGACTGGGAAATTATTACCAACCCGGCCCCGGCAGTGGGTGGTGCTTGTTTAGCTGCTTTACTCCTCCTCCAGCAGACCCGCCAAAATTTAGATCATGACACCATTGCTGCGATCCAAGAGGCCGTTCTTAACTATCGTTTTGAACATCTCAATGTTGACCAAGATCGATGGCAAGCAGTCACGGATCTGCTACATTTTGCCCGGACAAATCAGCTCGATCATTACCGCAGTTCACCTTCTACGATCCATGTGTCCACGGTCGATGATCAAGGTTGTGCTTGTTCACTGACGGCATCGGCGGGTTATGGTTCTGGGGCGGTAATTCCCGGTCGTAATTTTTGGTTAAATAATTCCCTGGGTGAGTTGGAGCTGCACAAAGAGCAGAGTGAACCCATTGCGCCAGGCACGAGATTGATTTCAAATATGGCCCCCACCATTGCGCGTCACCGGAATGGATCTGTACTGTCGATTGGTTCCCCTGGTGCGTCGCGGATTACCACGGCGATCGCCCAGTCATTGACCAACTTCATGGTGCATGGCGATTCCCTCAGTGAGGCCATCCGACGACCGCGCCTCCATGTGGAAGCATTTGACGACCAATTGATGCTTGCCTACGAAGAAGATTTAAGGGCTGAGAATTTATTGAATCTGTCGATGTCGCTCCGGGAGTTTCCGCCGCTATCAATGTATTTTGGTGGCGTACAGGCTGCATTGTGGTCTAAAGAAGCGCAGCAATTACAGGCGATCGCCGATCCCCGACGGGAGGGTAGTGTCGCTTTTGCCTAAAGTTGTATCTGTGTTTATTTGCAGGAATTGCGATATTAATCAGTGCTGATAGGGGTTGTTTCCTTTTGGGCGGCGATCGCCAATCTTGCTCCTTCAATTTGCCGCAGTTCATCCATTACTTCAATTACGGATCCATGGCTAACTGCTTCATCGGCATTGATAATCACCAAGGTTTCTGGGTTCTCAACCATTAGATTTCGGACACCAGCTTGGAGTGTAGCGATTTCAACGGGTGCTTCGTTGAGAAAAATATCTCCCGCCGCATCTACGGTCACCGTAATTTCAGTGCTCGGTTGCTGTTGTGCTGTATTTGCCCCAGGTAGATTAACCGGTAGGCCCTCAGATTTCGTCAAATAGAGGGTCGAAATAATAAAATAGGCCAAAATTGAAAAGATAATATCAATCATCGGCACAATATTAATGCCTGCGGATTTTTGTTCTTCCTGGGGAATACGCATAGTGGTGAATTTTTAAAATAAAAGAATTAAGCTTAAATGGATGGCTTATACATAAAAAAATAGCTGCGCATCGTTTGATTAGCAGGCATTAGCGGTTCATAATTGCTTCTTCACTCTTTTCATAGAAGCGGCGATATAGTAATTCTAACTGGCCACCATACTCTTGGATAAATGCTAGGTTACGTTGATATAACCCATTAAAGAGATTGGCAAAGAGCAGGGTGAAGATTGCCACAACCAGACCCATCACAGTCGAAACCAATGCTTCACTAATTCCACCAGTCACCCCAGCGGCATTGGTATTACCCACATCACCAATGTTGAGCGCCGAAAAGGATTGCATCAAACCGAGGATCGTTCCCAACAATCCCAGTAGGGGCGCAACAGCAATAATTGTGTCAAACACAGTATTAAACCGTTTTAGGGTCGGGATTTCGGCTTGGGTTGCACTTTCGAGGGCGAGACGAAACTCTTCACTGTTGGGATTTTCTAAATCAAGGGCTTCTAAAAAAATCCGGGCAATGGGTAGATCCGCGTTACGCTTCAAAAATTTCATCGCATTGAACGGATCTTGCCGATATAGACCGAGGGCGTCCCGGACAACTTGACGCTGCCGACGATTAATCCGCCACCAAAAAACGGCTCGCTCAATAATGCAGGCTACACCGGCCAAAGAGAAGAGGAGCAAGGGATAAGCAACGATGCCACCGGCGGCAAAGAAATTGGTGATGTTCATAGTGCTATGGGTTGAAATGTGCGAGGGCGTTTAAGAAGCATTATCTGGCACTGCTGCCCAAATGACTATACCCTAACTCAAACTATTTTCAATAAATTTATCCTTGTATATCAGAAGAGTTAGCAAAAACAAAGCCTTTAATCTGAAATGGTAATTCCTGAAAATCCTTTCAGTCCCTAGTTTCAGTGGCTTTTAGCCGATAAATGTGGCTCTGCGAAAATTTTAAATAAAATAGATTCTCGATAAAGAACTTGACAGTGATTGAGATAATCTCTTAATCTTCCTGATCTAACGCAATTTTTTAGCAATAAGTGTGAGGGAAGTTTCTTGAAAGAGTTGACCTATAGTCTGGGGGTTGCTAGTGGGATGCTGGTTGTTCTGGCTCCGGCGGTAGTGGCCCAAACAGTAATTAGTAATATTCGGATTAACCCGACCTCCTTGGGTGTAGAAGTTTTTCTGGATAGTGATCAGGCGATCGCCCCTGAAGTAAATCAACGGCTGGAGGGCGATCGTCTCATCCTCGAAGTCGAAAATGCCCAGTTAACAGATGGTGCAATTTTGCCTGATTTTGCGCCCCAAGCTGGTCTAGAGACCATTGAAATTACGCAAATATCTGAAAATACCGTTGAAATTATTCTTGTGGGTGAAACAGCAGCGCCCTTTGTTGATGTACTGTCTCAACCCTCTGGTTTACTTGTACAGGTAACACCGGATGATTTTGTTGATAATTTGGAATTAATCGTTACGGCAACTCGGACGGAAGCAGAGGAAGCGGCGGTACCCCGGTCTGTGACAGTGATTTCCCAGGCAGAAATTGCCCGTCAAGCGGATCTCAACCGCGATCTTTCCAGCATTTTGGCAAAGTTAGTGCCGGGTCTCTCACCTTCGACAGAAACCACCAGTATTTTTGGGCAAAGCCTCCGGGGCCGTAATATTTCGGTCTTGGTTGATGGGATACCCCAGAGCACAAACCGTAATGCCCAACGGGATTTGCGCACCATAGATCCGGGCGTGATTGAGCGGATTGAAATTGTCCGTGGCCCCAGCGCGATCTATGGAGATGGTGCCACTGGTGGGATCATCAATATCATCACTAAGCAGGGAGCTGCCACCGGAGTAGAATCCCGCAGCACTATCGGCTTTGAATTTTCCACGACCAATCCGGAAGACAGTTTTGGTTACTCTCTCCAGCATTCTGTGTCTGGTACAGAGGACAAGTTTGACTATGTCGCGGATTTTGCGATTTTCAAGACAGGCGGTTTCTTTGATGCCGATGGCGATCGCATTCCGCCCGATCCGCTGGGTCAAGGGGGTTTAGCTGACCTCAGAAGCATCAATTTGTTTGGAAAATTGGGCTACAACATCGACGACAACCAACGGCTCCAATTCAGCTTTAATTACTTCTCCGATGACCAGGATTCTGACTTTGCCCTCAATCCATCTCCTAGTGGCGATAAAGCAGAAGCCAGACCTGGCCTAGTCTTGCCTGACCAACCCGGCACCGAAAATACATTGGTTAGTTTGGCCTACAGCAATGATGATCTCTTTGGCAGTCAGTTAAACAGTCAGCTTTACTATCGAGATTACTCCACCCGTTTCTATCCTTTCGATGATGATTTTGGCACCTTCGGGGGTGAAGTTTTGCAATCGGAAGTGGAGTCCGAAAAAATTGGTGGTCGTTTAGATATCAATACGCCCCTCGCGGCAGGCGATCGCCTCAGTTTACTTTGGGGTGTGGACTATTTTTACGAAGAATCTGCTCAACCTGCCGATCTCTTTGATGAACCTACCTTTGAAGCGAGTAATGGCCTAGTTTTTGAGCAAATTGGCACTGGTTTCCTTTCCCCACCCACAGAACAGAAAAACCTTGGTTTATTTGCCCAGTTAAATTGGAATGTGACCGATCAGTTAGTTCTCAATGGTGGGATTCGCCAAGAATTTATTGATGTCAGTGTGGATGATTTCACCACTCTAGCGGGCAATGATGTCACAGGGGGCGAACTGAACTACGATGCGACCCTCTTTAATGTGGGCGCTGTGTATGCTCTCAATGACAATGTAAATATTTTTGGGAACTTTGCCCAAGGCTTTTCCATTGCGGATGTGGCCCGTTCCCTACGGACTTCTCCGGGGGGCAGTGTGGAAAATCTACGGCCTGAAGCCCAACGGGTTGATAACTATGAGTTAGGGATTCGCGGCAACTGGGGTAATGTGCAAGCTTCCATTGCTGGCTTTTATAGCTACTCAGATCTCGGTACTACCTTTGATAGTGCGTTTACAACGATTCGTGATCCCCAGCGCATCTACGGTGTTGAGGCCGATCTACGTACTCAATTAAGTGAACAACTCGCCCTAGGGGGAACCTTTACTTACACCGATGGCGAGCGGGATGCCAATAACGATGGCGATTTTGAAAGTGGCTTACCTAGTTTCCAAATTCCCCCTGTTAAACTAACCGGTTTTGTGGAATATGAACCCGTTGAAGGTTGGGAAAATCGTCTGCAATTATTGTATTCAGCGGGCCGTGATCCCAAGGGTAATGGCTTTGGTTTAGGGGAAGTAGAAAGTTACTTAACTGCTGATTTTATCAGTAGCTATGATACTGGTGCTGGCAAGATTCAGCTCGGCGTTGAAAATCTCTTTAATGCCGAATATTTCCCCATCATTGCCCAGGTTTATGGGGGCAGAAATCAATTTGCTGGCAGAGGTCGCACCATCAGTTTAAGCTACAGTTTAGATTGGTAAAATCCAGGGCGATCGCCTGTGTATTTCAGAAGTTAATTACGTCTTAGAGCCTATCTATAAAGTAAATCTTTAGGTAACCAATCGCCGTAGCATTAAGCGAGTCATGCAAGCATAAATTGCCGCCTCCGATACTTCGGGGAATTTTTCATATTCCTTACTCAGACGACGATACCAATTCAACCACCCAAATGTTCGCTCCACAATCCACCGTTTTGGTAGCATCTGAAATTCTCGCCCCTCTCTTTTGATTACTTCTACTGTCGCCTGTATCATCAGCCAAATCCCCAGTCCAAAGACCTCGCCACGATATCCGGCGTCGACCCACATTAATTTCACTCTCTCTAACAACTTTGGCTGTGTTTCTAATAACTCCATCACCGCCGCCTTTGCTAAGGTTCGTTCTGAGGCATTCCCCTCTGCCACCATGGCTTTATAGACCAGACCTAAGCTATCCACCAACAGGCCCCGGCATCTTCCCTTTACTCTTTTGCCTCCATGGAAGCCAAATACCTCCCCCTTTTTTCCGTCGTTTTTATCGACTGAGCATCTACGATTAACACACTTGGTTGTACTGATTTACCTACTTGTTGTCGACATAGGCCGCGCAGAGCATGGTTAATGCTTTCCCATACCCCTTTCCTTTGCCATTTTCGATAGTAGTAGTACACCGTTGGGGAGGGCGGGAAATCCTTTGGTAAATATTGCCACTGACAGCCTGTTTTGAGGAGATAAAAGATACCATTGCAAACCCGTCTCATGTCAGTAGTCCGAGGATGACCACCGGGTTTGGCGGGGGGAATCAAGGGTTGGATTAAGGCCCATTCTGCATCGCTCAGGTCGCTAGGATAGACTTTATCTGTCATGGGTCAAAGCCTCACCACAACGCTCAGTTACCAACCAATCTAGCCTCTATCTTTTCCAATTTTCATCTTTTTTATCTTTACTTTATAAATACCCTCTTAGTTTGGGATGGAGAGGAGGATTTTATTTTGCCTTTTCATCCTATTTTTTTAAAATTAAAAAACCTTTAAAATTTATGCAATATCAAAAAAATAAACCTACGATTCGACCCCAGATCCTCGGCTTAATTTGCCTAGTAAGTATGAGTTTGAGCGGCTGTTTTGCCACGACCCAAAATCCATCTCCCACAACGAATCCAGAGCCTGTTTCCCAAGTTTCTGACGAAGCAACCCGCACCATTGAACACGCCATGGGAACGACGGAAATTAGCGGCACTCCCGAACGAATCGTCGTGCTCACCAACGAAGGCACAGATATGTTAGTTGCCCTAGGGGTAACACCCGTCGGTGCCGTCAAGTCCTGGCAAGGAGAGCCTTATTATGGGTACCTTAGTGCTGAATTAGAAGATGTACCCGTGATTGGTGATGAATTTCAGCCAAATTTAGAAAATATTGTCGCTTTAAAGCCAGATTTGATTATCGGCTCTAAAGTCCGTCAGGAGCAACTCTATGGCAAATTGCAGGCGATCGCCCCGACCGTTTTTTCCGAAACCCTGGGTGCCACCTGGAAAGATAATTTTAAACTCTACGCCAAAGCCCTCAACCGGGAAGCCGAAGCCCAAACTTTACTTGAGCAATGGGATCAGCGGGTCGCCAACCTCAAAGAACAATTAGGTGATCAGCCGCCAACTGTTTCCCTCGTTCGGTTTATGCCAGGGACAGCGAGGATCTATTATGAACAATCTTTTCCGGGGCAAATTGTCGCTGAAGTGGGCTTACGACGGCCTGAAGTACAACAAAAAAATGACTTTGCCGCCGAAATTGGCCTAGAAAGTATCCAGGATCTTGAAGCCGACCATCTGTTTTATTTCACATTTAATGAGGCTGAAAACCGAGGTGAAGATACCCAAAATCAATGGCAAGATCATCCCCTTTGGCAAAATCTCGCCGTGCTTGAAAATGGTAATGTTTACCAAGTTAATGATGGGGAATGGACAAGTTCTAGTGGTATTTTAGCGGCTAATCAAGTTCTCAATGATCTCGCGAAACACATTTTAGATGAAACACAAAATTAGTAATTATTTGAAGTGTAGCAACTAAGAGCCTATCTATAAAGTAAATCTTTAGGTAACCAATCGCCGTAGCATTAAGCGAGTCATGCAAGCATAAATTGCCGCCTCCGATACTTCGGGGAATTTTTCATATTCCTTACTCAGACGACGATACCAATTCAACCACCCAAATGTTCGCTCCACAATCCACCGTTTTGGTAGCATCTGAAATTCTCGCCCCTCTCTTTTGATTACTTCTACTGTCGCCTGTATCATCAGCCAAATCCCCAGTCCAAAGACCTCGCCACGATATCCGGCGTCGACCCACATTAATTTCACTCTCTCTAACAACTTTGGCTGTGTTTCTAATAACTCCATCACCGCCGCCTTTGCTAAGGTTCGTTCTGAGGCATTCCCCTCTGCCACCATGGCTTTATAGACCAGACCTAAGCTATCCACCAACAGGCCCCGGCATCTTCCCTTTACTCTTTTGCCTCCATGGAAGCCAAATACCTCCCCCTTTTTTCCGTCGTTTTTATCGACTGAGCATCTACGATTAACACACTTGGTTGTACTGATTTACCTACTTGTTGTCGACATAGGCCGCGCAGAGCATGGTTAATGCTTTCCCATACCCCTTTCCCATACCCCTTTCCTTTGCCATTTTCGATAGTAGTAGTACACCGTTGGGGAGGGCGGGAAATCCTTTGGTAAATATTGCCACTGACAGCCTGTTTTGAGGAGATAGAAGATACCATTGCAAACCCGTCTCATGTCAGTAGTCCGAGGATGACCACCGGGTTTGGCGGGGGGAATCAAGGGTTGGATTAAGGCCCATTCTGCATCGCTCAGGTCGCTAGGATAGACTTTATCTGTCATGGGTCAAAGCCTCACCACAACGCTCAGTTACCAACCAATCTAGCCTCTATCTTTTCCAATTTTCATCTTTTTTATCTTTACTTTATAAATACCCTCTAAAAAAAGAGAGTATTTTTCAACACTCCCTGAAAAAAGAAATAATTTGCTATGACAAATCACCCTGGGCAATCATTTGGATCAAGCGTGGCATCGTCGGATCAAACCCTCCTAAATCCCATGACAAAGGATCTTTTGGATCAACCAAACTCAATTTGTAGGGAGCCAGGGTCACATAAATGGCCTTGACGTTGGGGTTTACTTTGCGGCGATATTCCGCCAGTTTTTGGCAGGGTTGCGTGCCTGCCCAGGATTCACAATCTGTCCAGAAGCAAATTACATCGGCATGAAAGCGATGTTTAAGCGCCCATTTGTAGACAGAGGAAGCATCGGTGCCACCGAAGTTTTGATCACTCGTTTTTTGTAAGGCCGTGCGGAAACTGTCGCTGGCGGTAATACCGAGATCTTTAAACGCGGTAGAAAAGCCACGAATGGCATAATTTTTCTCGGCTTTTGCGGTGACCAGGGCCATGGTTGCGGCTACCTCGGCACAGGTTAAATGGACAGAACCCACAGAGTAATAGGACATCGACCCAGACACATCCACCGCATGGAGAAACGTTTTCCCGGTGGCTGCCACCGTTTCAAAGGACATCTCTAGGGCTTTTTCGAGGATGTCGATAATGCGGGGTACAGGTTCCCAGGTTTTTTGGCTGCGCCCTAATTGACCCCCGGATTGATAGGTTTTTAGGGCTTTGAGGATGTCAATGGGATGGATGCGACCTTTGCGCAAGCGTTGTTTATCGTTTAAAACCATCGCTACGTGCTTGAGGTTTTTCTGGCGGTTGACCTGCAATACCCCAATTTCGGTTAGGGAACCCAGGTTCCGCAACAGGGCACCAATGGGCATCTCCAGCATCAACAGTTTCCAGGTCTGCTCGTCCATTTGACCAATGGGGGCGACCATTTCGTGGGTAAGGTGGCCTTGGGCGATCGCCTTTTTCGTTTGATCGGGGTTGCGCTTTAGCCATTCGTACCACCAAATTTGTTCAAGGGCAGTTGCAGGGGGCTGTTGCGGTAACTGCTCCCAACCGTTAACGACCCAGTTATACAAGGTTTGATGCTCGGAACTGATGGGTTTAACGTGAAATAAACGCAACGCATCCCGGTGGCTAAACCCGTACCGTTGTTGATACTTCAGCAGTTGATAGGCCAAAGCTTGCACATCGTCCTGACTGAGCCAACCTTTACCGCACTCACGCACCACTTTTCCGAATCCCCGCAGGGCTTTGGTGTAGCTTAACCATTCATAGAAATGGCTCCCGGTGCGCACCACCTGGGGAAAGATTTCCATAAATGCCCGTTTCGCCGCTGGGGTTTCCCCCATGGATAACAGCGTTAATGCATATAAAGGGGCGCTATTGTTGAGCGATCGCCCATCGCTCGCATAGAGAATTTCCTGGGCAACCCGGGCTGGATCCGCCACCACGCACTGCTGCACAACCTGGGTAAACCCACCCGTCAGCTCGTGCTTATCGGCATAAAAAGTATTTTGGGCGGTACCGATTAATAAACAGCGCCGTAACATGACCCAAATCCCCGGATCGAAGTGATAACCACCGGCTCGCCCAGGCACCATTTCTGTCGCTCGACCCGGAATTGGCTGCGATTGGGGCGTTTGGCTACGGGCTGTAAAAAATTGATATGACATGACAACTCCGTCCCTTGCGGGATAACAACTTTAGATCAAAACCCCATGCGGGGAAGGGAGACGAGCCGGAATCGAACCCGCATCTCGGCGGACAAAAGGGAGATTCGTCCATAGCGATAACCTTTAGTCCTGCGGCCCCTAAGGGCAAATATTGCGCTCTACCATTGAGCTACCGTCTCCAGGTTTGACATTCTTCCTAAATGGGTGGACAGGGAAAGACTCGAACTTTCGACCCGATAATCTTGATGCAGCGACCCGTTGGGGTAAAAAAAGTGCAGCAAGAATCTGCTCTACCAATGAGCTACCTGCCCAAGTCATTTAGGAAAAGATCGTGGCGAACGGAGGAGGAATCGAACTCCCATCTCCCGCTTAACAGGCGATAACCCTAAATTCAGCGACCCTTACGGATAAATAAATGAATCAGGGAAGATTGGTGTTTTGCCATTAAACTATCCGTTCATTGCGTTGCTTTTAATGTATGGGCTGTTGCTCCCCCGATTCCAATGGGAGTTAAATCATCTGAAACGGTTATGATATCGGGCTTTGGGATTAGGGGGGCTGATAAAAGTTATGGTCTCCCCCCAACTTTCTAACAATGCGATGCTTAATCGGCGGCGATCGATCGCCCAAACTTCGCCTAAAATTTTCGCCGATGCTGGAAACGCAATCTGCGCATAAAACCTCAAGGCATAGATGAGTCTGAAATCAGACAATAGTCATGGCCCTTGCAAGAAAACCCTAGAGACTTTTGCACTAACCATGATCCGGATGACTATGGGTCAAGAATATGACAAGAAATATGTTTCTTCGCCGAGTTCCAGTAAGATGGATGTTAACTTTTGACACCATGGAGAAATGAAAAGAAAAATTCTCGACGGTCGTTATCGGATTTTGCAGAAATTGGGCCAGGGTGGTTTCGGGGATACATTTCTCGCTGAAGACTTGCATATGCCATCCCTAAGACGTTGTGTGATCAAACGTCTCAAACCCATAGCTAATGATCCCGTTGCCCATCAGCTCGTGCAGGATCGTTTTGAACGGGAAGCGGTGCTTCTCGAAAAATTAGGTGATGGCCATGGGCAAATACCTTGCTTATATGCGTATGTCGCGGGAGCAAAGGAGTTTTATCTCATTCAAGAATGGATTGAAGGGGTTACCCTACAGGATGCGCTGCAATACGAAGGCCCTTGGTCGAGTGCTGATGTCAAGAAATGGCTCTTGGAAATTTTGCCAGTCCTCGACTTTATCCATAGCCAAGGACTGGTACACCGAGATATCAAGCCAGACAATATCATTCTCCGCAAAGGCGATCGCCAACCCGTGTTGATTGACTTTGGTGCCGTCAAGGAGACCATGAACATGACAAAAACTGGTTCAGACCAAAACAGCAAGTCAATTGTGATTGGTACGCCAGGTTTTATGGCCTCAGAACAAAGTATTGGTCGGCCTGTCTTCAGTAGCGATTTGTATAGTCTCGGTTTGACGGCGATTTATCTGTTGACCGGGAAGTTACCCGGTGAATTACCAAATGACCCCGTAACAGGCAAGATTCTCTGGCGTCTCTGGTTTCAGAGTAATGATGCCACTGACGAACATCTAGCCGCAGTTTTAGAACAGGCCATCCAACCCCAGGCCAAAGACCGTTTTAACGATGCCCAAGCGATGATTGCAGCTTTGCAAGCCGAGATTCCTGTTCCAACGCCATCGCCCATCGTTATTCCTCCCACTCCTCAACCCCAAACAATTCACAATCCTACGGTTGCTGTGGCAGGCAGCAGTATGGCTGTTGATAATAGTCAAATGCAGTTGCCTGCCAAGGGAATGGCTGATTGGCAGAAAGCACTGTTAACGGGAAGTGTAATCGGTGCTTTTTTATTAGGGGGGATTGTTCTTAGTACGCAATTGCTCAATCGTCCTAGTGGTGAAGAGATTATTTCACTGGGGAATGGTCAAGCTGAAACGAATTCTTCTGCTACGGATAGTTCAAGACAAGATGCAGAAACGCTGCCTCCTCTAGCTTATAAAGAGAGTTGCGGTGACTCGTTGGGTAATGCAAGCACTTGGTACCGGGTGGTTGGCGAGGCTACGGTATTAGAACGGGTTAAAAATAACTATTGTGGTGATGCTTTCTTGCGGGGTGATAATACAGTTCAGGTGGCCAGTTTTGCCTCACGGGATAAAACCCAAAGCTTTATTGATCAATTAACCCAAGAAACAGGTCAAACTTTTCGGATTGAGGAAGCCCAAAAATCATCACCGCAACCTGCTGCAATATCCCAGGGAGAAGCGGCAAATGTGGTAGTTGATTGGCTGAACTGTAAGCAGGATTTGTTTGATTATCCCTATAATCGCGATTGTGGCACGCAGATTTTGACAGGCAAAGCCTTTAATGACAATATTCGCCGCAGTGATGGCCAACAGAGCTCGGTGGAATGGCTTGAAAGTAATGGGGCTTACTATGCCTTTGCGAATCAAGTATTAGAAGAAGTCAGAAACCTCCAAGTTGTGGATGGACAACAGGCGATCGCCGATGTGGTTGTTACGGAACAGCGAACACTCCATAACGCTAATGGCAATATTGATCGCAATGCTAGTGGCTACGATCAGCGATTAGTGCGCTATAACCTCCGTCGAGTCAATGGTGCCTGGAAAATTGCCGACTACAACACCCTTGAAGTCATTTGGCGTCGGTGAGGTTGACTCAACTCAGCTTCGTGATTTTTTATTTAATTCTGTGGAGGTTCACCCGTTTGAATCAGCCTGCTCCAAAATCATCTCAGCCAAAACGCCGTCCCAGATCCCAAATTTCCATGAGTCCCCAGCAGTTTGTGGCCCTAGTGGGTGGCATGGCGATCGCCATTGTTGTTGGTGGTATTTGGCTGATCCGAGCTTCTCTGGGGCCACCTCAACAAGCAATTGAGTCAGCTCAGACTGCCGAAACTGAATCTCAAGAAGAGTTTCTTCCTCCTGTTAGTCCAAATTCAACTGATAATGAAGTAGCCATTGTTCCAGAACCCCTGTTAGTGCAACGAATTTGGAATGCTTGGTACAATGCCCAAGATCCACTGCTCAGTTACGCTTTTAGTGCCGACTTACAGGGCATTATCACAGAAATTCAAGGGCTAGCCCAGGCCGAAAATCTCCCCCTAGAAGCAATGTCTGTGGTGCTTGTGGATCTAAATCGTCAGGCGATCGCCAACTACCAACCCAATATTCTTCACTACCCTGCCAGTGTCCCTAAACTCTTTTGGCTCGTTGCGTTTTACGCCCAAGTTAAACAAGGTTTATTAAATTACGCTGACCATGCAGAGGATATTGCCCTCATGGTCGCGCAATCTGACAACAATGCCACCAGTCGAATTATTGATGCGATCACCCGCACGACCCAAACCCAAACCAGCGCAACTCCTGATAATTTCAACGCTTGGTATGCCCAACGCGAACAACTCAACAGCTTTTTTCGGGCTGCTGGCTATGGGGATTTAAATATTACCCAAAAAACCTATCCGATCACCGATGTAGAGATCATGGAACCCATCGGCTTTGATCGGCAAATGCGAGAAAATCCCGAAGATCCCACTAAACTAATTCGTAACCGTTTGAGTGCTTATCAAGCTGCTCGGTTAATGGCGGAAATCGCGCTTGGGGACGCTGTTTCACCTACTGCTAATCCAGAAATTTTGCGACTGTTAGAGCGAGATCTAAGCCAAGATTGGCAAAGTCCGAAGACCTATTTTAATCCGGTGCAGCATTTCTTTGGTGAAGGTCTTCCCCCAGACACAAAGCTTTATTCAAAGGCTGGTTGGACGAGTCAAGGCCGCCATGAAGTGGCTTATATCGAGAGTGCCGATGGTCAACAAAAATATATTCTGAGCGTTTTTGCTGATCACCCTGCCTATTCAGAAAATGAAACTTTTTTCCCGGCGATCGCTCAACTCGTCCACTCGAAAATCAAGTCCCCTGCTAGCTCTGTTCCACAAGCTGAGGCTCAGTCGAGGGTAGAGCCTACTAACTAACTTCTGTTAGGTGACAATTGCCAGGTTTAATTAACTTCCAAACACCATCTTTTTCTTCTTTGACTTCAGCGGGCTTAATCAAGCTTACAAGGGTACCTTGGCCATCATGCCTAAAAATATCTTTTCCCATATCGAGCCAATTTAACTGTCCGTAATAAGGAGAAAGAAAATCTGGCACCAAAAAACATTTTTTGTCAAATTTAATAATCATAAACTCTGCATCACGGTGTGTTTCTACTTGATCAAATTGGATAACTTCGTCTTTGTTAATTTGTGTACTTAAAGTATGGTGACTAATAGTAACGGGATAAGCACTATCAAAGAATGCTTGATTCTTTTCGTTAAAAGCTTCTACTAACATCTCAAATTCAGCGTTTTTACCAAAATATAAGCCTGATTCTTGAATGCGCCAGCTATGATCATCGATTTGTTGTACTTTAGCTGGTTTTTTTAATATTAGTTCTTCTCCGGAACCATATACTTTAAACATCTTGGTGCCTGAGTAAAGAGATTCTAAATCTTTGTAATGGGGAGACAAAAAATTAGGTACGACAAAATGCTCTTGGTTGACCTGTACGCTAATAAATGCGGCTTTTGAAAGACCTAAAACCTGCCTTAGGTCGGCTTTTGAGTTTTGTGTTCTCTCTTTTTTAGGGATTGGAGTGAGTAAAACCATACCGCGTTCTGTGAAGAAGGTTTCATCTTTATTACTAAAAGCGGTAACGACTGTGCGGGCGGAATAATTTTCGATGGAATGGTCAAAAATATTTTTGGGCTGCGCTGGTGGTTGAAATGATGTTTGGACAGAGATCTGGGTAAATATTTGAGATTGGGCTTCTTTAATGCCCGCAATAGAATCTTGTTGACTAATAATAATAGAGCTTAATTCTCTATTTTTACTTTTTAAGGTCTGGAGTTCTCTTTCTAATTTTTGAATAGTCTGCTCTAAGTAATTTAGTTTTTGATTATTTTGTTTGAGGGCTGCATTTTCTGAGCTATTACTGGCAAGATATTGGGAAACTTTGTTTTGGACTGTAGGAATATTAAATTTTTGTCTAAATTCGTCTTCGCTTAGGGAACAGTAATAAATTCCTTCAATTATGCCAATAATTGTTGGGATATAAGTCCAGAAAAATAAAAGATAAAGAACTCCAAGGAATACTTCTCCTAGATAAAATTTATGAATACCAAAAGAGCCTAATAAAATGGCGAGGAGTGCTGCTGAATTTCTGCGAACCATGATTATTTTTTAAATATTTTTTGTGGACTTAATTTATAAAAAGGAATGAAAAAGTCTTCTCAAAAATTAATAATGTCGAACATATCAATTAAGAATGTTGCCTACTAACTATGTACTTTTTATTAGGTTACAGTTGCCGGATTTAACTAGCGTCCAAATACCATCTTTTTCTTCTTTGACTTCAGCGGGTTTAATCAGAGTTACTAAGTCACCTTGACTACTATACTGAAAAATTTCTTCACTCATAGTTAACCAATTCAATTGACTGTAGTATGGCGAAAGAAAGTCAGGTATAAGAAAATAGCATAGTTCGATTTTCAAGACTATAAATTCGGCGTCACGGTGATTTTCTACTTGTTGGAATTGTATTTTATAATTTCTATTGGTCTGAGTTTAAAGTGACTCCTGACTAATGGCAACAGGAAACATTTTTTGTTTTTGGAAAAAAGTATTATCTTGTTCATTAAAAGCTTCTGTTAAAAGTTCACTGTCAGCGTCCTCACCAACATAAACTCCTGCCATGTATTGTCGTCAATTTTTTGAACTTTAGCGGGCTCTTTAAGTTTCAGGTCTTCTCCATATCCATAAACTTTAAAAAAATTTGTCCCTGATTTTTTTATTGCTAAACTTTTTTCGTAATTATTGTTATTGACAACTTTAGCGCCTGTGTAAACTGTTTCTAATTGATCATAACGGGGAAGCATAAAATTGGGGATCAATAAATAATCTTGATTTACATGAATAGCAATAAATATAGCTTTAGATAATTCTTTGATTTGAATAAATTCTGCTTTTTGTTTATTTTTTTCTTGAGGTTTAGGGGTTAATAGAATTAGTTCTTTTTCATTGAAAAAAGATTTATCTTTAGTTGCAAATACTATGACTATTTCATTGAAAGTATTTTCTTCGTCATGATTTTTTGAATCATCTTTAGAAATCATGGAGGACTGTGATAAATTTTGAAAATTACTTAAGGTAATTCCTTTCTCATGTAGTTTAACTTTACTTTCTAAGCTTTGATTACGCGAATCTAGATATAATAAATTTTCTTTTAGATCATTTATTTCCTTAGATAAATTTTTGTAGAGTGTATAGTTTTTTTGATTTTCTTTCTCGATTAAAAGTTTTAATTCTTCATGACCCATAAAAGCAACAATTAATACTCCAAAAGCAAGAACAAAAGCAAAAATAGAAATTAAAATGAGAAATAACTGGGAACCAAGATTTCTAGGATTAGTTTGAGATATGCTTGTACTTGAATTTTCTATAGGTGTAGAACCATCTTCGGAATTAGACTCAATTAGAGGTGTCGGTGTACTTGCATTGGGATCTACTGCGGGGGCAGGCTCAGTTTGAGATGTAATCGCATTGGGATTTTGTTCTTGTCTAGAACTTTCGCCACATGAAATGGTGCTAAGTAAAAGTAATAAAGTGAGTATAAAATTCAGGCTTTTCATTATAGTTTGAAATTCAGGAGCTAGACAGTTTCCCAAGATTAAATTTACTAAGTTAACTGCAATCGTACAGATTCTATTAGATTCCAGATTCCATTTCCGCTTTGGGAGTATTGAACTATGCCGGGTTTAATCAGTTCGATAGTTTGTCCGTGACCTTGGTAATCAAAAATATCGTTATTCTCAGATAACCATTGATCTAGATTTGCATAGTATGGACTAAAGAAATTAGGCAGTAGTAAATATTCAGAGTTGACATTGACGGCTAAACAAAGAGCATCTCTAGGGTTATCAATATCAATAAATTTTACGATCCTTCTCGCTCCTGCACTAGTCTCACCACCAACAGTACTTTCGTCTAAGGCCAAATAATAGGTATTTTGCCGGAAAAAATCTGTATCTTGGGTATTGAAAGCTGTAATGACCTCTTGATACGGATCTCGCTGTACAACTGGAGCAGGTTGTGGATAAACAGGATAGTCTGAATAGCTAATTTTGTCTCTAGCTGAATATTGCTGTTCTTTTTGAAATATTGGTGACGGAAAAGAATTTTGAGAATTGTTTTCAGAAATTTGTTTTTCAAGTTGCTTGAATTGTTTCCCTAAACTTTGGGTCTGAAAAGTTAAATTTTGTACATTTCGATTTAGCTCATTAATTGTTTCAGATGAACGCTTACGAAAATCACGACTTTTCTTTTTTTCTGCGTCAATCCAAGATTTCAATTGTGTGTATCCCCAAAAGCCTCCAATTGACAGTAATAAAATGACAAATAAACTGATAATATTACTCAGTGAAAAATCAGTTTCATTTTCTTTGTCAGAACCTTCTGAACTATTGGGAACGAGTGATTTTCCGAATGATTCTACCGAGATCTTAGTTTCATTTTGCGTTTTACATGAAACAATATTTCCTGTAATAAGTAGAAGAATTAGTAACCATCTAAACTTTTTCATCTTCATTTTTATTTGCCTCCGTTATTACGAGCCCAACGACTAGCCAGAATATCCATAAAGCAGCGTAACTGCAAGAGGAACGTAGACTCCAGCTCAAAATCTTCTTTCTTACCGAGTTTTCTCTGACAAGTATCTTTCACAACTTGCTGGAGCACTTCTTTTAGATCTTCTGGAATGACTTGATCTCCTTGAATTTGCATCCCAGGCAAAGCTTGGATACTACCAATTCTCTCCTGAGTAATGATTTGATTAAAATTTTGGATATACCGTTCTAGTTCTTGGGTACTGATAACATTAAAACTGGTGATTTTTTCCCATGTTTCAGGAAGATCAAGAACATCAAGAGCAGCAAATTCTTTTCCGTTAACTTCGCAGATCTCACCGACAAGAGGATTACTTTGTTCAACACGTTGGAGTGTGCTTTCTTGGGGAATAATCAAACCCTCACATACCTCTGATTTTGGATGGACTGTTCGTTGGATCGGTTCACTTTTGGGATTAGGCTTAAGCTCAGAAGATCTTTCCATGACCCCTAATAGAACTTTATTAATTTCAGAGCTGCTATTGTATTCCCCAGTAGGTGTTAACCAATCCAAGAAACGAGAACCATTGCCCCCAACAAAAACAGTAGCCGTACAATCATTTTTATCTTGGGAGGCGTATTTTTGAACTAGCCCTAAATAGTGGTATAGTCCGCCGATGGCAAAAACGAGTAGAGTGCGGAATTCCTTGTTTTTCTGCTTACTTGCATTGACCGCATAGCCCCCTTCAAGAATTTTGCGGCCATTACCACGCAGGTAGTTATCAAGGGCAGAATTGAAATTATTACCCTTAAGAACCTCCTGTAAACTCTTGGCGTCACGCTCAGAAAGACCAAACACATCACCAATGGCATTCAGGTTTAACTTGAGTAAACGGTGATAAATATCTCGACCTGCATAGGCAACCGAAGTTTGATAAATGACTTGACTATCTCGGAAAATTGCAATGTCTGAGGTTCCACCACCAATATCAACACAAATAGTATTTAAAAGATTATCTTCTACCCCTGCACAAACATTCCGGTAATATTCTGCAAAAGCAATACTCTCAGTTCGATGAATATTTTCGTCATACAAGTGGCGCTGATATGTAATTTGTTCCATATCCCGTAATGTCCGCTTCCAGGTCGCAAAGTACATTTGCTCTTCATGGGGAGAGAAGGCAGAAGGATAAGAAACGACCCAAGTAATACTCGTTACTCCCTCAAGGGCTGCTTGGGCTGCCACAAGCCGCTGGAGGTGTCGTAGGAACGGATCTTGGAAACGGATTTGATCCCACTTGATGTTGCTTTTAACGTGTTCAACATTAAAGTCAAACTTATCCAAACGGGGGACGAAAATCCGAGCTTCCTTGAGTGGTTCAGGAATGGCAGTACTAGAAGATTCTGTCCAACCTATCGTTGTCAACAAGGTCGCCATGGGTAGTCGTTCCCGCTCGTCCTTGATAAAGGTTTCCGGCACAAACATTTCTCGGTAGGCCCGATCTCGAATGGATAGGGGCGCTTCGGTAATCGAGAGCATTTGGGTTTGGAGATCCAGCCATTGGGGCTCACCATTGCCGCGACGGACAGCCAGATTAGTAAAGGATGTCCCAAAGTCAACGCCGACTGTCCATTCTCTCGTTTCTCCCAATTGGACTCGGGGAATTCTCAGGGGCAGTACTCCTAGAGGACGACCATCAGCATTTACCGCTTCGAGAATATTGGGGTGCTGGGGACATTCCCAATATTGATAACGGGCCTGTTGTCCCATATTGCGGAAGAAGGACGTCGCTCCCACCGTTGGTGGCGCTAGGGAAAATGCTGTTTCGACATTTTCTGAAGCATCTGTAAAAACAAAGAACTGCTTCCAAGTGCCGACGGGAACATTGGGCCACATCCCAACTACGGGGATCGCTCCTGATAGGCTATTTTCTGGCTTAAGGGGGAATTCTTTGGAAACTTCGTAAAATACGGGTTTACTACCATGGCCAGATAAAGGCACTTTGAGTGAAACTCTTACTTTACGGTCAGACCCTTGGCCGATTAAGCTAAGACTGGTTACTTTCTCAAGATCGGGACTCGCAAAATAATGTTTTAGTAGTGGGTTGAGCGGCAGTAAAAGTGTTTTTGCGCCTCGTACCCGATTGGTTTGCGCATCGATACTGTCATAAACATTTAATTTATCGGTGATCCAAGTCCCTGGGAGCAGTTTATCTCCTTCGATGTAGAACAATTCATCGAGGAAAAAATCTTCAGGTTTTAGGAAATAGGCATCGTCGCGCCCATGGGTGACTGGATTAAAGATCTGCAGGGAAATTGTGCCATAGACAATAATTTCACCGGGACGATGGCCTAATTTAGCGGGGAGACGTTCTTGATCAATGAGGTAAATGGGTCGCTCTGGAGAAAAACCTACTGACGGCAAGATTTGTACATTGGAACGGGGTGCACTCCCTTCTTCTGCGAGCTTCATCGGTGCGAGATATTTCAGAGGAGCGGGTTCCAATAAAATGCCGAAGCCATCTTCATTTTGATTGATTTCGATTGGTGACAGTTGGCCACCACCAAGGTCGTTGGCAAAATCTTGGAGTTCTTGAATTAGGGAGTTGATGAGCTCTCGATTGCCACTGTCCCAAACATTATTCAGTTCATTACAGAGATTTTTGAGCCATTCGATCACCACATAACGCTCACGGCTGCTGAGGGACTGGGTAGGATCTGTAAAGCGATTGCCCTTAATCCAGTGAATTTGTTGTCCTAGGGTATTATCAACATGGGGCGCTGGTGTAACGAGGGTTGCGGGGCTAGTCATCCCCAGCACATGGTCATTGCAATAAAAAACATAGGGTTTCAGCCAGGGGTCTGCCTGACCAAAAGACCGACTTAAAACGCTCTGATTGGCATCGGGTTTGAGAGTGATGAGTGCCCTACTGAGTTTTGTCTGTCGTAGCTCCTCTTTTGCCAGGTTAATCTCTTGGGCTTGGATCGAAAGGTTGAGGTATTCTGATAGGGCCAAAGCCGCTAAGAAGCCCCGATATTGACGCAGTAAGCCTGCTCGAGCCTTATATTTTCGATCTGAGATTGCCGCCATAAATTGGAGGGGTCGAGCCCAGGGACTCGGAATGGAATGAATATCAGCATCGTCACTGGCTTCAAAATCAAGATCATCGGCCAAGTTTTTAATTTGGCTGAGGTTAACAGCATTAAATTTACCGGGTTCAACGGCGGGAATAGAGGTGCGGTCAGAAAGGAGGGCAGGGAGGCAGGGATGGGTACTTTCAGTCGTCATGGTAAATATCGGAAAAAAGAGTTAAAGAATTCAAGAAAAAAATTTGGGAAAAAAGACTCATTGATTAGGCATTCTTGAAAAGGGTGTGAACAAGACCAACAACACCATGTTCCTGAATGTCAGTGCTATCAAGGTCTGCTAGGGTGTTTTTGATAGTATCAACGCAATCTTGCCGTTCTTGCTCTGGGCTAACGGCTTGATCGGTGACCAGCTTACTGAGTTTGTCTTTGTAGGTTTTTTCTTGGGCATTGGCCTTGACATCATTTAGATTGAATAGGCGATCGCCCCGGTGGTGGGATTTAGAAAGTTGCTTTGCCCACAGAAGAAAAGCATCGGCCCAAATATCAAAAGCTTTAAGGAACTGAATTTGGTCATCATCGACAACAGTGGGTAAAAAATCACCGCTTGTTTTCTTATTATTTGTGCTGGTCTTAATACTATTCGTGTCAAAAAAGCGCGGGAACCAAGGGGCACCAATGGCAAATTGTTTCGGGCCAATTCGACTGGCGGCCTGAAGCTCAAGGGAAAAATTATGGGCCCACATGTAGGCAACCCGCACAGCTCCCCCTAGGTTTTTTTTCAGACTAGAACCATCTGGAAAATCTTCCCAAATTAAATGATCTTGCTTGCGGCGACAGATATAGTGGACTTTGGTTTCGTCACTAGAGGAGGTACTAAGGTCATCTTGGCGACGCTTCATAATATCTTTAATTGCTAGGGCAGCATACAATTCCACGAAGTGAGCATCATTTTTCTGCTCTTCGCCCCCTGTTTTTGAGTTGTAGTTTGTAGAAGCACTATTGCCGATAATGTAGATATCCTTAAAAATCTTTTCGTGTTGGCTCTGTTGGTACAAAAACTTGAGTGCGGCCTGGGTATTGAGGCTAAAGAAACGTTTCTCTGCAAAAACTTTTTCCTCCTCGGGCGGCTTCTCAAAATCGAAATAGGGCAGCAGAATAGATGTATTGATTTCAATGCCAATCCCCGTATCATTGCGGAGGCGATCGCCGATTAATTTCGCAAGGCTTGGTACCCCAGAGGCTCCAGTTCCCCCAAAAATACTGCCAAAAAGATGAATAAACGTTCCTGTAGCTCCCTCAGTATTTTGAACATCATTAAGCATTCGTTCGAGGGGATTTTGTCGATCACGAAAACCTCCATCGATACCGAGGGTTCCTAAAATCGCTGAACCGACAGGAGGGCGACCCCGGAAACCCACATCAAAATCCATTACTCGCTCGTTGGGGCCATAAAGCACTTCAAATAAACCCCGGAGCGGATCATTGAGGCGTAGTTCTAACATTTGCTCAAAAGAACGACCAACAGATTGATCCAGAGGATTCCAAACCCCCCAATCTTTGATTTGTTCCGCCATAAAACGGGAGGAACGTTTTTGAAAGTGCCGATAGCAATTGATCGTTTTTGTAATGTTTTGTTGGGTACGGGTTAAATTTCCATTGGTTGGGTCTGCATCGATCAATAAAATATTAAGCTCGCAATTATCTCCGTAGGCACCGATAGCGTGCAAAAAGGTGACCGCCTCAATACATTTAGCACCACTACCACCAACACCAATCGCATAGATTTTTGACATGATTTTTTAACCTCCGTAAAATTTTCTGAGTTTGATCGCCAGGGGGGGGATATTTCTTAGGGAGCGTGGTGTGGCAAGGGCTGAAGGCAACCAAAAGATGAGTAGGGTATCCAGCAAAAGACAGCCGGGATACCATAGCCAAAACTCCATATATCGCCCTTCATCGAGCCAGCCCAAGAAGTAAGAAGTGCCAAAAAAGATGATAAGACAAGCAAAAAAGTGAAATAGAGCTGATAACCACCAAGTGAAGCGTTTTGCAAGAACTAATTCTGCACGGATAAATTGTTTGTTATAGGCTTTAAATATCCAAAAACCTAGCAATAAAAATCCCAAGACTAAGCTAATAATATTATTTGGCCAAAAAATGTCAGCAAGCCAATCGTCAATTTCAGTATTCGTTGCGCTTAGGGGTAATATCGGCTGGTAGAAAAGATAGTATTTTCCTAGTAAGCTCCAAACCAAGGCGATCGCCACAGCAAAGACTAAAGCAAACCAGCTTTTTAAGGATTTTCCAGACATACAATTTAAGTACCTTTTACAAAAGAGATGACATAAACGTTAGTTAATACCGATACAGAATTTCACCGCATTATCGCTTAGGACTTGCGCTGTACCAGTATCCGGATCAGTATTTTGGAGGGCCATTCCTTTAACGGCTTCCCGCAGACCATAGACAAAAAGCAAGAGATTTTGGGTTTTGGCACCATTGGGGTTAGCCGCTGTGGAATTCCAATCTGCCCAGACTGCCTCATCTAAATCCCGTTGGGAAAGCGTCAGATAAGCGGTTTCTCCGCGTCGTGACCCCTCACCAGCATTAATGCGGGTTTGGACATTGAGGCGATCGCCTTGGACATTTACTGCTTCAACATTCAAAATCGGATTAGAAGCGATTAATTGTTCGGGACGAATCGCAGCCCCCAACAATGACGTAGAAGGCTCAGACCAAATATCAACCACCGTTTCCGTTTCTTCCTGGCAACCCCGTTGCTCCAAGATAAGCCATTGGTTTGCCTGTTCTTTTGGCGGACGTTGACGGCCAATATTACCCCGCTGGATTGTACATTCATTGACAGGATCTGGTACAGATGTTTTATCTAAAGTAATTACGTCTATATCTGAACTCGCAAAGGAAGTGACCCGGAATGCTTCACTCACATCTAGAGGTAAATTATTAAAACTATTGATGATTTCGTCTAAAGCTTTTTCTGGCCCCGTCATCACCAGATAAAAAGGGCGTCCAGATTCCGTGACATTTGTATCATTAGTCGAGTAATCACCAATGACCACTTGCCCCGTTTCAGCAGAGAAGACATTACCGTTAAATTCGCTCCGTACTCCCACGAGAACGGCTTTGTAGTCTTGATTTTTTTGAAGTTCCTGGCTCACTCGACTCGATAATTCGGCGATCGCCGATTGATTAGGCTCTAGATCAGTAATCAAAATCTTGACGACTTTTTCTGAATCAACTACTTCATCTATTGCCGCGTCTTCCGTCTGGGCTACTGGGTCTTCATTAGAATCCGCAGATCCATCAAGCTCATAGATCTGATGTAAAGTGCTTGACACACAGGGATAGTCAGAGCCTGTCACTTTACAATCATAAAATTGGGGAAATTTTGCTTCTAAAAATTGTGCTGTTGTAATCGCCTGAGCCTGGGTTGTATCTGTTTCTAAAGATGAACCGATCCGCCAGTACCTTGTTGCGATATTACGATTACCAATTAGGGTACTGAGGGAGTCAATTGCTTGGGTATATAGGGTTCCAGAGCGACTGACAAAGCCAACCATCGAACCACTCCCATCAATGCCAATGTCTATGCTGACATTTTCAAAAGGATTACTTGAAGTTACTTCTGCAATTTCTGGCTTGTTTACGCAATCAAGCTGATTAGAACGGCTACGATTTCTTGTCCTGGTGCAAGATGTTAAAAGTAGGCCTAGCAAAATACAGAAAAAAAATTGACTCGATTTAAATTTAAAAAACTTTCCTGTCATGAAAAAATCCAAAGTCGTAAAAACGCAAGATCTTTACGGGTTAAGAGTGAGTTTGTTTCTCCTATTTTTTAGCATAGATTTTTATTTATCACTTTAAAATTACCCTAAATTTGAAGCTAATTTTATTAGAGAAATTTACTAGAGCTAAATTTCTAAAAATCATATCACACACTATGAGTTGGTGCAATTAAAATTTCTCCACAAAATTACGTGCCTAGAAATAGCGATAAATGATAGAGATTAAATAGGCCAGAATAGACAATATGAAAAAAATGACTTTTTCTGAGATGCTTTGAATAATCTTCCTCGATTAATGAAAAAAATAGTTCGAGGGGTTTTCCTGCAATTCCACTAAGTTTTTGTGAGGTGGCTTTTGTTAAATAAAATTTTCGCAGAGAAGTATTAAGATAAATTAATAAAAAGACTGTACTACTTACGTGGATTACTAGAATAAAATGTTCAGCGTTGATTTTCTAGATCAAACATTGATATATAAATTGTGTTGAATCGAAATAACTTTCCTTTGCAAGACGCCATGTGTCCTAAATTATTGAATAATCAATACTCGTTTAGAAGAATTAAAGATTTATTGATAAATAGAGTTGGCGATCTCGTCGTTAAAGGCCGTGGCGGGCACATCCAAAATAATCTGACCCGCACGCATCCCTAAAATGCGATCGCCGTAGCGTTTGGCGAGATGAACCTGATGGAGGCTACAAATCACAGTGAGGCGTTTTTCGTCACAGAGGGAGCGCAGCAGTTGTAGCACCAATGCCGCAGTTTCTGGATCAAGGCTCGCAATGGGTTCGTCAGCCAGGAGCAGTTGGGCTTTTTGGGTCAGGGCGCGGGCGATCGCCACCCGTTGTTTTTGTCCCCCAGATAGTTGGTCAGCCCGTTGAAAAGCAACATCGAGGAGCTGTACTCGTTCTAGGGCGGCTAAAGCTTCACAGAGCATCGCTTCAGGAAAGCGCCCCAGTAAACATCGCCAGAGAGGTAATTCTGGTAACCGTCCGCCCAGGCAATTTTCGAGGGCCGTGCGGCGTCGCACCAAGTTAAATTGTTGGGCAATCATCGCCATTTTTTGCCTGGCTTGGCGTAACTGTCGGGGTGATGCGGTGGTTAGATCGAGACCTTGAAAATAAACTTGGCCAGCATCAAGGGACACCAACTGGGGCAAGCAGCGCAGCAGGCTTGTTTTGCCCGCACCACTGGAGCCAAGGAGAACAGTAAAGCTATGGGGCTCGATGGTAAAGCTAATGTCCTGGAGGCTGAATTGACCGTGGGAATAGGCTTTTGTGAGTTGGTGAACCTGCAGCATAGAATTTTTTTGAAAATGAATTTTTTAACCCAACGTTAGTTGTGAGGTAAATGTAAAAGTGAATTTTTCAGTGCGGCGATCGCCCTTGATCTGCACCATCGGACGGAGTAATGAGGGCGAAATTTTGTTCATGGCTATTGATATTCGAAAAAAAACAGCGAAAATACCTCAAATAAAATGATAAAACGGAAAAAATTAGTGAATTGAGAGTAATTACATCAAATTAAGCGAAAATCTTTCTTTGTAAGGCCATAAAGACTACTGTAAGCGACGGCGTAAATAGGCACTCAAGGCATCAATTAAACTCACCATAATCAAAATCAAGATCAAAATTGTGGCCAAGCGGGGAAAGTCGAGTAGCTTCAGGCTAACCAGCAATTCGTAGCCAATGCCGCCGGCCCCGACAATGCCGAGGATTACGGAGGAACGCACGTTAAACTCCCAGAGGTAGAGACTAATGCCTACCAAACCCGGTAATGCTTCGGGAAATACCGCAAAGGCAAAGGTGCGCAGGCGATCGCTCCCGGTGACTTCAATAGCTTCGATGGGTTCAGGGGGAATTGATTCGAGCACTTCACCGTAGAGTTTGGCCATGGAACCTGCCGTGTGACAGGCGACCCCCAACACCCCAGCAAAGGGGCCAAGGCCGACAATTGACACAAAAAAGAGAGCAAAGATCGCGGTATCAATGCCCCGCAGTAAATTTAAAAAACTCCGTAAACCCGTGGCTAACCAGCGATTTGGGGTTGTATTGCGGGCCACGCACAGGGCGAGGGGTAAGGCCACCAGCATCGCCGCCCCTGTGCCGACAATGGCGATCGCCAACGTTTCCCAGATCGCCACCAGAAAATTGGGCAACTCCGAAAAATCCGGGGGAAATAATTGCTGCAGCCATTGACCCACCGTTGGTAAGCGCTGCCAAAACTGTTGGGGATCAATCTCGGCGGTGCGCACGGCCATAATCAAGATCGCTACCCCCAGGGTTCCCCAAAAACCAGACCTGAGTAATCGCCACAAACTATATCGGCGGCGTCGTTCCTGTCGGAGGATTTGGGCGAAATCGCTTGCTTTGGCGGGTTGCTGCAAGAGGGTCACTATTTCAATACCTCTAGGGCAAGACCTGCTGCTTCGATGGGCTGATAGTTGCTGCCATCGGAAGCGACAAAACCGGTGTAGTTCTCTGGTAAAAGGGCGGCGGCCTCGGCGGGAGTGAGATTGACTAATTTTTGTTGGAGTTGTTTTTTGTAGGCTTCTGGAAAATTGCCCCGCACCACAATGGGATCGTTGGGTAAAGGTTCAGACTGCCAAATGATTTTAATCTCGTCAGCCTGAATGCGTCCTTCAGCAATCATCACATCGAGATTACGGTTGTAATCGGAAGCAATGTCGATCTGGCCCGTGCTCACACCAATCACCTGGGCGGCATGGCTCGCTCCTTCGCTATAGTCAAACACGGCTTCGGGGTCGAGGTTACGGCGTTTAAATTCTGCCTGGGGAATTAACCAACCAGATGTGGAACCGACATCGGCCAAGCTAAGTTTCAGTTTTTCACCCTGCTGACTGAGGGCGATCGCCTCTTCGAGGGTGTCAAAGGGGGCATCGGCGCGGGCAATCAAAACGCTGTAGTAAACCGGTTCGTCCTGGTATTTTACGGTGGCGATCGCCTCTAGGGAAGGATCATTATGGTGCGCCAAAACGTAACCCCAAGGCCCCAACCAAGCCACATCTAAGGTGCCAGAACGTAACGCTTCAGAAATGCCAATCCAATCTTCGGTAACGGTGACATCTCCGGGGAGATCCAGTTCAGCGGCGAGGGCATCAAAGAAAGGCTCGAATTGTTGGCGGTTCTCGTTGGGCGTTGGGAAATAGGGGCCAACACCAAAGGAAATGCTATCGAGGGTCGTTGTACTTTCTGGCCCAGGATCAGACTGGTTATTGGCCGAGGCACAGCCCACTAACAGGACACCCACAGTCCCGATCAAGATATTTTTCCACTTTCTGATCCGTTGCATTTGCCTGATTATGCTTCCATCAAAATTTGATCAACAAAGCCTAAACCTTGATTTAGACCCAGCTACGTTCAGCATAGCGAAAATGATTTGAGAAAAATGAAAAATACCTTAAAAATTTGTTGATTTCCCTGATTTATGACGTTCTGAAGCATGATCTGATGTTTGCAATTCTCCACATTTGTGGCGGCCCTAGGGATCTTCGCTAGAGTGATAAAAAGCCTCCCAAAAGGCGATCGCTTTAATTTATCGCTCCCCATGCCATCGACCCACCAGCCGCCAACAACCACAAACATTGGGAAAGTGGTTTCCGTGCGCGGCAGTGTCGTTGATGTGTGTTTTCCCCAACGGCTACCTAGCTATCTCCATCAACTCAATGCCGGAGAAAAAGGTCAAATCATTATCGAAGTCGTCGCCCACCTAAACGCCACCCTTGTCCGGGGCATTGCCCTGACCCCCACCTCCGGCCTCGCCCGGGGAGCCACCGTGACGGATACCGGCCATCCCCTCAAAATGCCCGTGGGCCGCGCCTTACTCGGACGTATGTTTAATGTCTTTGGTGAGGCGATCGATCAAGGCAAACCCCTAACTGCAGTTAAGCATCGCTCAATTCACCAAGCCGCTATTCCCCTCGTCCAACAATCAACCCAAGCAGAAATCCTGGAAACAGGGATCAAAGTAATTGATGTCCTCGCCCCCATCGAACGGGGTGGAAAAGCAGGCCTCTTCGGGGGGGCAGGGGTCGGCAAAACGGTCTTAATTACCGAGATGATCCACAACATGGTCAGTCAGCACCAGGGGATTAGTCTATTTTGCGGTATCGGTGAACGGAACCGAGAAGCTGAGGAACTCTATCGGGAAATGCAGGCGACGGGGGTACTAGACCAGACGGTGTTACTGTTTGGCCAGATGAATGAACCACCGGGAGCCAGGTTTCGGGTAGGCCATGCTGCCTTGACTATCGCCGAATATTTCCGGGATGAAGCCCGCCAGGATGTGTTGCTCTTGATTGACAATATTTTCCGCTTTATTCAAGCTGGCCAGGAGGTTTCGGGTCTAATGGGAGAGCTGCCCTCGCGGGTGGGCTACCAACCTACTTTAGCGACGGAATTAGCCGCCCTCGAAGAACGGATTACCAGCACAAAAAATGGGGCGATCACCTCGGTGCAGGCGGTGTATGTGCCCGCTGATGATTTTACCGATCCGGCTGCCGTACATACCTTTGGCCATTTATCGGCATCCATTGTGTTATCGCGCAAGCGGGCCAGTGAGGGGTTTTATCCAGCCGTCGATCCCCTGCGTTCGAGTTCCAAAATGTTGATGCCCGCGATCGCCGGTCGGCGTCACTACGAAATTGCCTTGGCGGTGCGTCAGACCCTCGCCACCTACGAAGAACTCAAGGACATGATTGCGATGTTGGGGATGGCGGAACTCGCAGCGGGCGATCGCGCCATTGTGTACCGTGCCCGTCGGTTAGAGCGATTTCTCACCCAGCCTTTTTTCTCAACGGAACAGTTCACCAACAAAACAGGACGGGTGGTCAGTTTAGAGGCGGCTTTAACGGGTTGTGAGCGAATTTTAAACGATGAATTTGCCGATGTGCCCGAAAGCGCTCTTTATATGATCGGTGCCATTGGGGAGGTGCAGCGGCTATGATTGCCCAGATGGATCTCAAGGTACTGTGTTTGACAGAATTGCTGGTGGATCAGCCAGTACGAAAAGTGACGGCAGAAGGTGATGGGGGCGGTTTTTGTCTATTGCCCAACCATGGGGATTATGTGGCGGTTTTGCCAGCGGGTCTCTTGATCTTTGAGAGCATCACGGGAGAAGAACATTGTCTGGCCATTGATGAAGGCATTTTAGTGAAACAGGGGGCTGCCGTTTGGGTGTCGGTGCGCAATGCGGTGCGAGGAGATAATCTTGATGATTTACAGCAAGCAGTGCAAGCGCAATTTACCCAGTTAGATGAACAAGAAGAACGGGCACGGAGTATGTTGACGCGCCTAGAAAGTAGCATTGTGCGGGACTTTATCGATTTGGGAGGTGCTTTATGACCACACCAGAAGGCGATCGCCACCGGGAAGATTTTGAACGGCAGATCCAGCAAAAATCCCAACAAAAACTCCAGGCCAAACGGGAAGGCGATCGCAGTTTGTGGTTAGGATTTGGGGTCTTTGGGATGGTGGGTTGGTCGGTGATGGGGCCGACCCTACTGGGGATCTTTCTGGGGATTTGGCTCGACCGCCGCTTTCCGAGTCCCTATTCCTGGACATTAACGGGCTTATTTCTGGGGATTATTCTCGGCTGCTGGAATGCATGGTTATGGATTCAACGGGAGCAAAATCGATGAGGTCGAATTATTTAACTGTTCATGCAAAAGATAAAAATATCAAAGGCGATCGCCTAATCCAATCGCTAATCTAAACCCGATTAAAAAACGAATTTAAAAACTCAATTAAAATCACAATGAATTTATTTTTAGAAAAAGTAACACCTAATTTATTTGTTTTTCCCCTCGGCTTTGGGTTGGGATTATTTTACTTCACGGCACTGTGGTTTACCGTTAAACAATTAACTCGTTCTCAACATCCAGTATTACTAATAATTACCAGCGGTGTGGTGCGCTTAATCCTTGCTATGACAGCCTTATATTTTATGATTGGTGGCCATTGGGAACGAGTACTAATTGCTCTCGCGGGTTTTTTGTTAGCACGAACGATTTTAATCAATCGTTGGCGGCCACAAACTTCATTATCGGAACTGTTGCTGGAGGAATAAATGTAGGATGCAAATTACACCGGATAACATCATTTTCTATCAATATCAGTTTGTGGTAATTAATGCCACTTTAGTTTACACATGGCTCACCATGGCCCTATTAGTAATAGGAGCAGCTTGGGTAACGAAAAAATTAGTGGTGCGTCCCAAACTACCCCCTTGGCAAAATTTTTTAGAAATAGTTGTTGATGGCATTTATCAACACATTGCAGAAGTCACCCAACAGGAACCGGAACCCTATCTTGCTTTTGTGGGTACTTTATTTTTATTCATTTTAACGGCTAACTTATTAACTGTAGTTCCCGGTTATCAAGCTCCCACTGGCTCCCTTTCAACCACCACTGCTTTGGCGATCGCCGTATTTATTGCGGTGCCGATCTACGGAATCCGTCAGCGGGGAATTTTAGGGTATCTCAAAAGTTATCTCCAGCCGACGCCGATTATGTTGCCCTTTCAAATCATTGGTGAATTTTCCCGAACTTTAGCCCTGGCCGTGCGTCTTTTTGGCAATATTATGAGTGGAAACCTTTTGGCGGCAATTTTATTAGCCCTTGTCCCGTTATTTGTACCTGTGGCGATGAATTTATTGGGACTTGTATTTGGGGTCATTCAAGCCTATGTGTTTGCGATTTTAGCCTTGGTTTACATTGCTTCTGCCGCGACGGTGCAGGAGAAAAAACAAAGTATTTCGATGGAGGAAAATTCATGAGTGATCTCGCATTAATCGGCTCGGTGGCGATGGTGACCGCTGGTATTACCATTGCCATTGGTTCCATTGGCCCGGCCCTAGGGGAAGGCATGGCCGTAGCCAGGGCTTTGGGGGCGATCGCCCAACAACCTGACAAGGCCAATATGATTACCCGCACTCTATTTGTGGGCCTCGCGATGGTGGAATCAACGGCGATTTATTGCTTGGTGGTGTCGATGATTTTGCTGTTTGTCAATCCATTCTGGAACTATTTTCTCAACCAGGGGGGTTAACGGTGTTAATTGACTGGTTTACGGTGTTTGCCCAAATCCTCAACTTTGTCATTTTGCTGGGGTTGTTGCGCTGGTTTTTGTACAAGCCCATTTTGCAGGTGATGGCCAAGCGTCAGGCCCAACTCGCCGAACAATGGCAAACGGCCACGGATCTCCAAGCCCAGGCCCACCAAGCCCTAGAACAATATCATCAAGAACAACAGTCACTCCAAGCGCAACGGGCTTCATTTTTGGCGGCAGCGCGGGCAGCAGCAGATGAGGAGCGACAACGGCAATTACTAACCCTGCGTGAGGATATCCAAGCGCAACGGGAAGCTTGGGAAGCGGATCTGCACCAGGAACAGAGGGCTTTTTTCCATACGCTCCGGCAACAGGTCAGCCAACAGGTGGTGGCGATCGCCCGGCAAGCCCTCCGGGATTTGGCGAATGCCACTCTCGAACAACAGGTGGTGGCGCGTTTTTGTGAACAACTGCAACACCTTTCTCCGGCCCAACGGCAACAGATCAATCATTTAGAAACCCCACCAGAAGCTGTCTTTATCCGGACAGCGTTCCCCCTGGATGTGACCCACCAAGCGCAAATCAAACAAAGTCTTGCTACTACTTTAGAGCTTGACGGAACGCCTATTCATTTTGTCACGGTGCCGGAGTTGGGCTGTGGCATTGAACTGAAACTGGCTGGCCAAGAAATCGTTTGGGGTCTTGATCCCTATCTCGATCAACTCGAACAAACCCTGGCGATCGCCACTCGTTAATACCCTGAATTTTTTGACCCACTGCTCACCATGGAACCCCTGGCCCAATCTCTCCAAGGCACTTACACAGAAGCCTTACAGCAAATTCAGCAAACCCTGGCAACCTTTCCGGCCCAACTGACATTCCGGGAAACGGGGGTTGTGGAATCTGTCCGGCCCGGCATCGCCAGAGTGAAGGGGTTGCCCAACGTCCAAGCCGATGAATTGGTTTATTTTTCGCGCTCCAGTGCTGGGGGTGAACCGCTGCTGGGGATTGCCTTTAACCTCGATCCCGATGAAGTGGGCGTAATTTTGCTAGGAGATAGCCACGCCCTCCAGGCAGGGGATGAGGTCTACCGCACCGAAAGGGTGATGGATGTGCCCGTGGGAGAAATGCTACTAGGGCGGGTGTTGACCGTCCTGGGAGAGCCTTTGGATGGTCGGGGTGCCCTCAAAGCGGTGGAATGGAAACCCGTCGAACGGGAGGCCGCCGCAATTTTGGACCGCGCCCCGGTAACGGTGCCTTTGCAGACAGGGCTGAAAGTGGTAGATGCCCTGATTCCCATTGGTCGGGGACAGCGGGAACTGATCATTGGCGATCGCCAGACAGGAAAAACCACCATCGCCATCGATACGATCCTCAACCAAAAAGACCAGGATGTGATTTGTCTCTACTGTGCCATCGGTCAACGGTCAGCGGCGATCGCCAAGGTGATTGCGACCCTCCGGGAACAGGGGGCCATGGATTACACCATCGTGATTGTGGCGGCGGGCCAGGATCCCCTTGGACTGCAATACATTACCCCTTATGGCGCGACGACGATGGCGGAATATTTTATGGAACAGGGGCGCGATGTGTTGATCGTTTACGATGACCTGACCCACCACGCCCGCACCTACCGTGAACTCTCCCTCTTGCTGCGACGACCACCGGGGCGCGAGGCCTATCCTGGGGACATTTTTTACCTCCATTCGCGGCTTTTGGAACGGGCAACCCATCTGGCAGAAGCTTTGGGGGGCGGCTCCCTGACCGCTTTGCCGATTATCGAAACCCAAGCCCAAAATCTTTCGGCCTATATCCCAACCAATTTAATTTCCATTACCGACGGCCAAATTTATCTCTCACCAGAGCTGTTCCAAAAGAGTATTTTCCCAGCGGTGGATGTGGGTAAATCCGTGTCCCGGGTCGGCGGGAAAACCCAACTAGCCGCCTACCAAGCTGTTTCTGGAGCGTTGCGCCTCGCCTATGCCCAATTCCAAGAGGTCGAAGTATTTGCCCGGTTTGGGACGCAACTGGATGAACAAACTAAACAAACCCTCCAACGGGGGAAACGCATCCGGGAGGTGCTCAAACAAAATCAAAGTCAACCCCTGACGGCGGCAGCCCAAATTGCCATTTTGATCGCCGTCACCCAAGGTTTATTAGACCATGTGGCCCTAGAAGAAATCTCAACGGTGGAACAAAAATTAGCCCAGGCGATCGCCCAAGAATTACCCGACCTTGTGGAACGCATTCAATATTCCCATCCCCTCACCGAAGCCGATCAAACCCTCCTTTTGGAAACCCTCCAAGCCGCCATCAAAACCTAAGCAATGCACACCCTCGAATCCCTGCGCAACACCATCAACAGTATTGAAGATCTCCGGGCCGTTGTCCGCACCATGAAAGCCTTGGCTATGGTTAGCATTCGGCAATATGAACAGGCCTGCACGGCTCTCCAAGATTACAACCACAGCCTCGACCTAGGTTTTCAAGCCCTGCTCCAGCATCGGCGTTTTGCAGAAACCGATCTTGATCAGCCGTTGCCCTTGGTTAGCAATGCTCAACAGGGAAAAGTGGGGTTGATTTTGTTTGGCTCTGACCATGGTCTGTGTGGTCAATTTAACGAACAGCTTGCTACCTATGCTCTGCGAGCTTGCCAACAACGGCATCTGACAACTGCTGATTATGTTTTGGCTACCGTTGGCGATCGCCTTTTGCCCTATTTACAGTCCTTAGACCACCCCCACCACACAACCTTCCGACTGCCCAATTCCCTCGCAGGAACGCCCCGCCTGATCCAAAACCTCCTAGGCTTGATTGATCAATGGTATTTCGAGGCCGAAACATCACCCGTTCGCCAGATTCTCTTGATCTATCATCAATCCCAATCCAAAACCCTTTACCAGCCCGTCACCCGACAACTATTACCCCTAGACCGTCAATGGCTCCGGGAAATGGGCGATCGCCCCTGGCAATCCACCGCCTTTCCCCTCCTCAATGGCCCCTGGGCACCTACTTTTGCCGGTGTTGTCCGCCAATACTTTTTCTTAAGCCTGTACCGTGCCGCCGTAGAATCCCTCGCCAGTGAAAATGCTGCTCGCCTTGCATCCATGCAAGCTGCCGAAAAAAATATCGAAGAGCGACTGGGTGATCTCCAGGCCAACTATCGTCAGCAACGACAAAATTCCATTACCGAAGAACTCTTAGACATCGTTTCTGGGTTTGAAGCCCTCAACCCCAACCGTACCCGTTAGTAACAACACCCAAACATCTAACCCACACAAACTTGATTACGTCCACTGCGTTTGGCGCGGTAACAAGCCTGATCCGCCTGGGCCATCAAATCATCCACGGAAGGCAAAGGAGCCGATTCTGACGTGAGCAAAATTAAACCAATGCTGATTGTGATCTGAAAGATTTCTTGTTGCCAAGTAAACGTATAGTTTTTGAGAATGCTGACTATTGCCTCTGCAATGGAAAGACTATTTTCTAGGGTGCAATTCCGCAATAACAGGGCAAATTCATCGCCTCCCACCCGGGCAACTTGGTCTTCAGCGCGGACCTGTTGGGCAAGTAAATGGGCAATATCCCGCAGGAGGACATCGCCAGCATTGTGACCGACGGTGTCATTGACGGGCTTGAAATGATCCAGGTCGCAAAACAGCAATACATGGCTGGCTAAACCAGAATTTGCTTCACTCCGGGCTTGTTCTAAGGTGGCAAAAAAGGCCCGCCGATTTAACAAATCCGTTAACGGATCATGGCTGGCCTGGTAGCTATTGATGACTGCTTGGCGACGCTCGGCCAATTCTTCGGCGGTGACCAATAATAGGAAAGATTCGTTGAACAATAACAAAATAAGGGCAATGGTTAAGACCAACTGAGGTGTATAGGATTTTTTGGCCCAAATTAAAGCTTCGGTGGGCTGAATTTGGAGTTGCCAGGTGCGCCCCCAGTAACGAATGGGTACAGTAATGGGCTCGGTTTCGGTGGCGGCGATCTCTCCGAGATCCGCTTTGCGGTGCGCCGTTGGATTGGGTGGATCTAACTGGTCAAGATTAAGGGTCTGACCCGATTCCGTAGTGTAGAGCAAGGCCACCCGTAAATTTTGTTGCTGGGCGCAGGTGCCGACTGAAAAAACTTCCGCCAAGAGATTGTCCAAGCGGTAAACACCCACCGCAAATCCTCGCACCGATTCTCCTTGTGAATTGACCGGTAGCAGCACGAGGATACTCCGTTGTCCATTGGTGTCTTGGAGCAAGGTCAGGGGTTCTGTGGCATAGGCTTGGTCGGTTTCCATGCTGTTGATAACTGCCGCTGCCCGTTGGGGATCCGATTGAATATCAAAGCCTTGGACGATTCGATGTTTTTCATTAAAGGGTTCGATAAACTGCACGACCACGTAGGAAGGCCGTTTTTGAGCCGGAATTAGTTCGCCATTGGGGAGCCGTTCGGTAATTTGAAAATCGTCTGGTATCAAGGGATCGAGCCGTTGCTGGGTCTCGAAGGCTTGGCGTTCTGTATCAAGGACAAATGGATTCCAAGAGAGGGCAGATAAACCAGGCAAGTTCTCTAAACTGTGGCGGGTAAAGGTGCGAAATTCGCTGGCTGTAACGGTTTCGCTAGAGAGGATAAAACTTTCAACACCTTGGAGGGCTTCGGTGTGGCGGGTTAGATTTTTCTCGAATTGGTGTGCCATATTTTGGGCACATTCTTGTAACTCTAGGCGAATCCGTTGTGTTTCAAAGGCGTAAATTTGGTCGTAGGCGATCGCCGCCATAATCATCAACAGGAGAGACGGAAAAAGTACCTTTGTGCGACGTCCCTGCCACTGATACTGCATCGTGGGGAGAAACATCAAAGTTGCTGGGGTAAACACAATGATCCCCAAAACATCGCCAGCCCACCAGGTAAAGGCAGAAAAAGGAATTTGGCTAGCGGTGATTTCCCCAAAAAAATATTGAGCGTAGGCCCCCACACTACTGCCTAAGAGACTACAAACTGGCCCCATCACAATCAAGAAAGGCAAAATTTCTTTGGGATGACGCAGGGCGGGAGTAACCCCAGAGATGCGACGGCCACACCAAGCTGCGAGGGCTATTTGCAAAGTCGATCCAGCCGCTAAAGTCAGCGCTAGAGGCAGATGCCAATCGCTTAAAACCCCATCGACCAGTACAGACCCCAGGGCGATCGCCGGTAGGTAACGGTATCCATGGGCCAAAACAATGGCGATCGCCAAGCCCGCCGCAGGCCAGAAGGGAAAAGATAGACTTAAACCCTGGGCGAGATAACTTGTGCTGAGGCCGATCCCTGCATAGGCTAATGTCAGAGCAACACTGCGCCATAATAATTTTGTTCGAGCCTTCACCCTGAAAAAGGTCTCCCTGTGCCGTGGAATGGAACTTTTAAAATCAATGCCAAAACGAAAGCAACGCTAACAGACATTAATTATATGGCTTACTGGATAGCTAAGTGTTTATTTTTCTGTTTGCTCTGGCCTGCATCGGATTGATTGTTGCTAGAAAAATATCGAGGCGATCGCCAAAAGACCTAGTCTTAAAATTCCCTGAAGAATTTCTGCGGAAATCACCGTAGTGAACTAAGTTTCCAATAATGTCGTGGAAATGATTATCATTAAAAATGTCTTCTCAATTGATAATCAATGTAAAAAAATCTCAGTAAATTTTGTCCCATGAGAAGTATAAAAAATCTTAGATTTTGCATAACTAAATTAATCTGCTAATTTCTGCCAAACGGAATTTACATAATATTTTTGTTGATCTGAAAAAGTATGTAGTACCCGAAAGTGATGCTGCTCTGCCAGTTCCTTAATCTGCTTGTGGGAATATTTCCGGGAGGTTTCCATGTGAATCGCCTCCCATGCCTCAAAAATATAACTCTGGGACAGTTTATTGAGAGTAACGGTTTGGGTACAGGTACTAACGAGATAACTTTGTGCCTCGCCGGTGAGGGGATGATAAATGGGGCAATGTTGAAAATGATCCAGTTGAAAATCACCCTCTAGTTCTCGATTAATTCGTTCGAGTAAATTGAGGTTAAAAGCACGGGTCACTCCCTGGCTATCGTCGTAGGCTTTGAGGATAATTTGGGGATCTTTCATCAGGTCAAAACCAAACATGATCAAGTCGCCTGGATCAAGATTGCGGGTAATATTTTGCAGAAAATCAGCGGTTTCTTGGTCTGAAAGATTACCAATGGTTGAACCTAAGAATAATAAAATCTTGCGCCGACTTAAATCATGATCCAGAAAATCGGTATGAAAATAATCTCCTTGAATTGGGGCGATGGTTAGATTGGGTAAATCAGCCTGAATGGTCTCTGTTAAATAAGTCAGAATATTTTCAGAAATATCGACGGGGGCATAGATAAAATCAACAGCTTGACTTAGAAAGTAATCAAGTAAAATCTTGGTTTTTGAACCATCCCCAGCACCTAATTCTACCAGGGTAAACGGTTGGCGATCGCCATAAAATAAGTCTAGGATATGTTGCTTTTGGGTTAAAAAAATTTCCCGCTCACAACGGGTTAAATAATATTCATCTAAGGTCATAATTTGCTGAAATAAAGCATCACCTTGGGCATCATAAAAATATTTACAAGGTAAACTTTTAGGATAGTGAGATAAGCCCCGGTGGACATCTAAAGCAAAGGAATTAAGGGTTAAATTTTGGCTGAGCATAGCATTGTGAATTAGTAAAAATAAAAGATGGCAAGATTTCCTGGACTCAAGAATATTCCGCAAGGCGTAAACCGGAAAATTGCCAACGCATTTGTGGGTGAAAAAAGTTACGGTATGTGGGCCGGATATGTTCCCTTAAGGTCGCACAGGAACCACCCCGGAGTACCATCTGATTCACCATAAATTTACCGTTATATTCCCCTAGGGCACCCGCCGGAATTTCATAGTATGGATAGGGGCAATAGGGACTACTGGTCCATTCCCAAACATCCCCATAAAATTGTTGACTGTGTTGTGTTCGTGGTTGGGGATGCAGTTGCTGGGAATTCAAAAAATTAGCAGTTTGAGGAATCTCAGGTTCGGATAAATTGCAAGCCACTTCCCACTCAAATTCAGTGGGTAGACGTTTTCCGGCCCACCGGGCAAAGGCATCCGCTTCGTAGAAACTAATGTGGGTGACGGGAGCGTCCCAATCGAGGGCTTCATAACCATGCAATGTGTAGTGGCACCAACCTTGCTGCTCTGGGCTTTGATCCAAGTGCCAATATAGGGGAGCTGTGAGGTTTTCTGTCTGGATCCATTCCCAACCTTCCATGAGCCAATATTGGGAATTTTGATAGCCGCCAGACTCGATGAATTCTCGGTATTCACCGCAAGTAATTAGACGGTCGAGGATGCGGTACTGATGTAAAAAAACTTGGTGTCTGCCCCGTTCATTATCAAAATAAAATGAGTCACCTTGATGGCCAATTTTATAGATACCTTCGGGAATTTCTAAATAATGTTGTGGTGGGGTTGATGTTAGTTTATGGGGTCTTTGTTGGGTCTCCAAAGGAGATTTGGTTACATAGGCCGGAAACAAGGGATTATGACCGAGAATATATTTTAAGTCGTATAACAATAGTTCTTGGTGTTGCTGTTCGTGGTGGATACCGAGGGTAATTGTTTCGTAAATTTCTTCCTGTTCAGATAAATCAAATGCTTCGATATCTAGTAATAATGTTTCGAGAGATTGATCGACCGCATGACGGTATTCGATAATTTCAGCGACCGTTGGCCGTGATAAAAAACCCCGTTGCGATCGCCCCCATCTTTCTCCAGCCTGTTCATAGTAACTATTGAAAAGATAGGCATATTGGGGATGATGAGCTTGGTAATCTTTAAGGTTTTTTTGGAGGACAAAAGTTTCAAAGAACCAAGTGGTATGGGCGAGGTGCCATTTAGGGGGGCTCACGTAGGGCACAGGCTGAACACCCTGATCTTCTGGGGCGAGGGGCTCGGCCAGTTTAAGGGTGAGCGATCGCGTTTTTTGATAGTTTTCAAGGAGTGAAGCAAACATGGGCGATGTGATCATGCGGGTAAAGTAAAAGTAATTTTAGAAGAGGCGTTTACCAACCCCATGTGCCCACTTCTCCTTTAAAGGGGCCGACAATATCAGCGGTAATCCAACCGCCATAAAAATTACCCGCTTGGGGGGTGACTTTTTCTCCATTAACGTAGCAGGCATCCATCCCCTTGGCACTAAAGCCGTAGAAATTTTCAATGTCTTGGAAGGCCGGGGTCGGTTGAAAAAAGCGCCAGGCAGTAGCTTCAAGACGGCGATCGCCCACCACCACATCGTAGTATTCGTAGCGACCTTTCCATTCACAGATTCCCCGTTGGCGGTTGGGCACGAGGTACTGGCATTGGACGGCGGCGGCGGGAAAATAATAGCTTGGTGGATGGCTGGTTTCGAGCACCCGTTTTCCCCCAGTGGTCTCAGCAATGGTGATCTGATTACAGATAACGATGAGATGTTTCGCCGTGTCTTCTAGGCGGGCGGGACGGGGATAGTCCCAGACAGACTCTTGGTGGGGTTCAGGCTGAATTGGAATTGGGCGCATGAAAACATCTTTCCTCTCGAAGAATTATTCCGCCAAAGGCGATCGCCTTCTAGTGTGTGCTGTTTTGGCCTGGAAATTCAAGTCTGAGAGGTTTTCCGAGAGATGCTGTCTAAAATTTCAATGCGCCACTATAAGCTTGGGGTCACTTGTCCATAGGGAATTGCCTTCTCGGAGCCAGACTGTTCTACGAAGACACGACCGATTTCTCTGTCCACCCTTGCCACGGTGTATTCGCCAAATGAAGCCCCAAAAACCGCTTGCACTGTATCCCCTGCCTCTACATCTGGGACGAGCGGCACTGGTTTACAATCTGCTTTGTCATAAACCTTCATTCTGCCCGCAAAACCCAGGGTCAAGACTTTTTCGCCCGCAACTTTGACAATTTGCACAGAATTCCATCTTTCGCCATCATTGGCCGCAATCATATTGCCTTCTTGCCAAGGGTCGGTAATCTTTACGAAGGAATCAGGCGCAAGTGGATATTCCGTTGCACCGATAGATTTACCGCTGTCTTGGTCTGTTGCCGGATTGTCATACGCCAAATCCAAATACATAACCACGGGTTCTTGGGGGTTTGCATCATCCACAACGATTGCGCGTTGCATCCCGGAGCCAGTTTGCCACCAAGTCAGGACGATGTCGCCTTTTTGCGTTGTTTGCCCTTTTGGGATCGGGATAATCATCGCGTTCGGCATTGTGACAATCCCGTCAAAGGTTGAGTCAATATCTGATTCAACTTCTCCTGGTGCGGACATCTGTGCAGAATAGTAAATGTAGGTTTCGTTCGCCGGGTTTTCTGAGGTTATGGCATTTGTCCACATCCTGTTTGTGGGGGTCAGTACATAATCTCCGGCTTCGGCTGTGATGCCCACTGTCGGGAAATCGAAGGGAGTCATGCCAGGGGCGATCGCTGTTGTTTCTTCTGTCACTTCGACTTCTGAAGTTTCAACTTGTGGCGTATTCTCGGTGTTGCTGTCTTCATTAGTACCGCAACTGCTCAAGGACACCAGCATACCGCTTGCTATTAGGGTTGTGGCAACAAATTTTTTGAACGTCATAATCCAGAGAGTTTAACTTTTTTCTAATCTATTTGTTTCTCAGATTAGGAGAGACTTACCTCAACAAAAATTAATTCTAAGAAAACCCTTAGAGCCTATCTATAAAGTAAATCTTTAGGTAACCAATCGCCGTAGCATTAAGCGAGTCATGCAAGCATAAATTGCCGCCTCCGATACTTCGGGGAATTTTTCATATTCCTTACTCAGACGACGATACCAATTCAACCACCCAAATGTTCGCTCCACAATCCACCGTTTTGGTAGCATCTGAAATTCTCGCCCCTCTCTTTTGATTACTTCTACTGTCGCCTGTATCATCAGCCAAATCCCCAGTCCAAAGACCTCGCCACGATATCCGGCGTCGACCCACATTAATTTCACTCTCTCTAACAACTTTGGCTGTGTTTCTAATAACTCCATCACCGCCGCCTTTGCTAAGGTTCGTTCTGAGGCATTCCCCTCTGCCACCATGGCTTTATAGACCAGACCTAAGCTATCCACCAACAGGCCCCGGCATCTTCCCTTTACTCTTTTGCCTCCATGGAAGCCAAATACCTCCCCCTTTTTTCCGTCGTTTTTATCGACTGAGCATCTACGATTAACACACTTGGTTGTACTGATTTACCTACTTGTTGTCGACATAGGCCGCGCAGAGCATGGTTAATGCTTTCCCATACCCCTTTCCCATACCCCTTTCCTTTGCCATTTTCGATAGTAGTAGTACACCGTTGGGGAGGGCGGGAAATCCTTTGGTAAATATTGCCACTGACAGCCTGTTTTGAGGAGATAGAAGATACCATTGCAAACCCGTCTCATGTCAGTAGTCCGAGGATGACCACCGGGTTTGGCGGGGGGAATCAAGGGTTGGATTAAGGCCCATTCTGCATCGCTCAGGTCGCTAGGATAGACTTTATCTGTCATGGGTCAAAGCCTCACCACAACGCTCAGTTACCAACCAATCTAGCCTCTATCTTTTCCAATTTTCATCTTTTTTATCTTTACTTTATAAATACCCTCTTAGAAAGTCTCTGGTTATGATGGTGACTACACAACTTTTACTAGATTTACTGCCTGAATAGTTTATCTTTGGGTTGAGATGGTTGCGGTAAAAGCCATTATTAAACCTTTTTTGAATATCTTGTTAGATGTAAATTAAATCTATTGATTCCCCTTGGCAATTGTGAAATAATCAGAATAAAATCAAGAAAAATTTGTGAT
The DNA here is from genome assembly GCF_001693295.1 of Picosynechococcus sp. PCC 8807. Taxonomy (NCBI): domain Bacteria; kingdom Bacillati; phylum Cyanobacteriota; class Cyanophyceae; order Chroococcales; family Geminocystaceae; genus Picosynechococcus; species Picosynechococcus sp. PCC 8807. Next base: position 159,162 of record NZ_CP016489.1, read on the forward strand.
AATTTACGGTTTAAGTCCACTAAAATTTTGTCTAAATAAAAACTATTTTAGTGAGAAAAATAGTGACAACTAAATAAGCTTTATTGCACTTTAGTTTCATGTGCTCAAAATTGCTTTGAAATTTATTTTAAGACATAGCCCACACTGCGTACCGTATGGATCAATCGCTTCGGATTGGTTGCTTCGAGCTTCAGTCGTAAAGCCCGAATGTAGACTTCGATCACGTTGGATTCTCCCATAAAGTCATAGCCCCAAACTTTTTCGAGGATCTGCTCGCGGGTTAAGACTTGCCGTGGGTGGCGCAGGAGTAACTCTAACAAATCAAATTCCTTGGCGGTGAGCTGGATCAGTTGGCGATCGCGGTAAACTTCGCGGGTAATGCCATTGAGAGAAAGATCCTCAAATTCTAATTGGTCAACGATTTCCCGGCGAGCGCGGCGGAGATGGGCATTGACACGGGCCAGTAGTTCTTCAATGCTAAAGGGCTTTGTGACATAATCATCGGCCCCGGCGTTTAACCCAGAGACCCGATCAGAAATTTCATCCTTTGCGGTCAACAGAAGAATCGGCGTTTCGATGCCACTAGAGCGGAGTCGTAGACATAAATCTAGCCCCGACAAGCCCGGCATGAGCCAATCGAAAATCAATAGGTCATAAGTATTTTCTCGGATTAAATTTAGACTATCGATGCCATTGTGGGCAACGGTGATCAAATAACCTTCTAGGCGTAATTCGGAGGCAACGAATTGAGCGAGGTTTTGGTCATCTTCGGCCAGCAAAATATGGGGTTTCATGGTCAGTGGGTGGTCGTTGGTAAGGAAAATTAATAAAGATGTGGTGGTGCATATTTGCAGAAAACTCAATGATCAACGTCTTTGTAAAGGAGAAATGCTTGGGGTTTAACCATGGCGGCGTAGTCCATCCTGCTCGGAGTTGTGGCTTGTGGAGACGGACTGAATATCCCACAGGGGAAGCTTTAGGGTAAAGCAACTGCCTTGGTGGGGCTGGGAACGAAGGCTAATTTTGCCACCCATGCCTTCGATGAGACTTTTGGCGATCGCCAAACCTAACCCTGTGCCATCCCGGGAGCGGGTCATGGTTTCATCCACCCGATAAAATCGTTCAAAAATGCGAGCTTGGTGGGCTAAGGCAATGCCAATACCCTGATCAACGATGTGGATTAGGGCCATTGGTGAAGCGGTTTCGAGGCAAATTTCAATGGCCTGGTCAGGGGCAGAATACTTTAGGGCATTATCAATTAGATTTAACATCACCTGTTGCAGTCGGTCTTGATCGGCGCGAATCACGACATCTTCTGGGGGCGTTTTGAGGTGAATGGGGCGTTGGTTGATCTGTTGACCCATGGCGCTGACTTCTTCGAGAAATGTATTGAGCATGACGGGCTGGGTGCGGAAATGTAAATGGCCCCCGTCGGCCCTGGCCAAATCCAACAAATCTTGGAGCATTTGAATGGTGTGAGTTGTTTCGGTGGCAGCGGTGGCGATCGCCTGTTGTTGATATTCACTGAGGCCATCGCCGCGACGCAGGAGACTCTGGAGATAACCTTCGATAATTGTCAGGGGAGTGCGGAGTTCGTGGGAAACATTGCCGACAAACTGCCGTTGGTTGTCCCAGGCACTCGATAACCGGGACAACATTTCGTTAAATACCTGGGCCAAACCTAAAATTTCATCGGGCGCTTGCTGGAGTTCTAACTTTGCCCCTTGGAGGTCATCCGCAGAAATCGCCTGGGCCATGTTACTCATTTGGGCGAGGGGTTGGGTGACTTTTTGAATGCGGTGTATGATCGCGGCGATTAATAAAATAAGCGTTGCTCCACTGACCAGGCGCAGCCGCCACAAACTGATATAGAGTTTTTGCAGATCGGCGGTGATGTCCTGGGATAAATACAGTTGGCCTACGGGTTCCCCCGCGATCGCTAGGGGACTAATACAAAGGACAATTTGGCGATCGCCCACACGCACAATTTGGGGGGGCATTTCCCCTTGATCGAAGCTCATAATGTCGGGCACTTGGGCGACAAAATCAGCCGTCGCCGTTGATTGGGTCACCAGTTGACCGTCAGGATCTTTCACCCAAGCCATAACATCAGCAGTCGTCACCCGCTGGAGAGTGCGTACCAGACTGGTTTCTACGGGTTCCATTTCGCTATACAGTTCCAACTGCTCCGGAAACCGCGAGGCAATGTAATCTAGGGTTTGTTTGTGGGCCGCCACGAGGTTTTGCTCCATCTGCCAGCCCGCCCAAATGGCAACGATGCCGAGGCCACAGATCGATAAACCAGCCAGCTCAAAGGTGAGGCGAAATTGCAGGGAACTCGTCGAAAAATGCCAATGGTCTAATTTCAAGCGTTTGGCGATCGCCTTTTTTAGTTTTTTTAGCCCCATCGCTTACTACCGGAAAAAAGATTAAAAATTTGTTGCTCTGCCCTGGTCGAGATCAAATTCAAAGCGCTGGTCATAGTCGGTCTCCCCATACACATTAAAGCTAATGGTTGGCGTCGTGCCCAATGCTTTCACCCGATGGATTGCGTCTGGCATTAAACAAACCAAATCCCCAGGATTTAATACTAAGCTCCCGGTCTCGACCAACTGGCTAGAATCTCCAGGCGATCGCCGCCAAAATTGATTTTTCTCTTGGCCTTGCAATAGAGCGACCAAGCCCCAACATCCATGGTTATGGATCGGCGAGACCCGCTGGGGTTCCCAGGCCACAAGCTGCACTGTGAGTGGAAAATCCGGTTCATCATACAAAATTTCCACAGCCCAACCTGTTTTTGGATCTGGCGCAATGGGGATCAGTTGCAGCCATTCTGAACTCTGCAACAAACGCTGCACTAAAGGATATAGGGCCTGTAAACGTTGGCGATCGCCTGGCTCACGGTTTAGCAGATCTTCCAAATCTGTCAGGAAACGGTAAAGCCGATAGGGTTGTGTTTTCGATGTCGGGGACTCAGTGGCTGGCCAAGGCTCCTGGGTGCCGCCGCGATCAATAAACCAAGTTTGTGGAGCCATAAATTCATGCAAAAGATGGGACGGCTTGTTTTTCTACAATGACATTTTTGCCTGAGCGATCGCTGATGGCAGTCTGAATTTTTCCTGAAGATTGCTCGATATTGTATTGCTCAATATTTTTAAGTTTTCTCTAGTTTCCCCTCATCTGCGCCTCATGTTTAGCCGATTTAATCAAGCTCAAGAACCACGGCAAAGCTTTGGTTTTAACTCAGCAATCTAATTAATTTCAGGAGAATGACCATGAAAATTCGCTATGCTGCCACCCTCGTATCAATCTCTCTGTTGAGTCTAGGGGCGATCGCCGGCTGTTCCGGTGTCAAAAACCCTTGCGCTGGACTGTTTAAAAATCCCTGTGCGAGTAAAACAGAAACAACCGATCCCTGTGCCTCAAAGGCAAATCCCTGCGCCGCTAAGGAAAACCCCTGTGCTTCTAAAACCAATCCTTGTGCGGCAAAAGAAAATCCTTGCGCTTCTAAGGCAAATCCCTGTGCCGCGAAAGCCAATGAAGCGGAATAAAAACATTTGCTGGCGATCGCTGCTGAAAACATTATGAACTTGTGAAAAAAATTATGAAACAGGTGCCGCGTCTTGCGTTGTCGTTATTGCTCTTACGGCTCAGTATTTTTATTGTGATGTTTGTCTGGACGTTGGATAAATTTTTTAACCCAGACCATGCCAGGGCCGTTTTCGAGAATTTTTATCTGATTTCTGGCCTCAGCAACGGGGTGATTTTTCTCATCGGTATTGTGCAACTGGCCATTGTGTTGGGTTTCGTGACGGGGTTCCAAAAAAATCGTTGTTATTTTTTGGTGTTGCTGCTCCATGCCGGGTCAACTTTTGCTTCCTTTCGGCAATATCTTGATCCTTTCAATAACCTCCTCTTCTTTGCGGCCTTACCGATGCTGGCTGCTTGTTGCACGCTGTTTTTGTTGCGGGATGCAGACACCCTCTGGACGGTGGATTAGAGGCGATCGCCGGATAAAAAGAATGATTAACTTGAGGGGAATTTGATGAAACCTGCTAACTTAAAGGGTGACACCAATCAAAAAATTAGGCATCAACGGCAACCAAAAAAATTACCTTGTTGGAAAAGCTTTACGGGTTTAGCCTTGGGTGCATTCGGGGTAAGTATGCTTTTAGAAGTGGTTGCACTCTCAACATTTTTCGCGGGCATGGCAACGGCGGCCAGTTCAACATCAACTTTTGTCCAGGGGCTTTTTGGCACAGGATTTGATCCCCAGGCTTGGTTACTCCAGGGCTTGCAATGGATCGATAGTCTGGGTGCCCTAGGGGCGATCGCCTTCATGGTGCTTTATGTGGTGGCGACGGTGGTCTTTCTGCCGGGGTCGATTCTGACCTTGGGAGCCGGGGTTGTTTTTGGTGTCGCTTTAGGATCAATTTACGTCTTTGTTGGCGCAACCCTAGGGGCGATCGCTGCTTTCCTAGTGGGTCGTTATCTGGCCCGCCAATGGGTGAGCCAAAAAATCGCCGACAACCCGAAATTTCGCGCCATCGACGAAGCTGTGGGCAAGGAAGGCCTGAAGATTGTTCTCCTCACGCGCCTCTCGCCTGTATTTCCCTTTAATCTCCTTAACTATGCCTATGGGGTCACGGGTGTTTCCCTAAAAGACTATGTCCTCGGCTCTGTGGGGATGATTCCTGGCACCATCATGTATGTCTACATTGGCTCCCTGGCCGGAAATCTTGCGACCCTCGGCACAGAAAGCACCAGTGCTAACCCCATTGTCCAGTGGTCGATCCGGATTCTTGGTTTTGTGGCTACTGTTGCTGTGACTGTCTATGTCACCAAAATCGCCAGACAGGCCCTAAACAAAACCGTGACTGATTTAAAGTGAGCTATTCTTGGTGCAGTTTCTAGGGACATAACTGATTCGTGCAAGCTTTGCCTTTCTCCAGTGCCTGTAAATTATCTAAGGTCGTCGTTGCAATATTTCCCAAGGCTTCCTGGGTGAAGAAGGCTTGGTGGGCAGTGATCACTACATTCGGAAAAGATTGTAATAACTGAAACGTATCATCTTGAATCACCGTATCCGATAGATCTTCAAAAAAGAGATTTTCTTCTTCTTCGTAGACATCGGTGCCAAAATAACCCAACTGACCTGTTTTCAGTGCCTCGATAACGGCCCTGGTATCAATTAACCCCCCCCGACTGGTATTAATCAGCATGGCACCGGGTTTGATCTGGGCGAGGGAGGTGGCATTAATCAAGTGATAGGTGTCGGGTACTAAGGGACAGTGGAGGGAAATCACATCGGCTTGGGTGAGCAAATCTGGTAAATCTGTGTATTGGACACCCAAATCTAAACAGACAGAATTTTCTTGGGGATCGTGGGCCAGTAAACGACAGCCAAACCCTTGCATAATTTTGGCAAAGCATTCGCCAATTTTTCCGGTGCCAATAATCCCGACTGTTTTACCGTGGAGATCGAAACCCAGGAGGCCATTAAGGGCAAAGTTATCGTCCCGGACACGGTTGTAGGCGCGATAGAGTTTGCGGTTGAGCATCAAAATCAGTCCCACGGCATGTTCGGCCACGGCATAGGGGGAGTAGGCAGGCACCCGAACAACGCTCAAGCCTAATTTGCGGGCGACCTCAAGGTTGATATTGTTAAACCCGGCACAGCGTAGGGCAATATATTGAGTGCCGTTGTGGGCGAGTTGTTTGAGGACAGCTTCTCCTAGGTCGTCGTTGATAAATGCACAAATGGCCGGAAAACCAGCGGCGAGGCTAACGGTATCGGGGGTGAGGCGTGGTTCGAGGAAGACCAATTCGTGGTGAAAACGTTGGTTGGTGTTGTTAAAGGAGACTTGATCGTAGGGTTTGCTGCTAAAGAAGGCGATTTTCATGGTGCTTTGGGGTAATGGAGATGGTTTTTTTGGTGATTTCTTAATAATTAGGGTTAGAATCACGAAATAGGTCACAAAACAGACGGTATTGGCTGTGATGTTGGCCAGAATTTTTTAATACTGTAGCGATTTCAGGATTATCTTGCGGCGCTAGGTTTAGATGAAACATTCTTCTCGATATTCTGATGATTGGCAGGCGATCGCCTTACAAGTAAAAGAGGATGCAGACTGGCGCTGTGAACTCTGTGGCTTGGTTTGTATTCCGTCGGATGTGAAGGTCAAAGGCATTGATCGTCACCTGCGGGCTGTTTTAACCTTAAGCGTTCACCACAAAAATTACATCCCCGAAGACAATCGTCGGGAAAATCTCATCGCCCTTTGCTCGGCCTGTCATTTACGCCAACACCAACGCCGTTATGGCTCCCTCCCCCTTGGTCAGTTGAGTTTGTTCGGGGAAGCTTAGGTGCTTCTGGTCTTCTGGGTCTGGGGGGAAGTGGGTTAAACTTTCAGCTAGATCAATTGCTGTAATTTGATGTGGTCTGTGGGAAATGTCT